>CAVWWQ010000001.1:0-76224 GCA_963758815.1 uncultured Alphaproteobacteria bacterium
TAGCTGCGGCGGCGTTCGCGGCGGGCGGCACCTGCGGCTGCCGTATCGACACCCTTGGCGAGCTGCGAGACAGAGCCAAGCTTCTCCTCGACATAGGCGATCGTCGGTTTCTGGCCCTTGGTGTAGCCCTCAAGTGCCTTCCGCATTGCTGCGAGATGTTCCGGGCTGGTGCCGCAGCAGCCGCCTATAATCCGGGCGCCAGCATCGAACGCGATGCGGGCATAGTCGGCCATCAGTTCCGGTGTGCCGGTGTAGTGGATGTGACCGTCATGATATTGCGGAATGCCGCAATTGCCCTTGGCGACGACGATGGCATCTGGACGCTCGGTGGTGATGCCCATGACGGTTGCTACCAGTTCTGATGCGCCGACACCGCAGTTGGCGCCGATCGCTACCGGCGTTGCCTTCAAGTCGCGTGGCGAGCTTGCCAAAGGCCTGGGGCGTGATGCCCATCATGGTGCGGCCATTGGTGTCAAAACTCATGGTGGTGACGATGGGCAGGCCAGCCTTGGCGGCGCCTTCGACAGCGGCGCGCAGCTCTTCCTCGGACGACATGGTCTCGATCCAGAGCACATCGGCGCCACCTTCTTTCAGGCGCCTTGGCTTGTTCTTCGAAGGCAGCAACGCCATCATCATAGGAGAAAGTGCCGACCGGTTCGAAGATTTCGCCCGTGGGGCCCATGGAACCGCCGACATAGACGGCACGGCCCGCGGCATCAGCCTCAACGCGCGCGTTCTTGGCAGCTGCGACATTGATCTCGCGCACCTGATCCTGCGCATTGTGCAGCTTGAGACGGTGGCGATTGCCACCGAAGGAGTTGGTGAGCACGATATCAGCGCCAGCCTCGATGAACTGCCTGTGGAGCGAGCGCACACGATCGGGATGCTCGAAGTTCCACATTTCAGGCGCATCACCCGACACCAGGCCCATCTGGAAATAGTTCGTGCCTGTGGCACCGTCGGCAAGAAGCCAGGGACGGCTGTTGAGGGCTTCGGTGAATGATGGGCGCGACATGGAACCTCCGGAAGAACTATATAAAGATATCTTTATATGAATTTCAACACTGCAGCAAGCGGAGCTTAGGCCAGTTGTGGACGGTTGTCCCTGCCGGAGCGGCGAGACGCAGTCCTTTCACGCCAAGGTCCATACGGTGGCGGGTGCGGCGAGGGACTGGCCGAAATCCGGAACCGGATATTCCGCAATCTTGCGCAGTTGACCTTGAGGAAGCATCCTGCGGCCCGGGTCGCCGATCAAAACCTTGATGCCTTGCTCATGAGCGCGACACGCAAAGGCCAGTGCTTGCTGCGCCAAACCTTCGTTGTAAAAAAGATCTCCCATGGTGATGATATCGACATCAGATATGGGGGTGGCGAAGGCATCGCCGTGATGCAGTTCCAGCGCAACGCCATTGGCTTCGGCATTGAGACGCGCCGCGGCAATGGCATGGGCATCACTATCAATGGCAGAAACAAGTGCACCTGCCTTTGCAGCTGCAATAGCCACGAGGCCGCCTCCCGTTCCGAGATCGTGCAGCCGCTTGCCCGTCACATCTGATGGCCAGTCGAGAATGTAACGCGCCAGCACGTTCCCGCCGGCCCAACCATAAGCCCAATAGGGGGCTGGTCCATCATCGCCGAGAAAACCTGTCAGCCCACTCTTGGGATGCGCTTGATGGAGCATGATACCGGGCACAGCCTTGGCCGGTGCCAAGGTGAGATGCGTTTTTATGAAGGCTGCAATGTCCGGCATGGCCCTAGCCAAAGCTCTCAATCTGGACCTATATGGGTCCAATTTTTCCCCGAGAGACCCTTCATGCGCGACTGGCTCATCCACATCAAGCGCGGCGAATATGCGTCGCTGCAAACCCAGATTCGCGAGGCGCTGGTGTCTGCGATCCTGGACAGGCAGCTGGACCAGCAAGAGCCCATCCCTTCCACACGCAAGATGGCGAAGTCGCTGGGTGTTTCACGCAACACGGTGGTGCTGGCTTATCAGGGCCTGCTGGATGATGGTTATCTGCTGGCCAAGCAGCGCTCGGGATATTTTGTGGCTGACAAGGCACTGGAAGACCATGTGCCGCGGCCGCGCAGCAAGACCGAGCCGCAGAAGCCCAAACATACGGGCCTGAACTGGGACAATCTCGTCAACAAGCATCCTTCGCGGCAGGTCAATATTGACAAGCCGCGCAACTGGCAGGATTTCACCTACCCCTTCATCTATGGCCAGGTGGACCACACACTGTTTCCACTGGCCGAGTGGCGCGACTGTACGCGGCAGGCGCTTGGCAAGAAGTGGCTCGGCGACTGGACCAATGATGCGGCCAACGCGGATGACCCGCTGCTCGTCGAACAGATCCGCCGCCGCATCCTGCCGCGGCGCGGGATCATGGCGCATGATGACGAGATCCTCGTCACGCTCGGCGCACAAAACGCGATCTACCTGATCACCAGCCTGCTGGTGAACCCGGATACGAAGATCGCGATGGAAGAGCCGGGCTATCCCGACATGCGCAACATCTTCCAGCTGCGCACGCCGCATGTGTCGCTGACACCCGTCGATCATGCCGGGCTTACCGTCGGGCCAGAGCTTGATGCAGCCAACATTGTCTACGCCACGCCGAGCCACCAGTTTCCCACGACGGTGACGATGCCGCTGGAGCGGCGCATGGCGCTTCTCAAGAAAGCTTCGGAACGAAACTTCATCATCATCGAAGACGACTATGAGTTCGAGACCAATTATGTGAACGAGCCCTGCCCCGCGCTGAAATCACTCGATGACGAAGGCCGCGTGATCTATGTCGGTTCGCTATCAAAGACGCTTTTCCCCGGCCTGCGGCTGGGGTTTATGGTGGCGCCGAAAGCCTTGATCGCCGAAGCACGCGCGCTGCGCCGCCTGATGGTGCGGCACGCGCCAACCAACAATCAGCGCACGGCTGCGCTGTTCCTGTCGCTCGGCCATCATGACGCGTTGATCCGGAAACTTCACAAGGCTTACCGCACGCGCTGGGAGATCATGGGCGAGGCGCTGTCGAGGCACCTGCCGTCCTCTTCCAAGAACCCATCCTTTGGCGGCACCAGCTATTGGGTGAAGGGACCGGCAAAGCTCGATTCCGATGTGCTCACATCCATCGCGCAGGCGCGGGGCATTCTCATCAACGCAGGCCGCGCCTGCTTCGGTGTCTCGAACGGACCGCGCAATTATTTCAGGCTGGCTTTCTCGTCGATTGATGAGAAAAAGATCGAACCTGGAATCAAGCTGCTGTCGGAACTCATCAAGCAGTCCTCATGAGTGCCGACAACAAGCCGCGGGCGGCGGCTTATCTTCTTTCCGGGATTTTCTTCGCCACCACCCAGGACGCGTTGTTCAAAGCGATGAACGCGGGCTACCCGATCTGGGAAACCATCATATTCCGCGGCATGGTCGCCATCGCGCTGTTCGCCATCTGGGGCGCCATCATCGGACGCAACCTTTTCCGGGTGCCGCGCGGATCGGCGCTCATTCTGGTGAGAGGTTTCCTGCTGTTTACATCCTATCTGGGTTTCTGTCTTTCGATCGCCACGCTGCCGCTGGCCAATGCAACGGCGCTTTACTTCACCATGCCCTTCTTCGTGGGTGCGATGGCGGGACCGGTGTTGGGCGAGAAAGTGCCGGCCTATCGCTGGCTCGCCATTGCGCTGGGTTTCTGCGGGGTTCTGGTGAGCGTGCGCCCCGGCGGTGAGAGCTTTCAGCCTTCAGCTTTGCTCGCGATATATTCCGGCTTTTCCTACGCTGTCGGCCAACTTGTCGGCCGCAAGGTGAAAGTGGCGATCGATCCGCTTGTGGTCGCCAATTTACAGAGCATGTGTTACCTGTCCGGCGCCGCCCTGCTGGGTCTCCTCATCACCCTTCTGCACATTGATGCCAGCGCCACGCCGTCGCTTGCCGCCCTTACCGCTGATTTCGCCTGGCCGACATGGCGCGATGCCGTCGTCATGTTCGCAATTGGCGCATTTGCCATGATTTCGACCGTGTTTTTTGTAAGGGCGTATTTTTCAGCACCGGTAAACTTCGTGGCGCCGCTCGAATATTCCGCCATCATCACGGCCACGATATTCGGGATCACAATTTTTGGCGATTATCCGGACTTCTATACGATCCTCGGCACTGCCATCGTCATTGCCTCAGGCCTTTTCATGATCACGATGGATGGGCGCAAGGCCGAACCTGTTCAAGCGACCGGATAGCCAGCCCAGCTTTTCACCGCACGCAAGGCCAGGGATGACTGGATGCGCTGCAAGCCCGGCAGGCGCGAGAGCTTGGTGCGATGGATGCGTTCGTAATCATTGGCATCGGCCGCCGCGATGCGGAGCAGATAATCAAACTGGCCACTCATCAAATGGCATTCGAGAATTTCCGGCACACGCTGCACGGCTTTTTCGAACCGTTCGAAAGCTTCCTCCGTCTGCGAAGCGAGTGAAACTTCAACAAAGAATTCATTGGCAAGGCCGAGTGCGCGGCCATCGAGACGTGCGGCATAGCCCATGATCACACCCTGCTCTTCCAGTTGCTTGACGCGGCGGTGGCAGGATGATGCGGAAAGGCCGGCTTTTTCAGCAAGCTGCGTCAACGGCAGATGGGCCTGGCGTTGCAGCTCGGCAAGAATAATCTTGTCTGTTCTATCCAGTTTCCGGTTTTCCATGCCGCATTTCTAGCATTTATTCGAATATTATTCCAACAGGCTTGTGGAAGCGGCCCTGCTTTGAAAACTCTCACCAGCCGTGAAAGGATATGTTCCGGCTTTCATTGGGATGGGAGAATTTCATGCTGATCGGCGTGCCGAAGGAAATCAAAAATCACGAATACCGCGTGGGCCTGACCCCGCTGTCGGTGCGCGAACTGGTGCGCAACGGACATGCGGTAATGGTTGAGAAGAATGCCGGCGGCGGCATCGGCTCAAGCGACCAGGACTACAAGGCCGCCGGCGCCACCATCATCGACACGCCGAAAGAGATTTTCGCCAAAGCCGAGATGATCGTGAAGGTGAAGGAGCCGCAAGCTGGCGAACGCGCCATGCTGCGCGACGGTCAGATCCTCTATACCTACCTTCATCTGGCACCCGATCCGGAGCAGACCGAAGACCTCGTGAAGTCCGGCGCCATCTGCATCGCCTACGAGACTGTCACCAACGGCCGTGGTGGCCTTCCCCTGCTTGCCCCGATGAGCCAGGTTGCGGGCCGCATGTCAGTGCAGTCCGGTGCGCATTGCCTCGAGAAGGCGCAAGGCGGACGCGGCATGTTGCTCGGCGGCGTGCCAGGCGTGGCTCCGGCAAAGGTCGTCATTCTCGGTGGTGGCGTCGTTGGCACCAATGCCGCCGCTATTGCTCTCGGCATGGGCGCTGATGTCACGGTGATCGAGCGTTCGACTGATCGCATGGAAGAATTGACCGGACGCTTCGGCCTTGGCCTCAAGACGCTCTATTCCACGCAAAGCGTGATTGAAGATGAATGCGCCTCGGCTGATCTCGTCATCGGCGGCGTGCTGATCCCCGGTGCTGCCGCGCCAAAGCTCATCACCAAGGCGATGCTCAAGGACTGGAAGCCCGGCTCGGTCTTCGTTGACGTCGCCATCGACCAGGGTGGTTGTGCAGAGACTTCGCATGCCACGACACATGCTGACCCGACCTATGTGGTTGAGGGGGTCATCCACTACTGTGTCGCCAACATGCCGGGTGGTGTGGCGCGTACATCGACCTTCGCCCTCAACAACGCCACCCTGCCCTTTGCACTGGCGATTGCCGGCAAGGGCTGGAAGAAGGCCTTGCAGGACGACCATCATTTGAAGAATGGCCTCAACGTCGCCAAGGGCAAGGTTACCTACAAGGCGGTGGCTGATGGTTTGGGCTACGCCTATGTGCCTGCGGATCAGCTCATCGCCTGAACAGACACCGATAGCGTTTAGTCATGGCAAAAGCCCCTGCGGTGTGCAGGGGCTATTCATTTGGCGAGCAGCGGTTTGTCGAGCATCGCATCCATGATGCTGGAGAGCACCTCGGCGCGGTTACGCGTGGCCGATTTGCGATAGATGTTGTTGAGATGTGCCTTCACGGTTCCTTCGGCTGAGCCGCGCACCTTGGCAATCTCGGCAATGCTCAGCCCCTTCACCATCAACGCCGCCACGTCGCGCTCACTGGCCGTCAGCTTCCATTCCGTGAAGTGGCTTTCGATCACATCGTGCAAGGCTGAAGAGGCCATGCCCACACTGCGTTCCAGGCTGGCTTTCCGCTGCAAGAGACCGAACAAATAAAACGTTTCGAACGCGATCCCCGCAATCAAAGCCACAATGGCGAGAATTGCGGAGACTTGACGCCAGTCAAAGCCGAAGTCCTCCGAGGCATCTGACAAGACATTATCCAGAAACACGGCAGCGCAGATGATCTGGCCTGCAATCAGCGCGATGACGAGAACCGGCAGCTTTATTTTCATTCCTGGCTTCAATCCGCTACGGAAGTTTCTTGTAACCCGTAACCATTGAGCGTGGAAGGTTCACCTTGGTCCGGAAGCTTTCGACGATAACAGCAACGATGTGCACGGCGGCTGAAAATTCCACCCAAACGACCGATGCCTTATGCAGGCGCTCAGTCCATTCGGTGCCCCAGAATGCATCTGTCGTCATCAAGTATCCCGAAACGCAGATGACAATGACTGTCAGCAACAGATTATAGATCATCAAGGCGCCGAGTGGTGTGTGCCCGGTGTGGACCGTTTTCCTTGCCACCGCGATATCGGCCATCTGTTCGATTGAACCCGCAAGACTTGGCGGAAAGCTTGAGAACCGTGCATAGGTTGAGCCCACGAAACCCCAAATGATACGCGCAACAATCAGCGCCGCCACAGCGTAGCCAATCCAGTGGTGAATGCCCTTGTCCCCGTTGATGAAGAACGTATTGGCAATCATCATCAGCACAAGTGACCAGTGGAATATTCTGACAAATGGGTCCCAAACACGAATCATTTTCTTTTTGGAACTCGCGTTCGGAACCCGCTTCATCTTCGCACTCAGTTTTCGCCAGCTTCCGGATTGTCGACCGGATCAAGCGTCTCGGCATTGAACGCAAGATTCATTTTCTTGCCGGCGGCGTCCTTGGCGTAGACTTCGTAGCAGCCCTTCTCGACCTTGATTTTTGAGACGGTGACGCCCTTGGCCTTCAGGGCCGCCGTGAGATCAGCCTGGGGCTTGAATTTGTCGAGCGTTGCCGTGCTGCAGGTTGCGCCTGCCGCAAATGCGGCGTGGCTGGAGAGCAGAACAATGGCAGCAATGGAAGAAAATTTGAAAGTCATAATGGATCCTCTTGGGGAGTTGCCGCCGGGAGTAGCGGTCGAGGGCCATGTGACGAAGATTGATGCTGAATGCCATTGGCACCAGGTTTAGGACTCATCGCCTGAGGCTTAGGCCCGCGAGATAAACCGAGGTTTAGGCCACTGGCGCCATAACCATTTATCAACCATAAAATCCAAAGAGTTCACGGTCAAAAAAGACACGGCATTTTTTCAATCATCCAGAAAGCCTGCTCTGGCAGACTTTTTCCATGTCGTGGCAAAGATATGTGACGCGTGCGGACGGTTCCCAGGTTGCCGTCTTTTTCGTCCTGCCGCTTGATGTCTATCAGGAATTCCAGCCCCAGATTGAAAAGTGGTGCGCGGCTGCGGCGGCAGCACCCTTCAATGCGGAAGCCTCGTACAATCTCGTGCCCGTTGCCTTCGACCCCGCGGTGGCGGAGCACTACAAGATACCGTTCCTCAATGGGCCCGCGCCGAGTTACGCGGAAAGCTTCCGGAAAAATTTGATGCGCGTGGCGCAATCCGCTGCTCCTGACGCAGAGAAGTTCAAGGAGTTTCTGGCCTTCCACAGCCTGTACCGTGTGTCACTCAACCATCACAAAGACATCAAGGCGCTGGACATCGAGCCTTTCATCAGCCGGCCAGACCTCGGATATTATCTGGAAAAGCACAAGGAAGTGCGCTGGAGCGCCGTTTCCACGCTGTTACACTAGGCGGCCAACACGGCCACCGGGGCGAGGATCGCCAAACTCAGGCAAACGGCGAGAAACAGGAACATCTTTCGGGTTTCACGGCGGTTGGTCAGGCTCATGGGCGTGAACTCATGTGCCGATTCTGCTTTCAGGAAAATGATTCTTTTCAAATGCTTGGCAGCTTCTTCGGCGTTAATGCAAAGTTAACAGCCGGGTAACGGTGCCATGACAACTGTTGATAACAAAAGACCGGAGCTTCGCAGCTCCGGCCTTGTCGATTTGGTCTCGTATTACTGGCCGTTGGCCAAAAGCGGCGTGATGCGCGCCACGGAGACGCGGCGATTCTCCGGTTCCGGATCGGCCGTCGGGATCTTCAGGAAGCGCTCGCCAAGGCCCACTGTTCGCAGGTTATTGGCTGGAATGTTGTAGTAGGTCGTCATCATCTGCTTCACGCTATCAGCGCGCAGCTTCGAAAGCTTGAGATTGTAGACGTCCGACCCCATGGCGTCGGTATGGCCTTCGATGAGGAATACTTCACGTGGATATTTTGCCACGATGCGTTCGATGAGCGTTGCGATGGTGTCGAGGTGTGAAAGTTCCTCTTCACGCACGAAGCCCTCATTGTAGCCGAAGTGGATGGTGTCGACCTCAACGCGCGGCAGCGCATCGCGCAGCGATTCATCATTGGCGATGTCCTGCACACTGTATTGCGGCTGATAACGTTGCGCCGGCGCAGCTGTCAGCACATCTTCCAGCTCCTGGTCATCAACCTCAGCCGCAAATACCGTACGCGGCTTGTGCGGCCGGATTGGCTGACCGATATTAATGTCGACGTCGAGCTGGTTCTGCTGTGCCTGTGCAGCAAGTTCCATGGCCCGGTGGCGCCGCTCCCACATCAGGCGGCGGCGCAGCAACTCGCGGTCATAGTTCAAGGACTGGCGCCAGTAATCGCGGTAGCTCGGATCGTAGCGATCGTCCATCTGGGCATCGTCGTAAACCTGGATGCGGCGCTGCAGTTCTGAAATCTGCAAGTCGTCAGCACGACGGCGGTCCTGCAACACCATGCGCGGTGGCGTGGCATCGGAAATGAAGTTGATGTCCACGTTAAATTGAGTCCGCCTGACGGTGCGGACTTGGCGGCGGAGGCGGCGGTGGTGGCGGCAGCGGCTTGCCCGGCAGCTGGCTTACATCCGGCAACGGGGCTGGCGGTTGTCCTGGCGGCTTGCCACCACCTGCTGGAGGTTTGCCTCCTCCCTGCCCCTGTTGCTGGCCTTGGCCCTGTTGCTGGCCTTGACCGGGTGCAGGCGGCGGATTGTTGGCAGCCTGTTGCTGTTTGGCCGCCTCGGCCTGTGCCAGGCGATCACGAAGCACGTTGCGCTCTTTGAGAAGCTTGGCGCGCACCGCGCGCTCAGTCTCCTGCGAAAGCTGGTTGGCGGCGAGAAGTTCGCGCGTGTCATCAAGGCGCTTGCGCAGGTCGTCGTCATTCAACTTCGAAATGTCGGCAGTATCGTCGAGATAAGTCTTGGCCTGTTTCTCAGCAGCGGGATCAGCGACGTTGGCATCAAGCTGTTGCACCTTCTTTTCGTCAGGTGCTCGCGGGTGCCGGCGGTGGTGCGGCGGGCGCGGCACTGGTTGGTTTTTCCAAAGGCTTTGAAAGCGGTGTCTGAGCCTGTTGCTCACCATCCGCGTTTACCGGTGGCTTGCCTCCGGCTGCATTGCCAGCAGGTTGATCGCCAGTCTTGGGCTGCTCTCCGGCGTTCTGCTGTGGTTGCTGCTGGCGGCCCGCCAATTCGGCTTGGGCAGCCTGATCCATCGCCGCAAGCTTCATGCGCGCATCGGCGGGCAGGTTCGGATCGTTTGAGAAGCGTTGCAGCTGGCGCTGGTACTTCATCAAATCCTGATCGCTCATCTGCTTGAGATCGCGCTTGGTGGTGAGAAGGCGCTGGATAGGTGGAGGCAGTGGTGCTTCGCCACCGGCTTGCGCTTGCGGTTGTGGCACGGGAGCGGATGGTGGCTCGGCGGGCTGTTGCTCCTGCTGCGCCATCTGCTTGGGAGGCTTGGGCGGCGCTGGCTGCTGCGGCGGTTCCACTGGCGGCTGTTCGGCCTGGATTACGGGCTTGGGTGGCGCTGGAGGTTGCGGCTGACCCTGTTGCTGCTGTTCCTGTTCCGCCGCCTGCTTCCTCGGCTTCTTCATGCCAGCTGGAGGTTGTCCGTCCTGACTTTGCTCGGCCTGGGGCTGCTGCTGGCCCTGGTCACCACCGGCCTGCTTACGGGCCTCCAGCTCGCCGCGCGTGGCCTCCGCCATCTGCATCAGCTTCTGGTGCGCTTCCGGCGGCAGACCGGGCGTGCCCATGGCCTGACGTAGAGCCTTGAAGCGCGCGCGAAGTTCGTCAGGGCTTAATTCCTGAAGCGGGCGCTTGTCTTCGAGAAGCTGCTGCACCTGAGGCGGCAGGCCCGCGGCCTGATCTTGCGCGAAAACCGCAGTTGCCGGAAGCAAAGCGGGCGGCACAAAAAGAGCCACACCCAAAAGGCTGGCGGCGATCTTCAATTTCATTGGTTGGTTTTCCTCTCCAGGGACGATTCGTGTTCTGCCCAAACATTACAGGGCGTTCATTTTTCAAGATCGAAGATTACTGGGGCGGAATTCAGGCCGAATTGACGCGACAGTGCGACTTAAACGCGAGCCAAGATATTTTTTTGCTTACGGCAAAAGAGCTTACAGGCGGCCAGCTTCAATGATGCGCTTCAGGAAGCCGCGGGTGCGCTCCATCTTGGGGTCGCCGAAGATCTGTTCGGGCGGGCCTTCTTCGTGAACCTGACCCTCGTAGAGGAAGCAGACCTTGGAGGCGACTTCCTTGGCAAAGCCCATTTCGTGCGTGGCGAGAAGCATGGTCATGCCTTGGGAGGCGAGATCGCGCACAATGTTAAGCACTTCTGAAACCAATTCAGGATCAAGCGCCGACGTAATCTCGTCGAGCAGCATGAGCTTCGGTTCCATCGCCAAGGCACGCACGATCGCCACACGCTGCTGCTGGCCACCGGAAAGACGGTCCGGGAAAGCTGTCGCCTTGGCCTCGAGCCCGATGCGCTTCAGCAGCGTCATGGCTTTGGCCTCGGCTTCAGCGCGGCCAACTCCCAGCACCTTGCGCGGTGCCAGTGTCACATTTTCCAGCACCGACATATGCGGAAACAGGTTGTAGCTTTGAAACACGATGCCGACACGCTGGCGCAGGCTGTTCACATCCACGCCCGGCCCTGACACGCGGTCTCCCATCAGCCGGATTTCACCACCCTGGATTTGTTCAAGCTGGTTGATGCAGCGGAGCAATGTCGACTTGCCGCAACCGGATGGACCGATGAGACACACAACTTGGTGTTCCGTCACATCGAGATTGAGGCCGCGCAGAATGTGCACGGGGCCGTAGCTTTTCTCCACCGCCCTCATGTCCAGAAACGCCACGTTCAGCCCCCTGCCTTCATGCGTGCGTTGTCGCGCTCGACAAGTTTGTCGACGAGGCGGGCCTGCGGGATGGTGACGATCACGAAGAGTGCGGCCACGACCGTCACGGCAGACAGGTTGAAGGCATTGGCGGCGATGATCTTGGACTGGTTGAAGGCGTCAGTTACGCCCAGCACCTGCACCAGCGCCGTATCCTTCTGCAAGCCGATGAAGTCGTTGAGCAGCGGGGCGATGATGCGGCGCACGGCCTGAGGCACAATCACATGGCGCATGGTCTGCATGTAGCTGAGACCAAGCGAGCGGGCCGCCATGAACTGGCTGTGATGGATGCTTTCGATACCGGCGCGATAAACTTCGGCAACATACGCGCCGTAAGTCAAGGTGAGCGCAATGATGCACCACCAGGTGACGTCGATGCGGACAGCTGCGGCACGCTCATGCACATCCATGGCGTTAAGATCGACGAACAAGCCGACGATCGGCGTCAGAATGATTTCGGAAATGCCCGAGGTCGGAATACCGAAGCCGATCAGATACAACGTCACGATGGCCGGTAATCCACGGAACAAGTCACAGTAAAAAATGGCAAGCGCGCGGATCGGCTTGCCAGCGCGGCCCGGCGCGAGGCGTGCGAGGGCGACGATCAGGCCCCAGACCAGCACGAGTATTTCGGCGACGAAGAAAATGAAAATATTTACGGTGAGGAACTTGATGGTGATCAGCCACCATTTCTGGAGAATGAGTGGGACACGGAAAAAAGTGTCGCCAACCGCGGCATCATTCATCAACACAAAGCAGACAAATCCGAGAAGGATGAGAGCGAAGACGCCCCACCCCAGGGTGATCTGAGCCTGCTCGCGCGCGTCTGCCGTGTGGATGCGGGCTTCGACTACATCGCCTTTGGCGAGGGAAGACCGGGCCGCGGCCGCGCCGCGCCACGCGGACAACGCCGGCTTCAACAACGTTACGACACAAAGAATGGCAAGGCCTGCAATCGGCCAGTAGAGAGTGAAATTCGAACCAAGAAAGTCGAGCGCCCTGGATACCAGGCGGGCTGCGCCCACTGCGGCAGCAATGCATAACAGGGCGAATATGACAGCGGCGACGGCTAGCCGGTCGGCCCTTTGGTGGAGGGAAGATGCGCCAGAACCTGGCGCATCTTCTGTGCTGTCAAGCGGTTTCACGCTTCAGATCAGGGCGTCCAATAAGGAACCGAGGCCGGATCTTTGCCCCAGCTGGCTGCGAGATATTTTGCGGCGAGATTCTTGATCGTGCCGTCATCCACCATCGATTGAATGATCTTGTCGATGATCGGATTGTTGGGATCGCCCTTCTGGTAGATGCCACCATAGGTCTCACCCGTCTTGTATTGGCCGACGACCAGGTTCTTGTTCTTGCTTTCCACTTCCTGAGCCAGAACGATCGACGTGTCGGTGATTGCGGCATCGATCTGCTTGGCGTTCAAAGCGGCAAACATCGAACCCTGGTCCGGATAGACCTGGGTGTTGGTGAGGCCGAGCTTGTCGGTGGCGAAAGCCATGCCAGTCGTCGACTGCTGCACGCCAACCTTCACCTTCTTGATCGACGTACCATCAACGGGCGCATCGGCACGGGCGAGAACGCCAATGTCGGAGTTGAAATATGGAACCGAGAAGTCATGCACCTTCTTGCGCTCGTCGGTGATCGAGATCTGCGAGAAAGCAACGTCGAAGTCATGGGTCTGGCCGGCAATCAGCGGATCCCAGTCGGTATTCACGACCACGAGCTTGTCAAGGCCGGCGCGCCAGGCGATTTCGGCGGCCATGCAATATTCCATGCCGTCCTTGATGGTTTCCGGCGTATCGCCGTTCCACCACACTGGGCCCGGCAGATTGGTTTCAACCGTAAACTGGCCTGCCTTGGCCGGCTTTGCGATCGGGAACGAGCCTTTCTTGCCCGTCACTTCGCAGTTACCAATCTTATCGGCGGCAGAGGCTGACACGGCCATGGCAACGAGCCCAGCGGCCAGCACCGCTGCAAATTTCACTACTTTCATCATGCTTACTCCCTGAATAGGAGCTTCAAGTTAAATCCAAACTGGCCATGGGTGACAAGCAAATTGTTTTAATTGTATCATTTGACTATGAGGCGGCATGGCCGATGCCTATAAAATCGCAGCCCTATATCAATTTTCGCCCCTGCCTGGCTTTGTGAGCCTGCAAGAGCCTTTGCTGGCCAAGCTGAACAGCTTGGGGATTTGCGGCTCGCTGCTGATTGCCGAGGAAGGTATTAACGGCACCATTGCGGGAAAGCCCGAACAGCTCCACCAGGCGTTGCAGGGCATCTCCAACATTACCGGTTTGAAAGATTTCAACCCGAAATTCTCTTTCGCGGGCGAAAAGCCATTCCGACGCATGAAAGTGCGGCTGAAGAAGGAAATCGTGACCATCGGACCGGTGAAGGCCAATCCCAGCGATATGGTCGGGACCTATGTCGAGGCCAAGGATTGGAATACGCTCATCGATGATCCCAACATCGTCTTGATCGACACGCGTAACTCCTATGAATTTGGAGTCGGCACGTTCAAGGGCGCTCTCGATCCGCATACGGAGAGTTTTGGAGAATTCCCTGACTGGGTGCGCGCGCACCTCGCTGACAAGAAGCAGGCCAAGATCGCCATGTTCTGCACCGGCGGCATCCGCTGCGAAAAAGCGTCCAGCTTCATGAGGCATGAAGGCTTCGAGAACGTGTTTCATCTCAAGGGCGGCATTCTCAAATATCTTGAGGATGTAAAAGCCGAGGACAGCCGGTGGGAAGGTGGCTGCTTTGTTTTTGATGAACGCGTGGCCGTCGGTCATGGGTTAAGGGTTCTCGACTTTTCAGCATCTGTCATGGCTGCCTTGCGCCCGTCTCTGCTGCTGACCGCGCTCATTCCAAGTTCGAAGAAGGCGTGTGCTGCCCGGCCTGCGCCGACCTCCTTTCGGATTCGCAGAAAGCATCCAACCGCGAACGCCAACGCCAGGTTGATCTCGCCGCGAAACGCGGCCTTAAACATCTCGGCCGGGTTTAACCCGTCCAGCCCAGGCCCGACGCAATGCAGTTCATTGTCAAAAGCAGCGGCATGTTCAGCGCATCTGTGGCCTTTCCTTCGCGGCTTTCGCGCAGCAGTTCAACCTGCCAGTGATTGGCCTGGTTGACCATTTCACGTACGCGTTCGAAGCGGCGGCGGAAGGAATTGAAGCGCCCGCATAGCAACTTGTCGCCCGTCAATTCAAGAATGACCTTCGAGGTGCGGCGGTGCTCATGGCGGATGAGCGCGAAGAGACGCTCAGCATCATTGCGGTTCTGCACCAGCGACGCGTAGCTTTCTGCAACATCCATGTCGGCAAGGAACAGGGACTTTTCTACTTCATCAACCGCAAGACGGAAGCCCGGCGATTTGAGAAACATTTCGCGTAGCAGTTTCAGGCCTTCGCCGCCCCGCGCCGAAAGAAAATCATCGAGAGCGTAGCCAAGACCAAACCAGCCGGTAAGCAGATGGCGGTTCTGGCTCCATGCAAACACCCAGGGAATGGCGCGAAGGTCAGACAGGCCCTTGGCGCCGAAGCGGCGTGATGGGCGCGAACCAATCTTGAGCAGCGCCAGTTCTTCCACCGGGCTCGACTGCTGAAAGTAGGTGATCAGCGCTGGGTCCTGCGCCAGCTTTTGATAGGCGCGGAAAGAAAGGCTGGCAATTTCCTCAACCGCCTTTTGGTGTTCCGGATTGTAACGCTGCACATCTTCGGCGCGCGACTTCAGCGAGTGCAAAAGAACCGCTGAGGTCAAGGTTTCAAGATTGATCTGTGCGGTGCCACGGTTGGCGAATTTCGACGAGACGACTTCACCCTGCTCGGTCACGCGCATGCGGCCTGCTACGGTGCCTGCCGGTTGCGCAGCAACGGCGCGGCCCGCGGGTGCACCTCCCCGGCTCACCGAACCGCCACGGCCATGGAAGAAGGAAATCGCCACCTGCGATTTCTCGCCAACACGGATCAGCCGGCGCTGTGCCTCGAACAGTTCGAAAGAGGCGCAGAAGAAGCCACCATCCTTGTTGCTATCGGAATAGCCCAGCATGATTTCCTGACAGCCGCCATTCACGCGCACCGAATTCTGCACGATGCCGTTGGCCAGAAGATCCTCCATGATGCCAGGGGCGGCGCGCAAGTCCTCAATGGTTTCAAACAGCGGCACCACGCGGATGCGACAGGTACTGCAAGACGTGGGATCGGAAAAAAGGCCGCAGTATTTGGCCAGCAAATAAAGTCCGAGCACGTCATCGGCACTCTGCGTCATCGACAGGATGAAGGTGCCAATGGCTTTCGGGTCTGGTCCTTCCAGTGTTTGCAGTATGAGGTGCAGCAGACTCAGCAGTTCGCCGGCTTCTTCGGACAGGTTGCGGAATTGCGGCACGAACGCCATGGGCTTGTCGAGTTCGTCGCGGATCCATCTGCTCCAAGCTGGCGAATGCAGCGCTGGTACATCGTCCTTGGCCAGCGGATTCATTTTGCGCCAGATTTCCGCCAGCACGCGGTTGGTGACGGTGGTGTTCTGGCGAAGATCGAGACTTGCGGTGCGGAAGCCGAAGATTTCCGCTTCCCAGCGCACGGGACGGATGAGGCTCACCGCCAGGCCCGCCACCTTCATTGCAACCAGCGCCTCTTCGGCCTTGTGCAGCAGCGCGATCAGTTCATCCACGGAAACGAATGGTTTGGCGCCGGTGCCCGCTTCGAACGTCGCGGCAAGCCTGTCACGCAAGGCGGTGAAATAACGCCGGAAAGGTTCTGCGATATTGCGCTGCTTGATGATGTCGGAGCGACCGGAAAATCGCAACTGTTCTTCGATGAGAGCCGTGAAGCCAGCCGGGATCGGCATTTCAGCTGTCGAGATCGAGATAAGCTGTGCCAGGTCCTTCAGCTTCATGTCGAGGCGGCTGACCGACGCTTGGCCGTTGGCAACAAGGGCCTCGCGCGTGGTCTGCACCGTCACGAAGGGATTGCCGTCGCGATCACCCCCGATCCAGCTCGAGAACTTGAGCGGCGGGCGGATCGACATCGCCTGTTCCGGGAAATGGCGCAGCAACGCGGCCTGCAGGCTGTCACAAACCGCCGTGGTGCGGTCGAAGAGAGCGTCGCGGAAGAAATGCAGTCCCCAGGCCACTTCACTTTCAACGGTCGGCTTTTCGGCACGCACCTCACCTGTCATCCACAGGAGATCGATTTCATTGCGCAGCTGGAACAGCAGCGCCTCACGTTCGCGCGGTGTCCAGCGTGGGCTTTCAAGCTCGTAGAGCTTGAGATAGATGCGGCGGTGGATTTCCAGCACGGTGACGCGCTTGGCTTCAGTCGGGTGCGCGGTGATGGTGGGGCCGACATCGAGAATGTCGAGCACACGCTGAACTTCCTCGCCGGTGGCACCGCCGGCCGCGGCCTGCGCCAGCGACTGTGACAGCGACCCCCCGACATCATCCGGCCCCGTCTGCTTTTCGACGGCACGGCGGTTGCGGATCGCGGCGTTTTCTTCCGCAATGTTCATCAGCTGCAGCCAGATGCCGATCACTTGTAGAGCGTGTTCGACGAGATGGGGCGGAATGTTCTGGGCGGCGTTCGGATCATCCAGAATGGGGAGAACTTCGGGCTCGCGAGCCTTGATTACCTGGCGCAACAGGTTGCGCAACAGCGCCGTAATCTCGTCGATGTAAGACGTATCTTCGACCAAGGGCGCAGCTGGGGCCGTCATGTTATTCATATGACTTTTGTGCGCCGCAACATTAATTGAGTCAATCGGCAACTGCATTTGCGCGGAATCTGTCTAACGTTTAAGGAACCGCCATGCTTACGATCTCCAACCTCACCTACCGTATTGGCGGACGCCTTCTGCTGGAGGATGCGAGTGCCGCCATTCCGTCTGGCCACAAGGTGGGTCTGGTAGGCCGCAACGGTACCGGAAAATCCACACTTCTCAAGCTGATCCTTGGTGAATTGGCGCCTGAATCGGGAGAGCTCTACGTGCCGCGTAATGCCCGGATTGGTACCGTGGCGCAGGAGGCTCCGGGCGGCGAAGATTCGTTGCTCGATGTGGTCATGGCCGGAGACAAGGAACGCGAGAGCCTTTTGGCCGAGTCCGCAACTGCGAAGGACCCGCACCGCATTGCAGAAATCCAGACCCGGCTGGCTGACATTGACGCCTATTCGGCCGAGGCGCGGGCGGCCATCATCCTGGCGGGTCTGGGCTTCTCGGAAGAAGCCATGCGTGGGCCTTGCTCCGCACTATCGGGCGGCTGGCGCATGCGCGTTGCCCTGGCGGCGGCCTTGTTTGGCGCACCGGATGTGCTGCTGCTCGACGAACCCACGAACTATCTCGATCTTGAAGGCACGATCTGGCTGCAGGGCTATATCCGCGACTATCCGCATACGATCCTTTTGGTCAGCCATGACCGTGACCTGCTGAATGTGGCGGTGAATGCCATCCTGCATCTCGATGGCCTGAAGCTGACGCTTTATCAGGGTGACTATGACACCTTCGAACGCCAGCGCCGCGAGAAACAGGCGCTGAATGCGAAGATGAAGAAGAAGCAGGACGACCAGCGCGCGCACATGCAGGCGTTTGTCGACCGCTTCAAAGCCAAGGCTTCAAAAGCACGACAGGCGCAGAGCCGCATGAAGGCGCTGGCGAAGCTCGAACCCATCGCCGACATGGTGGAAAACCGTGTCGCTCCATTTCTTTTTCCCAACCCAAAACGCGCGCTGGCGCCGCCTGCCTATTCCTTCGACAAATGTGGGGTGGGCTATGGCGAGAAAGTTGTCCTGCGCAACATCTCGCTGCGCATGGATCCGGATGACCGCATCGCGCTGCTCGGTTCGAACGGCAATGGCAAATCAACCTTTGCCAAGCTCATAACCGGCAAGCTGAAGCCGATGCTGGGCGAGATGCATCATCATTCCAAGATCACGGTTGGTTATTTCGCGCAGCATCAGCTCGATGAACTGGACGAGGACCGCACGCCCTTCGAATACGTCTCGGCGCTGATCCCGGATGCGCCGGTGGCGCAACGGCGGGCGCGGCTTGGTGCTGTCGGTTTCGGCGCCCATCTGGCCGACTCAAAATGCTCAACTCTGTCGGGAGGCGAAAAGGCGCGGCTTCTGTTCTTCCTTGCAACCTTCCATGCGCCGCATGTGCTGGTGATGGACGAACCCACCAACCATCTCGACATCGACAGCCGCGAAGCGCTGGTGCTGGCGATCAATGACTATGAAGGTGCGGTGGTTCTCATCAGCCATGACCGTCATATCATCGAAACCTGTGCCGACCGCCTCTGGCTGGTGCGGGATGGCACCGTGAAGCCATTTGACGGTGACATGGACGATTACGTGAATCTGGTGCTGGGCCGGGAGACCTATGCCGCCAAGAAGGCGGAAGCGAAGGCAGCCAAGGCCGCGAAGCCGCTGCCTGCCAACGCCAAGAAGCATTCCCTTACGCTCGACGCCAAAATGGCAAAGCTCCGCGAGAAGATCGGCATTCTTGACGCCGCCCTGGCCGACACCACGATTTACTCGGAAGAACCAAAGAAGGCTGCCGACTATGCGCGGCTCCGCGCGCAGATTGCGAGCGAGCTTGACGAGATGGAAACACAATGGCTCGAGCTTGAGGAAGCGTTCAGTGGCTGACGTCACCTTCCAGCCGCTCAGCATTCTCGCGCTCATCATCTTCGCCGCCTGCTACGCGCTGGTGATGCTGGAGGAGCTGATCGACCTCAAGAAGTCGAAGCCTGTGGTTCTGGCCTCTGGCCTCATCTGGCTCATCATCGGCATATTGTTCAGCCAGACCGGACAGACCGCCGAAGCAGCCAATGCGGCACGCGAAGCCATCCTTGAATATGGGGAACTGTTTCTGTTCCTTCTTGTCTCCATCACCTATGTGAACGTGCTGGAGGAGCGCAACGTTTTTGAAGCCCTGCGTGCCCGGCTGTCCGGCCGGGGGCTGAGCTTCCGATCCCTGTATTGGATGCTGGGGGCTTTCACTTTCGTCCTGTCGGTGGTGCTCGCCAACATGACGACCGCGATGGTGATGGGTGCCGTGGCTCTGGGACTCGGCCGCGGCAATCCGCGTTTCATCACACTGGCCTGTATCAACGTTGTAGTGGCGGCCAATGCCGGCGGCGCGTTCTGCCCTTTCGGTGATGTGACAAGCCTGATGCTGTGGCAGGCCGGAAAGCTGAGCTTCGGTTCCTTCTTTCATCTTTTCATTCCAGCACTGGTTAACTGGCTGGTGCCGGGCGTGTTGCTGATGTTTGCCGTGCCGAAAGGACAGCCTGCCCCGCAGACCGGACGCGTCACCCTGAAACCCGGTGCCGGTTCCGCCGCCCTGCTCTTTGCGATCACCATCATTCTCAGTGCGGGCATGAATGCCTTGCTGGGGCTTCCTCCGGTCACCGGCATGATCCTCGGTCTCGGGCTGCTGCAGATGCTGGCTTATGCCACGCAACGCAAAGGGCGCCGCACAGCGCGTGAAGATCTCGTTCTCGACAGTTTCGCCGCCATGCAACGGGTGGAATGGGACACACTGCTGTTTTTCTTTGGCATCATGTTTTCGATCAGCGGACTTTCACTTCTCGGCTGGCTGGCGCTGGCCAATACCACGCTCTATGCGGGGCTTGGGCCTACCTCTGCCAATATCCTGATCGGCCCGTTCTCGGCGCTGCTTGATAATGTTCCCATGGTTTTCGCCGTGCTGCAGATGAACCCACAAATGGGTGTGGGCCAATGGCTGCTGCTGGCGCTCACCGCCGGTGTTGGCGGATCAATGCTTTCCATTGGCTCCTCCGCCGGCATTGCGCTGATGGGTCTTGCGGGGCGCAACTATACCTTCTTCAAACATCTCGCCTGGGCCTGGGCCATTGCGCTCGGATTCGTGGCTGCCGTCGCGACGCACCTGCTGCTGAACGCGGCGCTGTTTTAGGCTTTCGCGAGCTTGCCCGCCTCCCAGCCGAGGATCGCCTTCTTGCGGGTGAGGCCCCAATGATAACCCGTCAGCGCGCCGTCCTTTCCAAGCACGCGGTGGCACGGCACCACAAAGGAGATCGGGTTCTTTCCGACAGCCGCACCCACTGCACGGGCTGCCTTGGGCTTGCCAAGACTGGCGGCGATATCGCCATAGGATACTGCGCCTCCACAAGGGATCTTGAGCAGCGTTTCCCAAACACGAATTTCAAAATCGCTGCCGATCATGGTGATGCGCAAAGGCTGCCCATCCTTTATGTCGCCGAAGACCCGCGCGACGTAGGGCGCGGTGCGGGCTGAATCCTCAACGTAACGCGCCTTGGGCCAGCGGCTCATCATGTCCTGCAGCGCTTCCCTATCCTTGCCGAGGTCAGCAAAGGAAAGACCGCACAACCCATGTTCGGTCACCATCGCAAGAGCAATGCCGAAGGGGCTGGGATGAAAGCCATATGAAATGCTAAGCCCAGCGCCGCGGGCCTTGTAAGCGCCTGGTGACATCGCCTCATGGGCCAGGAAGAGATCATGCAGTCGCCCCGGCCCTGAGAGGCCAGAATCCAGTGCGGCATCAAGAATCGACGCGCAATCGTCAAGCATGGCGCGGGCGTGATCGAGGGTGAGCGCCTGTAGAAAAGCCTTGGGTGTGAGGCCAGCCCAGCGTGTGAACAGTTTCTGCAACTGATCTTCGCTCAGCCCCACCGGACGTGCCAGTTCTCCGAGCGAGGGCTGGTTGCGCCAATCCCCAGTCAGATGCTCAAGAACAGCCTGGACCTTGTGATAATCGTCAAGTGATGATGTGTGTTCCATGGTCTCAAACTAGGCGCGCATAGCCCGTGATTCCACCCGGTTTACGCCGCGATTGAACTAAATCTTTGGCCGCACCAAAGCCGTCTGCAATTGTATGGCAAGAGCCTGGCGTTCTTCCGCGCCGAGGAAACTCGCGACCTGCATTCGTTTGCCATGTGACACAAGAAACAGGCGGCCGGCCAGTTCGCGGGCCTCGTCAAATTCCAGCTCCACTTTCAGCCAGCGGCGATTAAATTTGCGCTGCGATTGGCCGAGGGCGGTCACCCGCGTCACCGTCACCTCTTCGGCCTCAAAGGTAATCTGCTCATAACCCCTGGCACGGCGGTTGTTGATCGCAAAGGCCACGAATACCATCACGACATCAAGGCCAAGAAAGCCAAACACCGGCCAGGCGTGAATGGCCCAGAAAAAGATGGCGACGATGAGATTGGAAATCACCACTGCACCCAGCACGATTTTCATCCCGAATGCACCCAGCGAGCGATGTGGATAAAGCGTCAGGCTGAAATCGGCAGGTTTTGCGTTGGCCATGCCGCAAGCTTATGAGTTCACGGTGACACCGCCAAGGCCCCTCTGAATATGCCCGCCAAAATGACCCGCGCCCAAATCGAGGAAATGTTCCGCCGCTTTGCGGAGGCCAATCCCGAACCGAAGACAGAATTGATTTCGGTCAACGCGTACACCTTGCTTGTCGCTGTGGTGCTTTCTGCGCAGGCAACCGATGTAGGCGTCAACAAGGCGACAAAGCTGCTTTTCGAAAAGGTCAATACGCCTGAAAAAATGGTGGCTTTGGGCGAAACTGGACTGCGCGAGGCGATCAAGACCATCGGGCTTTACCGCGCCAAGGCCAAGAATGTGATCGCCCTTTCAAAGATTTTGGTCGAGAACCATCATTCCGAAGTGCCGCGGACGCGCGAAGAGCTGGAGGCCCTGCCGGGTGTGGGCCGCAAGACCGCCAATGTGATCCTGAACAGCGCATTTGGCGAGCACACGCTGGCGGTTGATACGCATATTTTCAGGCTCGGCAATCGCCTGCGCATTGCGCCGGGCAAAACGCCGCTGGAGGTTGAGACCAAACTGCTCAAAGCCGTGCCGGCAAAATATCTCCAGCATGCACATCATTGGCTCATTCTGCATGGACGCTATGTGTGCAAGGCGCGGCGGCCAGAATGCTGGCGCTGCCTGATCCGGGATCTGTGTCCCTACACGCCTAAGACACCCGCGCCGACTTAAAGTAATGCATGAAGTAGCTGGTCGCAAAAACCGGCGTGACGAAGTTGATGAATGGAATCATTGCCAAGAGACCCGGTGCTATGCCCGAAATCCAGATGCGCAATGCGTTTTCACGGCGCAATGAACGTGCCTGCTCCAGAGGCATGTAGCGCGCCGCTGTCATTTCGAAATATTCGCGGCTGATGACATAGGAATTGGCAGCAAGGATCAATATAGCGCCAAAGCCGGCAAATAGCACGAGTGGCAGCACGACGATATTCACCCCCAGCGACAAGATGCCAAACTTCAGGGCCGTCACCATGCCCATGGTGAAACTGAGCGCGCGCCCTGGCCTTTCAGTTGGGTAATGCCGCCGTTCCACCTGTGCGGCGATGCCATCCTGAAACAAACCAGCAAAAATCGCGGTCACCGGCGCCATCAGGAAAAAGAAAGCGGCAAAAAGGCCCAGCCCCGTTGCCACCTGCAACGTTGTGATAAGCCATGGCCAGGGAATGAGCGTGATCGCTGATATTGCAAATTCGATCGCGAACCACAGCGCCGCGAACAAAACAATGGACAGCGCAATCGACTTCCACAACGCCGCCCGGAGTTCGGGTGAAGTCAGGTCATTAACCGCTTTGAAAAGGGCCTTGAGCATCGCGCATAGCTAGGCAGTGTGGCTTGTTTCAGCAAGTGGCATGAGGTAGTGGGACGCCATGTCTTTGAAAGAAATGGATGTCCTCACCATCGGCAATGCCATCGTCGACGTGATTGCCAAGGTGAGTGAAGATTTTGTGGTGCGTGAGAAGCTGGTCAAGGGGTCGATGAACCTGATTGACGAACCGCGCGCCGAACAGCTCTACAGTGTCATGGGCCCGGCCACAGAAGTTTCCGGTGGCTCTGCTGGAAATACGGCTGCAGGCGTGGCGAGCTTCGGTGGCAAGGCCGCCTATTTTGGCAAGGTGAAGGAAGACCAGCTTGGTGCCATCTATGCCCACGACATGAAGTCGATTGGCGTCCACTTCGCGACTCCGCGTGCCAAGGATGGACCCGCCACGGCGCGTTCCTTCATTTTGGTGACACCAGATGGCGAGCGCACGATGAACACCTATCTCGGCGCCTGCGTTAATCTTTCACCCGCCGATGTCGATGCCGATGTCGTGAGGGCGAGCAAGGTCACCTACATGGAAGGTTATCTGTGGGACAAGGAAGACGCCAAGCAGGCCTTCCGACAAGCTGCAAAGATCGCGCGCGGTGCCGAAAGGCAAACTTCAATCACGCTTTCAGACTCTTTTTGCGTGGAGCGTCATCGCGATTCATTTCTGGATCTCATCAAAGGCTCCATCGATATCGTTTTTGCCAATGAAAGCGAGATCAAGTCACTCTACAAGACGCAGAACTTCGACGGCGCGGCGGAAGCGATCAGCCATGATTGCCCGTTGGCGGTTCTGACACGATCGGAAAAGGGCTGTCTTGTGGTCAAGGGCAAAGAGCGCATCACGGTTCCGGCTCATCCTGTTCAAAAAGTTGTCGACGTCACTGGGGCGGGAGATCTCTTCGCTGCAGGGTTTCTGTTTGGCTACACAAATGGCAAGCCATTGCGGCAATGCGCTTCGCTTGGAGCGTTAGCGGCGGCAGAAGTCATCTCCCACACCGGTGCACGGCCCGAAGTCAATCTTGCCCAGTTGGCCCAGAGCAACGGCCTCCTGTAATCGAAAGGAATTCTCATGCGCCCCTCCGGCCGTAAACCAGACCAATTGCGGGACGTCTCCTTCACGCGCAATTTCACCAAACATGCCGAAGGCTCATGCCTCGTCAAATTCGGTGATACGCATGTGCTGTGCACAGCCTCGCTCGAAGAAAAAGTTCCGCCATGGCTGAAAGGCGGCGGCAAGGGCTGGGTGACGGCTGAATATGGCATGCTGCCGCGCGCCACAAATGACAGGACCAAGCGCGAAGCCGCAGCAGGCAAGCAATCGGGCCGTACTCAGGAAATACAGCGCTTGATCGGGCGCAGCTTACGCGCAGTAGTCGATCTCAAGGCACTGGGCGAACGCCAGATCACCCTCGACTGCGATGTGATCCAGGCTGATGGCGGAACGCGTACGGCCGCAATCACGGGAAGCTTCATTGCGCTGACCGACTGCATCACCTGGATGATGAAGCGTGAGATGTTCAAAGCCTCGCCGATCAAAGACCATGTCGCGGCGATTTCCTGCGGGATCCACAATGGCGCTGCGGTACTCGATCTCGACTACGCGGAGGATTCGACCGCGGAAACAGACGCCAATTTCGTCATGACCGGCTCTGGCGGCATTATTGAAATCCAGGGCACGGCGGAAGGCGAGCCTTTCTCCGAGGAGATGTTGCACAAGCTGATGGGCCTTGCCAAACATGGCATCGTGCAACTGGTTGAAAAGCAAAAGCAGGTTCTGGCTTGAGCCATAAACTCACCAACCAGAAGATCGTCATAGCCACACATAACAAGGGCAAGCTGGAAGAGTTTGCGCAGTTGCTGGCGCCTTATGGGGTTCAAGCGCATTCGGCTGGCGAACTCGGGCTTCCGGAGCCAGACGAAACCGAGAACACCTTCAAAGGCAATGCCCGCATCAAGGCGGAAAGTGCCATGAAGGGTTCAGGCCTCATCGCCGTTGCGGATGACTCGGGTCTTTGCGTCGATGCGTTGGACGGCGCGCCCGGTGTCTACACCGCGGACTGGGCTGGGCCGACGCGTGACTGGTCCATGGCAATGCGCGCGGTTGAAGAGAAGCTTTCCGCCAAGGGTGCCACCCAACTTGTGCAGCGCAAAGCCCAATTCAAATGCACGCTGTGCGTGATGTGGCCGGATGGCGAGACGCGGTTCTTCGAGGGCATTGCACCCGGTCACCTGACCTGGCCGCCGCGTGGGCAGCAGGGCCACGGCTATGACCCGATGTTTGTGCCGGACGGCGGCGATGGTAAGACCTTTGCCGAGCTGACGCCGGACGCGAAAAACAAGATTTCCCACCGCGCCCGCGCGCTGGAGAAACTGATTGCAGAACTCTTTTAACGACGCGGTTCCTTATCGCCAAACCGCTGCACACTTTGGCGGGAACAGCGCTGACTTTGGAGTGTATGTGCATTGGCCTTTCTGCAAGGCCAAATGCCCCTACTGCGACTTCAACAGTCATGTGCGCCATGAAGGCGTGGACGCAATGCGCTTTGCCAGAGCGCTGGTGCGCGAGCTTCAGCACATGAAAGCCATGGCGCCAGACAAGATTGTCACCAGCGTCTTTTTCGGCGGCGGCACGCCAAGCCTGATGCCGCCCGTGGCGGTAGCTCATGTGCTGGATGCTATTGCAACGCTATGGTCTGTGGCTGACGATGCGGAGATCACTCTTGAAGCCAATCCCACCAGTGTCGAAGCCGAAAACTTCCTTGGCTACCGCGCCGCTGGCGTGAACCGTGTTTCGGTCGGCGTGCAGGCACTGAACGAAGCCGATCTGAAAGCTCTAGGCCGGCAGCACACGCCGGATGAAGCGCTTGCCGCCTTCGCTTGGCGGCAAAGATTTTTCCACGCGTGTCCTTCGACATGATTTATGCACGACCGGGGCAGACAGTGGCAGCGTGGAAGGAAGAACTCACCCGCGCACTGGGCGAGCAGCAGGGGCACATGTCGCTCTATCAGCTCACCATCGAGCCGGAGACGCGCTATTTCGACCTGTTTCAGGCGGGCAAGCTGATGGTCCCCGATGAGGACCATGCGGCGGCACTTTATGAACTGACTCAAGAACTTACCGACAAGGCCGGCCTCAATGCCTATGAGGTTTCGAACCACGCCAAGGCTGGACATGAGAGCAGGCACAACCTCACCTACTGGCGCTATTTCGATTATGCCGGTGTTGGCCCCGGCGCGCATGGCCGGGTGGGCGGGCATGCCACGGCCTGCATCAAACATCCCGAAACCTGGTTGCAAGCCGTTGAAAACAAAGGTCATGGCCTTGCCGAAGACACTGCACTGGAACCTTCCGATCAGGCGCCGGAATACCTGCTGATGGGCATGCGGATCACTGAAGGCATCGATCTGGTGCGCCACGCCATGCTTTCGGGGAAGCGCATGGATGAAGGCCGCATCAAGGCCCTGGAATTGCTCGATCTTGTCGCACGCGATGGCACAAGACTTTACGCCACGCCACGCGGACGGCCCGTGCTCAATGCGATCATCAGAGAGCTCCATAATGGCTGATAAAGCGTTCTATATCGGCTCTATTCAGCATCATTCAGCGCCCATAACACCAGGCCTTCATGTGACGGCCACACCCATCGGCAATCTCGGCGACGTCACCCTGCGCGCGCTTGGCACACTGGCCGCGGCCGACGTGGTGCTGTGCGAAGACACGCGCGTCACCTCGCGGCTGCTCGAGCGCTACGGCATCAAGGCGAAGATGAAGCCCTATCACGAACACAATGCCGAGAAGGTGCGGCCTGAAATCATTGAAGCCCTGAAGGGCGGTGCGGCCTACGCATTGGTCTCCGATGCCGGCGTGCCGCTGGTGTCAGATCCCGGCTACCGGCTCGTGCGCGCCTGCATCGATGAAGGGGTCGCGGTCACCGCCCTGCCCGGCGCATCGTCCACGCTGACGGCGCTGGCGCTCTCCGGCCTCCCGTCCGACACCTTCACCTTCATTGGCTTCCTGCCGCAAAAGCAGAAGGCGCGGCGCGATCTGCTGAGTTCGTTCAAGGCTGTGCCTTCAACCCTCATCGCCTTTGAAAGCCCGCACCGTGTGCTTGAAGCGCTTGAGGACATTGCGGCACTTTTTCCGAGTTCGAAACATGGCCTTGGCGCGCGAGCTCACCAAGCTGCATGAAGAGGTCTTGCGCGGAACAGCTGGCGACATCCACGCCACTCTTGACGCACGCGAAAGTATCAAAGGCGAAATTGTGCTGGTCATCGGTCCGCCGGATGAAGCCACCGCGCCCGCCAGTGATGAAGACATCGAAAGCGCCATCACCACCGCGTTGCAAGACCAATCCGCCAGCAAGGCTGCCTCGCAGGTCGCCAAGGCGCTTGGCCTATCCAAGGATGATATTTACGCGCGCATCCTGAAGCGCAAGGGCGATGCCTCGAAGCCGTGAGAAGGCCGAAAGGCGCGGCCGCCTCGCCGAGCTTTCGGCGCTTACTTTTGATGCGCCTCAAGGGATACCGCCTGCTGGCGCGGCGCTTCAAGACGGGTCAGGGCGAGATTGATCTCATCATGCGGCGGGGCGAGACCACCGCCTTCATCGAGGTGAAAACGCGGTCCTCGCATGATGCGGCGGTCACCTCCGTCACCACCTATCAGTCGCGCCGGATCAGCGCCGCGGCAGGCATCTGGATGGCCCGTGACCAGGCCTCAAACCAGGGTCCCTGCCGGTTTGATATTGTCACGGTGAACGCGTATCTATGGCCCTCCCATATCGAGAACGCCTTTCCCGGAGACTTCCTGAATGAGCCTTGAAGTTGCCGTGCAGATGGACCCCATCGAGTCCATCGACATCGGCGGCGATTCCACTTTCGCCCTGCTGCTGGAGGCACAGAAGCGCGGCCATTCGCGGTTCTACTACCAGACCAAGACGCTGGCGGTCGAAAGCAGACGTTGAAACGCGTAGACATCCAGGCGGCATCGACCTCGAACGCCGACCGAGGTACGCTATGGTCACGACAAACAGGGAGCTCTGCCGATGGATTTTGGAAGAATGTTACCGGTGATTGCGGGCGTGATGCTTGCAGCAACATTTGCCAAGGCCGATACGCGAGATGCCGATAACGCAATTCGCAAGCGGTTTGCCGATTGGACCAACGCCTTCAA
Source organism: uncultured Alphaproteobacteria bacterium (assembly GCA_963758815.1). Lineage (GTDB taxonomy): Bacteria > Pseudomonadota > Alphaproteobacteria > Rhizobiales > Aestuariivirgaceae > Aestuariivirga. The sequence goes on from CAVWWQ010000001.1 coordinate 28,328, forward strand.
CGCCCGCGATGCGAAAGGTGCGTGCGATCTCTTTGCGCCTGACCTTACCTACTCTGTGCCCGGCATTTTGGCGGGCACGCAGCAAAAGATGTGCGGCAACTTGGCCAAGCTCTTCGCCAAACCCGGCGTCAAGCTCAGCTATTCACCGCCCGACATTCACGAGATCATCGTCTCCGGCGATCTCGCGGTCGTGCGTCTGACTTGGACTCTGACGACCGAGGTTGACGGTAAAGCGGATCGCAATGTCGAACACGGCATTGACATTTTCCGCCAAACGCCAGATGGGCGATGGTCGATAGCGCGGTTCATCGCCTTCAACGAGTGACTTCGACTTGTGTCCTGCGGAATTGTGCACTCCTATTCATTGGCCTCGAACGTGATAGTGCCCTCCAATGACTGGCGCGAACAGGCGTCGAACCTTGGCCCCTGCCGGTTTGATATTGTGACGGTGAACGCGTATCTATGGCCCTCCCATATTGAGAACGCCTTTTCCGGAGCTTCCTGAATGAGCCTTAAAGTTGCCGTGCAGATGGACCCCATCGAGTCCATCGACATCAGCGGGGATTCGACCTTCGCCCTGCTGCTGGAAGCACAGAAGCGCGGCCATTCGCTGTTCTATTACCTTACCAAGACGCTGGCCTATGAGCATGGAACGCTGACCGCACTGGGACAGGACCTGAAGGTCAAGGAAGACAAGGCCAAGCACTACGAGATGGCTGCGCCCAAGCGCATCGACCTTGCGACGCAGCAGGTGCTGCTCATGCGGCAAGACCCGCCCTTCGACATGGGCTACATCACCGCCACGCATCTCCTCGATCTCATCCACCCCAAGACGCTGGTGGTGAATGATCCGACCGAAGTGCGCAACGCGCCAGAAAAACTCTTCATCCTGAAGTTCAAGGACCTGATGCCGGAGACGCTGATCACCCGTGACGTCGCGGAGATCAACAAGTTCCGTAACGAGCACGGCGATATCATCCTGAAGCCGCTTTATGGCAATGGCGGCGCAGGCGTGTTCCGCAGCGGCAACAGCGACCAGAACTTCTCGGCTTTGATGGAACTGTTCGCCACCACCTTCAAGGAACCCTACATCGCGCAGAAATACCTGCCCGACGTGCGCAAGGGTGACAAGCGCATCATCCTGGTGGATGGCAAGGTGGCAGGCGCCATCAACCGCGTGCCGTCCGAGGCCGACAACCGTTCCAACATGCATGTGGGCGGCCGGGCCGAAGCCACGACGCTGACGAAGCGTGAACATGAAATTTGCGAGGCGATCGGGCCCGAGCTCAAGAAGCGCGGGCTGATCTTCACCGGCATTGATGTGATCGGCGACTACATGACCGAGATCAATGTCACCTCACCCACCGGCATCCGGCAGGTCAAGCGGTTCGGCGGCGCCGATATCGCCGCGCTGATCTGGGATGCGATCGAGGACCGTTTGTGAACAAATTGAATTTGGTTGCCTTCGACGCTGACGACACGCTCTGGCACAATCTGATCCACTTCGAAAAAACCGAGAACGCATTCGGCGAAATGTTTGCGGACCATATGCCCGCAGAAGAGGCCACAAAGGTCCTCACCGAAATGGAGAAGAAGAACATCGGGCTCTATGGCTTTGGGGTGAAGGGTTTTACGCTGTCGATGATCGAATCCGCCATTCAGGTCACCAAGGGCAAGGTTGAAGCCGGGATGGTGGCAAAACTCATCGAGATGGGCCGCGCCATGCTCGACCATGAGGTTGAGCTGCTGCCCCATGCCGAAGATGCGCTGAAGGCACTGCATGGCGAGTTCAAGCTTCTGCTCATCACCAAGGGTGACCTGCATCACCAGGAGCGCAAGGTGCTGGCCTCGGGCCTCGCCCATTATTTTGAAGGCATCGAGATCGTATCAGACAAGAAGCCCGCGACGTATGAGAAGATCTGCAAGCGCTATGGCGGCCATGCCTCGACCACGCTGATGGCCGGCAATTCGATCCGCTCGGACGTGCTGCCGATGATCGAGGCTGGCGGCTATGGCTGCTATGTGCCGTTTTCGATCCTGTGGGACCACGAGCACGAGGTCGTGCCCCAGAACACGCCGCGTTATTTCGAGGTTGAAGACTTGAGTGGCGTCCCGGAGGTCGCGCGCCGTCTCACGCAAAATTGAGATGATCTTTATCTGAGTTTTTTGCATGAGAGCCTGCCTAACCGACAGGATATGCAATTGACTATCGACCAAAATTCCACACCACTTCACGATGACCTGCGGACCAACGCGAACACCGCCGTCGTCTATGCACGCGCGGATGGCGTCATAGGATTCTGGAACAGCGGAGCGGAAAATCTCTTTGGCCACAGCCTTGACGAGGTTGCGGGCAAGCGCATCGACCTGATCGTGCCGGAGGAATATCGCGACATGCACTGGGCCGGATTCAACCGCACAATCGGATCAGAATGGCTCGGCAGCACCGAGTGGGGTGCCATCGAAGCGCTGCACAAGAATGGACAGCGGGTTGCGCTGGAAGTCTTCCTCACGCCGATGCATGGGAATGACGCTAGCGTTTCGGGCGTGATGGCGCTTTTCCGGCGCGCTTGAGATCGGTGGTTTTCAAGACCAGCGCCTGAGCCGCAATCACATTCGTGCCGTTAAAGGTCACAGATGGCGAACCGTAAAGCGCGTAACCTTCATCCAGAGCTTTCGACACACGCTCGCAAAAGGCGTTGTCATCCGGTCCGGTGAGAAGCCGGTAACGCAGTCTTTGGGGTAGAGCGGCGGATGCTCGCATCCGCTCGCCCGCACGCTCTAGCCATTTTTTCTGTCGCATCTTTACACTCACAAGTGATTCCACTTGTTCGCTCGATGCTCTAGGCCAGATTTTGCCATTTGCCGTTGTCGTCCTGTTTCCAATAGCTGATGGTGTGACCTTCAGCTTTGCGCTTTTTCCATTCACTGCGGGCACTTTGCAAGCATGTCGTCGGAAACTGCTTCGAACATGATGAGCGCGCGCTGCAAGGCCATCAAGGTTCTCCGGCATGGCGCCGTCGACATAGAATCGATAGGCGGCACTGTTCGGGTTTTGCTGATCGGCGCACAGCCACAGCGGCTGGCGGTGCGCGACATCATCACCGAAGCCGTGCGCCAGAAACGCCACGTCTTCCACTTTCCATAACATCTCGGAAAGTCTCGCCAAATTGTCGGGCGAAGCGGTTTCGATCACCATGCGGATGCCACGTTCCAGGCCACGGCGGACCAGATCAGGAAGGATGCGCTCCAGCGGCTGCTGGTCGAGGTGATAGAAAAAAATTTCCGCCATGGAGCCATTGACCCCATGGCGGATGGATTTGCAACAGGAGCCTATTCAGCGGCGATTGCCGTCAGTGCCGGATAATCGGTGAACCCGGCCGCGCCACCGCCGAAGAAGGTGGCAGGATTCGCCTCATTGAGCGGCGCCTTCTTCTGCAAACGTGCCACCAGATCAGGATTGGCCAGCGCCATCTTGCCGACAGGTACCAGATCAGCGAGGCCAGACTTCACGTCCTGCTCAAGATTTTCCGGCGTGGCATTTGGCCGGTTGACCAGCAGCGGCTGTCTCCAAAGCTGGCGCAGGTTGTTGACCAGAGCCTCATCGCCGGCATGCAGGATGTGGAGATAGGCCAGGCCCAACTTGTTCAGTTCACTCACCAGATAATGGTAAAGCTTTGCCACATCAGGACCTTCATCCAGTCCGCCCGCACCGCCCTTGGGCGAAATGCGGATGCCTGTACGCTCTGGTCCGATCTCGGCGGCCACGGCCTTGGCCACTTCGATGGCAAAGCGCGCGCGGTTTTCAATCGAACCACCATATTCATCAGTGCGGGTGTTGGCATTGGGCGCCAGGAACTGCTGCACCAGATAACCATTGGCGCCGTGAATTTCGACACCGGCCGCACCCGCTTCAACAGCGCGCTTGGCAGCGTGGGCGAAATCCTTCACCGTCTGTTTCACTTCAGCCGTTGTCAGAGCACGCGGTGTTGGCGTGTCCTTCATGCCGGTTGGCGTGAAGATCTGCGTGCCTGAGGCAATCGCCGAAGGTGCGACTGGCGCACGGTGATGCGGGGTGTTGTCGGGATGGGCAACACGGCCGGCATGCATGATCTGGATGAAGAGATGACCGCCGGCGTTGCGCACAGCATCAGCCACTTTCTTCCAGCCCTTGACGTGGGCATCGGTGTGGATGCCGGGGGTGGTGGTATAGCCCTGCCCGTCTTCCGACGGCTGGGTGCCTTCCGAAATCAGCAGGCCAAGCGAGGCGCGCTGGGCATAATATTCGTGGGCGAGGTCACCCGGCGACCCATCGGCCTTGGCGCGGCTGCGCGTCATCGGCGCGAGGCCAAGCCTATGGTTTAATTGCAATTTTCCGATCTTAACAGGGGTCCAAAGCGTGCTCATGTCATCCTTCTTTCATTAATTTCCTGTCACAGTTGTATTTTGTGACCGGGTATACTATTGTTACCGGACCGAGATAGGCGACTACAAACTGTAACTCAAGAAGGCACATTTATGGAACCCGGTATCAAACCTGAAACCAGTGACTGCCGCGCCGTGGCGGATGTGCTGGCGCGCATTGGCGACAAATGGACAGTCTATGTGGTGAAACTGCTGGCGAAGGGGCCGATGCGCTTCAATGAAGTGCGGCATGCTATTCCTGCGATCTCACAGCGCATGCTGTCCCTGACGTTGCGCGGGCTGGAGCGCGATGGGCTGGTCACGCGCACCGTCACGCCGACCATTCCACCGCGCGTGGACTATGAGCTGACGCCCATGGGGCTGACACTGATCGCGCCGCTCAAGGCCATCGGCTCGTGGGCCGTCGCCAACCGCGATTATGTCGAAAAGGCACGCGCCCATTTCGATTCAGACCATCCCGGCAGCAAGACCGTTGAGGAATTGGCGCGCAAGCGCCGCGCCGCGTTTTCACCCCAGCGCAAAGACGATGCGTTGCGACACGACGCGTAACTTTTACTTTTCGTAGTGATCGGCCACCAGGCGGTTGAGGAGACGCACGCCCCAACCGGAGGCCCAGCTCTGGTTAATGGGCGTCTTGGTTGAATCCATCGCGGTGCCGGCAATGTCGAGATGCGCCCATGGCACCTTGTTCACGAAGCGCTGAATGAACTGCGCGGCCGTGATCGAGCCGCCAAAGCGGCCGCCGATGTTCTTCATGTCGGCGATGTCGCTGTCGATGAGCTTGTCGTATTCGGGGCCGAGCGGCATGCGCCAGACTTTCTCGCCGGTTTCCAGGCCTGCTTCAGTGAGGCGGCTTGCGAGTTCATCATTGTTGGAGAACAGGCCCGCATGATCCTTGCCGAGCGCCACCATGATGGCGCCCGTCAGCGTGGCAAGGTTGATCATGAATTTTGGCTTGAAACGATCCTGGATGTACCAGAGCACATCAGCGAGGACGAGCCGGCCTTCGGCATCGGTGTTGAGCACCGCAATGGTCTGTCCCGACATGGATTTCACCACATCGCCGGGGCGCTGCGCCTTGCCATCAATGGCATTTTCAACAAGGCCGATGGCACCGACAACATTGCATTTCGCCTTGCGGCCGGCGAGCGCCAGCATCAGGCCGGTGACGGCGGCAGCTCCACCCATATCGCCCTTCATGTCTTCCATGCCGGCGGCCGGCTTGATGGACACGCCACCGGTATCGAAGGTGACGCCCTTGCCGATGAAGGCCACCGGCGCATCGCCCTTTTTGCCGCCATCCCAGCGCATGACGACGAGGCGCGGCTCAAAGGGGGAGCCCTGCGCCACACCGAGCAAGGCATTCATGCCCAGTTTTTTCATTTGTGCCGGCGTGAGGATTTCCACTTTCACGCCTGACTTGATCAGCGTTTTGGCGCGATCCGCAAAGGCTTCGGGATAAAGAACGTTGGAGGGTTCGTTGACCAGATCGCGCGCGAGATGGACGCCTTCGGAGACGGATTCCAGATCGGACCAGGCAGCCTTGGCTTTGGCCGGATTGGCGGTTTCAATTACCAATGATTGCAGCTGCCTGGCCGGAGCATCTGCCTTTTTCGACTTGTAGCGATGGAACTGATAGGTGCGCAGCGCAGCCCCCGAGGCGATAAGGCCAGCAGCCTCGTCCGCTGTGACTTCCTTCAAGCCCGGAAGCGACAGACTGATGGAGGCAGAATCCACTTTGGCCGTGGCCAACAAACCAGCAATCACGCCGCCTGTCAGTTCCAGCTCTCGGGCGTTCACTTTTGCCGCGTCGCCTGCTCCGACCAGCAGCACACGTTCGACCGATTTTGACGGGGCAAGAAATTCCAGAGTTTGGTCGCGCTTGCCGGTGAATTTGGCGACCTTGATCGCCTGGGAGATGCGGCCATCCGCTGATTTGTCGATGACCTTGCCCGGGGCTGGCAAACCTGCCCCTTCAGCGACCACAAGCACGAGGTTTTTCGACCCAACGGGCAACTTCGTCACATAGTTGATTTTCATCAGAATTCTACCTCTTTTGCGGCCACCCTAGAGTGCCGTTCACCCGGCTTCAACCATTCGGACCAAGACTGTAGTTAACGCTTTGCCAAAAGCGCGGTTTTCGGTACAACAACGAAGCAATTGGTGAGGTTGGGATAAGGGTGGACGACCAAGCAACAAGCCATTGGGGCGGCTTGGCATGTGGAGGCTTACGCTTCCGCATCGGTTTTGCCATGCTCGTCGCCTTTTTGGCGCTTATCGGCGCCTTTTTCGGCGCAGCCTCGCACGCGCTCTCGCCATCGAAAACAAGCCCTTCATTCCGCCAGTGTCACCGACCCGATCCCAAAAGGCACTCGCGTCAAGGTCGTCGCCGACAAGATTACAGTCGACCAAGACAGCAAGATCGCGACAGCAACCGGAACGGTGCGGCTGGTCTACGGCCCGTACCAGCTCGACGCCACGAAGGTGACATACAACCAGGCCACAGGCGAGTTCGACGCCAACGGCTCAATCGTGGTGCGTGAACCTAACGGCAACGTGCTTCTTGCTGATTCCATCGATCTTAAGAACAAGTTCCGTGATGGCTTTGCCATCCATGTCAAAGCGTTGCTGAACAACAACGCAACAATCACCGCCGACTATGTGAAGCGCATTGATGGCCACATCAGCATTTTTGAACACGCGACCTACACGGCCTGCAAAACGTGCCGCACAAAAAGTGGCCATCCGGTGTGGGAGATCGACACTGATGAAACCACGCATGACGCACAGACGCACAACCTTTATCACGTCAATCCGCGATTTAAGATCAACGGCGCAACCGTTGTGCAGTTGCCCTATCTCGCGATGCCCGATCCTTCGGTCACGCGGCGCTCGGGTTTCCTGTTTCCAGATGTGAAGGCGAGCAGTGATTTTGGTGTCGGACTTGTCACGCCCTATTTCTGGGCGATCTCGCCCTCAACGGATTTGACGTTCCGGCCAGTCTGGACCACCAGCCAAGGACCGATTGCCGATGTCGAATGGCGGCAAGCGCTGGAGAATGGCCAGTATAATATTCGCGCAATCGGCGTGCATCAGTTCACCCCGCTTGACCCACCCGAAAACGGCGACTGGCGCGGTGCAGTGGACACGCATGGCAAATTTACCGCCGGCGAAGACTGGACTTATGGCTGGGACGGAACGTTCGCCACCGATCAGACTTTCCTCGACAAATATGGCTATGATGGCCGGCGCTATGCCGTCAACGACGTCTACGCCACGCGCATTTCAGATCAGAACTATGTGTCTGCCCAGCTTCTGAATTTCCAATCGCTGAATACAGCTATCGACCCCGACACCATGCCCTATGCGATGCCATTCATCACTGGGGAATCAATCATGCGCGACACGCCCATTGGGGGGCAGTTCGATTTTTCATGGAATGCATATTCAGTGCACCGCTCCGCTACCGATCCAAATTTCAATCTTGGAACCGACCAGTCGCGGGCGACGGCACAACTCAATTGGCACAACCAGATTTATAGCGATATGGGAACAGTGCTCACGCCCTTCGTGAACATGCGCAGCGATGTGCTGACAGCTAACAACGTGCCCGACTTCACATCACCGACGGGATATTCCTCGGAAACCTTTACTCGTGTCCTTCCTCAGGTCGGGCTTGATGCCCGCTATCCTTTCATCGCCAACCTGCCATTTGGTCAAAGCATCATCTCGCCTGTGTTCCAGATCGTGGCATCAGGCAATGAAGGCAATGTAAGTGCCTTCGGCAACGAAGACTCCATCACCCTCAATTATGATCACACCAGCCTCTTCCTGGCCGACCGCTTCACGGGGCTGGACCGCTATGAAGGCGGCACTCATGCTGACGTTGGTGTCACCTATTCCCTGATCGGGCGCAATGGCGGCTTTATCCGCGCCAGTGCCGGACAATCGATCCATATCGCCGGCCAAGACAGCTTTACGGATGGTTCTGGCCTCGCCGACAATGAATCGGACCTCGTTGCGGCAGTTGTTTTGCAGCCGCTTGACTGGTTCAGCCTATCCTATGAAACCCGGTTAAAAGATGACTTCTCGGACTTCAATCGCCAGGAAGCTGTTGCCAGCCTTAGTTTCGACAGGTTTTCAGCCAATCTGAGTTATCTGGATTTTGCGCCCGAGCCTGACTACGGCCTGCCCTATGAGCAGCATTGGGTTTCGCTGGATGGCAAAATCGGAATTGGCAATGGATGGAGCGCCTTCGGCGGCATGACTTACGACTTCACGACCAGCATTCTCACGCGCCGTGTTGCGGGCTTGGAATTTGACTGCCAGTGCATGAACTTCAAGATGTACTATCTCGGCACCGAAGACTCGATCACCCACGAAGCCGACGACAGTATCATGATGTCGGTCGAGTTTGCGACGTTGGGTAGCACCGGAGCCGCGGTAGGTTTCTGAGATGCTACGTTCTCTGGCTGCGATCCTGATCGCTTTTACGTTGTTGCAGGGGGCAGCGCAGGCACGGGCGGAGGACGGGTTGATTGCGGTTGTCAATGATCACCCCATTACCGGTCTCGATATCGATCAGCGCATCAAACTTCTCAATTTTCTCGGTTTCAAGGATCCGGCAAAGCTGGAGCGCAAAGCCATTGCAAACGCGTTGATCGATGACTGGATCAAGATTGATGAAGCGACATTGGGAAAACTCAATCCTACCGACAAAGAAGTTGATCAGCGTGTGGCGACCATGGCCAAGACTCTCAATACCGATGCCGCAGGCCTGTCCGCAAAGCTAACAGCCGCCGGAACATCGGTCGATGTTCTTCGCCGATACGCCACAGCACAATTTGCAATGGACAGATTGCTGCAAGGGAAATTTCACGAGAAGCTCTCGGTCGATCCCAAAGATGTTGATAAAAAATTTGCCGAAATTCAGGCTGACATCAATGGAAAGGTTGCCAAGATCGAATCTGACCCAGCCCGGCGACCTGTGAAAGTCATTGAACTTCAGGAAATTAATTTTCCAGTTGAGGGGAATGATCCTCAGCTCCTGCAATCGCGCGCGATTGAAGCGGCTCAGGTTGCGCAGAAGGTCACTTCATGTGGCAATATCAAGGCCGCGGCATCGGGGATTTTCAACGTGCAAGTCGGCAAGAAAATTGAAGCTGATGGCCGCAAGCTTCCTCCTCCACTGAAGGCACAGATCGACAAGCAAGGTATCGGGCATGCCGTCGGCCCCATACGTTATGCAAATGGCATCCAGCTTTTAGCCTATTGCGGTTCGCGCATGGTAACGCCACCAAAACTCGACATCCCAACCGTCACCAAACAGCAAGTCCAGAATGTGGTGATGAACGAGAAATACAGCGCCCTGGAACAGAAATATGTGGCGCAGATGCGCAAGACTGCGATCATTGAGTACAAAGACCCGAGCTATGCGCAATGAGCGCTGCGCCGTTGGTGTTGACCTGTGGTGAACCTGCGGGGGTTGCTTCCGAGATTACAGCCAAAGCCTGGTCGGCATTAAAGGATGACGACAATTTCTGTTTCTTTCTGATGGGCGATGCCGAAGATTTCGCCGCGCGAACCAAACAGGCAAGCTACATTATTCCGCATCGGAAGATTCCCAGTCCGAAAGAAGCAGCCAAAGTCTTCAACGAAGCGCTTCCAATATTGCATATTCCGCTCGCCACTCCTTCCAGAGCAGGCACACTGGATGGACGCAACGCGGCCTATGTCATCCAGACCATCGCGAGTGCGACTAACATTTGCATGTCAGGCACGGCAAGCGGAATGGTGACCAATCCGATCCAGAAGGAAACGCTGTATGGCGTGGGTTTCGAGCATCAAGGCCATACGGATTATCTAGCCAGCCTTGTGCGCGAAAAAGGTCATGTGGTTCATGAGGTCATGATGCTGGCGGCGGCTGGTCTTCGCACCGTTCCAGTTACGGTGCATATCCCACTCCAGAAAGTGCCCGCGGCACTCACGCAAGATGCGATCGTTCAACAAGGTACCGTTGTCCATGACGCGCTGAGGCGGCATTTCGGAATCTCTGAACCGAGGATCGCTGTCACGGGCCTTAATCCCCATGCGGGCGAGAATGGCAATCTGGGCACCGAGGAAAAGACCATTGTCATTCCGGCCATCACCGCCTTGCAGGCCAAGGGCATCCAGGCCTTTGGGCCATTGTCCGCCGATACCGCGTTCCACGCGGAAGCACGGGCCACTTATGACGCCATCCTGTGCATGTATCACGACCAGGCGCTCATCCCAGTCAAGATGCTGGATTTCCATGGCGGGGTGAATGTCACGCTCGGCCTGCCGTTCATCCGCACCTCGCCCGACCATGGCACGGCACTCAGCCTTGCAGGAAAAGGTGTTGCACGGCCTGACAGCCTGATTGCCGCCATCAAGCTTGCCGCACAGATGGCAGCGCGGGCGTGAGCGAAGACGGGCTTCCGCCGCTGCGTGAGGTCATCGCGGCGCATGGACTGAGCGCCACCAAGTCCCTCGGCCAGAACTTCCTGTTCGATCTCAATCTCACGCGCCGCATTGCCCGCGCCGCCGCGCCGCTCGATACTGCGACCATCATCGAAATCGGCCCCGGCCCCGGCGGCCTAACACGCGCGCTGCTGGCAGAAGGTGCGCGCAAAGTCATTGCTATTGAGCGCGACAGGCGGGCAATCCCTGCCCTTGAGGAGATCGCCAAGCATTACCCCGGCCGTCTTGAAATCGTCGAGGGTGATGCCCTGGCCCTTGATGTGCGCGGCATGGCGCAAGGTCCAGTCAAGATCGTTGCCAACCTGCCCTACAATATCGCCACGCCTCTGCTCATCGGCTGGCTGTCACAAGAGCCATGGCCACCCTGGTATCAATCGCTCACACTGATGTTCCAGAAGGAAGTCGCCGAGCGCATCGCAGCGAAACCCGGATCGGATGCCTATGGGCGGCTGTCCATCATCGCGCAGTGGCGCTGTGAGACAAAGAAACTGTTCGATGTGAACCGCAGCGCCTTCACTCCGCCGCCCAAGGTGACGTCCAGCATCGTGCAGCTTGTCCCTCGCGCGATTTGCACGCCGGGGTGCAGCCTCTCTGCGTTGGAACGTGTCACGGCGGCGGCCTTCGGCCAGCGGCGCAAGATGCTTCGGCAGAGCCTCAAATCGATATTTCAGGAACCGGAGGCTGTCCTGACCAAACTCAAACTTGATCCGACAGCACGCGCAGAAGAATTAAGTATCTCGGATTTCGGAAGTTTAGCATTGCTCCTGTCCGCCTGAACGTCTCCACAGTGAATTGAAAGTTAACACAAAAGCCAAAATTGCTGGTGAATTTTTAGCCTGATCGCAGCCCGCACTACCTAAGCTTGTCCTCTGGCAGGGGCCAAAGGACATGCTTTTCGAACTTCCCACCTCCATCAAATCTGACGCTGAGCGTTTGGCGCAAATTCCAAGACTCAGAGAGCTGGCGGCTGCTGGAGACATCAAGGCCAAGGTCGAATTGGCCTGGGAACTTGCCGAGGGAAAAGTGATCGACGCCGACTTCGGTGAGGCAACGCGGCTCTTTGATGCGGCGGCAGCTTCTGGCGTCCCAGACGCGCAACTGAACGCTGCCCGTTTCATGTACCTTCGGCGAGTTCCAGACGGGATTCGAACCATTCGAAAGTTTGCGCGTGAGGGCAACTTCTTGGCCCAATTTTGGATGGGTATGTATTATCGTTCTGGACGAAGCCGCAGAAGCAAGCTCCGCGCAGCTGTTTGGTTCAAGAGAGCACAGGAAAATGGCAGTGTCGGTGCCAAATGGAGCCTTCTGGGGCTTCAAACACAGCTTGCCTCGCCATTCGTCAAGCCAGCTTTGGTTCTCAAAGTCGCGTTCCTGTTTTTGAAGTCGCTATTTTCTTCCACTGACGATTTCGACACTGAAAAACATATCGGTCACACATTCACCCGCTTGAAGCGCCGGTGATTTTTACAGCTTCGTCACCAGCCCGCGCACAAATTCCGTAAGACCTATCTGCCGCCTCCGGCGCAGGCGCTCAGCCTTGAGGATGGCGAGCAGGTCACCATGGGCGCGGTCCTGGTCATCATTCACGATCACATAGTCATATTCCGGCCAGTGGCTGATTTCGTCGGGCGCCTTGGCCATGCGTTTTGCCACCACAACTGCTGTATCTTGCTTTCGGTTGATCAAGCGGTCGCGCAGCGTTTCGGCATTGGGCGGCAGAATGAACACCCGCACCAGATCTTCCTTCAGCGCCTGGCTCAGCTGTTGCGTGCCCTGCCAGTCGATGTCGAACAGCACGTCGCGGCCATCATTCAGGGCCTTCTCCACCGGCAGGCGCGGCGTGCCATAGAGGTTGCCGAAGACATTGGCCCACTCCAGCAATTCCTTGCGGGCGATCATGTCGTCAAAGCGCGCCTTGGAGATGAAATGATAGTCGCGGCCATCGACTTCGCCGGGGCGGGAGGCGCGGGTCGTCACCGACACTGACATGGTGATGGCACTGTCGGCCTCCAGCAGGCGGCGCGACAGCGTGGTTTTTCCAGCGCCAGAAGGTGAGGACATCACAAAGAGAAGTCCACGCCGAGCAATAGTTACTTTCTGGGCGACCTTGTTATTCAATGTTTTGAACCTGTTCCCGCATCTGGTCGATGACGGTTTTGAGGTCAAGGCCAAGGGCGGTCAAGCCGGAATCATTGGATTTTGAACAGAGCGTGTTGGCTTCACGATTGAATTCCTGGGCCAAAAAATCGAACTTGCGCCCTACAGGTTCCCTGGCTTCCAGCAGCGCCCGCGCAGCGGTAACGTGAACGGCCAGCCGGTCGAGCTCTTCCTTCACGTCTGCACGGGTAGCCAGCAGCACCACCTCCTGCGCCAACCTGCCCTCATCCATCTTGGATACGTCCATCAGCTGCGCCACCTGCTCTTTCAGACGCTGACGTATGGCTTCGGGCTGCCGGGACGGATGGTCGGCAGCAGCCTGGCGAAGGGCTGCAATCTGGTCGATCTGCTGACGGAGCACCTGATGAAGGCCGGTGCCCTCGGCGATGCGTGCCTTCTTCAGATCGGCGATAGCGGTATCAAGCGACGCCAGCATGGCCTTTTCCAGTGCCTGCGTTTCCGGCTCTTCACGTTCGGCATGGCGGGTTTCAACCACACCCGGCAAGGCCAGCAGTGCTTCGGGCGCGGGTGCGAGGGCCGCCAAGTTTGCGGCGCAGTTTTTCGGCAGCGATGAGGTACTGGTCCAACACGTCCTGATTGACGGAAATCCGCTCAGCCAAAGCACTGGCCTGCACCACCAGATTCACTTGCAGGTTGCCGCGCTTGAAAACTTGCGCAATGGCCTGCCGCGCCGGAGCCTCAAGCTGGTCAAAGCCCACGGGCGTGCGCATGCGGATGTCCAGCGCCTTGCCGTTCACGCTCTTCAATTCCCAATGCCACGTGACGTCAGCGGCTGTGCCGCCCGCGCGTGCAAAGCCTGTCATGGATGAAAGGGACATCAGGGCTTTTTCTTCTTTTTCTTGCTCTTCGAAGGCGGAATCGGCACTTGCTTGCCGTCCACTGTCACGACCGAGCCTGGTTTTGGCGCGGGAGTCGAACCCGGGGCGGCGGTTGCAGGCTGCGGCGTTGCCGCCGCTTCCGTGTTCGCAGCGGTTGAGTTGGCGCCCGCCGGTGCGGTGCCCGTTGGCGCTGGAATAGGCTGGGCCGTGACGTTGGTTTGCGCGTCCGTCAGGCTGCGCCATTTCTTCACATTGGCGTTGTGTTCATCGAGTGTGGCGGCAAAGGCATGCCCGCCCGTACCATTGGCGACGAAATAGAGATAGCCGTTGGTTGCGGGCGCCAAGACCGCATCAATTGAAGCCTTGCCGGGATTGGTGATCGGCCCCGATGGCAATCCATCATTGGTGTAGGTGTTGTAGGGGGTGGGCGCGTCCAGCTCATCGCGCGTCAAGGAATGATCGAGCTTCCCGGCACCACCGGCAATGCCATAGATCACCGTCGGGTCAGACTGCAGGCGCATATGCTGCTTCAGGCGGTTGACGAAAACTGCGGCCACCATGGGCCGCTCACTCGCCACGCCGGTTTCCTTTTCCACGATGGAAGCAAGCGTCACCAGATCCTGTTTTGATTTGACTGGGCTGTCGGGCGGCAGCTTGTTCCACGCCTGATCAATATATTTGGTTTGCGCCGCAGCCATATCGGCAAGCAGTTTGGTGCGCGGATAGCCACGCGTAACGATATAGGTCTCTGGCAGCAGTGTGCCTTCTGCAGGCACCTGGTCAATCGTGCCGCCCAGCATGTCCTGCTCGTTCAACCGGTCAACCACCATTTGTGACGTCCAGCCTTCGGGAATTGTCACCTTGTAGGTCACGAACTGGCCGCGCGTGATCATGGAGAGCACGTCCTGCATCGTCGCGCCTGCCGGGAACTCATATTCGCCGACCTTGACCCGCGCGTGGCGCAATTCGTTTGCAGCGGCCGCGGCAGAGAAAATGCTGGCGTTTGAAATGACACCCTGATCTTTCAGCGCGACAGCAATGTCGGAACGTGTGCCGGAAGGCAGCTGCACGACCTTGCTGGCGGTGAGCGGTCCGGGCGCCGTGAAGTTAAGCCAGGCCCAGGCCGCGCCTCCGCCCACCAAAGCTCCGAGGATGATCATCCAGAGCAGCCACATGCCGATCACACGAAGGAATGCCGAGCTGCGCCGGCGATAGCGCGGCGTTTGCGGCGCAGACACTCGTTGTATCGGGTGGTCGTTGCTCACGCCGCTTCGGCTGCTCCCTCATTCGCCCTCACGCAGCGTAGCGCCGCATGATCAGGCTGGCATTGGTACCACCAAAACCAAAAGAATTCGACAGAACTGTGTTGATATCTTTCTTGCGCGCCACCTTGGGCACAAGATCAATCGCGGTTTGCATCGAGGGGTTGTCCAGATTCAGTGTGGGCGGACAGACATTGTCACGAATTGCCAGCACCGAGAAAATGGCTTCCACTGCACCTGCGGCACCCAACAGGTGGCCGACTGCAGACTTAGTCGATGACATCGAGAGGTTCGGAGCATTGTTGCCGAGCAGGCGCTCGACAGCCTTCAGCTCTATCTCGTCACCGAGAGGCGTGGACGTGCCATGAGCGTTCACATAATCAATGTCAGCGGCATTGATCTGCGCGCGGCGCAGCGCCGCCTGCATGCAGCGGTAAGCACCATCGCCATCTTCCGACGGAGCGGTGACGTGATAGGCATCGCCCGACATGCCGTAACCGATGATTTCGGCGTAGATCCTGGCGCCGCGCGCCTTGGCATGATCGAGCGATTTCGAGCACCACAATACCGGCACCCTCGCCCATCACGAAGCCATCGCGGTCCTTGTCATAGGGACGCGAGGCCTTCTTCGGGTCATCATTGAAATTATGCGACAATGCCTTGCATGGCGATGAAGCCGGCAATGCCCAAGCGACTGATGCAGCTCTCCGAACCGCCCGCCACCATCACATCGGCATCGTCCATCATGATGATGCGCGCAGCATCGCCAATGGCATGCGAACCGGTGGAACAGGCCGTGACCACCGCACTGTTTGGCCCCTTGAGGCCGAGATTGATCGAGATCAGCCCCGATGCCAGGTTAATCAGCGAGCCTGGGATGAAGAACGGCGAGATGCGGCGTGGGCCCTTTTCGTTGAGCAAGAGCGTTGTATCATAGATCGAAGGCAGGCCCCCAATGCCGGAACCCACCATGACACCGGCGCGGTATGACTCATCCGGCGTTTTCGGCTCATAGGCCGCGTCAGCCATGGCCTGCTTGGCCGCGACCAGCGCAAACTGAATGAAGTCGTCGAAGCGGCGCTGGTCCTTCGGGTCTACCCACTTATCTATGCTCAGGGTTTCGTTGCTGCCGTCGCCACGCTTCACCTCGAATGCGATGCGGGTGGAAAGATCGGAAGCATCAAACTTGGTGATTGGACCGGCGCCTGATTCTCCCGCGACAATGTTCTTCCAGCTGGTTTCGACATCCGGCCCCAATGGAGAAACCATCCCCAAACCCGTGATCACCACACGCTTCATTCTGATCCTTGCGTTTTGCTTGCCCCGAGGGGCCAGATTCTCTGTCTGGCTCAGACTTCATTATCATACGAAAACGCGGGGCAACAGGTTGGGCCTGCCCCGCGTCAAAAACGTCAAACCCTCTAAGGGATCAGGCCTTTTGCGCCTTTTCGATGAACTTCACTGCGTCACCCACAGTCTGGATGGTTTCGGCAGCGTCATCAGGAATTTCAATGCCAAATTCTTCTTCGAAAGCCATGACAAGTTCGACCGTGTCCAAGCTGTCGGCACCGAGATCGTCAATGAAGCTCGCTTCCGGCTTCACCTTGTCGGCTTCAACGCCGAGGTGCTTCACTACAATATTCTTCACGCGGTCAGCGATATCGCTCATTTTTCTGTCCTTGTTAAACTTTCATATCAAGCCAGCCGGTGACAGCCTCACCACCCCTATCGGCCCTGCTTGAGGCGGTTAGTAGCATAAATTCATGGCAGGTCAAAATTCGGATATTTCCCCTGATATCCTCCTGACATGAAAAGCTTAGCGGGCTTTTTTTAGGCTGTCACCAGTTGTGAAAACCCCGCCCCATCAATAGTTTCAACCGTCATGATGGCGTTGCAAATTAGATCATGGCCATGCCGCCGTTGATGTGCAGCGTCTGGCCGGTGATGTAGCCTGCTTCGTCTGATGCCAAGTATACACAAGCCGCCGCAATGTCTGCTGGTCCACCCATGCGGCCAGCCGGAATGCGGCCCAGAATAGCTTCCTTCTGCTTGTCATTAAGGGCATCGGTCATCGGCGTGGCGATGAAACCGGGTGCAATGCAGTTTGCCGTCACATTGCGCGAAGCGAGCTCCTGCGCCATTGTTTTGGTCAGGCCAATAAGCCCGGCCTTGGACGCCACATAATTGGCCTGGCCGGGATTGCCGGTCACACCTACCACCGAGGTGACATTGATGATGCGGCCCCAGCGCTTCTTCATCATCAGCCGCATGGCGGCGCGAGAGAGGCGGAAATTGGCCGTGAGGTTGACGTCAATCACCGCCTGCCAGTCTTCGTCTTTCATGCGCATGGCAAGACCATCCTTGGTGATGCCGGCGTTGTTGACCAGAATATCGAGGCCGCCGAGAGCCGCTTCGGCGCTAGGCACCAGCTTTTCGACATCTTCGGCGCTCGAAAGATTGCAAGGCAGGATGTGAACGCGCTCGCCCACTTCGGCCTTCACCTTTTCAAGTACTTCGACACGCGTGCCGGAGATGGCGATGGTGGCGCCCGCATCATGTAGCGCCTTGGCAATGGCTGCGCCGATGCCGCCCGAAGCGCCGGTGACAAGAGCGGTTTTTCCGGAAAGTGAGAACATGGTCATCCCTTCAACATTTGCGCCACGGCAGCGATTTCGTCAGGTGTGCCCGCAGCCATTGCCTGCGCCTCCGGCGCGTTCTTTTTTGCGAGTCCGGTCAGGACCTTGCCCGCACCTGCTTCAACAAAAAGCTTAACACCGTGCGCTGCCATATAGCCCACGCATTCGCGCCAGCGCACTGTTCCGGTGATTTGTTCGACAAGCCTTGCCCTGATGGTGGCCGGGTCAGTTATCGGGCCTGCTACCACATTGGCGATCACGGGTACCACAGGCGCTTTCATTTCCACCTTTGACAATGCTTCCGCCATGGCATCGGCGGCGGGCTTCATCAGCGCAGAATGGAACGGCGCGGAGACAGGCAGCAGGATGGCACGCTTTACGCCTTTGGCCTTGGCGATCTCGCAGGCGCGGTCCACCGCCGCCTTGGAACCAGAGATCACGACCTGACCATCGGAATTGTCGTTGGCGGCCTGGCAAACATCTCCTTGCGCCGCTTCCGCAGCAATCGCGGTGGCCGTGACAAGGTCAGCGCCAAGAAGCGCAGCCATGGCACCCTGCCCCACAGGCACGGCCGCTTGCATAGCCTTGCCGCGGATCTTCAGCAATCGCGCCGTATCGGCGAGGGAGAATGTACCTGCAGCGGCCAGAGCCGAATATTCACCAAGCGAGTGACCGGAAACAAACTTTGCCACCTTGCCGAGATTCACGCCGTGTTCCATTTCCAGCACGCGCATCACGGCCATGGAGACAGCCATCAAGGCAGGTTGGGCATTTTCGGTGAGCAGTGAGATCGGCTTCCGGGCCTTCCCACATCAACTGGGAAAGCTTCTGGTGCAGCGCCGCATCGACTTCGTCAAATACCTCGCGCGCCGAAGAAAACGCATCAGCAAGGGACTTGCCCATGCCGACAACCTGGCTGCCCTGACCCGGAAAGACGAATGCAACTGCCAAGAGAGACTCCCTTTGATTTCGCCCGAAATCGCCGGAAGCGGCGTTCAAGTCAAGCGCGTTTGAAACCGGCTACCAGTTCGAGATGCGGCGAATATTTGAACTGGTCGACGGGTGTCACTTCTGTGATGGCGTAGCCACCATTGACGAGAATGGCGGCATCGCGGGCAAAGCTCTGCAGATCACAAGACACGTAGGCGATGCGCTTGACCCTGGATTTTGCCAGCCACTTGCACTGTGCTTCGGCACCAGCGCGCGGCGGATCAAGCACGACAAGATCGAACTCGGCGAGGTCCATCGCGGTGAGCGGATTGTGGAACAGGTCCAGCACCTCGGCCTTCACCGGTTTCAAACCTTGCGTATGGCGCAGCGCGTTTTGCAGCGACGCAATTGCCGCCTTGTCCGAATCTATTGCCGTTACCTGCGCCTGTTCAGCGAGGCGTAAGGCGAAAGGGCCGATGCCGCAGAAGAGATCAGCGACATTGCGCACCTTCTTCATCTGCTTCTGCACAAGTGCCACGAGAGTCTCCTCGCCTTTCTGCGTCGCTTGCAGGAAGCCGCCAACGGTGAGGCCAACCCGTACCTTGCCCATCATGACCGTGGGCGGCTGCGCCTGCGTGAAGGCATGGCCGTTCAATGCCACGCGGATTATGGCATGGCGCTGCATGAAGGTGCCGAATTGCGCCACAGCCTTGTCGGCCATCTTGCGCTCGGCCTTGATGGCGACATCAAGGCCATTTTCCGTGGCGGTTACAGAGACATCGCAATTGCCGAACAACTCGCCCAGTTGCGCGGCGATCTGCGGCGCATGCTGCAAACGCGGCACGAGAATAGGGCACGATTCGATCGGCACGAGCGTATGCGTGCCCGCTTCCATAAAGCCCGAACGCCAGCGGCCATCTACTTGACGCACATGCAGCGCTACGCGGCGGCGGCCCTCGCCATGAGCATCAATGAGCGGCTTCACATCGGCTTTGAGACCCTTGGCGGCGAGAGCTTTCGTGAGCAGCGATGTTTTCCAAGCATGGTAAGGTTGTTCGCGCCAGTGCTGTGTCTTGCAGCCGCCGCAAAAGCTAAAAACTGGACAAAAGGGATCAATGCGATCCGGCGATGGCTTCAGCACTGCGCCTGTTTCAGAAATCACTTCACCGGGCAAAGTGCGAGGATAGGGCTTCCCTTCCGCCATTCCGTCTCCGCGCTCGCCCATGCGCGCGACCGTCAGTTCAACCATGATCAACCATGCGCAAAGCCAGGATAGGTCAGCGCCAGCGCCTGCCCTGCCCTGAGATTGATCTCGACCTTGCCCTGTACGACATTGGCCAATGTGAAGGCGGTGCCCAGCTTCACTGTCTTGTTCTTGAGCGGCCATTTCACACCGGAAATATCCAGCCCGACCAGATCCGTCATCGGCATGATAGAGAGCCGCGTGCCCTTCTTGAGATCAGTGAACTGCAAATGGCTGGTGAGCCCACGCGCCTCTTCAAGGCCTGACGTCATCATGGCTTCCATGTCGCGCTTGGCCAGTGCGACCAGAAACCCGCAGTGCGCCAGCACATGATCAAGCTGGCCGCCAAAGCCACCCAACAGCAGCAGGCTTGTGGCACCGCGGCGCAAAGCTTCGGAGACCGCGAGTTCGCCGTCGCTGGCATCCTTGTCGACTGAATGTTTCTGCTTTGGCACATTGTGCCAATGGTCGGCGAGTTCGCGCGAGGTGGAATCAAAATCGCCGACCCACAATTCGGGTACCAGCTGGAGGGCCTTGGCGTGCTCCATTCCCGCATCGGCCGCAATCACGCGCGCACCATCGAGCTGACGTTTCAGGCGCGGTGTCGGCGTGAGGTCGCCGCCGAGCAGAATGGCATATTTTGACATGTCGCGTGCTTAACAGATCACGCCTTGCTCCGCCACGGAATGCGGACTATTCTGAAGCTGCTCTCAACGGGGTGTTTGGATCTGCAACCAAACTGAGAGGCGCCGAACGCCAACCCGCTGAACCTGATCTGGGTCATACCAGCGGAGGGATTGCGGGCGGGTTTCATCACCCATCGTTTTCCTTGGCATTCAAACACAGAGGAGAACGAGATGAGAAAATTCTGTTTCACGTTCCTTGCATTGATGGCGCTGACGCTTCCGGCCACCGCCAAGGACGCACTGACCGTCTACACCTATACCAGTTTTGTTGCTGACTGGGGGCCGGGTGCCAAGGTCAAAGCGGCATTTGAGAAAACCTGCGATTGCGATGTCAATTTCGTGGCGCTGGGTGACGGCGTTGCCATGCTCAACCGCCTTAAGCTTGAAGGCAAGGACACCAAGGCCGATGTGGTTCTGGGCCTCGACACCAACCTCACGGCGGAGGCCAAGGCCACCGGCCTGTTCGGCAAATCCGGCGTCGATACCTCGCAATCAACTGTTCCAGGCGGCTGGAAGGACGACACTTTTGTTCCCTACGATTACGGTTACTTCGCCGTAGTCTACAATTCCGAGACACTGAAAAACCCACCCAAAAGCCTAGATGAACTTGTCAATGGTGATGCGTCGCAGAAGATCGTCCTTGAAGATCCGCGCGCCTCGACCCCGGGCCTCGGCTTCCTCTTGTGGATGAAGCAGGTCTATGGCGACAAGGCCGCCGCTGCCTGGACAAAGCTGAAGCCGCGCATCCTCACCACTGCTTCGAGCTGGGATGATGCCTATGCGCTGTTCACCAAGGGTGAAGCGCCGATGGTGTTCTCCTATGTGACTTCACCGGCCTATCACATCATCGAAGAGAAGACCGACAAGTACAAAGCCGCCGACTTTTCGGAAGGCCATTACCTGCAGATCGAGGTGGCTGGCCTGATCGACGCTTCACCGCATCGGGCCCTGGCGCAGAAGTTCCTCGCCTTCATGCTGACACCGGATTTCCAGAACGAGATCCCGACGACCAACTGGATGATGCCGGCAGCCAAGACCTCTGAACCGCTGCCCGATGCCTTCAACACGCTGGTGAAGCCAACAAAGACCTTGATCTATTCGCCGGAGGACGTTGCCGCCCACCGCCGCGACTGGATCGACGAATGGCAGAAAGCGGTGAATGGCTGAGCGCCTGAACATTCCGCGCGCCGCGGCACAGGGACTTATACTCTGCGCTGTGGCTTGCGGATTGCTGCCGTTGGTCTGGCTGCTGCTGCGGCAAAACGCGAGTGGGGCTGTGTTTGACGGCGCGATTGTCAGCGTCACCCTATTCACGCTCAAGCAGGCTTTACTGTCGACCTTGCTTTCGGTGGTGCCTGGCCTATTGGTCGCGCGAGCTTTGGCACGGCAGGATTTCCACGGACGGCAGCTGCTACTGGTGCTGTTTGCGCTGCCCATGGCGGTGCCGGCGATTGTCGCCGTGCTTGGGCTCACAGCGATCTTCGGACAGTCCGGGCTGTTTCCCCATCTCATGTCACCTTATGGGCTGGCGGGTATCCTGTTGGCGCATGTATTCTTCAATCTGCCGATGGCGGCGCGGCTGTTCTATCAGGCACTACAGGCGACGCCAGCGGAAGGCTACAAGCTGGCGGCCCAGCTCGGCCTTGGCCCTGTCTCGACATTTCGCCATGTTGAATGGCCGGCACTCAAATCGGTGCTGCCGCAGACAGCGGCGCTGGTCTTTCTGCTGTGTGCCGCAAGCTTCGTGATCGTTCTGACCCTGGGTGGCGCGTCCTCGACCACGCTCGAAGTCGCCATCTATCAGGCGCTGCGCATGGATTTCGACCCACCGCGCGCGTTGGCGCTGTGCCTGATCCAGATTGTTCTGTGTGTGTCGTTGATCGGTTTTGCCCAAGCCGCGTTGCGCAACGATGCGCCGCTCGCCAGCCTCCGGCATGGACATGGCGCGGTACTGCCGTTGTCGACAATTGAGAAGATCATCAATGCAGCGCTGGTGCTTGCCGCAGCGCTGCTGGTGCTGCCGCCGCTGGCAATCATCATCGTGCGCGGCCTGCCCTATCTGCATTTCACCGCGCCGACATTCCTAGCGCTCGCCACCAGTCTGGGACTTGGCTTGTCGTCAGGTCTGGTCACGCTGTTGCTGGCATGGCCGCTGGCAAAGAGCGGCGACCGCATCTCTCAGCTTCTCTCCCTCGCGGGACTGATCCTGCCGCCTGCAGTGCTTGCCACCGGCTGGTTCCTGCTCTTGTTCCGCACCGGCGAGGGACTGGCGCTGACGCTCTTTGTCATCATGGCGCTCAACGTTCTCATGGCGCTGCCCTTTTCTGTCGCGGCACTTCGCGCGGGTTTTGCCCGTATCGCTCCGCCGCTGCGGCGGCTGCAAAGCCAGCTTGGCGTTTCGGGCTACACCGGCTTTCGCATCATCGACTGGCCACTGATGCGGCGGCAGGCAGCGCAAGCGTTCCTGCTCGCCATGGTGCTGTCGCTTGGTGATCTGACGGCCGTTACGCTGCTCGGCAACAATGGCATTCTCACACTGCCCACACTTCTTCACGCCGAGATGGGGCACTATCGCGGCGACGATGCCGCCGGCACCGCGCTTGTCTTGCTGGCCCTCTGTGCTGCCCTCACCATTCTGGCCCAACGCGCAGGAGGCTCTGCTGCTGAAACTTGAGGAGGGCATCTACGAGCGTGAAGGTTTCATGCTGCGCATGGCCTTCGACATCGAGGACGGCGAGCTTGTCGGCGTGCTCGGCCCCAGCGGTGCGGGCAAGACGACACTGCTCAGTGTGATTGCAGGATTCGAATCGCTGCGTAAGGGCAAGCTCACGCTTGATGGCACAGACATCGGTGCACTTTCTCCCGCTGCGCGTCCCGTCAGTATGGTGTTTCAGGACCACAATGTCTTTCCACACCTGACGCTGTGGCAGAATGTGGCGCTGGGGGTTGCACCCAATCTTCGGCTTTCTTCCGTGCAACAGGCCGAGGTTGATCAGGCCTTGAAGCGCGTCGGCCTTGCAGATCTTGCTCAGCGCAAACCTTCAGATGTTTCCGGTGGCGAACGGCAGCGCGTGGCACTCGCGCGCGTTTTGGTGCGCAAGGCACGCGTGCTGCTGCTCGATGAACCCTTTGCCGCGCTCGATCCCGGCCTGCGGCAGGACATGATGCATCTGGTTCAGGACCTCACACATGAGCACAAGCTGGCAACACTGCTGGTAACGCATCAGCCGGATGAAATCCGGCAGGCTGCCGCTCGCGTGATTTTTGTCGGTGACGGCGCAACCAATGGCCCGATGCCAACCAGCGACTTCTTCACCAGCCAGCGACCGAGCCATCCAGCGTTATCTGGGCCGCGGCACGCCCGCAGCCAGTTCGACCAGGGCTTGAACCAGGCGCAAATTGGTGCGTGATTTCAGATGCACCAGCCATTCACTCATCGGATCGATCCTGTCGGCAATCGCCACCGCCGCGATGCGTTTGTCGCGCGGCAGTTCGCCCTCGGAAACGATGGCCACGCCGAGCCCTTCCGCCACAGCCTCGAAACAGGCCTCCCGGCCTTCGACCTCAATGGCCACTGTCCATCGCAGGTTCAGCGACTGAAACGCGCGCGCCATGAGTTCGCGGGTATGCGAGCCCGCCTCGCGAACTACCAAAGGCTGATGCGCCAGATCTTTCAGCGACACACTCTTGCGCTTGGCCAGCGGCGAATGAGACGGCACCACGGCCACCATGGCATCATTGCTGATGCGGAAAGCGCTGAGCCCGGAGGCATCCGGCACCTGGCCCACAATGGCAAAATCAATCTCGAAAGCCTGCAGCCGCTCCACCAGGCCAGCTGAATTGCCACCCACCAGCCGCACAGTGACACGCGGATAGCGCGCCCTGAACAGTTTGATCAAAGGCATGATATGGGCGGCGGCGTCAGCGCCGATGGTTAGTTCACCGACGTCAAGCTCCTTGGCTTGCGACAGGAGGGTTTCAATCTCGGCATCGGTTTCGGCGCTTTTCTCGGTCAGAGCGAAAAGGCGCTTGCCGATCTCCGTCAACTGAATGCCACGTGCATGGCGGATGAAGAGCGGCGTGCCATGCGCCTGCTCAAGCTTGCGGATATGGTCGGAAACGGCTGGCTGCGTCACCGCAAGCTGGTTGGCCGCCTCGGTGAAAGAGCCGGTGCGGGCGACAGCGTGAAAGGCCTTGAGCTGGTTTGGGTTCATATCAGTTCAACTTATGGGTTACATAAGATCATACGATTTGACTGATGGAATGCAAGCGCCTCTAATGCGCTCAGATTTGGAGAATCCCATGCCCCCTGCGATCAGTTTCAACGGCCCCGAAGGCCAGGAAGACATGCCCTTCCTGCTCACTCCCGGCCCGCTCACCACCTCGCGCACTGTCAAGCAGGCGCTGCTGGCGGATTGGGGTTCGCGCGATGTCGAATTCCGCAAGCTGGTGCGCGAAATCCGCGATGAGCTGAAGATCATGGCGGGATGCGATGACACCTATGAATGCGTGATCGTCCAGGGCTCCGGAACCTTCGCCATCGAAGCCGCCCTCGGCGCATTCTGCCCGAAGCCGGAAAAGAAAAAGAAGACGCTGGTGGTGGCCAATGGCGCTTATGGCGAGCGCGCCGCGCAGATCCTCGAAAAGATTGGCCGCCCGGTCGAGAAGATCAGCAAGCGCGACACCACCATGCTGGCGCCTGAGCATTTCACCGACAAGCTCGCAGGTGATGACAGCATCAGCCATGTCTGGCTCATCCATTGCGAAACCACCTCCGGCATCGTCAACCCGCTCAAGGAACTGGCCGAAGCCACCAAATCACGAGGGCGCATCTTCATGGTCGATGCCATGTCGAGCTTTGGTTCCCTTGAGGTGAACATGGCGCGCGACGGCATCGACGTGATGGTGTCATCCTCAAACAAATGCGTCGAAGGCATTCCCGGCTTCTCTTATGTGCTGGTGAAGCGCGATTTGCTGGAAGCCTCGCAGGGCCAGTCCCATTCCATCGTGCTTGACCTTTACGAACAGTGGAAAGGCCTTGAGGCCAACGGGCAGTTCCGCTTCACGCCGCCCACCCATGCGCTTGTCGGCTTCCGGCAGGCGCTGCGCGAACTTGAAAAGGAAGGCGGCCCCCAAGCCCGCCTGCACCGCTACACGCGCAATGCCGAAACACTGGTCAAAGGTCTCACTGACATGGGCATCCGGCCCCTGCTCGGCGGCAATGAATCCGGACCGATCATCCAGACGTTCCTCACGCCGCGCGATCCGAACTTCAAGTTTGAGATCCTTCTACGAAAAGCTGCGCCAGCGCGGCTTTGCCATTTATCCCGGCAAGCTCACCAAGCGTGACAGCTTCCGCGTCGGCACCATCGGCGCGCTCGATGATACCGTCATGGCGCGCGCCGTCACCGCCATCAAGGATGTGCTGGCCGAAATGAAGGTCAAGGACATGGGGCCGAAAGAAGTATGAAAACGGTTTTGATCAACGGCCGCACTTACAACTGGCCGAAGCAGCCTGTCGTCGTCATCTGCTGTGACGGCAGCGAGCCGGAATACATGGAACGCGCCATGCGCGAAGGGTTGATGCCAAACCTCAAGGCCGTCATCACCAAGGGCGAAAACAAGCGCGGCCTTTCGGCCATGCCGTCCTTCACCAATCCCAACAACATGTCGATCGCCACCGGCCGCCGTCCGGAAGTGCATGGCATTGGCGGCAACTATCTTATCGACCCCGCCACCGGCCAGGAAACGATGATGAATGATCCGAAGTGGTTGCTGGCGCCGACAATCTTCGCTGAATTCCAGAAAGTTGGCGCCAAGGTCACGGTGGTAACGGCCAAGGACAAGCTGCGCCTGCTGCTTGGCAATGGACTGAAGTTTGACGGATCGGCCATCTGCTTCTCATCCGAGAAGGCCGACAAGGCGACAATGAAGGATAACGGCATCACCGATCTGCTGGCTTTTGTCGGCAAGCCGCTGCCGGAAGTCTATTCGGCTGATCTGTCGGAGTTCGTGTTCGCTGCGGGCGTGAAACTGCTCAAGCGAGACCGGCCCGACCTGATGTATCTTTCCACCACCGACTATGTGCAGCACAAATATGCGCCGGGCTCGGCGGGCGCCAACAGCTTCTACAAGATGATGGACCATTATGTCGGCGCGTTGGACGAAGCTGGCTGTATCCTGATCATCGTTGCCGACCACGGCATGAAGGACAAGCACAAGGCCGATGGATCGCCTGACGTGCTTTATCTCCAGGATGCAATGGATCAGAAGTTTGGCGCGGGCAAAAGCAAGGTCATCCTCCCGATCACGGACCCTTATGTGGTGCATCACGGTGCACTGGGTTCCTTTGCCCAGGTCTATCTTTATGGGCCGCAAGTTCGCGACGCGACCGACTTCATCCGCTCGCAAGACGGTATCGACGTCGTATTGACGAGAGATGAAGCCGTGCAGCGCTTCGGACTGTATGCCGAGCGTTGCGGTGATCTCATCGTCATCTCGGGTGGCCCCAACCATTCCAAGGTCATCGGCACTTCGGCGTCGAAGCATGATCTCTCCGGGCTGGATGCGCCGCTGCGCTCGCATGGCGGGCTTTCGGAACAGGAAATTCCGTTCATCAGCAATCATCATCTCAAAAACCTGCCGCAGCCGCTCAACAACTGGGATGCGTTCTTTGTCGGCTGCAATTGTGTGGAGGCCTAAGTGGCACGTCAGATCATTCACGAACAGATGCGCATTGGCGGCAAGAAGGTTTCTGCCGAGAAGACCTTTGAGGTGCGCTATCCTTTCACCAATGAAGTGATAGGCACGGTGCCGGCCGGCAATGCCACACACGCCAAGAAAGCCTTCGAAATCGCTGCCGCTTTCAAGCCGAAGCTCACGCGCTACGAGCGCCAGCAGATCCTGTTCCGCACGGCTGAGCTGATCCGGAAATACACAAAAGAGCTGTCGCAGCTGATCACGCTGGAGTTGGGGCTCAGCCTCAAGGATTCGGTCTATGAATGCGGCCGCGCCTATGACGTCTATTCGCTGGCCGGGCAGCTTGCCATCAATGACGACGGGCAGATTTTCTCCTGCGACCTCACCCCGCAGGGCAAGGCGCGCAAGATTTTCACCAAGCGTGAGCCGGTGGGCGTGATCTCGGCGATCACGCCGTTCAACCATCCGCTCAACATGGTCAGCCACAAGGTGGCGCCTGCCATTGCCACCAACAATTGCGTGGTGTGCAAGCCGACGGATTTGACTCCGCTCACCGCGATCAAGCTGGCGGATATCCTCTATGAAGCAGGCCTGCCACCGGAAATGTTCCAGGTGGTCACAGGTTTGCCCGCCGACATCGGCGACGAGATGGTGACCAATGATAATATCAAGCGTCGTCACCTTCACCGGCGGCGTGCGCGTCGGAAAGATTATCGCAGCCAAGGCCGCCTACAAGCGCGCCGCGCTGGAGTTGGGCGGCAATGATCCCTTGATCATCCTCGACGATCTCTCCGAAAGCGATCTCGACAAGGCAGCGGAATTGGCCGTTGCGGGTGCCACCAAGAATTCCGGCCAGCGCTGCACGGCGGTGAAGCGCATCTTGGTGCAGCCGAAAGTCGCCGACAGCTTTGTCGAAAAGGTTCTGGCCAAGGCCAAGAAGATCAAGTTCGGCGATCCGGAAAACCCGGACACAGACCTTGGTTGCGTGGTCAATGCCAAGATGGCCGAGATGTTTGAAAAGCGCGTGCTGGTTGCGGCCCAGGAGGGCGGCAAGATCCTCTACCACCCGGAACGCAAGGGTGCTGTTTTGCCGCCCATCACCATCGACCATGTCGACCCCAAGTCCGAGCTGGTCTTTGATGAAACTTTTGGCCCGGTCATCCCCATCATCCGCGCGCCGCAGGATGACGAGGAATTAATCAAACTTTCCAATTCAACGCCTTTCGGCCTCTCATCGGGCGTATGCTCCAACAGCTTGCCGCGCATCACGAAATACATTGAAAACCTCAATGTCGGCACCGTGAATATGTGGGAAGTGCCGGGCTACCGCATCGAAATGTCGCCCTTCGGCGGCATCAAGGATTCGGGCAACGGCATCAAGGAAGGTGTCGCCGAGGCGATGAAGTTCTATACCAATGTGAAAACCTGGTCTTTGCCCTGGCCGTGATTCGATGAACCATAACGCATGAACCCATCCACGCTCGTCATCCTCAATCTGCTTGGCGGCGTCGCGTTGCTCCTTTGGGGCGTGCGCATGGTGCGGACGGGTGTGCTGCGTGTCTGGGAAGAACAGCTCAAGCACTTCATCGAATACCGCCTGGGTAACCGCTTCACTGCCTATACCGCAGGCTTTCTGGCTACGCTCCTGCTCGGCAGCGGCACGGCCACAGCACTCATTGTCACCAATATCGCTTCCGCTGGCAGCCTTCCGACGGCGTTGGGTTTTTCGGTTCTGCTCGGCGCCAATGCCGGTTCGGCTTTGGTCACCTCGATCATCGCGCAAGGCTCGAATATTGCATTGTGGACATCACCCGTATTCATGTTCGTGGGCTACGTTGTCTTCCAATCCTCCGAGGAATTGAAGCCGCACAATGCCGGACGCGTGCTCATTGGCCTCGCCCTCATGCTGCTGTCACTGCACATGATTTCGGACGCGACGACGCCACTTGGTCAGGCGAGCCTGTTCCATCAGGTGTTGGCATCGGTTGGCCAAGCCCCGGTGCTGGCCTTCATCATCGGCACGGCGATGGCCTGGGCGTTCCATTCCACGCTGGCTTCCATCCTGCTCATCGCCTCGCTACTGACCAATGGCAGCCTTGAACTGGCCGGCGCCATCTCGTTCCTGCTCGGCATCAATTGCGGCGGTGGCATTCCACCCGTCATTGCCTCGCTTGGCCTGCCGCCTGATGCGCGGCGCCTCGCCATGGCGAATTTCCTGTCACGCGCCCTGCCCGCCGTCATCCTGCTCGGCTTCCCGCAGCACATCCTGCAGCTCATGCCCGTGGGCAGGCTCTCACCGCTGCAATGGGCGCTGCTTTTCCACGTCGTCTTCAACGTGCCGGGCACGATCATCTTCCTGCCTGTCGTTCACATGATGTCATGGCTGGTCAAGCGGTTGATCCCCGATTCCAAGGAGCCGGAAGACTCGCTGGCCAAACCGCGCTATCTCGACCCGACAGCTATTGCCATGCCTGCCGCCGCTTTGGCCAATGCCACCATCGAACTGGGACGCATGGGTGAAGTGCTGGAGCGGATGTTCGAAATGGCACTCAAGGCCATGGAGGGCTCAAGCCTCGAAACGTTGAAGCAGCTTGAAGGCCAGGATACGCGCCTCAACAATTATCAGGCCGCTATCCAGAGCTACATCAATGATGTGAGCCAGGGCCAGCTTTCCGGCGACGAAGCCCGGCGTGCTCTTGAGATTACGCTTTATGCTTCGAACCTTGAACATGCGGGTGATATCATCCAGCTCAACCTCAAGGACCGCATCCGCGCCAAGATCAAGGAAGGCCTGGAATTCAGCGATGAACAGAAGGCAACGCTCGCCAAGCTTTCGGTCATTGTCGGGGCCAATATACGGCTTGCGGCGGCGGTTACCTCATCGCGTGATATCGCTGTGGCGCAGCATTTGATCGGCCAGAAGGATGAATTCCGCCAGCTCGAAAACAAGGTGATGGAAGAACACTTCACCTCAACCCTGGCCAACAAAGCTGATGCCCTGCGCCAGAGCGCGCTTTTCATCGACATCATACGGGACTTGCACCGCATCAATTCCCATGTCGTGGCGGCGGGCTATCCGATTGTTGACCATGCCGGGCTTTTGCGCACCTCGCGCCTGCGGGAAATAACCCAAGGCAGCGCGGTTTAGTTCAACCGGCTGAACTTGCATCAAAATCGGGTTCGCCTAGAGTGGCGGCACAATAACAACTAGCGAAGCCATGGCCTCACTTCCCCTGCACAATATCCGTGTTCTTGATCTTACCCGCGTTCTGGCCGGGCCGTGGGCGACACAGATGCTGGCCGATTTTGGCGCCGAGGTGATCAAGATCGAGAAGCCGGGCGAAGGCGATGACACGCGCGGTTGGGGGCCGCCCTTCGTCAAGAATGCCGATGGCAGTGATGGCGATGCTGCTTATTTCCATTCCGCCAACCGCGGCAAAAAATCCGTCTGTATCGACATGGCGACGATCGAAGGTGCGAGTCTCATCAAGGAGTTAGCCCAGAAGTCCGACATTCTGGTCGAGAACTTCAAGGTCGGTGGCCTGAAGAAGTACGGTCTTGACTACGAAAGTTTGTCGCGGATCAATCCACGCCTGATCTATTGCTCGATCACTGGCTTTGGCCAGAACGGGCCTTATGCCAACCGCGCCGGTTATGATTTCATGATCCAGGGCATGGCCGGTGTCATGTCGATCACCGGCGATCCTCAAGGCGAACCCACAAAGATGGGCGTCGCCTTCTCGGATATCTTTGCTGGACTTCACGCCGTGATCGGCATTCAGGCGGCGCTCATCGCGCGCGCTGAAACCGGCAAGGGACGGCATATCGATATCTCGCTGCTCGACACGCAAGTCTCCGTGCTCGCCAACCAGGCGATGAATTATCTCGTCTCAGGCAAGGCACCCAGCCGCATGGGCAATGCCCATCCCAACATCGTGCCCTATCAGACCTTTGAAACAGCCGATGGCTATATCATCATGGCGGTGGGTAATGACCGGCAGTTCGCTGAATATGCGCGGATCATTGGCGCGCCTGAGCTTTCCGCCGATGCGCGCTTCACCACCAACCGTGGCCGCGTGGAAAACCGCGGCTTGCTCATTCCGGTACTGCGGCCCTTCATGAAAGCGCGCAAAACAGCCGATTGGGTTACGGCCTTTGAAGCTGCATCCGTGCCCTGCGGCCCGATCAACTCCATCGACCAAGTGTTCGATAATCCGCAAGTGAAAGCGCGCGGCCTGCTGCGCGAAGCGAAAGACAAGGCAGGCCGCAAAGTGCCCACGGTGGCAAACCCGATCATGTTCTCGGATGCTGTAGCGACAGAGGCCGCGCCATCGCCGCAGCTGGGCCATGATACGATGTGGGTGTTGCAGGAGGTTCTGGGGCTTGATGCAGCACAGACAAAAGCCCTGAAGAGCAAGGGAGTAATTGCATGAAGGAGACGTGGACAGGCGGCTGCCAGTGCGGTGCGGTGCGCTACGAATTGCTGCAGAAGCCGGACGGCGCGCACATCTGCCATTGCCGCATGTGCCAAAAGGCGTTCGGTAATTTCTTTGCCGCACTCGCTGGTGTACCGCGTGACAAGTTCCGCGTGACGCGCGGCACGGTTTCGAACTTCAAAAGTTCGGCCGATGTACAGCGGGGCTTCTGCCGAGAGTGCGGCACGCCGCTCACCTTTGACGATCTGACAGAGGACCGGATTTCGGTTTCGATTGGTTCAATGGACCAGCATGGCGATTTCCAGCCGGAGGTCCAGTACGGGCTTGAAACGCGTGAGCCGTGGTTCAACGCGCTGACCACCCTTCCAGCCTATGTTTCGGGTGAAGGTGCGGAAGGGGTGACGCCCTTTGCAGCGCGGCTGTCGGGTTTTGCCGCGACCAACCGCCAGCATCCCGACCATGATACGGATCGCTGGCCATCGAAGGACTGAATGACCGAGAAGCAAACATTGAGCGGCGGTTGCCAGTGTGGTGCCGTGCGCTATCACATGCTGCAGCGGCCCACGGACCCCAATATCTGCAATTGCCGGATGTGTCAGAAGCACTTCGGCAGTTTTTATGCCGCTTTCGTGAAACTTCCGAAAGCCAAACTGCACCTGACACGGGGAAAAATCAGCTTCTTTCAAAGTTCGGAATATGCCCGACGCGGCTTCTGCAAAGATTGTGGCACACCGCTCACCTTCGATCCCGTGGAGAGCAAGAACGTATTCATCGCCACTGCCACAATGGATGATTATTCCGGTTTTGCGCCACTCATCCAATACGGCATCGAAAGCCGCCCTGACTTCGTGCAACGCATACATGCTCTTCCGGAATTTACTTCTGTCGACGGACCGGACGATCATCGGTCAGACAAATCTCTCCCCGCCATCCAGGCAAGCAACAAGCAGCATCCGGACCATGATACGAAGGACTGGCCAGTCAAAGGTAAGTGAGCGGCAGCGCCGTCGTCTCCTTGATCTTTTCCATTACGAAGCTTGAGGAAACATCGGAGAGCGGAATGCGCGCGATGAGGCGCTTATACAGGCTGTCATAGCCAGCCACATCTGGCACCACGGCCTGCAGCATATAATCGGTGTCGCCCGTCGTGCGGTAGACCGCCACGATTTCCGGCAGGCCCTGCACGGCGTTGGCAAATTTCTCGAGCCAGTGCGGGATCATGCTGAGCCGTGCGGATGGCGATCAGCACGGTGAGACCGACATTGAGCTTAGCGGCATCGAGCAGTGCTACGCGACCCTTGATGACGCCCTTCTCCTCCAAGGTTTTTATGCGCCGCCAGCAGGCGTTGCGTGAGAGGTGGACGCGCTCAGCCAGATCCTCGACGCCGATTTCTGCATCACGCTGCAAATGTTTCAGGATTTCCTGGTCTTTGGGATCGAACATTTGTGCAGTACCAATCTGGTGGATATTTTCCCAATTTTATGCCAAAACGTTGCAAACTTCGAGACAATTTCCTTTGCAGTGCGCGTTAGGATTAACGCCACGAGGAGAATTCCGATGAAGCGCATTCCCGACCTGTTTCTGGCCCACCCGCACGCCGCAGGAGAGAGCTATTTCGAGCACATGGCCTTCGCCTTCCGCTTTTCAGGCCGACTGTTCCGGGCTGCATGTGCCGCGTTTGTCCACGGCATCATTCCAGATGCCTGCGAAACCACGGCTTCCACCACGATTTTGGCCATGGGTGATGAACTCCGGGCCCGCCGGGCGGCCTTGGCAAAGGGCAAGGCCGAAGCGCCGGGTGCACCCGCCCGCGCCTAGTGTTGGCAATAAGCGGTTCACCTTCTCCACTTTTGCCGGGACTCACCCCCGCCCTGTCATGCTAGTTTCCGCGCGGGGCATTCCACCGAATCTGGAGAATGAAATGAAACGCCGTGTTGTCTTGTTGATCGCCGCGACTGTGCTGATGGCTGGCCCAGCTTTCGCGGCCGAGACCGTGAACTTCACCATGAAGGCGCATATGCCTTCGCTCACCGACGATAGCGCAAACGACACGTTCGACATCAACATCGCCGACAAGCAGATCGACACCACGCTCAATGTGAAGTGCGCCGCGCCCAAGGGCGGCATGCTCAGTGGCCATGACCGCAGCTGCGCCGTTTCCGGCCTTGGCAACATCATCAACCCGTCCAACGGGCAGAAACTGCAGCGTACGCAATATATGGGCGGCTGGACGGTGAAGTCGAACGGCTACACTGAAGGCTCCACCATGTCGGCCAATTACCTGGCTGTCGGCAAGGTCACCGCATCAAGCTCGGCCTTCAGCGGCTCGATGATGTTGAAACCGGAAACGCCTTCGAGCGGCGCCATCGCGCTGCGCAATGCTGTGCTCTCGAACTTCAAGACACAGGGCAGCTCCAGCATCATCGACACCCGCGTGGACACTGTTCAATTCAACAACTTCACGCTACCCTCGGCCGGCTTCCCATCCGACAAGGGCTGCATCTGGAATGGCGACATGATCTATGCCTACCAGACTGAATCCTGGTTCATGAACCTCAAGATCAAATGCAACGACAAGGAAACGGTGCTGAAGGGCAACATGCCATTCACCCTCACCAAGAATGTCGGCAACCAGCACCAATATGACGTGACGCTCATGGTGCCCAACAATGATGCGCAGAATGATGCCGACCTGTTTGGCAAAAGCTCGGACACGGATCTGTTTGCTGCCGCAGATGGTCTCTCGGGACAGATCATCATGAAGGAAAGCGCCTATGTCGATGTGACGACTGAAGGCAAGACTGATCAGCTTCCGGTCGACATTGACGCCACGGGCAGCTTCACCGCCAACAATGTTCCGCTGGAAGTGGCGCGTTCTTTCGCGACCGTGGTCGGCATCCTGTCGCGCACCTTCTTTGGAGCCTGAGCCATGTCCTATGTCTGGATGGCACTGGCGGGTTTGGTGGCCGCTTTCGTTGCCAAGCTGGTTCTGCCGGGTAGGAACCCGCCCAACAATATTTGGGGAACGGCCCTTATCGGCATTGCTGGATCCTTTGTTGGCGCCTTCCTGGGCCAGCTCCTTGGCTTCCTGCAGTCCGGTGATTACGGCGGATTCTTCTGGGCGATCGTCGGCTCAGTGGTCCTGCTGTTCATCTATGGCCTGCTGTTCAAGAAAAAGCCGGCTGCACCGGTTCCGCCAGCAGCTCCGCCACCGCCAGCGCACACCGCATGATAGCTGTTAGTCTCAGGGATGGCGCAGCAAGTCCTGTTGTGCCTTTTGAATGATCTGGAACACGCTTTGAGCGTCGTCTAAAAAAATGAAGCGTGAGCCGTTGCTGCTGGGTAACCACATGCCCCAACCGCGGTTTCCAAATCCTGAGCCGTATAATGCAGGCTGACTAAAATCAATCATGCCCCGGCCATTGGTTCCGCTGGAGAGGTTGAGTTGCGGCAGCGATCCAAGGCTGGTGGTATTGAGGTTGTTGTCACGCTTCACGATCAGGCGTTGGTTGGTCACCGCGTAGGTCTGGCGCGAACGGACATATGCGTCCCAGAAAAACCGACCGGCGATGAGGTAAAGGCCAATCGCTACAAAAGGAATACCCCACAGCATGAAGAAAGGTGGCGCCTTGCTGTTTACAACCTGGCTTTCCCAGAAAATGGCAAATCCGCCCCAAAATAGACTGAAGGGAACGAGATATGTATCATTGCTTGAAAACTTTATGCCCTGCCCCGGACGTCCAGCCCAAAGCAATTTTTCACCGGGCATCAGCGCGCTTTGCAATGTCAAAGC
This sequence comes from uncultured Alphaproteobacteria bacterium, assembly GCA_963758815.1. Classification (GTDB taxonomy): domain Bacteria; phylum Pseudomonadota; class Alphaproteobacteria; order Rhizobiales; family Aestuariivirgaceae; genus Aestuariivirga. The sequence goes on from CAVWWQ010000001.1 coordinate 63,936, forward strand.
TGCATTTAAATCATAAGTCATGGCTACCCCCGGCAGGTATTTTCCCATATCAAACGAATGTTTCACAGCATGTCGTTTTTTCACTAGAAGTCGCATTTCAGCCTTGGCATAAAGCCGCCTCATGGCCAATCTCATCATCACCTACTGGCGTGACATTCCTTCTGCCGTCTCGGTCAAGATCGGGCGCAAGGAAGAGAAGCGCATGCTCGACAACCGCTTCATGGAAGCGATCGACATGGCGGCGATGCGCTCCGGCTCGACCGATACTGATGCCTATCTGGCGGACTGGCGCCGTAGCGAACCTGTTCTCGTGAGTGACGACATGGCCGCCGAAGCCGACAAAGCCAAGGCCACGCTCGAATCCGAATACACCCAGGACAAAATCAAAGCCCTCATCGCCGCCGGCGGGAAAGCCTCATCATGACCCACACCCTCGTTGCTTCCGCCACGCGCAACCACATCATCGGCTTTGACAAGCCGTTCACCATCATCGGTGAGCGCATCAATCCGACGGGGCGCAAGAAGCTCGCCGCCGAAATGCAAGCTGGCAATTTCGAAACCGTGATCAAGGACGCCATGGCCCAGATGGCGGCCGGCGCGCACATCCTCGACGTCAACGCCGGTGTCACCGCTGTCAATCCGAACGAGACCGAGCCGCCGTTGATGAAGCAAACGCTGGAAATCGTGATGGGTGTCACCGACCTGCCGCTCTGCATCAACTCGTCGGTCACCTCCGCGTTGAAGATGGGCCTCGAGACCGCCAAGGGCCGCCCGCTGGTGAACTCGGTGACGGGTGAAGAAGAAAAGCTCGAAGCCATTCTGCCGCTGGTCGCCAAATATAATGTCGCCGTCGTGGCAATTTCAAACGACGAGACCGGTATTTCCGAAGATCCGGATGTGCGTTTCGCCGTGGCCAAGAAGATCGTCGAACGCGCCGCCGATCACGGCATCAAGCCGCATGACATTGTGGTTGATCCGCTGGTGATGCCGATCGGCGCCATGGGCACGGCCGGCCAGCAGGTGTTCCGCCTCGTGCGCCGCCTGCGCGAAGAGCTGAAGGTCAACACCACCTGCGGGGCTTCAAACATTTCCTTCGGCATGCCGAACCGCCGCGCGCTGACGGGGTATTTCCTTGCCATGGCTGCCTCGCACGGCATGACGAGTGCCATCATGAACCCGCTGCATGATGAAGACATGCACGCCATTTTCGGCGCCAACGTTCTCAATGGCACCGACGCGCATTGCCGTTTCTGGAACAACAAGTTCCGCGAGTTGACCACCGGCCCTTCCGCCGCCGCGCAAGCCGCTGGCCTGCAGTCTTCCAATGAAGACATCGCTGCCCGCCGTGCCGCGCGCGAAGCCCGTCGGCGCCGCTGAACATGCGCTGGCTGCTTCGTCTCGAAGGTGCCTGCTATGCCATTGCCGCGCTGATCATCTATTGGCAGCAGGGCTTTTCCTGGTGGTTCTTTGCCCTGCTTGCGCTTGTGCCTGATCTTTCCATGCTGGGTTATCTCGCCGGCCCCCGCGTGGGTGCGATCTGCTACAACATTGTCCACAGCACACTCGGCCCCTGGGCCTTGCTGTTCTACTGCTACCTGCGGCCAACTGATCTCATCCTGTCTATCGACATGATCTGGTTCGTCCACATCGGCGTCGACCGCCTTCTGGGCTATGGTCTGAAATACCCATCCGATTTCAAGGACACGCATCTGGGGAAAGTCGGCAAGGCCTGAGTTGCCTCTGTCATGGCTGTCGGGCATGGTTTCTCCACGGAGCTGGGGCCATGTCATCTTCCATGATTACGCGTCTGTTGCAGATTTGTGTTTGCGTGCTGGCGTTTGCCGCACTCAGTCTTTCCGCGCAGGCCGGTTTCTATGACGCCACCCAGGCGCAGATCGCGCAGCCACCCGGCACATTAATCCGCGCCCAGACCATTGGCCTCCCGGCTTTCTACCGCGCCAAGGCATGGCGCATTCTCTATGCCACACGCGATTATGCGGGCAATCCGATCGCCGCGTCGGGGGTTGTTGTGCAATCCACCGTGCGGCCCGTGGGACCACGCGGCCAGACCATCGTGGCCTGGGCGCATTCCACCGTGGGCACCGCGCAGGGATGCGCTCCTTCGCTGCGGCAGCAGCCCACGCAATTCATCCTTGGCCTCAATGACATGATCAGCGCGGGCTACATCACCGTGGCGACAGACTATCCGGGCCTCGGCACTGTGGGGCCGGTGGGTTATCTCATCGGCAAGGGCCAAGCCTATGCGGTGCTCGATTCGGTACGCGCCGCGGCGCGCCTTCCTGGCGTCAAGGCCGCGCGCGACTATGGTGTTTACGGCTTTTCGCAAGGTGGCCATGCTGCGATCTTCAGCGGGCTGGTCGCGCCGCAATACATGCCGGAGTTCAATCTCAAGGCCATCGCCGCCGTGGCGCCGCCTTCGGATCTTCTCAAGCTCTTCTCGTATAATGCCACCACCGTCGAAGGCAAAGTCCTGGTGAGTTACGTGATGCAGTCATGGGCGATCAAATACGGCCTGAGCCTGCGCGAAGTGCTGAGCGATGCCGCCATCCAGACGGTGTTTCGCATCAATTCGATCTGTGTGGATGATTTCAGCGGCAGCCTTGATGCCTACAAGGCGCAGGGTTCGTTCGGGGCCGACATGTTCCTTGGCAATCCACTGCATCACCCACTGTGGCGCCAGCGCCTGATTGAAAATTCGGCCAGCACCTGGCCCACCAAGGTGCCGCTGATGGTGGTGCAGGGCTCGTCCGACTCTATCGTACACCCTGAGGTGACCGAAGCCGCCCTCAGCGCCACATGCCTGGCTGGAGGCAATGTGAACTATGTCTCGCTCAGCAACCGCAGCCATTCCGGCTCGGCCAAGGACGGGATCCCGAAGGTGACCGCCTGGCTGATCCAGCGCCTCAATGGCGTGCCCAATGTGAATTCCTGCAGCAGCCGCCTGATCGCGCAGATAGGCGATGGTTCGCGGCGGTAACAGCACAAACTTGTGATCGGCCTCACATCGTCGTGACTATGCCGTGACCGATGGGGCACGCTAGACCTTGGGCAACTTAATGTCCGGGGGGTCCAATGCGTCTGTGCACCATCTTGCTGTCCTTGATTTTTGCTCTGCCGTTCTCAATGCCCAGTCATGCAGATGGTCCCGCCAAAGGCGTTGTTGAACTTTTTACCAGCCAAGGCTGCTCGTCCTGCCCGCCGGCTGATGCGGCACTCAGCGGCATCATTGATCGTGGCGGCTATGTCACGCTGGCCTGGCATGTGGATTATTGGGACTACCTCGGCTGGAAAGACACTTTCTCGTCAGCCAGCGCAACATCGCGGCAGGCACGGTATGGCTCGCGCATCGGCGGCGGTTCATACACGCCGGAATTCGTGGTGAACGGCTCACGCGGCGCTTCCAGCAGCAGCGTGGTGGGCGGAAGCGGCCTGCCCGTGTCGGTGAGCGTCGCCAATGGCCGTGCGCAAATTGGAGCCGGCAGTGGCAGCGCGGATATTTTCCTCGTCAGTTATTCAGGGTCGGCCACCGTGCCTATCAAGCGGGGCGAAAACGCTGGCCGCAATGTTACTTACCGCCATATCGTGACGGGAATGCGCGACCTCGGTGCATGGAACGGCCAAGCCATGAGTGTTGCGACCAGCGGCGGCAGTTGCGCGGTCATCTTGCAGCGTCATGGCCAAGGTGAGATCATCGGTGCAGCACAGTGCTGAGTTCCAGATGAAGGAACTGGCAGAATTCAGATTTCTTGTAATCGGCGAAAGCACCGCCCTCCCTGAAACCCGTGGCACGGTAAAGGCCCAGGGCAGGCTCGAAAGCAGCACCCGCGCCCGTCTCGAGTGACAGGCGGCGATAGTTGCGGCGCTTCGCTTCATCCATGATGTGCTTGAGCATGGCCTTGCCATAGCCCTTGCCTGCTTCGCCCTCGGCCACGCGCATGGATTTAATCTCGCCGGTGCCATCACCCAGATCCTTCAGCGCGCCCATCACCACGGGCCTGTCACCGTTCCACCCGACCCAGAATGAAATTTCCGGCTTCTGCAGACCGCTCCAATCCAGCGCAAAAACGTGGCCGGCTGGTGTGTTCGCATGCATGCCACGCAAATGATATTCAAGCAGCGCCTTCACGCGCGCATCGCTGAAATCGCCTGGAATGATATACATGCCTTGCCTCACTTCATGCTGATCGCAACCAGATAGCGGCAGGCCCTGGTTGCAGAGGTATTTTCAAATGTACAGTCGGCAGGCTCGGAAAGTTCCAGGCAATCGCCTTTTTCGAGCACATGGGTGAGCTTGCCTTCATGGAAAGTCAGCGTGCCATCAAGCACCCACATCTGTTGCGTGAAGAAGCCGTAGGAGCTCGCGGGATAACTGATCCTGGCGCGCGGCGGCAGTTCGCCTTCCACCAATTGCAGGCGTTGTGCGGCGGGCGGCGACAGTGCCACGCGCTGAAAGCCGGTTTCCGGATCGCGCCAGCGCTGCTGGCTGCTGCGGCGGATGAGCTTGCCACGGTCGCCTTCCGCCTCGCCAACAGCTGTGACAGCGTGATTTAAAGGCTCCGGCAATACGGCCAAGCAGTGCTGCCGTGGGGCTCGTCTCTTGCCGTTCGATCTTGCTGAGCATCGCCTTGGAAACAGCGGAGGCTTCTGCAAGATCAGCCAGGGACCAGTTCGCGCCTCGCGCAATTCGCGGATGCGCTGGGCGATGCGGTGATCAATCTCGTTGACAGGATCGGACATTTGTCTACTATATTAAACGAACGTCCACTCGTCAATGGAGCCTCCGATGTCCCTCCGCCCTGCCACTGAAGCTGATCTGCCGGGTATTCTCGACATTTATAATGAGGTCGTGGCCCATTCGACGGCGGTTTACAGCGAGGCGCCTTCCACTCTGGAAGACCGCATTGGCTGGTTCAAGGCACGCAAGGAGTTCAGGATATCCGGTGCTGGTGGCCGAGGACGAAAAGGGCATTACGGGCTTTGCGACCTTCGGCGATTTCCGGCCCTGGCCGTGCTACCGCCACACCGTCGAACATTCTGTGCACATCCGCCATGATGTGCGCGGCAAAGGTCTGGGCGGCCAGTTCATCCGCGCGCTGCTGGATGAGGCAGCATCGCGTGGCAAGCATGTGATGATCGGCGGCATCGATGCCGGCCAATGCCGCTTCCATCGGGCTTCATGAGAAGCTGGGCTTCACCAAAGCGGGCACGCTGAATGAAGTGGGCTTCAAGTTCGGGCGCTGGCTCGATCTTGTGTTCATGCAACGGTGGCTGGATACCTGAAACCTAAGGGCTGCAGATCTTCGGCCAGAGCGGCTGCTTCCAATCCTTCAGCGCAATGGGCATCGCCTTTACCCTGAACTTCTTTTTATGATCGCCATCATCGCGAATGGCGCTCCCCTTCTGCAGATCGATGCTGCAACTGGCCGACAGTGCGCCTGGCAGTTCCCACACGAAGTCATATCCAATCACCGATGGCCCGCCCTTGCCCACCTGAATGGTGAGCGTTTCATCTTCCTCGTGGCTTGAGCCCCAGCCCTCGCTCGTCAGCATCTTGATCGCGCCGGCCTTGTTCACCTCAAGCGGCACAACCCAGTTCAGGTTACGGCTCTGGTCGGCGATATTGGCCTTCTCGAAGGTCGCAGGCTTGGTGATGTCGAGCGGCGTAGTGCCCGCGCCCATGTAGATCGCCAGATCGACCTGCTCATCATCGCCTAGGCCATAGCGTTCCTTCTCAAGGTTGCTGGTGTCGTTGTTGCCCGGCCCCACCAGGATCAGCACCGCCCTGTCGGGTGCGCCATCCTCGTTGAAATCGCCCACAATGTCATAGAGGGGCTCGCGCTTGGGAGTGGTGTCCGCCTGCGCTGCAAAGACAAAATTCACCATGAGAAGGGCAGCGGCCAAGAGGCGGGGAAGCATCCTGCCAGCATGTCGCAATTGGGCTTAGGCAGCAAGCACGGTCAGGTTATAAGGCTCGCATGAGCGAGCAGACCCCCCTGATTGTCTTCACCCCTTCCGGCAAACGCGGCCGTTTCCCGATGGGAACGCCGGTTTTGCAGGCGGCGCGCAGCCTTGGGGTGGACATCGACTCGGTCTGCGGCGGGCGCGCGATCTGTGGCCGCTGCCAGATCAATATTGGCGAGGGCGAATTCGCCAAACATGGCATCACTTCTTCCAAGACGCATGTGAATGAGACCACCCAGGTCGAGCAGCGCTATGACCGGATCAAGGGCCTGCCCGTGGGCCGCCGCCTGTCGTGCCAGACCAAGATCGAAGGCGATCTCGTCATCGACGTGCCACCGGAAAGCCAGGTGCACAAGCAGGTGGTGCGCAAGGAGGCGGATACGCGCGTCATCGCACTCGATCCGGCCACCACGCTTTATTACATCGAGGTTGAAGAGCCCGACATGCACAAGCCCTCCTCCGATCTGGAGCGGGTGTACAATGCGCTGAAGGCGCAATGGCAGATCGACAACATCTCGACCGATCTCGGCGTGCTGACGGACTTGCAGAAGACGCTGCGCAAGGGCGACTGGAAGATCACCTGCGCGGTGTTCTCGCGGCCTGCGGGTGGCGGCAACCGGCTCACCGCGATTTGGCCCGGCTTCCATGACAAGCTGTTTGGGCTCGCGGTCGATGTCGGCTCCACCACGGTCGCCATGCATCTCACCAATCTCTCAACCGGCGAAGTGACGGCCAGCGCTGGCCTGATGAATCCGCAGATCCGCTTCGGCGAAGACCTGATGAGCCGGGTCTCCTATGTGATGATGAACCCCGGTGGCGAGCAGGAGCTGACCTCGGCCATCCGCGGCGCGCTGCAGCAACTGGCCGAGGCCGTGGCGGCGCAGGCGGGCATCGCGCTCACTGATATTCTGGAAGTGGTGCTGGTGGGCAATCCGGTCATGCATCACCTGTTCCTTGGCATCGACCCCACCGAACTGGGCGGCGCGCCCTTTGCGTTGGCCGATGGGCTGGCGCTTACCTTTCCGGCGCGCGACATGGGCTTCAAACTCAACACGGGTGCCTATGCCTATGTGCTGCCCTGCATCGCGGGTCATGTGGGTGCGGATGCTGCCGCCGTGGCGCTGTCGGAAGCGCCGCATGTCAGCGACGAGATCATGCTGTGCGTGGATGTCGGCACCAACGCGGAAATCATTCTCGGTTCCAAGAAGCGGTTGCTTGCCTGCTCCTCACCCACCGGCCCTGCCTTCGAAGGCGCGCAGATTTCATGCGGCCAGCGTGCCGCGCCAGGTGCCATCGAGCGCTTGCGCATCCATCCGGAAACACTTGAGCCGCGCTACAAGGTGATCGGCGTCGAGCAATGGAGCGACGAGCCGGGTTTCGAAGAGGCGGTGAAGGGCACGGGTGTGACCGGTATCTGCGGTTCGGGCATCATCGAGGCGATTGCGGAAATGTACCTTTCCGGCATCATCAACCAGGATGGTTTGATGGACGGCTCTTTCACGGCGCGCTCGCCCCGCATCGAGGCCTACAAGCGCACCTTCAACTACATCATCCGCCAGCCGGACGATCAGTCGAACCAGCCGCTGATCCGCATCACGCAGAATGACGTGCGCGCCATCCAGATGGCGAAGGCTGCGCTTTATGCCGGCGTGCGCCTGCTGATGGACAAGCTTGAGATCAACGAACCCGGCAAGATCCGCCTTGCGGGCGCGTTTGGCTCCCACATCGACATGAAATACGCGATGATCCTCGGCCTCATTCCGGATTGCGATCTCGCGCGTGTGCAGTCGGCCGGCAATGCCGCCGGCACGGGTGCGCGCATTGCGCTGCTCAACAAGGCAGCGCGCGATGAGGTGGAAGGTGTTGTGCGCCGCATCGAGAAGATCGAAACCGCTGTCGAGCCGCTGTTCCAGCAGCATTTCGTCGAGGCCATGGCCATTCCGCACAAGACGGCGGATTTTGTGAATCTCAAGAAGGTGGTGACACTACCGCCGGTCAAGACGATCCAGCAAGCCGACGAAGAAGGTGGCGTGCGCAGGCGCAGGAGGGGCTAACGGTCCCCGCGCTACGCCAACCTGACCGAAGTTCACTGCTTCCTGATGACCTGGCACTTGCCTGAATAGTGGCTTTTCCGGGCTTCGGCAGCGCATCGCGTGAGGGCTGCATAAATCGCGGCGCCCAGATCATTTCCACCGCTTCCACCGCAAACCATATTGCCATGACCGGGAAAAGTTCCGTTTGTCGTTGCAAACGCTTTGTGCGGCTTCCCGTCTTTCAGATAAAACTGAAATGCCGCGTCACATGTCGCATAATGTTTTGCATTGGCAGTGCCCGAGAAAACAATGGCAACGAGTGCAAGCAGGCCCAAACATTTCATGATGTACTCCCCCTCGCACCGAGGTTGCAGCCTCACCGAGGCAACTTCAATCGCAAACCGTTTGGATGAATGAGAGTTCAGAATGCGCTGCAGGGTGCCTAGAGTAGCTGGCAGCGGATCATTCAGCTATGGTGGTGAACGAACAGGAATTGCATGAACAATCATACCGTTTTCACCAAAGGCCGCACGGCGGTCATCACCGGCGGTGCTTCGGGCATCGGCCTTGCGGCGGCCAAGGCCGCGTCGCAAGCGGGCATGTCGGTGGTGCTGATCGATCTGCCGGGTGACAAACTCAATGCAGCCGCACAAGAACTGAACGTCACAGCCATTGGCGCCGATGTCTCGGACGCCGCTGCAATGCAATCCGCTGCCGCGCGCGTGGCCAGGGAACTGCCGCCCGTCACCTTCCTGATGAACAATGCCGGCATTGGGCCGGGTTCGTCCGCTGCCCAATCCTCGCCCGCCTGGGCCAAATCATCGGCGTCAATCTCTGGGGTGTCATCAATGGCACGCAGGCCTTTGCGCCGGCGATGATCGCGCATGGCGAGCCTGCCACCATCGTCAACACCGGTTCCAAGCAGGGCATTACCACGCCGCCGGGCAATCCGGCCTACAATGTATCGAAAGCGGGCGTGAAGGCCTTCACCGAGGCGCTGGCGCATGAGCTGCGCAATGTGCCGCAAGCGGCAAAAATCTCCGCGCATCTGCTTATTCCCGGCTGGGTGTTCACCGGGCTCACCGCTGGCGGCAAGACTGAGAAACCGGCAGGCGCATGGAGCGCGGAGCAGACCGTGGAATTCATGCTCGCCTCACTGGCGCGCGGCGATTTCTACATCCTCTGCCCCGACAATGACACGAAGCGGCCCACGGATGAGAAGCGCATCGCATGGGCGGCGGGCGACATCATCGAGAACCGCCCCGCGCTCTCGCGCTGGCATCCGGATTATGCCGACGCGTTCAAGGCCTATATGGACAAGGCCTAGAGGGGCGCCTGGTTGATCTCGATGGTATTGCGGTCCGGATCACAGAGGAAAACCTGCGGAAAGCCGGCGATGCTCTCCCTCTTCACGATCAGTTTTTGCGGATGATCATCAGCAAGAGCCGCGCTGTATCCCCTGGCTTCAAGCATGGCCACTGTGGATTCAAAATCATCGGTCCGCAGCGCAAAATGTACATCGGAGCCGTTGGGACCGCGCTGACGGAAAGTGCCTGGATAAATCATGATGTGAATCTGCAGCGCACCCACACCGTACCACAGGCCATCGCTCTTGAAAGGTGGACGTACCATACGTTTGAGGCCGAGCACTCTTTCATAGAAGGCAGCCGAACGTTCGACGTCGCTGGCGACGACAGTTACATGGTGCAAAGCAACGATTGCCATATCATCCCACCGTTTTCTTCAAACCGTAGCACAAGCCGTGCCCATGGGTGAGGCAGATTTCTTCAGCCGCGGATTCAGCCAAAGCCTGGATGAGCGAAACTCAGAGGGGTGCCTGATTGATCTCGATGATGTTGCGGTCCGGATCGAGCAAGAACACTTGCGGAAATCCGGCCATGCCGGTTTTCTTGACGATCAGTTTTTGCGGATGATCGGCGGGGAGATCGGCACTGAATCCAAGACCCTCCAGCATGGCCAGCGTCGCCTCGAAATCAGCGGTGTGCAAAGCGAAATGGATGTCGTCATTGTCGACGCCCTTGCTGCGGAAATTGCCAGAGGGATGATAGGTGAGATGCACCTGCAACGCACCCAGCCCATACCAGATGCCCGGAACACTGAACGGCGGCCTTTCGATGCGCTTGAAACCGAGGACAGTTTCATAGAAAGCAGCAGCGCGCTCAACGTCGCGGGTGATGACAGAAACATGGTGCAGGGCAAGATTCATGGTGTTGGCCAACCTCTGTCGGGGTTTTAAAAACGGGATGATGAACTTTTGGACATGAATTGGTCAAGCGCATGAATGAGCAGGATTTCCTCACACGGGGCTGGGTCAAGTTTCCTGCCGAGCCGGCCACGCTGGAGTGGGTAAAGGCGGCGCGTAGGCCGGCCTTTGCCGCGATGGACGATCCCACTCAAAAGGATTGGTGGCGTTGCGATGGCACGTGGTTTGTCGGCGTCGAAAGCCTGCCGAATGATGCGGATGGCCGCGTCGGCGATGGGCCAGTCCTCAGTGGTGCCGCCACCCAATTCATCCACGCCACACTAAAGCGCCCTTTCATCGCCTCGCATCGCGGGCAGGTTTCCGTGTGCCTACCCGGCTATCCCAAACGCGGTGCCGAAGAGAGCGCCGCACAGCATCATTTCCGCATGACGCGTGACTCCGCCCATGTCGATGGCCTTCACGGCGAAGGTCCCGATAAGCGCCGGCACCTGCGCGAGCTGCATGATTTCATCCTGGGCATTGCGCTGGAAGATGGCGATGAGGGTGCCGCCCCTTTCGTCATCTGGGAAGGTTCGCATCTCGTCATGCAGAAGGCCTTGCGCGAGGTTTATGAGAAGCTGCCGCCGAAGCGCTGGGGCGAAGTGGATGTCACCAACATCTATCAGACGACCCGCGCCAGCGTATTTGAAACCTGCCGCCGCGTGGTTATCCCCGCCCGCGCCGGAGAAACCTACATCGCGCACCGCTTCGCGCTGCATGGCGTGGCGCCTTGGGGTGAGACGCCGCTCGCGCAGCGCCCGGTCATTTACTTCCGCCCGTGCCACATGGGGCCGCTGGAGTGGCTTACAGCGCCCTGAACAGCAGCACTATTTGATTGCGATAATACGGCAGGGCTTCGAAAGCTCGAACTTCTTCCGCCTGATCGTGCATTCGCGCAAGGCCCTGGCGACGGCCTGTGACTTCAGCTTGAAGCCATCGCCATAGCCACAGACCGTGCGCGGGCTGGGCCGTGCCCCATCCAGGGTCGCAAAGGCCTTATGCAGGGCAGAGTGAGTATAGACGCCGCGATAGAGCTTGGCGCATTGCCCATTGGCCGGAGCGGCCTGGCCCTGGCTACCCATGGCCACAAGCAATCCGGCAAACACGGCCATGCCTAAGAGTTTGGTGTGAAATCTCATCGTCATCCCCCTGTCCCTCCGCCAGCTGTTCGCTCTGGTCGGGTTCCCTTCGTAGCAGCACAACGTGGCCGCCACAACCGGACCGGGAATTTTCGCGGAACCGCGACTGGCTCACTTCGCGCTGACGTCTTCCGGTTTCTTCGTTCCCGTTACAGCCGCCCAAATTGAATCCTTCAAGGCCGTCAAAGCGGGCGGCGCCGTCTCCACAGCGGGCGCTTTCTGTACAGCATCATCCGGCGCAATCACACCGATCAGCACTTCACCATCTGACCAATAGAAATCGCCGCCGCCGTTGCGGTCATTGATGGTGGGGCCGATGCCGGAGATCTGATACAGCGCCGTCAGCCGCAGCGCGTCGTTCAGGCTGCCGATCAGGAAGTTGCGTTCAGCATCGATGTCGCTGGAAATGTGATGGGTGATCTGCCCGGTGAAATGCGAAAAGCCCACGCCCTGGTCAAAGGTGGCGGCCCCCAACCACACCGGCCTGCCCTCCGCGCCCTGATCGAGCACGCGCCACAGGCGCACATGGTGCCGGCGTACGGCATCGTCGCCCGCCTGCTTTTCGAAAGCCATGTCCTGCCTGCGCCCGAGATAATAAAGCGTGCTCACCGGCGCATAGAGATAGGAGCGGCGAAAGGCGACACTGCCGGCAATCTCGGCGCTGGAGCGGAAGGAGACAGGGTCGGGCCGCGACCAGCCCGCATCCTTCATCGCCGCCATCACTTCGTCACGGCTGCCGACAAGGCCGACATTAATCGGGTCTCCCGGAATGCCTGACCGCGTGGTGGTGACCATCGGCAGATGCGCCAGGCCCGGCTGGCGCTCATAGTGCCGCCAGAACTGTGGTGCGGCGACATAGGCGAAGAGGAGGT
>CAVWWQ010000002.1:0-190123 GCA_963758815.1 uncultured Alphaproteobacteria bacterium
TTTCGGCGGCTTGGCCTGACGAACAGCGCTTCTTTTTTGATGTCTTGATGGCATCCAAGGACGCCTGGGGTGCGGCCTTTTGCTGTGGCACATCTTCTGTCATCCGCTTCGAACCGCTATTTGCCATGGGAGGCTTTCCGACAGACTCGGTGACGGAAGACTATCTCGTGACCCTGCGGATGAAGGAACGGGGGCTGGGCACGGCCTACTTGAACGAGCCTTTGTCATTGGGGCTGGCGCCGGAAGGGATCAAGGAATACATCACGCAACGTGGCCGCTGGTGTTTAGGCTTCATCCAGATTTGCCGTGGCCGCAGTGGACCGTTTTCTGTCATTTCTAACCTCAAATTCATGGACCGGCTCAGCCTCATCGATGGTTTCATCAGCTGGGTGTTCGTTTACACCTACCGTGTGCTGGGCATCATCATCCCCACTCTTTATCTAATTTTTGGCATCAAGGCGCTGAATGCGGACCTTCGTGATCTGCTGCACTATTTCCTGCCGCTTTTTGTCTGGAACACCATGGTGGTGGGATGGATCGGGCAGGGCCGCATACTCCCGGTCATGACGGATGTGTGTCATCTCATAGCAGCTCCGACCATCTTGAAATCGGTTGCTGTCGGCCTGTTCAGGCCGCACAACCAGCGTTTCAAGGTGACCGCAAAAGGCGGAGACCGTTCGCGCCGCTTTGTGGAGTGGCCGTTGATGCGCTTCTGTGCGCTCCTGCTTTTGCTTACGGTGGCGGGCGTGCTGATTTCCCTGACGGCAGACCGCAACGTCGATTATGGCGGCGGCGGTGCCATGGCTCTGGTCTGGGGCTGGTACAACATCGTGGTTCTGACGGTGGCCTGCTTCGTCTGCATCGAAATGCCCCGCCGCCGCCGCTCTGAGCGCCTGCCCATGGCGGGCCGTGCGATCATTACCTGTGCCGACGACGGAGTGGCTTTTGGAGGCGAGCTTGCAGACATCTCCATTCTGGGTGCTCGCCTTGTCGGGCGTTGCTCAGCGCAAGCAGGAAGCCGCATTACCCTGCGTTTCAACGCGTTGAATATTGCGGGCGAAATCGTGAGGGTGGGAGCCAATGATTTCGCACTGCGCTTTGATGACACCAGCGAAGTTCGCTCCGCCATGATCCGCTTTACTTATGGACAGATGCAGGCGCCGGTTTTTACCATGGTCCGGCCGTCTCGCCTTGGCTTTACAGTCTTGCAGCGCCTCTTCCGATAGCAACCAAAGTTTTTTGTCTCAGCCTTGCATTTTTCTCAGGTGTCACAAGCACTTCGGCGCCTGTTCAACAGCCCTGAAACAATCCTAAGCTTCGGGCAATCCACAATAGGGAAATCCGATGAGTAACAATTCCAATCTTCAAACGCCGAAGGTCGTCCTTGGTGGAAATGTGTTTGGCTGGAGTTTGGATGAGCCGTCATCTTTTGCAATTTTGGACGCAGCCGTGGATCATGGCCTCCATGCTTTCGATACCGCCGATGTTTATTCACATTGGGCGAAAGGCAACAAGGGCGGTGAATCCGAAACCATCATCGGAAACTGGTTGAAGCGCACGGGCAAACGCAAGGATGTCCTGCTTCACACCAAGGGCGGGGCACCAGGCGCGCCTGGCGATTTTGCCAATGCCAAGCTGACGGCCAGCTATTTGACCAAAGCGGTTGAGGGTTCGCTTCGTCGGCTTCAGACAGATCATGTTGACCTTTATTATCTGCATTACGATGACAACGTCACACCGCCGGAAGAAACGCTGACGTGCCTTCAGAGCTTGATGAAACAGGGTAAAATAGGAGCCGTCGCCGAATCCAATTTTGCGCCTGATAGATTGGTTCAGTCGCTGGATGTTGCAGCCAGCAAGGGATTGCCGGCGCTTTCGGCAATACAGGCCGACTACAATCTTTATGACCGGGAACACTTTGAAAGCACCTTGCAGCCGATCTGCCAGCAGCGGAAGATCAGGGTGTTCACCTATTTCTCTCTTGCGCATGGCTTTCTCAGCGGCAAATACCGTTCGGAGGCTGATCTGTCGAAGAGCGCGGCCCGCGGCGGTGGCATCGCCAAATATCTGAACCCGCGTGGCATACGCATATTGGATGCGCTGGATGCGATCTCAAAATCCCATGATTCAACCAGCGCGCAAGTTGCTTTGGCCTGGCTCTTGACCAGACCAACGGTGTCCGCGGCCGTTGCCAGCGCCACAAACCTCAAGCAGTTAAATGATCTTGCAGCTGCGACCAAGCTGCGGCTGAACGCCAGCGAATTGACAGCGTTGGAGCGTGCTTCTCAACCCTAGTTTGTTTGATGCCTCATTCTAGTCGAGCGGTCGAATATCCGCATATGCTCAGGCTCCCATGAGACATGTACTTTTTCACCGATTGCCGGCGTCGTGCGGTTCATCGCCATCAACGTCAGAATCTGTCCCAAAGCCTTGACCGCAATTTGCGTGGTCATGCCGAGTGGTTCGACCAGCACTATTTCTGCTGGAATACCCTCCGGGGCGAGATGCAGATGTTCGGGCCTGATGCCGAGGGTGACCTCTTGATTTTCCTGAAGCGCGCTCTGGACAGCAACCAGCATTCCATCGGCAAGACAAATCTTCGAGCCTGCCACCACGCCCGCAATTAGGTTCATGGCAGGTGACCCGATGAACTGCGCCACGAAGGTATTGGCAGGCCGGTCGTAAAGCTCAAGCGGAGCGCCGACCTGTTCGACATTGCCATTGCGCAGCACGACGATTTTGTCGGCCATGGTCATGGCCTCAATCTGGTCATGGGTTACATAGATGGAGGTGACCCCCAGCGCTTCGGTGCAGCGCGCGAATTTCCGCCCGCATCTGCACACGTAAGGCGGCATCGAGATTTGACAGCGGTTCGTCAAAAAGAAAAACCGAAGGTTTGCGCACGATGGCGCGGCCCATCGCCACGCGCTGGCGCTGGCCACCGGACAACTGGCGTGGATAGCGCTCAAGATAATCGGTGAGCCCCAGGATCGCCGCCGCCTCTTCAACACGCGGCCTGATTTCATCCGGCTTTATTTTGCGCAACTTCAGTGAATAACCCATGTTCTGCCGCACCGTCATGTGCGGATAGAGCGCATAGTTCTGGAACACCATCGCTGCGTCGCGCTCTTTGGGTTCCAGATTATTGACAATGCGGCTGCCGATCTTGATCACGCCGGCATTCACCGCCTCAAGTCCGGCGATGCAGCGGAGCAGGGTGGACTTGCCGCAACCCGAAGGCCCAACGAGAGCAACGAATTCGCCCTCCTTGGCTTCGAAACTGACGCCGCGCAGAACCTGAACCGGTCCGAAATCCTTGACAACGCTCTCAACGGCGACTTCCGCCATGCCTTATTCTCCAGCCAAAATCGGCGGTTGCCATCTCCGGCAAGGTCTGCCCGCCATCGACCACGATGGTCTGGCCGGTAATATAGCTGGCTTCGTCGGAAGCAAGGAAGCGCACTGTCGAGGCAATATCCTGAGGTGTTCCGAGGCGGCGTAGGGGAACAGCAGCACGCTGCGCATCAACAAAGCTCTGTGGCTGATGCTCGACCACCCCTTCCGTCAGGATATTCCCAGGCTCCACGGCATTGAGTGTCACGTTCCACGGTGCCCATTCCAGTGCTGCCGTACGCATGAAGCCAAGCACGCCGGCCTTCGTCGTGGCATAGTGCGCATAGCCGGGTGAAGACACGCGTGGACCTGTAATCGATGACACAAACACCACGCGGCCGGATCGCCGTTTCTTGAATTGGGTAAAACAGGTCTTGGCCAGCAGAAAGGCACCCCGAAGGTTGACGCGCATCACCTCATCCCACTCTTCAACCGGAATGTCAGCAATGGACGTATTGGGATAGATCGCGGCATTGGCCACCGCGATATCAATGCGCCCATGCACTGCCACCAAATGATCGATCGCGGCCTGGACATCGGTCTCGCTGGCCGTATCCATATGGCGAAATTCCACCGTTTGGCCTTGGGACTGCAATTTTTCCGCCGCTCGCTTGCCATCCTCGTCCATGATGCCGGTCAGCAGCACAAAGGCCCCAGCGCGGGCCATCTCTGTCACGATGCCCAAGCCAATGCCGCGTTGTGCCCCCGAAACAATGGCCACCTTCCCCGATAGATCAAATCCCATCAGGCGACCGCACGCGCAAAGGGAGGCAGCATGTCACCATGCGCTGCGATCAGGTCATCCACCAGCCTGGCAATCTCTTCGAGCGAAAGTTCCGCTCCTGTATGGGGGTCCATGGCTGCGGCGTGATAAATGTGTTGACGATTGCCGGTCAGCACCGCCTGTACAGTCAGTTCCTGCACATTGATATTCGACCGCATGATGGCAGCAAGTTGCGGCGGCACCTTGCCAGCGCGAATGGGCTGAATGCCATTCCGGTCCACATGGCAAGCAACTTCCACGGCGGCGGCATCGGGCAGGTTTTCGATTAACCCGTTGTTGCGCACATTGCCATAGATCAGGCTCGGCTTGCCGGTGACACAGGAGTGAATGATCGCCGCTGCATATTCCCGGCTCTGCTTCACCTCCAGCGGCGCCGATGTGTCTTCTAGCTCATCTCGCAATTTGTGCCACTCGCTGATCTGGCGTTCGCAGCGGCGGATATATTCATCAAGCGGCACCTGGAATTTCTCGATCAGGTCGTCGCGCGCGTGCTTGATGAACCAAGGCGTGTATTCCGAAAAATGTTCGGAGCTTTCAGTGACAAAGTGCCCGAAGCGTTTGAGGATTTCCTGGCGCACGCCTTCCTTCTGCGGAAACTTTCCTTCCGCTGCCAGCCGTCGCAGCTTGGGATAGAGATCTTCGCGCCGTCCATCAGGATAGCGCTTCTCGAATTTCAGGAAGAAGGCCACATGATTAAGGCCCGCGCAGGTGAAATCGATATCCTTGATATCCTCACCAAGCGTCTTGGCCAGAAACTGTGACGTGTCCTGCACCGAATGACATAGACCAACGTAGCGGATCTCAGGATAGGCTTCCGCCATCGCCCAGGACAGCATGGCCATTGGGTTCACGTAATTCATCATCAATGCCGTAGGGCAAAGTCGCTTCATGTCCTGGGCGATGCCAAGGACCACAGGGATGGTTCGGAGTGCGCGAAAGATGCCGCCGATGCCCAACGTATCGGCAATCGTCTGGCGCAGCCCGAATTTTTTTGGCACGTCAAAGTCGATGATCGTTGCAGGCTTGTAGCCGCCGATTTGGAACATCAGGATCACGAAGTCCGCACCCTTCAGTGCTTCATCGCGGTCGGTGGTAGCCAAGAGCTTGGCTTGCCTTTCGATGCCCAGCGTCTTGCAGATGCGCCGGGTCATGATCTCCGAAGTCGAAAGCCGTGTGGCATCCACATCAAAGAGTGAGATCTCGCTCTGCGCCAGCTCCGGATTGCTCAGCACATCGGACAGGATGTTTCGCGCGAAAACGGTGCTGCCCGCACCAATCAGACAGATTTTCGTCATGAAACATTTCTGCCACTGAATTCCCGGACATTCTTTCTGAAAAGACGGTGTTGATTCCGGATTTTGAGTGTGTTGTGATCATCTCATGCGCCTGCTCGATCCGCGCGAAACTGGCAACCGCTTCCTCGATCCGCATGCTTTCCTGGCGGAAACCCATATCGTCGAGCCCATGCCTGAGGCGCACTGGCACGATCATGTTGAACTCAACATGATCGTGAAGGGCGGCATGACCTATCTGATCAATGGCAAGCAGGTGACGCTTCACGAGGGCGGCATTTATTGCTTCTGGGCCGCCGTGCCGCATCAGGTGATTTCGGCAATCGACAATACCGAACTTGTCTGCGCCTATGTGCCATTCGCGGATTTTCTGTCGCTGGTTCTCTCAAGTTCATTTCGTGATGATTTGCTGGCAGGCCACGTTCTCACCGCCACGCAACTCGACGCATCAGATCCCATCATGATGTCACGCTGGGCCAATGCCTGGGACACGGCCGATGACCAGACGGCAGAGATCCTGCGCGACGAAGTGCGCCTGCGCGTGCGGCGTCTGGCGCTCTCACAATGCCGCGCCGATGAAGTGAAGCCCGCGAATGACAACCATACCACGACGCGAATTCGCGCTCATTGCTGACAGGCGTACCATTGCCCGGGTACAGGCGATGACGAGTTTCATCAACACCGAATTTGCCAAAACCATCGATGTATCAGATGTGGCGGCGATCAGCGGATTGCATCCGACCAACGCGACAGCAACGTTCCGCAAGGTGCTCGGCCAATCCATCGCGCAGTATCTTCGCAAACGCCGTCTCAATCACGCGCTAAAACTTCTGGCGGATACTGATATGGCGATCATTGAAGTGGCTTATGAAAGTGGACATGGATCGCTCACGCGATTTTATGACGCTTTCCAGCGCCAGGTCGGCTGCACGCCGAAAGACTATCGCCGCCGTTTCAGGTCTTGATCAGGAAAATGGCTTCGATCTCCACCGTCATCCGGTTGGGAAGTGAGCCCATGCCGACAGCGGAGCGTGCATGGCGGCCCACATCTTCACCCAGAACTTCAACCAGAAGATCAGAACATCCGTTGATCACCTTTGGATGATCGGTAAAGTCCGGCTCAGCATTCACCATGCCCAGAAGCTTGATGACCGCCTCAATGCGTGAAAGTTCACCCAGGGCGAGCTTCGCAGTGGAGAGCAACTGCAGGCCGGTCGTGCGCGCATCAGCATAGCCCTTCGCCACATCAGCGGTAAGGCCAAGGCGACCCACACTGTAGGTACCATCGGCCTGTTTTGGCCCTTGGCCCGAAATGTAGAGCAGGTTGCCAGCCAAACGAAACGGCACATAATTGGCCACCGGCGTGATCGGTTTAGGTAGTGTGAGCCCAAGCTTCTCCAGCCGCTTTTCCGGTGTCACTGCACTTTGCCTCTCGCATCGACGGGCACGGCGCCGAGCACCTGATCTCCGCGCACGAAGACAACCTTGTCGAATAGATTATTCACCGGACAGGTGTGGTTCATCGTGATCTTCACACGATCGCCCACCTTGGGTTTGTGCTGCATCTCGCTGACATTAAGATAGCCATGTTCTTCATTCACGGCATAGACGAGCGCGTCATTCAAGTCGCGCGCCATGCCATAACCTTCAAGGCCAAGCAGATCGCTGGTGAGTGCCTTTGAGCCGGCATCGATCAAAGCGCGCTCCGGCGTGGGCGTGCTGACCACCGTGACCAGCACGGTTTCTGCACAATCTTTCCAGCCGGCGGCGCCGGCGCGCACGATGGCACGGTCATTGTAAACGTAAGTCCCCGCACGGTATTCGGTGACGGCGTCGAGGCCTTCCTTCTTCCACATATCGGGCGTGCCGCCTGAGCTCACGCGCTTGACCAGCAGGCCCGACTTTTCCAGTGCGGCCCTTGCATCCATCAACCATGTTCCAGCACTCTCGCGCTTGAAGGCAGGCGGATAGGTCATCAAGCCACCGAATGAAAGATGCGGATTCTTTTCTATCGCTTGAGCCAGTTCTAAAGCAGCCTGTGGTGTCTGTACCCCATTGCGCCCCATGCCGGTATCGCATTCGACCAGCACCTCAAGTTTGCGGCCTGAGCGCTTTCCTGCTCCAGCGAGGCCCTCCAGCATGTCGATGTTATCTGCCACAACAGCGATGTTGGTGTGGCGCATCAGCTGTGCCAGCCGCGCAATCTTGTTTTCGCCAAGGATGTTGAAAGTGAGCAGCTGGTCCTTTAGCCCCGCAGCCGCCATCACTTCAGCTTCACCCAGCTTCTGCACGGCAAGACCCTTGGCACCAAGCGCCACCTGCAATCTTGCGACAGGAACGAGCTTATGCGTCTTGATGTGTGGCCAGTTGGCGATGCCGATTTCGTCGCAATGTTGTTGCCAGCGAATGAGATTGGCGAGCATTACATCAAAGTCAATGATCGGCACCGGTGTTTCTAGCGCATCAATAGTGCGGCCGACCTTTTCAAACTCAAAAAAGCCTTCTGCCTCAGCAGCAGTCATTGTCTTGTTCATGGTACCTGACTTTCTGGCAGCGCGTCTTTAGCGTCAAGTCAAGACTCAAAAATCAGAAAAGATCACACCAAAGCGGAAAGAAAATCTCGTTTTCCAGTCCTAGCCTTCAGGTCCATACTGCCCGGCATAGGGAGTATCGGCGCCGGACGGATATAAAAACAAGTGGTGCAATGGAGAGAGAAATGACGTTTCAGACATTCCGTACAACCTTGGCTTTAACGGCACTGCTGCTCACGAGCGCTAGTCACGCCGCCCTCGCTGATGACGCCAAACCCTTCGCGGGCCAGTCGATCACCGTGCTGCTGCCTTCGCCGCAAGATGCCAACATGGCCGCCGACTTCGAGAAAGCTACCGGCATCAAGCTCGATCTCCAGACCGCCAGCTGGGATGACGTGTCGACCAAGGTTTCAACAGCGCTTCTTGCCGGCACAGCGCCTGCCGACGTCACCGAATTCGACTGGTCATGGACCGGACAGTTCGCTGCCGCCGGCTGGTATGTGCCGCTCAATGATGTGGTGAGCAAGGACACGCAGGAAGATATCAAGGGCTCGGCGCTCTTCAACATCAACGGCCAGCTTCTCGCCGTGCCTTACACCAACGACTTCCGCGTCATGCTGGTCAACAAGAAGCAGTTCGATGATGCTGGCGTGAAGACCATGCCCAAGACGCTCGATGAGCTGGTGGCCGCGGCCAAGGCCATCAAGGCCAAGGGCATCGTGAAATACCCTATCGGCCTGCCGCTCTCGGCAACCGAAGGTGCTTCCACCAGCTGGTATCTGCTTACCAAGGCTTTCGGCGGCGACCTCTTCGACAAGGACATGAAGCCGCTCTTCACCGGCAAGGATTCCGCCGGCTACAAGGCCATGGCCTTCGAAATTCAGCTGTTGAAGGATGGTCTGGTCGATCCGGCATCGACCGGCCTCAAGGACAGCGACATCAATGACACGATGTTCGCCAAGGGTCTGACCTCGATCATGATCTGCGGCGAGCCGGGCCGCCTCGGCCAGTATTCCGATCCCAAGCAGTCGGATGTCGCGGGCCAGGTGGCGGCCATTCCGGTTGCGACCGCCAGCGGCAAGACCCGCAGCTTCGGCCTGCTTGAAGGCCTCGGCATTCCGAAATCGTCCACAAATCAGGATGCCGCCAAGGAATTCGTGAAGTGGATGACCTCGAAGGAGTTCCAGATCCACAACTATTCCAACGGCGTCTTGCCCACCCGCACCTCGGCGCTGGCCGACCTCCAGAAGGATGGAAAGCTGATCAGCGGTGAAGCGCTGGTCGAACAGGCGCCGACTGTCGAGCCACTGTTCCCGCCGGCGCGCCCACCTGGTATCCGCAATTCTCGCTCGCCGTAAACACCGCGATCAACAGCGTGGCCAAGGGCGAAATCTCCATCGACGATGCGATGAAGCGCATCGGCGATGCAGTGGCTGAAGCCAAGAAACAGTGACGGCTGAGACTGCACAACTTCCTCCTGTGCAGCTGAAACAGGGCGCTGGATCACTCTCCAACGCCCTGTTTGGCTTTCTCCTGATCCTGCCCATACTGCTGACAATGGTGGGGCTGGTCTTCTATCCGCTGGCCGTCACTTTCTGGGACAGTCTGCACCGCGTCGACCCGATGCAGCCGGGGGCGCCCTTCGTGGGCCTTGCCAACTACACCCGTATGTTCAGCGACGCCGAGGCGGGCAGGGCCTGGCTGAATACGTTTGAATATGTCGTCATAGCGGTGGTTTTCGAGACTGTCTTCGGCGTCCTAGCGGCTGCATTGATCAACCAGGTGAAGCGCGGACGACAGTGGGTGCTGGCAGCTGTGGTTTTGCCGTGGGCCCTGCCTGCGGTGGTGAGTGCCGTCATTTGGCAATGGATTTATGCGCCGGGACCGGGGCTGCTGAACGGCGTGCTCATGGCGTTGGGGCTGGACTATGAGAACTACGTTTGGTTCAACAACAGCACCTACGCGATGTTGCTGATTACGGTGGTGCATGTCTGGCGCATGATGCCGCTCACCATCGTCATCGTGCTGGCGGCGATGCAGGCAATCCCCTCGGAACTTTACGAGGCCGCCCGCATGGACGGCGCCACGCGTTTCAACATGTTCTGCACCATCACCTTGCCGCTGATCCGCGGCGCCATCGCGGTCGCCATGACCAATGCCACCGTCAACGCTTTCAACCTGTTCGACGAAGCCATAGTCCTGGCACGAAATACACTCGAGACGCGGCCGATCTTGATCCAGATCTATCTCGAGGCGTTCCGCAAATTCCATTTCTCCTATGGCATGGCGCTGTCGCTGATGGTGACACTCATCGCCCTGCTGGTCTCCCTCGGCTATGTGTTGCGCGTTCAGAAGAGCACGAGGCTCGACTGATGGACACACCACTCCGTCATCGCGTCGTCGTTTGGGCTGGGGTGACTTTGCTACTGCTGTGGTCGTTGGTACCGATCTACTGGACGCTGGCCAGCTCGCTCACGCCAACGACGGATTTCAACACGCGGCCCATCCACTTCTATCCCACCACGTTCACCCTCAATCACTTCGAAAGGTTGCTCGGGTTTGCCCAGCAAACCATTGGCGGCGTGAACACCGCCAACCAGTTCAAGCTCGCATTGTTCAACAGCATCGTCACATCGCTCGGCGCTACGGTTCTCTGTGTGTCTATTCTCGCTGCTCGGCGCCTACGCTTTCACGCGCATCGAGTTTCCGGGCCGGCAAGTCATCTTCTACGCGGTGGTCGCCACGCTCGCCATTCCTGGCTACGCGGTTTTGATCCCGCTGTTCCGTATCATGGTTGCCACCCATCAGATCGATGCCTATGTCGGAATTACGCTGATCTATGTGTCGGCCTATCTTCCGCTATGCTTGTGGCTGCTCAAGGGCGTGCTTGACGCGCTGCCGCGCTCGCTGGAAGAGGCGGCGCGCATGGATGGTGCCAGCCACCTGACCATCCTGCGCGAGATCATTGTGCCGGTTGCGGCTCCGGGCCTGACCGCTGCAGCGATTCTCACCTTTCTCGGCGCATGGGGACAATATCTGGTGCCACTGATCTTTTCACCCAAGGCAACCAAGCCGCTCACCGTGATGATCCCGGAATTTGCCGGCAAAAACTTCATCGACTATGGCCTCATCATGGCCTCGGGAACCGTCGCGATCTTTGTACCCTGCCTGCTTGTCATCTTTCTCAACAGGTATTTGATCTCGGGTTTGCTTGCCGGCTCTGGCAAATAGCTTAGTTTAAGCGACGGCCCCTCTGTCTATCGAAAACGTGCACACGAGTTGGCTCGGCAGAAAGATGGATCTTCTCACCCGGCTTCAGGTTCGTGCGTTCCATGACCATCAGAGTAAGCACTTGATCCATTGCCGTGATCGCAACCTGTGTCGTCATGCCGAGTGGCTCGACCACCAGTACTTCGCCGGGAACACCTTCATCCGATAGCTGCAGGTGTTCTGGCCGCACCCCGAGCGTAACCTCCTGGCCCGCCCGCATGGATTTGGCGCCAGTTGCAATCATGCCGCCGTCTGTCAGCCTGACTTCACCACCAACTGCAGCAATGCCATTGAGGAAGTTCATCGTTGGCGAGCCAATGAAACCAGCCACGAAGGTATTGGCTGGCTTGTCATAGAGTTCGAGAGGCGCACCCACCTGCTGGATGATGCCCTCGTTCAACACCACAATTCGGTTAGCCATGGTCATGGCCTCGATCTGGTCATGTGTCACATAGATCGAGGTCGTGCCAAGTTTCTGGTGCAACGCCTTGATTTCAGTGCGCATCTGGGCGCGCAGCTTGGCATCCAGATTTGAGAGGGGCTCGTCAAACAAAAAGACTTTTGGATCACGGACAATAGCGCGGCCCATGGCGACGCGTTGACGTTGACCACCGGACAGTTGCTTTGGCAAGCGCCTCAGCAATGTGCCAAGCCCTAACGTGCTGGAGGCCGATTGCACCCTGGTGCCAATCTTGTCTTCCGATTCTTTGCGCAGCTTCAGGCTGAAGCTCATATTGCTCTCGACATTCATGTGCGGATAGAGCGCATAGGACTGGAAAACCATGGCGATGTCCCGGTCGCGCGGGACGACGTCGTTGACACGCCTGTCGCCGATGATGATGTCGCCGCCAGTGACCTCCTCCAGCCCGGCGATTGAACGCAGCAGCGTTGACTTGCCACAGCCTGAAGGCCCGACCAGCACCACGAATTCGCCATCGGCGATTTCGAGATTGATGCCCGAGAGCACCTTCACGGCGCCGAAATCCTTGCTGATGTTGTTCAGGGTTACTGAGGCCATGTCCTATCCCTTTACGGCGCCAGCCGTGAGACCGGTCACCAGATAGCGCTGCAGAAACGCGAAGAAGATACAGACCGGGATGAGGGCAAGGACAGACGCCGCCATCATCTGCCCCCAATCCACCGCGAATTTGCCGATGAAGGTGAGAAGTCCCACTGAAAACGTCTTCTGGTTTTCGCTGTTGATCAGCATCAGTGCGAAAAGCAGTTCGCTCCACGCCGCCGTGAAGACGAAAGAGACCGTGGCGCCCATGCCTGGCAGGGTAAGCGGCAGCACAATACGGCGTAGCGCCAGTGAACGCGAACAGCCGTCAATCATGGCAGCTTCCTCAAGTTCCCTGGGCACGCCGTCAAAGAAAGACTGCATGAGAAATGTCGCGAAGGCAATGTTGAACGCCGTATAGATGACGATAAGTCCATAGAGATTATCGGTCAGGCCGATTGCTCCCATGATGCGGAAAATCGGCGGAATTACCATCACCAGCGGGAAAGTCTGTGTGAGGAGAAGGAGCAGGCTTACGATGGCTTTACCGCGGAATTGGAAACGCGACAGCGCATAACCCGCCAGCGCAGCAATCGCCGTTACGATCAGTGAAGTGCTGATCGAAACGATCAGGCTGTTGATGAAGTAGCGGGGGAAGTCTGAAGTGCTCAACACCTTCACGTAATTGTCGAATGTCATGGCACTGGGCCAGATCCGGATGCCTTCGGAATAGAGAAGTTTGGTCGGCGTCACCGAAATTTTGATCGTCCAGAAGATCGGAAACACGGCAAAAATCACATAGCCTGCCACCGCTGCGTACAGTCCGAGGGTAATGAAAAAGCGCTCGGTTTTACTGCGGCCCACCATTTTAATAGTCTTTCAGCAGGCTGCGCCGCATCTGGATCACGATAAGCGAATAAATGATGAGGAGAAAAAGCAACAGCACGGCAATCGCCGAAGCGTAGCCCTTGTCCAAAGCCTTGAAGGCCGAGACGTAGATGTAAGTCGCGATCGTGTTGGTGGAACCTGCGGGCCCCCCTTGTGTCATTACATATATGAGGTCCGCAAAAGTCGCGATCCATACCGTACGCAGCATGACAGTGATTGCAATGGTTGGAGCGAGAAACGGCATAGTCACTTTTGAAAACTGCTGCCAGGCTGAGGCCCCGTCGATTGAAGCCGCTTCATAAATTTCAGAAGGAATGGATTTGCGCGCGGCGAGCAGTGTAATCGCGAAGAAGGGAATGCCGTACCAGATATTGGCGATGATGGGTCCCCACATGGCAGTTGACGGGCTGGCGAGGATGGTGACCGGCTGACTCTGGATGCCCAATGCGTAAAAGATGTGCGGCAGTGGCCCGATTAGCGGGTTGAATAGCCAGCTCCAGGTGAGACCGGTAAGAAACGTTGGCACAGCCCAAGGCAGAAACACCAATGCCTGGACCAGGCGTCGCCCAAAAAAATCCCGGTTGAGCAAAAGCGCAAGGCCGAGACCCAGAAAGAATTGGAAGAACAGACTGCCAATGGTCCACCAGGCTGTGTTGATCAGCGCCTCATGCAAGACAGGATCGGCCACCATGGTGCGGTACTGGTCGAGACCTGCAAACTGCGATTTGAACGCGGAGAATTTCCAGAAAGAATAGGATATGCCGATGACCAGCGGCACCAGAAGCACCGTGACGATGCAAATGAGGGCGGGGCTGAGATAGAGCCAAGGTTCGGCGACCAGCTGCCAGTGCCGAAGCCGTATCCCTCCGTGCACCTGATCTTTTTCTGCCATCAAGCTAAGTTAGAAGAAGGGGGCGATATGTCCATACCGCCCCCACACTTCAGTTACTTGTGGGCAGCCATGTATTTCTGCTGCTCATCGGTCAGGTATTTGGCCCAATCGTCAGCCACTTCCTTGGCGGTCTTCTGGCCAAGCAGCACGGCCTGGAAGTTCTTCGGCACCTGACTGTCGTAGAATACACCGAGATTTTCGAGATAGGTCGGCGGGGTCACGAACACATATTTGGCCGCATCGTTCAACTGGGTGAACCAGCCTGCAATTGCTCGGTCTTGAAGTGTTCATCCTGGTCGGCACCATTGTGGATGGGCAGCGTGCCTACCGTCTTCGACCAACCAAGATTCTGCTTGTTGTCGAGCAGGAAGGACATCACCTTCCAAGTTTCCGCCTTGTGCTGGCTGCCCGACATCATCGCCCAACCGGCATAGCCGAGCGCGGGGAAGGCCTTGCCGGAGGGGCCTACTGGCCACGGCGCCACGGCGAAATCATCGGCGCTCATTTTATCAGCAATGCCGATCAGCGCGTCTGGGTCCTGGTTCAACATGGCACAGGTGCCGGTATAAAAGCCGGTTACGAGTTCGTTGAAGCCCCAGCTCACCGAATCCTTCGGCGCATAACCCTTCTGATAGATATCGGCCAGCATCTGCAGACCCTTGACCGAACCCTCTTCATTGAAGATCGAAGTGCCATCGGCGTTGAAGTAGCCGGGCTTGCCGTCCATGTTGTCCATAAACTGCTGGATGGAGCCGAAGGCGCCAGCTCCACCGCGCAGGCAGTAGCCATATTTGCCCGGCAGCTTTTCCGAGATCGTCTTGGCGTCATTGTAGAAGTCATCCATGGTGGCCGGCGGCCCGGAGAGACCGGCATCCTTGAACAGTTTCTTGTTCCAGAACATGGCGTTCACATAGTAGCCATAGGGGATGACATATTGGGTGTTTTTGACGGTTGAGCCGAGCTCCTTGGCGCGGTCACCGAGCGTCTTGGCTTCATCCCAATCCTTCATGTAGGGACCGAGGTCTTCGAGCTGGCCATTGTTGGCATAAAGGCCCATCCAGCGTTCCGGCATTTCCACCATGTCAGGAACCTGGCCGGCCTGGACCATCGAGAGGAATTTTTCAAAGGCTTCACTCCAAGGCAGCGAGGTGATTTCCACCTTGATGTCCGGATTGGCCTTCTGGAATTCATCAAGCTGGCTTTGCAAGAACTTGGTGCGGTCCGGGCTGGTGATCACTTCGACCAGCTTGATCGTGGTTTCCGCCCAGGCCGACGCCGTTCCGAGCGCCAATGTGCCTGCCAGTAAAACGGCTTTGAATAATGTCTTCACGTCATATCCTCCCTATGTTTTGACACTTTTTTGAAACGCCTGCTCCAGATCAGACCAGAGGATTTCAGGATCCTCAAGTCCGACATGAATTCGGATTGCGTGGGGCGAAACGCCAAAACGCTCGAATGAATTGATACCCGGCGTCTGCGCAAGCGACGCCGCAACCGGAACGACAAGACTCTCGTGTCCGCCCCAGCTTACACCCATGCGGAAATAGCGCAGCGCGTCGGAAAATTTCGGCACATCCACGCGCCCATCGACTTCGAAAGTGAAAAGACCAGTGAAGCCGGTCAACGTTGCGCGCCCGGGATGGTTGGAATAGACCGGATGATGCACTTTCAAAACATGCTTGTGCTGCTTTAGACGATCTGAAATCATCAAAGCACTGTCCATGTGACGGCGGATGCGCAGGGGCAGGGTGCGTAACCCCCGCGTCAGCAGAAAAGCTTCAACCGGTGCGAGCTTGGCCCCCATGAATGGGTGGGTCAGCTCATTGATCTTCGCGATGAGCTTGGCCGGCCCCGCCACAACTCCGGCCACCACATCGCTGTGGCCGCCTATATATTTGGAGGCGGAGTGCACCACGAGATCCACGCCATGCTTGATCGGCTTCTGGAACACCGGGGTTGCCCAGCTGTTATCCATGAGAGTGACAATGCCGTGCGCCTTCGCCGCTTTGGCAATGCGCGGTAGTTCCTGCAGCTCGAACACCATTGAGGTCGGGCTTTCGAGATAAAGCAGCTTCGCGCCGGGAAGTGCCGCTTCAATGGCCTCGGCATCGCTGCCATCGACATAGTCGACCTTCACGCCCATGCGCGGCAGAAGTTTTTCGAAGAAGCGGTAGGCATCGCCATAAAGATGGCGCACCGCCACGATCCTGTCACCGGATTCCACAATGGAAAGCACTGTCGCGCTGATTGCTGCCATGCCACTGGCAAAACCGCGCGCGGCTTCAGCGCCTTCCAACGCTGCGATGCGCCGCTCGAAGTCGTGGGCCGTGGGATTGTTTCCGCGCGAGTAGATGTAGGCGTTGCCGTTGCCGGCAAAGGTATCCTGCATTTGGGCGAAATTGTCGAAGGTGAAGAGTGACGACTGGTAGATCGGTCCCACCACGGGATTGTTCACATGCTCGGCATCATCGCAGACGATGAGCGAAGCCTCGGCAATGGCAGCCGCTGCCAAGGCGGGATCATGCATCATCAGGGAAGGCCTCACGGATTTCGTTTTCAACGGAATCAATCAGTTTCCACGCTTCGGCTCGGGCGTCCGCAGCATTGCGCCGCGCGATCGCCTCATACATGCTGCGGTGGAACGGATAGGACGTCTCCGCAAAATCCTGCAGGCCGAGCGCGTTTTCCCACAGCTGATGCAAGAGATCGCGCATCGACTGGATGATCTGCGGAAAGAATGGATTGCCGGTGGCGTTATAGATCGACTGGTGGAATTCCCAGTCAGCTTCGGAGCCGTTGCCTGCCGCATGGCTAGCCTCAAGGCGGAGCAGGGCGGCGCCAATGCCGGCTACTGCTTCAGATGAAGCAGACACGGCGCAGACGGCGGCCGCCTCGCCTTCGAGGGCGCGGCGCACCTGCAGGATTTGCAACAGGTCACGCACCTTGTTGGGGCGCGCCAGCAGCAGCGGCACATGCAGGAGATTGGGGCTCACCGCCACTTTCAGGAATGCGCCACGGCCCTGCTGCAATTTGATGATGCCAAGGGTTTCCCAGCGCTTCAGCGCCTCGCGCACACTGGAACGGCCGACACCGAGAGATTCGCCGAGCACGCGTTCGCTGGGAAGCCTGTCGCCCGGCTTGATACCGTGTTCATCCACAAAGGTAGCAAGGAAATCCAGAATGGCGGAATCCAGGGTTTTCCGCGTGACCCGCTTGGGCAGCCCAACTTCACTCGGAATTTGCTTATGCTTTAACGCCACTCTGTCCACCGGTCTGGTTGTCAGACCAGCGATGTTGTCGCGAGGCCAAGAATGAGTCAAGTTCCACTCCATGACTTTACCAAATGACATTCCGCTTTCAACCTTTCGGCCGGTTCCCAGACTGGTGCGCAAGGAAACCGCAATCGAGCGGCCGGCCTTTTCCGTCATTGACGCGCACAACCATCTTGGCGAATTCGGCGGGCACTGGAGTGAAAAGCCGGTCGAAGCGCTGATCGCCCGCATGGATGAGGCAAATGTGCGCATCTATGTTGATCTCGATGGCGGCTGGGGGGAGCATATTTTCGATGCGCGGTTGAAGAAATTCAAGGAGCCGCATCCCGACCGTTTCATCATCTTCGGCACACCGGGCTGGAAGAACTGGGCCGCCGATGGCGCGAGCTTCGGTGAACAATCGGCCAGGCGTTTCCGCGCCCAGGTGGCTCGAGGAGCGCAGGGCCTGAAAATCTGGAAAGATTTCGGCCTGCATGTGAAGGACGAAGAAGGCAAGCTTGTTGCCGTTGATGACGAACGTGCTCGTTCCGCTTTGGGAAACCGCTGGCGAACTAGGGGTGCCCGTACTCATCCATGTGGCCGATCCCGTCGCTTTTTTTTATCCGCTGGATGCGGCGAATGAACGGTGGGACGAACTCCATGCGCACCCCGATTGGCATTTTCCTTCACCCAAATTCCCGCCCTTCATGACCATCATGGACGCCTTTGCTCGGCTTGTGCGCCGGCACCCGAACACGACTTTCATCGGCGCGCATGTCGCCTGCTATGCCGAAAACCTGCCGTGGGTCGATGCACTGATGGATGATTGCCCCAATCTCTGGATCGATTTCAGCGCTCGCATTTCAGAACTTGGCCGCCAGCCCTATGCGGCGCGCCGGTTCCTGACAAAACACCAAGACCGCGTGCTCTTCGGCATCGACGCCGGCCCTGATCTCGACATGTACCGCACCTACTGGCGCTTCCTCGAAACGGATGACGAGTACTTCGACTACAATCCGCACGGGCCGTCGACACAGGGCCGCTGGCAGATCTACGGCCTGCACCTCGACAAACCAGTTCTGCAAAAAATCTATAATTCTAACGCCACTAGGCTTTGGGGTTTGCCGCCAATTGTCTAATCCACGACCGCGTCCGCTTCGATCTCGACTTCGTAGTCACCGATCAGACCACCTGCGACGATCAATGTATTTGCTGGCATGATGCGGCTGAACACCCGGCCATGCGCCAGGGATACTGCTTCACAAGACGCCTCCTCGCGCAAGTAAACGCGCGTCCGCACAACATCTTCAATCTTACCTCCCGCCGCGGTGATTGCTCCGGTAATCTTGTCGAGAATGTATGTGGCCTGCGCGGCAGCATCACCTGGCGCGATGCAACGCCCGTCGCTGTGTGTGGCTGTGGTGCCGGAGACATAGATTGTGTCTTTCACCCGCATGGCGCGGCAGTAACCGGCAATAGGTTCCCATTTGCTGCCTGATGATATCCGCAAGCCCGTGCGATGAGGCGTGGGTATGGCGGGATAGGCGGGGGGGATGGCACTGAGGTGATGGCTGAGATCACCCGAAGCCGTGAGAAAAGGCGGCTTGCGGTATTCATCTCCACAGTCGCCAGGAATGGGTTCTATCCGGGCAAATACCGCCTCAAGCGCTGTATAGTCGTCTTTGGTCAAGGCAAATTCAAATACACGGGCGTTGTTTTCGTGATGATCTGCTTCACCGATGCGCGCACCAATGATGATGGCGGCAACAGCAGGCTGCTCCAACGCCCAGCGCGTGGCGACATTGGCAATCGAGACATTCACGCGTTTGGCAATCCTTGACAGCGTCGCCAGCAGCTCCTGATAGATGGCCCAACCACCAGCGGCATCGATGAAGCGCTTGTATTTGGATTTGCTCCAGTCCCCGATGTTGTGTGGTTCGGGCTGCTCCAACCATTTCTCTGACAGAAAGCCGCCGTTCAAAGTTCCATAAGCGAGAAGTTTGACACCGCTTGTAGCACAAAGCGCTGCAAGTGGTCCGCACGCGCGCCGGTCAAGGACCGAAAACGAAACCTGGTTGGACACAACCGGAATGCCATCGGCCAGAGCCAGCGCCAAATGTGCGGCATCGAAATTCGTGACACCGATGGCACCAATCAATCCTTCATTCTGCAGTTTTTTCATCTCATGCAGCGCGTCGAGCCAGGCCGGATGTTCAAATGTCCACCAGTGAAATTGCAGGAGATCGACTTTTTTGACACCAAGTCTGTCGAGGCGTGCTTGCACCCCAGCCCGCACCACATCAGCCGTCATCGGCCCCGGCGCGGGACACCACTTGGTGCAGGCAAGTGGTTTTTCATTCGCTGGATAGCGGCGCAATAGTGCGCCAGCGATCAATTCCGCCGTGCCATAGTGGTCGGCCATGTCGAAGGCCGTAAATCCGGCGCGGGCATAGGCCTGCAGCGCATCAGCACCTTGCTCCGGATCAATGACGGTGCCGTTGCGCTCAATGTCCGCCACCTGCCAGAGCCCGCACACAATGCGCGGAATGGAAAGCCCGCCCAAAAGTGCGCTGCGAGGCAGGGTAGGTTCATTTTCCGTCATGGGTTGGCCTTTTCGATATGGCGCGAGATGGTACGCAATTCGCCCAGAATGCCACGCGGGCGCGAGAGCAGAACGGCGCAGATTGCAACACCGATCATCACGATCTTCAAGGCTGCGGCGCGCGCCTGCTGGTCAGGAGGAACAAAGGCAGAAATAGCGGCACCCGAGGCTGCCCAAATCGCCCACACCAAAACAGCGCCCAGAATGGCGCCGCGATTGTTGCCTGAACCACCGACAATCAGCATGGCCCAGACCTGGAAGGTGAGCATGGGTACATAATTTTCAGGTGAAATGAAGCCGATGAAATGACCCTGCATTGCGCCGGCGAGGCCCATGATGGCACCGCCAACGGCGAAGGCCTGAAGGCGGAAATAGACAGATTTCTTGCCTAATGCCATGGCCGCCTCTTCATTCTCGCGGATGGCGCGCAGCACGCGACCCCATGGGCTGCGCATGAGATGCTCCAGTGCTGTATAAACGGCAAGTGTGACGCCAGCTGTGAGCGCGACATTGGCAAGTCCGAATTCCAGTGGATTTGCGGCCAAGGATGAGAAAGGCCGAGGGATAAATCCTATGCCGAACGGGCCGCCCGTAACGGATTGCAGGTTCAAAGCGGCGAGCTGCACGACAACCGCAAAACCGAAAGTGGCAATCGCGAGATAATCTGCGCGCAGCCGCAAAGTGAGCGCACCCAACAGGCCCGAGGCGGTGGCAGAAGCGAAGGCCGCCGCGACCCATCCGACTGCGATAGGCAGATCAAATCCACCAAAGCGTGCAGGATCGTAGGGTGTAGTCAGCAGCGCAGAGACGTAAGCTCCAATTCCGACAAAGCCCGCGATGCCTACATTGAAAAGGCCGGTCTGGCCCCATTGCACATTAAGGCCGAGACACATTACGGCGTAGGTCAGGGCGAGGGTGAGGAAGAAGGCGCCGTAGGAAACAAGCTCAATCATGCCGCGGCCTTTCCGAATAGGCCCTGTGGCCGCAGCAGCAGGATGGCCACCAGGATCACAAACGAAACAGCAGCGCGCCATTCCGCGCCAATGAACTGCACACAGAACGCTTCCGCAAGGCCTACGATAACCCCTGCCAGCATGGCACCCGGCACGCTGCCGATACCACCGAGAATGGCCGCGGCGAAAAGCGGGAGCAGCAGGTCATGCCCCATGAAAGGACGGATCTGCACCAGCACTCCGGCCATCACCCCGGCAACGGCTGCCAATCCCGCACCAAAGACCCAGACCAACCGGATGGTGCGAGCAACGTCTATGCCCGCAAGTCCCGCCAGTGCCTGGTTTTCGCTTACCGCCCGCATGGCGCGGCCTGCCGCCGTGCGCGTGAGGACGAGATGCACCGCGAGGACCAATACTACGGAAAGAGCTAGCCCCAGCAATTGGTCTGGCGTGGCCCGCGCGCCGGAAAAAAGCGGCTGCGCGATCTGCAGTGCTTCAGTGAAGTAACGCGGCCTTGAGGTGAAAAAGAATTCCAAAAGGCTGCGGATTGTGAGGGCAGCACCAAAGCCCGCCATGACAAGGATGATGGTGACACCGCCACGGGCGCGCAGCCGTGCAAATAACAGCTTGTCAATCAACAGCGCCAGCAGCGCCGTCAGAATGATCGACGCGATGAGAGCGATGGGCAGTGACCAGCCGAATGAGAAGGGGCCGATCGAGTCGTTCAGTCCGGGAAGCAGGCTGCCGAGCGCTCCCGCCACGGCGAGTGCGAAATATGCCCCCCAGCTCAGCATGTCGCCATGGGCGAAATTGGCAAAGCGCAGGATAGAGTAGGTGAGCGTGATGCCAATGGCACCGAGGCCGATCATGCTTCCGGAAATCAATCCATCGACCAGCAGTTTGCGCGATCACGGCCGCGCTCCTTCGTTCCGGGATGTACCTAGATAAAGTGCGCCGAGCGCGGTGTCGCTTGCAAGTTCCTGCCCCGTACCTTCGTGGCGGATCGCACCTTCAACGAGGATAACCCCACGATCGGCAATGGCGAGTGCCGCTTTCACATTCTGCTCGACCAGAACGATGGTGACGCCGCTTCTGTTGATGTTGCGCAGCATGCTGAAGACGCTACCTACAATTTTGGGAGAAAGGCCGGCGGACGGTTCATCAAGAATCAAGACATGCGGCTCGACCATCAAGGCGCGCGCCACGGCCAGCATCTGTCTCTGACCTCCGGATAGTGATCCGGCCCGCTGTCTGGTGCGGCTGGCCAGATCCGGAAAAGTCGCATGGATCTTGCTGATCCGCCCGGAGCGCACCTCGCGCGGCAGGATGTCGGCGGCAAGTTGGAGGTTTTCAGTAATTGTGAGGCTGGCGAAGATGTTTTCGGTCTGCGGTACGAAGGCGAGGCCCTCGCGGATGCGCTCATGCAGAGGGGTTGCAGTGATGTCTTTGCCGCCAAGCGTGACCGTTCCTTCGAATGCCGGAACAGTTCCTGCTATGGCCTTGACAAAGGTGGATTTGCCGGCCCCATTCGGTCCCAGGATGGCAACCAGTTCGCCTTTCTTCACTGCGAAATCGATTCCGCGCACGATAGGAAGGTCGCGTTCATAGCCGGCAACAAGCCCGGCAGTGGAAAGCACGGCACCTGTCATGCAGTGCCTCCCAGATAGGCATCGACCACGGCTGTGTTGCGCGAGACTTCCTGCGGCGTGCCTTCAGTCAGGAATTTACCCTGGGCCATGACCACAACACGGCTGCACAGTCGGGCGACCATGTCCATGTTGTGTTCGATGAGCAAAATGGATTTTCCCGCGGATTTTAATTCGAGCACGCGGCCCATGATGAATTCGAGAAGGGCCGGGTTCACGCCTGCTGCCGGTTCATCAAGCAGGATGATGGAAGGCTCGGCCATCAGGATGCGGGCGAGCTCCAGGAGCTTGCGCTGGCCACCGGACAGGATCCGTGCAGGCTCCCGCGCCAGATGTGAGAGGGTGACGAAATCCAGGATGGCACGAGCCCTGTCCACCGCGGCGCGTTCTTGCCGGGCCACTTTTCCCGGCTGTAGAAAATTGGCGAGCAATCCCTCCCCAGCCTGCCCTTGTGCACCGGTCAGCACATTTTCCAGGACGGTCATTTCAGGAAACGGCTTGGGAATCTGGAAAGTGCGCCCGAGTCCCAGTCCGATGCGAGCGGAAGCATCGCGTGATGCGGCTTCAATCCCGTTGATCTGGATAGAACCCAGATCAGGTCCGAAACTGCCCGCCAGCATGTTGAATAAAGTGGTTTTGCCAGCACCATTGGGGCCGATCAGGCCGAGCAATTCGCCTCTCTGCAATGTGATCGACATGCCGTCGACAGCATGTATGCCGCCAAAGCTCAGGGTGAGGTCTTTGGCAACGATCGCAGGTCGATTTAAGTTGAAATCCGGCACCGGCAAAATGGTGCCACACTCACCCCGGCACGCTCTCCATGAAGTTCACTTGATGAAGCGATTAGACTTTACTTGCCAAAGTGGTTGCAAGTAGTTTTTTGCGTTAGAGAGGTAATGGCAGTGGGCAAGGACGACAGTTTTGAGCTTTATGATCTGAAGGTTGAGGTCGTCGCGCCTCCGGGCGGGCCAATCTATTGTGGTGCCAAGCGTGGGGACTATTTTGAATTGAGGGGCGAGATGCTGCACCTGCCGCCAGGGCAGGGCATTTCCATCTATTCACTGGGTTCCGTGCTGGCTTTGCTGGCGGCAAAACAGCGAGTGACAAGTCCAAACGACTGGATGTCGACTGATGCCGAGATTGCTTGCCCTGATCCTAATTGTTCAACACGACTGAGGATTACGAGAACAGGTCTGCGTACCTTCCGCCATGGCGAAACGACGGCTATGCCTTTGACAAAGGGCAAATGATGCAGCGGATCAAGCTGTTGCCCGATTATGAAATTTCCCGCGTCATCCGCGGGGGCTGGCAACTGTCTGACAGTCACAGCAAGGTGACAAGCGATGATCCCGTGGGCGACATGGTTGCTTTCGCGGACGCCGGCATTACTACATTTGACTGTGCCGACATTTATACAGGCGTCGAAGAACTGATTGGCAGGTTCCGGCAGGAATATCTCAAATTGCGCGGCGCTGAGGCCCTGGCGCGTGTCAGGGTACACACCAAATTCGTGCCTGACATGGCGAAGCTCGCTACTATTTCCAAAACCTATGTGGAAGGCGTCATCGACACGTCGCTCAAGCGCCTGAA
Source organism: uncultured Alphaproteobacteria bacterium (assembly GCA_963758815.1). Lineage (GTDB taxonomy): Bacteria > Pseudomonadota > Alphaproteobacteria > Rhizobiales > Aestuariivirgaceae > Aestuariivirga. The sequence continues at coordinate 24,093 of CAVWWQ010000002.1, forward strand.
AATGGAACGGCTCGATGTGGTGCAATTCCACTGGTGGGATTACGGCATCGAGAACTGGCTGCAGACGGCAATCTGGCTGGAGGAATTGCGCAAGGCGGGCAAAATTCACCGCATTGGCGGCACAAATTTTGACACGGAACGCTTCCGTGCCATCCGTGCGGCAGGTGTGCCAATGTCATCAATGCAGGTGCAATACTCGCTTCTGGACCGGCGGCCGGAAAAGACTTTCATCGCCGAGGCCAATAAGCAGGGCCTTGCCGTCTTTTGCTATGGCACGGTCGCTGGCGGTTTCTTCGGGGAAAAGTGGTTGGGTGCGCCTGAGCCCAAACCGCCGCTGGAGAACCGCTCGCTGGTCAAATACAAGCTGATCATCGATGATTTCGGCGGCTGGGACTTGTTCCAAGAGCTGCTCATTGTGCTAACCACTATTGCCCGGCGACATAACGCCGATATCGCAACTATAGCGAGTGCGGCAATTCTGGAGCGACCCGGCGTGGCGGCCGTGATCGTCGGTGCCCGCAACCGTTGGCATTTGGCTGGAAACCTCAAGATCGCAGATATTCAGCTTTCTGCCGAGGAACGCGGTGCCCTGACAGAGGTTTTGGCCAAATCGCGAAAATTGGAAGGCGATGTTTACACGCTGGAACGCGACACGACCGGACGCCACGGCTCGATCATGAAATACAATCTCAACAGCGAAGGCAGCGCGAAATCCGCACAGCATTGAGATGCTTGTGCAAATTGTCGCGCGGGTACATGCTGCCCATTCAAAATAATAGAGGGGAGACTGATGAACAAGTTTGTAACGTCAATTGCATTGTTTGCAGCTGTTGCTGTGGCACCTGGCTTGGCACATGCAGCCGATTGTGATGTCACCATCGGCATGGTGCTGGAGTTGACAGGTGAGGCCGGCGCCTATGGCACAGCAGGTGCGAAATCGGTGGAAATGGCGCTGCGCGATTTCAATGACGCAGGTGGCTTGGGCAATGGCTGCAAGATCGTTACCGATACCCGTGACAGCCAGACGCAAAGCAATGTTGCGGTTGACCAGGCAACGCAGCTGGTGAACATCAAGAAAGTTCCGCTGATCATTGGCGGCATCATCTCGCCGATGTCGATCCCGATGTTGACGTCGGTGACGGCGCCGGCGGGCGTGGTGCAGATTTCACCCGCCTCATCCTCGCCGACGCTGACGGCATTGGGCCGCGATGGCAAAACGAACGGCGTGTTCTTCCGCACCATTACATCGGACGCGCTGCAGGGTACGGCGGCTGCGAAATATGCGCTCGACCAGGGATTGAAAAAGATCGCCATTATTCACGTCAACAACGATTTTGGCGTCAATCTCGAGAAGGAATTCGAGACCGCCTACAAGAAGCTGGGCGGCACCATCACGTCAGTGACGCCCTATAACGAAAAGCAGCCGAGCTATACTTCGGAAGCCAGTGCTGCGATGAAGGACGGCCCTGATGCGCTTTATCTCATCAGCTATCCGGTCGATGGCGCTACAATCGCCCGTGCCTGGATTTCGGGCGGTGGCCCGGCCAAGTTCCTGCTTAATGACGGCATGAACTCGACCGATTTCATCAAGGCCGTCGGTGCGAAGTATCTGAATGATGCTTACGGCACGTCTTCGGGCACCGATGAGACTGACTCAACTAAATATTTCAATGCCAATTACGAAGCTTTCTCCGGCATCAAGCCGGATGCGCCTGCCGCTGACCGTTCCTATGACGCTGGCGCCATTGCGGCTTTGGCCATTGCCAAGGCTGGCAAGGCCGATCGTGCGGCGATCAAGGCCGCAATTCCGCAAGTGGTTGCGGCTGACGGCGCGCCCATCCATGCCGGTAAGGAGGAGTTTGCCAAGGCACTGCAGCTGATCAAGGATGGCAAGCCCATCCGCTATGAAGGCGTGATTGGCCCAATCTCGTTCGACCAGTATGGCGACATCACCGGTCCCTTCCGTTTGTGGAAGGTGAAGGATGGTGAAGTGACCACGGTCGGCGAAATGAGCGTCGATGACGTGAACAAGATCAAGGCTTCGTTGAAGTAAGCGGACGCGCAGGTAGAAATGAAAATCCGCGGTGGATTGCCCATTGCGGATTTTTTTGCGGCTAGAGCACGGTTTTATTTTGTGTCGGTTTGGGTTTCGACAAGAGCTAACGATTGCTCACTTCGGATCTGATCTTGGCGGTCTTGTAGGCATCCAGAATGGAAAATCCGTAGACAAGGAAGCCACCCGCGTGGCGACTGAAGAAACTGAAATTCTCCGGCAAAAGTCTTGAGCTGAGCCAACCCAGGATGATCATGAAAAAAAGAAACACGAGTCCGCGTGAGGCCAGGCCAAGCACGACATGGCCAGCACCCGGGATCAGAGAAATCGCGAGGATTAGTCGGGGATTGGGAGGCGTGCCGGGGACTGTCATGTGACTATCTCGCTTATGTTGAAGTCTGCGCGCAAATCATTTTCCAAGCGGATGAGGTCCTCCAATATCCGGCTTGCCGTGTCGCGCTTGATCACGGGATCGCCGAAGTCTGTCTGACGGAACACGCCGTAGCGAAGACGGTCGGCCTCGGCCAATTGGACAACGAGGCGAAGTCCCTTGGGGTTGATCAGAAGCTCTTTCCCAGACGATCCCTGAAACCAATGCAGCAGCTTTGATACACTGTCCCAGGCCACAGGCGACAGCTCGCCATCAGAGCGCACGACGGCATAGGGCGGAACGTGCGAGGGCAGTGGCAGGTTGTGTGGCAGAAAATCGAAGTTGGAAAATGTCGTCGGCCCAGACGGCCGCATCATCAGATCAAAAGTGTGTCGTACTGGCAGTTGGGTTGGCCTTGTCACCATCAGCCACAGGCTTGGCAATTTCCGGGGCGCCAGATTATCCGCAATCACTTTGAACTGGAAATCACGCCCTTCAAACTCACCATCAAGCTTGTAGACACCTGCGCTGTCACTCAGGGACATGTGGGGCGATTGCAGCAGCGGGATGACTTCTGCGAAAAGCTGATCTGGTTTTGCGCGTTCGGCAATGCGCGCTTTACGCAGGTTCAGTATCCAGAGCGCGACAAGCGCAATGGCCAGAAGCAGCCCCGTGCCCAGTTGCACTGTATTCCCACTCATACCCATGTCTTCAACGTGTCAAAAAAATCGGCCCGCCACAAGGACGGGCCGCAGACCAGGGAGCAAGGTCTAATAACCCTTGGGTTTAGGCCAAGGCATCGTGAACTGGTCACCACGCCGTACATATTTGTAACGGTAGAAGTGGAACCACAGTGAAACGATCAGGTAGAACACCGTCATCGCCGTCAGCTGTGCGCCATAGCCAAGGAATATGGCGAAGTAGGTGATCACACATAAAATGAACAGCACGATGGCAGGCAGCGGATGGAACGGATGGGTATATCCGCGCTGAATCGACCCCAATGGCCACTTTTTCCTGAACATTATGATGTTGATGCTCATGAAAGTGTACTGGAGAACGCCAGACAGGATCGAGAAGGTGATTGCCTGGTTCAGGTCTGAGATGAAGGCGAACGCCAGGGCGATTGGAAGCAGGAAGAGAATCGATCTGTATGGCGTACGATATTTGGGATGAACGGCTGAAAACCAGGTTGGCAAATACCGGTCACGGCCCAGTGAGAACCAGGCCCGTGCGGCGTCATTGATGCAGCCATTGGCTGAAGCAATGGCGGACAGCAGAGTCGCAAAGAACATCATCTCTTCCAGCAATGGGCTGCCGGTGAGTTTGCCTGCATCCCACAACGGATAATATGTGATCCCGAGATATTGCCATGGCATCAGGCTGGCGCAGACATACCAGGTGAGAGCAGCACCAATCAGCAGCGTGATCATGCCGGACATGGTGCCGAGCGGCAACGCGCGCGCGGGCGAACGCACTTCCTCCGCCGCCTGTGTCGTGCCTTCGATACCGAGATAATACCAGATGCCGAAATGGAACGCGGCGATAACGCCGAGCCAGCCATAGGGCAGGGCATTGTCAGGGGTGACCATTTCGCCAAGTTTGAGCACCGTCCCCTGTGACCAGGGCATGACACTCAGGAACAATATCACAATGGCGACATAGGCCAGCGCCGTGATGACAAAGTTGACATTGAGTGTCATCAGCACGCCGCGGTAGTTGAGCCACGCCAGACCGACGATTGTCACCGCGAGAAAGGCATTATGGGTGAGCCCGTCAGTTGCCGCCTTGGCGACGATCGTATCGCCCACCAGGATGGCGTCTGACACTTCCAGCATGGTGTAGGCAAAGACCAGATAGAGTGCGACATTAAAGGCCATCAGCGGGCCAATGATGTGTTTTGCCTGGGCATATTGGCCACCTGCGGCGGCCACTGTCGACGTCACCTCGGAGTCGATCATGGCGACCGAAGTGTAGAGAAGTCCTATGACCCAGCAGACGATGAGTGCAGCAAGCGTGCCGCCCTTGTCTGCGGAGAAATTCCAGCCGGTATATTCGCCGACCAGCACGATGCCGACGCCAAGGGCCCAGACCTGTGCCGGCCCGAGGACGCGTGACAGCGAGATTTTTTGTGGTGCGGAGCCTGCAGTTGTCGCTTGTGACATCTTCAGCTCCTCAAATCTTGTGCTTTTCGGAAGCGGCTTCAATCTCGCCTTCGCGGGATGATGTCAGCGCTTCTTCCGAATAAGTTGAGTCGATCTTGTACCAGTCATAGACCATCCACAAGACGAGGACCGCCGAGACTGCCCAGCAAAGATAGGAAAAATTCATCCACATTGTTTTGCCCTCACTTGTTGCCGCCGAATTTCTCGTCGATGACATCGCGGTATTCTTTCGCGGATGCCCTGAAGAGAAACAGGAAATATCCAACCACGACCACGACCATGATCAGCAGCTGTGTCCAGTCGATGGTATAGTTGTAGTGATTTTGGATCACGTCATGCGCCGAGGCCGCATCAGGATATCCGAGCTTCACCCATTGTTCGACTTGCGCAGGCGTTTGCTTGAGCGCTTCCCACGTTGGATTATCGATTTTGTCGATGCTCTTTGACACGCCCGCCCAACCGGCCCTGAGAGGGAGCCAGAGGGCGGCAAAGATTGCCAGAATGAGGCAGGCAACGTCGAAAAGCTGGAGGATGCGGGGTTGTTCAGGAGGCGTATATTTGGCCATGGCCTCAGCTCCTCTGTTGCTTCGAAGCATCAAGGTGCTTGATGTCGAGACCGTAGATGAAGTGCTTGTCTTCAGCATAGTGCCGGATCATCGCTGTGATGGAGGCCGTGTTGAAGATGAGGACGGCCGCCGCCGCGACCAGCGATACGATGCGAACCCCGGCGTTGGGTATGTATGGCCAGGACATTACTAGAACAAACAGAATGACAACCCAGAGCATAACAACGAGGATCCACGCCGCTCGCACGTCAGAGCGGTACATGGACTCGATTCTTTGATCGAGATCCGACATTTCCCTTCCTCCGCAGTCCCGGCTAATGTCCTCGCCAGACCGGCCTGCCCACGTTTGAACTATTCTGCGAGGCAACTTTATTTGATGACAGGAAATATGCGCTGGGCTGCTTTGTCAAGACGGGTTAACGAGTGTTAAGGGTGTTAAATTGAGCAAAAAAGCAGCAGAACCCGTCGGGGAGTTTCAAAATCCGCACAATTCTCCGGCAGCGCATGATCGTTACCTCGAACAGGCGATAGGCCAGGAGGTCCGGAGGTACCGAGAAAAAGCAGGACTTACGATCTCCGATCTGGCCAAGGCCGCTCAACTCTCTGCGGGCATGCTTTCGAAAATTGAAAACGGCGCGACTTCACCTTCGCTGGGCACCCTGCAGGCGCTCAGCCGAGCCTTGCAGGTTCCATTTACAGCCCTATTCAAATCTTATGAGGAAATTCGAGACGCCACTTTTGTCAAGGCAGGTCAGGGGCTTACGATCGAACGTCGCGGAACGCGAGCGGGGCATCAATATCAGCTTCTCGGCCACACAACGCACGGCCCGGTGATGGTCGAACCATATCTGATCACACTGAGACACGAATCTGACGTGTTTCCCACCTTTCAGCATGCTGGGATGGAGTTTCTTTTCATGCTTGAGGGAAATGTAGTCTATCGGCACGGCGACAAGACGTTTGACATGCATCCTGGAGATGCGCTGTTTTTTGATGCGGAAGCGCCTCATGGTCCTGAGGAAATGCGGAAGCTTCCCGCCCGCTATCTGTCGATCATCAGCTATCGACGGGATGATTGATAATAGCCTTCATTCCCTGCGTGAAATAATTGTTCCTCTGAGTTGACGCCCGCACCGGCGCTGCTATCATGCCCTCACGGAGGAAACAGCCATGTGCGGAATTGTCGGACTCTATCTCAAGAACCCCAAGCTCAAATCCAAGCTTGGAAAGATGTTCAAACCCATGATCATAGAGATGACGAAGCGCGGACCGGACTCTGCGGGCGTTGCGATTTACCGCGATCCTGTAAAGAAGGCTGAAATTAAATTTTCGCTCGCTCACGACGATCCCAAATTCAATTGGAAAAAGTTGGGCACTTCGCTTGCAAAGGCGCTTAAGGCGACAGTGAAGACCGAACAGATCGGCAATCACTGCATCGTCGTAACCAACGCCAAGGAAGATGATGTTGTGAAATGGCTGAAGCAGAATCACACCGGCCTACGCGTGGTGGGTTCCGGTCATGTGATCGAAATCTTCAAGGAAGTGGGTTTGCCAGCCAACGTCTATCAAAAATTTGATCTGGATGCGGCGCAAGGCACGCACATGATCGGTCACACGAGAATGGCAACCGAAAGCGCTGTCACGACGGCAGGTTCTCATCCTTTTGCAACCGGTGCAGATTTGTGCCTGGTGCACAACGGTTCGCTCTCCAATCACAATCGCCTGCGGGAAAATCTGAAGCGCGAGGGGATGGAGTTCCAGACGGAAAACGATACCGAGGTCGCCGCTGCCTACATGACTCACAAGCTGCGTTCAGGCGCAACGCTCAAGCAGGCGATGCAGGACAGCCTCCAGGATCTCGATGGCTTCTTTACGTTCCTAGTCGGCACAGAAGATGGTTTTGCCGTTGTGCGCGATCCGATCGCTTGCAAGCATGCCGTGATTGCCGAAACCGACGACTGGGTAGCCATGGCCACCGAATACAGCGCCATTGCTCATCTTCCCGGCGCCGAGAACGCCAAGATATGGGAGCCTGAGCCGAGCAAAGTCTATGTCTGGGGCGGCGAAGGAAAGGCCGCAGCATGAGTGTCCATGAATTGGACCTCGCCAAAGTCGGAGTGCGCGGCATCAATGCCGCGCTCAATGTGTTGCCTGCCAACACCAACGAAAAACATTGGGTCGTGAAAAATCCGATGGGCCAGCATTCGATCGCTGTCGGACTGCAAGCTCCTGTCCTGATCGATATCAGGGGTCATGTCGGGTTTTATTGCGGTGGCATGAACAAGGAAGCGGAAATTGTTGTCCATGGGCACGCTGGCGTTGGCGTTGCCGAAAACATGATGTCGGGCAGCGTCTGGATCAAGGGCAACGCGTCTGAATCTGCCGGTGCCACAGGCAATGGTGGTTTGCTGGTGATCGACGGCGATGCGTCATCACGCTGCGGCATTTCGATGAAGGGCATCGATATCGTGGTTGGCGGGTCGGTCGGCCACATGTCCGCCTTCATGGCCCAGCGCGGCAATCTCGTTGTCTGCGGCGATGCAGGCGAAGCACTGGGGGATTCGATCTATGAAGCGCGCCTCTATGTGAAAGGCAAGGTTGCCAATCTCGGTGCTGACTGCATCGAGAAGGAAATGCGCGCCGAGCATCTCGAAGACGTGGCCAAGCTTCTGGAACAGGCAAAACGCAAGGAGCGCCCGCAGGATTTCCGGCGCTATGGTTCAGCCCGCAAGCTATACACCTTCAACGTCGATCACGCTGACTCTTACTGAGTAAAATCATGGATTCCAATATTCCACGCACGCTTCCCCGCAAGTCGGCGACATTTGACGACTACACCCTTTCCGAAATCCGCCGCGCCGCAACGACCGGCATCTATGACATTCGCGGTGCTGGCGCGAAACGAAAGTTGCCCAGCCTTGACGATCTTTTGTTTCTGGGCGCCTCCATCTCCCGCTACCCGCTTGAGGGCTACCGTGAAAGGTGCGGCACCGACGTCGTGCTGGGATCACGTTTTGCCAAGAAGCCGCTCGAACTGAAAATACCCATCACCATTGCTGGCATGAGCTTCGGCTCGCTTTCAGCCAATGCCAAGGAGGCTTTGGGCAGGGGCGCTTCAGCTGCAGGAACATCAACGACGACCGGTGATGGTGGCATGACGACGGAGGAGCGTGGACAATCCAAGCACCTCGTCTATCAATATCTTCCGTCACGTTACGGCATGAACCCGGACGATTTGCGCAAGGCCGATGCCATTGAAGTTGTGGTCGGCCAGGGTGCCAAGCCCGGCGGCGGCGGCATGTTGCTTGGCCAGAAGATTTCGGATCGCGTGGCGGCCATGCGTTGCCTGCCCAAGGGCATCGATCAACGATCAGCCTGCCGCCACCCTGACTGGACCGGCCCTGACGATCTTGAAATCAAGATCCAGGAGTTGCGCGAAATCACCAATTGGGAAAAGCCCATCTATGTGAAAGTGGGTGGCGCGCGCCCCTATTATGACACCGCGCTGGCGGTGAAAGCCGGCGCTGACGTTGTCGTCGTTGACGGCATGCAGGGCGGCACCGCAGCGACACAGGAGGTTTTCATCGAACATGTCGGCATGCCGACACTGGCCTGCATTCGCCCTGCTGTGCGTGCGCTCCAGGAGCTTGGCATGCATCGCAAGGTACAACTGATTGTTTCGGGCGGCATCCGCAACGGGGCCGACGTAGCCAAAGCCTTGGCGCTGGGCGCAGATGCCGTGTCGATCGGCACGGCGGCACTTGTAGCGCTCGGCGACAACGATCCGCATTATGAAGATGAGTATCGCAAACTGGGCACCACCGCAGGCGCCTATGATGACTGGCAGGAAGGCCGCGATCCGGCAGGCATCACCACGCAGGATCCGGAACTCACAAAGCGGCTTGATCCGGTGAAGGCAGGAAAGCGGCTCTACAACTATCTCAAGGTGATGACGCTGGAGGCGCAAACCATTGCCCGCGCCAACGGCAAGTCTCACGTCCACAATCTGGAACCGGAAGATCTCTGCGCGATCACCATCGAGGCCGCAGCGATGGCCGGCGTTCCACTTGCCGGCACCAACTGGATTCCAGGGCAGGGCAATTATTGATGCTGAAGAAACAATAAAAATAAGGGGAGACAACAAAATGGCCGACTGATCTCGAGGCTTTTGCCAAGAAGAATGGCGTGAAGTTCTTCTTGTTCAACTACACCGATCTCTTTGGAACACAGCGCGCGAAACTTGTGCCCGCTGAGGCGGTCAAGAAAATGCAAAAAGCGGGTGCCGGCTTTGCAGGTTTCGCAACCTGGCTTGATCAGACCCCGGCCCATCCGGACATTCTTGGTCATGCCCGATGCAGACTCCGTCATCCAACTGCCCTGGCGCCCGGAAGTCGCCTGGATGGCAGGCGATCCGTGGATGGAGGGAAAGCCTCTCCCGCAGGCACCTCGTCATGTCTTGAAGACGGCATCTGCCGCAGCGGCAGCAAAGAACATGACGCTGATGGTGGGATGCGAGCCCGAATTCCATCTCATCTCGCCCGATGGCACTGCGCCTTCTGACCCCCGCGATTCACAGGAAAAGCCGTGCTACGACCAATCAGCCATCATGCGGCGCCTCGATGTGATCGGCGAAATCTGCACCATCATGAATACACTGGGTTGGGGCCCCTATCAGAACGACCATGAAGACGCCAATGGCCAGTTCGAGATCAACTGGAACTTCAATGAGGCCGTGACGACGGCTGACCAGCTCGCCTTCTTCAAGTTTATGGTGAAGTCGATTGCCGAGAAGCATGGGCTTCGCGCCACCTTCATGCCCAAGCCTTTCATCAACCTCACCGGCAACGGCTGCCACGCGCATATTTCAATCTGGGACAAGGCCCGCAAGAACAACCTCTTCGAAGACGACAAGGATGAAAAGGGCCTTTCGCCGATCGCGTATAATTTCATTGGCGGACTCATCCACCATGCAGACTCTCTGGTGGCAATCACCAATCCGACGGTGAATTCCTATAAGCGCATCAATGCGCCGCGCACACTTTCAGGCGCCACCTGGTCACCCAACACCGTGACCTATGGCGGCAACAACCGCACGCACATGGTTCGCATCCCCGACGCCGGTCGCATCGAATTCCGCCTGCCAGATCCGTCCGCCAACCCCTATTTGATGCTGACGGCCATTCTCGCCTGCGGCCTTGATGGCGTGGAAAACAAGAGACCGGCTGGCCAGCGCCTTGACATCGACATGTATGCCCAGGGCCATACGGTGAAGGATGCCAAGAAACTGCCGCTCAATCTTCTGGATGCGTTGCGCAATCTCGAAAAAAGCGAAATCATCCGCAAGGCCTTTGGCAACGATGCCTTCGATGGCTATCTGAAGCTAAGGCACAATGAATGGAACCAATACTGCCGCCATCTCACCCAGTGGGAACGTGACACAACATTGGACTGCTAATTGAAATATTCCGTCTTCTCTCTTCTGCGCAATGCCTTGTCAGGCCACAAGAACTGGGGCCCGGCCTGGCGCGACCCGGAGCCTAAGCCCGCCTATGACATCATAATCGTGGGCGGAGGCGGGCATGGTCTTTCAACGGCCTATTATCTTGCCAAGGAATTTGGGCTGCAGAACATTGCCGTGCTGGAAAAGGGCTGGCTCGGCTCCGGCAATATCGGCCGCAACACCACTATCATCCGCTCCAACTACATGTTGCTGGGCAACAACCCCTTTTATGAATTGTCGATGAAGCTGTGGGAGGGCCTGGAGCAGGATTTCAACTTCAACGCCATGGTCTCGCAGCGCGGCGTGCTCAATCTCTGCCACACCGACCCGCAGCGCGATGCCTTCGCGCGCCGCGGCAACGCCATGCGCATTGATGGCGTGGATGCCGAACTGCTTGACCGTGAAGGTGTGCGCGAAATGTATCCGTTCCTCGATTTTGACAATGCGCGCTTCCCGATCAAGGGCGGGCTTCTGCAGCGCCGCGGCGGCACCGTGCGCCACGATGCGGTGGCCTGGGGCTATGCCCGTGGCGCTGATATGCGGGGCGTTGATGTCATTCAGAACTGTGCCGTGACCGGAATCAAGATTGAAGGCGGCAGGGTGATGGGCGTGCAAACCACCAGGGGCTACATCGGCTGCAAGAAACTGGCCCTCGCTGCCGCCGGCAATTCATCGGAAGTCGCCGCGATGGCTGGCATGAAGCTACCCCTCGAAAGCCATGTCCTGCAGGCCTTCGTCTCGGAAGGCCTGAAGCCTTACATCGATGGCGTGGTGACCTTCGGTGCCGGACATTTTTATGTCTCGCAATCCGACAAGGGCGGCCTTGTATTTGGCGGCGATCTCGACGGCTACAATTCCTATGCACGGCGCGGCAACCTGCCCATGGTCGAACATGTGGTGGAAGCCGGCGTGGCCATGATCCCCGGCCTTTCGCGCGTGCGCGTGCTGCGCTCCTGGGGTGGCATCATGGACATGTCGATGGATGGCTCGCCCATCATCGACAAGACGCATATCGGTGGTCTCTATCTCAATTCTGGTTGGTGTTATGGCGGCTTCAAGGCCACGCCTGCGTCAGGTTTCTGTTACGCACATCTGATTGCCAGGGATGAACCGCATCCCAAGGCGGCGCGCCTACAGGCTCGACCGGTTCCGCCGCGGTTACATGCTCGACGAAAAGGGGCAGGGCGCCACGCCCAATTTGCACTGAGGATGTCATGCTGATCCCCTGTCCACATTGCGGCGTGAGGCCGGTCGAGGAATTCACCTTCCTCGGCGATGCCAGGCCCCAGCGCCCGACCAGCAACGACCCTGCATCGATGGAGCAGTGGTTCGATTATGTTTACTTGCGCGACAATCCACGCGGCGCGTTCGAAGAGTTCGTGCACCATTCCGGCGGTTGCCGGTCGTGGCTGGTGGTTTCGCGCAACACGGATACCCATGAAGTCTCAGGCGCGGTGATGGCGCAGGACTACGTGGCGAAGCGCGCAAGGGGCAGCGCTGATGGCTGGCTTCCGTCTCGACAAAGGTGGCCGCATTGATCGTAACCACAGCCTGAACTTCACCTTCGACAAGCAATCTTTGAAGGGCTTTCGGGGCGACACGCTGGCTTCAGCGCTGATCGCCAATGGCCAGCATCTCATGGGCCGCTCTTTCAAATATCATCGCCCGCGCGGCGTGATTTCAGCGGGAAGCTCAGAGCCCAACGCCCTGGTGGAACTGCGCGAAGGCGCCCGACGCGAAGCCAATACACGGGCCACCACGATTGAACTCTATGACGGCCTCGTCGCCCGTAGCCAGAACCGCTGGCCCTCGTTGGAGTTTGACGTGATGTCAGTGACGTCGCTGGCGTCATTCATGTTTGTCGCCGGTTTTTACTACAAGACGTTCATGTGGCCGAAGAGCTTCTGGGAGAAGATCTATGAGCCGCTGATCCGCCGCTCGGCAGGCCTTGGCCGCGCTTCGAAAGAATCCGATCCTGATACCTACGAGAAAGCCTACGCCCACTGCGACCTGCTGGTCATCGGTGCAGGCCCTGCAGGCCTGATGGCGGCTCTGACAGCTGCGCGTTCCGGCGCGCGCGTCGTTCTCGCCGATGAGCAGTTCGAGCTCGGTGGTTCGCTGCTCTTCGAGAATGAAGAGATTGACGACAAGCCTGGCAGCGAATGGGTGGGCGGGGTGATGGCCGAATTGGCATCGCTTCCCAATGTCACGATGATGCGCCGGACGACCGTGTTTGGCTGGTATGACGGCAATGTATTCGGCGCCGTCGAGCGCGTGAATGATCATCTGGCCGTGCCGCCGCCCTTCCAGCCGCGCCAGCGCTATTGGCGCATCTTCGCCAGGAAAGCCGTGCTGGCCACCGGCGCAGAAGAACGTCCGCTGGTTTTTGGCGGCAATGACGTGCCGGGTGTGATGCTGGCTTCCGCCATGCGCCACTATGCCAACCGCTTTGCCGCAGCCGCGGGCCGCAGCGTCGTGGTTTTCGGCAACAATTCATCGGTGTCGCGCACCGTGGCGGATATGAAGGCCCATGGCGTGAATATCGCCGGTGTGTTGGACCCAAGGCAGGCCCGTATCGTCGATGTGAAGGGCGGCAAGAATGTCAGTGCGGTAAAGCTGCACAATGGCGACACGTTGCCCTGTGATGCCGTGGCCATGTCCGGTGGCTGGAGTCCCGATCGTCAGTCTCATGTGCCACCGCGGCGCCAAGCCGGTGTGGAACGAAGAGATAGCGGCGTTCACGCCCCCTGATGTCGGCCCGCAATTCGTGGCTGCCGGTGCTGCGGCAGGTGCAATGCTTTTGTCCGACGCGCTGAAACAGGGTGCGGCTGCCGGCACGCTCAAGGGCAAGCCAACCGCCATTCCCAAGTGCAAGGATGAAGCTTACGCGATCCGTCCTTTCTGGTGGGTCAAGGAATCAACGGGCAAGGCTTTTGTCGACTATCAGAACGACGCCACCGCCAAGGACCTGCCGCTGGCCGCGCGCGAAGGCTACAGGGATATCGAACTCGTCAAGCGCTACACCACGACCGGCATGGCGACCGATCAGGGCAAGCTTGGCAATGTGAATGCCATCGCCATCCTGGCCGAAGCGACGGGAAAAACTGTGGCCGAGGTCAGCACCACGACGTTCCGCCCTTTCTACACCCCGGTTTCCTTCGGCGCACTGGCGGGCCCATCGGTCGGCCATCATTTCCAGCCGGTGCGCAAGACGCCGTTGCATGAATGGGCCAGGGAACAGGGCGCGGTCTTCGTGGAAACGGGCCTGTGGATGCGCTCATCCTGGTTTCCGAAGGCGGGCGAGGACTGGCTGGCTGCTGCGACGCGCGAAGTGCTCGCCACCCGCAATGGTGTGGGCATTTGCGATGTCTCGACGCTCGGCAAGATCGACATTCAGGGCAAGGATGCGGGAGCGCTCCTCGACCGGCTCTATTGCAACACCTTCTCGACGCTCGCCGTCGGCAAGGCGCGCTACGGCCTGATGTTGCGTGAAGACGGCATTGTCTTTGATGATGGCACCACCTCGCGCCTTGCCGAAGATCATTTCATCATGACGACCACGACAGCCAATGCCGCGCGCGTCATGTCGAATATCGAATTCGCACATCAGGCCCTCTGGCCGGAGCTTGACGTCACTTATGCGTCGATCACCGAGCAATGGGCACAGATCGCAGTCGCAGGCCCCAAGTCTCGCGCCACGCTGCAGAAGATCGTCGATGGCATCACGCTCAATGACGAGACTTGCCCCTATCTCGCCGCGAAGGAAATCACCGTGCTGGGCGGCATTCCTGCCCGGCTGTTCCGCATCTCCTTCTCGGGTGAACATGCCTACGAAATCGCTGTGCCCGCCGACTATGGCAATATGCTGGCCCGGACCCTGATGCATGCTGGCGCGGAATTCGGCGCCACGCCTTATGGCGTCGAGGCACTTTCCATCATGCGCGTCGAAAAAGGCCATGTGGCAGGCGGCGAACTCAACGGAACCACCACGGCGGGCGATCTCGGCCTCGGCAAAATGATGTCGCAGAAGAAGGATTATATCGGGCGCATGATGGCCGGGCGCGAGGGCTTGGTGGCGGTTGACCGGCAATGTGTGGTTGGCATCAGGCCTGCAAATGTGAAAGACCGCCTACGCGCCGGTTCGCATCTTCTGAAATTGGGTGATGCGCCGTCCATGGTAGCAGACCAGGGCTACATCACCTCGGTGGCATACTCGCCGATGCTGAAACAATGGGTGGGACTGGCGCTGCTGGCCAATGGCCGCGCAAGGGTCGGCGAAACGATCCAAATCTTCGATGGTTTGCGTAATCTTCCCATGAAGGCCGTCATCTGCGAGCCGATGCATTTCGATCCGGCAAATGAGAGGCTTCATGTCTGAATTCCGTTCACTGGATTTGAGGACAAAAGCGCTTCAGGGCCGCTTTGGCGCCAGCAATGGTGAAACGGGCGTCTCGCTCTCTCTCGTTCATCCCGTCTCGCTTGTTCAGGTTCTGGTGCGCAAAGGCGGTACCAAGGCTGTTGAGGCTGGACTCGCTGGACTCAAATCCGCACGCGTCGATGCAAGGAGGGCCAGGACAATTTTTTGTTCAGGCCGCAGATTGGGCCGAGGGAACGCTGGCCGCTGAGTTGAAGCTTCGACTTGCAGGTAAAGCTTCGATTGTGGATCAAAGCCATGGCCGCGTGGTGATCAGGCTCAGCGGCGCAAAAGCCCGTGCCGTACTTGCCAAGGGAATGCCATTGGATTTGCATGAAGATATTTTTACCGTTGGCCAATCGGCCCAGACGCAAATGGCCCATGTTGGCGTCCACATCACTCGCACAGGAGCGGACGAGTTCGAGATTTCGGTCTTCCGTGGTTTTTCCGAAAGCCTGTGGGAATGGCTTTGCACTTCTTCAGCCGAATTTGGCTATCAGGTGAAATAGGCTTTCCGCCTCTCAATGCGGATGGTAAATTTGACAAAAGCCGTCATTCCTGTGCACTGGTTCGTTGTAGGGCTACGGTTTGAAAGTCAAGGTCCATCCGACAGTTAGCGTAAGAAGATAATATTCTGAAATTAGAAGGAAAGACATTCTCGGTCGCCCCCATGATGGATTGGACAGACCGGCATTGCCGCGTGTTTCACCGCACGCTGTCGCGGTCGGCTGTTCTCTATACAGAGATGGTGACGGCACAGGCCGTCATCCATGGTGACAGGGAAAAATTGCTCGGTTTCGATGACTATGAGCATCCCGTGGTACTGCAGCTCGGCGGGAGTGACCCCAAACTGCTCGCAACGGCAAGCCGCATTGGTGAGGACTTTGGCTACCGCGCCATCAATCTCAATGTTGGCTGCCCGTCAGACCGCGTGCAGGGTGGTCACTTTGGCGCCTGCCTAATGGCAGAGCCAAAGCTGGTGGCGGAGTGCTTTGCCGCCATGCAGGCGGCGGTGAAGGTCCCTGTGACCATCAAGTGCCGCATTGGCATCGATGACCAAGACGAAGAACTGGCGCTCGATGATTTCGTAGACGCCGTGTCGCATGCGGGCTGCAAATCCTTCATTATCCATGCCCGCAAGGCCTGGCTGCAAGGTCTGTCGCCAAAGGAAAACCGTGAAATTCCACCGCTGAACTATGACCGTGTCCATCGCCTCAAGGCGCACAGTCCGCAGCTGCACGTCAGCCTCAACGGAGGCCTCGTTGCAGTGGCCGATGGCCTGCCGCATCTGCATGATCTCGACGGCATCATGCTAGGGCGTACCGCATATCATATCCCTTGGGAATTGACGAAAGTGGATGATGCTTTTGCGGGCAATGCAGCGCCAGTGTCAACTCGTCGCGAGACCGTGGAAGCGATGTTGCCCTATATTGCGCGTCATCTCGCCACTGGTGCGCCCCTGCATCATATCACTCGCCATATGCTTGGCCTCTACCACGCGCAACCGGGCGGCAGGCTGTGGCGGCAGATGCTCACCATGGAAGGTCAGAAGCGCGGCGCTGGTCTTGAGGTGCTCCACAACGCACTCGCCACTGTTGAAGAGCAGGCTGCGAAACTGGCGGCATGAGAGATATTGAAGTTCCAGTAATCGGGCCATTGACAGTGTTCCGGCGCTGAGCAAATTTCTGGGGCACCCCATGTGACTGAGGAAAGACCGATGCGCTTGACTGCAAACAAAGTTGCGCTGCCGATGATTGTTCTGGCAATTTTAGCCGGCACTAGTGGAGTAAAAGCCGCAACCGACGGCATGACGGATAAACTCCAAGCCTATATACATTGCATCAACCGCTTGTCGGAACGCGCCTATGAATCGCGTGACCGTTATTTGGGTTGGGCCGGCAAGCAGGGGCCGCGTTCCATGCGGGATGCCGATTTGGGCCTCTATACCATCTACGACACTAAGGATTGCCGCGAAGGCGTCGAAAAGGCGAACGCTGAGGAGCCGCATGATGCCGGTCTGGAGCAGGCCGGGTCTGCCTACGTGAAGGCTGTCACCGAGCTTGAACCTCTGCTGCAGACTGCTGATGACTATTACAGCCAGGGCAATTTCAAGGACGACAAGTTGAAGAAGGGCAAGGAGATGCATCCTGGCCTCATCGCTGCGTTCGCTGCTTTCGCTGCGACTGACCAAGCGCTGCGCGCAAGTATTGAAGCAATCGATGACAAGGCCAAGGCCGAACAGCTGGCCGAGGTAGAAAAAGCCGAGGGCCACAGCGCCAAGTTCCTGGCTCTCAACCTCATGCAGACTGGCAAGGCGTTGCTGCAGACGGAAGACGGGAACGACCTGAAGAAAATGGACGTTAATAAAATCAACATGGCTCTTCCGCCGTATGAGGCCGCGGTGAAAGAATTGGACGCCTATGCCGGTGCACACGAAAACTCGCCGTTTGACTCGATTTTCGTTGATGGGGCGAAGAGTTATCTGACCAGTGCCAAGGAACTGATGCGCCGTGTACGCGATAAAGTGAAATACAGCCAGGGTGAAATGATGATGCTTGATTCCGGCCAGGGCGCGTGGATGGTGGACGGTTCACCGGCGCGCGTTCTGAGGGACTACAATGAGCTGGTCGACCGGTTCAATTCGCTCAGGATTTGACTTAACCGTCACGCGTCACGCGTCAGGCGGCCGGCGCGGCCACCGCGTCGCGTTTTGCGCTGTGTCAGCGTCGATAATCGCTCTGGCAAATCGAGTACAATGCGATGCCGGTCTTCTGGCGAAAGCCCCAGCCAGCGCGCAATCTCCATGCGGGTGCGCCCACAACCAATGCACAGCTGCGTTTCAGGGTCCACCACGCAGACCTTGACGCAAGGTGTTTCAATCTGTTCGCGCACAATTTGGTCCATGCCCTATTGAACCAAAGTTGGGCAGATTCCCAAGGCCTGAAATCGTCACCTGAGCGTGAATTTCGTCAATTCTTTAAGGTCAGCGTGCCGTCTTCGGCCTTGAAGCTTGAAAGCCGCGACAGGAAGCTCATCCCGAGCAACGTGCCGTGAAGTGCACCCTGCGGCAGCACCATCGCGTCAACGTCGTCGACGCGTACCGAGTCGATCTCGACTTTCGACAATTTCGCGCGTGCCGCTTGTACCACCCCGTTCGCGGTATACATCGGCACATTGAATTCGAGTTGGGAAGGATGCAGACCCACACGGTCAGCATCTTCATAGCTCAGCGCTACCGCCGAGGCACCGGTGTCAACCATGACCAGGATGGGTTGGTTGTCGATCAACGCGTTCACAACGAAGTGCCCATACTTGCCGCCCTTGATTTCGGTAAGCGACATCAGGTCGAGACCATATGTGGCAAGTTGAGGCCGCAGCCCGGGCATTCCCGCACCCGCTGTAAGCAACACAGCAAGAGCAACACTTGGCAATGGATTGTTGCGACGCATTTATATTTCCCTGTTGGGAACAAGGCTAGAGGCGCAGTCACCACAAAAGGTTGATGAGTTCTGAAAACCGTGGACGACGGTTAACGAAGGCTTGCGAGATAGGCTGCAAGCATCCCGAGTTCGGCAAGCACTTGCACCGCGCCGCAGATATCACCTGTCTGGCCGCCGATGAATTTGACAGCAGCGCGGCGCAATAGGCCGGTAATGATCAGAGCCGCCGCCATGGCTTCAATGCCGATGATCGGATCAATCGCCCATCCTGCCCAGATGGCGATGGCGCCTCCGGTCACGATCGCCATGAGAGCATCATTGCGCGTGGGCCGTCCTGCCATGGCGGAAAGCCCGTCACTGCGGGCTGGGCGGGTGGCCCACATCATATCCACCACCATAGCGCGCGAGAAAGCACCGGCACCTGCAAGGATCAGGACAATCTGTTGCCACGGCAGTGGGTGCAGCGCCTGATACGCGCCAATGCGGATGATGAGCGCAAGCATTAAGGCGGCAGCACCATAAGTGCCGATGCGGCTGTCGTGCATGATTTCAAGACGCCGTTCCAGACTACTCCCACCCAGAAGACCATCAGCAGTATCTGCCAAGCCGTCTTCATGGAGCGCACCGGTAACCATCAGGCTGAAGCCCACTACGATGGTGGCTTCGATCAGCAACGGCAGGTGCAGGTAGCTCAATCCAAATAGGACTAGGCCGTTAAGTGCACCGATCAGCGCTCCGGCCAACCCGAACATGCGCATGGCGCTGGTCAGGCGCACAGGTTCCACGGTTCGGGCAAATGGAATAGGAAGCCGCGTTAAAAAGCGCAGGGCTGCCAGCAATTCCGCGACCGGCCTGAACGGGCGGAAGTCTTCGCTATCGCTGGAGGATTTGTCGCTCATGGACAAGTGTTATGGTGCCTTACCTGCGACCCGTGTTAGACGCATTCTCCTTTCCAATTCAATACTGAAGCAGGACTAATGACAACCGGCCTTCCTTTTGACGATACCCGCGCGCTTCTGAAGAACATGCCTGGCCCCGGGAAGGATGCCGCGGCAAAGGCCAGGGCGCGCGATGCCGTTTTGACCAAGCCGCCTGGTGCCTTGGGTAAACTCGAAATGATCGCGGAGTTCGTGGCAACATGGCAGCACCATTACCCACCCCGGGCAGACCGCACAGTGGTCGCCGTCTTCGCTGGCAATCATGGTGTGGTAAAGCAGGGCGTCGCCGCTTACCCGGCGGAAGTGACGGCCCAGATGGTCGCCAACTTCCAGAATGGCGGTGCTGCCGTGAACCAGATCTGCAAGGCCTATGATCTCGGCCTCAAGGTGTTTGAACTCGCGCTCGAACAGCCAACGGGCGACATTACTCAGGAACCCGCGCTGAGCGAGAAAGATTGTGCCGCCACCATGGCCTACGGCATGGAGGCCATCGCCGGCGGATGTGATCTTCTTTGCATCGGTGAAATGGGGATCGGCAACACAACGATTGCTGCAGCTCTTTCCTGTGGTCTCTTCGGTGGCAACGGCGCTGATTGGGTTGGTCCGGGCACCGGTGTCGATGCCGCTGGTCTGAAGCGCAAGGCTGATGCCGTCGATCGCGCTGTCGCCTTGCACCGGGCGCATCTCGATGACCCGCTGGAAGTCTTGCGGCGCTTGGGTGGACGCGAGCTCGCCGCCATGGCGGGCGCCATACTCGCTGCACGCATGGAAAATGTGCCGGTGATTGTGGATGGTTATGTGGCAACTGCCGCTGCCGCCGTTCTCTACAAGGCGGATGCCTCAGGGCTCGATCATTGCCTCTTCGGCCATTGCTCGGCTGAACCGGCTCATCAGAAGCTACTCAAGGCCATGGGCAAGGAGCCCTTGCTTAATCTGGGCATGCGGCTCGGTGAAGCATCGGGTGCCGCACTGGCGGCAGGCGTAGTGAAAGCAGCGCTTGCCTGCCACAACGGCATGGCGACTTTTGAAGGCGCCGGCGTTTCCAACAGAGACGAATAGGTCAAGCTGTCAGATTGACGAGACGGCGCTGCGTGTCGGTGGCGTAGGAATTCTGCTCAAGAGCGCTACGTGGTCCTGACAGCACGCGCCGCGCTGGGAAGACACAGGTGACGCTTGTGCCCCGGCCTATCTTGCTGTCGATTTCGACGATGCCACCATGCAACTGCATGATGCCATTCACGATGGAGAGCCCCAAACCGATGCCATCAATGGCCTTGGTGGTCGCCAGCTTGCCGCGGGCAAAGGCAGACAGGGCAAAATCAATTTCGTCGGCTGGAATGCCGGGACCATCATCAGCGACGCTGAGCTTGATCCGGCCGTCACTCAAACGCTCGGCTGCAAGCTCGACATGGCCGCCGCGCGGCGTGAATTTCACGGCATTGGTAGTAAGGTTGATCGCGACCTGCTGGATGGCGCGTTGATCCGCGAGGATGCGGGGCGTGCCGGGCGCCACATCGACATGGATCTGGATGCTCTTTTGCGCTGCGGCAAGGCTCGAAAGGCCCATCGCATTTTCGAGAATCTGTTCAAGGCTGACAGGCTCCTCGGCCATGTCGCGCCGGCCGGCCTCAATGCGTGAAACATCGAGAATGTCGTTGATGAGGCCAAGGAGATAACGGCCCGAACTGTTGATGTCTCCAGCATAATCCTTGTAGGCGTGATTGGTCATCGGTCCGAACAGTTCGCGCTGGAGGATTTCGGAGAAGCCAAGAATGGCATTGAGCGGCGTACGCAGCTCATGGCTCATATTGGCGAGGAATGTCGTCTTAGCTTCACTGGCGCGCTGCGCCTTCTTGCGCTCGGCTTCAGCGGCATCACGCGCCTGGCGCAACTCGGCGATCAGCATGTCCTTCTGGTGCCGGAAGATCAGCATGTCGCGGGCGATCTCCTGCAGCTGACGCGCCACGAACAGGAAGAAAAGTTCAAGCAGGATGAGGATGCCACCCAGGCTGGCATAAAACGGAGTGAACTCGCTGATGCAGCGCAATGCGGCACCCAGGATCATCAGCGCGGTGCCGGCAATCAGCACTGGCATGAAATTGTTGACGACGAGAAAGCGCAACGCCGCCACTGCCATCACCGAGGCGACGAGGAATGTCGTATGCTGCGGATTCTTGTCAGGCCAGAAGAGATAAAGTGGCAGCACAAGAAACAGGCCTTGCAACGCTTCGGAAGCGGTGAGCATGCCCACCCATTCGCGTTGTTTCATGCGGTTGCGGCCCGGCCGGAAATAGGCCCAGCACATCCACAGCTGGATTGCATGAGCGCCCACGGCGCCGAATAGCCACGGGATCACGGACGCCCAGCCATACCAGGGTGCGGAAATGATGCTGAGGGCTACAACCACCAGCGGAATGACGGGTGCAAGTCGCAGCTGGTTGCGGAGAAAGACTTCGAATAGTTCGCGTTTCCACGGAATGGCTGCTGCATCCGGCAGCTCGCGGTCGCCTCCTGCCACGGCTTCGGGCGGCGGTGCCTGAGGGTCCGGAAAGGGGGGTGCTATGAGTGACTCGCGCAGGGACATGAATACATCTCGTCACCATAGGACTAGCAGCGGAGCTTGAATCTTCAGTTCGGAAACGAGGTAAAATTTGTGCAAACGCAGGGCCGCAGACTTGCAGAAAAGGCGTTGGACTTTGCAGGAGCCTTTCAATAATCCCTTAACCACGTCAAAACTCGGAAGCTTTGAAATATGGCCGAAATCTCCAAGGAGCGTGTGCTCGAAGAATTGCGCAAGATTGCTGCACCTGATGGCCGCGGCAATCTTGTCAGCGCGGGCTTCGTCTCCGAAATTGCCATCAACGAAGGGCAGGTGATGTTTGCGCTCAATGTCGATCCGCAGCATGCAAAGTCGATGGGCCAGCTTCAGGCTTTTGTTCAGGAACGGGTAACCAAGATTCCCGGTGTCGCCAAGGCCATGGTGGCGCTGACAGCCGAGCGAACGCCAGAACGCCAGCCGGGGCCGAAGCAGCAGGCTGCGCAGGCTTTGCGCAATGGCATTCCTGGCGTGAAATATCTGATTGCCGTGGCGTCCGGAAAGGGTGGCGTCGGCAAATCCACCACGGCGATCAATCTCGCGCTGGCCTTCAAGGCTAATGGCCACAGGGCCGCTGTTCTCGATGCCGATGTTTATGGCCCTTCCATGCCGCGCCTGTTTGGCATTCAGGGTAAGCCCGAGGCCTCAGACCAGGAAGGCAAGCGCATGAAACCCATGTCGCGCTTTGGCGTGGAAGTGGCCTCGATCGGGTTTCTTGTGGATGAAGCAACGCCAATGATCTGGCGCGGACCCATGGTCATGTCGGCGTTGACCCAGCTTCTGCGCGAAGTGTCGTGGAGCGAAACCGAAGTGATGGTGATCGACATGCCGCCGGGAACGGGTGATGCGCAGTTGACGCTCGCCCAGCAGACGCCGCTTTCCGGCGCAGTCATCGTGTCAACACCGCAAGACCTGGCGCTCATTGATGCGCGCAAGGGCATCAACATGTTTCTCAAGGTCAATGTGCCCATCCTCGGCATCATCGAGAACATGAGCTATTTCGTCTGCGATAACTGCGGCAAGCGCCACGAGATCTTCAGCCACGGTGGCGCAAAAACTGAAGCGCAGAAGCTTGGCGTGCCGTTCCTCGGCGAACTCCCGCTCGATATGAAAATTAGGGAACGTTCCGATGACGGTGAGCCCATCGTCGCCACCGAACCCGATTCTGTCCACAGTGAGACATATCGCACCATTGCCAGGACGATCTGGGAGCGGCTGGAACAGGGCGCGGGCGTGAAACCCGCCCCGCGCATCGTGATCGGGGATTAGCCTTCTAGATCAATGCGTGTTAGTTTTATGGCGGGCAACGTGCCTGGGTACTCAAAGGCGCGATTCGGGAAAAAGAAGGGGGAGTAATGTCTGGTTTGATGAGACTCTGCGGCGTAGTCTTGGCTTTGGCGGGTATTGGGCTCGCGGCGCTCACATTCGTCATGCCGGGACGTATGGACGTCTACGGTATAAAGCTTGATACAGCGGCCATTCTCTTCATTGGGGGCATTCTGGCACTTGGTGTTTCGGGAGTAATCGATGCTTTGCGCCAGGCGGTGCCGCGCCGTGTGATCGAAACGGTCGGCGAAGCCCAGCGCACCACGGCGGCTGCGGCTGAGCTTCAGGCCGAAAAAGTTATGCCAGACTATATCGTGCGCAAGGGCACTGAAACTGTGACCGTCGCTGCGGCTGCACTCGCCGGGGAGGCAAAGCCAGAGCCGGTAGTGCCCGACAAACCGGATCCCGTCGCTGAAACTATCGACGCTCTGGAAAAGGCCAAGGCCGATGTCATCAAGTCGATCGGCGGCGTCGATGAGATTGCAGCGCCGGAATCTCTGGGCACAATGGACAAGGGCGGAGATGCCGGCAGGGCTGAGCAATCCGCTGATGAGGAAGAGGTTGCTACCGGTGAAGATGGCGAAGGCCTTTATGTGGTGGAAGAACGCGTGATCCGCGGCAGACCTGCGCGCGCACTTTCAGATGATACCATCGAGGCGGAAACTGATGAAGGCTGGATGCGCTTCGAAAATCTCGACCATCTCAACGAATATCTCGATTCCATCGAGGAACAGCAGTCCGGAACCTGAATTCTCGCGCCGTCAGGCGCGGGGCTTCCGCGGCATCAGGTCGTAAGGATGTTTCCATCCTGGTAGCGCCTTGATGCGCTCTGTCCATGCCACCACGTTGGGAAGAATTTGGAACGGCAACTCGTCGCCATAGTAGAGGTAGCCAACGGTGGAGATGTCCGCAATCGTAGGCCTGGTACCGACAAGGTAGGGACGGTCTGCCAGATGACCATCGAGAATCTTCATGGCGTTGTTCACACGCCCATGGAGAAATTCTGTTACTGGTGTTTCGCCCGTTTTGGCCAATGAGATCATGAAGCGCAGTGTCGCGACATAGCTCGTGAACTTGTGATTATCGAACAGGATCCAGCGCAGGATCTCGCGGCGCTCGTCATCATCTTTCCAGCCAAACTTGCCGCTGAGTGAAGCGAGGTAGTCGAGAACGACACCCGATTGGGTCAGCTTCTTGCCCTTGTGTTCAAGCACCGGCGCTTCGCCCATCTCATTGACGCCGCCCCGATAGTCAGGACCGCGTGTCTCCCCATTGAAGAAGTCGACCAGCACCGGATCCCAATGCAATCCGCACAATTCCAGCATCAGCGCCGCTTTATAGGAATTGCCGCTCTCGCCAAAACACCACAGCTTGAATTCCGATGCCATTACCGCACCTCCAGAACACTCGTGGTTGCTTGGTGCACCACTTCCGTTGCTGTTGAACCTTTCATGATGCGCTCCCAACGTGACCGTTTCTCGTCGCTGACGACAATGGTGCCAAAGTGATTTCCGTTTTCCACTATGGCGCTTATTGGATCTCCCACCACGACCTTGTTGCCAATGGAAATGATCTTCATCGCCTTCAGCAAGGCTTCGGCCTTGGCAATTGCCTCTTCGGCAGCTGGACGCTCAGCTTCGCCCGCGGCGACAGAGAGAAGGGTAACGCTGCGTCCCATCACATGAGCAAGAACAGAGGCACGCCGCACTGCCTGCATCGACATCGACGAACCATCGGTAGCAATGAGAAAGCCCATACGCTCGTTGGCCTTGCGGGCCACGAGAACAGAACAGGGTGCAAGGGTGGCCACAGATTGAACTACACCGGAATTAAAGAATGACATCAACTCTGATCGCCACCGCGACGGTTCACCCACGATGATGAGATTGTAAGGACCAAGCTCATACTGGTCGAGAATGCCAACCGCGACATCTGGCGCGGTCTTGAGTTTCAGCACAACTGTACGCCCCGATGGCGCCCGGTACTCGATCTTGTTGTCACCCGCAGGATCGCCCCAGGCATGCTGGTTCTGCACCTCGCGCTGCCAACCTGAAACATCAAGTCCTTCGCCCTTCAGCATGTCGAGCGCACGTTTTAGATGCGCGACGCCGGGCAGCTCGAAGCCGGCTTCCAGCATGTTCTGCCGGGCCAGTCGCAATTGCAGGCCACCTGAATGCAGGCCCTGATCGATGGGGCGCACATAAAGAATGATGATGTCGCACTCGTCAGAAGCCCCAAAGCGCGCCGCCTTCCGCACGGTTATGAAGCTTTCCTCCGTACCATCGATGCAGGCCAGGATGCGGAAGCGGTTACGCCGTTGCGCGCGTAGGTTCGACAGCGTCTTTTGCACGGCAGCCTCTTGCCGGACGGGAAGAACGGGGCGGCTGAACAGCTTCATGGCAGATGCGGCCAATAATATTGCGCCATCAGCATCAGCACAATGAACGACATGACCATCATGCGGACGCCGACCTTGAAGAAGTCCGACGCCTTGAGATAGCCCGAGGCATAGATGATGGTGAAGGCAGGTTGCGCTGCAGGTGTAAGATAGCCAAAGGCAGACGACAAAGCCGTCAGGAAGCCTTCGTGCAGCGGATCGTAGCCAGCGGCCACGGTGGTTTTCAACACGATCGGGGTGAGAACGGCCACCGCCGCACCTGCCGTCATGGTGTTGGAGACGAAAATGGTGAGCAGTGAAACAGCGGCATTGAAACTGAACAAATTTGCGGCGCCGATGGCTTGCAACCCGCTGAATGCGCTGTTCGCCACCCATTCGGCAGCACCGGTAGACTTCATCTCGACGCCCAGCGAAATGGCCGCTGCGTAAAGCCAGATCACGCCCCAGTTTACACCGGCATTAATGTCTTCCCAGCGCACAAGGCCGAAAATCAGAAAGGCCGCAGTACCTGCGATGGCGATAGTGCCCAGGCCGAGCTTGGATGAAAATGCGACCCAGAAGAGAATGGTCACGGTGAAAATCAGGATCGTCATCCACTCGCCACCGCGCATCGGCCCCTGCATGGAAACCTGGGTGCGCAGGCGGGAAATGGCGCGCGTCATGTCGGTAACTTCCGGCTTAAACGTCCACACCAGCAGCAGCGTCACGAAGGGAAGCCGCAGCAGGAACATCGGGAACGCGTAAAGCGCCCAATGCAGGTAATCCATCAGATAGCGGTAGGTCGCGGGATCTTCGATGTTGTAGAAAAATTCCTTCCAGTAGCTGATCATGATGGCGTTGCGCGCCCCGCCAGAGGGCGTTGCCACGCCGGCGATCGAGCAGCCATAAGAAATCGAGAACAGCAGAACGGCCGCGAGATTGTGAATCTTGCCGGGCTCGTTGGATGTCAGCGTGATCAAAGTCACACCCACGGGCAGCATCATGGCGGCCACCGTATGCTCGCCAATGAAAGCCGCGAGCAGGCCGCACACCACCGTCAGGCCAAAGCTGATCGCGTAGACATTTGTGCCAAAGATGCGAACGATCCACCAGGCAATCCGCTTGTCGAGTCTTTGCTTCACCACCGCGACGGCGAGCATCAGTGAACCCATGATGAAAAGCACTGAGTCCGTCATCAGGCTCTGTGCGACCACCGTAGGATCAAGACCGAGCAGCACGACTTCGCCCACAATGATGAGCAGTGGCACGGTTGGAAGGGGGATGGCTTCGCTGACAAAGAGGATCGTTGCCATCAGCGACATGCACAGGACGATCTGGCCCTGATGCGTGAGGCCAAGTGGAGCTGGCACCGACATGAGCGCGAAGCCCAGGACCATCGCGATGATGAACCAGCGCCGCTTCCACAGCAGGGAAAAATCGATGAAATTCCGCCACAGGACATAGCGCTGATAGCCGCGCCGGCGCATGCGCCAGAACCGCGAGCCCGGCTCGTTGGCGAGCAGGCTGTCACGCGCCAGAAGAAACTGGGCGGTTTCGGCACTCATGCGGGACTTTTGCTCATCACTGTTCGCCCGTGTTAGAGGTGCGGACGACCCTCCGGATTCGTCGCTGTACCATGTTGCAAGCCGTACTCTTAAAAATTGATGCCGCGCAAGCGGAAAGCTTGGATATTCTCGTTAACCTCCTGAAATTCCACAGTATCGGGACTGATCCCGCATTCAGCAAGGCATGCATCGACTGTGCGTCCTGGCTTAAATCCTACCTCAGTGGTTTTGGCGGCCGGGTCACCGAGCACGAAACTCAGGGCCAACCGGTGGTCATTGCGCGCTGGCAGGAAAATCGAACCGATTTGCCGCATCTGCTGTTCTACGGTCACTATGATGTCCAGCCCGTCGATCCTTTGTCGTTGTGGCATAGCCCACCTTTCGAGCCTCGCATCGGCACCAACGGGCGTGGTACCCGGGCACTGTTTGGCCGCGGCACGTCCGACGACAAGGGCCAGTTGTTGACCTTCCTTGAAGCGGTGCGCCACTGGCTGGCCGTCGTGGGCTCCCTGCCTTTTCGCCTCACCGTGTTGCTCGAAGGTGATGAAGAGGGCAACAGCGATGTCATCAATGATTTCCTGAAATCCCAGGGCACGTGCCTTGAGCGCCGACATGGCCGTGATTTGTGACACTGAAATGTGGGACCATAAAACTGCGGCCATCACCACCTCGCTGCGCGGCTGCATCGCGGAAGACGTGACGGTCACCGCACCGTCGATCGATTTGCATTCAGGCTATTTTGGCGGGCCTGCTCGCAATCCCATCAAGGCGTTGAGCGCCATGATCGGTGCCATTCATGACAAGAAGGGCCGCGTCACAATTCCTGGGTTTTATGACGGCGTGAAAGCAGTCTCAACTTCACGCAAGGCCGCGTGGAAAAAACTCGACTTCAGCGAAAGAGAGTTTCTGGGGGAGGTGGGCCTCCATAAGCGCGCAGGAGAGGAAGGCTACAGCCTTGCCGAACAATTGTGGGCGCGTCCGACGGCGGAGATCAACGGCTTCTGGGGAGGTTACACCGGTGCAGGCCGCAAGACCGTGCTTCCCTCGCAGGCGAGCGCCAAGTTCACCTTCCGCCTCGTCGACGGCCAGAACCCCACCAAGGTGCGCGCTGCCTTCCGCCGCTTCATGCGCGCCAAGCTGCCAACGGATTGCAAGATCAGCTTCTATGATCATGGCGGCGACTCTACCGGCATTGTCATCGACGAGCGCAATCCCTGGATTGCAAAAGCCGCCAAGGCGCTCTCGGAGGAATGGGGCACAACCACAGCCTTGGTGGGCAGTGGCGTTTCCATTCCGGTCGTCGAGAGTTTCCGCAAGCACCAGAAGATGGAAAGCTTGCTTCTGGGCTTCTCGCGCTCCGATGATGCGGCCCATAGTCCCAATGAAAAATACGATCTCGACAGCTATCACCGCGGAACGCGCTCCTGGGCGCGTTTCTTCGCCGAAATTGAAGGAAATACAAAATGACAACTAAAACGGCTCTTGCCGCTGCTGAGGCGGGATTTGATACCAGCCTCAACCGCCTGATGAACCTACTCCGTATTCCCTCAATTTCAACGGACCCAGCCCATCACAAGGACTGCGCCAACGCGGCAGACTGGCTGGTGAAGGAACTTGCCGCTCTGGGTTTTGACGCGAGCGCCCGCCCCACGGCCGGAAGGCCGATGGTGGTCGCGCACTACACGCCGAAAGGTGTGACGGGGAAAATTCCGCACGCTCTCTTTTATGGCCACTATGACGTGCAGCCGGTCGACCCCGTCGACAAATGGAACACCAAGCCATTCGAGCCAGTAGTGAAAAAGGGCAGCGATGGCGTGGAGCGCATCTATGGCCGCGGTACTGCCGATGACAAAGGCCAGCTGATGACCTTTGTGGAAGCCGCACGCGCCTGGATCAGCTCGACCGGCTCCTTGCCGGTGAAAGCCACGTTCCTCATCGAAGGCGAAGAGGAGTGTGGTTCGCCATCTCTGTTGCCTTTTCTGGAGGCGAACAAGGAAGAACTGTCCTGCGATGTCGCCTTCGTCTGTGACAGCGGCATGTGGGACGAGAAAACGCCCGCCATTACAACGCGCTTGCGCGGCATGGTTCATGAAGAAATTGAGGTGACAGGCCCAGCCATCGATCTCCACTCCGGCATGTATGGCGGTCCCGCCACCAATCCGATCAAGGTGCTGTCGAAGCTCGTCGCGGCACTGCATGACAGGAATGGCAAGGTGACCATCCCGGCATTCTACGAAGGTGTTCCAGTTGTTTCTGCGGCCATCAAGAAGCAATGGGCTTCACTTAAGTTCTCTGAGAAGAAGTTCCTCGGCGATGTCGGCCTGAAAACACCTGCTGGCGAGAAGGGTTTTTCGGTTCTGGAACAGATCTGGGCGCGACCCACAGCCGAAGTGAACGGCATGTGGGGCGGCTACACTGGTGCTGGTACCAAGACGGTGATTCCCTCGAAGGCCTTCGCCAAATTCACTTTCCGCCTTGTCGGCAAGCAGAATCCCAAGAAGATCCTGAAAGCCTTCCAGTCTTTCGCCAAGAAACAGATGGTGGGCGATGCCAAGGTCACCTTTTCGGGCAAGGGCGGTGGCAGTCCGGCCTTTGAGGTGCCGGAAAACAGCATTTACATCAGGAAATCATCTGCAGCTCTCAAGGCGGAATGGGGCAGGGAAGCAGTGCTCGTGGGCTCCGGCGGCTCGATTCCCATCGTGCGCTCGTTCAAGGATATCCTTGGCATGGATTCGGTTCTTGTCGGCTTCGGCCTCAATGACGATGCCATTCACAGCCCCAACGAGAAATACAACCTTGCGAGCTTCCAGCGCGGCATCAAGAGCTGGGTGCGGATCATAGGAACCCTGGCGGGGTGAACGATCTTCCCGCGCGCCTTGAGGCTTATACGGCGGCACTGAACCGTTTCGACATGAAGGCGGTCGAGGAGATGTTTGCAGAAAACGCGGTCTACGCTTCGCCGGGGCTCGCGCAGGTGATGGTGGGCCGCGATGCTATCATGTCAGCCTTTCGTGCCTACTTTGCGCAGCACAACGATCAGGTGAATGAGAACTTCGATGTGCGCCTAACCGGCGCTCACACCATTGAGGCGCGCTGGATGCTGAAATTATCTCATTCCCGTCGCAGCGGCAAACAACGCATCATCTACGATGTTGTCGGCCTGATGGTCCGCATTGAAGTTATCGACGACTAGCCGATTTTAAATGCATTCACATGACCGGGTGGGGTGAGACCAGCGGGCAGGCGTGGGCAATCGACGGATGCCGACATTTGCACATGCATCGGGATGACGCCGGCCCAGATTGGCAGGCCGAAGTCTTCCTCGTCATCTCCCGGTCCACCGGAACGCACCTTGGCGGAAACTTCATCAAGTTCGAGGCCAAGCATCATGGTGGCCTTGAGTTCCTTTGACGTTACCTTGCGAAGCATGTCCCAGCGGCCGGGATAGAGCCTTTCGGTAAAGGTCTTCAGCCGCGCTTCCTTTTCTGCCACATCCTTGACTTTGAAGGCCTTGCCGAACGCCATGACGGAGCGGTAGTTCACAGAGTGGTTGAAGGCTGAACGTGCCATCACCATACCGTCGATCAGTGTCACATTCACGCACACATGCGCATCTTTGCAAGTCTCCAGCATGCGGCTGGCCGATGAGCCGTGCCAATAGATGTGATGGCCTTCGCGCCATTGCATGGTTGGGGTCACAAACGGCGCACCGTTGAAATTGTAGCCCACGCTGCAGAACGGTTGCGCATCAAGAATCGCATGAATGGTCTCGGCGTCATATTTGGCGCGCTTGGCAAGACGCTTTACACGGGTGCGTTCAGTCGGCGACTGGTTCATGGAATTCTCCTGCAGCGCTTGTAGCTCAAGCGGTACAGCGGAATTGGGCCAGATTCCGGAAGAATGGGCCGATGCCAGGCCCCACATGTCCCAAATGTCTCAGTGTTTGGAGTGCAATGCTGCGTTTTCCACGCCAATCCGCAGGCCAAGCAGCGTGAGGTTAATGAGTCCGGAAACTAACGCATAGAGTGGGAAGCCAAAGGCCAGTGGCAGCACAAAAATCTCCGCGGCCACGATCACATAGTTGGGATGACGCATGAAGCGATAGGGTCCGCGCGTGACAAGTTCCTCGCCCGGCTTCACCAGTACGCGCGTGGTCCAGCGCTCGCCCAGCGTTTGAAGCACCCAGAGCCGCAGCAGTTGCAACACGCCAAAGACAACAAGTAGCCAGATATTGATGTATGCCTGCGGGAGCAGGATGAAGAGGCCGAGCAGCCAAAGCGCATGGAATCCAACAACCAGGGGATAATGCGCGGCACCGGCCTCGTGCCAGCCACGCATCTTCAGTCGCTCAGTGTTGCGGCGCGCGATGATAAGCTCGCCAAGGCGCTGCAGAAGAACGAAAACCAGAATGATCAGCGGCCAGTTCATGCCGGCAGCATGGTCATGAAACTTGCGGTGAAGCCGGGGCCAAGAGCTGCCAGAAACCGCCGGCCATCCGCCTTTTCCTTGAGGCCCTGAGCCAGTACGAAAAGCACGGTTGGTGCCGACATGTTGCCAAAATCGGCAAGCACCTGGCGTTCGGCCTGCAGGCGTCCCTGACCGAGTTCAAAGGCTTCTTCCAAAGCAATGATCACCTTGGCGCCGCCGGGATGGAAACTGAATTCATCAATTTCATCGAAGTCGAGATCATGTTTTGTCAGAAAGGCATCTGCCGCGGGCCGCAGATCGCGGGAAACAAGATCGGGAATGCTGCGAGAGAAGATTGCGCCGAAGCCGACCGGATCGATGCGCCAGCCCATGACATCGAGGGAGTTTGGCCATGTGTGCTCACCGATATGTTCAATGGCAGAGAGGCCGCCCGGGCCAGCTTCCAGCACGGCAGCTGCTGCACCATCGCCGAAGAGCGCCGTCGCCACGATATTGGCTTTGGTCACTTCATCAAGACGGAAGGCAAGAGAACACAACTCGATCGTCACCAGCAGAACCTTCTTGCCGGGCTCAGCGACCGCCAGGCGCGAAGCGAGCGACAGTCCGGAGAGTCCGCCCGCGCAGCCAAGCCCAAAAACGGGAACGCGCTTCACATCGTTTCGAAATCCCATCTCGGTCAGCATGTGTGCTTCGATTGAAGGTGTAGCGATGCCGGTTGAAGACACCATCACAATGGTGTTGATCTCAGACGCCTCGACACCAGCATCGTCCAGCGCCCGCTGTGCGACCGTGCGAAAGAGCTCCTTTGCACCGCGATGAAATTCTGCCGTGCGCTCCGGCCATCCCTGCTTTTCATAAAACCAGGCTGGTGCGCAGACAGAGTAGCGCCGGTTGATGCCCGAATTGCCGAACACCGGCATCAGGTGTTCAAAGAGCCCGGCAAAGCGGCTGAATACTTTGGCTGCTTCCCGGCGCACCATCTCGGTTTCCAAGACATGTTCGGGTACAGCCGTGGCCAGGCTGTGAATCTTTGCAGGGTGTTGTTCCATTGATCAGTCCTTGCGTAGAATACGCATGAACCAAAGCGTTTATTCGGAATTATCCGCCTGTTACGCTCATGTAACGTTTCACCGCCGGACGGTTGTGGTCACGGTCGATGATGAAATCGTGGCCCTTGGGCTTGCGCGAGATGGCTTCAAGAATGGCTTCGGTGACTTTTTCATTGCCTTCCGACGCGCGCAACGGCGCGCGCAGGTCGGCGGCATCGTCCTGGCCCAGGCACATGAACAGCGTGCCGGTGCAGGTGAGACGCACGCGGTTGCAGCTTTCGCAGAAGTTATGGGTAAGCGGCGTTATGAAGCCAAGCCTTCCACCCGTTTCCTTCACCTTGGCATAGCGGGCAGGGCCACCGGTCTTGTAGGCAATGTCCTGCAGGGTGAATTCATCCATCAGGTCGGCACGCACCTGGCTGAGCGGAAGATATTGTTCGGTACGGTCACCATCAATGTCGCCAAGCGGCATGGTTTCGATCAGTGTGAAATCCATACCTTGTCCATGCGCCCAGCGGATCATGTCCGGAATTTCAATCTGGTTCACACCTTTTAGCGCCACGGCATTGATCTTGATCGCAATACCTGCGTCTTGCGCGGCCTTGATGCCGCCCAGCACTTTCTCAAGATCGCCCCAGCGCGTGATGGCGCGGAATTTGTCCGGATCGAGTGTATCGAGCGAGACATTGATCCGCTTCACGCCAAAGCGGGCCAAGTCATTGGCATATTTTGCCAGCTGGCTGCCATTGGTGGTGAGCGTAAGTTCTTCGAGAGCTCCGCTCTGGAGGTGGCGCGACAGCGCTTCCACGAGAACCATCAGGTTTTT
This sequence comes from uncultured Alphaproteobacteria bacterium, assembly GCA_963758815.1. Classification (GTDB taxonomy): domain Bacteria; phylum Pseudomonadota; class Alphaproteobacteria; order Rhizobiales; family Aestuariivirgaceae; genus Aestuariivirga. The sequence goes on from CAVWWQ010000002.1 coordinate 57,706, forward strand.
CCGCACCAGCGGTTCACCGCCCGTGAGGCGCAGTTTTTTTACGCCCTGTTCAATGAAAACCGAACACAACCGGTCCAGCTCTTCCAGCGTCAGCAGATCCGCCTTGGGCAGAAACGTCATGTTCTCCGCCATGCAATAGACACAGCGGAAATCACAACGGTCCGTTACAGACACCCGGAGATAGGTGATTGGCCGGTGGAATGGATCGATAAGTTGTCTCATTACAGATACTTGAACTTTATTCGCGGCAGACGTCAAGCCGGGCTTCCCGCCTTGGTTAGGGTCCACTAGCATTTGGCGATGGCCCCGGTCCAATTCAATCGCCGGCATGTTCTGGGCGGCTTGGCTTCCGGCCTGATTCCCTGTGCTGCCCAGGCGGCTGCAAAAGTGGATTTGGCCTTGGTTCTGGCCATCGATTGTTCGTATAGCGTCAGCCCCCAGGAATATCAGCTGCAAATGCGGGGCACCGCGCAGGCTCTTCGCGCGCCCGAAATCCTCAAAGCCGTGGCCGGTGGCGCGAGAAAGCAGATCGCAATCTGCGCTTTCCTCTGGTCCAATTCGGTGACGCGGGCCGTGCTGGTGCCTTGGCAATTGCTCAAGAGCCCCGCAGACGCAGTTGCCATCGGCAACATGTTTTTGCAGGCACCCCGCAATGTGGAACCTGGCACCACCGCCACCGGTTCCGCCCTTCAATATGGCCAGAGCCTGTTTGCCAGTGCGCCTCTGGCGCTGCGCCACGTCATCGATATTTCAACCGATGGCACCTGCAATGAAGGGCCTGAGCCCGCTGCCGTCCGTGATGAACTGGTGGCGCAAGGCACGGTGATCAATGGACTCGCAATTACACGGGACGTGAAGGAACTGACCGACTATGTCAAAAGTGATGTCATTGGCGGCCATCAAAGCTTTGTAATGCAGGCCAATGACTTCAATGCCTACGGTCAGGCGCTGCGCGAAAAACTTTTCCGCGAAATCACCAATGTCGACCTGATCTGAGATCAGTAGCCCGGTGGTGGAATGAAGCCACCGATTTCCTTCTCGAGAAGTTCGGCAAAACGAATGGCTTTGTAGTCGTCATAATTGCGCGTGATGATTTGCACCCCGACCGGCAGCCCATCCTTGGCGAGGCCCAATGGTGCGACTGTCGATGGCAAGTAATAGCCGCCCGAATAGCCCGCCCAGAACCTCTGGTCGATGCCGGAAATCTGCTTGCCATTGACGGTGATGTAACGCTCATGCCGCTCGCCAACCTGGTTGTGCGGAAAGGCTGTGCCGGCAGCAGTGGGGCACAGCAGCACATCCCAGTCATTGAAGAACTGTTCCCAGACGAGTCGCAGTTGCGCGCGCCGGTCATGAATGCGCAGCCAGTCGCGGTGTGAGAGCGCAAATGCCCTGTTCATCATCGCCACATAAGAACGGTCTGAATCTGACAGGGTCTTGGCCTTCGCCACCGCCTCTTGATATTGCGTGTCAGTCAGCCGCTTCGCTGCCGTTGCACGCAGCAGCATGATATAGAGCTGGTAGTTTTCCTCATCCGAGAAGGCAGGCTGGGCCGTGAGCGATAGCTTCTTCACGCGCTTGTTCAGATGCGTGGCAAGTTCGGAAAATTTGTCTTCGACCATGCTGTCGACTTCGGCGACAGGGCTCTGCATCTTGATGGCGACTCTGAAGTCCTTCAGCGACTTCTGTTCCGCCTTGGGCAGGTGCACACGTGTGCCGCGTGCATCGAGCTCCGGCGGACCAGACAAAATGCCCAGCAATATCGCGAGATCCTTGGCTGAACGTGCCAGGGGTCCTGCTACCGTAATATCAGCTGTCGTCACTGAGCCCGGCAACCCATGCCCGCGATAGGACACCACATTGTAGGTTGGCTTATGGCCGAACACCCCGCAGTAATGTGCCGGATTGCGAATCGATGCGCCGATGTCCGAGCCGACTTCGATGGCGCTCATGCCCGTCGCCAATGCGGCTGCCGCTCCACCGGATGAACCACCTGGCGTGCGCGTCACATCCCACGGATTGTTGGTGGTGCCGTAGATCGCGTTGAAGCTTTGCCAGTCGGCAAGGTCGAGAGGCACATTGGTCTTGCCATAGAGTATGGCGCCTGCCGCCTTCGACCGCGCGATGACATCGGCATCGCTTTTGGCGATGTTGTTGGCCAGCGCCGGATCGCCGAAAGTGGTGGGCTTTCCCGCCCAATCGAAGCTTTCCTTCACTGTCATCGGCACACCGTCGATGGGTGAAAGAGCATCGCCTTTCTTGATGCGCCGGTCGGCCGCTTCCGCGGCCTTTAGGGCGCGGGGAATATCGGTCACGATCACCGCGTTGATGGAATCGTTGTGTAATGCAAACTGGTCCAGACAGGCCTGTAATACTTCTTTGGACGAGACTTTTCGGGATTTGATCAGTTTACCCAGCTCAACTGCGGGCTTGAAGACGAGTTCACGCATGGCGTGAAAATGACCGATGCGCCCGAAGAGGGCAAGGGGAGGGCGACAAAACATATATCCAAGCGTAAAAAGGAATGCCCTCACATGCAAAGGACTTGGAGCGCAGCCTGTCAAAACCCGTGAGCCAAACGGCCTTCACCCTCTTACGAAGCCTGATTGATGGAATTGCAGCGGCGCTGGCCAAAAGCGCTGAGGACGGCCCCAAGCAGGTTCTCCGCCGACTGTTCGAGCAGGAGTTGGATGAGACGCATTTTGTGCAACCAGCGCCCGCTGGTCTCCTCGTCCTGCGCTATTTGCCGGAATGCATCCTTGAAGCTCAATTGGTAGATGTCGCCATTTCGGAAAATCTGGCAGCGATTGCTGGTCGTCTGCGCTGGCGCCAGACAGCCGCGCATACGGACGCATTGTTGGGAGAGGGCTTCACCGCCAACTATGGTTGGACACAGCTGATAGGCCCGAGCGGCTTCTTTCGGGGGAATGATTTTCTGCTCGGCTTGCTGATGCTCGGTCCCCACCGCCACTACCGTGACCATTTCCACCCGGCGCCCGAGCTTTATTGGCCCCTCACCTCGGGCACCCTGTGGCGGCGCGAACCTCGCCCTCTCACCGAAGAGCCGGCAGGCACCATGATCTGGCACGAACCCAACCAGATACACGCAATGGAAACGCGCCAAAAACCACTTCTGGCACTATGGGCCTGGACCCGCGACACCACCACATCAGCAACGCTGGTCGCTTGAAGAAGACGACCCATGCGTAAAAAGCGGGCACCAGATGGGCGACAACACCCCATCAGCGCTCTATGAGAAATGTATGAATCGGCAAATTCTTCTGGGCTATTTCTATGCGGCGGTCGGGTCCGCGCTTTTCTCCACCAAGGCGATTTTTATCAAGCTTGCATACATGGACAAGGTTGATGCGTCGCTGATGCTGGCCCTGCGCATGATGACGGCGCTGCCCTTTTTCCTTGCCGCCGCAGTTTATGTGGCGTGGCGCATGAAGAAGGATGGTAAGCCCTTGCCGCCGCGCCGTATCTGGATCAGCGCTGCCGTCATCGGGTTCATCGGCTATTATCTTTCGGCGCTGCTCGACTTTGAGGGCCTTGTTTACATCACTGCGCAGCTCGAACGTCTGGTGCTCTTCACTTATCCCGTCATGGTCATGGTGCTCGGTTGGCTGTTCTTCAAAGGCCGCATCACCCCGATGATGTGTGTGGGTGCAGCAGTGACCTATGCCGGACTTCTGGTGGTGTTCCTGAAGGCCTTGCCCGAAGGTGGCCACAACACCATTGTCGGCACGGCGCTGGTACTCGGCTGTGCCTTTACTTTTGCGATCTATCAGTTGCTGGCCAAGAACTACATCAGCGTGATGGGAAGCCTTCTGTTCACGGGCGTTGCGCTCAGCAGCTCGGCGGTGGCCTGCATCGTGCACTACGTGGTGGTTTCGGGTGGATTCGATTTTTCTGCCACACCGCGCTTTCATTGGCTGGCGGCCGGTTGCGGTTTCTTCGCCACTGTCCTGCCGAGCTTTCTCGTCAATGCCGGCTTGTCGCGCACCTCGGTGCAGGCCAGCTCCATGATCGCGTCAATCTCGCCCATCGTCACCATCTCCTTGGCGGTGGCAATTTTGGGCGAAAAGTTCACCTTTGCCGATGCGATTGGCTCCGCCATGGTGATCCTCGGCATCATTATTTTTGCACTCAACGACCGACGCCCGGTGGAGGAAAAGAAAGAGTCCATTCCGGTCGAGATCGAAGCGGCCTGAGTGTCATTGCTTTGGCAGCTTCTCCCAAGTGGCCTGCAGCATTTTTTCTTCTTCCGGCGAGATGGGCGCGATGGCGGAAACTTTCTTCAGCGTTGCGGGTGGTGGATACAGGCCTTTCTCCTTGAGAATTGCCGGCGTAATGAAAGGCGCTGACTTTATAATGGGGTTTGCATAGTGCAGGAAATTGGTGTTGGCGGCGGCAATGTCGGGCCGTAACATGAAGTCTATCAGGCGATAGGCCTCATCCTTGTGGGGTGCATTGGTGGGGATGACAAAAAAGTCCAGCCACATCTCCGTGCCTTCTTTGGGAACGCTATATATGATTTGGCCATTGCCCTTCTTCTTGGCGTCTTCCGCGGCCCGGAAAGTGGCGCCTGGATAGCCTATGCTCACGCAATATTTGCCAGACACCATGCTTTCGCTCCAGCCTTCGTCCGGCACCCGTGTCACATATTTCGAAATCTTGTCAAAAGTGGCAGCGACAGTTTCAATATCGGCGATGCCGATGTTCTTGAGATCGCCACCGAGATAGGCAATCAGCGTGGGCATGACATCGTCCGGCTCGTCAACCATCGATATGCCGCATTGTGCCAGCGACGCCGCAATCTCTGGGTTCATCACCAGCGAGGTGCTGTCGAGTTTAAGGTCGGGCCTGATGGCCTTGACCTTGTCCACATTCACGGCAAGCCCCATGGTCCCCCACATATAGGGCTGGGTGTGCAAACCACCGGGATCAAGCACATCCGAGGCAGACGTGACCTTGGGGTCAACGCCGGCTGCATTTGGCAATTTTGCACGGTCCAATTTGAGCACAGGATTTTGGCCTTCCAGAACCAGCCGCATCTGCGATCCGGTTTGGATGATGACGTCATATTTGTTGCTGCCCGCCAGTAACAGGTCCTTTGATTCCGAAGAGGCAGTGTAGGTGTCGTAGGCCACGCGGATGCCCGTTTCGGTCTCGAATTTGTCGAGCGTGTCGGGGTTGATGTAAGTCGTCCAGTTCAGCATGTGGATGATCGACTTCGGCGGTTTGTCCACAAACTTGAGCGCGCGGGTGATGTTGTGGTTCATGTCCTTCGTGAGCAAGCCGCGCACCTTCATGCCCGAATCTTCCTGAAAGGATTCAATCGACGCAAAAGTTGCCGGGCCGAAAACGCCGTCCATCGGGCCGGGTTCATATCCCAGCGTCTTCAGGGCTTGTTGGGCGATCCGCACCTTGTCTTTGTCAACAATCAGTTCCTGCCCATCCACATTGCCGGTGCCCCAGCCTTGCTTGCTCCAGGCTTCTGCAAACAGTGACCTTATGGCCATGCTTGCAGTTGTGGGCTGCAAAGCCTGCCCCACGGCGGCAAAGTGGGCATCAAGGGCGGCCGCCGTCTCGTCGTCCATTTTGTGCGACAGTGTTTCGTCCTTTAAATAACCCAGACGGCGCAGCAGGCGCTGCATGGTGACAATTTCCTGCTCGGGCGACTGGGTGATCCCGGAATACAAAGTTGTCAGATGGTCGGTGTCGGGCGCCGACACCATGCCTTGGCCAAATGCCTGGCTTGTCATACAAAATGCAACACCGAGAGTCAGGGCCACCTTGAGTGCCAGGGAAACTTTATGCTTCATTTGATGTTCTCCATTGGGGCAGGTTTCAGGGAAGCGACCGCACGACACGGAAGCCGATGGAATTGGTTCGCCTGTTGGATTTTTCCCAGGCTGTCGTCAGCGGGCCATCTTCGCTTCGCCCTGTGGACCAGGCGCCAGCCAGCACCACGCGTGTGTCACAACTGTTGGTGGCAGCATCTGGCGCATAGTTGAACGGCCGCCAGCAATCCTGCGACCATTTCCACACATTGCCTCTCATGTCATGGAGGCCAAGCCCGTTGGGCGGGAATGACCCTACGGGTGCTGTTCCGCTGAAAGTGTCGCTGCATCCTGTGGCGGCGGCGCCAGCGGCGTTGAAGCAGGCTGTTGTTGCATCCTCGGATTTTTCAGGAGTGGTGCCCGCACCGCCCAAGGCTGCAAATTGCCATTCATCCTTTGTTGGCAGGCGGTAATCCTTGCCTGTGAGGTGCGACAGCCAAGGCAAATATTCGCTGGTCACATCATCGTAGGAAACAAAGATTTGCGGCCTTGTGCCGCGTCCCCAACCTGCGTCTTCAGATATGGCTTTGCAGGCGCCGCCTTGCACGCAGCTTTCCCAGTCATCAAACGTAATGTCATTGCGGCCCATGGCGTAATCATGTTCGATTTTTATGACTTTGGGAGACTCGTCCGGCTTGGCATCATTGCCGGTGGCAACGTCACCGGCCGATATGGCGATCATCTCCGGGCAACTGGCGCAGTCACGGAAACACTTGGCCTTGCGAAATCGCGCCGGCCGCAACTTGGGCAGGGGCAGCGTCTGCCTCGGCATCGTTGGCCTTGACGGGTGGCGGCAGTGCGGTGGCCGCCGGTTCATCCTGTGTGCCAGCTGCTTCCGGCTGCGCCGCCACAGGCATTGCCTGCGGCACGGGTTCAGCGCTGTTGGAAGCGGCATTGTCATTTGATGCGACTTCTGCGGGCTTGGAGGGCGCTTCAACCGGTTGCTGCTCTGGCTGTGCCGCTGGAGCAGGTGCCGGTGGAACAACGGCGGGCGTCGCTGGTTGCGCCACCAAGCCAGGGGTTGCTGAAGCATCGGCGGATGCAGCTTGCTGCACAACGGGAGCCGCGGATTCGGCGGCCTTCTCGGGTTGCGGAGCAGCTGTCGCTGGTTCGTCCTTTTTTACCGCGGGCTCCACTCTTGCAGCGATTTCCTGGCCAGCAGCAGCGAACAACTGCTGTCTTATCTTCCCGCCGCTGGCAAAATCGTAGGCCAGGCCGAAGCTCAAAAGAACGATGAGTGCGCCAAAAACGGCAATAGGGCCCATTCCATCTGGCCGCTTTTGGTCACTTCCATGCTCGCCGGCCTTCTCGCGCTTTCGCATCGGAGCGGGCTTGTGCCTTTGTTGCATGACGAGTTCGTCGCGCAGCACTTCGGCCAGAGCTTTCAGCGGGTCAGGATCTGGAGTGCGCCCTTCCGCAGGCGTGTCGTCAGATGGTGAAGCGTCAAAATTATAGCGGCCACCCGTTCGGGGTCGCTTTGCGTCGTCTTGGGGAACCGCCATCGCCAATGCTCCAAAAGCCTATGCTTTTGCATGTCATTGACTGCGCGCGTTCACGACTTCAGCGACATGCAGAACCCCGACTGCGAAACCAAACGCAGACAGAATCCTGAGCCGCCCCAATTCAGAATCGATACCACTTTTTGACGAATAACACTCCCGAAAAATTTGCATCAATGGATCGTAGGGAGAATGTGACGGGCTGGATAACGTCAGGCCGCAGAAAACACCGCACTGCTTAGCGTTTGTGCGCCAAACGAAACCGCTGCGCCTTCATGCGGTTGCCACAGCTATCCATGGCGCACCAACGTCGCGGCTTGGAGCGGCTCGTGTTCAAAAAGAAACCACCGCAGGCATCGGCCTCACATTGGCGGATATCGCCTTCAGGCGGAAACAACACGAGCGACGCGGCTGCCGCCGCGATGCGCAGCAAAGGCAACTGCAAGGCCATTGAGGAGTCATCTTTCAATGTCATCAAGTCACCGAGATCTCGCCCGCCGCCGGCCTTCTCGATCGCCGCCGCCATTGATTTCTTGGGAACGCGCCTGCGAGGCAAGTTGGTCGCCGTCGCATTGAGCCAGTCTTTCAAAGCCACTCGGAAGGCCAAGGCAGACTCATGTAAATTGGCGACGCGCTGCGGATACTCATTGGCAAGCCGAAGGATATTCCTGATCTCCTCGTCCGACATCAGCCGTGCTGGACCGCAAAATTCGACCAGCGCCCGATAGGTTGGAATGAAGTCAAGCAACTCGCCATCGCGCCAATGCAGCGTATTGGCAAAGTCGAGCGCCGGCGCGCCGGCCAGCATGCGGATGCGGCCGACAGGGGAATAATAGGCGAGCATATTTTCGGTTGCTTCCATTCTCCTACTATGTAACTCTTTAACAGGTTACTCAAGTAGTGAGGCGTTACGATGGTGAAACGTCTGATTCTGGCTCTGGCCCTGCTGGCACTGTCATCCGCTGCGCGCGCCGATGATGACGTGCTCTATCGCTCCACTCTTGTTGTGACCGGCGACCGGGAGGAAACCCGCGTGCCGGTGATCCCGCAGGGCTTCGAATTGGCGGCGCAAAAACTCACCGGCAATCCCGATGTCGCTTCCGATCCCGGCTTTGCCGACATTTCGGCCAAGGCCGGGAGCATGATCTGGTCCTACACCTATCATGACCGCAAATTCGGCGTGCCCATCCATGACGAGCAGGGCACACGCGACCGTCCCTTCATCCTCACCTTCCAGTTCGAAAAGACGCGCATGGATGCAGCGATGTCCAAGCTCGGTGAAAAGCCGTGGTTAGGCCCGCGTCCGACTTTGGGTGTTGTGCTCGAAATCACTGACATGGCGCGCACCTACTTGCTCGCGTCAGACAGTGAACATGGTGGCGACCAGCGTGCCAGCTTCGCCGATGCGTCAGCCCGGTTTGCCCTGCCGGTTGTCTTCGCCACGGAATCTGATCTCGCTTCGGCAGGCGTCGATCCGGCCATGATCGATGCAACATCCCATGACGCACTGGCGGCACTTCAGAAACAGCTGCAGGCTGATGCCATTGTGGTCGGTCATCTGGATTGGGATGCCAAGGCTTTGGGCTGGCACGCAATATGGAGCCTGCCGCTCAAGCCGGGAGCCGGAACCTGGGAGATCAGCGGCGTGAATTACGACGCCGCCTTTCGAAATGCCGTTGGAGGCGCCGCCAAACGCCTGCGGCCATAAGATCAGACGAGGCTGTCGGGCAGCACGGCCTTGCGCTTGGCCATGAATTCCAGCAACTGCTGGTCGATGCCTTGATCAAGGGCAGGGGCCTCATAGTCGCGCAGCATCTGCTTCCACTTGGCATTGGCGCGCACCACGATGTCTTTAGAGCCTTCGTCCTGCCATTGCTCGAACGAGTTGTTATCAGCAAGGCCCGAACGCCAGAAGGCGGTTTGGAAATTGGCCTGCGTATGGGCGGAGCCGAGATAGTGCGAGCCAGGGCCCACTTCGCGGATCGCATCCATCGCTTGGCCATTCTCCGAGTCGTCGATGCCTTCAGCGAATTTCTGGAACATGGTGAGCTGGTCGGCATCCATGATAAGTTTTTCATAGCCTGATGCGAGCCCGCCTTCGAGCCAGCCTGCTGCATGGAGGCAGAAGTTCACACCCGACAGCAGCGTGGGCCATAAGGTGTTGGCGCTTTCATAGGCCGCCTGCCCATCCGGAATCTTCGAACCGCAAAGGCCGCCACCCGAACGGAACGGCACGCCAAGACGGCGCGCGAGTTGCGCGGCACCGAAAGTCACAAAAGCCGGTTCCGGTGTGCCGAAGGTCGGTGCACCGGACTGCATCGACATGGAAGCAGCGAAAGTGCCGAACACGACCGGTGCACCAGGGCGGCACAGTTGCGTGAAAGCAATACCAACCGATGCTTCGGCCAGGATTTGCGTCAGTGTGCCGACCGTGGCAACGGGCGACATGGCACCCGCCACGATGAAGGGCGAAATGACCGTGGCCTGGTTGGCGCGGGCCAGAACCTTGAGCGCACCCAGCATCACGCCATCCCACACCATCGGCGAATTGGCATTGATCAGCGAGGTCATCACGCAGTTCTGGTCGACGAACTCTTTGCCGAACAGCATTTCGCACATGGCAACTGAATCTGCTGCGCGTTCACCGGCCGTCACCGACGACATGAATGGCTTGTCGGTGTATTTCATGTGCGTATAGGTCATGTCGAGGTGCCGCTTGGGCACCGCGATATCAACCGGCTCGCATAGCGTGCCGCCAGCATGGTGGAGCGAAGGCAGCATGTAGACGAGCTTGGCGAAATTGCGGAAATCCTCGATCGTCGCATAGCGCCGGCCTTCATCGAGGTTGCGTATGAAGGGCGGGCCATAAACAGGAGCAAAGACGGTATTATTGCCGCCAATGGTCACGTTGTTGGCGGGGTTGCGCGCATGCTGCACATATTCGCGCGGCGCAGTCTTGATCAGCGAACGCACCAAGCCTTTTGGAAAACGGATGCGGAAGCGGCGCGGCTCTGAGCCTTGCTTCACGTCAGCGCCGGCGTCTTTCCACATCTGCACCGCTTCTTCGTCTTCGTAGAAATCGATGCCGGTTTCCTGCAGGACTGTTTCGGCATTGCGCTCAATCAGCTCCAACTGCTCGTCGGTGAACGGCTCATAGGTCTTGATGTTGCGGCGGATGAAGCCTGCCTGCTTGATTGTGGTTGCGGTGCGCGCCGCGCGGCGGGCATCAGCGCCTCCACCTGAACGGCCACGGCGGCCCATTGGTGCCGCAGAAGCGGCGGCGGATTCGTCAGTCATTTTTCCCTCGGTTGAGAAACTTTCACCTTCATAGACGTTGGCTCAACCAGAACGCGGCATCAAGCGCCCCTCGGCAGGCCGGAAACGACCGGAGCAGGCGCAAAATATCTCAAATTTCCCCGCTGGGTCTGCGACAGCATTGTTTATGGACGTTTGAATTGCGGTGGCCCATGCTGTCCCCAATGGGAGCCCAGCTGAAAACTCGTTTTTCCGACTTGCGCGCCATGCTCGCGGGTTGGCTGGCGGTTGCCCTGCTGGCGCCCACGCTCATGGGCTTTGTGCCCCAGCCGGTTTACACCCCCGCCGAGCTGGCATTGCGCGACATCGATGCCGCCTTGTGTTCGCAGACCGGCGCGCCTGTAAAACAGGACAGGCATCAGCACAGTGACCACGACCGTGATTGTGCGTGCTGCCTGCCCGGCGCGGTGGGCCTAACCTATGGTCCATTGGCCGAACCAGCAGACTCCATCATTGCCGTCGGCGCGCGGTCCATTCTTGTCTTTATCCCGGCCTGGGTTGCTCCAGCCCGCCATGCACAGCACTATATTCTGGCCCTGCAGCGCGGCCCGCCCAAAATCTTCATCTGAAATTTGAAATTCGCGCAGCTCTTTGTTGTGCGCATATTCCATTTTATTTGAAGAGAATTCTCATGAAAAAGTTTCATGCACTTGCTGTCGCCATTGGTTTGACTCTGGCTCAACCCGTAACGGCTTTCGCCCATGCCCATTTGCTTTCGGCTGTGCCCGCCGAGAACAAAATGGCCATGCCCCCGCCCAAGGAACTGGTCCTCAAGTTCTCCGAGGAGCTAAACCTCAAGTTCACCTCGGTTGAGATCGTGGGGCCGGACATGAAAAAGGTCGACATCGCCTCCGAAGCCCTTGATCCCAAGGATGCCAAGATTTTGATCGTTGAACTCAAGGCACCTTTGCCTGACGGAAAATATACCGTGAACTGGAAGGCCTTCTCCCAGGATGGTCACAAGACCCACGGTTCCTACACCATCGACGCGATGCAATAACCTCGCATGTCGGACACAGCCGTCACAGTTTTGATGGTTCTGGCAAGGGCGCTCCATTACGGGGCTGCCCTTGCCCTCTTCGGCTATTGCATCTTCAAGGGCTATATCCTGCAGGCCGAAGGCACGTCGGGCAGGATCCTGCGCGGATTGAGCCTTGTTCTGGCGGTCAGTTCGTTGCTGTGGCTCGCGGCGGAAGCCGCTACGGCTGGCGATGGTATTCAGGATGCCACAAACCCCAGCATGATGTGGGACGTGCTCACCTCGACCAGCATTGGTTGGGCTTGGATTGCACAAATCGTATTGGCAATCCTCCTGTTGGCCTTAGTCTTCATTCTCGATGCGCAATCCCTGCGTGCCGGCGCATGGCTTTCTGGGCTTGCTCTCATGGTGCTGGGCGCAACCGGCCATGCCGTGATGTTTGAGGGAACGCTGCAATGGTTGCTCCCCGCCGTGCAGGCACTGCATCTCTTGGCCGGCGGCTTCTGGATCGGCGGCCTGCTGGCCATTGCCACCCGGCCCAGCCCTGCAGGTCCGCAGTGGCGCGATGCTCTCATGAACTTCTCCTTCATCGGTCATGCGGCCGTTGCCATCGTGATCCTCAGCGGGGTTTTCCTCGGCTTCGCCATCCTCTCCAAACAAACCGCGCCGTGGAACATGGCCTATGTGATACCACTCGTGCTGAAGGCCGTGCTTGTCGTCGCCATGGCCGGCTTTGCCGTCTATAACCGCTACCATCTCGTGCCACGCATTGCGAAAGTGCCGGGCAGTGACGCGCGCCTGATGCAGATCGTGCGTCTCAATCTTGTCTTGTCCGGACTAGTTGTCCTTCTGGTCAGCCTGCTCGGTATTCTGGCTCCGTCAAATGCTTGAATCTCATCAAACAAGTGCCCAAGTCGGGCCAGAATTCGCCAAAGGAAAGACCCCATGAATCTCTCAAGACAAATCGCCACCGCCCTGTCCCTGGTCGCCCTATGGGCGGCAGCGGCTGATGCGCGAGACGTCACGATTGGAAAGTTTGTCATTCATCAGCCGTGGATCAAACTTGCGCCCGGCAATTCTGATTTCGGGGCGGCCTACGCCAAGATCGACAACACGGGAACCGAGGACGACACGCTCCTCAAGGTTACGGTCGAAGGCGCACCCATGGTCCAGATCCATGAGATGAAGATGGAAGGCGAAGTCATGAAAATGAATGAGATGACGGAAGGCCTGCCCATTCCGGCGGGCAAGAGCGTTGAACTCAAGCCCAAGTCATCGCACATCATGCTTATGGGCCTGAAGGCTCCTTTCAAGCCTGGCCAGGACGTCAAGGGTACATTGACCTTTGCCAAGGCTGGTACAGTCAATGTGGATTTTGAAGTGGTGACGCCCGGCGCCGACGCACCAAAGGAGGATTGAGAACAAACATGGCAACAGCAAAATCGCTCCGCCTTGCAGTATGGGGCATGGTTGCACTTGTTGCAGTGCTGCTCGGTCTTACCGTCTATGGCCAATGGACGGGTGGAAGCACGAGCCAACAGGCGGGTGCCAATTTCGGCGCCCCCTTCAAGCTTGCATCAAGCAACGGCGGCGTGGTGGATTCCGAGAGCTTGAAGGGCAAGCCCTATGGCATGTTCTTCGGTTTCACTCACTGCCCGGAAGTCTGTCCCACTACGCTCTATGACATGTCGACCGCCTACAAGGACCTCGGCGACCAGGCCAAGGATTTCCGCTTGTTGTTCGTCACGGTGGATCCCGAGCGTGATACGCTGCCAGTGGTGAAAGACTATCTTTCCAATTTTGATCCCCGCATTGAAGGCCTGGTGCCAACCACCGATGAATTGCCGGGTTTGGCCAAGGCCTTTCACATCTATTACAAGAAAGGTGCCGACCAGCGATGGCAGCTACACCATGGATCACACGGCAACGCTTTTTCTCATGAACAAGGACGGTGCAATTGGTGCGCACCCTTGCCTATCGATGAAGACAAGGCGACGCGCGAACAGAAGCTCAAGCTGCTGATGGCCGGAAGTTAGTGATGAAAAGGCGACCAGGTAGAGATGTCGCCGCGCGCTTTTGCTCGCTTGATAAGCTTGTCGGTCTCGCTGTTGTTGCGGCACTTTGCAGTGCGGACCTGGCAGTGGCCCATCGGTCTGCTTCGGGCCCTTTGCCGCCCGGCATTGTGATTCCCAGTCTCACCCATGGTCAGATGCGCATTATGGCGCGCTATCGCGCAGAAATTCTCGATCTTGCCGGCCGGGAGACCGTGACGGATCCGGACTTCCGCCGCTTGCTTAATTACGGCAATCTGGAATTTGCCTACTGCATGTGGGGCATCATGCCCGGAAGCATCATCGATGAGGCAAGCCCTTTCAACGAGTGCAGTCACGCCTATCTCGCGGCCACGCGTTCGCTGCTGGATCACATGCAAACGATGCCAAAAGGTGCCGACGAGGCCTTCAGGCTGCGAATGAAGATCGACACCGAGATGGTGCGGGAAGGAGCTGCGTGGGAACTCTGTGAATATTCAAGTGAGCCTTTCAGCACCGGCCAGTTCATCTTGCCGGATTGGGGCAAGGTGATCTTTCATTGGCCAAGCCTGTTGGCTTCCCTGGCCATGTTGATAGCGTTGTTGCTTGCTGTTACGGCACTCTTTCGCTGGGCTGCAAATGCTGATCCGGGCAAGCGCATCCAAACTGCCGTTCCAAGGGCCATCTAAAAAGGGCAGGCCGAAAAGCCTGCCCGTCCATCCCAGAAAAATACAACCTCAGGCTTGCAACCAGCCGCTGAGCAAGCCGAACCCGGCGAGCGCCATGGCGCCACCTGCGGCGCGCATGATCCATGAATTCTTTTCCCGGGTGGCCAGCGCCCCGATGCCAAGGCCAAGACCGATGCCGACGAGCATGGAGCAGGGCGGTGGCCAGCATGAAGCCAATGCCATAGGTCAAGCCATTGGCGGTCTCGGGCATTTCCGCGCCATGGGCATGGCCGTGAAAGAGGGCGAAAAAGCCAACAAGTGCCATCGCTGCCGCCGTGGGTAGATTGAAATCAAGCGCCACGGCCGCGCCAAGCACGATCACCGAGGCGGCAATGCCGATCTCGACGAAGGGGAGTTCAACGCCGCTGATGCCAAGAAAGCCGCCCACCGCCATCATGGCCACGAAGGCGGAAGGCACGAGCCACAGCGCGCTGCCACCCAGCCGTGCAGCAAACAGGCCGACCGCAACCATCGCCAGCATGTGATCAATGCCCGAAAGCGGATGCATGAAGCCATGCGTGAAACCGATGGTGGAACCAACGCCCGTATGCGCCTCGGCGACGCCCGCCATTGAGGCGAGGAAGAGAGATGAAATGATGAGATGTTTCTTGATGGCCATATGCCGCTCCTTTGCTCCTGCTCGGCACCGCCATGGCGCCTTCTGGCTTTCCGAATGTAGCCTCAGCGCAAATTGACGCGCAAGGCCTCCAGCCCATGAAAATGATAGACATCCTTGTAGTGGGGCTGTCCCGCCAGCGACATATTTGGCAAACGCGCGAAAAGAACCTCCAACGCCAGTTGCATCTCCAGTCGTGCAAGTGGTGCGCCGATGCAGAAATGGATGCCCGCGCCGAAACTGACATGCGGATTGGGCGCGCGCGCCGGCTGAAACTCGTCAGGCGCAGGAAAGCGCGCCGAATCATGGTTGGCCGCACCCAGCATCAACCCGACGACTTCGCCTTTTTTCAGCTTGACCCGTTGTAGTCGAGGTCCTCCAGTGCATAGCGCGTGAACATGTGCAGCGGTGCATCAAAGCGCAGAGTTTCATCGACGAGTTCTGGCGTAACCGGCCCCGTGATGCCGCGCTCCAGCAGCGCCTTGATGCCATTTCCCGTGGCATGAACTGTGGCTTCATGCCCGGCATTGAGAACGAGGATTGCGGTGGTGATGAGTTCATCTTCCGAAAGCTTCTGGCCTTCACTTTCGGCGCGGATCAATTCGGACAGCAAATCGGTGCCCAGATTTTTCCGTCGCGCGGCGATCAGCTGCGCGCATGTAATCTGAAAACGCTACCACCGCCTTCACCGCCTTGTCTTCAATCGCTCGGTCGCGCTTGGCCATGTACATCGCCACATGATCATGGCTCCAGGCCAGGAACTGTTGCGCCATCTCGCTCGGCGCCCCCAACAATTCGCAGATCACGAAGACCGGGATGGGGGTGGCGAAGTGCTCAAGCAGCTCCACCTCAGCACGGGCTTCAAACCCATCAATCAAATCATTGGAAAGCTTCACGATAAACGGCCGCAGCCGTTCGACCTGGCGTGACAGGAAGGCGCGGTTGATGAGCCCACGCAGCCGTGTGTGCACCGGCGGCTCTAGTTCAAGCAGGGAGTGTCTTTCGTGTTCGGTAAAGATGCGGATGTGGTTGGCAGGCTGAGGCCAGCCCAGTTCCTCACGCGAGGCCACGTGCAGGATCTGCCGTCCGAAGCGTCGGTCGCGAAGCAGCGCGTTCACATCGTCATGCCGCGAGAAACACCAGTGCCCATATTGCTCCCATTTGAACACCGGGCATTCGGCCTGCAGGCGGCGGTAGGTGGGGTAGGGATCCTCGTAGAACTGCGCGTCACGCGGGTCTAGGTCGACGGAACGGCGGGTGGCATCAATCTGCATATTTGTATAATAAACCGCGTCGCTGACGAGAAAGCATCCTCCTACATGGTTGTCCACCATACGCCCAGAGTCGAGTTCATTGCGCTTGTCGCCCTGCTGACGGCCATGGTCGGCATGTCGATCGACACCATGCTGCCGGGCATCGGCATCATGGCGCAGGAACTGGCGGCCGCCCATTCCAATGACCGACAGTTCATCATCCTCGGCTTCTTTGGCGGATTGACCTTCGGCACCCTGATTTTCGGACCGATTTCGGATTCGCTGGGCCGCAAGCCTGCGATCTATGCCGGGCTTGCATTCTACATTCTGGGCGCGGCACTCTGCTTCTTCGCCGCCAGTTTCCCCATGCTCATTTTGGGCCGCATCATCCAGGGCTTTGGCGCTTCAAGCCCACGCAGCGTGGCGATCGCCATGGTTCGCGATAATGCCAGTGGCGCCAACATGGCCCGCATCATGTCGTTCGTCATGTCGGTGTTCATGCTGGTGCCGATATTTGCGCCGACCATTGGCCAGTTCGTGCTTGATCACGGTTCCTGGAGGTTGATCTTTGGCGGCTTCATCGTGGCCGCGGTTGTGGCAGGTCTCTGGCTGCATTTCCGGCAGGATGAAACCTTGCATCCCGAGTTCCGCCGGCCATTCAGTGCCACCGCTCTGGCATCGAGTGCCATCGAGGTTGTGAGAAACCCAGTGTCGCTCGGCTATACCTTCGCGGTGGGCGCCATCTTCGGTGCATTTATCTGCTATCTCGGCACATCACAGCAGATCTTCGCCGAGCAATACAACCAGGGCGAATATTTCTCATTCTGGTTCGGTGGCTTTGCCCTGGCACTGGCCATGGCCATGGTCTTCAACGGAAGGGCGGTGATGCGGCTGGGGATGCGCACGCTCTCCAAGTGGGCGTTGCGCGGCTTCATCGTGGTCTGGGCCTTGATGATGGCCCTGTGCCTGGTTTTTGCGGGCCATCCGCCGCTTTTCTTGATTGCACCGTTGTTCTTCTCGTCGTTTTTCTGCAGCGGGCTTCTATTCGGCAATTACAACGCCATGGCCATGGAGCCTATGGGCCATATCGCCGGCATGGCGGCCGCCGTCTCCGGTGCGCTGTCCTCGCTCGTTTCCTTGGTCATCGGCGGGTTCGCTGGTCAGCAGTATGACGGCACACTTTATCCCTTGTCAGCGGCGTTCCTCGGATTTGGAATTATGGCCTGGCTCGCCTCTGAATGGGCCGAGCGCTTCCGGGGTGAACGGCGCGCGGGCCGGGTGGCGATGGAACCGGGCCATCTCTGACAAGCTGCTGACGGTTGAAATTTCTGCGCCTTGCAAGTGTGGGGGCAATGGCTAAAACGTAATCATGGCCAAAGGCTACTCCGTTTTTTCCATTCTCAAGCACGCGTTGCGTCCTTCTGAACCTTGGCCCGAAGCCTGGGCCAAGCCAGCGCCGAAGCCGAATTATGATGCCATCATCATCGGCGGCGGCGGCCATGGCCTGGCAACCGCCTATTACCTCGCCAAGAACCATGGCCTCACCAATGTTGCGGTGCTCGAGAAAGGCTACATCGGTTCCGGCAATGTCGGCCGAAACACCACCATCATCCGCTCCAACTACATGCTCGGCGCAAATACTGCCTTCTTTGAAAAGTCTCTGCAGCTATGGGAAGGCTTGAGCCACGATCTTGACTTCAACTGCATGGTCTCGCACCGCGGCCAGATCGTCGTTGCCGTTTCGCCGATGCAGATGGATGGCTTCGCCCGCCGTGGCAACATCATGCGCCTCAACGGCATCGATGCTGAGCTTCTCGACCGCAAGGAACTGCAGAAGGAAGTTCCTTATCTCGATTATTCCAAGAATGCGCGTTTCCCGATCTGGGGTGCCATTCACCAGCGTCGCGCCGGCACCGTGCGCCACGATGCCGTGGCCTGGGGCTATGCGAGAGCCGCCTCGCAGCTTGGGGTGCACATCATCGAGAATTGCGAAGTCACCGGTATCATCAAATCCGGTAACAAGATTCAGGGCGTTGAGACAACGCGCGGGCGCATTTTGTCTGACAAGGTCGGCATTGCAGTGGCCGGCCACACCTCGCAGGTGGCCCGCATGGCGGGCCTCAAGCTGCCGGTTGAAAGCCACGTTTTGCAGGCTTTTGTCTCCGAGCCGATCAAACCCATCTGCCATCACGTAATCTCTTGGGGCGCCGAGCTTTTCTACATGTCGCAGTCCGACAAGGGTGGCATGGTGTTTGGCGGCCACATCGATGGCTTCAACACCTACACGCAGCGCGGCCAGTTCTTCAAGATCAAGGATGTGATGGAATGTGCCGTGTCGCTGGCGCCGTTCATGGCGCGCCTGCGGTTGCTGCGTCACTGGGGCGGCATCATGGACATGACGCCGGATGGTTCGCCCTTCATCTGCATGACACCGGTGGACGGCCTCTATCTTAATGGCGGCTGGTGTTATCAGGGCTTCAAGGCGACGCCTGCTTCCGGTCTCACCTTCGCGCACACCATCGCCAACAACGCGCCGCATGAACTCAACGCCGCCTTTGCACTCGACCGCCTGATGAAGGGCCGCGAGCTTGACGAACACGGCATCGGCAACTGGACATACAAGCAATGAGAATTCCCTGTCCCCTCTGCGGCGAACGCGATGTCAGCGAATTCCGTTATGGCAGCGACGCCTCAAAAAAACGGCCCGAGCTTGGCTCCAAAGGCATGAAGACATGGAGCGACTATGTCTTTGTGTTTGAAAATCCCAAGGGCCCTCACGAAGAATACTGGCAGCATGTTCTGGGCTGCCGCACCTGGTTCAAGCTCCGGCGCAACACGGCGACCAACGAAATTCTGGGAGACGCCGAATGACCGGGTTTCGCCGTCTGCCCGAGGGTGGCCGCATCGACCGCGGCAAGAGCCTCTCATTCCGTCTCGATGGCCGCAGGCTCTCTGGTTTTGAAGGTGACACGTTGGCCTCGGCACTGTTGGCCAGCAACAAGCGTGTGGTTGGACGCAGTTTCAAATATCACCGTCCGCGCGGCGTTCTGAGTGCGGGAGCCGAGGAACCCAATGCGCTGTTCACCACCGGCAAGGATGGCGGCCAGCAGCCCAACACAGTGGCCACAACACTGCCGTTGCGCGAGGGCCTTGTGGCCAAAAGCCAAAACGCCTGGCCGTCTCCGACTTTCGATCTGCGTGGCATCAATCAGTTGTTTTCGCCGTTTCTCAGCGCGGGCTTCTACTACAAGACTTTCATGGGGCCGTCCCAGAAGTCGTGGATGTTCTACGAGCCGCATATCCGCAACGCCGCGGGGCTAGGTAAGACGGGCACTGATCCCAGCACCCAGCGCCACGACATGCGCCATGGATTCTGCGATCTGCTGATTGTCGGTTCCGGCCCGGCAGGGCTTGCGGCGGCATTGACGGCAGCGCCCACCGGCCTGCGCATCGTGCTCGCCGAACAGGACTTTGAAGCCGGCGGCCAGATCCTGGCGGGCCGCGACGAGAACCTCGCTACATGGCGTGAACACACACTGGTATCACTGGCACAGGCAGGCAATGTTCGTGTGCTGACCGGGGCATGCGTGCAGGGGATTTATGATGGCAACCAGGCGGTGATCAGCGACGGTCCGAGCCGGCTCGAAGTGCTGCGCGCCAAAACCATTCTCTTTGCCACCGGCGCATTGGAACGTCCGCTCGTGTTTGACGGCAATGACCATCCCGGTGTGATGCTGGCGTCGGCACTTCGCGCCTACGCCAACCGCTTCGCCGTGGTGCCTCAGGCCCGTGCCGTCATCGCGACCAACAACAACAGCGCCTATGAGGCCGCCTTCGATCTCGCATCACTCGGCGTCCATATTTTTCTGGCCGATTCGCGCACCACCCTGCCGGGCGATTTGCTCGCCAGCGCAGCAGCGCACGGTATTGCTGTTTTCCCGGGTAGTGGCATCGAGACAGTGCATGGCGCCAAGGGCATTCATGCTGTCACACTGAAGGGTCGCCATCCCTTGACCCTGGGCTGCGATGCGCTGGGAGTAAGCGGCGGCTGGAATCCGCTCGTCCATCTCACCTCGCATCTCGGCGTGAAACCGATCTTCGACCACACCATCGCCAGCATCGTGCCGGGTGCCTTGCCACCAACGCAGGCGGCGGCCGGCGCATGTGCTGGCCTCTTTGGCACACGTGCCGCGATCAATGATGGTATCGACAAGGCGCGGGCGCTTGTCGCCGCTAATGGCATCAAGGGTAAACTGATCATACCGGCATTGCCGGACTCTGTGACAGATCGTCCCTATGACATCGCCGCTGACTGGGCAGTCGACAAGAAGGGCAAGGCCTTTGTCGATTTCCAGAACGATGTCACCGCCAAGGATATCGCCCAGGCCAAGGACGAAGGCTACACCAACGTGGAACACCTCAAGCGCTACACCACGCTCGGCATGGGCACCGATCAGGGCAAGACATCGAACGTCAACGCCCTCGCCATGATGGCAGGCTTGCGCGGGGTTGAGATCGGGCAGGTCGGCACCACCACCTTCCGGCCACCCTACACCCCGCTCACCATTGGCGCGATTGTAGGCCGCAGCATGGGCCACCATGCCCGACCGACTAGGCGCTCGCCGCTGCATGAGTGGAATGAGCGCAATGGCGCCACTTTCATTGAGGCAGGTCCATGGTTGCGCGCCTGGTATTTCAACTGGGCCGGCGACAACCCGGTTGATGCTTATCTGAAGGAAATGGAGTTGGTGCGCCACAATGTGGGGCTTGCTGACGTTTCCACGTTGGGCAAGATCGACATCCAGGGCAAGGATGCGGCGGAGTTCCTCAATCGCGTCTATGTCAACGGCTTTGCGAAGCTGCCTATTGGCCGCGCCCGCTACGGCGTGATGCTGAATGATGATGGCCTGGTGCTCGATGACGGCACGACATCACGCATCTCCAACACCAAGTTCTATATGACCACCACCACTGCCCAGGCGGGCGAAGTGATGAGCTGGCTGGAATTTCTGCTTCAGAATCATTGGACTGATCTTGATGTGCAGGTGGCGTCACTCACCGACGAATGGGGCGGCATGGCACTCTCGGGGCCAAATGCCCGCAAGGTTCTGGAACTCGCTTTCCCGTCGGAAGATGTGACGCATGAGGGTCTGCCCTACATGGCGGTGAAGGACATCACCTTCGAAGGTGTGCCCGTGCGCCTCCTGCGCGTTTCCTTCTCGGGCGAACTGGCCTACGAAATTCATTGCCCTGCCAATTATGTGCAGAGCCTGTGGGAGCATGTGCTCAAGGCGGGTGAGCCATTGGGCATCAAACCCTATGGCCTCGAAGCGCTGGCCAGTTTGCGCATCGAGAAGGGGCACGTCGCCAGCCAGGAACTTGACCATCGCAATTCGCTGGATGATCTGGGCCTCGGCAAGATGGCCTCCAACAAGAAGCCTTTCGTCGGTGATGTCCTGCGCCAGCGCGAAGACATGATGCGCGAAGACCGCTGGAGCCTCGTGGGTCTCGAATTGCTGGAACCGGAAAAAAAGCTGCGCGGCGGTGCCATCCTCTTTGCCGCCAATGACGAGATCAAGGGCCATGGCCGTGGTTATGTGACGTCGGTGACATGGAGCACCGACCTCAGCATGTTCATCGCCCTTGGCCTTTATCAGGGTGGTCTAACGCATGAAAACGAAGAGGTCATAGCAGCCTTCCCGCTGAAGGATGAGCAGGTCCGGCTGCGCATCGTGAGCCCGCATTTCATTGACCGCCAGGGGACACGCCTCAATGCTTGATGTCCGCTCCCCGTTTCCCGATGGCGCGCGCCACGAGCGTGATGGGCTCTTGATTGCACCAGCGCAAGATTTCACCCTGACCCAAGTTGCAGGTTCCAAGCGCAGCCTCGAACGCGTGCTCGGCGCGAAGCTCAGCTTTGGCCAAGCCTGCGAGGCAAATGGCAGGGTATTGTTGCAGGTCAGCGCCAGCCAGGTCTGGTGTCTGGGCGAGCCGCCAGCGACGGCTGATCTTTACGTCACCCCTTTATCGTCAGGCCGGGCGCGCATCGCCATTTCGGGCGCGAAAGCGCGTAATCTGCTTGCTGCCTGCGCGCCTATCGACTTCCATCCGGTCGTCTTTGGCGAAGGCCATTATGTCATGACCGGCATCCATCACACGCCGATCCTTATTCACTGCGTGGCACCTGACACATTTCACCTCTATCCCATGCGCACCTTTGCCGCTTCGGTGTGGGAATGGCTGGTCGACGCGGCCGAGGGCCTCTGACGCGTGTTTCGCCAAAGTGGGCACCGGTTTGGCGGTAAAAACACACGTCGAAACCAGATATGCCGCGCTGCAGTATGACCGGGTGCATATGGCTACGAAAACTAGGCTAAGTACTGAAGTTCTAAGATTCTTACAGCACTTCTGGAAAATTCATGGCGCAATCTTCTAACGACGTCCGCACCGGCTCTCTGCTGTATCACGAGCAGGGCCGGCCCGGAAAACTTGAAATCCGTCCGACCAAACCGTTGGCCAACCAGCGCGACCTGGCACTCGCCTATTCGCCCGGGGTTGCCGCTGTCTCGGAAGCGATTCACGCTGATCCTTCGCTCGCTGCCAAATATACCGCGCGCGGCAATCTCGTCGCCGTATTGTCGAATGGCACCGCCGTGTTGGGCTTGGGCAACATAGGTCCACTGGCCGCCAAGCCGGTGATGGAAGGCAAGGCTGTCCTCTTCAAGAAGTTCGCCGACATCGATGTGTTCGACATTGAAGTTTCGCCGACCAATGTCGACGAGCTGGTCAATGCCATTGCGGCACTGGAACCAACCTTCGGTGCGATCAATCTTGAAGACATCAAGGCACCGGAATGTTTTGAGGTCGAGCGCCGCCTGCGCGAGCGCATGAAAATTCCGGTCTTCCACGACGACCAGCATGGTACGGCCGTGATTGTTGCTGCTGCCGTCAGCAATGCCTTGACACTGGCAGGCAAGAACATTGCCAAGATCAAGATCGTCGCATCAGGAGCGGGGGCTGCCGCATTGGCCTGCCTGAACCAGCTTATCGCCATCGGTGCCAAGCGCGAAAACATCTGGGTGACCGATCTCGAAGGTGTGGTCTGGAAGGGCCGCAACCAGTTGATGGACCCATGGAAAGAAAAATTTGCGCAGGACACCAAGGCACGCACTTTGGCCGAGGTGATAGACGGCGCCGACGTCTTCCTCGGCCTTTCCGCGGGCGGGGTGCTCAAGCCTGACATGGTGATGAAACTGGCCAAGGATCCGCTGATCCTGGCGCTCGCCAACCCCAATCCCGAGATCATGCCGGAAGAGGCAACAGCGTTGCGCCCGGATGCGTATATCTGCACGGGCCGCTCTGATTATCCCAACCAGGTCAACAATGTTCTCTGCTTTCCTTATATTTTCCGTGGTGCGCTCGACGTTGGCGCCACGACAATCAACGAGGAAATGAAGCAGGCGGCGATTGAAGCTATCGCAGGTCTGGCGCGTGAAGCCCCATCAGATGTCGTGGCCCGCGCCTATGGCGGCGAAGCCCGCGTTTTCGGCAAGGACCAGCTGATCCCGTCGCCGTTTGATCCACGCCTCATCCTGCGTATCGCGCCTGCCGTCGCCAAGGCGGCGATGGATACTGGCGTTGCGACACGCCCGATCACTGACCTCGATGCCTATCAGGACAGGCTGCAGCGTTTTGTCTTCAAGTCCGGCTTTATTATGCGGCAGATTTACCAGGCCGCGCGCAAGACTCCCGGCCGCGTGATCTTTGCTGATGGCGAGGATGAGCGCGTGCTGCGCGCCACGCAGGCGCTGATCGAAGAAAAGATGGCACGGCCCATTCTCGTGGGCCGTCCGGCGGTGATCGAAACCCGGCTCAAACGTTATGGCTTGGCCATCAAGGCGGGGCAGGATTTTGAAATCACTAATCCGGAAGACGACCCGCGCTACCGCGATTATGTATCGACCTATGTCGAAGTCGCAGGCCGCCGTGGCGTCACCATTGATGCTGCACGTTCATTGGTGCGTACCAACAACACCATCATCGCGGCCCTTGCTGTGCATCGT
Organism: uncultured Alphaproteobacteria bacterium; assembly: GCA_963758815.1. Classification (GTDB taxonomy): domain Bacteria; phylum Pseudomonadota; class Alphaproteobacteria; order Rhizobiales; family Aestuariivirgaceae; genus Aestuariivirga. The sequence goes on from CAVWWQ010000002.1 coordinate 82,035, forward strand.
GGTGAAGCCGAAGCGCTGATCTGCGGTCTGGAAGGGGCTTACCGCTCCAAGCTTCGCGCCATACGCGACATCATTGGGCTCGCCCCCGGCGCGCGTGAATTGGCAGCAATGAGCCTGATGATCACGTCGCGCGGCATCGTGTTTCTGGCAGACACGCATGTCCAGCCGGACCCGACGGCTGAAGATCTCGCCGACATCGTGAAGATGTGCACCGAACACATCGCCCGTTTTGGCGTTGAGGCGAAGGTGGCGCTCGTCACCCATTCCGACTTTGGCGATTTCGATACGCCTGATTCGGTGAAGATGCGCCATACGCTGGAACTCGTCCGGCAGCGCATCCCCCACTTGGAAATTGATGGCGAGATGCGCCTCAATACGGCACTGATTGAAGAGGTGCGCGTGCGCAAGCTGCAAAGCTCGACGCTGAAAGGCGAGGCGAACCTGCTGGTCATGCCCGATCTTGTCTCTGCCAACGTGGCCTACCAGGCGATCAAGGTGTTTGGTGATTCTCTTGCAGTTGGTCCCATTCTGCTTGGCACCGCGAAGCCCGCGCATATTTTGACGGGTTCCGTCACCGCGCGCGGCGTCATGAATGTTGCAGCCATTGCCGTCGCGGAGGCTTGCGCCGGCAAGTGAGAACCCGCGCCGCCACCGAGGCCGACATTCCCCAGCTCATTTTTCTCTGGGAGAGCTGCGGGTTGACCCGCCAGTGGAACGATGTGGAGCGTGATATCCGCTTTGCCCTGCAGGGCCCGGCGTCTACCGTCTTGATCACTGAAGATGACGAACGGCTGATCGCTTCTGTCATGGTCGGCCATGATGGTCATCGTGGGGCTCTGTATTATTTGTCGGTCTTGCCTGACTATCAGGGACAGGGCGTAGGCCAGGCCATTCACGCTGAAGCTGTGGCGTGGTTGCGCGCGCAGGGAGTTTGGAAGATCAATCTTCTGGTCCGGATGGAAAACGCCGAGGTGGCCGGCTTCTATGAACGACTGGGCTATGAACAGAACCCCGTCCTGAGTTTCGGCTTGCGCATTGAAGAAGATGGTGCCGGACGTTGAATGACCGGCTGAAGTCCAGGCTATGGGTCGAAGCCTTGCTGCGCCGATGCCAGTCGGAAGGCAAGTTTGGGGCTGTGATCAACACGGGTGCTGACGAAGCGGGCGCCGTCTTCGTTGCCATCAATCATCTTGATGGAAGCTATGATCTCCTCGTGCCGCCCGCAGGGCCATCCCATGATGAGGAGGGCCAGCGATTGTTCAGGCTCGCCTTTCCCCAAACTGTTGCCTGGCCTGAAATCGGTGAGTTGATCGCGCGGCAGCGCAAATTTGATCCTGATATCTGGCTGGTGGAGATTGAAGACCGCGCCGGTTTGGCGGGCCTGAAGGCAAGCAAACAATCCTAGGTCTTTAGGCGATTGTTAACCTTAGGCAACTTAGCTTGAGCGCGCGCTAGGGTTTAACGTGTCATGAGCAACGTGATTTTTCTGAATTCCAGAAGGTCCACGCCAAGGGCCAGGGCCAATCCGTCAGGACGGATGGGCGAGGTCATCATTTTTCACGGTGTCCGAATCGAGCGTCTAACCGACGAAATGATAGAGCAGGCGAAGCGCAACTGGCGTTTGCCATCTCTCACCAACCACGCCATCGCAGAAGAATTGGAATAGGCTGAAGGATCAGCGCGGCTGGCAGGTGCTTGCCTTCAGCGTCGCTTCGAGGGCGGGCCGTTGCGTCGCATCCGGCACCGGCACCCACAACAACGCGATGGCTTTGTTGTCGCTGACTTCCGCATGCCAGCCGACATTGTTGATGACTGAAGCATCTTCGGCTTCCGGCTTGCCAGTTATCTGCTGCAACAGGCTTTTCGATTTTGAAAGTTCGACATTGAATTGTCCGGTGCTCGCTTCAACGTCATTGATGCCGTAAACTTGGTCTCCGGCGCTGCCAAACACCGAGAACGACCAGAAGCTTGCAGGCACGCGCGCAGAAATCACCACATTGCCCTTGCTGAGATCGACAAGGCAGAGCCCCACGATGTCTTGCGGCGTGGCGGTGGGGACCAGAAGCACCTGTGTTTCAGGCTTGAGAATGGTGAAATGGTTCGGCAGTGCGTCAGACGAAACGTAACCCAGGTTCCGCTGCAGTGTGATTCCGGGCACATAGAGCACGGTCGCCAGATGCACGGCTATTGCGATGCAGGCCGCCGTAAACAGCCAGAAGAAGCGCCCCATCATTCGCAGGCAATCCTTCTGAGCACGGGCAGTTTCAGCGTCTCGTCCTTGGCCAAGGGATATGACTCGTTCAGCACAAGAAACACCTGCATGGCGCCAAAATCAGGGACCGCAAGCCAGTTACCCGGTTGAGTGCGGTGTGAAATCGAAAGTGTGAATCCGTCATCACCGGAAAGAATCGCATCGCGTGCGCTGAAGGTAACAGCGGCGCCGGGGTTTCCGGCAGGTGCGGCGCGCACTGACCACCAGCGCGCGCGCGGTTCGCTGCCCGAGAGTTGGTAGGTGCAACTGCTGCGCAATCCGTTGCTGTCTTCATCGGTGTTGCGTGTGTAGTAAGACATGCCGCGTTCCGGCGGCAGAAGGCCATTGCTGAGAAAATGGCCCACCGCATAAATGGCGTAGCTGTCTTTGGGATTGATCCGCTCTTGCGTCCAGCCCGAATTGCCGGCGGCGGATACACGGCTCGCCTCGCCGAGTGCCTGCAGACCGGTGACATACCCAGCCACCGCACCCACGAGCAGAAGTGCTGAGCCAAAGGAAATTCTCATCTTGCCAGCAGATTCCACATGTGAATGAGACTAGCCGAACTTACCGCACCCGGCCAAACAGGAAATCGAAGAGGCCAGGTGAGCGCCGCTGCATGGACGATAGCGGTGCAGCGGCTCTGCGCTTGGGATGAGTTGTGCGGTCGGCTTGCTGCGTATTCGCAGGTTGAACCAGGTCGATCATGCTGTTGAGGATGTCTTTCGAATCGGCATCCGGTTCGCCGTCGGCGACGGCGCTGTCTTCGGCGGCAAGCGCTGCAGCAGCTGATTCCTCATCGGGAGCAATGATCGTCTGATCGGGCTGGGTTGCTGCTGTCGCACTGAGATCGGCAACCTGGGTCGGCGGCGGGGTGTAGGTGTCATCAAGTGGAACGCCGGGCAGGCCTTCAGGCTTAACGCCGAATTCCGCCACATCCATGATTCGCTTCCAGGCCGGAGCAGGGATGCGCCCGCCCGTCACCGCCAGCGCCTTGCTCGAAGCCATCGGCGTGTTGTCATCGTTGCCGACCCACACGCCGGTCACATTATGCGCCGAAAATCCCATGAACCACGCATCGCGGAAATTGGCGTTGGTGCCGGTCTTGCCGGCCACTGGTTCGTAAGCCAGGTTGGCCGCGCGGCCCGTGCCGCTGGTGACAACACTGCGCATCATGGTGATCAGCTCTGTCATCTTTTCGGCAGGCACGACCTGCGGCTGTTCTGTCTCGTTGGCAGCATGGCTGTAGAGCAGGTCTCCATTTGGCCGCCGGATTTCGAGCGTGGCATACGGGTTTGGCGAGCTTGCCATCCCCGGCAATGGTGGCATAGCCGGTGGCGAAGTCCATCAGCGTGAGCGCGCTGGTGCCGATCGCCATGGTGGGCCACGGATCAAGCTTGCCCTGGATGCCAACAAGATGCGCCATCGCTTCCACGTTCTTGCGGCCCACCTCGACCATGAGTTTGACCGCGATGGTGTTGATCGAATGAGTGAGGGCAACTCGCAACGGAATGGCGCCACGGAAACCGGGTTCGAAATTATGCACACACCAGTTGCCAACACAGACCGGACCATCAACGACGATGCTGTCCGGCGTCTTGCCATTCATCAGCGCGGTGAGATAGACGAAGGGCTTGAAGGCGGAACCGGTCTGGCGCTTGCCCTGGGTGACGCGATTGAACTGGCTGTCGCCATAGTCGCGCCCGCCAACGATAGAGCGTACGGCCCCGTCCGGCGCCATGGTGATGGCTGAACCCTGTTCAAACTTGTATTGCGGCCCCAGGTTGTCGACCACGTCATTGATGATCGCTTGCGATGCCTGTTGCAATTGCGGATTGATCGTAGTCTTCACTTCGATCACGAAATCGTTTTTGAGGTTCTGGCGCTGCAGGACATCAAGCGCATCCTGATAAGCGAAATCAAGGAACCAGTTTGGGCTGGTCAGCTCGTTCTGTTGCACGATATCTGCCGGGTTGCGCTGCGCCTGCAGCAGCTGTCCCTGAGTGATGTAGCCTGCGTCCAGCATGCGGTAGAGAACCACATTGGTACGTGCCCGCGAGGCTTCAAGATTGGCATGTGGTGCATACTGTGTTGGCGCCTTGAACAGGCCGGCCAGCACCGCCGCCTCAGGCAGGTCGAGATCTCGCACCGATTTGCCGAAATAGAATTGCGATGCCGCTTCCACGCCGTAGGCGCCACCGCCGAGGTAGGAGCGGTCGAGATAAAGCTTCAGGATCTCGTTCTTGCTAAGTCTTTCTTCCACCCACATCGACAGGAAGGCTTCATGCACCTTGCGCTGCAAAGTGCGTTCTGGTGTCAACAGCAGGTTCTTCACCACCTGTTGGGTGATCGAGGAGCCACCCTGTTTTGAGCCGCCGCGCGAGTTGTGCACCAGCGCGCGAAGCGTGCCGATGACGTCAACGCCGAAATGCTCAAAAAAGCGGGCGTCTTCAGTCGCGACAACGGCCTTGATCAGAACAGGGGGGATTTCATCAAGCCCAATGCTGTCGTTCTGGCGGACACCTCTGCGGCCAATGATGTTGCCATCCTGGTCGGTGAAGGTGATGGCAAAGGGACGGTCCCGATTCCAGATGTCGCCCGCCCCTGAAAAGGGCGGCACGGCATAGGCCAGCAGCACAAAGGCAACCACCACGCCGAAGGTCAACGCGTCGTCGGCAAGGTCAATGACGATGCGCTTGATGCCGGTAAGCTTGAACCAACGGTAGAGCCACGCTGCATAGGCCGACCAGAAGGCCTTCAGTCCCATCCAGATCTCGAACAAGGTCGAGCTGACGACGCCGTCGGCGGTCCAGATGACGCGGTAAATACGGTTACGGGTAGGAAGCTTGCTCACTCAATCGTTCCGGTCTGGTGCTCAATATCGCCCCTCACGAGTGCTTTGCAAGTTTATTGCCGAAAACCCGTCTTGAAGAAGTGTCTGCCCGTTAACCTGTTGCTACAGGCCTAGACAAATCCAAGGAACGTCAAAGACTTGCATCATGTGTGAGCTATTTTGAACGCAGCATCGCCAGGAATGATGTAAAGGCAGGCGTGGGCTGGCGCCGGTTCGGTTAATACAGATGATAGCCGGCATAGCGCGGACACCAGTCATCCAACGCTTGTATAAGCTTGTTCTTGGCCACATGGGGCGCCAAGGGCCTTGCAAGCCTCGTGGCCATTGCCGCACTTCTGGCTTCCATATTGGAGGGCCACAATCCGGGCGGGCTTCATGGGCGGGGCCACGATGCAAATGGTGGCGCTCGCCATCACTGCGCTCTTGATTGTGCCGAGGCGAAATCGTGTGGCATAAGGTGGCGCATGACGGTGCCGTTCTGGAAATCGAAATCGCTTGCGGAGATGACGCGCGCCGAATGGGAAAGCCTCTGTGACGGCTGTGGCCGCTGTTGCCTCAACAAACTTGAAGATGAGGATACAGGCAAATTCCTTTATACCCGTGCGGCCTGCAAGCTCTTGGATATAGGCACTTGCCGCTGCACCGACTATCCCAATCGCTCAAAAAAGGTGCCTGACTGTGTGACGCTGACGTCGCAGAATATTGGCAGCCTTGGCTGGTTGCCGGAGTCCTGCGCTTATCGACGGCTGGAAGAGGGGCGGGGCCTTGCCTGGTGGCATCCGCTGGTTTCAGGAACGGTGCAGACGGTGCGCGATGCCGGCATTTCAATTCACGACGAAGCCTATACCGAAGAGGGCATCACGGTTGACGAACTGATCGACCATCTGTGGAAGCTGCCCAAAGCGAAGCGCAAAAGCGCTGTGCGCTAGGCAGGCGCTCAGGCCTCCTTGGCTTCCTTGGGCAGGCCCGAATGAGGGTCTTTCGCTTCGCGCATGTTTCCGGCAGCGCTTCCAGGCTTTCGCACCAATTTGGATGCCTCGATCACCAGTGGATCAAATTCCGCACCCCCCGCCGCCAGATGTTCAAAGAACTTGGCGCGCATCCGCGGTTCCCAGAAATTATTGATGTGTGTAGCAATCTCCTTCGTGGCCTCTTCTGGACCGTAGGACTTGAAAAATGCCGCGATCTGATTGGCCATGCGGATGAGTTCGGCCTGTTCCATCATCAAACTCCGTCAAACATCATGACGCCCTCGGGCGCTTTGGCAGCCAGGGTGACACCCGCACGCTGAGCCAGTGTCAGCGCGAACGCCGTGGGGGCCGAAATGGTGGCCAAGGCTCCCATACCGACGCGGGCGCACTTCTGCACCAGTTCAGAAGAGCAGCGCGATGACATCAGAACGAACCCATCATCGGGCGTCTGCGCACGCCGCGCCATGGCGCCAATCAGCTTGTCGAGTGCATTGTGGCGGCCGACATCTTCGCGCGCGAGCAGAATGTCGCCCGCCGCTGTCGCAAAGGCCGCGGCGTGAACCGTGTGATTGGTGGCATTCATGGGCTGGTGCTGGGGCAGGGCATCGAAGGCGCGTGAAACACTTGCTGCTATCAGCGCCACAGGTCTGACCTTGTCCCGCGGCATGCGCAATGCATCGGATAGCTCGGCAACACCACACAGGCCACAACCAACGCGCCCCTCAAGATTGCGCACCACCATCTGCTCGCGCAGTAGATGCTCTTCAGGGATGGCAATATCAACGCTGAAACCCTCAGGCTGTTTCAGCACCAGCACGCCTTTGACATGGGTATGATGAGCGATGATGCCCTCTGACAGGACAAAGCCGAGTGCGAAATCCTCGAGATCGGCAGGCGTCGCCATCATCACGGCATAGGAGCGCGAATTGATGAGAAGGGCGACTGGAACTTCCTTGGGCACCAGCCATGTTGTGGTCTTGCCATTGAGATGGCCGGTTGCACTGGTCGAACAGGTATCATCCCCGCCTCCGTTGCGCGAGGATGAAGCAGGGCTCATGTTCACTCCGCAGCGACCCGCTTGTTCGCCTCTTCTCGGTCCTCCCATTCCATCTGCCACTCAGACGGACGGTTGGCCGGATTTACCTGCACCGCTGTCACCTTGTATTCAGGACAGTTGGTGGCCCAATCTGAATATTCGGTGGTGATCACATTTGCCCCTGTCACCGGATGATGGAAGGTCGTGTAGACCACGCCCGGCGGCACGCGCTCGGTGATCTCGGCGCGCAAGGTGGTGCCGCCGATACGGCTGGTAAGCGAAACCATCGAACCTTCCTTCACGCCACGCAACTCCGCATCAGACGGATGAATCTCAAGCACGTCCTCTCCGTGCCATTTCACGTTTTCGGTGCGCCGCGTCTGCGCACCCACATTGTACTGCGACAGGATGCGGCCCGTGGTCAGGATCAGCGGGAAGTCTCGGCTCGCGGTCTCTGGCGTCGGCACATATTCGGTCAGCATGAAGCGGCCCTGGCCGCGCACGAATTTTCCGATGTGCATGATCGGTGTGCCTTCCGGCGCATTTGCGTTGCACGGCCACTGGATCGAACCCTTCTCATCAAGCTTGGCGAAGGAAACACCGGCAAACGTTGGTGTCGTGCGCGCGATCTCGTCCATGATTTCGGACGCATCGTTGTAGCGCATGTCATAACCCATGGCCTGGGAAAGTTCGGCGACGACCTCCCATTCCTGCTTGCCTTGCATCGGGGCCTTGACCGGACGCACGCGATTGATGCGGCGCTCGGCGTTGGTGAAGGTGCCGTCCTTCTCAAGGAAGGACGTGCCGGGCAGGAACACATGGGCGAACGCAGCGGTCTCGTTCAGGAATAGATCCTGCACCACCACGCAATCCATATTCTCCAGAGCAGCCGTCACATGATGAGTGTTGGGATCTGACTGCGCGATGTCTTCGCCCTGCACAAAAATGCCCTTGAAGGTGCCTTCCACAGCAGCGTTGAACATGTTGGGAATGCGCAAGCCCGGCTCGTTGTCGAGCGCGGTCTGCCAGACGTCCTCAAAAAGCTGGCGCACGGCATTATCTGAAATATGGCGATAGCCCGGCAGTTCATGCGGAAATGAACCCATGTCGCACGAACCCTGAACATTGTTCTGGCCGCGCAGCGGGTTCACACCCACGCCGTCGCGCCCGATATTTCCGGTGAGCATGGCAAGATTGGCCATGCCCATGACCATGGTTGAGCCCTGGCTGTGTTCAGTGACGCCGAGACCGTAATAGATGGAGCCATTGCCGCCGGTGGCGTAAAGGCGTGCTGCCTTGCGCACGTCTTCTGCGCGTACGCGCGTGATGCCTTCGACGTTTTCAGGCGATTGGCGGGCGTCCTTGATGAAGTCCACCCACCGGTTGAACTCCGTGAGGTCGCAGCGCTCATCGATGAACTTCTGGTTCTGCAAACCCTCGCTGATGATGACATGCGCCAGCGCATTGATGATCGCGACATTGGTGCCGGGGCGAAGCTGCAGGTGATACTGCGCGGCGATGTGCGGCGAACGCACCGATTCCGTCTTGCGTGGATCAATCACGATAAGCTTGGCGCCTTCGCGGATGCGCTTCTTCATGCGCGAGGCAAAGACCGGGTGGCCCTGCGTCGGGTTGGCGCCGATCACCACGATCACATCCGACTTGGCGACAGACTTGAAATCCTGCGTGCCGGCCGAGGTGCCAAAGGTCTTGGACAGGCCATAGCCCGTGGGTGAGTGGCACACGCGCGCGCAGGTGTCGGTGTTGTTGTTTTTAAACGCGGCGCGGATCATCTTCTGCACCACATAGACTTCTTCATTCGTACAGCGTGACGAGGTGATGCCGCCGATGGACTGGCGGCCATATTTTTCCTGGATCGCCTTGAAACGCGAAGCCGCCGTCTTGATCGCTTCGTCCCAGGTCACTTCCTTCCATGGATCGGTGATCTTGTCGCGCACCATGGGTTTGAGCATGCGGTCCTTGTGCGTGGCATAGCCCCAGGCGAAGCGGCCCTTCACACAGGAGTGGCCCTCATTGGCGCCGCCATCCTTGTAAGGCACCATGCGGACGAGCTCGTCGCCCTTCATTTCGGCCTTGAACGAACAGCCGACACCGCAATAGGCGCAGGTGGTGACGACCGAATGTTCCGGCTGGCCCTTGGCGATGACACTCTTCTCGGTGAGTGTCGCCGTCGGGCAGGCCTGCACGCAGGCGCCGCAGGATACGCATTCCGAATCCATGAAGCCTTCGTCCATGCCGGCGGAAACGTGGCTGGCAAAGCCGCGGCCATCGATGGTCAGTGCGAAAGTGCCTTGCACCTCTTCGCAGGCGCGCACGCAGCGCGAGCACACGATGCACTTCGAGGGATCGAAGGTGAAATAGGGGTTCGAACTCGTCCTTGGGCTGGAAGCGGAAATTCGCTTCGCCGCCGGGGCGTTTCTTGAAGACGTGATTGTCGCCTTCATAGCCGTAGCGCACATCGCGCAGGCCCACCGCACCCGCCATGTCCTGCAGCTCGCAATCGCCATTGGCGGCACAGGTAAGGCAGTCGAGCGGATGGTCGGAGATGTAAAGCTCCATGACACCCTTGCGCAGCTTGTTGAGCCGGTCATTCTCGGTTTGAACCTTGATGCCGGGTGCAACCGGTGTGGTGCAGGAGGCCGGGGTTCCCTTGCGGCCCTCAATCTCGACAAGGCACAGGCGGCACGAACCAAACGCCTTTATCGAGTCGGTGGCGCACAGCTTCGGGATCTTGGTGCCAAGCTCCATCGCGGCGCGCATGATCGAGGTGCCTTCCGGAACCGTAACCTCATGCCCGTCGATTTCCAGCGTCACCATTTTGGTGGCTTCGGATCGGGCCGTACCGAAATCGGCTTCCTTGATCAGCATATTTGCTCCTATTCAGCAGCAAGTTTTTTAAGTTTGGGCAGGCCAAAGTCCTGCGGGAATTTCCGCAACGCGCTCATCACCGGCATGGGCGTGAGGCCGCCCATCGCGCACAATGAGCCATCCGTCATCGTGGTACACAAATCTTCCAAAAGTAAGGCATTGGCGGCACGCTCTTCGCCGGCCACCATCTTGTCGATGACTTCCACGCCGCGTGTCGAACCGATGCGGCAGGGGGTGCACTTGCCGCAGGATTCAATGGCGCAGAATTCCATGGCAAAGCGCGCCTGCTGGGCCATGTTGACGCTCGCGTCGAACACCACGATGCCACCATGCCCGAGCATGGCGCCGTTGGCGGCCATGGTTTCATAATCCATCTTCATGTCGAGCTCATCGGCCGAGAGATAGGCGCCGAGCGGGCCGCCGACCTGCACGGCGCGCAGCTTCTTGCCCATGAACGGGCCGCCGCCAAAACCTTCAACCAGTTCGCGCAGCGTGATGCCAAAGGCCTTCTCGACGATGCCGCCCTGACTCAGGTTGCCGCCGAGCTGGAACGGCATGGTGCCGCGTGACCGGCCCATGCCGTAATCGGCATAAGCCTGCGCACCCTTGGCGAGAATGTAGGGTGCCGCACAGAACGACAGCACGTTGTTGATGATGGTGGGCTGGCCGAACAGGCCTTCGAGGGCAGGGATGGGTGGCTTGGCGCGCACGATGCCGCGCCGGCCTTCGAGGCTTTCCAGCATTGCGGTTTCTTCCCCGCAGATATAGGAGCCACCGCCGCGCCGCACTTCGAGGGTGAAGGTTTTATCAGTTCCTTGAATGTTGGTGCCGAGCCAGTTGGCCTTGCTGGCAATGTCGATGGCTTCCTTCATCGTCGCGATCGCATCGGGATATTCCGAGCGGATGTAGATGATAGCCTTTGGTGGCGCCGCCGGCGAGGCCCGCAATTGTCATGCCTTCGATGAGCATGAAGGGATCGCCTTCCATTACCATGCGATCCGCGAAAGTGCCCGAGTCACCCTCATCGGCATTGCAGCAGACATATTTCTGCGCCGCCTGCACCTCGTTCACCGTCTTCCATTTGAGGCCGGTGGGAAAACCAGCGCCGCCGCGGCCGCGCAGGCCTGAATCCATCACTTCCTTGACGATTGCGGCGCCCGTCATGGTGAGCGCCTTCTGCAGACCTTCATAGCCGCCATGGGCGCGATAGTCTTCGAGCGAAACCGGATCGGTGATGCCGGCGCGGGCAAAAGTGAGCCGCTCCTGATTCTTCAGAAACGGAATTTCCTCCACCAGGCCCTGCAGCAGTTTGTGTGGACCGCCCTTGAGGAAATTGGCAGCGAACAGCCCCTTGACGTCCTTGGCCTTCACCCCGCCGTAGCCGATGCGGCCCTTGACGGTTTCAATTTCGACCAGCGGTTCGAGCCAGGCCATGCCACGCGAAGAATTGCGCACGATCTGGATGCGTAGTTTGCGTTCCTTGGCTTCTTGCACAATCGCCGCCACGACCTCGTCAGCGCCCAGCGCCTTTGCCAGCATGTCGCGTGGGACATAGACCGTGAGCATCAGACCAGTTCCTTGACGAGGTCTTTGACGGCCTGCGGCTTGATCGCCGCGCGCGGCTTGCCGTCAATAAGGGCGGCCGGGCCCATCGGGCACAGGCCGAGGCAGTACACTGCTTCCAGCGTGACGTTGCCATTGGCCGTGGTTTCGCCGAGCTTGATCTTCAGCGCCTTCTCCAAAGCGGCAATGACGGCAAAGCCGCCCGCACTCTGGCAGGCTTCGGCACGGCAGATCTTGATCACATGCTTGCCCGTGGGGCGGAGGTGGAAATCGTGGTAGAAGGTGGCAACGCCATAAACCTCGGCCCGCGACAGGTTCAATGAGCGCGCAATGACCGGCAAAGTCTCCTCCGGCACATAGCCAAGCTCGGCCTGAAGATCATGAAAAATCTCGAGAAGTGCGTCAGGCCGGTTGCCGTACCGCAGTGCACTCGCAGCGGCCAGCGTCTCGGCCGCGGCCTGGTTATTAGACTGAACTTTCAGGGTCATGTCCTATTTTGCCTGAAATCATTCTAAACTGCCAATAAAAGAAGTCTATTGGCTGATAGGCAGCGCCAATGACCCTAAAATGCGCTCAAATTAGGAATCAGTTAACCATAATTGCCCGCTGAGGCGCGCCGCAGAAGCTGGAGGCCGGTCGCGATCAGCCAGAGCGTCAGCCACACAAACCCCAGAACAGTGGCCATCGAAAACAGGCTGCCTGACGCGCCCAGCGCCAGAGCCAACCCTTCGCCGGTGCCGAGCGCGATGAGGAAGGCAGCGGCAAAACCGATGAGGCTGGTGATCGTCAAGCCTTCCAGCCGCTGCAAAAGTGCCACCTGCAAGATGAACAGGGCGGTAAACCACTGGCCCATGTGCTCACCGATGGCGACACCACCCCAGGCGTTGAGGAGGGCGAAGGCGCTTTCGGTCTGGTCGGCGTAAGCGGCATGGCCGGCAGCGAGTGCCGGAACCACAAAAACCCAGCGGAACAGGCCGATGGCCTGCGTGATGCTGGCCGCCGTTCCCGCCAGCGCTGCACCGATGGCGAGAGCCGGGTGCAGCATGATGCGCGAGCGCGTGATCGAAAGTGCAATGGCCAGCGGCGTCAGCGCCAGCGCCACCAGGCCAAAGCCGTACCACGTCAGGATAAGAGTGGTGCCCCCAGCCGCAAACTTGTCGAGTGCCTCACCTGCCGGGTGACGCAAGATCTCGGGATAATCAAACGTAGCGCCGAGAATCGAGAATGGAACATTGAACAGGATGGCGAAGACGATCGCCGCAATGCCCGTCGCCTTGCGGCCACCATCTTGCGGAATTTCGTCTGCCTGTCCCGTCACGATTCCCTCCGCATGAACAAAAGTTAATCTAGATGGGGATCTGCCTACGCGCAAGAACGCGTGGGGGGTTTTCAGTCGATTGGTCTGGCCACCGCAAACAACGCGGCCGTGAGCGGCGATAGCGGTTCACGCGGCACGGTGACCAGCCCCACCTTGTGCGTGACCGCGGGCTCCGTGAGTGGCACGGCGGCAATGCCATCGATCGGCCCCAGCACATTCTGGAAATAGCTCGGCAGGATCGCGCACAGCCCCATGCCGTAAACCGAGGCCATCAGGTTCATGATGGAATCGGTCTCCAGCCGGGGCGAGGGGTGCACCTTGGCCGCGGCGAAGGCGCGGTCGATGATGCGGCGGTTTTGCATGTTGGGCGTGAGCAGGCAGAGTTTCTGCTGCGCGGCATCAAACCAGGTGACCGAGGCGCGCACCGCAAGTTCATGCGCCACCGGCATGAACAGGCTGTAGCTTTCCTCATAGAGCTGCACGCTGGTGAGGCCCTCGACCGGCTCGTTGTCGAGATAGGTGATGCCGGCATCGATGGAGAAATCATTCAGTGCACGGATGATTTCCTCCGAAGGCTGCGACAGCACCGAAAAATCCACTGACGGATGCTTGGCATTCATCGCGCGGGTGAGCGTGCTCACCATCGGCAGCGCCGAGGGAATGACGCCGAGCACCAGCCGCCCCACCAGTTCGCTGCTCTTGCCCTTGATCTGCGACAGCTCGCTTTGCAGCGAATTCCAGTTGTCGAGAATGAGATGCGCCCATTTCAGCACCCGTTCGCCCTCGGGTGTGAGGCCGATATAGCGCTGGCCGCGCTCCACGATGGGAACGCCAAGCTCCTGTTCCAGCTGCCGGATCCGGCCCGAAAGGGTGGGCTGGGTGACGTTGCAGGCCTGCGCCGCGCGGGTGAAATGCTTCTCGCGCGCCAGCGCGGCCAGATATTGCAGTTGCCGGATGTCCATGCCGGAACAATAAATTAGCTGCGAGTCTTAAGCCCGCCCAAAAAATAAATACCTGTACAGGGAAAATAGTCCTTGACAGCGTACGGTGGGTCGGCTAGTTCTGGTCACACTCCAGAAATGGGCCAAGCCGCTGGTGCCTGAGTGGCGAAGCGGCCTGAAAGTCAGACTCTTTTCAGGATCATGTCCTTTGCCGCGACTGTAGCTCCGGAGACGATCAATCCACATGCCAGCACCACAGACCAATGAAATGCTCCATAGCCGAAGACCAGCAAGGCGATGACAGACAGCAATGGAGCGGCATACGAAAGCGCGCCGATGACCATGATGTCGCCATGCTTGCAGCCCCAATCCCACGCATAAAACCCTGCGCCAAGGGGCACGGTGCCCAGAACCACAAGGGCGGCCCACTGGCTGGCTGATGCGGGCCACACTGTGCTTTCCAAGCCTAAATGCAACACAAGGGCAACCGCCGAAGTAATCAGGCAGTAGCCTGCAACAACATCCACCGGCACCTTGCCAAATCGGCGCGACAACACGGAATACCCCGCCCAGATGAAGGCGCAGAACAGGGCGATGACGTGCCCTGACTTGATGCCGCCCGCGAGCCCGATGCTACCGCCCTTGGTGATGATGACCAACGCGCCCAGCAGGCCAAACACCACGCCGGCAATGTGGTGCCAGCGCAATTTTTCTCCTGGCAGAAACGAGGCAAAGAGAACGATGAGAAGGGGCCAGAGATAGGCGATGAGGCTCACCTCGACCGGGGGCGCAGACTGGATCGCGAAGAAGATAGGCACAGTGGTAGATGCACAGGCCTGCCACGCCCAGTGCCCACGCCTGCCACGGTTTGACGCAACGTGCTGATCGCCCATGGCCGGAAGATCCAGCTCGACACGCCGACCATGCCGCCCAGAAAGAAGGCCATGGCGGCAAGCTGGAAAGGCGGAATTGGCCCGGCAGCGGTGAAAAGAAGAGCAAGAAATGCCCAAGTGAGGATCGCGATAAAGCCGATCAGGGTCGAAAGTGTCTTGTTCATGGAGTCCGGTTGCGGGGAGAACTGATGTGTCGGGCGTTCGATAAGCCTCGATCCTGCAAGGGTTTGCGGAAGAAAAGACTTGCAGCTCATTGTCTTTGCGACGGCCTTGCGAACAACTAGGGTGATTGAGAACCAAATGATTTTTTGTTGCGCCCTGACTCCGGACCCCGGCGCTCAGTTACAAAAGTGAGAGCGTCCACCCGTAGAGATGGCGGAATCATTAAAATACTAGTATAGGAAAATAATGCTTGATAGCGTACGGTGGGTCGGCTAGTTCTGGTCACACTCCAGAAATGGGCCAAGACATCAGCGGTCCCGGAAATTCCAGACATGAATGACGAAACTGAAGCCCCGGATTGGGAGGCCATCCGCGCGCGCTATGAAGGCAAGAGCGAAACGGTTGCCGCCATTGCAGCCTTGATCGGCATTCATCAATCTGACCTTTCACAGGAGGCCAAGCGCCGCGGCTGGGCCATGCGCCGCCCGCAGCAGGTGAAGGTTATATCGACCAGCGAAACCCTGCGCCGCCTTCGGAACGGCTTGCAACTGCGCCTTGGCCAGTTTGACGCCGGGATGAACGGGAGCGGCAAAGAGACAAACGCCCAGGGCGAGCAGGACGTCCGCGCCACCAGCACATTGGTGCGCACACTGGAAAAGGTTCTTGAACTTGAAGACAGGCAACGCAAGCAGCGCCGCGCGCATAGGCAAGCTCAACTTGATGACGCCGGGCGTGAAGAGCTTGCGCGCCGCATTGCAGGCCTGTGCGCAAGCGAAGGCGGCGGTGAAAGTGGCGCGGGCGCTGAAGGTCCAGGACGTGCGCCGCCTGCTGCTGGAATGGCGCCTCTGGGCGCGGATCGATCAGCTTCCGCCTGATGGCGACTGGCGCGCCTGGCTTTTGATCGGCGGGCGCGGCAGCGGCAAGACGAGGAGCGGCGCCGAATGGGTGCGGGCACTGGCCACGCATGCGTGGGATGATGACACCACGCCCCGGCGCATTGCGCTGGTGGCGCCGACCTTTGATGAAGCGCGGCTGGTGATGATCGAAGGCCAATCAGGCTTGCTGGCTGTGCATGGTGACGAGGAGCGGCCGGAGTTTGAGCCGTCAAAGCGGCTGGTCACCTGGGCCAATGGCAGCGCTGGCGCAGGTGTTTTCGGCCGAAGAGCCGGACGGTTTGCGCGGCCCGCAGTTTGATGCCGCCTGGTGCGATGAATTGGCGAAATGGAAACAGGCTGAGAACGTGTGGCAGATGCTGAGTTTTGCCTTGCGCTTGGGTGACAATCCGGTGGCTGTGGTGACCACAACGCCGCGCCCGATTGGGATTGTGAAAAAACTGCTGGCTGATGACTCCACTGCGGTGTCGCGGTCGCGCACAACGGATAATGCCACGAATTTGGCCGCGGCCATTCCTGAAGGATGTAACGGCACGATATGCCGGAACACGGCTCGGGCGGCAGGAGCTGGACGGCGAATTGATCGAGGATGATCCCGATGCGCTGTTCCGGCGCGACGACATCGAGCGGATGCGTGTGAATAAGACACCGGAGTTGAAGCGCGTGGTGGTGGCGGTTGATCCGCCGGCGAGCTTCAATGCCAAGAGCAATGCCTGCGGCATCGTCGTGGCGGGCTTGGGCGAGGACGGCCACGCCTATGTGCTGGCTGATCTGTCGCTGGAACGCGCGCGGCCTGTGCAATGGGCGCAGAAAGTGGTGGCCGCCTATCACAAGTTTGAAGCCTCGCGTGTCGTCGCCGAAGTGAACCAGGGCGGGGCGATGGTGGAGCAGGTGCTGCGCGAAGTTGAACCGTCTGCTCTCTTACCGCGCGGTACATGCCAAGGCGGGCAAGCGCCTGCGGGCCGAACCGGTGGCGGCGCTTGTACGAGCAGGGCCGCGTGCATCACGCCGGAAGCTTTCCGGCGCTGGAAGATGAAATGTGCAGTGTCATCGAAGATGGCCGCAGCCCCGACCGGCTGGATGCGCTGGTCTGGGCGCTGACGGATTTGATGCTGAGGCCCAGAGCCGAGCCACGGGTGCGGGTGGTGTAAATATCTTAATTTCCGTCACCCCAGCGGAGGCTGGGGTCCAGCTTAATGGAGACCGGAACGTGTCGAGGAAGCTGGATGCCAGCCTTCGCTGGCATGACGACATTAAGGGGAGTTGGCATCGGAACGAGTGTGGTGATGGGATCAATGTCGTCATGAAGGTCACCCCATTCCGGATTATGAACTCGATCAGCTTGATCTTCCAGTCCCGCTGCCATGCCTTCAGTTGTTTTTCACGCTTAATTGCTGCGTCCATGAAGTGATGATGTTCGTACCAGACGAGAGTTTTGCATCCATAACGTGAAGTGAAACCTGGTGTAGTTCCATTCTTGTGGTCCCAGACCCGGCTCCAAAGGCTGCTCGTGACCCCGACGTAGAGCGTTCCACGACAGCGGTTGGCCAAGATGTAGACGGCTGGCTGCTTTTCATTTTCCATGGGGAAACCTCTTGCCAAGCAACTTGGCCGAGTGTCGTCACCTCAGTGGAAGCTGGGGTCCAGCTCTGAAACGCATCAAGGAAGCTGGATGCCAGCCTTCGCTGGCATGACGAAATAAAGAGAAAAAATAGCATGCTCGACAAACTGAAATCACTTTTCACTGGCGAGACGAAGTCTCGCGCGCCTGCCGCTGCTCGCCATGTACACGCCGGGGCAGGCGACATGGGGAAGCCGCAACTATCTGCACTTCGCGCGGCACGGGTTTGCCGGCAATGCCGTGGCGCATCGCTGCGTGCGCATGATTGCCGAAGCCGCGAGCAGCGTGCCGCTCACGCTCTATAAGGGCGAAGCTGAACTGGCGCAGCATCCGTTTCTCGAAATTCTCCAGCGGCGCCGAACCCGGTGCAGAGCGGGCGCGAACTGATCGAAAATATCGTTGTCCTATCTGCTGGTTGCGGGCAATTCCTACCTCGAGATCGCAAGTCTCGATGGAACCCCGCGCGAGCTGATGCCGCTGCGGCCCGACCGCATGCAGGTGATCCCCGGTCCGCGCGGCTGGGTGGAAGGTTATCGCTATTCCGTCAATGGCGCATTCTCGAATTTGCCGGCGCGAGAATGTGCTGCATCTGAAGCTCTTCAATCCGCTGGATGACTATACGGCCTTTCGCCACTGGAAGCGGCGGCGGGCGCCTCGACACGCACAAGCCGCCGCGGCCTGGAACAAGGCGATGCTCGACAATGCCGCGCGGCCATCCGGCGCGCTGGTGTTTCGGTGGTGACGGCCAAGCTCTCGCCCGACCAGTTCGAACGGTTGAAGGCCGAACTGGAAGATGAACTATCCAGGGCGCGCGCCAATGCCGGGCGGCCCATGGTGCTGGAGGGCGGGCTCGACTGGAAGGAGATGGGCTTCTCGCCCAAGGACATGGATTTCATCGAGGCCAAGAATGGCGCGGCGCGCGAGATCGCGCTGGCGCTCGGCGTGCCGCCCATGCTGCTCGCCATTCCGGGCGACAACACCTATGCCAATTACGCCGAAGCCAACCGCGCGTTCTGGCGCCAGACGGTGATCCCGCTTCTGCGCCGCGTGACCGATGGCCTCGTGCAATCCGTGGGCACGCGCTTCGAGGAAGGCCTGCGGCTGGAGCCTGATCTCGATCAGGTCGAAGCCCTTCGCATGACCGCGACGCACTGTGGGCGCGCGTCAATGCCGCAAGCTTCTTGACCGCGGCTGAGAAACGCACCGCCGTGGGTTACGCGGCCTAGTACCTCCCCCTTGTGGGGAGGTCGAAAATCGCTGTGGTGATTTTCGGGTGGGGGTGAGCCCGAGACTGTGAACCCCCACCCGTCGCGCTGCGCGCGACACCCTCCCCACAAGGGGGAGGGATGATTTCTGAATTGGATTTGAACTCATGTCCCCACCTCTCAAGAGGCGCGGGCTGGAACTGCCTTTGTCGGCAGGGCCCGGCACCGGCGTGTTCACAGGTTACGCCTCGCTGTTTTCGACACGCGACCAGGCCGGCGACATCGTGATGCCTGGCGCGTTCCATCTTTCACTGAAGCAGCCGGCCGGCGGAACAGATCCGCATGCTGTTCCAGCATGATCCATCCGAACCGGTCGGCACCTGGCTTGAAGTGCGCGAGACCGACCGCGGCCTTTATGTGCTCGGCCGGCAAGACCGGCAAGTGCAGCGTGGCCGCGAGCTGTTGTCCCTTCTGGAAAGCGGCGGGCTCGATGGGCTTTCCATCGGCTTCAAGACTGTGGCCGCCCGCAAGGACAAGACGTCGGGCGCGCGGCTTCTGACCCGCATCGACCTTTGGGAAATTTCGCTGGTGACCTTCCCGATGCTTGAGGGCGCGCGCGTGAGCGCGGTGAAGGCGGCGGCCCGCGCCCCCGCCGAGCAATTTTTTTCCATCAAAGGAGATTGATACATGGAAATTCTGGAAACCAAGGTTGCGCCGGGTGGCGCCGACTACAGCGAGGTGCTGGTGGCGTTCGAGGCCTTCAAGGAGGCCAATGACGAGCGCCTCGCCGAGATCGAGAAGCGCATGAGCGCCGATGTGGTGACGACGGAGAAGGTTGAGCGCATCAACAAGTCACTGGATGAGCTGATCCTGAAATCGCGCCGCCCGCAGCTTTCCGCCGAACCCAAGCTTGAGGTGAGCGAACACCGCAGGGCTTTCGATTCCGATGTGCGCAAAGGTGATGCCTTCGCGCTCAACGCGCTGGAAGCCAAGGCCATGTCGGTGGGCTCGGGCCAGGATGGCGGCTATCTGGTGCCGCCGGAAACGGAGACTGAGATCACCCGCCTGATTTCCAAGGCTTCTCCCTTTCGCGACATCTGCGACGTGCGCCAGGTGTCGGCCGTTATCCTATGCCAGCCACCATGACAGTGCTGAAACCGTGGCCGGGATTCGCAACAGCAACGCGCGGAGAAAGGCTTATTGCACAGTACCTTAGGCCCAGATGACAGTCATTCATCTGCGGTTCAGCAACGTGCGGTTATGACCACATGTGAAGTAAGGGTCCGCTGGTGCTGAAATCCGTTCTCATAGCCATTCTCATGGCGATGCCTGTGTCTGCACATGCGCTGGACATGCCAAGTGTGTCCGTGCCAGCCGCACTGCATGTCGCAGCACCCAACACAGCACAAGACGGAAACTTCCCGGTAAAACCGTCGCAGGCCGCACTCATCGCCCAGCAGGCCAATCCCGGCTCCGTGGTGCTCAGCGTCAAGCTCTTGCCGGGTGGGCAATATGCTGTCACCTTGAAGATCGGCGGCAGCGTGCAGCGGGTGATGGTCAATGCGACCAACGGAGCTCTCGGCTAAAACCAGCAGTTACATGAGCAACCGAGGGAATCATGCGCATATTGGTCGTTGAAGATGATCAGAACCTGAACCGGCAGCTGGTCGAAGCGCTGCAGGAGGCAGGCTATGTCGTCGACAAGGCTTTCGACGGCGAAGAAGGCCACTTCCTCGGCGACACCGAACCCTATGACGCCATCGTGCTCGATCTCGGCCTCCCGGTGATGGACGGCGTCAGCGTGCTCACCAAATGGCGCCGCGCCGGCCGGAAGACCCCGGTTCTTATTTTGACGGCCCGCGACCGCTGGAGCGACAAGGTGCAGGGCTTCGATGCCGGCGCCGACGACTATGTCGCCAAACCTTTTCACATGGAAGAAATCCTCGCGCGATTGCGCGCCCTGGTGCGCCGCGCCGCGGGCCATGCCTCAAGCGAACTGACCTGTGGCCCGGTCATGCTCGACACTGCCAATGCCAAGGTTGCCGTCAATGGCAAGGCCATCAAGCTCACTTCGCTTGAGTTCCGCCTTCTCAACTATCTCATGATGCATGCCGGCAAGGTGGTGTCGCGCACCGAACTGGTCGAGCATCTTTACGACCAGGATTTCGACCGCGACTCCAACACCATCGAGGTGTTCGTCGGGCGCCTGCGCAAGAAGCTCGGCGTGGATGTGCTGCAGACCGTGCGCGGCATGGGCTACACCATGAGCGAAGAAAGCGGGCATGCGGACTAATTCGCTCTGGTTCAGGCTGATTGCCTCATCCAGTCTGATCGCCATCATTCTCCTTGCCAGCGCTGGCATTCTGCTCAACACCATTTTCGTTTCCGCCCTTCAGCACAATTTCGACCAGCGCCTGCGTGCCGCCCTGGATGGCATCCTCGCCAACATCGAACTGGGGCAAGACGGCAAGCCGCAGCTGCAGGGCCAGATTGCCGACACGCGCTTTTCGCTGCCGCTTTCCGGCTGGTACTGGCAGATCAGCGAAGTCGGGCAGGAGGGCAATCTGCTCACGTCGCCCTCATTGCTGGAGCAGCAATTGTCGCAACCCACCACCGGCGTGATCGAGCGTGACGATGATGGCGTGCTCTCCTTCTCGATGAAGGACCAGCAGGGCACCAACCTCCGCGCCATCGAACAGGATGTGAAGCTGTTCAACCAGGGCAAAAGCTATCGCTTCATCGTGGCTGGCAATTTCGATGAATTGAAATCCGAGGTCTCGGCGTTTCAGCGCACGTTGCTGATCCTCCTTCTGGCGCTCGGCGTCGCCTTGCTTGGCGGTCTCTTGTTTCAGGTCCGTTACACACTGCAGCCGCTTATCGACATGCAGCATCAGCTCAATGCCATACGCTCGGGCAAGGCGGAATTCCTCGGCGAGAACTTCCCGCGCGAACTGCAGCCGGTCGCCGATGAGCTTAACCTGCTGGTCGAATCCAACCTTGAGATCGTCGAACGGTCACGCATGCAGGTTGGCAATCTCGCGCACGCGCTGAAAACCCCGATCAGTGTCTTGCAGAACGAGGCGCGCGACCAGCGCAATCCACTGGCGATCAGGGTGCGCGAGCAGATCGAAGTGATGCGCGACCATGTGAACCTCTATCTCGACCGCGCCCGCCGCGTGGTGCGCGCCCATAGCATCGGTTCATCGGTAGAAGTGGAGCCGGTGTTGCAGGCCTTGGCCCGCACGTTGCAGCGTATCAATGTCGACAGACATCTGCAGATCACCGTTGATGCCCCGGCATCGCTGCGGTTCCGCGGCGAACGTCAGGACCTGGAAGAGATGGCCGGCAATCTGATGGATAATGCCTGCAAATGGGCGAAATCGCGCATCCTTGTCAGCGCCAGGCCGCTGGTCACATCAATTGACCGCAGCTGGCTTTCGCTCACCGTGGATGATGATGGACCGGGTATTCCGGCTGACAAACGGGCAGTTGCCCTTGAGCGTGGCAAAAGATTGGACGAAAGCAAGCCCGGATCAGGCCTTGGCATGTCGATCATTTCTGAAACAGCCGCCATGTATTCAGGCACTTTGTCCTTGTCTGACGCGGACTTGGGCGGACTGCGCGCCACGCTCCGCCTGCCGATGATCTCGTAATCGCTCACGGTGAGCGGCATATCCGCACGATACCAGCGGTGGTGAATTTGCCGCACGTTGCGCAAATTTTTTCCACAACATTGCCACTGTGGCACTTTGTAAGAGCAAAAGAACTTGACCGTCGTGGCAATAGAATATTCATTGTCCACCACGCGAAAGCGAAGGGATCGGCCGCAATTCCGTTTGCTGCCCCCAGTCACGGGAATGTGCGCCGGGGGAGCGGGTCTTTCAGATTCGCTCCCCGCCTACTCGGCAGCCTCCGCCACCGGCACACCCCGTTCACGGTACGGCGTCCGGCCATAGTAGGCCCGGTAGCATTTCGAAAAATGTGATGGCGAAGAAAAGCCGCAGGCCAGCGCCACGTTGATCACTGACATATCGGTCTGTAGAAGCAGCGAGCGCGACTTCTTCAGGCGCAGCTCAAGGTAATAGCGCTTGGGCGAACGGTCGAGGTAACGCCGGAACAGGCGTTCAAGCTGGCGCGTGGAAAGCGATGCCTGGCGGGCCAGCACGCTCGGCGAAAGTGGATCTTCCAGGTTGTCTTCCATCTTCTCGATGATCGAGACGAGCTTCGGATGGCGCACACCGATGCGCGCCGGCAGCGACATGCGCTGGTTTTCGCTGTGGTGGCGGATGGGTGAGTGCAGGATGGCCTCGGCCACACCTGCCGCAAGATCTGCGCCATGCTGGCTCGCGATCATGGTCAGCATCATGTCAATGGCCGTCGTGCCGCCAGCCGAGGTGAAACGGTCACGGTCAATTTCAAAGAGGCCACCCGTGGCCTTGAGTTCCGGGAAGGCTTCAGTGAAGCCCGGCAGGTTTTCCCAGTGGATGGTGCAGCGGTAGCCATCGAGAAGGCCGGCCTCGGCCAGAACATGAGAACCGGTGCAGACGGCACCCATCTGTGCGCCACGCCGCGCGACCTTGCGCAGCCAGCCCACCATGCGCTTGTCGGTGTGACGCTGGATATCGAGGCCGCCGCACACGATGATGGCCGCATCCACGGGAATGGACTCAAGATCGCCGTTGACCATGGTGAGAATGCCATTGGACGCTGCCACCGGCTGGCCATCCATCGAGTGCAGCGACCACTTGTAGAGATTCTGCTCCGAAAGTCGGTTCGCGGTGCGCAGGGGCTCAATCGCGGACGTGATCGGCATCATGGTGAACTGCGGAACAAGAACCAGGGCAACGCTTTGTGGCAGGGATTTGGGCTTGTCACCGAACATACTCAACTCTCCGTTTGCGACACCATGCGCCATTTCCGACATTGTGTCCAGCGGCGTCATGGATCAGGTGGAAAACGACATGAACTCAGGCCATTGGTCGTTTTGAGTATGTGCCAGTCGGAATCGGAGCACCGATGACCGACAGCCATGTCTACATAGCGACATGAGCGCGCCACACCATTCGCCTGGCTCCTTCTTGAAGCTGGCCTCTGTCGAAATCACCCCCAAGCAGACCGAGAAGATTCCCATCCTGCAGCAAAATCTGCCGCCAGGAACGCGCGTCTTCATCGCATTGCTCGATCCCACGGAAGTCGAGCGTCAGGTGGCGGCATGTGTGGCGTTGCGCGAAGCAGGGTTTGAGCCGGTGCCGCATATTCCCGCGCGCTTCGTGCGTGATGCGGATGATTTGAAGGCGCGCGTGGAAGGTTTCACCAAACAGGCAAAGGTGACCACGGTGCTGGCTCTGGGTGGCGGCGCACCCCAGCCCATCGGCAAATTCGATGCGGCAATCCAGCTCATGAATACTGGCGTGTTCGAGGCGCATGGCATCAAGCGCATGGGCATTGCCGGTCATCCCGAGGGCAATGCCGATATCACCAAGCCCCATGGCGAAGGCGCACTGCTGAAGGCGCTCAAGGAAAAACAGGCCTGGATCAAGTCGAAAGGCATCGAGGGCTTCATCGCCACACAGTTCCTGTTTGAAGCGGGTCCGCTCGCGCTATGGGTCGAAAACATGCGCAAGGAAGGCATCGATTTTCCGGTTCACGTTGGCGTGCCTGGGCCAGCCTCGATCAAGACGCTGATCAAATATGCTGCCTTGTGCGGCGTCGGTAATTCAGCGCGTCTCATTCGCAAGCAGGCGTTGAATATCACCAAGCTGCTGACGGTGTCTGAGCCCACTGAATTTATGGAGCAGCTTTCAACGCTCCATTTTGAAAAGCCGGAGATCGGCATTGCAGGCCCGCATGTCTATCCCTTCGGCGGCTTCGACAAGCTCTTTGAATGGTGGCGGGCGCAGCCGGTTTGACCGTGGCTGGCGTAAACGATCATGCTTTGAGATGGTCGATAAAGGCCCTGAGTTTGGGCATGACTTGGCTTCGCTCGGGGTAATACAGGAATACGCCCGGCATGCTGGGCTGGAATTTGGTCAACACCAGCTTTAGCTTTTCATACGAACTCGAACGCCGGAGAAGCGGTTGTGGAATTTGGGCGAGGCCCATTCCATCCGCAGCGGCGTCCAGAAGCGTGGCGAAGTCGTGAGCGATGAGTGGTCCGCGTGTCTCAACCTCGATGGTTCTGTTTCCGCGGCTGAAACGCCACGGAGCTGGCTGCCCGGATGATCGCCGGAATCTCAGGCAAGCGTGCTGTTCCAGGTCTTCCACCGCTTGGGGAACACCGCGCTTTTTGAGATAGGCATGGCTGCCCACCACCACCAAGGGAAAAGGCGTCGTGAGCCGCACCGTTGTCATGTCCTGGGAAATCAGCTGACCCAATCTGATGCCGGCGTCAAATTCCCCTTGGGCCACATCAAGCAATTCTTCGGTGGCCACGATTTCCAGTTCAATTTCGGGATAGAGATGGTGAAAACTCGCCAATTTTGGCTGAAGGATAAGCGGAACCACCGGCCTCGGGCAGGTGATCCGCAACAAGCCGCTCGGCCTGCTCCCCAAATCCGAGACAGCTTCAAGTGCTGCGTTCAACAAATCGAATGCCGGGCCCGCCTCGGCGGCAAGTTTCCTGCCTGCCTCGCTCAATCCCACATTTCTCGTCGTCCGGATGAAGAGCGGTGCACCCACGATGCGCTCGAGTTTCCGGATTTTCTGGCTCATGGAGGAAGCGGTCACATTCAACTCGGCTGCGGCGCGCCCGAAATTCATGTGTTTTGCGACCGCGAAAAACGCCCCCAGCCCATCAAGGGCGCTTTGGGATTTTATGAAGCCCTGTTTCATAATGATTGTCCACTAATTGATATTATCGCGCACCGTCATATGGCTTAACCCCGCAGCATCTTCAATCCTGTGAAAGTGAAGCCATGTTGTCCGATGAAAATGCAAACACCCAATCCTTTGCCGAGGTGAAGAGCCATTATTCTTCCTCGAATCTCACAAAACGCATTGCGGCGGCGCTGGAGGCCGCCGATCTTGGAACCGGCGTGCTATCGCCGGAACAGCTGGCGCCACTGGATCAATTCCACACGCGTGGGTCGGAAGCGACCTTGGAAATCGCCAAGATGGCCGATGTGCAGGCTGATGACGCGGTGCTGGATGTTGGCTCGGGACTGGGTGGCCCCGCCCGTTTCATTGCCAAAATGTTCGGAAGCCACGTGACAGGCATCGATCTCAGCGAATCGTTTGTCGAAGCAGCGCAATACTTGACTGCGCGCACAAACCAGCAGTCGCTTGTGCAGTTTCAGCAGGCCAATGCACTGCAGCTGCCCTTTTCCGATAGTGCCTTCGACATCACGCTGAACCAGCATGTTGCGATGAATATCGATGATCGGAACGGCCTGTACCGCGAGCTTCGCAGGGTGACGAGGCCTGGCGGCAAGCTGGCGATCCATGATGTTGTGTTGGGTAGCGGCGACCCGCATTTTCCTCTTCCCTGGGCCAAGACGCAGGCGGAAAGCTTTCTCTTGAATGCTCCAAACACTCTTGAAACAGTCGAGCGTTGCGGCTTTCAGCGTGATCAGGTGAGCGATGACACGGAAGCAGCCAAGGTCTGGTTCACCTCTTTGCGCAATGCGGGGCCGCCTCTGATTCTAAATTTGGGTTTGGCCATGGGGCCCGAGATGCGCCAATACGCCGAGAATCTCGGTCGCAGCATCATGGAAGGCAAGGTTCGTATTCTCTCGGCAACATTCAACGCGGTCTAGGGAGAGCCACATGTCACAGTTTTTTCTTTTCAACGTTCATCTGATCCTGGGCTACGTTGCCTGGATCCTGGTGCTGGGGACCTATTTCTGGCCATCAATGTCACGCTGGCCGACGCACTCTATCCAGAAGGTTCTGGCTGCGATCCATGCCTTCCGGTTTTTCGGCCTCGTTTTCATCCTGCCGGGCGTGGTGGGTACCCTTCCGCAGCAATTCGCCACGGTGGCCGCTTACGGTGACCTGGCGACAGGCCTATTGGCGATGGCGGCGCTGGGCTTGGCGCGTTTCCCGACTGTGTTTTGGGTACTGTGCCTGATGTACAATGTCGTCGGAGTGGTCGACCTGCTGGCCGACTATTTCAACGCCATCATGGAGGGCGTACCCTTCATTGCCGGACAGATGGGCGCCGCCTATTTCGTGCCTGTCATCTATGTGCCGCTGCTGATGCTCACGCACCTGACGTCATTCTATCTGCTGTTCTTCAGGCGCGTGCCAGCCCTGCAGCATGCTTGAATTGCAGGCTCGGCGGAAGTCGTCCCCGAGCCTACTTCCGCAGCGCCGCGACTTCGCTTCCCGCACGCGCGGCCTTCAGCAGGAAATCCCACGCGTAATGCGCGTAGGAGCGGAAGACATAGAGATCGATGATATTGTCTTCGGCGACATGGAGCAGCGCGGCGATTTCGGCAAAGCGCACACGGCGCGCCGTTCCCGCCTCATAGCCGTCGCCCATCAGGTCAAGCGAGCAACCCTTGAGCAGCACTTCACGGCCATGCGGGCCTTCGAGGCGGATGATGGTGCGCATGTCGGAAACATCGACGGCCAGCGCATGGAAAGTGGCGAGCGCGTTCTGCAGTTCGGCAGCAAGCGCAGGCGCACGCTCGCGCGGGCACAGGATCAGCCACTGATCTGGTGAAAGCCACAAGGCTTTCACGTCACCAAAGCCAGCCGATGAACGCGGTGCCTTGGGAAGGTCAAAACCCAAAGTTTCCTTGGCGGCGGCCATGAACTTGCGATCACTCGCCAGCCCGCGTAGATCAATCATGCCGCGCGTCGTGATCTCACGCATGTTGACATAGGTGTTGGTCGGCTCGGGGCGATGCGCAAGTGCACTTTCAAACTGCGGTTCAAGCACTGATGCGCCCTCCATCCTGATCATAGAAAACGTGGCTGGTGATCTTGGCTTTCACCACCTTGCCGCCCTCCAGCGGGAAAGACAGCGTTTCACCCATGCGCGCGCGGCCATTTTCAATGAGCGCCATCGCAATCGAACGGCCCAGTGCCGGGGACATGTAGGTCGACGTGACCTGGCCGATCATCGTCATCGGTGGCTTGTCCTTCACTTCGGCTACGGCATAGGCGCCATCCGGCAACACCTCGTTCGGATCTTCGGTCAGAAGGCCAACCAGCTGCTTCCGCCCGGGGCGCTTGAGTTCTGCCTGTTCCAGCGAACGCTTGCCGATGAAGTCCGCTTTTTTCTTGGAGACGAGGCCGGCAAAGCCGACATCATCCGGTGTTGTCGTGCCATCGGTTTCATCGCCGATGACGATGTAGCCTTTCTCGGCGCGCAGAACGTGCAGCGCTTCGGTGCCATAGACTTCAAGGCCGAATTCGCTCCCTGCATCCTGGATGGCCTTCCACAGTGACAGGCCGTATCCCGTTGGTGTGGCAAGCTCGTAGGACTGTTCGCCCGAGAACGAGATGCGGAACACGCGCACCGGAAATGCGCCGAGCTTGCCCGTCTTGAAGCTCATGTGCGGGAAGGCTTCATTCGAGATGTCGAAATCCGGTTCCAGCTTGGCCAGCACATCGCGCGCATGCGGGCCCGTCATCGCAAATTGTGACCACTGTTCGGTGACGGGGGTTACGAACACCTTGTACTGCGTCCACTCCGTCTGCAGCCATTCTTCGAGCCAGGCGGCAATGCGATCCGCACCACCCGACGTCGTGTGCATCAGGAAATGGTCATCTCCCAATCGCACGGTAACACCGTCATCGATGAGGAAACCCAATTCGTTCATCATCAGGCCATAGCGGCAGCGCCCGACCTTCAGGGTGGAATAGGTGTTGGTGTACATGCGGTCGAGGAACTCGGCCGCATCCGGTCCCTTGATCTCGATCTTGCCGAGTGTCGAGGCATCGAGAAGGCCCACCTTCTTGCGCACCGCCAGAATTTCGCGCGCGATCGACTGGTGCTTGTCTTCACCCACATGGGTGTAGGTGTAGGGCCTGCGCCACTGGCCAACCGGTTCGAAGGTGGCGCCTTGGTCGGTGTGCCATTGGAAGATCGCCGTGCGCCGCACCGGCAGGAACAGTTCCTTGGTCAGTGAACCGGCAATCGAGCCGAAAGAATAGGGCGTATAGGGCGGGCGGAAAGTGGTGATGCCGATTTCGGGAATGGTCTTGCCTGTGGCTTCCGCCAGAATGCCGAGGCCGTTGATGTTCGATGTCTTTCCCTGGTCGGTCGCCATGCCAAAAGTGGTGTAGCGCTTGGTATGCTCGACGCTTTCATAGCCTTCGCGCTGCGCCAGTTCGAGATCAGCGGCGGTGACGTCATTCTGGAAATCGATGAAGTGCTTGTTGCCTTCATTATAGAGGCCCGTGGCGGGGGCAAACCACAGGGCTTCGAATGCGCCGCGCTGCGGTTCTTTGATGTCGTGCGTACGCGATTTTACCGCCTTCGCCTTTTTCAAAGACGCCTTCGCGGCGTTTTCACCCGCGACCTGTGCCTCGGCAATCGTGTCAGCCACACCCATCGTGCCATTGGCAGCACCCACGGCGACGATGGCGTCGCGGTGTGTGTCGGGCCGGAAGCTTTGCAAGGCGCGTTGTCGAACTTGATCTTGCCGCCATTATGCGCCCAGATGTGCAGCACCGGATTCCACCCGCCTGACATGGCGACGAAATCGCACTCTTCGCGATGCTCGGTGATGACGCGGCCCTGGCCCTTGCGGTAGGCGGCAATCTTCACGGCCTCGACAGCCTTCGAGCCTTCAACCGCTGAGATTACGGAGCTGACAGAAACAGGAATGCCTTCGGTCTTCGCCAACTTGACCAGTTCGCCATCGGGACGGGAGCGGCTGTCGACCACCTGCACATTCACGCCCACTTTTTTGAGCGCAAAGGCCGTGAGATAGGCATCGTCGTTGTTGGTGAAGACAATGCCTTTGGCACCCGGCGCCACGCCATAACGCACGGCAAGGCCACGCGCCGCGGAAGCCAGCATGATATTCGGACGGTCATTGTTGGCAAAGGCAATCGGCCGCTCGAGCGCACCAGAAGCCAGGATCAGCTGCTTGGCGCGGATCTTCCACAGTCGGTGACGCGGTGCGCCGCCCGCGAGCAGTGTCGGATCATGGTCGGCCACGCGTTCGGCGGCCATGATGTAGTTGTGGTGGAAATGCCCGACCACCGTGGTGCGTGTCAGCACATGGACATTGGGCATCGCCCTGACGGATTCGGCCAATGGCTTCAGCCAGTCGGCAACGCTCACGCCATCGATCATTCCGGCGGTGAGATCGGCGATGCCGCCCAGCACCGGGTTTTCATCAATGAGCAAAACCTGCGCGCCGGCCTTGGCCGCAGCTTCGGCCGCAACCAATCCAGCAAGGCCACCACCTGCGACCAGCACATCGCAATGCGCGTGGATATGTTCGTAGGTATCCGGATCGCGGCCCGTGGCGGCCCGGCCGAGGCCGGCAGCGCGTCGGATCACCGGCTCATAGACGTGCTTCCAGAAGGCGCGCGGCCATTTGAAGGTCTTGTAGTAGAAACCGGCTGGAAAGAAGCGTGACAGCTTCGAATTCAGCGCGCCGATATCGAAGTTCAGCGATGGCCAGCGGTTCTGGCTTTCGGCGACCAGGCCGTTGAAGATTTCAATCTGCGTGGCGCGCAGGTTCGGTTCATGCTTGGTATCGCTGCCGACACCGATGAGCGCATTCATTTCTTCCGAACCCAAGCCTACAAGCCCGCGCGGGCGGTGGTACTTGAAGCTGCGTCCAAAGATTTTCTGGCCTGACGCCATCACGGCTGAGGCCAGAGTGTCGCCTGCGAAGCCGGAAATTTCGCGGCCATCAAACGAGAAGGTGACGCGGGAAGAACGGTCGATACGGTTGCCGCCTTCGCTTAGACGATAAGGTTTGCCAGTCATTTCGTGCTTTTCATCCGCGTCTTCGAAGTAATCGGCCCAACCGCCCTTCGCCTCTTTCATGATCTCGGGCGGAGGCAGTTCGGTGATGCCATAGAAGGCCTTGAACTCGAGGGTGACGGTATCGCGCGCGGCGTGAAACCACTTGCCGCAACCACGGTCACAGCGCCAGCGCTCGAAATGCAAGCCCTTGGGATTGATGCGGGTGAACAGATATTCGCGTTGCTGTTCGTCTGTTATGTTTTCAGGATTGGTCGTGGCAGGCCGCGCGATATGCGCTTGGCCGCCGGCATGAAAATCGGTCTCGTCGCCTTCGGCACCACAGACAGGGCAGGTGATCAACAGCATCTGATGCCCTCCTAGTGTGCCACAGCCGCTGCGACGCTTTCGTCGATCAGGCGGCCTTCGGTGAAACGGTCAAGCGAGAATGCCCCGGCAATCTGGATGCGGCCTGTCATTGGCGATGGTGTCCGCAAAGACGAAGCCTGAGCCCGGAATGGATTTGAAGCCGCCCGTTCCCCAGCCGCAATTGACATAGAGCCCATCAACCGGCGTCTTGCTGATGATTGGCGAACGATCACCCGTCATGTCGACGATGCCGCCCCATTGCCGCAACATGCGCAGGCGCGAAATGATCGGGAAGGTTTCGACCAGGGCCGTGATCGTGTGTTCGAGCGCCGGGAAGGAGCCGCGCTGCGAATAATTGTTGTAGGGGTCGGCGCCACCACCGATGACCAGCTCGCCCTTGTCCGACTGGCTCATATAGCCATGCACCGTGTTGGCCATGATGACACAGTCGAGTACCGGCTTGATCGGCTCGGAAACCAGCGCCTGCAGGCACACCGATTTCAATCGGCATGCGCACCCCCGCCATGTCCATGATCGTGGTGACGTGTCCCGCAGTGACCACACCAATCTTCTTGGTCTTGATCACGCCGCGCGTGGTCTCAAGACCTACGACCTGGCCGCCGTCGCGCTGGATGCCGGTGACTTCACAGTTCTGGATGATGTCGACGCCCATGTCGTCAGCGCCGCGGGCATAACCCCAGGCCACGGCATCGTGGCGCCCCGTGCCGCCGCGCGGCTGGTAGTACGCACCGAGGATCGGATAGCGGCAGTTCGGATCATCATTGATGATCGGCGCGATCTCCTTCACTTCTGCCGGTGTCACCATGCGGCAATCAAGGCCGGCGAGACGGTTGGCATGGGCGGTGCGCTGGAAGGCGCGCAGCTCGTGCTGCGTCTGGCACAGCATCAGCACGCCGCGCGGCGAGAACATCACGTTGTAGTTCAGCTCCTGCGACAGGTCTTCATAGAGCGAGCGCGCCAGCTCATAAATCGCGATTGAAGCGTCCTGCAGATAGTTGGAGCGGATGATGGTGGTGTTGCGCCCGGTGTTGCCGCCGCCCAGCCAACCCTTTTCGACGACGGCAATGTTGGTCATCTTGTGGTTCTTGGCGAGGTAGTAGGCTGTGGCAAGCCCGTGGCCGCCGGCGCCCACGATCACCGCATCATATTCCGGCTTCGGATCGGGCGAGCGCCAGGCGCGTTCCCAGTCCTTGTGGTAGTTCATCGCGTTGCGGGCCAGCGAGAAGGCGGAATAGCGCGGTTTGAGCATGCCCGGCTTTTAACAGAGGAGGCCACACCCCTCCAACGCTTTCCGACATGGGCCGCAATCCCTGCGACAATGGAACAGAAGCAACCAAACGGGTGTATTTGCTAGGGAACGCCCAGCGTGCCCCACAAAAGTTGAAGACTTTTGTGACAAGGGTACGCGCCAGGAAACAGATGACCCGCAAGCAAACCCGCCTGACATTGATCCTTTCGGGGATGGCCCTTCTTGGCCTCGCCGTTGGACTCGTTCTGTTCGCGCTGCGGGACTCGATCGTGTTCTTCTACACACCGAGCGAAATGCTGGCCAAGAACATCGGGCCGGGCACGCGCGTGCGCCTCGGCGGGTTGGTGGAGCAGGGCAGTCTCGTCAAGGGGATGGATGGGCACGTAACCTTTGTTGTGACCGACAGAACCAGGGCGATGACGGTGAACTACAAGGGCATCTTGCCGGACTTGTTCCGTGAGGGACAGGGCGTGGTGGCCGAAGGCGCGGCAGCACCCGATGGCACCTTCGCGGCCGATACTGTGCTCGCCAAGCACGATGAAAAATACATGCCCAAGGAAATCGTCGACAAGCTCAAGGCGCAGGGTGAGTGGCGTCCGGATAACGGTTAACGCCACCGGCTTTTTCGGGGCGGCCGATTCTGATTCCCGCCGGACCTGAATCACAAGCACGGGAATGTGATTTAAAATACCCTCAATTTACCCGGCCAAATCCGCCAAGCCGCCGCAATGCTTACGCTTTGCCCTTGAAATGCCACATCCATAACCAATCTTTCACGGCGAAGTAATGCAGCCGTAAGGCGGGGCATTCCAGATTTGACCATCTCGTTTTCAAGGAGCTTTCAATGAATTTCAAACCCACTCTGACACGCAAGGCGATCTATGGCCTGATGACAGCCGGTCTGTTGTCTGCAAGCGTCTTTACCTCTGCTTTGGTTGCACTTCCCCCGGTGCAGCATGCCCTGGCGGATGTTCCCGGCTTGGATCCCACGCGCTCTCTCAATCCGCTCGTAGAAAAAGTCATGCCGGCTGTTGTCAGCGTCGAAGTCAAGCTCTCCGCCAAGTCGGTGGCTGACGCCAGCGACAATGGCGATGGCGGCGACCAGGGCAACCAGCAGATTCCGCCGGACCTGAAGAATTTCTTCGACCAGTTCCCCGGCTTCAAGTTCCGCATGCCGCACAACCAGCAGCAGGGTGGTGGTGAAGCCCTCGGCTCAGGCTTCGTCCTCAGCGCTGATGGCTATGTGGTGACCAATAACCACGTGGTGCAGGGTTCTGACTCGGTCAAGGTCAGCTTCCAGAACGGCGACGAATATGACGCCACCGTGATCGGCACCGACCCGAAGACCGATCTTGCCCTTCTGAAGATCAAGTCGGACAAGACCTTCAAGTACGTGGAATGGGCCACAAGCCCGGCCAAGGTCGGTGACACCGTCATGGCTGTCGGCAATCCCTTCGGCCTCGGCGGATCGGTGACCCGCGGCATTGTCTCGGCCCGCGGCCGTGACATCGGCAATGGCCCCTATGACGACTTCCTGCAGATCGATGCCTCGATCAACAAGGGCAATTCCGGTGGCCCGACCTTCAATCTCGATGGTCAGGTGATCGGCATCAACACCGCGATCTACTCGCCTTCAGGCGGCTCGGTCGGCATTGGCTTTGCCATTCCGTCTGACACCGCATCGAACGTGATCGACCAGCTCAAGACCAACCACAAGATCACCCGTGGCTGGCTTGGCGTGAAGATCCAGCCAGTCACCGCCGACATTGCCGAAAGCCTGGGCCTCAATGGTGCCAAGGGTGCACTGGTGTCTGACCTCACCGTCCGCTCGCCCGCCATCAAGGCCGGCATCAAGGCCGGTGATGCCATTCTCAAGGTGAATGGCACGGACGTCGACTCTGACCGTGACCTCGCCAAGATCATCGGCAACCTGCCTCCGGGCAAGGAAGTACAGCTCTCCATCATCCGTGATGGAAAGCCCGAGACCGTAACCGTCACCCTCGGCACCATGCCGTCGGACAAGCCGGAAATGGCCAATGCAGGCGACCAGGGCAGCAGCTCCAGCCAGCCTGAGAGCAAGTCATTGTCGGCCTTCGGGCTTGACGTTGGCCCGGCATCCGGCGGCAAGGGCGTCAAGATCATGAAGATCGATGGTTCGTCTCAAGCCGCTGAACTCGGTCTCAAGGAAGGCGATGTCATCCTCAAGATCGGAGGTCAGGAAGTAAACGACCAGGCCAGTGTTGACGACGCCATGAAAAAGGTTGGCGACAACAAGAAGGTGCTGATGCTGGTGAAGACGGCCGATGGCCAAAGCTTCATCACCCTTCAGCGCCAGAACGGCTAAATCAAAGTACTGTGGGCCGCCAGACATCTGGCGGCCCTTTTTCCATTTGAAGGCACAGTTGAGCAACAAGTGAGCGCATCATGAGCAACCTGAACATGGCAGAAGCCCCGGATTTGACAAAGCATCAAGGCGAAGGCACAGCTAAGCCGATGCGTATTCTGGTGATCGAGGACGACAAGGACGCAGCCTCGTGGCTGGTCAAGGGCCTTAAGGAAAGTGGCCACGTCGTCGATCTCGCGGTGGATGGCGAGCAGGGCTACAACATGGCCACCGAATCCACCTATGATGTGCTGATTGTTGACCGCATGTTGCCACGCTTCGATGGCCTTTCGGTCATCAAGCATTTGCGTGACCAGGGCAGCAAGGTTCCCATTCTCGTTCTCTCCGCCATCAGTGAAGTCGACGAGCGCGTGAAGGGCCTCCGCTCCGGCGCCGATGACTATCTCGCCAAGCCTTATTCATTTGCCGAACTTCTGGCCCGCGTCGAAGGTCTGGGTGCGCGCAAGCTGCTCGATGCCAAGGACGCCAAGCTCAAGGCCATGGATCTGGAAATGGATCTGATGACCCGCACCGTCACCCGTGGTGGCAAGCCGGTGGCGCTGCAGCCGCGTGAGTTCAAGCTGCTCGAATTCCTGGTGCGCAATGCCGGCCATATCGTCACCCGCACCATGCTTCTGGAAAATGTCTGGGATTACCACTTCGATCCGCAGACCAACGTGATCGACGTGCATGTCTCGCGCCTGCGCGCCAAGCTCGACAAGGGCTTCGACACGCCGCTTCTGCAGACCGTGCGCGGGGCCGGCTACATGATCCGTGCCCGTTAACGTCAAGCCGTTTCGCACCTCCACCTTCCGGCTGGCGGCGCTCTACCTCATTTTCTTCATCGTCTCGATCCTCGCCGTGTTGGGATATATTTATCTCAACACGGTCGGACTTCTGGAGCGCCAGAATGAGGAAACGATCAAGACCGAAATCCTAGGCCTTGCTGACCTCTATCGCGCCGAAGGTCTGAATGGCCTTGCCGATGCCATCAATCGCCGTGTCACGCGCGGCAGTAACATGATGTTCATGCTGGCGGACGCTGAGGGCAATCATATTGCCGGCAATTTGCGTTCTCCTCAGATCAGTGAAATGCCGGACAACACCTGGATTGATTTCTCGATCAAGTCGAATGACGCCAATGCCACTGTCGGCCACGAGGCCCATGCCTTCAACATGCAGCTGCCTCAGGATTATCAGCTGCTGGTGGCGCAAGACGTGGAAGACCTGAACCAGTTCCGCAATCTGGTGCGTGGCGCACTTTATTGGGGCTTGGGTCTGGCCTTGGTCATGGGCTTGGGCGGCGGCTTTCTGATGAGCCGGAATTTCTTGCGCCGTATCGATGCCATCACTGAAACCAGCCAAGTCATCATGAGCGGTGATCTGACCGGCCGCATGCCTGTCAGCGGATCGGGCGATGAACTCGACCGTCTCTCCATTTCCCTCAACGACATGTTGTCGCAAATCGAAAAACTGATGCAGGGCATGCGCGAAGTCTCAAGCAACGTGGCGCATGATCTGCGCACACCTCTCACACGTTTGAAGGCGCGCATCGAGGCGGCATTGCGTCAGCACAACCCGTCAGAGGACCGCGAGGCATTGCAGGCGGCGCTCGCCGACAGTGATGGGCTGCTTTCCACCTTCAACGCCGTGCTCTCCATCACCCAGCTCGAATCCGGCCAGCAGCGCGCCAGCCTGCAGGTGCTCGACGGCAATGACACCTTGGAGGAAGTGGTTGATCTCTATGCGCCCTTGGCGGAGGAGAACAACGGTTCGCTTAATCTCGTCTCCGAACCGGGGTTAATGGTCCGCGCCAAGCGCGAGCTGATGGCGCAGGCGCTCGTCGAATCTGATCGACAATGCCATGAAATACGGAGTCGATGCGATCGGGGTCGGCGCACATCACAGTTTCCGGTGTGAAGCGCGATGGTGAGGTGATCATCGTGGTGGCGGACCGGGGTTCTGGCATTCCCGAGGAAGACCGGCAGCGTGCCTTGCAGCGCTTTATCCGCCTTGACGAGAGCCGGTCCAAGCCCGGTAATGGCCTTGGCCTTGCCATGGTAAGCGGCATTGCCAACCTATTGAATGGAAAGATTATTTTAACGGACAATCGGCCTGGCTTGCGGGCCGAGCTACATTTGCCCTATGCGGCCATAGAAGCCTAACGACGGATTTCCGTAATATGTTCGTCACCTATTCAAATGGGAGCAGTATTGGCCCTACGCCCAGCGCAAGCTGACCCCCCGACAGACTGGCAGCAGGCTTCTGATGCAGTTCTGCTGGAGGCATCAGTGCGCCGTGTGCAGAAGGCATTTGCCGTTCTCGTGGCCCGTTATCACCGGGATGTATTTCGCGTGGTCTGGCGCCTGTCGGGTGGCCATGCCGACTGCGAGGACATCACGCAGGAAACCTTCATGCGGCTTTGGTCCAATCCCGGGCAGCTTCGCGAAGCCAAGGCCTTGAAAGGCTGGTTGTTGCGCGTGGCCTCGAACCTGGTGATGGACAGGTTTAGGCGCAAGCCAATGGCCGAGCTTGATGAGGCGGCCGAGGTGATAGACGAAACCGCGGGTGCTGAAGATCACCACGACAGCGCCTTTGTGGCCAAGACAGTTGATGCTGCCATCGCCAATCTGCCTGAGCGGCAGAAGCTGGCCTTGACGCTCGTTCACTTCGAGCAGATGAGCAACATCAATGCCGCAGCTGCAATGGAAGTGAGTGTGGATGCATTGGAAAGCCTCTTGGCACGGGCCCGCCGGGGGATGAGAGATGAATTGGGCCCAAAGGCAAAGCTGCTTCTCGGAGCGTTGGAGACTGGGAGATGATGGGGACGGACAGGGAATTGCGCGACGACGAACTCAACCGGCTGTTGGACGCCGCAAGCGAACCTGCCATCCCGGTCAATTTTGAAGACCGGTTGATGAAGCGTCTGGCGGCAAATGCGGGTGCGAGGGTGATTCAATTCCCCGGCCGCGTTGTGGCAAAGCCGCGCCGCTTTCCGATATTGCCACTAGGCGCAGCCCTCGCCGCATCCCTGATGCTGGGCTTCTGGCTCGGCGGACAGGGGCAGATTTCCAACCTTCTGGACGAAGGTGTCAGCGCCACAGCAATGTTGACCACAGGCACCGATTTCGCGCCGGATGATTTCGACGATCTTGTCATCCCGGACAACCAGACATGAGTGACGGCGTCAACGTGGCACCGAAGAAAGCCTGGCTGCCGGATACCAGCCATGGTTTCTGGCGCATCTGCCTTCTGGCTTCGCTGATGGTCAACCTCGTGATTGTCGGCATGCTGGCGAGCCTGTTTGTCCGCAATCCGATGGACCGGCAGGGCGCCGCCAGCTACCAGATGATCGTGCCGCGCAAGTTCTTTGCCGGCATTGGCCGTGACCGCCGCCATGAGCTGGGCGAGGCCTTCCGTGCCACGCGTCCGGACTTTCAACGCCTGCGTCTCGAAGCCGATGATGTCGCCGAACAGGTTGCTGCTGAGCTGGTCAGTCCCAGCTATGATGGCAATAAGGTCGATGCATTGATTGACGGCTTCACGACAGGGCCGGACAGCATTGCCTCCCACGGCGCCACAGTGCTGAAGGAATTCTTTGCCAAGTTGACACCGGACGAGCGCAAGGAACTCGCCGATGACATTCAGGACCGGCTGCGCCGTCACCGCGAAGGAAAGTGATCAAGCCGCCTGATGGGCGGTTTCCTGGAGCAGCGGAAGATCGACGGTGACCGTGGTGCCCTTGCCTTCGCGCGAGGTTATGGTCAGCCGGCCATTATGCAAATCCACCAGCGACTTTGAGATGGCAAGGCCAAGGCCAGAGCCGCTGCGGCTCTTGGTGAACTGGTTTTCAACCTGTTCGAACGGCCGCCCCAGCTTGTCGATGTCCCGCGCGGAAATGCCAATGCCCGTATCGATGATCTGGATCCGGACGGTGTCGCGGTCGTGAAGCGCAACCAGCTTCACCGTGCCGCCTTCCGGCGTGAATTTCAGCGCATTGGAAAGCAGGTTGATGAGCACTTGCTTCAGGGCGCGCTTGTCAGCACGGAAACTCGGGATCTTCTTGATCGAATGTTCCAGCGTGATCTTGCCACCCGCAGCCCGCGGCCCGACGAGGCGCAATACTTCGTCGAGCAGGCCCGGGAGCTGTACATCCGTCCATTCCAGTTCGGTCTTTCCGGCCTCGATCTTCGACATGTCGAGAATGTCGTTGATCACATCGAGCAGGAACTGGCCGCTGCGCCGGATATCGTTGGCATATTCATCATACTTGTTGGAGCCCAGCGGCCCGAAGATCTGCTGCGCCATGATTTCCGAAAAGCCGATGATGGCATTGAGCGGTGTGCGCAATTCGTGACTCATGTTGGCCAGAAATTCTGATTTGGAGCGGTTGGCTGATTCAGCGCGGGTTTTTTCCGAGGCGTATTTGTCAGCAAGTTCGGCAAGGCGTTGCGCCTGTTCGTCAGCCAGCTGGCGTTCTTTCTGCAGGTCGCGCACCGTGATCATCAGGTTGCGTTCGGAATCGAGCAGATGTTCTTCCTGCCGCTTGAGGGCAGTGATGTCGGTGCCCACTGAAACGAAGCCGCCATCCTTGGTGCGGCGTTCATTGATCTGCAGCCAGCGGCCATCGGCAAATTGCACTTCCATTGAGCGCGCACCCGAT
Source organism: uncultured Alphaproteobacteria bacterium (assembly GCA_963758815.1). Taxonomy (GTDB): domain Bacteria; phylum Pseudomonadota; class Alphaproteobacteria; order Rhizobiales; family Aestuariivirgaceae; genus Aestuariivirga. The sequence goes on from CAVWWQ010000002.1 coordinate 121,192, forward strand.
GAGGCATCACGCTCCGCCGCCACGAACTGCTGCACCACCGGTTCTTTCGCGGCTTCCGTGACTGCGGCATAAGGCGTGCCAGGCTCGCAAAGCTCTGGCGCCAGCGAATGGAACTGCTGGTACTTGGAATTGCACAGCACCAGCTTGCTCTCGGTGTCCCACAGCACGAAGGCTTCCGAGATGTTTTCGACGGCATCCTTGAGGCGAAGCTCGGCGGCGCGGTTCAGGGCATCAAGGCGCTTCTGTTTCGAGATATCGAAGACAATCCCGACCAGATGCGGGTCTGAGCTACTACGGCCCCCGGCAAGAGCGGCACGGGCACGCAGCCACACATAGGTTCCGTTTTCATGCTGCAGGCGGAACTCATGGTCGAAGTCCTTGCGCCGGCCGCACAAGAGATCGTCGATCAGGTAATCCAGTCGCTGGTCGTCGGGATGGAGGCGTTGCACGAATTGGCGGAAATTGAGCGTGTCACCGGTGGGTGTCATGCCAAGAATGTCATACATGGATTTGGACCAGAAAATCCTGTCGGCCATCAGGTTCCAGTCCCACAATCCGCATTCGCCGCCTTCAAGGGCCTTGTCGAGGCGTCCCGTAGCGTGGTTCAGCATTTCATCGGCATCAAATGCCTTTCCCGCCTGCCAGTGAAAGGCACCCGCGAGCAGTACGAGCACAAGCAAGGTCACGATGAAAAGCGCCGTTAGTTTTGCAACACTGCTGCGCCAGATCGCCAGCACATCATCTTTTTTCTGCATGGCCACCAGGCTGCCCGGCGTGTCGCCAAAATCGCGCGACGACATGAAAGCGTCGTCGCCGCTGGCCAACGTGGTCGGCGCCATCTCGGTGCCGTTGATCACGGCATCGGTGACAAAGCGTGGCCCGACAAGATTGGAAATCGAGTGGCCAAGCCATTCGGGGTGTTCCGGCACACTTGCCACCACCACCCCCGTGCCATCGAGCAGCAGGAAGAAACGTTCATGCGCCGTGGCGTCGACGGGAACAACGCGGTCGAGCAGCTGCTGAGTGAGTTCGAAATTTTGGCCCTTGTTATTCGCGTCAACGACGGCGAGCTTGATGTTTTGTGCGGCGCGCTCGGCGTGCAGCAGGGTCAGGCTGCTTTCTTCTTGAAGATTTTGGTTACGGCTCAACCACAGCTGCGAGAGCAAAGCGGTGGCGAGAACCAGAAGAAACAGCGTTGTCAGCGAGGTGATGAGCACCCGCATGGCGCGCTCGCTGACATTGAGGCCACGGCCGGCGAGCAACGGCAAATGCAACGTTGGATCGCGAAAAAACAGCTCTTTGATTTGGGCCTTGGACAATGGGCAACCTTGAGGAGAAGACACGCCGTACGCGATGCTCAGTTTACCCAGGCGGCGGCTCTCAAAATCACTTTCGCCGCCAGCCCATTAGCAAAGAATTAACAAAGCCTAGTCTGATTTGCCAAGGCCCGCCACAACCGCGAGTCCGCCTCAAGTAATCCCGCTTGACTGATGCAAAAATACTACGCCATCAGCGTTCGGGAGATGATCTCATAGACATCGGGTGAAAGTGGCTTTGTCTTCAAAATGCGCTGCAATTCGGCCTGCGCCTTGGAACGGTTCTCCACACCAAACATGCGCCATGTGCGGAAACCAGTGGCGAGACGCGAGGCAACCTGCGGATTGATGGCATCAAGTTCAATGATGGCATCGGCTGCGAGCCTGTAGCCTTCGCCCGACGGTGCGTGAAAACCGCTGAAATTGCCGCCGATGAAATTGCGGATCAGCGCATAGACGCGGTTCGGTGTTTTCAAGGTGAAGTCCTTGTGTTCCATCAGCTGCCGCACGCGCGTGGCCGCATCCGCACCCGGAATGAGTGCCTGTGCGGCAAACCACTTGTCGATCAGCAGGGGATCGGTGGCATGGCGGTCGTAAAAGCGGTGCAGTGACTGAGGGCCAATCGTGCCAGGCAGGCGGGTCGCAATGCGCAAGGTACTGTATTCGGCCGTCATGTTGTTCGCCTCTGCCGATTCGCGCCCCACGACAGATGCGGCCCATCGCGCATCGGCGCGAGCCGCCAGCCCCAGCGCCGCATAGCGTAGTGCCCGGCGCCCGGCGGATTCGGCATCGGGTGCGTAGTGTGCAGCACTTTGCGTTTCCAGCATCAAGCCCTGCAACGCGTCATCAAGTTCCGTGCCCAGTCGTGCCAAGAATTCGCTATGTGCACCGTGTAGCTTCCCGGCATCAATGTCCTTGCCGAGTGCCGCCATCAGCTCTTCATAGGCTGGCACATCCAGCAGCTTGGCGCGGTACGCGCTTTCCAGCCCTTGATCGAGCAGGGGCTGACGCAAGGCAGTTGCAAGTTCATCGACCTTTTTCGGCCAGAGGTTGTCGCTCTTGCCGTGATAACGATCAAGGATCAGCTGCTTGGCCAGCTCTTGTCCGGCCTCCCAGCGATTGAAGCTGTCGCTGTCATGCGCGAGCAACAGCAACTGCTCCTTGTCATTCATGCGGCGTTTGATGGCGACCGGCGCTGAGAAGCCGCGATTGATCGACAGCACCGGCTTGGATTTGATGTTCTTGAAGGTGAAGCTCTGCTTCGATTTGGTAAGCTCAATGAGCCCGCTATGCAGTTCCCTGCCATCTGCGCTGAGAAGCCCGATGCCCAGCGGTATATCGAGTGATTTCTTCGCCGACTGGCCTTTCATCCGCTTGACGCTCTGTGTCAGCGTCAGCGCATAGGTCTTTGTCTTGGCGCTGTATTTTTCCTGAACCGCGACCTGCGGAGTTCCCGCCTGCTCGTACCAGCGGAAGAACTGCTTGAGCGGCCGGCGCGAGGCATCCTCGAAGCATTTGACGAAATCCTCGACGGTGGCGGCATCGCCATCATGGCGCTTGAAATAGATCTGCATGCCCTTGGCGAAGGCTTTGGGGCCGATCAGCGTTTGGATCATGCGGCAGACTTCAGCACCCTTCTCGTAGACCGTAGATGTGTAGAAGTTGTTGATCTCGATATAGCTCGACGGCCGCGGCGGATGTTGCAGCGGCCCGAAGTCCTCCGGGAACTGGCGTGCCCGCAAATCCTGCACGTCATCGATGCGCTTCACTGCACGCGAGCGTAGATCGGATGTGAATTCCTGGTCACGGAACACCGTGAGACCTTCCTTGAGGCAGAGCTGGAACCAGTCGCGGCAGGTGATGCGGTTGCCCGTCCAGTTATGGAAATATTCATGCGCGATGATCGCCTCGATCATCTCGAAATCGGTGTCGGTTGCTGTCTCGGGCAATGCCAGAATGTATTTGTCATTGAACATATTGAGGCCCTTGTTCTCCATCGCACCCATGTTGAAGTCAGACACGGCCACAATGTTGAACACATCAAGGTCATAGGCGCGCTTGAACACCTTCTCGTCCCAGCGCATCGAAGCCTTCAGGGACTCCATCGCCCAGGCGCAGCGGTTCTCTTTGCCTTTCTCGACATAGATGCCAAGGGCGACGTCGCGGCCCTCCATCGTGATGAAACGGTTTGACACATGCGCGAGATCACCGGCCACCAGAGCGAAGAGATAGGAAGGCTTGGGATGCGGATCATCCCATTCGGCGAAATGCCAATCACCATCAATCTTGCCCGACGCCTTGCGGGTTACCGTTGGAGAGGAGCACTGGAAGGCTTTGCGGCGCTTCGACGCGCACATGATAGGGCGCCAGCACGTCAGGCCGATCGTAGAAATAGGTGATGCGCCGGAAACCTTGCGCCTCGCACTGGGTGCAGTAGATTCCGCTCGAAACATAGAGGCCCGAAAGCTCAGTGTTCGTCGTTGGATCGCACTGTGTCTCAAGTACCAGCGTGAATGGCTTCTGTGGCGGATTGACTATGACCAGTTGCTTCTCGCTGGTCGCATAGTCATCAGCTGCCAGCGCCTTGCCATTGATGAAGACCGAGAGAAGCCTAATCTTCTCTCCATCAAGCTCCAGTGCCGCCTTGCGCTTTTTGGAAGCCGGATTGGGCTTCATCTTTAATTCCGCGCGCACCCGCGTTTCCGCCCCATGCAGCCGGAAGGTCAAGGAAACCTTCTGAATGAGGTAGGGGGTGGGGCGGTAGTCCTTAAGATGAGTGGCTTTTGGCGTCTCGGTGCGCATCAACTTCTCCAGTGAGTTCCGTTCATTATGTCACGGCGTCGGGTTTGACAGAACAGATTTTGGCCGCGATAGGAAGGCCATGTCTGCAACTGCGGCGAATCTCTCCATCCCGTTTGTCGAGGCCATGGCGGCGGCCGCAAGTGGTGTTTCCATCGTGACCACTGACGGCCCGGCGGGACGTTTTGGCCTCACGGTAAGTGCACTGACGTCGGTATCGGCGGATCCGCCGTTGCTTCTGGCCTGCATCAACCGCAAGAACCCGATCAGCGCGGCCATCACCGAGAATGGCTGTTTTGTTGCCAATCTCCTGGCCGAAAATCAGGTGGCACTGGCCAAGATTTTTGCGGGCCGCCCGGAATTGGGACGACGCCTATAATTTTGAGGCCGCCGAATGGTATCAAGGGCTGACGCCCGCGCCAGTTCTCGATTTTTCCGCCGCGCATTTCGAGTGCAAGCTCGACAGCTGGCATGATGGCGGCACCCACCGCATCTTCATCGGCAATGTGATTGGCGCCGGCATTTCCGGACATCCGACACTCGCCTATCATCACCGCAAGTTTGGGCGCTTCGTGCCCTTCTGAGGACGCCATGGCCCAGTTGAAGCTTCGCTACTGCGCCAATCTAGGCTGGCTCTTCAAGGAATATGATTTTGCGGACCGCTGCGCCGCCGCGGCCCGCGCCGGATTTGGCGGCGTCGAATATTCGCAAGTCTACGAACAGCCGGTGAGTGCATGGAAATCATGGCTCGGCAATAATAACCTCGAACTGGCGCTCTTCAATATGCCGTGGGGTGACTGGGACAAGGGCGACCGCGGCATCGCGTGCCATCCGAAACGCAAGAAGGAATTCAGGGAAGGCATCAAGCGCGCGCTTGATTATGCCACGGTGCTGGGCTGCACCCGTGTCAATTGCCTTGCGGGCATTGCGCCGGAAGGTCTGCCTGCCAGCACGTTGTGGGAGACACTCGCGGAAAACCTGAGCCTTGCTGCAGCCTCCTTTGCCAAAGAAAACGTCACGCTTGTGGTTGAGCCGATCAACAACAACGACTTCAAGGGGTTCCTGCTTAATACGTCTGATGACGGATTGCGCGCCATGGCCGCGTGCGGGCATCCCAATATCAAGCTCCAATACGACATCTATCACATGCAGCGCAGCGAAGGTGAGCTTGCGGCCACCATCACGCGGCTTCTTCCTGTCATCGGCCATATGCAATTGGCCGATAATCCGGGCCGCCACCAGCCGGGCACCGGCGAAATCAATTTTGATTTCGTGCTGAATCATGTCGCGAAGCTTGGCTACACAGGCTGGATGGGCTGCGAATATGCGCCCACCGGAAAGACCGACGAAAGCCTGGGCTGGATGAAATGAAGGCGGAGAATCTTCTGCGCAAGATGTTCGCTGCTGCAGTCGAGGCAGCACAGCCGAAACATGTGATCGCCGCCCATCTGCCGAAGAAACCCAGGGGCCGCACCATCGTGATTGGCGCCGGCAAGGGCAGTGCATCGATGGCAGCTGCTTTTGAAAAGGCGTGGAAAGGTCCACTCGAAGGGTTGGTCGTTACGCGCTACGGCTACAAGGTTCCGACGAAAAAGATTGAGGTTGTCGAAGCCGCCCATCCGGTGCCCGATGCCGCGGGCCGTGAGGCCGCGAAGCGCATCTTCAAGATGGTGCAGGGCCTGACCAGGGACGATCTCGTCGTGGCGCTGATCTCGGGTGGGGCATCCGCCTTGCTGGCACTGCCCGCCGAAGGTCTGACGCTGGAAGACAAGCGCGCCGTGAATACCGCCTTGCTGAAATCCGGCGCGCCCATTGCCGAGATGAACATTGTGCGCAAGCACCTCTCGGCCATCAAGGGGGGCAGGCTGGCGGCGGCGGCTTACCCGGCGCGCGTGGAGACGCTGATCATTTCCGATGTTCCGGGCGATGAAGTGAGCGCCGTGGGTTCCGGACCGACGGTGCCTGACCCGTCCACCTTTGCCGAGGCGCGCGCCATCATTGCCAAATACGGTATCGAAGTTCCGGCCGCCATTTCACGTCATCTGTCAGAAGCCAAGGACGAGACGCCCAAGAAACTGGCTCATGCCAATGCCACACTGATTGCTTCACCGCAGAAATCCCTCTTGGCTGCGGCCAAGGTGGCACGCGAGGCGGGTTACAAGCCGTTGATCTTAGGCGACTCGATCGAAGGTGAAGCTCGAGAAGTTGGCATGGTTCATGCCGGCATAGCTTTGCAGGCACGTAATTTCGGCCAGCCACTGAAACCGCCTTGTGCCATCATTTCCGGTGGCGAGACTACGGTCACAGTGCGTGGGTCTGGCGTCGGTGGCCGCAATGTCGAATTCCTCCTGTCATTGGCGCTCAAGTTGAATGGCGCGCCGGGCATCTATGCCATGGCTGCTGATACCGATGGTGTCGACGGCGGCGCGGAAGTGGCGGGTGCCTTTATCTCGCCGTCAACCCTGGCGCGCGCACGTAAGGTCGGTCTTGACCCATGGGCTGAACTTGCCAACAACAACGGACACGGCTTCTTCGAAAAACTGGGCGACCAACTCGTCACCGGTCCGACGCTCACCAACGTCAACGATCTGCGGGTCATTCTCATCGACAGTTTGCATCGCCGCTGAAACGTGGTTTGATGGTGTCCTTGCAGTCGGGGAGGAAACCCATGGCTTCTCTCAGTCGGACATTTTGTATTTTCATCGTCGCAATGTGTGGCCTTGCCCCCGTTGCTGAGGCAAAGCTGAACCTGAAGCAAGTGGCCAAGCGCAATTATGAATGTGACGGCGGCCAGATGGTGAGGGCGATCTACTACAGCCTCAGCGACAACAGCCTCAGCTTTGTGCGCTTGAAGATGGGCGACCAGACCAAGACCTTGCCGCAGGTCGAATCCGGTTCCGGCGCGCGCTACACCGACCTGCAGCAGGTGGAATGGTGGATCAAGGGTGAGTCAGCCACGCTGAGCATGGATGTGAACAATGCCAACGCGCCGAAAAAGGAATGCAAGTCGGTTGAGGAGTAGGGCGTTCAGGCCTGTTGTTTGGCAACATCGGCCGCACGCCCACCCGTCAGGCGTACCAGATCGTCCCAAGTCAGTTTGAACACCGCATTGCCGGCGCCACCGGCGGCCCAGATGGCGTCAAATTGCTTCAGATCCTGGTCGAGCAACACGGTGGGCTGCATAAGATGGCCGACAGGTGGGACACCGCCGATCTCAAATCCTGTGGTTGCTTTCACATAATCTGCATCGGCTGACTTGACCTTTTCGCCGAGCAAGGCGGAAACTTTCTTGTCATCGACACGGTTGGTGCCGGAGGCAACAACCAGCACCGGCTTTGCACCCTGCGCCGTCTTGAAGATGATGGATTTGGCAATCTGCGCCACGGTGCAGCCAATGGCCGCCGCAGCCTCCGCACTGGTCCTGGTGCTGGCGTCAAACTCCACCACCGCAAAAGAAGGGCCCAGCACGTTTTGCACATGCTGGGCCTTTGAATGTGTGGCAGGTTTCAGGGCCTAGCTCCGCATCTTCTCGCCCTTGGGGTCAAACAGTGGCTCGTGGTTGATACGCGCCTTGCGCATCTCACCGATGATTTCGATTTCAAACTCATCATCGCCCACCAGTTCCTTGGGGATGTATCCCTGGGCCAACGACTTGTCGACATAGTGCGCATACCCGCCAGATGTCACCCAGCCCACGACCTTGCCCTTGTGGAACACCGGCTCGTCACCCAGAACATCGCAATCGCTGGCATCGACCATCGAAGGACACACGGCGCAGCTTGCCGCCTGACTTCTTGTCCTCCAGCGCGGCCTTGAGGCCGATGAAGTCGTTCTTGGTGAGGTCGATGAAGCGGTCGAGGCCCACTTCGCAGCCGAACCGTAGATCGGGCGCAGTTCGCGGAACCAGGTCGGGAAGTTCTTTTCGAGGCGCATCGAGAGCAGTGCGCGCATGCCGAAATTGACGATGCCGTGCGGCTTGCCCGCCTTCATGATCGCATCATAGAGGCGGCGCTGGTAATCCGGCCGCACCCAGATTTCGTAGCCGAGATCGCCGGTGTAGGTGACACGATTGATGAGCGCCGGGCAGTGGGCAATGTCCATGGCCCGGTGGTCCATGAACTTGAACGCTGCGTTGGAGACGTCTTCGTCCGTCAGCGCTTGCAGCACGGCGCGGCTTTTCGGACCGGCAATCGAGAGGCCAACCATGCCCATGTCAAAGCGCGTGATGGCGACACAGCCATCGGGGGGCAAATGCTGTTCAAACCAGCGCATGTGGTATTTCTGCGCCTGGCTTGAGCCCCACATGTAGAACAGCTCGTCCTTGGCCTTGGCGATGGTGAAGTCACCAATCAGCTTGCCATTGTCGTTCAGCATCGGCGTCAGGATGATGCGGCCGGTCTTCGGCATCTTGTTGGTCATCATGCGCGACAGGAAGGCTTCCGCCCCGGGCCGAGAAGGCGTATTTGGCGAAGTTGGCAATTTCGGTGACGCCGACACCATTGCGCGTGCCCATCACCTCGGCCTTCACATGCGGGAAGTCGTTGGAGCGGTGGAACGAGATGATATCCTTGGGTTCGGTGCCCTTGGGCGCAAACCACAACGGCGTTTCGAGGCCCCAGCTATCGCCCATCACGGCGCCCTGGGCGAGCATCACATCGTAGAGCGCTGTTGTCTGCTGCGGGCGTGCCGCCGGCAGTTCTTCATTCGGGAACTTGATCGAGAAGCGGCGGGAATAGTTCTCGCGCACTTTCTCGTTGGTGTAGGTGCGCGTCGCCCATTCGCCGAAGCGCGCGATATCCATGGCCCAGACATCGAAGCCCGGATCGCCATTCACCATCCATTGTGAGAGCGCGAGGCCGACGCCACCGCCCTGGCTGAAGCCCGCCATGACGCCGCAAGCGCACCAGAAATTCCTCAGGCCCTGCACCGGGCCGACCAGCGGGTTGCCATCCGGCGAGAAGGTGAAAGGCCCGTTGATCACGCGCTTGATGCCGGCCTTGGCCAGCGCCGGGAAGTGCTTGTAGCCCAGCTCGAGATTCGGCGCGATGCGGTCGAGATCGGGCTGCAGCAGCTCGCGGCCGAAATTCCACGGCGTCTGCTTCGGCTGCCAGGGCACGCAGGCCTGCTCATAGGTGCCGAGCACCATGCCCTGAGCGTTCCTGGCGCATGTAGATTTCGGACTTGAAGTCGATGATGTGCGGCAGTTCGTGGCCGCGTTCCTTGTTGAAGGCGATGACCTCCGGCATGTCGTCGGTGACGAGATACATGTGCTCCATGGCGAGCACCGGCAGCTCGAGGCCCACCATGCGGCCGACTTCGCGCGCCCAGAGGCCGCCGCAATTGACGACATGCTCGGCATGGATGTTGCCCTTGTCGGTGATGACATCCCAGGAGCCGTCCTTGCGCGGCTTGATCTCGGTGACCTTGGCAGCTCTGATAGATCTCGGCGCCGGCGATGCGGGCCGACTTGGCATAGGCGTGGGTGGTGCCTTCCGGGATCGAGGTTGCCGTCGGCGGCGTCGAGCATGGCGCCGACGAAATATTTTTCCTCCAGCAACGGGTGCAGCTTCTTGGCTTCGGCCATCGAGCATGATTTCGGTCTCAAGGCCGAGATAGCGGGCGCGGGCATGGGCCATCTTCAGCCATTCCATGCGCTCGGGCGTATCGGCGAGGATCAGGCCGCCGGAACGGTGCAGGCCGCAGGCCTGGCCGGAGATCTTTTCCAGCTCGTTGTAGAGGCCGATCGTATAGCCCTGCAGCTTCGCCACATTGGGGTCGCCGTTCAGGGTGTGGAAGCCGCCCGCCGCGTGCCAGGTCGAGCCGGAGGTCAGGAGGTCGCGCTCGACCAGGACCACGTCTTTCCAGCCCGCCTTGGTGAGGTGGTAGAGCACTGAACAGCCGACGACGCCGCCGCCGATGACCACCACACGCGCTGAATTTTTCATGATTTCATCCCTTTGGCGCGGACCCTAGTGACAAACCCGAAAGCCTGCAATTGCAGTCCGATGAAATCTATTCAACACTTTCGGGCGTCGGCCGAGCAATGAAAACGGCTCGTCTGTGCCAAATCCGTATGAGCCGTTAACCAATGCTAAGTCATGTGCATTGATGCGGTTTTTACGCCTCCGCCCCACAAAAAATTAACCGGGTGGGTTGTAATGCTTGCGGGTTCGTCTGCGTAAAGAGTGCCCCATGACCACGCCGCGTCGCCGCGCCACAGACCTGCCTGCGCCTTTGCTTTCCGTGGTTGTACCCATGTACAACGAGGAGGAAGGCACCGATCTGTTCTTTGCGCGCCTCACCCCCATTCTTGATTCCGTCACCGATGACTATGAAATCGTCTGCGTGGATGATGGCTCCATTGACCAGACGCTGGTCCATCTTGCCCGCCACCGTGCCCGTGACCCCCGCATCAAGGTTTTGAGCCTGTCGCGCAACTTCGGCAAGGACACGGCCCTTTCTGCTGGCCTCGACTATGCGCTGGGGCAGGCGGTCATCCCGATCGATGCTGACCTGCAGGACCCGCCTGAACTCATCCCGCAGATGGTCGCCAAATGGCGTGAAGGTTATGAGGTCGTCTATGCCCGCCGCGCGCAACGCGACACTGATGACGCGCACAAGCGCCTGAGTGCCGGCATGTTCTACCGCATCCATAACTGGATGGCCGATGTGCAAATCCCTGATAATGTCGGTGACTTCCGCCTGATGGACCGCCGCGTCGTCGAGGCCTTGAAACACCTTCCGGAAAAGACCCGTTTCATGAAGGGGCTTTTCGCCTGGGTTGGCTTCAAGCAGATTGGCATCGATTACCGCCGTGAAGCACGCGCCGCCGGCACCACCAAGTGGCGCTACTGGAAACTGTGGAATTTTGCCCTCGATGGCATCACCGGCTCTTCCACCGTGCCGCTTCGCATCTGGACTTATTTCGGCGCCGCCCTCGGCCTGTTTGCCATGGGTTACGCGCTCTGGCTTGTTGTTCACACCATGATGTTTGGCAATGCCGTGCCGGGTTATGCCAGCTTGATGGTTGGCATGCTGACCCTGGGCTCGCTCAACATCATCGCTACCGGAGTGCTGGGCGAGTATGTTGGCCGCATCTACAGCGAAGTCCGCAACCGGCCGCTTTATCTCGTGCGCGAAACCATGGGCCTGGACCGCGCCAATCTCTCAATGGAAAAAAAGCAATGGAACGCAGCGTCTACCAACGACTCGATCAGCTCGAAGGGCAGCACTGGTGGTTTTGCGCGCGCCGCAAGATCATCAGCGCGGTCATAGGCCGTTTCGCGCCACACAAGGCGAATTTGCGTGTGCTTGAAGCAGGCTGCGGCACCGGTGGCAATCTCGCCATGCTCGCGCGCTTTGGCAAACTCGAAGCCTTCGAGCTTGACGAAGAAGCCCGCGCCATCGCCGAAACCAAGATGCGGATAAAAGTGAAGCCGGGAATCCTGCCAGACGGCATTCCCTTTAAGCCTGGTTCTTTTGATGTCGTCACTGCATTCGACGTGCTCGAACATGTGGAACAGGATGTGGCGAGCCTGAAGAAGCTTGGGGAACAGCTGACACCGGATGGCCGCCTGTTCATGACCGTGCCGGCACTGCCCTGGCTGTGGAGCAGGCACGATGAAACCCATCATCATTTCCGCCGCTACACCAAAGCCTCTCTGAACGAGGCGTTGCACAAGGCGGGTCTTGAACCGGTTCGCATTTCCTATTTCAACACCTTCCTGTTTCCGCTGATCGCGGGTCTGCGCCTGCTGCGCAAAAAACTTGGCATTGCCGAAACAGCGGATGACGCCATGCCGGGTCCGCTGGCCAATTCGGTGCTGAAGATGGTCTTCGGCGCAGAAAGTGGATTGGTCGGTCGCCTGCCGCTTCCGGTTGGTGTTTCGCTCATGGCGATTGCACGGAAAGCCTGATGTCGGCGTTGGCGAGGCAGTTCTCACGTTTCATGTCGGTGGGCGTGCTCGCCACAGGTATTCACGTGCTCTCTGCGCTGTTTCTCAACAGTGTGATGGGACTGGAGCCATTGCGTGCCAATTTCGGCGCCTTTCTCGTTGCTACGGTCTGGTCTTTCCTCGGCCACTGGGCCTGGACGTTTGAGCAACGCGCCCACGTCCGATCTTCAGCCATCAAGTTTGCCGTGCTTTCGCTGCTCTGCTTTGCCGCCAACCAATCGATTGTCTATGTGGTCACCAAGATGGCGGGCCTGCCGCTTGCCGTCGCAATGGTGCCGGTCGTGCTTCTCATTCCGGTGCTGTCCTTCTGGCTGAGCCGCACCCACGTCTTCGCGCCGCCTGCCGCCGCATGAGCGTGGCCCGGAATTGGGCCGCGTGCGTTGCGATCGTTCTGATCTTTGCGGCCCAGATATTCATCCGCTTTCATTCAAGCCTGATCCATGATGCCGCCTGGTATATCGACGTGGCGCAGGGACTGCTCGCCGGAAAAAAGCTCTATGTCGATTTCATCGAGGTCAATCCGCCGCTCGGCATGTGGCTGACTGTGCCGCCCATTTGGCTGGCTGAAAGATTGAGCTTTGCACCGGTTCCTATGTTTTATGCTTGGCTTTTTGCCCTGACCGCAGGATGTGTGCTGCTGTGCGGGCGCTATTTGCGCCTTGCGCAGGTGCAGGGCCTGCCATGGCATCTTCTCGCCCTCACCGCTGTCCTCCTGTTCATGCCGTCGGCCAATTTCGGCCAGCGTGAACAGTTCATGGTCTTGCTCTTTCTGCCTTGGGTCTTGCTGCGGCAGGTGCCGGGAAACACTGTGCCTCAGTGGGAACGCTGCCTGATCGGCACGCTCGCGGCCCTCGGCATTGCGCTGAAGCCTCATGCGATTTTCGCGCCGCTGTTGGTGGAAGGGGTGCTTTATTTCCACCGCCGCAATCTGCGCGAAGTTTTTGCCACGGAGAATATCGCCGCCATTGCCACCGCGATCGCCTACGCACTGGCCATCGTCATTTTCACGCCGGAATATTTCACCACCATCCTGCCTTTGGCCAAGGCAGCCTATTTCTCCTACTACGGCGTGCCGTTCGCTTCGCTTCTCACCAACCTCAAATGGACTGTGATTTTCATGATCTTGGCGATACTCTGTGCGGCAGACCGGCGTTCGCGCATCTACCTCGCTGCCGCGGCAGGTTTCGTGATTTCCTATTTCCTGCAGGCCAAGGGCTACAGCTATCACGTCCTGCCCGCGACGTGTTTTGCGGCTCTGGCGTTTGTTTCAGGTCTGATCCCTTGGGCTGGACCAGCCCGCACAAAGCAGCTCTTGCAGCTCCTGGGAGCGGCAACCGCCGTGGCCTTCATGGCGACCGAACCGCAGGCTTATGCCAAGAACTGGCAGGTTGAGGATGCTGTCGACGACGCGAAGTTGCAGGATATTCGTTCCATTTTCATTGCGTCCAATCGGTTCTCGCAAGCCTTTCCCTTTGTGGTTGAGAAGAACCTGGTGTGGGCATCGCGGCTGCCCACGCAATGGCTCGTGCCCTATGTCACCGCACATTGGCAGGACGGCCAGCCCGTCGCTGATCCCATTGCCAGACATGCGCTCGACTGGACAATGGAAGACCTTCAGACACTGAAGCCCGATGTTGTGGTGGTTGACGACACGCCTGAACAGCGCGCGGCCATGGGCGGCTCTTTCCGCTTTCTGGATTTCTGGAAGCAGGACGCGCGCTTTGCCGCCATCTGGCAAGAGTATCAGCAGAAGGCTGATGCTGATGGCCTGTTGATCTTCCAGCGTAGGCAAAAATAAAGCCCCGCCGTTTTGGGCGGGGCTCAAGATCACATCCGGTAAGGGATTAGATCGCTTCCTTGACTTCCTTGGCGGCGCGGAACGCCAGCTTCTTGGAAGCCTTGATCTTGATCTGCTCGCCAGTGAGCGGGTTGCGGCCGAGACGGGCTGCGCGCTTCTTCACCTGGAAAATGCCGAGACCCGTGACGCGAACCTTGTTGCCCTTCTTGAGATACTTCACGGTGGTATCTACAAAATCGCCGAGGAGGGTGGCGGTCGCCTTCTTCGACATTTCATGCTTCTCAGCAAGGTCGGCGGCAATCTTGGTCAAAGCAATCGTCACGATCTTTTCATCAGCCATGTTTCTCTCCTTTGTGGCGAATCAACAGTGCGGTCATCAATACGCGACGACGCGGCGCTTGAAAACCTATATTTTCCGGGGCTCTTTTGCCACGCACCCGCACAAAATCAAGGAATTGGTGGTTAACTTTGAATTAAAGCTTGAAAAACCGGTGTTTCAGACCCGCTCAGACGAAGTCTGTGTGATTCTTGAGCGGGACTGGGCCGAGACCATGCTTGACCTCCAGCGTGTCAAGATTGGCGCGGCGGGATTGGTCGTTCTGGCCTGACATGTTGCCGGCATGCACACGGATCGCCACCGCGAGCGATTTTTGATGATGCGGTTTAAAGCCACCACGGACCACGCGCAGATACCAGTCCCAATCCCAGTAATAGGGCAGCGCTTCATCAAAACGGCCAAGCATTTCATGAATGCTGCGGCGGTAACACACCGCTGAAATCAGGATGGTGTTGTCTTTTTCAAGTGATGTTGGCGTGGCATCGCGGTCGAAAATCTTCACACTGCCATCAGCAAATCGCATTTCACCATCGGCAAAGATGAAGTCGGCACCCGCTGAGAACGATGCGCGGGATTTCTCGAGATGCCGATCGTCAATCCAGAAATCATCATCGTCGAGGAAGGCGATGAAATTTCCTTTGGCATTCTCAACGCCTAGATTGCGCGCGGGAACCGCGGTGCGTTTGTAATTGTCGAGCACGCGAACGCGCGCATCGGGGAAGACGGTCTGCAGTGGATCGCCATCATTCACCACCAACAGCTCCAGCGTCACCTCCTTCTGCGCCAAAACGCTGCCAACAGCCTGTTGCAGGTAAGTTTCGCGGTTGCGGGTGGGGATGACGACGCTGAACTGCGGCGTCACTTTTGTTTCAGCCATTCCAGATTTGGATGCGGCAGGTCCTCCTTGGCACGGAAGAAATAGTCCCGGAAAATCGCGCCATAACCCGTCTTCACATAATGGCCATTACGTTCAATCAGCCGCTGCTTTTCAGCTGCATAGAAAGCGGGCAGCTTGTACCAGGCAATCGCCGGCCGCTCATGATGGGCGATGTGCAGATTGTTGTTGAGGAAGAGCAGGGCCCAGAACGGCGAGGCTTCGACGATGATGGTACGGTGGCCAACGTCTTCCGCAGCCTGATGCTCGCAATAGGAACGCACCAGCGCCAGCGAGATGGAGGGATAAGCGACCAGGAGCAAATATTGCCACACTGGCATGCCGCACCAGATCACAAAGCCCAGCACCAGCACGGCGGAAATGAGGAAATGCACCCAGCATTTGCGGCCGTCGGCGCGGCCCTTGGCCAGGGCCGAAAATTCGGCCGACCAGAACTGGATGATGCTGACCGCAGGTCCGATCAGCATCCGGCCAAACAGCGTGTTGTTGAAGCGGTAGAGCATTTTGCGCCAGCCGGACACGCCAACCCAGTGGTCCGGCAGTACATAATAGGATTTTGGGTCTTTCACCGGGCAGGTGAGGTTGAGGTCATTGTGATGCGCGAGATGCAGGTCACGGTAACGTCCATAGGGCAGCCACAGCTGCGGTGAGATATAGACCATCGCCTCGTTCATGCGCCGCAAGCGGGTCGGATGGCCATGCAGCACTTCATGCTGAAGCGATGAATGCAGCGCGGCGGCATAGGCACCCAACGGCAGGATCATCCACCACGCCAAGCTGGCATGGAAATAGACCAGAGACACAAGCACGGCATAGACCACCACGATCAGAATGACCGTCGGCCATTCAATCCGCTCGAAAAATGTGGCGTCTAACTTTCGCATTGGGGCTCTGGCGCGCTATCTATATGGTGGAGGCCTACCTCTACAAGAGTTGCCTTGCCTCATGATTGCCACTGCTCCGCTCGTCTCTCTGCCGATGTATGACTGGCCAGAATTCCGCGACGCGACAGACGCCTTCTGGGCCGGACTAGCCCGCCATCTTGGCGTGGCAGCGAAACTCAACCGCGATGGCGCATATGATGGCCTGTGGCGCCGCCCCGAACTGTGGTTCAGCCAGACCTGCGGCTATCCTTTCACCCATGAATTCAGGGATTTGCTGCAATATGTTGCAACGCCGCATTACGCCGCCGATGGCTGTGACGGCCCGCTTTACCGCAGCATTCTCTTTGCCCGGGAGAAGGTTGCGCTTTCCGGTCTGCGAGGCGCCCGCCCGGCTATCAACAGCATGGACTCCATGTCAGGCATGCTGGCGCTGCGCGTCACCTTTGCGGAACTGTCGCGGAGTGGGGAGTTTCTGGCCGCACCTTTCATGAGTGGCTCCCACCTTGCTTCGCTGGCGGCTGTTCAGCAAGGCAAGGCCGATGTCTGTGCCGTGGACTGTGTTTGCGTGGCACTGGCAAGGCGCTACCGCGCAGACACCCTTTCCGGATTGGTTGAGATCGCCCGGTCGCCACAGGTGCCGGGCCTGCCCTTTGTCACCCGCAGCGGAAACGTTACCGTGCTGAGACGCGGCCTGCAGGCAGCCTTTGCTGATCGCTCAATGGCCGAGGTACGCGAGAAATTAATGCTGGCGGATGTCTCGGTCTTGACGCCACGGGCCTACGACATCATCCCACAGCTTGAAGCAACGCTATAGCTTCTTCGGCACCGTCTCGTTGGAACCGATGCGCGCAGCATCGAATTCCTCGCGCATCTCGCAGTGACGCGCCAGTGCGTGAAGCTTCGGGTATTTGTCAGCCGGAAAAAACTCCGGCAGCCGCAGTTTTACATGCGAAATCATGCAACCGATGGTGACGTCGGCTTGCGTCATCTTATTGTCGAAAAACCACGGCGTGCCGCAGTCATGTTCCAGCCGCTCCAGCGCCGCCTTGATCTGTGACGAAAGCCGCTTGTCGAGGTTGCCGCTGACCTGTTCAGGCTCATGGAAATGGCGCTCGAAATAGAGCGCCACGGTCTTGTCAGAAATACCGGTTGAAAGGGCGCAGGCCTGCTTGACCTTGCGCCGGTCCGCCCCATGCGCCGGCGTCATGGCGCGGGCAGGACCGGCCATCTCATCGAGATGATCGAGGATGGCATGGGAGTCGACCAGCACCTCGCCATCTTCAAGGATGAGAATGGGCACACGCAGCAGCGGGTTGATCGCCTGTACTTCCTTCTTGTCGCCAAAGACGGACAACGGCTTGCGGGTGAAAGGCATATGATAGTGATGCAGCGTGACAGCAACGCGGCGCACGAAAGGCGAGTCATACTGGCCAATCAAGATCATGTAGATATGTTGCCCCGCTCAGCCGAGGCGGGCAAGCGCCTTTTCGCGGCCAATCAGGGGCAGAAGCGCCGCCAGTTCGGGTCCGTGGTCAAGGCCCGTCAGTGCCAAGCGCAGCGGCATGAACAACGGCTTGCCCTTGCGTCCCGTGGCAGACTTCACCGTTTCAGTCCAGGCCTTCCAAGTGCCGCCGTCCCAAGGCTCGGGTGGCAGCGCAGAACGGGCTGCAGCGATGAAGTCTTTGTCTTCCGGCGCAACGACACCTGCAATGTTCTGTGAGATGATATCGAACCACGGTCTGGCATCGGCGAGGATGCCAATATTGCCGCGGATGGCGAGCCAAAATGCATCTGAGCCATAGGGCAGGCGGTCCTTCACCGCGTCCCAAGGCAGCATGTGCAGTAGTTTGGCATTCAGCGCCTTCAGCTCCGCTTCATCGAAGCGCGCCGGAGCGCGCGACAGTTTAGCGAGATCAAAACTATCCACCAGTTCTGTATAGCCTATGCACGGATGGATATTATCGGATGTGCCAAGAAGCGCCGCATGGCTGACAACCGCCATGGCCTCAAGACCTTCATCGCGAAAAGACTTGATCGACAGCGAGCCCAAGCGCTTCGAGAGGCCCTTGCCGTCGGCGCCATTGAGCAGGCTGTAATGGGCATAGGCCGGAACCGTGCCGCCGATCGCGCGCGTGATTTCGATTTGCGCCGCCGTATTGACCACATGGTCTTCGCCACGGATCACATGGGTGATGCCGAAGTCGATATCATCGATCACCGAGGGCAAAGTATAGAGATAGGTGCCATCCTCGCGGATCAGCACCGGATCGGAAAGTGTGGCCGTGTCGATGTGGACTGGGCCGCGGATCAGATCCGTCCATTCCACCGGGGCCTGGGCCAGCTTGAAGCGCCAATGCGGCTTGCGGCCTTCTTTCTCAAAGGCAGCCACTTCATCTGCCGTCAGCTTCAGTGCGGCGCGGTCATAAACCGGAGGCAGTCCACGCGCCTGCTGCCGCTTGCGTCTGCGGTCCAGCTCATCGGCCGTCTCGTAACAGGCATAGAGAAAGCCACCTGCCTTCAGGTCTTCGGCGACGGTGTCGTAACGGCTGAAGCGCTTGCTCTGCCATTCCACGCGCGATGGCTTGATGCCGAGCCACGCGACATCGGTGGCAATCCCGTCTGCGAATTCCTGCGTTGAACGCGCCACATCGGTATCGTCATAGCGCAGGATGAATTGCCCACCCGTCTTCAGAGCGAAAAGCCAGTTCAGCAGCGCTGCACGGGCATTGCCAATATGGATGCGGCCGGTGGGCGAAGGAGCAAAGCGGACGATCGTGGACATTGGAGCAATGCGCTAGCGGCGGATTGTCCATGCGTCAAGAATATGCGTCTGCAGAGGCATATTGGTCTAAAGCGGGGCAAAGGAAATTCAGCATATGAAACAGAGAAAACTCGGCGCCGCCGGTCCGCTGGTAGGCGAAATCGGGCTTGGCGCGATGAGCTTTGGCGGCATCTTCGGCGGCACCAATGCCGACGAAAGCCACCGCACTTTGGATAAGGCACTCGACCTCGGCGTCACCCACATCGACACTGCACTCATCTATGGCCCGCATGTCTCGGAAGAGGTGATCGGCACCTACCTCAGGAAGAACCCGGCCGCCCGCAAACAATTTGTCATTGCCACCAAGGGCGGCATCCAGCCCAACCCGCGCTGCGTCATCAACAGTGGCAAGTTCCTCCGCGAATGTCTTGATGGCTCGCTGCAGCGCCTGGGCGTTGATGCCATCGACCTCTACTACATTCACCGCCGCGAACAGGCGATCCCGATTGAGGAAGTGACGGGCACGCTGCAGAGTTTCATCGAGCAAGGCAAGATCAAGGCTTTTGGTTTTTCGGAAATTTCGCCTGCGTCATTGGAACGCGCTTCCGCCATCCATCCCGTCGCCGCCGTGCAGAACGAATATTCCTTGTGGACACGGTTGCCGGAACTTGGGCTGATCGACGCCTGCAAGAGGCTGGGCACGACGCTGGTTGCTTTCTCGCCGCTGGCACGCGGTGCACTGGCCGATACCTCCTTCAATCCGGCAAGCCTGCCTCCCAATGACTGGCGCCGCGCCATACCGCGCATGTCGGATGTGAATTGGCCGTCAAATGCCAAACGCATCGAGGGCTTCCGCCATTTTGCTCAAAGCCGCGGCTGGACGACGGAAGCGCTGGCGCTCGCCTGGGTTCTGTCGCGCGCGCCCCACATCATTCCCATTCCCGGCACGCGCAGCCCCGAACATCTGGCGCGCGACGCAGCTGCTTCGGGGGTCACGCTGACCCCTGAAGATCTGGCGGAAATAGAACGTCTGCTGCCCGCGGGCTTTGCCCATGGCGCTCGCTATTCCGACGAGCAGCAGCGCAGCGCGGAACAGTATTGCTGAGACACGATTGACTGCTTAGGCTTGGACTGTGTGTCTAGGGCAAGTTCCATGAATCCAAAAGTTGATGCCGTCATCGCCAAAGACAAGAAGTGGGGCGATGAGTTGAAGAAACTGCAGAAGATCATTCTGTCGACGGGCCTCACCGAAGAGCTGAAATGGGGCCAGCCCTGCTACACGCTGGACGGCAAGAACGTCGTTCTCATACACGGCTTCAAGGACTATTTCGCGTTGCTGTTCATGAAGGGCGCGCTGATGAAGGACCCAAACAAGCTGCTCATCCAGCAGACGGAGAACGTGCAGTCCGGCCGTCAGATAAGATTCACCGACGGCGGTGAAGTCACGCAGCTTGCACCCACATTGAAGAAATATGTCGAGGATGCCATCGCCGTCGAAAAATCCGGCGCTAAAATCGAAATGAAAAAGACCGCCGCATTCAAGATGCCAGATGAGTTCAAGGAGGTGCTCGAGAAGAAGGCGAAAGTGAAAAAGGCGTTCGAGGCTTTGACGCCCGGCCGCCAGCGCGGCTATCTCCTGCACTTCTCATCGGCCAAGCAGGCCAAGACGCGCGAGGCGCGGATTGAAAAGTGCCTGCCCCAGATTCTGGCGGGCAAGGGCATGGACGATTAGGACCGAAACTGAATTTGGTATAGCCTTCCTCCCAGCGAATAATCGAGGAGTGAAAACATGACCGAACTGATCTGTCTTGAGCTCAGCATTCTCCTGTGGCTTGCGCACGTCTTGACCCAAGTGCTCACGGCGCGTGCGGAATTCGGCGATGACTACCTTTTCACTCCGCGCGACAAAACGCCTAACCCAAAGGGTCTGTCTTGTGGCCGCGCCACGCGGGCCCTTCACAACTACATTGAAAACTTCGCACCTTTTGCTGCCGTGGATGTCGCGCTGATCGCCACCCAGCACACCGGCGGCGTAGGTGCCACCATCTGGATTATCGCGCGCATTATCTACCTGCCGATTTATATGCTTGGCATCAAATATGTGCGTACCGCCTGTTGGGCGGTGGGTGTGGTCGGCTTGCTCATGATGCTAGCGAGGTTGGCAGGCTATTAGACTTTACGTCTGATCCCTGAACCCATTGGTGATCGGATACCTCCGGTCGCGCCCGAAATTGCGCCGTGTGATCTTCACGCCGGGGGCCGACTGACGGCGCTTGTATTCCGCCACATAGAGCAGGTGCTGGATGCGCTTGACCAGAGCCAGCTCGTGCCCGCGCGCCACGATGTCCGCGACGGTCTGCTCATTCTCCACCAGCCCTTCGAGGATATCGTCAAGCACTTCATAAGGCGGCAGCGAATCCTGGTCCTTCTGGTTCTCGCGCAGTTCGGCTGTGGGCGCCTTGGTGATGATGCGTTCGGGTATCACAAAGCCCTGCCTGTTGCGCCATTCGGCCAGCCGGTAAACTTCGACCTTGTAGATGTCCTTGATCGGGTTGAAGCCGCCATTCATGTCGCCATAGAGCGTGGCATAGCCGACACTCATTTCGCTCTTGTTGCCGGTGGTCAGCACCATCGATCCGAATTTGTTGGAAATCGCCATCAGGATCACGCCACGCGAGCGTGACTGGATGTTCTCCTCGGTTATGTCACGGTTCTTGCCAGCAAACACCGGCTTCAGTGCATCCAGAAACCCTTCCACCGGTTCCTTGATCGGCACCACGTCATAGCGCACGCCGAGAAGTTTCGCGCATTGTTCGGCATCTTCGAGACTGTCCTTGCTGGTGTAAGCATAAGGCAGCATCACGCAATGCACGCGGTCCTTGCCGAGCGCATCGACAGCCATCGCAGCCACGACAGCGGAATCAATGCCGCCCGAAAGTCCCAGCACCACGCCCGGAAAGCGGTTCTTGTTCACATAGTCGCGCAGGCCCAGCACACAGGCCTTCCACGTCTCTTCTTCCTTCTCAGGAAGCCGTGCAACCGCGTTCTTCTCGCACACCCAGCCTTGGTCATTGCGTGTCCATTCGGTGACCGTGACGGCCTCTTCAAACATCGGCATCTGCACGGCCAGCGACCTGTCGCCATTCAGCACAAAGGATGCACCGTCAAAAACCAGTTCATCCTGCCCACCGACCTGGTTGAGATAGACCAGCGGCAGGCCAGTTTCGGTCACGCGAGCCACACTCAGGTTCAGGCGCACATCATCCTTGTTGCGCTCGAAGGGTGAGCCATTGGGCGAGAGCAGAATCTCAGCGCCAGTCTCGGCCAGCGTCTCGCAGGTTTCAGGCGTCCAGATGTCTTCGCAGATCGGCACACCGATGCGGACACCCTTGATGTTGATCGGCCCTGGCGCGGGCCCGGGCTGGAACACGCGCTTTTCATCAAAGACGCCATAATTGGGCAGGTCATATTTGAAGCGCACGGTCTCGATTTTGCCGCCATTGAGATAGGCGACAGCATTGTGAAGCTTGTCACCCTCCCGCCACGGCAACGTCATCAGCATGGATGGGCCGTTCGGAAAGGCGGCGGCGAGTTCCTCAACCGCGGTTTTGCAGGCCGCGACAAACGAAGGCCGCAACACGAGATCTTCGGGTGGATAGCCGGAGATATAAAGCTCGGGAAACAGCACCAGATCGACCGTCGACAACTTGGCCACTTCCGCCTTGGCCTTGGCCAGATTGGCGGCGATCGCACCCACGGTGGGATTGAGCTGGGCCAGCGCAATGGTGAGCCTGTCTGTCATGATTTGCGCGTCATACATGACTTGCATTCGCTTGCACAACCGCCTTGCAAATGTCGTCCCGGGACGCCAAATTCGCGTCAATTACGGAGAAGTTCTGCGATGCGCCTCGATAACCAGCGTGAAAGTTCAAATGTCGATGATGTCCGCGGCCAGGGCGGCGGCTTCGGTTTTCCGGGCGGCGGGTCGTCAGGATTGGGCGGAGGCGGTGGCGGCGGAATGCTCATCCCGCTTTTGCTCAACACCATCGGCTTTCGTGGCGTCATCATTCTGGCGATTATCTATTTCGCATTGAAGATGTTCACCGGCATTGATCTCATCAACCTGGTGAATGGCGGCGGTGGCGGCATTTCCATGCCGGACACGACCACGGTGCAGACCAGTCCCGGCTCTTCGACCATAGCCGCGGGTGGAACTTCGTCAGGAACTGCGGCCGGTGGTGATCCCGGCAAGGTTTTCGTGTCGAAGGTTCTGGCATCGACGGAAGATGTATGGACCAAGATATTCTCTGACATGGGCCGGCAATATCAGGCGCCCCGGCTGACGATCTTCAGCAACTTCACGCAGTCGGCCTGCGGCACGGCCCAATCAGCCATGGGCCCGTTCTACTGTCCCAATGACAAGCGGGTTTACATCGACCTCGCCTTTTATCAGGACATGAAGGACAAGCTTGGCGCGCCGGGTGATTTCGCCCAGGCCTATGTCGTTGCGCATGAAGTGGGCCACCATGTCCAGACCCTGCTCGGCATCACCCAGCAGGTTGATGCGCAGCGCCGCCAGATCTCTGACAAGGAAGCCAACATTCTCTCTGTAAAGACGAACTGCAGGCCGATTGCTATGCCGGCATCTGGGCGACGGAGGCGGATGCCATGAATCATATTCTTGAAAACGGTGACATCGAGGAAGCTCTCAATGCCGCAAGCCAGATTGGCGATGACCGTCTGCAGAAGGCGTCCCGTGGCTACGCCGTGCCCGACACCTTCACCCACGGCACTTCGGCGCAGCGCGTGAAGTGGTTCAAGACCGGCATGTCGGCAAAATCACTGGATGATTGCAACACGTTCAATTCCACCAATCTTTGAGATCTCTTAACTGTCAGAAGGCGTTAAGCATCGCGCTTAACGCCTTTTTTGTCGCGCCGGCCGATTTTCCGTGCCCGGACGGAACCGGAAGCCCTCTCCACCGCTCTCTTTGTCACTCGTTAAAGAGCCAATGGCCTAATTTTGGACCGGGATCAAGGGGAAACCATGGAACGCCGTGCACTGGATCATGAAGTGGGCATGCGTCTGTTGAAGACGCTGGACTTGGTCGTGCTTACACCACTGGCTTTCATTCCCGCCGTTCTTTTGGACCGCTCAGGTCTGCCAACCGCACAGGTACTCGTCGGCTTTTATGCCATTGCCTTGGCGTTCTTCTGTGTACTGTTCGTGCGCAACAGCAACCTTTACGGGCCTCGCGCCTTCTTCGCACCGCTACACGCCATGCTAAAGACGTCAGCTGCTTTCGTTCTCTTGGGTGAAATCAGCGGTGTTGCCATTCAATTCACGGGGCTTGCCTTCGCTGCGAGCTGGTTTGGCATCTGGGCCTTGGGTGCGATCATTCACGTCGCCGTTTCACGCGCACTTGTGGCGCTGATCTATCGCAAAGAAGCGAAACGGGGCCAGCTCAAGCGCCGCATCGCCATTGTCGGCGGCGGCAAGGCTGCTGAGGAAGCCATCGTCACGCTCCAGCGCTCGAAGGGCCTCAATCTCGAGATTGTCGGTCTATTCGATGACCGCTTCGACAACCGCAGCCCTGCCTCTCTCCGCAAATGCAAGAAGCTCGGCGCCATTGCTGACCTTGCTGAGTATCACCGCAAGCGTCCCGTCGATCTGGTGATTGTCGCCATTCCGCTATCGGCCGAGCAACGTCTTATGCAGATCCTCAAGCGCGTCTGGGAATTGCCGGTGGATATTCGTGTGTCTGGCCAATCTGCGCAACTCAAGCTTTCGGCGCGCGCCTATGATTATCTGGGTGAGCTGCCGCTGCTGTCGATCTTCGACCGCCCGCTCAACCACTGGAACCAGTTCCTCAAGGACACGCTCGACCGCTTCATCGCGCTATGCATCATTATCCTGTTGTCACCCGTGATGGCAGCCCTGGCGCTGGCCGTGCGCTTTGAAAGCAAGGGCCCGGCCATATTCAGGCAGAAGCGCTTTGGCTTCAACAACGAGCTGATCGAAGTTTTCAAGTTCCGCTCGATGTATGTCGACAAGAGTGACACCAATGCCGTGAAACTTGTGACCAAGGGTGACCCGCGCGTCACCAGCGTGGGCCGGATCATCCGCAAGACCTCGCTGGATGAGCTGCCGCAGCTCTTCAACGTGCTGAAAGGACAGCTCTCACTGGTCGGTCCACGCCCGCATGCGACACAGGCGAAGGCCGCAGGGGGCCTCTACGATGAAGTGGTTGATGGCTATTTCGCCCGCCACAAGGTGAAGCCTGGCATCACCGGCTGGGCGCAGATCAATGGCTGGCGCGGCGAAACCGACACGGTTGAAAAGATTGAGCAGCGCGTGAAGCACGACCTTGAATATATCAACAGCTGGTCGCTCGGGCTGGATCTCTACATCCTGTTCAAGACGCCCTTTGCCCTTCTGAAGGGCGAAAACGCATACTAGCAAGCGTTTTGGCTTTTCGCACAGAAGGTGGAATCGCCCTCGGTCGATATCGGCGAGGCACTCAGACGCATCTTTTCGTTGTGCAGTGCAGCACGAGTTATCGTTGGGCGACGCAGTGCAAAGTGTTAAACAATGCACACTCTACCGTGGGGGTAGACAATTCTGGGAGATAAGACGTGGACACAACTGCACTGATCGTTCAACTGATTCTTGGTGCCATCGGCGGCAACGCCGCAGGCGCCGTCGCAAAAGACCAGAGCTTGGGTACAGCAGGTAACACCATTGCAGGTGCAGTGGGTGGTGGTGTGTTGGGTCAGATTTTGCCGGCAATTATTCCTTCGCTGGCCGCTGCTGCGGGCAGTGGTGAAATCAATCTGCAGAACATTGCCGGTGGTGGCATCGGTGGCATCATCCTGACGCTTGTTGCCGGTTTCATCCGCTCGAAGATGGCCAAATAAGCTGTCTGCAGCTTCAATCGGTGGTTAAAAAGGGCGCCCAAGGCGCCCTTTTTATGTATGGGCCTTTCCGTCCAATTCATCCTCGATATGGGCGCGGATGATCTCCTCGAAATTGTTTTCGGCCTTGAACCCAAGGTCTCGCGAGCGCTTGGCTTCAAAGCGGGTAGGCCAGCCCTTGACGATCGCCCAGATGGTGGCATCTGGAACTGTCTTTGATCAGGCTCACGACATTGTTGCCTGCCACCTTCTGCAAGGCATCAATCTGCTCCTGAACCGTAACGCCGACGCCGGGCATGGTGAGATTGCGGCGCGGCCCGATCGCTGCGCCATCAAGGCCAGCGGCATGGATCAGGAAGTTGATTGCCGACCGTGGGCTCGCATGCGTGTGCACCACATCGCGCGGCACCGGCAGGATCGCCTCCTGGCCAGCCAGAGGCTCGCGGATGATACCCGAGAAGAATCCCGAAGCTGCCTTGTTGGGTTTTCCCGGACGCACGCAGATGGTGGGCAGGCGGATGCCCACGCCATCGAAGATGCCTTTGCGCGTGTAATCAGCCAGCAAAGCCTCACCCATCATCTTCTGTGTGCCGTAGGAGGTGAGCGGCGTGAGATGGAAGTCATCGGGAATGACAGGCGGGAAGGGCGCGCCAAAGACAGCGATGGATGAGGTGAACACCACGCGCGGGCTGATCTGCGCGGCGCGGATGGCGTCAAACAGGGTACGTGCGCCGTCGAGATTGACACGGTAGCCTAAGTCGAAATTGGCTTCGGCTTCGCCCGAAACAATGCCAGCCAGATGAAATACCACATCGGGCTTTGCCAGAGATCAGCCGCGCCGCAAAATCTGGTGCCGCGAGGTCGCCGACATGCGCATTGAGCTTAATACGCTGCGGATGCAGGCCACTCGGCTACAATGACGTCTGCCAGATCAAGCGCGGCGATGGACTTGCCGTTAAGTGTGCCGGTCCTTGAGCAGCCGCTTGACAAGTTTGCGGCCGATCATGCCAGCCGCACCGGTGATGAGAATGCGCATATTATTTCCCCCAATGCAGCGCGAGCGGATTGGCTTCGCGCGCCAGTTCAAGCAAGGCCCTTGCGCGTCTCAGGATGAAGCGGCCGCAAAGGATGGCGCACATGGTCAGACTTGATGACGCCGCCCTCTTTCATGACCGTCTTGGTCGAACGCAATCCGCACTGACGGTTCTCATAATTGATCAGCGGCAAAATGTCTTTGTAAAGCGCGGCCGCTTTCTGGCGGTCACCACCATGATGCGCGGTGATAACCGGCTTGATCAGATCGGGTATCATGGCACTGCTCATCGAACCGGTGGCACCGGCATCAAGGTCAGCCATCAGTGTGATGCCTTCTTCGCCGTCAAACGGGCCAACGATGGATTTGCCCCCAGCCGCAATCAGGTCACGCAGCTTCTGCGCCGCGAACGGCACTTCGATCTTGAAATAGGAAACCAGCGGCACTTCCTGCGCCAGCCGCACGAGGAAGGGCACGGAAAGCTTCACGCCAGAAAGTGGCGCGTCCTGCACCATGATCGGAAGATTGGATGCCTTGGCGATGGCGGCAAAGTGCTCGATCATCGCACCTTCATCGGCCTGCAGTGCGGCGCCATGATAGGGCGGCATCAGCATCAGCATGCGGCGCCGTGGTCGGCGGCATGCTTGGCGCGGGCCGATGCAATCTGGGTTGAGAAATGTGAGCAGGTGACAATGACGGGCACGCGCCCGTTGACCTGTTTCAGGCAAGTCCTCGGTCGAGAACGCGGCGCTCTTCATCGGTCATCACGAACTGTTCGGAGAAATTGGCGAGAATGCAGATGGCATCGGATCCCTGGTCCACCATCAGGTCCATCACGCGGCGCTGGCCATCACGATCAAGAGCTCCATCATCATGGAACACGGTTGGAGCGACCGGCAGCACGCCGGTCAAAGGCTTTTTCACGGGTTTCCTACACAGTTTCTGATTTCGGTGTTGGTTTGTCCAACATTTGTAATACAATTGTCTTGGTTGCCGCAATACGTGCCATTGACTTAGGCCAAACCGGGGCGTTGATGAAAGAGACATCTGGCCGTGCCGGGGCGGATGGGACAGTAAGTGGAGTGATTATCATGCGTTATAACCGTACCGGTAATAGCGGACTTCTGCTTCCGGCGATTTCGCTGGGCCTGTGGCACAATTTTGGCACGGGCGGCGACAACACCAACCAGCGCGCCATGTGCCGCAAGGCCTTTGATCTCGGCATCACCCATTTTGATCTTGCCAACAACTACGGTCCGCCGCCGGGCAGCGCCGAGCTGGTATTTGGCGATATCATGCGCGGTGATTTTGCCGCCCACCGCGACGAACTGATCATCTCGACCAAGGCCGGTTACCATATGTGGGATGGGCCTTATGGCGAATGGGGCAGCCGCAAATACATGATTGCCAGCCTGAACCAGAGCCTGAAGCGCCTGGGTCTCGACTATGTCGATATATTCTATTCGCACCGGTTTGACCCAGACACGCCACTTGAGGAAACCATGGGCGCGCTGGATTTTGCCGTGCGTTCCGGCAGGGCGCTTTATGCCGGCATATCGAACTATCCGGCCAAGCAGACGCGCAAGGCTGCCAGGATCCTGCGTGAGATGGGAACACCGTGCCTCATCCATCAGCCGCGCTTCAGCCTGTTCCAGCAGGAGCCGTTGAAGGAGAAAGTGCTGCAGACTTGCGCCGAAAATGGCATCGGCGTCATCAGTTTCTCGCCACTGGCGCAAGGCCTCCTCACTTCGAAATATCTGCATGGCATTCCCGAGGGCAGTCGCGCCACGGTCGATCACTTCCTCAAGCGCGATCAGATCACCGATGACATTTTGAAGAAGGTGCGTGCGCTGAACGACATTGCAGCCAAGCGAAGCCAGTCACTGGCGCAAATGGCCATCTCATGGGTTCTGTCACACAAGCAAGTGACCTCTGCCTTGATCGGTGCTTCTCGTCCAGAGCAGATCGAGGAATTGGTTGGCGCCATTCCCAAGTGCGATTTCACCTCAGGTGAATTGCGGAAGATCGAGGCCGCGCTCCAATCCTGACAGGCATTAAGTTCCGTTTAAGGAACATTAACCCGCATCGCCTAGGCTCGCGACTCCGTTTCGGTGGGTTGCGTACATGTTCAAGCGTTGGTTGGTGTTACCCTCGACTTTGGCCGCCATGTCTCTCTTGGCCGCCTGCAGCAGCAATCCTTTCACCGGTGAGTCCCAGCTTTCGGATACCGCCATCGGCGCCGGCACGGGCGCGGCGTTGGGTGCAGGCGCTGGCCTCGCTGTCGGCTCGATTACCAAGGCCAGTCCGGGTCAGAGCGCGCTGATCGGCGCCGGTGTCGGCGCCATCGCAGGTGCAGGCACCGGCATGTATATGGACAATCAGAAGGCAGAGCTTAGCCAAGAAATGAAGGATAACGGCGTGTCCGTCACGCGCGTGGGCAATGACGTCATCCTGCACATGGCATCCAATGTCACATTCGGGTCACAGGATGCCCACATAAAGGCGCGCGACCAGAAAATATTGAACGATGTCGCGGTTGTGGTTGCCCGCTATCCGCACATGCGGATCATGATTGACGGCCATGCCGATGCCACCGATGGCGACAACGCCGTCGAAGTCTCGCAGAAACGCGCCGATACAGTTGCAACCTATCTGGCCAGCCGCCACATCGACGGCAAGCGCATGATGGTGCGCGGATGGGGCACGAGCCAGCCTCTCGCCGCGGACTCTGATCAGTCTGCCAACCGCGCCGTCGAAATCAGCCTCAGTCCCGCGGGTTGACCGCCGGCACCAAATTCCAAGACCGCTTCCCCGCGTCATAGGCGTGAAGTTCCCCAAGCGCGATGTCGAACCATGCGCCGTGCAGGCCGAGCTCGCCCTTGTTCTCGCGCATGCGCAGCCAGGGAAAGGTGCGTAAATTGGCGAGTGAGTGCTCAACGGAGGCATATTCCACAGCCGTCTGCAGGTCATGCGCGTGGTCATGCTCCTCGCGCACTGCCGCTGCCACGTCGCGCACGTCGCTCATCCACTTGCCGATGAAATCGCCGGCGCTCAGCGGATCATTGCCTTCCACCACGGCGCGGATGCCGCCACAGCGCCCGTGTCCCATCACCACCACATCCTTCACGCCGAGCTGCAGCACCGCGAATTCGATCGCCGCTGATGTCGAGTGGTGCTTGCCGTCCGGTGCGTAGGGCGGCACCAGGTTGGCGACATTGCGCATGACGAAGATTTCGCCAGGCCCGGCATCGAAGATGGTTTCGGGTGCAGCCCGGCTGTCGCAGCAGGCAATAATCATCAGCTTCGGCTGCTGCGCGCCCGCACCCAGCGTGCGGTAGGTGTTTTCATCCTGGGCGTAGCGCCCGGTACGGAACCGTGCATAGCCATCGAGCAGATGATCGGGCAGGGACATCAAACCTCATCCTATTGTTTCGTATTGGCGAAAGGGATATGGCGGGCGATGGGCAAAATCCAATCATTTTTTCCGACCTTGCTCTACCGTGCCGACAATGCCGCGCCGGCAAAAATGACGCGCGACATCGAACATGCAGCACTCCTTCTGGCCCAGGATGATGCCGTGGGCATCAAATGGTGTGAGAAACACGGCTATCCTGGCTACACGTCCTATGCTTCGCTCAACGATCTCGCCTTGCGCATGCCCCTGTTCAAGGCACTGGAACGCAAGCTCGACGCCCATGTGTCAAAATTCATCAAGGCTCTGCACTGGGACATCAAGGGCGGCAGGCCCGTTTGTGACTCGCTGTGGGTGAATGTGCTGCCCGAAGGCGGGGCGCATTCCTCGCACATCCATACCAACTCGGTGATCAGCGGTACATTCTATGTCAGCGTCCCGCCCGGCGCCGGGCCGATTGTCTATGAAGACCCGCGCCATGCCTTGATGATGGCGGCTCCGCCACGGAAGCAAAAGACGCCGCGCGAATTGCGCACCCACATCAGCGAGACACCAAAGCCCGGTTCACTGCTGCTGTGGGAAAGCTGGCTGCGTCACGAAGTGCCGGTCAATCGCGCCGAGGGCGTCCGGATATCGGTCAGCTTCAATTACGTGATCGGCCCGGCTTCGTAGTCTTCTCGTCTTGTTGGTCGTCTTCGCTCGCCTGCCGCGCTTCGTCCTCGAGATGGAAGGTGCGCAACACATGATGCAGCGCCGGGGAAAGCGCATAGCCAGCAATCGCAAAGAACAGGAAGCCACAGATCAGCGCGTAAACACCTTCGAAAACGTGGCCGGGGCTGGTCTTCATCTGGTCAAGCGGCCCTTCGCCAGACAGGATCATGGCGGCATCCGCAAAGGCTGCCGGCCAGGAGATGTTGTCGCCAAAATAAACGTATCCAATCATCCCCACGATCAGCGCAATGCCAATCATAATCGCCGCCCAGCCGGCGTTGGCGAATAACCGTGCAATGAGGACACGTCTGGCGATGTGTTTCTGCTTGGGCTTCAGGGGCCGGGCAATGGCTTGGTCCACCTGCCGCTGGTTCAACGGAACATGTCCTCGCCGAGCTGGTCGACGATCAGTTGGCCTTTCACCAGGGCAAAGCTTGCCGCCTCATTGCGGTCGGCAAAGATATCAGCGCGCACGAACTTGTGCGTCTTGCCATCCTTGCTGACCGTTCCCGCAAGTTGCCATTGGCCACCACTTTTATAAGGTGCGGCTGTGATCAAGTAGCCTTTGTGTTCTAATGTCTTGGCGGGATCTTCTGCTGCTTTGGGAGAGGATGAAGAGAACAGTTTGTTCCAGAATGCCATGTCATTTCCTCACGCAGCAGCGTCGCAATGCGACGCACAAACATTTTCCGGTCCGGTTTCAATTTGCAATGTCGCGTGACCGATGTTGAAATGGTGTTCCAGCTCATCGCAGAGGTCGGCCAGGAATTTGTCTCCGGGATGGCCATCCGGCATCAGCAGATGCGCAGTCAGGGCAACATCTGTCGTGCTCGTCGCCCAGATGTGAAGGTCATGCACATTGCTCACACCCTTCTGTTTGCTCAGGTACTGCCGCACGGCCTTGGCATCGACAGATGAGGGCACTGCACTCATCGACATCACCAACGCCTCACGCAGCAGGCTCCATGAGCTCCAGATGATGACGGCAACAATCACAAGGCTGGTCACAGGATCAAGCCATGCCCAGCCCAGTTTCAGCATCAGCAGGCCGGAGATGACGACACCAGCCGAAACTGCAGCATCGGCGGCCATGTGCAGATAGGCGCCGCGGATGTTGATGTCGTCCTTGCGGCCGCGCGAGAACAGCAGCGCCGTGCCGCCATTGACGAAAATGCCGATGCCCGCGGTCACCATCACCCAGATGCCAGGCACTTCGACCGGGTTCATCAGGCGGAGCAGGGCTTCCCAGCCGATGGCGCCCACAGCCACCAGCAGGAACACGCCATTGAA
Organism: uncultured Alphaproteobacteria bacterium; assembly: GCA_963758815.1. Classification (GTDB taxonomy): domain Bacteria; phylum Pseudomonadota; class Alphaproteobacteria; order Rhizobiales; family Aestuariivirgaceae; genus Aestuariivirga. The sequence goes on from CAVWWQ010000002.1 coordinate 153,297, forward strand.
CAGGGCAGCCACAATGGTGCTGCCCTTCATGCCGAAGGTATAGCGCGTTGTGGGGGCTCGTTTGGCCAGAAGGGTTGCAAACCATGCCGCTGCAAGCCCCAGGACATCAAACAGATTATGTCCGGCATCGGCGAGCAGCGCGGTGGAATTAACCACAACACCGACGATCGCCTCGCCCAGCACAAATGAGATATTCAGCGCGATTCCAATGGCAAAGGCCCAGCCGAATGTGTCCGGCGCATGCGAATGGCCAATGCCGCCATGATGGTGGTCATGCCCATGGTCGTGTTCATGGTCATGGAAACCATGCTGGTGGCCGGTGGGTTTTTCGGTCTCGGGGGAAGGTTTTACCAGCTCGAATTTGTGCGGTTCGGACATGGCCCGATTATCGCATGGGCCACCTGCGTGGGGCAACGGTAATCGCCCTTGCCCTGCCTCCATGCAGATGTTAGGAGCAGCCGCCAACCTGAACCGTAGATCAGCCTGACCTTTGACGGATCGTCAAAGGTCAGAAAAGTTGATCGACAATTGAATGTTAGGGCGAGAATGGCTTTTTGGTGAAAAGCCATTCCGCTCTAGTGTCCGAAAGAGAGCCCCATGGCTGGCACTTTTCCTGAATATCTCACTTTTGATGATGTGCTGATGAAACCCGGTGCCTCCTCGGTTTTGCCGACTGAGGTTTCAACCGCCACGCGCCTGACGCGCACGCTCAACCTCTCGATTCCGATCATGTCCGCCGCCATGGACACGGTGACCGAAGCGCCCATGGCCATTGCCATGGCGCAGGCCGGTGGCATTGGCGTCATTCACAAGAACCTCGAGCCCGCGCTGCAGGCTGAGCATGTGGCCCGGGTGAAGCGTTTTGAAAGCGGCATGGTGGTCAACCCCATCACCATCTCGCCTGATGCGACCTTGGGCGACCTGATGGATCTGAAGAAGCGCCACAGGGTCTCGGGCATTCCGGTGGTCGACCAGTTCGGCAAGCTCTCCGGCATCATCACCAACCGCGACGTGCGCTTTGCCACTGACCCAAACGCCAAGGTGGCGGAATTGATGACGCGTAACTTCGTCACCGTCAGGGAAGGCGTGGACCGCGCCGAAGCCCAGGCGCTTCTGCACAAGCACCGCATTGAAAAGCTCATCGTTGTTGATGATGACTTCAAGTGCTTGGGCCTCATCACTGTCAATGACATGGAAAAGGCAGCCGACCATCCGCTTGCCGCCAAGGATGACAGGGGCCGGCTTCTGGTGGCTGCGGCCACCGGCACCGGCGATGCCGGCTTTGCCCGCGCCGAAGCTTTGCTTGAGGCAGGCGTGGACGTGCTGGTGGTCGATACCGCGCACGGCCATTCCATTCATGTCGCCCATCAGGTAACGCGCATCAAGAAGCTGTCCAACCGCGTGCAACTGGTCGCCGGCAATGTCGCCACCGCCGAAGCTGTTAAGGCCTTGATCGATGCTGGTGCTGATTGCGTAAAGGTCGGCATCGGTCCGGGCTCGATCTGCACGACGCGCGTGGTGGCCGGTGTCGGCGTGCCGCAATTCTCCGCCATCATGGAATGTGCCGAAGAGGGCATCAAGCAGAACGTGCCGGTGATCGCCGATGGCGGCATCAAGCTCTCGGGCGATCTCGCCAAGGCGCTGGCCGGCGGTGCATCCGTCGTCATGATGGGCTCGATGCTCGCCGGCACCGATGAAGCGCCGGGCGAAGTCTATCTCTACAATGGCCGCAGCTATAAGGCCTATCGTGGCATGGGCTCTGTGGGTGCCATGGCCCGCGGCTCGGCCGACCGCTACTTCCAGCAGGATGTCGGCAACACGCTGAAGCTGGTGCCGGAAGGCATCGAAGGCCAGGTGCCGCACAAGGGCGCTGTCGGTGCCGTTTTGCATCAGATGGTTGGCGGTCTTCGCGCCGCCATGGGCTATGTCGGCGCAGGCTCGATCCCCGAATTGCAGAAGAAGGCGCAGTTCGTGCGCATCACCAATGCCGGCCTGCAGGAAAGCCACGCCCATGACGTGATGGTGACGCGCGAAGCGCCGAACTATCAGCGGAGCAGCAATTGACCACACTGCAGTGGCTTCTGGCGCCACTGTTCCTGCATTTTCTGCTGATGATCTATGTGGCCGCGCGCACCGGCCGCGCCCGCGCTGAAGCCGTCACCAGGGGCGAAACCAAACTTGGCGCGATCGCGACAGACGGCTCGAAGTGGCCTGATCATGTCAAGAAAATCAGCAACAATTTTAACAACCAGTTTGAGCTTCCGCCCTATTGGTACCTGGTTTCCATTCTTGTGGTGCTGCTGGCCAAGACCGATGTGGTATTCATTATTTTGTCTTGGCTGTTTTTGTTGTCGCGCCTCGTCCACACCTATATCCATACCAGTTCGAATTTTGTGCCTTACCGCTCCCTTGCATATGCCGCTGGCTTTGCGGTGTTGACGGTCATGTGGGCCTGGCTTGCCCTGCGTTATTTTCTGCTTGGCTGACCCATGAAACTGGCGGGCCGCATCGCCGCGGCAATCGAAGTCATCACCGAAATCCAGGAGCGCAACCGGCCAGCCTCGGAAGCCTTGCGCGACTGGGGCAAGGCGCATCGTTTTGCAGGATCGGGCGACCGCCACGTCATCGGCACGCTGGTCTTCGACACATTGCGCCACCGCAATTCCTCCGCAGCGCGCATGGGGGCGGAAAGCCCGCGCGCCATGGTCCTTGGCACTCTGGCCAATGTCTGGAAGCTTCCAGCGGACGAGATAGCGGCGCTCGTCATCGAGCAATTTGGCGCCGGCGCCCTGACGGGTGCCGAACAGAAGGCGTTGCGGGCGCCGATGCCAATGGATCTGCCGCCGCATGTTGGAGGCGACTTTCCCGAATGGCTCACACCGGAACTCCGTAAAATGTTTGGCGACAAGCTCGTGCCCGAGATGCAGGCGCTGGCCGAACGCGCGCCGATTGATCTGCGCGTCAACACCTTGAAAGCCAATCGCGACGATGTGCTCGCCGCCCTTGCAAAATTCGGGGCAAAGCCGACAGCGCTGAGCCCCACGGGGATCCGCATTCCGGCACCGGGGCTTGAAGACAAAAACATCAATGTCGAAGCCGAACCGGCTCATGGTCTGGGCCAGTTCGAGGTGCAGGACGAGGCATCTCAACTGGCCGCCAGCCTCACGGGCGTGAAGCCGGGCGAGACCGTGCTTGATCTCTGTGCGGGGGCAGGTGGCAAGTCTCTGGCACTGGCGGCACTTATGCAATAATCAGGGCAGGGTCGTTGCCTATGATCGCGATAGACACCGTTTAAGGCCCATTTTTGAGCGTTTAGACCGTAATGGCGCGACTTCTATTGACGTTATAGCCGCTGATGAACCGCAAAAATTGGAGCGGGAAGACGGCTATGATCTCGTCGTTGTCGATGCGCCCTGCACCGGCTCCGGCACCTGGCGGCGCAAGCCCGATGCCAAATGGCGCTTGAAAGACAAGCAGTTACAGATACGTTTGAAGGAACAGGTTGATGTTCTGGCCCAGTCAGCACCATTGGTGCGACCCGGTGGCCGTCTTGCCTATTTTACCTGTTCCATTTTGCCATCGGAGAATGATGAGCAGGTCGAGAAATTCCTCAAGGTTCACAAAGGCTTCGAGATCATTCCTTACGGCGAGCAATTGAAAACTGTAACCGGCGCGCCATCTATTGTGTCTGCCAATGGCAAAACCACAACACTGCAACTCACGCCGCATGATCATTCAACCGATGGCTTCTTTGTCTGCCTCATGCGCCGCAAGGCCTAAGTGAATGATTCCACTTTCTGTTCTCGATCTTGCCCCCGTCTCCAAGGCTCTACCCCTGCCAACGCCTTGCACAATGCGCGCGACCTCGCACAACAGGCTGAGCGCTTTGGCTACAATCGCTATTGGGTGGCCGAGCATCACAACATGGCGGGCATTGCCAGCGCCGCGACTTCGGTTGTCATTGGATTCGTTGCGGAAAACACCAAGACCATCCGCGTGGGCGCCGGTGGCATCATGCTGCCCAACCATTCACCCATGGTGATCGCCGAGCAATTTGGCACCCTGGCCACACTATATCCTAACCGTATCGATCTGGGCTTGGGCCGCGCGCCGGGAACTGACCGCAAGACCATGCTGGCACTGCGCGTTGATCCGGCGGCCTCGGAACATTTCCCGCAGGACGTGCTGGAGCTGCAAACACTGCTCGGGCCCCTGCAACCGGCCAAACCATTCAGGCTGTTCCGGGAACCGACACCAACGTGCCGCTCTGGATCTTGGGCTCCAGTCTTTTCGGCGCCCAGCTTGCGGCAGCGCTCGGTCTGCCATTTGCCTTCGCTTCGCATTTTGCGCCCGACCAATCTCATGCAGGCACTGGAGATTTACCGCGAGAACTTCCGGCCGTCCGCACAACTGGACAAGCCTTACGCCATGGCGGGCGTAAACGTCATCTGCGCGGAAACCGACGCCGAGGCCAAATATCTCTTCACCTCGCTGCAGATGCGTTTTGCCGACATGGCGCGCAACCAGCGCGGCCTGACCAAGCCACCGATCGATGATATCGAAACTTATTGGAGCCAGGCTGAAAAGATGCAGGCCCAGCGCATGCTGGCCTGCACTTTCGTAGGCTCACCTGCCACGGTGAAGAGCGAGTTGAAGATTTCATTGACCGCGACGCGGATCAATGAACTCATGGTCGCTGCCATGATGTATGACCACGGCGCGCGTGCGCCTACGAGCGCTGGCCGAGGTTGGAGATAGCCAAGTAACCCTCACCCTGGGCGCACGCGCGCGTGCTCGACCTTGCCTCTGAGGCGCGACAGCTCGAAGCTCCCACACCACGTTCACATCGGATGAGATCACCATCTGGCCCTGCGCCACAGGAACGGGTGCAGCCTTCGCCACCATGGCATACAGAACCATCCCGCCGCCGCGCGACATGGGATTGGTCGCGGCCCGCCGCCATCCTTGATGGTGATCACATTGCCCAGCTTGGCATCTGCGGCTCCTGCCATCAAAGCCGCCTTGCGCTTGGCATCCTTCACGGCAGTCTTGCGTGCTTCGTCCTGCAGCTTCTGCGGATCAGCCACAGTGAAATTCAGCCTGTCAATCTGGTTGGAGCCCGCACCCACGGCCTGATCGAGCATGCTGCCCAGATCATCCAGCTTGTCGCACGGTCACGAAACGCTATTGTTCACATCGTAGCCCACACTTTAGGCGGCTGGTTGACAGCTGTTGTCGTAGCGCGGGCCGACAGTGAAATTGCTGGTCTGGATATCCTTCGCGTCGATGCCGGCGGCCTTCAGCACATCCATCAGCGCGGCCATGTTCTTGGTGTTCTCCTCCAGCGCGGCTTTGGCATTGGCGCCTTGCGAGAACACTCCGAGATCCACCACCGCCGTATCCGGCGCTGCCTTGATTTCGGCGTGTCCCGTGAGCAGCGATGGTGCGGCGGAGATCCGTGTCCGCCTGCTGCGGGCGCCAGCGAAACAGGGCGAGGGCGAAAAGAGAAAAAGTCCAGTTTTGAACATGTGATTCCTTTCATTGATAACAACGATAGGAATAAATTGTGGCGCCATTTGGGCGTACGGTCGTCATAATTCGACCGCAACACATCACGTGATAATTAGCGGAAAGGCGGCTCATCGAAGCTGCGCAGCTTGCGTGATGCAGGCTGGTCTTCGTCGCTGCGCAGGTTCTCCAGCGCGGCAATGCCGATCATCAGATGCTCGCCCACCGCGCGGTCATAGAACGCGTTCGCCGCGCCCGGCAGTTTGATCTCGCCATGCAGCGGCTTGTCGGAGACGCAGAGCAGCGTGCCATAAGGCACACGGAAGCGGTAACCCTGCGCCGCCAGCGTGCCGCTTTCCATGTCGATGGCGATGGCGCGCGAGAGATTGATGCGCTTGCGCTCGAGGCTCCAGCGCAGTTCCCAGTTGCGGTCATCATGAGTCATTACCGTTCCGGTGCGCAGGCGCGATTTCAGCGCTTCGCCGCTTTCGCCCGTCACTTGTGCCGCTGCCTGCTGAATGGCGACCTGCACTTCGGCCAGCGCCGGAATCGGAACATCCGGCGGCACAAGTTCATCAAGAATGTGATCCTGCCGCAAATAGGCATGCGCCAGCACATAGTCGCCGATGCGCTGCGACAGGCGAAGCCCGCCACAATGCCCGACCATCAGCCAGCAATTGGGCCGCAGCACCGCGAGGTGATCGGTCAGTGTCTTCGCATTGGAAGGGCCAACGCCAATATTGGCCAGCGTGATGCCACCCGCGCCGTCCTTGCGAGAAAGATGGTAGGCCGGCATCTGGAACTTATGCCACGGGCTGCCATCAAGCACGGCCAGCGCCTCGGTCTCGCTCATGCCGCGCGTCACCGCACCGCCGCCTGGCAATAGAGCGCATCATAAGGGCGTATCGCCATTCAGTTGCGCGACCGCCCAGGTCTGGAATTGGTCGACATAGCGGTGATAGTTGGTCAGCAATATCCACGGCTGGAAGTTCTCGAAGCGCGTTCCCGAATAATGCTGCAGGCGTTTCAGCGAATAGTCAACGCGCACCGCATCAAACAGAGCCAGCGGCTGATGCGGGCCCAGATGGGCTTCCCATGCCCGTCGGCGATTTCATCGCCCACAGCTGCGACAGTGGCACCGGGAAATGCAGCGCCAACTCCGCCGCCGAAACGCCGCCGGCGCCCAGATCGTTGCCGGACTGCAGAACATAAGGGTAGGGGATTTCCTCGTTGGAGGCGCCGACCTCGATCCCGCGCCATAATCACGCGCCAGATGGGTCAGCTGTTCTTCCAGATAATTTGAAGAAATGCGGCTGGGTGACCGTCGTCGTATAAACGCCCGGCGCCTGGAACTTGGCATAGGCGCGCGATATGCGCGGCTGCAGCCCTTGGCTCTCATAGATCACGCGCAGCTCCGGATAGCAGAACTTTTTGCGCTCGGCCGGCGTTGGGGCCTTTTTGGTCTTGAAATAACGTTCGAGCGCCGCCGTGAAGGGCCGCCGTTGCGGCCTCGTGCTCGGCGATCAGAGCGGCCACGGCAGCCTGGGGCTGAGAGTTTTTGCTTTTCATGGCCGGGGGTCTAGCATGAAATTTTAAAATCATGTAGCGGTCGAGTGTTTGGCGGGCCTATAGCTCAATGGTTAGAGCTGACGGCTCATAACCGTCTGGTTCCAGGTTCGAGTCCTGGTGGGCCCACCAACCAGTCCTCGCGACACATGCAATTTCATGTGTCTCGCGTAAATGCCCCAATTTCTCGGCGAATACCGTACTATTTTTGAAATGCTTTCACTGAGACGATCCAAAAGACGGAGTTAAGGCTCCATTCTGCGGTTTATCTCTTTTGGCGATTTTCGGGTCCAACTGAGGGTATTGGCTCGATCTTCATAGATCGCTTGTAACCCGGCTTGGAAATATCTGAGAATCCAAGAATATGAGCTTGTAGATCCCACACAAGGGGCAGATCGGACAGGCGTTGAAGACCTTTGGCCGTAAGCGCAATAGGTTGGCGACCCTGCAGGATAAACTCGACAATGGTGGGTGATAGAAATGCCAGTGGGAGTTGGCGACTGACCTCGAAGACGGGGATATTCTCGGCCAAAGCGATTTCCTTGCTGGACGTAACTGCTCCCGACGCGAGCGCCTCACCAGGCTCGTGCGTTAGCGATGCTTCGCACCAAGTAAGGATCGTAATTGATGGTCGCTTGTCTCCACCACCGATTAACAGGCGGGTCTCAACACCGCGCCGCTTTACTGCAAGTGGAACGAGGATTGAATGTGTGGCTCTTACATCTTCAACAGAGCCGGCCAAGGCCAATGCATCGCCCATGAGCAACAAGATCAGCTGTTTTGGTTTGAGCTCGATTTGCATCTTCTCAGAGCCCAACACCACTCTGGCGATTGCAGGCAATATAGAACTCACTTGATCTGCTGTGGGCGTTTTTTGAAGACTGTCTTGGAGTTGGCGCGCACTCTTTAAAATCTGGTTTAAGACCTGCGGATCGCTGATACTAGCGCGTGCACCAAGTAGGGCCAGCAAGACGTGATGCTCATCTTGTAGAAAAGTTGCGAACCCATTGATCACGGCCTGCTCAAGTACTTGCTTCGGTAAGCGCCAGCCGGATTGATCACCAGCGGTTCCTGTGTTCAGCCGGGTTGACACATAGTAGTCGTAGCGTCGGCCATTCTTGGTTGCGTGCACAGGTGTCAGGCGATCTCCAGTCTCATCGAACACAAGTCCGGTTAAAGGCAGAGAGTCATGGCTACGGATAGTGTTCGGCTCCCCTGGGAGGTCGACGCCAGTTTCGCTTGCACTTTGTCCCAGAGTTCGCGTGAAACAATCGCTTCTTGTTCACCTGCAAATATATCACCCTTGTGAGAGATTTCTCCGATGTAGGTGCGGTTCTTCAGGAGGGCATGAAGATTCCCTCTCGTGAACGGCTTTGGCCCCGCCTCCGTCGAGACTGAGCACTCGAAAAAGCTTTTCGCTCATAGCAGCTCCAGGCAAATTGTAGGTGCTGAAAAATGCAACTATGTCGTGCATCTAGTCAATCAGATCAAAGGTTTATGCACAGGTAAGTATGGCTTTGAGATCGTAACGCTCGGCCGTTTGTACCCGATAGGAATTACCAACTTAAGTAGCTCTATGGCTAACCGAAGCATGTTTTTTCGAAGAATATAGAGGACACCGACGCGTTCCTCGAAATGCCAGAGGGCGCGCAAAATCTATACTTTCACATGGGCCTGCTTGCAGACGACGATGGCTTTGTTGGCGACCCGCGCCGCATCTTGAAGATGCTCAACGCCAACGAGGACAATCTTGGCATCCTCATCGCCAAGGCCGCTGGCCAAACCTTGAGAAGTGCGCCGCTGTCCTATGCCGTAAAAATCACCAACAAATAGGCCAGGTCCTCACTCGCCTTCTTCTTCTCCGCAGCCGCTTTTGCGTCGCGCTCCCTTTAAATGTGAAGCGAATTCGTCCACTTCGTGTTGGCTCAATTTGATTGAACCTTAGGCTCGTCAAGCGAGCTGACAAACCTCTTACCGGCACTTACAACTGTTCGACTTTAAAACTGCTAGTCGTTAAGAAGGCTTTCTCCTTCCAAAATGGTGCGGATCCGATGTGGAGGATTGACATGACGCAGAACCGCGATGGCCGAGACTGCATCGGGCGGAGCCACCAAGGCACCCAGAGCGAGGCCGCCCACGGCATCGCCGGAACAAGACTGCGGGCAACTAAGGCCACAACAATCGCGGTCAAAACAACGGCCACCAATACCAGAGCGACTATTGGACGCCAGTTGCGTTTCAATCTCGCTGCGAGCTATCATAAGCTGCATCCATCAGCACGGGTGCACGAGAGCGCCAAAATCAGCTCGGACGGTATTTCAATTGAGGGGAGGCCGGTATAAGCCCGATCCCCGCGCCGCCAAGCGCGAGCAATGCAGGGTAGGGTAATCCTAAGCGTTGCGTAGCGAGTGAAAGAAGGGTTGCTCCCAGCAGCTAGGCCAGCAAAAGTTCAAAAGTCGCCATAGCTGGTCTCCAGCTCGCTGTCAACGCCAGGATCCATGTGGATTTCCTAGAAATCGCCTTGTCAAGGAGATACCGATCCGGCCAACGACAAAAAACCGCAGCGTTTTGACAGAGCGAGTGGCAACTCGCAGGGAGTCTACCCTAAAGACGTGACCCCTAAAGCGATGACCGTAGCAGCCATCGCCGCTGTCGAAAGCCAGCCGACGATGCGGAGCACAGGCGGCAGCACAAACTTGCCCATGATGTCGGTGCGATGGGTCAAAGAGCATCATCACCACCATGACCGGCACAGCGACAATTCCATTAATCACCGCGCTCCAGAACAGGGCCTTAATTGGATCGATGGGGAAAAATTCAGGGCGGCGCCAAGGATGGTGGCAATTGCTATGGTCCAGTAGAAACCACGAGCACGCCCAGCTTTTTGGCCAGTCCGACTGGCCATTTCATGGCCTCGCCCAGTGCGTAGGTTGCCGAGCCCGCAAGCACTGGAAGAGCAAGCAAACCGGTTCCAATAATGCCACACGCGAAAAGGGCGAACGCAAACGGACCAGCGATTGGTCGAAGCGCTTCGGCTGCTTGAGAAGCAGTTTGAATGTTCGTCACTCCATGCGCATTGAGTGTTGCAGCGGTCGTAATAACGATAAAAAGAGCTACCAAGTTGGAAAGCGCCATGCCGACTCGATGTGCGTTCCGATCTTTCTCGCCGGCCGCGAGCGCATGGCCGATCCCGAAGCCTACTTCATGTTTCACCAGGTCAGCGTGGGCTTTGGCGCCAAGGACAACAAGAAGGACAACACGAAGCGACCGGAGTTCAGCGACACCGAGAAGGTCCTGTACTCGGAATTCGTCAAGTCGATCGAGGCGCGTGCCACGGACGACTTTTTCCGTAGTGACATCGGCATCCGCGGTGTCAGCGCAGGCTGGACCGCGAGGATGCGTGAGAACATCGCGGGCCGCGATATCTGGATGAGCGGTCAACAACTCGTCGACGAGGGCTCCGGGATCGTCGATCGTCTGGTTCGCACACCGGCTCGTTAGAGCCCGGCTGATAGCTCGCCGCTATTTCTGATCCAGGAACGGCGCGAAGACTTCCCGCACGCACCTTCGCAACCTGGGAGCCCAGATGCCGCTGTTTACACTTAATTCTTGAATTTGCCTCTATGTAGGGTGGTATTTCAGATGGATCCGACCTCAAGAAATGCGCCAGGACGCCACGCCCAGGGTCAAGATCTGACGCGACGCTTGATTTTTTGCGGTGGTTCAGCGCCGGCCTGGTAACCATCTGCCACATCAGGTATTTCTTCTTCGTCGATTTCATCCCGTCGCTCTCCAACGAAGCCGGCATCGGAACACAGATTTTCTATCTGGCCACCTCATTGGGCAATCAGGCCGTCGTGGTTTTTTTTGTGTTAAGCGGCTACCTGATCGGCGGCCGGCTTGTGGCACAGCGCGACGCCATTCCGCTCGCTGATTATCTTTCGGCAAATGCACGGCCCGAATTTAATGTGGTGCTCGTTCCTGCATTGGCGTTGACCGCGGTTTGCGATCTGATCGGCTCACGGCTTAACCCGCATCTTTACACTCGTCCGCGTGGTCGATCAATTTTGCCGACGTCGCGGCCAACTGGAATGCGTCCACGCTTTTCTTCTTTGCAACCTGGCCAATCTGCAGGACCAGTTCTGCAAGCCCTTCGGCAGCAACGGAACCACTATGGTCACTTGGATATGAGTGGTTTTACTACGTCTCGTTTCCGTTGCTGCTGATGTCGATGCCCCGTCGCCTGACGGTATTGCACGGCACGGCGTGGCTGGCTTTCGTGGTTGCGCTTACTCTGGTCTTTCCGGACTTCTGTTTCTTTTTCCCGATTTGGATCATGGGCGCCATGGCCGCGGCGGCTTTTGAACGGCGGCTGGTTCCGCTATCGGCAAGCGCGCTTGGTGCTGCCGTGATATTTTTTTCGATCTTTCTTCCACCGCCGCATCTTGAAGTCGCGTTTTACGTACGTTTCGTCATGGCGGTTGGTGTCGCGCTCGTACTCTGCAACGAGTACCGGTTTTGGCCCAATCGGTCAGCGGTGCACGGAAGCATCGCTTCGTTTTCCTTTTCACTCTATGTCACGCATCACCCGGTACTGGCGTTGTACCTGGCGGTATTGACCTGGCTGGGCGTCGTTGAAGCGCGTGGACAGATCGATGCGGCCAGGCTCCTGATTTTTACCTGCGGTCTCGTCATCACCTATGCGGTGGCCTTTGTATTTTCGATTTTTTACCGAACGTCATACCGGCAACGCCTATCGCTGGCTCAAGTCGAAGGGGTTGCGGCCTCGCGACATCAGCTATTAGCCGACACCGCGGTGATGCCGACCAACGCCGGGCGGGACCAGCGAAACCCGGTGTCGCTATTCGTCGTCAAGGAACGGCGCGACGACTTCCCGCGTTTCCTTGCTGGCACCACAGGCACGATCTCGAAGGTCATGCCGATATCGCGGTTGTTGTCAGCACCCACTCCTGCAACAGTCGCAGGTCGTCGCATTCCATCAGCTGGAAGCAGCGGTCGAAATTGGGTTCGATCCAGCTCCCGACATAGGTCAGGCCTTCGGGAAATTTGATGCCGGGATCGCGGACCCGCCGGTAGACCGGGATCGGGTCCTGATTCTTTGAAGCGCTCGATCACCATAAACAGCATCGGCAATCTCCTTGATGCGATCGAGCCGTGGTCAGCCCTTGCGCAGGAACACGTAATCCGCGGAGTAGGGCGCGCTGCGGGTGCGCCTGGCTTGTCGCAGGCGCCGTCGAGCTTGCCGCCCTGGGTGTTGATCCGCTGCACGGTGGTGATGCCGGTGAGCACGCCGCTGCCGCGCTGGGAAACCACCGAAAGCTTCAGCCAGGGAATATCATTCGCCGTCGCGCCCGGCGCGTTGCCGGCGGCCTTGCCGACCACGGCGCTGCCGTCGCTGTATTCCCAGTTCGGTCCGGCATAGTGCCGGCCGACGGTCTTGCCGTCGGCCATCAAGGTCGCGATCGGTTCACGAAAGGCCCAGGCCAGTTTGCCGTCGGTGCCGGCCTTGCAGTCGTAGACCTGCGCGCCTTCGGCATGCAGGGTGAGCACGACAGCCTCTCCCGGCGCCGCGATGGCGTCGGGAAGAGGTGTTTCGGCGGCAGTGCGCAGTCAGTGCAGAGCGCGACGCACGTGAAGCGATGCATGACGGATTCCGATATTTCCGTCATTGCAGACGAGCGCGCTGTCCGCCGTAGTGAACAAGCGAGCAATCCAGATGCCGACGTTCCGGTTGTTCATGCCCGAAAATGCTTCGCTGTGCTGACAATGATGTCGATGTGCAGACCAGGTCGTTTATGCCATCGCCTTGGTCAGGTTTTCCGCGACCTTGTCGAGGAAGCCCGTGGTCGACAGCCAGCGCTGGTCGGCGCCGACCAGGAGCGCGAGGTCCTTGGTCATGTAGCCGGCCTCGACGGTGTCGACGCAGACCTTCTCCAGCGTCTTGGCGAACTTCGCCAGTTCCTCGTTGTTGTCGAGCTTGGCGCGGTGCGCCAGGCCCTGCGTCCAGGCGAAGATCGAGGCGATCGAGTTGGTCGAGGTTTCCTTGCCCTTCTGGTGCTCGCGGTAGTGCCGGGTCACGGTGCCGTGGGCGGCTTCGGCTTCCACCATCTTGCCGTCGGGCGTCAGCAGCACCGAGGTCATCAGGCCGAGCGAGCCGTAGCCCTGCGCCACCGTGTCGGACTGCACGTCGCCGTCGTAGTTCTTGCAGGCCCAGACGTAACCGCCGGACCATTTCAGCGCCGAGGCCACCATGTCGTCGATCAGGCGGTGTTCGTAGGTGAGGCGCTTGGCTTCGAAATCCTTCTTGAAGTCCTTCTCGTAGACTTCCTCGAAGATGTCCTTGAAGCGGCCGTCATAGACTTTCATGATGGTGTTCTTGGTCGACAGATAGACCGGATAGCCGCGGCTGAGGCCGTAGGTCAGCGAGGCCCGGGCGAAATCGCGGATCGAATTGTCGAGGTTGTACATGCTCATGGCGACGCCGGCGCCGGGCGTCTTGAACACTTCGCGCTCGATCACGGTGCCGTCCTCGCCGACGAACTTCATCGACAGCGTGCCCTTGCCGGGGAATTTGATGTCGGTGGCGCGGTACTGGTCGCCATAGGCGTGGCGGCCGATGATGATCGGCTTGGTCCAGCCGGGGACCAGGCGCGGCACGTTCTTGCAGATGATCGGTTCGCGGAAGATCACGCCGCCGAGGATGTTGCGGATGGTGCCGTTCGGCGACTTCCACATTTCCTTCAGGCCGAATTCCTTCACCCGGGCTTCGTCCGGGGTGATGGTGGCGCATTTGACGCCGACGCCGACCTTCTTGATGGCGTTGGCGGCGTCGATCGTGACCTGGTCATTGGTCTTGTCGCGGTATTCCATCCCGAGGTCGAAATACATCAGGTTCACGTCAAGGAAGGGGTTGATCAGCTTGTCCTTGATGTACTGCCAGATGATCCGGGTCATCTCGTCGCCATCGAGTTCGACGACGGGGTTGGTCACCTTGATTTTTGCCATGACGGAGGGGGCCTTTTGCTGGAAAAACGCGCGTTTCGGGCGTCAGTGGAGGATTATAGTCGGGCTATAGCACCGCAAACGGGGCTGCGGAAGCCAAGCCGTTATGCACTTTCAGCCCGATCCTCTTGGGTTAGAACGCCGCGGTGCTTAGAAAGCGGCCTGGGTCGCGGTCCCGGCCACCACGTACCAGGTCACGAACAGGCCGCAGATCAGGGCGCCGGGCAGGCTGGAGCCGGTCCGCCGCCAGGTGAAGGTCGCGATCACGGCGCAGATCGCCAACAGCGGCACGAACTGGATCGCCACGATGGTGGAGAGCGGCACGAAGCCGGGATCGGGCAGCGGGTTGAACAGTTTTCCCGTCAACCACAGCGTGCCGTATTGCGCGCCCACGAGCACGATGAAGCCCAGCGTCAGCGCGAGGATGTTGGTCAGGTAAAGCGCGCCGCGGCCGGCCGCCATGGTCGAGAAATTCCGGTGCATCACGTGCAGCGCGATCACGAAGAACGCGGTGAACGGCACCAGGTAGATCAGGAAGATCAGGAACTGCTTGGCGCTCATCAGTTTCAGCGCCACGATCCAGAACCGGAAGTCGACCTTGAAGGCGAGGTCCGCCAGCCATAGCGCGGCATAGCCGATCGCAACGGTCGCGACCGCGATCACCACCGACTGGCCGACGAGGCCGTGCCGGCGGGCGCGTTGCGGCGCGAACGGCATCAGCGCCAGCGTGATCAGGCCGTTGATGACGGCCCAGACCAGGATCTGGTTGGTGACGCCCTGCGGCAGCCAGGCGGAGGGTTTGACGAAGGTGCCGGCCAGCGCGAAGGCCGGGTAATAGGTCAGCGCCGGAATGAAGGCCGACAGGATCAGGGCCACGGTCCAGCGGCTGGCCGGAGGCAGCCGTATGGGCCGGCATGGTGCCGTCCTCGACCACCGGCAGCCGCAGCCGGTTCGAATACATCGAACCTTCCAGCAGGCCGTCGAAGGCCCCGATCAGCAGCGCGACAAAGCCGAGCAGCGCGATCGCGGTGCCGATCTCCTTGCGGAACCAGATCTGGTCGTCGGCCGGGCGAGGCGTGCCGCCCTGCAGGGTCTTGGCGAACCAGTCGAGGCTGTAGCCGATCGCCTCATGGGAGATGTGCTCGGCCGGGTGGGTAATGGCGGGCGTATAGAGCACCCGCGCCGTACCCTGGGCGATGTCGCCATAGACCTTGCCCGGCTCGACCGCGCCCTGGGTGCCGAAGAAGGCCCAGAGCTTCGGGCTCTGGGTGACGTCGCGGGCCTTCTCCTCGCCCCACATCAGGGACGAGAATTCCTCGTACTGGGCGAACACCAGCGCCACGTTTCGTGGCCAGGTCGGGGTGCCGTCGGCGGCGAACGGCTTGCCGGTGGAGGAGCCCTCCAGCACCATCGACTTGTAGTCGTTGGGCATGGCGGTCGCGGCGGCGAGCACGGTCCAGCCGCCCATCGAGTGGCCCTCGAGGCCGATATTGTTCTTGTCGACGATGTCGAGGCTGCGCAGATGCGCCAGCCCGTCCGGGCCGCCGAAGCCGTTGGCGAAGGCGGGCGGGTCGCTATAGCCGTGGCCGGTCTGGTCGAGGGCGAGCACCACATAGCCGCGGCGGGCGAACTCGATGGCAAAGCCGTCCTGGGTTTCGCGCGAATTGATGTAGCCGTGAACCGCGAGGATGCCGGGGGCGGGAGTCTGCGCCGTGGCGTTCGGCGGGACGTAGAGCAGGGCGCTCATGGTGTTGCCCTTGGCGCCCTTGAAGCGGATGTCCTGGATCTTGATGCCGCCGGAGGTCTGGGTCAGGTGGGCGAGCAGGCCGCCCGCCAGGATCAGGATCACGCCCAAAATTGCCAGTGACCATCGACTGCGCATGGACGTTTCTCCCGTTTGCCCGTCAGCCGTTGGACCGGCTTGAGGCTTCGTTTGCAGCTTCGCTTTGGTTGTGTTTGTTAGCCTATCCGAAAGCCGCGCGTCCACACGCGGTGCTTCAAGCGAAGCTTTATCCACGCTTTGATCGCGCGTCCGGAAACGCGACTAAATCCAATAACGGACTTGAGAATTCCGCTGCGCTTTGCGAAAGCGGCGCCATCGTCAGATTTTGAATCATTCGCTTCACGCGTTGATTCAAAATCTGCGGTCGTTGAATCAGAAAGTGAAGTGAGAATGTCCGGTTCGGGCACCGATAAAACCAAGTCTGGTTTGGACTTAGCCGGACCTGTTGTGATTCTTGTCGAACCTCAGCTCGGCGAGAATATCGGCATGTGCGCGCGCGCGATGGGCAACTTCGCATTGTCGCGTTTAAGAATAGTCAATCCGCGCGACGGCTGGCCGAACATCGCGGCCCAACGCGCCGCCGCCGGCGCCGACCACATTCTGGAAAGCGTCGAACTGTTCGACACCGTCGAACAGGCGGTCGCCGATCTCACGCTGCTGTTCGCGACCACCGCCCGCGCCCACGACCAGGCCAAGCCGGTGGTCGCGCCGATGGAAGCGGCCGCCGAGATCATCGCCCATGTGAAGACCGGCGGCGGCGTCGGCATCCTGTTCGGCCGCGAGCGCTACGGACTCCAGAACGAGGAGGTCGCGCTCGCCAACCGGATCATCACCTTTCCGGTCAACCCGGGCTTCGCCTCGCTCAATCTGGCGCAGGCGGTGCTGCTGATCGGTTACGAATGGTTCCGGCAGTCGACCGGCGGCGCCTTGCCGTTCGCGATGCCGGAACATTCCGAGCCGGCTTCCCAGCACCAGATGCAGGCCTTCTTCGACAATTTGGTCCGGGAACTCGACAAGGTCGAATTCCTCCGCCCGGCCGAGAAGCGCGAGACCATGCTGGTCAACCTGCGCAACATCTTTACCCGCATGGACCCGACCAAGCAGGACATGCATACTTTGCATGGGGTTGTTATGGCGATTGCCGAGGGCCGCAAGGGTCCGGCCAAGGGCGGCGTGCTCGACGGCGAACAGGCAACCCGGCTGCGGGCGCTGCTGGCCGAACACGGCCAGGGCGCGACCGCCCCCGGCGACAACTGCACGGTCCGCGGGCTGGCCCGGCTGCTGCGGCGGAACCCGACCGATGCCGAGCGGATCCTGTGGCAGGCGCTGACCCGCGACCGCCGCTTTGCCGGGCAGTTCAAGCGCCAGACCCCGGTCGGCCGCCACATTCCCGACTTCGTCTCCTTCATCCACCGGATCGCGATCGAACTGGTCAACGCCGAACGAGTCGGAGGCGATCGTCGCCGACCGCGCCGTGCCGCCGGGCCTGGCTGGAAGCGCGGGACTATCGCGTGGTCGAGATGGCCGTGGCCGACGTCGAGCGCGACATCGAGACCGAGCTGGTGCGGCTGGAAGCCCGCGTCGAGGAACAGCGCTAGCCTGTTCGCAGCCGCAGCAACCGCTGCGGCAAAATATCGGGCGCATGTCCGGGACTAATTCAGACGGACAAGGGTTCAACACAACGCAAAACCAGAAAAGCCAGGGAGGCTATTCCATGCGTCGTGTCAGTCTTGTCATGTCCAGTCTTGCCGTGTTTGCGTCCGTCACCACCCTCATTGCCGGGCCCGCTTTGGCCCAGGCCCCCCAGGTCGAGAAGAACGTTTCGATGGCCCTGGCGATGGCCGTCATGCAGGGCGCGCTCGATCAGTGCACCAAGGATGGCTACAAGGTCTCGGTCGTGATCGTCGACAAGGGCGGCAATGTCGCCGGCTCGATCCGCGGCGACGGCACCGGTCCGCACACGATGGAATTCGCGCGGATGAAGGCCTACACCGCCCGCACCCGCAACCAGACCTCGCTGCAGACCATGAAGCTGCTGGAAGATCCGGCCAACGCCTTCATCCGGCAGATTCCGAACGTGGTCGGCGTCGGCGGCGGCGTGCCGATCCGGGCCGGCACCGAGGTGATCGGCGCGGTCGGGGTCTCCGGTGCGCCGGGCGGCGAAAAGGACGAAGTCTGCGCCAATGCCGGGATCGCCAAGGTCGAGGCCGCGCTGAAGTAAGCGCAGCCTCTCGCCGTCTACCCCAAGAAAAATCATAACCGGGAGAAACGACCCATGAAGAACTCCGTCGCTGGCTGCGCACTCGCAGCCGGCCTTGTCTTGTTGTCCGCTGCGAACGGCCGGTGCCCAGAACGCGCCGCTGCAGGTTCCGGCCAAGACGATCGAGGTGCCGACGACCGTCAGCCCGCAATTGCAGAAGATCATCGGCGCGCCGCTGCGCACCAACTGGGACATCCAGCCCAAGACCGGCGAGGAATGGAAGCCGGTCGCGGAAGCGGGCGCGGTGCCGACGATCAAGAATGTGCCGGGCATGCTCGAACGCCTGAAGGTCAAGATCGAGCCGACCGTGATCGACGGCGTGCGCGCCTATATCGTCACGCCGGAAACCATCCCGCCGGAGAATCGCAACCGCCTGCTGATCCACATGCACGGCGGCTGCTACGTGCTCAATCCCCGCGAAGCGGGCTTGCCCGAGGCGATCTTCATGGCCGGCTTCGGCCACATCAAGGTGATCTCGGTCGATTACCGCATGCCGCCCGAAGCGGTGTTTCCCGGCCGCGCTCGACGACGGCATCACGGTGTGGAAGGCCGCGCTGAAGACCACCGATGCCGAAGAACATGGCGATCTTCGGTACTTCGGCCGGCGGCGCGTTGACGCTGGAGATGGTGCTGAAGGCCAAGCAGCTCGGCCTGCCGCTGCCGGCGGCGATTGCGCCGGGCACGCCGATGTCCGACGTGACAAAAGTCGGCGACAGCTTCTACACCAACGCGATGCTGGACAACGTGCTGGTGTCGCCGGACGGCTTCTGCGACGCCGGCGCCAAGGTCTATGCCAACGGTCACGACCTGAAGGATCCGCTGCTGTCGCCGGTCTACGGCGACATGAAGGGCTTTCCGCCGACCATCCTCACGACCGGCACGCGCGACCTGCTGCTGAGCAACACCGTTCGCGTTCATCGCAAGCTGCGGCAGGCCGGCGTCGAAGCGGTGCTGCAGGTCTACGAGGGCATGTCGCACGCCCATTACGTCCGTGACGACACCGCGCCCGAGAGCAAGGAAGCGTTCGAGGAGATCGCCGGCTTCTTCGACAAGCACCTCGGGAAATAAATCGGGATCGCCTCAACGCGACGGGCTGCGCAGCGGCAGCCCGTTCGCTCTCGTCAGGCAGCTTTCCAGCCCGGCAAGCGGCGCGTCGAGAAACGCCGTGATCTCGACTTCAGGCAACGGCGGTGAGTAGTAATAGCCCTGGACCTCGAAGCCGCCGAGGTGCAGCAGCGCCGCAAGTTCTTCCGAGGTTTCGACGCCTTCGATCACGCAGCCGAGGCCCATGTCGCGGCTCAGCGCGATCAGCGACTTGACGATCTTGTAGCTCGCGGGACGCTCGTGCAATTGCGTGACGAAGCTGCGGTCGATCTTGATCTTGGTCAGCGGCAAAGCGTGGAGCTGGCTCAGGCTCGAATAGCCGGTGCCGAAATCGTCCAGCGAGATGCCGCAGCCGAACGTCTGCAGGCTGTTGATCGCGGAGCGCGCCTGCTCGAAATCGCGCATGATCGCGGTTTCGGTGATTTCGAAGTCGATACGCGTGGGCTCGACGCCGCTCTTGAGGATGATCCCGATGATGCGGATCACGCCCTCGGGCGAACTGATGTCGTGGTTCGAGAGGTTGAACGACAGCCTGAGTCGTCGGGCCAACGGGTGGCCGCGGTCAGCGCCTTTTCCAGCAGAACGCGCGTCAGGCGGTTGACGATGCCGGCACGCTCCGCGACCGGAATGAACTGGTCCGGCGATACCTTGCCGAGTGTCGGGCTGTTCCAGCGCGCAAGCGCCTCGAAGCCAACGTCTTGTCGGTGCGGGCATCGACGACCGGCTGGAACACGACGGAAAGCTCTTGTCGAGATCGGCCACGCGCAGGGCATGCTCGATCCTGCCGTTGCGGTGGATCTCGGCCTGGTGTTCGCCGAGAACAACACGGCGGTGCCGCGGCTGGTACGCTTGCCGTGGTAAAGCGCGTAGTCGGCCTGTTCGAACAGGTCGATCGCATTGGCGGCCAGTTCAGGAAATACGGTGAAGCCGACCGAGCCGGATATCTGCACGGTCGCTTCCGTCAGCTCGAAAGTCTTGCGCAAGGCCGCGCAGATTTTCTCTCCCTGCTTCAGCAGTTCCTCGTCGTCGACCTGTTTGACGATCAGCGCGAATTCGTCGCCGCCGAGACGCGCGACGTGGATGTCGCCGCAGGCTTCCGTCAGTCGCTCGCCGACGGCGATCAGCAGTTTGTCGCCGACGGCGTGACCGTAGATGTCGTTGACCGGCTTGAAGCCATCGAGGTCGAGAACGCCGACGGCGAGCCGATAGCCTTGCGGCTTGGGCGCTTCGAATTCCTCGTCCAGCTGGGCGAAGAACTGGCGGCGGTTCGGCAGGCCGGTGAGGCTGTCGAGGTTGGCGAGGCGAAAATTCTCGTTGCTCAGCGCCTTCAGGCTGGTCCGTCCATCGACCATCCGGGCAAAATTCCGGTAGTTGGTCTCCAGGATGAACATCATGGCGATGGTGACGAGCAGGGCGTTGACCGCCATCGCCATGAACACGACGTTGCCCGACGATCCGAAGAAGGCGATGAAGACGATGTTGGCGCAGATCGCGACTGTGAAAGCGGCCGGACGCAGATGCATCAGGCTGAAGATGCAGGCGATCACCGTGATCGCCATGTAGAACGCGACATGGGCGCGGGTGAGCAGGTCGCCATAGGGGCAAAGCCCGAGCGCCCACGCACTGAACGCGACGGTGAGGATGCTGGTCAGCCGGTTGGTTTGGGTCAGCGCGCGAAAGGCGATCTCGGCGGTCGGGACCACCGATCGCGATCGCCACCAGCCGATCACGCGAATCCCGCACAGCGCGGTGAAGCCCGCCGGGCAGTAGACCGTCAGCCAGTGAGGTGCGACCGCGTAGTGCGAAACCGCCAGCGCCCAGGTGTTGGTGAGCAGGATGAAATACATCAGCGGCAGTTGACGCGAAAACGCCCGGTACTGCGCCTTCAGCAGTTCGGGATTGTCCCGCGGGACCGACATGAAGTCGCGAATTTTCTTAAAAATGTCTTGGGTAAACATCACGCTGTCCCGGGACCGTCGATAAATCCGGGACCACCATCGCGCGTCTTTGACCCATGATCTCTTAAGCCGCGGGATCGTAGAAATACGGGTTGCGGCGGTCAGGTCACGTCGAGTGCGATTAACCTTGCCGGATCGTTTCAGACAAGCTCCGGGCGTGACGGCATGCCGCATGCGTGAGCGCGCATTCACGCTCCAGACCGCTGACGTCAGACGGCGACGGCAGCTGCCGCGTCCGTTTCGGCTTCTTTGCCTTGGAAGGCCCGAACAGATTGCCGGCGGCAAGGCCCGCGGTATCGGCAACAGTGGGATCGCGCGTCACCATGGCGGCGACGATGGCGCCGTCGATCAACAGCGCGAGTTGATGCGCCAGCATTTCCGGCTCGCTTGCGCCCATTTCACCGGCGAGTTTTTCGATGTGCGACAGCACGACCTTCTTGTGCTTCAGCGCAATGGCGCGGAACTGCTTGGCGTCCTTGTCGTGCTCGCCGACGGCGTTGATGAAGGGGCAGCCATAGAAGCGCTCTTCGGCGAACCATTGCTTCAGCGCGGGGAAGATCCGCGTCAGCTTCGCCTGCGCGTCGCCGCCGCCGGTCTCGATCGAGGCGATGAACCATTCGCGCCACTGCTTGCCTTCGCTTTCCAGCACGGCATGCACGAGGTTGGTCTTCGATCCGAACAATTTGTAGAGCGTGGTCTTTGCGGTGCCGGCTTCGTTGATGATGGCGTCGATGCCGGTGGCGTTGATTCCATAGCGGCAGAACAGCCGCGTCGCCGCGTTGAGCAGGCGGCCGCGCGCGGATTCCTCGTCGCCTGCGGCAGGCGCCGCCGCGGCCGGTTTCTTCTTCGGAACTGATTTGCCCATATGCGGCAGTAAATCGGACCGCGGCGCAATCATCAAGCAGCATCTTTGCGCTCAAATTAATCGCGCTGCCGCGGCAATTGCATCGCGCTTGTGCAGCGCGGCGCTGATCGTTTTTCGGGCAGGGGCGGCTAAGCGGCGAGAGAAGTTCGGCTTTTGGCAAAGCGAGGTTCTGGCACGCTTCATGCAGGAAACAGACCGTTCGGTATCCTACCCCCTAGGGAGAGAAATGATGACCGCGGTCGCTCAAAAAACAGTCCTCACAGGTTGCCTGGCCCCCATCGACAAGAACGGGCTGGAACAGCTGATTGCCAACGGCAAGGCCAATCCGAAGGTCATCAAGACCTTGAAATGCAAGACGGTGGCGGAGGGCAAGTTCCGCCACGCCAACTACATCCGCAACCTCGCGCCCTATATCGTCGACGAACCGCCGGGCCTGCTCGGCGACGACACCGCGCCCAATCCGTCGGAAGCCTCGCTCGCCGCGCTCGGCTCCTGCCTCGCGGTCGGCCTCCACGCCAACGCGGTTCACCGCGGCTGGACCGTCAACAAGCTCGAACTCGAGCTCGAGGGCGATCTCAACATCACCGCGGTCTGGGGCACCGGCGACGTCAGCGAGAAGCCGGTCGGCTTCACCGACGTGCGGGTCAAGGTCGACATGGAATGCGAGGGCGTTCCGAAGAGCCGAGATCGACGCGCTGGTCGACCACGTCAAGAAGTGGTCGCCGGTCGCCAACACCTTTACCCGCCCGGTCAATCTCGAAGTCAGCGCTTAAGCCACCGACACACACGCCAACGGGGTGCGGAGGGTCTTATGGGTTCACTAGCGGTATCCAGGCTCGCGGTCGACGAAGCCTGCCATCGGCATCGATCGCCGATCAGGTCGCGTCGATCGCGCGCAAGAACCTCGCACCCCAGGCGTCGGCGATCGACGAGGGCACGGTCTATCCCGACGAGTTGCTGCGGCGGCTCGGCGATGTCGGCGCCTGGGGCAGCCATCAGCCGGAGAATGGCGCGGCCGATCTGCGCTGCGCCATTCAGTCGATCGCAGCGCTCGGCGAAGTCTGCGGCGCCACCGCCTTCATGGCGTGGTGCCAGAACACGCTGGTCTGGTACGCGTCGAATTCCGACAATCCAAAGCTCGTCGCCAAATTCGCCGACAAGTTCGCCTCGGGGCAAATTCTCGGCGGCACCGGTCTCTCCAATCCGATGAAGAGTTTCTTCGGCATCGAGAAGCTGAAGCTGAAGGGCCGCAAGGTCGAGGGCGGCTACGTCGTCAAGGGCGCGCTGCCCTGGGTCTCCAATCTCGGCGCCGACCATTATCTTCGGCACCATCTTCGAACGCGAGGATGAGCCCGGCGGCATCGTGATGTTCCTCGCCGATTGCTCCGATCCCGCGATCACCTGAGCCGTGCAAGCCGTTCCTCGCGATGGACGGCACCGGCACCTACGGCGTCCAGTTCCGCGACGTCTTCGTGCCGGATGAACTGATCCTGGCCGAACCAGCCGCGGCCGTTCGTCAAGAAGATCCGCGCCGGCTTCATCCTGCTGCAGGCCGGCATGGGGCTCGGCCTGATCAAGGATTGCATCCAGATCATGGACGAGGTCGACGCGCCGCTCGGCCACGTCAACCGCTATCTGCCGCAGCAGCCGGTGCAGTTCCGCGAACTCCATGCCGAGTTCGAGAAGGAGACGATGGCGCTGGCGCGCGATCCCTACAATGCCGACGACAGCTATTGGCGCCGCGTCGTGGCGCTGCGGCTTCGGCTCGGCGACGCCAGCGTCGCGGCCGCGCATGCGGCGATGCTCCATTGCGGCGCGCGCGGCTACCTGAAGAGCCATCGCGCCCAGCGCCGGCTGCGCGAAGCCTATTTCGTCGCCATCGTCACCCCCGCCACCAAGCAGCTTCGCAAGATGCTGGCGGGCGATGAGCACTAGAGGATTTCGGATCGACCCCAACTAGCAACCACAAAACAGGAGAGGCCTGCCATGACGGACGTGCTGATTTCTGCCGGCGAACTCGCCGAATTCTTGAAGAAGGAGCCGTGTGTCGTCATCGACACCCGCAATCCCGACGCTTACGCCGCGGGGCATCTGCCCAACGCCGTCAACGTCCACGAAATCTTCACCTATCTTGCGACCTCGACGCCGGAAGGCATGGCCGAACTGAAGACCAAGTTCGCCGACGCGTTCGGCGCCGCCGGACTTTCCGGCAAGGAAACCGCCGTCATCTACGAACAGTCGATGAACTCCGGCTTCGGCCAATCCTGCCGCGGCTATTACCTGCTCACGATGCTCGGCTATCCCAAGATCAAGGTGCTGCATGGCGGCTACGATGCCTGGGCAGCCGAGGGCCTGCCCGACGACCAAGATCGCGCCGTCGCCGGTGAAGGCGTCGTTCACGATCGTGCCGGAAGCCGGCGACATCCTGATCGACGCCAAGACCATGCTGGCTGCGGTCGGCAAGCCCGGCATCGCGCTGCTCGACGTGCGCGACATCGACGAGTGGATCGGCGAAAGCTCTTCGCCCTACGGCAAGGATTTCTGCCCGCGCAAGGGCCGCATCCCCGGCGCGGTCTGGCTCGAATGGTACCGCATGATGAAGCCGACCGCGGAAGGCCCGCGCTTCAAGTCCAAGAACGAGATCCTGGCGGAATGCGCCACCGTCGGCATCACGCCGAATACGCCGGTCTATCTCTATTGCTTCAAGGGCGCGCGGGCGTCGAACACCTTCCTCGCGCTGAAGAACGCCGGCGTGAAGGACGTCCGGATGTATTTCGGCTCCTGGAACGAATGGTCGCGCGATCCGTCGCTGCCGATCGAGGAGGGCTTGCCGACCGATGCCCGGATAACAGGCAAGGCGGCATAGAACGTGCATGTTTCTCACCGCCCGGCCGCAAAGGCCGGGCGGTGAATGAATTACCGGAGCGCGGCGGACAGGGACTTCCGCCGCGCCGGTGTGACAAAGGGGCGCAGCATGTCCACCTTCGACGATCCCTTCGATTCCGACCGCGCACTTCGCGGTCCGGCTGCGTCTGCGGCCAGCATCGCTCCGCGGCCGAACACGAGCATGCGGCGCTGGCGCTGCGCTGCGAGCCGGTGCCCGAGAGCGAGGAAAAGCGCTACGAGGGCGTCGTCGCCTCCGCCGTGGTCCGCGCGATGTTTCCGAAAGACGCCGCGCGCCGCGCCTTCCTGAAATCGGTCGGCGCTTCGACCGCGCTGGCCGCGATCTCGCAATTCTTTCCGATCAAGACCGCGACCGAAGCGTTCGCGGAGCCGGCGCGCCGGAGAAGAAGGATCTCAAGGTCGGCTTCATCCCGATCACCTGCGCGACGCCGATCATCATGGCGTCGCCGCTCGGCTTCTATGCCAAGCACGGCCTCAACGTCGAAGTCGTGAAGACCGCCGGCTGGGCCGTGATCCGCGACAAGACCATCAACAAGGAATACGACGCCTCGCACATGCTGGCGCCGATGCCGATCGCGATTTCGCTGGGGCTGGGCGCGCAGGCGATCCCGTTCGCGGTGCCGGCGATCGAGAACATCAACGGGCAGGGCATCACGCTTGCCATGAAGCACAAGGACAAGCGCGATCCGAAGGACTGGAAGGGCATGAAGTTCGCCATTCCGTTCGACTATTCCATGCACAATTACCTGCTGCGCTATTATCTCGCCGAGCATGGCCTCGATCCCGATACCGACGTGCAGCTCCGTTCGGTGCCGCCGCCGGAAATGGTCGCCAACCTGCGCGCCGACAACATCGACGGCTTCCTCGCGCCCGACAACATCTGCCAGCGCGCGATCTATGACGGCGTCGGCTTCCTGCACATCCTGTCCAAGGAAATCTGGGACGGCCATCCCTGCTGCAGCTTTGCCGCGAGCCGGGAATTCATCACGGGATCGCCGAACAGTTTTGCGGCGCTGACGCGCGCGATCGTCGATGCCACCGCCTATGCTCGAAGGCCGAGAACCGCAAGCAGATCGCGGAGGCGATCGCGCCGGCCAATTATCTCAACGCGCCGGTCACGGTGCTGGAGCAGGTGCTGACCGGCACCTATGCCGACGGCCTCGGCGGCATCAAGACCGACGCCAAGCGCGTCGATTTCGATCCGTTCCCCTGGCAGTCCTTCGCGGTCTGGATGCTGACCCAGATGAAGCGCTGGGGCCAGATCAAGGGCGACGTCGACTACAAGGCAGGTCGCCGAGCAGGTCTATCTCGCGACCGACACCGGCAAGGTGATGACCGAGATGGGGCTGACGCCGCCGTCGACCGTCGTACAAATCGTTCTCGGTGATGGGCAAGACGTTCGATCCCGACAAGCCGGACGATTATCTCGCCGAGCTTCAAGATCAGGAAGGCGACGTGAGCGAAGACGCGCTACTGCTCGTCGTCCCGGCGAACGCCGGGACCCATACGCCGCGAGCGGTAGCCGTAGCAGAGGCCTTTGACGTCGTGCCCAAATGAGGTCCCGGTGTCATGGGTCCCAGCGTTCGCTGGGACGACACGTGAGAGAGCGGTGGCGCAATGACCTTCTCCCTCCGCTTCCGCGCCGCGGTCGTGTCGATCGCGCTGTTCGCGGCCTTCCTCGGCATGTGGCACCTCGCCACGCGCTCGACGACGGCCGTCGCCGCCATGTCGCCCGGAATACGCCAAGCTGATGGGGCTGACGGCGACGCAGGGCAAATCGGCGATGCCGGGCCCGCTCGATGTCGGCGCCAAATTGTGGGAGCACCTGAAGCGGCCGTTCTACGACAACGGGCCGAACGACAAGGGGCTCGGCATCCAGCTCGGCTATTCCATCGCCCGCGTCGGCCTCGGCTATCTCCTGGCGGTGATCGTCGCGATCCCGCTCGGCTTCCTGATCGGCATGTCGCCCTTGATCAGCAAGGCGCTCGATCCGTTCATCCAGGTGCTGAAGCCGATCTCGCCGCTGGCCTGGATGCCGCTCGCGCTCTACACCATCAAGGATTCCTCGATCTCCGCGATCTTCGTCATCTTCATCTGCTCGGTGTGGCCGATGCTGCTCAACACCGCCTTCGGCGTCGCGGCGTGCGCAAGGAATGGATCAACGTCGCGCGCACGCTGGAGGTCGGCACCGTCAGGCGCGCCTTCACCGTGATCCTGCCGGCGGCGGCGCCGACGATCCTGACCGGCATGCGCATCTCGATCGGCATCGCCTGGCTCGTGATCGTCGCGGCCGAGATGCTGGTCGGCGGCACCGGCATCGGCTACTTCGTCTGGAACGAGTGGAACAACCTCTCGATCACCAATGTCATCATCGCCATCCTGCTGATCGGCGTCGTCGGCATGCTGCTCGACCAGGTGCTCGCGCGGTTCACGCGCATGGTCACGTTTCCGGAATGAGCTGCGATGACCGACAAGTTCATTTCCATCGAAGGCATCGCGCAGCGCTATCCCGGCGCGGATGGCAGCACGACGACCGATCTTCGAAAATCTGTGGCTGTCGATGGCGCGCGGCGAGTTCGGCTGCGTGATCGGCCATTCCGGCTGCGGCAAGACCACGGTGCTCAACATCCTGGCCGGCCTCGACCAGCCGAGCGAGGGCACGGTCATCGTCGACGGGCAGGCGATCGAGGGCACCAGCCTCGACCGCGCCGTGATCTTCCAGAGCCACGCGCTGCTGCCGTGGCGCACCGTGCTCGGCAACGTCGCCTATGCCGTGACCTCGAAATGGCGCAACTGGGACCGCGCCAGGGTCAAGGCGCATGCGCAGACCTTCATCGATCTGGTCGGCCTGACCGGCTCCGAGCACAAGCGGCCGTCGGAATTGTCCGGCGGCATGAAGCAGCGCGTCGGCATCGCGCGCGCGCTGTCGATCACGCCGAAGATCATGCTGATGGACGAGCCGTTCTCGGCGCTGGATGCGCTGACGCGCGGCACGCTGCAGGACGAGGTGCGGCGCATTTGCCTGGAGACCGGCCAGACCGCGTTCATGATCACCCATGACGTCGATGAGGCGATCTATCTCGCCGACAAGATTTTCCTGATGACCAACGGCCCCGGCGCGGTGCTGGCCGAGATCGTGGAAAATCCGCTGCCCAAGGATCGCGGCCGCATCGATCTGCACCGCCACCCCTATTACTACGCGCTGCGCAATCACATCGTCGATTTCCTGGTCAGCCGCAGCAAGACCTTTGCCGCCGACCGTGCCCGACCACGATCCGCGCAACGTGCCGACGGTGCGGATCGGCTGCCGGATCTGGCGATCCGTCGGTATTGCGATGTCAGACAGGCGTCATGGCCGGGCTTGTCCCGGCCATCCACGTCTTCTTAGCGCGAAAGACGTGATGCTCGGCACGAGCCTGGCATGACGGGTGAGACGAGACACATGAAACGCGAAGACCTCACCGAAAAGCTGCTCGACATCAAGCGCGAGAAGGGCTGGAGCTGGAAGCACATCTGCGAAAAGATCGGCGGCTATTCCGAGGTGCTGATCGTCGGCGCCATTCTCGGCCAGATGAAACTGACAAAACCGCAGGCCGCCAATGCCGGCGAACTGTTCGGGCTGTCGAAGTCCGAGACCGCGATGCTGAACGAGATGCCGATGCGCGGCACCGGCACGCCGATGCCGCCGACCGATCCCCTGATCTACCGCTTCTACGAGATGGTGATGGTCAACGGCCCGGCCTGGAAGGCGCTGATCGAGGAGGAATATCGGCGACGGCATCATGTCGGCGATCGATTTCGACATGGTGATGGAGCGCGCTCCCCAATCCGAAGGGCGACCGGGTCAAGATCACGATGTCCGGCAAATTCCTGCCGTACAAATATTACGGCGCCAGCGGCAACGTGCCGGAGTATGGGTTCAAGGAGGAGTAGGGCTCCTCACCGTCATTGCGGGAGGCGAAGCGACGCAATCCGGAATCTCGAAATTCCGGGTTCGGATCGCTTCGACGCGCCCCGGAATGACGTCGGCCGTCACTTGAACGCCGCCCGCACTTCCTTCACCGGCGCCATGTCGCGCACGAAGGTGAACGCGCCCTGGTCCTTCATCTCGTGGGCGCATCGCAGGAACGCGGCAAGCGCATGGCGCGCCATCGCGCCGCCGACGCTGATGCGCTTGACGCCGGCGGCGGAGAGTTGATCGACCGTCAGCGTCGGATCGGCAAATCCCATCACCAGGTTGAACGGTTTCGTCACCGACGACACCACGGTGCGGATGGTGCCGATGTCGTGCACGCCCGGGCGAATACAGCACGTCGGCGCCGACGGCTTCGAAGGCCTGCAGCCGCTTGATGGTGTCGTCGAGATCGTTGCGGCCGTACAGCAGGTTTTCCGCGCGCGCCGTCAGCGTGAACGGGAACGGCAACGCGCGCGCGGCCTCGACCGCGGCCTGCACGCGCTCGACCGCGAGCGAGAAGTCGTAGATCGGCTTGTCGCGGTCGCCGGTGGAATCCTCGATCGAGCCGCCGACCACGCCGGCCTCGGCCGCGCGCGCGATCGCCTTCGCCGCGGTCTTCGGATCGTCGGCGCCGCAATTTTCCAGGTCGGCATTGACGGGCAGGTCGGTGGCCTCGGCGATCACCCGGCAATTGTCGATGATGGCATCGAGGCTGACGGTCGACGCTGCCGAGCATGTTGGCAAGGCCGAGGCTGGTGGTCGCCAGCGCCTCGAAGCCCATCGCGGCGAGCAGTTTGGCGGTGCCGGCCTCCCACGGATTGGGGATGATGAAGGCGCCGGGCCGCGCGTGCAGCGCGCGAAAGGCTTCGGCTTTTTGCATCTGGGTGCGCATCGTTTGCTCCGCTGAATTCGTTGGCTGGTTCTGACTGGCGGCAGCCTACCCTCCAACGATTTCGCTGATCTGCACGATGGGCGCGATGTCCGTATAGTTGGCGACGTCCGCGACGATCTCCGCGCGGTGGGGACCGAACGCCTCCTGGAATGTCCCCAGGGTCGGCGAGTAGATGTGGCACGCCGCGACGAACTCCGGCGCGCTTCCAGGTTCGCGACCCGCAAGGCCCTTATCGATCTCGTAGCGCAGGCAGGCATCGCCGAGCCGTTCCTGGATCAGTGGCATGTGGCGGGTGCGGTAGTAGTCGTGATCGAACTTCGAGCCGCCATTGGCCGGATAGTAGACGCTCATCTTGATCATGGTCGGGCTCCTGCCTGAACGCCTCTCCGAGCGTCCGAGGGCCTTTCTAGCGGGCTTCCCGATATCAGCCAAATTTGTTATTCTTCTCAATATCATCAGCTTTTTGCATGGACCTGACATGGACAGCGACGCGCTCGATACCTTCCTGACGGTTCACCGCCGCGGCGGCATCTCGAATGCCGCGAAGGCGCTGCATCGGTCGCAGCCGGCGATCTCGCGGCGCATCGCGCTGCTGGAGCAGGAACTCGGCGTGCCCCTGTTCGAGCGGATCGCGGGGCGGACGATGCTGAGCGATGCGGGCAGGGTGATGGTGCCCTATGCCGAGCGCGCGGTGGCCGCCGCGCAGGATGCCGAGAATGCGGTGCGCGCGCTGGCGCAGTCGAATTCGGGGCCGGTCGCGCTGGCGGTGGTCGGCACGCTCGCGGGCGGCCGGCTGTCGGCGATCCTGAAGCGCTTCGCCGCCGAACATCCCGACGGTCGAACTGACCCTGCGCACGGCGACCAGCGCCGAGGTCAGCGATCTGATCCGGCGCGGCGAAGCGACGATCGGCCTGCGCTACGATCGCGACCGTTCGCGCGATCTCGATTGCGAATTGCTGTTCGCCGAACCGCTGCAGGTGGTCTGCGCGCCGGATCATCCGCGCGCCGGCCGCCGCGTCGCGAGGCTTGCCGATCTGCGCGGCGAACGCTGGATCGCTTTTCCCGTGGTGCCGGGACGGCGCGAGATCACGGCGTCGCATGTGTTCGCGCTGTTCCAGACCCACGGCCTCGGCGAGGTCGACTGGACGCCGGTCGACAGCCTGACCGCGCAGAAGCGTCTGGTCGAAGCCGGGCTCGGCATCGCGCTGCTGTCGGAAAGCAACGCCGCCGAGGAACTGCAGCATCCGCACGATCTCGACGATCGGCGTCGGCGATCTCAAGGCCAGCCACGAGTCGTCGACGGTGACGCGGCGCGGCGGCTTTTTGAGCGCGGCGTCGCGGCGGTTGCTGGAGATCATCCGTGCGAGGAATACGCGAAAGCGGCGAATGGCGAATGGCGAGTCGAGCGAATGGAACTTCCGATGCGCTATTCGCCACTCGCGATTGGCGCTCTCTACGTCCCCGCCTTCACCTGCGCGATGGCCACCGCCATCAGTTCGTCCATCTTGGCGCGGATCTGCTGCTCGGTGATGTCGACGCCCTTGGCCTTGATATCGCCCAGCACCTTGCGGAGCACGTCGCCGTCGCCGCTCCTCGAACATCGGCGGCGACCACTTCCTTGGCATAGGCGGTGGCGGCATCGCCGGACATTGCCGAGCTTTTCGGCGACCCACTGCCCGAGCAGCTTGTTGCGGCGCGCCTCGGCCTTGAACTTCTGCTCCTCGTCGAGGGCGAATTTCTTCTCAAAACCTTCTTCGCGCTTGTCGAAAGTGGTCATTTTTGCGGTTCCAATCCCGGCAGATGGTGAACGCGGCCGCGTTGCGGCGGCCCGCTCGCACGCCTAGATAGAGGGGGCGAATCGGCAAAACAACGAGCCGTTAAGCCGCAGGGCAACCGGTATAAGTTGGGCCCAAGCGGGCCGGATCGATTGTGCTGGATAGGCCAATCGGATAGGTTGCCATCAGGTCCGGTTCTTGTTCTGTTTCCGTTGTCGTCGGTTCCCGGCCTTCACGGCAGCTCCGTCGTGGGTCGTAACCCTTGTCATCCGGAGCACACCAAATTCATGGATTTCAACAAAACACGGTACATCCCAATGAGCCGTCGACGCCGCATTTATGAAGGCAAGGCCAAGGTCCTGTATGAAGGCCCGGAGCCGGGAACCCTGATCCAGCACTTCAAGGACGATGCGACCGCGTTCAATGCCAAGAAACACCAGGTGATCGAGGGCAAGGGCGTCCTCAACAACCGGATTTCGGAGTACCTGTTTCAGCACCTCAACGACATCGGGGTGCCGACCCATTTCATCCGCCGTCTCAACATGCGCGAGCAACTGATTCGCGAGGTCGAGATCGTGCCGCTGGAGGTGGTGGTGCGGAACGTCGCGGCGGGATCGCTGTCGCAGCGCCTCGGCATCGAGGAAGGCACCCAGCTGCCGCGCTCGATCATCGAGTTCTATTACAAGAACGACCAGCTCAACGACCCGATGGTCTCGGAAGAGCACATCACCGCGTTCGGCTGGGCGACGCCGCAGGAAATCGACGACATCATGGCGCTCGCCATCCGCGTCAACGACTTCCTGACCGGGCTGTTCCTCGGCATCGGCATCCGCCTCGTCGATTTCAAGATGGAATGCGGCCGGCTGTTCGAGAACGAGATGATGCGGATCATCGTCGCCGACGAGATCTCGCCGGATTCGTGCCGGCTGTGGGACATCAAGTCGAACGAGAAGCTCGACAAGGATCGTTTCCGCCGGGATCTCGGCGGCCTGCTGGAGGCCTATACCGAGGTCGCCAAGCGTCTGGGCATCCTGATGGAGAACGAGCGGCCGGCCGGCACCGGCCCGGTGCTGGTGAAGAGCTGAGCGTCATCCGGGGCGCGGCTCGCGAGCCCGGAATCGAGATCGCGCTTCGAGACCGCTGCGCGGCTCGTCCGGAATACGGGTGACATGAAAGCACGCGTTACCGTTACGTTGAAGTCCGGCATTCTCGATCCGCAGGGCAAGGCCATCGAAGGCGCGCTGAAATCGCTCGGCGTCGATGGCGTCGCCAGCGTGCGTCAGGGCAAGGTGTTCGACATCGAACTCTCCGGCTCCGACAAGGCCAAGGCGGAGGCGGCGCTGAAAGCCGCCGCCGACAAGCTGCTGGCGAACACCGTGATCGAGAATTACCGGGTCGAACTGCTCTAGGCGCCTCAGATGAAATCCGCCGTTCTCGTCTTTCCCGGAATCAATCGCGAGCGCGACATGGCGCGCGCGCTGAAGCTGGCATCGGGCCATGAGGCCGCGATGGTCTGGCATGCCGAGACCGCGCTGCCCAAGGGTACCGATCTCGTGGTGGTGCCCGGCGGCTTTTCCTATGGCGATTATCTGCGCTGCGGCGCGATCGCGGCGCGCGCGCCGGTGATGGACGCGGTGCGGGCGTTCGCCGCCGACGGCGGCCTCGTGCTCGGCGTCTGCAACGGTTTTCAGATCCTGTGCGAAGCGGGTCTGCTGCCCGGCGTGCTGATGCGCAACGCGCGGCTGAAATTCATCTGCCAGGACGTGCATATGCGGGTCGAACGCTCCGACACGCCGTTCACGCGCGGCTACAATGCCGGCCAGGTCATTCGCGTGCCGGTCGCGCATGGCGAAGGCAATTACGAGGCCGACGAAGAGACCGTGAAGCGGCTCGAAGGCGAGGGGCGGGTGCTCTATCGCTATTGCTCCGCCGACGGCGTGGTCGACGAGAATTCCAACATCAACGGCGCCGCGCATTCGATCGCCGGCATCGTCAACGAGCGCGGCAATGTGCTCGGCATGATGCCGCATCCGGAAAACCACGTCGAAGACATCATGGGCTGCACCGACGGCCGCGGCCTGTTCGCCGGCCTCGTGGCGCATCTGGAAAAGGCGGCGTGAACTCGTTTCGCCGAGGCTGGCGTGATCGCGACTTCGCTGCGCTGTCGTTCGCGACCGCCGCCCACGCGCAGGATTTTCCAAAACATCCCATCACCATGATCGTGCCGTTCGCGGCCGGCGGCACCTCGGACGTGATCGCGCGCGCGGTCGCCGAGGAGATGGGCAAGGCGCTGGGCCAGCCGATCGTGATCGAGAATGTCGCAGGCGCCGGCGGCTCGACCGCGCTGGCGCGTGCCGCGCGCGCCGACGCCGACGGCTACACCATCGCGATCGGCAACGCCGGCACCAGTGCGGCGACCTACACGATCTATCCGAAACTGCCGTTCACGCCGGATTCCTTCGCGCCGATCGCCATGGTGGCGAAGACCTTCGGCATCGTCGCGCTGCGCAAGGATTTTCCGGCCAAGAACCTGCAGGAATTCATCGCCTACGCGAAGAAGAATCCCGGCAAGATCAATCTCGGCCATGCCGGCGTCGGCTCGTCGAATTACCTGATCTGCAAGAGTTTCGTGCAGGCCGCCGGCATCGACGTCACGCTGGTCGGCTATCGCGGCGCGGCGCCGGCGCTGACGGATGCGATCGGCGGCCAGATCGACGGCGTCTGCGATGCCGCCGCTTCGGTGTCGCAGGCGATCGACGACAAGCTGGTGCAGGGGCCTCGTGGTCGGCTCGACCGTGCGGCTTGCGACCTTGCCCGATCTGCCGACTTCGGCGGAAGCCGGTCTTCCCGAATTCGAGGCGCAGGGCTGGAACGGCCTGTTCGCGCCAAAGGGCACGCCGCCGGCGATCATCGAGAAACTCAACGCGGCGGCGACGCACCGCGGTCGAAAGCGAGCCGGTGAAGAAGCGCTTTCACGATCTCTCCACCGTCGCGCCCGACGCCAACGAGCACGCGCCCGACGTGCTCGGGCAACTGGTGACGCGCGACGTCGAGAAATACCGCAAGCTGCTGGAAGAGAAGAAGTAGACGCGGCGGTTCGCCTGCCGACAAAAAGAAGCCCCGCATGTGCGGGGCTTCTTGTCGTTGGGCTTGCTTTACCTTCCGTGCCGGTGCCTGCTGCCGGGCCGACCGTCGAACCGCTCGGCGACGGGTTCATGGTTCGTGGTGCCGGACGGATTGGCTCCGGCGTTTTGCGCCGCTCCGGCGCTGCCGGCCGGATTACTCGACGTTGCTGCCGACGGTGCCGGTAGCCGTTCCCGGTCGATGGAACCCGTCGTGCTGCCGGGGCTCGTCGTCATGCGAGCCGGTCGCGCTGCCGGTGGCTGCCGCCCGTGCTGGTCGTCTGCGCCATCGCGAGCGTGCTGGTGAGGGCCAGCGCCGTTGCGAGCGCCAATGTTGTTTTTCTCATGAATTACTCCCTTTGCTCGTGAGTAATTCCAACCGCAGACAATCGGCTTCCGTTCCAGTCTCGGCCCGTTACGGTTCGTTCACGTCACCGCGTGCATCAGTTCCAGATGAGGTTGGCGCGGCACCGCCTCGGGAACCGCGGGGTAACCGTATAGACTATTGCCTCGCAACCGGCCGATCCACTCGGTAGCGGTCGCCGGGAATGGTCATGGCGGCGACGCCGGCCATGACCAGCACGAGGCCGAGCGCGAGGTTGGGCGGCACGGTCTCGCCGAGCAGCAGCACCGAGAGCCCGACGCCGATCGGAATCCGCAAATAGCCTTGCGCATTGGTGGTCAGCGTGCCGAGCCGGCCGAGGCACATGTAGAACAGCATCAGGCCGAGTGCGCTGGAGAAGATCCCCATCGCGGCAATGGCGATCAGGGCCTCGCGGCGTCGGGTGCAGCGTCCAGGGATGCTCGACGACGAGCGCGACCGGCAACAGCAGCGTGCCGCCGAACAGCAGCGATCCGGCCGCCACCACCATCGGATCGTAGTCGGACAGCCGCAGGCCGAAGATCGTGGCGCAGGCGAACGAGACGGTGGCGAGCAGGATCACCATTTCGGCGAACAGATTGCTGGAGAGCCCGCCCAGCGCATCGAGGCCGATGATCACGGCGGTGCCGGCGAGGCCCAGAATCGCGCCGGCGAGCTTGAGCAACGTCGCCGGCTCGTGCCGCGTGATGCCCCAGGTGATCAGGAAGGCGAAGATCGGCGTCGTCGAGGCCAGCACCACGGTCGGCGCCGCCGGCACATATTGCTGCGCCCAGGTGATCATCAGGAACGGAATCGTCGAATTGATGGTCTGCTGGAACGCGAACAGCTTCCAGGCCTTGATATCGGTCGGGATGCGAAGGCCGCGCGCGTACAGGATCACGAGCAGGAAGGCGGCCGCGATCAGCGAGCGCGCCGAGATGAAGGTGATCGGCGGGATCGAGCCGAGCCCGATCTTGGTCAGCGGATAGGTCGAACTCCAGCAGCAGGCCAACGCCAGCAGCAGCGCATAATCGCGCCAGCCGCGCTGAATCTGCTGTGGCGCTCGGCGGCAACGGTGCCGGCGTCCGTCTTCGGCTTCCGCTTCATCCGCTTGATGGTGCCGGAGAAGGTGAACAGCGAACGTTCGCCGGATTTCAGCGTGCCGCGCAGGAAGATCAGCGAGCCGCCGGCGCGGGTGATTTCGCCGTCGCATTCGATCAGTTCGCCTTCGTGGGCGGCATCGAGGAATTCGCAGGCGAACCGACCGTCACGCCCGGGCCGTCCAGATGGGACGAGGCGATCGCAAACAGGCAATAATCGGCGAACGACATGAAGGCGCCGCCATGGACGTTGCGCATAGCCGTTGAGGTGCTTCTTCTCGACCCGGAACGCGCATTGCATCTTGCCGTTCTCGTCGACCCGGTGCCAGAACGGGCCGTTATGGGTCTCAAAATTGTCGCGGGTCCAGGTCCGCCAGCCCGCGAATTCGCCCTCGGTTTCGATCTGCAGATCGGGGCGGTGGCGGAATGCGTTTTTGGGGACTTCGTTCACTAAAAATGGCCCTTCAAATCGGTGTTTCGGCCCTTAAATCCGATCCGGGCGCGATGTGCAAACGCCGTTCCCGCAAGCTCCCCCCGCAAAGCTCTGGACAGGGCGGAAATGCGCCATAAAAGGCCTTTTCGCGCCCCGTCGATCTACCTAATAAGGTCCCATGAACGAACCCCAGATCACCCCCGAACTCGTCGCCAGCC
>CAVWWQ010000003.1:0-1632195 GCA_963758815.1 uncultured Alphaproteobacteria bacterium
CCCGTGCCGGTAACAATCAATATCAGCGACTTTTCTGCTGCAAAGCATCTCAAGGAGCCACCGGGCCTCGAAGACCTGCTGAGGTTTGCAGAGATGGCCAGCCAGTTTTTCGCGACATAGGATTTCCAATGAGAATGTCCCGAGATGCGGAGTTGGTGGCTGCGGCGATATTCTCGGCTGAGCATGTCGAGCTTGAACCGGTCAAATGCCTGGCTGACTTGGACCTTAATCCCGACCTCAAAAAGCATGTCGAACGGTTCAGCGAGATTGTCGGCCACGTCGAGGCGCTTCCGTTCGACATTCAGCAATTGCTTGCTGATGTCGCTTCCCTGAGCTTCCGGTTGCTGGAGGTTATCGATGACGCCGAGGCCATTCGGCCGCGGTGGCCGGAGTTGAAGGCGAGCTGATGATCAAGCGCACGAAGCCTCGGAAATACTATGACGAGCAAACTTTTGCTGTCACGGTTAAGTTCGTGAATTTATTTGATGGGTTGCGGTTGCATGAGCGGGACGGATGGCTCAAGGCGCGTGTCGGTGGTGAGTTCGCGACTTATCTTGGTGGCGCCCTGCATGGTGAGCAGTGCGATCTGCTGATGCTCAATGACCTGGAAGCGGCACTGGAGATTACGTGAGGCATGTCGATCTGAAGATCGCCGGCCTTCCGCGGTATCTGCCCTAGACATGGGCTCGTGGGGGCGAGCGCTGGTTGCCATTCCATTCCGTGAAAACCGGAATCTCGGTGCGATGGCCGAACACGGTGTGGAGCTCCGTGCGATCTGCCCAAGATGCAAAACCGTGTTTCCGCTGGACGTGGCAGAGAAAGCTCGCAAGTGGGGTAAGGAATTCTCGCTCTGGGATAAGAGGATGCGCTGCCCCCAGCCGGATTGCCGAGGCAGATGCATCTTCCTTTGCCGCTCTCATCGGAAGTCAGAGTTCGGCGTCATGAGCACTTGGCAGTAGGACATGCCGATCTTAAGCAGGGTGCTATTTGATGCCCCTGCCTGTTCGCGGCAGTATCCCTACATTGAAACGAGTTTTTCTCAGTTTTAAAATGGAGAACAAGAAACAGGTTGATGGCATTCGTCTGCTGACCTGGCACGAAACATGTCGACCTAGAATTCTTCGATGAATCCGTAAGATCTGCTTATGACAGCGACAATGCCTCATACATTCGCTCTCGCATCCGCGAAAAAATAAATCGTTCGAGTGTCACAGTCGGATTGTTGGGCGAAAACACGTGGCAAAGCCAATGGGTCAACTGGGAGCTGGCTACAAGTTTAGAATTGAACAAAACCGTTCTACTCATGGGCTGGCCTAGCGGACCAAGCGTATTGACTGTGCCCATGGCGGTCAAAGGTCACCCTTGGTACTCGTGGAACATTAACGATCTCCAGCGCCTTATAGAGGCAGCCCCGTGACGGCACCTAAAAAAAAAAAAAAAAAAAAGCGGCGCGGCTCAGCGCAATTTCAAAACCGGCCGTTTTTTTGTGATCGCCGCCTCGGCCGCAATACCTATCGCTGCATTGCTGGAATATAAAATCGGTGGCAGCGATCTTGGGGGGATTAATCGCGATGTGCGAAGGCGTCCAGGCGATCAATCAGTGGCATCACAATTGGATTACCTACCGCTCAACCTGCGAAGCGTTGCGGCATGAAAAATATACCTACCTCGAGCGAGCTGATCCGTATGACGGCTACTCTGACGAACAGGCACGTAAAATCCTGGTCGAACGTGTGGAAAGCTTGATATCGACAGAGCACTCGAAATGGATTGCCAGCCAGGAAAAGGCTGCAGAGCCGAAATCGAGTGTAGGCCAGCGATCGTCTCGTTCTCCAAATTGAACGGACAAATTTCCAGCTAATCGACCTGCGTCGCCTCCGGTATCGTGACCCTAATACTTCGCTTTCAAATCCTCCGCGAAACGATTGAGCGCTGCAGGATCCCACTGGATAGTTAGATGGTGGCTGGTATCGAAGTGTGTGCTTTTTGCCCGGAACACTTCAGCCTTGCATAGATAGATCACAGGTTTTCCTAAGCCCTCGCCGTACCCTGCTTCCCAATATGCACCCCGGTTATCGTGTGTGAGATCCGCAATGACAAACCTCGAGTTTCTGATCTCAACGCGCATTCTGTTGTCAATCAAGCCGGCCTCTAGACGATCATCGAACCCTAGCCAAGCGGTAACCTGTTTGGGCAACCGTCGAGGGCCGGATGTGAAATTCAAGTATGCTGTCGAGTTCCTTGTCACGGAATTGCATCGCCATGAACGCTGTCTTCGACACGACATTCTTCGTTCGCAGCTCGGCAATGCGATCCCAACCTTTGAAGGTTGGGCTGACCTTAAAAATTTCCCATCCGTCTGCGTTGGGGTCACCAGGAATCGCACCCCATGACAACATCCCGACGTTTTGCAATTCGCGCAAAAGAAATAAGATATTTCGACGCTATTGGCGCGAACAACCGACTGCCCTTCGGGAGCCTTAAATGAGGCAGGATTTCCTGGATCGATCATTCCATCAGCCACAAACAGAAGAAGATTGTTCGACTGTTCATCCACCGACGCCCGCGAATAGTCTTTGCGAGCACGAATAAGGTCATCGTGGGTGTAAGGCGGAGCGGTCATCGGCCGCTTAGATCTTCGAATGAGCTCCATAAAATCTTGCGGGTTTCAGGATACCTCTCTTCTTCGCCCGGGACATCGTCCGCAAGCTCTCGGCTAATCTGAAATTCGCCGCACCGTATGCAGCTGACCCGCAATCCCCAATTGTCCCCAGCACGACTGGCTTGGTGCTTCAACCCGCAGACCGGGCAAGTGTTAGACTTCACGCTGAAACCGTTCGGCATCTCCGATCCTCAAAAAATGTACCTATGGCGTACCTAGGATAGAAATTTGAAATTATTCACACGCGAATTCAGCACCTAAATAATTAGAAGGCACTTGCTCTAGTCCAGCTGAGCTACGGGGTCGGTTGCTGGCCACGAATTTCAGGGTAGAGACGAAAACTCAATGCGTCCAGTTGGTGCCGCGGCCAAACTTGAAATTGTCCGAATAAGATTTCTTCTGCATGCGGACCGGCGCTTCAGGTATCACCATGTAGGCAATGCCATTGGCCTTGGCATAGGCTTCCGCTTCTTCGCGTGTATCGAAACGCAGCTTGACCTGTGTCGAGGTATCACCTGACGTCCAGCCCATCAGTGGGTCAGTCGTCATTCTCGTTTCGCGCACAAACTCAAGAAACCATTCATTGGCTTTGCCCTTGCCGGACTGCATGGCGTTGCGGGCGGGCTTGTAGATGCGTGCGGTCATCACGACTCCCAAAAAAGTCAAAGTGGTCGGGGCGGCGGGATTCGAACTCGCGACCCCCTGCGCCCAAGGCAGGTGCGCTACCAGACTGCGCTACGCCCCGACTGCTTTGTGCCAGCGTGAATAACCGCAACTGCAATAAAGAGCAACTGTCGCGGTGGCGCATGCCAAAAGGTTAAAATTGCAGGTCTCGCGCCGCCCGCCATAGCCGCCATTGCCTGCGCAATGGACTGATCTCGCAGCCAGAATTGAGAAGCCTGGCACCTTGTTTTCGGGCCTTGTCAAAATACGCTCGGGAAAGCGTCACATGCAGGAAGGCTGGGACCGCCGGTGGGCTGATCGTACCTGCCGCAGTCCGTAATTCATTCAACCGTTGCTC
Source organism: uncultured Alphaproteobacteria bacterium (assembly GCA_963758815.1). Taxonomy (GTDB): domain Bacteria; phylum Pseudomonadota; class Alphaproteobacteria; order Rhizobiales; family Aestuariivirgaceae; genus Aestuariivirga. The sequence goes on from CAVWWQ010000003.1 coordinate 3,684, forward strand.
GCCCCAGCCAATCACCTCGCCGAAGACATTGGCCATGGCCGGCGCAGGTTGGGTCTGATGCAATGCCGCTGGTTGCAGGCCATGCGTTGAAATTGTATCGGCTGGAACGAAGCTCTGCTTCAACCCCTGCGCCTGAGGCAAGTGGTTCAATACTTGGGCAAGGCCATAGGCAACGCCAGCAAGCCCACAGGCTTCGCTACAACGCCGCGCCGCATTTTTGTCGAGGATCATGGCGGCCAGTTGGATAAGCACCGAGGACGTCTCCCCGAGATAGCCCTCCAGATCCCGTCTTGTAGACATCGGATCAGAATAGAAATCGAAGCTATGCGCCTTGGCAAGATTAACGAGTGCGGCCTTAGGCAAGTCCCCTGCCCTGATCGCACTTGCCAGATCCTGAGCCACGGGAGAGGCCTGAGGCAGTCCTTCATAGATGGCGTCCAGTGTATCCAGCCACCACTGCAGACGGATTTCCGCAAGATGCGGCTCGCTCACCAGCCCGGCAATGCGCGAAATTTCAACATTGAAAGCATAAAGTGACAGGAGATGGGGTCGTTTGCTTTCCGGCGCGAAGAGCGCAGAAAGGTAACGGTCACGGTCATATTGCCGCACAAGCTTTGCAATATCATCCATCACAGCACCGCAATGAATGCGGCCGCCACCCGTCGGCCCTCGGCCAGCATCACGTTATATGTGGCAATTGCAGCAGCCGTGGGCATGGCATCGACCGAAACACCCACCGCCTCAACTGATGCAGCTAGCCTCGGGTCAAGCTGCTTGAGCTTGGCCCCGGTGCCCATGATCAGGAAATCTATTTCACTCTTCTCCGCCAGCACGCCAGAGAAATCCTTGCCATCCCACGCACTCATGCCTGAAGGGAGGACCAGCAAATCACCTCGGTGGGAATGATCACCGAAGCGAAAGCCGCCGTCCCCATAGGAACTGATTGGCCGACGCTCGGGCAGGAATTTCATTTGCGTTTTTTGGAGCCGCTCTCTTGGGCTGAGGTCTCACGTTTGGTACCCAGCAAAATGAGGACCGGCGATGCAATGAAGATCGAGGAATAGGTGCCGACGACAACGCCCCAAATCATCGCAAAAGAGAACCCATGGATGACTTCGCCGCCAAAGATGAAAAGCGCGAGCAAAGCCATCATGGTTGCAACCGAGGTCAGCACCGTCCGAGGCAAAACTGAATTGATTGAAAGGTCAATGAGGTCCGCCAGATTCATGGTTTTATACCGGCGCAGATATTCACGGATTCTGTCAAACACCACCACCGTGTCATTCAGCGAATAGCCGACGATGGTGAGAATGGCGGCAATGATTGAGAGGTTGAATTCGAGCCCGATCAGGGAAAAGAGGCCAATGGAAAGCACCACGTCGTGCAAAAGTGAAATCACGGCGCCCAATGCAAATTGCCACTCAAATCGCACCCACAGGTAAAAGAGCACGAAGAAGATGGAGAGCATGACGGCCCCGGTCGCCTGCTGCGTCAGTTCCTCGGAAACCTTGCCGCCCACAGTGTCCTTGGAGCGGATCTCCACACCCTTGCCCAAGGCATCAACAACCTTGACTTGGGCCGCCTGCTCATTGGCATCGCCACCACCCTGCGCTGGAATGACGATCAACACATCGCTTGGATTGCCGAGGATTTGCTGCAGTTGTATCGAACCCAGATTCAGCGCATTGAGTTCGCTGCGGATCTTGTCGAGTTCGGCAGGCCCCTGCGTCCGGATGGCAATCTTGGAACCGCCCTTGAAATCGATGCCGTAGTTCAGCCCTTTAAAGACGAACAGCGCGATGGCGATGCTGCACAGAATACCCGAAAGGAAAAACCCAAAACGAGAAATCCGGATGAAATGATACTTGGTATCATCCGGAATGAAACGGACAGGTTTCCAGCGCATCAGAGGTTGATCTCCTTGGGCTTATAGCGGCGCACCCAGGTGGCAACCATCAGGCGGGTTAGGACAAATGCAGTAAACATGGTGGTGACGATGCCAATGGCAAGCGTGACGGCAAACCCTCTCACCGGGCCGGCTCCGCCTACCCCAAACAACACAAATGCTGCGATCAACGTTGTAACATTGGCGTCTGTGACAGTTGAAAGCGCCGCCTTGAAGCCTGTTTCAATCGACGACAACGGCGTTCTCCCGTGACGCCACTCTTCACGGATGCGTTCATAAATCAGCACATTGCGAGTCAACTGCCATGCCGAGCGTCAGGACGATGCCGGCAATGCCCGGCAATGTCAGCGTTGCCCCGAGTAAGGACATCATTCCAACGAGGAGAATGAGATTCGCGATCAACGCAATGTCGGCAAGAATCCCAAAAAAACCATAGGGCAATAGCATGAAAAACATCACGAAGATGAGTCCGGCAATAGAGGCGTAGACGCCAGCCCTGATGGAATCCGCACCCAGCGTAGGTCCCACGGTCCGCTCTTCCACAATAACCAATTTTGCAGGCAAGGCGCCGGAGCGCAGCGTGATCGCAAGGTCGTTGGTTTGATCAACGGTGAAGCGCCCTGAGATCTGCCCTGAGCCGCCAAGTATCGGTTCATTGATCACTGGGGCACTCTGGATGATGCCATCAAGCACGATGGCGAAGGGCTTTCCGACATTGTCGGCCGTGAGCTTGCCGAAGCGCACCGAGCCTTTTTGGTTGAACTTGAATGAAACGACCGGCGTGTTGTTTTGGTCGAAACTCGGCTGAGCGTCTGTCAAGTCTGCACCATCGACCGATGCTTGGCCTGCCGTCTGAACCCACATTTGCGGCAGGGCTTTGAGTTCCGCATCAGTCAATGTTTCAGCCGTTGGGTCCTTCAGCTTTTTTTGTGCCAGCGCGGCTTCTACCGATTCCTTGTGTGGATAGGCGGCGCATTCAGCTGGTGGCAAGGCGGTCGCAGAAGAAGGCTGTTCAGCGCACACCAGCTGGAAGGTCAGCTTGGCCGTCGTGCCGATCAGGTTTTTCACGCGCTCCGGATCTTGCAGTCCCGGTATCTCAATCGAGATGCGGTCTTTGCCTTGCTGCTGAATGGAAGATTTCAGTCGTTCCAAGTCCGTTAATACGGATCTCGATCACATGCATCGCCTGCTTCAAGGCACTTCCCACTCGGGCTTGCAGACCTTCAGGTTGCACGGCAAAAAGAAAAGTCTGGCCGCTTTGGTTCAGCGAAAACAGGTTGACGGCCGTGCCTACGGACAAAAGCCCAGAATCCACGGGCTGCACCAGCTTCTGCAAGGCTGGTTTGGCGCGGTCCACATCTTCCGACTTGTTCAAGGTGACGCTGACACCAGCATTGGTTTTATTCAGGCCGCTATAACCAATTTTTTGTTCACGCAGCGCAGAGCGAATATCGCCCATCAGTTGCTGCTGAACCTTGTCAGTCAAGTCATTCTGGTCGACTTCCATCAGGATGTTCGATCCGCCCTGCAGGTCGAGGCCCAATGTCATGGGCTTTAGGCCGTAGCGATCCATGACCCCCTTAAAGCCCAGAGGATCGAGCGCGTTCGGCAGAGCCAGCACGAAGCCGATAAGCACCGTGCCGAGAATCAGCAAAATGCGCCAACGGGAATAATGAAACATCAGGTCTTGGCCTTTTGTGGCTCGCCCTTGCTGCGCACATCAGACAGGCCCTGGCGCAGAACACGCACCTGCACATTGGGGCCAACCTCGACCAGAAGTTCGTTGTCATCAACAACGCGAACGACCTTGCCGATGAGTCCGCCATGCGTCACCACAGTGTCACCACGCGTCACCTGCGTAAGAAGTTTCTGGTGTTCCTTCTGCTTCTGCTGCTGCGGCCTGATCATGAAGAAATAGAACACGCCCAGAATGGCCAACATCGGGAAGATCATCCCGAACATGTCTATGGCACCAGGTGCAGGCGCCGCTTGCGCCAGAAACGGTATGAAATTCATCAAGTCTCCCCGGCGATGCAGTAAGCACGGCCCCAAACAAAGGTTGCGCGGAATATAGCGATGGATTAGGCCTTTGCAACCATCCGATCCCAGGAATTTTTATGGCAAAATCAACTGAATTGGCTGAATGGCGCCGCATTGCTGAAGCATTGGCAAGGTTGGCGCCAGAGCCCGCGGAAGCGCCGGAATTTGCCAAGGCTTCCGCATATGTATGGAACGGCCCGGTACAGGGTTTGACGGCCGTTCCAAAGGTTAACAGGGTCGAAATTGAACTGTTGAAGGGCATCGAACAATCCAAGGGAATTTTGCTCGAAAATACAGAGCGCTTTGCAAAGGGCTTGCCTGCCAACAATGCGCTGTTATGGGGTGCGCGCGGCATGGGCAAATCATCGCTGGTGAAAGCCGCACATGCAAAGATCGCGCAGGCCTACAAAAATCTCAAGGTTATAGAAATCCACCGTGAGGATATCGCTACCCTTCCCCAGCTTATGGCCTTGCTGCGCAAAGCCACGAAGTTCCGCTTTCTCGTCTTCTGCGACGATCTTTCCTTTGATGCACAGGACACAAGCTACAAGTCGCTGAAAGCGGCACTTGATGGCGGCCTCGAAGGACGGCCCGACAATGTGCTGTTCTATGCTACCTCGAACCGCCGTCATCTTCTGCCGCGCGACATGATCGAGAATGAACGCTCGACGGCGATTTCGCCGTCGGAGGCGGTGCAGGAAAAAGTCTCGCTCTCCGACCGCTTCGGTCTTTGGCTCGGTTTTCACAACTGCTCGCAAGACGACTATTTCGACATGGTCCACGGTTATGCCAATCACTTCGGATTGAAACTGGCTAAGCACGATATCGAACATCAGGCTAATGAATGGTCCGTGACGCGGGGAGCACGCTCAGGCCGCGTCGCTTGGCAGTTCATCCAGGATCTCGCTGGTCGTCTTGAGAAGTCCATCACCACATGATCGCAACCAACACAGGAACGCAGATATGAAACTTCACGGTACCCTGCTATCTCCCTTCATGCGTATGTCGTTGGTAACCGCGATCGAATGTGGGCTTGAAACCAAGGTTCAGGCGGTGGAGACCTCGGCAAAGCCGGATACTGTCAACGCCGAGCTCGAAAAGCTTTCGCCCATCGGGAAGGTCCCTGTGCTGGAAACCGACCATGGTCACCCAGTTTATGACAGTCGTGTCATCATGGAATATTTCTGCCATTCGAGTGGCCACAAGAACCTGCTGCCAGACGATGGTGCCAAGCACTTCCGCATACTGACAACTTTGGCCTTGGCCATTGGTACCGGCGATGCGGCCGTGTCATTGCGCTATGAGCAGGTCTCACGACCGGAAACCGCACGCTGGCCGGCCTATGCGGATCGCCTGCGCGCCCGCATCCGCGCTGGGCTCGATGAATTTGAGGGCAGCGGCAAGCTTCTGTTGCAAGACCTGACGCTCGCCAGCATCGCCACGGCTGTGGTTCTGTCTTACATCGAAATCCGCCATGCTGATCTGGAATGGCGTGCTGGCCGTCCATGGCTTGCCGCCTGGCACCGCGAATTCAGCACTCGTGAGAGCATGCGCAAGACCGAACCGAAGGTCTGATGACAGATTTCAAAGTCATCGTCTCGGGCGCTGGCCCCGCCGGCCTCGCTGCTGCGATCCTCTTGGCCCAAGAAGGGGTGAACACCGCTGTTATCAGTCCCGGCACCAAAGACGATGTCCGCACCACCGCTTTGATGCAACCTTCGATGCGCCTTCTGCGGCACATCGGAGTTTGGCCTGGCGGCATCGCTGCAAAGTCAGCTCCACTGCAACGCTTACGCATTGTCGACGATACCGATGCTTTGGTCACCGCACCGACTATAGAATTTGCCGCCCAGGAACTCGACCTTTCAGAGTTTGGCTTTAACGTGCCGCTCATGCACCTCATTCCGGCCTTGAAAGCTCGGGCAGAAGCGTTGGGGGTTACCTTCATCACCGGCGCCAGCGAACACGCCGAATATGCGAAAGATCACATCAAGGTTGTTGCCACCGACCACCAGCGCATAGAAGGTCATCTGTTGCTCATCGCGGATGGTGTGCAATCGCGGCTGCGCGATCAGCTCGGCTTCCGCACTGAAGTCGCGCGCTTCGATCAATTGGCACTTGCCACCAGCTTCAGCCACACCGCCTCACATGAGAACATCTCGACGGAATGGCAAAAACAGGATGGCCCTCTCACCACTGTCCCATTGCCAGGCAAACGTTCCAGCCTCGTATGGATGGCCCGACCGGAGCAAATCACTTCACTCGTGGCATTGCCTGATTCTGCACTGGCAACCGAAATCCAATTGGGAACGCATGGAGAACTTGGCCGCATTTCTGAGATTGGTGTGCGCCATTCATTCCCGATGCAGATGCGTCGTGCTGTAAGGCTTGCCGGCAATCGCGTCATGCTGATTGGTGAGGCAGCACACGCCTTGCCGCCCATCGGCGCACAGGGATTAAATCTTTCACTGCGCGACGTCGCCACCGCCGCGGATCTGATTGCCGGTGCAAAAGATCCTGGTGCACCGGAAATCTGCAATGAATACCACCGCTTGCGCAGCAATGATGTGATACCCCGTCTTGGGATTACAGCGCTTTTAAACCAGTCGTTGCTGTCTGATCTGGCTCCATTTCATCTTGCTCGTGCCCTTGGCCTTTCGGCTGTTGCAAAATTCCCACCACTACGAAAATTCGCAATGCAACAGGGCTTGGCCAACACTGGCAGCCTGCCATTTGCCATGCGCTGACACTAAGGTTGTCCCCAAGCCAAGGCTTGCAAACATTGGATCGACGAGGCATTTTTGACAGATGGAAAATTTCGGTTCTGCAAAATTCCGCATCGGACAGGTGGTTCGCCACCGTCTCTTCTCGTTCCGTGGCGTGATCTTCGACGTCGATCCGATTTTCAACAACACAGAGGAGTGGTGGAACTCCATTCCAGCGGAAGTGCGTCCCAAAAAAGACCAGCCTTTCTATCATCTTCTCGCTGAAAACGACGAAACCGAATACGTGGCCTATGTCTCGGAGCAGAACCTGCTTGTTGATGACACGGCAGAACCCGTGCGCCATCCGCAGATCGGCGATTACTTTGCCGGTTTCGACCGTGATCACAATCGCTATACGCTGAAGCGCAATCACGCCCATTGATCAGGCGGGCAACGCCTCGCGGAACATGCCGTAAGTTGAGAGTGAAATTCCGACGGCAATGATGGCTGCACCAATCCATACTTCCGCAGGATAGCTCTCGCCAAGAAACACCACGCCGGCAAACAACCCCACTGCAGCACCCACATAACCGATCTGGCTCAGATAAGTGGGCCCACCGATCTGTTGCAGCCTGAAGAACAGCATAAACATGCAGCCGGACGCCGCCAACTGCACCAGCAACAAGCCGGGCACATGCGTCATCGGCGCAAGGTCAATGCTGCCGTGTATAGCCAACGTGAGCACCAACAGGAATGGCACGGCTGCAAGATTGGTCAGGCTTCCCAGCAGAATAGGCCCGGCATCCTTGGGCCAGCCAAGAGTACGATAGAGATTGCCGCCCGCGAGAAACAGCGGAATGGTCAGGGCCACCAGCAGCCAGGGCGAAATCCTGGTTCCGGTGCTGGCGTCTTTGCCCAACACGATGATTACTGCGCCAATAAAGCCAAGCCCAATACCTATCAGTGTCATCCTGCTGGGGGGACGCACCTTCAGCCACCATGACAAGAGAGCGGTTATCATCGGCGAAATGGCGAACATAAGGCCAGCCAATCCACTGCCGATATGTGGGATCACTGTGAAGGTGATCAGGTTCGGCATCACGAAAGACATCAATCCCGAAAGAAATGAAAATCGCAGCAATCCGAAGATGTCTTTAGGCCAAACCTGCGAGCGCCACCCGGCTGCAAGCAGCAACAGCCCCGCACCCAGCGATATGAAGGCCGCCCACAAAGGTGGTGCGATCCCTGCTCCCACGGCGAGCTTTCCCAGAGGGAAATTCAGTCCAAGGCCCAGGCCCGTGCCCAGCAACAGGAAAGGCGCATTGTCGAACGGCCTTTTCACAAACCAATGGCCTCAATCAGGTCTTCCGCGATCACCGTCCGCCGCTTCACTTTCAGTGCTGCATCGCCATGCAGCCACACGCCCGCACATGCCGCTTCGAAGCCCGGCAGTCCCTGCGCCAGCAAACCCGTGATCATTCCGGCGAGCACATCGCCGGAACCGGCAGTCGCAAGTGTTGGTGGCGCATTATTGTTGATTTTGGCGCGCCCGTCAGGTGCGGCAATCACAGTGTCGGCACCTTTATATACAATCACGGCTCCGGACTGCGCCGCTGCACGCCGGGCAATTTCAACCTTGCTCTCGATGCTGTCCTGCAGCTGTTTGAACAACCGCCCGAACTCGCCGTCATGCGGTGTGAACACGCAGGGCCGTTCAGGAATGGCCTTGATCGCGTCGAACAAATCGTCACCTTCGCCTGCAAAGCTGGTCAGCGCATCGGCATCAAGCGCACAGGCTGGCCCTGCCTTCAGTGCAGTCAGCACATTGCGACGCAAAAGGGCTGAAACGCCCGCGCCCGGGCCGATGCAAAAACCGGAAATCCGGCGGTCTTCCAGCAGCGTCTTGAGCTCGGCATCACCCTCTGCCGGCTTCAGCATCATCGACGTCACATGCGCGGCATGGACTTTGAGAGCGTCCTCAGGCCCCGTGATGCTGGTCAAACCCGCGCCAATGCGCGCTGCAGCGAGTGCTGCCAACCGAGCGGCGCCTGTCGCCAGCGGTGGTCCGCTCCACACCACGGCATGCCCGCGCGAATACTTGTGCCCATCCGACCTCAGCTTCGGCAAGACGGGCGCTTCATTCTCCCATAACTTGGGCGCAATTTTCTCCAGTACCCTGGCGGGAAGCCCGATATCAGCAACCACCACATCGCCGCACAACGACCGTCCTGGCACTAGTAAATGTCCAGGCTTCTTGCGAAAGAATGTGATCGTCGCATCCGCTTTCACGCAGGCGCCAATCGGCCGCCCCGTATTGCCATCAAGTCCCGAGGGCACGTCGATTGCCACCACCGGCAGGCCGGACACCGCAATCGCCGAAGCCCAGCTCTGTGGAAACTCGCGGTTCAATCCCGCACCGAAAATCGCATCCACTAGCAATTGAGGCCGGCTGCGGCTGGCAAAGCTCTCACCCAATGCGGCAAAGGGTTGCGTTTTGCCCTTCCACTTCTTCGCCATCACCCCGGCATCGCCATCTTGCGGCAGCGTTTCGCCGGTGTGAAAACTTCTACGGCCCATTTCTTCGCCGCCAGCAGCCGCGCTACCACCAGTCCGTCGCCGCCATTGTTGCCCGGCCCGCAGATCACCGCCACGCGGCATTTGGGAAGCGCGCCACGATGGCATCGGCCACCGCCTTGCCCGGCATTCTCCATCAGTTTGAGGGTCGGAACGCCACTCTCCGCCGCCAACGCATCGGCACGGTACATTTCTGCAGGCGTAAGGATTTCAGCCGTCATGCAAGCTCAGGGCTGGAACAGAACCGAATAGGTGCCCTTGGCTTCCTTCTCGGGCAGCTTGCCCTTCTCCTGCTCGTTCTTGACCGTGATGCCCTCGCCCTCGCTGTAGCTGGCACTGCGTGTCACACAGTCACCTGCTGCCACGGTGAAACTCTTGCCCTCGCCCTTGCTATGGCCATTGAGATCACTGTCGAACACCTCGACAGCGCTGGCGTTGGCCGCTCCCAGGCAAACCGTGACGGCCGCATGGACCGGCTCCTTTTGATCCTCATTGCCATAAAACACCAGAATGCTGCTTTCCGGCGTGGGATGCGCCGGAAGGGCGAATTCTCCACTGCATTCAAATTGCCCATGATGCGTGAAAAACGCATGGAAATGGCAGGCCCGCGCCTCGGCCCTGGAACCCGCCAACATCCAGCAGCCAGCCACCGCAATTGCACAAAAAGCCAAAGAGCGCATGCACCGTCCGTCCCTTGTTCGCCGCGGTGAATCTCCGCGCGCGTGACAATTTAACGACACTTTGGCGCGCGCGGCAAATCAATCCCGGATTCCACAGTGTCCCCTTCTGGACAAAGCCTTCCAATCCGATAAACTGCAGCACGAGGGCAAATTGGGAGTCATCCATGAATCTGCGTGAAACCACGCCAGCTTGCCTTTTTCGTGCGTCATCGTGTTTAGCCCTCCTCGTGGCGTTTGCATTCGCCACACCAGCCTCGGCAACACCACTTCTCAAGCTGAAGACTGCGCATGCCACCTCTTCCGTCATTTTGATCGATGACGTCAAGCCACCTCTGCCCGTGCCCGCCGATGCGGAGGATCTGAGCTATGATGCATCGTCCGGCTCTCTCGAATTCACCACCAAGACGAAAGTCAAGGAACTGGCGGCCACTTTCCGTGACGCGATGAAGGCCTTAGGCTGGGAAGAAGAACCCACGGTCATCGACAAGGACACCATGGCTGCCCTCACCTTCAGCAAGGGCGACGAAATGGCCTCGATCACGCTGATGAGCATGGGTGACCACACGCAGGTTTCTGCTGACGGCCTCGCTACCGAAAAGACCGCCAGCGATGACAGCAATTCGTCTTCCGCCAGTGCCGACGCCAGCAGCAGTTCGAACTCGGACTCATCGGATGCAAAGCAGCCCCTTGTCGCCGAAGATCACAATGGCCTGCCTGTTCCCACAGACCATTCGATGCTGGGCGATGAGTCATCCATCTTCCGGCACAGCGTCAACATTACCACCCACGCCACGGTGAAGGACTTTGTCGATTTTTACCGTGCCGAACTGGGGAAGAAGGGTTTTACCGAAAAGCCGGATGTTGCCTCTGTGAAGGACGACGCCGCATCATTGGTTTTTGACACCCCCACCGGCCCGCTTACGGTGCAGATTACCCAACAAGGTGATGATGCCACCGCCGTGCTCAGCACGCGCGACAAGGACTGCTGCCTCCAAGTCACCACTCTTCCCCAAGCCGGGCCAGGTGAAGATCGGCCTCGGCAACATCAATCCCAAGGCGGCCGAAGTGATGGTCAACGGCAAGAAGATCAAGGTGCCGGGTGGCGCTGGCGCCAAGGCGCCGGATGGCCCGACACTGGATGTGCCCCCAGGCAAGATCAAAATTGAGTTGAAAGGCGCCGATCCGCAGACGATCGATGCCGGCCCGGACCAGATCTGGCTGGTGATGGTCGGCCCCGGCGGTTTGCTGCCAGTGCAGGCATACTTGAGATAATGGCGAAAGGAGACGAAACCTAGTGCTTCGTCTCCTGCACCTTGCCCATCGGTTGGCCGATCTCCTTGAGCAGCTGGCCGAACCACTTCTGCTTCACATCGAACGCCTTGCCGCCCTTGATGCGCGGGAACTCAATGGCGCGCAGCGGCGTACCCTTCTTTTCCTCATCATGCCCGATCACGCCTGAAACACCCTTCAAGCGCGCTTTTCACGGCCTCGGCACACATCGTCTTGATCAGCGCCAGGTCTTCCTTGTTGGCCCTGGCCGAACGCGCCATGTAGCCCGACTTCTGCACCAGAACCTTTTCCGCCTTCACCATGTCGGCAAAGCGCTTGGCGAACCAGGCACCCGGATTGATCTTGTCGATCTTCACATGGCCAAAGGCATCGCGCTCCGGTTCTTCACCGCGCGCGCGCATTTCGGCGACGATGTCTTCAATGCCGGCCCCTTCCACAGGAAGATGGTCACACAATCCTTCTTGTCCATGCACTCCGGAGAGGCGCTTGGCCTCGGCTTCGAGATCAATGGCAACCTCCGGCAGATAGACCGCATCAATGTCCTTGTGCGCCATGGAAAGATTGAACTCCGGCACGAATTTCATCTTCTTGAGGCGCTTGCGATAGGTCTCGGCCGTGGCCGCCGTAAGCCAGCCGCAGTTGCGCCCCATCACCTCGTGAATGAGCAACATGCGCGGATTGGTCGATTGCTCGTTGATGGCGTTTTCGAAGAAGATCGCGCCCTGCTCTGCCGCCGTGACAGCCCCCAGCGTCTGCCTGATCGGGACCACGTCATTGTCGATGGTCTTGGGCAGGCCGACCACGGTGAGGTTGTAATTGTTGGTGGCGAGATAGGCCGCAAGATCAGCCGCCGTGGTGTTGGTGTCGTCGCCGCCAATGGTGTGCAGGATGGTGATGCCGTCCTTCACCAGTTGTTCGGCCGCCACATGCAACGGGTTCTTGGCCTTCCTGGACCAAACCACGCTTCACGCAGTCCTTCACATTGGTCAGCTTCACGCGGCTGTTGCCGATGGGCGAGCCACCATGCTGGGTGAGGATCAGCGCATCCTTGCGCACCCGCGGCGTGACCTTGACCGACCAGCCCTTGAGCAGGCCCATATAGCCGTTGCGGTAGCCGATGATCTCGGCCTTGGGCAGCCGCTTCGAATAATCGGCGATCAGGTAGCCCACCGCGGCGGAAAGACAGGGCGCCAACCCACCCGCGGTGAGCAATGCGATCTTGTGTTTCGGCGCGGGCGTCTTGGCCATGATGTGCGTTCCTCAGATTCTTGTTGGCTTCTCCTAGAACAGGAAAAGTTCAAACGCCAGAGCGGATCGACAGACGTCAGTGAGCCTGTCGCGGGATAGAGCGGGATCAGGCAGGCCTGCAGCGCGTGATAGAGGTCGGGCTTGCCCTGCTGGAAGCCAGCAACGGGTTTCAGATCATCACCCACTGCCATCGTCCAGCCGCCGCGCGCATGGTCGATGAAATGCACGTCACAGAAATCCCAGATGTGCTTGTACCAGGTTCGAAGAACGGGTCGGCATCGTGCTCGGCAAGGAAATGCGCGGCACCGATGCCCTCCGTGGCCGGCCACCACAGCCGCTGGCGCAAGCGGGGGCTGGTTTTGCCAATCCAGCGCATAGAAGAACCCACCCTTTTCATGGTCCCAGCCCAGCGCAATGCTGTTCCTGAACAGCATGGTCGCCGCAAGGGGCAGCCAGGAAAGCTTCCGCCCGCCCACTTCCCAAAGCTGCAGAAGCAGCCGCGCCCATTCGAGCCAGTGACCCGGCGTCGTGCCGGCCGGGCGAAACACATCATTGCCCTGATAGGCAAAATCCACATTCCAGTTCTCGTCGAAATGTTCGGCCACGCGCCAGCGCAGGCTGCGCGCATGCTTCTCGATGATCAGCGACGCAATGCTTTCCGCGCGTTGCAGATAGATGCGTTCGCCTGTCGCCTCGAAAGCCGCCATGAGCGCCTCGACCAGATGCATATTAGAGTTTTGCCCCCGATAGGTGCTGATCTTCTCCCAATCGCGCGCAAACTCTTCCCGTTGTGCGCCCGCACTCTCGTCCCAGAAGCCCTTGGTCAGAACTTCACTTACGTCAGCCAGCAGTCTGTCAGCACTGGGATGCCCAACAATCTTTGCGCTGCTCGCCGCCAGCAGCACGAAGGCATGGCCATAACCCTGCTTGCTCGAATCCACGAAAGCCATTGTCGTCCAGCGACCAGACATATCCGCCGAACTGAGGGTCGCGGTGCGCTTTCCACAGATAGTTCATGCCATGGTCCACCATCTCGGCGGAGCCAGGCCGGCCCAGTAGGTGTCCGATGGCGAAACAATGCACCATGCGGCAAGTCTCATGCAGCTGGCGCACATTGTTCTCGGGCTTGCCATCATCATCAAGATGATGAAAGCCGCCATCCGGATTGAACGCAGCCGGTTGATAGAACGCAAAGAGCCGCTCCGCCTGTTCTTTCAACCACGCGCGATGCGCCGTACTTGTTCTCCACACCGACATCATCATCCACTCAATTGCGCCGCAAAGGCAGAGTGAACAGTTCCCAAGCACTGAAACGAGCGGGTTTGCTTTGCGTCGGCAAGCCCATGGTCAATTCCTCCAGCGGCTCGCGCGGTTGGTTGACATAGGTGCCAAACAGCCTGTCCCACAGTGTAAGGACGGCGCCAAAATTGGAATTGCCCTCGACCATGTCGCGCGAATGATGCGTCCGGTGCACATCCGGTGTGACAACCGCAAGCCGCACAAACCTGTCCAGCCAGGAAGGCAACACCACATCGGCATGTGAAAAGACCGCATGCATGGCAAGCAACAGTCCATAATAAACCAAGATCAGCACCGGAACGCCAAGCACGACCGCAAAACCAGTGATGAACAGAACTGAATAGATGTTCTCAAATGGATGATGCAAAAGCCCAGAGAACGCCGTGACATGTTCATCGGCATGATGGATTTTGTGCAGGCGCCACAGCGGCGGTAGATAATGCGCCAGCACATGGGCAAGGTAGTAGAGAAAATCGAGCAGCAACAGTGCCAAGACAATCAGCACCCAATCCGGTACTGCCAGCTTCGATAAACTGAAAATCTTGAGTCTCCACAAATCCATCTATCACCGGCTTCTGCGCCCACCAGACATAAGCCTGCATGACCAACAGACCAGTTAAGGCCACAATGATGATTGTGATAACGCGCCAGTAGGCCAATTTACGCTGAGTTAGCCGCGGAAATAACTTCTCAAATGGAAGGCAAAGACCCGCAATCAAGACAGAGAGCGAAAACCCACCAAATACTCCGGTGAAAATCTGAACGGCTGCATCGAACCCGGCCATTCAAATCGCCGTGCACAAATCGCGTAGATTATCACTCTAGGTACTGGCTCTGTATCAGGTGCAGGAAGAAAAGTTGTTGTAGCGCCGGGCGCACAGCCAAAAGAGTTCACACCAACATAGGGATGCAGCTCGCTGTTAAACAGGAAGTTGACCCCGCCTTCGACATAAGGCCCTTGTACGCCTGCTCCAATGAGCGCCTGGTTGTTGGCGAAGTCGTAACCGACACCCGCCGTGCCCTGCACGCAGGTTGAACCGACGAGGCCCATGGCACGGATTTTAGGTCCATGGTTATGCTCCGTGATAACCGGAACCGCAACTTCACCTAAAAAGCCTGTCACGGTGTTATTCGTGTCCGTGTAGGTGTGGCGGACGGAACCAACCACCTCGGCGGCATTATCACCAAACTCAAAACGCAAGCCAATGCCCACGCGAGTGTCATCGATACCCGGAAGTAAAGCTTGTGGGAGGAATGCTCACTCCCGCCATGGCAGGACGATGAAAGAAGAATGTCCCCGGCTACCACCAATAGCGCAACCAATCCAGTTCTTTGTCATGTTGTCTACCCAGCTTAAAATTTGCTTGGGTTACAGTTTTAACAGCAAGCTTTCTGTTTTGCAAAGTCACATCATGAACTTTAAAACTGCTAACAATCTGCTCTGTATGCCCGGTCAATGACTCTGCCCATCGTCATGAAATTGGTTGGGAAAAATATACTCGTGGCAGAAATGCCACCCGCACCTAATTTAATTTTTGGAAGTCATGGTTTCAACAACACGACAAGCAATGATTCTAATCGTCGAAAGATAACCTTTGGCTGCCATCGGCAACTAGGTCAATTCGCCGCCATTCACCACAACGTATATCCGCCATCGACCGCAACAATAGCACCGGTCATCAGGCTTGAAGCTTCGGAAGCGAGAAACAGGATCACCGAAGCCACCTCCTCTGGCTTGCCCATGCGCGCCATCGGCGTGCCATCTATCCATTCCTTCAATACTTCCGGCGGCCGCCCATGCACATCTTTAGTCAGATCTGTCTCAATATAAGTTGGCGCCACCGCATTTACGCGGACCCCGCGCTCGGCCCATTCCGCGCCCAGCGAACGCGTCAAATGATGCACGCCCGCCTTCGACGCGTTGTAATTCGCCTGTTCCTGCGGATAGTTCACAATCTCCGCCGACATCGAACCAAGATTGATGATCGAGCCCTGCTTCCGTTCCAGCATGTGCCTCCCAAATGCGCGGCAGCACCAGAACACGCCATTCAGGTTAACGTCGATCACCTTGTTCCATGTGACATCGTCCATCTGTTCGGCGGGAATGAAGGAAATGGCAATTCCGGCATTGTTGACCAGCACGTCAACTTGTCCAAGTTGCTTGACGATTGCCGCAGCCACGGCATCAACCGATTTAACATCGGTCACGTCCAACGCCATGGCCAAAGCCTTGCGACCTTTACCGACAAGGGCATCGGCAGCAGCTTGCACAGCTGCAACATCCATGTCGGTCAACACCACATGTGCACCCGCTTCTGACAGCGCATCAGCAGCGGCAAAGCCAATCCCTTTGGCGGCGCCCGTCACCACCGCCACCTTGCTGTCAAGCCTGAACTTTTCGAGATACATGATGTCTCCTTGCGGAGGCATCATGTCATGGCGTGTTCAGAAGCGGAAGCTCACTCGGCCGCGAAGCAATAGAACAGGCCGGCGCCACCGGTCTTGATCAAACCATCCTGGCTGCAGCCAGCAGAACCGTGAGCGGAGTTCCATGAATGCATATGGCGCGAATCTGCCAGGCCCTGCCGGTCATGATGGCCGAGAATGGCGGAACCCTCATTGTCGCTTGTCCAGTTCTTGCAGGTGGTGTCGCCGCCAGCAGTGGAATACATGCCCTGCGGGTCAGAGCCCGTCAGCATGTCATGGGTATTGGGAGTATCGCCGCGCCCATTTACCTTATCGCCCTTTTCGGTGAGAGCTGTTTCTTTGGTGATGTTGTTCTTGTCGGAGTGCAGTTCGTCGACAGAATTCGCGATCGTCACGCCCTTCGCATTGATCCACGGCCCCTTGCCAATGCGGTCGCGTGCGTTGACGCCGGCCTTGCCATCAGGAGCTGTGGTGGAGAGATAGGCTTTCCAGCTTGATTTGGTTGAACCCGCGGCCTTGGCCAGCTTGTTGCAATAAGCATCGGCACCATCAAGGCCGCCGAGATTGGCGCCGTCGCCCATCCCCACACTCGTGATAAAGAACGACATGGTGCTTGGATCAGCATGGGCAGGCAGTATTGCGGCACCCAGCACAACTGTACTGGCAACAAGCATTTTCTTGAATGTCATGACGTCCTCTCCTTTGCTCTTGCACATGCTGCCAACGGAATGCTGGCCACACATCCTGGCTTTTGACTGTACGCAACCGTAACTGAACTTGTTCCGAAACGGGCCGCGGCAACATGCCTGAAAATTACTGCTGTAAAAATAATCAGTCAGGTTAAAAATGAGGCGACACTATCGACACACCCCGTGCGATTTTAATGCAAGAGATTGAAATCATTGGCAGACGAGTTTGGCATGGGGCCTGCAAGCCACTTGGCACAAGAGAAAAAAGGCTCAAACATGAAGAAGATCGAGGCCATCATCAAGCCATTCAAGCTTGATGAGGTGAAGGAGGCGCTCCAGGGCGTCGGCATCCAGGGCATTACCGTCACAGAGGCAAAAGGCTTTGGCCGTCAGAAGGGCCACACCGAGCTGTATCGCGGCGCTGAATACGTCGTGGACTTCCTTCCCAAGGTGAAACTGGAAATCGTGGTGGCAGACGAGCTTGTCACAAAGGCCATTGAAGCCATCCAGAACGCTGCACGCACGGGCCGCATCGGGGATGGCAAGATCTTCATTTCAACCATCGAGCAGGCAATTCGCATCCGCACCGGTGAATCCGGCTCTGATGCGCTCTAACGCCGCGCGCGGCGCGCCGAAGTTGTAAGGCTTCGGCGAAACCGCTACGCGCGACACCAACCATAAAAATAACCAATCAAAGCCAACAGAGGGACTTTAAACATGGCAGAGAAGAAAGACGCCGCAGCAGCCTTGAAGTTGATCAAGGACAAGGACGTGAAGTACGTCGACCTGCGCTTCACCGATCCGCGCGGCAAGATGCAGCATCTGACGATGGATATTTCGCAGATGGGTGCTGATGCATGGGAAGAAGGCCTGATGTTTGATGGTTCCTCGATTGCAGGCTGGAAGGCCATCAATGAATCCGACATGATCCTGAAGCCGGATCCAGAAACAGTTCACCTCGATCCGTTCTATGCACAAACCACGCTCGCCGTGTTCTGCGATATTGCCGATCCGGGCACGGGCGAAGGTTACAACCGCGACCCGCGTTCGATTGCCAGACGCACCGAAGCCTACCTGAAGTCGACCAAGATCGGCGACACGGTATTCGTGGGTCCGGAAGCTGAATTCTTCGTGTTCGATGATGTGAAGTTTTCGACGAACCCGTACAAGACCGGCTTCGAACTCGACGGCATTGAGCTGCCGAAAAACTCCGATCGCGACTACGAAGGCGGCAATCTCGGCCACCGCATGCGCACCAAAGGTGGTTATTTCCCGATGAACCCGATGGACTCGGCGCAGGACATGCGCGGCGAGATGCTTTCGGTGATGGGCGAGATGGGGCTGGCCATTGAAAAGCATCACCACGAAGTGGCGTCCTCGCAGCACGAGCTTGGCACCAAGTTCCAGCCGCTGGTCACCGCTGCCGACCACATGCAAATCTACAAGTATGTGATCCACAACGTCGCCAATGCCTATGGCAAGACTGCAACCTTCATGCCGAAACCGGTATTTGGTGATAACGGTTCGGGCATGCACTGCCACTTCTCGATCTGGAAGGACGGCAAGACCATGATGGCCGGCAAGGAATATGCCGATCTCTCGGAAACCACACTTTACTTCATCGGCGGCGTCATCAAGCATGCCAAGGCGCTGAACGCCTTCACCAACCCCTCGACGAACAGCTACAAGCGTCTCGTACCGGGTTATGAAGCGCCAGTGCTGCTTGCCTATTCGTCGCGCAACCGCTCGGCCTCATGCCGCATTCCGTTCACGGCAAATCCGAAAGCCAAGCGCGTCGAAGTTCGCTTTCCCGATCCTTCAGCCAATCCTTACCTGTGCTTCTCGGCAATCATCATGGCGGGCCTTGATGGCATCACCAACAAGTTGCATCCGGGTTCCGCCATGGACAAGAACCTTTACGACCTGCCACCGGCAGAACTCGCTCAGGTTCCCACGGTGTGCGGCTCGCTCCAGGAAGCCATCGACAGCCTCAAGGCTGATCACGAATTCCTCACCAAGGGCAACGTCTTCTCTGTCGACCAGATTGAAGCCTATCTCGATCTCAAGCAGGAAGAGCAGGATCGTTACCGCATGACACCACATCCGGTCGAATACGACATGTATTACAGCGTCTAAAGCTTTTTGACTTTTCGAAGAGAAGTCACAATCACCTAGCTGATTGTGAGAAAGAAAACCCCGGTGGCAACACCGGGGTTTTTTTGTTGATAGCTACAACAGATACAATGTGTTTCTTGGCACTGCATTGGTGGCTGCTGATACTAACGCCTTGTGAACGGGGATTTTCGGATGAACAGCAGTAACGCGCAACAGTGGCATGGACGATTTCCTTATAATGAGATCATTTCCCTTCTCGATGTCAACCGGCCATTCAATCTGGCCGAAAGCACATCACAGGATTTGACTGTTGGCGAACTGCTTGATCTTGTGGGTCTCGAACACATCCGCGGCCTGAAGCTCGGCTATGGCACGTCCGTTGGATCTTTGAATCTGCGTCAGGCCATTGCCCAGATGTGCAATATTTCACCGGAACACATCATCACCACCCAGGGCACGGCGCTTGGTCTGTTCCTTCTGGCTTTCGAGACATGCCGTCCCGGCGACGAAGCGGTACTCGCCACACCGTGCTTCCCACCCAGCAAAGATTGCCTTGCAGGTGCTGGCGTCACAATACGGGAAGCCAAACTGTCGTTCGACAGTGGCTATCGCCTCGATGTGGAAAAGATTGAATTTGCCCTGTCGGCGAAAACCAAACTGGTAAGCATTGCATCTCCGCAAAACCCGACTGGCGTGCAAACTACCCGGGCCGAAATCGAGAGACTTCTCACAGCAATCGAAGCCCACGCGCCGCAGTCCATTCTTTTCATTGACGAGACCTATCGCGAAGCCACCTATGGCGACAATTCGGTAGCGGAAAGTTTCGCAGGCCTCGATCCGCGCATCATCACCGGCGCTTCTGTATCGAAAGCCCTCGGTGCGCCAGGCTTGCGCACGGGGTGGCTCACGGTGACAGATGCTGACCTACGCACCCGTCTCAGCGTGGCCAAGATGAACACGGTCATTTCGGGCTCCGTGTTGGATGAAACTCTCGCCGCTGGTCTGATACGCAACAGAGAAATCGTTCTTGCGCCGCGCCGCAACCTTCTTTTCAAAGCTCTCGCGCAGCTCTCAGCCTGGTGTAGTGCGGAGCAACATCGCATCGAATGGGTGCGACCCGATGCTGGAGCCCTGTGCTGCCTGCGTCTGCGAAAGGGCGCATTTGACGATCACGCGGTCTCGCGCTTCTGGGAACTGTTACCCCGTCATGACCTGCAATTGGCTTCCGGGGCATGGTTCGGCGAGAGCAACCGGATGTTCCGGCTGGGCTTTGGCTATCTGCCTGCCGAGCGCCTTGGCCCCGCATTGTCAGCACTTTCCGCGGCAATGGCGAACGCCATCGTGTAAGAGACGACTATGTTTCGATCCAAAGACCTCGCCACTCGCGCGCTTGAGCTGGCCCTGCGCTTCACCAAAGTCCCAAGTGTCACGGGCAGCGCCAGCGAAGCGCAGTTTGCTGATTGGCTTGCAGGTGAGCTTTCGGGCTTTGACCAGATCTGGACCACGCCTATTCCCGGCGGAGCATTCCCGCGAAAGAATTTGTTTGCCCTGAAGAAGGGGCGATCGTCGTCCACTGTCGTACTCACAGGCCACTTCGATGTTGTGCCCACCGATGACTATGGCGCCCTACCCGCTTTCGATGCCGAAGCGCTACTCGCTCCAATCATCGCGCGTTTGAAAGAAACAGGAGAACACCCGTTTGCCTTGGCTGATTTCGAAAGCGGTGAGTTTGTACCGGGTCGTGGCTTGCTCGATATGAAAGCAGGCCTTGCAGCAGGGCTTGCCGCCATTGAGTCCTATGGCGGTGAAGCCACCCTGCTTTTTATGGCCGTGGCCGACGAAGAGAACAGTTCTGCCGGTGCCCGCGCCGCTGTTCCAACACTGCAACAGGCCGTAGCCGAGTATGATCTGGACATAAAACTTGTCATCAACCTCGATGCGATTTCCGATCAGGGCGATGGTACAAGTGGACGCATTGTCGCCTTTGGGTCCATCGGCAAACAGCTGCTCACCGCTTACGTTGTCGGCAAGGAAACCCACGCCGGCTATTCACATGAGGGCATAAACGCCGCCTATGTAGCTGCCGAATTGGTGACTGAGTTTGAACTTTCCCCACGCCTCATCGAGACCATGGGCAACGAACGCACGGCCGCTCCAACGGCACTCTACGCCAAGGATTTGAAGCAAGGCTACAACGTCACCACGCCTGCGGCGGCGTTTATCTACTGGAACAGTCTTCAATATCAACGCAAACCGGAAGATCTGCTTTCCATCGCGACTGAGTTGGCAAAGTCTGCGCTTGCCCGTGCGGAAAAACGTGTTGGCAAACAAATCTCGCTTATAACTTTCGCCGAACTCGCCAAGTCAATCAATCCGGCTGCGCTACAAAAAGCAGCTGCCGCGCTCGCGGAAAATTTTAGCCTCGATTTGCCGGAGAAGGTGAAACGCCTTACAGAACAGGCGTGGCAGATATCAGGGCGCACCGGTCCCGCAGTCATCCTGGGCTTTGGGTCTGTTCCTTATCCCGCGGTCTTGATGAAAAATGTTAAATTGCGCAATACGATTGAGCAGGCAGTAAAATCATTCGGCATAGGCAGCCTGAATTATTTCGCTGGAATTTCTGATGTCAGCTTCTATGGCGAAGTGTCAGGCTCGCTCGCAGCTGTGGCGGCCAACACTCCGGGTTGGGGAACACTCTTCGAGATGCATGAACCCGCTGGCCTGCCCACGATCAATTTGGGTCCTTGGGGCCGCGACTATCATCACTGGTTGGAGCGTCTGCATGCGCCTTATGCCTTCGAAACTCTGCCGCGCGCGCTGCTCGCTGTCATCGACGCGGTGACCTGACCAAGACCTTCGCTTCGACTTTCCACTTGCCAAAGTGCAGGCATTTATATAACTGGTTATATAAATATCGATGGAGAAAACGTGAAAGATATTGTGAAGGCCAAGGGCTATCTCACTTTGGGGAGCCGCTTTCGCCGTCTGGGTGAGCGCTTGCAGGCTGATGTGCAGGTGATGGCAGACGAACATGGGCTCGAAGTGCCGGCCGCCCTGTTTCCCACCATGCATGCGATCTATGGCGCTGGCGCAACCACTGTGGGCGAGATCGCAAAGACATTGGGCATTTCTCAGCCAGGTGCCACGCGCAATATCAACCAGTTGGAAAAGTTGGGTCTCGTCAGCATCAGGCAATCAGATGAAGACGGGCGCGTGCGTCACATCTCGCTCACCAGAAAGTGCAGAGCCGATGTCGAAAAGGCGCAGGAAGAACTCTGGCCGCGCATTGAACGCGCCGTTGCCGAAATCTGCCAACCGCTGAAGGGCGGCCTCCTCGACATGTTAACTGCCATCGAAAGAGAATTGGACGAGCAGCCACTCGCCGAGCGTTCCAGGAAGAGCAAAACCAGATGAGCGTTCTCGACAATCCTGTCTTCCACGGGCTCATGACCCGGCAGGCCAATTTGGCCCAAGGAAGCGATCTGGCAAAGCGGTTCGCTCCGGAGGTTTCCGTCTTCGCTGCGGCACGCGACCTCAGCGTTCGTGCCATCACGGCTCTTGGACAACTGGTTCAGCAATCAGGCGGGCTTGCCCTGCTCCAGCGCGACAAGGTGCCCACGCCAGAAGGCTGTCATGGCGAAGATTTGGGTTGGGGTTATCAGTTGGTGCTCAAGCATCCGGCGCGCCTCAGGCCCTCGGTCGATTTTGTGGATCTGGCTGAAGCGGATTTTCCCGAAATGCTCGAGCTCGCAACTCTCACCAAACCTGGCCCTTTCAAGATGGGAACGCCACGCATGGGTGGCTTTATAGGTATAAAAAAGGATGGGCGCCTCATTGCGATGGCAGGCGAACGTTTCAGGCCGGAGGGGGCCACCGAGATCAGCGCCGTCTGCACCCATCCGGATTTCCGGGGTCAGGGCCTTGCCGGCGCACTGTCGTCCTCGGCCGCGCGCCGCATTTTGGACCGGGGCGAAATTCCATTCCTGCACGCCTGGTCGACCAATACCAGTGCAATTGCCTTGTATGAGAAGCTCGGTTTCGTGAAACGCTGCGAAGTTTTTGTGAAACGGCTCATGCACCCCAGCTAGAAAACATCAAAAGCAGGCCCGCATAAAACAAAAACCCCGGGCTCATCGCCCGGGGCTTTCAGTTTCAATACGGTGGATTGCCTAATGCGCAGTGGCGCCTTCGACATCGCGAGACTTGGCTGCGCGGGCCGCGGCAGCAGCTTCCTCGGCTTCCTCATCCCAGATGATGGGTTCAGGCTGCCTGACGAGAGCATGTTTCAGCACGTCATCCGTCCGCGAGACCGGAATGATTTCCATTCCGTTTTTCACAGAATCCGGCACGTCCGCGAGGTCTTTCACATTTTCCTCGGGCACCAGAACCGTCTTGATGCCACCACGCAGCGCCGCCAGAAGCTTCTCCTTCAGGCCGCCGATGGGCAGCACCCGCCCACGCAGTGTGATCTCGCCGGTCATGGCGATATCCTTCCGTACCGGAATGCCGGTCATCACCGAAACAACGGCGGTGGCCATGGCGATGCCGGCCGATGGGCCGTCCTTCGGGGTCGCACCCTCAGGAACGTGAACGTGGATGTCGCGCTTGTCGAACACCGGAGGCTTAACACCGATCGAAGGCGCGCGGCTACGGACGAAGGATGCAGCAGCCGAGATCGACTCCTTCATCACGTCTTTCAGGTTGCCTGTGACCGTCATGCGGCCCTTGCCTGGCATCATCAAAGCTTCAATGGTCAGCAATTCGCCGCCCACTTCCGTCCATGCCAGACCGGTGACAACGCCCACCTGATCCTCACCTTCAGCGAGGCCATGCTTGTAGCGTGGCACACCGAGATAGGACTTGGCGAGATCGCCATCGACCTTGATCTTCTTCTTTTTGCCGAGCATCAGATCCTTGGTTACCTTGCGGGCCAGCGTGTTGATCTCGCGCTCAAGGGAACGGACACCCGCTTCACGCGTGTAGTTCTCGATCACCACCTTCAACGCATCGGGCGTTACTTCGAACTCCTTCTTGTCCAGCCCGTGATGTTCGGTAGCCTTGGGGACTAGGTGGCGTCGCGCAATCTCGGCCTTTTCCTCTTCGGTGTAACCGGCGAGGCGGATGAGCTCCATGCGGTCGAGAAGCGCTGGCGGAATGTTGAGCGTGTTCGACGTGGTCACGAACATCACATTCGAAAGATCGTATTCGACCTCCAGATAGTGGTCCATGAACGTGCTGTTCTGTTCGGGGTCGAGAACCTCGAGCAGAGCAGACGACGGATCGCCGCGGAAATCCATGCCCATCTTGTCGATTTCGTCGAGCAGGAAGAGCGGATTGCTCTTCTTGGCCTTCTTCATCGACTGAATGATCTTGCCCGGCATCGATCCGATATAGGTGCGGCGGTGACCGCGGATTTCGCTTTCATCACGCACGCCACCCAGTGACATGCGCACGAACTCGCGGCCCGTCGCCTTGGCGATCGACTTCGCAAGCGAGGTCTTGCCAACGCCCGGCGGCCCAACGAGGCACAGAATCGGTCCACGCAGCTTCTTGGTGCGGCCCTGCACCGCGAGATATTCGACGATGCGCTCCTTCACCTTGTCCAGGCCGAAATGATCGGCATCAAGAACGCCCTGCGCAAAGTTCAGGTCGGACTTGACCTTGGAAGGCTGGTTCCACGGAATGTTGAGCAGCCAGTCGAGATAATTGCGCACCACAGTGGCTTCTGCCGACATCGGCGCCATCTGCTTCAGCTTCTTGATCTCGGCATCGGCGCGCTCACGCGCTTCCTTGGAGAACTTGGTAGCGGCAATGCGCTTCTCAAGCTCTTCAACCTCATTCTTCTCGCCACTCTCGCCGTCACCCAGCTCCTTCTGAATGGCTTTCATCTGCTCATTCAGGTAGTATTCACGCTGGGTCTTCTCCATCTGGCGCTTCACGCGGCCACGGATGCGCTTCTCGACTTGAAGGACGGAGATTTCACCTTCCATCAGGCCAAAACATTTCTCAAAGCGCTCTTCGACAGAGGCCATCTCCAGAAGTTCCTGCTTTTCAGGAATTTTGATCGCAAGATGGGCGGCAATGGTGTCAGCAAGCTTGGACTGATCTGTGATCTGGCCCAGGGACGCCAACACTTCCTGCGGCACCTTCTTGTTGAGCTTCACGTATGACTTCAAACTGCTGCACGGCGGTGCGCGCCAATGCATCGGCTTCCGGCCCGGTCTGGACAACGGAAGGCATCAGTGAAATCGAAGCCTCGAAGAAATCGGGACGCGCGGTAAACTCCTCCACCTTGGCGCGCTCGGTGCCTTCGACCAGCACCTTCACAGTGCCGTCCGGCAGCTTCAAAAGCTGAAGCACCTGGGCAAGAGTGCCCACCTTGTAAATCGTGTCAGCCGTCGGTTCATCGTCGCCGGCATTGCGCTGAGCCACGAGCAGAATGCGTTTGTCCTCGCGCATTACTTCTTCAAGGGCGGCAATCGACTTCTGGCGGCCCACGAAAAGCGGCACCACCATGTGCGGAAATACAACGATGTCCCGCAGCGGCAAAACCGGCAGGACTTCGTTCTTGGCAGATGTCTTTGTCATGTTCATTCCTTCCGCGGGATTCCTGCCCCAAATCTGGCAAGCAGGTCCGCTTTTGTTGAGAAAGATGTGGCCACGGAGCCCATCTCTTTCAAGTCCCGCTTCTCAGGCCGAAGCGGGAACTGCTTTCGCGATGCCGGACTTTTCACGGTCGGCATAAATCAGTAGCGGCTTGGCATCGCCGGTGACAACTTCCTTCGAAATCACCACCTCTTCAACGCCAGACATCCCAGGCAAATCATACATCGTGTCGAGCAGAATGCCTTCCATGATGGAGCGCAATCCACGCGCGCCGGTCTTGCGTTCGATGGCCTTCTTGGCAATGGCCTTCAGGCTGTCTTCCGGAATGGTGAGCTTCACACCCTCCATCTCGAACAGACGCTGATACTGCTTCACCAAAGCATTCTTCGGCTCGGCGAGAATCTGTACCAGAGCGACTTCATCGAGGTCTTCAAGCGTAGCGACCACCGGCAAGCGGCCAACGAATTCTGGGATCAGACCGAAACGCAGCAGATCTTCTGGTTCCAGCTCGCGCAGCACAGCGCCAGCGCGACGGTCATCGGGTGCGCGCACGTTGGCGCTGAAGCCGATGCCTGTGCCCTTTGAGCGCTGGGAGATAATGCGCTCAAGGCCCGCAAACGCGCCGCCACAGATGAACAGGATGTTCGAGGTATCGACCTGCAGGAATTCCTGCTGCGGATGCTTGCGGCCACCCTGTGGAGGAACCGAGGCTACAGTTCCTTCCATGATCTTCAGCAAAGCCTGCTGCACGCCTTCGCCCGACACGTCCCGGGTGATTGAAGGGTTGTCAGACTTGCGGCTGATCTTATCAATTTCGTCAATATAAACGATGCCGCGCTGTGCCTTCTCGACGTTGTAGTCGGCAGACTGCAGCAGCTTCAAAATGATGTTCTCGACATCTTCGCCAACATAGCCTGCTTCGGTCAGCGTCGTGGCATCAGCCATGGTGAAAGGCACATCGAGGATGCGCGCCAGCGTTTGTGCCAGCAGCGTTTTGCCCGAACCCGTGGGGCCGACGAGCAGGATGTTCGACTTCGCCAGCTCCACATCGCCCGTATTCTTCGAGCCGTGGTTCAGGCGTTTGTAATGGTTGTGCACGGCCACCGAGAGCACGCGCTTGGCATGGTCCTGGCCAATGACATAGTCATCGAGAACCTTGCGGATTTCATGCGGCGTGGGAACGCCATCTTTGGATTTGGTCAGGGACGACTTATTCTCTTCACGGATGATGTCCATGCAGAGTTCAACGCATTCATCACAGATGAAAACGGTCGGTCCGGCGATCAGCTTGCGTACTTCATGCTGGCTTTTGCCGCAGAATGAGCAGTACAGCGTATTCTTGCTGTCGGACGTCGCGCTCTTGCTCATCTATACCTCACTTTCGAAACGCGGGATTTTCACCCCAAAGGATACAACACTACCGCACTTCACTGAGTCGAATCCAGCTTGCACCCAGTCAGTTAAGCAAATCTTGCATGCCACTATATTGCCTGCTTCGGATAGCCTGAATCAAGCTTAACCTTAAGCAGATGGATAGCCTGTAACTACTTGGATTCGCTCGCCTCTGGGCGCTTCTCGAGCACCTTGTCGATCAGCCCAAAATCACGCGCCTGTTCGGCCGTCATGAAGTTGTCGCGCTCAAGAGCATCTTCGATTTCCTTGTAGCTGCGGCCCGTATGCTTCACGTAGATTTCATTGAGCCGTTTTCTGAGCTGTTCCACGTTCCGGGCATGAATCAGGATGTCGGAAACCTGGCCCTGGAATCCACCGGAAGGTTGGTGGACCATCACTGTGGCATGGGGAAGGCCGAAGCGCATGTCCTTGTGGCCGGCGCAAAGCAGCAAAGAACCCATGGAAGCAGCCTGCCCCATCACGGTGCAGGAGATTGCGGGCTTTATGAACTGCATGGTGTCATAGATGGCAAGGCCGGCCGTAACCACGCCACCTGGCGAATTGATGTAGATCGAGATTTCCTTCTTGGGGTTCTCGGCTTCAAGGAACAGCAGTTGCATGCAGATCGAGGCAGACACCTGATCGTCGATGGCACTGTTGATGAAAATGATGCGCTCGCGCAGCAGGCGTGAGGGCAGATCGTAAACGCGCTCGCCCCGGCTTTCCTGCTGGATGACGGAAGGCCAGAAACTCGCGGTAGGGCCTTGGTTAAATGGGTCGTGCATTGATGTCTCTTTTTGTGATTCAGTTAGCTCCGAACCATAAATAGGGGTCCGCGCCCCCGGATGAAAGGGGGCCCAGAAATTTCACGCCAGATTGGCACCAGATCGGCTTGGAAGTCTTCAATGTACCGTCTTGTTCCGCGCAGCCTGGGCGGCATCAGCCAGCTTTTCCATGTTCTCGTTGTTGCGGCGTGTGGCGGCCTCGAAACGATCCTCGAAAGATTCGAGGTTCTTCTTCGGTTCCTGGTAGAAAGCCGTGAATTTCATGATCCAGATGAAAAACCGCAGCAGCAACCGGCCTGGCAGGCGCATCGGACGGTCAAAGTCGAAAATCAGGATTACGCGCTCGTCTTCGGTATCATTCCACACCTCATGTTCGAAGGTGTCATCAAGAACGAAAATCTTGCCCGGCTCCCAATGCTGGATCTGGTTATCAACACGGATCCGGCACTGCTTCTGTTCCTTCGGAATGATCAGGCCGAGATGCACGCGCAAGATGCCTTTGGTGACGCCCCTGTGTGGCGGAATGTGATAGCCGGGCGACAGGATCGAGAACCATGAAATCTCGATATTGGGCACCTTCTCGAGTAACGACGTGGTGAATGGGGCCTGTGCACAGTTCTTCTTCAGCTGTTGCCCGAAGCCATAGAGAAAGAAGGTGCGCCAGTTGGTGCCCGTGGCAATGAAATGCTGGTCCGGCGATACCTGCTGGAAGGCCGGAATATCCTCTCGGTTCTTGAGGATCACCGCCACTTCATCGCGGATCTTTTCCCAGTTGTCGGTGAACATCGCCAGGAAGGGAAAGTCCTTGTTGGGTAAAAATGGCTTGTCTTCGACAAGGCTTTGCTTGCTGAAAAACACCGTCACGGCCCGGGTAAATTTTTCCCCTGCGCGGTAGACGGCATGCCGCCGCCATTCACGGTAGCGGTCGCTAAACGTCAAGGTTCCTGCCGGTTCACTCATCCCAATAATCCTCGCAGATCGGTCAATAGCCAAATTCGTGACTCGGTTTTAGCCTGATCACCCTTTGTAACCAACATGAAATATTGCGAGAGCTAGCCTAGAACGCACCGAAAAACAAAAGGGCGGACTTCTCAAGCCCGCCCTGGAATTAAGCTCTGCCGCGAAATCAGGCCATTTCTGTGTCTTCCTCGACCATCTTCTTGAGATCATCGCGGCCCGTCGGCTTGTCGGTCACTTTGGCCTTGGATACGATGAGGTCGACAACCTTCTGTTCGAAGATCGGGCCGCGCAATTCCAGAAGCGCATTCGAATTCTTGCGGTAAAAGTCGAAAACCTGCTTTTCCTGGCCTGGGAACTGGCGCGCACGGGCGATCAAGGCCTGCTGCAGTTCCTGCTCGTTTATCTGGACGCCCTCTTTTTCGCCGATAGTGCCGAGCACAAGACCGAGACGCACGCGGCGTTCGGAGATCTTGCGGTACTCTTCACGCGCCTTCTCTTCCGTGGTGTTTTCATCGGCAAAGGTCTTGTTGGCATTCTGCATCTCGCGGGTCAGCGCCCCCCAGATGGTTTCAAACTCGCCATCCACCAGCCTCTGGGGCAGATCAAAGGAATACTGCTTGTCCATGGCATCGAGAACGTCACGTTTCGAGCTTCATGTTGGTCATCTGTCCAAACTCACGCTCAAGCCCAGACTTCACCATCTCCTTGAGCTTGCCCAGGTCTTCAAACCCGATCTTCTTGGCAAACTCATCATCAACTGCAGTTGTGGCGGGCTTTTCGACGCCCTTCACCTTCACGGCAAAGGTAGCGGCCTTGCCGGCCAACGTGGCAGCACCATAATCAGCTGGGAAGGTCACGTTGATCGTGACGCTGTCGCCAGCCTTGCTTCCGATAAGCTGGTCTTCGAAGCCTGGGATGAACTGGTTGGAACCGATTTCCAGCGGAATATCGTCGCCTTTGCCTCCGTCGAACTCGACGCCGTCAATCGAGCCGACGAAATCGATGGTAGCACGGTCGCCTTTCTCGGCAGCCGCAGCCTCGCCCTTCGCTTCGAAGCTCTTGTACTGCTCAGTCAGGCTCTTCAGCGATTCATTGATGTTAGTGTCGTTCGGCTCAACCACATATTTGGTAAGGTCAAGGCCTGAAAAATCTTTTACTTCGAAATCGGGCACAACTTCCGAAGCCACGGTGAAAGCGAGGTCGGCCTTGCCTTCCATCACGGCATTCACTTCGTTTTCGTCTTCCGGCAGCTTTACTTCGGGTTGATAAGCTGGCTTGAGATTACGGTCCACGAACACCTGGCGCGACTGGCTGTCGACGGTGGTCTGGATCACCTCAGCCATGGCCGACTTGCCGTAAATGTTCTTGAGATGCGACACGGGCACCTTGCCGGGGCGGAAGCCTTTGATCTGGGCGCGGCCGGAAATATCCTTCAGCTTGGCGTCTAGGTCCTTGTTCAACTCGGCTGCATTGACCACCACCTTGAATTCACGCTTCAGGCCGGAATTCAGCGTCTCAGTAACTTGCATGTTCTCTCTCACTCAAAATCTTGCCACAAGTTGGCGTATGGTGCGGGCGGAGGGACTTGAACCCCCACGGGTTTCCCCACAGGAACCTAAATCCTGCGTGTCTGCCAATTTCACCACGCCCGCCTGTAGCGGCTACACCCCTTGGCGGGCTGTTTGGTTGGGTCGCGCTATACAGAGCCGTTCCAATTTTGAAAAGAGGAATGTGCCTCTTGCTATATGTAATTTATTAAGTTACATATCAGTTGTTAAGTCATTGAAACAAAGGAATCGTGAATGTTGAATGGAATCATCCCCGCATCTTGGACCCCGGCGCTGCAGGCTCTGCTGCGCGTGGTGACGGGCCTGCTCTTTGTCGAGCACGGCACCGTAAAACTGTTCGGCTTTCCGCAGGCCTCTGGCATGGAAAGCTTGCCGCCACTTCTGATGTTGGCAGCTGTCCTCGAAGTGGTAGGTGGCATTCTCGTCACCGTTGGCTTCCTCACCCGCTGGGCAGCCTTCCTGCTGGCTGGCGAAATGGCCATTGCCTACTTCATGGCGCATTTTCCGAAAACTTTCTGGCCAGTCGGCAATGGCGGTGAGGCAGCCATCCTGTTCTGCTTTATCTTCCTGTTCTTGGCCGCCGCCGGTCCCGGCGCCTACAGCATCGACGACAGCCGCAAGGCCTGACCCACTCATCGGGCCGGAGGAGATCCGGCCCGTTCAGCAGTCTTGCCCACTGCCGTCAAAAGCATGAGCCTTGAAGTTATAGCCAAAGTCGCAGTCATATCTGCCGTCATCACCCTTGATGCAATGCAGCCCGCTTCCGTCCGTCTTTTCCAAACCTCCAGTGCATTCTTCGCGCACCGCCTTGCCCTTCATCCCGTTGTAGAGCGCCTTCGCTGCCGCGCCTTCAACTGCGAACGAAAAGCTCTTGTCTTCATTGATCGAAAACGTGCCGTCGATCTTGTCTTCGGCGATGGCTGGAGATGTTAAGGAAGACACAATCAGCACAGCAGCAAAGATCAGTTTCATTGGCTCCATCCTCTGTTATTTCTCATTGCGGCCCTGGCGCAGCTTGGACCAATAATCGAGGCGCTTCTGAATTTCCCGTTCAAAGCCGCGCTCGACAGGGTGATAGAATTGCCTCCGGCCCATCTGCTCCGGGAAATAGTCTTGGCCCGAGAACGCATCAGGCTGGTCATGGTCATAGAGATAGCCTGCGCCATATTCCTGCTGCTTCATCATTTTGGTCGGCGCGTTGAGGATGATCTTGGGCGGGGAAAGCGAACCTGTTTCTCGCGCCGCTGCCATAGCGGCAGAGTAGGCTTGATTCCCCGCATTCGATTTGGGCGCAGTGGCAATGTATATTACGGCCTGCGCCAGCGCGAGTTCACCCTCCGGCGAACCCAGAAAATCATAAACATCTTTTGCCGCAAGAGCCTGATGCACCGCTTCGGGATCGGCCAATCCCACATCTTCAATCGCCATGCGCACAATGCGGCGCGCAAGGAACATGGGATCTTCCCCCGCAGCCAGCATGCGCGCCAGATAATACAACGCTGCATCCGGATCAGAGCCGCGCACCGACTTATGCAGCGCCGAAATCAGATTGTAATGCCCGTCCGATGCCTTGTCATAAAGCGGCAGGCGCTTGGAGATGATCTTGCTCAGCGCCTCAGTACCAATCGACGTTGAACTTTCCGGCACACTCGCCAGCACTTCCTCGACGAGATTGAGGAAATAACGTCCATCTCCATCGGCCAGTTTCACCAGCGCCGAGCGCGCGTCAGCATCAAGCGGTACGCTGCGCTTCTCAAAAAAAGCAGCGCGCGTCAGCAGGCCATCGAGCGCCTCATCGGTCAACCGGTTCAGCACCAGCACTTGCGCGCGCGAAAGAAGCGCGCCATTCAACTCGAAGCTCGGATTTTCCGTCGTCGCCCCAACGAGCGTAATGGTGCCATCCTCGACAAACGGCAAAAACGAATCCTGCTGCGCCTTGTTGAAGCGGTGGATTTCGTCGACGAACAGCAGCGTACCCCTGCCATTCATGCGCCGCATACGAGCCTGATCGAATGCTTTCTTGAGGTCAGCGACGCCGGAAAAGATCGCCGACATCTGTTCGAAGGCGAGACCCGTCTCGCCCGCCAGCAAGCGCGCGATGGTCGTCTTGCCCGTACCCGGCGGCCCCCACAGGATGATTGATGGAATGCGTCCCGCCGCCAGCATTTTTGTCAGGCTGCCTTCGGGCCCGACGATATGATCCTGTCCGACAACGTCCGAAAGCCGCGATGGCCGCAGCCTGTCGGCCAAGGGCCGCGGACCTTCCTTGTCGAGGCCTGCGGCTTCGAACAGGTTGTTCATCAGCCAAGCCTGATGAACAGCTGCTGTCCGCCTCGCTGCAGACCAATGGACCAGGTGCGCGACGGCTTGCTCAACACCTTCTTCAATGTCTCCACGGAGTCGATGACGACACCATTTACATTGGCGATGATGTCGCCCTTGGCAAAGAACTGCTGGGCCGGTCCCTGCTTTACGTCTTTCACCACCACGGCCTTGGCGCCGTTGGCATTTCCGAGGTTAAGGTCTTGCGCCACCGCTGGCGAAAGATTGGTGACAACAAGCCCGGTCATCGGAGATTGTCCGGCGATGGTGGCTTCCTCCACATCAGCGCCCGCGGGTGCAGAGATCAACGTCACCGAAACCTGTTGCGTGTCACTGCCACGGCGGTATTCAATGAGCTTGGCATCGCCGATTTTCGAGACGCCAATCAGGTAGTTCAATTCCTGTGCATTATCGATCGTCTTGCCGTCAAAGCCGAGTATCACATCACCTGTCTTCAGCCCCGCCTTGGCCAGCGGGCTCAGATCATTGAGCGTGACGACCAGGACACCCTCGGGCCGTGCAAGGCCCAGTGCTTCGGCGATGTCCTGTGTGACGTTCTGGAATTCGCCGCCCATCCAGGGCCGCACGATCTTCTTGCCGGTCTCTGCCGATTGCACCACCGTCGAAACGAGATTGGACGGAATCGAAAAGCCAAGGCCAATCGAGCCGCCCGAGCGCGAATAGATCATCGAATTGATGCCGACGAGTTCGCCCTTCATGTTGACGAGCGCACCACCCGAATTGCCGGGATTGATCGCCGCATCGGTCTGGATGAAAGACTGATAGTCGGAACCGCCCACATCGGTGCGCGCAAGTGCCGAAACGATGCCACTCGTCACCGTCTGCCCCACGCCGAACGGATTGCCGATGGCGAGCACGAGATCTCCCACTTCAAGCCCGTCGGAATCGCCCATCGCGAGAACCGGAAGTTTCTCATCGCCAACATCAATACGCAGAACGGCGAGATCGGTTTTATCGTCCGCGAGCACCAGCTTCGCCGGGAATTCGCGTTTATCGGCAAGGGCCACGCGAATGTCCGTGGCACCCGCAACAACGTGATTGTTGGTGACGATGGTGCCCTTGCTGTCAACGATCACACCGGAGCCCAGCGAATTGGCCACACGTTCCCGCGGCTGGCCCTGGCCCATGCCAAAGAAACGTTGGAAAAACGGATCATCAAAAGGCCCGCCCGCACCCTGCACACGCTGTACGGTCTTTGCATAGACATTGACCACTGCCGGTGCTGTGCGCTTCACAAGAGGTGCGAATGACAGTTTCATCTGGCTCTGGTCACTGGGCAGTTGCTTGTCTTCGGCCAGCGCCAAAGTTGGCAGCACAATCACCAGAAGCAGGCAGGCAAACAGTCTTTTCATGGATCCTCTCAAAGTTACGATTCTCACACGCTTCTCCGGTCTAGTTTTGTCGACAAAATGACCGCAGTTTCAACGCCTTTCACACCGGCAAGCTCCGCGATCTTATCCAGGACGGCATCCATCTCTTCTGCCGTCGGTGTCCGCATCAACGCAATGAAGTCTATTTTGCCCGAAACCGCCTGCAAAAGCTCAATCTCCGGAAGCCGCGACAGAAGTTTCGAGACAGCGAGCTGCTGCCGGGGTTCTACAGCAACTGAGACCCAAGCCGCAAAACTCTGCGGCTGCGCTCTTTCGGCAAGCCGTACGCCATAACCCGCAATCACACCTTGTTGTTCCAGCCGCCTGATGCGGTCCTGCACCGTGGTGCGCGAGAGGCCGAGCTTCTTGGCCAGCGTCGATACCGGCGCCCGCCCATTGGCCTTGAGCAGGTGGAGAAGGTCATGGTCTTTGTCTGTCAGTGCCAATTTCGTCATTTTGCAGGGTCCGCCGTCATTATGACGGCTGAGGGACGCTTGAGCAACACTTCGACGTCTCGTAGCCGTCACCGAATCTTGAGATTAGAGTGACCGAGACAACAGGAGCCAAGCCATGTCCGCCACCGCCACCCTCGGCAAAGCCGAAAACCTGCCCCGCGATGCTGCCGAACTGTCCTTGTCTCTTGATGGTGAAACCCCGGTGTTCTGCTTCTCTGCCGCCGCCTTGGAAAAGCGCGCCCGTACATTTCTGAATGGCTTCAAGGGCGAAGTCAGCTTTGCGGTGAAATCAAATCCGTCGCGCGAAGTCATTTCCGACGTTGGCGCCATGCGGGCGTTTCCGCCTGGGACGTGGCTTCCGTGCCAGAAATCGAACTCGTCCATTCCATTCAGCGCAAGGGCCACATCCACTATCACAACCCGGTCAAGTCACTGCGCGAGATCACGCGCGCCTACAAGGAATTCGGTGTGCGGCGTTTTGTGGTCGATGCCCGCGAGGAACTGGCGAAGGTCGCGAGCGTCGTCGGCGATGACCGGAACATTGAAATTGCCGTGCGCTTTGTCCTTCCGCGCGACCGTGGCGCCTCAGCCCATGATTTCTCGACCAAGTTTGGCGCGCCCGACCACATCGCAATCGAATTGCTGAAAAAGGTGAAGGCCCATGGCTTCATTCCCATGCTGACCTTCCACCCCGGCTCGCAGGCGAAAGACCCTCAAACCTATGCCCGCCACATCGAGGCCGCCGCGCGCATCGCCAAACAGGCAAGCGTTGAAATCCACCGTCTCAATGTCGGCGGCGGCTTCCCCGCCGACTATGAATTCTCCAAGGCGCCAGAGCCCGAGGTCTATTTCCGCGTGATCGAGATTGCCCGCGACCAGCACTTCGCCGGGTTGCCGCTACCGGAGCTGGAGTGCGAACCCGGCCGTGGCCTTGTCGCCACCTGCATGTCGCTGCTCACTTGCATCAAGCTCGTCTGCTCCGACGGCGATGACATCTTCATCAATGACGGCGTCTATGGCGGCCTGATGGAATACTGGCAGGTGCCCGAGCTGAAGCCCCCGGTGCGCGTTATCCGCAATGGTCAGTTCCTGTCCGGCCCAGTGAAAAGCTGGAAGGTGTTCGGCCCCACCTGCGATCCCATGGATGTTCTGCCGCACCGCCTCGACCTTCCTGCTGACATACGCGACGGCGACTTCATCGAATTCGGCGTCGCCGGTGCCTACGGCCTGTCCACAATCACGCACTTCAACGGCTACGGGCAGAACCAGATTATCCCGGTCGGCGCCGTGCTGCAGTCCTGATCCGAAAGCTAAACATCGTTTCATTGGACTTGGCGGAAATCACGGAGCGATAATTGTCACCTGAAGACGGGGCTGGTGGCATGAAAACTGGTATGGTTGTTCTAGCGATGATTTTTTCCTGCGGCGTAGGAACATCTTTGGCCAGTACACCACCCGACGCCGTGAAATACTCTATACAAGATCTGGCCCCACGGAAAAATCAGGAAGGGCCAGACTGCCAGTGCCAGGACGCCGTTTGGCGTTCTCACCTGCAACGGTGGCGGCGGCTACAACGAAGCTGGCCAGCAGGTTGGCGCGCCAAGCCCGCGCAGCTGTCATTGGTAGCCTGCACAAGCAGCTGTTGAAAACCCGGCACTGCTGACACACCTATGACACCTGTGCTGGCAAGATGTCCGGCTTGCAGTTGTTCACCTTTTATTCTAGTCAGGCCTCATGTCCACAAAGTCGATCACGATTCAGGGTGCGCGCGAGCACAACCTGAAGAACATTTCCGTTGAACTGCCGCGCGACAAGCTGATCGTCTTCACCGGGCTTTCGGGTTCGGGCAAGTCGTCGCTCGCCTTCGACACCATCTATGCCGAGGGCCAGCGCCGCTATGTGGAATCACTCAGCGCCTACGCCCGCCAGTTCCTCGAAATGATGCAGAAGCCGGATGTCGACCAGATCGACGGTCTCTCCCCGGCCATCTCCATCGAGCAGAAGACCACAAGCCGCAACCCGCGTTCGACGGTTGGCACCGTCACCGAAATCTATGACTATCTGCGCCTGCTCTTTGCGCGCATCGGCATTCCCTATTCTCCGGCCACCGGCCTTCCCATCGAGGCGCAGTCGGTGACACAGATGGTCGACCGCACGCTGGCGCTGCCCGAAGGCACGCGCCTGTTCCTGCTCGCCCCTGTGGTGCGCGGCCGCAAGGGCGAATACCGCAAGGAATTCGCCGAATACCAGAAGAAGGGCTTCCAGCGCGTCAAGGTGGACGGCACCTTCTACGAGATCGATGCCGTCCCCGCGCTCGACAAGAAATACAAGCACGACATTGACGTGGTGGTGGACCGTATCGTGGTGAAGCCCGATCTCGCCACGCGCCTCGCCGACTCGTTTCGAAACCGCGCTCAAGCTGGCCGATGGCCTCGCGGTGGCCGAATTCGCCGACAAGCCGCTGCCGCCGTCACAGACCCAGGAAGACAGCGCCAACAAGTCCGCCAATGAAACCCATGAGCGCATCATCTTCTCGCAGCGCTTCGCCTGCCCGGTCTCCGGCTTCACCATTGACGAGATCGAACCGCGCATCTTTTCGTTCAACAATCCCTTTGGTGCCTGCCCCACCTGTGATGGCCTCGGCACCGAGCTGAAGTTCGAACCGGAACTGGTCGTGCCCGATCCCACGCTGTCATTGCGCGAAGGCGCCATCGCCCCCTGGGCCAAGACCGGCGCCACCTCGCCCTATTACACCCAGACGCTCGAGGCCCTGGCCAAGCACTTCAAGTTCTCCATGACCACGCCATGGAAGGACCTGCCCAAGAAAGTCCGCGACGCCATTCTGAACGGCACCGGCGATGAGGAAGTCACCTTCACCTATGATGACGGCCTGCGCACCTACAAGAACAAGAAGTCCTTCGAAGGCGTGATCGGCAACATCGAGCGGCGCTGGCGCGAAACCGACAGCGAATGGATGCGCGAGGAACTGGCGCAGTATCAGTCCGACCACAAATGCGCCGCCTGCAATGGCTACCGCCTCAAGCCGCAAACGCTGGCGATCAAGATCGACAAGCTGCACATCGGCCAAGTCTCCGATTTTTCGATCCGCCAGGCGGACCACTGGTTCGGCGAACTCTCGGCCAAGCTCAC
Source organism: uncultured Alphaproteobacteria bacterium (assembly GCA_963758815.1). GTDB lineage: Bacteria > Pseudomonadota > Alphaproteobacteria > Rhizobiales > Aestuariivirgaceae > Aestuariivirga. The sequence continues at coordinate 41,286 of CAVWWQ010000003.1, forward strand.
CGTCGAAGCAGAACGAGATCGCCGTCCGCATTCTCAAGGAAATCCGTGACCGCCTGAAGTTCCTCGTCGATGTGGGTCTGGATTATCTCTCGCTCAGCCGCATCTCCGGCACGCTGTCGGGCGGCGAAAGCCAGCGCATCCGCCTGGCCTCACAGATCGGCTCCGGCCTCACCGGCGTGCTCTATGTGCTGGACGAACCGTCCATCGGCCTGCACCAGCGCGACAATGCGCGCCTGCTGCAAACCCTCACCCGCCTGCGCGATCTCGGCAACACCGTCATCGTGGTTGAGCATGATGAGGATGCCATCCGCCTCGCCGATTATGTGCTCGACATCGGCCCCGGCGCTGGCGTCAATGGCGGGCGCATCGTGGCCGAGGGCACGCCCTCGCAGATCATGGCCAACCAGAACTCGATCACCGGCCAATATCTCACCGGCTTCCAGCAGGTGCCCGTGCCGCGCGAGCGCCGGAAGATCGATCCCAAGCGCAAGGTCACGCGTCAAGGGTGCGCGCGCCAACAATCTGAAGAACGTCACCGCGGAAATTCCGCTCGGCGTGTTCACCTGTGTCACGGGCGTATCCGGCGGCGGCAAGTCCACGCTGGTGGTCGACACCATGTACCGCGCGCTGGCCCGCAAGCTGATGGGCACGCGCGAGGCGCCGCTGGCCCATGACAGCATCACCGGCACCGAATATCTCGACAAGATCATCGACATCGACCAGTCGCCCATCGGCCGCACGCCGCGCTCCAACCCGGCCACCTACACCGGCGCCTTCACCCATATCCGTGACTGGTTCGCCGGCCTCCCCGAAGCCAAGGCCCGCGGCTATGAGGCGGGCCGCTTCTCCTTCAACGTCAAGGGCGGCCGCTGCGAAACCTGCCAGGGCGATGGCGTCATCAAGATCGAGATGCACTTCCTGCCCGATGTCTATGTCACCTGCGATGAATGCAAGGGCCACCGCTACAACCGCGAAACCCTCGAGGTGAAATTCAAGGACAAGTCAATCGCCGACGTGCTGGAAATGACAGTGTCGGAAGCCGCCGAATTCTTCCGCGCCGTGCCCAGCGTGCGCGACAAGATGGAAACGCTGGAACGCGTTGGGCTTGGGCTACATCAAGGTCGGCCAGCAGGCCACCACGCTGTCGGGCGGCGAGGCGCAGCGCGTCAAGCTGGCCAAGGAGCTGTCGCAAGCGCGCCACCGGCAGAACACTTTATCTATTGGACGAGCCGACCACCGGCCTGCACTTCCATGACGTGAAGAAACTGCTCGAAGTGCTGCATGAGCTGGTCGATCAGGGCAATTCCATGGTGGTGATCGAGCACAATCTCGAAGTCATCAAGACGGCGGACTGGATCATCGACATGGGCCCTGAAGGCGGCGACGGCGGTGGCGAGATCGTGGCCGTGGGCACGCCGGAGGAGGTGGCGCGCGAAAAGCGCAGCTACACCGGACATTATCTGAAGGATGTACTGAAGCGTGCCCGCAAGGAAGCGGCGGAGTAGCAGATGTTACGCCAGCCGACCCTATTTGTCATCGGTGCTGGCGCGAGCAAAGAACTACATTTTCCACTAGGCAGTGACTTACTAGGGGCTTTGTCTGAGCTTTTTAATTTCGAACGCGATACATTTGGAGTGTGGCGCGGGCCTGATGCATTTAGAATGTTGGCCAACGCTTACTCTGCCCAACAAAGCGTCGACCCAAATCTCCTATTTGAAAAAGCTATTTTCATCAGGTCAAAAATTCGCGGCTTAGCGAAATCAATCGATCAGCTCATTTATACCTATTCAAAAGACGAGTTGTTCGTAACTGTCGCAAAACTCGGAATAGCTCAAATAATCTCAGCTGCCGAGGCAACGCATTTGCCGAAGCTCCAAAATCATCTTCCAATACAAGAGCAGCCGTGGGGTGGAAACAATTGGTTGCGCACCTTTTGCAGCCACTATTTCGCTGGTTACCATAGATCGGATGCGCCTAGACTTTATGACGACGTATCATTTGTTTCATTTAATTATGACAGATGTATTGAATATGCATTGCTTCGAGCAACGGCACATCATTTTCACCTCAATGACGACCAAGCATTCGACGCCTTGAAGCGGGTAAAGATCGAACACCCCTATGGAAGTCTAGGCGAACTCCCTACAGGCAGAGCCGCAGTTAGTCATAGCTTCGGAACGCCGCAAACAAATGAAACCCTATTGTCCATGGCACGCAATCTTAAGACTTTTACTGAAGGAACCGTAGGTGAAAACACCAAGGAAAAAATTGGGAAATTGATCGAAAACTCCAGATCAATTGTGTGCCTAGGCTTCGGATACAACGCGATGAATGTTGAACTCATCAGCAATCCAACTGAAAAGGGAAAAATTGTGTATGGAACAACATTTGCTCTTTCAGAGCCGAACGCCGCTTCCGCGAAATCAAGTATGTGTCGACAAGTCAAAGCAGGAGAAATAAATGCGGTTTTTAAGGCGCTTGGCGCCGCCGAGTTTTTGAACGAATACGAACTTGCGTTATTCAAATAGGTCCCGCAATTTTTCGATAAAAATTGAGAAAATGAAACCTCTTCTCTCCGCCGCACTTGCTTTGGCCCTCCTCTCCACCACCGCACCTGCCGCCACCAAACTCATCGGCGGCAGCTACGGACGCACATGGCTGCATCGGCCCGGCGGGCTACCAATGGTCGATCGTGCAGCGGCGCTGCATTCGCGCCTTCGAGGCGGGATACCGCATGGATGCCCTGCCCGCAGGCAGCAACACGGCGGGCGCCTATGTCGTCTTCCCGATGGGCGCCGACCAGACACGCGCCGAACTCTACATTCCCTCCGAAAGAGGCTCGCTCATCGCGCCACGCATCCGCCGCCCCGGCCCGGCCACATGGATGGTGGGCGGTTACCGCCTCGTCCGCTGCTGATGGCCTCTACAAGCTGAGCCGCGGCAAAAAACTGCTCTTCCAAGGCCCAGCGCCGCACTAGCGCAACGGGACCCTAAGAGCGCATCAAGCCCGCGCCGCGAGCGACAGGCCGATGATGGTCAGGCAGTAACCGCACAACGCGATGTTGACGAGGGTGAAATAGAGATGCGGCAATCTCTCATCACCCTGAAACAACAGAAAATTGTGATAGAGCACGGTTGCGCTGATGAGGAACAGGATCAACACGACAGCACCCCAGGCTGGATAGATCCCGAGCGCAACGGAAAGTCCCCCGATGAGCTGACTGGCGAAGCCCAAAGCCATCACCGACGCCGGCAGCGTCCAGCCGTAATTGGTGGCCATCGCCTTGCGTTCGCTGAAATGAAGCGCATTGCGGATGCCGGCAATGACGAAAAACAGGCCCAGGATGACCCGGCCCGTGAGAACAAGAAATTCTGCAGTTGTCATGATCTCCCCTCTCACGTCGAAGGTGTCGCCAGGCAGTCTGAGCCTGCCTTGCCGTTCCATGGCAGATGTGGCTTGTCGGCTCCGTCACCCCACTTGCCGGTGAAGGCGGATTCACTTGCATTGAACTTCACATCAAGCTGGCCGGAGCCATACTCGTCGGTCCATACGAAGCGCCAGCGCTCGTGCCCCTTCGCTTCCGCCTGCGCCAGGGTGCCATGAATGATCTGGCCTTGGTCCACAAATGTGTAAGCGCCGGTTAGCCCGCCCTTGGCGTCGTGGATGACAATGGTCTCGGACGGCACCAGATGCCCGCCGCTCATCAGCTTGCCGCAATAGGTGCGTGTTTCGGCGAAGGCCGTTGAGGACAGCAGGATGCCGGCAAGCGCGAAAACGGCAAGCCTCCTCATTCGACCGTGACACTCTTCGCCAGGTTGCGCGGCTGGTCCACATCCGTGCCCATGAACACCGCGGCATGATAGGCCAGCAGCTGCACCGGGATCGCATAGATCAGCGGGCTGATGAAGGCATGCGCATGCGGCACATGGATGTGCCGGAAAGTCTTATGGGCGTTCTGCTGGTGCGCCGTATCATCGGTGATCAGCACGATCTTGCCGCCGCGCGCCGCCACCTCCTCCATGTTGGAGATGGTCTTTTCATAAAGCTCATCGCGCGGCGCAATCACGATCACCGGCACATTCTCGTCGACCAGCGCAATCGGCCCGTGCTTCAGCTCGCCCGCGGCATAGCCTTCGGCGTGGATGTAGGAAATTTCCTTGAGCTTGAGCGCGCCTTCCAGCGCCAGCGGATAATTGAGGCCGCGGCCGAGAAACAGCACATCGCGCGACTTGGCGATTTCCTGCGCCACGGCAGCAATGTTCTTCTCCTCGTGAAGCACGGTGGTCATGTGGCGCGGTGCCTCGATCAGCGCCGTCACCAGTTCTTTCTCCATGGCAGGCGTCAGCGTGCCGCGCAGCTTGCCGGCCAGCAAGTGCGAGGCAGGCCAGTGCTGCGAGCTGGCAGGTGAAGGCCTTGGTGGAGGCAACACCGATCTCGGGCCCGGCAAAGGTGCGCACCACCATCTCGCTCTCGCGCGCGATGGTCGATTCCGGAACATTGACGATGGCAATGGTGTGCTGGGCTTGCGCCTTGCAGTAGCGCAGTGCGGCCAGCGTGTCGGCCGTCTCACCCGATTGCGAAACGACAATGGCGAGGCCATTTTGGGTGAGCGGCGCTTCGCGGTAACGGAACTCAGAGGCGATATCGACTTCGGTCGGCAAGACGCGCCACCTTCTCGAACCAGTATTTGGCGGCAAGCCCGGCATAGAAGGCCGTGCCGCACGCCGTGATCGAGATCCGGTCGAGCTTGGCAAAATCAAAGGCCAGCTTTTCCGGCACGCGCACGGTGCGGGTTCCGAAGTCGATATATTCCGCCAGCGTGTGGCCGACGACTTCCGGCTGCTCCTCGATTTCCTTGGCCATGAAATGGCGGTGATTGCCCTTGTCCACCAGCATGGCCGAAGCCTGGCTGAACGAGATCGGGCGGATCACCAGCCGGTTCTGCGCATCAAGAATCTGGAACGAGCGGCGCGTCACCACCACCCAGTCGCCATCTTCGAGATAAGTGATGCGGTTGGTGAAGGGGGCAAGTGCGATGGCATCGGAACCGAGATACATTTCGCCATTGCCATGGCCAACAGCCAGCGGCGGCCCGTTGCGCGCGCCGATCAGCAGGTCATCTTCGGATTTGAACATGATCGCCAGCGCGAAGGCACCGCGCAGCCGCTTCAGCACAGCGCGCACCGCCTCGATGGGTGGCTTGCCGTTGGCACGTTCCCGCGCCAGCAACTGGGCTACAACTTCGGTGTCGGTCTGGGTCTCGAACTTCGCGCCAGCCGTGATCAACTCGTCCTTCAGCTCGGCAAAGTTCTCAATGATGCCATTGTGCACGATCACCACATCGCCCACGATATGCGGGTGGGCATTGGTTTCATTGGGTACGCCATGCGTGGCCCAGCGTGTGTGGCCGATGCCACTGGTGCCCTTCAGCGGAGATTCGCGCAGCTTGTCTTCGAGGTTGCGCAGCTTGCCCGGCGCGCGCCGGCGCTTGATCTCGCCATCTTCGAGCGTGGCGACACCAGCCGAGTCATAGCCACGGTATTCCAGCCGCCGCAGCGCCTCGACAATATCCACGGCGACGGGCTTGGTGCCCAGAATGCCGACAATGCCACACATGAAGTCTAGCCTCTCTTCTTCGCGGCTTTGGCCGCCGCTTTCGCCGCACGGTAGCGTTTCGCCCAACCCTCTTTGATTTGCAACTCCGGCCGTGTCAGCGCCAGCGCATCTTCGGGAATGTCGCGCGTGATAACACTCGATGCCGCGATGTTCACCCCTGCCCCGATCTTCACCGGCGCCACCAGCGACGTGTTGGAGCCCACAAAGACATTCTCACCAATGTCAGTGAGGTGCTTCTCATAGCCATCATAGTTGCAGGTGATCGTGCCCGCGCCAATGTTGCTGCCCGCGCCAACATTCGCATCGCCGATATAGGTGAGATGATTGGCCTTGGCGCCCTTGCCGATCTTGCCGTTTTTCACTTCAACGAAATTGCCGATATGCGCGTTCTCGCCGATCTCTGCCCCCGGCCGCAGCCGCGCAAAGGGGCCGATCCGCGCACCCGAGGCGATAGTTGTGCCTTCGATATGGGAGTTGGCAAGGATTTCGACCTTGTCGCCCACCACGACGCTAGGTCCGAAATAGACATTGGGCTCGATCACGACATCCTGGCCCAGCTTCGTGTCGGCTGAAAAATACACCGTGTCCGGATCAATCAGTGTTGCGCCATTCAGCATCGCGGCACGGCGCGCTTCATGCTGGAATTGCCGCTCCAGTGCCGCGAGCTGCACGCGGTCATTGACGCCCGCCACTTCGCTCTCGGGACATACAGCCAACGCAACCTGCGTTTTGGCCTTGGTCGCCAACTTCACAAGATCGGTCAGGTAATATTCGTGCTTGGCGTTTTTGTTCGAGAGTTGTGGAATGATCTTCCACAGCAGCGCGTTGTCGATGACCAAAATGCCAGAGTTGCACAGCTTGATCTTGCGTTGCGCCGGCGTGGCATCCAGTTCTTCGCGGATGTCAATGACGGCCTTGCCCTTGGTGATCAGCCTTCCATAACCCTTGGGATTAGCGGCCTCAAAACCCAGCACCGCCATCTTGTGCTTGGCATCGAGCTTCGACAGCAGGCTCTCTGAGCGTTTCGGCCTTGATCAGCGGCACATCGCCATAAAGCACCAGCACCGCGCCTTTGTGTTCAGCCAGCGCGTCCTTCGCCATGGAAACGGCATGACCCGTGCCCTGCCGCTTGGCCTGTTCTGCAAATTGAACTCCCGGAGCTACCGCAGCGGCTTCTTTCTCGACAGCAGCCATGTCCGGCCCATGCACCACCACAAAGCGGCTGGCAGCCCAGTGCCTGCCCGGCATGCAGCACATGGGAAAGCATGCTTCTCCCGGCAATTTTGTGCAGCACCTTGGGCACGGCGGATTTCATCCGCGTGCCCATGCCCGCCGCCAGAACCATAACCGCCAGTTCGCTCATCCGTCCCAACCCATTGAACAGCCTGTTTTATGGACTGATTCTCATCAGTGGGTTACGAATGTGGCAGATTTTGTCCAAAGCTCATGACGTGCTTAACGGCGGCCGGGCCTTGACCATGACGCGGTGCACAACTATGGTCCGCGCGAATTTTCGGCCTGCATCAAGGCCTCCGTGGGCCCGTAGCTCAGTGGTAGAGCATCTGACTTTTAATCAGAGGGTCGTGGGTTCGAAACCCGCCGGGCTCACCAAACTTTATCAAACGATAATTTGATATTCTGCCGACCGGCAAAATTTGATTGTTTTCACTTAGGTAACACTCAGAATCACCTGGCCGCTACGGCCAATGAATTGATCGACTATGTTCGAAATCTCAACCAGAATTTTTAGATCCTTATTTCCAGCTGTAACCAATGGATCGAAACCCCGAGCAACGGCCTGCATTAACGGCACCCGGTTGGTGACAATCCGCTCGACTGGAAAACGGCCAGCCTCGATCAATGCCACGACCCGCGGGCCGATGGTGATCGGAAATCCCCAGCTGCCCTGATAGCGCAACATCTTCTCCGAAATCCGGAAGGCATTGATGCGGGGCACGTTAACGAAAAGGCCCACCTGAACGACCGTTCCCGTGGGCTTCACGCTTTCAATGCAGCCATCCAGCGCCTTTTCATGGCCCGCGCATTCGATCGCGGCATCAAAGCCCCGGCCTTCTTCTGTCAGCGATGCGACTAGCGACTTCAACTCGTCCAGCGCGCCGCTGCTCGGCTGAATTCCCGACACATCAGCCAGAAAGTTGCGGCGGAACGCGTTGGGATCTGCCACCACCACAGTAGAGGCGCCACTTGCCAGCGCACACAGCGCCACCAAACTGCCGATGGGACCCGCGCCCGCAACCAGCACCGTGCATCCCGCCTCGAGCTTTGCCAAATCAACGGCGTTCAACGCTACCGAGGCCGGCTCAACCAATGCGCCTTGCAGGTCGCTCACGCCATCAGGCAGGCGCACGCAGTTCTCTTGTGGGAGAATGGCATATTCCCCCATGCCGCCCCACGCCCAGCTGAAGCCCACGAGTGCGGTTTCAGATGAGACATGGCCGAGGTTGCGGCGAGCGAAATATTCGCCCGGGACGTTGAGATGCGGCACGGCTGAAATTCGGTCGCCAGCTTTCAGGCGCGTCACCTTTTCTCCCACAGCTTCAATACGGCCCGAAAATTCGTGACCGAGTATCTGCGGCGCCTTGGCCTTGGTAAAGGGATGCGGTGTGGTGGAAATCAGTTGCGGACCATCGGTATATTCATGCAGGTCCGAGCCGCAAATCCCGCAAAGCGAAACCTTGACGAGCACTTCCCCCGGCCCCGGCCTTGGCGGGGAAGCAACATCATCAATGCGCAAATCGCGCGCTGCGTGGAAACGAAGGGCTTTCATCACGGAACCGTATATCCGCCGTCGATGACCAGTTCGGCGCCGGTCATGTAACTGGACTCGTCCGAGGCAAGAAACAGCGCTCCATTGGCGATTTCTTCCGGCCGCCCCAAACGCTTCATAGGCGTGATGGCAACAATGGCATCGGTGATGGCTCTGTCCTGCGCGGCAATCATCGGCGTATCGATGATGCCAGGATGCAGCGAATTCACGCGGATATTGTCGCCCACATAGGTCAGCGCCGCATTCTTCGACATATGCGAGACGGCAGCCTTGCTGGCCGTATAGGCCGAGACACCGGCCGCACCCACCTTGCCCCATATGGAGGACGTGTTGATGATCGAGCCGCCGCCTGACTTCTTCATGTGCGGGATCACCGTGCGCATGCCGAGGAAAGGGCCGGTCTGATTGATAGCGATCACCCTGTTCCAGTCGTCCAAGCTGATTTCGGCGAGGCCATCATAGGATTTCACCGTGCCGGCATTGTTGAACAGGATGTCGACCCGGCCTTCCGCCTTGATCACTGCATCGATCACCGCCTTCCATTGTTCCGGACTGGTAACGTCAAGCTTGTGGGTCACGATACCCTTGCCCTCGAACGGCGTCGGAAAATCGAGATCACCGACATGGACCTTCGCACCTTCCCGCGCAAAGAGCTCAACCGATGCCCGGCCGATGCCGCGGGCACCACCGGTGATGAAAGCCACTTTTCCCTTGAGACGCACCGCCCTACTCCACCGCGATCACGGTTTTCGGTGCGGGCAGCTCGCAATTGATCGGCTGCGGATTCTCGCCCATGAAACTCGCAGCGAAGGAGAAGGCACGGAAGCTCTTGCCTTTGCGCGCTGGCCAGATCGAATGGCGCGCGTTGCGCGGAATATGCACGAGGTCGCCCGGCGTAAGCAGGCGCTGCTCGTCCTCGATCTGGATGACCGCCTCGCCTTCGAGGATGCGGTAGAATTCCATCGAGTCATGATAATGCGGATGCAGGCTGGCGCCCGGGCTTCAGTTCGAATTCGGCGACATATTCAAGATAGGATCCCATCGTGTCCTCGCGGACGGATTCTTTCGGGAACATGAAATAAGTCAGGCAGGTGCCCTCGTGTTCAATGGTCGGCTCGACCTTTGCGTTGCGTACATCCATGAACCTATCCCTCCATCTTTTCGGCACCGTCTCGTCAGGCTTTGATCAAGGTTCCTGAAATGACAGAGCATTAAGCAATATCAATCAATCGCCTCGGCAAAGTTTAAGCCAACCGCAATTCTCCTCGGCCAAAGCCGTTTTTACGTCTTTGCTCGCCATAAGCGATGCGGAGACGTTTTCTCATAGCCGAGAGACGAAAAGCTGGCGATTTCGAGTGACTGACCCCAAGGGGCGTAAAAATATATCCAATTGAATCCTGCGAGCGGGCCCTCGGTCACGGTGTTGGGGCCATCCAGGAACTCGACGCCCTGTGCTCGGAGTCGGTCGGCTGAGGCAAAAACATCTTCAACTTCGAAACACAAGTGCGTGCCTCCCACTTCAGAGTTGCGCTTCGGCCGCGCTTCATTGTCCTCGCCGCTGTATTCGAATAATTCCACACTCGTTCCTGCACCACATTTGAGGAAAACGAGATCGCGGATTGCAGTGCCGGACCTGGCGCCGAGCCTTCTGGTCATAAAATGATCGTCTACGTCGAACGGGCCGGTACGAAACACGTCGACAGCACCAAACACGGCCTTGAAGAAGGAAATCCCCTCCTCGATATCCGGCACCGTAATGCCGATGTGATGCATGCCGTAGATTTTCTCGGCCATGATATTTTCCTCACAAACAAGTTTTTGAGGAAGCTTACGCAACCTGTCGAAGGCATTGATCCACAATTTTTTCTCAATTTGAGAAAATGCCGATTTCACGCTATTCTGGCTGTGTAACAGAAGGTCAGGACGATGACCGAGTATGAATTGCTACGCATTATCACGTTCTTGGAACGTTTGCGCGCGCCTTACGACAAGCTGCTAAAGCCCAATGAGCCTGATGCAGGTTGGAATATCACACTTTATCTGATGAAAAATCACCTCAGGGGTGAAAATGTCACCATGTCTGCCCTGGCATCAGCGTCAGGGATTCCCTTTGCCAGCGCCATGCGGCGGCTTCACCGTCTCATTGAAGAGGGCGAGATCCAGCTTCGCAGGCGCGGCAACACCGGGAAGTCACACTTCATCGAACCCAGCCGGAAGTTGGTGATCAGCTTCACCGAATATGCGATGCGCGTGAAAGGCGTGCTTGGCGATACCTTCGGCCTGCGCAGCGGCAGCAGCGATGCCGAGGACTATTATTTCGGTGGCTCCTATCTCGCGGGACAGATCATTCCGCCACTTGAGATCATGGAACTGAATAAACAGACCGGGCACGACCTGCGCTTTCTCCTCCACGACGACAACTACTTTGCCAGCATGCGCGACATGTGGTCTGACTTCCGGAGCAAGCTCTCCGTCCGCAAGAATTTTACACTGTTAAATCTGTCTGACTTGCGCAACGAGATGTTCGCCAACATGGCGCGCAAGGAAAGTAAATATGATGTTATCGCCATCAATATGCCCTGGCTCGGAGAATGCGTCGCCAACGACGCGGTGCAGCCTCTTACCCAGTTCCTGAAATCAAGCAGCATCAACCCGCTCGATTTCCACCCTAACATCTGGTCCACTGGAAACTGGAACCACACACAGTTCGGCGTACCGATCTATTGCACCATCGAAGCCCTTTCGGTTCGCAAGGATCTGTTTGAAGACCGGGGACTGAGCCAACCAACGACCTTTGACAAAGTCATCACAGCCGCAAAAACTCTGCATAATCCCAAGCGAGGTATGCATGGCGTGGTCTGGAACGCGGCACGCGGCATGCCGATATCCCATTCCTTCATGTTTTTCATGGGCGATTGCGGCAGCCCCGTGATCAACATACCCCACCCGCGGTTACATCTGGACTACAGCAAGTTGTCTGGCGAAGCCATGCGACCCCGCATTCTCAGCGAGCAAGGCCGCGAAACGCTCAAATTCATGAGGCAACTGCTGGCCTATTCGCCTCCGGATATTCTCTCCATCGATTGGAACATGGCGCTGCAGTATTTCATGATCGGCAACGCGGCCATGATCTACTGTTGGACAATGCGCGCCGCCCGCTTTGAATATGACATTCATTCCACCGTGAAGCGCAAGGTTGCCTATTATCCGCACCCGCATGGGCCTGGCGGCGGAACCGTTTCACCCATTGGCGGATTCCTGCTCATAATTCCGTCATCGCTTCCGCCTGAACGGGCGCGCCTTGCCTTTGAAGCGATTTCGTGGATGGCCTCCCCCGCTGCAATGAAGGAACATGTCAAAAATGGCATTCCGGTTGCACCGCGTTTCAGCGTGGCAGCTGATCCTGAAGCTTCGGCGAGTACACCGATTGTCAGCTTCGTCGACCGCTTGGCCAAACAGAACAAGATCCAAACCTGGCAGCGCCCGCCGGTGCGGGAATATCACATTATCGAAGATATTCTGGGTGAGGAAATCTTCGCTGCATTGAATGGTGATGCCTCGGACGAAAAGGCCCTCACCCGCAGCCAGAACCGCATTGATGCAGCCATGCGCACGGCAGGTTACTATTGAAACTCAGGCCTGGGCGCGTGACCGGACCACCGAATAGATCAGGGCTGCAAGAATGACGAGCCCGCCCTGAAAGACATATTGGTAGGTCTGTGTCAGATCCAGGAACACAACGGCCTTCAGCACTTCTGACAGCAAAATGGCGCCCAGCACGGTGCCGATGAAGGTGCCACGACCGCCGCGCAGGGATGTACCACCCAGAACAACCGCCGTAATGCTGGAAAGTGTCAGCGGCGCACCTTGGCGGGGATCACCAGTGCCCCATTCAGCCATGAGCAGGACCGCGCCACAAGCCGTGAGCAGCGAACACAGGACATACCCCATGACAAATGTTGGATTGACCCTGATGCCGATGCGGCGTGCCGACTCTTCGCTTGAACCTACGGCTCTCAGCCTCCAACCAACCAAAGATTTGCGCAGCGCATATTCGCCCAATATGGCAACCAGCGCCAGAATGATGAACGACACAGGCAGGGGGCCAAGTTTCCAGGTAATCCAGTCACTGACTGTTCCGTTGATAAAACCGTCCGGATGGTCGCGCAGCAAAAAGCTGGCGCCCTGAAGACCCATGTAAACCGCCATGGTTGCCGCAATAGCGGTGAAATTGGCAAAGCGGATCAAGGCGCCATTGAAAAGGCCCACCGCGGCGGAAGTGAATACCATAAGAATGAATCCTATCGCGATGGTTCCTGCCGACTTATCGTCATTTACATAGAAGGACGCGATGACCACAAGAAAACCGCATAGCGGGCCAACCGACAAATCGATGCCGGCCATGAGCATGACAACGGTCTGGCCAAGCGCAATGAAGCCGACTTGCGCTGCGAGAGTCAGCATGTCGGCAATGTTTCCCGGGTTGAGGAAATTCTCGTTCCACTGGTTGACGTAAAGTGCCAGACCCACGATCACCAGCAAAAGTGGCAACACTGGCGCATTGTCGGTCTGCACGAAATGCTTCCAGCCGGTGGCCTTCGCACTCTTCAAGCCGCCTTCGCCATGATGGCTGGCACTGACAGCTGCCGCGATGATGTTGGCTTCCGTAACCTCCTCACCGACAAGGGTTCCAACCATCTTTCCGCGCGACAGCACGATCACCCTGTCACAAAGTCCCTCCAACTCAACCGCGTCGGACGAGTTGATGATCACCGGCGTACCGGCGGCCGAAACTTCCCGCAGGATTTTGTAGATTTCGGCACGCGCCCCCACGTCCACACCCTGTGTGGGTTCATCGGCCACAATCAACTTCGGCTCAGACAGCAAGGCACGCGCCATCACAATCTTTTGTTGGTTGCCGCCAGAAAGCGAGAGGATCGGCGCTTCCATGCTGGGCGCCTTGACTGAAAGTGAACTGAAGGTTCCGAAAATCTTTTGAAATTCGCGCCCCCAATTCATTACGCCGAAAGTGGCGAACTTCTGCAGTGCCGAGAAGGACGCATTCTCACGAACCGTCAGGCCAGAAGCGAGCCCCTCCGTGTGGCGATCGGAAGGCATGAAGGCCACCTTGCTCAGGATTTCGCCTGGCCGCAGTACCTGCCCGAGCAGCTTCACCTCACCATTCACGGGCAGCAACCCGGCAAGGCCCCGCATGAGCTCCGGTTGTCCGTTTCCAGCCACGCCTGCCACACCCAAAATTTCGCCGCGGCCTAATTCAAAAGAGATGCCTTTGAAACCTTTACCCACCAGGCCATTCACGGAGAAGGCGGCCCCTGCAGCGGGCGCATTCAGTTTCTCTGGGAAAGCCGTGCCCAACTTCCGGCCCACGATGAGAGACACAAGATCCGTATCGCTGATGTCCTTGACCAGACTGGTGCCACGATATTTTCCGTCCCGCAGAACTGAAACACGTTGGGCGATCTGCCGGATCTCGGCAAGACGGTGGGTAATATAGATCACGGAGGTGCCGGCCTGGACCACATCGCGAATCCGGCCAAACAGCATGTCGGTTGCGTCCAGGTCCAGCGGCGCAGTGGGCTCATCAAGGATCAGAACCTTCGGCTTGATCGCAAGTGCTTTGGCAATTTCGAGCAGATGCTTTTCGGCAATGGTGAGCGCATCAATACGGGTGCGCAACGGCACGTTGAGGCCCACGGCATCCATAATGTTTCGCGCGCTGGTCTCGGCGAAGATTTGCTTTGGCAGCGCCACCTGCAGATTTTCGAGAACCGAAAGGTCCTCAAGCACGGCGGGGTGCTGGAATGAAATGGCAATGCCCAACGACTTTGCCAGATCGGGCGTCATTTGAGGGATTTTCTGGCCCTGGAAAATGATATCGCCGATCTCCGGTTGGATGGTGCCGGAGATCACGTTCATCAGCGTGGACTTGCCCGCGCCATTCTCGCCGAGGATGGCGTGAACTTCGCCGGAATAAAATTGAAGTGTGACGTCCCGCAACGCGGGTACACCTGCATAAAACTTCGAGATGCTGGACAACTCTATGGTCGCCGCGCCAACACCCGCCGCTTCACCGTTATTCACGTCTTGTGTAACCAAAGCCCCAACCCTGAAAGCGATTCACGCCCCGAATATGTTAAACCACATTCGGGGCGTGTATTTCTCGGTAACTACTTGCCTACGGCTTTGGCCTGATCGTCAGCCGGAAGCTGTGAGGACAGGTAGATGGCGCCCGGCAGGTCCTTGCGGCACTGCACCTTGCTCGGCGTGCCGGTCACCGAGTTCTCAAAGTTCGGAGCCTTGAAGACAGCTTCGTCAGGATCTTTGCCACCGGTTGCCTTGGCGACAGCCCATTCTACCGCGAGGCGGGCATTGTCGTTGCCGGTGGCCACGGTGAACAGCTTGAAGTCCTTGTTCTGGTCGTTCTGGTTGTCAGTCCAGAAACAGCCCAGCGAATTGCCGTCTGAGGTAGCCAGCGCCGGGATTGAGCGGCCGGACTTGTTGAACAACGGCAGAGCACCGACCAGTGATGGACCGAAATCCGAGATGATGACGTCGATTTTGTCGTTCTTGGCAATTTCGGCCGTCAGCACCTTTTGGGTCAGGGCCGGATCCCAGTTGGTGACGTCAAAGGGCTCAGGATTGAGGAACTTGTATTCTGGTCCCAGCACCTGTTTCAGTCCCTTCAGTTCATCCAGGCCCTGGCTGTTGCCGGCAGGGCCCGACAGGAACAGCATGTTGCCGCCACTCGGCAGGATACTCTTGATAAAGTTGCCCCATGACACGCCATCGTCAACAAAGGAAGCGCCGACGAACTTGGTATAATCTTCGCCTTCCTTGCCGCCGACTTCAACGCGGTAAGGCACAATGACTTTACCAGACTTGAACACGCTCTTGATGGCAGGCAGAACCGCGGGGCCGGCGTCACCGAACACAACAAGTGCGTCGACGCCCTTGGCCGCCATGCCCTTGATGTCCGAGATCGACTTGTTCAGGTCGCCGTTGCCATCAGCATATTCGTACTTCGTGATGCTGGGGCAAAGCGAAACCGTCTGCTTGGCGGATGCTGTCGTCACCTGACGCCAGGAATTGCCACCATAGCCGTCTAGCAAGGCGATGGTGGCCTTCTTGGGGCCACACCAGGAAGGCGCATCAGCCTGTGCAAGGCTTGCGGCGCCAACCGCCAATCCGGCAACGGCGACAGCCGCTGTCAGTGCTTTCATCAAATTCGACTTCATTTTTTTTCCTCCATTTTCGGTAGCTTGATTTGTTTGAATGCGTTCACCGACCAACTGATCGAGTAAACACCAATGCCAAAACCCAAGGCCAAAGCCTGGATGATGGTCTGGGCCGAATACGGCACTCCTACCGCGAGTGCGAATTGGCTCAACTGGTTCAGAAAGAAGGCGGCGATGACAGTGGAGATGGGGTACCCACGGCCGCCCAACAAAGAGGTTCCTCCCAAGACAACCACGGCCACCGAAGGCAGCAAGAGGGAGTCGCCCTGAAATGCCGTTGGTTCCCTCGTGATGCCACCAATGAGGATGCCTGCCAGGCAATAGAGCAATTGCGCCCAGACATAAGCCATCAATTGATGGCGACGCACACGCAGCCCCACCGCTTGGGCCGCTAGTGGATTTGCGCCTATGACTTCAAATCTACGCCCGACAACGGTTTTTTTGAGGACGAAGGAGACGGCCGCCAGTGCTGCCAAGGCGAAATAAACCGATGTGGGAATGCCAAACACTTGGCCATTGGCAATCGTTGCCAGCAAATCAGTGGTGATGGAGGGTGTGCCGCCACAGATCGCAAATACACCGCCATAGAGAAGCGCATTCATGCCAATCGTGGTGACGATGGCGTTGAGACGGAAATAGGCGACGAAAATTCCGTTGACCAGGCCTGCCGCAATCGCAAAAACCGCAGACAGCATCACCGCATAAAGCAACAGGCCATTGTCCTGATGCGCCTCATGGGTGGAGGTTACAACCGCAAGCGATACGGCACCGGCAAGCGAAAGATCAAACCCGCCCTGCTGCACTACGAGAAGCTGCCCCAGTCCCACAATGGCAATGATGGCCGCAAAGGGAATGCTGCCGGCCAAAGCACCGGTAGAAACACTGGATGGTGCAAAGATGGCACAACCCACCAGAAGCGCGATGGTGCAGACAACCACCGTCACAAAGCTCTTCGCCAGCGGCATGCTGCGCAGTTTTGGAACCTGCGGCATGTTCGGCGTGGCTTGGAAGGTCTGGCTCATCAGGGCAGAACTTTCGCTGCGCGGAACTTGTCAAACGCGTCCGTGAAGGAGCGCGCCGAATTCTGATAGGCAGTGAAACCAAGATCACGGCTCTTGGTCATGTCGGTAAAGTTCTCGATCACACGTCCAAGGTCGGCGTCCGAATGCCACCACGAAGCAACGCTGTTGAGTGGATTGTTCTGCAGGCCATGCTTGGCAACGATCTTGTCCCAGACAGGTTCCATGCCTGCCATTTGCTTTTCAAGCGGTTGGGCGTGGCCGGGATAATCCGCAGCCGCCACACCAAAGTGCGCTGCCAGTTTTGGCCACATCCAGTTCCAGCGGAACACCTCGCCATTGACAATGTTGAAAGCATTGTTGCGTGCCGCAGGCTTTGTGGCCGCCCATAACAGTTGCTTGGCGATGATGCGGCCATCTGTGACGTCAACAACCGCTTCATATTGCTGCGGCGAACCGGGGAACACGAAAGGCCGGCCCGTTTCCTTGCAGATGGCCGCATAGGCCCCCAATGTGGCCGCCATGTTCATCTGATTGCCCACCGTATAACCGATCAGCGTGTGTGGACGGTGAACTGACCAGCCGAAGCCTTGCTTTTCCGCGGCAGCATAAAGTTCGTCTTCCTGATCGTAATAAAAGTTCTGATAGGGAAGACGCGGCTGTTCCTCCCGGAACGGCGTCACCATCTTGGTTTTCGCATAGGCTTCGAATGGGCCCATATAGTGCTTCAACCCCGTCACCAGAGCTGCGTGTCTGATCTTCTTGCCCTCTAACGCGGCAAGCAGGTTGCGCACCATGCCGGCATTTACTTTGCAGTTCTCGGCCTCGGTAGGCTGGCGCATCCAGGTGGTGATGAAAACATCCGTGGGTTTTACCTTCTTCAGGGCGCTCGCCACCGCCTCGTCGTCTGTCAGATCGACAGCGATGTGCTTCACGCGCTTGGGCAGGTCATGCTTGTGGCGTGAAATGCCAGTCACCTTCCAGCCCTTGGTTTCCGTAAGATGTTCGGCAAGGTGCCGGCCAATGATCCCGGAAACACCAGCAATGAGCGCGTGCCGTTCCATCAGTTGAGCCCCTGTGTTGTGAGTGTAACTTTAATGCAGGCCTGCGGATCACCACCGAGCTTGAAAGCCTGCACCGCGTCGTTGAGCGCAAATTTGT
Organism: uncultured Alphaproteobacteria bacterium; assembly: GCA_963758815.1. Classification (GTDB taxonomy): domain Bacteria; phylum Pseudomonadota; class Alphaproteobacteria; order Rhizobiales; family Aestuariivirgaceae; genus Aestuariivirga. Next base: position 59,127 of record CAVWWQ010000003.1, read on the forward strand.
GAGTCTGGATCGGTGACAGATCAATACCCGTGCGCTCTAGGAAGCGGATGGCGGCTGGCCAGACACCCGGCGAGCCGATGCAGCCGCGGATCGTCAGGTTCTTGAGCTGCATCAGGCCAAGATTGGCCGAAATCTTGCGGCCAATGTTGATGCCCACCATCGACATGCGGCCATCCTGCGCCACATAGTCGAAAACTGCCGCGAGCGACGCATCATGGCCGGAACACTCGACGACGAGATCCGCACCTTTGCCGTTTGTGAGCTCCTTGATCTGCTCTGCGCCGCGGTCAGTGGGATCGATCGCTTCTGCGCCAAGTTTGCTGGCAATGTCGCGGCGGCGCTTGATGGGATCAGCCACAATCACCCGCGCACCCATGCCAAGGGCTGCTGCCGCGGTGACCAAACCAATAGTTCCACCACCGGAAACCACAACCGTCTCGGACGCGTTGGTGCCGCCGGAGCGAAGTACCGCATAGAAGCCGCACGTAAATGGTTCGATCAATGAGCCGCGCATGTCATCAACAGAGTCAGGCAGCTTGTGCAGCCAGTCAGGATTGACGTTGAAATATTCCCGGTCAGCGCCATCCATGGAAAAGCCAAAATGATGCAAGCGCTCCGGCGTACGCACCACGCATTCGCCAACCACGCGGTCACCGACCTTGAAATTCTTGACGCCCTTGCCGACTTCAACGATCTCGCCACACCATTCGTGACCGGGTGTGACCGGATAGGAAATCGGAATGATGTAGCGCCCGCCGAGCAGTTCATAATCGGAATGGCAGATGCCGATCGTGCGCGACTTCACCAGGACCTCGGTATCCCTGATCTTGGGCACGGGCACGTCGACGATGATCGGATTTTCGGGTTTTTCAAAAACCAGAGCTTTCATCTTGCAGGCTCCCTAGACTTGCACCACCGCACCATCCTGCGCCGCGGAGGCGATAATGGCTTCGAGGATGGCAATGTTGTTGATGAGATCGTCGCCAGTGATCGGGTAAGGCTCCTGGCCGCGCACGGCACGTGCAAAGGCGATGAGATTGTCGCGCACTGGTTCAGCGGGAGGGATTTCTTCGACCATGATCGGTGTGCCTGTGTAAGCGGATGTGACAACCCAGCCCGCCGGGCTTTCGACATGGGCCTTGTCCCGGATATCGATCCAGCCTTTGGTGCCGAACACGGCAAAGCGCGACACAAAGGGCGTGCAAAGCGTGGCAGAGATATAGGCCGTGCCGCCGCTCTTGAAGCGGATATGCGCGCTCATCGTGTCGCCCTGCGGAAAAGTTGAACCGAGGTTTTCGCACGACACACGGACATCTTTCGCCGGCCCGAATAGCGCGGCAGAAAGATCTGTAAGGTGGATGCCGGTGGCCGTCATGCCCGCCACGGGAGCTTCGGCGGCATTGAGGCGCCAGTTCCCGGCATCCAAGCTCAGAAATTTGTCATGGCTGAAATTGGCCTCGATTTGCAGAAGACGGCCAAGCTTTCCGGAGCGCGCGGCCTCCAGCATGGCCGCGACTGGCGGTTCCCAGCGCCGCTCGTGTCCCATGCCTAGTACAAGATTCTTGGCCTTGCAGGCGTTGACCGCGGTTTCCGCACCCTTCTTCGTGTGTGCCAGGGGCTTTTCACAGAACACATGCTTGCCCGCCGCAACCGCGCGAGCGATTTGTTCGGCATGCAGCGAATGCGGTGTCGCAAGGATGACCGCCTCAACGCCGGGATGTTTCAGGGCCTCGGCATCTGATGGATAGTGCTTGAAACCATTGCTCGCAGCGAACTCGGCGCCCGCCGGGTTGGGTTCCGCGGCACAGACAATCTCGATATCGTCCCGCGCCTTCTGCAGGACGGCCGTCATCTTTTTGCCCCACCAACCGAGGCCAACAAGCGCAATTTTCACGGGCGTGTTTTTTTGTGTCATCACGCCCTCAGACCGAAACCAGGATCTTCATGTGGTTGACGGATTTGTTGAGCAGCGCGTCGAAGCCCTGCTTCACCACGTCATCCGCCTTGATCTGCGCTGTGCAGATCTTTTCAACCGGAAGTATTCCAGCCTCCACCATGCGGATGATCCGCGGCCAGCTCTGCACCGGATAACACCACGTCGCTTCCAAGGTGATGTCCTTGAGTGCCCACAACATGGCATCAATGCTCGCAGGCTTCATGTGGAGACCCGTCTGCACCACCCGGCCCTGCCGGCGCACTGAAGCAGCACAGGTGTTGAGGCTTTTCTCCATACCCACGCACTCAATGGCCGTGTCGACACCCACGCCTTCCTCGGTATGGTCCCTGATATATTGCACCACATCCGTTTCGGCCGGATCGAGTACCATGGCGCTGGGCACCAGCTCTTTCGCCAGCTTGCGGCGATAGGCATTTGGTTCAGAAACGAATATCACGGCAGCGCCTGCCGCCTTGACGGCCAGCAAAGTGAGCGCCCCGATGGGGCCAAGACCGGAAATCAGGACAGTGGAACCCGAAGTCACATGCCCGCGGTCAGCGGCATAGACGGCAACCGCCGCAGGTTCGATCATTGCAGCTTGAACATCCGAAACACTCTTCGGCACCAGAGCCACATTGTAGTCGTTGACAACGGCCTGTTCCGCCATGCCGCCCCACGCCCAGGAAAGGCCAACACACCCCATCTTTTCACTAAGGTGATACAGGCCACGGCGGCCGTAATAATCGTCGCGCGGTGAAATCAGCGGTTGGATCGAAACGCGGTCACCGGCCTTGACGTGCGAAACCTCGGACCCCTTGTCCAGCACGATGGCGCTGGTCTCATGCCCAAGGATCTGGGGGTTTTTGGCGCCCGTATAGACATGTGGCGACTGCGGCGTGACAATCGGACCTGCAATGTACTCGTGCAAGTCTGTGCCACAGATGCCAGTGACCAACGGCTTGAGCAGAACGTCATGCGGCCCAAGCTTCTGCGAAGGCGCCGGCACATCCTCAACCCGAATGTCTTTAGCGGCGTGAAACCTCACTGCCTTCATGTTGCGTTCTCCCGAATTTTCTTTTTTTCATATGAGCACCATCCCGCCATCGACCATGTAGGTCTGGCCCGTGACATAGTCAGAGGCTGCGGACGCCAGGAAGGTGGTGACTCCGGTGATGTCTTCCGGTTTGGAATATCGGCCCATCAGGATGGACTGGCTGAACTCATTGATCGCCTGCTCAGGTTTTTGTGTCAGCCCCAAGGACATGAACTCGCGGTCAAGCTGCTCCCAGAGTTCGGTGCGCACCACTCCCGGTGCAAAACAATTGACCGTGATCTTGTCCTGCGCCAGCGCACGGGCCGCGGCTTGTGTCAACGCGACAACCGCGAATTTTGACGCACAATAATGCGCAAACAGCGGATAACCCTGCTTGCCGGCAATCGACGCTGTATTGATGATCTTACCGCCAGTGCCCTGCGCCTTCATCTGGCGCGCCGCTTCTTGGGTGCCGATCAGCACGCCAAGCCCGTTGACATCCATGATGCGATGCCAATCTTTTTCCGTCACATCCATGAAGTTGACGGTTTGACTGATACCGGCATTGTTGAAGATCACATCAAGTTTGCCGAAAACCTTAACTGTTTCGGCAATCATCGCCTTCACGCTTTCGCGCTGCGAGACATCAACCTTAACGGCGATTGCATTGCTGCCGATGGACTGAGCAGTGGCCTTAGCTGCATCTGCATTGACGTCAGCGACGCACACCATCGCGCCGTTTCTCGCAAGATCACGCGCGATTTCAGCGCCGATGCCGCGTGCAGCACCGGTGATGATGATCGACTTTCCTTGCACGGATCCCATGCGCTCATCCTAACCAAACAGTTTTGGATGAAAGGATAGAAAATTCTCATTCTGAGAAAATTTGAAAATCGGCGCGGAAAATTTTGCTGCACAGTGGTGTCAAGAAAACAAAAAATACTCCGGGAGAGAATTTTGCAGTTTGCCCAAACAAGTTTCGTCTAAAGCGTAGGCAGAATTGCATCGGGTTGACTATGGCAAAAAATCCAAAATCGATCAGCAACGACGACATTGGCATTGAGAAGCGGCTGGAGCTTTACCGGTTGCAGGTTGAAATCCGCGACTGTGAGAAGCGCGCCTATGATCTGTTTCTACAGAATCTGATCAAGGGGACGAGCCACCTGTCGCTGGGCCAAGAGGCGGTTGCAGCGGGTTTCGGCGTGGCGATGCAGAAAGGCGACAAGAGTTTCTGTACCTATCGCGGACACGCTCATACGCTGGCGCGCGGTGTGCCCATGGAAGGTGTGCTGGGTGAGCTGATGCTGCGCGACAACGGCCTGATGCGTGGCAAGGGCGGTTCGATGCATCTCACCTCAAAAGAACATGGTGTGATGGGGTCGTACGCTATCATCGGCGCACATCTGCCGATTGCCTGTGGCTCGGCCTGGCGCGCGCAGTATCTGGGCGAGAAAGACGTCTCTGTCTGCTTCTTTGGTGATGGAACGACCAATATCGGTGCGTTCCATGAAGCATTGAATTTCGCAGTGATCTGGAAGCTGCCGGTGATCTTCGTCTGCGAAAACAATCTCTACATGGAATACACGCCGATTGGCGATGTGACTGCAGTGAAGCATCCAGCGGGCGACCGGGCCGCCGCCTACGGACTTGAGAAGATTGTAGTCGACGGTAATGACGCTGATGTCGTCTACCGCACCGCGAGCGCAGCAATTGATAAGGCGCGCAGGGGCGAAGGTCCTTCGCTCATCGAGTGTCTCACTTACCGCCACTCCGGTCATTCGCGGGCTGATCCAGCCAAATACCGCCCACCAGGCGAGTTGGAGAAGTGGCTCGAACGCGACCCGATCAAAATCTACAAGCAGCGTCTCGAAGAGTTTGGCATCAAGCCAGAACAGGTTGCAGCCATCGATGCCGAAAGCAAACGCAAGGTGGAGGAAGCCACTGCAGCCTGCAAGGCGGCTCCGCAGGCGCCAATCGAGATATTGACCGCCGATGTCTATGCCGATGGGGGCTGGGCATGGCGGAACTGAGCTACCGCGATGCCGTGATCCGCGCAATTTCGCAGGAAATGGAGCGCGACAACAACGTTGTCTTTCTGGGTGAGGACATTGCCAAGGCGGGCGGTGTGTTCAAGGCAACAGTAGGTCTCTACGAGAAGTTCGGCCCCCTGCGGGTGCGCGACACGCCGATCTCCGAGCAGGCAATCTTGGGAGCCGCCATGGGGGCGGCGATGACAGGCCTCAGGCCCATCGCCGAGATCATGTTCGCGGACTTTGCCGCAGTCTGCTTCGACTACATTGCCAACGAGATGCCGAAGCTTGCCTACATGACCAATGGCCAGCTCACCTGCCCTCTCGTCATCCGCACCGGCAATGGTGCTGGCGTGCGCTTTGGCGCGCAGCATTCGCAGTCAATTGAGAACTGGACGATGATGATCCCGGGCCTCAAGGTCGTGGCTCCTTCATCACCGGTTGATGTCATTGGCCTGATGGCGGCGGCAGTACGCGACAACAATCCGGTGATCTTCCACGAACACAAGGCCCTTTATGCCACCAAGGGCGAGGTGCCGGATGGCGAGATTGTCGATTCTCTTGGCACAGCCAAGATCCTGCGCACCGGCAAGGATTGCACCATTCTGGCCTTGGCGCTGATGGTGCCACGGGCGCTGGAAGCGGCAGAAACATTGGCCCGCGATCATGGCATCGATGCCGAAGTGATCGATGTGCGTTCGCTGGTGCCCCTTGATACCCAGACAATTCTGGGCTCGGTGGCCAAGACCGGTCGTCTCTTTACTGTCGAGGAGAATCCACGCCTTCTAGGCTGGGGTGCAGAGATTGCTTCGATTGTCGCCGATGAAGCCTTCTGGGATCTTGACGGTCCCATCGTGCGCATTACGACACCGCATATCCCTTTGCCCGCCGCCGATCATCTCGAGGATCTGGCGCTGCCCAATGCGCCGCGCATCGTCGACAAGATCGCACGCGTGATGAACGGTTAGGTCATGAGCGACACCATCATCATGCCCCAGCTGGGCGAGACTGTTGCCGAAGGCAAAATCCTCTCTTGGTTCAAGGCCGTCGGCGACGATGTGAAGCCAGGAGACAAGCTCTTCGAGGTCGAGACCGACAAGGTCACGGTCGAGGTCGAAGCGATTGCGGCCGGCAAGCTCAGTGAGATCAAAGTAGCCGAAGGCGTAACTGCCAAGGTTGGAGCAGTCGTAGCAGTCCTGGGTGGCGCCATACCGGCGAAGGCGACAGCACAGTCTGCATCTCAGCCAGCTGCAACAATCTCGGCTTTTGAAGAAGTAAGGACGCCTGTCGATCAGTTCGGCAAGGCGAAGACTGCGAATGGTATCGCTGTCTCACCGCTGGCGCGCCGGCTCATTGTCCAGAAACCAACCTTGACCTTAGCCAATTGGCCAATGCCGCTGCTGCCAACGGCACGAGGCGCATCCGTGAGGCCGATGTGCAGGCCCTATCCGGGATGGCGGCAGCTTCACCTCTCCCAGCTTCCGCGCAGGCGCAAGCCTCGCCACTCTCTTCCATCCGTCAGAAGACGGCCGATCGTCTTGCCGAGAATTGGCGCACCATTCCGCATGTCTATCAGGGCATCGAGGTGGACTTCACCGCCGTGGACAAGGTACGCAGCTCCGCCAAGGAAACATTCCAGCGTGCCAATGGCGCCTCGCTCACCTATCTGCCATTCATTGCCCGCGCCACTTGTGTGGCGCTGCGAGACTTTCCCAACATCAATGCAACCTTTGACGGCAAGGCGCTGCGCATCTCGAAAGACATCCATCTCGGCATAGCCATCGATCTCTCGCACAAAGGTCTGGTCGTGCCCGTGATCAGGAACGCTGGTGATCTCACGGTGGAAGGCCTGGCCAAAGCCATTCTCCGGCTGTCCGAAAAAGCTCGCGGCAACAAGCTCGCTGCCGATGATCTCTCTGGCGGTACCTATTCGATCACCAACAATGGCGCCTTTGGCACTCTGTTCACCTCGCCCATCATCAATGCGCCGCAAGTCGCGATTCTCTCGACCGATGCAATCCGCAAACGGCCGGCCGTTGTCTCGACCAGCGAAGGCGACTTCATCGCGCCCCGCCTTCTGGGCATCGTCGGTCAGAGCTTCGACCACCGCGCCTTCGACGGGGCTTATGCCGCCTCCTTCCTCTCGCGCCTCAAGCAGGTGCTCGAAAGCCACAACTGGTCGACAGAGATCACGCAATGAAAGCCCCGGAGATCCAACAATGAAGTACAACAGCCCCTACGCGACGGCCTCCTGGGGCCAGCAGGCCAAGGATTGGGAACAGGGCATCGACTATAGCCGCATGTCGAAGGAGCGCCTGGCGCGCACACAGAAGGCCATACAATATGCAGGCCTGGGCGGGGTTCTATGCTTCAACTTCGACAACATCCGCTATGTGACGGCGACCCACATTGGCGAGTGGGCCCGTGACAAGTTCTTTCGTTATGCGTTGTGCCCGGCGGAAGGCAAACCCTTCCTGTGGGATCCCGCTCCTCCGGCCAAGCGCATCTCATCGCCATGGATTGCCGACAATGTCGCGGCCCCCATCACCACCATGCAGGGCGCCATTCCGCCGGGGCTTAATGTCCATCACGACTTTGCGAAGCAGATCAAGAAGGCGCTGGTGCATTACGGCATCGACAAGCGCCCCCTCGGCATTGATCTCATGGAGATCAACATGCTGCGAGCACTCGAGGAGGAAGGCATTGAGGTCGTGGACGGCCAGCAGGCCATGCTTGATGCCCGCGAGATCAAGACCCCGGACGAGATCGAGCTTTTGAAGATGGCAGCGGCCATGGTCGATGCCACCTATGTCGATATCGCCAAGGCGATCCGTCCTGGCACCAAGGAAAACGAACTCGTCGCCATCGCCAATGACCGCTTGTTCCGCATGGGCTCAGAGCGTGTCGAATGCGTCAACTCCGTCTCTGGCCGCCGCGGACGCCCCCATTCGCATACGTTCTCTGACCGCATGATCCAGCCTGGCGACATGATCTTCCTCGACATCATGCACAGCTTCAATGGCTACCGCACCTGCTATTACCGCACCTTCATCTGCGGCTCGCCCAACAAGCATCAGATCGACGCCTATGAGACCGCCTCCAAATGGATCTCGGCCTCGATCGACATGGTCAAGCCCGGCGTCACCCCAGACCAGGTCTCCGCCGTCTGGCCCGATGCACACGAGTTTGGCTACCGCGACGAGGACGAAGCCTTCCTGCTGCAATATGGCCATGGCGTGGGCCTCTCACTCTGGGAGCGTCCGATCTTCTCAAAGCGCTTTCGCGGCCAGAACGAGCCCTTGAAGGAAGGCATGGTCTTTCGCTCTCGAGACCTGGAAAGGCGCCGAAGACGGCTCCGGCGCCGCGCGCATCGAGGAAGAAGTGGTGGTCACTAAAGACGGCTGCGAGATCATCACCAATTTCCCTTCCGACCATCTCATTTCCTGCGGTCTGCCGGGCTGCGAGGTTTTCTGATAGCGTTGCGTGATGGCACATCAGCGCATCCCCGTCACTTTGGTCACCGGTTTCTTGGGCAGCGGCAAGACCACGCTGATCAACGCGGGCTTGAAATCACCTGATCTTGCCAAGACTGTGGTGGTTGTAAATGAGTTCGGCGAGGTGGGGCTCGACCACCAGCTTTACACCAGCAGCAATGACGCCGTGGTGGTTCTCGAAAATGGCTGTCTGTGCTGCACGGTACGCAGCGACCTGATCAGCACCATGAACAGCCTGTTCTATGATCGCCAGGCCGGCCGATTGCCCGACTTCAACAATGTGGTGATCGAAACCACGGGCTTGGCTGAGCCTGGTCCCGTGATCCAGGCCTTTCTGTCCGAGCCGACGCTTGATGGCCTTTACCGGATCGCCAATGTGGTGACCGTGGTGGATGCAGTGAATTGGTCCGCCACCGCCGAAGCACATGACGAAGCTGTGCGTCAGGTCGCACTGGCGGATGAACTTCTGATTTCGAAGCTCGATCTGGCGAGCCACGACAATTTCGAATCTCTGTCGGCAGAACTCAACACCATCAATCCCGCTGCAAAGATATCGCGGATCGATTTCGCATCGGAAATGGTGGCACCCCTGCTCATGCATCAGGGCTTTGACGCCGCGAACGCCAAGGCTGATCCTTCTGACTGGCTTTCCCTGTCAAGCTACGAAACCTATGCCAGAAAAGCCGAAACCGAAGGCATCGCTGATCAAGCCATTGCCGTACCATCTTGCGGCCAAGGGTATTGAAAGCTTCGTTCTCACCCGTGCAAAGCCTTTGGCCCGCGATGAGCTACAATTTCTGCTCGACGGAATTTTGCAGAATCTGGGTCCCAGCCTTTTGCGCGTCAAAGGACTGGTGAATGTGCGCGAGGAACCTGGCAAGCCTGCTGTCGTGCAGGGCGCCCAGCATCTGCTTCACACCATGACTTGGCTCGACAAATGGCCAAATGCCGATGAGCGCACCCGTATTGTCTTCATCACCCAAGGCATCGCACGCCCGAGGCTCAAGGAAATCATTGAACTCCTCGACCGCATGAGCGAGCGCACCTTCGCCGCGCGTGAAAAAGGCCGGGCGGCGCGTCTCGCCGATGAGCAAAGGGCTGCCTCATGAAAATTGCTTGGATTGGGGCCGGTAAGATGGGTTTGCCCATTTGCAAGCGTTTGAAAGTCGCGGGGCACGACGTGCGTATCTTGGCGCGCCGTCAGGAACAGGCAGAAATACTGCATGCGTTGGGCTTTGCAATCGAAAGTGACGATCCCTGCCGTGGTTCGTGACGTTGACATCGTCTTCACGGCCGTCTCGGACGACAAGGCACTGGCCGATGTGGTTTTGAACAACCGCTTCGCGGCACCTTTCTTCATCGACATGAGCACCGTCTCGCCTGAGGTGTCAGCGCGTATCGCCACCCATCTCGACAAAAGCACAGCCTATCTGCGCGCGCCCGTTTCGGGATCCACGGCGCTTGCGGAGGCCGGCACGCTTACCGCATTGGTATCGGGGCCAAAGGCGGCGTTTGATGATATGTCCGAAATTTTCTCAGCCTTCACCAAAAAAGCCTTTCACGTCGGTGAAGCGGAAGAAGCACGCTACCTCAAGCTGGCGATCAACAGCATGGTCTGCGCCACTTCTGCGTTGCTGGGCGAAGCCCTGGCCTTTGGCGCAAAGGGCGGCCTGACGCATGCAACGATGATGGAAGTCATCAACCAGAGCGTCGTAGCTTCGCCACTCATCGGCTACAAGACCAGCATGATCATCAGCGGCAATTATGAAGCCGCAGCAAGCCTCAATACTTTGATGAAGGATCTTGATCTCTTCCTGAGTGCGGCCGCACGGCAGAACATGTCTTTTCCCGTGAACGAGGAGATTATGGAAGCCTACCGCGCAGCTTCTGAAAAAGGTCTCGGCGACAAGGATTTCTTCGTGCTTGTCCAGCAGGCCGCATCATGAGCGGCTCGAAAGTCGCCATCATCGGTACGGGGTTCATCGGCCGCGCCTGGAGCATTTCCTTTGCCAGATCAGGATCGCAGGTGGCCTTGTGGGACCAAGCCGAGGGTTCGGCCGAAAAAGCTATCGCCTATATTGCGTCCACACTGGGCGATCTGGCCGCCAATGACTTGTTGAATGGTCAGACCCCGGCGCAAATCCTGCAGCGTCTGACCGCGCATGCGAATCTGGAAGAGGCATTGGACGGTGCCGGTTACGTGCAGGAAAGCACACCCGAAGTGCTGGAGACCAAGATCAAGGTCTTTGCCCTTCTGGACGCGCTGGCTCCGCCGGAGGCGGTGATCGCGAGTTCAACTTCTGCGCTCCTGCCTTCATCCTTCACCCAGGGCCTCAAGGGCCGCGGCCGCTGCCTCGTGGTCCATCCGATCAATCCGCCCTATCTCATTCCCGCCGCCGAAGTCGTGCCTGCACCTTGGACCACGAAAGAGACGGTGGCCCGCACACGCGACTTCCTTGTCGCCGCCGGCCACGCGCCGCTGGTGATGAAAAAGGAGCTTGACGGCTTCATCATGAACCGCCTGCAGGGCGCACTGCTGGAAGAAGCATTCCGTCTCGTTGCCGATGGCTATGCCAGCGTCGAAGACGTCGACATCGGACTGCGCGATGGGCTGGCGCTGCGCTGGTCCTTCATGGGGCCGTTCGAAACCATCGACCTCAATGCACCCGGTGGCATCCGCGATTACGCCGCACGCTATCAAGGCCTTTACGAAAACATCTTTCCACAGATGCAGCGCCGCGTCGACTGGAGCGGCCCGGTAATGGACCAGATCGAACCGCAGCGCCGTGCTCGGCTTGCTGAAAAAGAACTGCAGCCGCGCCAATTGTGGCGCGACAAACGCCTGATGGCGCTCGCCGCGCACAAGCGCAAGGCCGCGAAAGATATCGGAGAGTGATGATGACGGAAGAAACCGGCAAGAAGCCGCGTATCGCCTTTCTGGGTACGGGTGCGCAGGGTGCATCCACCGCAGCTGAGTTTGCCGCGGCAGGCCTCGACGTCACATTCATCGACCAGTGGCCGGATCACGTCGAAGCCATCCGCAAGAACGGCATTACCGTGAATCTGCCCACGCGCAGTTTCAATATTGCCGTGCCAGCGCTGCATCTTTGCCAGATCGCGGAAGTAAAGGTGCCCTTCGATGTGGTCTTCATGGTCGTGAAGGCCTACGACACGCGCTGGGCTGCCGAGATGATCAAGCCGGTTCTGGCCAAGGACGGCTTGGTCGTGGGCCTTCAAAACGGCATGACTCACGAAGACATCGGTTCGATCATCGGCCGCGAGCGCACCATCGGTGCCGTCATCGAAGTCGCCTCCAACATGTGGGTGCCGGGAGTGGTGAACCGGCAAAATGACAAGGATGAATCCTGGTTCGCCTTGGGCGCGCTGGACCCCAATACGCAACCGCGCGTGGAGGCTGTTGCTAACCTGCTCCGCACGGCGGGCCGCGTTGAAGTCATGCCCGACATCCGCTCGGCCAAATGGATGAAGCTGGTGGTCAATGCAGCCGAGCTCATCCCGTCATCAATTGTTGATCTGCCGCTGAATGATGCCGCGCGTTACCCCGGTATGCTCGAAGTCATGCGGCTTGCAGGATATGAAGCCATGCAGGCCGCCCTCGCCGATGGCGCCGAAATCATCCCCATCATCGGCCTGCCACCTATCACCACAAACCATCCCGAACGCTATGTTGACCAGATTTTCGATGAAGTGCTGAAAACCTTCTCTCGCGCCGATACGCTGGTGACATCATTGCAGGATTGGCGCAAGGGCCGCCGCGCTGAAGTGCAGGAGGTCAATGGTTGGGTTGTCGACATGCTGCGCGCCCATGGCCGAAAGGCTCCGATGAACGAACTCGTCGTGAAGATGGGCTTCGAAATCGAATCCGGGGAGCGCCAACCCCATGTCGACAATGCCAAGCAGTTGATCGATGAATATAAGAGGATAGCTCCTCTGAAAGTCTGACCTGCACGCATGGATGCTGATTTTGATAGTATCGTCATCGGCGCAGGCGTCATTGGTCTCGCTGTGGCGCGGGAACTGGCGCTCAAAGATCACTCCGTTCTTGTCCTGGAAAAGGCCGCACATATCGGCACAGAAACTTCGGCCCGCAACTCTGAGGTGATCCACGCAGGCATATACTATCCATCAGGCACGCTGAAGGCCAGGTTTTGCGTGGAAGGCCGTGGGCTTCTCTACGAATATTGTGCCACCCATGGCGTGGAAGCGAAGCGCCTTGGCAAGATCATCGCTGCGGCGACCGCGGCCGAAGAGATCAAGCTAAGATGGATCAAGGATCTTGCTGACGTCAATGGCGTACGGGACCTGACATGGCTCACCCCAGACGATGTGGCGAGGCTTGAACCCGAAATCAGTTGCACCAGCGCGCTGCTCTCGCCTTCAACAGGCATTGTTGATGCCAGCGGTTTCATGCTTTCGCTTCAGGGCGAAATCGAGATCTCACGGCGGAAATCTTGCGCTGGACGCAAAATTTTTGCGGGCCAAATGGGATGATGGAAATTTTGTCGTTTCCACAAATTCGCAAGGCGAAACCATCGAAGTCACCTGCCACAGCATCTTCAATTGCGCTGGGCACGGTGCGCATGACGCAGCACGAGCGATTGCTGGATATGAAACCCGTCATTTGCCGCCACAATTTTTTGCTCAGGGTAATTATTGCAGTCTTTCCGGCGCTTCACCCTTCAAGCACCTGATCTATCCTGTACCGGTCTCAGGTGCGCTCGGCATTCACGCCACACTGGATATGGGAGGTGCCGTGCGCTTCGGCCCGAACATCAGGTGGGTCGATGGTGTGGATTACACGCTGCCACCCGGCCTTCCGGAAATTTTTTCAGAATCTATTGCCAGTTATTGGCCGGGCGTCCGCGACCGCACGCTTTCTCCCAGTTATTGTGGCATCCGGCCCAAAGTCCACGGGCCAGACCAGAACTTTGCCGATTTTATCATTCAAGGGCCGCTAGACCATGGGGTCCGCGGACTCATAAATCTTTTCGGCATTGAATCTCCAGGGCTCACTTCCTCTCTGGCGATTGCAAAATACGTGTGCCGCGATCAATGGCAAAGTCTTGCATGACGGAAATCTTGCGGATTGAACGGATATGTATGGGCTCTGATCGGCTTGACGCTGGTCGATCCCCCACCCGGCTCACCAATTATCGCACCGTTTTAACCGGTACCCGTCTTTCCAGACGTCCAAAACCAGTAGTGATGATCCACGTCAGCAGCAGATACACCGCTGCGACAAACAGCAGTGGCTCATAGGTGAGGTAAGTATCCTGCCGCACTTGCTTGATCACACTCATGAGATCCACGACAGGCACGGTGAAAGCAATTGGCGTTGCTTTTAGCTGGCTGATGATTTCACCCGCCAGTGTTGGCAGCACTTTGTTGATGGCTGAAGGAAGCCAGATGCGGCGCAGAACCTTCCAGCGGCTCATTCCAATCGCTTCCGCCGCCTCGATTTCACCGTGCGGCACAGCAAGAAAGGCGCCGCGCATGACTTCAGCTTCATATCCCGCAAAGCTGAGCGTGAAGGCCAGAAGCACATAGTAGATCGCGTCCAGCCGCAGCAGCCATTGCAGGTTTTCCCGCGCTCCCGGAATAAAGGGAAACAGCGACCCCAAACCGTAGTAGAGCAGATAAAGTTGCATGAGCAGTGGCGTACCGCGAATGTAACCGCAAAAAGCGCTGGCAGCATGCCGCACAAATATGCCGCCTCTGATCTGTGCCAAAGCCAGCGCCACAGCCAATACAAAACCCACGATGACCGAAAAGACCAGAATGAAAAGTGTCATTCCCAGTCCATGCAGCAAGGCGGGTGTATATTGTGGCAACCAGTCCCAATGCATCAGCGCCGCCTCGCTGTAACAGGTTGCCCGCGTCGCATGCGGTTTTCTAAAACGCGGAACAACCGGAGTGAACAAACCGAAATCAGCAAATAAATAAGCTGCGACACGAGAAAAACCAGGAAATAGCGTTTGGTCTCGCCGGCGACTTGTTGTGTGATCAAGGCGAGTTCAGTTGCGCCTACAAGGGATACCAAAGCCGAGTTCTTGGTCATGCCAAGCCACAGATTGCCAAGACCTGGAAGCGCATTGGGTAACAGCAATGGCAAGGTGATACGCCGGAACCGCAGCCATCGGCTCATTCCAAAAGCTGCCGCGGCCTCCAACTGTCCATGCGGGATGGCGATGATTGCTGCGCGGATGACCTCAGCGCAATAAGCCCCATGCACAAACCCCAGCACGAAGATAGCCGTGGCAAATCCACTGAGCGCGACCGATCCCAATCCCGCCAAGGCAAACAATTGATTCAGCGCATCAAGACTCGAGTAGTAGAGGAGCAGAATGAGCAGCAATTCCGGCAAAGCGCGAAAAACTGTTGTGTAGAGGTTCAGTACACGCACCAGCCAGGGAGGGCCTGATAGTTTCCCGACGGCCGCCAAAAATCCCAAGGCCGTGCCAAACACAAAGGCAAGAACGGAAATTTCAAGCGTAAGGAGAGCACCCTTGAAAAGCTCGTCTCCATAGCCTTGGTCGCCCCAGGCAAAAACATTCATGAAGGATGCGGCAGCACCAAAAACCGGAGAATTCAAAATTAGAAACCTCCCCGGCGGTCAGCCGCTCATTTGGCCTTGGGGAGAATGACCTTGCCCGTCAGGTGCCAGGTGTCAGTGATCTTTTCCAGAGTGCCGTTGGATGAAACGTCGGCGATGCCCTTGTTCAGCTTCTGCTGAAGATCTGTATCTTCCTTCCGCAGTCCCAGTCCAACACCAGGCCCAAACACCTCGACATCGTAAGGTACTGCACCTTTGATTTCGCAGCATCCGCCTGCATCAGAGGAAAGAAATGAATCAAGCGCAACACCGTCAGCCAGTACATAATCCAGACGGCCTGCGGCGAGATCAGCATTCGCCTGATCCTGCGTTTCATAGGTTTTCACCGTCGCACCAACGGGTTCGTAATATTTCTGCGCATATGCGGCATGGATGGTCGATACTTGCACGCCGATTGTCTTGCCCTTGAGATGATCTGGCGTGATGTTTTTGTCATCGTTCTTTGCAGCGACGAGGACGGGTGCCGAAACATAATACATGTCACTGAAATTGATCACCTGTTTACGCTTGTCGGTGATCGCCATGGAAGCAAGGATCGCATCAAACTTCTTGGCTTGCAGCGCGGGGATGATACCATCCCAGGCCACCTCCTCAACCGCACACTTTTCGCCGATATCAGCACAGAGCGCATTCATGAAGTCGATTTCCCAGCCGACCCATTTGCCTGAAGTGTCCTTGGATGTGAACGGTGGATAGGGTTCTGCCGCCACACCCATTTTGATGTCAGCCCAGGCCGGCGCCGCAAATCCGAAGGCAAATCCGATCAACAACAGGCCAGAGCCGAATTGGATGCTTTTCATTTGACAACCCTTTCATGAGACAGTTCATGCATCAAGCACGCCCCCCGGCGAGAAATTGCTGACAACGCGCGCTTGCCGCTGCACCGAATACGTGATCCGGTGCCCCCTCTTCCTCAATCCTGCCCCGATGAAGAAAAATAACATGTGTTGAAACGTCACGCGCAAAGGCCATCTCATGCGTGACAATAATCATGGTGCGGCCCTCTTCGGCGAGCCCGCGGATCACGCGAAGCACCTCGCCGACAAGCTCAGGATCGAGTGACGATGTCGGCTCATCGAACAACAACACCTTGGGTTCCATGCAGAGAGCTCGCGCAATGGCCACGCGTTGTTGCTGGCCGCCGGAAAGAAACGCCGGATACTGATCGCGTTTGTCGCTCAGTCCAACACGCTTCAGCAGCACTTCAGCCCGGTCAATGGCTTCGGCACGGGGAAGGCCAAGAACATGGATCGGCGCTTCGATCAAATTTTGCAGAACCGTGAGGTGTTGCCACAAATTGAAATTCTGGAACACCATGCCGAGCCTGGTGCGCATCCGTTCCAGTTGGCGGCGGTCAGATGGATGCAGATTGCCGTCACTGCCGGGCTCAAGCATCAGTTCCTCGCCAGATACGGAAATCCGTCCCTGCGAGGGCAGCTCAAGACAATTGATGCAGCGGAGGAAGGTGCTTTTGCCGGATCCGGAAGACCCGATCATCGAAACCACGTCGCCATCGCGTGCCGACAGTCCCACACCTTTGAGCACTTCTAATTGCCCAAATGATTTGTGCAAGTCCGCGACTTCAATGGCCGCAACCATCCACACCCCACTATTCGATTCGATTTTTAGCAGGCTTTACAAGGCGGTTAAAGCGCGTCCATGAATTCTGCCGCCATTTTCTGATGGGCGTTGCGCAACTGCCCGACATCAACGCCAACAGGCAAGCCATCAATCACGCGCCAACGCCCCGCAACCATAACGCGATCTGCCCTGTTTGCACCGCAGAGCAACAAGGCAGCCAGGGGATCACCAGCACCGGAAAAGCGCAGTTCGTCCAGCGTAAACAATGCGAGATCCGCCTGCTTGCCAATTGCAATCTCCCCGATATCCGTCCGTCCCAAACAGGCCGCAGAACCCATTGTTGCCCAGCGCAAGACATCATGATGGGTGACTGAGGAACCATAGGTCAGCCGGTTCAACAACAGGGCGTGGCGCGCGCCTTCCATGAGGTTCGAGGCATCGTTTGAGGCAGAACCATCAACGCCGAGCCCCAGTTTGACCCCTGCCCGCTCCAATTCGCAGGTGCGGCACTGGCCCGAGGCAAGGATCATGTTGGAGGTCGGGCAATGGCACACGCCCACGCCGTGCCTTCCCAGCTTGGCGATGTCGGCATCATTGAAATGAATGCCATGGGCAAGCCAGGTACGATCCGAAAGCCAACCGCAGGACTCGAGATAATCCAGCGGCCGCATCTTGAATGTCGCCTGACAGAACGCTTCCTCATCTTGGGTTTCCGCCAAATGCGTGTGAAGGCGGCAGTCATGCCGTTCGGCCAATTGGGCTGTCGCCCGCATCAGATCCCGCGTCACCGAAAATGGAGAACAGGGTGCAAGCGCAATCTGGATCATCGCGCCCTCCTGGCGCTCGTGATAGGCGCCGATGACACGCTCGCAGTCTGCCAGGATCGTGTCATGGTCTTGCACCACGGTATCAGGCGGCAGGCCACCATCCTTCTCTGAAAGATTCATTGAGCCGCGCGTCACGGTCATGCGCATGCCCATCGCGCGCGCCTCTTCCACCTGAATGTCCATCGCAGCGTCCAGCCCCGGCGTGAACACATAGTGATGATCGGAGGTGGTGGTGACGCCGGACATCAGCAGTTCCGTCAGCGCCAGCCGTGTGGCAATGCGGTGGCTCTCGGGATTGAGCCTCGCCCAGAACGGATAGAGCGCCTTGAGCCAGTCAAAGAGCGCCTTGTTGATGGCCTTGGGATGGGCCCGCGTCAGCGTCTGGTAGAAATGATGATGGGTATTGATGAGGCCCGGCAGCAGCACATGCCTTGAGGCATCAAACACCTGGTCATGCACAGGTGTCTGGCCGCGTGCCACCAACGCGATGATTTTTGCGCCTTCGACGACAATCCCGTTTTCGCCCCCTTCCGCCAGCACCGCCAGCGGGTTCTTGATCCACAGTCTCATTCAGAGTTAACCTCAAAAATCTGGGCGAAAACAAAAGGGAGAATATGATGAAATCATTCAACACAGCAACGCTGGCCTTGCTTGCGGGCATGTCTTTCTGGTCCGCGGCGTCAACCGCATTGCGCGCTGCCGACATGGAAGGCGAAGTCGATATCGTCGCATGGCCGGGCTATATCGAGCGCGGCGAAAGCGACAAGAACTATGACTGGGTCACAGGTTTTGAAAAGGATACCGGCTGCAAGGTCAATGTGAAGACGGCGGCCACCTCCGATGAAATGGTCACCCTGATGAACCAGGGCGGCTTTGATCTGGTTACTGCCTCGGGCGATGCCTCGCTGCGCCTCGTGGCCGGCAAGAAGGTACAGCCCATTGATGTCAGCAAGATTCCAAACTGGTCGACAGTGGACAAGCGCCTGCAGGATGCGCCGTGGCACACGGTGGACGGCAAGCATTACGGCACCCCCTATCAATGGGGCCCGAACGTGCTCGCCTATAACAGCAAGGTCTTCCCGGAAGCACCAAAGAGCTGGAGCGTCGTTTTCGAGGAGCAGAACCTGCCCGATGGCAAGAGCAACAAGGGACGCGTGCAGGCCTATTACGGCCCGATCTACATCGCCGACGCTGCTCTCTATCTGATGAAGAAGAAGCCGGAGCTCGGCATCAAGAATCCCTATGAGCTCAACAAGGATCAGTACGCAGCCGCGCTGGATGTGGTCACCAAGCAGCGTGCTCTGGTCGGCCGCTATTGGGGTGATGCCAACGTCCAGGTGGACGACTTCAAGAATGAAGGTGTTGTCGCCTCCTCGTCATGGCCATTCCAGGTGAACCTGCTGCAGGCCGACAAGGATGTCATGGCCAAGACGCCGATCGCCTCGACCATTCCGGAAGAAGGCGCAACCGGCTGGGCCGATACAACCATGCTCCATGCCGAGGCCAAGCACCCAAACTGTGCTTACGCCTGGCTCAACCATTCGCTTGATCCCAAGGTGCAGGGCGATGTCGCAGCCTGGTTCGGCTCGGTGCCGGCTGTGCCTGCCGCGTGCAAGGGCAATGAGCTTTTGACGGACGCGGGCTGCGACACCAACGGTGCTGCCAACTTCGACAAGATCTGGTTCTGGCGCACCCCGATCGGCAAGTGCGAGGCCGAAGGCACCTGCGTGCCGTATTCGCAATGGGCCAAGGACTATCTCGCCGTTCAGGGGAAGTAACACGTTTCGTCATCCCGACGGACGTCGGGACCCAGACTTTCACCAAGCGCAGCGTGTTGGTTCTGGGTCCCGGCTTTCGCCGGGATGACAAATTAAAAGTCATAATGTGCTGAACACCCTTTCCAACCTCTTCTATCGCCGCCCTGCCATCCTCACGCTTCTGCTGCTGGGGCCGCCTCTGGCATGGATCGGCATCGTCTACATCGGTTCGCTGCTCGCGCTTCTGCTGCAGAGCTTTTACCACCTCGATGATTTCTCCGGCACGGTGATCCACGAATTCACGCTGGCGACCTATGCCCAGCTATTGGCCCCGGCCAACCTCACCACCATCGCGCGCACCGTGATGATGGCGGCCACCGTCACTGTCTTCTCGGCGATCATCGCCTATCCCATCGCCTACTACGCCGCGCGCTATGCGCGGGGCCGCACCAAGGCCTTGTTCTATCTTGCGGTGATGATGCCGCTGTGGTCGTCCTATCTGGTCAAGGTCTATGCCTGGAAGCTGATCCTCGCCAAGGAGGGCATCATCAGCTGGGTGGCGAACACGCTGCATCTGGGCTGGCTGCTCGACCTCCTGCTTGCCACGCCAGTCATCGGCGGCTCGTCACTGTCCTTCAGCTATATCGGCACCTTCCTGGTCTTCCTCTACATCTGGCTGCCCTACATGATCCTGCCCATTCAGGCCTCGCTGGAACGCGTACCGAAGGAATTTGTGGAAGCTGCATCCGATCTCGGCGCATCGCCGCAACGCACCTTTCGCGACATCATCTTGCCGCTCAGCTTCCCCGGCGTGGTGGCGGGTTCGATCTTCACGTTTTCGCTGACCTTGGGCGATTACATCGTGCCCGCAGATCGTCGGCAACTCACGCCCGATGATCGGCCAGACGGTCTACACGCTGCAGGGCACCGCCGGCGACATTCCTCTCGCTGCAGCCTTCACTGTCGTGCCGATGGTCATCATGGGGTTCTACCTGCTCGGTGCGCGCAAGCTGGGGGCCTTCGATGCGCTCTGAACCCTCATGGCCACTCAGGATCGCCGCAGGCGCAGGACTTCTGTTCCTGCATTTGCCGCTGCTGCTGATCATTCTTTATGCCTTCACCACCGAGGAACGCTCCTTCCAGTTTCCACCGCCGGGCCTGACCACGCATTGGTTTTCAGTGGCGTGGTTCGACCGCCCGGACATCTGGCCGCCGCTTTGGCTGTCCATCAAGGTCGCCGCGATAGCCACGTTCCTCGCGCTGATCTTCGGCACGCTGGCGTCTGCCGCATTGGCGCGCGCCACGTTCTTTGGCAAGGATCAGCTGTCGTTGCTGTTCATCCTGCCCATCGCACTGCCCGGCATCATCACCGGTATTGCGCTGCGCTCTGCCTTTGACATCATGAACCTGCCCTTCTCGACCTGGACCATCATTCTGGGCCACGCGACGTTCTGCATCGTCGTCGTCTACAACAACACACTGGCGCGCTTCCGCCGCATGCAGGGCAACATGGTCGAGGCGTCGATGGATCTCGGCGCCAACAGCTTCCAGACCTTCCGCTATGTCATCCTGCCACAGATTGCTTCAGCATTGCTGGCAGGCGGCATGCTGGCTTTCGCGCTCTCTTTTGATGAAGTGATCGTCACCACCTTCACGGCAGGTCAACAGGCCACGCTGCCGATCTGGATGTATGGCGAACTCATCCGCCCCCGCCAGCGCCCCGTCACAAACGTGGTCGCCATCATCGTGATCGCGGTGACGATGATCCCCATCATCTGCGCCTACTATCTCACGCGCGAGGATGAGACGCAGAAGAGCTAGTATCTTGCTGGCCGCAAGATGTCGGGAGGGCCGGGATGAGAGCTTGGAAGAGAATTGCGTCAAAGAGTGCACCCTTTATCAGCTCCCACAAGGGATTGATGATGAAACTAAGCAGATAATCTGGCATCCAGAGCGCCAAGATCTCGACGCTGCCGTTGCTCATGCGAAGCCGCGAATGGAACCCCGCTTCTGAGCGACGCCACAACTCTCCCCAGTTAGTTGCCGTATCGCGGCTACGCTCGTTCCGGTTTGCATGGAATGACGGAATTGAAAAACCGGAAATAATTCGGTGATCAGCCATTAGTGAAGTGCTTGGACATGCCATCTTAGTCCCTTGTATCGCAAATTTTATTTCTCACAATCCAGGTCTGGGTAACGCTTAGTAATTGGGAACACAATTCCAGACTGAAATTTCATTCATTACAGCCCGACCCCATCGAGCAATGTTCTGGCTCGTACTTGATTCATCTGATCAGTTGGATTCATTAATGATCCCTTTGATATTTGCGAGCAGACTTATCCTGTCCAATATTATCGCCCGTGACGGTGCATTAATACCCGTACTGAGCAGTCAGCGTGTCACCGTCTCGCTAGACACACAAGCAATATGGCGATCAAGCCGACCACATCCCCGCGCTTCCATTGTTCATGTATGGCGCGGCGGAAATCTTCGAACGTGCCGGTATCGATCGCATCGCGGATGCCCTGCATCAGCGATTGGTAATAGGCGATGTTGGCCCATGACAGCAGCATCATGCCCAGCAATTCCCCCGCCCGGATCAAGTGATGCAGATAGGCGCGCGAATACTGCGACAGCGCCGGATTGGGATGTTCCGGATCAAGCGGACGCATGTCGTTGGCGTGCTTGGCATTGCGCAGATTGATCTTGCCAAAGCGCGTGAAGGCCTGGCCATGCCGGCCCGAGCGTGTCGGCATGACGCAATCAAACATGTCCACGCCGCGCGCCACCGATTCCAGAATATCATCCGGCGTGCCAACACCCATCAGATAGCGCGGGCGGTCTTCCGGCAGTGCGGGCGTGGTGAAATCGAGCGTGGAGAGCATCAGCTTCTGCCCCTCGCCCACCGCCAGCCCGCCAATGGCATAACCTTCAAAGTCGATGTTCTTCAGGCCGGCGGCACTCGCCAAACGCAGCTTCTCATTTGTGCCGCCCTGCACGATCCCGAAATTGCCATGGCCCGGCTGTGGGACGGAATGAAATGCCTTGCGTGAACGTTCCGCCCAGCGCAGCGACAGCTGCATCGCCTTCTCGGCATCCTTTTCAGTGTGCGGAAATTCGATGCACTGGTCCAGTTGCATCTGGATGTCAGATCCCAGCAGGCGCTGGATTTCCATCGCACGCTCGGGCGTCAGCTCATACTTGCGGCCATCGATATGCGACTGGAAGGTGGCACCCGCTTCCTTGATCTTGCGGATCTTGGAGAGCGACATGATCTGGAAGCCGCCTGAGTCCGTGAGGATCGGTCCCTGCCATCCGGTGAAGGCGTGCAGTCCGCCAAGCTTCGCCACCTCTTCGGCCCCCGGCCGCAGCATGAGGTGATAGGTATTGCCGAGGATGATGTCGGCACCCGTTGCCTTCACCTGGTCCATGTAAAGGCCCTTCACCGTGCCGACCGTACCCACCGGCATGAAGGCCGGCGTGCGGATGTCGCCATGCGCGGTGTGCACCGTGCCGCGGCGGGCCGCACCATCCTTTTTGTGGAGGCTGAAGGAGAATTCGCGTGTCACTTTGGGGGCCATATCAGGCTGGCATCACCATAGCTATAGAAGCGATATTGATGCGTAATGGCGTGTGAATAAGCCTGTTTAGTGCGATTTAAGCCCGCAAAGGCGCTCACTAACATCACTAATGTTGATTTGGGCAGATGGAAGTTGGTGATCAGTCCATCGACCGCGCGGAACTGGTATCCGGGCGTGATGAAGATGTCTGTCGTGCCGGAAAACGCCTTGAGATCAGCTGCTTCCAGCAACCGCAATGACGTGGTGCCCACCGCGATAATCCGCCCGCCTGCGGCGCGTGCAGCCTTCAGCCGTGCCGCAACTTCAGCCGGCACTTCACCCCACTCGCTGTGCATTTTGTGGTCCTTGGTATCCGCAACCTTGACCGGAAGGAACGTCCCAGCCCCCACATGAAGTGTGATAAATTCTGATTTGATCCCAGCCTCTTGCAGCCGTTTCATCAAGCCATGGTGTGAAATGCAGCCCAGCCGTTGGCGCTGCAACGGCACCGGATTCTTGAGCGTAGATGGTCTGATAATCGCGCCGGTCCTGCGCATCTTGTGGCCGCTTGGAGGCAATATAGGGCGGCAGCGGCATGGCCCCGGTCTCGGCGATAGCGGCATCGAGATGCTGGCCCACTTACTTTGAAGGCCAAGGTAATCTCGCCCTCCTCGCCCTTAACTTCAACCACGGCTTCAAGCATTCCGAACTTCACCGCATCGCCCGCGATCAGTTTTTTGGCGGGCTTGGCGAAGGCCTGCCACCGCGCCGCATCAAGCCTGCGATGCAGCAGCACATCGATCTTGGGCGTGGTCCCCAGACGCCCCACCCTGTGCCCGGACAATGCTGCTGGAATGACCTTGGTGTTGTTGAAAACGAGAATGTCACCGCGCCGAAGCTGGCCGGGAAGATCCCCCACTGTCAGATCTTGAAGCGTTCCGCCAACCACAAGCAACTTGGCGCTCTCTCGTGGACTTGCAGGCCGCAAGGCAATCTGGCTGGCGGACAATTCAAAATCAAAATCGGCAACACGCATGAATGTCAGGTTTTCGTAGTCTTAGCGAGCCAGTCAACGCTTAAGCGTGCCGCAATGAGTGCCAGGTCAGGACTTTCGAAAATTCTCGCCGCGAACCCGGATGCAGAGCGCCATGCTCCGCCCTCCTCCATGTCACGGCGATATTCTTCAAAGCCGAAACTGCCTTCAGGCCTCACGAAAATATCGACGCATCGCATATCCGTTTCATCATTGATGGATCGGACAACTTTATTGCGATGCGCCAATATCGTTCAGCCCGCCTTGTCAGCCCTTGGCGTCAGTCGCCACACGCATGGTGGCGATCTTGTCCGGCTTGTTCACCGGTTCGCCGCGCTTGATGCCATCGACAATATCCATGCCCTCAGTCACTTTTCCCCAAACCGTGTACTGTTTGTCGAGAAAGCCAGCATCGCCGAAGCAGATGAAGAACTGGCTGTTGGCCGAATTCGGGTTCGATGATCGGGCCATCGAGCACACCCCACGCACATGAGGCTCCTTCGAGAACTCGGCCTTCAGATCCGGTTTCTTCGAGCCGCCCATGCCGGTGCCAGTGGGGTCGCCGCCCTGCGCCATGAAGCCATCAATCACGCGGTGGAACACCACGCCATCATAGAACTTCTCGCGCGCCAGTTCCTTGATGCGGGCCACATGGCCCGGCGCCAGGTCGGGCCGCAGTTCGATTGTCACCTTGCCCTTGGATTTTCCGGCATTGTCGGCAATGTCCAGATAGAGCGTGTTTTCGAGATCAGCCATTATTGCACCGTCACTTTCAGCATCTTGTCGGGATTGTCCACGGCGCCGGATTGCGGATCGCCCTTCTTGATCTGGTCAATGCACTTCATGCCGTTTTCATCGACTTCGCCGAACACCGTGTACTGGTTATCCAGAAAGCCGCCATCGGCAAACATGATGAAGAACTGGCTGTTGGCAGAGTTCGGATCGCTGGTGCGCGCCATGCCGACGGTGCCGCGCTTGAAATGCTCGGGTGTGAATTCCGCCTTCAGGTTCGGCTCTTTCGAGCCGCCCGAACCCGTGCCCGTCGGATCACCTGTCTGCGCCATGAAGCCATCAATCACGCGATGGAAAACAATGCCGTCATAGAAGCCTTGCGAAGCCAGCTTGGTCACCTGCGCCACATGCTTGGGCGCAAGGTCCGGGCGCAGCTTGATCAGAAAGCTGCAGTTCTTCGACGTATCGACCTTAAGCGCCGTTGCGGCGAAAGAACTCGCGGCCAGAAAAGGCAGCAAAGCAGCCGCAATCATCAATCTTTTCATGAATTTCTCCGTTGGTGGGGGTGCCACTAGCCCTATTCGTTCAACAAGGCAACACAGTGGCAAATGCGATGGGATCAGCTATGCAAGAGACATGAAGCCTCCATATAAAAAGCCCTTTGGCAGCAAGCCACGCCCTTTCAAAAAGCCAAACGAGAGGCCGGCGACGCCCGCGCAGGAACGTGAACAACGTCTCGTTGCCGATCCTGAGAACGATCTGATTTACGGCGTGCATTCCGTGGCCGCCGCCTTGCGCAATGGCAAGCGAAAGCACATCCGGTTGTGGGCCACGGAAAATGGTGCCGCCCGATTGACGGAGGATGTGGGTACCCTTTCTGTCGAGCCCGAGATCGTTCATCCCCGCCTGCTTGACCATTTGCTCAAATCTCAGGATGCCGTGCACCAGGGACTGGTGTTGGAAGCAAAGCCCTTGCGCCAGCCGCGGCTCGACCAGGTTCCGCGCGAAGGCATTGTGGTTGTACTGGACCAGGTGACCGATCCACATAATGTCGGCGCCATTCTGCGGTCCTGCGCGGCCTTCAACGTGACCGCCGTGATCACCACCGCCCGCCATGCCGCCGAAACCACCGGCGTGTTGCTTAAGGCCGCTTCGGGCGCGTTTGAGATTGGTCCCGTCGGTCACCGTCACCAATCTGGCGCGCGCCTTGGAAGAGCTGAAGACCTACGGCTTCACCTGCATTGGTCTGGACTCGGAAGCCGCGCAGTCCTTTTCGGAACTTCCGGCAATAAGACCCCTTGCGCTGGTGCTTGGCGCCGAAGGAAAAGGTTTGAGGCAGCTGACCCGGGAAATCTGTGACCACATGGTCCGCATTGAAATGCCCGGCGAAATCAAAAGCCTCAATGTCTCGATCGCGGCGGCAATTTCGCTTTATGCCCTGACAGCCAAGTAAAAATGACCAGATAGTTGCAGGCAAGGTATATGTTGGATTAAAGCCACCCAAAGCGGCTGAAATCACCCCCTGTGAGTCAACGCCGCCTTAATGGCATGGGCCGGTTTAGCTCAGTTGGTAGAGCACCTGATTTGTAATCAGGGGGTCACAGGTTCGAGTCCTGTAACCGGCACCAGTTTAATGAATTTAACCCATCCCAGATTGCATTTCCTGTCCGGAATAATCGATTGGCGCGAAATTTGTGACCTTTCCGATAGGTCACCGTTAATCTTTTTGGGGTCATATGCCCCAAGAAATTCGGCAACGGAGATCACATGTTCAGGAAGTTCCTATTCGACGAGAAAGGCGTTACAGCCATCGAATATGCGGTGATGGCAGCTGCAATGGGACTTGCTCTCATCGCCGTCATGCCTTCGTTTTCCAGCAATGTTGTTTCGCAGTATTCGGCACTCGGCAGTCACATCGCCGCCGGCAAGTAATTCATAAACTTTTAGCGCTTGTGGGATGCGAAGGCTTCCTTCAGGCGCGGCATAAGCTTTTCTTCCGTCAGGTTCATCTGCAGCGGCGTCACAGAGATCCGGCGTGAAAACACCGCCGAAAGATCGGTGCCATGTGAGGGCGCGCCCTTCTCGCGCGTGAAACCCAGCCAGAAATAGGGAAATCCCCGCGCGTCCTGGCGCTCATCGACTGTGAGGAAATTCTGGTCGCGCTTGCCCTGCTGGGTGACTTCAACACCAGCCACCTCGTCAACGCGGCAGTCCGGGAAATTCACATTCACCAGCACGCCCGGCCCGAAGTTGATGGTCATCAGGGTTTTCACCACTTCGGCGCCATGGGCGCCGGCAACCGCAAAGGAAATCCCGTTGTCATGAATGCCCGTGACCTGCGAGAGCGCGATGGACTTGATGCCGAGGGACGTTCCCTCCATCGCCGCCGCAATGGTGCCGGAGTAGGTCACATCTTCAGCAATGTTCTGTCCACGGTTCACTCCCGAAAGCAGGAGATCGGGAATGCCCGGCATAATCTTGCGGCACGCCATGATGACGCAATCTGTTGGCGTGCCCGAAACTTCATAGTGCCGTCCTGAGATGTGCCGGTAGCGCAAGGGATCCGAGAGCGTCAGCGAGTGCCCTGCCCCGGAGCGCTCGACATCGGGCGCCACAACCCAGACATCATCGCTGAGCGTACGGGCAATGTTTTCCAGCACCTGCAGGCCTGGACCATGAATGCCATCATCATTGGTGACAAGAATGCGCATGGTCAGGTCCGCTTGATCTCGGTGACGCCGCCCATATAAGGCCGCAACACCTCCGGCACCGTCACCGAACCATCAGGGTTTTGAAAATTCTCGAGGACTGCCACCATGGTGCGGCCCACTGCGAGTGCTGAGCCATTGAGTGTGTGCACATAACGCGCCTGCTTGGCATCCGCTGCTTTCGAACGCGCATCCATGCGCCGCGCCTGGAAGTCTCCAAACTGCGAACATGAGGAAATTTCGCGGAATGCGTTTTGGCCCGGCAGCCACACTTCGATGTCATAGGTCTTGCGCGAACCAAAGCCCATGTCTCCTGTGCACAGCACGATCACACGGTAATGCAGGTTCAGGCGCTTCAGCACTTCTTCTGCACAGGATGTCATGCGCTCGTGCTCGGCATCGGCTTGCTCAGGTGTGGTAATCGAAACCAGTTCTACCTTGGAGAATTGATGCTGACGGATCATGCCGCGCGTGTCACGCCCAGCCGCACCCGCCTCGGCACGGAAGCACGGTGTATAGGCCGTCATGCGCAACGGCAGCTGGGCTTCGTCAAGCACCTGTTCGCGCACCAGATTGGTAAGCGACGCTTCTGCCGTCGGAATAAGCCAATGTCCCGATGTGGTCTTGAACAGGTCTTCGGCAAACTTCGGCAACTGCCCCACCCCGAACATGGCTTCATCGCGCAGCATGTAGGGCGCATAGGTTTCGGAATATCCGAATTCCTGCGTGTGAATGTCGAGCATGAACTGTGCGAGCGCGCGCTCCATCCGCGCCAAGGCGCCCTTCAAAACCACGAACCGTGCGCCCGAAAGTTTGGCGGCAATTTCAAAGTCCATCAGCTTCAGGCCTTCGCCAATGTCGAAATGCTGCAATGGCTCGAATTTGAATTCCGGCTTCTTGCCCCAGCGCCGCAATTCCGCATTCGACTGCTCATCCTTGCCATCTGGAACCGAAGGCAATGGAATATTGGGAATGACCGAGAGGGCCGATTGCAATTCCGCCGCAAAAACCCGTTCCTGCTCTTCACCGGAGGCAATGGCATCCTTGAGGCTGGCAACTTCGGCCTTGAGGCTTTCAGCCAGTGCCAAATCCTTCTTGCCCATGGCAGCGCCAATCTCTTTGGAAAGGGAATTGCGCCGGCTTTGCGCCTCCTGCAGCGCATGCATCTGCGCGCGCCGATTTTCATCCAGCGCGATCAGTCCGGCTGATTGCGGCGCCAACCCACGGCGGGCAAGCCCTGCATCAAAGGCTGCCGGATTTTCGCGAATGGCTTTAATATCATGCATATGCACGTTCCCGGGACAATATCCGGCTCCCTATAAGCGGGATAAGGCCACGCCGTACAGAGGCAAGTTGCAGGCTTGAACCAACTCGTTCAGTTGAGAGCTGTGGAGAAAATATCGCTGACGACGTGGTCATCCTTGTGGATGCCCAGCCGCTTGATCGTCCCTCCCGGAAGTTCGACCACACCGCGCACCGGCTCCTGGACCGCAATCGTATCCAGTGACATCGGCACCGTGTTCTCGGCCATCGCTGCTATTGTGCCGTCCTGACGGACGAAAAGCATATCGAGCGACATGTAGGTGTTTTTCATCCACATCGAAGCGGGCGCGGCTGGCCAAAATCAAACAGCATGGCCTGGTCCGCCGGCAGGATATGCCGGAACATCAGGCCCCGCTCGCGCGACTCAGGTGTGTCAGCAACTTCCGCGGAAAACGTGGAACTGGCATCGTCAGTGACGATCGTGAGGGGTTCGACCCGCAGCATGTCCTGGGCCGTGCCAGCCGCAAGCTGCAGCCAAAGCGCCAAACCCAGAAGAGCAAGATAACGAGCGACCTGCTTCACACCCACCCCACAAACAACCCAAGGCCTTAGTTTGTGTGCGCTGGGCCGTTCTCTAGGCTGGTGCGCACCTCCGCGGCCATCTTGCCGCGATTGCTATCACCATAGCGGACATAAATCCATGTGTCAGGAACCAATTCGGCAATGCCGGTTTTGCGCAGGATTTCCATATGGACGAAGATATCGCCCTGCCCCTCGCCCTCGGTCACGAAGCCGAAGCCACGCGTGCGGTTGAACCATTTCACCTTGGCGCGCACCCAGCCGGTGGTGGGCATGACGGCATTGTGGGTTCTGGCCCGGCGTTCCACGGGATGAATGGCAGTCGAGTGGTCCACACTCAACACGCGCAAGCATTGAAAGCCTTTCTGACGCGCCACCACTTCACAGGCGACGCGCGAACCTTCCAATGGCGCGTCAAACCCGTCGCGCTTCAGACAGCTCAAATGCAGAAGGATATCGGGCAAGCCGTTATCAGGAATTATGAACCCATAACCCCGGCCGATATCAAACCATTTTACAAGCCCGTCGACCCGAATGATCGAGACGCCATGCTCATTATCTACAACGCTGGCCGCTTTTCCAGCGTCGCTCAGTTTTGCCGCATCAGACATTAAACTAACCAACCCGTTGCCCCGGAGCGTGAAGCCTCTTCACACCCGATGACCCAAATTTGATCAAAACTTTTTGTTTTGTACAGAGCCGATGAGGGGGCCTTCGCCGATTTTCAGGCACACTGGCCAGAAAGACACACTTGCATTTCAACATGTGTGGATAAAAATTTTTTTTGTTGATCAGAGTCTTGCGCGAATTTGAAACCCCAATGACACGCTGACGAAGCGGAATCAGAGCACAACCGCTTAAAGTGAAACGACGATTTCCGGCACCTGGAAACGTGCTGTGAACATTTTTCTGCACGATTGATTCGCATTTGCTAGCCTTCTCGAAAACCTCGGAGACCAGAACCATGCAATATCTTCATACCATGATCCGCGTGAGCGATCTCGATAAGTCGTTGGACTTCTTCACAAGAATTCTGGGCTTCGTGGAACAGCGCCGCCATGTGAATGAGAAGGGCCGCTTCACGCTGGTGTTCGTGGCCTGCCCTGAAACGCCGGAATGTCCGGTGGAACTCACCTATAACTGGGATCCGGAAACCTATACCGGCGGCCGGAACTTCGGCCATCTCGCCATCGCCGTCGACAATATCTATGACTACTGTGCAAAACTGATGAAAGACGGCGTCACCATCAACCGCCCGCCGCGCGATGGCCGCATGGCTTTCGTCAAGACTCCCGATGGCATTTCCATAGAACTTCTGCAGCGGGGCGAAGGCACGCACCTGCCGCGCAGGAGCCATGGGCCTCGATGCCGAATACCGGAACCTGGTAGCGCGCTTGGACGGGAGAGAACCGCTTTCGATCCACAAGATCTTCGCTGTCAACTTGCGGCAGGCCTGCACGCGCTTTGCCTCGATTGCGGACGTGTGCCGCAAGACCGGCATCAACCGGCAGCAGTTCAACCGTTATCTCTCCGGACAGAACCTGCCCAACCCGCGCACCATGAAGCGCCTGTGCAAATTCCTTGGCGTGGACGAATCCCTGCTCTTCGTTTCCGGTGAAAGCACTGCCAGGCCCGCTTCTGATGAGCCACACACGCTCGGCACCATGGCGGAAGCGTGGGCCGCAAATGGTCTTGTCAATTTCGACAGGCTTCTCGAAGGCACGCGCCGCAGTGGCAATTCCGATCTGCCGAGCGGCTATTATTATTGCTACGCGGCAGTCCCCGACGAACCCGAATTCTGTGTGCGCATGCTCCTGCAAATTCGCAATGAAGGCGGTGTTTCGCATTTCTGCCGGCGCACGGCCTTCAAGCGCCCGGGCGACACCCGCCCGGATTTCAGCGTCGGCCGCCACATCGGCATTCTGGTGGGCGATCCCAACGGTTCATTGCTGCTCGGCTGGAATCGCACTTTTCCGTTTGAGTATTCGGCGATGCGCATCGGGCGCTCATCCGGTGGCCCGCGCGCGCCGCGCGGCGGCCTGGCGCTGGTGCGCGCCACGGACTACGACATTGCCTGCAAACTGGTGACGGAATGGGTCGGCAACACCTTGGCGGCCGCCAAGAAGGCCTACGGCCAGATCGGCATCGTGTCCCTCAAGGATCCCTCCCTGCCTTCTGCCTTGCTCGCCATGCTTGAAACACAGGATGCATCCAATCCGGCCTTCATTGCGACCGGCGTCAGTTCAACGGTGACAGATTATGTCGCAAAGTTCCGGCGTGAGACCGAGGCCGTGAAAAATGGCGGCGTTCCGGCGAAATAAGGGAAATCCAGAAGGCAACGGGCAGCACCTGCCGTTGCCGCCCGTCGAACAGGCTCCTGTGGGCGGTACCTGCACCCCGCGCGGACTGCCCCCAGCACGCGAACAGGCAAAGAATCCGTCAGAGCCGCTTTCGCTTGCAATTCACTAAAAGAGCGAAGGGGGCACCAACACCATAAAACGCCTATCCGCGGCGCGTCTCGGGGAAAAGCGGCAACGAACCGCCCGAATCAAGCGCCGGCAGCGGCGCCCGGCGCGCGCCATTGAGGGCGGGGCACGGAAAGGCCGCCCACATCAGGTGACGCGCCCTCGAAGCCTGCACAAGCCGGGTGAAATCCAAAGTCATGGTCGTTGCTCTCTATCTATATAAAAAGTGTGGGGCCTTAGCCCCTGCGGGTGCGCGCCGGGGCGGCAGGGCCGCTCATCGGTGCGAAAGCCCGGATTAAAACCTGCAACAGGCTGTTGAATGACGTGTTCATGGCAATCTCCTGAAATCTGGCGGCTGTTTGCACTGCGGGCACTGAACCCGCCCTGAGGCCGTCGTTCATTCTCAATTCATCCATGAACACGGCGAATTGAGGGTGAACGGCCTATTTCACCGTCCGCATTGCGCTGATTTTGCCACTGGGACCAACGAAACGCACCGTCTGGCCCTCCTGCTCCACGCGGTAGCAGACATTGGCCGGGTTCGGCGGCCACACCGAGCAATACTGGTCGCCGCTGATGCTCCATGTGCCCTGTGAGGTGGCCCCGCCTTGCATGAAGAAGGTGGCGCCGGATTTCTGGAAGATCTGCTCCACCTCGCCCGCCTGCCCGCCATAGAGCGAATGGTCGGTCAGCAGCGTGCGGATCTCGCCGCCCTTCAGCGTCGCGGGCTCGGCCCAGGCCACGGCCGCACACGCCGCCGCAATCGCAAGACCCAGAACCACCGGAAACACATTCATGGCAGACACCCCACTGCCGGGGGTTCATTCCGCCACAGCTCTGGCATTACAGCGCGCGCTCCTGCTGTTATTCCACCAGCCACCCCAAGCGGAGAACCGTGATGCCTGCCGGGAGAACGCCGAAATCACCACACGAATACATGATGGGCATAGCTGGCGAAGTCGAAGCCCTACACGCTCGTGCTGCTCACCCGCACGGAGAAGTATCAGCCGGACGCCGCGAAGGACTCTGAACAGGCGAAAATCATCTGGGCCGCACGGCAAGCGGCAAATCGTTTGAATTGCAGCGCCTCCGGCAAGATGCCGCTGGTGGGGCCGGTGCTGCAGCCGCCCTATGCCGGCATGGCGGTGTTTGATGGCCCGGCGGATGAGGTGGCGGAGATCATGGCGGGTGATCCCGCGGTTCAGGCCGGATATTTCACGGTTGCAGATCATGCCGTGGCGGAGTTTCTCCGGCAAGTGGCGACTCTGAAAAAATGCTGTCTCGGCCAAGGGCAAAGAATTGGAAGCCGAATGAGATTGCCAACATGAGTTCATTTCGATGCTCTCGGCAGTTTGGTTGAATCCCTAAATCTCAACGAAACAGGTTGCGCACTTTTGTGTGGAAGGCAGTTGTATTCAAGACATACGTTGGTGCATGAATAAAATAGCAAACTGTTGACACAATTGAGCGGAGAAAATAAGGGCTAGAACAACTTTTGAATTTCTAGCAGATCAGGATAGCGAGCTTTGGAAAGCGCATAAATGTGATTTTGAAAAATGCTAATGTTAGAAGGCGAGAATTAAGAAAACAGTCAAGCGCTTGAAGTACTGAGCGATGCGATACTTGAGATCTCTTGAGCGTGAGCACAGACGAAAACTCAGCGAAAGTTCTCTGAACGTCTCACTTGTCGCGCAGAAAATCTTACATCGCAACGATTATATGATGGCATAAATAAAGGATCTTCGATCATAAGTTATGGCTTACGAAACTTGCTTCCGGTCACCGAAATGTGAATTACGAACAGCGCCGAAAAATCTACTGCTTAGCCAAGGGCGATCAGGAAACGTGTGTTGACGTAATTTGTAGAGGCCAAGTTCATGAACAAAGCGCTTCACAATCTGCGGTCAATCATAATACGCTGTAATGTACAAAACCGAACATGGATCGTAGAACGCTCGAACATCACGCTTTGACAGATGCCAGAAATATCATTCGAATTCATACTGCCCGAGAGAAATAAGCTCTGTCTCATTATTGCTAGCATTTGATGGGCATACCCGTGAGAAATTGGGTCCGGCGTGTGCGCTCGATTCGTGAAAAGAATATTCGAGCGTGGAACTTGATCGAACGGTGGAAAGTTGACGTTTGACAATTTCGTCAATTGTCGCGCAAGCTGACAGTTCGTAACCATAACAAGCAAACTCGTCCGGCACTTATTTGTCCAACAGGATTCTCATAGGATCAACGTCTGCGGAAAGAAATTACGAGATTACAACGAACATAATGAATATAGTGCGCACTCTACGGGAAAATACATTCAAAGGCGTAGAAATTTGATCGGCATGAAAACTGTGTTTTGAATATTGGCCGCTAATGACAAAATGAAGCTTCAGGAAATTGAAGCTTCGTTGACACATGCACATAGCGCTATCGTAACGAAGTTCAATGCTGATCGTGTTGGTCAACTCCATCCTGAAAAGTTGGGATTTGTGCCGAAGGTCGCATGGATGATCGTTGTAAGTACGACCTCCAATGATTTTGCAAAACTAAATCAGGCCATTTGGAGATATCAAGCAAATTTGACTCAATTCCTCTAGTTTAAGCCGATCCGATTTCACATCGGATAATTGAACCGGGAACCATCCTGCAAGTCGCAAGATGCGGTCAACGCTACTTCTTCAAGATCGAATTAAGTTCAGAAATTGAAAGTCCTTCGCCCAATAGTTCTGTTTGCGATATTCAGTGCTCGACCAGACACAATTTTGAAGCCCAATTTGACGCTTCACATCTTGAGTAAACACAGGCAGAGAATAGACTGATTGACTTCGGTAGTGTCTGGCAAATTAATTCCGCAGGATCCGCGAAGCAGTGCAGAGAGTAGCTCCACCTGCGGCAATTTCTTGGCAGTTCGCTAATTGCAAGGTTTCAAACCTCGGGTCGACAACTCTTGCAACATCGAAGTTTTTCCGGCTCGCAGTAGCAATGTAAAACATTCTTCACCTCACCACCACCTGCGTCCCCACCGGCACTTCGGCATAAAGCTCGAAGATGTGTTCGTTGAACATGCGGATGCAGCCGGATGACGCCGGCTTGCCGATGGAGCCCGGCTCATTCGTGCCGTGGATGCGGTAGAGCGTGTCCACCCCGTTCTTGTACAGATAAAGCGCGCGGCAGCCGAGCGGGTTCTGCGGCCCGCCCTTCACCTGCGCCGGCAGCAGCGGGTTGCGCTTGCGCATGCCGGAGGTGGGCGTCCATGTCGGCCATTTGGCTTTCCGCCCCACCACGGCCGTGCCATGCCAGGCCGCACCCTCGCGGCCCACGGCCGTGCCGAAGCGCAGCGCCCTGCCCCCGGGCCGCACCAGATAGAGAAAGCGGTTGGCGGCATCGACCACGAGCGTGCCCGCCGGCTCCGGCCCGGCATAGGCCACCACCTGGCGCTGGAACTGCGGCGGCACGAGGTTCATGTTGATGAGGCCGATGTCATAGGGCGTGTCGGGAATGGTGCCGATCACCCAGTCCTTCCCCGGCGGAATGGCCAGTGCCGGCGTTGCAGCCAGTGTGGCAAGGCCGGAGGTGAGAAGCGCGCGGCGGGTGAGGTTCATGCCCGCTTTGTTTCATGGGGCGCGGGGCTTGTAAACGGCCCCATGCCCCAGTGCGCACAGGAAACCTTTTCTTCCGTCACCCCGGCGAAAGCCGGGGCCCAGTTTGCGTGTCCTGAATGTGTTGAAAGCCTGGATCCCGGCTTTCGCCGGGATGACGAATAAAAAGCTGAATACCTTACTTCTTCACCGCGCGGTTGACGCCGGAGACCACGGCCTTCAGCGAGGCCACCACGATGTTCTTGTCGATGCCGACGCCGAACACGGTGGAACCATCGGCCAGCCGCAGCTCGACATAGGCCACGGCAGACGCATTGGCGCCGTGGCCCATCGCATGTTCGCGGTAGTCGACGAATTCAAAGGTGAGGCCGCTTTCCTTTTTCAGCGCATCGACAAAGCCGTCGATCGGGCCGTTGCCCTGCCCCTTGATCGTCTTCGGCTTGCCATCGACGGTGATCTTCGCGGTCAGCGGCTGGTTGCCGTGGTCGGCGGCGGCGTGATGCTCGACGAAGCTGTAGCGGCCATTGCCTTCGAGATATTCCTTTTCGAAGGCGCTCCACAGCCGCTCGGCCGAAAGCTCCACGCCCTCGCCATCGGCAATGCCCTGCACCACTTTCGAGAATTCGATCTGCAGGCGGCGCGGCAGCTCGATGCCGTGTTCGGTTTCCATCACATAGGCAATGCCGCCCTTGCCGCTCTGCGAATTGATGCGCACCACGGCTTCATAAGAGCGGCCCGAGATCCATCGGGTCGATGGGCAGATAAGGCACCTCCCACAGCGGCCGGTTCGAGGCCTTCATCGCCTTGAAGCCCTTGTTGATCGCATCCTGGTGCGAGCCGGAGAACGCGGTGAACACCAGTTCGCCCGCATAAGGATGGCGCGGGTGCACGGGCAGCTGGTTGCAATATTCCGCCATGCGCACCAGCTCGTTGATGTTGGAAATGTCGAGGCCGGGGTCAACACCCTGGCTGAACATGTTCATCGCCATGGTGATGATGTCCACGTTGCCGGTGCGCTCGCCATTGCCGAACAGCGTGCCTTCGACGCGGTCGGCCCCCGCCATCAGCGACAGTTCGGTGGCGGCCACCGCGCTGCCCCGGTCATTATGCGCGTGGATCGAATAGATGATCGCAGTCGCGGTTCTTGATGTTGCGGATCGACCATTCAATCTGGTCGGCGTGAACATTTGGCGTCGCTGATTCCACCGTGAACGGCAGGTTGAGGATCAGCTGCTTTTGCGGCGTGGGCTGGATCACATCCATCACCGCCTCGCAGATCTCCTTCGAGAAATCGAGTTCGGTGCCCATGAAGCTTTCCGGCGAATACTGGAAGCGGATCGCCTCGGCCATGCCGCTCTCATCGGTCAGCGTCTTCACCAGCTTGGCCGCATTGACGGCGATGTCCTTGATGCCGGCGCGGTCTTTCTGGAACACCACGCGGCGCTGCAATTCGCTCGTCGAATTGTAGAAATGCACGATGGCGTGTTTGGCGCCGCGGATGCCTTCGAAGGTGCGGCGGATCAGGTCTTCGCGGCATTGCACCAGAACCTGGATGGTCACGTCATCGGGAATCTGCTGGTTGTCGATGAGGTGGCGGCAGAAGTCGAAGTCGGTCTGCGAGGCGGAGGGAAAGCCGATCTCGATTTCCTTGAAGCCGATTTTGAGCAGCGCGTTCCACATGCGCATCTTGCGCTCGTGGCCCATGGGCTCGATCAGCGCCTGGTTGCCGTCGCGCAGGTCAACCGAGCACCAGACGGGTGGCTTGGTGATGACGGCATTGGGCCAGGTGCGGTCAGCCAGGTTCACCGGTGTGAACGGACGGTATTTGTCTTTCGGATTGATCATCATGATGAGAATGCTTCTTTCAGGAGTTGCGTTGCCGTTCAAGGTCCCGTTGGGACTTTCCCTCAAGGGCCAGGGCAAGCGCCCGGGCGGCCCTTAAGGGCGGCTAAGAAGCAGAAGGCCCAGCAGTGCGCGCGGCGCAAAAAGCGCGTCGGCGGCAAATGTGTCTGCGGGCAAGTTCATGGCCAGCTTGATAGGACCATGGACTTCATCTGGCAAGCCTGTATTCCTGGGAAGGGTTGACGGGAGATGGGGATGAAACGGCTTCTGGCGCTGGGGTTTGCGGTTGCGGTGGGTGTGGGCACGGCCCATGCCGATGGCGATATCGCCCACGGCAAGCTGCTGTTCCAGCAGCGCTGCCAGGCCTGTCATTCCACCGATGAGGGCGTCAACCGGGTGGGCCCGACACTGTTCGGCATCTTCGGCCGGCGCATCGGCACTGTTCCCAACTTCTACTATTCCGACGCCATCCGCACACTCCAGGGCGCCCATGACAGCTGGGATGAACAGGCGCTCGACGCATGGCTGGCCTCGCCCAGGCAGATGGCGCCGGGAACGAAGATGGCCTTTGCCGGAGTGGCAAATGCTGAAGACCGCGCCGACCTGATCGCCTTCCTGAAAGCCTCCGCGCCATAAAATCAGGCAGCTCCTGACTTGCATAAATTTCATGGAACGCTGTCCATCTTTGCAGCGTTTATGGGCGCATTTGAATGTAATATGAGGTGATTTGGTTCGTAATGGCGGCTGATTAAGCCGTCATTATCTTGCCACGAAGGACGTCTCAATGCTGCGCTGCACGGTTCTGCTTTGGCCGGTTGCGGCGTCGGAATTAAGCTTGAAGTGCAAATAGTTAACCGCGTTGTGATGCCGCAGTGGCGGGGACGGGAGGGGAAGGTTTCGCGCTTTACAAATCGAGTTTCGTCGCCCAATTTCTGCACTGCAACATTTTTTGAGTTCTGGTTTTTTCATGTCCCTGTCCCGCCGCCAAGTTCTCGGCTCCGCCGCGAAACTCGCCGCTTTTGTAACGTTAGTCCATACCAATTCCCTGCCCGCGTGCGCGGATAATTCGGGGCTTTACGAAAAACCTGAAGCCTTCAACGACGACACCGTCAAGCAGATCGCCAAGGATCTCGCCGCGAAACCCTTCGTGGAAGAGAAGATTGCGATGCCGCCGGGCTTCGACAATATCACTTACGATCAGTACCGCGACATTCGCTTCAATCCCGACAAGCAATTCTGGAAGGGCGAGCCGCAGGGCTTCACCTTCGACATGTTCCACTCGGGCTTCCTGTTTGACCGTCCGGTCGACGTCTATGTGATCGAAGACGACAAGCAGATGAAGGTGAAGTACGACCCTTCGCTTTTCATCTTCGGCGACAAGATCAAGCCGCCTGATGGTTCGGTGGACTTGCATTATGCCGGCATCCGCTTCCGCTATCCGCTCAATTCGCCAGACGTTGTCGACGAAATTGCCGTGTTCCAGGGCGCATCCTACTTCCGCGCCGTGGCCAAGGGTCTGCTCTATGGTCTTTCCGCGCGCGGCCTTGCCATCGATACGGGTCAGCCTTCTGGTGAAGAATTTCCCTTCTTCCGCGCTTTCTGGGTGAAAAAGCCCGACCCAGGCACGGGTACTATCGTGGTCCATGCCTTGCTCAACAGCCCATCGGTGGCAGGCGCCTACCGCTTTGCCATCAAGCCTGGCGCGGACACGCAGATGGATATTGAGGTCAACCTCTATCCGCGCAAGGAAATTGCCAACATCGGCATTGCGCCGCTAACCAGCATGTACCTGTTCAGCACCCTGGCGCGCCCGGTCGATGATTTCCGCGAAGCCGTGCATGACTCCGAAGGCGTGATGATGCTGTCAGGTCGCGGTGAATGGTTGTGGCGCCCGCTCAACAATCCAAAGACGCTGCAGGTCTCCGCCTTCCAGGACATCAGCCCGCGCGGCTTCGGTCTCATCCAGCGCTCACGCGATTTCAACAGCTACCGCGACATCGAGGCGCATTATGAGCGCCGTCCATCGGCGTGGGTCGAGCCGATTGGCGACTGGGGCGAGGGCTTCGTGCAGCTCTTTGAAATCCCCACCAATGTCGAAACCAACGATAACATCGTGGCCTATTGGCATCCCAAGGACAGTCTCAAGCAGGGCAGCGAATATTCTTTCGTCTACCGTCTGCACTGGTGTCCGGAATGGCCGCTGCAGGAAAGTGCGGCCCCCGTGCGCCTGGTCAGTTTTTCCGGTTCGGGCGTGGCCGTTGATTTCTCCGTGCAGCCGCCGAAATACGATCCCAATTTCCGCCTCTATGTCATTGAATATGATGGCGAGGCGACAGAGGAAAAATTCACCCCGGATGTCAGCGCCAGCGAAGGCAAGATCGATAAAGTCAGCATTTACAAAAATGACGTGAACAATCGGCTTCGTGTCACGTTTAGGCATGATGTCACCGGCATCGACATGTCGGAGCTGCGCGTTACCTTGAAGCGTGGCGACGCTCCGGCTGCCGAAACGTGGCTCTACAGGTGGACTCGCGTTTGATGATCACCCCGCCCGAAACACGGCTATTCATGCCCATCCAGGATCTGGAGCACTGGGACGGCGGCGCACGCAAGCTGCAACGCCCGGGAAAGCGCGGCATGGCGCGCTGGTTCGTGTTCGGAGTGACGGCTCTGCTCGTCGCCTTTGGTACCTATCTGATTTATCAGGTCATCAGCCCGGTTAATATCACCTCCCTGCAGGTGCTGTTCGCGGCGCTCTTTGCCCTCACCTTTTCATGGATATCATTTTCCTGCGCTAGCGCCCTGCTCGGCTTTCTTCTGATTTTGCGCGGCAAGCGCAAATGGCCGCGCCAGGCCCCAACATCGGCGATGGGCCGCACCGCTTTGCTGATGCCTCTTTACAACGAAGACCCGGAGGCAACCTTTGCCACTTTGTCACGCATTGGGCGTGGTTTGGGCGCGCTCAATGCCATGTCCGCCTTCGACATTTTTATTCTGAGCGACACGCGCAAGGACGAAATTGCTGATAAGGAGCGCGAGCACTTTCGCAAGCTGCGCGATGAGCTCGGCAGCCACATGGGCGTCTACTACCGGCGTCGCGAGGACAACCATCACCGCAAGGCTGGCAATGTCGCCGACTTCGTCACTCGCTGGGGCGGCAGCTATGATCACATGCTGGTGCTTGATGCCGACAGCGACATGGCGGCGGAAACACTGGTACTGCTGGCGCGCGCCATGGCCGCTGATCCCGAAGCCGGCATCATTCAATCCCTGCCCTTGCTCCGCAACCGCTGGACACCTTTTGCGCGCATGACGCAGTTCGCAGGCAAGGTTTACGGCCCCGTTGTGGCTGTGGGTCTTTCAGCCTGGCATGGCCGCGACGGCAACTATTGGGGCCACAATGCCATTATCCGCACCGTGGCTTTTGCCAGTGCTGCAGGCCTTCCTGAACTCACAGGCCGCAAGCCATTCGGCGGCCACATCCTCAGCCATGACTTTGTTGAAGCCGCTCTGATCCGCCGGGCCGGCTGGGCCGTCTACATGCTGCCTCACGTGCCGGGCTCTTACGAAGAAACGCCACCATCGCTGATCGACATTGCCGCACGCGACAGGCGCTGGGCACAAGGCAACTTGCAGCACGCCAAGATCGTGCCTGCCAAGGGCCTGCATTGGATCAGCCGCATTCATCTGATTCAGGGCATCATGTCCTATCTGGCCTCGCCGTTGTGGCTGTGCCTTCTTTTGGCAGGCTTGGGCCTTGCTGCCGTCGCAAGTTTGACAAAGCCGGACTATTTCCCGCACGGCTTTTCTCTTTTCCCTGCATGGCCGGTGTTTGATCCGAAGTTGGCGCTGCGCCTCCTGACCATTACCGGCGTGGTGCTTTATCTGCCGAAAATTCTGGGCGTCATTCTTGCGATGATGAATCCCGAGCTGCGCCAAGGCTGCGGTGGTGTTTCAGGTCTCCTCAAAAGCTTTATCGGTGAGACCATTCTCTCGATGCTGCTGTCGCCAATCATGATGTTCATCCAGACTGGCTTCGTCATCGATATCCTGCTGGGCCGCGATTCCGGTTGGAGTGCACAGAACCGCAATGAAGATGCCGTCTCGTTTTCGACAGCTCTAAACCGCCATGTCTTCCACATGATCGCCGGTCTTGTCTTCGCGACCGCCGCGGCCTTCATCTCAACTGCGGCGCTGTTGTGGATGCTGCCCATCGTGGCTGGCCTTGTGCTCTCGCCCTGGGTCTCGTCGATCACCAGCCGTGCCGATGTTGGTCGCTGGCTATGGAAAATGAATGTCTTCCGCATTCCCGAGGAACCGCAGACACAGAGCCGTGCTGAATTGCTGCGCGCCTCTGGCGCTGTCGCAACAGCCGTCGCTTCCGCGAAGTGGCCGAGCTAACCGGCAAAAGTCAAGATTGCCGCAATGAAGGCCAGGGTGGCGAAAGTCATCGCCAGATGTGCAAACATGCGGATGCGCGGCATCAGGCTCATATCCCCTGACACTGCAAAGCGCCTGATGGTGAAGCGCAGGATGATGACGCTGACCAGCCACAGCACGACCGCTGTCATTTTCCAGTGAAACATGGGTGGCAGGCCTTCGGTGCCGCCACGATCCCAGATCAACCCCACACCGGCGAGGATGATCAGCACGGTACAGATATCGAGATAGGGGCCGGTGGCCCGACGCAGCTTGGCAATGCCCAGCGCCTGCTCCGGCGTTGCAGAGCGTGCCACACGGAAAGATATGATATTCGAAAAGCCCATGCCCAAAGCCAGGGCGATGGCAAGCAGATGGATAAGCAGCAAGATTTGATGCTGGCTCATAGTTCAATTTCTCCCTCCGACATGCGAACGGCAGCTCCGCCGACACGAACCGCCGTCAACTTGCCAGCCTTCACATCTGCTTCCAGGCGCAAATCAGAGGGCCGTCCCATCTCATAGCCTTGCTCCAGATTCCAGCCATGGCTGCCATCGCCGAGATTTCTCGGCAGTCAGCAGCTGCGCCGCAAGCAGCGCGGTTGCTGAACCGGTCGCGGGGTCCTCCGGAATGCCGCCCGTCGGCGCATACATGCGGGCGCGGAAGTTTGTGTGCGGATTGTCACCGCCCGGTGTGTAGATGTACGCCGCGTCCACACCTTGCATCGGCTTGATCATCTCCGACCAATAGGGTTCACGCACCTGGCTCTTCTCGAGCGCGGCGCGCGTATTGACTGGCACGTAGAAGAAGCGCGGGCCGCCCTGCAATGAAGCAATGCCGTGCTTGCCGAAGCCGATATCGGCCGGATCGAGATTGAGCGCCTTGGCGACATCGGCCACCGAGGGAAGCGCCGCATCCGCCCGGAATGGGATGATGGGCGCCGTGAAGATGCCTGTGATCCTCTCGGCGATGCGCGAGACCCTGACCGGGGTCAGCCCGGCCTTCAGTTCCAGCAAAATCTCCGTTTGCAGGCTGCAGCCCGGCTTGTTCCGCAGTTCCGCCAGCAGAACCGCCGTGCCCAACGTCGGGTGCCCGGCAAACGGCATCTCACCGCCCGGAAAGAAGATCCGGACCTTTGCTGTATGGGCCGGGTTGTCCGGCGCCATCACAAAAGTCGTCTCCGACAGATTGAACTCGCGGGTAATGGTCTGCATCTGCTCAGTGGTGAGCTTTTCCGCTGCCATGACCACCGCCAGGGGATTGCCCGCGAACTTGCGGCTGGTGAACACGTCCAATGTGTAAAATTTGAGCTTCATGCACCGGAAGCTGCCATCCGGACATAAAGGGGGCAATGAAAACATTGTCTTGCTTGTCCCTCAGCCCAGCCATGCGGAAAAAGAAGTGGTAAACTAGCCAACTGATATAATATACAAAGCATACTATATTCACTGCTTATCAAATGGCTGTTTTAATCTTGACCACCACTAAACAAGAAACACTAGGCTTTCTGCTGTCTGACACGTCGCGCCTTTTGCGCCGCGCGTTTCAGGAACGGCTGGTTGGCTCCGAGCTGTCGATGTCTGAGGCCAAAGCGCTCTTTTATGTGTCGCGCCAGGAGGGCTTGCGCCAGGTCGATCTGGCAAGCCTGCTCGAAGTACAGCCCATTGCTGCCGCCCGGCTGGTTGACCGGCTTGAAGACCTCGATCTGATTGAG
Organism: uncultured Alphaproteobacteria bacterium; assembly: GCA_963758815.1. Classification (GTDB taxonomy): domain Bacteria; phylum Pseudomonadota; class Alphaproteobacteria; order Rhizobiales; family Aestuariivirgaceae; genus Aestuariivirga. The sequence goes on from CAVWWQ010000003.1 coordinate 102,334, forward strand.
CGCCGTGCGGCACCCGACGACCGCCGTGCCTACCTCCTCTACCTTCTGCCCAAGGCTCGCCCGGTGCTTGAGCGTTTCGAGGCCGATGCCGCCGAAATCCGCCAGATCGCAACACGGGGTTTGAGCCGCGCCGACGTTTCCGCGCTGCATGAGAGCCTGGAATACATGCGCGACAATCTCACCGAACTTTTGAAAAAGTAAGACCATGACCCAGACGATGACCCACAACGCCAAACAATCAGCCGTCACCGAAGCCGCGTCGAAGGAAAAGTCGCGCCGTGGCCTGCGCCTTCTGTTGCTTGTGGTTATTCCTGTTGTCTCGCTTTTCGCCGTCGGAGTTTATTATCTGCATGGCGGCCGCTATGCCGAAACCGAAAATGCCTATGTGCAGTCGACGATGACGCCGATTGCTCCGGAAATATCCGGCACCGTGACGGATGTTGTCGTCGCTGAAAATCAGGCAGTGAAAGCGGGAGACGTGGTGTTCAAGCTTGATGACGCGGCTTACAAGGTCGCTGTCGACCGTGACGTCGCCAAGCTCGCGCAGGTCAAGATCGACTTTAACAACCTGAAAGCCAGCTATCAGGAAAAACTGACTGAAATCGACCAGGCCAAGACCAAGGCCGAATATGCCGACAAGACTCTCGCACGCCAGACCGACCTGTCGCAGAAGAACGTGGCTGCAGTTTCCACGCTCGATGACGCAACCCAAGCTTCGCTGCTCGCCAAGCAGACGATCGAGCAGACGCAGCGTCAGCTTGATGGCATCGTACAGCAGTTGGGCGGCGACCTGAATGCACCTCTTGAGCAGTACCCGGCCTACCTTTCCGCACAGGCTGATCTCGCCCAGGCGCAGCTCGACCTCGACCACACTCAAATTCGCGCCCCCGCTGATGGCTTCGTCGCCAAGCTGCCCTCGAGGGGCCAGTATGTGATTGGCGGCCCGGCTGCCGTGGCCGCCACGCCTGCCTATGCCTTCATCGCCGCCAATGGTTTGCGCGTGGATGCCAATTTCACCGAAACCGAGGTCACTTATGTGAAGCCCGGCCAGGACGTGGACGTCACCATCGACACTTATCCCGGCATCACCTGGAAGGGCGTGGTTGACTCGCTGTCGCCTGCGACCGGCTCGGCGTTTTCCGTGATCCCTGCCGAAAATGCCACGGGCAATTGGGTGAAGATCGGTCAGCGTGTTCCTGTCCGCATCAAGCTGCAGGTTCCTCCCGACAGCCCACAATTGCGCATCGGCATGAGCGCTTATGTCTCGATCGACACCGGCCATCAACGCTCCTTCATGGGCTTCCATTTCTGAGCTGAACCATGAGCACTGCCGCCATAGCCGCACCCGCACCTGCCAAGGGCGAATCCCACGCCCTGCTGATCACGGCTGCGGTGATGCTCGCCACCATCATGCAGGCGCTGGACACCACCATCGCCAACGTCGCCCTGCCCCACATGCAGGGCAACATGGGGGCCACCCAGGACCAGATTTCCTGGGTGCTGACGTCCTATATCGTCGCCGCCGCCATCTGCACCCCGCTGTCAGGCTTTCTTTCAGCCCGCTGGGGACGCAAGCGCCTGTTCATCATTTCGGTGATCGGCTTCACCATTGCCTCGATGCTTTGTGGCGCGGCCCAGAGCCTGCCGCAGATCGTGATCTTCCGCTTGCTGCAAGGCGTGTTCGGCGCATCGCTTGTGCCATTATCGCAGGCCGTTCTGCTCGACAGCTATCCCAAGGAAAAGCATGGTTCGGCCATGGCCCTCTGGGGTGTCGGCGTGATGGTCGGCCCGATCTTGGGCCCGACACTCGGCGGCTGGTTGACCGAATATTACAACTGGCGCTGGGTGTTTTATATCAACTTGCCCTTCGGCATTTTGGCCTGGCTCGGAATCCAGGCATTCGTGCACGAAACCCCGATTGACGCAAACCGCAAGTTCGATGTGTTTGGTTTCACTTTCCTCAGTGTCGGCATCGGCGCACTGCAAATGATGCTCGATCGCGGCGAAAGCAAGGACTGGTTCTCGTCGATGGAAGTCTGCATCGAGATGCTGACCGCGGTGATCTGCCTTTATGTCTTCGTCGCGCATATCTTCACCGCCAAGAACGCCTTCATCGAGCCTGCCATTTTCAAGGACAGGAACTTCTCGATCGGCCTGCTTTTCATTTTCATCATCGGCATCATCCTGTTCTCCACCATGGCTTTGCTGCCGCCCTATCTGCAAAATCTGAAGAACTACCCGGTGATTGACGTCGGGTTGCTGCTTGCGCCCCGCGGCATCGGCACGCTTTGCGCCATGTTTGCGCTGGGACGGCTCTCCGGCAAACTTGATGCACGGATCATGATCGCTTTCGGCCTGACATTGACCAGCATCTCCATGTGGCTGATGACACAGTTCACGTTGCAGATGTCCGGCACATGGATCGTCATTTCAGGAATTATCCAGGGTTTCGGTCTCGGCTTCATCTGGGTGCCGCTGTCAACGATCACCTTTTCAACCCTGGCGCAGAAATATCGCAATGAAGGCACGGCGCTGTTCAGCCTGCTGCGCAACATCGGCTCGTCCATCGGCATTTCGATGGTGATCGCCTATCTGGCGGAGCGCACGCAGATCAATCACGCTGCGATCGCTGATAACATTTCGCCATTCCGCCCCGCCGTGGAATGGGCGATGGGCAAGGGCTTTATAGACCTCACCTCGCGCGCGGGCTTTGCCATGGCCAACATGCGTGTGAACATCGCCGCGGCCGATCTCGCCTACCTGCAGGATTTCCGCTTGATGATGTGGGTGACACTCACCGCATTCCCGCTTCTTCTCCTGCTGCGCGCCCCAAAGAAGGCTCCCGCCGTCAGCAAAAGCGAAAAGGCCGACGAACAGGACAAGGAAGATCACGCCATGGAAGCGGTGTTCGAATAGGTCTCAGCCTATCCACTGATGCCACAAAGGCGGAAGCGCTTCCTTGAACAGGAGATATGCAATAACCACGAGTGCAAGCTCGACGGTGCGATAGAACATCTTCTCCGGCAGAATCCCCGTCAATTTGTAACCGGCCCAGGCCCCGAACAAAGCCATCGGAGCGAGATAGATGCAATCCCATAGGCTCGCCACATTGATCTGCCCCAGAATCCAATAAGGCGGCAGCTTGAGGAAATTGATCACCGCAAAGACGATGGTCACCGTGCCGGCATAAGTCATCTTGCTCAGGCGTTGCGGCAGCACATACATGTTGAAGGGCGGGCCACCGGCATGGCTCACGAAGCTGGTGAAGCCAGCCAGCGTGCCCCAGAAGATACCGCGTGGAAGATCCGCAGGCTTGGCCGGCACTTTCCGCCAGGTCTTCACGATGGCGTCAACCAGATAGGCAACCGCGATAACGGCGACCAGCAGCTTGACCATGTTTTCATCGGTCAGATGCGCCAGAGCCCAGCCAATCAGAATGCCAACAATGCCCGCCGGAATTAAGATCGCAATATTGCGCTTGGAATATTCATGCCGGTAAAGCCAAAGGCCGTACCAGTCACTCAAGACATAGATGGGCAGAATCAGCCCTGCCGCCTGCCCCGCCGGAATTTTCAGCGAGAGGATGGGCACCGAAAGAAGGCCGAGAAGCTGCAGCCCGCCCTTGGAGCAGCCCACGAAGAATGCAGCCAGCAGCGCCAGCGCCCAGAATGAAACATCTGTCTCCATCACTTGCTTTCCGGCGCCAGCGCCAGAGAGACATGATCCTTCTTGAGATAGATGCACAACTGTTCGACGACGAAGCCATGGTCCTGCCGTTGTGGCACGCCGGAAACCGTCACGGCGCCAATAATGCCAGCGCCTGTGACATGGATGGGGAAGCCGCCGCCATGCGAGGCATAATTGACCTTCATCCACATACCGGTCGGAGGTCAGCGTCTTGCCATCAACATCAAGCTCGCGTCCGATGCGGTAAGAGCTTTTGTGAAAGCGTTGCACGCTGTTTGATTTACGCCTCACCCATTCGTCATTGTCAGGCACCGTGCCGGCAAGTGCCGCATAGAAGAGTTGCCGGTTGCCAAGACGGATATCGATGACGAGAGGAAGTTTCTTCGTCTCCGCGGCAGCACGCATCTGCATGCCGAGTGTCCACGCATCATCTTCACTGAACGATGTGAAGCGCAATTCCTGTTCTTGTTGTCTGATCTTCGCAATATCGTCGGAAAGTGACACGTGTGAGGCCTTGGTGAAAAATCGTTAATCTCATTGCCGCCTTTTAAACATCGTTCAGTCAGACTAAAAGCGGCTGAGAGGGGGGATTAGAATCCTTCTCTTTAGACATAACCATAGTCCGCATCTGTCAGGGCGGCTACAGACAAGGAACAAAAAATGTCCAACACTTTGCGCAATTTGAGCATGGCTGCGCTTCTCGTAGTCAGCGCCAGCGCGTTCATGCCGGGCCAGGCATCCGCGTTGTCGATGAGCGAATGCAGCGCGAAATACAAGACAGCCAAGGCGGCAGATCCGAATACACCGAAGTGGAATGATTTCCGCAAGGCACAGTGCAGCACTGATGCAAGCGCTGCTGCGCCCGCGGCACCCGCTGCAACTGCGGCAACCGCCAAGACCACAACAACAGCTGCTACTGCGACAACAGCTTCAACAGCTGGCGGCGGCACCTTCATGCAGAACTGTTCTGCAAGCTGGAAGGCGATGAAGGCCGCCGGCACCACCAACGGCATGAGCTGGAAAGACTTCCTTGCTGCCAAGTGCCAGGCGCCAGCTTCTACGGCAGTCACCCCTTCAGGCAGCTTCATGCAGAACTGCTCGGCAAGCTGGAAGGCGATGAAGGCTGCAGGCACCACCAATGGCATGAGCTGGAAGGACTTCCTTGCCGCCAAGTGCCAGGTTGCTGGCGCAGCCGCTCCTGCTCCCGTTCCTGCCACCCCTGCCGCCATGGGCAAGACCAAGACGACGACGGCGATCATTCCGCCAGAGCCGTCCGACACGCCGGACAATACGCCGATGGCCACCACCGACAAGAACGGCAAGGCCTACACGCCCGGACAGCTCGCTGCCCACAAGCGCATCAAGGCTTGCGGCGCGCAGTGGCAGCAGCTCAAGGCCACCAACAAGCTGCCAGCCAATATTGCCTCGCTGGACACAAAGCACCGCTGGCCGCAGTTCTGGTCCATGTGCAACAAGCAGCTGAAGGCGCAGGGTCAATAAGCCCGGCCACCATTGAAAATGCGAAAGGCCCCCGGTTGGGGGCCTTTCTTTTTTATCTATTCGGAAGAAGTCAGGCTTGGCGCAGGGCCATCAGGCGGCGGCCAATGTCCATCATGGAATTGGCGACGTCCGCCATGTCCTGCTTGCGCGTGTCTTCGATTTCAGCGCGCCATTGGGCGATGCGCTGCTCGATGGCGACATAGGAGTTGCGGCGCTCGGTTTCCCACTTCACCGGTTCGTCTGCAACGTGTGCCTGGAAAGACTGGCCAAGTTCGCCAATGTCCTGGCGCAGGCTGTTGTCCACAACGTCGACCTGCGAACGCAGCGCGTGGGTGAGCTTGCCGATCTCTTCCGAAAATTCGCTGCGCAGCTTGTCGCTGGCTTCGGATTGAACCTTGCCGATGTTTTCCATTTCGCGTTCCAGCATGGCGCTCATCTCGCCGAGGTGCTTGTACTGGCGGTCGAACAGCTCCATGGCCGACTTGAGGTCACGGCTCATTTCTTCAACGCCACGCTCGATGACGGAAAACTTGCTGTCGTTATGGTCGTTCTGCTCGGCGAGAATGTCGATCATTTCGCCGAAGCGGGCTTCATTGAGACGCGTCTGCGGACCCACGATGATATCACGGAGTTGGTCGATCAGCTTGGCAGCGGTGTCGACCTCAGACGCAAACGCGGCATTGCGGACCCGCGGTGCCGCCCGGTCGAAAGGTGCCTCGCCGATTGCCGCATTATTCACGATGGAGAAACTCTTGGGGGCCGGTTTCGCGGGCTGAAACGGTTGATGGATGGCCATGACTCTGTTCCTGTACTTCGTTTACTTACAAAGATCACAAGTCATCGTTTTTTTCGCTCTGATGCCATCCAGCCCACCCTGTCCAGCACCGAGGCCTCACGAGCCTTGTTGATCCAACTCATAGTTCAAAACCCATCCGGGCAGAAAGAAAGACGTAAAATTAGCCTTAACCGCCCATCCCGGAATGGCACAAGCAAATACGTTAACGAGGCTTTTGGCCTCTGCCAAGCCCGAAAAAGGGGCTCTTTCCTTAACAGCCTGTCTACGGAAGTTCATTTGTCCGCATACAGAACGCCAATCCCTCACCTGCGGAAAGTAAGGTCCGAAGGCAAAAAATAAGGTTCAAAGCGTCTCGACGTCGAAATGCCGCCGGGCCGCCCGGATGGCGTCGTGGTTGTCCTCTGACCACTGGGCCAGGGAGCACAAGGCACCGTGGAGAGACTGACCCAGAGGCGTAAGCGCATATTCAACCTGCGGAGGTGTCGATGGTATGACGGTGCGGGACAGGAAACCATCGCGCTGCAGGTTGCGCAGCGTCCCCGTGAGCATGCGCTGCGAAATATCCTCGATTTCCCGGCGCAAAACGCCAAAGCGCCTGGGCGTGCCCGCCAACGCCCGGACGATGAGGACACTCCATTTATCGCCCACCCGGTCGAGCACATCGCGCACGGGACAGGCGGCATTGAGCGCAACACTTTGACGATGCTGGCGCAGGCCATGCAGTTGGCTCGTCGTGAGATCCATCGCGGTTCCTTTCTTGTAACCAGGTGTGGCGGAAGTGCCGTGGGGCGGTCAAAGTGCCGTCTTGCGCCTTCCTTTGTCGTCTCTAAATGGAGACCTAGTCTCATTAAAAGACTAAAGCAAGAAAGGATTCTCCCATGTATTTCATCTCCGGCGCTGCGGGCCATTTGGGCCGCGCTGTCATCAATCACCTGCTCACCACCTACAAGGTACCGGCCAAGGACATCATCGCCGGCACGCGCGATGTAAAGAAAGTCGAAGATCTCAAGGCCAAGGGCCTGCAGGTCCGTGCTGCTGATTTCGATGATGAGGCATCTTTGACAAAGTCGCTCGCCGGTGTTGATCGCTTCCTGATTATCAGCACCGATGCGCTGGACAAGCCTGGCCGCCGCCTTGAGCAGCATCTTCGTGCCGTCAGCGCCGCGCGCAAGGCCGGCGTCAAGCACGTCGCCTACACCTCGATGCCACGTCCCGAAAACTCAGCCGTCAGTTTCGCGCCCGATCATCTCGGAACCGAAAAGGCCATCGCCGCGAGCAAATTCGATGGCTACACCATCCTGCGCAACAACTGGTATTTTGAAAACGTCTTTCACGCCCTGCCCCATGCGTTGCAATCCGGCGCGCAATATTCCGCGGCTGGCCAGGGCAAGCAGGCGCACATTTCACGTGATGATCTCGCCCGTGCCGCCGCTGCGGCCCTTGTTTCCGCCAGGTCCGGCGGACACACTTACACACTCTCAGGCGCCGAACAGCAGACCGTTGACGAGATTGCCGCGCTCGCTGCCAAGGCCACAGGAAAGGACTTGAAGGTCGTTCACGTTCCCGTGGAAGGCCTCGTGCAGGGCATGGTCGGCGCTGGCATCCCCGATCCGGTGGCGCGTGTCTTTGCCTCTTTCGACGTCAACATCGCCCAGGGTGGACTTGAAGGCGACGACAAGGATTTCCGCAAATTGACCAGCACCGAGCCGCAGCGCTTTGGCGACTGGCTGTCAAAAAACGCAGCGGCTCTGACGGCCCCTGCCAAGCACTGAAACCCAGTCAGTCCCGCTTCACATCAATAAAAAAGGCGCCGCAAGGCGCCTTTTCATTTGAAAAACCCCGTCCGGCCGGTCCGGTCAGTCGCGGCGCAGCGCCATCAGGCGGTTGCCGATGTCGACCATCGAATGCGCCACATCGGCAATATCCTGCCGGCGGCTGTCGTCGATCTCGGCACGCCACTGCGAGATGCGCTGCTCCAGGGTCGACATGGAATGATGGCGTTGGCGTTCCCAGCGCTCGTCTTCGTCATTCAGGTGATGTTCGAACATGCCGGAAAGCTCGCCCAGTCCCTGGCGCGTGGCATTGTCGCTTTCAGCCATGGCGTTACGCAACGCCGCTTCCAATACTTCAATCTTCTTGTCCATCTCCGAGCGCAGGCTGCCCAGCGCCTCGTCCAGAACCTGTTCGAGGGCGGAGGCACGGGCGTCCATGTCCATCGTGACCGCATTGAGCCGGGATCCCAGCTCGGCCTGGTCGTCATTGAGATTGGCCACCCGCTCCAGCAGGGAATTGGCATTCATGGACACATCGCGGAGCTGGGCTTCTCAACTCCTGCTTCTGCTCCGCCATGATGTCGACCATTTCGGCAAAGCGCGCCTCGCTCACCCTCTCATGATCGCCCATGAAGGCTTCGCGCATGGTTTGCATCAGCTCTTCCAAAGGAACCTGTTGCTCGGCTGGGGGGACTTGCGCCTCCCGGACACGTCGGGATGTTGGAAACTCTGTCACGCGTGACTCACTTTCTTTTTCGCTCCCCGTCAAAAAGGACGCAATGCGGGTTGTCGCCATAGGTTACTCCTCACCTGGGCCGTTCCAAGAAGCTGCGGAAGGCTTGATGGGGCCATCCGTCTCTCAAATGCCGTCCGTGAAAATAAGTTAAGTGACTCAAATGCGGCAGGAAAATGGAGTCAAGCCATGGGGTTAACCCCTAAAATGAGATAAAAATGCCCTGAAAATGGCGAAACTGGGAATTGTCAGCGTACTGACAGCTTGATGTCATCCACGCTCTTTCACGGGATGTTTCACCGGCTTCTTTAACCTGTGAGGTCCGGCACCCCGTCTTGCCATCCGGTCTTCGGGATTTCGAAGCGGACATTTTTCCATCGATAGGCAGCCACAGCCGATGCAGTCCTCCAGCATGTCTCGCATCCGCGTAAGATCGGCAATGCGAGCAGACAGCTTCTTGCCCCAGCCTTGGGCAACGTCATGCCATTCATGTGGTGTCGGCGGCCGGCCATGCGGCAAGGCAGCAAGTACATCACCGATCTCGGCGAGAGAAATCCCCAGGCCTTGCGCAAAATGGATCAGGGCAATCCGCCGCAGGATTCCCTGCGGATAGCGCCTTTGGTTGCCGCTGGTGCGGAATCCGCCGACCAGACCCTTGGCTTCATAGAAGCGCAACGCCGACACGCTGACCCCGCTGCGCGCCGAAACTTCGCCGATGGTCATGATTTTTTGAACCATCAAAAAATAACCCTTGACCTCAACTTAAGTTGAGGTTCTAGACCCGCGCCTTCGCAACATCAATGGGAGAAAAAATTGGATTTGCTGTTCAAGGTTATGTTGTTTTTGCATCTGGCCGGCCTCGCCGTCGGCACCACCGCAACCGTCGCCATGCCGCTGCTCGGACGTCAACTGGCCACGGCAGCACCGGCCGCCAAGCCGGCCCTCGGCGCTGTCGCCGGCAAAATTCTGCTCTACTCGCGTCTCGCCTTTGGCGTGCTGATCGTCACCGGCGTGGCCATGGTGTTCCTGCGCTTCAATGGCGACTTCGCTGCCCTCGGCCCGTGGTTTCACCTCAAGATGGCACTGGTTCTCGTGGTTCTTGCGGCCATGATCGTAAGCATCATGGCGCCGGCACGCATCAACCCGCGCACTGTGGGCATCATCATCAAGATTGCAATTCTGGGCATCGTGGCCAGCGCGGTCATGGCCTTCAACTGAAACAAAAGGGCCGCACGAAGCGCGGCCCTTCGAATTTCAAATTGAAAATTGACTAATTCCTCGCCCGGTCCACCAGCTTGTTCTTGGCGATCACACATGGCCTGCAAGGGGCCATGTACATTTTAAAATGTGGATCGCCCCGCAAACAAGCGAGCACTGGATTAATTCCTCGCGCGGTCCACCAGTTTGTTCTTGGCGATCCACGGCATCATGCCGCGCAGCTGCTCGCCGACCTTTTCGATCTGGTGATGGTCATTACCACGGCGGATGGCTTTGAAGCGGGCCGCACCAGCCTTCCATTCCTGCATCCACTCAGAAGTGAACTTGCCGGTCTGGATGTCCTTCAGGACGCGCTTCATTTCCTTCTTGGTGTCTTCGGTGATGATGCGCGGACCGGAGACGTATTCGCCCCACTCCGCGGTGTTGGAAATCGAGTAGTTCATGTTGGCGATGCCGCCTTCATAGATCAGGTCGACGATCAGCTTCACTTCATGCAGGCACTCGAAATAAGCCATTTCCGGCGCATAGCCGGCTTCCACCAGCGTTTCGAAACCGGCGCGGATGAGTTCCACGAGGCCGCCGCAGAGAACCACCTGCTCGCCGAACAGATCGGTTTCGCATTCTTCACGGAAATTGGTTTCGATGACGCCGGAGCGGCCACCGCCCACGCCGCAGGCATAGGACAGCGCGAGGTCATGAGCATTGCCCGAAGCATCGTTGTGAACGGCGATCAGGCACGGCACGCCGCCACCCTTCTGGTATTCACCGCGCACCGTATGGCCAGGGCCCTTGGGCGCAATCATCACGACGTCGATGGTCTTTTTCGGCTCGATCAAACCGAAATGTACATTGAGGCCGTGCGCGAATGCAATCGCCGCACCGTCACGGATATTGGGGGCAATTTCGTTCTTCCAGATGTCGGCTTGGAGTTCATCCGGCGTGGCCATCATAAGGAGGTCACCCCACTTGGCGGCATCAGCCACCGACATGACCTTGAGCCCGTCAGCTTCCACCTTCTTGGCGGTGGGCGAACCCGGCTTCAACGCAACGGCGAGTTCCTTGGCACCGGAGTCCTTCAAGTTCAGCGCATGGGCACGGCCTTGGCTGCCATAGCCTACAATGACAACCTTCTTGCCCTTGATCAGATTGACGTCTGCATCCCGGTCATAAAAAACGCGCATGAAAAACCCCTGTTATTTGGATGGCGGGGGCTTAGAACATCAGCCGCCAAAGTGCAATCCGCTTCGGAACTTAGCCCTCGATGGCACCCCAGAGCAGCTTGAGGCCGAGCACCCCGAGGAAGGCGCCTGTCACGCGGTCGATCCACACTTTGGCCTTGAGGTAAAACGCCCGCACCGGCCCTGCCCCGAAGAACAGCGCCACCAGCACATACCACCACACCTCGTTGAACGACATGATGGCGACAAGAGTCGCCGCCATCCATAAGGGAACCTGCGCCGGAAGCATCGCTACGAAGATGGAACCGAAGAATGCCACCACCTTCGGATTGCCAATCTGCACCAGAAAGCCTTTGGCGAACGGGTTGCCATTGGCGCTTTCACCCATGGCCAACTCCAGTGGCGAGGCCGCGTGCCGGAAAATCTTGTATGCGATCCACAGCAAAAACAGCGCACCAAAAAGCTTCATCGCCAGAAACAGCGGTGGCAGCGCGTGAAACAGAACATTGACGCCGAGAAGCGTAGCGGCACACCACACCGCAGTTCCTGCCCCAAGGCCGCATGCGATTTTGACGCCTTCGAGGCGGCTGCGCGCTACTGATGTACGAGCCACGATCAGGAAGGAAGGGCCCGGACTCATCACGGCCAGGATCTGGATCAGGCCAATGCTAATCAGAGGCCACAGGCTAGAGGTCACCGATCGCCTCCCGGAACTTCTTCACAGTTTCGGAAAGACCGAATTCCATCGCATCGGCAATGATGGCATGGCCAATCGACACTTCCTTGAGATTGGGCAGCGCCTTCACCAGTGCAGGAAGGTTGGCGCGTGTGAGATCATGCCCGGCATTGAGATCAACGCCTGCCGTAGCCGCGGCTTTTCCCGTAGCCACCACCTTGTCGAATTCGCGCTTCACCGCATTGGGCTCGAACACGCCGCCATAGGGGCCGGTGTAGATTTCGATGCGGTCTGCGCCAACTGTCTTGGCATGCGCGGGTGCCGCGGGATCAGGATCGACAAAGATCGCCACCCGCATGCCGCCTTTCTTCAGGCGAGCGACAACAGCGCGCAGCAGCGCCTCATGCTCCGGAATATTCCAGCCATGATCGGATGTGCCCTGCCCCGGCAAATCTGGAACCAATGTCACCTGGTCCGGTTTGTGCGCTTCAACCAGCTTGAGGAAACGCTCATCCGGATAGCCTTCAATATTGTACTCGCGGCCCGGAAATTCCTTGCGCAGCAGGTCACGCAGCAGCGGCACGTCACTGGCGCGCACATGGCGCTCATCGGGGCGCGGATGCACCGTTAGACCGGCAGCACCAGCCTGCAAGGCGATGCGTCCAAGATGCACGATGTCAGGCCAAGGCACCTCGCGCCGGTTGCGCAGATAGGCGATGGCATTGACGTTGACCGAAAGCTTGCAGCCCATGATGTGTCCTCAAGGCGACATTAGCCAGCCCGAACAGGGGCTGCAAACAGCCAGACTGCCGCAATACAAATGATACATTGGACCACCCGGCGGCGTCCAAAGCGTTGCGATTAGCTGGTGGTGACGTCGGTTGACGACGACTTGCGGCGGCGCTCAATGATGCCCACGGCAATCACCGAAACCTCATAGAGCATATAAAGCGGAACGATCATCGAGACCATCGAGATCGGATCGGGCGGAGTGATGATGCCGGCAAGAATGGCAACGCCAACAAGTGCGAAGCGGCGGCCGCGCTTCAGCTGGTCGCGTGTGACGACTTTTAGTTGGCCAAGCAGCGTGAGTGCGACTGGCAGCTGGAACGTGACACCAAAAGCCAGCATCAGTGTCATCACGAAATCGAGATAGGCTTCAACATCGGGCATCAGCTGGATGCTGGGTGAGGTGCCCTCGCCAGTGGACGCCGCCAGCGCATAGAAGAAATGGATCGCAACTGGCAGCAGCATGAAATAGACAAGCGCCGCACCCAGTACGAAGAACACCGGCGTAGCGATCAGATAGGGCAGCAGAGCTTGGCGCTCATGCTTGTAAAGACCCGGCGCGACAAAGCGGTAGACCTGCGTGGCGATCAGCGGGAAGGCCACGAACAGGCCGCCGAAAATGCCGATCTTCAGCTTCACCAGGAATACACCGAGAAGCTTGATCGAGATCAGGCTGACATCCTGCCCCGTGCCCTTCTTGAAGGGCAGGATCAGCAAATGAAGAATTTCGCTGGAAAAATAGAACGCCACGATGAACGCAATCATGAAGCCGGCCACGCTGTAGATAAGCCGCTGGCGCAGTTCGATCAGATGGTCGAGCAGAGGGGCTTCTGAAGCGTCGATCTCAGCCTGGGTCACGGCTGCGGCTCTTCAAGGGCCCTGCCCTGCACACGCGTCTCACCGGAAAATCCCGCTTCAAACATGCGGGCGAAATCGCTGGCACTGGTCGAGGGCGTCGCAACAGTCGCGCCCGGTCCCGTTGGGGTGGCCGGTGCGGCGATAGCGCTGGCGGTGCTTGTCATCATCGTCTGCACTGGCGCCATGGCAGTGGTGATGCCGCTGCGCAGCGATTTGAGATCTTGCTGCACGCCTTCCATGCCGGCGTCTTTCATTGCGACATCGACATGGCTCTGAAATTCCCGGGCCATGCCGCGCATCTTGTTCATGAACTGGCCGAAGCGGCGCAGCACGACAGGCAGGTCCTTGGGTCCGATGGCAATAATTGCCAGAACCACAATCACCAGGATGTGCGATGTGCTGAGACCGAAATCAAACATGGCTGTTCAGGCGGAAACCCGCCGGCAAATTTAGCTCTTGGCCTTGTCTGGCGTCTTGGTGCCAGCCTGCTCCACCGAAGCTTCGAGCGACTTGGCGTCCACTTCCTCTTCGGAAAGGCCCTTCTTGAAGCTCTTGATGCCCTTGGCAAAATCACCCATCAGGTCAGATACTTTGCCCTTGCCACCGAACAGCAGGATGACCACGGCGATGATGATCAGCCAGTGCCAGATTGAAAGAGAACCCATTTTTGAAACTCCAGAAATGTGACGTCAGGCACTTATAGTCATGGGACGGGGCTTTTTAAAGGCCGAAATGCCCCAAGCCATAGATGCGCCATGACGCACACTATTCAACCTTATCAGGCTCTAATATCACGCTGGGAAGGCAGTTATTCCGCCTTGATCAAGGATCAGGCCGCGGTCAGGACGACCCGGTTGCGGCCTTCACGCTTGGCCTTGTAGAGCGCATCGTCAGCACGCTTCAGAAGCTTGGCCGGCTTGTCATCGACACTCTCCAGGGTGGAAACACCGATGGAGATGGTGGCGGAGATTTCGCGGCCGTCAGCAATGACAAACTTGCGGGTTGCCACCAGGGTGCGCAGGCGTTCACTGATCAGGCGGGCCGTGGGAAGGTCCGTGCCCGGCAACACCATCACGAACTCCTCGCCGCCGGTGCGGCAGCACAGGTCAACCGAGCGCGTGGTGGCGCGGATGCGGTCCGCCAGTTCCTTGAGCACGGAATCGCCGGCGTCATGGCCGTAGGTGTCATTGATGAGCTTGAAATGATCGGCATCGACGGCCAGCAGGCTCAAAGTCTTGCCGCGGTTGACATGATGCTCGATCAGATTGCCCAGATGGGTTTCAAGATAACGGCGGTTATAGAGACCGGTCAGCGGATCGGTAATGGCCATTTCAATCGAGGCCTTCACGCTCTGGCGCAACTGCTCGGTGTAGCGCCAGCGCCGGATCTGGGTGTTGACGCGGGCCAGAAGTTCCTGCCGGTCCACCGGACGCATCAGATAATCATTCACGCCCATGTCGAGCGCGCGCAGCAGCTGCTGCTGGTCGGCCGGGTCGACGACCGTGAGAATGGGTGTCTGGCGCGTGGCTTCAAACGAACGGATTTGGGAAACCAGGCGCAAACCGTCGAAACTGTCTGAGCCAAGGCTGACGATGACCAGCTCAAAAGGCAGCTTCGCGCCGGCGATGAGATCAAGGGCCTGCTGCGGTTCGTCGGCAACCGTCACCTTGTGATGGCCTTCCAATGCGCCCTGGATGCGCTCAACCGATGAAGTGCGCGGATCGATCAGCAGCAGGTTGCCCATGCTGGCGCTGGTCGCTGTATCCTCGCGGCAAAACTTGGCAACGGCGCCACCGGTTTCAGCGCGCATGCGCAGCTCATCGGTCAGCATCTTCAGGCGGACCAGAGATTTCACGCGGCAGAACAGAGAAATGTCGTTGACCGGTTTGGTCAGAAAGTCATCAGCACCGGCGCGGAGACCGCGCAGCCGGTCTTCCGGCTGATCAAGTGCGGTCACCATGATGACGGGAATATGATGCGTGGCCGGATTGGCCTTGAGACGTGTGCAAACTTCCACGCCATCGATGCCGGGCATCATGATGTCGAGAAGGATGATGTCTGGCTTGGTGCGCTGCACGGCTTCGAGCGCTTCCAGCCCGTTCATCGCCGTCACAACTTCGAAATACTCTGCCGCCAGCTTCGCTTCCAGAAGCCTTACATTGGCGACGATATCATCGACAACAAGGACTCGTGCGGTCATGAAGCCCTCTTGAGAATTCCGTCAATGGTCTGCAAGAAGTGCAGGACGGAAATCGGTTTTGAAATATAGGCTTCGCAGCCGCCTTCGCGGATTTTCTGTTCATCGCCCTTCATCGCGAACGCAGTGACGGCAATGACCGGAATGCGCTTCAACGTGTCATCTTCCTTCAGCCACTTGGTGACTTCGATGCCGGAGACTTCCGGCAGCTGGATGTCCATCAGGATCAGGTCCGGCATGTGCTTGCGGGCGAGATCGAGCGCCGAGAGACCATCACGCGTCTGCACCACTGCATAACCATGCGCTTCGAGCAGATCGTTGAAGAGCTTCATGTTCAGCTCATTGTCTTCGACGACAAGTACGGTTTTCTTCACAGCCGTTGAAACCCCCAAAGGTGCGCGTTCTGCTACATTAACGCGTGTTGCTTGCCCCATCATGATGACTTCCACCTTGAATATCTATGCACGGCCGGATGGCCCACGTTCGCCGGAGTTTCGGCCCGGCCAGTAACCAACATCTTAAGTAGAGGACACACCGCCCTAAATTGGTTAAACATCCGTCAACATCTTTCAGAAAATTGCTTTCATGCCGGCCGCCCTCGATCAGGAAATTCCCCTACTTTTCATGGCCTTCATCGCGCAGGATGATATACGCCTCGAACATTTCATGAGCCTGACCGGAATGGGGCCTTCAGACCTCAAAACCAGGCTCACCGACGCCAGTTTCCAGGCGATGGTGCTCGATTACGCCTTGGAGAACGAATTTCTGATTCTCGAATTTGCCGCCCATCAGGGGTTGCAGCCCGATGCCGTGTTGCGCGCGCGGCGCAAACTTCCAGGCGCCACGTGGTGAGGCTGACAAGCCGGAACCATCATCCTATAGCTACGCCATGGACACGGCCCACGAGCCTGGTTTTTGCCGGGACTGCCTGACACCGGCAGAGCCCGCCGACAGCCGTTGCCGGGCCTGCAAAAGCCCACGCCTGCTCCGCCATCCTGAACTGCATCAGCTTTCCATTGCCCATATCGATTGCGATGCATTCTATGCATCCGTCGAGAAGCGTGACCATCCCGAGCTGCACGACAAGCCAGTGATTGTCGGCGGAGCGGTACGCGGCGTGGTGTCGACCGCCTGTTACATCGCCCGCATCCGCGGTGTGCGCTCAGCCATGCCCATGACCCGCGCGTTGAAGCTGTGCCCGGATGCCGTGGTCATCAAGCCCAACATGTCGAAATATGTCGAGGTCAGCCGCGAGATCAGAAAGCTGATGCTGGAATTGACACCGCTGGTTCAGCCCATATCAATCGATGAAGCCTTCATGGACCTGTCGGGAACACAACGGCTCCATGGCGCCACCCCGGCCCTGAGCCTCGCCAGGCTTATTTTTCGCATTGAAAAAGACATTGGTGTCACGGCTTCCGTTGGCCTGTCGTGCAACAAGTTTCTCGCCAAGCTGGCATCAGATTCCCAGAAGCCGCGCGGCTTCTCGGTGATCGGCGAAGCGGAAGCCCTTCAGGTTCTGGCACCGAAGCCGGTGACCGCGATCTGGGGCGTGGGCGCCGCGACGCAGGCGGTCCTCGCCAAGCGCGGCATCGCCACCATCGGCCAGCTTCAGCAGATGGAACGCGATCAGCTGACCCGCGCTTTCGGCCAGCTTGGCACACGGCTCTATTATCTCAGCCGTGGCGAGGATCTGCGCGATGTTCATACCGAGGACGTCAACAAAAGCGTGAGCGCTGAAACCACATTCAATGATGACATCACTGATTATGCCGAACTGGAAGCCTGGCTCTGGAAACTGAGCCAGCGCGTATCGCGCCGGGCCAAGCAGGATGGCGTGACCGGAAAGACAATCACGCTGAAACTCAAGACACCGAAATTCGAGACCCGGACCCGCGCCATATCCATCACCGATGGCACCAACCTCGCGCATGTGATTTTTGAGGCGGGCCAGACATTGCTGAAAAAGGAAGCGCACGGTGAGGCATTCCGCCTGATCGGCATCGGCATTTCACGCCTCGAAGAAGGCGAGACTTCCCAGGCCCAGGAATTTGACGTGAAGCATTTCGCCATGACCAAGGCCGAAATCGCCATGGACAAGATCCGCCAGAAGTTCGGCAATGATGCCGTTGATCGCGGCATAGCACTTAAAGGCAGAGACAACGACTAGTCACTAACCTTGAACACGCTGTGCCCTTCGGACGCCGCCGCCACCAGCGGGCGCATCAGCTCGTCAAACTTCAATGCAAATGGCCGGAAACGCTGTACCAGTGAACTGCGCTGCTCAGGCCAGCGTGCATCATCGCTCTGCACATTCACTGAAAAGATGATCTTGTCTTCGCGCGGCGCCTGCAATGGCATGGACAGACCATATTTCGAAATGCCGTGGCGTTCCGCCTGATCGTAGATTGATTGCGCCAGATGGTCGCTGGCAAACCATTCCGCCCAGTCGACATATTTGTTTTCCATCACCTTGCCGATCACCGGGTCTGCCAGCGGCGTGAAGTGGCTCATATAGTGGCTCATATAGGCGGGATCATAAGTCGCCACCCAGATCACCTGGTCTGGAATGCCGTCGCGGTATTGCAAATACCAGTAAGACAGATGCGCAACGCTCTGCTGTTCCGCAGCCTGGATCAGGAACTGCGTGGCATCACCGACGCTCCGGAATGAAGCCGGCCACGTGTCAATCTGACTGCTCACGAACTGGTGGCCCCAAGTCTGTTTTTATTTGTGTTGAAACAAGGCTATACAATGTGAGGGCAATTGGCCAGCGGCGGAAGCGGGGATTTCAACATGTCAGTCATCGTTGTGCGCGAGGTGGGCGAACTGCGCGACATCGTTGGTGGGTGGCGGCACAAGGGCCACAAGACGGCCATCGTGCCGACAATGGGCGCGTTGCATGATGGCCATCTCAAATTGGTGCGCGAGGGGTTTGACCGTGCCAAGCACGTTGTCGCCAGCATCTTCATCAACCCTAGGCAGTTCGGACCGACAGAGGATCTGACGCGCTATCCGCGCGACGAGGAAGGCGATCTCGCGAAACTGGCTGAGGAAGGCGTTGATCTTGTCTACGCGCCCTGGCCAGACCAGGTTTATCCCGCAGGCTTTGCTACCACGGTTGCCATGGCAGGCCCCGCGCAGGCCGCTCTGGAAGACAAGTTCCGCCCGCAGTTTTTTGATGGTGTGGCCACCATTGTCTCGAAGCTGTTCATTGGCTCGTGTGCTGACTACGCCATGTTCGGCGAGAAAGACTACCAGCAGCTCTGTGTTGTCCGGCGCATGGCGCGCGACCTCGATATCGGCATCGAGGTCATCGGCGTGGAAACCGAACGTGAGCCGGATGGCCTCGCGCTGTCATCACGCAACCGCTACCTCACCAAGGCGGAACATCATCAGGCCACCGCCATTTATAAAACGCTGCAGCAGGCGGCTGAGAAGCTTCGCAATGGCGTAGACCCGCAAACTGCCACGCGCGCCGCCGCGCGCTCGCTCACCACACTGGGCTTCAAGGTCGATTACTTCACCGCGCGCAATGCCGAAACACTTGCTGTGCCACAGGATAGCAACGAGCCCATACGCCTTCTTGCCGCCGCCTGGCTGGGCAAGACACGCCTGATCGACAACATTCCGGTTTAAGGCCGCTGACCTAAAGCAAGCCCAGCTCTGCCAGTTCGCGGCGCATCTTTTCTGACAGACTGCCCTTGGCAGCACCCTTGGTGAGGTCCGCCGGCGCATCGGCACCTTCAAGATAGCGCCAGCCCTGGAAGGCGCGGCGCGGTGTGGGCCGCACCAGCCTGACCTTCTTGTTCATGAGGATGCGGCAGCGCTGGATGCCTTCCTTGTCCACAACCTCTTCAAATCCCACGATCTGCTGGCGGCACAGGATCATCCCCCGGATGACCCAGTAAAGCGATCCGCCCGGCAGGATTTCGTCCTCACGCCGTGGCCACATGCGTGTCACATGGTTGCTGGTCTCTCGGTCAGCGTATTTATGCTTGATCCAGCTGGTCAATTCGCTGACTTCAGTGACGCCAACACAAAGCTTTACCAAATTCAGAGTCATGGCATTATGGAATAGCCAAAGCCGCAATGATAAAAAAGCCGGTAGGCTGAATTCCACACAGAATTGAGGGTCAAATGTCCACAGTTGCAAAAGTCATTGAAATCACCTCCGCTTCATCCAAGAGCATTGAAGATGCAGTGGAAACCGGCATCGGCAAGGCCGACACCACGCTGGATCACATCGAGAGCGTGTGGGTTCAGGAGATCAAGGCTGTGGTCAAGAACGGCAAAGTGGCGGAATGGCGCGTCAACATGAAGGTGACCTTCCTCCTGAAATAGCAAAAGGGCCGCCGAAGCGGCCCTTGCCTACAGGAAATTCTGTCGGTTCAGGCTTTGGTGACGAAGCACGCAACGCCATCGGCCTTGAGCTTCATGCACTGCCGTTGTGCCGTAAGCTGGTCGTCATAGCCGCCCAGGCGCACGCGGAAGAAAATGCCCTTGGTTCCCAGATCGGCCTTCACCACGGCCGGTTTCTGGGCAGCCAGAGACTTGAACTTCTTCTGCATCGACTTCCATGTGCTCCAGGCCGCATCCTCGCTGGTAGCCGAGGACACCTGGACCACCCAACCTTCCATCACTGGCGCGGCGGGTGAAGCAGCGACTGGATCTGAATCATCAGAGATCGCGGCAGCGGTATTGGAGGCCACCTGCACCGGCTTCTTCATAACCGGGGCAGCAGCAGGCTTGACCACAGCGACAACGGGCGCGACGGGTGCTGGAGCAGCATGCGGCGGTTGCGGAATGGTCGGCACGGAATCGACAATTACCTTGGCGTCGGAATTTGGCTGCATCAACGGTGTCATGTCGACATTGGCGGAAGCAGAAGCATCAACTGCGGTGTCGTCAGCGGACCCGTCTTCGGCAGATTGACCAGCCAGATTGGGTGGTGGCTCGACGCCTTTCGGAAGGTTCTGCGCCACGACATCAGTCGAACTGAGCGGCGTGGTCACGCTGCCTGTCTCAATCATGTCGCCCGACATGTCATCGACTTCTGCGACATCACCGAGCACCTTGAGGCGCGCAGCAGCCGGAGCAAAATTGCCGTCAACTTTCAGGGCCTGCTGCAACAGCTTCTTGGCTTCGAGAGGACGGCGCAGCGCTTCATAAGCTTGTGACTCGCCATAGAGCACCCAGGCGGTTTGCGGATGGTTGTATTTCAGTGCCCGCTCATAGTCTGAAATCGCAAACAGGAACTGGCCGCTGTCACGCAGCGCATTGGCACGCGCGAGATAGGCTTGCGCAAAGGTCGGGTCGATCAGCAGCGAACTGGTGAAATCCTCAATCGCCAGCGTTGGTGCCTTCACCTTTTGCTGCGACAGGCCACGGTTGAACAGCGCCCGTGCCCGCAGGTTTGAATTCATCGCATCGAGATTGAGTGCCGCCGTGTAATCTTCGATGGCTTCGTTGTCGCGCCCGAGATTCTGGTAGGCCAGCGCACGATTCAGCAGCGCATTGGCCAGCGCATCACCGCCAAGATCGCGGGATTCGATGGATTGTGTGAACAGGGAGACCGACCTGTTGGCATCTCCACTGACCAAAGCCTGGTAGGCATCAGCAGAAAGCGAGGCAGCGGAACTCGTGGCAGCGAGTGAAGTGCCGGAATTTGCGACAAACGCGGCAATAAACACGGAACATGCAAACGCAAGGGGTACGCGACGAACTAACATACCCAAGATCATGATCTGTTAGGGTTAAGACTCCGTTGCGCCCCACACTTTTTAGTGTGAACAATCTCTTAAGAAACAGGCGCTTGGGATTAACTTTCGCGCATCGCGTGCGACCACTGCTCGATCAGCGGTTTTATGAAATAAGAGAACGGAGAACGTGACTCCGTCTGGATGAACGTCTCGGCGCCCATGCCGGGCCTCAACTTGTTATTCCCAAGTTTTGCCAATTCCTTTGCGGGAATGGTGAGCCTTACGGCATAATAGGGCTGGCCCTGCCCTTCGCCTTTCAGCGGGTCGGGCCGCGTGGTGTCGGCCGCAACATTTGTCACTTCAGCGGAGATGCGTGGTGTCACGCGCATGTCGAAGCCTGTGAACATCACCTCTGCCGGCTGGCCAACATGCACGTGTGAAATCTCGGTGGGTTTGACGGCCGCCTGCAGCACGAGGTCATCATTCTGCGGCAGGATCATCATCAGCGTTTCATTGGGCGCAATGACACCACCTTCTGTGTGCACGGTCATCTGATAAACCGTACCGGTAATCGGCGCCTTGATCGTCATGTGGCTGAGGCGCGACTGGAAGGCAACTTCCTGCCCCTGCAACTCGGAAATCTTGGCTTCGGTGTCGCGCAGGTCGCTCAGCGCCTGGTTGCGCACCTGCTCCTGCAACTCGATGATCTGCAGCTTGGTTTCGCTGATCTTCTCGTCAGCAGCGGCCTTCTGGCCCTGCAACTGTCCCTTCTCGCCCGTGAGACGCGCCGCTTCCCGGTCCGTCGCCAGCACGCGTGTCATCGGCACCAGACCCTTGGCCTGAAGATCCTTCAGGCTGTCACCTTCCTGATTGACCAGCATCAACTGCTTGTCATCGGCGGCCATTTGCGCCTCAAAGCCGTTGATCTGTTCCTCCAGCTGCCCGGCTTGTGCTTCGTACTGCTCCTTGCGCGCATTGGCGGTATCGAGTGTCAACTCGAGCAGCTTTTGCTGCCCGCTCAGGATCGCAGCTACAGCAGGATCATTCACCTGAGCTGAAAGTTCGGGTGGCACATCAAGCGTGCGGCTGCCGTCACGCTGCGCAATGAGACGCGCCTTCTTCATCATCAACTCAACGTATTGACCGTGAATGATATCGAGTTGCGCCTTGGATTCAGTGGGGTCGAGTTCAACGAGATCCTGTCCGGCCTGCACCACGTCGCCGTCCCGTACCGAAATCTTCAGCACGTTGCCGCCGTCCTTGTGCTGCACCTTCTTGGAATAGGTCTCCGCTTCGATCGTGGCAGGCGCGATAACCGCGCCATTGATCTCGGCGAAATAGCTCCATCCACCAAAGATCGCGACCATGCTGGCAATTCCTGCAAAACCATAGAGCTGCAGCCGGCGGATCGACTTTTGCGTATTCGCTGAAGAAATTTGCGCACTCATGAATTGGTCTCCGAGCGCGGACGCAACAGCAGGGATTCAATCCGCGACGGTGTTGCCAGCACGTTGCTCTGCACCGGACGTGGGGGCTCCTGCACCGGTGGTTGAGCTGGCCGCGGCCCCACCCGGGCAAGGATTTCGGCTTTCGGTCCTTGCGCCGCCACCTGGCCATTGGCCAGAACCAGAATTTCATCCATCGCATTGAGCGCACTGGGCCGGTGCGCCACCGTGATGACGGAAGCCTTGCGCATCAGCGTGGCGCGGATCGCGCGCTCCAGCGCCAGCTCGCCCTCGGCATCAAGATTGGAATTGGGTTCATCCAGCACCAGCACCACCGGATCGCCAAACAATGCACGGGCCAGGCCCAATCTCTGTTTCTGCCCCGCCGACAACCGCGAACCTCCATCAAGCAACGGCGTATCGTAGCCCTGTGGCAGCCGCACCACGAAATCATGAATATTGGCGAGCTTCGCAGCCGCGACGATTTTTTGCGGATCGGCATGCGCCGTGAACCGCGCAATGTTTTCCGCAACCGTACCGTTGAACAGCTGAATGTCCTGCGGCAGGTAGCCAATCAATCGTCCAAGCTCGTCGCTGTCGCGCTGATCAGGTGTCGCGCCATCAAGCCGGACAGCACCACGCGCCGGCGTGACAAGGCCCACAAGCGCCCGCGCCAGGGTCGATTTGCCCGCACCAGTCGGCCCGATAATGCCCAAACCCTTTCCGGGCTCAACCTTGAAGCTGACGTTCTGCAGCAGCGGTTTGTCGGCCCCCGGCATCACCAGAGCGAGGTTTTCAGCTTCCACCAGACCCAGCGGTTGGGGCAGTTTCATGCGCGCCATATCTTCGGGGTTCTCGCGCAAAAGCTTGCCAAGCCGCTCATAGGCCTTGCGCGCGCCAAGAAATTGTTGCCAGCCGCCAACAGCCTGATCGATCGGCGCCAGCGCCCGGCCCATGATGATCGAGGATGCGATGATCGAGCCTGAGGAAATCTCATGCATCACGGCCAGCCATGCGGCAGCCGCCAGCATGGCTGATTGCACCACCATCCGGAAAACCCGGGATGCGGAGGTAAAAGTAGCCCCTGCATCATTGGCGCGCGTCTGCAGTTCAAGCGCGTCACCCTGAACCTGTGCCCACCGGTCGCGAAGCGCCGACTTCATCCCCAGCGAGAACAGCGCCTCGGCATTGCGGCGGATTTCCTCGGTCATAAGATTGGCATGATGGCTGACCTGGTTGGCCTCCGCGGCGGGCTTGCGCGTGGCATGTTCCGCCAGCAGCGCCAGCACAAAGATGATGATCGCGGCTGCAACGGCAACCAGACCCAAGGCCCAGTGCAGCATGAACACCACTGCGAGATAAACGGGAACATAGGGCATGTCGAAATAGGCAAAAGGCCCCTGCCCGCTGATGAATTGCCGGATGGCCGTCAAATCCTGCAAGGGCTGACTGCCCAATCCGTTGGCCTTGTTGAGCGACAGCTTCGACATGACGTCAAAAACGCGTTTGCGCAGATTCTCTTCCACCCGGCGGCCGACACGCACAAAAATCCGTGAGCGCACATAGTCGATGAGGCCATAATACCCATAGAGCACCAGCACGATCAGCGACAAAGCGACAAGCGTCGGAATGCTGCCGGACGGGATGACGCGGTCGTAAACCTGCAGCATGAACAGCGAACCGGTCAGCGCCAGGATGTTGACCACAAAGCTGAACAGCAGGGTCGACATGAAAACCGGCCGGTTAGCGGTGAATATCTCCGTGCGGACTTCGTTTTGCGTTTTATTGCGCACTTTATGCCTCTTGCCCACTGCCCGGGCTATGCCCCTGCCGTGTAGATTCGGTAAACAAAATTAGGACAACCCGGAAAGATCGAAAACCAGGCAATCTAGCCCATGATGCCTTGTCTGAGGCTCTCCTGATCATGTCGCCGGCCAGTCTCAAACTGCCGCCGCTCCCCGTTGACACTTCCTCGCCAGATTGCGAATGCTGCTCCATTCGGTGCCCCTCTTGCAATCGCAATGGGGGCTTCAAAGGGAATACGGTGAGGTTGACCTAAATCAGGGGCCAAAACCGTGACTGCCCCCGCAACTGTGAGCGGCGAGGTTCGGCCAAAACCACTGGGAAACTGGGAAGGTGGCCTGAACCAGCGACCCGCAAGTCAGGAGACCTGCCGGATGAGAAGATTCTGAAACTCACGGAGGGTGGGTGTGGCCGAAATGAAATGCGTTTTCCGCATGGTCATGCTGCTCTTGGCTTAGAAGCGAGCGACACATGACTGAAAAAATCCCCGCCACCGTCATCACCGGTTTTCTGGGCGCCGGCAAGACCACGCTGATCCGCAATCTCCTCGCCAATGCCGGTGGCCGCAAGATCGCGCTCATCATCAACGAATTTGGTGATGTCGGTGTTGATGGCGATATCCTGAAGGCCTGTGGCAGCGACGCCTGCACCGAAGACGACATCATCGAGCTCGCCAATGGCTGCATTTGCTGCACCGTCGCTGATGAATTCATTCCGACCATGGAAAAGCTGCTCGCCCGCACCAGGCCCGACCACATCATCATCGAAACATCGGGCCTTGCACTGCCACAGCCGCTGGTGCGCGCCTTCAACTGGCCGGAAATCAAGTCGCGGGTCACCGTCGACGGCGTGGTGACACTGGTCGATGGCAAGGCGCTCTCCGAAGGCCGCTTTGCCGACGATGAGGAAGCGGTGGCGAGAGCCCGTGCGGAAGACCCGAACCTTGAGCATGAAAACCCGATTTGGGAGTTGTTCGAAGACCAGCTCAACTGCGCCGATCTCGTCATCCTCAACAAGACCGACCTGCTCACTGAGAAGATGCTCGGCAATGTTTCAGCAGAACTCAAAGGCCAGATCCGCAAATCCACCAAACTGGTCAATGCCGCGCATGGCATGATTGATGCTGCCGTGCTGCTCGGAGTGAAGGCCGATGCCGCAATTGACTTGCACAACCGCCTCTCGCATCACGAAATGGAAGGCGAGGAGCAGCATGACCATGATGATTTCGTGACCTTCATTGTCGACATGCCGCAGGGCCTCGATCAGAAGGGTTTGCTCGCCCGCATTGAAAAGACCATCGAAGCCCATGACATACTCCGTTTGAAGGGCTTCGCCGCTCTGCCGGGTTCCGATGCGCGCCTGCTCATCCAGGCGGTCGGTCCGCGCCTCAACTCCTATTTCGATCGCCCCTGGCTTGCCGATGAAAAGCGTGAAACGCGTCTCGTCGTCATCGGCGAAAAATCCATGGATCAAAAGGCGATTGCAAAGAGCCTGAAGGGCTGATGCACCTTCTCGCCACCACATCGGGTGTGATCGACGGCGCGGCTGAGGCCGTCGATCTCAAGCAGAAGCCGGGTGATGTGGTGGTGCTGACGGCAGCGGATTCGGAACTGGCCTGCCTCGCGGCAGCGCATGACCAGTTGGAAGATGGCGCACCCAGCTTGCGTCTCGCCAACCTGCTTCAGCTGCAGCATAATTTCTCGGTTGATCTGTATGCGGAGCAAACCCTCACTCACACAAAGCTGATTATCATCCGCCTGCTCGGCGGCCGGGGTTACTGGCCCTATGGCGTCGATGTGATTGAAGCGCTGGCCCGCGATAACGGCATCAAGCTCGCGCTGATCCCAGGAGGACAGGAGGCGGATGCCGAACTTTCGGCGCGCTCAACCTTGCCCGCTACGGATGTCGAGCGCCTGCGCCAGTATTTTGCCTTTGGCGGTCAGCAGAATGCCAACTCGCTGCTTCAATTCTGCGCGCGCCTTCTTGGCCAAAGCATTGAGCCGCCCGCACCCGAAGCTTTGCCGAAGGCGGGCTTCCATATCGAAAACCGCAAAGCCAAAGCCGCCATCATCTTCTATCGTTCAGTGATCGAAGGTGGCCAGACGCGGCCCATCGATGCGCTTGTCGCGGCGCTCGCCGAGCGCGGCCTTCCCTGCTCTGCGATTTTTGTCTCCAGCCTGAAGGACGACACTTCGGCGGAATTTCTCAGCCGCCATTTCGAAGGTAACCCGCCTGCCGTCATTCTCAATGCCACCGGCTTTGCAGTCGGGGACGAAACGCGCGACCCATTGGCCAAGGCCGGCTGCCCAGTGCTGCAAGTCGCCCTTGCCGGAAGTTCTCAGGAAGAATGGCAGGCCTCATCGCAAGGTCTGCGCGCCACCGATCTCGCCATGAATGTCGTGTTGCCTGAACTTGATGGCCGCATCTTTACGCGCGCCATCTCCTTCAAGGCCGATGAGCAGTTTCATGATGGCACACAATGCCGCATCGTCACTTACAGGCCTGTGAAGGACCGCATCGATTATGTGGCGAACTTGGCCGCCAATTGGGCCAGGTTGCGCACGACACCGAATGCGGAAAAGCGTGTCGCCATCGTGCTCGCCAACTACCCGGACAAGGATGGCCGCGTGGCCAACGGCGTGGGCTATGACACACCAGCCAGCACCATCGCGATCTTGAAGGCTCTTGCAGTTGAACGATACGAGACCGGCAAAATCCCGGAAAGTGGTAATGCGCTCATTCAATCCCTGATCACGTCACGGCGCGAAAAGGCTGGCGTTTCTCTGGCTTTGTCAGACTATCAGGTCTT
Source organism: uncultured Alphaproteobacteria bacterium (assembly GCA_963758815.1). GTDB lineage: Bacteria > Pseudomonadota > Alphaproteobacteria > Rhizobiales > Aestuariivirgaceae > Aestuariivirga. Next base: position 129,497 of record CAVWWQ010000003.1, read on the forward strand.
CTTCGCGTCGCTTCCCGAAACGCTCCGTGCGCAGATGATTGAACGCTGGGGCCAACCTGAAACGGATCCGAATTTCAGCGGTGGGCAATTCCATCTTGCCGTTGTCCGGCGTGGCAACATCACTATCCTGATCCAGCCTGCCCGCGGTTATGGCATCGATCCCAAGGCGACCTACCACGATCCGGCCCTGATCCCGCCGCACTTCTATCTCGCCACCTATCACTGGCTGCGCAGCCACTTTGGCGCGCAGGCGATCATCCACAACGGCAAGCATGGCAATCTCGAATGGCTGCCCGGCAAGGCCGTGAGCCTCTCGGCCAGCATGCTGGCCGGAAGTCGCTCTCGGTCCTCTGCCGCAGCTTTATCCCTTCATCGTCAACGATCCGGGCGAAGGCACGCAGGCCAAGCGCCGGACGTCCGCCGTCATCATCGATCACCTGACGCCGCCTTTGACTCGCGCCGAATCCTATGGACCGCTCAAAGACTTGGAAGCACTGGTTGATGAATATTATCTCGCCTCCGGCCTCGACAAGCGGCGTCTCGCCGATTTGCGCCGCCGCATATTCGAGATCACATCCTCGTCAAAACTTGATCAGGATGCAGGCCTCGAAGGCCAGAGCGACGACGATTTGCAAAAGCTTGATGCTTTCCTTTGCGATTTGAAGGAGGCGCAGATCCGCGACGGCCTGCATATTCTGGGCTCATCGCCCACAGGCCAGCAGGAAACTGATTTGCTGGTGGCGCTCACCCGCGTGCCGCGCGGGTTGGGCGAAGGCGGCGATGCCTCATTGATCCGTGCGCTGAGCAATGCCTTCGGATTTGAAAATTTCGATCCTCTTTCCTGCGCCATGGCAGAACCGTGGACCGGCCCCTATCCAGCCGAACTTGCGTCGCTCTCGACCGATCCCTGGCGCACCAACGGTGACACGGTGGAGCGGTTGGAGTTGTTGGCTAGAAGTTGCTCCAGACCGATTTCCCTCCCCCTTGTGGGGAGGGATTAAGGGTGGGGGTCACGCCGAATTCGGAAGCCCCAGCCAATACAATCACCGAACTCCACTCAACCCCCACCCCGGCCCTCCCCACAAGGGGGAGGGAGGAATTTGAGACGATATTGACCAACATCAAATCCTCCATCCGCCCCGCTCTCGCCGCCTGCGGCCCGGCTGAAATCGCCGCCCTGCTCAGAGGATTGGAGGGTCGCCGCGTGGCACCCGGGCCCTCAGGCGCGCCAACGCGGGGCCGGCTCGACGTGCTGCCCACGGGCCGGAATTTCTACTCCGTCGACAACCGCGCCTTCCCGACGCCGACGGCCTGGGACCTTGGGCGAAAAATCTGCCGCCGAACTTGCTGCAAGCGCCATTTCCAGGACACCGGGCAACACCTGAAAACCGCTGGCGCTTTCCGTCTGGGGCACGGCGAACATGCGCACCGGCGGCGACGACATCGCCCAGGCGCTGGCTTTCATCGGCGCCAAGCCGGTCTGGGACACCACCAGCTGGCGCGTCTCGGGCTTCGAGATCATCCTCTGGCGAAACTTGGGCGGCCGCGCGTCGATGTGACTCTGCGCATTTCCGGCTTTTTCCGCGATGCCTTCCCGGCGCAGATCGAACTGTTCGACAAAGCTGTCCGCGCCGTCGCCGCGCTGGACGAGCCGGAAGCCGAGAACCCAATCGCCGCCCGCATGCGAGCCGAAGCCAAAACGCTGCTCAGACTCGGGCCTCACCGCTGACGAAGCCGCACGCCTGTCCGCCGCCCGCATCTTCGGCGCCAAGCCCGGCGCCTATGGCGCGGGCCTGCAGGCGCTGATCGATGAGCGGCATCTGGGAGACCAAGGCCGATCTCGCCGCCGCCTTTCTCACCTGGGGCGCGTATGCCTATGGCGCGCGCGAAGAGGGCGAGAACAACGAGCGCATTGTTCGCGCCGCCTCTCCGCCATCGAAGCGGTGGTGCACAACCAGGACAATCGCGAGCACGACCTGCTCGACAGCGACGACTATTATCAGTTCGAGGGCGGCATGAGTGCTGCGGTCGAAACCCAGTCCGGCGCCAAGCCCGCGCGTCTATCACAACGACCATTCGCGCCCCGAGCGCCCGGTGATCCGCACGCTGGAGGAAGAGGTCGCACGCGTCATGCGGTCGCGCGTCGTCAACCCGAAATGGATCGACGGCGTGAAGCGCCATGGCTACAAGGGCGCCTTCGAAATCATCGCCACGGTCGACTACATGTTCGCCTTCGCCGCCACCACCGGCGCGGTGAAAACGCATCATTTCGACCTGGCCATCGAGGCCTTCGTCGCAGAACGAAGCCACGCGCGAGTTCATCCACGACAACAATCCCGATGCGCTGCAGGAGATCGCCGCGCGTCTGGAAGAAGCCATCGCCCGCGGCCTTTGGCAGCCGCGCCTCAATTCCACCTATGACCAAGCCTGAGGAGGTTCATGCAGTCATGAGCGAAGAAGACCGAGAAGGACAGCGCGCGCCACAACGAGAAGATGGCGAAGAAGAAGGCGGCCCGCGACAAGATCCTGGCCACCAAGACCAACGAGCGCGGCCTGCTGATCGTCCACACCGGCAAGGGCAAGGGCAAATCGACCGCCGCCTTCGGCATGGTGTTTCGCGCCATTGGGTCACGGCATGAAGGTCGGCGTCATGCAGTTCGTCAAGGGCGCATGGGGCACGGGCGAGCGCGCCGTGCTGGAGAAATTCCCCGACCTCGTGACCATCAAGGCGATGGGCGAAGGCTTCACCTGGGAAACGCAGGACCGCCAGCGCGACATCGCCGCACGCCCGCGCCGGCTGGGAGGAGGCCAAGCGGATGATCGCCGATCCGTCCTACAGATGGTGCTGCTCGACGAGCTCAACATCGTGCTGCGCTACGATTATCTGCCGCTCGATGAGGTGCTGGAGGTGCTGCGCCACGCGGCCTGAGGACAAGCATGTCATCGTCACCGGCCGCAACGCCAAGGACGAACTGATCGAGATCGCCGACCTGGTGACCGAGATGGAACAGATCAAGCACCCGTTCCGCTCAGGCGTGAAGGCGCAGGCCGGAATAGAATTCTAGAAAGCTGTTGCCACCGTCTCCGTCCGCCTGGAAGCCCGCCAGGCAGACGTGGGCGGAGGACATCACCTCACTAGCGGATTTCAGTTCCCTGCAGCGCCATCAGGCGTCGGCCGATATCCATCATCGAAGTCGCCAGGTTCTGCATGTCGCCGCGCCGCGTGTCATCAAGCTCGGCACGCCACTGGGCAATGCGCTGTTCCAGCGTCGCCAGCGAATGTCCGCGCTCGTCTTCCCAGCGCTTGTCGTCCTGGTCCACATGGCGCACGAAAGAACCCGAAAGCTCCAGAAGCTCGCCGCGCAGGTCAACTTCGATGCCCTGCATGCGCTTCTTCAGCGTTTCGGTCAGCTCATCCATGCTTTTGCCAATATCGGCGCGCAGTTCCTTGAAGAGCTCCCTCTGCTCGTCGCGCAGGGCCTGCACCTGCTCGTCAAGTTTCCGTTTCACGAACGAGATTTCTTCGTCCTGCGCTTCGAGGACACTGGTGATGTGCGTGACATGTTCCGTGGCTTCGCCAAGGTGCTGCTCGACGAAATCAAGGCGCTGGTCGTTGCCGACCTTCTGCTCCTCAAGGATATCGAGCATTTCATCGAATTGCGCTTCGTTGAGCCGCACCTGCGGGCCCATGATGATGTCGCGGAGCTGGCCCATCAGGCTTTCGGTTGGCACCGTTTCCTTGAGGGCGTCTCGAAGGCGTTTGCTCGGGGCTGGCGGTTCGGCAAGAACCATGGCGTGAGGTGCGGAAGAAGCCGCAAAAACGGCATCCCGGCCCTCATTGCCGGATAGAAAAGAGATAACTTTCGACATGGCCATAATGTTTTCCTCTTATGGCCGTCCCACATCTTTACTCAGGCTTCCCTATAGACCCCGGGAGCCCCTCGCCGTCGTGGTTAGAAGGTAACGTAAATACGCCGCAGCGGGACAAAATGATTAACATAAGGTTAACGCCTGACGCTACGTGTCCCTGTCGAAAACTTAGCCGCAGGACCCTGTGCCGGCGCGTAAAGTGGCATTCAGCGCCTTTATTGCCGCTTCGTAATGGGCCTTCTGTGCAAAAGGATACTCCAAACGGTAGGCCGCGATAGCGTCACCGGCACAACTGAGAATCACCCGGGCGTAGAAGATTCGTATCCCCTTGCTGCCGGAATAGCTCGCGGCCTTGCTGCTGGCAGCGCTTTGATAGGTCACGTTCCAGCCATCCTGCGTCTCATAGCCGATGCGCGATTTTATCTCGGTTGCGAAATCACCATCAGCGAGGAATGAACCGAAGACCGCGAGGTCGGCAGACTTGTCCGCTGTATGAAACTCACGGCCATCGCCATTCTCAGGCTCGGGATCCGTCACGGAAAACTGCGCCGGGATGGAGATGAAATAGCCGAAGCGCGCATTGCCATAGAGCTTGCCCGAATCCGCCCGAACCGCGACAGGCACGGCGGCCAGCAGCACCAGCAACAAAGCGAGCCGTTTCATCCCTCAACCCCATGTTGTTTTCGCGAGCTTATGCGCCGCATTTGACCTTGTCGACAGGAGGGCCCCAGCCTAAACGAAAGCTGCAGTGCTTCCCAAGGCACGCCCCGCAAAAGTTGAAGACTTTTGCGATCGGGGCTTGCCTCTCAAAAGGAGGCTGAGAGACATTCCGGTGCGGCTGACCCAAGCGGGGCCAAGACGGAGCTGCCTTCCAACCGGTCTTGCGGGCCGGTGCTGCAAAATTTGGAAGGTAGCGTGATGCAGGAAAAACTCGGCGTGATGCTTTGCGGCCATGGCAGCCGCAATGAGGCGGCGGTGAAGGAGTTCGCCGTGCTCTCGCAGCATCTGAAGAACGCGCCTGCCGCAATATCCGGTCGAATACGGCTATCTCGAATTCGCCAAGCCGGTCATCCGCAACGGCCTCGACCGCCTGCGGGCGCAGGGGGTCACGCACGTGCTCGCCGTGCCCGGCATGCTGTTCGCCGCCGGCCATGCCAAGAACGACATTCCCTCGGTGCTCAAGACCTACGCCGCCGCCCATGGTCTGCGCATCACCTATGGCCGCGAACTCGGCGTCGATCTGAAGATGCTGCGCGCCGCCGGCGACCGGGTGCAGGAAGCCCTCGACAAGGCCGGGCCCGGCGTGTCGAAGCAGAGACCCTGCTGCTCGTCGTCGGCCGCGGCGCCTCCGATCCCGACGCCAATTCCAACGTCGCCAAGATCATGCGCATGCTGTGGGAAGGCATGGGCTTCGGCTGGGCCGAGATGGCCTATTCCGGCGTCACCTTCCCGCTGGTCGCGCCGGCGCTCGAACACGCCACGCGCCTCGGCTTCCGGCGCATCGTCGTGTTCCCGTATTTCCTGTTCACCGGCGTCCTGGTGAACCGGATCTACGAGGCCGCCGACGAAGGGCTGCGCGCCATCCCGAGATCGAAATCCTCAAGGCGCCCTATCTCAACGACCATCCGCTGGTGATCGACACCTTTATCGACCGCATGGAACAGATGCTCACCGGCGAAGTGGCATGAACTGCGCGATGTGCAAGTACCGCAAGCAGGTTCTGGGCTTCGAAGCCGAGGTGGGCGCGCCGCAGGAAAGCCACCACCACCATGTCGAGGGTCTGAGCGCCAAGGACGAAGGCCCGTTCAAGCTGGAAAGTACGCCGCATTCGCATGATCATGGACATGGTCATCATCACGGTCATGATCACGACCACGGCGATCACACCCATGCGCCCTACCCGCATGCCGATCATCCGCTGGGGCCGGTGACGCTGAAGGGAAAGTGATGGGAAAGATCCTATTTTTATTCCGTCACCCCGGCGAAGGCCGGGGTCCAGCTTTCTTTCAGGCGCAGCACCTCAAGGCCAAGCGGGATTCCTGCTTTCGCAGGAATGACGGGTTGAGAGATGCAGCCTATGGCTGATTATCTCCGAGATCCATCCGCCATCTATGCCCGGTCTTTCCAGATCATTCGGGCCGAGGCAGATTTATCTGGCCTTCCGTCGTCAGCGCATCAGATCGCCATCCGTGTCATTCATTCCTGCGGCATGATCGAAGTGTCACAAGATCTGGTGATCACGGAAAATTTCGCTGCCGCGGCCCAAGCGGCGCTCGAAAACGCAAAGCCGATTTTCGTTGACGCCGAAATGGTGCGTCATGGCATCATCGCGCGCCAGCTGCCGCCGGGTGTGGAAATCATCTGCACGCTGAATTATCCTCACGCACGTGAGTTGGGCATCGCCACCTCCAGCACCCGAACTGCCGCTGCGGTCGAACTCTGGCGCGACAAACTGGCGGGCGCCATTGTCGTCATCGGCAATGCACCGACAGCCCTCTTCCGCCTGCTGGAATTGATCGACGAAGGTTATCCCAATCCTGCCTGCATTGTTGGCATGCCGGTGGGCTTTGTCGGTGCTGCCGAAAGCAAGGACGCGCTGATCGCCAATCCACGCGGCATTCCCTTCGCCACCATCAAGGGCCGTAAAGGCGGCTCCGCCATGGCGTCTTCCGTCATCAACGCTTTGACGAGCGATCAGCCGTGACAGGCACTTTCAAATGACGCAATGGCTCTCCATCATCGGCATGGGGGAGGATGGCTATGAGGCTCTCTCCGCCGCTGCCCAGCAATCGCTGCAGAAAGCTGAAGTGATTATCGCCTCCGAGCGCATGTTCGAAATGCTGCCCGCACTCAAGGCCGAGCGTCATCTCTGGCCGCAGCCTTTCTCCCGCGTGGTCGATCAGGTGAAGACCTTTGCCGGCCGCCGCACTGTGCTTCTGGCCACCGGCGACCCGATGAATTTCGGTGTCGCCCGCAAGATTTTTGAAATCGCCCCGCGCGACGACATCGCCGTGATCCCGCATCTTTCCGCCTTCTCGCTCGCCGCCGCGCGCATGGGCTGGAGCATTCCCGATTGCGACTGCTTCACCATTCATGGCCGGCCCGCCGCCAATCTCGAAGCCTTTATCCAGCCGGACGCAAAACTGCTGGTACTGACGCAGGACGAGACTTCTGTGGCCGAATGCTGCCGTCGCCTTGATCGCGCGCGGTTTTGAACATTCCAAAGTCACCGTTCTGGAAAACATGGGCGGCCCGAACGAACGCGTCACGCATTTCACCGCCGCGCAAACACCGGCGCTGACCTGGTCGCCGCTCAACACGCTGGCCATCCACTGCATCGCTTCGCCGAATGCCAAAATCTGGAGCCGCGTGGCCGGCCTGCCCGATGAAGCCTTCGAACATGACGGCCAGCTGACCAAGCGCGAAGTCCGCGCCGCCACCTTGGCGGCACTTGCCCCTGCGCCCGACCAGTTGCTTTGGGATGTGGGCGCCGGCTGCGGCTCCATCGCCATCGAATGGATGCGCGCGCACCCGTGGCTGTGAGGCCATCGCCATCGAGCATGACGCTGCGCGCTGCGCGCTGATCAAGCTCAACATGGACCGCCTCGGCACGCCGCGCCTCAAACTGGTGCAGGGTGAAGCCCTAGCCGCGCTGCAAAACCTGCCTGCACCAGATGCCGTTTTCATCGGCGGCGGCGTGGGCATGCCCGGCGTATTTGAAGCGGCCTGGGCGGCGCTCAAATCCGGCGGCCGCATGGTCGCCAATGTCGTCACGCTGGAAGGCGAGATGCATCTCTATGATTTGCAGGAGAAGCATGGCGGCGAACTGGTCCGCCTTGACGTCTCGCGCCTCGAACGCGTGGGCAAGTTCCGCGCCCTGAAACCCAGGATGCCCGTCGTGCAATGGCGCGTGGTGAAACCATGAGCGGCACGCTTTATGGCGTGGGCGTCGGCCCCGGCGACCCGGAATTGATGACGGTCAAGGCCTGGCGGCTGGTGTCCACTGCCAGCCCGCATCGCCTATCTCTGCGCCAATGGGAAAGATTCGCGCGGCGCTGGAAATCGCCCGCCCCTTCCTGCCCGACGACTTACGAGCCCATCGCCATCGACATGCCGATGCGCGTCGAGCGCGAACCGGCGCAGACCGCTTACGATGAAGGCGCTAAGCGCATCGCCGCGGCGCTCAGCGCAGGCCACGATGTGGTCTTCCTCTGCGAAGGCGATCCCTTCTTCTATGGCAGCTTCATGTATGTGTTCGAGCGGCTCTCGGACGATCACAAGATCGTCGTGGTGCCCGGCGTCACCTCGATCACCGCCGCCGCTGCCGAACTGGCTACCCCGTTGGTGGAACGGGATGAGGTGCTGAAGGTGCTGCCTGCCACCCTGGACGTGGCTGCCTTGCATCACGAGCTGGCCACCGCCAGCGCCGCCGCGATCATCAAGGTCGGCCGCCACTTCGGCAAGGTGAAGGCCGTGCTCGCCGATCTTGAATTGCTGGATCACGCCACGGCCATCGAACATGCCACGCGCCCCAGCCAGATCATCCGCCCCCTGACGAAAATCGAAGGTGACACCCTGCCCTATTTCACCACCATCATCGTGAGGCGCAAATGACGCCAGCGATCGTCATTCTCGACGAAGCGGCTCTACCACTGGCCAAGCGCATCGCCGCCCTCGTGCAGGGCAAGGTCTGCGGGCCGGAAGAAGTGACAGGCTGTGACCGGCACTATGAGGATTTCAAGGAGGAACTGGCCGACTGGTTCAACTATGGCGCGCCGGTGATCGGCATCATGGCCGCGGGCATCATGATCCGTGTGCTGGGACCACAGCTCCACAACAAGCGCACTGAACCACCCGTGCTCGCGGTCAGCCACGATGGCAAGAGCGTGGTGCCGCTCCTCGGCGGACACCATGGCGCCAACGACATGGCGCGCCAGATTGCCGAAGCCCTTGGCAGCCACGCCGCACTCACCACAGCCAGCGATGTGCTGCTCGGCGGATCATTCGATGCACCCGGCCCCGGCCTGGTTCTCTCTGATCGGTCCGACATGAAGGCCGCCACGCAAGCCCGTCTGCGCGGCGAAGACGTGACGACCGAAGTCACGTTGGAGCCTAAGCCCGGCAATCCGCATCATATCGTCTATCACCCGACGAACGTCGTCATTGGCCTGGGCTGCGAGCGCGGATGCGATCCGGTCGAGTTGAAGAAGTTGGTCGATGACACTTTGCGCAAGCACAAGATCGCGCCGCAATGCGTGTCTGCCCATGCCACCATCGATCTCAAGGAGGACGAGGCGGCAATGCAACAGTTTGCCAATCTGCGCCTGTTCACACCGGCGCAACTGGCAGATTATGACAGCAAGGTGCCGAACCCTTCGCCGACGGTGAAGGCCGAGACTGGCACTGCCAGCGTCTCCGAAGCTGCCGCTCTCGCCGTCTTCGGCGGTGAGGCCAAGCTGCTGGTGCCGAAGGCCAAGTCAGCCCGCGCCACTGTCGCCATCGCGCAAGGCAAGCATGCTACCTACACGGCGCAGGGCCGCATGCCCGGCGCGGTGAAGCTCGTCGGCATCGGTCCCGGCTCACGCGGCATGATGAGCGGCGATGTCGATCTCCGTTTTGCAGACCACCACCGACTGGGTGGGCTATTCGCTTTATCTCGATCTCGCTGAGGGATTGCGCCGGGGCCAGACGCGCCACGACTATCCATTGGGTGATGAAGAACTCGCTGCCGCGCCGCCATCGAACTCGCCAAACAGGGAAAACGCGTAGCTCTCGTTTGCTCCGGCGATGCTGGCATCTATGCCATGGCCGCGCTCGTCTATGAATTGATTGACCGCGAACCCGCCCGCATCGCCGTCGAAGTCCATCCCGGCATTTCCGCCTTCCAGGCCGCATCGGCCCGGGCCGGCGCCATGATCGGCCATGACTTCTGCTGCATCTCGCTCTCCGATCTGCTCACGCCATGGGAGGTGATCGAAAAGCGCCTGAGGGCCGCCGCCGAAGGCGACTTCGTGATCTCCTTCTACAACCCGCGCAGCCTCAAGCGCCGCGACCAGCTGCAGCGCGCCTTTGAGATTTTGAAGCCACACCGCAATCCCGACACGCCCGTGGTCATCGCCTCCAATCTCGGCCGCCAGGAAGAAAACATCCGCATACGGAAGTTTTCTGAATTCAATCCCGAGGAAGTCGACATGCTCACGCTCGTCATGGTCGGCTCCTCGCAATCGAAAGCCTTCACGCGTGGCGATGGCAAGACCTATGCCTATACGCCCCGCGGCTACGCGAAAAAGATGGATAATGCGCATTCCGACCAAGTTGCAGACTTGGGCGATAAGAATGCGCATCAGAAGGAGAAGACCATGACTGTTCACTTCATCGGCGCCGGACCGGGCGCTCCCGATCTCATCACCCTGCGCGGCCTGAAACTCATCCAGTCCTGCCCCGTCTGCCTCTACGCAGGCTCGCTGGTGCCGGAGGAGATCGTGAAGGCCGCACCCGAAGGCGCCCGCGTGATCGACACCGCCCCCCTGCATCTCGAACAGATCATCGATGAGATCAAGGCCGCGCATGACAAGGGCCAGGACGTGGCGCGCGTCCATTCCGGCGATCCGTCGATCTATGGCGCGATAGCCGAACAGATGCGCAAGCTCGACGCACTCGGCATTCCCTATGATGTCTGCCCCGGCGTGCCCGCTTTCGCCGCCGCCGCCGCCGCGCTGAAAACCGAATTCACTCTGCCGGAAATCGCCCAGACCATCATCATCACGAGAACCACGATGAAGGCCTCGGCCATGCCGCCGGGCGAAGAGCTGGAGAAGCTCGGCGCATCGAAGGCCACGCTGGCCATCCACCTCTCGATCCGCAACCTCGGCCATGTCGAGCGCGCGCTCACCCCGCATTACGGACCGGATTGCCCCGTCATCGTGGGCTACCGCGTCAGCTGGCCGGACCAGCACTTCATCCACGGAACACTCGCCACCATTGCCAAAAAGGTGAAGGCGGCCAAGCTCACGCGCACCGCTCTGGTGCTGGTCGGCCCCGTCCTCGGCCACACCAATTTCCGCGATTCCGCGCTCTATGACGCCGCCCACGAGCACGTCCTGCGTGTAAAACCCCGGAAAACCAAGGCAAAAGCCACTTCCCCGGCTTAACCTTTTCCACATCGGCGGCGTGCCATGGTCTGGTCTGGAGAACCCCATGTCAAACGAACTCGCCTCGCTGGATAGCCTGGTCAAGGCCGCCATCGCCGCTTTCGACGAACCGCCCAATGATTCACCGCCGCCGCCCGAAACCTCGTTTCGCGAGCGCTTCTATGAGCTGATGGTGCTGGCCCTCGGCAATCTGTTTCCCAAGTCGCCGGCCGGCGGCACGATGTATGACCGCACCACGCTGCAGCGCGTCGTCTTCGGCATGGAAGACAATGACGCCGCAACCCTCGGCAAGCGCGCCGATGACTGGCTGCGCCTCGAAGGCATCATCAAGCAGGAAGAGGGCAAGCGCTCCTACTATCTGCCGCTGACCACGATTGCCGCCCTGTCGTTGATGACGCCCTCGGGCCTGCTCGGCGATGTGTTTGACGGGATTCTGAAACGCTATCTCAAGGCCAATCCGAGCGATGGCCTGCGCACCGCCACCCGTGCTTTGGGTGCCGCCTTCCTCGTCCTGCAGAAACACGGCTAGAGAGCGCGCGCAGGCCGGCGCAACAACCCCAGAACCATCGTGCAGCCAAACAGCACGATGGCCGCACCCAGCCATTGAATGGCGGTCAGGCGCTCGCCCAGGAAGATGCCACCGACAATCACCGCGATGACGGTGACCACGAACTCGACACTCACCGCCCGCGTCGGCCCGATCGAGCCCACCAGCCCGAAATAGAGCACATAGCCCGCCCCGCTGATCAGCGCGCCGAGAAGGCCCAGCCACAGATAATCCAGCGGCTGCGGAACAACCGGAATGGGAACGAACCACAGCAGCGGCAGCACCATGATGCCACCCGACAAAAACGAGCCGATGGTCACCGACCACGGGTCGCTCCGCGTCAGGTGCCGGCTGGCATAGACGCTGCCAAACGCGGCGCTGAAACATCCCGCGAGGCACCACGCGACGCCGAGCAGAAAGCTGGCGCTCAGCGGCTCGGAGGGAAAGCCCACCAGCAGCATCACGCCAAACACCCCAAGCAGCAAACCGGCAACGCGGCTCGGCAGCAGGCGCTCGATGCCCCACAGCCGGCTGATCATCATCGCAAACAGCGGCACGGTCGAAATCAGGATGGCCGACATCGATGTGCCGATGCGCGGTGCTGCCAGCGCGATGCCGATATATTGCCCGGCCACGGTCGTCGCACCCACCGCCAGCAGGTTGCGCCAATGCGCGAAGAGATGGAGATGCCGCCCCTGCGCCAGCGAAACGATCAGCAGCGTCACGCCCGCGATGATCGAGCGGAACGCCGACGTGCCCGCCCAGCCAAAGGCGGCAACGCTCTTCACCAGCAGCAGGAAGGAAAAGCCCCAGATCAGCGCCAGCAAGGCAAACAGGAACAGGTCGCGCGGTTTCATTTAAGCCTGATCTGCAAGATCAGGTGCAAATGCAAGAGCCAGTGGAGTGCAAAATCGGCCGGAGTGTGAAAATGCGTTTCGATAGAATCACGACGTCCCGTCACCCCAGCGCAGGCTGGGGTCCAGCTTCCAGAAACTCCTGGTTCGGCTTCAGCTGGATGCCAGCCTTCGCTGGCATGACGGTAGTATTTGGTTCCAACAAAGATAATGCCACCTACACCAGCAGAGCGCCCTCATGCCTGAGCAGCCACTCCTTGCGCTGCAGTCCGCCGCCATAGCCGGTGAGCGAGCCATCCGCGCCGATCACGCGGTGGCAGGGCACGATGACGGCGACGGGGTTCTTGCCATTGGCCGTCCCCACGGCGCGCGAATGCTGGATGTCGCCCAGCGTGCGCGCAATCGAGCCATAGGAAACCGTCGTGCCCGCCGGAATTTTTCGCAGCTCGGCCCACACTGCCGCTCGAAATCCGTGCCGCCGCCATCGGTGAGCAGGTTGTCGATGGCGTGAATGTCGCCATCGAAATACGAGCGGATCACATCCGAAAGCCCGAACGGATTGGTGGCCGGCTGCAGTTCCACATCGCCAAACCGCGCCCGCATCTGCCGTTCCACGCGGCCCGGCGTTTCGAGGAATTCAAACAGCAGAACGACGCCATCCTTGGCCACCAGCTGCATGGGGCCAACAGGTGTTTCAAGCCGTTCAGTGAGGAAGCAGTGCATGGCTCAGTTTGCGCTCTGTGCTTCCGCGCGGTCAATCCGGCAGGTGTAGCAATTGTTCACCGATGAACGCACATGAACATAGGCCACATCGGGCCGCTCCAGAATGCGCGCCGCTTCTTCGTCGAGCGCATCGGAGGTGACGATCTGGCCCGTGCCATAAACAATGCGGTCATCCGTGCTGTAGCCCTTGATGAGATGGGCTTTGCGCCGCTTCAGCATCTCGAGAGTCTCTTCAGTGGTCGCCGCACGCTCACAACGCTGCGCATGCAGGAAAATCGGCCCGGTCTCGGCATAGGGTTGCAAAGCCGGAAAGGGACGATAGGCTAAAATGAGATAGCCTTCGCCAGCTCCAACATCTTTCAGGCAGTGGCGGCATGGCACGCCCTGCCCGTCAGAAACGCGGCGCTCGGGCGCAAGCCCATAAGCATCTTTGCCGCCGCTCCAGATCAGTTCGGCATCAGCGGCGGGCATGGCAGAAAATTGAATGTGGATCATGGAAACCTCCTGCCCCACACCTATCCGTGTCGAAAGTCAGAAACCACCCGCTTTACGCCGTGGAGGTCGAAGCCGGGCACCCGCACACATCCACTGGACAATCTGTAATTTATAGATTACAACGTACCCGTGATCGAAATCCTGCGCTCGGATGAGTTCGATGACTGGCTCGCAAATTTGCGGGACAACAAGCCCGCGCCCGCATTCAGGCGCGCATCCTGCGGCTTTCGTTTGGAAATCCGGGCGACGTAAAACCGGTTGGCGAAGGCATCAGCGAGATGAGGGTCGACTATGGACCCGGCTACCGCGTCTATTTCTGGCAACGCGGCCAGGTGCTGGTTGTTCTGCTCTGCGGCGGAGACAAATCGACACAAGACAAAGACATCAAGGCGGCCAAACAGATCGCTGCCAGATGGAAGGAGTGAACGATGAAACGCGGATTCAAGGCCTATGACGTGGCCGATTATCTCAAGACCGAGAAGGACATGGCTCTCTATCTCGACGCCTGTTTCGAGGAAGCGGGCGATGACGCCGCAACAATTGCCGCCGCACTGGGTGATATTGCCCGCGCCAAGGGCATGAGCGACATCGCCGCCGCCACCGGCCTCACCCGCGAGGGGCTTTACAAGACCCTGTCAAAAGATGGAAACCCAAGCTTCTCGGCTGTTCTGAAAGTGATGAAGGCGATGGGCCTCAAGCTGCGTCCGGAGGCGGCTTAGACCTTGCTCATTCGGTGCACGCGGCCTGAACGCGCTCGCTTTCTCCACTTTCCTCCGTCACCCCAGCGAAAGCCGGGGTCCCGCTAGGAATTTTGGACGCGAACAGTCCAATGACTAAATAATTTGTTCTAATTGCGTGTGAGAGCAGAAAGTAACCCCAACATGAGCAATGGATTAGATACGGTCGCCGCAAAGACGTCGTTCTACGAAATTCTAGATAAGTCGGCTCGACGACTCAGCAACCATTTCAGCTCTACACGCATCCATCGAAATATATTTCAAAAGAAAGATCGAAGAGAATGCCAGAAACGATTTGGTTTCCCTTGCGCTCGCAATCGGGAGGTTGGCGGAATTGCTCGATCTGGAGAGGCAACTCAAGCGGTAGATTACTGGCCATGAACGAAAAGAAACGCCATGGGAAATCATCGTATCGAACGAACAATTCACATGCTGTGTGGAAATTCTCGGGGTAATATTCATCATCCAAAGATCAACTTGTTAGACAACGAGTTTCAACTAATACCTGCGAACGTCCAAGGTCGAGAAACAAATCAAGAAAATTGATGCCATTGCCAGGCGACAGCCGATACGTTGAAACAGTTGTAAAGGCCATTTCTGACAGAAGAGCTCGAAATTCGGTTTTGCTTTCAGATTTGATCGTGTTGTTCGAAAATTTTGCTGGATGAAGCAGAATACTCACTAACAATCGCCCGAGATCATTCCTAAGGGGATTTAAGGTGATTAGTGCAAGGCGCGACAACTTAGCCGTGGGCGCTTCAAAAAGCATTGCTTGTTGGCCTAATTACACCTTCCACTCCAGAATGATCTCGTCATCCACCGGCTCGCCGCCCTGTGAGAGATAGAAGCCCAGCGCCTTCGGATTGAAGTTCCACACCGTCAGCGCGATGGTGCCACAACCATCCTTGCGCGCGGTTTTCTTCAGCGCATCCATCAGCGCCTTGCCGAGACCGCTGCCGCGCGCCGTCTCGCGCAGATAGAAATCATGCACATAAAGTTCGGGGGCATGATGCGTGGTGTTGTAAGCCAAAGTTGAACAGCGCATAACCCTGCGCCTCTCCACCCTGCTCCACGATCAAGGCCCGGCTTAACGGCGCCGGACCAGAGAAGGCCATGCGCAAGCCGCGCTCGATCTGCCTGAAAGGAATGTGTCTTGTGGCGGCGGTTCAAGGCTGTGCAGGAAGCGCTCAAACTCAAACAGCATCTCCGCCAGCAGGGGAACATGCTCAGGCCCGGCGGCAATGATCTCGCATTTGGGCTTGCGGGTCACGCGAGCCTCTTGAGAGCCTCATTGAGCTTGGCCATCTTGGCGTCCAGCGTGGCGCGCAGCTCGCGGCTTTCTTCCAGCACTTCCGGCGGCGCCTTGGCGACGAAGGCCGCATTGTTCAGGCGGCCGTCGATGACGCCCATGTCCTTGGCGACCTTTTCGCGCTCCTTGTTCAGGCGCGCGCGCTCGGCCGCAAAGTCGATGGTGCCTTCCAGCGGCAGGGCGATGGTGGCTTCATCAAGCGGCACCTGCGCCGAGGATTTGGGCACGGCATCGGCAAAATCCAGCGACGACAGGCGCGCCAGCCGCATGATCTCGGCCTCCCAGGCATTGGCGCGGCGGCGCGCTTCCTGCCCCGCGCCCACCAGCACACAGGGAATCTTGGCGCCGGCATTGACGTTCATTTCGGAACGCACCGAGCGCACTTCCGAAATCAGCCGGATCACCCAATTCATCTCGGCATCGGCCTTGGCATCGCCCAGCCCGCGATAGCTGGGCCACTGACGCCGCGATCAGCAGATGGTCGCGCTTCGCCGTCTTCTGCCACAGCTCCTCGGTGATGAAGGGCATGAAGGGATGCAGGAGATGCAGGATCTGCTCGAAGGCCCAGGCGGCGCAGGCGCGTGTTTCGGCCTTGGCGGTTTCGTCCGTGCCGGTGAGGATCGGCTTGATCAGCTCGACATACCAGTCGCAATAGACGTTCCACGCGAACTGATAGAGCGCCGCCGCGGCCTCATTGTATTTGTGTTCCTCGATCGCCTTGGTCACGGCATCGCGCGTGCGCGCCGCCTCGCCCGCAATCCAGCGGTTGACGGTGACGCGCGCCGCCACCGGATCGAAATTCGGGTCATGCGCCACGCCATTCATTTCGGCAAAGCGCGCCGCGTTCCACAGCTTGGTGGCGAAGTTGCGGTAGCCTTCCACGCGCTGCTTGGCGAGCTTGATGTCGCGGCCCTGCGCCGCCATGGCGGCCAGCGTGAAGCGCAGCGCGTCGGCGCCGAATTCATCGATGAGTTCCAAGCGGGTCGATGACGTTGCCTTTCGACTTCGACATCTTCTGGCCCTTCTCGTCGCGCACCAGCGCGTGGATGTAGACCGTGTCGAACGGCACTTCCTTCATGAAGTGCAGGCCCATCATCATCATGCGGGCCACCCAGAAGAAGATGATGTCAAAGCCGGTGACCAGCGTGTTGGTCGGATAATAGCGCTTCAGCTCCGGCGTCTTGTCCGGCCAGCCGAGCGTGGAGAACGGCCACAGCGCGGAGGAGAACCAGGTGTCGAGCACGTCTTCGTCGCGCGTCAGCGTCACGCCGGCACCGGCCGCGGCGCGCGCCGCCTCTTCGGTTTCCTCGACATAGATCTTGCCGTCCGAGCCATACCAGGCCGGGATCTGGTGGCCCCACCACAGCTGGCGCGACACGCACCACGGCTGGATGTTGCGCATCCATTCGAAATAGGTCTTGTCCCAGTTGGCGGGCACGAACTTGGTCTTGCCCTGCTCAACCGCCGCGATCGCAGGCTTGGCCAGTTCGGCGGCATTCACATACCACTGCTCGGTCAGCATCGGCTCGATGACGACGCCGGAGCGGTCGCCATAGGGCTGCGGAATCATCTTGTCTTCCTTGCCGCGCAGAAGCCCCTGCTCCTCGATTTCGGCAATCACCATCTTGCGCGCCTCATAACGGTCCTTGCCGTCATAGCGCTCGGGCACATTGTTGTCGGGCGTGGAGATCATCCGCGCCTTCTTGTCCATCAGCACAATCAGCGGAATGTTGTTGCGCTTGGCGACGTGGAAGTCGTTCTCGTCATGCGCGCCGGTGATCTTCACCGCACCCGTGCCGAATTCCGGATCGGGATATTCATCGGCGATGATCGGGATCAGGCGCTCGGCAATCGGCAGGCGCACCAGCTTGCCGACGAGCTTCTTGTAACGCTCATCGGAAGGATGCACCGCCACCGCGCCATCGCCCAGCATGGTTTCGGGCCGCGTGGTCGAGATCACGATTTCGGAAATGCCATCGACCGGCCCATCGGCCAGCGGATAGGCGAAGGACCACATCGAGCCCTTGGTGTCGCGGGTTTCAACTTCGAGATCGGAGATCGCGGTCTCGAACACCGGGTCCCAATTCACGAGACGCTAGTCCTTGTAGATCAGCCCTTCCTTGTAGAGCTGCACGAAGACCTTGACGCACGGCCTTGGACAGGCCCTCATCCATGGTGAAGCGCTCGCGGCTCCAGTCGCAGGACGCACCCAGGCGGCGCAGCTGGCTGGGTGATGATGCCGCCGGATTCTTCCTTCCACTCCCACACGCGCTTCAGGAAGGCTTCGCGGCCCATCGTGCGGCGGTCAGTCTTGTTCTCCTTGCTGAGCAGGCGCTCCACCACCATCTGCGTGGCGATGCCGGCATGGTCGGTGCCCGGCTGCCACAGCACGTCGCGGCCGCGCATGCGCTCGAAGCGCACCAGGATGTCCTGGATGGTGTTGTTGAGCGCATGGCCCATGTGCAGCGAGCCCGTGACGTTCGGCGGCGGGATCACGATGGTGAAGGGCTTGGCATCCTTGTGCTTGCCCGGCTTGAAATAGCCACCCTCTTCCCAGGCCTCATACAGGCGGGATTCCATTTCCTTCGGGTCAAAAATCTTGTCGAGCGCCATTTGCTGGTTCTTTGAACTGAATAAGTGTGAATGAGGGTGATTATGAGAAGACTAGATGGGTTTAAAGCTCACTGAAGGGCTCACTAAGCGCACTGAAAACGGGTTTGGGGGCGCTTAAAGCAGGGCTGACAGCAGAGAGCAACCCATCAGCGCTGGCATCGGTTTCAGCGCCCGCGGCGGGCCACGCGTTCGATTTCTTCCCGCACCAGCCGCTCGACCAGCGACGGAAGATTGTCGTCAAGCCATTGTTTTAAAAGGGGCCGCAGGATCTCGCGCGCCACCTCATCGAGCCGGCCATCGCCGCCGAGCTTCGACAGCACCGATTGCGCCAGGGTCTGGAACGAAGACTGCGCCGAAGTCGCCGCCTCCGGCGACATCAGCTGCGGTGGAGGCGGCGATTGATAGTGGGGTTCGGACTGCGGCGGTTCTGGTGCCCAATTATTTTGAGTGTATTCAACGCCGTAGCCGTTGTGCGGGGTCGCCTGCCGGGGCTGCGGCGGAATGGGAAAGTTACCCTGCTCCGGAAACCGCCCAATCGGCTGCGCATCGGGCCTCTGCCCCGAAATAATCGAGGCCATGGAGCCATGGCGTCGGCGTCAGCCGCTTCAACACCGTGGGCGGCGGCGAATCATCTTCCGGCTCTTCGTGGGCCGCCATGCGGTGCTTGTTGATGCGTTCGCGCAATTGGCTGATGTTTTCTTCAGGTTCATGCTGCGGTCTTACGGGTGCGGCCGGAGCGATGCGCATTTCGTGAATGGCGCCGCGTAATGACCTGTTTTCAGTAGGTTGCACACCAGCACGACGGTCGAGCTCATTGATATCCTGATCAATGGCCCTGCGAATGGTCGCCAACAAATCTTCTACACGTGGTTCCGCTGTCACGTTTTACCCGCCAAACAAAAGCCCTTCCCGTCCAGACATATGTAAAGGAACAGCAGAGTCTTGTCGATAAAAGCGTGTGGTTCTCCACGCTACTCACCGGAAAATATGAAGTTATTGCAGGACGTCAGCGTCAGTGCCGATCCACTTGTCGCGCACCTGCTTGTAGTTCTCCTTGACGTCATAGACGGGGAACAAGCCGAGGTGTTCGGCGGTCAGATGGCCAATGGCAGCCTGCAGTTCATAAGACGCAAGCAGCTGGTCATGCTGCGCCGAAACCTGTGCGATCTGTGCATCAAGCAAGGTTTGCTCCGCGGTCAGGACGTCAATGGTAGAGCGCGAACCAACCTGATATTCCTGCTGCATGCCTTGGAAAGCCAACTGTGACGCGGAAACGCTGGTGGCATTCGACGCTGCGGCCTGGCGTGCGGCCAGCAATCCAGCCCACGCAGCTGCCACAGCCTGGCGCACCTGGCGCGTGGCATCAATCACGGTGATGCGGCTTTGGCTGGCGCGTTGTTTGGCTTGGCGCACCTGAGAATAGACGAGCCCCTGTTCGTAAATCGGGACCGTCACCACACCTTCAATTGTACCAGTGCTATCGGAGGTGCCGATAGACGGTCCAAAATTAATCGATGTGCCTGACCCCGTCAGACTATAAGTTCCAAGGAGATCAGCTTGCGGCAAAAGACCCGAATTGGCCACGCCGATATTGTGTTCGGCGGCTTCTGCCGTTTGCGCCGCAGCGAGAATGTTCGGATTGGTTTCGTGGGCGATGTCGTAGGCCGCATCGAGAGACTTCGGCTCCTTCGCAGCAGGAGCGGGCGCCAACTTTCCCGGTGCATGACCAACGAGCTGCGTGAAAGTGGCTTCGCTGGTCTTCGCATTGGCAATGGCCAGCGACAGTGACGCTTGCGCACTTGCAATGCCGGCATTTGCCTGGGCCACGTCAGTGCGGGTCAATTCACCAGCCTTGAAACGTTCGTTTGTAGCGCGGAACTGACCCTGAAGAACTCCGAGGTTTTGCTGACGAAGTTGAACAATCCGCCGGTCACGAAGGATGTCAACATAGGCTGCCACCGTATTCAGCAGCACACTCTGCTCAGTTGAAAGCAGCTGCTGCCGTCCGGCCTTTACCGTCGCTTCTGCCACCGCAGTATTTTCCACAGTACGGAAACCGCGGAATAGAGGCTGATCCAGCTGGATATTCACATTGCCCGATGGGCCTGCTGTATTGACGTAAGGCGAGGAAATAGAATTGCCGTAAGATTCAGTGGCAGAAACCGAGCCTTGAGCTCTGACTGTCGGGCGCCAGCCGGAGAGTGCTTGCGGCACATCTTCATCAACAGCGCGTTGCCCGGCACGGGCCGCATTCAATGTCGGATTCTTGCGATAAGCCTCCAACAAAGCATCCGTCAGGTTCTCCGACATCGCAAAGCTGGGAAAAATGGAAATCACGAGTGCCGCGATAGCAGCACCTTTGAGTAGTGAGACTTTCAGCACGAATAACCCCTCTCGCTGACGGAGACTACTGGCCCAACCTTACCCGAAGGACACCAAGTGCCCTGCAAATCAGACTCAGCACCCTATGACGGACTGATATAGGGGTGTCCGTCGGACAATGCAAACTTTCAAATCAAAAAATAAAGAAAAAACGACACGGCACAATGACATGCGGCAAACTGTTCCAGTCAGTTTCTGGTCGACACGGATATCACATTGCCCATTTTTTGAGCGCGGGCGTCTTCCAAAACCTCGTCATTGTGCCGCGCAAAACATTCCCCTATAGAGCGCCACGCAATTGGCTCCGTGGCGGAGTGGCTACGCAGAGGACTGCAAATCCTTGTACGGGGGTTCGATTCCCTCCGGAGCCTCCACTCATACTGGCGATATGATGAACCCATTAGACTCTCAAGAAGCCAGTTGGGCCGTTATCACGCCCAGTTACGATCTTGATTTCGAGCGCTGCAAACTGATGTGCCGCAGCATGGACGCTTTTCTCACGGGTCCATGGCAGCACTATATCATTGTCGATCCTGTGGATTTGGCGCTGTTCCAAGACCTTTCCGGCCCACGCCGGCGTATCATAAATAAGAAAGATATTCTGCCGCGGGGCTTTATTTATGGCGGCCAGATTCCCTTCGTGCGTATTGGCCGATTTTGGCTTTCTCTCAGGCACGGTATCAGTGTTTGGATGGCAGATGCAGCAATTGGTCAAGCTGCTCATGGCCAATTTCATCAGTGAAGATGCACTGGTTTTCTTTGATTCAGATCTGCTCCTGCTCCGGCTCATTCAACTTGAGCCAGCTCGCGCGTGGCAAGACAATCAGGCTTTGCCTGAAGGAAGACCAGCAAAACCGGCGAAAATCCGGACATTGCCGCAAGCATCAAAATTCTAGGTTTCGATCCCCACCACCCTCACCAAATTTTGCGGTGACGATCAAATCGTAACTTGGCATCGGGAAACGGTTTTGAAACTTCAGAACCACATTACGGAGCGCCATCAGCGACCTTGGCACCAAACAGTCGGCCGGAAATTTCACATTTCCGAATACCATCTTTACAGCCTGTTTGTGATTGAAGTGCAGCGCCAAAATCCCCATCACTTCAACGATAATACCATCTACTGCAAGGGATTATGGTCGAAGGAGGATGCCAAGGGAGTAGATATTCTGACCTTCTGCAGAGAAATACGCCCACCACAATTTGTGGTTTGCCTGCAGTCTCGCATCGGCCTGAATACGCATTATGCCCAGGAGGCTTTTGAAGAAGCCATTGCCGCTCGTTGATACGTTATTTTTTAGGTTTGCAGGCTGGAAAGCATTTGCTATAGCCCAGCGCACATTCCCCGATAGCTCAGTTGGTAGAGCATTCGACTGTTAATCGAATGGTCGCTGGTTCGAGTCCAGCTCGGGGAGCCATTTTTTTATCATAGATGAAACTCTTTGAAACGCATGGCAACTTGCACGTCATGTGTTTGACGAATGCCCTGAACCTGCTGCAAAACAGGGCCAGCAAGGAAAACATCATGAATATCCGCCAGAACGTCACCGATGCCATTGGCAATACGCCCCTGATCAAGCTCAGGAAGGCGTCGGAGCTGACAGGCTGCACCATTCTCGGCAAGGCAGAATTCATGAACCCCGGCCAATCGGTGAAAGACCGCGCCGCCCTCTTTATTATCCGTGCCGCCGAGAAGGCTGGTACGCTGAAGCCAGGTGGCACCATCGTCGAAGGCACCGCTGGCAACACCGGAATAGGCTTGGCCGTCGTTGCCAACGCGCTGGGCTATAAAACCGTCATCGTCATTCCCGAAACCCAGAGTCAGGAGAAGAAGGACGCGCTGCGCCAATTGGGCGCGGAACTCGTCGAGATTCCGGCAGTGCCCTACAAGAACCCCAACAACTACGTGAAATACTCCGGCCGTCTCGCTGCCAGAATGGGTGCGCTGTGGGCCAACCAGTTCGACAATGTGGCCAACCGTCAGGCGCACATCGAAACCACCGCACCGGAAATCTGGACGCAGACCGATGGCAAGGTCGACGGCTTTGTGTCTGCCGTGGGTTCCGGCGGAACGATCGCTGGCGTCTCGATGGGTTTGAAGGCCAGGAACAAGAACGTGAAGATCGCGCTCGCCGATCCCATGGGCGCGGCACTCTATAGTTATTACAAGACCGGCGAACTGAAATCCGAAGGTTCGTCGATCACCGAAGGTATCGGCCAGGGCCGCATCACCGCCAATCTCGAAGGTGCCGTTGTAGATGATGCTTTCCAGATCCATGACGACGAGGCCGTTCAGATCTGCTTCGATCTTTTGCTGCATGAAGGGCTGTGCATGGGTGGATCGACCGGCATCAATGTGGCGGGCGCGATCCGTCTCGCAAAGGAACTCGGACCCGGCCATACCATCGTGACGGTGCTTTGCGACTACGGCACACGCTACGCTTCGAAACTGTTTAACCCGGATTTCCTGCGCTCGAAGAATTTGCCGGTGCCGGAATGGCTGGAAGCCAAGCCTCAGGTGCCGCAGGTGTTTGAAGAGCAGCCGAAGTGACGAGACTGCTCTTCCGCGATGATGCCTATCTAAAAGAAGCAGAAGTTACTGTCACCGGCATCAGCGAACGTGGCGGCGTCATGCTCGATCAAACAATCTTCTATCCGAATGCTGGCGGACAACCGGGTGATCAAGGCACGTTGTGGGTGGATGGCCAACCCATTCCCGTCATCAACACGGTCTATGATGAAGCGCGCGCACCAGTTCATGTGCTGGCGGAAGGTCAGCCCGCGCCGTCCACGGGAACCAAGATCAAGCTGCAGCTCAATTGGGCTGAACGTTACCGCAACATGCGTGCGCACACTCTGATGCATCTCCTGTGCTGCTCTGTGCCGTTTCCGGTAACCGGCAGCGCCATCAGTGTTGACGGTGGACGCATTGATTTCGATATCCCTGAAGGCCATATCCCGCAGAAGGAAGAATTATCTTCCCGTATCAATCAGCTCATCAAGGATAATCATCCAGTCACAACTTCGACAATGACTGAAGAAGAGCTTGATGCGAGGCCAGAACTCGTCCGCACCATGTTTGTCAAACCGCCGCGCGGTTCAGGCATTATCCGTCTGGTGCTGATCGGTGAAGGCGGCAAAATCGATTTACAACCTTGCGGCGGCACGCATGTCAAGGCGACAGGCGAAATTGGCCCGGTCGCCATCACCAAAATCGAGAACAAGGGCAAGATCAATCGCCGTATCAGGATTGCATTTGCATGAACAATCTCGTCTCAACCGACTGGCTGGCCGATCACCTGGGTGACCGCGATCTCGTCATTCTCGATGCCTCATGGCATTTGCCCGCGGCGAAACGTGACGCAAAGGCGGAATTCACCACGGCACATATTCCCGGCGCGGAGTATTTTGATCTCGATGCCGTCTCTGATCACGCCACCACCCTGCCCCACATGATGCCAAAGCCGGAAAGTTTTGCTGCCGGCATGCGGAACCTTGGCATCAACGCGAACAGCACGGTCATCTGTTATGACTCCGTGGGCCTGTTTTCTGCGGCGCGCTGCTGGTGGATGTTCAAGGCCTTTGGGCACGACAAGGTATCTGTGCTTGATGGTGGCTTCAAGAAATGGCGCGCCGAACACAAGGCCGTGGAAGAAGGCCCCGCCCTCGCGGTATTGCCTGGCAATTTCAGCGCCAAATTGAACGTGGGCATGGTGCGCAGCCTCAGTGATGTCGCCAAGCATCAGGCACAAGTCGTCGATGCCCGCTCACCCGGCCGTTTCCGCGGTGAGGAAGCCGAGCCACGTCCCGGCGTCCGCCCTGGTCACATTCCCGGCGCACACAATGTGCATTACGCAGCTCTGTTGAACGAGAATGGCACGCTCAAGGATGAGGCATTGCTCAAATCCGCATTCAAGAATGCAGGCGTTTCTTTGAATCAACCCATCGTCACATCATGTGGTTCTGGTGTCACCGCGGCCATTCTTTCGCTAGCTTTGACGGAACTCGGCGTGAAGGATCAGGCACTCTATGACGGCTCCTGGGCAGAATGGGGTGCGAGCGGCGAACCTGTCGCCACAGGCGCCTAGCCACGCTCAAACGCGAAGAACGGAACAAAGCTCCTCGACGGTAGTCACGGTCGTGACCTTTGGCTTGGCCGGGCGCTCGATCATGATGACTGGCAAACTCAATTCAGCCGCCGCATCAAGCTTGGCCGCGCGCGGGCCTCCTGCGTTTTTGCTGACGAGCAGCTCAAGCTTGTAAGTCTCAATCAGCGCCTTCTCATGCGTGAAGCTGAACGGCGGCCGTTCCAGCTCCAGATGCCACTGCGAGGGCGGCGCAACTGGCGGCGGCTCGATCATGCGCGCCACACCGGAAAGATCCGCGCGCGAAAAGAAGCTGGCAATCTCCTTGCGTCCCACCGTCACAGCAACCCGAGCTCCTTCCGGCACGGCGTCGACGGCAGCGCTCACATCCGGAACGAGGGTCCATTTGTCGCGCGATTGCGCCGCCCATGCTGGAGGTTCCAGACGCAGAAGCGGAACGTTTAAAGTCTGGCATGCGACGGCCGCATGACGCGACATCTGCGCCGCGAAAGGATGCAGCGCATCGACCACCACATCGAACGGATTGACCTTGAGAAATTGCACCAATCCCTTGATGCCCCCGAAGCCCCCAAACCGAGTTTCGCCTGACGGCAGATGCGGGGCATGGGTCACGCCCGCATATGACGTCAAAACCGAAACGCCATGTCCATGCAAGGTGTTGGCCACCTCGCGGGCCAGCGATGTTCCACCGAAAATGAGAAGGCGTTTAGGAGGCATGGCCAATGATTGCTCCCTGGCGGTCCACGACAATCACGTCGAGTCTTGTATCACCCTCCGCGAGAATGGTGCCTGCTTCCACGCGCGCAATTTCAGCAACCCGCTGCGCCAGATTGGGTCCCGCAAGTTCCAGAACCTCCAGAGCCGAATTCGCTTTCAAAACACGCTCCCTCAACTCTGCTGGTACACGCTCAGCCAGCCATTCGAAATCGACTTGGGATCTTCCGGAATGCAGATCCATATGTCCCTGCGCCAGCTTCACCATCTTTGCAAAGCCGCCCCCGATGGTGAGCTTCGGGACCGGATGGGCTTTGATATACTTGAGAACAGCTCCGGCAAAATCACCCATGTCGAGCATTGCTTCGAGCGGCAGATTGTAATGCGCGCGCACAGCGTCTTCCGATGTTGACCCGGTGCAGCCCGCCACATGCCGCAGACCGAGCGCGAGTACCACATCGATACCGCGATGAATGGAAGCAATCCACGCAGCGCAGGAAAATGGATGAACGATGCCCGTCGTGCCTAGAATGGAAAGTCCACCCACAATGCCAAGACGCGGATTCCACGTCTTGGCCGCCAACACCGCACCGCCCGGAATGGAAATTTCGATTTCGACATCACAGCCACCCAAGGCTTCTATCTCGGCCGTGATCATGCGTCGTGGCACGGGATTGATGGCAGGCTCGCCGACGCCAATGGGAAGGCCGGGTTTCGTGACTGTACCCACGCCTTGACCCGCCTTGAAACGGATGCCCCGCCCGCCCGGCCGCACCGTCGCCGTCACCAGGCAGCCATGGGTCACGTCAGGATCATCCCCGGCATCTTTGACGATGGCCACACGGGCAAAGCCCCTGCCCATTTCGGCCTTGGCCAGGCTAAAAGCGGGCTTTTCGCCCCGCGGCAGGGTTATTGTGACCGGATCAGGAAAGATTCCCGTTTTTAAGGCAGTATAGGCCGCCTTGACAGCTGCCGTCGCGCAAGCCCCTGTCGTCCAGCCCCTTTTTAGTTCGCCCTCAGGCTTCTCGCGCCGCATCAAGACATTGTATAAGGGCGCATGGCTGTTGAAACCACCAAATCCGCTTCCCATTGGACCTCTTCGGAAATCCAGGGATTTGCGCGCCTTGATGCCCAAGCCTTTCCGGTTTTTGAAAAGGGCTGGGTTTGGCTGGTGGGCGCTGGCCCCGGCGCGCCGGGCCTTATGTCATTGCTCGCCTATCACGCCATGCAGCATTGCGACGTCGTGGTTTATGACGCTCTCGTCAATCCGGACATCCTGCATTGGGTGCGGACCGGTGCGGAGCTGGAATATGCCGGCAAGCGCGGCGGCAAGCCTTCACCAGTTCAAAAGGATATTTCTTTTCGGCTCATCGAACTTGCACAGTCCGGCAAGCGCGTGCTGCGTTTGAAAGGCGGCGATCCTTTCATGTTTGGCCGCGGTGGCGAAGAAAGCCAGACGCTCGCCAAAGCCAACGTGCCGTTCCGCATCGTACCCGGGATCACTGCGGGTGTCGGTGGCCTCGCTTATGCCGGCATTCCTGCAACACACCGCGACACCAATCACTCTGTGATTTTCCTGACCGGCCATGATGCCTCCGGCCAGATGCCGGGCAACGTGAATTGGAAGGCTGTCGCATTGGCCTCGCCTGTCATCGTCATGTATATGGCTGTGAAGAATTTGGGCGAAATCGCCGCTGCCTTGGTGGAAGGCGGGCGCCCCGCTGACGACCCCGTCACCATCGTCTCCAACGCCTCGCTGCCGCAGCAGCTTGTGCAGCAGACGACACTTTCTGGCGCGGGGGATTTTGTGGCACGCGTCGAACCGCCGACACCGGCCATCGTGGTTGTCGGTCATGCCGCCGATTGGCGCCCGCTGCTTGACTGGTACGAACCTTCCTTGAGGACCAACAAGATTGGCTAGGGGATTTGTCGTTGCTGCGCCACATTCCGGCAGCGGCAAAACCCTGCTGACCTTGGGTCTGTTGCGCGCCTTCAGGAACCGCGGCCTGCGCGTCGCATCGGCCAAGGCCGGGCCTGACTACATTGATCCCGGCTTTCACGCCGCCGCGACAGGCCGGCCCTGCATCAACCTCGATCTCTGGGCCATGGGAGAAGCGATGGTGCGCACCCTCGCATCCCGGCAGGCACAGGATGCCGATCTGCTTGTGGTCGAAGGCGTCATGGGGCTGTTCGATGGTCCGGATGGGGCCAAGCGGATCGACCGCCGACCTGGCCGTCGCACTTGGCCTTCCGGTGGTCTTGGTCGTCGACGCGTCCCGGCAGGGCCAGTCGATCGCAGCCCTTGTCCACGGCTTCCGGTCATTGCGCATGGATGTGAATATCATAGGCGTTATCTTGAACCGCATAGCGTCAGATAGGCACGCGGATATGCTGCATAAGGCGCTTGATGGGATCGGCATGAAAGTCTTGGGCGCACTGCGCCAGATAGATTCCTTGCACCTGCCTTCCAGGCACCTAGGATTGGTACAAGCCCAGGAAAATCAATCACTTGAGGCCTTTATTGAAGGTGCGGCTTCAGGAGTCGCACGTGAAACACTGCTTGACATGCTTTTCGATTCATCGGTCCCACTAAATTTGGACTTTTCAACTACATGTCAGAACCTCACCCCCTTGGGCCAATCCATTGCGGTGGCCCGCGATGAGGCCTTCGCATTTATCTATCCTCACCTTCTTCAAGACTGGCGCGACCAAGGTACTGAAATAAAATTCTTTTCGCCTCTTCAAAACGAGGCGCCAGACTCTCAAACCAAGGCTGTTTTTCTGCCCGGCGGCTATCCTGAACTCCATGCCGGCAAAATCGCCGCCAATACCCGCTTTTTGGATGGCCTGCGGACGCACAAAGGTCTGATCTACGGCGAGTGTGGGGGCTACATGGTCCTCGGTGATGGCCTGATCGATGCCCAAGGCACACCGCCACGCCATGGCGGGCCTGCTTCCTGTAACCACCAGTTTTACAAAGAGAAAACTGCATCTAGGCTACCGTGAACTCAAGTCCTGGAACGGTCCCTGGCCACAGACCGTGCGCGGCCATGAGTTTCATTATTCAACGCTGGAAAGTGAAGGACAGGCCCCGGCACTTTTCGAAGCCAAGGATGCTGCGGCAAATGCACTGGGAGTCATGGGCCACAAGCTCGGCAATGTGATGGGATCCTACGCCCATGTCATCAGCAGGGCGCCATGACCACCAAAGCCATCATGGTCATGGGTACCGGCTCCGACGTCGGCAAGTCCTTGATTGTGGCCGGGCTCGCCCGCGCATTCGTAAAGCGTGGCCTGAAAGTGGCACCCTTCAAGCCACAGAACATGTCGAACAATGCTGCAGTAACGGTTGATGGAGGCGAAATCGGCCGCGCCCAGCATCTGCAGGCCCGCGCCGCGAAGGTCGCGCCCACGGTGCACATGAATCCATTGCTTATGAAACCGGAGCATGAAACCGGGGCCCAAGTCATCGTCCAGGGAAAGCGCGCAGAAACACTGACGGCGCGTGAGTTTTTCCGCCAACGGCAACGCTATCTGCCTGCCATTCTCGATAGTTTCAAAACTTTGGCACAAGCTCATGATGTCATCTTGGTGGAAGGTGCCGGAAGTCCGGCTGAAACCAACCTGAGAGATGGCGATCTGGCCAATATGGGATTTGCGACAGCAGCCAATGTCCCTGTTGTTCTGGTGGGCGATATCCACCGGGGTGGGGTCATTGCTTCTCTTGTGGGAACCTTCGCTGTTCTCGATGACGCGGATCGGAAACGGATAAAAGGATTTCTGATCAACAAGTTCCACGGCGATCCTGAATTGTTTGATGAGGGCCGCCGCTTTCTCGAACAGCGTCTCGGCATTCCCTGCCTTGGCATCGTGCCGGACTTTCCCGAGGCCTCAGGCCTTCCGGCCGAGGATGCGGTGGCCTTGGAACAGCATGTGCCAAGCATGTCGGAAGGTTTGAAAACATGCGTTTTGCGGTTGCCGCGCATTGCCAATTTTGATGATCTTGATCCCATAAAGTTGCAGCCCGGCATGACAGTGGAGTTCTTGAATCCTGGCCAGCCCATTCCGGCTGACGCAGGTTTGGTCATCATCCCCGGCAGCAAGTCCACTATCGCCGATCTGGAGGCCTTGCGGGCTGCGGGCTGGGACATCGACCTCAAGGCATATCACCGCCGCGGCGGGCGCCTTCTCGGGCTTTGCGGCGGCTACCAGATGCTTGGAAAGCGCATTCACGATCCACAGGGGCTTGAGGGCACCAAGGGCTCCGTCGACGGCTTGGGATTGCTCGACGTTGAAACCACGCTGCTGCCCCACAAGACCACGACGCTGACCCATTCCACGCATGTGGCGACCGGCGAGGCGATGACCGCCTATGAAATCCATCTGGGCAAAACAGAAGGCCCTGACTGCGTCCGTCCGTTCTCTCAAACAGCAAAAGGCCCCGATGGTGCAACGAGCCCTGATGGCCTTGTCACAGGCACCTACCTGCATGGTTGCTTCACCAGCGATGGCTTCCGCACAGCGTTCCTGAAGAGCCTTGGCGCTGACATTGAAGCCTTTGCGTACGAGCAGAAAGTCGAAACCATTCTCGACCATCTTGCGGATCACCTCGAAAAACATCTCGATCTTGATCGCGTACTAAGCCTTGCCGGGGCTGTGTCATGAACCAGCTGGGCATGGCGTGCCTCGCAATGCTGATTGAAGCATTCGTGGGTTACCCATTGGCCTTGCAGAACACCATCGGTCATCCAGTGCAGTGGATGGGTCGGCTCATCAATTATCTTGACGAGGGCCTGAACGATTCCGAAGCAAATCCGGCCAACAACCGGTTGAATGGTATCCTTGCGCTCATTGCGCTTCTCATCTGCTGCACTTTGCCAGCCGGCATCTTGGCTTATGTGTTGACCCTCTTCCCCGGCGGCTGGGTGATCAATGTAGTGCTTGCCATTCCACTCATCGCGCAGAAGTCGTTGGGCGATCATGTCCGCGCCGTGGCTCTGGCCCTGCCCCGATCCATCGCAGAAGCACGCGCCGAAGTCGGAAAGATTGTCGGCCGCGATCCACAAACGCTTGATGAAGGCGGCATCGCCAAGGCGGCACTCGAAAGCCTCGCCGAAAACGCCAGTGACGGCGTGGTTGCACCCGTGTGCTGGTATGCGCTGCTCGGGTTGCCCGGCCTTGTGGCATACAAGGCCATCAACACCGCCGATTCCATGATCGGCGACAAATCAGAGAAATACCTGAATTTCGGCTGGGCTTCGGCCCGCCTCGACGACATCGTCAATCTGCCCGCCTCGCGCCTCACCGGCTTTCTTTTTGCCGGTGCTGCTGCCGTCCAGGGTACCAGCCACAGCAGGTCCGCTTACCGGGCCATGCGCCTTGACGCCGACAAGCACCAGTCACCCAATGCCGGGTGGCCGGAAGCAGCGATGGCAGGCGCACTCGATCTCAGCTTTGGCGGCCCGCGCACCTATCAGGGCGAGTTGGTCAATCTCCCACATATGGGTGAAGGCCGCAGCCCGCGTGACGCCCACGATATCGAACGTGGACTTTCCCTATTTCACAACGCCATGGCGTTGTTGCTCGCCGCTGGCGCTATCCTGGCAATCGTCCTTTGAGAACAAGCGGCAGGCCCGCCGCCACAAACACCACATTCTCGGCCACGGCAGCCACACGCTGGTTCATGTTTCCATGCAAATCACGAAAACGCCGTGAAAACCCCTGCTCCGGCACCAGCCCCATGCCAAGTTCATTCGACACAATGACAAGATTCAGTTTTGTCTGCGCAAGATAGTCAGCCACCGCTTCAATCTCGGCTTTGGCGTCTTTTTCCTTCATCACCAGATTGGTGAGCCACAGCGTCAGACAATCGACGAGCACGACGCTGCCCTTGCCTTCGCAGGCGCGTAATGCGCCAAATAAGTCGAGTGGCGCATCGAGCGTCGTCCATTCTTCACCACGCTGCTGCTGGTGCTTGTGAATGCGCAGAGACATCTCGTCGTCAAAGGCTTCTGCCGTCGCCACATAAATGCGAGGCTTGGGGCAGAGGCTTTCGGCGAACTTGCTCTTGCCGCTCGAAGCGCCACCGAGAACGAATGTGATGCTCACGGCTTCACCGGTGGAATCCGCGCGATGAAATGCCCTCGCATGCGTTGTGGCCACTGCCTGAACGGCACCTGGCCATCCGCTGTCGAGCCATGGGCATCGAACCAGTCGAGGATTGCTTCCGCCTGCTCTTCATCCGGAGTATTCGAGCCGGTGATGTAGGAAAAGCGCTGGTCGTCATGGATCGCGACACTGCAGGAGCGTGTGCAGTTCCACAGGCATTCTTGTGTTGCAATTTCGATGTCGTCGCGGCCGCGCCGGCCGGCAACAGCCCTCAAAGCTGCCAGAAGGGTCTGCCCTCCGGTGCGCCCGTCCGGCCCGAATTTGGATTCAGGTGAAAACTTGCAAGTGGTGCAAATAACCAGTCGGCGCATAAGCGGTAGACAAGCATCCAATCAATGATAACGTGCCGACACTTAGCTTAATTGAACCCTGCTTAATACATGAATTTCAATCGAATTTGCTTCTTTGCATCCGATGCCCGCGAAGCCAGTCTGGCCCTGCGCCGCCTGACCAAACGCTATGGCCAAACGCCTGTTGAGCAGGCTGACGTGGTGGTGGCTTTGGGCGGTGATGGCCTGATGCTTCAGGCCCTGCATAGCTGTCTGCATTCGAAGCTTCCGGTCTATGGTATGAACCGCGGTTCGGTCGGCTTTCTCATGAACGAATATTCTGAGGCTGACTTGCCACAACGCATGGAGGCTGCGGAACAAACCTGGATTCGCCCTCTGCGCATGGTTGCACACAATGAAGATGGCGAAAAACTTGAACGCCTCGCTTTCAATGAGGTCTCTTTCCTGCGTCAGCGTTCGCAGGCTGCGAAACTGAAGCTTACTATCGATGGGCGTGTGCGCCTTGAAGAAATGAACTGCGATGGGCTGATTGTTGCCACGCCAGTCGGTTCTACCGCGTATAATTTATCCGCTCACGGACCAATCATTCCGATTGGCGCGCCGCTGCTCGCATTGACCCCGCTGAGCGTGTTCCGGCCACGCCGTTGGCGCGGCGCAATACTGACCAATTCGGCAAAGGTGCGTGTCGATGTTCTGGAACGTGACAAGCGCCCTGTTGCCGCTGTGGCTGATCATGACGAAGTGCGGCACGTGAGCAGTGTTGAAATCGCAGAAGATCCGAAGCGGGGAGTGACCATGCTATTCAACCCCGACCACAGCTTGGCCGAGCGCGTGTTGAGCGAACAGTTTAAATTCTGATCAGGCAGCGCGGACGAAGTCGGCTTTGACGCGCTTGGCCACCTTGCGTATCTTGTCCTCGCCGTAGCGCCCCAAATATTCGATCTGCTTGGCACGCTCGGTCGATGACATGGCCTCGTAACGTGTCATCAGGGCTTCAAGAAGCCTTCCGCCGAATTCGGCCGGACTGATTGAAATTCCCTCTTCGCGCACATCGATCATCACATCGCAGGCTGCGCGCAAAATGCCCTGACAGCCAACCGGCAGACCAGATTTGCGGAATACCGATTTGAACGCTCCGCCCATATCATACATCTGTATGGCAGCACGTTTCTGCGATTGGCCGGTCAAATGCGCTAATGCGGCCTCGACAACTGTCATTTGACCGCGTGCAGCTGCACGCACGATGAACGCCGGCGTCAGCATGTTCTTCGAAGCCATGAACGCCATGGCAAGTTCGCGTTCTTGCTCCGTGGCGCCCAGCAGTACGCGGGTCACCGCATTGTCTTCCGCTTCGGAGCAAATCTCACTTGCGTCATTGGCGGCGAGCCAACCCTTCTCCGCCATCATCTGGCGCATGCGGCTGGCCGCACGGCGCGCCTGGATGATGCGCACGTCAAGCGGCAGGTCGGCGCGTTCCAAAAGACGTTCCACCATGTCCTGAGATTGACCGAAACGAGCATAAAGCATATGCAGTTCTGAGGGCTCCAGCCTGTCAGCATGCGTGTCAAACATCGCGATTGCCGATTGCAGGCAACCAGCCTTGACAATGTATTCTACCACTTCGGGTTCGAGATCCTCGCGGTTCGCGATGGTGCACTGACGAATTTCATCGCCCACTTTTAAAATCGCGATCAACTGTTGGCTATCGAACGCCTGGGTTTGCGCAAGGAATGGCAACGCAATATCGTCGTCATCGGCCACGATTGAAAAGGCTACGTCAGCTGCGACACGGCCTTCTGCACCGATGCCTTGGGCAAGTGTCATCCGCACGTCGCGGCACTCATCCATGCTGAGTTGCAGCAAGATTGGTGCAATCTGCTCAAGCTCATGGTCTGGAGTTTCCGGGTTGCTTGTGAATTGCGCGAGTTGCATGGCGAGATCAAAGCGACGTTTTTCGCCGCCGCTTTCAAGCACCGCTTCAAAAACCGAGATGTCTAAACCTTCGATTGCCGATGAACTCATGTCACGCACCAGAAAAATGTGTGTTGACGCTAGCGTGCAACACTTAACAATGCGTTCACCGTGAAAAGTAACTCTTCCTTAACCTACGGAAAGAGAACGGGAAATCGGGGAAAAATGAAAAGGCCTTTAGCTTTGCCGCATTTTCCTAGCGGAATACCAGCATGAATGACACTCAGTGTGCGAGTACACCAGCCTGCTCCAGCTTGAAGTGAAGCAGGCGTTGATCGAACGGCTTGATCAAAAAATCCGAGGCCCCGGCGAGAATCGACGCACCCATGTCATCCATATTGGGGCTGTCCGTGTAGAGAATAACCACAGGGCTGCCGGAGCCGTTGCGCGTCTCGGCCCGGTAGCCGGCAAGCCGGAGAATCTCCTTCGTCGCGGGCTGCGGTGTTGCTTCCATGATGATCAGCTGCGGACGCTGTTCGCGGCAAAACCCAAGCGCTTCTGATGCTGCAGCGCGCATTTCTACCGCGATTCCAAACGTTTCCAGCATCGCATGGATGCGCTGGCGTTCTTCCGGATTGTTTTCGATGAGCAAACAACTGACCATGGCGGGCGACCAACTTGCCTTTATTTACAACGTGGACGAGTCCTGAGCCTGATTGGTTAATGAGATATTAAACAGGTTATCCACAGGTCCGGCGTCAGATTAATGTGTTGTCACCAAAGGGAATCTCTGAGTGACTCGCCAACTTATCCACAAGCTGCGCTGACAGGGACCTGACGGGATTCTGGTTTAAATGCCCGAACTCAGTGGCGCTCTAAATGCGCCATTCAGACGCTCGAAATGCATCCAAATGGCCTCATAATGCCGTTCAAATAACTCAATCAGGCCGGCGCATCCGCCAGGCCTCGGTGACGGTCGCATATTCCGAATAGCCCAGCCGGGCGATCGGTTGCAGTGCAGCAGTATCGACCCGGCCATCCTTGATGAAGCGGTCGTCGATGTGAACCCCGATCACCCGTCCGATGACCAGCCAGTCGTCGACCACCCCATTGTCGTCGGGCAGGGCTACGGTCTGGAAATGCTTGCATTCCAGGGCAACGGGGCTGGCCGCCACCCGCGGTGGCTTCACCAGCCGGCACTCCGCCTTGGCGAGGCCCGCCAGCTCGAATTCATCACCGCGCTGCCTGGTGGAGCTGGCATTCATCTGCTCGCGCAGCTCATGCGTGGCGAGATTGACCACAAACTCGCCGCTTGCCTCGATATTGGTGAGCGAATCCTTCCGCCCGCCTGAACCAAAGGCAATATATTCAGGCGGGGCGGCAAAGGCGTTGAAGAAACTGTAGGGCGCCAGATTGGCAAGGCCTTCTGGCGACAAGGTCGAGATCCAGCCAATCGGCCGCGGCACCACCACCGCCTTGAAGGGATCGATCGGCAAGCCGTGGTCCGGCTTGCGCGTGTCATAGAACATCAGGTCGAGCCCTTGAGCAGCTTCGGCAGGTCAGCGACGCTGCCCACCACATGATCGGCAAGATGCGCGATGTCCTCATGCTTGGCATTGCCGGAAAGAACGCCAATCGCCAGCCCTGCCCCACCGGCGCGCGCTTCGTCCATGTCGTGGGAATTGTCGCCCACCATGGCGATCTCTTCAGGCTTCAAACCCGTTTTTTCGGCAAAGCGCTTCACCATCTGGCCCGAGGGCTTGGGCACCTCGACGCTGTCAGACGCCGATCACGATATCGAAATAGTGATGCACCTTCAGGTGCTCCATATGCGCCTTGGCCGAGGCCTCGCCATCATTGGTGCCAACGCCGAGCACCAGGCCCATGGCGTGAAGCTCATCGAACACCGGCTGCAAATCCATCAGCGGTTTTACAAAGCTCTTGCGCCTGCGGCGCGATTTCATTCTCGATGTAGTGCAGGCGCTGGCGCTGCTGGTCGGCGTTGAGCTCCGGCCACCACAACGCCACCAGCTCGCGCGTCGTGCCCGCAGCCAGAACGGAATTGGCCTTGAAGCCGTTGATCGCGGGATCAAAGCCGGCGCGTTCCAGAAGTTCGACCACTTCACCGATACTGTGGCCGAACACATCCTGCAGCACCGTGTGATAAAGCGGCACCCAGGTGCCGTTCACCTCGATCAGCGTGCCATCCTTGTCGAACAGAATACCCTTGATAGCCATCAGACACCCCACCGTGTCACAAGCGGCGCAACATCAGGCCTGGGGCGATCCTCCAGCGGCACAGTGGTCTTGCCGACATAGATGACACCGGCAACATTCTCATCGGGCTTGAACACCCATCGCTGCCTTGGCCTTTTCATCATAGGCCACCCATTCCGTCTGCCACTGCACGTCGAAGCCATGCGCCTGCGCCGCAAGCTCGATGTTGAAACACACCGCCGCCGCCGACATCTGCTGTTCCCAGATTGGAATTTTCACATGCTGTTTCGCGGTCGAAACCACCACGATCACCAGCGGCGCGCGCGTGAAAAGCTTGGCCTGGAAATCGAGGCTGTCTGCGCCATGGCTGGGGTTCAGTTCCGCCCACCGCGCCTTGAAGGCCTCGCCAATCTTGGCCCGTGGAGCACCTTCGAACAGGATGAAGCGCCACGGCGCAAGCTTGCCATGGTCCGGCACCCGCGTCGCGGTGGCCAGGATATCAGTGAGCTGGGCTTCCGAAGGTGCTTCGCCGCCCATGGCCTTGGCGGATGCGGATTTGCGGGTTTTCAGGAAGGCAAGAAGGCTGGATCTGTCGTTGAATGTCATGCGGGGCGCACTCTGGCCTCCCGGGCCGCTAAATTCAATCATTTCAAAACGCATGGCAGCAATTAACCAAGCATTAAGCATGCGGTTGCCGCTGGCCCTGCCGCATGCTTCAACAGCATCACCAGCCGGAGAGCTTGGGGAGTAGTCAAACAGTTCGGGGACAACGCGATGGGCGATCACAGCACCCGTCCAGCGCATCAGCACCATCAGGCAGGAGCCGCACTTGCGGCCGGTCTGGTGGTGCTTCTGCTTTCAGGCATGCCCTTGCGGCTTCAACCAGCAAGGATGACATGTTTCCCGCCCCCTCGCCCACCGAAATGCCTCTGGCGCAGGGCGTCATCTTCAATCTTTCAACGGCGGCACCGGGCCAGGAAAGCCTCGACGTCTCCGCCCGCTTCACAAACGACTCCACCAACACGATCCAGGATCTTGATTGGAAGATCAAAAACACGACAGGCGAAGTTGTCTTTTCTGCACTGGGTGACCGCGCCAAGACCCAGCTTTCACCGGGCCAATATGAGATCGAAGCCTTCTACGGCAACGCCCATCTCGATCAGGGCGTTTCACTGCCTGCAGGCACCAGCCTGTCGTTGAATTTCGTCTTGAAGGCGGGCGCTCTGCGCATCCTGCCGCAGCTGCAGCTGCCCGTGAGCAGCACGCCACCCAGCGAAACGCACATCTATGCCAAGGGCGGGTTTGACGATGGCGCGCTGGTTGCCACCAGCACGCAGCCGGGTGAGGTGATCAAGCTTGCCGCCGGTACCTATCGGATCGAAACCAATTTCATCAACAGCAATGTCGGCACCAGGACAGAGATTGAAGTGAAGTCCGGCATGCTGCGCTCGCTCGACATCACGCAGGAAGCAGGCCTCGCCCATCTCAAGGTCAATGCTGGCGAAGACATGGTGGAATGGGTGCTGACCAACGACAATGGCGACATGATCCCGCTCTCGGGCTCAACCATCGACGCCGTACTCAAGCCCGGTCACTATACTGCCCAGGCCAAACTCGATGCTCAAACGCTTTCGGCATCCTTCGATGTGAAGGCCGGCGAAGAACAGCAGATCAATCTCGGAAACTGATCCACCTTTATGGCCCAAATAAAATTCAGCCATTTTATTTAGCCGTCATTCCCGCGAAAGCGGGAAGCTCTGTTTCCCTAGCTCAAAAACGCAGATGCCCGCTTTCGCGGGCATGACGAAATTTATGGGTTGATCTTAAATTAGACTCTAAGACGGCAGCGGGATGAATTCCTTGTCGTCACCCGGCACAATTTTGAACTTGCCGGTGCGCCACTCTTCCTTCGCGGCTTCAATCTTCTCCTTGGAAGACGACACGAAATTCCACCAGATATGGCGCGGACCATCCATGGGCTCGCCGCCGAGCAGCATGAAGTGGGACTGGCTCAAGCGCCTGAATGAGAATTTCAGCCTTGTGTTTGAAGGCAACAAGCCTGCCCGCCTCGATCTCCCTGCCCGCAATTGCGATGCGACCCGACACGAGATAAAGCCCGCGCTCTTCATGCTCCGGCGGCAATGGCAGGATGGCGCCGTAACTCAACCGGCAATCGGCATAGAAAAGAGCCGAGTGTGTCTTGACCGGTGAGCGCTCACCATAGAGCGAACCCGCAATCAGCTTCACCCATCTGCCCTTGTCAGACATGATCGGCATCTGTGCCTCTGCGACATGCTCGAAGCCGGGGGTGGTTTCTTCAACAGTCTTTGGCAGCGCCACCCAGCTTTGCAGGCCAAACATGCTTTGGCCCGAAGCTCGTTCGAGAGCCGGCGTGCGCTCGGAATGGACAATGCCTTTTCCAGCCGTCATCCAGTTCAGCTCGCCCGGTGCAATCGGCTGTTCAGAGCCCAGACTGTCGCGGTGGAAGATCACGCCATCGAACAGCCACGTCACCGTCGAAAGGCCAATATGCGGGTGCGGGCGCACATCCATGCCCTGACCCGCCTTCATCACCACCGGGCCGAAGCGGTCAAAGAAGATGAACGGTCCGATCATCTGCTTTTCGGCAGCCGGCAAGGCGCGGTGCACCTCGAAATCGCCGATGTCGCGAATGCGGGGCACGATCACTTGCTCAATCGCATCAACGCTCTTGGCATCGCCGGGAATGGGGTCTGGAACATGAGGCAGGGTCATGCCCCCTATATAGCAGCAAAAAGGGGCAGCCCAAGCCGCCCCTTCATTTTGGCAGGACGGACCTGCTTACTTCATCATCATGTCGGTATGCGCCATGCCGAGATGCTTGGAGCAATCGTCCATCTTGTTCATCTTCATGGCATCGGAGGCCTTCATCATCTCGTCCTTGGCCATTTCCATGCCCTTCTTCATGTTGTCAGTCTGCTTCGCCATCGAGCCAGACATCTTGTCCATGTCGTCATGCATCATCTTCATGGTGGCGTCATCGCACTTCATCATCTCATCGGCAAAGGCCGGAGCAGAAAGAGTGGCGATAACGGCTGCGGCGGCAAGAATGGTCTTCAACATGGGGTCTCTCCTGGGAAATTTGTGGAACGATATTGTTCCTGCCATGTCATGCCGTGGCAGGCCAGCTTTTGCCAATGAACTCAGGTCACAAGCCCGTGATGTGAATTATGAGCCGCCATACCAGTTGTAGCCCTGGTCTTCCCAATAGCCGCCGGGATAATCATTGGTCACATACATGGCCGTGATGTATTTCGGGTTCTTGTAGCCCAGCTTGGTGGGAATCCGCACCTTCATCGGGAAGCCGTATTTCCGCGGCAGAACCTGGTCGCGCCAGGTCAGCGCGATGATGGTCTGCGGATGCAGCGCCGAGGCCATGTCGATCGACTGGTAATAGTCGTCGGCACATTTGAAGCCGACATATTTGGCGGTGAGATCAGCCCCCACCATGCGCAGGAAAGTGCCGAAGCGGCACGCCGCCCCATTTGCCAATGGCGCTCCAGCCTTCCACGCAGATGTGGCGCGTGATCTGGCTTTCCTGCGGCAGGGCGCGAAGCTTGTCCAGCGTCCATGGCTCCTTGTTCTGGATCAGGCCGGAAAGCTCCAGCTTGTAGCCCTCCTCCTTCACGTCCGGCGCTTCATCTTCGCTGTAATAGCCGTTGAAGGGAAACGGATCGGTGATCTCGGCTTCGCTGTAAGTCAGTGCCATCTTGTTGGAGCTGAACAGTGCGCCCTGCGCCTTGTCGTTCCAGCGCGACATGGCATCGAGCACCTTCTGCGCGGAGGAATCATCAGCCACATTGCAGCCGGTGAGCAGGCCCAGCGCGCCCAGCGTCAGCGCCCTGCTTCATGAAAAAGCGCCGCTCCAGGTTGATGACCTGCTTGGTGCGCGGCAGCAGAAGTTTCGGGTTCCTTGCGCTTAAGCATGGCTGGTCTCCGCCCCGTCTTTGGCAATGTCTTTCGGGAACGCCTTGCCGCGGCCCGTGATCATCGGAATGAGTGTCGATGGCACAATCAACACCAAAGCGAGATGCACCACGATGAAGGCGCAGATCAGCGACATGCCGGCGAAATGAACGAGCCTTGCGCCTTCATAGCCGCCAAAGAGATGGCCGATGAGCTGGAACTGCACCGACTTCCACACCGCAAGGCCGGACACGAAGGTCATGAGCATCACCAGGATGATGCCGATGTAGAAAATCTTCTGCACCGAATTGTAGTCGTGGCTGTCATGCGACAGCTTGAAGTGCAGCGCGTCATTCACATCGTGCAACACACCCTTGGGCGTGAGCGGGAAAAACTTGCGTTTGAAATGGCCGGTGACGAGACCGAGGATGATGTAAACCGCGAGATTGGTGACAAACAGCCACATGGCCGCAAAATGCCATTGCAGCGCGCCGCCCAGCCAGCCGCCCAGGGTGAATTGATCCGGGAATGAAAAATTGAACAAAGGCGAGGCATTGTAGATGCGCCAGCCGCTGGCGATCATCATGAACATCGCAATGGCGTTCAGCCAGTGAAACACCCGCACATAGAGCCTATGAACCAGCACCTTTTGCGCCATGCTTGATCTCCTCGCCCCTCATTCCTCCTTATACGCGCGAAGATCAAATCAAGATCAATCACAAAGTTGTCAGGGGCTGTATCCAGCGCTAACTAGCCAACCGCCTTGCGCACGACGGGAGCCACCTTGGCACCGAGGATTTCGATTGCCTTCATCTGCTCCGCGTGCGGAACCGTGCCAAGCGCCATCTGGATCAGGATACGGGTGTTGCCGAAGATCTGGTGCAGTTCGATCACACGGGCAGCCACACGCTCTGCATCGCCAACAATGAGATTTCCGTTCGGCCCCGCCGAGGCTTCGAAATGGTCCCAGCCCTGAGCCGGCCAGCCCCGTTCGCGGCCAATGCGGTTCATCACTTCGATTTCCGCGGCACCATAGACCTTCTTGGCATTTTCGAGAGAGTCTGACACGAACCCGTGCATGTTGAGCGACAGCTGGATGTCCTTCGGGTCATGCCCGGCCTTGGCATGTGACTCGCGGTAAAGATCATAGAACGGTTTGAAGCGGCGCGGGTCGCCGCCAATGATCGCCAGCGCCATGGGCAGGTTCAGCGTCGCCGCGCGCACCACCGACTGCGGCGTGCCACCGACAGCAATCCACAGCGGAATCTTCTTCTGCTCTGGGCGCGGATAAATGCCGGCGTCGGTCAGCGAAGGGCGCAGCTTGCCCTTCCAGGTGATGCGCTCACCCTCATTCAGCTTCATCAGCAGATCGAGCTTTTCCGCAAACAGCGCATCGTAGTCATCAAGGTCATAGCCAAACAGCGGATAGCTCTCGATGAACGAGCCCCGGCCCGCCATGATTTCGGCGCGGCCATTGGAAATGCCATCGACGGTGGCGAACTGCTGGTAGACGCGCACGGGATCATCGGAGGACAGCACGGTGACGGCGGACGAGAGCTTGATCTTCTTCGTGCGCGCGGCACCTGCGGCAAGGATGACCGGCGGAGCGGACACCGCATAGTCGGCGCGGTGATGTTCGCCCACGGCGACCACATCAAGCCCTACCTGATCGGCCAGCTCCATCTCTTCGACGAGGTTGCGCAGTCGCTGCCCGGCAAATTCAGGCTTGCCCGCAGGCACGTCCGCAAAAGTGTAAATTCCAATTTCCATCGGCATGATATGGAACTACTTAAGTTACGATTCAAGCCTGCTCATACACTCCGTAAGTCCGGCGGCACGGCCTCGGTCTTGAGCGAAGATAATGCCTCAGTCGAGCTCATCGCCTTCTGCTCCTGCGAGCCCAGCCGGCGCATGTTGACCGCCTGCTCTTCCATCTCACGCTTGCCGACCACCAGGATCACCGGAACCTTCGTCACCGAATGTTCGCGGACCTTGTAGTTGATCTTCTCATTGCGCAGATCGGCGTCGGCGCGAAGCCCGGCGGCCTTCAGCTGCTGCAGCACTTCAACGGCATAGGCATCGGCATCGGAGGTGATGGTGCACACCATCACCTGCACCGGCGCCAGCCACAGCGGGAAATGCCCGGCGAAATGCTCGATGAGAATGCCGAGATAGCGCTCCATCGAGCCGCAGATGGCGCGGTGGATCATCACCGGCACATGCTTGTTGCCGTCTTCGCCGATATAGAAGGCGCCGAACCGCTCCGGCAGGTTGAAGTCCACCTGCGTGGTGCCGCACTGCCAGTCACGGCCGATGGCGTCGCGCAGCACATATTCGAACTTCGGGCCGTAGAAGGCGCCCTCGCCCGGATTGATCGCCGTCTTGATCTTGCCGCCTGACTCCGCCGCGATCTGCTCAAGCACCTCGCCCATGATCTTTTCGGCGCGGTCCCACGCGGCATCGCTGCCCACGCGCTTTTCCGGGCGCGTCGAAAGCTTCACCACGATCTGCTCGAAGCCGAAGTCGCGGTAGGTCGAGAGGATGAGGTCATTGATCTTCAGGCACTCGTCGCGCATCTGCGCTTCGGTGCAGAAGATGTGGGCATCGTCCTGCGTGAAGCCGCGCACGCGCATCAGCCCATGCAGCGCGCCTGAAGGCTCATAGCGATGCACCGCGCCAAACTCGGCAAGGCGCATGGGCAGTTCGCGGTAGGAACGCAGGCCATGCTTGAAAATCTGCACATGGCCGGGGCAGTTCATCGGCTTGATCGCATAGATGCGCTCGCCATCTTCCACCGCCTCGCCCGCCGGCGTGGCGCCGAACATCGAGTCCTTGTACCAGCCCCAGTGGCCAGACGTTTCCCATAAGGACTTGTCGAGCAGCTGCGGCGCATTCACCTCGTCATAGCCAAGCTTGTTGAGCCTGCGGCGCATATAGGCAATGAGCTGCTGGAACATCGTCCAGCCCTTCGGGTGCCAGAACACAACACCGGGGCCTTCTTCCTGGAAATGGAACAGGTCCATCTCGCGGCCCAGCTTGCGGTGGTCGCGCTTCTCGGCCTCTTCCAGCGCCGTGACATAGGCCTGCAGCTCTTTGTCATTGGCCCATGCCGTCGCATAGATGCGCGTCAGCATCGGGTTCTTTGAATCGCCGCGCCAATAAGCGCCCGCCACCTTCATCAGCTTGAAGGCGCTGCCGATCTTGCCTGTCGATGTCATGTGCGGGCCGCGGCACAGATCGATCCAGCCACCCTGGTCATAGAACTTGATATCTTCGTTGCCGGGGATCGCATCCACCAGCTCGACCTTGAACATCTCGCCCTTGTTGCGGAAAAACTCCTTGGCCTGTTCGCGCGTCTTTGTGCTCTTGGTGAATGGCTTGTCGCGCTGGATGATCTCGCGCATCTTTTTCTCGATCGCGGGAAAATCCGCCGGCGTGAAGGGCTCGTTGCGGAAGAAGTCGTAATAGAAGCCGTTCTCGATCACCGGGCCGATGGTCACTTGCGTGCCCGGATAAAGCTCCTGCACTGCTTCGGCGAGAACATGCGCTGCATCATGCCTGATCAGCTCAAGCGCTTCCGGGTCATCACGGGTGACAATCTTGAGCGTGCTGTCGGCAGCAATCGGGTCGGCAAGATCGACGAGCTTGCCATTCACAACGGCTGCGACTGCTTTCTTCTCGAGGGATTTTGAAATGGAAGCCGCGACGTGTGCGGCAGAAACCCCGTTTTCAACTTCGCGCTTTGCGCCATCGGGGAACGTCAACGTAATCATATTCATCCTTTCCGCCCACTCCCGGCTACGGCCCGGGTAGGCCAAATCATTGAACGACAATGCAATTGCCTTGGCTGGCTAGCAAAATCAAGTTCCACAAAAATCAGCCGAAATTAACGCGGAATCAATCCTTTGCTAACCTCGCTTTAACCTTAACGCGGCATCTTTGCCTCACCAGTCAGTAAGTCAGGGGTATCGTTATGAAGAAGTATTTTCTATCCATCGCCGTCGCAATAGCCGCGATGGTGCCAGCCGCTTCGGCCATCGCTGCCGACCTGGATACCGTTCCACCACCACCCGTCGAACATCTCCGCCCATCGTCTTATGATTGGTCCGGCGCTTATGTCGGTGTGTGGGCAGGCCTCGCCTGTCTCGATGGCCGCGGTTCGTTGATCGACAACACAGCTGTCGCGACTTTTAACAATGGTGGCTGCGGCGTCAAAGGCGGCGGCATGCTCGGCTACAACCATCAGATTGATAACATCGTGTTCGGTGCAGAAGTTGATCTCGGCACTACCGGAGACATCGTGCGCAACACCGATGCCGGTGCTGATTTCCGCTTTGGCATGAACTATCTGTCCACCTTCCGCGGCCGCGTCGGCTGGGCGCAGGATGACACCTT
Organism: uncultured Alphaproteobacteria bacterium; assembly: GCA_963758815.1. Classification (GTDB taxonomy): domain Bacteria; phylum Pseudomonadota; class Alphaproteobacteria; order Rhizobiales; family Aestuariivirgaceae; genus Aestuariivirga. The sequence continues at coordinate 173,924 of CAVWWQ010000003.1, forward strand.
GTTCTATATCACCGGTGGCGGTGCCTACGCCCAAGGTGTGCTCAACGGCATCGTCTCGGCGACGCCGAGTAACCTGACTGCCGATTCTTGGGGTTGGACTGTGGGCGGCGGTATCGAACACGCCGTGACAGACAACTTCCGCCTACGCCTCGAGTATCTCTATACGCACTTCTCCGACACCCACTACGGCGATGCCTGCTGCGACATCGACTGGCATTGGGGCGGTGAGCACGAAGTCAAGGTTGGCGCGATCTACGCCTTCTAAGTTCATCCAAGTTTGACATTCCAATCAGGGCCGGAGTTCTTCCGGCCCTTTTTCTTTGCAACAGCTGCAGGTTTCCGGCACCGGATCAAATCCCTCCCCACCCCAGGGATGGCAACGGCTGATCCGCTTTAAAGCGAGTTTTCCGCCGCAGAGCACGCCATGCCTTTCAATGGCTTCTGTCGCATATTCGGAACAAGTGGGCAGAAAACGGCAAGTGCGCCCCATCAGCGATGATAGGGTAAGCTGGTAAAGCCGTGATCAGAAGCACCAAGACCGTTTTCACAGGGACAATATAGTGGCGAAGAATTCCAAACCCAACATTCTCTTCATCATGGCCGATCAATTGGCGGCGCGCTATTTGCCCATGTACGGCCACCCCCTGGTGCAAACGCCAAACCTCTCGCGGCTGGCGAAGGAAGGCGTGGTTTTCGAGAACTGCTATTCGACCTCGCCGCTCTGCGCCCCTGCTCGCGCCACGGTGATGAACGGCCTGCTCCCCTCGCGCACCGGCGTCTATGACAATGCCGCAGAGTTTCCCTCCGCCATTCCCACCTGGGCCCATTATCTGCGCCTGGAAGGTTACAAGACCTGCCTGTCCGGCAAGATGCATTTCGTCGGCCCCGACCAGCTGCATGGCCTCGAAGAACGCCTGACCACCGATATTTATCCGGCCGATTTCGGCTGGACGCCGGATTGGCGTCTGCAGGCAAGAACGCATCGACTGGTGGTACCACAACATGACGTCGGTGCTGCAGCCCGGCGTGGCCGAGATCACCAACCAGCTGGAATTCGACGATGACGTGGTGTTCCAGGCCAATCGCAAGATCTATGATCATGCGCGCTTTGATGCCGATAAGCCCTTGCACTGATGGCCTCATTCACCCATCCCCATGATCCCTACGCCGCCCGCAAGCAGTTCTGGGATCTTTATGACGACGCCAAGATCGACATGCCAAAAACGCCGCGCATGTCGAAACAGGAACTGGATGGCCACAGCCAGCGCCTCTACGAGATGTCGGCAATGGATGACTACACCGTCACCGAACAGGATGTCCGTGCAGCACGCCACGGCTATTACGCCAACATCTCCTACATCGACTGCCTAATCGGCCAATTGCTCGATACGCTGGAAAAGACCGGGCAGCTGGAAAACACCATCATTGTTTTCACCTCTGACCACGGCGATTTTCTGGGCGAGCGCGGCCTCTGGTACAAGATGTAGTTATCTCGAGCCTTCGGCGCATATCCCGCTGCTCATCTGGTCACCGTCAAGCGTTTCAAGGCGCGCCGCGTCGAGGGGCCGGTGACACTGTCCGACATTCTACCCACCTTGGCGGAGATGGGTGGCACTACCGATCTGGCCCGCAAGGTGGATGGCCGCTCGCTCGTGCCACTGCTCCTGGTGCTGCGGAAAATCCGGAAGCCACCTGCCTGGGGCGAATATCTCGCCGAAGGCGCCATTGCGCCGATGTACATGCTGCGCCGTGGCCCGTGGAAATTCATCCACTCGCCGGCCGATCCCGATCAGCTGTTCAATGTCGATGCTGACCCGGAAGAGACTGAATAATCTCGCGCCCGGCAATTCCATCGCCGCGAAGATGCGCGCTGAAGTGGAAGCAAAATTCGACATTCCGCGCATTCAGGCTGAGGTGCTGCAAAGCCAGCAGTCACGCCTGATGATGTTTGAGGCGATGAAAAACGGCAGCCTGTTTCCCTGGGACTTCCAGCCGCTGCGGAAGGCCTCGGAGCAATATACCCGCAACCACATGAGCGTGACGGAGCGCGACCTCAAATCGCGCTTCCCGCAAGCGCCGGATATTGAAAACAAGCGGTCGCGCTAGCGCAACGAGCGCGCAAGTGTACTGCGGTTGCGCGCGCAAAGTTGCGCCAATTAAACCCCAAGAACGCCGGAAATGATGGCGTAGTAGACGCCGGCAAATACCACGGCGGCCAAAACGGTATTGATCAATGCCTTCTTGAGAAGGCCATGAATGACCGGCGCGCCAGCATCATGTCCTTCCTCGACTTTCTTGCCTGCTTCGCGTGCGTTCTTCACGCCGAAAGGCAGCACTGCGAAGAGCGTGATCCACCAGATCACGAAATAGATCGCCATCATGCTGCCGATCTTCATGCCTGCTCCAATTCGATCAGGGTGCCGAAGAAGTCTTTCGGATGGAGAAACAACACCGGTTTGCCATGGGCGCCGGTCTTCGGTTCACCATCACCCAGCACGCGCGCCCCTGCAGCCTTCAACTGATCCCGCGCCGCCATGATGTCATCCACCTCGTAACACAGGTGATGCATGCCGCCGGATGGATTCTTGTCCAGAAAAGCCTTGATGGGGGAGGCGTCGCCCAGCACTTCCAGAAGCTCGATCTTGGTGTTCGGCAGTTCGACAAACACCACTTTCACGCCGTGTTCAGGCAGCTCATGCGCCGGCGAAACGATGGCACCCAGGCTTTGCCTGTAGGCATGCGCCGCTTTTTCAAGATCAGGCACCACCAGAGCCACATGATTGAGACGGCCGATCATGCCGCCTGCCGCTCCCGCAGGCCTTCAAAAAGCCAGGCGCGCGCCGCGGCATCGCCACCTGCCGGGGGCCAAACACATGGCGTTCCAGGAAGAACCCGGTGAGCTTGAAACCTTCCAGCACATCCTCAGGCGTAACGTCCTTCGCCGCCACGCAGAAAGGCTGGAAGATGAAACAGGCGCTCATGATAGGGCAGGCCCGCATCGCGCGAAACGGCACGGCCGCTGCGCGGCGAAACATAGGCCAGGTCTTCGCTCTGTCCCGTCGAGGCGCAGCGCGAAAGATCAAGCCCGAAGCCCAAGCTCATCCAGCAGGCCCATTTCCCAGCGCACCAGAAGGGCCGGCCAGACGGCATCATCATCCATCGCGGAAAGCACAATATGCGCGCTTCATAGAGTTTCGAGTGCGGTTCGCGTTCCGGCAGAAGCTGCGCCATCGCCGTCAGCGTATTCATGCCCGCAAGCCGAAGCGAATGAGCGAGGATAAAGCCAGCCCGCAGGTTCAAACCTTCGAGTTGAAACGTGCCGAGATGTTCTTCCAGCCGCGCGCGCCACGTCGTCATCACCAGATTGCCGGGCTGCAGAACAGGCCGCATGTGGCGTGAACGCCCGCCCTGACCATGCCAAGGCAGCGGCCATGCTCAGCCGTCAGGATTTCGGCAATGCAGAAGATTTGCCATGCGGGCGAACCGCGATCACCACGCCTTCGTCACGCCATTCCATTGCTTACGAGTTCCAGGCCCATGCTGCGCAGCCGCTCCGGATCATCCGTCCAGTTCTCGCGCACTTTGACGAACAGGAACAGATGCACCTTGCGCCCGAACGACTCTTCCATTTCAGCACGCGCCAACTGCCCGAGCAACTTGATTTGGGAGCCGCCTTTGCCCAGCACAATGGCGCTTCTGGGTCTCGCGCTCGACATAGATGACCTGCTGAAATCTTGCACCGAGCCGTCCTTGCGCTCTTCCCAGGCTTCGGTTTCCACCGTGGAGGCATAAGGCAGCTCTTCGTGCAGCCGCTCGTAGATCTTCTCGCGCGTGATCTCGGCGGCAAGGAAGCGCAAATTGACGTCAGCCGTCTGGTCTTCCGGATAAAGCCACGGGCTCTGTGGCATGAGGGCAGCGAGCCGTCGCCCAGCGCAACGACACCAGAACCGGTGACTGCGCTCACCATGAATGTTTCAGTAAAGGGATAAAGCGCATTCAGGTCCTGCGACAGCGGCAAAAGCTTTTCCGCCAGCAGAAGATCAATCTTGTTGATCACCAGCATCGCTTTGATTTGTCTGCGCCGCGAAATTGCGAAATGATCGCCTTCACATCGTCATCAGCCCCGCGTCGCGCATCAACCAGCAGCAGACACAGCATCGGCTTCCGTGGCACCGCCCCAGGCATTGGTGACCATCGCCTGGTCCAGCTTGCGGCGTGGCTTGAAAATGCCGGGCGTATCCACCAGCACCACCTGTGATGCACCGTTCACATAGATGGCGCGGATGCGCGCCCGGGTCGTTTGCACCTTGTGCGACACGATGGAAATCTTGGCGCCCACCAGACCGATTGACCAACGTCGATTTGCCGGCGTTGGGTGCACCGATAATGGCGGCAAAACCGCAGCGCTTTAATTCGTCAGCCATCAGCGCAACCCCTCGCGCGCGATGAAGGCACGCGCCGCTTCCATTTCCGCCAACTGCTTGGAGCGTCCCACGCCCACAGCAGGTGCAAAATTCCCGACCTTTACGCCAATTGTAAAAACCGGTGCATGATCCGGTCCCTCCTGATGCTGTACCGCATAGTTGGGCAGTGGCAAGGCCTGTCCCAAAGCCCATTCCTGCACGAAGGTTTTGGGATCTTTCAGTGAGCCTGGTGCCGCATCAAGCAATTCAGCCCATTGGGCGAGAATGAAACGCCGTGCTGCAGCAAATCCGCCATCGATATAGTGGGCTGCGATCAACGCCTCCACGGCATCGCCCAACACCGACGCCATCTGATGCACACCCTTCTGCTTCTCGACCTTTCCTACATTGATATGCGCAGCAAGGCCCATCTTGGCGCCAACCTGGGCGCAAGCCTCTGCACGCACCAGCAGGCTCAGCCGTGCCGCCAGCGCGCCTTCCTGCTCATCGGGAAAGCGGCTGAACAATTCTTCGGCAATGACGAGGTTCAAAACCCGATCGCCAAGAAATTCAAGCCGCTCATAATCAGGCGTATCCTGGTTGCGGCTGCCATGCGTCAGCGCACTGCTCAGCAACGAGGCATCAGTGAAGGAGTGTTCGAGGAGCTTTTGAACCTTCGCTAGCCGATCGGCATCCGGCATAACCGCTGCCTATGAGACCCAGTGCAGGAACCGCGACCAGCGGATGTTGAACGGCCATTCCCATGGCCGGAACAACGAGGCTTCCGGCTTGAATGAGAAGAAGATCACATCCGCCTTGCCGACAAAATTCTCAATCGGCACATAGCCCACGCCATTCAGGAAGCGCGAGTCAGCCGAGTTGTCACGGTTGTCGCCCATCATGAAGTAATGGCCTTCCGGTACGACATACTCTTCCGTGTTGTCGACCGAAGTCGGGCCAAGGTCTAGCACATTGTAGCTCACGCCATTGGGCAGCGTTTCGCGGTATTGCGGAATGACGGTCGGCGCCGTCGGATCATCAGAATGCGTGGCGTCGTGGTTGGGATCGACATAGTCCTCGATCCGCTCTTTCTTCACCGCTTCATTGTTGATGAAAAGCACACCGTCTTTCATCTGGATGTGATCACCCGGAAGGCCAATCACGCGCTTGATGTAGTCAATGCTGGTGTCCTGCGTATATTTGAATACCGCAACATCGCCACGCTTTGGCAGGTCAGCCCAAATCTTTCGGCCCGGGAAGTCCACGAAGGAGCAGCACTGGATGATAGGCTGGCTCGAAAACCCACTGAACTGGAAATTGAAAGAATACTTGCCGTAGCCATAGGACAGCTTGGACACGAACAAATAGTCGCCGATTTCCAGTGTCGGATACATGGAAGCGGACGGAATGTTGAACGGCTGGAACAGGAAAAGCCTGACGAAAAAGGCAATCGCCAGCGCCTGGATGATGACTTTCGCCGTTTCCCAGATTTCGCTGGCTGCAGAACGCTCCACGGTCATGGAACCCTTAGTGCTCATCAGTCAATCAAAGGCCGCCGATGCGGCCCCCCTTTTGTAAAATGCTATATAGGCTAGCTCCACTGCGATGCAATAAAGCCGCTTTCAAGGCAGGTAACTGTGGCGCGCAAGTCACAGTTGCGCGCCGCGCACAATTGAACAAACGCCTGACTTTACAAAAAATTTAGATTGGCAGCGCCTCAATCATCACAATGGCTTGGGCCCAGGGATGATCGTCCGTGATTGTGAGATGGATACGCGCTTTCATGCCCGCGGGCGTTATCGCGTCAAGCCGTGCCTTGGCGCCGCCTGTAAGCACCATCGTGGGCCGGCCGGAAGGTTCGTTGACGACGCCCATGTCCTTCCAGAAAACGCCCTGGTTGAGGCCGGTGCCCAAGGCTTTGGAACAAGCCTCTTTTGCGGCAAAGCGCTTGGCATAGGACGCCGCCCGCTGGGCTCTGCTTGTCGGACTTCCGGCGCTCGATATCGGTGAAAATGCGATTGGTGAAACGCTCGCCGAAACGGCCGAGAGTTTCCTCGACCCGGCGAATGTCGATGATGTCATTGCCCAAACCCAGGATCATTTCTTCAAACCCCGGCTGCCGGGCTTGATGGCGGGAATGGCGGCCAGTTCCGGCGGCAACTCGTCTGCCGCATAAGTCGGCACGTCGAGTTCGGTCAGCGCATAGAGCGGTACACCCAGAGTCAGCCTTGCCGCCGGAGCGATTGATCAGACAGGCGGCAGCGACGACCACGCCACCTTCCTCTTTAATGCCGTCGATGCATTCGCGTGACGAGAGGCCGGTGGTGACGATGTCTTCCACCATCAATACGCGGGCACCCTTGTCGATATTGAAGCCGCGCCGCAACGCCAGTTTGCCATCCACGCGCTCAAAGAAAATCGACTGGCACGCCGAGCTGCCGCGCCATCTCATAGCCAACGACCACGCCGCCCATGGCGGGCGACGCCACCAGATCGATCCTACCGTGGTTGCCGGCATTCACTTTCTCAGCCAGCGCCTTGCACAAGCGCTCCGCGCGCTTGGGGTCCATCAGCACCCGCGCGCATTGCAGATAACGCGGCGAATGCAGCCCCGATGACAGAATGAAATGGCCTTCAAGCAAAGCGCCCGCGGCCCGGAATTCATCCAGCACCTGTTCATGCGTCAAAGCCATCATTCGATCACCCTGTTCACCTGCGAGACCAATGGCTTGCCCTTTAGCTCATTCATGATCTCGTTCAAATGCCGGATGTCGAAAACCTCAAGCAGGATGACGAGATCAAAAAAATCGCGCACGCCGTGGCGCGCCTGCAAGGTCAATTCGTCGATGTTGCCGCCATGCTCGCCGATGACCTGGGTCACTTGCGCCAGCGCGCCGACTTCATTGGCAAGCGTGATCGCGATGCGGGCCGGAAAACGCGTACCTTCCTCCGCCACGCCCCAGGCAAGATCAACCCAGCGGTCAGGCTCCTGGTCAAACTGCTCCAGCGCTGCCGCGAAGATGGGATAGATGGTTATGCCCACGCCCGGAGTTGATATGCCTACGATACGTTCACCCGGCACTGCACCCGTGACCGGAAAGATCTTCAAGGCGGTATTGGCCGCTGCACCACGCACCGGCAGAGAAAACTTGTTTTCAACCGCCTTGCTTGTTGGCTTTTTGCGGATGGTTCGCAGGTCCTTGGCATCAACCTCAATACCCATGCCTTTCAGAAGATCGGCCGCCGCAAGATCGCCGCGCCCGATCGCCGCCAGGGCATCGTCGAGGTTCTTGTGCCCGAGCCGCGGGAACCGCAATTGCGGCTTCTTTTTCATTGAACTTCTTGTCTTGCCGCGCCAGCAGCTTTTCGACCATTTCCCGGCCAATGCCTGCATACTGCTTGCGGATGTCGGCGCGCGTGGCGCGGCGGATGGCTGCTTTGGCTTTTCCGGTCACCACAATCGCTTCCCACGCCGGTGGCGGGCTTGCTGCGTCGGAGCGGATGATTACCACCTCATCACCATTCTGCAGCTTGGTGACGAGTGCCGCATTTCGGCCATTGATCTTGCAGCCGACGCAGCTGTCGCCAATCGATGTGTGCAGCGCGTAGGCAAAATCGATTGGCGTGGCGCCGCGCGGCAAGGCAATCACCTTGCCTTTGGGTGTGAAGCAGAACACCTGATCGTAGAAAAGTTCAAGCCGCGTGTGTTCCAGGAATTCCTTTGGGCTATCGCCCTCCTGCAGCGTTTCCATAAGATGCCGCAGCCAGCGATAAGCGTTCGATTCCGACGCCGGAATGCGCACGCCATCCTTCGCCATCTTCACATCGCGAACGTCTTTGTAGAGTGCATGCGCCGCCACGCCGCGCTCGGCAATGTCATGCATCGCAAAAGTGCGGATTTGCATTTCCACGCGTTGTGAATGCGGGCCAATCACGGTCGTATGGATCGAGCGATAGTCGTTTTGCTTTGGGCTCGAGATGTAATCCTTGAACCGGCCCGGCACCACCAGCCACTTCTGGTGGATGACACCCAGCGCACGGTAACAGTCATCGATGGTATCAACGAGAATGCGGAAACCGAAGATGTCCGAGAGCTGGTCGAGCGAGAGATTCTTGCGTTCCATCTTGCGGTAAATCGAGTAGGGCCGCTTCTCCCTGCCCTTCACTTCCGCCTTGATGTTGTGCCCAGCCAATGCCTTGCCCAGCGTATCCTCAATCTCCTTGAGCAGACTGCCACTTTCCTGGCGCAGACGCTGCAGGCGGTCGAGGATGAATTTGCTGGCCTCATGATTGAGAACATCAAAGGCAATGTCTTCCATCTCGTCGCGCACCAACTGCATGCCCATTCGGCCAGCCAGCGGCGCGTAAATCTCCATTGTTTCCTGGGCAATGCGGATGCGCTTGTCGGGGCTGACGTGCTTCAGCGTGCGCATGTTGTGCAGGCGGTCGGCAAGCTTGACCAGCAAAACGCGAACGTCCCGCGACATGGCAAGCAGCAGCTTCCGCAGGTTTTCAGCCTGGGTCGCTTCCTTGGTCACCATGTCCAGCTTGGCAATCTTGGTCAGGCCATCGACCAGAGAGGCAATTTCGAAGCCGAATTTCTCGGCAATTTCCTGCTGCGTGGCTTCGGTATCTTCCACCGTGTCATGGAGCAAAGCCGCCGCAATGGTGGCGGAATCGAGCTTCATGTCGGTCAGGATGGCCGCAACTTCCAGGGGATGATTGAAATAGGCCTCGCCGCTTGCACGCTTCTGCGTACCATGGGCTTTCATGGCATAGACATAGGCACGGTTGAGCAGGTCTTCGTCCGCCAGCGGATCATAGCGGGAGACCCGTTCAACCAATTCATACTGGCGCATCATGATGCTGCAAACATAAGGAAAATTTGCAGAAGCGCCAGAGCCGAAGCCCACCTACTCACAGAAGCCATGCGGTAGAAGCATTTATTCTGCGCCGGGACCAAGCAAAAACGCCCGCGGAAACCGCGGGCGTTTCAATTCAATGTGTAGGAATTAATAACCGTTGCGCTGGCTGCCCGGGCTTTCGGCCGGTGGCATGCCTTCAAGGCCGCGCAGCAGCTCTTCTTCGGTCATCTGCTCCATGGCGGCGGCATCAGCCGAGTCGTCCACCACCGACATGTCGCCAGACTGGGCAATCAGCGGAACTTCGGTCTCTTCGGCCTCGTCCACCTCAACCTGCTTTTGCATGGCGTGAATGAATTCCTCGCGCAGATCATCGGAATTCACGTTTTCAGCCGCAATTTCACGCAGTGAAACCACCGGGTCCTTGTCATTGTCGCGGTCCACCGTGAGCGGCGAACCCTGCGCAATGCTGCGGGCGCGGTGCGAGGCCAGAAGCACCAGTTCAAACCTGTTTGGCAGCTTGTCGATGCAATCTTCAATGGTCACACGTGCCAATGTCAAAATCTCCTGAAAATGGGGAAGTTGCGCGCCTTCTAGCCGCCCCTACTCGGCATTGCAAGCCTTACGGGTTGATGGACTTGTTCCGTGGGTAACCATGCTTCCGGCCCAGCTCGGCCAGCTTTTGTTCGAGGCGGTTAACCCAAGGCTCCCGGACCCCATGGGCCTTGCAGTACCAAAGGACAGAAGCGAACTCGAAATGAAAGCGCTGGTTTTTGGCCGTCATGCCATCGATCATGCGCTCGTCAAAAGGTGTGGGAAAACAGGCCGGATTGGACAGCCCAACGGCGAGGAGATTTAGTCTCGTACGCAGGCATTTGTCGCAGTGGCCGCAGTTTTCGCCCTGCTTCCGGCCTTCCCAGCACACCTTGAGACCCGCAACCGCCACAGGATTTTGGGCAATCAGCCCGGCTTTCTCAGTGCGGGAAAAGCCCGATCCGACATGCTCGATGCGGAAATTACCGCCCGACATCAGATAATCCGTCATGGGGGTTGAGCCCCATGGCCAGTTCATCGTGTTGTAGGGCTCGGAACTGGCAATCAGGCCATGGCCGAAAAGGTCTGAGAATTGATGCAGGAGAGCAGCCATCTGGGCGCCAAAGGAAGGCTCCCAGTGGTCGAGATTGATCTCCTTGGTATTGGTGACGGCAACGATGCGATTTATACTCAACGCAGTTCAGCAGCGGATCGGTACGCTTCAAAAGCTTTTCGAACTCACCCGATTTTCTCAATGTCACATCATAGCCATGCACGGTAACAACATGCTTGAGGCCATAATGTGCGGGCCCATCCTTTGATTCCCGCAGCGCCATGAATGTGGCGTCGATCCCGCCAGAGAAAAAGCCGATCGCCTCACTTCTGCGTCTGGGCAGGTCCTCGTCCGCCACGATTTCATCGGGAATGATCTCAACGGGACGATATTTGTCGGGCACCCAGTTGGCCCAGGATTCTTGCCACGCCAGCGCATTGCGCAGGGCTGAGCGCGATACCCGGCCCACAATCCGCACTTTGGCGCGCCGCTTCATGGCAAAATGCAGAAAGCCGAACACCAGTCCATCATGTAACGCAGGCGCTGGCAGTTCCATGTTGATGTCAAAATAGGCGCCCTGCGCCCGCGCCCTCAGCGTCAGACGCGGGTGCTTGAGTTTCACCGACCGTCTGGTGCCGAAGCGTGTGATTTCGTGCCGTGGCTGCAATACCAGTTCAGCACCCTCATTCCATTTTCGAAAGATCATCCGGCTCCAAACCTTTGAGCAGGAATGAAATGCCAAGTACCAAACTTTGGCAAGGGTGCGCTGTGAACGAAGGTACGGCTACTGACCACTGCTCATCTTAAGCCACAGCGTCGCGAATTCCCAGGAATGAGAAGAAGCCCGTCACATCGGTAACGGTGGTCAGAAACACCGCTGCCGAGATGGCAGGGTCGCTGTCAAACCAGTCCAGGGCCAGCGGCAAAAGAATTCCTGCAAGGGCTGCCGCTAGAAGGTTGATGATCATCGCCGCGCCAATGATCAGGCCGAGCGCTTCGAAACCGAACCACCACCAGGTGAACAACCCCATGATGATGGCGAAAAGAACGCCATTGATCAGGCCCACGCTGCATTCACGAAACACCACCTTCACGGCATTGAACGGCCCGAGTTGGCGTGTAGCCAGCGCCCGCACCGCCATCGTCATGGTCTGGGTTCCGGCATTGCCGCCCATCGACGCCACGATGGGCATCAGGATGGCAATCTGAACCATTTGCTGGATGGTGGCATCGAACCACGAGATGACCCATGAGGCCAGGATCGCAGTCATCAGATTGACGAATAGCCAGGAAAAGCGCGAGCGGGTGACGGTGATGACCGGCCCCGTGAGTTCTTCATCACCGGCAACACCACCAAGGCGCAGCATGTCTTCTCCGGCCTGTTCCTGGATGATGTCGAGAATGTCATCGACCATCAGTACGCCGACGAGTTTTCCACCGCTGTCGGTCACCGGGGCCGAGACGATGTTGTATTGTTCAAACTTGTAGGCAACGTCTTGTTCGGTGTCGGTGACCTGGAACACCACTTGCTCCGTATCCATGATATCTGAAACGTTGCGCTCACGCTGCGAACGCAGCAGCCGCGACAGTGGCAGCGTACCCTGCAGATGGAAACTCTCATTGGTCACGTAAATCTGGACGAAACTGTCCGGCAGCCCACGGGTCGAACGGGTGTGATCGATGACCTTGCCCACATTCCAGAACAGCGGGCACGGCAACAAATTCCGTCTGCATCAGGCGGCCTGCCGTGTCTTCGGGATAATCGAGCGCGCGGTTCAGCACGAGCCGCTCTTCCTTGGGGATCTTGGCAAGAATTTCGCTGCGCTGCTGCCGGTCAAGATCGGCAATCAGGTAGGCGGCATCGTCGGTGTCGAGCTTCTTGATGGCGGCGGCCATCACTTCGGCGGGCAGCTCCTCGACGATCGAGTCACGCGTGCCTTCGTCAAGCTCGGCCAGCGCTTCCACGTCGAAGTTCTTGCCCAGCAGGTTGATCAACGCGATGCGCGCAGGTGCATCGAGGGCGGTCATCACGTCGGCAAGGTCGGCAGCATGGATGTCGCGCGTCAGCGTGCGGGCCTGCTTGGCATCTTCACCAGAAACTGCCGCCTGCAGGTCTTCCAGGTAATCGGAGCGCACGGCACCCCATTGGTCACGCAGGCTGACCTCATGGGAAATGTCATTCATGCGCCACCCCGATCTTTGCTTAACGCTGTCTTTCGCGTCTTGCTTAAGTTTTCGGGAATGGTGCGGCCGAAAGGACTCGAACCTTCACGAGTTGCCCCGCTACCACCTCAAGGTAGTGCGTCTACCAATTCCGCCACGGCCGCTCGCCATCTCGAAACAGCGCGGCAATTATCAGGCGGATTGAATTTCCGCAACCCCTCGCGTCATTACGCCCGCGCAATCCGCGTGGTTAACCTAACGTGTCCAAACTCGCTAACCTTTTCAGAGACTTGTACCAGAGTTCCGAACCCGTCTGAAATCTCTGACTGTTACCCTCGCCGCAACAACAAGAAAAACGACGACGAACAGGGACAGTCAGATGAAGAACGTTTTTGCATTGGGGAGTTTGTTGTTGGGGCTTGCGATGGCGACATCTGCGAGCGAAGCCGCCTCCCTTGGAAATTTTGAAAAACCCGCAGCCAACATGCCCGCCGCCAATATTTATGGCAGCACGCTGCCGCCCGATTGGCTATGTGGAATTCTGCGGCCGCGGCGAACAGGAATGCAAGTTTGCCGGCGGCAAGATCGAACGCCTGGCACTCACCGACAAGTCCTGGGATCAGCTGCGCCAGGTCAACCGCTATGTGAACACCAAGATCCGTCCTGCAACCGACATGGATCTCTATGGCAAGCCCGACTATTGGACCTATCCCATCGATGCCGGTGACTGCGAAGATTATGTGCTGCTCAAGAAGCGCTATCTTGAAGGCCTTGGCGTCAATGCTGATGAGCTTCTGATTACCGTTGTTCTCGATGAGAACAACGAAGGCCATGCCATTCTCACTGTTCCGACCGACAAGGGCGATCTCGTGCTCGATAACCGCCGTCCGGAAATCCTGCTGTGGAACCAGTCGGGCTACACCTTCCTCAAGCGTCAATCACAACCGCAATCCAACCAGTGGGTCAGCCTGCAGAAGGGTAACTCCAACGTGGGAACCCCCGTCATCATCAGCGCGAAAGGTCAATAAGCCAGAAGCACGCGACCAAAAGTTTCACCCTTGCCCGGCTGGCGTCCCCCCATCCCCAAGCAGCCGGGTTAACTGGGAGCCGGCACTGTCCCCACCACAGTGTCGGCTCCATCTTTTTACGGGGAAGGAAGCGCGTGGAGTCCTTTGGCAAAGCGGCGCCAGTTGCGCTCATAGCCTTGCGCGGATTTGAGCAGGCCCTGCTCGTCCTCCGGTGTCAGCTGCCGCACGATCTTGCCAGGCGCGCCAACAACCAGTGATCCATCGGGAATGACCTTGCCTTCAGGAATGAGCGCATGCGCGCCGATCAGGCAGCGCGCACCAATGACAGCGTGATTGAGGATGATGGCGCCCATGCCGATCAGTGTTTGCTCGCCGATCTTGCAGCCGTGGAGTATGGCGCGGTGGCCGATTGTGCAGCGCGGGCCGATATCAAGCGGTGCGCCCATGTCGGTGTGCAGCACGCAGAGATCCTGAACATTCGTGCCCTGCTCGATATTGATCAGCTCGTTGTCGCCACGCAGCACCGCGCCAAACCAGATGCTCGCACCCTGGGCCAGCCGCACGTTGCCTATGACATCAGCCGTCGGCGCAACCCAGCTGTCCGGGTCAATGTCGGGAAAAGCACCGTCCAGTGCATAAAGCGGCATGGTTCAACCTCATGTCACACCAAAGATCTTGCTGAGGATAACAATGCCCTGCAGAAAGCTCCAGCCCACACCGAGCACAAGCATGGCGAGGCCGACGAGCGGTTGGGCAATCAGATAATAGCAGGCATTCCAGATCAGCGCTGTGGGTGCGCTGAACACCAGCACCAAGGCGCGCACCGGCGTCAGCAGGTCAGGCTCGTCAAGGCCGTTCCATAGGGAGGCATCGTCCGTGGCCATCGACCACAGGCTTCCAACCATCCCCGATGTAACGATGCCGGTGGCCACGGCAAACAGATAGGCCACATGATGGTAGTCCACGACCACGCCCAATGCCCAGCTGTGTCGAAATGGGACAGCCGGTTTACCCGTCATTAAGACATGCAAATGCCGGGCCTCGGCAGAGCCGGACAGGATCAGGTCAGAGCGTGTGACTACTGCAGGTCGATGTCGAGAATGGCCATCGAAAAGTTGTAGGAAAGATCGCCATCTTCCTCATCACGGAAGATCACCCCTACGAACTCATCTCCCACATAAAGCTCACAGGAATCCTTTTTCTGTGGCCTGGCCTTTGCCGTGATGGTCGTGTTGTTGAAGACCTTGCGGAAATAGGCGGTCAGCTTGGCAAGTTCATCGGGCTTCAAAATGGGCTCCTGGCAATTTCAACAGGGTTTATCGGGTTTCCCCTGTTGCGGCAACTAAAGCGGAATGGCTTTTCATGGAAAAGCCATTCTCGCTCTAAGTTTCGATGTTCGATCAACTTTTCTGCATTTTGGCGACTCCGTCAAAAAGCAGGTTGATCTAAAGCAAAAAGGCGGGCCAAGGCCCGCCCTTTCAACTCAATTTCAACGAGATTAATCGGCGCTGTCGACCGAGACGATACGGCCACGGCCCGAAACCTCAATCTCGAAACGCTCACCACGCTTGCTGCCGAGGAAGGTGTAGTCACCCGGATCGCAGCTTTCGGTGCGCACATTGTAGTATCCACGCGAGCGCACGATGCTCTTGGCTTCACCACAGCTCACGTAATTGCCATAAAAGCGGGGCGGCGGCGCATTGTCGTAGTAGCCATCACCGTTATAACCGTCGCCATAATATCCATCGCCGCCGAGATAAATGCCGACACCTACGCCACCATTATCCCAGTGATCGCCATGGTGCTTCTGATGCTTCCAATCCTGATTCGAACCCATTTGGCCGGGTGGCTTGCCGCCTTGGGGCCAATTGCCACCACCGCCACCCGGGAATTTATGGTGCTCATGGTTGCCGCCCGGCAAACAGGGTTGGCCCTGGCCGCAGGCCGGCGGATCGGCTTTTGCAATTCCCGTGTTCATGACGGCACCTGCCGAAAGAACAGTACCAAGAACAGCAGCTGCAATAATGGGTGTCTTGAACATCTCTGAAAACTCCTTGAAAGCCGAAAACACTCGGCTCCTCTTCTATGTGAATTGGCGCTTCACCATTGAACTCGAGGTGAAAGCGCCGTTCATCTCCGGTTCATATTGGTGGATTTTTGCCGGATTTTTCTACGGCACACCAACGTGTCAGCCGTCTTCAGGTTCCACATTGTGGTCCATGGCACGCGAGGGTTCTGCGCAACCGGCCTTGCCGACGATCTTTGCGGGAACACCCGCGACCGTCGTGTTCGGCGGCACGTCATGCAAAACCACCGAGCAGGCGGCGATGCGGCTGCAACGGCCGATCTCGATATTGCCCAAAATCTTGGCGCCGGCGCCGATCAGCACGCCCTGACGGATTTTGGGATGGCGGTCGCCCAACTCTTTGCCAGTGCCTCCCAGTGTCACCCCCTGCATCAGCGAGACATTGTCTTCGATGACACTGGTTTCACCAATCACGATATCATGACCGTGATCGATCATGATGCCTTTGCCAATTCTGGCGGCTGGATGAATGTCGACGGCCGAGATGATCGATGAGCGGCTTTGCAGGAAATAGGCAAAATCCTTGCGGCCCATCTGCCAAAGGCGGTGGCCCATGCGGTGCGCCTGCAACGCCTGCCAGCCTTTGAAATAAAGCAGCGGGTCAATGTAGCGGTGGCAGGCCGGGTCACGGTCAAAAGTGGCGATGATGTCGGCGCGGGCCGCATGTCCGATGTCGGGCTCGGCCCGCAGCGCGTCATTGAACGCCGACACGATGGTATCCGCTCCCAGGTCGGCGCTGCCCAGCCGCTGCGCCAGGCGGTGGATGAGCGCATCCTCAAAGGTCGTATGCGCCAAAACCGAAGAGTAAACGAAGCCGCCAAGGCCCGGTTCAAGGTGGGCAATGACCTCGGCCTCGCTGCGCAGGCGGTCCCAAACAGGGTCGACGCGTTCAACAAATTGGGCGTTTAAGGTCTCACGTGCCATGGCGGTCTCCAGAAGCCAAACTGTAACATAAAATGGGGCGTTTGGGCAGACCCCTGGCCTTTTGCCCGCAAGTTGCTGGCTTTGCAGTTAAAATACGCCTCGTCGGCTTAGGTTCCCTCCGCCAGACTGGTCTTGAGGAACGCCAGAACCGCCGCCTTGTAGCCACTGTCTCCCACTGCATTCATGTGGTTGCGCTTCGGCAACACCACGCCCTGGGCGTGAGGAATGACTGAAATTAACCCTTCCACCGAGCCCGCCACATCATCGAGTTCTCCGGCAACAACCAGCACCGGACATTTGATCGCCTGCAACGCCTCAGCCTTGATCTTGACGCGGGAAGACATGATGCAGGCCGCCAGCGCCCGCTTGTCGGACTGCGTCGAGTTGGCAAAGATGCGGAAGCCGCGGGCGTCACGGTCGGTGACGTCGGCCAGTGTCGGCACCTGCAGAGCCTCGGCGATTTCTTCGGCCCCACCGACGCCCGAGATGATGCGCTCCGCGAGCCCGCCAAAGATCACACATTCAACCCGCTCGGGGTGTTGCATGGTCAGAAAGGCCGCAATGCGCGCGCCCATCGAATAACCCATCACTGCGGCCTTTGGAATTTTCAGGTGCTCAAGCAGGCGCAAGGCGTCATCCGCCATGGTGGGGGCCGGATATTGCGCACGGTCATAAAGCTTTTCGCTGGCGCCATGGCCGCGATTGTCGAAGGCAATGACCTGGTAGTTGGCCTCTGTCAGTGCGCGCACCCAGCCCGTGTCGCGCCAGTTCACATACATGTTCGAGGCAAAGCCATGAATGAGAAGCACCGGTGGCCCTTCACCCCAAACTTCATAAGCCAATTCCACGCCGGCCGAATTGAATTTTTGCATCGGCGCGGATTTATGCTATCCGCTTCCGCATTGCAAAGTGTTCGAGGTTTCTATGGCGCAAGGTGCAACTCCGCATTTCCAGAATTCGATGGGTCTGTCGATGATCGAGGTCGGCGCCAAGGAGTTCATGTGCATTGGGGCCAACCCGCCTTTTGACCATCCGCATGTGTTCATTGACATGGGTTCGGCGGCAGAAACCATCTGCCCCTACTGCTCGACGCTTTATAAATTCAACAGGTCCCTCGATGGCGCTGAGGCACGTCCTGCCGAAGCCGTCTGGCATGGCAATACCTAATTCCCATGAAAGCTCATGACGCCGCTTGAAGCGCGGCGCATCGCTCTCGCCGCCCAGGGTTTCACGCATCAGGACAGGGACAGGAAGACAGACTGGCGTCACATCGCCGGCACGATTGAAGATTTGCATCTGCTTCAGATCGACAGTGTCAACGTCCTTGTTCGCTCGCACTACCTGCCGCTCTTTTCGCGCCTCGGAAACTACAGCCGCGAAACCCTGGATGCCCGCAGTCTAGCAAAGACAAAGCGCCACATGTTCGAATGCTGGGCGCACGAGGCAAGCCTTGTGCCCCTAAGTCTCCACCCCCTGATGCGCTGGCGCATGGAACGCGCGCGCAAGGGCGATGGCAATTACAAAGCCTATGACCAATTCACCCGTGAAGAAGCCGACTTTCTAAAATCGACTTTGGACTTTATTGAAAAAAACGGCCCCAGCACCGCGAGCGAAATTCCCGGCGCTGGTAAAGGTTCTGTCGGTTGGTGGAACTGGAGCAAGGGCAAGCTTGCCATGGAAACATTGTTCGACCATGGCCTTGTCACAACATCGCACCGGGACGGTTTCGAACGCATCTATGATCTCACCGACCGCGTGATCCCCGCGGACATCCGCAATTTGCCGACCCCGCCGGAACAGGAAGCGTTCGACACGCTGATGCTGATGGCAGCCAAGGCGTTGGGCATTGGCACGGAATTTGATCTCCGCGATTATTTCCGTCTGCCGGTGAAGGACGCAAAGGAGTCATTGCAGCGCCTTGTATCCCGCAAGGAATTGATTGAGGTGAGCGTGGAAGGCTGGGACAAACCAGCCTATGTCCGACCCGATGTCAGGAAGGCGCGAAAGGCGGGCGGCACCGCCCTGCTTTCTCCCTTTGATCCCCTGGTATGGCACCGCGACCGCGCCGAACGAATCTTCGGTTTCGACTACCGCATCGAGATCTACACACCCGAGCCCAAGCGCAAATATGGCTACTATGTCCTGCCTTTCCTCAATGGCGACAGGCTGGTGGGCCGCGTGTGCTTGAAGGCCGACCGCGAAGAAAGCGTGCTACGTGCCAACCAGATCCACATCGAACCCCACGCTGATCCCACTGAAACCGCGCAGGCTCTCGCCACCGAACTCAAACGTATGCAGCGATGGCTCGGCCTCGAAAGCATCGCCGCCGCGCAGCAAGGGCAACCTCGCGAAGGAACTGAAAAAACACTTGTGACTGTAGGGTGGGAGCCCGGTTCATGTCTTGACGGCTGCCAGAAAGGCCGCCTCGGTATCGTAGTATTTTATCTTCGCCAGGGATTCCGGAAGCATGTCGACCATGAGGTGAACCCGCATAACATCGCTGTTGTTCTCCACGGAATGCCGCACAGCATTGTTCAGGTCGTAAAGCTCTCCCGGCTTGAGAAAAAAGGATTGGCCCGCGATGGTGAATTTCACGTCGGGATGGGTGACGATCGGTATGTGTAGACGGTGAATGAGAGCCAGGATTCCCAAGTCGATGTGCGGGGCGATCACTTGGCGCGGAGGCAATTCCGCCAGTTGCACGCGCATGACGTTGCATTGCGGAAACACCGGTTGGATCTTGGTTTCGATGACGGCCTGGATTTCCGCATACAGCTGCCGGCTTGATTGCCGGAACACATTCACGGTCCCTGCCCGCACCTCGTTCATTACCGACCGGGCCGCGAATGGTGGGATGTCATTATAGAAAAAGACCGCGTTTCCAGGCCGGTTTCCCGCGAGCATGGTGCGGGCGGCGCGGTCGGCCTCCCAGAACTCCTTGCCCAGCATCAACATCTTTCCGCGCACGGCATCAATGTTGGCCGTGCCGTATTCAGCCAGCGGTTTTCCTAGGTCCATATCGATCTCCTCACAGTCTATTTTTGAAACCATAATAGGAATTGGATGCCGATGGCAATTCCCTTGGGGCGCGTTGATGCGTTATCGTTTCAACGCGCCGTAACGAGTCAGGAACGGCTCAACGGCAGCCAGCATCTTCTGATGATGTTTCTCCGTCAGCATAAGGGATAAAGCCATATAGCCACGCTCGGCGATGTAGATGCCGTGCTCCAGCAGATGCAGGAACAGCAGCCGGCGTAGCCGCACATCACCCTTCTGCGCATCCTCGGCCCGCGCAATCGCGCCTGAAACAGGATGGAAGTTAAGCAGCGAACCGATGCCAGTCACCTGCCATGCTGCCTGATAGTCCTGAAACAATTTGTTCAGCGAAGCCTTCAGCTTCTCACCACGCGCATTGTGTGCCGCTACATCATCAGACGGTATAAACTTTGGTGATGCCGGCAAGTCCCGCTGCCATGGTCAGCGTGTTGTTGTTGAAGGTTCCGGCATGCGGCAGGAATTTTTCGCGCGTCGGGTCGAACTGGTCCATGATGTCGGCACGTCCGCCGAAGCAGCCAAAGCTCATGCCGCCACCGATGTATTTGCCCAGCGTTGTCAGATCAGGCTTGATGTTGAGCTCGGGTGCGAGGCCATTCCGCCCAAGGCGTGAGGTCATCACTTCATCGAAAATAAGTATGATGCCCCGCGCGGCACTTTCTCCGCGCAACATCTGCAGGAATTTGACATCACCGGGAATGCAGCCGCCGCTGCCCAGCATGGGCTCAACAAGGATCGCTGCCAACTCATTGCTGTTTTCTTCAATGAGCTTTCGCGTCTGCTCGATATCATTGTAGCGCCCCAACACCACATCGAAAGGCGCATTGACGGGTGATGCGCCATTGATGAAATAAAGCGTGCCGCCATGATAGGCGCCGCGCATCGCCATCACCTTCGACCGCCCGGTGAAGTTCCGTGCCGCGGCCAGCGCCATCATATTGGCTTCCGTGCCCGAATTGGTGAAGCGCAGCCGCTCCAGTTTGAACCGGCTTGCCACAGCCTCGGCAAATTCGACTTCCACCTTGTGATGCGCGCCGAAATTGAGGCCCGCGGCAACGGCCTTCGTCACCGCCTCCTGAATGACAGGATGCGAATGGCCATAAAGCCCGGCCGAATACTCGCCGACAAAATTGACGTATTCATGCCCATCAACATCAAGGATATGGGCACCTTCACCGCGCTCAACCCGTATCGGAAAAGGTTGGGTGAAAAGAACCGTACGCGTGTTGCCGCCGGGCATCACCGCCTTGGCGCGCTCTTGCAGCGCTTTCGTCTTCGGCCGTCGCTGCAACGAAGGTCGCCTCAGCCTGTTTCAGAGCTTCATCAATGGTCACGAGAACGCCTCGGCAAGATCGCGAATTCAACAAATGGTACGGGCGGCCGGACTCGAACCGGCACGGGATTTCTCCCAACGGATTTTAAGTCCGTTGCGGCTACCATTACGCCACGCCCGCAGGTCTTGAACCCTTAAGCATGCGCCGCCAGCTTGACAAGGCACCTGCAATGGCAGGAGTGTGCCGCACTCAAAAGGCGGTCAATGAATACGCTGTTTTCGACAAGTGATTTGACGGAACATCTGTCATATCTGGCCATCGCAATCTCCTATTTCCTGACCAGCATGTTCTGGCTGCGCGTTATTGCGGTTCTCGGCCTATTTCTCGAGATCACCTTCTTCATGATGACCCGCCAAAACCTCGGCACCGGCCTGCCATGGGATGTGATTTTCATCGTCATCAACCTGTATGGCATAGCCCTCCTCATTCGGGAAAAGGCGATGGCCAAACTGCCGGCACGCGACGCGCTCCTGCTCCGCCGCGCTTTTGCCGGGCTCGACGATGAACAGATTGCCAAACTGTTGCGCGCTGCAGATTGGCGCGAGGTCGCCGTGGGTGACAGCATCACCAGGCAGGATGCGCCCGTCGAGGCACTCTACTTCATGCTCTCTGGCCGTGTTCGTGTCGAAGTCGATGGCGTGACCATCGCCCATCTCGAACACGGCGCCTTCATTGGAGAAATTGCTTATCTCACTGGCAACCCGGCAACAGCACTTGTTGTCGTCGAAGAACCATCTCGCCTTCTTGCCTTTTCGCGTGTCCGCATGGCCAAGGTGATGGCCGGCGACAAAGACATCAATGGTATTTTCTACCAGGTGCTCGGCCAGGACCTTGCACACAAGATGCGCCAGACCAACACACGCCGGGTGCTCGAAACGGAAGCAATCCTGCCTTGACCGCTACGGCTGGAATGTAATCCAGGCCAGAAAAATGTATGTCAGTTGATGCGCCATCTGGTCCGCAGTGAGCGCCCACCAGAACGGGCCATCAGCAACTGTCCAGCCCACGCGCTTCACGATGTTCTCTTTGGTGAAGTCAACATGGTAGTGAATGATGCCGTCGCCGATCGCCAAAGTTAAGGCCCATTGCAAACCACCAAGCGCAAGCCATGCCGCAATAAATGTGCCGATGGCATGAATGCCAGCATGAACCAGACCAAGTGGAGCACCATAGGTGCTCTTCTCATCGACCATCGCCTTGGTCTGCAGCGGACCGTCAGCAATGAAATGTTTGATTTGAAATAAAATCAGGAAGACGAGGAGTTGGTGGACCAAGGTCATGCTTCAATCTAGCTCACTGCGCACTGAAATCAATCAAACCTGCGTAACTGTTGCAGAAATTGTGTGTAATCGTGATTCCCGGTTGCAAAAACCGGGATGCATCCGTATCGTGCGCCGTTCTGGGAGCCTTCAAAAACAGGAATTTGCCATGTTGAGCCGGAATGTAGCCATTGCCGTTACGCTTATGTCATTTGCCGCCGCGCCTGCTTTCGCAGACACAATCGCGAGTGTTGCTGGATTGTCTGGTAATCCAACCGTGAACGGCAAGCCAATCAGTCTTATCGACGTCCATCAACGAGCATGACAAGATCGATGTTGGCTTCGGCAATGTGCAATTGATTTTCACCGACGGCACCAAGCTGGTGATCGGTGAGAAGTCGTCCCTCGTCATTGAAAAATATCTGATGAAAGGCGGCAACCAGGCTCAGGCTGTTGCTGTGGACGCATTGCGCGGCACATTCCGCTTCATTACCGGCAATAGCGCCAAGAGCGCCTACAATATCCAGACGGCCAATGCGACGATCGGCATCCGCGGCACCGGGTTTGACTTTCTATGTCGGCGGGGAAACCGGCGTCGTTGTCATGGAAGGCAAGGTTCGTCTTTGCAAAAAGGGCGGAAACAATTGTGTTGACATCCCATCGGGCTGCAATGCCGGCGTGGCAGCGCCGAGTTCGGCCCGCAAAGTAGTACAGTCTTTGATTTGTCTCAGCGCATCAGGAACCACCTTCCGTATATTGTGGATCAGTCCCCACTCAAGAAGCCGTTTTATCTGAATACCGCATCATGTGATCACGTTGATGAAACTGATTAGCCATCGGGTCACGGAAACATTCCTGGACCGCCGCCATCCCGGGATGACGGATGAAGGCTGCGGCTAAAACCAAATGACAAAGATCGTACAATTGTCGGCCCGACAACACTGAGCTCTCGGGTCAAGGTCTTTGTCCATCGGCACTAGGTCTTTATGAGGCGCATCCTTAGCCTTCTGCTCTCTGTGATAGTGGCGGCACTCCTGATTGGCCTGCGCGTCTATGACCCTGCTCCCATTGCGAGCATGCGTGCATCAGGCTTTGACATGCTGCAGCAGCTTTGGCCGCGCCCCAACTTGCAGCAACCCGTCATTGTCGTGGATATCGATGAAGCATCCCTTCGCGAGCTCGGGCAATGGCCTTGGCCACGCGATCGCCTTGCCGCTCTGATCAATAACATCAATTCGCTCGGGCCCGCGGCAATCGCGCTTGATATTCTCTTTCCCAGAAAGCGATCGTCTTTCGCCCTCCGCACTTATGGACCGGCCTGACATAAACAAGCTGATCACGCCCGTTTCTGGCGCTGTCCTGCCCGACAACGACAAGATTTTTGCCGGCGCGATCAAGACAGGCCCCGGTGATCGTTGCTGCATCAATGGTGGGGAATGGCCCGCCCGCGTCTTCGGTGCCCGTCAAGGCGAGCTTTGCGCAAACGGGACTTGACGCCAAAGGAGCTCCAACATTTGCACCCTATCTGGTGTCCAATCTCAAGCCCATTGATGACGCGGCTGCTGGAATTGGCCTCATCAACATTGATCTCGCCGAAAGCGGTGGTATCGCCCGCACACTGCCACTGGTATGGAGTGATGGGCAAAATTTCCATCCAGGTCTTTCGCTCGAAGCACTGCGCGTGGCCCAGGGCCAGGACACCTATATTATCAATGGATCCGATCAGCTCACCAATGCAATAAATTCCATTCGGGTTGGTGGAATTGAAATTCCCACATCTGAACAGGGCTTGATGCAGGTCTATTACCGGCACGCCGATCCTGCAATGATGGTATCGGCCGCTCAGGTGCTGGATCCTCAGCGCCTGGAATCTTTTCGTGACCGGATCGCAGGCCACATTGTGTTGATTGGTACGTCCGCGACTGGGCTTCTTGATACGCGTGTATCCAGCCTCGGCGAAAGCATCCCAGGGGTCACTGTCCATGCCCAGGCGCTGGAGCAAATCCTCTCAAGTCAATTTTTGACACGGCCGCAATGGGCAGAAACTGTCGAAATCTTGTTCATTGCGATGACAGCACTGGTCTTCGCAATTTTGGCGCTTTACTTGCGCCCTGTCGACATGATCGGCAGTTTTGTCCTCATGCTCGTCTTTGCCATAGGCGCTGTCGCGTATGCCTTCAAAACCCAAGGCCTGATGATTGACGCGACATATTCTGTCCTGGCCGCGATTTTGACTTTTCTCTCATCTCTCGCGTTCAAGCTTCTGGTGGCGGACAGGCAAGGCCGTGTCCTTCGCTCAGCCTTTGGCCGCTACGTGGCAGGTTCGGTCCTCCACGAAATTGAGCGAAATCCGAAAGCGCTGACACTGGGTGGCGAAATGCGCGACATCACAGTGATGTTCGTCGACATTCGCAATTTCACACCGCTCACGCAAACATTGCCTCCCGCTGATCTCGTCCATGTGGTCAATACCGTGTTGGGCCATTGCACTGATGCCGTGCTTTCAGAGTCCGGCACTCTGGACAAGTATGTGGGTGACGGTCTGATGGCGTTCTGGAATGCGCCCGTGACAGTGACGGAGCATCAGCGCCGCGCCGCCGTTGCGGCCATCAAGATCCAGGGAGAAATTCGCGCGCTGAACGCAAAGGAAGATTTCGCGGCCATATTGAAACCAAGAGGTCTCTGGCCGGTTGGGGTCCGCGTCGGCTTGAGTTCGGGACCGGCCACCGTCGGCAACATGGGATCACTTGAAAGGTTCGATTATTCAGCACTGGGTGAGACGGTGAATGCCGGTGCCCGCGCCGAAGCCGCTTGCAAGCATGTCGACACAGACATTCTCATTGCCGGAGACATCTTGGGCACAACGGCAGAGCTCGCCATCTTGCCCGCCGGAAAACTCGCTCTTAAAGGAATCAGCGGCCGTGTCATGTGCCATGCGGTCTTTGGCATCG
This sequence comes from uncultured Alphaproteobacteria bacterium, assembly GCA_963758815.1. GTDB lineage: Bacteria > Pseudomonadota > Alphaproteobacteria > Rhizobiales > Aestuariivirgaceae > Aestuariivirga. Next base: position 199,075 of record CAVWWQ010000003.1, read on the forward strand.
AGCGGGATGCCGCATTTCAGGCGACGGCCGAAGCCTTGGCCGCCTTCCATGCTGGAAAGCCCGGTTCCGCCCCGCCCGACCATTCAGCCTATGCCCGTTTCCTGGCCCAACTTGAGCACAGGCGGGAAGATTATTATCTAATCGGCTTAGGCAGTGGCCTTGTGCCCAATCGGCGGAGTGAATTGCAGTTCCATGTCCCAAGGCAGGTAAATCCACGTATCCTGGCTGACCTCGGTGACGAAAGTATCGACCAAGGGGCGCCCCTGAGGTTTCGCGTACACTGTCGCAAAATGAGCTTTGGGCAGCATTTCACGCACCACTTTGGCCGTTTGACCGGTGTCGACCAGATCATCCACAATCAGCACGCCAATGCCTTGATCCTTTCCGACGATCTCCGCGGAGATATTTTTCAGAACTGAAATTTCACCTTGTTTTTCATAATCATAGGAGGCAACTCCGACGGTCTCCACGATCCGTATTCCAAGCTCCCGTGCCACCACGGCAGCCGGCACGAGCCCACCCCGGGTCACCGCCACCACGGCGCGGAAAGGTCCAAAAGCAGAAAGGCGCCAGGCCAGAGCGCGGGCATCACGGTGAAATTGATCCCATGAAACCGGAAAGCTTTTTTGCCATTTTTCATCCATTTGGGCACCCTCAATAATTCCCGCTCAGATCCCGGATGAAGCCGATCAATCTCAAAAGATCAACACTTGATTCACCTTTTCACACCATGATTCAAGTTGGAGAAAACAGGGCGCTTTGATGATTGATGCACTGCTGACGGCATTTGAGCTTGCCAACGTCGATGTCATGATCGTGACATTGCCGGAGACCACAGTCCGGGAAGTCTCAACCGCCCTGCTCTCGAAATGGAATTGCCAGCGTGGCGACATTGTTGGCCGCCCGTTGATGAAGTTTGGCGCTTCGATGCTTTCAGCGCGTCATCTGCCACCAGAGTCGCGCCAGCCGCACGTCAGCCTGATCGAGATTACTTACGCTCCGCCATTGGGCAGCCACGTGCAAACCGTGTTCCGCACCCAGAAATTACCGGGCCTTCAGACCGATGAAATCCTGCTGATTGGCCAGCACACGTCAGACGAAAGCCTGGAAGAGGCCATCGTCAACGAACGCCGTCTCAATCTGGCGTTGCGCTCGGGTGGATATGCGCTGTGGGATCATGACTTCGAAACGGGCGAAACTTACAATTCGCCAAAAATGATCGAGATTTTCGGTGGCGAGGTCGGCGATCGCGCCCTCGATTATGTGACCTTCAACTCGCTCATTCACCCCGACGACAGCGAGAAGACGATCGACAAACAAATCCGCAGCGCACCTTTCGGCACCGATGTATTCCAGACGCGCTACCGCGTGAAAACAAAATCGGACAAATATGCCTGGATTGAATGTGTGGCAGGTCTGGTGCGTGACCCAGCCACCGGCCGCCCGAAAAAATGCGTGGGCCTTTGCCGCAACGTCGACAATGAGATGGTCACGCTTGAACGTCTCAAGAATTCTGAGCTCATGCTCAAGCGCACTCAGGCCGTCTCGCATATTGGTTCTTTCAATCTGCGGATCGAGAGCGGTGTATCGCGCTTGACCGCCGAACTTGCCGCCATGATCGGCTTGGCCGATGCCATGGTGCATCCCAATCTCGATATGTTCATCAAGATGATCGAGCCGGGCGATCACGAAAAATTCTGCGAGGCACTTGAGCTTGCGAAGATGGGAACGCCGATCAAGAATCTGGAGATCGCGGTCAAAACCCATTTTGGCGGCATCGAATGGTTTGCCGTGACCATGGAGCCGGAGCGCGGAAGCAACGGCAACATCGAGCGCGTCTTCGGTGCCTGCCAGCAAGTCACAGAGCGCAAGATCCTCGAAAGCCGTTTCCGCCAGGCGCAGAAAATGGAAGCCGTCGGTCAGCTTACCGGCGGCATCGCGCACGATTTCAACAACCTGCTCATGGTGGTCATGGGCAACCTGCAGCTGGTCGAACAGCTGGTGAAAGGCGATGAACGTGCCCTCAAGCGCATCCGCGCCGCGATCGAAGCCGCCGACAAGGGTTCTGACCTGACGCGCCGCATGCTTGCCTTCTCGCGTCAGCAGACGTTGCAGAACCGCGATCTCAGCGTGAACGAACTCGTCAATTCCATGAAGGACATGGTCAAGCAGGCCGTGACCGCCACGGTGGATGTGCAAGTAATCGCCGGCACCGAGATATGGCCAATCAAGGCTGACAAGACGATGCTGGAAACAGCAATCCTCAATCTCGCCCTCAACGCCCGCGACGCCATGGCGCCAAAGGGCGGCAAGCTCATCATTGAAACCCAGAACCGCAAACTCGATGCCGCCTACGCCCATAACAATGAAGAGGTGCATCCAGGCGACTATGTCGAGATTTCCGTAAGCGATACGGGCTGCGGCATCGCGCCTGAAAATATCGAGAAAGTGTTCCAGCCCTTCTTTACGACGAAAGCTCCTGAAGCCGGTTCAGGTTTGGGGCTCTCGATGATCTATGGCTTCGCCAAGCAATCCAACGGCCACGTCAAGATCTATTCGGAAGTCGGCGTTGGCACCTCGGTCAAGCTTTACTTGCCCAAGGCGAAAAGTACCGGTGTTTCGAAACCTGCAACAGATGGTGATCGAAACAAGTTTGTTGTCGAAGAAGACCTGCCTTCAGAACTTCCGTCCGAACAGCGCCGCATGAAAATCCTCATCGTTGAGGATAACAACGCTGTGCGCGAAGTGGCCGCGGCAATGATCGAGGAAATGGGTTTTGAAGCCATTCCCGCAATCAATGGACCTGAAGGCCTGAAGATTATCGAAATCAACGCCTGATATTGATCTGGTGCTGTCCGACGTCATTATGGCGGGCGGGATGAATGGACCAGAACTGGCCGTGAAAGCCATGAAGGTTCGCCCTGGCCTGCGTATTCTCTTCATGTCGGGTTATGCCCCGGGTTCCGTACGTCAGATGCAGGATCTTCCCGCTTCTGTTGAACTGGTCAACAAGCCTTTCACCCGCATTGACCTCACGGAAAAGGTGCGGCGCGCGCTGTCCATCGAACAGGCCGCCTGAAGCTTGCAAATCACTTAGGGTTGACCCACTTATGGCTGGCTGACAGAATGGCGGGCCATGACGAAAGTTGACACTCATCCTCACATCAAGCTGCACGGCCCTGAAGGCTTTGCGGCGATGCGCAAGGCCGGGCAGTTGGTGGCACGTGCGCTCGATGAGGTGACGCCGCTCGTCTATGAGGGCGCAACCACGCAGGCAATCGATGAATTTTTCATGGCGTTCTGTGAGCGCCATAAGGCCCTGCCCGCAACGCTGAACTATCGCGGCTATAAGAAAGCCAGCTGCATTTCTGTCAATCATGTGGTCTGCCACGGCATTCCAAGTGACAAACCCTTGCGCAGCGGTGACATCGTCAATGTTGATTTCACAGTGATTGTTGATGGATGGCATGGCGACTCCAGCCGCATGTATGGCGTGGGTGAAGTTCCGCGCGCAGCAGAGCGCCTGATTGACGTCACCTATGAAAGCATGATGCGTGGTATTGCGGCCGTAAAACCCGGCGCGCACCTGGGCGACATCGGTCATGCAATTCAATCTTACGCTGAAGCTGAACGCTGCTCGGTGGTGCGCGATTTCTGCGGACATGGTCTCGGGCCAGGTGTTCCACGACCATCCTAACGTTTTGCACTATGGCAAACGTGGTGATGGTGCGCTTTTGAAACCCGGCATGATCTTCACCATCGAGCCGATGATCAATCTCGGCAAACCGCATGTGAAAATCCTCAGTGATGGCTGGACTGCCGTCACACGCGACAAGTCATTGTCTGCGCAGTTCGAGCACACGGTCGGAGTGACTGACACGGGCGTGGAAATCTTCACCACCTCGCCTGCGGGCCTGCACAAGCCGCCCTATAAGCACTAGCCATGCCGAAGGCGAAGGACGGCGACAACAAAGCCAAACCTTCATCTCTCACCGGCCTCGATGATTCTGGACAGCCAATCACGTATCACGGCCATCGTGACCGCATGCGCGCGCGCTTCGCAAAAGGCGGCGCTTCATCACTGCTCGACTACGAACTGCTGGAGATGGTGCTCTACGGTGCGAAACTCCGGGAGGACACAAAGCCACTGGCAAAGGCACTGATTGCCAGGTTTGGCAGCTTCGCAGAAGTCATCAGTGCACCGCGTGAGCGCCTGATGGAAGTTGATGGCGTGGGGGAAGTTGTCGTGCATTCCTTGAGACTCATTCAGGCCGCTGCCCTGCGTCTGATGCAGACCGGCGTGATGCACCGCCCCGTTCTATCATCTTGGACAGCCATCATCGATTATTGCCATGCCGCCATGGCTCACAACCATATCGAAAGCTTCCGGCTTCTGTTTCTCGACAAGAAGAACCAGCTGATCGCGGACGAAGAGCAGCAGCGTGGCACGGTGGATCACACACCAGTCTATGTCCGCGAAGTGGTCAAGCGCGCCCTGGAACTTTCGGCAACGGCGATCATCATGGTACACAATCACCCCTCAGGCGATCCCACACCTTCTATGGCCGATATCGAAATGACCAAGAAGATCATCGCAGCAGCTGACAAGCTGGGCATCATGGTTCACGATCACATCATCGTCGCACGCAAGGGCCACGCCAGCCTGCGCCAGATGCAGCTGATCTGATCAGGCGTGCACTGCCGGGCTTTGCCGCTTTCCTTTCGGCCAGAACAAAAGCCATGACACCAGCGCCAGGTTGACGAGGTTCCACAGCAGGCCGTGCAGGAAGGCCAGCCGGTAGGAATGGGTGGCGTCATAGATGAAGCCTGATACCAGTCCCCCGCAAGCCATGCCGAGAATGGTGGCCGTCAACACCAGGCTGATCCGCGCTCCCGCCTCGCGCGGCGGCAGGAACTGCCGGATAATTACCGCATACATCGGTACGATGCCGCCCTGGAACAGGCCGAACATTCCGGAAATCACCCAAAGTGACGAGAGGCTGTTGAAGAACAGGTAGAGCAGCAGCGCCGAGGCCTGCATGGCAGAGCCGATGAGCAGCATCTTGCCAGCGCCAATCCTGTCAGCCGCCACGCCCGAAATCAGCCGGCTGACCACACCGAGGCCCAGCATCAGCGAAATGATCTGCGTGCCCACGGCCACGCCGTAACCAAGATCGCCACAGTAGGCGACGATATGGACCTGTGGCATCGACATGGCCATGCAGCAGGAAAAACCCGCTATGACAAGGATGGTCTGCAGCGCGCCGGCCGAAAGTCCAAGCTCGCCACGGGCGGCCACGGTGGCCGCCTCCGATTCCGCGTAAATCGTGGCGGCAGGTTTGCGGCGGAGTGCAAGGCCCAGCGGCACCATCGCAACAAGTGTGAACAGGCCAATGCCTTCATAGGTGGCACGCCAGCCATAGAGCGATTGAAAATGCTCGACCACCAGCGGCCACACGGCCCCTGAGAGGTAGCTGCCTGAAGCGGCAAACGCGACAGCCAGCGCCCTGCGCTTGCGGAACCAGTGCGACAGGTCGGAGATCAGTGGCGCAAACCCCGCAGCTGAGCCAAGGCCAATCACCGCCGAGATCAGCGCGAACTGCCAGATGCTGGTGGTGAACGCCGCCAGCACATAGCCGCTGCAGAGCAAGGCCGCGCCTGCAAAAACCGGCACCACCAGGCCCAGCCTGTCGGCAAGGCGCCCCATGACCAGGCCGCCGCCGGCAAAACCAAGCATGGTGAAAGTGTAGGGCAAGGATGCACCGCCGCGCAGCGTGTCGAATTCTGTTTGCAAAGTCGGCAGCACCACCACCACCGACCAATTGCCGACGCAGGCAATCGTGCCGAGGATCACCGTGATGACGAGGCGGAACCAGGAATAAGAAGAATCAATTTCGCGGGCTGGTGATAAAATCATGCCCACCTTTGCAGCACAGATCTCCGGACGGAAAAAGGACCACGCATGAAGCGCAGACCCTGCCAGTGCTCCGGCTTAGCTGAGCGCCCTGCGGATCTGTTCCAATGCTTCGGGCGTGTCCGCGTCCAGCAAAACACCATCACCCGTGACGGAAACCTCAGTCACCCGATCCCGGTTTTCATCAAGAATGCTGCGCGCGCCACGGTCTCCGCTGAGGGCCATCAATTTTTTGAAATGTCCGCTGCCCCACAGCACCGGGTTTCCAAGCTGACCATCTTTCACCGGCACCACGATGGATTGATCATCGCGATAAGCCGCGATCAATCGCATCAGATCAGAAGAATTGACCAACGGCATGTCGCCGAGACAAACAAGCAGCGCGTCATGATCTTTTGCCGCTTCCACCCCTGTGCGAAGCGAACTGGCAAGCCCGGAAGCATACGCACCATTATGGACAAATCTGACCCTGGCATTGGCCAGCGCTTGTTCGACCAATTCCGCTTGATGCCCCGTCACAACAAAGATCGGCTCAATGCCTGACGACGCAATCCTGCCGACTGTATGTGCGATCAGCGGCTGGCCATGAAAATATGCCAGCAGCTTGTTGCTGCCCATGCGCGATGACAGGCCCGCTGCAAGAACGACGGCGGCGAAGCGGCTCACAATTGTCCGAGCCGCAACGCCTTGACCATCTGCGCAATAATGGAAATGGCGATTTCGGCGGCACCCACCGCGCCAATCGACAGCCCGATTGGCCCGGCGATGCGCGCAAGCGCGGCGTCATCAAAGCCCCGGCCCTTCAATCGCTCTAGACGCGCTGCATGACTTTTGCGCGAACCTAACGCGCCGATGTAAAAGGCGTCGGACTTCAAAGCGAGCGTCAGCCCTTCATCGTCAATCTTGGGATCGTGCACCATTGCTATCAGCGCGGTGCGCGCATCAAGCTTCAAGTTCGGCAAAACATCCTGCGGCCAATCGGCATGCAGCGCCACATCAGGGAAACGCGCGCCCGTGGCAAAAGCTCCACGCGGGTCCACCACCATCACGTCATAGCCAGTGGCGCTCGCGATCGGGATCACACTTTGCGCAATCAGCACTGCACCAATGATGATCAGTTGCAGCGGCGGGTTATGGATGGCGTAGAACTCATCTCCCACCCTCCCCGATCTGTCAAAACGGAATGCCTTGTCCAAGTCAGAGCCCGCTTCAACCTCGGCCCGAGACACCAGTCGCTGTATGCCAGATTTCAAATCAGTGACCAGCGCCACGGGCGCCCGCGCCACCTTGGCAGCGAGCAGCTGTTCAAGAACCTCGCTTTTCAAGTCAACGCCTCGACATAGATGCTGATACGGCCGCCGCATGCGAGGCCCACACGCCAGGCTGTCTGGTCGGCCACCCCAAACTCGAGGAGTTTGTGCCCGCCGCGCGCGATGATGTCCTGAGCTTCAGTGATGACTTCCCCTTCGACGCAGCCGCCCGATACGGCGCCTTCAAAGTTGCCGTCTGCATCAATCACCAGCTGGCTGCCGACAGGCTGAGGGGCTGAGCCCCATGTTTCGACGACTGTGGCAAGCGCCAGCTTGCGGCCCTGCTGCAGCCATTTTGACGTTATTTCAAGAACTTCCATAAATCACAGCTCCACTGCAGCAATCATGCGACGCTTCCCTTCATGCCGCAAGTGATCCGGCATGAAACTGTTTGCCGCAATCCTTCGTATAACGGACAAAGGGAGGCTCACATGAAGAAAACCATCCTCGCAATTGCCCTGTTGCTGGCCAGCGGTTCCGCTCAGGCTCAGGACAGCGAAACCAGCGTATTTCAGCCCATCATCACTCATCAATTGCAATCTATCGCCAAGGATGATGGTGCTTCCGCCTATAGCGACGCAGCTCCCTTGGTGCAGCAGAAATTCCCATCTGCCGACATGTTCATGAGCATGGTGCGCAACGGCTATCCGCAGGTTTACCGCAACAAGAGTTACAGCTTCGGCGAAACAGGCGTGGACCCCGCAGGTCGGCCCTATCAGAAGGTGCAGATCCTTGGTGATGACGGCGCGCTCTATGATGCCATTTACTTCATGGAACACGAGCCGGATGGCAGCTGGAAAATTGCAGGCTGTGTGATGGCCAAGGCCAAGGGCGACGAGGCTTAGGGATTTCAGACTGACAAGGCGGCCATGCTATCCAGCTTGCATGGCAGAGACACGCAGATTCGCTTCCACTGACTGGCTTGCTCCAACACTTGGCATCGTCATCGTCGCTGCCTCTGCCGTGATTGAATGGATCGATGGCCGCGTCCCGATCTGCAAATGCGGATATGTGAAACTCTGGCACGGCGTGGTGAACAGCTCCGAGAATTCCCAGCACATCGCTGACTGGTATTCGCTCTCGCATATCATCCACGGCTTCCTGTTCTATCTGGCGACCTGGCTCATCGCGCGCCGCCTGCCCCTCATCTGGCGGCTGAATATCGCCCTGCTGATCGAGTGTGCCTGGGAAGTGTTCGAGAACAGCAGTTTCATCATCGAACGCTACCGCGCCGCCACCATCTCGCTCGACTACTATGGCGACTCCATCATCAATTCCATGAGCGATGTCGGCTTCATGGTGCTGGGCTTCTGGATTGCTTCAAAAGCGCCGGTAAAGTGGGTGATTGTCGCGGGCATTGCCATGGAGCTTCTGGCGCTTGCCGTCATTCGCGACAATCTCACCCTCAATGTCTTGATGCTGATTTACCCTGTCCAGGCCATCAAGGAATGGCAGGCCGGCGCCTGACATGAGCAGGTGAACGGAACTTGCCACTGGTCCATATTTTCCACCAGCCACGGCGTGAACGCTGTCGGAAATCCGGAACCTGCAGGCGCATTTGGCTAGAAAGGTGAATTGAGATCACCTAGTGTTCCGCCGCCGAGGAGAGGAATTTCAATGCAGCCAAAGGTTATCATCACCTGTGCCGTCACCGGTGCAGGCGACACGGTCGGTAAACATCCCGCCATTCCCGTCACATCAGAGCAAATCGCCAATGCGGCGCTCGAAGCCGCGTCTGCCGGCGCCACCGTGGTGCATTGCCATGTGCGTGAACCGAAGACGGGAAAAGGCTCGCGCAATGTCGGATACTACCGCGAGGTGATGGAGAAGATTCGCGCCAGGAACAACGACGTCATCATCAACCTCACCGCTGGCATGGGCGGCGATCTCTATATCGGTGATGGCGAGAAACCGCTCGAATTCGGTGCCGGCACTGACGTGGTGGGCCCGCTGGAACGCCTGCTCCACATCAAGGAATTGCGTCCGGAGATCTGCACGCTGGATTGCGGCTCGCTGAACTTCGGCGACGGCCAGTCCATCGTCGTGCAGACGCCCACGCAGTTGCGCGAACAGGCAAAGCTGATCGCCTCCTACGGCACCAAGCCGGAAATGGAAATTTTTGACTCAGGCAATCTCTGGTTTGCCAACCAGATGGTCAAGGAAGGTCTGATCAAGGACAAGCCACTTTACCAGCTCTGTCTCGGCATTCCGTGGGGCGCGCCCTTCTCACCCGAAACCATGGCTTATCAGAAGGCCTTGCTGCCCGAAAACGCCATCTGGGCCGCTTTCTCCATCGGCCGCCAGCAGTTCCACGCGGTGGCGCAGGCCGTTCTCCTCGGTGGCCATGTCCGCGTCGGCCTCGAAGACAATCTCTATCTCGAAAAGGGCGTCTATGCCTCGAACGGCAATCTCACCGAGAAGGCCGTGAAGCTGATCGAAATGCTCGGCACCAAGGTGGCGACACCTGCGGAAGGCCGCGAAATCTTGGGGTTGAAGAAGCCAAATTAAAATCCCCCTCCCCCTTGTGGGGAGGGCCGGGGTGGGGGTCGTTCCGGCGATACCACCCCCACCCGAAAATCGCAAAGTGCGATTTTCGACCTCCCCACGAGGGGGAGGTAAAATATAGGAGGACTGATTGAGCAAGATTTCTACCATCGGCATCGCCGGCACCGGCCTCATTGGCGCAGGCTGGGCGGCCCGCGCCCTGCACCGCGGCATTGACGTCATCGCCTATGACGTGAAGCCGGAAGCCGAAGCCAAGCTCAAGGCCGCCATCAAGACGGCTTGGCCTTCACTCGATGCATTGCGCGGCAAGTCGAAGAACAAGGGCAAGCTGAGCTTCACCACTGATCTCGCCAAGATGGCGAGCAAGGCGGAGTTCATCCACGAAGCCGCCCCCGAACGCGAAGAGCTGAAGATCAAGCTGTTCCGCGATCTCGATGCACTTGCCGGGCCAAACGTGGTTCTGTCGTCGTCATCGTCAGGCTTCCTGCCCTCGCGCCTGCAGTCGGAATGCGCCAGGCATCCCGAGCGCGTGGTGATCGGCCATCCCTTCAACCCGGTCTATCTGCTGCCACTGGTCGAACTCGTGCCCGGCAACAAGACCGACGCGGCCTCTCTGGACCGCGCCGACGCCTACTTCCAGCAGGTCGGCATGCAGGTGCTGCGCCTGAAGAAGGAAATCGACGGCTATATCTGCGACCGCCTGCAGGAAGCTCTGTGGCGCGAGGCGCTGCACATCCTCGACAAGGACATCGGCACCACCGGCGACATCGACAACTCGATTGTCTATTCAGCCGGCATGCGCTGGGCCTTTATGGGCTCCTTCATGACCTACCATGTCGGCGGTGGCCCCGGCGGCATGCGCGATTTCATGAAGCAGTTCGACCCCACGCTCGAACTGCCCTGGACCGATCTCAAATTCCCGAAATGGAATGACGCGCTCGAAAAGCGTTTGATCGAAGGCACCGACGCACAGGCGGCGGGCCGCAGCGTCGCCAAGATCGAGGCCAAGCGCAACGCCATCCTGGTCGACATGATGAAGCTGTTCAAGAAGCACAAGATCGGCTCGGGCCTGACGCTTGAGGCGGAAGAAAAGCGCAGCAAAAAGTCAAAGCCTGCAAAGAAGGCGAAGAAAGCAGCGAAGAAGAAGCGCAAGTAGTTTACCGCCAGGGAGGATGACCATGGCACAGCAACGCGTGATGATCACCGCCGCAGCCAGCGGCATTGGCCGGGCCATGGCGCAGGCTTTTCGCAAGGCTGGCGCCAAGGTTCACATTTGCGATGTGAATGAAGAGGCTTTGAAAGTCTTCCGCAAGGACTTCCCCGACATTGCCGCGACAAAGGTCGATGTCCGTTCTGAAGCTGCCGTCGACGCGTGGTTTGATGATGCGCTGGATGATCTCGGCGGCCTCGACGTGATGATCAACAATGCCGGCATCAAGGGCCCGACGGCACCGGTCGACGACATCGATCTCGCCGACTGGAAGGAATGCATCGAGATCTGCCTCGACGCGCAGTTCCTCTGTGCCCGCCGTGCGGCCCCAGTAATGAAGGCGCAGAAATCCGGCCTCATCATCAACATGTCGTCCAATGCCGGCCAGCACGGCTTCGGCAACCGCACGCCCTATGCCGCCGCCAAATGGGGCGTCATCGGCCTCACCAAATCGCTCGCCATCGAACTCGGCCCCTACAATGTGCGCTGCAACTGCATCTGCCCCGGCGGCGTGGCGGGTGACCGCATCAACCGCGTGATCCAGGGCGAAGCGTGCTTTGCGCAACATGCCTTTTGACCGCGTCGCGCGCGAGCTTGTATCCGGCCAGTCGCTCGAGCGTTTCGTTGAGGCCGACGAAGTCGCCAACCTGGCCGTCTTCCTCGCCACCCCTGCCGCCTTCATGATCAACGGCCAGGACATCGCCATCGACGGCCACATCGAAGCCTTCCACATCAAGTAGAGACAACATGGATTTCGGTCTCTCCGAAGAACAGAAGCTCATCGTCAAGACGACGCGCGATTTCGTCGAGAACGAGCTTTATCCGCATGAGGCGCGAGGTCGAAGCGCACCGGCGTGCTGCGCCGCGAGCTGCGCGACGAGATCAAGGCCAAGGCGATCGAGGCCGGTCTCTATGCCGCCAACATGCCGGCCGATGTCGGCGGCGCCGGCCTCGATACGGTGACCTGGGTGCTCTACGAGAAGGAACTCGGCCGCGCCAATTACGCGCTGCATTGGACCTGCGTGTGCGCGCCCGTCCAACATCCTGCTCGCCTGCAACGCCGGAGCAGCGCAAGAAATATCTCTATCCCGGCGATTCGAGGCGAGAAGCGTCGGACTGTCTGGCCATGACCGAGCCGGGCATCGGCTCGGACCTGCGCGGCATGAAGACCTTCGCCGGGCAGGATGGCGACGATTTGGTCATCAACGGCACCAAGCATTTCATCAGCCATGCCGATGTAGCCGACTTTCGTCATCGTCTTCATGCGCCTCGGGCGAGGAGGACACGCCGCGCGGCAAGAAGAACGATCACCGCCTTCCTGGTCGACAAGGGCACGCCCGGCTTCACGGTGCGCGACGGCTACAAGAACGTCTCGCATCGCGGCTACACGAACTGCATTCTCGAATTCAACGATTGCCGCGTGCCCAAGAGCCAGGTTCTGGGCGAAGTGCACAAGGGCTTCGAGGTCGCCGATGCCGTGGCTGGGCGCCACCCGCCTGCAGGTCGCCGCCACCTGCCTCGGCCGCGCCGAACGCGCGCTTGGCCATGCCAAGCAATATGCCGTGGACCGCGTGCAGTTCGGCCAGCAGATCGGCAAGTTCCAGGGCGTGTCGTTCAAGCTCGCCGACATGGCGACGGAACTGAAGGCCGCCGAACTGATGATCTTCGAGGCCGCGCTGGAAATACGATCAGGGCACAGTGCACGGAACATGGACATGGCCATGGCCAAGCTGAAGGCCACCGAAATGCTGGCCTATCGTCGCCGACGAAGCGATCCAGATCCACGGCGGCATGGGCCTGATGGAGCGACCTGCCGCTGGAGCGCATCTGGCGCGACGCCCGCGTCGAGCGCATCTGGGAAGGCACGTCGCGAAATCCAGCGCCACATCATTTCGCGCGCCCTGCTGCGTCCGCTGGGTGGATAGACAAATGAATTCACGCTTTAGTCTCGTCATGCCAGCGAAGGCTGGCATCCAGCTTGGAAATCCCGAGCATGTGACAAAGCGGGACCTCAGCTTTCGCTGGGATGACGGAGTAAAAAATTGACGCACCATCTGACCTCTCCCGCTTCCTCAACCCAAAGCATCGTCTTCGTCGGTGGCAATGAATGCGCCATCGCCATCACCCGCACGCGCGAATTCGGATTCCCCGGCAAAATCTGGGCGGTGCATCCCAAGCGCGAAGAGCTGGGCGGCATCAAGACGGTCAAATCCGTCGACGAGATCGATGGCCCCATCGATGCGGCCTTCGTCGCGGTCAAGCGCGAACCCGCCGTCGAAGTCGTGCGGCAGCTGCGCGCCAAGGGCTGCGGCGGTGCTGTCATCTATGCCGCAGGCTTCGCCGAAGCCGGCGCCACGGATCTGCAGGCGGAATTACTGAAGGCCGCAGACGGCATGCCGCTGATGGGTCCGAACTGCTACGGCTTCGTCAACGGCCTGTCGCGCGCAGCCCTCTGGCCGGATGAACACGGCATATCGGTGCGCGACAAAGGCGTGGCCATCATCACCCAGTCCGGCAACATCGCCGTCAATCTCACCACCACCCAGCGCGAACTGCCGCTGGCCGCCATCTTCACGCATGGGCAACCAGGCGCGATGTGGACATCACGCGCATGGTCGAGGCGCTGCATCGAAGACCCGCGCATCACCGCCATCGGCCTGCACATCGAAGGCCTGAAGGATGTAGCCGCCTTCGCCCGCGCCGCCGCCAAGGCGCGCGAGCTGAAGAAGCCGATCGTCGCCATCAAGACCGGCAAGTCCGAACAGGGCGCCAAGGTCACGATGAGCCACACCTCGTCGCTCTCCGGTTCCGACCAGCTCTATGACGCAATGTTCGAGCGCTATGGCGTGGCGCGCGTCGGCAGCATCACGGCGCTGGCCGAAACACTGAAGCTGCTGCATCACGGCGGACCGCTGCCCGGCGGTCAGGCTGGTGTCGCATTCCTGTTCCGGCGGCGAGGCGGCGCTGATTGCCGATCATCTCCGTGAGGCCGCAAGATTTCCTTCCCGACCCTTCAAGGACGAAACGAAGCCGAAGATCAAGGCTTCGCTCAACGAGTTTGTCGTCGATCGACAATCCGTTCGACTATCACACCTTCATCTGGAACGATGAACCCAAGCTCACCGCCACCTTCACCGCCACGCTGTCGGGCGGCTTCGATTGCGGCGTGCTGATCCTCGACACGCCGGCTTTGCCCACCACCAATCCCGCCGCCTGGCTGAAGACGGCGCGCGCTTTCGCTGCCGCCGCCAAGGCCAACAAGGCCCGCGCCGTGGTGCTGGCCAGCTTTCCGGAAAACATGACGCGCGAAATGATGGCGCAGCTCACCGCCGATGGCATCGCGCCCATGATGGGCTTTGACGATACGCTCACCGCGCTCGAAGCCGCGGCCTTCATCGGCGAGAACTGGGCGCGTAACGAAGCCCTCCCTGCGCTCGCGCCGAGCAACACGGCGCAGGCAGCGAACCGAAATTGATGACCGAACATGCGGGCAAGGCCTTGCTGGCCAAGTCCGGGCTCTCTGTTCCGGAAGGCGTGGTCGTCAAAATCGCCGAAGCCGGCAAGGCCGCAGCCAAGCTCGGCTTCCCGGTCGTAGTGAAAACCTCCGTCTGAATCCATCGCCCATAAGACCGAAGCCGGTGGCGTGGCGCTCAACCTTAAAACCGAAGCCGAAGCGCAAACGGCCGCCGACAAGATGGCCAAGCTCGGGCCCGAAGTGCTGGTCGAGAAGATGGTGCAAGGTGCTGTCACCGAACTCATCGTCGGCATCAACCGCGACCCACAATTCGGTCTCGCTTTGGTGGTCGGTGCGGGCGGCATTCTAACCGAGCTGTTGAAGGATTCAGCCACCCTGCTCCTGCCCACCAGCCGCAGCCGAGATCACCCGCGCGCTAGCAGGGCCTACGCATCTGGAAACTGGTCGAAGGCTATCGCGGCAAGTCAGGCGACACCGAAGCTGTCATCGCCGCCATTGAAGCCGTCGCCGCCTTCGCCGCCGCGCATGAAGCCAAACTCGAAGAACTCGATATCAACCCGCTCTTCGTCCTGCCGCAGGGTGCGGTGGCCGCCGATGCGCTGATCAGAATGAGGTAAGTGCATGACATCCCCCATCCGCGTTGAGAAAAAGGGCCGCGTGCTCGAAGTCACCATCGACCGGCCCAAGGCGAATGCCATCGATGCCGCCACCTCGCGCATCATGGGCGACACCTTCGCCAAATTCCGCGATGACCCGGAACTGCGCGTGGCCATCCTCACCGGCGCCGGCGAAAAGTTCTTCTGCCCAGGCTGGGATCTGAAGGCCGCAGCCGCTGGCGAAACTCCGGACTCTGATTACGGCGTGGGCGGATTTGGCGGCCTGCAGGAATTGCCGGGCCTCAACAAGCCGGTGATCTGCGCGGTGAATGGCCTCGCCTTTGGCGGTGGTTTCGAGATCATGATCTCTTGTGACATCATCATCGCCGCTGAACACGCCACTTTTGCCTTGCCCGAGATCCGCTCAGGCACCGTGGCCGATGCCGCCACCATCAAGCTGCCGCGCCGCATTCCCTATCATGTGGCCATGGAACTGCTGTTCACCGGCCGCGCCATCGACACGAAAGAAGCCAAGCACTGGGGCCTGATCAATGAAGTGGTTCCCGCCAACAAGCTGATGGAGCGCGCCCGCGAGGTTGCAGCCCAACTGGCCGACGGTCCGCCGCTGGTCTTCGCTGCCATCAAGGAAGTCGACCGCGAGACCGGTCACCTACCCGTGCAGCAGGCTTTCGACATGGTCACCAAGCGCAAGCTCAAGACCGTCGATGTGCTCTATTCCTCGGATGACCAGAAGGAAGGCGCACGCGCCTTCGCCGAAAAGCGCCCGCCGGTCTGGAAAGGACGCTGAATCCAGCCACAAAAAGGGCCGGAGGCTTTCGCATCCGGCCAGAGGGGCGATCAGGGGGCTGACCGACCGAGGATCTGGCTTAGACCATCCAGATGCGGTTATTCAGCTGGACGCTGACATAGGTATTGTCGAGCGAACGGCGGATCGCCGGATCAATGGTGACGAGGTCCCGGATGAAAGCGCGGAAAGAGCTGCTTACTTTCTGGGCTGGGGCTGCAACAATCTTGGTCATGGCATTAACTTTCTTGAAATAAAATTTGATGGTCCATACATACAGCACTGTTTTGTTATGGAAAAGCGACTAATTTTCATGGCACCTATGAATTTCCTTTGAAGACGGATTTTTAACATGTTGGACTTGTTTCCAGGCTTGCGGGCCATGAGGGCCTTGGCGGCGGCCACCCGCCACATGAATTTTTCCAAGGCGGCAGAAGAGCTTGGCGTGACTCCGGCGGCCATCAGCCATCAGATCAAGGAGATCGAAGACCAGCTGCAGACCACCCTTTTCAACCGCACCAGCCGCAGCATGACCCTCACCAAGGAGGGCGAAATTCTCTCCACTGCATGCCAGGACAGCCTGGAAAACATGGCTCGGGCGATCAAGCGCATCAAACGCCTGGAAAATCGCAACCAGCTCAAGGTGTCCGCCTCGCCCTCGCTGGCGGCAAAATGGCTGGTGCCGCGTCTGGACAGCTTCCTCGAAATCGCTCCTCAGGCCGATGTGCGCGTGGACGTCACTCATGTCCCGGTGGATTTTGACCGTGATGATGTTGATATCGCTATTCGTTTTGGTAACGGCAACTATCCCACGCTGGACGTCACCCTGTTGTTTCAGGACACGGTCTTCCCGGTTTGCAGCCCTTCGATCATCACCAGCGAAACGCCGCTCAAAACCCCTCGCGACCTGCTCAAGCACAAACTCATTCACCTGGACTGGGAGGCCCACGGCACCCCTTGGCCGAACTGGAAAATGTGGATGGCGGCCGCTGGCATCAGGGATTTCGATGACCGGTCAGGCCTGCATTTCCAGCAAACCTCATTTGCAGTTCAGGCGGCCATTGACGGCATGGGCGTGGCACTGGGCGATTCCAACCTTGTTGCCGACGACTTGGCCGAAGGCCGCCTCGTCAAGCCGTTCGAGCTTGCCATTCAGGCGCCACCGCAATTTGCCTATCATGTGTTGACGGCCAAGGGCCCGCCTACCAATCCGCTGGTTCCCCTGTTCCGGGACTGGTGCCTGAATGAGGCACGCAACGCCGGGCTCGCCACCACCACCACGCAAACGCCATCGCAGTCTGCAAACGAGCACGCATGACGACACGGCGGAGACTTCTCAAGGGCCTGGGGGTTTTCTCAGCCGCTGGCCTCGGTGTCGCAACCTACGGCGTCGTGATTGAGCCGCGCCTGATGTTGAACATCACGGCTTACGCGTTGACCCCACCCAACTGGACACCCGGTCTCAAGTTGCGCGCCGCCGTCATTGCCGATCCGCATGTGGTGGACCCGTGGTTTCCGCTGTCGCACTGGGAGTCGGTCATTGCTGCGGCCCAGGCGCTGCAGCCTGATATCATCTTCATGCTCGGGGATTATGTCTCGGGCATCAAGTTCCGCTCCGGAACCGTGCCGCTGAAAGAAACCGCGCGCATCGCAGCAACACTGAAGGCGCCACTCGGCGTCTACTCGATCAATGGCAACCATGATTGGTGGGGCGATCATCAGGCCCAGCGCCTGCGCAAGGGCCCGCCGGAAGCACAGCGCGCCTTTGAAGATGCTGGCATCCCCGTCCTCTCCAACAAGGCCGTGCGCCTGCAGAAGGATGGCATGCCTTTCTGGGTGACGGGAACCGACAGCCTCGTCGCACTTTGGGAGAAGCATGGCTTTCAAGGCCTGGATGATCTTCCGGGCACGCTGGCGCAGGTGACAGACAATGCTCCGGTCATCCATCTCGCGCACGAACCCGATCTGTTTGCGAAGATGCCCGAACGTGTTTCCCTCACGCTGTCCGGCCACACCCATGGCGGCCAGATTCGCATCGCGGGTTACGCGCCTTACATTCCGTCAGAATTTGGCCGCCGCTACGACTATGGCCACATTGTTGAAAACGGACGCCATCTCATCGTTTCGGGTGGGTTGGGTTGCTCCGACATTCCGGTGCGCATTGGCATACCCCCCGAAATCAATCTGATCGAACTGGGTTAGCGCCACGAGCGGGCAAGTTGCAGGCTCGCACGCGGAAAGCTGTGTTACTTTGCTGAGCTCTTGAGCACCGGGTGAACCCGGAACATGCCCACCGGAATCTGTTCGAAATCGATGGTGGCACCGTTCATCATCTGCGCCGCAGGCGATGTGAGATAGGCCACGAGTGACGCGATGTCTTCCGGCTCGATCAGGCGGCCCGCAGGCATTTCCTTGCCGAATTTATCGGGCCAGTCGGCCGGCATGCCGAGCGAAGCCTGCATGTTGCGTTCGCCCTCCGTCAGCGCCCAACCCAGTGCAATCGCAAAGGTGCGGATGCCATCCCAGGCAAATTCCTGCGCCGCATGCTTCGTCAAGGCAATCAGCGCGGCCTTGCTGGCGGAATAGACGCCAAGCTCAGGCATGCCGCCATAGGCAATCATCGAAGAGACGTTGATGATGGTGCCACCACCATTGCCCTTCATCACCTTTGCGGCTTCCTGCATCAGGAACAGCGGCGCCCTTACGTTCACATCGAACAGGCCTTGATAGGTGTCCGGTGCAATCGTACCCACACTGCCGCGCGAGGTGTTGCCCGCTGCGTTAAACAGAACGTCCAGCCGCCCGAATTTTTCGACGCAGGCCGCAACAGCGCGTTTCGGCGTGTCACTTGCCGCGAGATCCACCGCCAGTGTTTCAACCTTGCCAAGCTTTGCGAGCGCAGTGGCTTCCTGCTTCAGGCGCGCTTCGTTGCGGTCCAGAAGTAACACACCGCCAAATCCATCACTCAACAACCGGGCGGCAGCAGCCGCGCCAACGCCTTGGGCGCCACCCGTAATCAACGCGATACGTGTCATGCTGTACTTTAGTCTGTTACGATCACTTGCGTGTGTGACATGCCATACTTCTGCACCAGCGCAAAGAGCTTGGCGGCATTGTCGGGATGCAGGCGCACGCAGCCATGGCTGGCCGGACGCCCAAGTGATGCCAGATGATAAGAACCGTGGATGGCGATGCCGCCATCAAAGAACACCGAGTTCGGCATCGGCGAATTGTCGTACTTGCGCGAGAACCACACTTTGGCGAGCCGCTTCACCGTGAACACCCCGCGAGGCGTGTGATAGCCGCTGCCCGCGGTGGACACCGCCCAGCTTCCCGTCGGCCAGCCATTGACAGTGAGATAGAGGTTCTGGCTATGCACCGTGATCTTGGCGACGACGATTGGTTGCCGTGGCGAAACCTTGCGCTGGAAAATGCTGTCCGCAAAAGCGTCACCGCCAGCAACAAAAAGGATCAGGGCTGCAAGAACCCCCAGAAACAAACGGCGCATGGATCAAAACCTAAGGTTGGGAATCTCTGCGCAATGTTACAGACTGGACAGATCGAGGCAAGACGCACTTCCGAAGCGTCCCCAGCCTAATCGGCAACCACGATCCGCGTACGGTCCATGCCATACTGCTTGACCAGGTCGTAAAGCGCTTCCGCGTGGTCAGGATGCAGGCGCACACAGCCATGCGATGCCGGACGCCCGAGCGACTTCAGGTGATAGGTGCCGTGAATGGCATAACCACCATAAAAGAATACGGAATTTGGCATCGGCGAGTTGTCGTATTTCTTCGAATAGTAGACGCGGGCAAGGCGGATGGCGCGGTAGTTGCCGCGCGGTGTGTGATAGCCGGAACGCGCCGTCGATACAGCCCAATCGCCATAAGGCATGCCATTGACATTGACCGACATATTCTGTGCGCCGACGTCGACAAACACGGTCACGATGGGCGGCAATGCGGGAGGACGGGGATATCTGCGTTTGGCCTGAGCGTCCAACGAAGTGACGCCCATAACGACACTCATAACGGTCAATAACGCGACAAGACGCTTCATGATGACACCCACAGACCAGCAATAATGGAACTTAAAGGGCCAGCCCAGTGTGTCAATATTGGTTACAATAAAAACTCACGGCCGGTCTTCACCCGCGGCACGCCATTGTAACGGATGATGTCTGCAGTGGCATACGTCTCCGTCAGCGTGGCGGGGAGGAATGAGCCGGTGCCCACCATGTCGATCGGCGCCTTGGCAGCCGCCCATGATCTGGCACTTCTGCGGATCGAAGCCCGATGAACCCACGATGATGCGCCGACTTGTAGCCTGCTGCATCCAGCGCACGGCGTGCGTGAATGATCGCCGCAACCGAGACGCCTTTGCCGAACAGGATGCGGCGCACCTTGTCGACGAGGATGTTGCCGGGATCAAGTTGCACGGTGCGGCCACCCAGCACCGTTTCGACAATGGAATACTCGCCGCGCACTTTGAGCCAGTCACCGACGACATCGACCGACTTCTCATAGTCGAGGCCCTCGGCGAACCGGCCGCCATGCGTGTCAAGCCGGATGCCAAAGCTCTTGCCTTGCTGGTCAAGCTTGGCTTCGTCATAGAACCACTTCGCACAACGAAGTGAATCCGAGATTTCCTCGCCGGTATAGTCAATGAGTGCGATCAGGGACTTTGCTTCCGGCAATGTTTCGTGAAACAGCTTCAAGGCCTGCAGCACATCGCCATTGGTATAGCCAACGAGCGCATGCGGCATGGTGCCCATGCCTTGGTCCGCGCCAAAAAAAGGTGCGGTCAAATTCTGTGACGAGCCCACAAAACCTTTGACGCGCGGGTCAGCAGCCTTAGCCGCTTCGCTGCCCACCTTGGCACCATAAGCAGCGAGGATGTTCATTTCTGCTCCCGAGCCGTGGCGCGCATGCATGTCCATGAAGCTGGCGAGTCGGAATCGCAAGGCACATTTCATAGGCGTTGGTCGCAGCCACACACGGAAAACCCGTCTTCTGCAGTAACAGGGTTTCGATCTCTGAAAGCCGCTGCATGGAGCCGGTGATTTCAATGAGTTTTTGCTCCGAAGGAACCACCTGCGCCTTCTTCCACGAAGCGCTTTACCTTGGCGTTGGGCACGAAGTGATTGATGAGCTTGATGACAGGCTCAAGCGCAGCAACCACACGCCGACGCATGAACACCGCAAACGTCACTTCCGCATCACCATGGGCAGCCACAATGCGCGCCGTATTGGTGAAATACCTGTCGGTCTGTTCTTGCAGCGGGCCGGCCGCTTCGACCAGAGCAATCATGTGGTCCAGAATACGGGACTGGGCGACGTTCAATGTCATGGCGACAGCAATAGCCGATTGATGACAAAGGTCAATTCACCCGGCTGTTTGCCGCCTTGACAGCAAAACCATCCCTTTTGTCACTTGCGGCATGCACCACTGTGAACGCATTCTATCCGCGATGAATTTAAATACGTCCACCCTTGTGACCAGCCTTGGCAGGGCCCTGAGAAGTTCACGATTCCCGGATTTCTGGCTCTTTCTCATCAGCGGCGCCATTGGCTGGCTTGCAGGCGTCGTCGTCTGGCTGATGAGTCTGGCAACTCAGACCCTGCACACCTACTTTTTCCAGCTTCCCCCCGGAGACAGGCTGAGCAGCCAAGCCACCCTTGCCTCACCTTGGCTGGCCGTTGTTCCTATCGTCGGCGGAGCATTGGTCGTGCTGACAGGGCTTGCCTTCAGATCAAGGATCAACCGCCCGACCGTTGACCCCATTGAGGCGAATGCCCTCTACGGCGGACAGATGTCTTTTCTGGAAAGCCTTCTGGTCAGTATTCAGACCGTCATTTCCAGTGGCTTCGGCGCTTCAGTGGGCCTTGAAGCCGGATACACGCAAGCCTCCTCCGTCCTGGGTTCCAAGGTTGCGACGGCCCTTAACCTCCGCCGCGCCGATGTGCGCACATTGGTGGGCGCCGCGGCCGCCGGCGCCATCTCGGCCGCATTCGATGCACCGCTGACGGGAGCGTTCTATGCCTTCGAGACAATTCTGGGCGTCTACAATCTCAGTGTCGTAGCACCCGTGCTTGCTGCGGCGATGATGGCTTCCTTTGCGGCACGCGTGATGGGCGCAATACAGATGCCCTTGCTGATCGGCACGCTCCGTCCGATCACCTCGCTCCCGGAAATTTTGCCCTACTTGTTTGTTGGTCTCTTTGCCGCATTTCTCGCCATCGGAGTGATGCGACTTGTCATCGTGTGTGAAACAGCATTCAAGCTGGTGCGCTGCCCAGGCTGGGCACGGCCCGTTGTGGGTGGCGCAATCGTGGGTGGGCTTGCCCTCGTGACGCCTCACGTTCTGTCATCAGGACACGGTGCACTCCATGTCAGTCTGGGTGGTGGCGACACCTGGCAGCTGCTCGCGATGCTGTTCTGCCTGAAGGCACTGGCATCTGCTGTCTCACTTGGATCAGGCTTCCGTGGCGGGCTCTTCTTCGCGTCTCTTTATCTGGGGCTCCTTTTTGGACGTGGCATGGCAACTGCACTCGCCAGTGTAGGCATGCTCGGTCATCTCTCGGCGGAACTGATGGCGGTGGTCGGCATGGCCTCAATGGCTACAGGGATCGTTGGTGGACCTTTGACCATGAGCTTTCTGATCATGGAATTGACCGGCGATCTTCTGGCGACGGGTGCGGTGCTCGCCGCTTCCGTCATCACGTCGCTCGTCGTCCGTTCGGTCTTTGGCTACTCGTTTTCCACCTGGCGCCTTCATTTGCGCGGCGAAACCATCAGGGGCGCACATGACGTGGGCCGCATCCGCGGCCTCACGGTTGCAAGCATGATGCGCACCGATGTGAAAACCGTGCCGGCCATCATGTCCATTTCCCAATTTCGCACCTTGTTTCCACTGGGATCGAGCCAGCGTGTCGTGGCCCTCGACGAGAACGGAGTTTACGCGGGCCTTATCCTTGTCACCGACGCTTATGCGCCCGGCATCGATGAGGCCCAGGCCAGTGTTGCAGGCCTGGTCAAGTACAAGGATCACATTCTTCTGCCGGGAATGACGGCTGCCGCTGCGGCAAAAGTCTTTGAGGCCAGCAACAGCGAAGAACTTGTCGTCCTCGCCGACGCATGGTCAAAACGTGTTCTTGGCCTTCTGACTGAACAGCATTTGCTGCGCCGTTATGCCGAGGAAATGGACAAGACCCAGCGTGACCTGATGGGCCTCGGCCAGAGCAGTTGATTGTTATTTCACGCCGTTGGCGATCGCGGCGACACCCAGCTTCAGCGCATCATTGTCGGTGAGCGCAGCCATGAACGTGTAGCCCATGCCATGATACTGGTTGATGATGTCGGCTGTGCCGGCAAAGGCACCGGAAACGAGACCGTTCTTCTTGGCGATTTCATGAATCTTCTTCATCGCCGTGAGGTTGGCGGCCGAGACGCGGTTAAGCTCGGCGCCTTTCGACAGTGCGATGGAAAGATCGCTCGGACCGACGAACAACCCATCGAGCCCCGGCACCGCGGCAATCTGTTCCACGAGATCCAATGCTTCTTGGGTCTCAACCATGGCAAATACAAATGTGTCGCGGTTGGCATCCTTGAGATAGGAGGCCGCGGATTTGCCTGAAGCCTGCACCATCGCATATCCGCCCCACGAGCGCTGGCCGAGCGGCGGATATTTGGCGGACTTCACCAGCGCCTTCGCCTGCTCCACAGAATTGACCATCGGCGCAATCACCACCGATGATCCATAGTCGAGTGCTTGCCCAACCAGACCGGGGTCATTCCACAACACGCGCGTGATCACCGGCTTGCCAGCAGCGACAATGGCAGCTGCCATGGCCTGTGCCTGATCCATGCCGATCTGGCCGTGCTGAAGGTCAAGCGCCACGGCATCAAGCCCTGCACGGGCCAGTTGGCCCGCCAGCTGAGCGCCCGCAATACCCATCCACGAAAACAGGAAGGGCTTCCCGTCATGCAGGCGTTCCCGCAAATTCATCAGCTGTTTCTCTCGGCTTTGATTTGCACCCGCGCTTCTTGCATTTTCTCTGACAGTGTCCGTTCGATCTGGTGATCAGAGACAGTCACGGATTTCGCCGCAAAGTCAGCCTTGAGCTTCCTGATGACGTCATTGTCACCATGTTCTTCAAGATCCGTCGCGATAATCACGCCGGCATAGGTTTCGGCCTCGGCCCCGTTGAGCCCGAGTTTCTCGGCTGCCCAACGCCCGACCAGGCGGTTTCGGCGCGCGCGCGCCTTGAATTCCAGCTCCGCTTCCAGGGCAAAACGCCCTTCTTCGGCCTTTTCACGATTATCAAAACCAGACATGTTCCCTCCATTGCCTTGAAATCATTTGGGGATCAACAGCTCCGCTGACAATCCCCAAAAACAGTTTGTGCGCCGCAATAATTGGCCTTAGAAGCCCCGTTTCCACAGGGGCCTAGATTCCGCCGGAGCAAGCCCCGATATGTTAGTCTGAAGTCTGGCGTTTTTCTGGCTGTGGTGATTCCGGCCGCTGAAAAATGCCCGTATCTGGTTTGGGCCCGCTGTTTTCGCAAAAATTGGTTCGTGCAGGCGGCAGGCTTGAGGAGTTGCTTTGGGGATTCTCTCTATGAACAATCGACGCACCCGTATTTACGAAGGCAAGGCCAAGATCCTTTACGAGGGCCCTGAGCCAAATACCGTGGTGGTCTACTTTAAAGATGATGCGACTGCTTTCAATGCCGAGAAAAAGGCTGTGATTGAAGGCAAAGGGGTTCTGAACCAGCGCATCTCCGAATATATTTTCCAGCGCCTGAACGACATCGGCTTGCCGACCCACTTCCTGCGCTCTCTCAACATGCGCGAACAGCTGGTGCGCGCCGTTGAAATCATTCCGCTTGAGATTGTGATCCGCAACGTGGCTGCTGGCTCTCTCGCAAAGCGCTTGGGCCTTGAAGAAGGCACGCCCCTGCCACGCTCGATCGTCGAATGTTACTACAAGAATGACAAGCTCGGCGACCCGATGGTCAATGAAGAGCACATCACCGCCTTCGGCTGGGCGACGCCGATGGAAATGGACGACATCATGCACATGTCGATCCGCATCAATGATTTCCTGACTGGCCTTTTTCTCGGCATCGGCATCAAGCTTGTGGACTTCAAGCTTGAATATGGCCGCTACATCGAAAACGACATGATGCGCGTGGTTCTTGCCGACGAAATCTCGCCGGACAATTGCCGCCTCTGGGATTTGAAGACCAACCAGAAACTCGACAAGGATGTGTTCCGCCGCGACCTCGGCAACCTCACGGATGCTTATCAGGAAGTCGCCCGCCGCCTTGGCATCATTCAGCCGGGTGAAGCACCGGAGCGTTCGCGCCCCAAGCTGGTGAAGTCTGATTCATGAAGGCCAGGATCAAGGTCACGCTGAAGAATGGCGTGCTCGACCCGCAAGGCAAGGCCATTGAAGGTGCGCTGGGCTCACTCGGCTTTTCCGGCGTCAACAGCGTGCGCCAGGGCAAGTTCTTCGAGGTCGAACTCGCCGAGACCGACAAGGGCAAAGCGCAGGCCACGTTGAAGCAGATGTGCGAAAACTGATCGCCAACACCGTCATCGAAAACTACGAGATCGAACTGGCCTGACATGAAATCCGCCGTCATTCTTTTCCCCGGCATCAACCGCAACAGCGACATGGTGATGGCCCTCGAAAAGACCACCGGTATCAAACGCCATGTCGGTCTGGCATACCGAGACGACACTGCCGGAAGTTGAACTGGCCGTCGTTCCCGGCGGTTTCTCCTACGGCGACTATCTGCGCTGCGGTGCCATTGCCGCGCGCTCGCCCATCATGAACGATATTCGCGCCAAGGCAGCGAAGGGCTTGAAGGTTCTGGGTGTTTGCAACGGCTTCCAGATCATCACCGAAGCCGGCCTGCTACCTGGCGTTCTGGTGCGCAATTCGCAACTGAAATTCGTGTGCCGGGAAGTTCGGCTGCGTGTGGAAAACACCAGCACCTACTTCACAAACAAAATGGCCAAGGGTGCGGTTGTCAGCTGCCCCGTGGCGCATGGCGAAGGCAACTATATTGCCGATGCAGAAACATTGAAGCGCCTTGAAGGCGAAGGCCGCGTGGTGTTCCGCTATGTCGAGAACAGCAATCCCAACGGCGCCACCAATGACATTGCCGGCATTTGCAATGACGCCGGCAACGTCATCGGCATGATGCCGCATCCCGAAAACATGATCGAGCCTCTGCACGGCAAGGCGGATTGCCGCCCGTTGTTTGAAAGTCTCTTGGCGGCATGATCGCCGTCGCACTGCCTCTGCGGCGGCCTTACGAAGCCTTGGGCGCAGGAATCGGCACCATCGGCGTGCTGTCTCAACTGTATTTCAGTGTGCAACTGTCTCTGACCAATGGCATGACATTCGCGGGCGCTGTCATCCAGTTCATCAGCTTCTTCACCATCCTCTGCAACATTGCAGCGGCATTGTTTTACGCGGCGTCACTGTTCAATGGGGCGGCCGGTTGGGCCAGCGGTTGCGGGCCCCGGAATGGCAAACGGCCATGACCATCTACATGACGATTGTCGGCACGATTTATATCACCATCCTGCAGGATACGTGGGATCCCCAAGGTGTGTTCAAGGTGCTGGACGTCACCTTGCACTATGTCACGCCGGCATTGTTCGTCCTCTACTGGCTGTTTTTTGTCTGGCATGGTCAGACCTATTATCGCGATGCGGTGAGGTGGCTTGTTCCCGGCCTGCTTTATGTCATCTACGCTCTGGTGCGCGGCACGATTACCGGCCTCTATCCCTATCCCTTCATGGACATGAGCGCGATTGGTATGATGAGCACCTTGCGCAATGTTGTTTTTCTCTTGCTGTTCTTCTTCTTTCTCGGAACGGTCTTTGTGACAATCGATCATCTTCTCGCCAGATTGAAGTCGCGGCAGAATTTTTTCTGAAAAATTGTTCCGGGAATCTGGTGGAGAAGATGAATTCTCCGTAAGTGCCGCCCGGAATGCATGAATTTGGCCCTTTTTGCATATTTTCCAGACAAATTAAGACATTACTAGCCGTGCGTCTTAAGCAGTCTGCAAAAACCATTGTTTAAACCTCAGCGTGTCTTAGGCGGCGGAAGCAGTGCGGAGAATAATGCCAAATGTCCAAGTCTTGGCTGGATCGAAAGAGCGCGGATGATCAACGCGCCAAAGAACTGAAGAAGTTGAATGACGCTCTTTCCCGCAAGGGCCGGGAAGGCAGCGGATCGTCATCAAAGTCGAAATCCACGGCCAAGGATTAGTTCAAGTTTGGATTTGTGAATCTGGCGGCAGCCCGATAAAGGGCGGCCATGACCTCCCAGAAATCGGAACCGGAAATTACCGCAGACGTCGTGGCAGCCCACGGCCTCAAGCCCGATGAATATCAGCGCTTTCTAGAGCTTCTCGGACGCAAGCCCACCTTCACCGAACTCGGCATCTGCTCGGCCATGTGGAACGAGCACTGCTCCTACAAATCCTCGAAGAAATGGCTGCGCACGCTGCCGACCACAGGGCAAGCGCGTCATCTGCGGGCCAGGCGAAAATGCCGGCGTCATCGACATTGATGATGGCCAGGCCATCATCTTCAAGATGGAAAGCCACAACCACCCATCCTTCATCGAGCCCTATCAGGGATCGGCGACCGGCGTGGGTGGAATCTTGCGTGACGTGTTCACTATGGGCGCACGCCCCATCGCGGCATTGAACGCGCTGCGCTTCGGCGATCCATCGCATCCAAAAACCAAACACCTTGTGTCCGGTGTGGTCGCTGGAGTCGGGGGCTACGGCAATTCCTTCGGCGTCCCCACTCTTGGTGGCGAGGTGAATTTCCACGCACGTTACAACGGCAACAACCTCGTCAATGCGATGGCCGTGGGCCTCGCCGACGCCGACAAGATTTTCTATTCCAAGGCCAAGGGCGTTGGATTGCCCGTCGTCTATCTTGGCGCGAAAACTGGCCGTGACGGCATTCATGGTGCCACCATGGCCTCGGCCGAATTTGATGAGAAGGCCTCTGAGAAACGGCCCACGGTCCAGGTCGGTGATCCCTTCACCGAAAAGTGCCTGCTCGAAGCCTGTCTTGAACTGATGGCCTCCGGCGCCGTCATCGCCATTCAGGATATGGGCGCTGCCGGCCTCACCTGCTCTGCCGTCGAGATGGGCGCCAAGGGTGATCTCGGCATTGAACTCGATCTCGACAAGGTGCCGTGCCGCGAAACCGGCATGACCGCCTACGAGATGATGCTCTCGGAATCCCAGGAGCGCATGCTCATGGTGTTGAAGCCCGAAAAGGAGCAGGAAGCCGAGGCCATCTTCAGGAAGTGGGGCCTGGATTTCGCCATCATCGGTAAAACCACGGATACGTTGCGCTTCATCATCAGGCATGGCGGCGAAGTGAAGGCCGATTTGCCGATCAAGGAAATGGGCGACAACGCGCCCGAATATGATCGCCCCTGGGTCGAGCCCAGGAAACTGGCACGTCTCAACCCCAACGATATTCCGGCACCCAATGATCTTGCCGCCGCCATTCTGAAAGTGATGGGATCGCCGGACATGTGCTCGCGCCGTTGGGTCTGGGAGCAATATGACACGCTGGTGCAATCCAACTCGGCGCAGATTCCAGGCGGTGATGCCGGCGTGGTCCGCATCACCGAGAAGAAGGCCATTGCTGTCACATCGGACGTCACCCCGCGTTATGTCGAGGCTGATCCCTTCGAAGGCGGCAAGCAGGCCGTGGCCGAAACCTGGCGTAATCTCACAGCTGTGGGCGCAACGCCCATTGCCATCACCGACAATCTCAATTTCGGTAATCCCGAACGTCCAGAAATCATGGGCCAGCTCGTCTTTGCATTGAAGGGCATCGGCGAGGCATGCAAGGCGCTCGACTATCCGGTCGTGTCCGGCAACGTCTCGCTTTATAACGAAACCATGGGTCAGGGCATTTTGCCCACGCCGACCATTGGCGGCGTCGGCCTGCTCGTCTGACCTCTCAAAGATGATGACCAACCGCTTCAAGCAGGCCGGCGATGTCATCCTGCTCGTGGGCGGCCATGGCCACGAACTTGGCCAGTCCATCTATCTGCGTGAAGTTCTGGGCCGCGAGGAAGGCGCACCGCCCCCCGTCGATCTCACCAAGGAGAAAGCCCACGGCGACTTTGTGCGCAAACTCATATCTGGCGCGAAGTGACTGCCGTTCATGACGTATCAGACGGCGGCGTGATTGCTGCCGTCATCGAAATGGCGCTGCCCACAGCACTGGGCGCAAAGCTCGATGCTTGACCATGTGCAGCTCTTCGCCGAAGATCAGGCGCGCTACGTGATAACAGCGCGGCCCGATGTGGCCGAACGCCTGCTGAAGGGCACAATTCCCGTGGAGAGAATCGGTGAAGTCACTGCAAGCCCCCACCTCGCCACCGGGCAAACGGCCCTGACCATGGCGGCAATCCGCCATGCCCATGAGGCATGGTTCCCCGCCTTTATGGCGTCATAATTCGGCCCGACAGAGCAACAACTTAAATCGCAAAAAGGAAAACATGATGAAGTTCAAAGCCATTCTTGCCGCCGCCCTTGTCGCCGGCTTCGCCCATGCCGCTCCTGCCTCTGCAGCCTCCACCGTCCGTTCGGGCGTTCTGGATTGCACCGTCGCCCCAGGCGTCGGCTTTATCATCGGCTCATCGAAGCGTATCAGCTGCATCTTCAAGGGCCAGGGCCGCGTGGAACGTTACACGGGTTCAACCGGCAAGCTCGGCATTGATATTGGTGTCACCAACAAGGCCCACTTGGCTTGGGTTGTGTTCGCCCCCAGCTCCGTGCGCCGCTGGGCGCTTTCCGGCACCTATGTCGGCGCTTCGGCGCAGGCCACCGTCGGTGCAGGCCTCGGCGCCAATGTGCTGATTGGTGGCTGGAACAAGTCGATCAGCCTGCAGCCGATCTCGGTTCAGGGCCAGACCGGCCTGAACATCGCTGGCGGCCTCGCCAGCCTCACGCTGCGGCCCGCTGGCCACACCGGCAGCATCCGCTACTGAGTTTCATTGAAACAATCGTGCCGCGCGCTTATATTGCGCGGGCGCGGGTTTTGACACTTAACCCTCGCATGCCCTGCGAGGGTTAATTGCTTGAAATCCTGCCTCAACAGCATGGCGAGCGATCAATTCCCGGGATAAGGAACTGACCATGGCGATGACTGCGCATGACATTGAGCGTTTTATCAAGGAAAGCATCCCTGATGCTGAAGTTGAAATTCGTGATCTTGCCGGCGATGGCAACCACTATTCCGCCAATGTCATTTCGCCCACGTTCAGGGGCATGAACCGCGTGCAGCAGCATCAGCTGGTTTATGCCGCACTCAAGGGCCGCATGGGCGGCGAACTGCATGCTCTTGCACTTCAAACTTCAGCACCACAGGATTGACCAATGACCGCTATTCACGAGCAGATCGACAAAGACGTTAAGGGCAATGATGTTGTACTCTTCATGAAGGGCACTGTTGATATGCCCATGTGTGGTTTCTCCGGCCGCACCGTGCAAATCCTCCAGCACCTCGGCGTCCCCTTCAAGGACGTGAATGTGCTGGCCTCGGATGAAATCCGCCAAGGCATCAAGGATTACACCAACTGGCCCACCATCCCGCAGCTCTACGTGAAGGGTGAATTCGTCGGCGGCTCGGACATCGTGATGGAAATGTTCCAATCCGGTGAACTGAAGCAGCTGATGGCCGAAAAAGGCATTGCCTGAGTTCCATGCTCACACTCTACGGCGCGACTGGCACCTGCTCGCTTGCGACAGCCATCGCGCTGGAGGAAGCCAACGCCGATTATGAACTTGTCCGTGTGGACTTCGCGGCCGGCGAACAACGGACGCCCGCATTTCTCGCCAAGAACCCCAAGGGTCGCGTCCCGGCTCTGGCGACACCAGAGGGTTTGTTGACTGAAAACGTCGCTTTGCTCGCCTATGTTGCGCAAACCCATCCGGCAGCCAATCTTGCGCCCAAGGATCCGTTCCACTTTGCCGAGATGCAGGCCTTCAACGCCTATCTGGCCTCGACCGTTCACGTAAACCATGCCCATAACCGCCGTGGTTACCGATGGACCGACGATGCCGCTGCGATTGAGACCATGAAGGCAAAGGTGCCGCAGAACATGAATGATTGCACCCGCATCATCGAACAGAATCTGTTCAAGGGACCGTGGATCATGGGCGGGCAATTTACTGTCGCCGACGGTTACCTTTACAACATCGCCCGCTGGTTCCCCAATGACGGTGTGGACATCGCGAACTATCCGAAGCTGCACGACCATTTCAAACGCATGGAAATGCGTCCGGCGGTCCAGCGCGCCGTGGAGAAGAATGGATGATGCGCGGCGCAGCGCTCGGTGCCGCGCTGCTGGGCCTTGCTGTAAATGTAGGGTCCGTTAACGCCGATATTGTCATCGGGGTTCAGACCCCTCTTTCCGGCCAATATCTCAGTTTTGGACAGCAACTGTTGACGGGTGTGAAGGCCGCTGTCGATGCGGCCAATGCCAACGGCGGCATTTCAGGCGAACAATTAAATCTCGTTTCCGCCGACGACGCCTGCGACAATGTCGAGGCAACCAACGCCGCAAAGACTCTCATTGCGGCCCACGCCGATGTGGTGATCGGTTCGTTCTGCTCCAATCCTTCGCTGACTGCGGCACCCCTTTATGAAAAAGCCGGTATCACTTTGATCTCTCCTTCGACCATGCTTCCGGGATTCACGGAGTCGGGCCTTTCGAATGTCATCAGGCTTGCGCCGCGCCTGGACATGCAAGGCGCCTTCGCCGCGCAACGCATTCTTGCGAAAAGGCCAAACGCGCGCATGGCGATACTGGACGATGGTACAAGCCAGATGAAAGCCATTACGCAGAGTTTCGCTGCGGCCTATCCGAAAGGTGCGGAAATGGTTGCAAGTTTTGCCCCTGATCAAAAAGACTTCAGCGACATCATTGCAAAACTGAAGGCCGCACAGATTGATACGATCTATGTCGCGGCAAGTGCACCTGATGCGGGCCGTCTTGCAGCGCAAACACAGGCCGCGGGACTGAGTCTCAAACGCTATGGCCCCGAGTCGCTTTTGACCGACCAATACTGGGAAGCAGCCGGCAATGCGGGAGAAAGCACATTGGTCAGCTTTCCGTCAGACCCCCAAAGCTATGGCTATGCGCGAGATGCTGCGGGCCTGTTGAGCGCGGGAGGCTCAACGGCCGATGGGCCAACCCTTCCCGCCTATGCCGCAGTACAAGCCTATGAAGCAGCCGCCGCAGCCTCCGGTGCACATTCTGGCAAAGCCATTGCCACCTGGCTCAGATCTGGCCAGCACATTGATACAGTCGTAGGTCCGGTTTCTTTCAACGCCAAGGGAGACACCATGGACTTGCGCTTTTCGTGGTTTTCGTGGAACAACGGCAATTATCAAATGATTGCGCCCGAGACCCAGTAATGCGTGCCTTTTTCGTCCAGATCAAATGCGAGCTTGGTAAATCCTATCAGGTTGCCAACGCCATTGCCGATGCAGAGATTGCCTCTGAAATTTTTTCGACCGCCGGTGAATATGACTTGATGGTCAAGTTCTATTTGCAGGAAGATGAAGATATCGGCCACTTCATCGCGCAGAAGGTGCAGACTGTTCCGGGCATCCGGGACACCTTTACCGTGGTCACATTCAAGGCGTTCTAGTGCACTGGAAACAAGGCTGGCCCTTGCCTCCTCGATTTGTTACAGGGGCAAGAACCCCATTTTTTTAAAGACCGAGATGATCTCCCGCTACGCCCGCAAAGAAATGATGCAGATCTGGGATCCGGAAACAAAATTCCGGATCTGGTTTGAAATTGAGGCCCATGCCGCAGACCGCATGGCGGAGCTTGGAACCATTCCCAAGACGGCGGCAAAGACTATCTGGGACAAAGCCAGGAATGCAAAATTCGATGTCGCCCGCATTGATGCGATCGAAGCCGAAGTCAAACATGACGTCATCGCCTTCCTTACACATCTCACTGAAATTGTTGGACCGGATGCACGCTTCGTGCACCAGGGCATGACATCATCAGACGTGCTCGACACTTGCCTCAATGTGCAGTTGACCCGAGCGGCCGACCTCTTGATTGCCGATGTCGATGGCCTGCTCACGGCCTTGAAGCGCCGCGCCTTTGAATTCAAGGACACCCCGACCATCGGCCGCAGTCACGGCATCCACGCTGAGCCCACCACCTTCGGGCTGAAGCTCGCGGGTTATTACGCCGAATTCAGCCGTGCGCGCGACCGTTTGCTGGCGGCGCGCGAAGAAATCGCGACCTGCGCGATTTCCGGACCTGTCGGAACCTTCGCCAGCATCGACCCCTCGGTTGAGGAATACGTGGCAAAGAAGATGGGGCTGCGCCCTGAACCTGTCTCCACGCAGGTCATCCCGCGCGACCGTCACGCGATGTTCTTTTCCACCCTCGCCGTGGTGGCAAGTTCGGTTGAGCGTTTAGCCACCGAGATCCGTCATCTTCAGCGTACGGAAGTTCTGGAGGCGGAGGAATATTTTGCACCGGGCCAGAAGGGCTCGTCGGCCATGCCGCACAAGCGCAATCCGGTGCTGACGGAAAACTTGACTGGCCTTGCACGCCTAGTGCGGTCCGCAGTCATCCCCGCTCTTGAAGATGTGGCCTTGTGGCACGAGCGTGATATCTCGCATTCCTCGGTCGAGCGCGGCATTGCTCCGGACGCGACCGTGCATCTGGATTTCGCCTTGAAGCGGCTGACAGGCGTGGTCGACAAGTTGCTGGTCTATCCTGAAAACATGCTGCGCAATCTCGAGCGCCTCGGCGGCCTGGTGCATTCGCAGCGCATTCTGCTGGCTTTGACGCAAAGGGGCATGAGCCGGGAGGCATCTTATGCGGCGGTTCAGCGCTGTGCCATGCCGGTCTGGCGCGGCCAGGGAAAATTTCTCGACCTCCTCAAGGCGGATGAAGAAGTGGCGCGTCATCTGAAGCCGAAAGAGATCGAGCAACTGTTCGACCTTGCTTATCACACCAAGCACGTCGACACGATCTTCACACGGGTATTCGGAACCACGAAATGACGCCACACAAGGCCCCCGCGCATGGCCACGCCCATGCGCATCCTCATCCACCTATTGATATCATTACCACCACCGACGCGCTGGCCAAGGCTTGCGAAACCTGGGGCCGTGATGAGTTCGTCACGGTCGATACCGAATTCCTGCGTGAGACCACCTATTATCCAAAGCTGTGCCTCATCCAGGTGGCCGGGCAAGAACATGCGGCCCTGATCGATCCGTTGGCAAAGGGCATCGACCTCGCGCCCTTCTATGCTTTGATGGCCAATGAAACGGTGCTCAAGGTCTTCCACGCCGCCAAGCAGGATTTCGAAATCCTTTATCTTCTGTCTGGCGCACTGCCCCGCCCCGTGATCGACACGCAGATCGCCGCCATGGTCTGTGGCTTCGGCGACCAGGTCGGCTATGAAGCGATTGCCCGTAAGCTCGCCGGCGCCACCATCGACAAGTCATCGCAGTTCACCGATTGGTCACGCCGCCCGCTCACCGGCAAGCAGCAGGCCTACGCGCTGTCTGATGTGACCCATCTGCGCGTCGTCTATCAGCGCCTGAAGGAACAGCTCGCCAAGAATGGCCGCGCCGCCTGGATGGAAGCCGAACTTTCGGCGCTATCCAACCCCGCCATTTATCGCGCCGACCCCGAGCAGACATGGAAGCGCATCAAGGCCCGCATTCAGTCAAAAAAGCAGCAAGGCGGTGCTGATGTCGGTCGCAGCCTGGCGCGAGCGTGAAGCCCAGTCAAAGGACGTGCCGCGCGGCCGCATCCTGAAGGATGAAGCGGTGGCTGAAATCGCTATCCAGATGCCACAGACCCCGGCGGACGTGAATGAGTTGCGCCTGCTCTCCAAGGGAACCGGCAATTCAACCTTGGGTGCGGCCCTGCTCCGCGCCGTCGCCGATGGTCTGGCGCGCGACCCAGCGACAATTCCGGACATCCGCGGCCGCGCCGACGAGATGACGGCATCCGGGCAGGCCGTAGCCGATATCCTCAAGCTTGCGCTGAAGATCGTCTGTGAGGGCCATGGCCTTGCGCCCAAGCTCATTGCCTCCGCTGCCGAAATCGAAGTCACTGGCCCTGGACGACAATGCCGACATTCCGGCAATGC
This sequence comes from uncultured Alphaproteobacteria bacterium, assembly GCA_963758815.1. Lineage (GTDB taxonomy): Bacteria > Pseudomonadota > Alphaproteobacteria > Rhizobiales > Aestuariivirgaceae > Aestuariivirga. The sequence goes on from CAVWWQ010000003.1 coordinate 234,107, forward strand.
GTGGCTGGCAACGTGAAGTGTTCGGCAATGTTGCACTGGATTTGAAGCACGGCCGTGCCTGCATCACCATGGAAAAAGGCCGCGCCGCAATCATCAAGCGCGAGCACTGACGCTTACTTAAGTATCACCTTTGGCGTCAGGCCCATTTCGAACGAGAGATCGCCCATGCGCTTCTCAACCCGTTCACCCATGAGATCCTTGAACTTCTTGGGCAATGTCAGCACCAATGTCTTGCCTTCAATGGCAAGACCGATTTTCGGCAACATGCCTGGCATCGCTGCTGAAATGATATAGGCAAGACGGAACATCGAACTCAGCAAATGCGCCCGTTCGACATGACGGTCGTCAAGAAGACGCGTCATGTCTTCGCGCATGGCTTCGCCGTCGTAACGGAAGAAGACTGTCAGGGCCAGAAAAACACGGCCTGGATGGTCAATGCCGACAAACGCCGCTTGCGAAATCATGCCCAGCGAGCGTTCGGCGCGGTAATCGGGATGCGCGCGCCAGCCAATATCGGCGAGGAGACACGCCGCATAGCGCAGCCGCCGTTCTTCGTCGTTCTCAGCCAGGCCCTTCTTGCCAAAAACCTGGTCTGTCCAGTCACACAGCTCCAGCTCATGCGCCGGTGAGCGCGCATAGCGGCGGGCAAAGTCCCAGCACGAAGACAGCAGCGCATCATAGGCCATCTTCTTGCGTGGCAATTTCGAGAACAGAAGCCCTTCGCGCACGCCATAGACGGAAATCACCACATTTTTGGCCCCACCATGCGCCATCAGCCGGTCAAGGATCATGGCGCCATAAGGCAGCGTATCAATGCGCGCCTTGGACATGTCCTTCACATCCTTTAGGCTGGCGGACGTCAGGTGGGACAAAAGCTCGGAAATGCCTTCTGCCTGCTTGCGCGTCATCTCGTAGTGATGCAGCACATGCAGCGGATAGTCCTGCTGCGCCATGTGCACGCGCGCCAGATTTCGCCATGCACCGCCCACCGCATAGAATGTGCGTCCTTTGAGGCGCTTCAGAAGTTCTGTCTTGGCGAGATATTCATCAACGATCTCTTGCGCTTTTTCCATAGATCCGTTGGAGAGATCGATGAGGCGCAGCGGGCCTATGGGCAATGTCACACCGTCATGCAGCTTGCCGTCCTTGATATCGATCAATTCGAGCGAACCACCGCCGAGATCGCCTGCAAGGCCATCAGCCTCCGGCGTGCCGGATAAAACACCCAGGGCTGCAAAGCGCGCCTCTTCCTTGCCGGTGAGAACCTTGATGCCGGCGCCCAGCGCCTTCTCGGCCTGGTCGATGAAAGTCTCACCGTTCTTGGCCTCGCGGGCGGCCGCGGTCGCCACTGCATAGACCTGTCTCACGCCAATCTGCTTGGCCAAGGCTCGGAAACGGCGCAGCGATGACAATGCGCGGGAAATGGCAGCGTCATTGAGCCGCCCGGTGATGGCAACACCCTTGCCCAGGCCACACAGCACCTTTTCATTGAAAATGGGAGCCGGTGACCGGCGCAAGCCGTCATAAACGACAAGGCGCACAGAATTTGAACCGATATCGACAACTGCAACCGGCCGGTAGGTCGGCGGCTCTGTCCGGAAACCTGAATGCCAACTCACTTGGAACGCTGTACCCTTTTCTTTTCCTTGTGATCTATCTTGCCAGTGAGGGCGCTGCCCCGTCCAGAGAGGGAGGGGTTTTCCATGAAAAATGAATGGGCATTGAAAGGCGGATGCTTGTCATCGCTATGCAGACGCTTGAAGCCGCCATCAGATTGCAACTGCCAGCTCTGCTGATTGTCGCGGAAGTTTGCCACCATGATCTGATCGAGAATCTGCTCATGGACAGTCGGGTTCTCAATCGGGATCAGGGTTTCAACCCGGCGGTGCAGATTGCGAGGCATCCAGTCAGCCGAGCCGATATAAACTTTGGCCTCTGCATGCGGCAGGCCGTGGCCAGCCCCAAAGCAGACGATGCGGGAATGTTCGAGGAAGCGGCCCACGATGCTTTTGACACGTATGTTTTCCGACAAGCCCTTGATACCCGGCCGCAGGCACGAGATGCCGCGTATCACCAGTTCAATCTTCACACCGGCATTTGAAGCCTTGTACAAGGCGTCGATAATGCCGGGGTCGACGATGGAGTTGAGCTTCGCCCAGATCTGCGCCGGCCGGCCCGCCTTCGCATGTTCGATTTCTTCATCGATATGCTGCAGCAGCGTCGGCTTCAGGCTGATGGGCGAGAGGGCGATCTTTTCCAGATCCTCCGGTTGTGCGTAACCGGTAATGAAATTGAATACGCGCGCAGCATCACGCGTCAATGCCGGATCACAGGTGAAGAAAGACAAGTCGGTATAAATCTTGGCCGTGATCGGATGATAGTTGCCGGTGCCATAATGCACATAGGAGCGCATCGAACCCTGCTCGCGCCGCACCACCATCGAAATCTTGGCATGCGTCTTGAGTTCGATGAAGCCGAAGACCACCTGCACGCCGGCGCGTTCGAGGTCGCGGGCCCACTGGATGTTGGCTTCTTCGTCGAAACGCGCTTTCAGTTCAACAAGCGCCACCACGGCCTTGCCCGCTTCCGCTGCCTTGGCGAGGGCTGCCACAATCGGCGAATTCCGCGATGTTCGGTAAAGCGTCTGCTTGATCGATACAACATCCGGATCATTGGCGGCTTGGCGGATGAACTGTACCACCACGTCAAAACTCTCATACGGGTGATGGACCACAAAATCCTTCTGCCGGATGGCAGCAAAGATATCGCCGCCGTGATCGCGCACCCGCTCTGGATAGCGCGGCACATAAGGTGAGAATCGCAGGTCTGGCCGTTCGTCAAGGATCAGCTGTTGTGTGTCAGCGAAGCCAACCAGACCTTCGGTCATGATCGTAATGTCGCCGATCACATCCATTTCAGCAGCAATGAAGGAACGGAGATCTGGCGGGCAATTGCCATCCACTTCCATGCGGATGACCTGCCCGCGGCGTCGGCGTTTCAATGCGGATTCGAACACACGCACCAGGTCTTCGGCTTCTTCTTCGATTTCGATATCGCTGTCGCGAATGATGCGGAAGATGCCCTTCGCAAGAAGTTCATAGCCGGGGAACAATCGCGGCAGGAACAGACTGAGCATGTCCTCAAGCATGATGAAACGCGTCTGTTCGCCCGGCAATCGGATGAAACGTTCAAGCAGCGCCGGGATCGGCAGCAGGGCGCGCATGCGATTGCCATCGCTCTTGCGCTTCAACTCCACGGCCATGACGAAGCCGCGGTTCAGGATGAACGGAAACGGATGCGCCGGATCAATCGCGATTGGCGTCACGATGGGCAAAATCTGCTCCAGAAAACGCTGGTCAAGCCAAGCCCGGTCCAGGGCATTCAGATCAGCTTGCTCGATGATGCATATGCCGTTTTCCCGCAGTTCTTCACGCAACTGCACCCACCGGCGGTCCTGCTCGGCCATCAGTTCCTGTGCGCGCTTGCGGATCAGCTCAAGCTGTTCGGCTGGCGTGCGGCCATCCTGACTGATTTCAGGTATTTGCTCTTGTATCTGGCCCACAAGACCGGCCACGCGGACCATGAAAAATTCGTCGAGGTTGTTGCCCGAGATCGAAAGGAACCTGAGCCGTTCCAGCAAGGGATGCGCCTTGTTGCGCGCCTCCTCCAGAACCCGCATGTTGAATTCAAGCCAGGACAGCTCGCGATTGAAGAAGCGCGAGGGTGAGGCAATTAACTCTGTTTGAGGGCTCATGTCATTCATGACCCAGTCATCCTAGCCCAGTTTGACGGTTTGATGAACGGAAAAGCCCTACGTTGTAAACAACTTGGGACTATCCATGCGCGAAAGGATCCGGGCGACAAAGGGCCGGGTAACTTCGGCCTTCTCGACCATCGCCGCCCGGTCGATTTCCGCCACAAGCTCCCGGGCAGCCGACAGGGAACGTGGCATCCGCAGCGTAAGGTAGCTGATCAAGGCCTCGTCGACGGCAATCTGCCTGTCGGAGAACAGTTTGACCAGAACCCCGCGCAGCAGGGCATCGTCTGGCGGGAGGATGGCTACCATGGGCAATGCCTTGATCCGCGAGGCCAAGTCCGGAAGCCTGATGTTCCAGGACGTGGGTACGGTGGCGGAGGTCAACAGGGCTGACCCGGCCTGTTGCCGTACGGCATTGAGCAGATGAAAGAGCGCGGTTTCATCAAACTCACCGGCAGTCACATCTTCCACACACAATGAGCCTGTCGCCAGATGCTCAGGTATTTCATGTTTTTGCAGGGCTTTTGCTGCCACACTCTTGGCGTTGGACCGCGCCTGCCACACGGCGGCAAGATGGGTTTTTCCGGAACCGTTTGGTCCCACCAGAATGGCCGCATATGTCGGCCAGTTCGGCCATTCATCAATCAGGCGCAAGGCGGCAGCATTGGAATCAGTAGCCAGAAAATCGTCACGCCCCAAGGCCTCGCGGTGCGGCAGGCCCAGCGCCAGCTGTTCAGCCATGGCGGCGCCCGGTGCGCCCGAGATAGATATCGCTTTCGAGATAGCGCGCCAAGCCATGGCGCACCAGCACGCCGGTTGTTGCCGCCAGCGGCACGGCAAGCAGCAACCCCAGAATGCCGAACACATATGCGAAGGCGAAAAGCGCCAGCATCATCCAGACGGGATGCAAGCCGATCAATTCGCCAACAAGCTTCGGTGACAGGAAGTTGGATTCCACCAGCTGCCCAACGACCAGCACACCAACGATCCCCAGAACGTGAAGTTCGTTGGGCCAGAACTGCACCAGACCGACAACGACAGCCAGGGCGCCGCCAAACAGCGCGCCAAAGAATGGAATGAAGGCAAGCAGGCCCATCGCGATGCCAATGGCCAGGCCCGATTTCAAACCCACCAGCCAGAAGGCAAGGCCATAAAAGATGGCGAGGATCAGGCAAACCGTGCCTTGCCCGCGGATATATCCCGCCAGCGACCGGTCGATGTCCCAGAAGATCTGGCGCAATTCCTCCTTGTGCTGGCGTGGCAGCCACGCATCGACACGGCGCACCAGTTGAGGCCAATCAAGAAGAAGATAAAACGCCACCACGGGAGTGATGATCAGCAGCGACACGATATTGACCAGCGCCTTGCTGCCCGACCAGATCGTCGACGCGAAGCTCGCGATCCAGAGCGCGATCTTGCCGCCATATTCGTTGAGTGTCGATGGCAGGTCACCGCCCTGGCTCGTCACCAGATCTTTCAACCATTGCGGCGCCCACTGATCGACGAGCTGCATGAGCTGCTGCGACAGGGTGGGAATTTCCGAAACCAGTTTTCCAATCTGGCTGGCCATCGCAGGCACCACCAGCACGAAAGCCAGCACGATGATCAGCGACACGCCAATAAGGATGGCGATGCTCGCCATCAACCGTGACAGGCCCAGCCGCTGCAGCCGGTGCGCCACCGGATCAAGGAAATAGGCCACCACGAAACCGGCAATGAACGGCAGAAGAATGTCCTGCAGATACCAGAAGAACAGCAGAGTCGCGGCCAGCGCCAGAAGCCAGAAAGTGATTTGCCTGTGCATGTTAAGCGTCCAACCGTTTCATCTGCGCGATCCACTGCTCATATAGGCGCGGCCTGGAACATTTGTATATCGTCACAGCGGGCTGACGACCCATTGGCTGCCGGCATGGTCAAGTTTCAGGCCGACCGCCGTGAATGACGGCGACAGGTCTTCCACATGCCCATTGAAGAGAAGCTGCGCGGCGGCCCCACCCGGATCAAGCGAGGTCACATCAAGACTGACGACCCCCGGCGCGGAAAGAATGCGTGAACGAAGTCCATTCCATTCAGATGGGCCTGCGAAAGGCACCGATACGGCCAGCTTCATCGGCTCCCCCGCCGCCTGGGCCATCATCTTGGCCTGGTCGGCCTTGAACTTGTCGGTGATGAGTTGCTGGAAGCGCTGCGCCGCGGCGACGGCGGAATCTCCCAGCTGATGCGTGTCGGCGGTGTAGATCTTGTCGATCGTCACCTTGCCGAGTGGACTGTCGCCAACCACATGCGCGTGAATGCCGCCGCCGGGCGCTGGCTGCGCGAACGCGATCAACACCGTTTTCACGTCATAGCGGCGACGGATGGCTTCCAGGCTGACGATATTGTTGTTGGTGATGTCGGCCGGAGACAATGTGGTCTGGTCGTCCTGGTCACCCAGCGGCACGATGATCGGGATCTGCGCTTGGCTGGCATTGAGATCAAGCCACGCTTTCCGCCACAGATTGTCTTCCCACAGCATCATGCGGCCGTTTTCATCGGTCCACACCGGAATGATCATCATCGGCGGCCCCTGCTCTTCCGGCAATGGCACGCCCATGTTGGAAAGCAGCGGCTTCAGTTTCTCCGGCAGAAAGCGCACCGTGAATGTACCCTGATAACGGCCCGGCGTGATCGTTTCCTTTTCGATGGAGAGTGACTTCAGAAGCGGCATCACCTGCTTCTGGTCCATCTTGCCGAGTGCCGCACCCACCTGCTCATTGCCCAGCCGGTCACCGAGTGCGACGATGGCCTTCATCTGCACGGCGATCAGCGCCTTGTCTTTCGCGGCCTTGGCTGAAACATCGGTCTCATCGATGTCAACGCCCTGCTGTGCATAAGGATTGGTCTCGATCGGACCTGCGGCGCGCAAAGGGCCTGTCATCACTGCACCCAATACAAAAAGGCCGGTCAAAACGGCGGCAATTTTCAATTTCATGGGTGTTCTTTGGGCTTTATTCCGGTTCAGAATCTGTCTAGGGGTTTGCCACATTTCATCCCTTTGAGGCAAACCCGTGGCATGTCCCAATCCACCATGAAAAGCAATGGTTTGTCCTACGCCGATGCAGGCGTGAACATTACCGCGGGCAATGATCTGGTGGAATTGATCAAGCCTCTCGCCAAATCCACCCGCCGCAAGGGTTCAAACGCGGCGCTGGGCGGCTTCGGCGGATTGTTTGATCTCAAGGCCTGCGGCTTCAAGGATCCGGTTCTCGTCGCCGCCAACGATGGCGTGGGCACCAAACTCAAACTTGCGATTGACACCGGCATTCACACCGGCGTCGGCATCGATCTTGTCGCCATGAGTGTCAATGATCTCGTGGTTCAGGGCGCAGAGCCCCTGCTCTTTCTCGATTACTACGCGACCGGAAAGCTCGATGTGAACGCCGCACGCGATGTCATCAGGGGCATTGCCGAAGGTTGCAAACAGGCGGGCTGCGCCTTGATCGGCGGTGAAACCGCTGAAATGCCGGGCATGTATCACGGTGGCGATTATGATCTCGCCGGCTTTGCCGTTGGCGCCGTCGAGCGCAAGAAGATTTTGCCCGCGCGTGACGTGAAGGCCGGTGACATCATTCTCGGGCTTGCCTCATCGGGCCCACACTCCAACGGCTATTCGCTGATCCGCAAGATTGTGGAAACCAGCGGCGCTGTTCTTTCGGAGAAAGCACCATTCGCCAAAGACCGAACCTTGGCAAATGCGTTGCTCACACCCACGCGCATCTATGTGAAGTCCGGTTTTGAAGCAGCTGAAGAAAGGCAAGGCCATCAAGGCGTTGGCGCACATCACCGGCGGCGGTTTCACCGAAAACATTCCGCGCGTGCTGCCAAAGAATTGCGTGGCCAGATCGATCTCTCTGCCGTGCCCTTCCGCCCGTGTTCCAATGGCTGCAAAAACAGGGCGGCGTTGCTGAAAGCGAAATGCTGCGCACCTTCAACTGCGGCATCGGCATGATCGTGGTGGTGAAGGCCACGGAAGCCAAGGCGGTCGCCACGGGCTTGGCGCGCTCTGGTGAAAAGGTGGTGACCCTCGGTAGTATTCGCGCCCGTAAGGCAAAGGAACCGCAAGTCGCTTATTCAGGCCATCTGCAGGATCAGAGCGCAAGCCGCGCCCTTCGAAAAAGATCCGCGTCGGCGTTCTGATTTCCGGGCGCGGCTCCAACATGATGGCGCTCGTGGAAGCGTCCCGGTCTCCCGCCTGCGCCTATGAAATTGTGTGCGTGGTGTCGAACCAGGCCGATGCGGCAGGCATTCCCTGGGCCAGGGCCCAGGGCATCACAACGCACGTCATCAGTCACCGGGATCATGCCACGCGCGAAGCTTTTGATGCCGCGCTCAACATTTATTTGCAGTCGCAGCGCCTCGATCTTGTCGCCTGTGCTGGTTTCATGCGCATCATGACGCCGGTTCTCATCGCGCCGTGGCAGGGAAAAATGCTCAACATTCACCCGTCCCTGCTGCCGCTCTACAAGGGCCTTCACACCCATGAGCGCGCCATCGCCGATCAACAATCGGAGGCGGGTTGCACTGTGCACTGGGTGACACAGGATTTGGACGATGGCCCCGTCATCGCGCAAGCGCGCGTGCCGATATTGCCGGGCGATTCCGCCGAAACCTTGGCGGCGCGCATTCTGGTGCAAGAGCACCAACTCTATCCCGCCACTTTGAACAAGGTCTCCCAGGCGCTGATTGACGGCAAGCCTCTGCCGTGATGCACTGACGACATTCGGAGGTGCATCATGTCCATGGAAGAAATTGTCAAAGGCAAGGAGGCCACGGTTCATTTCAACGCGCGGCGCTGCATCCATTCGCGCAACTGCGTGCTGGGCCGGCCGGATGTGTTCGTGCCCAACGTCGAAGGCGAATGGATTCATCCGGAGAATGCAACAGCCGCAGAGCTTCTGGAGCTCGCCCACAATTGCCCCTCAGGCGCCATCCACGTCACCAGGCCGGATGGATCGGCGATGGAACAGCCGCCTGAAGTCAATGTCGTCCGCATCCGTGAAAATGGCCCGCTCGCCTTCCATGCCGAAGTCGAGATCACCGGCGGGGAAAAGGGTTTTCGCTATACGCTCTGTCGCTGCGGTGCATCGCGCCACAAGCCCTACTGCGACGGCAGCCACACCGCCGCTGGTTTCGTGGCCACCGGCGAATGTTCGATCAAGACCTTCAAGCCACTCGAAACGCGCAATGGTGCTGTTACCGTTGACCCAACCGAGGATGGTCCTTTGCATGTCACCGGCAATCTTGAGATCGTCACCGGAACCGGCAAGACCATCAACAAAGTGAAGGACACCTGGTTGTGCCGCTGTGGCCACTCCGCCAACAAGCCTTATTGCGACGGCAGCCACAAGAAGGTTGGATTCAAGAGCACGTAGGGCAAAGTTGGTATGGACAACAGAACTGTTAATCTGGTTCAAAAATTTTCCGAACTATCACAAATCTCAAAAATTGAATTCCTCACGCGTATTGCCCACGATCAAACTGTTTTGTTTAGAGCGACTCATTTATTGCGCCCCTCTGATATTGGCGCGATGCGGGCTACAAATGAATCCTTCCACAAAGTTTGTAACTGTATTTTTCAAATACTAGAAATTCATAGATACTTGAGTGACGAAGACATAATTCAATGCATCATAGAGCAATTGGATACAGCAGGTCAGAACGGCCTCCAGACACTCGAAAAGACACTACAAGAAAGTGGGTTTAAAAGTACCTAGAGTAGTTCCATCGTCGTCCTGTTCCTTCTTCCCTTGCGGGAGAAGGGAAGTTCTTTGAACCTGATCACCCCGCCTGCATTGCTTCCTTGTCGCGCTCGTCTTTCCAACGCGCCAAAAGCTTGAGGCGCGGCTCACGATATTTCTCTGCCATGGTGTTCATCACCAGAATGCGGTCCGAGCGAAAATGCCGGAAGCCATTGCGCAGCTCGCACCAGCCCACTACCAGCCGCTGCGCATCGAAATAGGTAACGGCAATCGGCCAGATGACGCGCTTTGTGGTCCGTCCCTGCTCATCGGCATAGTCAATGCCCACTTTTTGTTGGGCCCGGATGGCCTGGCGCAGCAGGGCCATGTCAACAACCTCGGACGTGATCCGGAAGTTGGGTGCCGACAGCAACGGCGCATTGTAGAGAAACGGCTTCAGGTCCTCGGGCAGCACGGTGCCAATCTTCGCAATCACATCGTCCGCCGCCGTGCGCAGCACGGTGTCACCACGGCGCGAAACCCAGCTCAGCCCGAGCATGATGGCTTCCAGCTCGTCGGCCTTGAACATCAAAGGCGGCAGGTCATAGCCCTCGCCCAGCACATAGCCAACACCTGCCTCGCCGCGGATCGGCACGCCATCGGTGATCAGGTCGGCAATGTCGCGGTAAAGCGTGCGCAGCGAAACTTCCAGCTCCTCCGCCATGCGGCTGCCCGTCACTGGCCGCCGGTGGCGGCGCAGCAGTTGAATGATGCGGAGAAGGCGGTCAGCGCGTCTCATGCAAACCTCTTAATGCCATCCTGCTGACACCATGCTGGCAGCATGATGTCAGTATAGGCCGATTGCGGGCCGCTTGAAACCGGGGATAGAGTGACATGGTGAAAGCCGACACCGCATCAGACAAGCTTTTCGCCGATACCGTCGCGCCCTTCGCTCCTGCGGTGCGCAGGAAGCTTTCCAGTGTCAGAAATCTGATCCTTTCCGCCGCAGCTAAAACCGAAGGCGTCGGCGCAGTGCTGCAGGCCTTGCGTTGGGGCCAGTTCAGTTTCCTCACACCAGAAACCGGCAGCGGCAGCACCTTCCGCATCGACGGCATCCGCAATGACAGCCACAAGCTTGCCATCTACTTTCATTGCCAGAGCGGATTGGTCAGCCAGTTCCGCGAACTCTACCCAAAAACCTTCGTCTATGAAGGCGAACGCGCCATTGTGCTCAATGCATCTGAACCAGTGCCAAAGGCCGAACTGGAACATTGCATTTCCCTTGCCTTGACCCATCATTTGCGCAAGAAACCCGCCACCAAAAAGAAGGCTGCGCAAACCCATGCAACATCACATCATCATCGACACGGATCCCGGGCAGGATGATGCTGTTGCCATATTGCTTGCATTGGCTTCGCCTGAGATCGAACTGATTGGCATTTGCGCCGTTGCCGGCAATGTGCCGCTGGCCTTGACCGAAGTGAATGCCCGCAAGATCTGCGAACTCGGCGGCAAACCGGAAACGAAAGTTTACGCAGGCGCGGTGCGCCCCATGCTGCGCTCGCTCGTCACCGCCGAACATGTGCATGGCAAGACCGGCCTCGATGGTCCCGTGCTGCCGGAACCCACCATGCCGCTGCAGAAGCAATACGCACCGGACTTCATCATCGACACGCTGATGAGCCGGCCTGCGGGCACGGTGACGCTGTGCGCGCTCGGACCTCTGACAAATATCGGCCTCGCATTGGTGAAGGAACCACGCATCGCCTCGCGCATCAAGCGCATCATCGCCATGGGCGGCGGCTTCTTCGAAGGTGGCAACATCACGCCTGCCGCTGAATTCAACATCTATGTCGATCCGCAGGCCGCGCGCGTGGTTTTCGAAAGTGGCGCGCCCATAACACTCATTCCGCTGGATTGCACCCATCAGGCGCTGACGACGAAGCGCCGCGTCGAGAAATTCCGTGTCATGAAAAACAAGACCGGTCCCGCCGTCGCCGAGATGCTCGATTTCTTCGAGCGCTTCGACGTAGAGAAATATGGCTCCGATGGCGGCCCGCTGCATGACCCCTGCGTCATCGCCTGGCTCTTGAAGCCTGAGCTTTTCACTGGCCGCGATGTCAACGTCGCCATTGAATGTGAAAGCGAACTGACCATGGGCATGACGGTGGTGGATTGGTGGAAAGTCACCAACCGCCCACCCAACGCGCATGTGGTGCGCGGCATCGACCACGAAGCCTTCTTTGATCTGCTGGTGGAGCGCCTCGCCAATCTGGCGTGAACTCAGGATAGCTTTCGGCCTGTCAGCCCATAAAAGAGTTTCTTCGCCAGCCCACGCGCGTTGCTGTGCAGGTCTAGCCCTGTCCGCACAGACTTGAAGGCCAGCGCTGAAACCTGCGCCGGAGCAACTAGCACGTCGGCAAAATCCAGTCGGTCACGCCAGATGCGCTCGATCATCGGATGGCCCGGCATGGCGCAGGAATCGGCCAACCTCACTTTGCCATCGGCAAAGAGCTGTTCGGTCACCTCCATCAGCAGCAACACACCCGGCGAGAACCGGGCGAAAGATTCATCGTAAGCCGTTTTCACCAGCCAGGCTTGATCGCCTTCCACCATGCCGAACAGCGCGGCAACCGGCCTGCCGTCCAGCATCAGTGACCAGAAGCGCAGCCGGTCATTGGCATGCAAGCCTTCGCACACCTGCTGGAACAGACGCGCCTGTTTGGCTTGCAGTTGAAGCGCGGTGCCCCGCTTGCCCTTCCAGCCCTTGGCTTCGAGTTCAAGGAACGTTGCCACGAAGCTCGTCACATCATCACCCGATGAGATCGAGCGCATCTCAACGGTGCCCTGCTCGGCAAGCCGGTTGCGCAGCCGTTTCAATTCCTTGCGGCGCTTGTGATCGAAATTCCTGGCCAGCCAGACTTCATAACTGCCCGTGACACGCAACGCCGCGCGTTCCCAGCGCCGCAACACATGGAATCGTGGTGAGGCCATCTGCAATTCGCGGAAGAAGGCACTTTCCACTGGAATGGACTTGAACAGGAAGGGCCGGTCGAGATTGCGCAGGAAGGCATTGACCGCCAGAGGCAGGCACTTGCCATCAATATGTGGAAGGCCGGCAGCAATCAGGTCCGAGGCAAGGCTCGCGTGATGGAGGCGGCCCGGACAGTATGGCAGCGAGAACAGGCTGCCCTGTTCGCCCATGACAGCGGCAAGGGAAGCATCGCGATCCAGCTCGAAATGGGGAATGGCAAATTCAGGGAGCGAGAAGCCCGATGGCTCGCGCGCGGCGGTCACGAGTGAAGCCCAGGCGGAAAGCCGCGTGGCATCGGGCGCACCGCGCACCACATCCAGACGCAACCCATGACCCACACTGGCGACCATGAACTCTCAGAAGCAAGGCTGGGGCCAGTGCGGGGGCTGATGGTTAACACCAAAACAAAAGGCCGGCATGGCGCCGGCCTGGATTCATATAAGGCCCATTAGGGGCACTGAATGGATGATAATGGAGCGATTATGAGCGCATTTAGAGCGGAATAAGGGCTCTTAAGACTCGCTCTTGACCTCAAAAACCTGGCGGCCACGATAGGTGCCGGACTTCAGGTCGATGTGGTGCGGGCGGCGCAATTCGCCGGACTTCTTGTCTTCAACCCAGGTGACGGTCTGCATCTTCTGGCCAGAACGGCGCATTCCAATGCGGCTCTTGGTCATCTTTTTGCGTGGAACGGCCATGTCTAAACCTCTGAAATCAAATGGTAAAAATAAAAGGGCGATCACCGCCCGCATTCGTTGGGCGCTCTATAGCTTGGGATTCTGGTTGATGCAAGTCAGATAGGGCCCCATTCCCAGCGCCCGCAGCTGGATTCGCGACGCCACTGCCCGCACCTTGGCGGAGGGCTTCGCCGCATCCCTTTTGATCGGATTAGGCAGCACCGCCGCCAGCAGCGCTGCCTCCCTGCGTGTCAATTTGGCCGCCGGTTTCCCAAAATGGTGCTGGGCCGCCGCCTCTGCGCCATAGATGCCCGGCCCCCATTCCACAATGTTTAGATACACTTCCAGCATCCGGCGCTTCGTCCAGATCGCATCCATGTAGAACGCAAGCGGCATTTCCAGTCCCTTGCGAATGAAGCTGCGCCCGTCCCAGAGAAACAGGTTTTTGGCCGTCTGCATCGAGATGGTGGAAGCGCCGCGCCGCGGGGCTTCGTCACCGCCGTCCATCGCATCATCAAACTCGACCCAATCGACGCCGTGATGGCTGCAAAAACGCTGGTCTTCCGAAGCAATCACGGCGCGCGGCAAATCCGGTGACATCTGGTCGAGAGAGACCCAATCTTTGTGAAGTCCGTTTCCTGAAAACAGGCGCAGGACCATCACATTGGAAATCGGCACGGGCACAACACCATAGACCAGCGTCATGACAAGCGGCCAGGCAACAAGAATGGCGGCAATGCGCTTGATCCATACCAGCCAGCGCGGCCCATCATTCCAAAATGCTTTGAATTTCCCACCAAACCCCATTAGTGCCTCTTACGTCATTAGATGGCCTGCTGGAATGCTGCCGTGAGAGACTGCTTAATTGATTGCCGCATCGACATTTGAAACAGCGCTGGCTGCTTGCGCAGGGCGAATCGAGGCCAGGCTTTCCGATCTGATTCCGCAGCGGGCAGCAAATCGCCTGCAAGAGGCGATGCGTTATGCGGCACTCGGACAAGGCAAACGGCTTCGACCCTTTTTTGTGCTGGAAAGTGCAAAGTTACACAGCGTTCCTGCCGAGCGCGCGCTCACTGTGGCCGCCGCACTCGAGATGATTCACTGCTACTCGCTGGTGCATGACGACTTGCCCGCGATGGACGATGATGACCTGCGCCGGGGCCAGCCGACGACACACAAAAAGTTTGATGAAGCCACCGCTATCCTCGCCGGTGATGGGCTTCTGACACTGGCTTTCGAAGTGCTGGCGCATGCAGGCGAATACCCTGCCCTCATTGCCGCATTGGCAAAAGCCGCCGGTCCTTCCGGAATGGTCGGCGGGCAGATGTTGGACATGGAAGCAGAGACCAGAGGATTTGCATCGCTCGAAGCCATTACAGCGATGCAACACATGAAAACAGGTGCCCTATTTGAATTTGCCTGCACCGCAGGCCCATTGATGGCGAAGGCTGATATGGCGGCTCTGCAAACCTACGCGGGCCATATAGGCCTAGCCTTCCAGATTGCCGATGATATCCTCGATGTGGAGTCGAGTAGCGCAGCACTTGGCAAAGCCACGCAGAAAGACAAAACTAAGGGCAAGGCAACCTTTGTTGATTTCTTCGGATTGGATGGCGCCAAGAGACAAGCAGCCAGTCTGGTGGATGAAGCAAAACGTGCGTTGTCGCGTTATGGCGCGGAGGGAGACAACCTGCGCGCCGCCGCCGACTTCATCATCACGCGCCAGAAATAGATGAGGCACACATGACAACTGCTGCTCTGATGATTTTTGCCCTTGCCCTTCTTGTGAATGCAGGCTCACCCGGCCCATCTATTGCGGCTCTAGTGGCGCGTGTAATCAGCGCCGGCCCAGCTAGTGTGCTGCCTTTTCTGCTAGCCATGTGGATCGGCGAAGTGGGATGGCTTCTCGCCGCCATTCTGGGCCTTGGCATTGTTGCCCAAAAACTATTTCTCGTACTGGCGGTCATCAAGATTGGCGGTGTGACCTATCTGCTCTATCTCGCATGGAAAATGTGGCACGCGCCCGTCAATCCGGATGGCAAGGAACTGCCCGTGGCGCGCTCGCACTGGAAACTCTTTGCCACGGGACTGTCGTTGACCATCGGCAATCCCAAGATCGCGCTATTCTATCTCGCTCTGTTGCCTTCTCTCATCAACCTGCAGACTTTGACGACGCTTGATGCGGTCAAACTTGCTGTCACCTGCCTTTGCGTCATGGCCTTCACGGATTTGAGCTGGGTCACGGCAGCAACGTGGGCGCGCCGGTTGCTGAAAAGTCCGCGCGCCATCAAGATTGCCAATCGGTCCAGTGCCTGTGCAATGGGTGCGGCGGCCGTGGCCATAGCTGCGAAATAGGAACGTCAGCCCCAGCGGGTCGAGACATATTCCTCAACGATGCTTTGAAACTGCGTCGCGATGTTTTCGCCCCGCAGAGTCTTCACCTTCTTGCCATCGATATAGACAGGTGCAGAAGGAAGTTCGCCCGTGCCCGGCAGTGAAATGCCGATATCAGCATGCTTGCTCTCGCCGGGCCCATTGACGATGCAGCCCATGACGGCGAGCTGCAACGTTTCGAATCCGGGATATTGAACCCGCCATTCCGGCATCCGGCCGCGGACATAGGTCTGGATGTCGCGTGCCAGTTCCTGAAACACGGTTGAAGTTGTGCGACCGCAACCCGGGCAGGCAATCACCATCGGCGCGAAGGCGCGAAGCCCCATGGTCTGCAGGATTTCCTGCGCCACGATCACCTCGCGTGTGCGGTCACCGCCCGGCTCCGGTGTCAGCGAAATGCGGATGGTGTCACCAATGCCTTGCTGCAGCAGCACGGAAAGCGCAGCGGTCGAAGCCACGATCCCTTTCGATCCCATGCCTGCTTCGGTCAGGCCAAGATGCAGGGCGTAGTCACTGCGCGCGGCCAGCATGCGGTAGACGGCGATGAGGTCCTGAACTTCCGAACATTTGGCAGAGATGATGATGCGGTCACGTCCCAGGCCCAACTCTTCGGCATAAGCGGCGGACGACAGGCCAGACTGCACGATCGCCTCATGCATCACTTCGCGCGCATCTTTGGGTGTGGTTGACTTGGCATTCTCATCCATCAACGCAGCCAGCATGGCCTGGTCGAGCGAACCCCAGTTCACACCGATACGCACCGCCTTGCCATGCTTCATCGCCACTTCAATCATGGTGGCGAAGTTGCGGTCCTTCTTGTCCTTGAAGCCGACATTGCCAGGATTGATGCGGTATTTCTCAAGTGCTGCGGCGCAGTCGGGATATTGCGTCAGCAGGAGGTGGCCGTTGTAGTGAAAGTCGCCGACAATCGGCACGTTGACCTTCATCTTGGCAATCTTCTCTGCAATATGCGGAACAGCAGCCGCGCTTTCCTCACGGTCAACCGTAATGCGCACCAATTCGCTGCCTGCCCGCGCCAATTCGGCAATCTGCCGCGCCGTGGCTTCGACGTCAGCCGTGTCGGTATTGGTCATGGATTGGACGACTACGGGCGTGTCACCGCCCACTAAGACGTGACCTACCTTCACGCCTACCGTTTTGTGGCGGGTTTCAATGGCCGAATAACTCATGCGATCTCATCTGGCCCGGGGGAATGACAAGGTCAAGACACCGATGCGAGCAGCAGGGCTGCGGTGTCAACAATGTCTGAAACCGATGCCCCTCGTGAAAGATCCGAGACGGGCTTGGCAAAACCCTGCAACACGGGGCCAATCGCTTTGGCGCCGCCGAGATATTGCGCCAGCTTGTAGGCAATGTTGCCGGCATCGAGATCTGGGAAAACCAGCACATTGGCCTTTCCAGCCACCGCGCTCCCACCCGGCACTTTCCGCCCCGCAATACTTTCGGAAAGCGCGGCATCCCCCTGAAGCTCGCCGTCGATATGCAGACCCGGCGCCTTGGCCCTCGCCAGCGCCAAGGCCTCAATCACCTTGTCGGCGTCAGCATGTTTTCCAGAACCCTTGGTCGAGAATGACAGCAGCGCCACCCGCGCATCACCCAGCAAATTTTGCGCGCTGCGGGCGGAGGCAATGGCAATATCTGCAAGCTCTGCTGCCGTGGGCTGAATGTTGACCGCGCAATCCGCAAAGACCAGTCTCTGATCAGGCCATTCCATCAGGAAAAAGCTTGAGGGCGTGGCGATGCCGGGTGCCAGACCAACCACAATCAAGGCAGCCTCGATGACACGCGCTGTCGGATTGCGCAACACCAGCCAGCATGGCATGCGCCGCCCGTCGGCAACAAGAGCGCTGCCCGGCATACAGTGGCTTCGTGAGAGCTTCTCGGCCAAGGCCGGTGTCAGCTTAGGGCGCTGGGCCACGAGACGTGCCACGGCCCGCGCCGAGGGTTTTGGAATTGCGCCAAACAGGATGGGCTCGGCCAGCCTTTGCTCACGCAGGATTTCAGCCGCGGCATCGATGCGCGCATCCGTCGCCCTCTGGCATGACGAGCTTCAGTTTCTGGCCCTTGATCCTGCTCTTGGCCTGCTCAATGACTTCCGACATCATTTAACTGTGTGCCACAGCTCCGCGGAACAAAGAATGCCAGACGAACAGAAAATTGAAATCCACCGTGGCCTGAAAGGCGTTTATTTCGAACGTTCGGGCACCAGCGATATCGACGGCAAGGCCGGTACCCTCACCTATCGCGGCTATTCGATCCATGACCTCGCCCAGAAATCGACATTTGAGGAAGTGTCTTTTCTCCTCATCCATGGCGAGTTGCCGAAGGCGGACGAGCTCAACACTTTCGATAGAGGCACTGAAGGCGGCCCGAGAGTTGCCCGCCGAGGTAACCTCCCTCATTACCTCCCTCAAAGACGCCCATCCGATGGACGTGCTGCGCACCGCCGTCTCGGCTCTGGCGGCCTTCGATCCGCAGCGTCACGAATCCTCTTCCGAAGCAATGCGCGACAAAGGCACCAGATTGACCGCGCAGATCCCCGTTCTCATTGCCACCCACAATGCCTTGCGTGCGGGCAAACCCGCGCCTCAACCCGACGGCTCGCTTTCTCAGGCTGCCAACTTTCTTTGGATGATGACCGGCCACAAGCCATCAACCGATACAGCCCAGTTGATGGACCGCGACATGATTCTTCATGCAGAACACGGCTCCAATGCTTCCACTTTTGCCGCTCGGGTCGTCATCAGCACAGAAGGCGATCTCCACGCCGCCATGACGGCCGCCATAGCTGCCCTTTCCGGTGCGGCCCATGGTGGTGCTGCGGAAGACGTCATGAAGATGGCACAGGAAATCGGCTCGCCAGAAAACGCCGCCACCTATGTCAAGGCCAAGCGTGCCGCAGGCGAAGCCGTCACCGGCTTTGGCCACCGAGTCTATCGCACCGAGGATCCGCGCGCCCGCCACCTCCGCGAAGGTGTGGAAAAGCTCTCTGCAGCGATGGGTCAGCCCAAATGGTATGAAATCCTCCAGGCTGTCACCGAAGCGATGAAGCCCTATGCCCGCTTTGGTGTAAACGTGAATGTCGATTTCTACGCGGGAGTCATTTATTATTTACACGGCATTCCGCAGGACATGTTCGTGCCGATTTTTGCCGCAGGGCGTGCGCCAGGCTGGGTCGCACAGTGCATTGAACAGGCTGAAAACAACATTTTAATTCGGCCTTTGACGGTCTATGACGGCCCAAATCCCCGGATTTATCAGTCAATTGTCAGCCGGTGAGCAATTTGGGGGCCTTTTTGGTTAATGTCGCAACCTCACCTCTGTTCTGCCCGCAGATCGCCACAATCCATTAAGAAAACTCTTGGCAGTTGCCTTAACGCCACAGGTGGGGTGAAAGGGGAGCTGGGTTAGTTGTTTGAGGAGGGGTCTGGCATGAGAATGCTTCTCGCCAGTTTGAGTATCGCGGGGGTCGCGTTAGTCAGCGTTACAGCATCTGCCGAAACACCATTCACCATCATGGTGGGTGAGCCCTCATGGCTTCCTGAAGCCGCCACTTTGGCGCGCGCGATGGACCATGAGCAGGGTTTGCGCATCCTTCCGGTGCTGGGACACGGCAGCTTGCAGAGCATGCAGGATCTTCAGCAGTTTTCTGGCATGAATGCCGCCCTCGTCAGTGCCGATACCCTTGCCTATGCCAAGATGCAGAACCTGCTCGGCACAGACAATCCCAAATTCAGTTATGTCAGCGCGATCAAGCCGCTGCCGGTTGCTTTGATTGCCAAGCGCTCCATCGCCAATGTCACGGCACTCGCTGGCAAGAAGATTGCGACTGGTCCGGCTGATACCGCCTCCTTTGCAGCTGGCGAATTGCTGCTCGGCGCCATGGAGGTCCCCTTCCTTCGCGTTGCCTCAGCCCAGGAAGGCGCTATTGATGCACTGACTCAGGGCAAGGCTGACGCCGCACTCGTGGTTGGCACCCCGTCCAATCTCGATAAGCTCGGGAACAACTATCATGTGCTGACATTGGTGCTGCCAACCGATCTGGAAAGCACTTATAAGAAGATCAGCCTTTCAGCGGCTGATGTGCCCGGCCTGATCACCGGCAACCAGCAAGTTGATTCGGTCTCCACCGATCTCATCCTTGCCGTGAATGAGGCCAATCTGTCTCCAGACCAGGGCAAGGCTCTCAAGACATTTGAAAACGAATTCTTCCGCCAGTCAGCCGATTCGCAAAATCTGCTGAAACAGGATGTCTCCGGCTGGACTCGCGAAGCTAACGCCGCTTCGCTCGTCAAGAGTTTGCCGGCCTCGATCACCGTTACACCGACAGGAGCCACACCATGAGCTATTCCCCTGCCCGTCTCGATGACACCCAGAAAACTGAAAATCAGACAACAGAGGAAGTAGTCAAGGAACAGCCTGCCGGAAGCCGCTTCTCACAGCGTCTTGATCTGAAGCAGGATAGCCTCATCGCCCGTTACCGCGAGCGCATGCAGAACCAGGAAGCGCAGCGCAAGGCCGAGGACGAAGAAATCCAGAGCTATCGCCAGCGCCTGGAACAGAAGTTCCGCGCCGCGCAGCGTCTCTACGATGAACCGGCCAACGACCTTCAAAATAACCAGCCCGAGCAGGAACACGAACCGGACTACACGCATCATGAAGCGCCCGTCGAAGCTCCAGTGCGGCCGCGTCGCCAGATCGCATCGATTAGTGCCGCCCAGGTGGCGCGTCATAACGAAGCGCTTCATGATGGCTATGAATCACATGCGATGGCACCACCCGCTCCACGCCGCCGCAACTTTAGCCGTCTCGCGCTGTATGCTGCGAGCGCCATGATCGTGGGCAGTGGCATCGGCTTTGGCTTCGCGCAAAAAGACATGCTCATGCAATTTGCAGATCAGCAATGGCACAATGCGCGCGCAGTAACCGCCGGCCTGCTTGCGCCAGCAGCGCCGGAAGCTGTCGCTTCGGTTCCGGCCGTGGTCGCTCCTTCAGGTGAATCGACGATTGAGAAAAAGCCGGTCGCGATCGCTTCCCTTTCGGTCAATGACGCCCATGGTTCGTTGAACAGCATGATCCCGCTGTCACTCGCCGCTCAATCCGGCAGTGACAACCAGCCCGTGGATATTGCCATCTCCGGTCTACCGCCTTCTGCCTATCTCACCGCAGGGCATCAGACCGATGAGGGCCGTTGGGTGGTGAAGGCACCCGAACTGGATGGACTCAAACTCGTCGTTCCGCAGTCCGATAAACCCCAGCTTGATCTCCAGGTCGCTGCGGTCGAGCAAACCTCAGGCGACCTCGCTGCACCAGCACAGCGCATGAGCGTTGAACTCTCTGATGTGCAGATTACTCCAGCCTCGGCTCCGCCGGACATGATGGGTGGCTCAACGATCAGCCAGCCGGCTCTCGGCTCAATGCCAACGCAGCCCAACCAGGTTGTGGCCAGCACCGCAGCTCAGCCTCTGCCTCAGCCCATTGCGCCCCCGGTTGCCGCACCTTCGCCAGGTTCTGATCTGGTGGCCAAGGCAGACGGCCTGATGAGCCAGGGTGATCTCCTTTCGGCTCGCCAGTATTACATGCAGGCATCGACGATGGGGAACGGCCAAGGCTCCTATGGCGTGGCCCGCACCTATGATCCGAAGATCTTTGCCCAGATGAAGATCGAGGGCCTTCAGGCTGACCCGGCCAAGGCAGCGGAGTGGTACAAGAAGGCCCAGGGCCAGGGCATAACCGCGACACCCTGACCGGCCACACCGAGCGTTAAGCAGCGCCCTGCTGGGCGCTCGACAAAGCAGCGTTGAACCGCAATAAGGCCCCCAACAGGAGGATTTCCGTTGCGCGCTGCTGATTTCATGGTTGAAAGCTTCAAGGCCCACGGCATCAAGCGGGTCTACTGCGTGCCGGGCGAATCCTATCTTGCCTTGCTGGATGCCCTCTATGACAGCGGCATTGATGTGATCGTCTGCCGCCACGAAGGTGGTGCCGGCTTCATGGCGGTGGCCGAAGCCAAGATGACGGGCCGCCCCGCGGTCGCCATGGTCAGCCGTGGCCCTGGCGCCACCAACGCTTCAATTGCAGTCCACATGGCTGAGCAGGACGGCATTCCGCTGATCCTTCTTGTCGGCCAGGTTTCACGCGAAGAAAAATATCGCCACGTCTTCCAGGAAATGGATTATGGCGCCTTTTTTGGCAGCACCACCAAAGGCGTCTTTGAACTCGCAGATGCCACGCGCTTGCCGGAAATGATGCCCCGTGCCTTCCGTCTCGCGGCTGAAGGCGTGCGCGGTCCGGTGGTGCTGTCGCTGCCTGAGGACATGCTGCACGATGAAGTGCCAAATCCGCAGGTGCTGGCTTATCCGTTGCCAAGCCTTGATGCTCCGGCGGCTCTGGTCGAAGAAGTGCAGGCACTGCTGAAACATGCGGAACGCCCGATTGTACTGGCAGGTTCGATGCTGCGCGGAACCAGGGGCTCGGAGGCGCTCGCTCATTTCGCTGCCGCGCAGCGCGTTCCCGTGGCGGTCACCTGGAAATCGCAAGACGTCTTCGACAACACGTCCGATCTCTACGCGGGCCATACCGGATTTGGCACAACCAAGGGCCAGCGCGAAGCACTTGCTCAGTCCGATCTCATTCTCGCCATTGGAACGCGTCTCGGCGATCCGGCTTCCCTAGGTTTCACCTTCCCCGGAGCGCCGCAGCCCAAGCAGAAATTGATTCACATCTATCCGGATAGCCGGCCCATCGGCCGCGTCATCAGGCCCGACTTGGGCATCGTTGCTGATCCGGCCGCTTTCCTAGCCAGTCTTGCGACGCAAACGATTGTCGCCACCGCCACGCGCGAGCGCTGGATTTCGTCCGTACACGGTGCAACTTCAAATGCCCAAATCTTCACCTCGCCAAATCCTACCGATGGTGTTGATTTCGGCGCCGTCACCGTGGCGCTGGCCAAGCTGGCGCCTGCCAACGCCGTCATCACCATGGACGCTGGCAACATGACAACATGGCCGCACCGCTATTGGAAAATGACACCCCAGAATCTGCTGCTCGGTGCGGTCGTCGGTGCCATGGGCTTCGGCGTACCTTCGGCCGTTGCCGCTTCACTCAATGATCCCGCGCGTACGGTCATCTGCTTTGTCGGCGACGGCGGCATCCTGATGACGGGCAATGAGCTGGCCACAGCCATAGCCTTTGGCGCAACACCCAAGATCGTTCTTTCGAACAACAGCATCTACGGCACCATCCGCACCCATCAGGAACGCGAATATCCCGGCCGCGTGTCGGGCACCAAACTGGTCAACCCGGACTTCACCGCCTGGGCAAAGACCTTCGGCGTGGAAGCGTTTGAGTTGAATTTGGGCGATGACATCGAGGCCGTGGTGAAAAACTTTCTCGATCACAAGGGCGCAGCTTTGCTTCATGTGAAGTCATCAGCCTTTGCGCTGTCTGCGAACGGAACGCTACCCGTTCAATAAGCGGCGCAGCAGCACCACGCTCACCATGCCAATGACGATGTTGGCAAGCAGTGGCATTCTGAAATAGCCACACACCGCCACGATCAAGGCAGAGAGGCTTTCGGCCCATCCGGTCATCAGCACAGCCGGCGTGATCACCGCCATCATGACCGACACGGGCACGGCATCAAGCGCCGCCTTGAGCCGCCCTTCGACTGCCATGCCATTCATCAGCAAGAGGCCAGAGACGCGCGTGGCATAGGTCGCCAGCGCCATGCCCAGGATGGCCAGGGCCCAAGGCCAATGCAGTGCAAAGAGCGTGCTCATGCCTCGCCCTCCTTGTAGAGTGCTGCTGCAACGGCAACACCGGCAATGCCACCCGCCATGATGAACCATGCCCCTGGCAACCAGAACTTGGCAGCCACCGCAGCAAGGCCACTGGCGATGATGACCATTCCGGTTCGTGGTCCTTTCCAGAAACCCATCAGGATGGTGATGAAGATCGCGGAGAATGCGAAGTCGAGTCCGAAGGCGGCGGGATCGCCCAAACTCTGGCCCAGCGCCGCACCAATGGCCGAGGTTAAAAACCAGGTGGGCCAGAGAAAGATGGATGAGCCCAGCATATAGCCAAAGGACAGAGGCCCGCTCTGAGCCCTGCGCTCGGCCATCGCCCAGCTTTCATCGGTCAGGATATAGATCAAAGCATAGCGCCAGATCTTTCGGGATTTCTCCAATGTGGCGCGACAGTGAAGCCGACATCAGAAAATGTCTGAGGTTCACCACGAGCGCCGTCACTGTCAACAACAGCGCCGGTGCCGGATCACGCCACATGTCAACGGCGACAAATTGCGACGCACCGGCATAAATCAGAACGCTGGTGAGCATCGCTTCGAGGGCCGAAAAGCCCTTGCCCGCTGCTAGCGTACCCCACAACAAGCCAATTGGCACATAGGCCACCATGATTGGCGAGATGTCCTTGAAGCCCTGGCGGAAGGAGGAGGAGAAGTCAGACCTGGTCAATCCGTCCTGCCTACGAGTTCAAACCAGCCAGGCTCGTCGATCACTTTCACACCATGCTTCTCGGCATCCTTGAGCTTGGAACCAGCGCCTGGCCCCGCAATCAATATGTCAGTCTTTTTGGAAACGCTGCCCGCCACCTTGGCACCGAGGCGTTCGGCCATGGCCTTGGCCTCTTCGCGCGTCATTTTTTCCAGTGCGCCGGTGAACACCACTGTCTTTCCGGCGACGGGTGATGACGTCGCAACCGCCTCAAGAGGCTGCGGCCTGACTTCCTTCAGCAAGGCCTCATAGATTTCGAGATTGTGCGGTTCCTCAAAGAATTCGATCACGGCTTCGGCGACAATCTCACCAATACCGTCGATGGCATCCAGCTCATGCCGCGCGTCATTGTCTGGAGTGAGAGCGGCCAACTTTCATCTGTTCCAGCAGGTGCTCGGCAGATCCATAGTGCCGCGCCAGCACCCGCGCCGTGGTTTCACCGACATGCCGGATGCCAAGCGCATAGATGAAACGGTCGAGCGCAATCTCACGCCGCGCTTCAATGGCCGCAAACAGGTTGGCCGCGCTGGTCTCGCCCCAGCCTTCACGTTCGGCAAGCTTTTTGCTCGACCGCGTATCACGCGCCGCCAGCGTGAAAATATCCTGCGGTGCCGCAATCAGGCCTTCGTCGTAGAATTCATGCACGATCTTGTCGCCCAGCCCTTCAATATCAAAGGCATTGCGCGAGGCGAAATGCTTGAGCCGTTCGACGCGTTGCGCCGGGCAGATCAGGCCGCCAGTGCAGCGCCGCACCGCATCGGCTTTGCCGGAACCACGATCCTCGCGCTCGGCATGGCTGCCGCAGGCCGGGCAGATCGTTCGGGAATTCGTAAGGCACTGGCTCCCTTGCCGCGCTCCGCCACGCCGACAATCTGCGGGATGACATCGCCAGCACGTTGCAGGATCACCGTGTCGCCGACGCGCACATCCTTGCGCGCGATTTCATCCTCGTTGTGCAAGGTCGCATTGGATACCACCACACCACCCACAGTGACGGGTTTCAGCCGCGCCACCGGGGTCAGCGCGCCGGTGCGGCCCACCTGAATGTCGATGGCTTCAAGCACTGTGGTTGCCTGCACGGCGGAGAATTTGTGCGCCATCGCCCAGCGCGGGCTGCGCGATACGAAAGCCGAGGCGCTGCTGCAAGGCAAGGTCATTGAGCTTATAGACCACGCCATCGATGTCATAGCTCAGGCTCGGCGCGCATCGCTTCAATCTTGTGATAATGCGCCAGCAGCTCCGCGCCCGATCTTGCACAGCACCATCAGCGGATTGACCGGCAGGCCCCAAGACTTGAAGGCCTGCACCACGCCCCATTGCGTATCGGCAGGAAGCTTCGGTGCCTCGCCCCAGGCATAGGCGAAGAATTTCAGTGGGCGTGAGGCGGTGATCGAAACATCCTGCTGGCGCAGCGAACCTGCCGCACCATTGCGCGGATTGGCCAGCGGCTTCTCGCCCTCTTGAATCAGTTTCTCATTCAGCGCCGGAAATCGCTTGTTGGACATATAGATTTCGCCACGCACCTCGATCAGGTCCGGGCGCCGACTTCGGCAGCTCATGCGGCACATCCTTGATCGTCTTGATATTGGCGGTGACATTCTCGCCTTCCTCGCCATCGCCGCGCGTCGCCGCCTGCACCAGCTTCCGGTTCTCATAGCGCAGCGACATGGACAGGCCGTCGATCTTGGGCTCAGCCGTCACCGGCCAGTTCCGTCTCTGCCGGCAGGCCGAGGAAGCGTTTCATGCGTGCCAGAAATTCCTCGACATCTTCATCGGCAAAGGCATTGCCAAGCGAAAGCATCGGCACCGCATGGCTGCACCTTGGCAAATTTTCCAGAAGGGGCAGCACCCACCTTTTGCGAAACCGAATTCTTCGCCAGAGTTGGATATTGCTGCTCGAGTTCAAGAAGCCGGCAGCTTCAGCTTATCATAATCAGCATCGCTGACCGTCGGCGCATCATTCTGGTGATAGGCCAGATCATGCGCCGCAATTTCGGCCGCAAGACGCGCGTGTTCCTCGGCAGCTTCTTTCCGGCTCATGCCCGGCCCTGCCAGCAATTCATCGGCCTGCGCCCGTGCGGCATCGGTGACCGACGCGCCCGACAGCATGCGCGCCAGTTCTTCACGGCGGCTTTGCGACGGACAGCGGCTGCACGCGGGTCACCATCCGCTTGCCGCCCACGTCTTCCATCTTGGATATGAGCAGATGTTGCGCGGCATTGGCGGCAACCTGCGGCGAATGCGTCACCGCCAGCACCTGCAGGCCTTTCGGCCAAGCGCGACAGGCGCTGCCCAATCGCATCGGCCACGGCACCACCCACACCCGTATCGATTTCATCGAAGATCAGCACCGGCGCCGATCCCTTGGCCGCCAGCACCACCTTCAGCGCCAGCATGAAGCGCGCCAGTTCGCCACCTGATGCCACCTTCATCAACGGCTGCAGCGGCGTGCCCGGATTGGCAGCAACCACGAATTCCACCCGGTCAATGCCATCGGCACCGGGCTTCGCCGCATCGCTGACCATCTGCGTTTCAAACCGCGCCTTGTCCAGCTTAAGCGCCGGCAATTCGGCCAGCACGGCCTTGTCCAAGGCCTTCGAGGCCTTGCGGCGTGCGGCACTCAAGGCATCGGCAGCCTTCTCATAGACAGTCTTGGTTTCAGCATGCGCAGCTTCAAGCTGCTTCAGCTTGGCACCGCCATCGGTGATCGACTGAAGCTCGGCCTCAAAGGCTTCGTGCTTCTCTGCCAACTGATCCACCGTGCATTTGTATTTCCGCGCCGCCGCCGCGCAGCGCAAACAGGCGCTCCTCGGATTGCTCCAGATCCTTGGGATCAAACTCGAACAGCCGCCGCGCATCACTCAGTGCCCGTTGCGCTTCATTCTGTTCCACCAGCACCCGCTCCAGCGCCACGCAGACGGCATCAAGCCGGCCGCCCGCACGCATCCTTCCGACGCTCCAGCTTGCGCAGCGCCGCATTGAGCCGCGCTTCGGCATTCATCTCGCCAGAGAGAGCCGATTTCGGCTTCCTCGATGGCCGAGACATATTGCTCGGACTGCATCATGATCTGGCGCTTGTCGGCCAGGAGCTGCTCCTCATTGGCCTCTGGTGAAAGCCCGGCCAGCTCGCCGACCGCATGTTCCAGATATTCACGCTCAGCTTCAGCTTTTGCCATCAAGGCTTTGTGTTCCTTGAGATTCTCGGCAGCTGATCGTCATGGAACGCCAAAGGCTTGATAGCTTCTCCACCTGATCATCCAAACCACCATAGGCATCAAGCAGACGCCGGTGTTCGGCGACATCCACCAAGCGCGCGGTCGGCATGCTGCCCGTGAAGTTCGACCAGCAAGGCCGCCACCTGCCGCAGCAGATTGAGGCTGACAGGCTGGTCATTGATCGTGGCCCGGCTTGGCCCATCGGCATTCTGGATCCGACGGATGATGATTTCGCCATCGGCATCAATGTCTTGCTCGGCGAGAAGCTGAAGGGCTGCATGTGTCTTCGGTAGCGCGAACGAGGCAGCAACACTGCCCTTGGCCTGCCCGGTACGCACAAGGGCGGAATCGCCGCGGGCACCCAGCGCCAAACCCAATGAATCCAGCAGGATGGATTTCCCCGCTCCGGTCTCGCCGCGTGAAAATGGTCAGGCCATTTTCAAGGGCAAGATCAAGCTTTTCGATCAGCACGATATCGCGGATGGACAGGGCCGTGAGCATGCCCAAGCTTATAGCCGAGGGCACTTGCGTTGGCGAGTGTTCTTGTTATGTCTCATGGGTCTATTCGCCGATAATCGGTGCGCATATGCGCCAATAAGTCGTGTCTATTCACCTCTAAACAGCGCTATTCACGCCCTATCGGAACTCCCGCCCGTTGCTGCCGCATGCCCCAGGCCCTATTCAGGCCCTGTGACTCACCCCCGCCTCCTCGCCGTCCTCGGCCTCTGCGCCGCCATCATCATCTGGAGCATCACGCCCTCCGTGGTGCGCGCCTTCGCGCTGGAAACCGGGCCGTTCAGACTCGGTTGCCATCCGCATGTTCACCAACGCGGCCTTCTGCTTGCCCCTCCTCTTCTGGACAGGGGCGCAAGTCGACCGGGCCGACTGGCCGCGCTTCCTGCTGGTCGGGATGATCGGCAACTTCGGCTACTATGTCGGCTCCAATTTCGGCTTCGCCAATCTCAGCGCCGGCGCCGGCGGCATGATCTATGCCACAAACCCGCTGATCATCGCCGCCCTCGCCGCCGCCCTCGGCGTCGAGCGCCTGTCACCTGCCGTGATCCTGGGCCTGCTCATTTCCTTTCGCCGGCACTGCTATCTCTTCGCCGATGGCATCGAGGGCACAGGCGCCAATCCGATCTTCGGCGGCATCGCGTTGCTGCTGGCCTGCGCCTGCCTGGGCCGTCTATGTCGTCTATGCCAAGCCGCTGATCAGGAAATATGGGCCTCTGAAAGTGACCCTCTGGACCACCGCCATGTGCGTGCTTCCGGCACTGGGCTTCTTCACCAGCCAGACGCTTGCACGTCGCGATGAACCTCAGCACGCCAGGCCATCGCCGGGCTGCTGTTCCTCAGCCTCATCGGCACGCTGCTCAGCGTCAACCTGTGGAACTATGCGGCGGGCCTGCTGCCGCCGTCATCGGTGGGCGCTGCCCTCTATGTGATCCCGCCTTGCATCGCGCTTTTCGGCTGGCTGTTTTTCAATGAGGCCACCAGCGCCAAGGCGCTGCTCGCGGGGCTCATCATTCTCGCTGGCGTGGCGGTGGCGGAATTCGGCCGCACGTTTTTCAGCGGCGCGAAGGAAGCGGCCTGAGCGCCTCCCTTTTCTGATTACTTCCCTACGAAGAATTCCGTCGCGGCCTTGGTGTGTCCTTCCGGGTCCTGCAATATTGCGAACTGGCTGTCCTTGGCCGGGACGGTCCCGCCAACTATCGGTTATTTTGATCTTATTGGGCCAAGCTGAAGCTATTGGTTTTCAACCACGACAGCACGGCTGAAGGTCTCCCGCCAAACGCGTTAGCGACCTGCAAGGGAAAGCCTTGCATACGGGCAACAACTTTGAAGGCCGGAATATCAAAAGACTTGTTTCCCACGTAAATGGGCCTCTTATTCGCGTACCTCTGTCGAGCCATGATATCTTGTACAGCCCGGCCCCGATCCGTATCAGTTCGCATGATCTCTAAGGCCTTGTCAGAAGCCACCACACGAAATCCATGCGGACCGCGATTGCACAGTTGCTGAGCGAAGGAAATAACCCTGGGTTCAATTAAGGGATTCAGGCGAAAATCGAGTGAAATCGATGAGTGTTTGCGGTCAACTATGAGGCCTGGGAGACTGTCCTCCACCTGGTCCAACGCCAACTCCCAGACAATGGGCCAAGAGGGTTCATGTACCTCTTTGGTCCCTTGGCTCTCGAACACACCACCATGTTCTGAACAGACGTCGACGCATTTTGGAATGAAGCGTCTTATATCGTTCAGGCTCCTGGCAGTGAAAACACAGAGCGCGCCTTCCAAGGCATCAGACCAGCGAGCCAACAAGCCGGGAAGTTCGGGCGGCACAAAAACTTCATCAGGCAATTTCGACGCTTCAACCAGCGTTCCGTCGAATCCGAGCAATAAGGCGTCGCCATGTTTCAGACTTGGAAGCAAAACCGTTCTCCAGTTAATTCCAGAACTTTGCGCTTCGAGAATGTTCTCGAAAATGGGTAAACTTGCCTAATTATGGGGCATTGCGGTGCGGAAAGCGCCACTGTCCGCACCGCAATTTATGGCTCATCGCCTTTTGACGACTGCCATTGCTCTCCTCCATTGCAATGAGGGGTTTGAAATTCGATGAAATTCACTGACTCGCCCACATCACACGCCCAAGAAAATTGACATCGCTTAATTTGAGACTTGCGTCAGGTTTCTTGCGGTTACCTGAAGACACCACAAGTTGATCCCTGTCCCGATGGACAAAAACGCCCCCCACCATCTTGCCCTGGTTGGTTTTCACGACCACTCTGTCACCAACTTTGAGAGACGCGTCCTTCGACACAAGCAGAAGATCCCCATGACGATAGTATGGCAACATGCCGTTGCCATAGACGGTCAGGGCTTCAAAAGACCCGACCTCAAGATTCACAATCGACGACAATGCGTATCCCATGTGGTTTTCCCGCAAAAAAGCAAATCAAGAAATGACATACGAAAGGCAGTGAACCCTATAGGTGACAATGCCTATTTGAGGGCCCGGCAGACAATGCCAAGGTCAAAATGCTAGTAGCCTTCAATCTCCTAGTCTCCAGGAAGGACCTGCGGATCGGCACCCCCTCAACACCCCCGCCGGTTCGCGGGTCCTTCTATCACTTGATATCGGGCACGCTCATAAGCATCCGCATAAGCTGTGCGAGGGATGTAGCCCGCATTTTCCCAAGTAAATTTGCGCGATGGTGGTCCACTGTACGCGGTGAAATATCGAGATTGGCGGCTATGGAAAGGGTCGAATGTCCTCGCTCTACCATGCGCGCTATTTGTCTTTCCCGTGGCGTGAGCGTCTCGAACCTCCGCCGCAAATCGGCATGATCGTCCGCCAGTTCCTGCTGATCACGCCTGAGTGCCAGGCCCAATGCCTCCGTGAGCTGTTCATCGGTGACGGGCTTTTCCAGAAAATCGATCGCACCGCCTTTCATGGCTTGCACTGCGGAAGCGACATCGCCGTGTCCCGTTATCATGACGATGGGGATGTCCGGATGTGCCGCTCTGAAAATCTTGAGCGCAGAAATTCCATCCAATTCTGGCATGGCAACATCCAGCAGAATGCAGTCGCAAATTTCACGGCTGAGATATGACAAGCCATCATTGGCACTCTCGACGGCGGAGGCGCTCATTTTCATGGCCTCCAGTAGCACGACCAAAGAAGCTCGGATGGCAGCATCGTCGTCAATGATAAGAATACGAGGTTTAGTTTTCATCAATGTTCTTCGCCAAAGGCAGGGTGAATGAAAAGCGAGCCCGGAGGAAAAGCCCTCGTCGATCCATATTTCGCCGCCATGAGAAATCACGATCGCCTTCGAAACCGACAGGCCGATGCCCAAGCCTTCAGCTTTATCAGACTGCAGCGGGATGAAAAGCTTGGAACGAACGGACGCTGGAACGCCTGGCCCGTTGTCCGACACGGAAAATTCCACAAAACCTGGCCGCGACAGATCAGTAGCAGAAATCGCAATCACCGGAGAGCGAGTTTGTGCGAACGCAAGTGCATCCTGCGAATTTCTGATCAAGCTGATCAAAACTTGCTGAAGTTGGGACATATGCCCGGAAACATGAAAATCACCTTCAGTTACGCTTATTCCAATTTGTATGCCGTCGCGTTCCAGTCCAGCTTGGACGATTGCGACACATGACAAAATAAGCTCCCGCACCGAAAGTGTGGCGAATGACGCACCTGATCGCGACAGGAATTCTCGCGTAGACCTTATCATGTTTGCCGCCCGGTCAATTTCGCCGACAGCGGCTTCGATTTGAGGAAGAAGTTTTTTGCGTGGCGCACGCGGCTCCTTTAGGCGCAGGCTGATCGAGCGTATGTAGTTTCGAGATGCGGCCAAAGGCTGATTGAGTTCGTGCGCCAGGGCGGCGGCCACTGCGTTCGCCAGGGTAAGCCGTGATGCCTGAAACAGGGTCCGCTGGCTGTCCTGCAATGCCGCAGCACTTTCGACCAGTCGCTTCGCATATTGCTCACGCTCACTGATCGCCGCACCCAGCACGAGACCGCAAACACTCAGCGTGATCATGAATATCTGCAGTTCGGTCAGAGTCCAGGGCTCATAGGACAGGGAGAATAGAATTCCCACCATCAACAGGTCGCTGAGAAGAATTGCAACGGTTGCCCCCTTCAAACCGTCCTTCACAGCCAAAAACAGCACCGGAGGAAAGAGCAAGTAGAAGAACTTGAATTCGTCTGTCCACGGGAGCGCGAAGACGACAAATGCCGCAACAACTGCGCACAGCACTGCACTCAACCGTGTCGGCGTAGGCGGGTAAAGATAGTTTGACGCGCTGCGCCAGGTTCCAAATGCGATATACAGCGGTGCAATTGTCAAAACGCCGATGAGATTGCCCACCGCATTTGTCACGGCATAGGGTGCGTAATACTGAATGGTGATTTTATAAACGACAGTGAAGAGAATAAGGCGCAAACTGGCGACGATGAGCGTGGTTGCTGCCGCGTAAAAAAGAAAATTCAGGATATCTTGAATTGCACTCTCATTGCCTCTCCAACGATGGTGCCTCATCAGATGGGCGCCGCCGACATAGACGACTGCCGTCGTGACAGAGGTGCCGAGCAACAACACTGTAAATTGGGGCTCACTCCACAGGAGCCCCGAAATGACATTCGACAGTCCGATCGTGAGTATGGCCCAGGGACCCAAAATGGCGCCCGCCAGCGCAGCAACACCAACTTCAGGATTCCATGGTGAAGAATGGATCTCAGCTGTACGAAACGCCTCGGAAAAACGGAAGAGCGACACGTACATCAGAGCCACAACAATATGTTTGCCTAAGGTATTGAATGATCTGGTCAAACCTGCGTCTTTTCCTTGCGCCAGGAATTCATCTTCGCGCCATGATAAGTCGAATTGAAGGTGCTGCAAACCCGGGAGATAACTGAGGATCATTCGGCAGAATTGCGCAAGTCAGGCGTCGACAGAAATTCGCAACGCTTCGCGCTGTTTGGCTGGCGTTTCTTTAATGAGGCCACCAGTGCCAAGGCGCTGCTCGCGGATCTCATTATTCTCGCCGGCGCTGCCGTGGCCGAATTCGGCCGGACCTTCCTGCCCAATGCGAAGGAAGCGGCCAGAACCGCCTCCTCGGCTTATTGTCACTTGCCGGCGAAGAAATCCGTGGCGGCTTTAGTATAGCCTTCCGGGTCCTGCAGCATGGCAAAGTGGCTGGCGTTGGGCAGAATGATTTCCTTGGCACCGGGAATCGCACCGGCGATATAGTCCGTATGCGGACGAAGGATGGCCTCATCATGGTCGCCCGCCACGATGGCGGTGGGCACCTTGATGGTGGCCAACTGCTCCTTGGTCCATGACGGCTGCGTCGCCCACATCTTGCTGATCTGGTCAACAAAGGCGTCATACTGGTCCGGTGTCTTCGACATCTTCTTGTAGTCGCTGCCCATGCGGTCGATATAGGCCGCGAAGGTCTTGTTGTTCATCACGTCCGGGTTGACGCCGTCGGTCGTCACATTGGCGGCCTGCGCGAACAGGTGCTTCAGGCGTTCCGGGTGGTTGAGCGCAATGTCGATGCCGATGATGCCGCCATCGCTCCAGCCGATCAGGTCGACCTTGTCGACCTTCAGGTAGTCGAGCAGCGCCAGGTAGTCCGACGACATCAGGTCATAGCCGTAGGGCTGTTCATTGCGCGTCGAGCGGCCATGGCCGCGGCTGTCGGCCACAATGACGGTATTGGTCTTCGACAGGATCGCCACCTGGTTGGCCCAGATATCGGCATGACCCAACCCGCCGTGAATGAGCAGGATCGGATCACCCGAGCCGTAAACGGCATAATACATCTGGATGCCGTTGACCGGGGCATACCCGGTCTTGTCGGCCTTCTGGATCGGCGGTGGCTCCGGCAGCGTCTGCCAGCGCTCATCGGCCTGCGCCACACGCGCGAAAGTGAGAACGAACATCACTAGGGCTAAAGCAAATTTTTTCATGACACCACTCCTCAAACTGGGCCAATGCTAGCTGATACCTCTGATGAGTGAAAGCGAACGGCCTTCAACCAGATTGCACCCTGCTTTTACTTTTGTGCAAGATGCGAGATGTAACCAATCGCGAGTTCCTGCGCATTAGCGAGATTGCCCGAAGCTATGCAAAAGCCAGTTGAAGAGGTTAAAACAGCAAATCCGGCACCTTTCATGGAATGAGCACGTATGCCCAAACTCGCCGATCGACCGAACATAGCACTCCTCGTCATCGACATGCAGAACGGTGTCGTAAGGAACGCTTATGCAAGGCACCAAGTCATCTCGAATATAGATGGCCTCGTAAAAAAAGCTCGCCGGGAAAAAGTTCCCGTGATCTGGGTTGGATTCTGACCTTAAAAAGGGAACTGATGATTGGAGGATTGTCAGCGAGTTAAGTCCCGCGGATTCCGAACACTGTTGTCGAAAAGTCCTTTGGTGACTCTTTCGAAGACACCTCGCTCGAGGCCCTGTTGTCGGCACTAAAAGTCGGAGGACTTGTTATTGTTGGCGCACAGACCGATGCGTGCGTCATCTCGACTTTGCATGGCGCCATAGTTCGAGGGTATGACACGAAGCTCGTGAGCGACGCACATACAACCGAGGACCAGACGAAATGGGGAGCACCGCCGCCCGAAAAGGTCATTGCACATACGAATTTGTTTTGGTCTCACCACACAGCTCCTGGGCGGATGGCTGGAACTTTCGAGACCAAGAACGTGGTGTTTAGCCGCTTGAGCTGAAGTCAAAGAGCCTACTCCCCCTTTTTGGAATTGGAAACTCGTTGGGTTTTGGGCGATTGCATCGGGTTCTGCTGCTCGACGCCGCCGCCGAGTGAGGGCGATTCTTTTTAGGTGTCTGCCGTTGCTCTCAGCTAGTCCTGCAAGTAAGGGGCGGCAAGCGCGTGATAGATGCTGACGGGTTGAATTCCCTTTGAGATGAAATCCGCGATCAGCGCGCACACCAGCAGAGGCACCACCATGCCATTGTTGTCCGTCATTTCAGCCATGATGACCACGGACGTGATGGGCGCCTGCACCACGCCTGTCAGGTAGGCTGCCATGCCGAGCAATTCCACCTGCGTTGAACCAATCACGGGGACAAACTGGGATACGACGTTTCCCAAGCCCGCCCCCACCGCCAGCGAGGGTGAAAACAACCCGCCTGGGATGCCGCTGATGCTGGAAAGCCCGGTCGCAATCATCTTCAGAACCACAAAAACCCAGGACGTGGACTTATGTTCCTGCAGGATGCTGAAAGCCTGCTGATAGCCGGTCCCAAATGTCGCACCCATGCTCAAATATCCGCAAAGCGAAATTCCCACCCCGCACAGCAGGGCAAAGGCAATCGGGTATTTGTCTCGCCTCAGCACGGACTTGAGGCTCGGGTTCAAATTGAAGGCCACCACCAACCGGCTGAACAATCCGCCCAGCGCGCCGCCCAGCACGCTCACCACGAGAAGAGCGATCCAGTCATAGCCCGTCACCACACTGCCGGTTGATGTGCCAAAATAACTGTAATTGCCGCTCAACTGCGTGGCTGTTAGGCCGGCCAGAATGGTTGCAGTCAGGATCAATCCGCTGGTCCGCGATTCGAAAGACCGGCTAAGTTCCTCGATTGCAAAAACCACCCCGGCCAGCGGCGCGTTGAAAGCCGCGGCAATGCCGGCGGATGCGCCGGCCAGGATCAATCCCCTCTGCTGGCGGTGCATGATGCCGCCAAAGGCCAGCATGATGGATGCTCCGACCTGTACCGTTGGCCCTTCGCGGCCGATGGAAGCGCCACAAGCAAGGCCCAGAAGCGTGAGGGCGATTTTGCCAATCGCAATCCTGCCCGAAAGCAATGCATGCCGGATGGAGAGCTTGTGAGTCTGCAAGGCGGCAATGGACTGGGGGATGCCGCTGCCAGTGGACTGTGGCAGCCATCTTTTCGCCAGATAGGCGGAACCGGCAAAACCGATTGGAGGCATGAACCACACCGCCCACGGAAACCGCTGTGTGGTGCTCGCAAAGAAACTCTGCGCCATGTCGCCCAGCTCGGCAAACGCCACCGAGACCAGACCAACCAATACTCCGCCCACGAGAAAAAAGGCGCGCTGCTGGTAAACCTTGGCGCGCAAAATCTTGGTGATTTTTCCTATGCCCGATGCCTGAATAATGGCGAAAACCTCCGACTCTGCCCGCGCCTTATAGAAGAACCAATTGCGCAAGCAAGTTTCCCGCGCTGAGATGCTCAGCCAGCGTTCTCTGTCTTGCTGCCGATCGGCATCTCAAACACAAAGCGCGTCTGCGCTTCGTTCGAAGTCACCTTCAGGTTGCCGCCGTGTGACTTGGCAATCTCGGAAGCGATATAGAGCCCTAGGCCCAGGCCGTTTCCCGAACTCTGTTTGCCCTGGGAAAACGGCTCGAACAGCGTGGCGATCTGGGCCGCCGGAATGGGCGGCCCGCCATTGGCCACCGATAGCGTGAAGACGCCTGGGAGAGGTTATGGCTTCCACCTGGATGGGCTGGGCGGGATCGCCATGGGAAAAGGCATTGGCCAGCAGGTTGGAAAGGAGTTGCGCCACCCGTGCCCGGTCGCAGGCCACCGGTTGGGTGAGATCAAAATGAGTGCTGACGTCGCGCTCCGGCCATTTGACCTTGAGCTCGTTGATCGCCTGCTCCAGCACAGGCTGCAGCGGCGCCTCCGCATCCAGCCGGACATGGAGCCCGCTGCCCATGCGCGTACGGGCGAAATCCAGCGTGCTGTCGATCAGTTCGGTCATGCGCGTGACACTCTGTGCCATCATCCCGGCGATGCGTGTGCCCCGGTCTGACAGGCTCTCCCGCCCAAGGAGTTTCAGCCCGGAGGAAACGGCGCCGAGCGGATTGCGAAGGTCGTGGCCCAGCACTGCCACGAAGTGTTCGCGCAATTGGCCGATCCGCTGCTCTTCGGCAAGCTTCACTGTGGTGAGGGCATGCTCGGCGTCCTTCGACTGGACCTGCGCCATCATCACGCGGCGCGCCTCCAGCTGCGTCATCACCTGGCGGCCCAAAGCCATCAGCGCATCGCCCTGCTGCTGCGTCAGGCCGTCGGGGCGTGGCTTCACATCGATCACGCACAGCGAGCCGATAGGAACGCCATGGGTATCGCGCAGCGGCGCACCGGCATAGAACCGGATTTGTGGGCCAGCTGTCACCAGTGGGTTGGCCTTGGTGCGCTCGTCCTGCGAGAGATCGGGAATGACAAACAGGCCGGACGAATGCATGGCGAACTTGCACACCAACTCATTGAGCGGCGTCTCGCAGCCATCAAAGCCCACTGTGGACTTGAACCACTGCCGGTCGAAGGTGACGAAACTCACCAGCGCCACCGGTGTATTGCAAACCTGAGAAGCAATGAGTGTCACATCATCGAAGCCTTCCTCGGGCGGCGTGTCGAGGATGAAATAGGCCTCAAGCGCCAGCATGCTTTTCATCAGGGCATCAGAATTGTCGAAGGTGTTTGTCATGATGGGATTTCCAGTCTCGCGTCTCTCAATAGTGCGGCGGCGGAGACTCTTCGCCTTCAGGCCGGAGACTGAGGTTCTGCATTTCCTCGCGCGTGCGCTTCAGCAGAAATTCCAGCGCGTCGATCTTCTTCCACTGCGCGGCAATCACATCGTTGAGCTCGGTGAGCGTTTTCTCATGATGCATGATGCGAACTTCCAGCTCGGCGATACGCGGATCGATGTTCATGGGGTGCTCCAAATGAGAAGGGCCCGCATTGCTGCGGGCCCTGAAAGATAACCGCGAAGGCGATCAGCGTGAATAATATTCGACGACCAGCGCCGGTTGCATCTGCACCGGATACGGCACATCGCCGAGCGAAGGAACCCGCGTCAGCTTGGCCGTGCTCTTTCCGTTGGTTTCGATATAGTCCGGCGTGTCACGTTCGGCCGACGCAAGCGACTCCAGAACAACCGGGAAGTCACCGGCCTTGGCCGAAAGCTCGATCTGGTCACCGGCCTTGAGAAGGATCGAAGGAATGGTCACGCGCTTGCCATTCACCTTGACATGGCCATGGCTCACCAGCTGGCGGGCGGCAAACACGGTGATGGCAAACTTGGCACGGTAAACCACCGTGTCGATGCGGCTCTCGAGCAGGCCGATCAGGTTTTCCGAGGAATCGCCCGTCATGCGCAGCGCTTCTTCATAATAGCGGCTGAACTGGCGCTCGGAGATGTTGGCGTAATAGCCGCGCAGCTTCTGCTTGGCGCGCAGCTGCGTGCCATAGTCGGAAAGTTTGCCCTTGCGGCGCTGGCCGTGCTGGCCGGGACCGTATTCGCGCTTGTTGACCGGGCTCTTCGGGCGGCCCCAGATATTTTCACCGAGGCGGCGGTCGAGTTTGTATTTGGCGTTGGCACGCTTTGTCATTTACAGCTCTCAAAATGGGATGAAGGCGCAAAGGCGCGAGCAAGCTCGAAACTTTACGGCTCCTCCCCGGTTAGGGTTGGAGCCCACCCTCCTCTGCCCCTCTCGGGGCCGACAGGCACATCAGGTGACGCGCCACGGGCAAGCAAAAGCGGGTCAAACCCGCTAGATGATGGGGCTGATAGCCGGGGTAAAGCCGAATGTCAAATGTTGCTCAACCCTTCGTTGCCGAAAGATAGACCACAATTTCAGCCGTGATCCCAGCGCACAGACCAGGGTCGGAGTGGCTGCCTCGAGCACGACCACCGCGTCCCGTCCATGGTGACTCCGCCTTTTTGGCAGGCTTCAAAGCAGCCAGGAAAAGGCGCGGCGCAGGAACTGCTCACCCCCTTCGCGCACGACCTCCCCATGTGCCACAAGCACATGTTGTGGATGGGCGGCGATTAGCGCTTGCACTTTCGGCCGTGCGGTTTTGCGGTTTCGAAAGCTGGTGCGGTAGTCGATGGGCGGATAGCCCCATCCTTCAACCATCTTCGACCAATGGGCCATGACGCGCAGCCACCAAGGCCAGTGCTGACTTAGGGAAGATCTCGCTGAAGGTTTGCGACAGATCAGCAATGATGGCCGTCTGGGAGAGGCGGTGGAAGAAGATCATTTCATCAAGAAAGGGTGAGTTGGTGAAATGATATTGCTCAATCTGGCCCGCCCACGCCGGTGGGGCGATATCGGTGAGCATGCCCGAAAAGGTGAGCTGTTTGCACTTCACAATGGTCGAACGGGTTCCCCAAAGCTGCGCTTGCGGAAAGGCTTCTTGCCATGCGCCAAGGAAAAGATGATGCAGCTTGTTGGGGCTGACGAGATGTTTCACCGGCCCCAAGGCGCGCACCTCCGATTTTAACTCTGGCCGAAGCGCGACCGGAGACCAGAGCCAAAGCCCGCCATCTTCCAATCGCACCACGGCCATGCGCGTGGGATAGGCGCTCCCATAGAAGGAAACCAGTCCACCATCGGCAAACCACAGATCAGGTCCGAGTGCCTGCAACATCGAAAATGGCCCCGCTAAGAACGGCAGAGGAACCATGCAACTCAACCAATGCGCCGATATTAGGGCTAGCTCTCAGATCAGCAACCGATGCGCCGCGGGCAAGCAAAAAGCGGGGCAAACCCCTTGGTGGCGGCTCTCGTGCTCAAAACGCTTCGGGATGTCAAATCTGGCCGGAATTCCGTCAGGCCTTGCACCGATGGAAGTACCGGAACACATCGGGGGCCGCCATCCATTTGAGGTCAGGGGTTAGCCCGCCATGGGAATTGATCCAGGCGCGGATATCGCTGCCATAGCCGCTCCACAGAACGGCCGTCATTTGCGGCAGATGCGCCTGGTGGAAGCCGAAGCTTGCCTGCGGCATGACACAGATCCGGCTGCGGGGAATGTATTTCAACAGCACCGTGCAGGCCGACTGGCACGGGCCGACGATGCGCACATTGACGCCGCGTGCCGCGAGCGCCGACCAGCGAGCGCTATATTCGGCAACGCTGCCGCCATGATGGTCGTACACGTCGATGGTCTCGGCCCGTGACGCAACAGGTGCTGCCGCACCTATGACCACTGCGAAGGCAATTGTGGAAAGGATTTTCTGAAGTGACATGAGTTCCTCCATTTTCCGCCCGCTTCAATCGACAATAAGGGGGCGGCCACGGCAAATGAATTCACCTCCATGTGTGAAGGCGTTCAGTGATGATCGTCTTCGTCAGTGGGATGAGGACCGCCGAACAAAGCACCCGCGCCGCCGCCCAGTGCCTGCGCCTGCGCCCATCCCCATTCCACCACCCATGCCCATTCCACCGCCCTTGCCGGCGCCTCCGCGCTCGTTGTCGCTACCGCCTCGTCCACTTGCGCCCTTCCCGCCGCCGGAACTCGAAGGACGCACTGGACCCTGGTGCGGAATGTTGATGTCGATTGGAATGGGATCGAGGTCCAGCGCATCACGAATGAAGTTGCGCAATGAAACCACAAGTTCGTGCACATGCACGGGACGGCCGGCGACCAATTCGCGCGCTGCACGCTCT
The DNA here is from genome assembly GCA_963758815.1 of uncultured Alphaproteobacteria bacterium. Classification (GTDB taxonomy): domain Bacteria; phylum Pseudomonadota; class Alphaproteobacteria; order Rhizobiales; family Aestuariivirgaceae; genus Aestuariivirga. Next base: position 274,412 of record CAVWWQ010000003.1, read on the forward strand.
GCCAGGCGCACCTGGTCCTCTGTGCCCAAAAGAATGATATCAGCCAAAGCTGCTTCAACCGAATCGCGGATTCGGCGTGCCCGGCCAAAATCGCTGACGTCGGCACTCACAGCATCAATGCCGGAATCAGTTGCTTCCGTGGTGTCGATTTCAATTGCCCCTGACATCTTCCCGCGCTTACTGTGTCGGCCCGGCGGATGTCACGCAGGTGCCGCGGATCGACGGCGAGATTGCCGGTGAATGAACCACCCAGCGTCTTGTAGGCCGCAATCAAAGTGCGCAGCCGCTCGTTGATCTGGCGGTTCAACCGCTCGCGCCGTTGCTGGATCGTCATCGTCATCACCAGCCGCACGCCCATGCCGATCAGCGTGACAAGCGCAAGCCCGATCAGGCCGGTTATGATGCTGTTGAGTGAAGTGAAATCAATGCCGCGCATGTTTGCTCCGTCTGACCGTTACACCGGAAGGTCGATGATCTCGTGCTTCGGAAATCCCATCGCGCCATAGGCGGCGAGGGTCTCGGATGTCTCGCTTCGCGCCGCGGTCAGCAGCACTGTACCGTGCGCAGGGACTTTCGCATCTGGACCTTTCAGAACAGTCTCTTCCGCGACATCAGCCACACGGCGCGCAATAGCGGGCGCCGGATCGATATAAGTCACATCCCACGGCGCCACCTCGGCGATCTCCTCCGTGAGCAACGGATAATGCGTGCAGCCCAGCACCACCACATCGGTGCGCCCGCCATCGCGCTTGCGGAACACCGGTGCCACTTCATCAGCCAGTTCTGCCATGTTGACGGGGTGCCCACGCAATTTCTGCTCGGCGATCTCAGCAAGGCGCGGTGCACCATGCAGGAACACCTTGCAGTGATAGGCGTAGGTGTGGATGAGCGAATGTGTGTATTCGCGGTTCACCGTGCCAGGTGTGGCCAGAACGCCGATGATGCCGCTCTTGGACTGCGCCGCCGCCGGTTTGATCGCAGGCACCGTGCCCACAAACGGTTCCTTGAAATGGGCGCGCAAATCGGCAATCGCAATCGTCGAGGCCGTGTTGCAGGCCACCACCACCACATCAGGTTTGGCGCGGTCGATGAGGGCACCCACCACGCGGCGGATGCGTTCCACCAGCGGTTTCTCTTTCCACGCCCCATAGGGAAATCCCGCATTGTCGGCGGAATAAATGAGATGCGCTTCGGGGATCTGTTTTGAAACAGCCCGCGCCACCGTGAGGCCACCCATGCCGCTATCAAACAGCAGGATGCGTGGGCTGGTCATTTTTTGCGCCGTTCATGGGTGCGTGTCAGCGACGAAACAATGCCGCGAAGGGAGCGCACCTCCTGCTCGGTGGGCTGCGCGCGCGCAAACAAATTGCGCAGGTTGCGGATCATGCCGGGGCGTTTGTCATCGGTCTTGAAAAATCCGGCTTCAGCCAGTTCGCCCTCGATATGCGCGAAGAAACCGAAAAGCTCATCTTTGGTCGCGGGGCGCGTATCCGGCATCTTCAGGCCAGGCCCGTCCAGCGCTGGCAGTTCCTGTGTTTCCATGCCGAGTGATGGCGCAATCGGCTTGAACCATTCATAGCCAACCAAAAGCACCGCTTGCGCGATGTTGAGCGACGCATAGGCCGGATTGACAGGGGCAGTGATGATCACGTCGGCGAGGGACACTTCGTCATTGGTCAGGCCGAACCGTTCTCGCCCGAAAAGAATGGCCAATTTTTGACCCGCCTTGATCCGCTGGTGCATATCGGCGGAGGCTTGCTCGGGTGTCATCACATCCTTCGTCATCCCGCGCGGCCGCGCCGTGGTCGCATAGACAAAGTTGTAGGGCCTGAGCGCGTCCGCCAGAATGGGTTCGATCTTGGCGGCCTTCACTGTTTCGACAGCGCCTGCCGCCGCCGCTTCCGCCTTCTCGCGGTCCCAGCCCTCGCGCGGATCAACCAGGAGCAAATCAGTAAGACCGAAATTGGCCATGGCGCGCGCCGCCATGCCAATGTTCTCACCCAGTTGCGCATTGACCAGCACGACTGAAGGCGCCGGGCCAAAATCGTGTTTCTGCCTGTGATCGGTGCCGGCCATTATTCCCTGCCCGCCAGCTTGCGTTGGTCGCGAAGCTTGGGGAACATCCAGCTCCACAGCACGGCAACACCAATCGTGCCGAAGCCGCCGATCACCACGGCAGGCACAGCACCAAGTGCTGCCGCCACAAAACCGGCACGCGCCTCGCCCAGCTGGTTCGAGGCACCGATGAAAACATTGTTCACGGCGTTGACGCGGCCACGCACATGGTCGGGGATCCACAGCTGCATCAGCGTTTCGCGCACATAGACGCTGATCATGTCGAAACCGCCATAAAAGGCGAGCGCCACCATCGAAAGCCAGGGCAGCATTGAATAGCCAAACACCACCATCGCCACACCACACAGCGCCACGGCCACGAACAGAATATATCCCGCCCTGTCCCTGATCCCAAATTTCGACAGCCACAGCGCCACAAGCACGGCTCCGACGCCAGGAGACGAGCGCAAAAGCCCAAGGCCCACCGAGTCGAGATGCAGGATGTCGCTGGCGAAGATAGGCATGAGCGCCACCGCACCGCCCAGCAACACAGCAAAGAGGTCAAGCGATATCGCACCCAGCACGATCGGCTCAGACTTGATGAAGTGGAAACCTGCCAGCATGGTCCTGAGCCCGCCTTCGCGCTGGTCATTGCGGTGCTGGTTCACATGCCCCATCAGCGCAATCGCGATGACACCCAAAACCAGAATGAAGAACGATACGCCGTAAGCCGTCACCGGGCCAATGCCGTAGAGCAAGCCACCAATCACCGGTCCGGTGATGGCCGCTGTCTGCCATGCCATGGAGTTGAGTGAAATGCCGTGAGGCAGCGCTTCTTTTGAAAGGATGTTGGGCACCAAAGCGGATGTTGCCGGATTGCCAAAGGCCGAGGCCACGCCAAGCATCGCGAGATAGACGAACACCGGCCAGATCATCTGCTGGCTGCCAAGCGAAAAGATGACGAGGCCGAGTGCCGCAATGCCTTCAAGCCCAAAGCACAAGGCCGATACAAGGCGACGGTTGAAATGATCCGCTGCATAGCCTGCCGGAATGACCAGCAGCAGCACCGGAAGAAAAACGACGAGGCCAATGTAAGCGAGGTAGATCGGCTGATGCGTTAGCCCATAAACTTGCCAGCCGACCGCGGTGGAGACGATCTGCAGGGCGAAAGCGTGGAAGGTGCGGCTGATGAAGTATTTGATATAGGCCGGATAATGGAGGGCATTTTCCGAAGGCGAAGCGGGCTTCATCGCCCTGCCCTGCCATGACCGGAACGTCCTGTCAAAGCATCACAGGAAAAGAGTTCCCGCCGCTGCACCGAACATCAGCAACAAAGTAATACCAACCACCACCTGGCTGAAGATCGAACTGGGTTGGCCAAGCATGATTTTCTTGTCACGCGCCACCAATAGAATGCCCACGAGGAGGAACGGAGCCAAGATTCCGTTGAGGATTGCCGTCCAGAACAGCCCGGTGATCGGGTTGATGTTGAGGTAGTCCATCGCGATGCCCACCAGCGTGGAAAATGCGATGATGCTGTAAAAGGCGCGTGCTCGTCGCCACTTCTCATCCAGGCCCCCACGCCAGTGAAACGTCTCGGAGATCGCATAGGCGGCGGATCCGGTAAGCGTGGGAATGGCCAGAAGCCCGACACCGATGATACCCAGCGTGTACAACAGCATTGCCGCGTTACCGGCCAGAGGGCGCAGCGCCTCAGCCACCTGTTTGGAGCTGGTGATCTCGGTCACGCCGTGAGCGTTGAGCGTCAGGCCCGTGCACAGGATGACAAAAAACATAACCGCATTTGAAGCGAAGGTGCCGAACGCCACATCGAACACACGGTCTTTGATTTCCTTGCTGGTGGCGCCCTGCCTGCTCTTCAACATGCGCCGGCCCATGGCTTTTTCTTCTTCCACCTCCTGCGCCGCCTGCCAGAAGAAAAGATAAGGGCTGATGGTGGTCCCCAGGATGGCAACGACAGTGGCCAATCCGCCATGGGACGGAATGCTCACATGGGTAAAGGCGGTAAGCACATCGCCCCAGTTCGGCTTGATCAAAAATCCGGTCACGATATAGGCCATCAGAACCAGCGCCAGCCATTTCAGGATGGAAGCGATCTGGTGATACCGGAAACGGATCACGGCCCAGCCGATGCCGGCGCCCAACACCACGACATAGATGTGTGAGCTGACGCCCGTCAGAAGTTCCAGCGCATCGGCCATGCCCGAAAGGTCAGAACCGACATTGATGCTGTTGGCGGCCAGAAGCGCGGCACAGGATGCAATCAGCACCGGCATGGGAAATTTCTGGCGCAGGGCACCGGCCAGGCCCGTGCCTGTGACCATGCCAATGCGCGCGCACATCATCTGCACGAAAGCCATCAGTGGCCAGGTGAACCACGCCGTCCAAAGCAGAGAGAGACCGAATTGCGCGCCCGCAACCGAGTAGGTAGCGATGCCTGATGGATCGTCATCGGCAGCACCAGTGATCAGCCCCGGTCCAAGCTTGCTGAAAAATCCAAAACGCGGTTTGGCGTGCTGCTTCGCGTCAGCAATGTCCGGCTTCTTCTTGTGTTGAACGGCCTTATTGGACACGAGCAGATATCTCTGATTGGTCCGTCTTGCGTAGGTGAGCCCCGCAAAACTGGCAAGGAAGATTTGCCATTCCTGCGAAAATGTAAGGGCAAAATGCCTAAGAATTGCAGGGTATCCCTGCCCCTGCTATAGGCACCCGCACAATCCAGCACAGAAGGCTTTTCAATGGACAAGATCAAGGTTGCAAACCCCGTCGTTGAACTCGATGGCGATGAGATGACGCGCATCATCTGGGACCTGATCAAGAAGAAGCTGGTTCTGCCCTATCTCGATATCGACCTGCATTATTACGATCTCTCGGTCGAAAACCGCGACAAGACTGATGACCAGGTCACAATCGACAGCGCCAACGCGATCAAAAAATATGGCGTGGGTGTCAAATGCGCCACCATCACGCCGGACGAGGGCCGCGTGAAGGAATTCAATCTGAAGCAGATGTGGAAGTCACCGAATGGTACCATCCGCAACATCCTGGGTGGCGTGATCTTCCGTGAACCGATCATCTGCCAGAATGTGCCGCGCCTGGTGCCGGGCTGGACAAAGCCCATCATCATCGGCCGCCATGCCTTCGGCGACCAGTACCGCGCCACCGATTTCACCTTCCCCGGCAAAGGCACGCTGACCATCAAATTTACCGGCAAGGATGGCAAGGTGATCGAGAAGGAAGTGTTCAAGGCGCCGGGCGCCGGCGTGGCCATGGCGATGTACAACCTTGATGAATCGATCAAGGAATTCGCCCGCGCTTCGCTGAACTATGGCTTGAGCCGCAATTATCCGGTCTACCTCTCGACCAAGAACACCATCCTCAAGGCCTATGACGGCCGCTTCAAGGATATCTTCCAGGCGATCTACGAAGCCGAATTCAAGGCTCAGTTCGAGAAGGCAGGCATCACCTACGAACATCGCCTGATCGACGACATGGTGGCCTCTGCCATGAAATGGACCGGCGGCTATGTCTGGGCCTGCAAGAACTATGACGGCGACGTGCAGTCTGATCTCGTCGCGCAGGGTTATGGCTCGCTCGGCCTGATGACATCGGTGTTAATGACGCCCGATGGCAAGACTGTGGAAGCCGAAGCCGCGCATGGCACCGTCACCCGTCACTACCGCCTCCATCAAGAAGGCAAGGCCACATCAACCAACTCTGCTGCTTCGATCTTTGCCTGGACCGGCGGCTTGAAGCACCGCGCCAAGCTCGATGGCAACGACAAGCTGCGCAAATTCGCCGAAACCCTGGAAAAGGTGACCGTAACCTCGATCGAGGAGGGCAAGATGACGAAGGACCTTGCCGTCCTCGTTGGCCCTGATCAGAAATGGCTGACCACCGAGGGCTTTATCGACGCCGTCGACAAGAACCTGCAGAAGGCCTTGGGCTAGGCAAAGGCTTTCTCTTGCACCGCTAGCGGCAGCACCAACCTGAATGCCGCATATTTTCCAGGCTCGGAGTCGATTTCGAGTCTGCCATTGTGCTGCGTCAGGATCTGTTCGACGGCAGGAAGGCCAAGCCCGGTGCCAAAGCTCTTGGTCGTGAACAAGGGCTCACGGATGCGGTCCATGTTCTCATGCGCGATGCCCGGTCCATTGTCGCGGACCTCAACGCAGGCATACTCTCCGTCATGCGCGGTTGTCACCGTAATGTGTGGGGTGCCTGCGCTTTGGCGATTGGCTTCTTCGCCATTGCCCACCATCGCTTCGGAAGCGTTGGAGAGAAGGTTTGCAACCGCGCGGTGAAGCCGTTTGTCATCAAATGGCACCTTGAGGCCGTTCAGGCCGAGAAGGCATGAGATTGAAACCGCCTGAGGCAGGTTTTGCGCCTCCTCCGCGATGATGCTCTCCAGCCACTTGTCCAGGTCTTGCGCTTTTGTCGCAATCTGCTTGTTGCGTGAAAAATCGAGAAGTTGCGTGATGATGTCGTCGCAGCGCGTGACACCCTTGTTGATACGCTGCAGCTGCCCCTCGATGCCGAGGCCCAGCCCCTTGGTCTTGCGCTCCAGGAGGAAGGCCGAAGTGCGTACCGCACCGAGCGGGTTGCGCAGCTCGTGGGCGATGGTGGCGATCAGCTGGCCCATCTGTTCCATGCGGCCTTTCTTGACCAGCTGGTCTTGGGCATCCTTCAAAGCCTTGATCGTGTCGCTCATCTCGAAGTTGATCTTCGCCATTTCCGAATTGAGTTCCGAAAGATCGGACGCGCTGATTTCAGACTCGGCCCGCGCAATGATGGCTTCCTTGCGGGCAAGATCGACTTCATCGAGTTGCCGCAAGGTGCGGCGGAACATGGAAATGGCAATGCCCAGTCCCAGCAGCACGGCACTCAGCGAGATGGCAAACGTTCGCGACGCCCACGAGACGAATTCATTGTGCTTGGCCTGCCCGATGTCTGTCAGGCGTTTGTGCAGCCCCTCCCAAACTTCCCTCAGGCTGCGCAGCCATTTCGGTGAAGTCTGCGCGACATTCGCGCGCAGAACGTGCATCAGGTTGTCGGCGGAGTCCGATCTGTTGCTCAGGATGGTCCGGAAATTCGCCGCGTCAAACAGCACCCACCACGCGGGCTGCAGGATGGGGCTGTAGGATGGCATGTCATCGCTCAGCACGCGCACCCGGTGCACTTCATTGGAGGTATCGCGGGCCTCGAATTCGAGATCGGCGATTTCCCACTGCACGGTATAGAACTGCGAGTCGGAAACCGGCCCATTGTCGCTGTCGATCACATGCTCCTTCAAATTGTTGTAGTCGACGAGCAGTTGCGGCACTTTCTCGCTGGCCAGAACGGTGAGGAAATGGGCTTCCTGATTGCCGGCCTGCCCCAAACCCACGGTGGCACCAATGGCCTCCATGAAGGCGGCACCGGCCTGCAGCTTTTCCCCTTTACCTTTGTTCGCTTCATGAAGGATCGAGATGAATTGGTTGAAGTCGGTAGTCACTCCACTGCCAATCGCAAGCCTGGCGCCGTCCACCGTCATTTCGTCGTCACGCGAGGAGACGTCGCCACCAAGCGTCAGATCAAGCATGACATGGAACGTCAGGTCCATCAGCGCGAGGCCATCGTGATGGGCACGCGAGGCATCTGCCATTTTCCAGCGATCAGAGGTGAGCTGCCAGCCGAGATAGGATACGGGCACCAAGAACAGCAGCACAATCCACAGCAGGCGGAAGCCCGCCACCTGCGATGCGAGGAGTTTGTTCATGCCGGTCATGCGCACAATGCTGGGCCCTTGGGAAGGTCCAGCTATCGGGAGCATTGGTAAATTTGGCCCTAATTTCAGGCCTCGGACTTGATGCTTTGGCGGATTATATCAGGCCGGTAATCGCCGCCAGAGCGGCCTCCGCCTTGGCACCATCGGGCCCACCCGCCTGGGCCATGTCAGGCCGGCCACCACCACCCTTGCCGCCCATCACCGCCGCCCCCGCCTTGACAAGATCAACGGCATTGAAGCGGCTGGTCAGGTCTGGCGTGACACCGGCCACAACGGCACCTTTGCCATCCTCGCTGGTCGAAATCAGAACAACGATGCCTGAGCCCAAGGCCTTCTTGCCTTCATCCGCCAGAGGCTTCAGATCATTGGCGGCAACACCTTTCAGGACACGCGCCATCACTTTCACGCCCTTGATTTCGGTGACATCGCCACCGCTTTTGGCGGCACCGCCGCCCATGGCGAGCTGGCGCTTGGCATCGGTCAGTTCACGTTCGAGCTTCCTGCGTTCATCCATCAGCGCCTCGATGCGCGATACCATGTCGGCAGGTGCCACCTTCAGCACTGACGACGCAGCCTGCACACGCTGGTCCTGCCTGTTGAGATAAGCCCGCGCAGCATCGCCGGCCAGCGCCTCCATGCGGCGCACGCCAGCGGAAGACGCGCTCTCGCCCACGATCTTGATCAGGCCAATGTCGCCCGTGCGGCCCACATGCGTTCCGCCACAGAGTTCCAGCGAATAGATCGGGCGGTTGGAGCCCGGTTCATTGCGGCCCATGGAAACCACGCGCACTTCATCGCCGTATTTTTCGCCGAACAGCGCCATGGCACCTTCGGCGCGTGCCGCGTCGACCGACATCAGACGTGTATTCACCACATCATTCTGGCGTGACGACGTCATTGGCGATGCGTTCCACTGTGGCGAGGTCTTCAGCGCTGATGCCTTTGGAATGCGAGAAGTCGAAGCGCAAATGATCTGGTTCCACCAATGAACCTTTTTGTACAACATGATCGCCAAGCACCCGGCGCAGCGCTTCATGCAGCAAATGTGTGGCTGAGTGATGCGCGCGGTTGCCGAAGCGGCGGGCATGATCGACTTCGAGTTCGACAGCTTGGCCTGTGCGGAAAGCGCCCTTGTCAACCAAACCATAATGCACGAACACATCACCGAGACGCTTTTGCGTATCGGTGACGCGGAATACCGAACCATTCGGGCCGCGGATCACGCCATGGTCACCTGTCTGGCCGCCGCTCTCGCCATAGAATGGTGTCTGGTTGACGAGAATGGCGCCGCTTTGGCCTTCATTGAGGCCCGTCACGTCTTTGCCGTCATGGGTCAGCGCCATGATTTCGCCTTCGGCCTTCTCTGTATCATAGCCGAGAAACTCGGTGCCACCGACGCGCTCGCGGATATCAAACCAGACCGTGTCGGTTTTTTCTTCGCCGGAACCTTTCCAGGCGGCGCGCGCATCGGCCTTCTGTTTGGCCATGGATTTGGCAAAGGCATCGCCATCCACCGCAATGCCGCGCGCCTTCAGCGCATCCTGCGTCAGGTCCAGCGGGAAGCCGTATGTGTCATAAAGCTTGAAGGCGGTTTCGCCCGAAAATGTATCACCCTTCCGCAGGCTGGAGGATTCATCGGAGAGCAGCTTCATGCCGCGCACCAGCGTGGTGCGGAAACGGGTTTCCTCAAGCTTGAGCGTCTCCGTGATCATCGGCTGGGCGCGCACCAGTTCGGGATAGGCAGTACCCATCTCGCGCACCAGTGACGGAACCAGCTTCCACATCAAAGGCTCTTTCACGCCCAGCAACTCAGCGTGGCGCATGGCGCGGCGCATGATGCGGCGGAGCACATAACCGCGGCCTTCATTGGAGGGCATCACACCATCGGCAATCAGGAACGAAGAAGCGCGCAAATGATCGGCGATCACGCGGTTGGAAGCCTTGGCAGTGCCCTCGGCGGCCACACCTGTATTTTCAACAATGTTCGAAATCAGCGCACGGAACAGGTCAGTCTCGTAATTGTCATGCGTGCCCTGAAGCACGGCCGCAATGCGCTCAAGGCCCATGCCTGTATCGATGGAAGGCTTGGGAAGATTGACACGCTGCTCCTTGGTGATCTGCTCGAACTGCATGAACACCAGGTTCCAGATCTCGATGAAGCGGTCACCGTCGGCTTCGGCGGAACCGGGTGGGCCGCCCCAGATCTTGTCGCCATGATCAAAGAAGATTTCGGAGCACGGACCACAAGGACCGGTGTCCCCCATCGCCCAGAAATTGTCCGAAGTCGCGATGCGGATGATGCGGCTGTCGGGCAGGCCCGCGATCTTCTTCCACAGATCGAAAGCCTGGTCATCTTCGTGATAGACGGTGACCGTGAGCTTGTCCTTCGGCAGGCCAAATTCCCTGGTGATCAGCGTCCATGCCCATTCAATGGCGTCAGGCTTGAAATAATTGCCGAACGAAAAATTGCCCAGCATTTCAAAGAACGTGTGATGACGGGCAGTATAACCGACATTGTCGAGATCATTGTGCTTGCCACCGGCACGCACGCATTTCTGCGCGGTCGTTGCACGGCTATAAGGCCGCTTCTCCGCGCCCGTGAACACGTTCTTGAATTGCACCATGCCCGAATTCGCGAACATGAGCGTGGGGTCATTGCGCGGCACCAGCGGCGACGACGGCACGATCTCGTGTCCTTGCTTGTGGAAAAAGTCGAGAAATGTGGAGCGGATCTGCGCGAGGCCAGTCATCGAAAAGCGTCCAAAAAGGTTCGGCGCTCTCTTACGGTTTCAAGGCCAAGACGTCCAGAATTTATGTAGCCACGGGTTCGGCCGTTTCAGCCCGTCGCCTGGCAAAATAAAGCCGCCATACCGGTGACGGCATGGCGGCTCGGGGGACTTGGGCCTGGACGCACTGCAAAAGTGGGAAGCTCTTGCAGACAGGCCGCAGCAGCAGGGGTGGTTGTGGGGCAAACCTGCTGTTTGCGGACCAACGGTGGCCGGTCCGCAATTCGAACCACGCGCCCCATCTATAGGAGCGCAGAATTCAGGAAACCGGCAGACGGCTATTCGTCTGCGTCTTCGTCCTTGATCGAGCCATCGGTGATGCGCGCGGCAATGAGGCCGGCATTGGCACGGATGGCAGCTTCGATCTTGTTGGCAATATCCGGGTTTTGTTTCAGGAAAGCCTTGGCATTGTCGCGGCCCTGCCCGATGCGCTCGCCTTCATGGGAATACCAGGAACCCGATTTCTCCACGACGCCGGCAGTAACACCAAGATCGACAAGTTCACCGACCTTGGAAATGCCTTCGCCATACATGATGTCGAATTCCACCATCTTGAACGGTGGCGCCACCTTGTTCTTCACGACCTTTACGCGGGTCTGGTTGCCCACGACTTCTTCGCGGTCCTTGATCGCGCCGATGCGGCGGATATCGAGGCGCACCGAGGCATAGAACTTCAGCGCGTTGCCGCCCGTGGTTGTTTCAGGCGAACCAAACATCACACCGATCTTCATGCGGATCTGGTTGATGAAGATCACCATGCAGTTGGACTTGGAAATCGACGCCGTCAGCTTGCGTAGCGCCTGGCTCATCAGGCGGGCTTGCAAGCCTGGCAGGCTGTCGCCCATCTCGCCTTCCAGTTCGGCCTTCGGTGTCAGTGCCGCAACCGAATCGATCACCAGGATTTCAATGGCGCCAGAGCGCACCAGCGTATCGGCGATTTCGAGAGCCTGTTCACCCGTATCTGGCTGCGAAATCAGCAGATCATCGATATTGACGCCCAGCTTACGGGCATAGATCGGGTCCATGGCATGTTCAGCATCGACAAAGGCGCAAATGCCGCCCCGCTTCTGGGACTCCGCAATGGTCTGAAGGGCCAGCGTCGTCTTGCCCGACAATTCAGGGCCATAAATTTCAATCACACGGCCCCGGGGCAAACCGCCAATGCCAAGGGCAATATCGAGGCCAAGAGAGCCGGTCGAAATGGCTTCCACTTCCAGGGCCTGGTTGGCGCCGAGCTTCATGATCGAACCCTTGCCAAAGGCCCGTTCGATCTGGCTCAGGGCTGCTTCCAGCGCCTTGCTCTTGTCAGCCCCCATATTCTCGACCACTTTCAGATTAGCTTGCCCCATACCGCTTCTCCTCATATCCCATGAAAACCGTACTGTGAAACAGAACCGGATGTTCCGTTATGTTTCACTTATGTTCTATTTTGGTTCCGAAGGCAAGACTTTTGTTCGAGAGCGCGCTTATTTCCATTTTTCAATAAGATAGGCCAAATTCCTGTATTCCAGAATGAGCAACCGGGCTCCGCAGACCCATCATCAGATCGTTCAAAGATTGAACGGTGAAATCGCAAAAACCCTGAGTCCACTCACAGGCAGCACTGCCTTCGCCCTGCTCGACTTTCCTGATCATGCCAATGTGGGCAATTCCGCCATTTGGTTGGGCGAACTGGCATATTTCAGAGGCCTTGGGCACAGCCCTGCCTACGTGTCCCGCAATAACAAAATCGAATCTGAAAAGCTCCGCAAGCTGAACACCATTTTCCTGCATGGAGGAGGCAATTTCGGAGACCTGTGGCCGCGCATCCAAAAGCGCCGTGAAGATATTTTGCACAGGTTTCGCGGTCACAAGATCATACAACTTCCGCAAAGTGTGCATTTTCAGTCCGAAGTCATGCTGAAACGCGCCGCAAAGGCCATAGCGCAACATCCGGATTTCATTCTTCTGCTACGAGATCAACAAAGCCTCGATCTCGCCCGGCGTCATTTCCAATGCGAATCCCACCTTTGCCCAGATATGGCCTTTGCCTTGGGAGAGTTACGAAAAGACGGCACCAGCACACGCGAGCTGCTGCTTCTGTTGCGGAAAGACAGGGAACGCATCACCGCAATGCCGCAAAATGTAAAATCGTACGATGTGCACGATTGGGTCAGTGATCCCTTGTTCTTGAAGCTCAACGCGCAAAAGGTGCGGTTTGACGTCAGCCTGTCACACGATGCCAGACAGTTGGCTTACTTTAATCACCTTGCGGTGCATCGCCTGCAGCGCGGCTTGCAACTGCTGTCCCGGTATCAGGTCACTGTTTCAGACCGGCTGCATGCGCATATTCTCTGCACGTTGCTGGGCATTCCTCACGTCACGCTGGACAACAGCTACGGCAAAGTGAGCAAATTCATGAATACATTTAATAGTGACTGGAGCCAGGCCAGGCACGCATCTGATTTGCCAGAAGCCTTGCACAAAGCAGCAAACCTTCTGTCCAACATTGGCGACGGCACTTTGCAATAATGGAACTTGTTCTCAGGCTATCCCAGCAGGTCACGCGCAGGAAAACCCGCCGGATCGTCCATTTGCATCATCCCCGGCTCACGTGGAAATCGTCAAAATCCGACATCTTTTACGACATTCTTGATGCGGAATTGGCCGTCCTTCGCGTTCCCTAGCCTACTCCAGCTCCCCCTTCACCTTTTCCACCAGTTGCTTGAGCGAAAATGGCTTCTGCAGGAAGCTGAAATCGGATGGCACATCGAGGTTCTTCTCGAACGCATCCTCGGCATAACCGGACATGAAAATGAACTTCGATGTAATGCCGCGTTTGCGCAATTCCTTCAGCATGGTCGGGCCGTCCATCTCCGGCATCACCACGTCTGAAAGGATGAGTTCGAAGCCGGCCTTGTCCTCATCGATGATTTCAAGAGCCAATTCACCGCCCCCTGCTTCAACGACAGTATATCCCCGCGAAGCCAGCGCCCTCGCCGCAAAGGCACGCACCGAATCCTCGTCTTCGACAATGAGGATGCGGCCACGGCCGGAAAAGTCCTGGCGCTTGACAGGGGCTTCAACGGGTTTCGGCACTTCGGGCTGTGTAGCATCCGGGATGTGGCGTGGCAGGTAGATGCGGAACGTTGTGCCCTTTCCAACTTCACTGTCGCAGTAGATGAAGCCGCCAGATTGCTTGACGAAGCCGTAGACCATGGAAAGGCCAAGACCGGTGCCCTTGCCCACATCTTTGGTGGTGAAGAACGGGTCCCAGATCTTATTCAAGATATCCTTGGGGATACCCTGCCCCGTATCGGTGGATTTGATCTCCACATAATCGCCCTCGGGCAGCGCATGTCCCAGGCCTTGTGAAAGTGCGCGCGGCAAGTTGGCGGTTGAGAGTGTCAGCTTGCCGCCCTGAGGCATGGCATCGCGCGCGTTCGAAACAAGGTTGACGATCACCTGCTCCAACTGATGGACATCAACCATCACCGGCCAGAGATCGCGCCCATGGCTGATGGTGAGTTCAACCTTGTCGCCCACCACACGCTTCAGAAGCACGCCGAGATCAGACATGGCGTCCGAAAGATCATGCATCTTGGGCTGCATGGTCTGTTTGCGCGAAAATGCCAGAAGGTGGCGCACCAGCCCCGCCGCGCGGTTGGCATTCTGCTTGATGCTCATCACGTCCTGGAAGGATGGATCTGTCGGCCGCATCTTGGTGAGCAGCAGATCGGCAAAGCCCAGGATGGGTGTCAGCATGTTGTTGAAGTCATGCGCGAGGCCCGAAGCGAGCTGGCCAATCGCCTGCATCTTCTGGCTCTGCGCCAGCTGCGCTTCCAGCATCTTGCTCTCTGTCTTGTCGACGGCAAACACCGACAGCTGGTTATGGCCATGCCCCTGGCCGAGAGTCAGCAGCGCATTGCGTTGCTCCGGGCCCTTGAATGTGCAATCGAATTGCAAGCCGTGGTGGATGCCCGTCATGGCTTCCTGCAGCACCTTGTTGAAGCGAACCGCGCTGTCGGCATCGATGGCATCTGTGAAAGCCCGCCCCCGCGCCAGTTCGCCTGAAAGTTCCAGGAACTGACTGTTGGCAGTTAAAACTTTGCCCCTGTCATCGATTTCGGCAAGCCCAATGGGAATGCTGGACATGAGTTGCGCCATGCCCGAGGCCCCACCACCTTGCGCAGAAGTTTGAGCCGCCTCCTTTTTCATCACCATGCAACGCGCCGGCAACGCTTTGCCATTGGCGTCGAAGTCAGTCCGGTTGACGAGATTGAACAGACCCACTTGTCCGTTCTTGTGCCGCAAGGGCAGCTCGAAGCTGTCAACACGCTGGTCCGACTTCACCGGCGCAACTGCGGTGAGAACCTTTGCGGCGTCCGGCCCCACCAGCTCCTGCAAGGTCAACTGCCGCGATTGCACCTCTGCAAGATCAAAACCCAGCCAGTTGGCCAGAGTTGCATTGACGTAGTCGACCTTGCTGTTGGGAAGAATGGAAAAGAAACCGACAGGCGCCTGATCAAGATAGGAGATGATGAATTGCAGGCGTGAAAACGCCTGTTCCTGATGCGCCCTGTCGCCGGTGATGTCGATCAGGCGCCACAGCGTCTTGCCGCCGCGGCTGTTGGCAGCCACAGGTGCCACGGAAAGTCGAAGCCACTTCGCCTTGTCGGGATCGGAAAATGGCGCGGATGATCCGGGCTGCAGACGCAGGTCGCGGTAGCCAGCCTTGCCTTCGCTCGCCGCTTGCCCGAGTTGGTAGATGGGTTCAACGAAATCGGTATAGCCGGAATAAAGAACGTCAAAGCCCACCAGCCGCGCCACGCCGGCACGCGAGGCCAGTTTCAGGAACGGACCATTGGCATAGATCGCGCGGCCCTTTTCGTCGGCAACAACGGCGGGGTCGGTCAAGGCATCGACCAGTGCATCGATAAAGCGCCGCTCCGCTTCCGGGTCGTGCCGGAACAGCGGGCTGATGGCGATACGAATCACCGCCGCAAGACCGATGAAACTCAAGCCCCAGAGAAGGTAGCGTACACGGTCATCGGCGATGACCAGTCCACCGTCATAGAGATAGGCATAGGCTGCATAAATGATGGCCGCGCCCAGCACGGGCACGATCAGCTTCAGCGCTCTCGCGCTTGAGCGCGATCGTTCTGTTTTTGCAGGCTCCGTCATCCCAATCCCCAAATCGGGAGGAATATAAGGCACTGCAGACATTTGCGCCGCAATCCTGTGCGTTCCGGAGGTAGCTGGTGAAAACCTTTCCTCACATTGGCCAATCACCGATTTCATGATAAAACCGAAGCAAAGCTGGAGGCCAATCAATGCCGGACGTTCAACCCTACATGACCTACATCTACGCGGCGCTGGTGGTCATCGCGGCTTTGGTGGTGTTTGCCTTTCTCATGAAAATGCTGAACGGGCGGTCGCGCGGCCGCAGAGGGCAGCGCCTGGGCATTGTCGAGTATTGCGAGATTGATCAGTCGCGCCGGCTGGTGCTTCTGCGCCGCGACAACATTGAACATTTGGTGTTGATTGGCGGCGGGCACGACGTTGTTGTCGAAACCGGTATCAACACGGAAACGCTGGCACCGGCCGCAACACCAACCCTGGGTGAACCCGCTGAAGGCATTGTTCCCATCCGCGCACCGCGCGCGCCTGTTTTCGGATCAAAGCGTCCGGCACTCCGCACCGTGGAGCCGCCAGTGGAAGACGATCAGACGCCAGCGTAGAACTGTCCAAATTATTGTTTGCTGACGTTGCCTTTGGAATTGGTCAGCATGCCAACGATGGCAGTGAGAATGATGCCGCCTATGGCGCCAGCACCGAGATTGCCGCCATTAACTGAGCTGTTCCCGATCTGTTGAAGCGCGGGAATAAGCACGCCCAGCAATCCGCCACCAACACCGCCCAGCGCGCCCGTAATGGTGTTGCCGAGGGGGCCGAGCGATGTTGTTTGATTTGCGGCTCCGGTTCCATGACCGGCAACAAGGCCTGCGATGGCCGCAATGATGATGTTCAAAGTGTTCTGATCCAAATGACGTTCTCCTCTTCATCTCCCCGAACACTCCGATGATGGAGCGGGAATCGGACTATTGGGCGTTAAATATTTGAAAGATTGCAGGTCTCAAGAATCCGCAGCCGGGATACCCGCGCGTCTCACTTTCGAGAAGCCCGGCCAAAAAGGTCTCTTGGCTCGTTTGTGAGGAACACGTTGAGCTGATCCGCACTCGGATTGCGTTACTGATCCGTAATTTGACCAGAACCAAGACAAATGGCCATTTGACCATTATCTCGGGGGAACATGAAAAACGCTTTTTCAATATCCGCTTTAATCGTAACGGCGCTCATATGCGCGCGCCATGCTGAGGCCAAACATGGTCCTAACTGTGAATGGGTTATGGGGAGATATCTGAGCAATACCCGGCCTCACAAGGCTCTCGCAACCACCAATGGCTCCATTCCGGGGCATGGTGATATGGCGTGTGGTTCCGGATATAGCGAAGACCTTGGCCGCGCCATCTACGTTGCATTGAGCATTTGTGCCTCTGAGGCACGAAGGAGCCACTACACAGGAAAGTGCCAGATTATCAGGAAGCAGTGAGGAAGGCTGCCTCTCAGACCTGACAACCATTCGTGCAGAACCTCGGCCACCAATTCGGGGGCATTACCGCAACGCTCTTACTTCTTCAGCTTGAGAGCAACAAAGCGGGTATCACTGGTATTTCCGCCATGGGCAACAAGCGCCAGCACTGAATTCTTTCCGTCCTTGGTTGCCTGATCGACCGCTGCTGCGACGTCCTGTGCCTTGGCCACCGGTTTTCCGCCTGCTTCCGTAATGACATCGCCAGCCGCCAAACCCTTGTCAGAAGCAGCGCTATCCTGCGCAACAGCGGTAATCACTGCGCCATTGATCTTGTCAGGAAGCTTGAAGGTATTGCGAATGTCATCCGTCACATCCGAAAGCGTCATGCCAAGCACCGACACGGCGGCCTGCGGCGGTGTTGGCTGTGCCGGCTGCTGGTCCTGGGCCGCTGCAATCTTCTCGCCATCTTCAAGGCGGCCAAGTGTGATCTTGAGGTCAACTTCTTTTCCATCTCGAAGCGCAACAACACCGACATCCTTGCCCACTTCGGTCTGCGCCACCATGCGGCGCAGCGACCGGTTATCGTCAACCGGCTTGCCATCGAAACTGGTGATCACGTCACCCGCCTTGAGCCCACCTTTGTCGGATGGGCCGCCTGCGGTGATATCTGCCACCAGAGCACCTTTGGCCTTGGGCATGCCCAGGCCTTCTGCGACATCAGGCGTCAATGTTTGGAGTTTTACACCGAGCCAGCCGCGCCGGGTCTCGCCAAATTTGACGATCTGGTCGGCAACACTCTTGGCTTCGTTGGCGGGAATGGCGAAGCCGATGCCGACCGATCCACCAGAGGGCGAAAAGATCGCGGTGTTGATGCCCACCACGTTGCCCTTAAGGTCGAAAAGCGGCCCGCCCGAATTGCCCTTGTTGATGGCCGCATCGGTCTGCAGATAGTCGTCATAAGGGCCCTGGTTGATGTCACGTCCCCGCGCCGAGACGATGCCAAGCGAGACAGAGCCGCCCAAGCCAAACGGGTTGCCGATGGCAACCACCCACTGTCCCACACGCGCCTTGTCACTGTCGGCAAAACTGACGGCGGGCAGATCATGATCGGGCTTCACCTTGATGACAGCAATGTCCGTCTTCGGGTCATGGCCCACAAGCTCTGCCTTCAGAAGCGTTCCATCCTGCAAGTGAACCTGGATGGTCACCGCATCGGCGATCACGTGGTTGTTGGTGAGAATGATGCCCTTGGGGTCGATGATAAATCCCGAACCCAGGGAGTTCATCAGGTTTTCATCTGGTGTGACCTGGCCCTTGCCATCATCCTGACCCTTACTATCAGGCTTGTCCTGGTCCTTGTTGCTTTGATCCTGGTTCTGGTCGTCCGGCTTGGGTGAACTGCCCTGCTGCTGTTTCTTCTTCAGGAACTCATCAAAGAAATCCTTGAACGGGTTACTGTCCTGGGGCGAGCCTTGTGGCGCGTCCGGGTTTTTGGACTGCACCGAAATCTCGACAACCGAAGGCAGCAACTTGTCGGCGAGGTCTGCAATATCGGGCAGCGCCTGCGCACTCACGGGCGTGTCGGCATGCAAGGCCTGCCCCGCTGGTGTGCCCACAAGTGCGAGCGTCATCAACGCTGTCGAAGCCAAGGCATTCATTCCGATCCGCATACTCATCTCCTAACCAACAGTTCTGGCCAGCCATACGACGGCCACACCGATTGCAATCGCCACCGCTCCACTCATCCTGAGCTGTTCATTGCTGAGCTTGGGAAGTGTCGCCATCATCTGGCGCATGGCTCCCGGCGCCACGGCATAGATCAGCCCTTCTATCACAAACACAAGCCCCAAAGCCTGCAAAAGTGACGGGATCATGGGCGGCGTTCGTAAACGGCGGTTTCGAACGGAGCAGAGTCTTTTTCCCCCTGCTCCGGCCCGTGCCGGTCACGTTCACGCCAGTCCTTGCCGGAGATTTCCGGCATGAATGTGTCGCCATCGACGGTGGCAAGAACGCGGGTGAGATAAATCCGGCTCGCCTTCGGCCAGAAGGCTTTGAAAATCTCGGCTCCGCCAATCACGCAGATTTCAGCGGCAGGTGCGGCCAGCCTGACGGCCGCATCCACATCGGCTGCGATTTCAGCGCCTTCCGCTGCAAAACCTGGATGCCGCGTCATGATGATATTCTTGCGTCCCGGCAAAGGCTTCCTCGGCAGGCTGTCCCATGTTTTCCGGCCCATGATGATGGGCTTGCCCATGGTCACGGCCTTGAATTGTTTGAGATCAGAGGGGACACGCCACGGCAGGCCACCATCCTTGCCAATAACCCCGTTGCTCGAAACCGCGTAGACAAGGGAAATCACCGGCATGACGAAAGTTCCGCCCCATCCCTCACGTATGAGTACCCAGCGAAAAAACCGTGAGCGTGAACAGCGCATTCCACGCCGTATGGCAGGCGATGGTCACCCAGAGTGAGCCAAACCGGAGAAGCAACACGCCAAGCACCAGTCCCATGACGAAGAGAATGCCGACGAAGAGCCATGGCGCGGCACCAGCGTGAAGCACAGCCCAGACCGCAGACGTGATGATCACAGCGCCAACCCATCCCAGCCGCGTTTGGGCGATTCCCGCAAACAGCACACCGCGGCACAGAATTTCTTCCACCAACGGGGCCGCGATGAGAACACCGGGCATGGCAAGCACGAACAGGATCGGATCTTGTGCCAGTTCCGCCATGGATTTCTCGACAGCGCCGGCATTGCTCTTGGTGTCAGAAAGACCCTTGGCTGTCGTTTCATAGGTCGAGGCATCGATGCCAAGTGCGGCAAAAATCACGTTGGCGGCAATTCCCATGAAAATGACAAAACATACGAGGATGAGAATCCAGCCAAAGATACTGATCTTCGGCCATTCCATCGGCAGACGCCCCAGCCTTTTGGGCAAACCGAAATGGGAAAAGTAAAGCGCGGCAATGGCAATCGGCAGTCCCGCCGGGAAAATGCCTACCACCATGGATTTGGCCAGCATGATGGCATCTGGGCTCAGAGTCGCGTCGGTGCCTCCCTGCATGAGGCCTTGCAGCGAGGCAAAATCACCCCCGAAGTAAAAATGATAGACCACCATCGCAGCGACGACTTGCGCCAGATAGTAGATACCAAACAGCACGACAAAAATGCCGAGCGAACGCCACAAATGCTGCTGCGGCTCGCGCGGGTAGAGCCAGTGCGTCCGCGCCTTTGCAAAATCTTCGCCGAACATGATTACACCGCGACCGGCGCCGCAATCACGGGATCAGGTGCATAATTCAGGATTTCGAAATCGTCGAAGGTGAAAGTCCTCGAGTCTTGCGACCGGACGTTTGATGCGCAGCTTGGGTAGTGGATGCGGGGTGCGCTTCAATTGCAATTCGGCCTGCTCAAGATGGTTGGAGTAAAGATGGGCATCACCAAGCGAATGCACGAAGTCGCCAACGCCGAGCCCGGTCACATGCGCCACCATGTGTGTCAGCAGAGCATAAGATGCGATGTTGAATGGAACGCCGAGGAAGATGTCAGCAGATCGTTGATAGAGCTGGCAAGACAGCCGGCCTTCGGCCACATAGAACTGGAACAGGCAGTGGCAAGGCGGCAAGGCCATCTTGTCGACGTCGGCCGGGTTCCAAGCCGTCACCAGCAGGCGCCGCGAATCCGGCGTCGACTTGATGCGGCGGATCACATCGGAAAGCTGGTCGATGGTGCCACCATCGCGTGTCGGCCATGAACGCCATTGCGCACCGTAGACCGGACCGAGATCGCCATTGTCATCGGCCCACTCGTCCCAGATGGTGATGTTGTTGTCGTGCAGGTACTTGATGTTGGTGTCGCCACGGATGAACCACAGCAGCTCGTAGATGATAGAGCGCAGGTGAAGCTTTTTGGTGGTGACCAGCGGAAAACCATCACGCAGGTCAAAACGCATCTGATGGCCAAAAACTGACAGCGTGCCCGTGCCCGTGCGGTCAGTCTTGCGCGTGCCATGCTCGCGCACGTGGCGCATCAAATCGAGATATTGCTTCATGCAGGCAACATAAAGACCGATTCCCCAAAATGAAAGCGGCAGGGCTGGAAAACCCTGCCGCGTTCAAAATTTGGAATTTGAATAAAATTCAACCCTTCAGCTTGCCCATGGTTTTGGTGGCTTCAGCCAGAAGGTAATAGACCGTGACACGGTGCTTGGTCTTGTCTGCCTTCATCTTTTCGCCCACGGCTTTGAGATGGGTTTCAGCCGTTTTGGCATCGAGTCCGAGCTTCTTGGCGGCAAAACCGTCAACAACCCGTTTCACTTCAGCCGCATCGGTCATCGAAACAAAACGGGAGTCAGCGCCCTTCAGCGCAATACCGCAGTATTTCACAATTGCATCAACGGCCGCCTCATCAACCTTTGAGGTATATTTTTTCACGTCGGCACTATAGTCGGACATTCAGACAGCTCCCCCTCTATGGATGCAGCAACCCTTTTTTTGGTTGCATAAAAAAAACCTTAGCATCGCACCTTGGGGCTGAAAAGCAGAGTCTGCGGCTTCTCCATGCCCTTTCTTTTAACTGTTTGAGTGCCTATATTGCAGGTGCCAGCGCCCGCAAGGGGGCAGGCTATGGTGATAAACGGCTCGCGCAATAAGCCATTCGGACCCGGGGGCAGTACCCGGCGCCTCCACCAAAGCCGATCGTCTTCGATCGGCGACCAGCCCGAAAGCCGATTTCTTGAAATCGGCGAAAGGGCCTCAGCCGATTGTTTGGCAATCGACTTTGATGGGGGCGAAATAGGATCGACGAGGGTGTAAAGGTGAGTTTTTTGCCCGTGATGATACCGACGTTATCGGGTCAATTTGATAGTTGCCAATGACAACTATGCTCCGGTTGCTCTCGCTGCTTAATGCAGCGCGAAATGCCGAAATCAAGTCCTTGGGCTTAGCAGCTTAAGGCGGGGTCCGCCGGCACCTGGCAACAGAAGCCGGCACTTCATTCCCGCATCAATGTCGCCTTTGCAGCACTTCCCCGCTATCGAACTCAGATCATTTGCCTATCGCCGTTCTGGCATGGATTTAACTCGACCCAGCCGCTATTTTGCCGTTGATTCTGCCAAGGAGACGCAATGCCCGAAGACTTGATGCGCTATGACCAGCTGGCACAAGCCGCCTTGCGAGGTGTGGTCCGCGAGGCATTGCGCAGGGTGGAAAGATCGGGCCTTCCCGGTGATCATCATTTTTACATCCAGTTCAACACGCGCTTTCCCGGCGTTTCGATTGGCGAACGCCTTTCGCAGAAATATCCGCGCGAAATGACCGTTGTGCTGCAACACCAGTTCTACAATCTCGAGGTCTTCGATGACCGCTTTCAGGTCGAACTGACATTCGACAACGTCCCCGAAAAACTGAACATTCCTTTTGCGTCCGTCAAAGGCTTCCTCGATCCGGCAGTGCAGTTCGGACTGCAGTTCGAGATCGCACCCAGCGAAGAAGGCGCCGGCACGGTTGCCGATGGCACGGCCAAGCTCGACGAGAAAAAAGAAACGGATGAAATCAAGACTGCATCTGAAAATTCCGAAGGCGCCGAACCTTCTGACACACCGAAAGTTGTTTCACTTGATGCCTTCCGCAAAAAATAGATTTGCCGCGGTCCTGCTCGCTGGCCTCATGGCCATGATGCAGGTTCCATCGTCAGGACTGGCACAGCAGGACGACCAACAGCCTGGAGCAGAAACCGTAACGGCCACGCCTACATCGACCGGCGGCGACAACATTCTCACCATGCCGGCAAAGAGGCTGTTCGGCATGCAGAAGCTGCCCGCACATCTGAAGAGCGCTGCCATTGGCACCTACGCAATGGGTTGCCTGGCTGGCGCTCAGCAATTGCCCATAACCGGTGACAGCTGGCAGGTGATGCGGCTGTCGCGCAATCGCAATTGGGGTACGCCTCAGCTTATTGCCCTGCTCGAGAAGCTTTCAGCCGAGGCCAAGGCGCAGGCCGGCTGGAACGGATTCCTTGTCGGCGACATGGCGCAACCGCGCGGCGGCCCGATGATCACGGGCCATGCCAGCCACCAGATCGGCCTTGGATGCCGATGTCTGGTTCACACCCATGCCTGACAAGGTGCTTTCCGCCTCCGAGCGTGAAAACAAGGTGCCTTTGGAAATGGTGAAGAACCACACCACCCTGAACACTGATAACTGGTCCGTTTCACGCGACAAGTTGATCCAGACGGTGGCCCAGGATCCGGAAGTCGCGCGCATCTTCGTACACCCCCCGATCAAGAAAGCATTATGCGATTGGGCCACCGGCGACCGCACCTGGCTGGCCAAGGTGCGTCCGCTTTATGGCCACACCTTCCATTTCCACATTCGCATGAAATGCCCGGAAGGCATGACCGCTTGCAAGGACCAGTGGACACCCCATCCCGATGATGGAACCGGCTGCGGCAAGGAACTCGCCTACTGGTACTCTGATGACCCGTGGGTTCCGCACAAGCCCAAGCCCGGTGCCCCAAAACCCAAACCCGTCCCACCCTTGACTTTGTCGTCCCTACCTGCTCAATGCCGCGCCGTCATTGCGGCCCCCTGACGGGTTAAGCGACTTGCAACGATTTTAGCCCCGAGGCTGATGAGCGAAGCTCCCACCAACAAACCACTTTTTTGCCGTAACAATCTGCGACTGGCCTTGGGGTCAATCGGCGTTGTCTTCGGCGATATTGGCACCAGCCCGCTTTATGCGTTGCGCGAGGCACTGCGTCACGTGACCGAGAGCGGTGGCTCCGTAAGCGAATCCGTCTACGGCGTGGTCTCGCTGCTGCTGTGGGCGCTGATCATCGTCGTTACCTTGAAATATGTCGTGCTGCTGATGCGCGCCAATAACCGCGGCGAAGGCGGCATTCTTTCACTGGTGGTGCTGGTTGAGACGGTTCTGCGCCGCAAGGGCGGCTTCGTGCTGATACTTGGCATCATCGGTGCTGCATTCTTCTTCGGCGACGCCATCATCACACCGGCTATGTCCGTGCTCTCGGCTGTCGAAGGCCTCAATGTCATTGACCCGGTTTTCGATCCCTTTGTCGTGCCCATAACACTTGCCGTGCTATTCACCCTGTTCCTGTTTCAATACAAGGGCACAGCTGGCGTGGCCTCCGTTTTCGCACCCGTCACCTTCGTCTGGTTCCTGACACTTGCGGTCTCCGGCCTCTTTCATGTCGTCGGCAATCCCGCCATTTTGGGCGCGCTCAATCCATGGCACGGCCTGCAAATGCTGCTGCAACACCCGGCCATGGCGCTGGTGGTTTTTGGGGGCGTGTTCCTCGCTGTCACGGGCGGTGAAGCGCTCTACGCCGACATGGGACATTTCGGTGCCACGCCGATCCGCATCGCCTGGACCGCAATCGTGTTGCCCGGCCTCATCCTGAATTACCTGGGCCAGGGTGCGCTCGTGCTTAGCAATCCATTAGCAGCCAGCAGCCCCTTCTTCCTGATGGTGCCCAACTGGGGCCTGGTCCCGCTGGTCATTCTGGCCACCATGGTCACCGTCATCGCCAGCCAGGCTGTCATCACCGGTGCCTACTCCATCGCCCAGCAGGCAATCGCTCTCGGCATTTTCCCGCGCATGAACATCGTGCACACGTCGGAAACCGAAAGCGGTCAGATCTACATTGGCCAGATCAACTGGATGATTATGGCCGGCGTCATCCTGCTGGTGCTGGTGTTCAAGACCTCAAGCAATCTGGCCTCGGCCTATGGCTTTGCGGTCAACACCTCAATGCTGGTTGACACCACCTTGGGCCTTATCTTCTTCTGGTGTTCACGCAATCTGCCGCGTGTTCTGGTTATTCCCACACTCGCATTTGTCTTCGTGGTTGAGGCGACGTTCTACATCTCCAATCTCCAAAAGATTCCGCATGGCGGCTACATGCCGGTGTTGATTGGCGCCGCCATCATCATCCTGATGATGACATGGATGAAGGGCGTTCAACTTCTCGCCAACAAGCTCAAGCGTGAATCGATGGAACTGGTGCCGTTGCTGGAGAGCCTGGAGCGGCGCACGCCGGCGCGCGTTGCCGGCGCTGCAGTCTTCATGCAGACCGACCCCAAATACGCACCTTCAGCCTTGATGCACAACCTGAAGCACAACCGCGTGCTTCACGACAAACTGCTTTTTGTTTCCATCAAGACAATACAACAGCCGCGCTGGGAAGAAGACCGGGTCACCATTACTTCGGCACCGCTCGGTGCCTCCATTATCGAAGCCAAATTTGGCTACATGGAACAGCCGGACGTTCCGGCCCTGCTCCGCGCCGCTGCCGACAAGGGCGTGGAGGTCGATCCCCGACAGGCATCTTATTTCCTTGGCCGACGCGTCATCAGGCCCTCGCCGCGATCACTCATGCCGTTTTGGCAGCAACGGTTGTTTATCATGCTGGTCAATCAGTCGGCGCGCGCCATTGAGTTCTTCCGCATCCCAGCCGACCGCGTGGTCGAACTTGGCATGCAGATGACGATCTAGCCGCCCTAAAAACTTGTAATGGCGTGTGTCGGCCAGCTCGGCTATACCGCGCTGCAATATCTGCCTAACGAGGCGACTGAATGTCTTCGCAGCAACCGTCTGCTGGTCTCTTTTCTGCTCCACAATTGAAACTGGCTTTCGCCTCCATCGGCGTGGTCTTTGGCGACATCGGCACCAGTCCGATCTACACCATGCGCGAGGCGCTTTTGCCGGTGACGCGTTCGGGCGCGGATTTGCGCGAAGCCGTACTGGGCGTGAATTCCCTGCTGGTCTGGGCGCTCACGCTGATCGTCACAATCAAGTATGTGATCATCGTCATGCGGGTCGATAACCGCGGTGAAGGTGGCATCCTGTCGGAAGTCGTTTTGGTCAAGAACCTGATCAAGCGCCGCGCCGAATGGGTCGTCATCTGCGGCATCATCGGCGCGGGTTTCTTTTTTGGCGATGCCATCATCACGCCCGCCATCTCGGTGCTGTCTGCCGTTGAAGGCCTGAGCGTCATCAGCCCTGATTTCAAGCCCTATGTGCTTTCGATTGCACTTGCCGTGCTCTTCGCGCTGTTCGTCTTCCAGTACAAGGGCACGGCCGGTGTCGCCAAGCTCTTCGCACCCATCACTTTCTTCTGGTTTCTCGTCCTTGCTTTTGTCGGCATCTGGCATCTTTCGGACGATTGGGCCATCTTTGCAGCGCTCAATCCCCTGCACGGGGTGGCCATGCTGATCAACCGTCCCGCGCTATCGCTGCTGGTGATCGGCGGTGTGTTTCTAGCAGTGACTGGCGCCGAAGCCCTCTACGCCGACATGGGCCATTTCGGTAAGAACCCCATCCGCATGGCATGGCTTGGCGTTGCTTTCCCCGCGCTGGTTCTGAACTATCTCGGCCAGGGCGCCTTCGTCATCGCCCATCCTGATGCCGTATCCAATCCCTTCTTCCTGATGTTCCCGGCCTGGTCGCTGGTCCCTTCCGTGATTCTGACCACAATGGTCACGGTGATTGCCAGCCAGGCCGTCATCACCGGCGCCTATTCCATTGCGCAGCAGGCCATGTCGCTCAACCTGCTTCCACGCATGATCATTTCGCATACGTCAGAAACAGAAAGTGGCCAGATCTATGTCAGCCAGATCAACTGGCTGCTGATGGTCGGTGTCATCATGCTGGTGCTGATTTTCCGCTCGTCCGACAACCTGGCCTCGGCCTATGGCATTGCCGTCAACGCTGCCATGTTGATCAACGCCGTGCTCTCGATCCTTTATTTCTGGAACGCCAAGACCATGTCGCGCTGGATCGCCGTTCCCGCCCTTGTGCTGATCCTCGGGGTCGAATTGGTCTTCATGGCGCTCGAACGCGCTCAAGATCGAAAATGGTGGCTTCCTGCCGCTGCTCATCGGCATTGCGCTCATCATTATCATGCTCACCTGGCTGCGTGGCCGCAACATTCTCATGTTGAAATACCAGCGCGACTCCGTCGAACTGAACAGCCTCCTGCAAAGCCTTGAGCGCCGCCCGCCTGCCCGTGTCGCCGGAGCTGCCGTCTTCATGCAGACCGATGCAAAATATGCGCCATCCGCCCTGCTCCACAATCTGAAGCACAACCGCGTGCTGCATGACCGGTTGATCTTCGTGAACATCGAAACCATGCCGGTGCCGCGTTGGGACGACGAGCGCGTGATCGTGCGCCAGGGCCCGCTCGGTGCCTGGATGGTCGATGCCTGCTTTGGTTACATGGAGCAGCCCAACGTTCCTGATGCCCTGCGCGCCTGTGCTGCCCACGGGCTGGAGGTCGACCCGCAACAGGCTTCCTATTTCCTCGGCCGCCGCGTCATCCGCATGTCGGCGCGCTCGCTCATGCCGTTCTGGCAGCAGCGCATCTTTATCATTCTGGCCAACCACTCCGCCCGTGCTATTGAGTTTTTCCGCATTCCGCCCGACCGTGTGGTGGAACTTGGCATGCAAATGAGTGTCTGATGCAACTGAAGCCTTTTTCCGCACCCGGCCGCTTCTGGCGGGGCAATCTCCACACCCACTCCAATCTGTCGGACGGCAAGCTGCCCCTGGGTGATGTGGTCGCTGCCTACAAGAATGTCGGCTACGACTTCCTGATGCTGTCGGAGCATTTTGTGTCCAACTTCAACTTCCCGATTGCCGATACGCGGCCCTTCCGTGGCAATGACTTCACCACCATCATTGGTGTGGAATTGCATGCGCCGGAAACCAGCGCCGGTGAACTTTGGCATATCGTCTGCGCCGGCCTGCCGCTCGACTTCAAGCCGCCCAGCCAAGGGCGAAACCGGGCCCGAACTTGCACGCCGCGCCCGCGATGCCGGCGCCTTCATCGCCATCGCGCATCCCTCGTGGTCGCGCTACACCATCGAGGATGGCCGCGCGCTCGATAGCGCCCACGCCGTTGAGATCTACAATCACGGTTGCGAGATCGAGAATGATCTGGGCTACGGCTGGTATCTCTATGACCAGCTCGCCAATGAGGGCAAACGCCTGACCGCCATCGCCACCGACGACGCGCATTTCAAGACGCCGGATCACTTCGGCGGCTGGGTGAACGTGAAAGCCGAAAGCCTGGATCCAGATGCGCTGCTCACGGCTCTGAAGGCAGGCCAGTTCTATGCCTCACAAGGCCCGGAGATCCACAACGTCGAACTCAATGGCAAGGAACTCACCGTCACCTGCTCGCCGGTCGACTCCATCACGGTCAATTGCGGCAATTCCCGCACCGTATTGCGAACCGGCCGCGCCATAACCAGCGCCACGCTCGATCTCTCCAAGCTCGAAACCGGCTGGCTGCTCACCAAGAAGTCGCCATGGTTCCGCGTCGCTGTGATCGAGCAATCCGGCAAGAAGGCCTGGACCAGCGCCTATTGGTTTGACGAGCTAAAGTAGCCCGTGCCTCAGGCGCGGTGATGGACCTCCTGCAACCCGTAAACCGGCGTCTCGATACCTTCCATCCGCGCCTTCAGTTGCAGCGAGAGGAACTGCGACATGTGGCGCGACTGATGCAAATTGCCGCCTTGGAACCACAACGCTTCCTGCTGCGTCGGCTTCCACATGTTGCGCGGCTCGCCTTCCCAGGGGCCAGGGTCCTTGGTGGTGTTGGAACCGATGCCCCAGCACTTGCCCACCTTGTCGGCGACGTCCGGCGAGATCAGCTTTGCCGCCCAGTTGTTCATGTTGCCATAGCCGGTGGCATAAACAATCAGGTCTGCCTTCAATTCGCTGCCATCCGAGAACACCACTGACTTGGGTTTTATCTCCGCGATCGAAACCTTGGTCTTGAGCTTGATCTTGCCTTCGCAGATCAGTTCCGAAGCACCGACATCAATGTAGTAGCCCGAGCCGCGCCGGATATATTTGACATGCAGGCCCGAACCATCGTCACCGTAGTCCAGCATGAAGCCCGCCTTCTCCAGACGCTTGTAGAAATCGGCATCGCGAGCGCGGATCGCATCGGTGACCGCAATCAGGCCCTGTGCCTGGATCCTGTAGGGCGTCGCCGCATAGAGAAGGTCCGCTTTGTTGACATCAATGCCGCGCGCCACCGCATCTTCAGAGTAAAGTGGTCCTGCTTCCAACTCCATGAGCGTATCCGAACGCGCAATCATGGTGGATGTGCGCTGAACCATCGTGACATCCGCACCAACCTCCCAAAGGGCCGCCGCAATATCATGCGCTGAGTTGTTGGAGCCGATGACGATCGCCTTTTTTCCCTTGTAGGCATCAGGTCCGGGATGCTGCGAGGAATGGTGGATGTCACCCTTGAACTTCGCTTCACCCTTGTATTTTGGAACATTGGCAAAGCCCGAAAGGCCCGTGGCGAGCACGAGTTGTTTGGGCCGGAGCGTGATGGCTTTGCCGCCGCGCTTCACCTTCACCACCCATTCCTTTTTCTTTTCGTCGAATTTTGCGCTCTGGCAGGTGGTCGAGCCCCAATAGTTCAGCTCCATCACCTTGGTGTACATTTCCAGCCAGTCGCCGATCTTGTCCTTGGGCGAAAAGATCGGCCAATCCACCGGAAACGGCATGTAAGGCAGATGGTCGTACCAAACCGGGTCATGCAGGCAGAGCGACTTGTAGCGCTTGCGCCAGCTGTCTCCCGGCCGCTTGTTCTTTTCGATGATGATGGTGGGAACGCCAAGCTTCCGCAGCCGCGCGCCGAGGATGATGCCGCCCTGCCCGCCGCCCACAATCAGGCAATAGGGCTGGGTTTTGAAACCAAGTTCACGCTCTTCCTTCTCGCGGCGCTCCAGCCAGGTCTCGCGGTTCTTGTGAACACCGTGCACGGCACCCTTTTCACGCATGGGGCCATTCTTTTCCTCATGGCCCTTGAGCTCCACCATGGTCGTGAGCAGCACCCAGGCCTTGCCGTTTTTGAGGCGTAAGCGCCCGCGCCCGCGCGCTACCGTTGTCTCGAAGGTGATCCAGCTTTCGACAAGCTCACCATCGCTGGTTGCATCGCCCTGGCGGGCCCAGCTGTGCGGCTTCACGTCATAAAGCGTGGCCGTGAGCATCTCAGCAATGGCGGCGCGGCCTTCGAGCGTTTTATGATTCCAGGTGAAAGCCACAAGGTCGCGCCAGAAACACTCATCGCCGAACAGGGCGGCGGCGGCTTCGGTGTCTCCCTCTTTCAAAGCCGAGTCAAACTGCTGCAGCCAGTCATCAACGGTTTCATTCGGCGTCATCATTCACTCCAAGTTTTTCGAAAGTTTGACATGGATTGTAGTGCCCGGCAACCAAAGCTATGTGTGAAACATGTTGCCGATTTCCTCGACCCAGAACCCCACAATCAAGCTGATCCGCTCCCTTTCCGACAAGAAGGGCCGGCGTGATGCGGGTCTCTTTGTTGCGGAGGGCTTGCAGATGCTCGAGCGGGCCGAAGCTCTGGGCTGGGAGCCGAACTATCTGATCTCCACCAAGCCCATGCACATGTTTGACGGTATCAAGCCCTTCATCGTCACCGAAAAACTGATGGCCGAACTCTCGGCCCAGAACAATCCGCATGATGTGCTGGCGGCCTTCAGCCAGCGCTGGCAGCCGCATCCCTCGAAGGAAGGCAATTGGCTGGCGCTCGAGGAAATCCGCGATCCCGGCAATCTCGGCACCATCATGCGCACCGCTGATGCCGCCGCGGCCGCTGGCATTATCCTCGTCGGCGATTGCTGCGACCCCTATGCCGGTGAATGCGTGCGCGCCTCGACAGGCTCGATCTTCGCCATGCCCATCGCCCGCATGCCGCAGGCCAGCTTTGTCGATTTCCTGTCCGGCTGGCCGGGCGACAGCGTGGCCACGCGCATGGACGCCGCTCAGGATTTCCGTCGCAGCTACAAGGCCCCGGTCTTGATGGTTCTGGGCTCGGAAGCGCGCGGGCTTTCCGATTCGGTTTCAAAGGCTTGCAAGCAGAAGGTGAAAATCCCGATGAAGCCCGGCGTGGAGAGCCTCAACGTCGCCACCGCGGCTGCGTTGATGCTGTATCAAGTTCAACAAATAAAAAAGCCGCCCGAAGGCGGCCTTGAGTAAAAACTTCAGCCCGGATTATTTGATGTACACACGTTTCTTCGCCACAGATAATTATTGACTCCGATGGTACGCATGGCTGGCCGCCAGGCAGGCGTGAATGCGTTACCGGCACCGCTGAATACGTCAAAGATGCGGTTCGGAGGATCGTCTTCACGGTGACGGCGCATGAGACTCTTATCCGGCGCGCCGAAATAAATACGCAGACCAGCATCGACGGCACGATAGTTATCATCACCGATCTTGCCATCAAGCGTAAAGGTGATCGGTGTGGTGTCGGAGAATTGCCATTCAAGTCCGGCATGGGCCGTCTTGAAATCGGCGATGTCTTTGGCGCCAACCGTCAGAGCCAGATTTTCGGTCGCATAAAGAGAAATATCACCGATGCCGAAGAACTTGCTTTCATTCACACCGGCAATGTTTGCGTTCATATAGCCACCATAGGCCTGCAGCATGAAAGGACCCGAATAAAATTCAACCTCGGGGCCGATAATCTGCACATTGGCGTCGTCGGTCCAGAACGCACCGCCGGTTACACCAAGCAGATAAGAACTGGGATCACGCGTGAAGAGGTGCAAGGCACCACCTTCCAGCGAACCGCCATTCAACGAGTTTGAAGCCGCGATGTCGGCCTGCATGCCGAAACGGTCACTAAGCGGAACGGAGAGGGAAGCACCGCCTTTCCATTCGAACGTATTGTCGAAGCCATCAATCCCGTATGGCCCGCCCTCAAATTGCACCTTGCCATTCACGGTGGAAACTGCCGGCAACTGATATTCTCCGACATCGGCAGCAACGGCGAAGGCTGTCCCGAGAACACCGCCGATTATAAATCCGGCTCCCGCCGCCAGCGCCCTATAGCTCATTTTCATTGCCCCTGATTCCCCGCAAATACTTGATTGCCAAAAATTAACAGAAGTTTCCGAGAAGTTAAGCGCTTTCTCCGGCTTTGCCACTGAATGTCGGAACATGCTGCAATTTGGCAACAGCTGAAACTTGGCTAGACTGGGAGTATGCAGAGACGATTTTATGCATCAAATTTATGATTTTCTTATGGAAAGTCAGTTTTTTGACGCGAGTCGGATCGCCGCGCAACAGCAGCACCAATTAGAGTTGCTGGTGCGGTTCGCACGTCATAACGTCGAATTTTACAAGTCTCGGCTCGATCCTGTTTTCAACCGCAATGATGAATTTGATTATTCACGTTGGCAAGAAGTCCCTATCCTGAGGCGCCAGGATCTTTTGAACCACGGAGGTACTATGTGGGCAAAAGAAATTCCTGCGGGACACGGAGCGCTGCGGGATACCTCTGGCAGCGGCTCAATGGGGAAGCCTGTTTACACTAAGCACAATGGGCTTATCGGATGGGCGTCAAAGGCCAGCATTTTCCGGTCCTTCGCTTGGCACAAGTTCGATTATTCACGCAATTTCTTTTCATGGATGACAGGAATTCCAAAGCCTGGCACGACCGACAACCGCGATGGTGAGATGTGGGGCCCGAGCTGGATGCCGCAAAGCGCCTCTGGGAAAGCTTTTGGCATAAACCAGATCCGCCCTCCCGAAATGGCTTTGGAGATCATGCGCACACATGCTGTCGCCTACGCGGACGGACGGCCCCACAATCTTCATGCGCTTGCAGACTGTGCGCTGGCCAGCAATGACAGAATCCGGCTCGATGCGGTCTATACATTCGGCACCAGGCTGTCTGACGAGGCCCGCGACGTCCTTCACGAAGCGTTCGGCGCCAAGGTCATCAATCGCTATTCGACAAAAGAAGCATATGACATCGCTATTCAATGCCCCGAATGCAACGATATGCATGTCAACGCAGAATTGATGCTGGTGGAAGTTCTGAACCAGGACAACAAGCCATGTGAACCCGGCGAGATGGGCCGCATCATCGTTACACCGTTCTATAACACTATCCAGCCCTTTATCCGGTACGATCTCGGCGACTATGTCACTTTGGGTGGACCTTGTGAGTGCGGGCGCGCGCTGCCTGTGATCAAGGATGTGGACGGCAGAACAGTTCACGCGTTCCGTCTACCTGATGGACGCAAAGTCGTGCCGCGTCTTTCCGGCTTTGCGCGGGACTGTCTGGGCGCGGCGGAATGGCAAATCGCACAAACGGGACCGGAGGTTGTGGAGATGCGCTATGTCAAAAAAAGCGAGGCGGATCCCGCAAAAATTGAAAAGTTGACGGAAGCCATACGCATCCAGCTTACACGTCAGACGCAGGTGCTTTACCGCCCCATGGCAGCCCTCCCGATAACTCCGTCAGGCAAAATCATCGAAACCGTCTGTGAACTGCCGCCCGAAAACCACTAATGGGAATCCGCGGATGAGCCGGATTCACCACCCGCCAAAATCTGGAGCTTGTTCAAGTCCGGGGCATCAGCGAAATAGCCCGCAGGGAGTTTTTGAATGAAATCTCATGCGCGCGTGGTGGTGGTCGGTGGCGGAGTGATGGGCGTGGGCCTGCTCTATCATCTGGCGCTCGAAGGCTGGACCGACATTGCCCTCATCGAAAAGGGCGAGCTCACCTCCGGCTCCACCTGGCATGCCGCCGGCCAGTGCCCGCATTTCAACGGCTCGCTCAACATGACCAAGGTGCATCTCTATGGCACCCAGCTTTATCCCAAGCTCGAGGAACTCACCGGCCAGGCCGTCTCCTGGCATGGCTGCGGCGGGCTTGCGCCTCGCCACCACCGACGAGGAAGTGAACTGGCTGAAATATGTCTACGGCATTTCGAAGCTCGCCGGCTACGAAGGCGAGATCATCGGCCCGTCCGAGATCAAGCAATATCATCCCTATCTCGAAACCTTCGGCATCAAGGCCGCCTTCCGCACCGTGACCGACGGCCATGTGGCGCCCGCCGACATCACCAATGCGATGGCCACCGGCGCGCGCAAGCTCGGCGCCGAAATTTACCGCCGCAACCGCGTCATCGACATCAAGCTGCTGCCCAATGGCGAATGGCGCGTCTTCACCGAACAGGGCAATATCGATTGCGAGCATGTCGTCAATTCCGCCGGCTCCTATTGCGACGTGGTGGGCTCATGGACCGGGCACAACGTGCCCATCGCCAACATGCTGCACCAATACATCATCACCGAACCGCTGCAGGAACTGATCGACCTCAAGCAGGAACTGCCGGTGGTGCGCGATCCCTATTCCCACGCTTACCTGCGCGAGGAAACCAACGGCGTGCTGATCGGCCCGTATGAGACCGCCACCGCCCATACCTGCTGGGATGGCCAGCCGCCGCGCTGGGATTATGAAAGCGAGCTGGAGCCCAACGAGCTGGACCGCATCATGCCCTGGCTGGAAAAGGCCACCGAGCGCTTCCCGCTGTTCGGCAAGGCCGGCATCAAGTCGGTCATCTCGGGCGCCATCACCCACACGCCGGATGGCGTCTATCTCTCCGGCCCGGCGCATGGCCCGAAGAATTACTGGATGCATTGCGGCGCTTCGATCGGCATCTGCCAGGGCGGCGGTGCCGGCAAATATCTCGCGCAATGGATGGTGCATGGCCAGGCCGAGATCAACATGCGCGAATTCGATCCGCGCCGCTTCGGCAACTGGGCGACCAAGGACTACACGGCGGAAGTCTCGGTCGCCGACTATCACCACATGTATTACTGCTACAAGCCGGCCGAGCAGCATGAGGTGGGCCGCGGCCTGCGCAAGTCCTCGCTCTATGACAGGCTGAAAGCCGAAGGCGCGCAGTTCGCCCAGATCTTCGGCTGGGAACGCGCCCGCTGGTTCGACAAATCCGGCAAGGGCGAGCAGTACTCCTTCCGCCGCAACAATGCGTTTGAAGCCGGTGAAGGCCGAGGCGCTGGCGGTGCGCGAGCGCGTCGGCCTGATGGACCTCTCCACCTTCGCCAAGTTCGAGGTGACAGGGCCCGGATGCATTCGCCTTCCTCGAACCGCATCCATGCCAACAAGATGCCGGCCAAGAATGGCGGCCTCGCGCTCTCGCACCTGCTGAACGACAACGGCTTCATCGAAAGCGAAATGACCATCACGCGCTTGGCCGATGATCATTTCTATGTCCTCTCTGCCGCCGCCGCGCAGGACTATGATTTCGATCAGCTCTCCTGGCGCCTGCGCGCTGGCGAAAAGGTCACCATCACCGATGTGACCGACGATTACGCCGTGCTGGTGCTGGCCGGGCCCCGCGCCCGCGATGTGCTGGCGCAATGCACCAAGACCGATCTTTCCAACGCTGCCTTCCCCTGGCTCACCGCGCAGGTGGGCGAAGTCGCTGGCGTCAAAGGCGTGCGCCTCGTGCGCGTGAATTATGTCGGCGAACTCGGCTGGGAAATCCATGTGCCGATGGCAGGATGCACCCAAGGTCTATGACGCGCTCATGGCCGCAGGCAAAGCACACGGCATCCAGCTCTTCGGCACCTATGCGATGAACAGCCTGCGCATGGAAAAATCCTATCGCGGCTGGGGCTCGGAACTCACCGCCGAGATCGACATGTTCGAAGCCGCGATGGATCGCTTCATCCGCCTCGACAAGGAGGACTTCACCGGCAAGGCCGCATCCCTCCGCCTCAAGCAGCGCGGGCCGCGCATCAAGCTGGTCTACATGGAAGTCGACAACACCGACAGCGACTGCATGGGCAACGAGCCGGTCTATCACGACGGCAAGATCGTCGGCCTCACCACGTCCGGCGGCTTTGGCCACGCGGTCGGCAAGTCGCTGGCCTTCGCCTATGTCGATCCGAAACTCACCGCCGTCGGCACCGAATTCGACGTGATGGTCTTCACCGAAAAGCGCAAGGCCCGCATCATCGCCGAAAGCATCTGGGATCCGAAGAACGAGCGCCTGAAGGCATGACGCTGTAAAATTCCGTCATTCCCGCGAAAGCGGGAATCTCCGTTTTCGGGCTAAACACAGACTCCCGCTTTCGCGGGAGTGACGAAGTAGGTTACATTGGCCATGAGGCCAGAACAGGATTCTTTCTGGCCCGGGGTGGTTTGACTCGGCGGCCCCGGCTAAACGGGCGTCCATGTCCGCCACGGCCGAACAGCCAGTTCACAACAAGACCTTGCTCGGCGTCGGATTGATCCTCACGGCCATGGCAATCCTGCCGCTGATTGACGTCATCGCCAAGCATCTGGGCCAACAAGGTGTTCCTGTAACTGAACTGGTCTGGGCACGCTTCTTTTTTGGTGCGCTCTTCACACTGCCCTTTGCCCTGCAGAACGATGGCCGCGCGGCCCTCACACCGGTAAACCCGCTGTTCAATGCGCTGCGGGCACTGTGCCTGATCCTCGGCACGGCTTTCTTTTTCTGGGCCCTGCATTACCTGCCGATTGCTGACACGCTCTCGATCTATTTCGTGCAGCCCATAGCCATCACCGCGCTCTCGCCCTTCCTGCTGAAAGAGAAAGTGGGGCTCAGCCGCTGGGCCGTGGTGTTTGCGGGGTTCTGCGGCGTGCTCATCATCATCCGTCCTGGCATGCAGGCCTTCAATATCGGGCAAATCCTGGCTTTGCTTGCCGGACTTTGTTCTGCCTTCTACATCCTGATCACGAGGGCGCTCAAAGGCCGGGCCAGCCCCATTGTCACCACCTTCCAGACCAGCGTGATCGGTGCTTTGGCCCTCACCCTCGCAACCCCGGTCTATTGGCTTCCACCCTCACAAGCGCAGTGGGTACTGCTGGTGTTGTTAGGTGCCATTGCCATTGCCGGGCACTATCTCATCACCAAGGCCTATGACTATGGCGAAGCGTCCCTGCTTTCGCCGCTCAACTATTCGGAAATGGTCACTTCCGTTGCTTTTGGTTTTCTGTTCTTCGGCGATTTCCCGGACAAATATACTTTCCTTGGCGTGGCCATACTGATCTTTTGCGCGATCTATATTTCGAACAGTGAGCGGGGTTCCGAGAAGCGCGTCTTTCCCGAACCGGAACCCGCACCATGACGGCACCGCGCAACAAGACGCTGCTCGGCATCGCGCTCATGGTGACGGCCATGCTGATCTTTCCGTTTCTCGATGTGATGGCCAAGAAACTGGGCCAGCAGGGCCTGCCGGTCATGGAGGCCGTCTGGGCCCGTCTCTTTCTCGGCGCAATGATGACATTGCCCATCCTGTATTTCGTCGAAGGCCGCAGGGCATTGGTGCCAAAAGACATCAAGCTCAACGGCAGCCGGGCTTTTCTCATCGTCGCCACCACTTTCCTGTTTTTCTCGGCGATGAAATTCCAGGGTGTGGCCGAAACGCTTTCCATCTACTTCATCCAGCCGATTTTGATCACGGCGCTGGCCCCGTTCCTGCTCAAGGAAAAAGTGGAGCTGCGCCGCTGGATTGCGGTCGCCATTGGGTTTTTTGGCGTGCTGGTCATCATCCGCCCGGGCCTTATTGCCTTCAATCCCGGCACCGTGCTGGCGCTTGGCTCAGGCGCTGCCTCTGCCTTTGTGCTGATCATCTCGCGCAAACTGGCGGGTGGCAGTTCGGCGCTCGCCAATACTTTCTATACGTCGATGGTCGGCGGCC
Source organism: uncultured Alphaproteobacteria bacterium (assembly GCA_963758815.1). Taxonomy (GTDB): domain Bacteria; phylum Pseudomonadota; class Alphaproteobacteria; order Rhizobiales; family Aestuariivirgaceae; genus Aestuariivirga. The sequence continues at coordinate 312,169 of CAVWWQ010000003.1, forward strand.
TGTTGGCCAGCATCATCATGCTTTGGCAATGGCAATGGCCTACGCCGGAGCAGTGGCTGCTGATGTTCGGGCTCTCCGCCATCGGCACCACCGCGAACTATCTCGCCATCAAGGGCTTTGAATATTGCGAAGCCTCGCTTCTCGCACCTTTCGGCTATGCCGAAATGATCAATGCCGTGAATGCCGGTTGGTATTTCTTCGGCGACTTCCCGGATTTCTTCACTTTCGTCGGTGTTGCCATCCTGATTGCCTGCGCGTTGTGGATTTCAAATCACGAACGCAAGCGCAGTGCGCAGGAAGTGATGGACCCTGCCCGGCCCTAATTGGCTCCGCGGCCCAGAACGCGTTCGATGCGCTTGTCGGGCACCAGCCAGATCAGCGCCACAATGGCGAAGAGCGCGCAGGAAAGCGCCGGTGACACAAATGCCAAGGGCAACGACAGGACATAGAGCAGCAATGAAATGTTGCCCTTCTTGTCACGGCCGACAGCATGGGCAATCTCGGAATCCGGCCCATGAATTCTGACCGAGACAATCGTCATGATGGTGTAGGCGATGGCGCAGGCGAGAAGGTTGGCGGCATAGAGGAACACCGGCCACGTCGTGAAATGGTTCTCCCCCATCCAGGCCGTGGTGAACGGAATGAGCGACAGCCAGAACAGCAGATGCATGTTGGCCCACAGCAGCCCGCCAGACACATGCTTGATCAGCTGGAAGAAGTGGTGGTGGTTCACCCAGTAGATGCCGACGAAGATGAAGCTCAGCACATAGGTCAGAACCTTGGGCAGCAATGGCATCAGCTCTTCAAGTGATGAGCCTTCGGGTGCGTGCAACTCCAGCACCATGATGGTGATGATGACGGCAAGAACGCCATCTGAAAATGCCTCAAGCCGACCCTTGCCCATGTTTGCCTCCGTTCAGCAGCACTATGCAAAAAGCCCGCGCCAAAGGCACGGGCTAATTTCAATCCCAAGGGTGGAGGTCAGGCGTGCGCGGGCGCCGCTTCAGCGTTTCCCACGCGTAGCTTGAGCAGATACCAGACGATCGCCACACCGACAGCCTTCGACAGCACTTCGGTCACGAAGGCCGCTGGCGTCAGATAGCCGGCGAGATGCTGGAAGGCCAGCGTATCAACCGGCACCGAGAACAGAGCCGAAAGCAGGATGCGGTTCTGCAGTGGCCGCTTGGTGAAGGTGTAGACCGCCCAATCCATCATTTCCGAAAGCGCAAAAGCGGTCAGGCTGGCGATGGCAAGATCAGGTCCGGCAAAATACCACACCGGAATTCCCGCCAGCGCCGTGGCGATCAGAACCTTGTGGCCGATCTCGCGCTGCGCATAGTCCCGCAGCACGAACACGAAGCCCACGATCACATTGGCCAGATAAAGCGTGCCCATCCAGGTGTTGGTGGACCACTGCGTCACACCTTCGATCAGATGCTCGGGAACGAAAAGCTCGTTCACCAGAATGATGAAGGCGATATAGGCGCCAACCGAAAGTGCGATGCGGGCCGGCCGGTTCATCAGCCCACGATTTCCTTGGCCTTGAAGTTCTGCTTGATTTCCTTCTTGGCGTTCTCAAGGCTGTCGGAACCATGCACCGAGTTGGCGTCGATGGATTCCGCGAAGTCCTTGCGGATGGTGCCAGCCTCGGCATTGGCCGGGTTGGTGGCGCCCATGATCTCGCGGTACTTGGCCACGGCGTTCTCGCCTTCCAGCACTTGCACCACGATCGGGCCTGAAGACATGAACTTGGTCAGGTCCTTGAAGAACGGACGCTTGGCATGGATGCCATAGAACTTCTTGGCGTCGGCCAGCTTCCACTTGATGCGCTTCTGCGCGATGATCCGAAGGCCAGCGCCTTCGATCTTGGCGTTGATGGCGCCCGTCAGATTGCGCTTGGTGGCGTCCGGCTTGATGATGGAAAATGTGCGTTCTTTGGCCATGTCGTCCTCGAAAGAATGGGAAGGCCTGCGCCTATAGCCGCCCGGTTGTTGCAGCGCAAGAGCGGCCACAAGATTGCAGAGGTGAGGCTACTCCACACTCACCGCGTCCGCCATGCGCACGCTGGTGCGCAAGGCTTTCTGGGGCATCTGGTGGAATGCGGCCAGCGCCATGGCGAGCACGAAGGCGGCGAGCGCAAACAGCGGCCGGAAGGCCATGTGGATTTCGCCCGTGGAAACGAAGCTCGCCACCTTGTCGCCCGCCAGCGCTTCCAGGGCGCCCAGATCCGGCAATTGCGAAAACAGCACCGCGCCGAACAGCGCCACGATCAGGGCGCCGCCGAGAGACCTGAAGAAGCCCATGACACCCGTCGCCGTGCCCATCTGGTGCGGGCTCACCGCATTCTGGATCGATACGGTGGTGATCGGAAACACCGTGCCAAGGCCAATGCTGAGGCCACCCATCAGCACCTCGACAAGCACAAGGCCAAGATTGTTCTTGAACGCCGCCATCAGGCCAAGCCCCACGATGGAGAAGATCAGACCGACATAGGCCGGCCGCTTGTAGTGCGGGGATTTTGCCATGAAGCGCCCGGCAATGATGGCGCCCACCACCGTGCCCGACATGAACGGGATGAGGCTTACGCCAGATTGGCTGGCGGAGAGGCCGAAGTTCAGCTCCATGTAGATCGGCAGATAGGCGGTGATGCCGATATAGGTGCCCATGATCAGCATCGCCGTGGCCGTGCCCATCGAAACCACGCGGTTTTTCAGGATCTCGGCTGGGATGAAGGGTTCAGGTGCGCTGCGCAGGCGCAAGACAAAACTGATCCAGAGCAAGACCGAAACGGCAAACAGCCCCAGGACCTGCGGCGAGAACCAGGGATAGTGGATGCCACCCCAGCTCAGCGCCAGCATCAGCGCCACGCTGGCAACAGCCATGAGCGCAGCGCCGAGAAAGTCCAGCCTGTGCGGCTTCTCGTGGCGCGGCAGTTTCTTCAGCAGCCCATTGGTCATCAAAAGGGCCAGCAGGCCCAGCGGCACATTGACCCAGAAGATCAGCGACCAGTGCAGGTGCTGTGCCATGTATCCGCCGAGCAGCGGCCCCGAGATGCTGGCCAGCATGTAGACGCCGGAAATATAGACCTGGTAGCGCGAACGCTCCTTGGGTGAGACGATGTCGGCAATGATCGTCTGCGCCAGCGAGATCAGGCCGCCACCGCCCAGGCCCTGCAGCGCCCGCGCCATGATCAGGATGAGAATATTGGGCGACAGCGCGCAGGCGATCGAGCCCAGGATGAAAATGAAAATCGCCGACAGCAGGGTTTTGCGGCGTCCCACAATGTCGGAAACCTTGCCATAAAGCGGCGTCACCGACGTGGATGACAGAAGATAGGCCGTCACCACCCACGGCAGATATTCCGGATTGCCGAGGCTGCGCCCGATGGTGGGAAGTGCCGTCACCACAATCGTCTGGTCCAGCGCCGCCAGCACCATGGCGACAATGACGCCGGAAATGATCTGCAGGACTTCGGGGTGTGAAAGGGATGGAGAGGGCGAAGCGGTATGGGCCGTGGACGTCATGGCGCGGTGATGGTCCCCTGCCCCAAAACCTGCAACGCCTTTTGTGTCAAGGCTGGGTTGCGAAATGACGGCAGGGCAAGGGCGGGTTCTATTTCTCCGCGCGCGTCCAGAAATCACGGTGCGGGGCAAGCAGCTCGTCTTCAAGCTCGGGGAAAGGTCCGTGCACCTCGATCTTTTTCTGGCCCGCCGCCAGCACCGTGCGTGACGGCAGGTTGATGGTGGGGTTTGCGGGGTGGTCACCAGTAAGCGCGAGAAGCTTGGCCTCCTCGTAGCCATAGACCAGCCGTCCGATATTGGCCCAATAGAGCGTGCCCGCGCACATCGCGCACGGCTCGCCGGTTGAAACCAGCGTGCAAGTCCACAGAAACTCGGCCGGATAGGCATCAGCCGCGCGCCGTGCCAGTTCGGTCTCGGCGTGGCGCACGGTGTTGAGATTGCCCTGGCGCATGAGGATGCGGTTGTCAGGGCCGACCAGCACTGCGCCGAACGGGTGGTGGCCATGCGTGGCCGCGTTACGCGCCACGGCATCAGCGGCACGAAGATGGGCGATCATCTGGTCACGAGTCATGTCATCAGCCTTCCCTGCATGGCATCCAAAAATGTCTAACATCTTTGGCTGCCGGAAAAAATCCCGGTTGGTGCATGGCTTGAAACCTGATGATGGAACCTCAACGGCGCGGCAGCGTTGATGAAACGGAGGATCGCACCATGAGAACATTTTTTGGCATAATTCTGGGCTGCCTGCTCACCGTGGGCGCCGTTTACGTTCATGATGCGATGGCAACGTCCACCGTCGCCAGCAATGGCACCTCGCGCGCCATCGTGAATTGGGATGTTGCGGCAACCGAGTGGAGCCACGTTCAGGATGGCGTTCACACGGCTTGGCTGAAGCTCAAAACCACCTACAACGGTTGATCCCAGACCCAAGCTGCTCACACAGAATCCAACAGGCCACGCGATGAAATGCCCGCAGGGATGACTTTGCGGGCCTTTTCGTTTTCGAGTCTTTTGTCAGCGAAATACCAGTAACTGCCACCTATCTTTTGCGGCCTGACGGTAACTCGATCATGTGAGGTCAGTGTGATCAGACAAGAGATTGAACAGCGTCGTCTGTGGCTCAGTCACTACAAGCAATTGATACGAAAAGTGCAGGATGAGCAATTGCACTGCCGCAGCGATAAAGTTGCGAATTATGTCGCAATGAAAGCAGACCTGAAAGGCAAGGTCACCTTCACAAAGCGGGAAATCGCTCGGCTCCAGTCCAGGCACTGAACTCCGCTAGCGAGGATCGCGAAGCCGGTTGGAATAGTGATCAACTGATTTACAATGTGTCGTGATCGGGATGTTGCCGGTTGCTGCTCTGGATTTGAGCAAAGCGCTCCGGAGTATCGCCCACGCCATTGTCGCCTTGACCCGTGGCGGTTCCTGGCAATGACAGGATTTCGGTGAGCCGGGATTCGCGGAATTTCAGGCCGTAGTGAAACTCCGGCCTCATTTCTCAGTGACGGTCAAGTGAGCCGATCGAAATATCTATCGCGGTTGTGACAGGAAACGATAGACGAGCGGTGTGCCGCAGTGTCTGCAGAAGCCACGTTCGGGTAGTGGGTCAGCCCGTTGCAATGGCCGCTGGCGTTTCTTCAGCAAGCTCTGGGACGATTCGGTGACATGCGTTGCGCTGGTCGAAGCTGAGGAAGCCAGGTGCCGATGTGCGGCACTGACAAATAGTGAGCCACGAAGTTCACCAAATCGCTAGGAAGCGGCTCAGCCGTTTCCCGAAGTTTGACCAAAGTCTGATTGATCAAATCATCCTTGGAATCGAAATAGCCATAAAATCCGCCGTGAGTGAGTCTCGGCCGACTTCATCACATCATTGATTGTTACGGCCTCAAAACCATGCGACCTTCAATAGCTTGCCCGCTGCCTCAAGCAGCTTTTCCTTGTTCTCCGCACCTGTTCTCTGCTGACCCGCATTTAATGCTCCAAATAGTTCTTGACATTTTACATGATAATTATCATGAATATATTAATGACGATCATCATGATAATCGAAGGGACTGAAAATGACAACTCAAGACGCGGAAAAGTGGCCATCGTGACTGGGGCAACGTCGGGCATTGGCAAGGCTCAGCGTAGGCTTTGGCGCAAGCGGGCTATACAGTGTTCGGCACCGGCCGCCGGCCCAATGGCATGGCAGCCCTGAAGCTGGTTACCATGATGGCTTCGCGATGTGACGGAGGAGGCCTCGGTAAGCAAACTGGTTGCCGATGTGACCGCTAAGACGGGCCGCATTGACCTTCATTGATCAACAACGCGGGGCTTGGCAATGTCGGCGCCGCGGAAGAATTTTCCATCCGTCAGGGACAACAACTCTTTGACGTCAACTTCTTTGGCGTAGCGCGGATGACAAACGCTGTTCTGCCCTGGTTGAGAAAAAATAGCAGCGGGCGCATCATCAACATCAGCTCCGTTCTCGGTTTTCTGCCCGCACCATTTTCAGCTTACTACAGCGCTTCAAAACATGCCATTGAGGGCTACTCAGAGTCGCTTGATCATGAGCTGCGGTCTTTTGGCATTCGCGTCGTGCTCGTCGAGCCAGCCTTCACTAAGACTGCGTTCGACCAATCTGCGCTCAAGCCGGAAAACGCGATGAAGCTTTATGAAGCTGGGCGGGCAAAGGTCGACGAAGTAATACGCAACGCCATGCTCATCGGAGATGAGCCATCAGTCGTCGCTGACACGGTGGTTGTTGCAGCTACCACTGCCCAGCCTCTGCTTCGCTACACTGCAGGCAAGCAGGCCAAACAGGTGGCTTTCGCGCGGCGCTTCGTGCCCGCCCGGATGTTCGACAAATCTTTCAGGAAACCAATTCGGGCTGTCGGCTTTGAACTTGGACACTATTTGCTGAACTGAATACGCAGCCGAAAGCTCGGCTGCGCCTCATCTTTTCTCATCCACACCGCATTGTCGTGATAGGCGCCGCCGCCGCCGGGAGCGGGCTGGTCAGCACCGGTCAGCGTGTTGATGCCGCAGCCGTCTTCATAAGCCTCATTCGGCCAGATGCCCTCGGCAACCAGAACGCCGCGCCGCACGCCGTCAAAGGCCTTGGTGTGCAGGGTGACAGCTCCACGCCGCGAACCGACCTTCACCTTGGCGCCATCCGGAAGCCCCAGCGCCGTGAGGTCATCAGGATGCACCAGAACCGTGGGCCTGCCCTCGCGCTTGCGGCTTGAAGGCGTCTCGTTGAAGGTGGAATTGAGGAAGGTGCGCGCCGGTGAGGTGGTCAGGCGGAACGGATAGGCCTCGTTCGCCTCTTCATGCGCCTCATAATAACCCGGCCATTCCGGCAGGTTTTCGATCGGGCCGAGTGCCCCCATCTTCGATATCGCCTTGGCGGCCCCCCGCCAGTCAGCGCGGAAGTGGAATTTGCGGTCCTTGTGGGCGAAGCCATCGAGGAAATGCGCGGTGCGGAAATCGGGCTGCACGTCAAACCAGTTCTGTTGGTCCAATTGATCGAGCCCGGCGCGCCCGGAAAGCCGCAGGGTTTCATCAATGAGGTCGCGCGGCGACTTATCAAAGCTGGTGTGTCCTGCACCCAGGCGCTTCGCCAGTTCCTTGTGCACAAAATCGTTGCTGCGGCATTCGCCCGGCTCGTTCACCAGCTTGCGCCCAAACAGGATGTGGCTGTGCCCGCCGCCCTGATAGAGATCATCATGTTCGAGGAACATCGTCGCCGGCAGCAGCACATCGGCATATTTTGCCGTCTCGGTCATGAACTGCTCATGCACGCAGACAAAGAGATCCTCGCGCGCAAAGCCTTCCTTGACGCGCGTCTGGTCCGGCGCAATCGAAAGCGGATTGGTGTTCTGGATCAGCATGGCCTTCACCGGCGGCCCGCCTTGCAGATCGGCCGGATTGCCGCACAGCACTTCGCCAACCCGCGCCTGGTCCATCACCCGCCCGCGCTTCACGGGCGCATCCTTGGCCTCGATCGCCGACTTGTTCCACTTGTAGATGCCGCTGTTGGAATGAAGCGCACCGCCGCCCTCATGCAGCCACGCGCCGGTGACGGCGGGGATGCACGACACGGCATGCATGCTGGCGGCGCCATTGCGCGAGCGCGCGAAGCCATAGCCGATGCGGAAAAAAGTGCGCTGCGTCTGGCCGATGGCATGGGCGAAATCCACGATGTCGGAACGCGGGACAGCCGCAAATCTTGGCGGCCCACTCTGGCGTCTTGTCATGGAGGTGGGCTTCGAGGCCATGAGGATCATCCGTGTACTGACGAAGATAATCCCAGTTGGCATAGCCGTCGCGGAACAGCACATGCATGATCGCCGCAGCCAGCGCGCCATCGGTGCCCGGCCGGATCAGCATCTTGATGTCGGCCTGTTTCATCGTGCCTGTGTCATAGACATCGACACAGGCGAGCTTGGCGCCGCGTGTCCTTGCGGGCGATGCCCACATGGGTCATCACATTGACCTGCGTGTTCACCGGGTTGCCGCCCCACACCACGATGAGGTCAGACTTCTGCATCTCGCGCGGATCAACGCCCGCGATCTGCCCCGTGCCCGCATAGAAGCCCGGCCACGACAGCGCGATGCACACCGTGCCATACATCTGCGAATAGCCCTTGGTGTTGGTCAGCCGCTCGATGCCGTCGCGCATCACGAGACCCATCGTGCCGGCATAGAAATAGGGCCACACGCTTTCCGCGCCGAAGTCCTTCTCGGCCTTGAGGAAGGCCTTGGCCGTCAGGTCCAGCGCCTCGTCCCAGCTGATGCGCGCAAATTGCCCGGCACCCTTCGGCCCCACCCGCTTCATCGGATGAAGCAGCCGGTCCGGATGATGGATGCGCTCGGCATAGCGCGCCACCTTCTCGCAGATGACGCCGCGCGTGTAGGTGTTGTCCTTGGCGCCGCGCACCCGGCCGATGGTGTTCTCGTCAAGCAGCTCCACCTCCAGCGCGCAGGCGACGGGCAGTCATGCGGGCAGACCGAGATTCCGGTCTTGATATTGCGCTGCTGGGTGTCGTGGACGTTCATTGGAGATGATTAGACCTGAATAGTGGCGTGATTGGACGTGAATAAAGTCATTTGGAGCCTCTTATTAGCAGCACTGGACGCACTCATAAAGACAATGAGCCGGGCTTCCATTCATGCGCGGGACGCGGACAAGCCTGTCTGCTCTTTCATGCGGCGCGGGCCAAATCCCATGTTATGCAACGGAAAAATCCGAAACGCTTCCCGCATGACCCTGCCTTCGCTGTTTCTGCTCTTCGCCGGTGGCATGCTGGGCGGCGTCATCAATGTCATGGCAGGCGGCGCCGGCTTCATGACCTTCCCCCTCCTCATTGCCGCAGGTCTCTCCGAGATGGAAGCCAACGCTGCCAACTTCGTCGCCCTGCTCCCGGCCAATGTTGTGGGCACCCTGGTTTATTCGAAGGAAATCAATGATCTGAAGGACCATCTTGCCATCCGGCTTTTACTCGCCGTGGTCGGCGGCGCGGTCGGTTCCCTGATCTTTGTCTGGGCCGGAGAAGCGTCATTCCACCGCGTCATCCCCTGGCTTCTGGTCTTCGCCACCCTTTCGTTTGGCCTCGGACCGACGATCAAGACCTGGCTTCAGAAGCGCACGGAATTTGATGCAACCCGCTGGATTTGGCTGTCATTTTTGCTGGAATTCATTGTCTATGTGTATGGCGGTTATTTCGGCCTCGGCATGGGCATCATCCTGCTCGCCATCCATTCCATCTTCAGCCACATGACCGTCCATCACGCCAACGCCCTGCGCAACGTGACCACTGCTCTCTTAACCTTTGTCGGTATTGCGATTTTTGCCCGTTCGGGCCTGATCCATTGGCTGCCATCTCTGGTCATGATGGCCGGTGCCGTGGTTGGCGGCTATGGCATGTCCAAGCTCGCCCGCCGCGTACCAGCTGGAAAAGTGCGCACGGGCATTCTGTGCTGGTCAGTTGCCCTCACCGCTTTTTCGTTCTGGCGTTATTCCTAGTGTGCAGACGCCATGTTATGCGCCCGCGTGTAGGCTGAGCGGGTCCGTTCCGTTGGCCTGATTGCCACACGCTCGGCAAGCAGCGCCTGTGCCAGCCGCCAATCTCCCGCCCGTTCTGCGGCCACGATGAGCGTCTGCGTGACCAGATCGCGCTGCGCGTGGCTGCCTCCTATGCGGATGATTTTGTAGCGCACCGGCAGAATGAGATTGATGGCCCGGCGATAATCACCAGCAGCAAACGCCAGAACGGCATCGACCAACGCCCGGCCCACATCGCGGGTAATCTCTCGATTGTCGCCTGCGCCGTCTGCGACATAGGCGTCCATCGATGCGCGCAATCTCTCCACAGCGCTCGGATTGCCGGAGCGTGACACCGCCAGTGCAATATGAAGATCATTGAAGACCAGAACGTGATCGTCCACATGTGTGAGCCATTGCTCCGCAACTGGACCCCAGCGGTTACCCACATCAGCACCCGCAAGCTCCAGCCGCCATAGCAGCGCCGCCGCGTCAACCAGATCGAGGAGTGAATCCGCTTTCAGTTTTGGCGCGACATGTTTGTCGTAGTCGGCCAGAACACTGGCAAACTCACCTTCCTCGATCAGGTAAAGCGCCAGGTGCCAGCCGTTATGGACCGAAAGTGCTTGCGCCTTGCTCCAGCTCGGTCGCGATCGTTTCAGGAAATCGATACCCTCCTTCTGACGACTCTCCGTTTCCAGCACATGGGCAACGGCATGCACCGCCCAGCCATCTTCCGGGTTGAGTTCTATGGACTTGCGGCCCGCCTCTTCGGCGCGGCGCAGTTCTCCTGCCTCTTCAAGACCGAATGCATATTGGCCGAGAACATACCCGTAAAGCGGGCGCTTCGGATCCCATGCTGGAAGCACCCGCGCAACGGAGTCGCGGATGCTCAGCGAATGACCGAGATAGAAATAGGTATCATGGGCGAAGCGCAGCGCCAGCGCATCGGTGGGATGATCGACTAGGATGCCTTCCCAGATATCGGTGGCGCGGATGATGGCTCCATTCGCCCAGGCGCGCGCTGCCTCAAGATGCCGCTTTTCACGCGAGGTCGCACCATTTGCTGCGGCCTCTGCAGCTGCAATTGCCGAAACCACCGCCGGATAATCACCGCGAAATCCACTGAGAAGATAGAGAGAAGCCGTTGCCGCATTGCCCAGCATGAATTTCGGATCTTCGCTGACAGCAGCCTGCAGGATACCGACCGGGTCACCCTTCCAAGCGTAATAGTCATCGATCGCATGGTCGACGGCATTTGCCGATTGAGCAGTCCCGGTTACCAGAAGTCCCTGTTGATCCTTGGCCATAAAGCTCATCCCTCATCCCGCGTCAGCAAGGACTATGGCATGATTGGTTCATGGACGAAAGTTAATGTCCTTACATCGTCGGTGGCAAGCCAAATGAAGCGATAAGTTGCGCACCTAGCGGCGGAGCATAAAGCACAATTTCATCAATCAACCCCTGCCCCGCAAGAACGTGCAGCGAATGAGGAAGAAAAGGTCCCCCATCCCGTCGAGCATAGAGCGCCACTGCCGGTTGACCGTTGGCAGTCAGCGAAATGGTGCGGAAACCCTCATAACGCGGCCAAACCCCGATCATGAACCGTGCGACCTCATCGCGCCCATGGAAGGTGCGCTGCCAAGGCGGCATGGCGAGGACGATGTCCCGGTGCAGAAGCCCGATCAGTGCCTGCACATCGCCGGTGTTCCAAGCATTCACATAGGCTTCGATTGGAAGATCAGCGGATTGAGCAGCCGGTGTCGAAGGCAGCGCCGCACGCGCCCGCTGCAAGGCGCTGCGTGCCGATGCCCCCGAAAGTCCCAGCGCATCGCCAGCCTCCTGCACCGTCATGCCCACCAGATCATGCAACAGGAGCACGGCGCGTGAGCGCGGCGACAGGCCCTGCAGCAGCGAGATGAAAGCGAGGCGCAGGTCATGGCCCCGCTCCCCGATCGCATCGCCGGATCCGGGCCATGGCTCTACCCAAGGCTCCATGCCAGGCTCAATCTCGTCTATGCTGGGACCGAACAACCGTTGCCGACGCTTGCGCTTGCGCAACGCATCGAGGCATATCCGCGTGGCGATGGCATACATCCATGACCTCGCTGCCATACCGTCACGCAGGGTTGCAAAATCCCGCCAGCCACGCAGCAAGGTTTCCTGCACACAGTCTTCAGCATCCTGCAGCCCACCCGTCATGCGATAGCAGTGACGCTTCAGCTCATCGCGCATGCTGGCGGCCAGCACCGTGAACTCCGCTTCGGCATTGGGCCTGGTGACGTGACGCTCCATCGTGCTTAGGCTAACGCAGCGACACCATCGGGAGAAACCTCAAAGTGTCCGCCGGGCGGGGCATCATTGATAAGCTTCAGCACGGCATCTGCGGCCATCTCCGGCGTCAGGGGCGCGCCCAGCCCCGCAATGAAGTCAGCCTCGCTCACACCGTTGTAAACGGCATAGCTGGAAACGCCCCGCTTGCCGACATCGGTATCCGGCATCAGCCGCGCCGGCGACAGCGTCAGGAAGCGCAGATTGAGCTTGGCACGCCCCGCCTCCCTCTGTGCATAACCGGACAAGAAATGCTGCATGCGTTTGGCGCCAGCATAGCCGCCCGAAATGGGCGAACCGCCCAGCATGGCGCCACTCGTGACAGTCAGCACCGAACTGCCGTCGGGCAGCGGTTTTGTGAGCGCCGCCCTGAGAAAGTTGAAGCTCATCCGCGTATCGGCATTCCAATTGGCACTGAAATCCTCCCAATTCATTTCCGGCAAGGGCGCGCAAGGAGGCACTGCACCACCAGCCAGCACAAGGATACGAGGTATCTGTGCCGCGAACACCTGTTCCGGTGCACTTGGCTGACTGGCGTCGCAGACCAGTGTGTGGATGCCCGGCAGCGCGCGTGCCAAGGCCTCAAGCCCTGCAGACCCGCGCGCCACTGCCAGCACTCTGGCGCCCTTGAGGTGGAAGCGTTCGGCAATCGCCCGGCCCAGGCCGCGGCTGGCGCCAATCACGGTCACAGGCACATTCTTGTAATCTGTCATGGTCAGTCTCCCTTGTCTGTGCAGGGTAAGACGCCTCAAACCCCGCCCATGCATCGCGCGCCAAAAACTAATTTCGGATCGGCAAAACTCGCACTCGCCACTTCGCTCGATTTCTGCTAGTGCAGCGCACAAATTTGAGGACGTTTGAAATGGCGAAACCGACCCGCATCGAAACCGACACATTCGGCCCGATCGAGGTTGATGCGACACGCTATTGGGGCGCTCAGTCGCAGCGCTCACTGCAGAACTTCAGGATCGGTTGGGAAAAGCAGCCCCTGTCAATCGTGCGGGCATTGGGCATCGTCAAGCGCGCCTCCGCCGAGGTGAACATGTCGCTCGGCCTGCTCGACAAGAATCTCGGCGCAGCCATCGTCAATGCCGCGCAGGAAGTGGCCGAAGGCAAGCTTAACGAGCATTTCCCCCTCGCCGTCTGGCAGACGGGTTCCGGCACCCAGTCGAACATGAATGCCAATGAGGTGATCTCCAACCGCGCCATCGAGATGCTTGGCGGCCAGATGGGTTCGAAGAAGCCGGTTCACCCTAATGACCATGTGAATATGAGCCAGTCGTCCAACGACACCTATCCCACGGCCATGCACATTGCCTGTACCGAGGAGATTCATCACCGCCTGCTCCCTGCCCTGCAGCACCTGCGTAATGCTCTGAATGACAAGGCACACCAGTTTGCCAGGATCATCAAGATCGGCCGCACCCACACGCAGGATGCAACGCCGGTGACGCTGGGACAGGAGTTCTCGGGTTATACCCAGCAGATCGAGAATGGCATTGCCCGCATCGAACAGACATTGCCCATGCTGATGCAGCTCGCACAAGGCGGCACCGCGGTGGGCACGGGCCTGAACGCGCCCAAGGGCTTTGCCGAAATGGTGGCGCAGCGCATCGCCAATATCACCAAATTGGCTTTCACTTCAGCGCCCAACAAATTTGAAGCGCTGGCCGCACATGACGCCATGGTGATGAGCCACGGTGCGATCAACACGGTGGCGGCATCAATGTTCAAGATTGCCAACGACATCCGCCTGCTCGGTTCCGGCCCGCGCTCGGGCCTCGGTGAATTGCAACTGCCCGAAAACGAACCGGGTTCATCGATCATGCCCGGCAAGGTCAACCCGACACAGTGCGAGGCGCTTACCCAGGTTTGCGTGCAGATCTTTGGCAACAATACCTCTATCTCGTTTGCTGACAGTCAGGGCCACTTTGAACTCAATGTCTACAATCCGGTGATGGCCTTCAACTTCCTGCAGTCGGTGCAGTTGATGGCAGATGCCGCCATGAGCTTTACCGACAATTGCGTCGTGGGGATTGTCGCGCGTGAAGACAACATCAAGGCCAATCTCGACCGCTCGCTCATGCTGGTGACGGCGCTGGCGCCCAAATTTGGTTATGACAAGGCCGCCAAGATCGCCAAGACTGCGCACAAGAACGGCACGACACTGCGTGAGGAAGCCTTGAAAGAAGGCATAACGGCAGCGGAATTCGATGCCATCGTGCGACCCGAGAATATGCTGGGACCCACATGATGGGCGAAGTCGTCAATCTGCGCCTGAAGCGCAAGGATAAGGCTCGCGCCGAAGCTGCTGAGAAGGCAGTTGAAAATCGTGCTGCCTTCGGCCGTCCCAAATCTGAGAAAGAATTGATGGCGGCACGCCTGGACAAGGCGGAACGGGCACTCGATGGCCACAAGCGCGAAGAGTGAGCTGAAGCGATCACTGACAATCGCGGGGCACCGCACCTCGCTGTCGCTTGAACCTGAATTCTGGGACGCGCTGAAACAGGCCGCAGACAATGACGGAAAATCCCTCGCAGCGCTGGTGGGGGAAATCGATGCGGCGCGCCAGCGCCGCAACCTCTCCTCAGCCGTTCGTGTGTGGGTGTTGAAAAGAGCGCGGCGCTAGATTTATTTCGTTATGCGGGGCCGCCGGCTGAACATCACTGATCCTTCTTTGCACGCAGCTTGTCGAGCACAAGCCCACCCAACACTCCGAACGCAATACAGGCAATGAAACTCGCCCAGATGACGGCGTTATTTTGCACATCGAGATAGATCAGCAGTCCGGCACCCAACACCACCAGCTGCAGAGCCTGGATCAGCCGCTTCCCCATGTCCGGCGGCTCGGGTTCTGGTCCGTGATTCCGGTGCAAGAATTGCATCATCAGGGCTTTGACAGCTCGTTGATCAGCCGCTTCTTCTCGTCTTTCACAATCGAGTTGCCGTAGCTCACCGCCGCATCGACAGAGGCCTTGTAATGCGCGGCATCCAAGATACGTTGCTGGGCGAAAACTTTCAGCATGCGCTGCTGCAAGCGAAGTTCGGCTCGCTGCGCCTGATAGGCATCAAACTTGGCCTGGTCCTGCGCAGTTTGCGCGGCGGCATCGGCCTCTGCCTTTTTCTGCTCATCCTGCAAGCGGTCAAGCTCCGCCATGTCCTTGTTGATGAGTTCGGTGCCAAGCCGTGACGCCAATGCCGTGGTGTCGCTGCGCATTCTCATCTCTCCCGGCAAGCCTTCGTAGATGACACTCATGGGCGGAAAGTCAGGCTGTGACTTGGACTGCAGGGAAACCGTCGTGCGAAAAATGCCGTTTGGCGCATCTGCAAGTGCTGTCACTTTAACCTGCGCATCGTCTGTCTCGAACGCCACAGGATCGGTCGTCAACGCGCCATCCTTTGCCGTGAAATTGATCTTGATGCTTGGGAGATCGATACCGTCGCCGGAAGCCAATGCACCAAAGGACTTCTGGATTTCTTCCGTGGATTTAACATCTTTTATGGCCGCAAAAAATGGACCGGGGGAAAGGTCGCGAATTGCATCATGCTGCAGATCAACCGTTCCGCTGCCTTGCAGTGTGCTGAGCAGCGACATCGGGCTACGGCCATTGGCGCTGAACGTGCCTGCAACCGTGGCTGGCCCGCGCAGGCCGACCTGTTTGTCATCAGTGGCGTAGAGCTTCTCTAAAAGCAGCGGATAGGTGAACGTGCCATCAAGCTGATAGCTGCCAGCGACAGGCTTCAGCATGCCATCCACCTGCAGGTTGCGGCCGTCCGCAGCGCGCGCCACCACACTGAAGCCGCGGCCATCCTGCGAGGCAGAAAGCCCGACCACCGTTTCACCCAGAAGAAGCCCAAGCACATCGCTTACCGCAGCAGGCTTCAGCCAGATCTCTCCGGAAAAACCATGGGGCCAAAGCGTTTCGAAAGACCCTCCGGGCCACGACCCAACGCCGTTCCACGGCGCGGCATTGAGAGCAAGAAGATCAGGAAGTGAAAGGCTGCCACCCGCAAGATCGAGATGTATCGTGTGGCCCGGTCCCAGACTTCCCCGCCCCTTGATCTCCTGCCGGGCGGCTTTGATCGAGAGGTCGCTGATCGCCAGCACGCCGTCTTTTGGCTTGAGCTGTGCCTCAACTGAGACGGATCCAGCTTCGGGTACATCCACAGGAAAACCGATGGCGCGCAAGAGCATGCCGCCATCCTGCGCCTCGAGCTTGACCGAACCATCCAGATTCAGCGCCGGTCCGGGAACATAGGTGCCGCTGAAACTGGACGATGCACCCATGCCCGAGATCTCGATCGCTGTCTTGAAGCCCTGTGTGACATTGCCATTTGCCGAAACCGAAAGCTGTCCGTCGCTGGCACCGCCGGTCTGGGGCGTGAAGCCAACGAGCTTGTAGATGTCTGCCGCGTCGCCAGAGGCCAACGTGCCCGAGAGCGTGAGCGTCGGACCATTGGGCGCGAGAAGCATGCTGACTGCGCCGGAACTGACGAGCTTGTAAGGCCCAGTGGTGCCCGAGACGCTATAACTCACCTGCGGTTCATCCTTGCCAGGCTTGATGTTAAGATCGGCACGAAGATTGGTTTGACCGAGATTAAGCGCCCACAATGGATCAGGTCCATTGGGCAGGACACCAAGCATGCGCATCAAACCCTGCGGCCGCTGTGCGGCAGTGGCAAACTTGATGTCACCGGAAGGACCATCCGGCCCCATCAGCACCAACCCGTTACCATGCAGCTCAGCCCCTTCCACGGCGCCAATGTCGAAGCTTTTCACCTCGAATCCCGAAGCTGTGGAATTGACATCAAGTGCCACATCGTTCGCTTCCACACCATTGATGGTGAAGGAGCCGAATTTCATCTGCATGTGCTTGTCAAAACCACCATCGGAAGGCAGCAGCGCCAACGCATTGTGGGTAAGCCCCATCGAGGTCAGTCCGCCCGAAACATAAGAGCCAAGATCAAACTGGTTGGCCGTCAGGTTCAGGCTGAGCGCGGGAATCTGCCCCAGCGTGACGGCCAGTTCACCCTTGCCTGGCAATGAGTCGAGTTCATATTGCAGGTTCTGGAGGCCAAAGCGTTTCCCACCCCAGGTGACGTCCATCTGCGAACGCAGGCGGCCCCGCGAACCCGTCCAAACCTTTGTAATGGTGTCCTTGCCTTCCGGCCATAGCCACTGGCTGAAGGCGCGCGCATCGCTGGTTTCGAATGCAAGACTGCCGCCCAACTCGGCCGAGCCCTGCCCGGGAAAGATGATACCGGCAAATTTCATGCGTGACCGCCCGGGAAGATCAGATGTGAGGTCCTTGATACGCACTGCACCAAATGCTGCCGAGGCGGAAAGGCCGACATTCTCAAGGTTTTCTCCAGCCGCCGTGAGCGAGGCCACGTCTACACGCGAATTGAAATCGAGGCTTTCCGGAAATTTCGCAATCAACTGGTTGGCAACTGCCATCAGGCCGCCCGCCTGCCAGATGCGCACCTCCTGTGCTCCCGCTAGGTCATCGAGATCGATGTGCGGCGCATTGAGCGTTACATTCACCTTTTGGCCACGGCTGAGATCGATGGACACCTCACCTTGAATGAGGGTGGCCGTATCCTTCGGGTCGGCTGCCGAAATGTGGATGTCGGTCAGGTTGATCTTGTCCGATTCGGTGGCGACCTTGGCCTGATAGATGAGCGGTTTGAGAGAGCTCACAAGGCTGGTGCGGCCGTCGCTGGTCACCACCGGATCAAGCCGCACTGTTCCAGTCCAGTTGCTGGCGTCGCCTTTGCCGTCAAAGGTGAAGGCGGGCAATGATCCATCGAGCGGTGACGCGCGGAAAGCCAGCTGCAGCGGTTGGCCGGGTTTGTAAACTCCTGTCGATACCGAAATATCGAGCGGCAGATCTCCCGCCATCGAAGTGCTCCGCAATTTCCAGGGCCCTTCCAGCGCCGCACCCGAAACCAGCCCATTCACATTGGTGAGGCGCCGCGACCAGCCATGCCTGTCGTCAGTCATATTAACGATGCCGTCTGCCAGCGTGATCTGTTCAAGCTGGACATTGGAGAGAAGTCTTGCCGCAGGAAAATCGGTGGGCGGCGTGAAATGCCAGTTGGCCTTGCCGTCCTTGTTCACGGCCAGATTGAGAATGGGATTGGAGAAATCGATGCTCTCGACGCGGATGTCACCGGCGAACAGGCCGGCAAGGGTCAGATGGACCGTGACTTTCGCGGCAGAGAGCAGCGGCTCGGCCTTGAAGCCCTGCTCGTTCGCAACTTGCACTCGTTCGGCATCAAGCTCCGGCCAGGGAAAAAGATGGACCGCTATCGGGCCTGCAATGGTGACCTGACGCCCCGAAAGCCGCGATCCGAAATGCTCAAGATCATCGCGGTAGCGGTTCCAGTCGATGATAAAGGGCGCAAGCAAGGCCCCTCCCACCACGACCACGAGCAGAAGTCCGATATAGAGAATGGGAGACTTCCAAATGCTCATTGCCGTAGTCGCCCGCGTCTCACGGCCCTGCGTTCTTGCCCGGATTCATGATGTTGGCAGGATCAAGCGCCATCTTGATGGCGCGCATCACCGCCACCGCCTCGCCATGTTCCTTGATGAGGTAATCGCGCTTGCCACTGCCGATCCCATGTTCGCCGGTAGAGGTGCCACCCATCGCCAGCGCCCGTTCGATCATCCTTCCATAGCCGCCCTTGACGCGCTTGAGCTCTTCGGGATCGGAGCGATCACAATAGAGCGTTACATGGAAATTGCCGTCACCGACATGACCTACGATCGGCCCATAGATATTGTTGGCCGCGAGATCCTTTTGCGTCTCCAGTACGCATTCCGCCAGCCGCGAAATCGGCACGCAAACATCAGTGGCAAAAGCTTCCTTGCCTGGCATGAGAGCTTTGGTGGCCCAGAACGCATTGTGCCGCGCCTCCCAAAGCTTGGTGCGGTCTTCTTCCTGGGTGGCCCAATTGATGTCACCGCCGCCATGGTCCTTGGCTATCTCGCTGAACATCTGCGATTGTTCTTTGACCCCGGCATGGGTGCCATGGAATTCAACAAACAGCGTCGGTTGAACTGGCATGGACAGTTTCGAATAGGAATTGAGCGCCTTCACCATTTCCTGGTCGAGAAGCTCGATGCGCGCCACGGGAATCCCGAGCTGGATCGTCTCGATCACCGCGTTGCAGCAAGCTTCGACGGAAGGGAAAGAACAGATTCCGGCCGCTATCCCTTCGGGAATGCCATAAAGCTTAAGTTGCACTTCGGTGATAATGCCCAGCGTACCTTCTGAACCTACGAACAGGCGAGTCAGGTCATAGCCGGCAGAAGACTTGCGCGCCCGCGTGCCGGTCTTGATGACACGGCCGTCGGCAAGCACCACCGTCAGCCCCATCACATTCTCGCGCATGGTGCCATAGCGCACTGCATTGGTGCCCGAAGCCCGTGTGGCGGCCATCCCGCCCAGCGAGGCGTCTGCGCCAGGATCGAGCGGGAAGAACAGGCCTTGTTCGCGCAGTTCCAGATTCAACGCCTTGCGGGTGACGCCGGCCTGAACCCGGCAATCCTGATCTTCAGCATTAATTTCAAGCACCGCGTTCATCTGGCTAAGATCAATGCAAATTCCACCTTGTGGCGCAGAGAAATGCCCTTCCAGCGAACTGCCTGTGCCATAGGCAATGACTGGCACCAGCTGAGCCGCGCACAGCTCCACTATGGTTTTCACTTCTGTCGTTGAGTGTACGAAGGCGACGCCATCGGGCGCTGCACCCTCGTTCCAGGTCTGGTCCTTGCCATGCTGAACGCGGACAGGCATAGCCGTGGAAAACCTGTCGCCCAAAAGCTGGCGCGCCCCGTCGATGACGCGCTTGAGATTGGCTTCTGGTGTCAATCTATCCATTGCCGTTGAAACCTATCACACAGGAAACGTTTTTCCATGTTAATTGCCAAACCCTTCACCAGTCAGTTGCAGACGGTGGAAAGTCAGTGGACCGACTACAATGGCCACCTCAATATGGCATATTACGCCGTTCTGTTTGACAGGGGCTCGGAAGAGATGTTCGAAGGCATGGGCTTGGGTGCCGACTATGTGAAGCGCACCAACTGCACCACCTTCACGCTCGAAACCCACACCACCTATCTTGCCGAAATGAAGGAAGGCGAACAGGCCCGTATCGAAACCCGGATCATCGCGGCTGACCAGAAACGCGTTCACTATGTGCAACAAATGTTCCGCGGCAACGAGGACTACCTCGCCTGTGTGCTGGAAGTGATTGTCAGCCACGTTGACCTGACGACGCACAGGACAAGCCCCTATCCCGCAGAAATCCAGGCCAGCATCGACGCCATGGCCAAGGCACATGCTGCATTGCCGATACCACCGCAGGTCGGGCACAAGATCGGTTTGCCACCGAAGAAGTGATTTCTTGCTGACATGATCAGCACGGCGACGGTCAGATCAAAACAAGGGCAATAGAATGCCACATCGGGCGCGCGGTTCCGCACCCGGCGTTTTAAATTTCCGACAGCATTAAACTTGTCGCTGGCCGCGGTGTCGTCACATAAAAGCAAAACTCCAGGCTTAATCCCTTGCAAATCATGTGTGGCGTTGCGTCGTAATCAGAAGCCGTAAGTCAGATGAGGGAGCATTCCATGTTGAACAATGGTTTTTCACACTTTGCCGAGGCTTTGGTGTTCGTTCATGGTCGCCACGCGGCAGGTGAAGCCGCCCGCCATGCCCTGCTCTGCGAAAAGTCGGGAGATACCGAAACCGCCGCCTATTGGCGCAAATTGCAGACGCAATTGACCGTGAAGCAGGAGAAGCAGGAATTGCTGCGCTGCGCGTGATTTTTCGTAGCTGAAGCCTATATAAGGGTTCGAGATTCGAACCCAGATGCCCATTGACCTGAACGATTTTGACGACGCACCGCCACCGCCCAAACCGGGTGGCCTGGCGGCGCGTGCCATGGGCGTGGCAGCGGTTCCGACCTATCTGGAAGGCCTGAACCCGGAACAACGTGACGCGGTGCTCACGATCGACGGACCTTTGCTCGTTCTCGCCGGGGCAGGCACAGGCAAAACCCGCGTTCTCACAACGCGTCTCGCTCATGTTCTGGCCACCAAGAAGGCCTGGCCGTCGCAAATTCTAGCCGTCACCTTCACCAACAAGGCGGCGCGCGAGATGAAAGAGCGTATCGGCCATCTGATCGGCGGCGCGGTCGAGGGCATGACGTGGCTTGGCACCTTCCATTCCATCGGCGTGAAAATCCTGCGCGCCCATGCCGAGTTGGCGAGCCTCAAGTCCGGCTTCACCATTCTCGATGACGATGACCAGCTGCGCCTGCTCAAGCAGCTGCTGCAGGCCGAACATATTGACGAAAAGCGCTGGCCGGCGCGGCAATTGGCCAGCCTGATCGACAGCTGGAAGAACCGGGGCCTGACGCCAGACAAAGTGCCTGCAGGTGAAGCGTTCGCTTATGCCAATGGCCAGGGGGCAAGGCTTTATGCCGACTATCAGGCCCGCCTCAAAACCGTGAATGCCGCCGACTTTGGTGACCTGCTGCTCGAAGTCCTGAACATCTTTCAAAAACATCCAGATGTGCTCGCCTCTTACCAGCAGCGCTTCAAATACATGCTGGTCGATGAGTATCAGGATACCAACGTCGCCCAATATCTCTGGCTTAAGCTTTTGGCTCAGGGCCACAAGAACATTTGCTGTGTCGGCGATGACGACCAGTCGATCTATGGCTGGCGTGGTGCCGAGGTCGACAACATTCTGCGCTTCGAGAAGGATTTCCCCGGCGCCAGGATCATCCGTCTCGAGCGCAATTACCGCTCAACGCCGGACATTCTGGGCGCAGCCTCAGGCCTCATCGCCAAGAACGAGGCACGGCTTGGCAAGACGCTGCACACCGACCGCGAGGCCGAAAATCCTGTGGTGGTGCGCGGCCACTGGGATGGCGAGGAAGAAGCGCGCAATATCAGCGACGACATTGAAAGCCTGCAGCGCAAGAAGATGCGGCTCAACGACATGGCGATCTTGGTCCGGGCTTCGTTCCAGATGCGCGCCTTCGAAGATCGTTTCATCCGCGCCTCCATTCCCTACCGAGTCATCGGCGGCCCGCGCTTTTATGAACGTGCCGAAATCCGCGATGCCATGGCCTATCTCAAGGTCGTTGCGTCTCCAGACAATGACTTGGCCTTCGAACGCATTGTCAACGTGCCCAAGCGTGGCCTGGGCGACGGCGCCATGAAGAAGCTGTTCGATTTCGCCCGCGCCCAGCGCATTCCGCTTTATGCCGCGGCTGATGCCATGAGCGTCACCAACGAACTTCAGAACAAGCCGCGCACCGCGTTGCGGCAGTTGCTCGACAGCTTCACCCGCTGGCGTGGCCAGATGGAAACATTGCCACACACCGAGTTAGCCGAGATCGTGCTTGATGAAAGCGGCTACACCGGCATGTGGCAGGCGGACAAAAGCCCGGAGGCCGAAGGCAGGCTCGACAACCTCAAGGAATTGATCCGTTCGATGAGCGAGTTCGAGAACCTGACCGGATTTCTGGAGCATGTGGCCCTCGTGATGGACCGCGACCAGGGCGAAGCCGAAGACCGGGTGAACATCATGACCATGCACTCCGCCAAGGGGCTGGAATTCGTGCAGGTGTTTTTGCCCGGATGGGAGGAAGGTCTTTTCCCATCCCAGCGCTCCCTGGATGAGAAGGGCCGTTCAGGTCTAGAAGAAGAGCGCCGGCTCGCCTATGTCGGCATAACCCGCGCCAAGCAGCATCTGACTATATCGTTCGCCCAGAACCGCCAAGTCCACGGCATGTGGCAGAACGCTCTGCCGTCGCGCTTTATCGACGAACTGCCGGAAAAACATGTCGAGGTGGCGGCCATGAGCACCACCTATGGCGGTCATGGCCTTGGCACTTTCGGCGCCTCACGTTTCGATGAAGGCAAGGCTTTCGGACAGGGCGCGTATTCAACGCCGGGCTGGCAGCGCGCCCAGGCTAACCGCGCCGCTGGTACAGGTGCGCGGCACACGCCCAAATTCATCGAGGGCGAATTGGTCATCGATGCCTCAGCCCCCTCGTCCTTTTCGGAAGGTGATCGCGTCTTCCATCAGAAGTTCGGCTATGGAACGATCACCAGCATCGAAGGCAACAAGCTTACGGTGGATTTCGAGAAAGCGGGCGAAAAGCGTGTGCTCGATAGCTTTGTGGAACGCGGGTAACCGCAGCCTTTCATTCTTCAATCGAAGTATAAAACGTTCAAGTGTGAGTTTTGTCAGCCAATTGACGCCGCGTTGTAACGTGCGCGCTCTACCTTGTGGAACTACTGTTGGTGCTCGTGAGTTGGAGATTGCCTCTCTCGCAAGCCCAGATGGAGTTCACAACATGCCCAGGAAAAAAGCCGCCCAAACCGATGAACAACCAGGTTCGTCGAGCCGCGAAGAACGCATAACAAATCTTGCCCACCAGATGTGGGAGGATGAAGGCCAGCCGGAAGGCAAGGCCGACGAGCATTGGGCCCGCGCCACCGCGTTGGTCGACGAAGAAGCCGATGAGGAAACGGCGATGGAAGAAGACGTCTCGGCGCCTGACCGCGCCGCCTGATCTGCCAAATTGAACCAAATACTCGCGCAGCCTTGGTTGCGCGAGATGTGATTGGCCTGCCCCAAGGATCCGTCTTAGTATTGCAATCGTGAGTCGTCCTTTTGCCTCTCACAGGCATGCGAGAAGGAGTCCACGTCATGTCAAAGAAACAGAACCAGGACCAAATGCTTGCTGGCCCTAGCCGCGATGAACGCATTGGTGCCTTGGCATATCAACTCTGGGAAGAAGAAGGCCGCCCCGAGGGCAAGTCAGAGGAACACTGGTTCCGCGCTTGTGCTCAGGTGGATGCGGAAATGCCCGGCGAGCAGGAAGCCCTGCCCGAATGGCTGAACCGCGCGGAGGAAAGGCCCAGCGCCAAGGTCATTGAGGCCAAGACAGGCAAGAAGGCGGAAGACAAGCCATCGTTCGATGAACTGTCACGCACCATGAAGAGCCGCTCGGCCGCCTGAGAGTTCTCGGTCCGAACTGAAATAGCGCGCAGCCACTGCGGGTTGCACGCGATATCGGCCTCTGCCAAAACCGTTGCAGATAGTGCACGGAGATTTGGTGTCCATGTCTGAGGCAGAGCGCAACAAGGCCTTGATCAAGGCCTTTTACGAAGAGGTCTGGAACAAGGGGAATGTCGAGTTCGCCCATCAGGTGTTCGCCGAGGATTATGTGCGCCATGACCTGCGCCCCAGCCAGGCCGAGCCCGGCCCTGCCGGACAGGTGAAGGTGGCGCGTGACTTCCGCAATGCCTTTCCCGACATCCACTACACGTTCGATCTTCTGGTCGCGGAGAACGATCTCGTCGTTGTGCGCTGGACCTCATCCGCCACGATGACGGGCAAGTGGGGCAACGTGGAACCAACGGGACGTAAGGTCACCTATTCAGGTGTCAACATCTTCAGGCTCAAGGATGGCAAGGTCGTGGAGATCTGGAATCATCGCGATGATCTTGGCGCCCAGCAGCAGCTCAACGCTCCGGTCTACGCGGGCGCTGCAGCCCGCTGATTACAGGCTATCGGTCACGCAGAAGTCCCAAGCCTTGTCCCATTCCTCTGGCAGTGTTTCAGCCCGCGTCCATGGCTGCACGCGACGATACCAGTAGTCACGGTTGGAAAGATCGCCCTCGATCCAGTGCGCCAGCGCATGAACGATGTCATGGGCGCGGTCGCCCTCATCTTGCTGGCACAGGTTATGCGCCTTCTCCCATTCGGGACCCATTTTAAGGCCGCCCTTTTTTAGCCACCACAGCGCCTGCTGCGGAACACTGAGGTCGGGGGGCGCGGTCTTGAGATCGAGTTGCAGGTCGGACAGCGGCATGGCCTCCTTTATCATCAAACACTCAAGCCCAAAACAAAAAGGCCGCTTCTAGTTACAGAAGCGGCCGATGCCGGCGGTTCAGAGATGGAGGGGGTTACGCGGCCGCCGGCACAAATTTCATGGCAACGCCATTCATGCAGTAACGCAGGCCAGTGGGTTTGGGTCCATCGTCAAACACATGGCCGAGATGGCCCCCGCAGCGGTGGCAGTGCACCTCGGTGCGGTCCATCAAAAGGCTCGTGTCATCCTTCTGGCCAATGGCATTAGGCAAATGGTCATAGAAGCTGGGCCAGCCAGTGCCGCTTTCAAATTTGGTTTCCGAGGCATAGAGCGGCAGGTCACAGCCGGCGCAGGTGAACGTGCCCTTGCGGTGCTCGTTCAGCAGTGCTGACGAACCTGGTCTTTCCGTGGCCTCATGGCGCAGGGTTTCATAGGCATCAGCGGGAAGCAGTTTCTTCCACTCGGCATCGGTCTTGGTCACTTCAAATGTCTCCGCCGCTGAAGCCGTCTTGGCCCAGCCAGCGCCAAGTCCCAGCGCAGCAAGGGAAAATCCCGCTCGTTTCAACGTGTCTCTCCGGTTCATGTGATTTCTCCTCTCGCCACGCAACATAAGTGGGCACTGTCTCCTTTACGAGTCACAGGACGGGCAAGTTTCATCAAAGAACTGTGAACCGGGACGCTCAGAGGCCGATTTGGTTGGAAAGTGCCTCTACCGCGCCACATGGCCTGAGAGGGTGGAACCTGCCCCCCGCGATAGTTTTATGAATTCCGGGAGGGCGATCAGGCCACTCAGCGCCACCACCACGAAAGCGGTGGAAAAATCGACCTGCCCCAGCGTGGTCGTTCCCCGGAACCATTGCGAGGCCTCGAGGATGATGGCCGCAAAGGCCACACCCAGCGCCAGCGAAAGTTGCTGCGCCACCGTGTAAAGCCCGTTGGCGCGCGCGATATCCTTGTTGGCAATGTCCGCATAGGCGATGGAATTGAGCGAGGTGAACTGCAGCGAACGCGCCAGCCCGCCAAACAGCAGTACCCCATAGACAACAATAAGAGGCGTCGATTCGCGGAACAGGGCTATCGCCGCCATGAATCCGCAGGAAATAATGCCGTTGACGATGAGAAGCTGGCGGTAGCCGAAGGTCCGCAGCGCCCGTGCTGCGAGAAACTTCATCAGCAGAGCTCCGGCCGCCGATGTGCAGGTGATGAGCCCCGACTGGAATGGCGTCAGGTTGAAGCCGATCTGCAACAGCAGAGGCAGCAGGAATGGAATGGCCCCGGCCGCAATGCGGTAGAACGAGCCTGCCATGATCGAAATGCGCAACGTGTCAATGCTGAGAAGCCGTATGTCGAGGATGGGGTTCGGCACTCGCAGCGCGTGGCGCACATACAAGTAGACAAGAACGAGCCCCAACCCCACCAAGCCTGCCGTTTCCGGCCCGGTGAAAAGGTCGCGGCCCACAATCGTCATGCCGAAAACGGTAAGCGCGAGGCCAAGGCCTGAAAGAAAAAAGCCCTTGATGTCGAGCGGCGGAACTTCACTCGCTGGAAAGTCGGGCATGAAGATGGTTGCCATAACGAGGCCGAGGATGCCGATGGGTAGATGCATCCAGAAGATCCAATGCCACGAGAAATAGGTGGTGATGAAACCGCCGATCGGCGGGCCGACCAAGGGGCCGACAAGCGCCGGTACCGTAAGCCAGGCAAGAGCGCCTACCAGTTCCGATTTTGGAATGCTGCGCAGGACTATGATGCGCCCCACGGGCACCATCATGGCGCCGCCCAGGCCCTGCACCGCGCGCGCCGCAACCAGCCACCCAAGACTCGGTGCAGCAGCGCAGCACAGCGATGCCAGGGTGAAGATCACCATGGCAATGCGGAACACGCGCTTGGCGCCAAATTTGTCGGAAATCCAGGCGGAAATGGGCAGGAACACCGTCAGCGTGATGAGGTAGGTTGTGAAGGCCAGCTTCAGGGAAACGGGGCTGGTGCCAAGGTCCCGCGCCATCGCCGGAAGCGATGTCGCAATGATGGTAGAATCCATATTCTCCATGAAAAGCGCCGACGCGACCACCAAGGGAAGAACACGGTTCGAGGAAATCATGCCCAGCCTGTAGCATGACGCGAAAAAACGGTGCTTGAATTTTCTGCAACACTGCCTTGCCGACGGAATCGCCTGTACCAGGAAATGGCCATGGTTGGGGTTAATGCACTTGCCCGCGCTTGTTGCCGCAATGCAGCTGGGTTACGTTCCCGTAATTGCCCCATCGGAAGCCATTCCATGTCGCTTGAACCACTTCTGACAGCCCCTTTGCCCATCTCTTTGCATGGTTTTGCGGCGATATCGGCTTTTGGGATTGGTGCTTCGCAGCTTCTGCTTCCCAAGGGCACGCCACGGCATCGGGTCGTGGGCTGGACTTGGGTAATCCTCATGGCCATCGTTGCCATTTCTTCATTCTGGATCCACACCATCTGCACCTTTGCCGGATTCAGCCCGATCCATGCGCTCTCGATCTTCACCTTGATCTGCCTGCCCGTTGCCGTTCAACACGCGCGCATGGGTCGCATTCAGAACCATAAATATTTCATGCTGGCGCTGTTCTTTTTCGCGCTGGTGATCGCCGGCCTTTTCACCCTGGTGCCCGGACGCATCATGCATGACGTCGTCTTCGGCACCCAAAGCCCGCATGGAGCCTGTGCATGATCAACAAGAAAATTCTGATTGTCGGCGCTGGGCCAATCGGCCTTGCTGCCGCCATTGAACTCACACGCCGTGGAGCAACACCGCGCATCATCGATCAGAACAGTGGACCAAACCCCAATTCACGCGCCCTCGCCGTCAACGCGCGTACCCTGGATTTAATGGAGCCATCCGGTGTCACCGCCGACCTGCTCGCCGCCGGACATCAGTTGCACAAGGCCATTATGCGCGAAGGGACTACAATCAAGGCCCGCTTCAATTTCAGGGTGATCCCGCACAAATACAATTTCCTGTTGGTGCTGGCCCAGCACGAAACCGAAG
This sequence comes from uncultured Alphaproteobacteria bacterium, assembly GCA_963758815.1. GTDB lineage: Bacteria > Pseudomonadota > Alphaproteobacteria > Rhizobiales > Aestuariivirgaceae > Aestuariivirga. The sequence goes on from CAVWWQ010000003.1 coordinate 339,980, forward strand.
TCATCCTTGAGAAAAATCTCTCCGGCTTGGGAGTCAAGGTGGAGCGCAATCTGGGCCTCACTGCTCTTGTGCCCGGCGCAGAGCCCAATGCCACTTTCTCGGATGGCAGTTCCGGGACATTCGACATTGTCATTGGCTGCGACGGAGCCCATTCGGTCGTGCGCAAGGCGCTGGGCATTACCTATCCCGGTGAAAGCGAACCGGATGCGCTCAGCCTCGCTGATGTCACGGTCACAAACTGGGCTTTCGACGACGACACCGCCATCATCAGCTTCATGCCGGATTTCGCTGTTCCCTACATTCCCATGGGCAAGGACAAGGCAGGCGTGAGTACCGGCCGTTTCATCACCACCGTGCCGGATTGCCTGCATCATCTGCCACCTGATGCCAGGGTAAAGGACGTGATCTGGGCGACGGACTTCCACATCAGCTACCGACAGGCCGATACTTACCAGAACGGCAACTGCTTCATCGCCGGTGATGCCGCGCATATCCACTCGCCGGTGGGGGGCCGTGGCATGAATCTTGGAATTGAGGATGCCTGCTGGCTGGCTTGGTTGATCGATGAAGGGCGCGAAAGTGAATATACGGCACAACGTCATCCGGTGGGCAAAAAGGTGCTGGGTTTCACCCGGGGCTTCACCAAAATCGCGCGCGGCCACGGCTGGGTCCGGAAGCTCGCGATCGGCGTGGGCCTACCGCTGCTGTCGCACCTGTCGTATGTGCAGCGAAAGATCTTTTATATTCTCTCGGCGCAGGACACCCCCTTTCCGCCGTGGCTTCAGACAAAATAGTGCCGCGAAGTTTTGAGATCGTCGATCAAACCTATCTCTGACGGTGTCCAGCCCAGTTCCTTTTTGGTGACTGCATTGGATGCCTTGATGTTCATCTGGGCGAAATGCGAGAACCAGGTAAAGTAGGCTTCGATTTCCGGTCCTTGCACGCCTTTGACCGGAAGTTTCATGCGCCCAGCAAGGATCTCCGCGATGTGTTTCAGAGGCACACCCTCTTCATCCACCGGATGATAACGATGGCCTGCTTTGCCCTTCTCCAGCGCAAGACGATAGACGCGCGCCGCATCAAGCCGGTGCACGGAGGACCATGTATTTGAACCATCATTGGCGTAAGCCACACTGCCTTTTTCTTTCGCAAGGTTGATCATCATCTTGATGAAGCCATGGTCACCATCACCATGAACGATGGGCAGGCGCACGGTACGGATATCAACGCCTTGCTTCGCCATCTCGTCGCCGGTCATCTCTGTTACCTTGCGCGGGTTTTGACCATTCACATCAACCGGATCATTTTCGGTAACCAGACGGCCCTGCAGCACGCCGATGCCTGACGTGACGATCAGCGGCTTCCTGGTGCCACTATAGACACCCGCCATCGCGGTGATGACCTTGCCTTCCTGAATGCAGTTTTCGGTAAAGCGCGTGAAATCGTGATTGAAGCCGCAATGGATCGTGGCATCGGCATCGCCGGCCGCCTTCGCCAGCTTGTCCAGCTCTTCCAGTGTGCCGTTCAGTACCTCGGCACCCTGTGCCGCCAGTGCCTTGCCCTTGTCGGAGTTGCGCGAAAGGCCAACAACTTTGTGGCCGTTCTTGATCAGCTCATCCACGACTGCCGAGCCCACGAAGCCTGTGGCACCTGTCACAAATACTTTCATTTCATCGTCTCCAGTTTGACTTGGAGGGCAATATGGTCCATCAAATATCAGGGTAAAGTAGTGACTTTATCATGGTATAATAACTAATAGACACACAACATGGACAACACCTTCGGCACCTTCCTGAAAGACCGCCGCACCCGGCTGGATCCCGTGGCTTTGGGCATGGATATGTCGCGGCGCCGCACGCCGGGCCTGCGCCGCGAGGAAGTGGCAAGCCGTGCTGCAGTCAGTCCGACATGGTACACATGGCTGGAACAGGGCCGTGGCGGCGCGCCCTCGGCCCCGGTTTTAGATCGAATTGCCCGCGCGCTAATGCTGACTGAGGCAGAACGCGAACATCTGTTTCTGCTGGGTTTGGGCCGCCCGCCGGAGCGCACCGAGCCGGTACGCGGCGACGTTACACCACGCCTGCAGCGCATTCTCGACGCTTTCACACTCGCTCCAGCGTTCCTGCGCACACCGACCTGGGATGTCGTCGCGTGGAATGACGTGGCCGCAAAGGTTCTCCATGATTACGGCCTGATGCCGCCGGACAAGCGCAACATCATCCGCATGCTCTTTACCAATCCGGCCATGAAGAAGAAAAACCCGAACTGGGAACGCGACGCCCGATTCGTCGTCGCCACTTTTCGGGCCGATGTCACACGCGCTGGTGCCAGCGGGCGCATGCAAGGCTTTATTGATGATTTGTGCCGTGACAGCGCCGACTTCGCCACTATCTGGCACGAGAATGATGTGCAGATCGTCTATGGTGAAAAGGCCAAGCTTATCCACCATCCGGAACTCGGCAAGATGGAACTGGAATATTCCTCCTTCGCGGTTGAAGGCCGGCCGGATCTCATTCTTGGTGGTCTACAATCCTGCGACCGAAATCGACCGCCAGAAGGTGCGCCAGGCCCTGTCAGCAGCGCCCGAAAAGCGGGCCGCCCGGCTTTGACCTTTGGCCATGAAACGCCCATATAGGCGCCATCCATGATCAATCGTCTTTTCTCCTGGTTGGAAGGAACCGTTGATTCCTTCCCTGCGGTCCCGCCCGCCATGCCCAAGGCCTCCACCTGGGGCTTTATCCGCTTCTACTCGCGACCATTTCTGCCCATCATTCTGGTGGGTCTCGCACTGTCGGTGGCCATCGCGATTATCGAAGTGCGCGTTTACGCCTACGTCGGCAAGCTGATTGACCTTCTGGGCAAGGCCGATCCAGCCACCTTCTTCGCCGATCATGGCACTGAAATGCTGGTCTATGCCGCCCTGGCACTGCTCATCCAGCCGGGGCTTGCCATGCTCGGCGATGCGGTCGAGAACCAGGGCCTGCGCGGCAATTTTGCCATGCGCACACGCTGGCTGGCGCACCGCTACATGCTGCGCCAGTCGATGGAGTTCTTCCACAATGAATTTGCCGGCCGTGTCGCCACCAAGGTGATGCAGGCCGCACTTGGCGTGCGCGATGTGGTGATGAAGATCACCCAGGTGATCTCCTATGTGGTGGTTTACGTGGGCGCCGCCTTGTTCTCCTTCGCTTCCTATGACCCGCGGCTTGCCATCCCAATGGTCGTCTGGGTCTGTCGCGTATTTTTTCGTGGCCCGCCATTTCGTGCCGCGCATGGGTGAGCTTTCGGAAAAACAGGCCGACATGCGCTCACTGGTGACGGGCCGCATTGTCGACACCTACACCAACATGCCCACGGTGAAACTCTTCGCCCACGCAGCGCGCGAAGATGAATACGCCAAGCAGGGCATGGGCTGGATGCTGCAGAGCGTCTACGATTCCATGCGCGTTTCCACCAAGATGAACATGGCGCTCAACTGGCTCAACGGTGCGGTCCTCACCGCCACTGCCGGTGTGGCCCTGTGGCTGTGGAGCAAGGGCGCGATCACCATCGGCGCCATCGCTTTCTCCGTGGGCCTCGTTTACCGCATGCTGGGCATGGCCCATTGGATTTTGTGGGAGGTCGCCGGCCTGTTCGAGGATTTCGGCGTGGTCAAGGACGGCATCGATGTCATTGCCCGCCAGCACGTGGTGGTGGATGTGCCCGGGGCCAAGTCGCTCAGTGTTCCCATGGGCGAAATTGAATTCAGCAAGCTGCATTTCAATTATGGCAAGCCGGTTGAGCATGGCCACGAGGTGATTGCTGGCCTCAACCTCACCATCAGGCCGGGCGAGAAGGTCGGCCTTGTCGGCCGCTCGGGTGCTGGCAAGTCGACACTCGCCAGCCTCCTGCTGCGTTTCTATGACGTGGGGTCAGGTGCCATTAACATCGACGGACACAACATTGCCAGCGTCACGCAGGAAAGCCTGCGCGCTGCCATTGGCGTGGTGACCCAGGACACGTCCCTGCTCCACCGCTCGGTGCACGACAATATCCGCTACAGCCGGCCCGATTCAACTGATGAGGAAATCGCCGCAGCCGCTGCACAGGCTCACGCCTCGGAATTCATCGCCACGCTGGTTGATCCCAATGGCCGCCGCGGAATGGAGGCACATGTCGGGGAACGCGGCGTGAAATTGTCCGGTGGCCAGCGCCAACGCATCGCCATCGCCCGCGTCCTCTTGAAGAACGCTCCAATTCTCATTCTCGATGAAGCGACGTCAGCACTCGACAGCGAAGTTGAAGCCGCCATTCAGGAAAACCTCAACACCCTGATGGAAGGCAAGACAGTGATTGCCGTCGCCCATCGCCTGTCGACCATTGCGGCAATGGACCGCCTCGTGGTCATGGACAAGGGCAAGATCGTCGAGGAAGGCACTCACGCGCAACTGGTGCGCAAGAAGGGCGGCATCTATGCGTCCCTCTGGGCCCGCCAGTCCGGCGGCTTCCTGATTCCGGAAGACATCAAGGCTGTCGAGGCCGCAGAGTAACTACTCGCAGATCTTGTAGCCGCCATTGCGTGGCTCGAGATCGAGATGGAAATGCTCCGCATGAGCTGAATTGGCGCCGGGTCCCAGCACGGTGTTGAATTCCTTGCAGGCCGCTGCGCGCACATCGCGCAGGAACGCAAAGCCCGAAGCTTCTTCATTCAATGCATCCTTCACCAGCACGCCCGTCTTGTTGGCAAAATTGAAATACACAATGTCGACGGCATTACCCTTGGCATGTTCACTGAGCTTCGCGGTTGAATTGCCATTGCGGCCACGGCAGTCAAAGCCGGGGCCTGTGCCCATCGCGACGATTGGCCCCGTCGTGCCGGCTTGCGCGAGCGGCTGCGCCTTGTTGGCCACGAAATCTTCAAGCTTCGCAGCAAACACACAATTGAAGATTGGCTTGTCCGGAAGCTTGATCATGCCCGCAGAAGTCTTGAGCGCGACGACCCTCACAGGACTTTGAATCTGACATTGCTCGGATGTATCGGGCTGCGGCACCGGCGAGAACGTGGCGCCCGTTGCATTCAATGCCTGAAGGCAATTATCAGATGTGCCCTCTGACGATGAAGGTGGCGCTGCTTGCTGTGGCGCGGGCTTGGGCAGCGCAGGTGGCGCAACGATTGGCGGCAGTTTCGGCTCGGGTGTGGGTGCAATTTGCGGTGCGGGTGTCGCGACTGGCTTGGGCGGCGGCGATGCAGGTTTGGGTACTGGTGGCGGTGGGGTCACAATCTTGGGCGCAGGCTGCACCGATGGCGGCACTGGCGGCTTCACCGTCGGAATCGGAACACTGAGCTTATCCGGCTTCAGTGTCGGCTTGGGCACATCCTTGGTTGAGATGGCGGGAGTTCGCAGGCACTGGCGGCACCTTGCTCTCCGGCTTTGCCTCTGGTGTTGGAGTCGATGGCTTTGGCTGTGCCTCACCTGCCGTCTCGGATGCAGGCTTCGATGACTTTGCCGGCTTGTGCTTGCGCACCCTGCATTTCGGAGATGGAAATTTCTTGCACAGATCACGCTCAACCTTGTGCAGACTGCGATCGATATCCTTCAGGACTGAACCGGAATAAGCGGTATCGCCAGAAATAAGGGCAAAGAACCCGACGACAACTGTTGCAAGCGCCAATCGCCTCACGCTGCTTCCCTCCGTGTCGCTACAATACGGAAATGAACGGCAAGGTCAAAAGTTCCTTTGGTGCCTACCAACTGTCCGGCATGAACACGACGTCTGTTGCATCCGGCTTGCCACCAAAAAATGTGAGCAGCGCATGCACCTGCCCGCGGTGATGCGTCTGATGATTGAAGAAATGTGTAATCGCAAGCCAGCGTGGCTTGGTCAGTTCGCGCTGTGTGATGCCTGAAAACCAGACCAGATCGCCTGCAAGATAAGGTGCATCAACGCCAGCCACCCAATCGTCAATCATCTGGTCAAGCTTGATCCGTTCGGCAAACAGCTCTTCAAAGCTGTCATAGGCGAATGGTGATTCGGCGCCGGATTTCGCTTTTGGCTTTGGCGTTCCCGCGAAACGGCTGAGCCATGTGCCGTCGCCCCAAACAAGATGGCTGAGTGTGCCATGGATGGATTTGAAGAAAGCGCCGCGGTCTTCCCGTCGCTGCGCATCGGTCAATTTCGCGGCTTCGCGGTAATGGCTCTCGTTCTGCCAGCGGTTATACCGCGCCATCAGGCGTACATGTTCAGGCGAGATCAAGGTGTAAACCTCACACTCATGGCTCAATACGACCTGTAACTTTTCTCTTCGATAATGCCGGACGACAACAAGCGGTTGATTTCGCGCTTCACCACTGCGCGCTTGTCATTGGTGAGATACACCGATCGTGCCAGCTTGATAAATTCCGCGCCAAAGTCCTGGGCCCTTTCCTTGTCACGAATGTCATCCTCGATATCCCACAGGATTTGATTGATATGACGTAGTTCCGAGACCTTGCCCTCTAACGATGGGACAGATTGCGAAGCATGCTTGAGGTAGGGAGTGAGCAAGGCCACCTCATGCTCAACGTTCTTGCGTGCAGACTCGTTCGTAAGCTTGCGGGCCTTGATTTCCAGAATGGTTATTTTGTCCAAAAGCTCGCCCCACGAAACCGGAACAGCAGGTTGGGAATCAATTTTCACTTTTCCATCTCGGCTTCAAAAACGGACGATTACTTTACGGCCACGATAAACAACCTCGGAAACCGCAGCAAGACCATGCCGTCGGCCTGTTCCGGATAGGCATTGGCCATCAGCGCTTGATAGCGCGCCAGATAATCCTTCTGCTCATCTGCATTGAGCGGTTCGAGGAATGGCCGCAGGCCTGTTCCTTTCACCCATTCGACCACCGCTGCCGTGCCCGCGAGTGGAAAATTATAGGTGATGTGGAAGATGTCGAGTTTCTCGCACAGGGGTTTCAGTGCTGAGTAGTAGTCGGCAGGCTTTGGCATGTCGCCGCGCGCCTTACCTGTGAGCTTTGACGCGTAGTGCGCACCATCGGCTGCCTGTTCCATCGCCACATGCGATGGTTCGCGCCTGTTATCTGGCATTTGCACCGCGAGCACCGCCTCTGGTTTCATACCTTCGAGCAGCTTTTTCAAGACGTCGAGATGATTTGGCACCCACTGGAATGTCGCGTTGGAATAAAGCAGGTCGGCCTGCTCTTTCGGATGCCAGACTGAGAGATCACCTTCCTCAAAAGTCACTTGCGGTAGCACGGTGCGCGCCTTGGCCAGCATTTCGGGCGATGAGTCCAACCCGATGATCCTCGCCTTGGGATAGGCCGCGACAAGTAACTCGGTCGAGTTACCGGGACCACAGCCAAGATCATAGACCAGCGCCGGATCTTTCAGCGGCACTTGCGCCAGAAGATCACGCGCCGCACGCGTACGTTCATCGGCGAATTTGAGATATTCGGCGGGAGACCAGACGGGCATGCCGCCTTCTAGGCCCTGCTCCGGGCTTTGTCACCGCGCGACAAAAGCATGCGGGTCATTCCCTTGCCGAATGTAGCGATTGTCTGCCGCTACATCACGACAACGCGCGTACCCATCTTCACCCGGTCAAAAAGCCAGATCACGTCGGCATTGAACATGCCGAAGCAGCCCGCGGTCGCCTTGGTGCCGATATAGCTCGGGTCATCCGTGCCATGGATGCGGTAAGTGGTGTCGACATTGTTCTGGTACAGATAGATGGCGCGGGCGCCCATCGGATTATTCAATCCGCCTGGCAGGCCCTTGATGTACTTGACCAGGTCGGGCCTGCGCTTGAGATGGTCTGGCGTTGGCGTCCAGATCGGCCATTTCTCCATGCGGCCCACGACAGTTTCGCCCTGCCAGTTGCCATATTTTCCGGTTGAAATGCCGAAACGCACCGCCTTGCCACCATCGGTCAGCAGATAGAGCCAGCGCTTGTTGGCGTTGACCACCACCGTGCCAGGCACACCTTGAAGAGGTGCGTCGACGATCTGCTTGCGGAACTTGTATTCCACCTTCTCATCATCATTGTCCTGAACCGGGAAGGGTTCACCCGGCACAATTTTAGCTTGAGCGGAAGTAGAAAATCCTGCGGCAAGAGCAGTGGCAAGCAAATCACGGCGTGAAATCAGCATGGCCACTGTCTACGCGCCATCCAAGTAGGGCGCAACGACCTCCCGTGTTTCCTTGCTGGAAACCACGGGAACGATTTCGAAATCAATGCCATAGCCGCGCCACTTCAGAACCCATTTCTGGATCAGGCGTACATCGTCACATTTCATCAACTGGAAACAGCGGCTGAAATTGGGTTCCACCCAGCTGTCGATATATTCAAGCCCGTCCGGATAAAGGCGTCCCTCGTCGCGCACACGTTTGTAGATCGGAATCATGTCACCGTCTTTGAAGCGTTCGATGACCATGAACAGCATCGGAGCTATCTCGCAAACTTCTTGTACTTGATGCGCTTGGGCATCAACGAATCCTCGCCGAGGCGCCGCTTCTTGTCTTCCTCATAGTCCTGGAAGTTGCCCTCGAACCATTCGACGTGGCTGTCGCCTTCAAAGGCAAGAATGTGCGTGGCCAGACGGTCAAGGAACATGCGGTCGTGGCTGATGATCACGGCGCAGCCGGCGAAATCTTCCAGTGCCTCTTCGAGCGCCGCCAGCGTTTCGGTGTCGAGATCGTTGGTCGGCTCGTCGAGCAACAGCACATTGGCGCCCGACTTGAGCATCTTCGCCAGATGCACGCGGTTGCGCTGGCCGCCTGAAAGCGTGCCCACCTTCTGCTGCTGGTCCCCGCCCTTGAAGTTGAAAGCACCGGTATAGGCGCGGGAATTCATTTCGCGCTTGCCAAGGTAGATGACTTCATTGCCGCCGGAGATTTCTTCCCACACGGTCTTGTTGGCGCCCAGTGCATCGCGGCTCTGGTCCACATAGCCAAGATGAACACTGTCGCCCACCTTGATCGAGCCACCATCGGGCTTTTCCTGGCCGGTAATCATGCGGAACAGCGTGGTCTTGCCGGCGCCGTTGGGCCCGATGATGCCGACAATGCCGCCCTTGGGCAGCTTGAAGGACAGATCGTCGATCAGCAGCCGGTCGCCATAGGCCTTGCTCAGGCCTTCGACATCAATCACCGTGTCGCCCAGGCGCTCGCCCGGCGGAATGATGATCTGCGCGTCGTGGCTCTTCACCCGCTCATCATTGCGTCTTGAGCAATTCGTCATAGGCCTGGATGCGCGCCTTGCTCTTGGCCTGGCGCGCCTTGGGGCGTTGCGCCATCCATTCCGCCTCGTGCGCGATGACCTTCTGGCGCGCCGCATCCTCGCGCTGCTCCTGCGCAAAGCGCTTGGCCTTTGGCCTTGAGATAGGCGGTGTAGTTGCCTTCATAGGGAATGCCGCGGCCGCGATCGAGTTCGAGGATCCAGCCCGTCACATTGTCGAGGAAGTAGCGGTCATGGGTGACGATCAGGATGGCGCCCGGATAGTCGCGCAGATGATGTTCGAGCCAGTTGACGCTTTCGGCATCGAGATGGTTGGTCGGTTCGTCCAGCAGCAAGAGGTCCGGCTTCGACAGCAGCAGCTTGGTCAGCGCCACGCGGCGCTTTTCGCCGCCCGAGAGATTTTCAATCGAGGCATTCGCCCGGCGGGCAGCGCAATGCTTCCATCGCCTGCTCCACCTGGCTTTCGAGATCCCACAGGTTCTGCGCATCGATCTGGTCCTGGATGACGGCGGCCTTGGCGGCATTCTCGTCATTATAGTCGGCCATCAGCGCGTTATATTCATCGAGGATCGCCTTCTTCTTGGCGACACCTTCCATGACGTTTTCGAAAACCGTCTTGGACGGATCAAGCTGCGGCTCCTGCTCCAGGTAGCCAACGGTGGCGCCTTCCGCCAGCCACGCCTCGCCGTTCCATTCCTTGTCGCGCCCGGCCATGATGCGCAGCAGCGTCGATTTGCCTGAACCATTGGGGCCGAGAACGCCGATCTTGGCGTCTGGGTAGAATGAGAGATGGACGTTATCGAGGACCTTCTTGCCCCCCGCATAGGACTTCGAAAGCCCCTGCATGTGATAGATGAACTGGCGCGCCATGATATTCCTGTCAGATTTGGGTTTGAGCGGCGGTTTATAGGCTGCGTGTGACAGTGTAAACTGCCAAGACATGCGTTCATCGGCATGCACTAAAAGACTAATGCAAAAGGAGAATTGCATGATTGATCACATCGGAATTCCGGTCTCCGGTTACAACGCCGCCAAAAGCTTTTATGGCAAGGCGCTGGCCCCCTTGGGGATCAAGATGATCATGGATCTTACGGCAGAAATCACTGGTGATGGCAACGCCGCTGCAGGTTTTGGACGAGAACGCCCGCAGTTCTGGATCGGCGAAAGCACCAAGAAGATCGGCCCCGCACATGTGGCGTTCACCGCCGAAAGTCGCGCCGAGGTTGATGCCTTCTACAAGGCCGCATTGACGGCGGGCGGCAGGGACAACGGCCCACCAGGCCTTCGCCCACACTATCATGAAAACTACTACGGCGCTTTCGTGCTTGATCCAGACGGCCACAACATCGAGGCCGTCTGTCACAAGCCCGCCTAGGTCAGTGCTGCTTGGCCTTCCGCTTCTCGCGGTCCAGCTTCTTCTGATACTGGCCCTGCAGAACATCGACGATCACCAGTGCCGCCAGGATGAAATAGAACGTCGTCTTTGACATCGGCTGGACTTCGAACCCGAAGAAATGAAGTTCGGCAATATGCCCGCCCTCGGCGGTCAGCATGGCGCCCACCATCAGCAGCACGAACAGGCCCAGCACTTCATAAAGCCGATTCTTTTCAAGGAAGCGCGCCACATGGTCGGCCAGCCACACCATCATCATGCCTGACAGCAAAATGGCCAGCGCCATGACCACAAAATGGTCCGTCAGTGCCACGGCGGAAAGCACCGTATCGAAAGAAAACACAATATTCATGATCGCAATCCAGAACAGGGCACTCGCCACGCTGCGGTGAGCAGGCCCACCGCCCGGTCCGTGGTCGAGGTCATCCACACGCAACAGGTGATGGATTTCCTTGAGCGCCGTGCGGATCAGGAACAGGCCGCCGAACAGCACGATCAAGCTGTGGCCATTGAAGCTGCCCGAGGCAAAGCCCCAGTCAAAACCAAACCACGGTGTCTGGAACGACGCAATGAGCTGCAACACGACAAACAGAAGAATGATGCGAAGGCCGATGGCAACAAAGGTGCCGAGCCGCCGCACATAGGCCTGGCGCGATTTCTCGACCCGCTTTGCCTCGATGGAAATGTACAAAAGATTGTCGAAGCCCAGCACAGTCTCAAGCGCTGTCAGGATGACGAGCGTCACCAGGTTTTCCGCAGTGAAAAAATCAGCCAATTGTGTCAAACCTGCTTGGTGGGATGTCTGGCAAAATAGAGCGTAAGTCCACCCTTAAGGACGAACAGCGCAGCCGCCAGCACCGCGAGGCTGACCAGCTGGTAATCATCATTGCCAAGCTGGAGAAGGAGAAAGACACCGCCAAACAGGCCCAGCACAATGTCGGCCACGCCCAGCATGTAAAAGGCTGGCAACCAATTTCCGCCCTTGCCCCACAAACCAACCAGCAAGACGACATTGAGGGCTGCAACAATGGCAAGTCCTATTGAGATCAGCTCCACACCACCGCCGACACTGAGCAAGGTCAGGGCGCAGCCACCTGTGAAGAGAATGAAAAGCGCGCAAAAAATCGTCAGCAAAACCTTCATGCGCTGACCCTCTGCTTGGATTGCGCCAGCCGTTGGCGCGCGGCTGCATCGCGGTAAAACAGGTTGTAGGTATCAAAGGGAATGATCTGCCCTGCCGGCGTGACGAAATGCACGCAGGAGCGTTTCACCCGGCTGATGCAGAAATTGTGCGGATCAAGGAACTCCACAATGGCGATGCGGAAGATGTTTTCATAACCCATGCCTTCCGGCACCGGCACCTGCGGCAGGCAGCACAGCAGGGCATCCAGCCGCTCGGGATTGTTGCATTCCACTGTACTCAGTGAAAAGAAATTCAGGATCTGCTTGTGCAGGTCAGGATATTTTTCAAAGGTGATGGCGTTGGGCAATGCCTCAACCAGCATCTCTCTCGGAAAGTAGGATGTGATGGGCGCGATTTTTTCCCCATTGCGCAAGGCGTAGCCGATGGCGATGGATTCCGGATTGCACGGCAAGGGAATGATGTCGCCCGCCGTAAAGGCCGTGCCCGCAGCAACAATGGCCTTGCGGATGTCAGAAAGAACGAAGCGGTCCTTCGCGGGGTCAAAGCCTTCATTGCGTCCCGCGTCTTGCACCGGCTGGAAGGTGATGCCACGCACGCATCTCCACTTCAGCGCATGGGCAATGATCTCGCCCAATTCATCTTCGTTCTGTCCCGCGCTTGACCACCACAACCAGCGTCGTTGATACATTGTGTCTTTCCAGCGCTTCCAGGGCCTCACGGCGGATCCGGCTAAGATCCGCGCCGCGCAAATTTTTTAACACCGCAGGCCTGAGCGAGTCGAACTGCAGGTAAACTTCTATACCCGGTTTGAAACTTGCCAGTTGCTTCACAAATTCCTCATCCTGAGCAATGCGGATGCCGTTTGTGTTGAGCATGATGTGGCGGATGGGCCTGCGCTTGGCGGCGGCAATAATCTCAATGATCTGCGGATGGATCGTCGGCTCGCCGCCGGAAAGCTGCAGCAGATCCGCCTCGCCCTCGGACGCACAAAGCGCGTCCATCATCTTCTCGATTTCGGCCAGCGGGCGATGGTAGGTCTTCGCAGTGGAAGAATCCGCAAAGCAGACGGGGCAAGAAAGATTGCAGGCCTCATTCACGTCTATCAAGCCAAGACAGGAATGTTGCTCGTGGTCGGGGCATAGTCCGCAATCATAGGGGCAGCCCTCTTCTGTGCGGGTTTGGAAGACGTGGGGCCGGTCACCGGGCTTGATGTAGTCTTGCGCCAGTTTGTAGTAGGCGATGTCGGTTGAAATCAGCGCCTTCTCCACGCCGTGGGTCTTGCAGCGCTTCAAATAGTAGACGCTGCCTTCATCAAAGATGATCTTGGCTGGCACCAGTCCCAGGCATTGCGAACAGAGCGAGGTCGTTTGCCCATGAAATATGTAAGGCGAAATCTTACGCAGTGGCGCGTTCATGCCCTCTCCCCAACATCACGCAAGCGTAAGCGATCAGACCTGCGCAAACAAGGTGGAACAGGTTGAACGGCCCCAGAATGGCGGCGTAGGGTTTCAGGAATTCCCAGCAAAAACGCTGCGCCGCATAAAAACCGACGACGGCATAGAAGCCGTTGGCCATGAACCATCGGTCGCGCCGCGCCAGCAGCACAAGTGCGACCAAAAGAAAGGCCAGCATCGAAAAACTTTCATAAAGCTGCACCGGATGCCGCATGACGCCATCCCCTAGGTCAACCGCCCAGGGCAGTTGCGTGGGTGTGCCGTAGGTCTCGTCCTGAAGACCGGCAAAATAACAGCCCCACCGCCCCACAATCACTGTTGCGCAAAAGGCCGGCACGAAGATCAATCCGGTTGAACCGGAAATCCCGCGCCATTGCTTGAAAAGCTCAATCGCCAGAATGGCCCCGGCCAAGGCCCCGACAATGCTGCGCGCCACTTCATGCACGCCGCCCAGCCACAAATTGAGCGTGCCCAGGCCATAACCCCCTAGCATCGCACCGCCGATCAGTGCCACCGCATAGCCCGGCCCTGCCCTGTCAATTCGCAGCGCGGCGTCGCGCAACCGCCACCGGTAGCAGAAAAATGTCAACGCCATTGATGACAGCGAAGCTGCAATGTCAAAAATGGTGTGAATCGGCATTCCGCGAAACCTCGCGCAACGCCGCGGTCAGATCAAGTTATTGATTTTCCAGCGCGCGCGTGATCATCGCCTTGAGGTCGTCGCGGCGATAAGGCTTCATGATGATGTAGCCATCCTTGAAGCGCGGCTCGTCCTGGTGGACCATGGCGCCCTTCGGATAACCCGAAGTGTGCACGATCTTGAGGCCGGGGCGCAGGCCTTGCGCCGCTTGAGCAAGGTCAAAGCCATTGAGGCCACCGGGCATCACCACATCCGAGAACATCAGGTCGATATCGAGATTCTCCTGAAGCACTTCCAGCGCCTGCAGGCCATCACCTGCTTCGACGACGTCATAACCAAATTCTTCAAGGAAGCTGCAGGCAACAGCTCGCACGGCTTCCTGGTCTTCCACGACGAGAATCTTGGCGCGTTTGCTCTCAACGGGAGCGGAAACCTCAATTACCACTGCTTTCGCCTCAGCAGCAGGTACAGCCACGTCCTTGAGTGGCAGATACATTTTCACGCAGGTGCCGTGTCCGACTTCCGAATAGATGTTGATGTGTCCACCGGACTGCTTGATGAAGCCATAGACCATGGGCAGGCCAAGGCCGTTGCCTTCACCCTGCGGCTTGGTCGTGAAGAAGGGCTGGAAGGCTTTTTCAAGAAGCTCGGGTGACATGCCCGAACCCGTGTCGGTGACGGCCACCATCACATAAGGCCCCGGCGTCACATCAGGGTTCTTCTCGGCATAATACTTGTCGAGTTCGACTGTGCCGGTTTCGATGGTGATTTGTCCAGCATGCTCCATCGCATCGCGCGCATTGATACAGAGATTGAGAATGGCGTTTTCGAGTTGCGAAGGATCGATGATAGCAGCCGAAGACTTGGCCTCGGCCTTGATGCGCAGATCAATATGTTCGCCGAGCGTGCGGCTGATCAGTGGATGCAGGCTCGAGACGAGTTCGTTGACGTCGACTTGCGATGGCGCCAGCGGCTGCTTGCGGGCAATGGCGAGCAGCTGCCTTGTGAGATCCGAGCCTTTGCGTGCCGCGTCGATAGCCTCTCCCACGCGCTTGCTGGCCAGGGCGTCGCCCAAGAGCTTTCCATCCAGCAGCTGCAGATTGCCGATGACGACGGTCAAAAGATTGTTGAAGTCGTGCGCCAGGCCACCGGTCAACTGGCCGATCGCATCCATTTTCTGCGCGCGTTTCAAGCGTTCCTTGGCAGCATTCCGCTCGCTCGCATCCTGGAGCTGAACCAGCAGTTGTTCGCCAGAGGTAGGTGATGGCGCCAGTTCGGAGACAACAGCCTGACACGTCACGAGACGGCCTTCCGTACCCTTGAAACGGATTTCCTGGTTGAGTGGGCCATGTTCACCGGCACGAAGACGGGTGAACAGCGTGGCAAGCGCCTCGCGGTCCTGTTCTTCGGCAAACTCAGTGAGGTTGACATATGTTTCGGCGTCCGCCTCGATTTGCATCATGCGCTTGAAAGCAGCATTGACGCATTCAACTTGGCCATGGGGATTGACGATAGCCATGCCCTGCACCGCTGCATCGAAGGCCGCGCGGAACCGCGGATCGGCGGCAACTTCGGTCACCGGCGTATGCACCCCGGAAATATCTTCAAGCAGGCAAACGGAACGTTCGATACGTCCGCGCTCACTGCGATAGGCGGTCATCGACAAAAGACAGGTGGCGAGAGAGCCATCCTTGCGTGTCACATGAATCTGCTGATGGCGGGTGTTGCCGGACACCAGAAATTGCGGATAGAGCTTGGCCACGAGGCGGCTGCGGCTTTCAGACGGCAGGAATTCGCTGAACGGCCGGCCCACCACGTCTTCTGGATCGTAGCCAAGCGTTTCACACCACGCGGTATTGACAGAGAGTATGCGCCCGCTGCCATCCATGCCATGCAGCATCATCGGCAGTGTGCTCAGGAGCTTTTCGTAGACGCCGCCATTTTGGTCGGGGAAGAACGGTGCCACGGCCCTGCGTTCGGTCGAGCGTTCGATGCGCCACGCTGGCGCCGAATCCGTCCGCTCGCTCCAGCTCTTGAGGCCGGCCATGGTCATTGTCACCCACTCCTGCAATGGTTCAAGGACCTAGACTAACGGTGATGCGGTTAACGCAGTCTTGCCAGCTTCATCACACTTGCGGCGTTAACCATCGCTTTACGTGTGCACCTGCGAAAAGGGTTACCGGGCCCTAAAGATGGTGCGGCGTGCCGCGCGCTTCGGCTGTAACAACGGCCGTCAGCAACCCATCGTCGTCGCGCGACTCGGGCATGTGATGCTTTTCCATCTGGATTTTGACACGCGCATGGGCCGTGCCCTGCGATTTCGCTTGGGCAATCGCAGCAGCTTCAGCCAATTCGGTGGCCTTTTTTAGCGCCTGGGCACCGGAAGCGAACGTCAGGACAGGTCCTTGCCCGGTGACCCGGAACAAGCCACTGCCATCACCTTCGACCTGCGCAATCGCACGGCATGCCACCAGGCCAGAAGCAGCTCCAACGGCATTGGCGACGTCATAATGCGGCGCAAACACCACCTCGCAGCCCAAACGCTTGCCAACGTCGGGATAGTAAATCTTGACTGGCCCGCCGACAGCAACCACGGGAACCCGTGGCGAAAGCCGCACATCAACATGCCCGATTTTGCCTTTGCCGCTCACCACACTGTCGATCAGCGAATTTGAAAAGCCCTGCCCAAAGCAGACATCAAGCACCACGCGCGCCGATTTCTCGACAGCCGCATGCCGCACATCTTCGCAGAAGGAAGCCAGCAGCTCGTCATTGGGCAATTTCATGTCCCGGAAGCGCACCATAAGTTGTGCCGCCAGCTTGGCCGCTTCGCGCGACCAGTTGTCCTGCAGGCCGAGCACATGTGCAGCGTCAGACGGCGTGAACGAACAGTATTGCAAAAGTCCGCGCCGGCGTAGTGCAGCGATAGCACGGTTGGAGGTAGCGCCAGTGGCAACCTTGCGCAGCGGCAATGGGTGATGCTTCACCTGTTCCAGAATTTCAGCTTCGCGTGGAGAAAGTGCAGCCTTGCTCGCACCTGTTGCACCGAATGGCAGCACCAGGAATTTACCCAGCAGAGAACCGCCTGTGCTCTCCGCAAGATCGGCCGCGAGCATGTCAACAAGTTCCGGCACGCGTGAGCCCAGAAGCGAAATCGGCACTGCGCGTTCTGGCCCGAGTTGAATGCGTCCGCCACTCTCAAAACTCACTTCACTGTCACCGCCAAGCGCTACTGTTCGCACATCAATGGCTTTCACCATGGTGCGCCAGCCGCCCACTTCTGAACCCTGCTCTGCCACCTGTGGCAGGCCATCAAGCAGCAGACCGGCATCGGTGGTCGTGCCACCCATGTCGGACAGCACAAAATTATCGAGACCCGAAAGCCATTGCGCGCCGATGAGGCTTGCCGCTGGCCCGGACAGCACTGTTTCGATAGGGCGTTTGATGATGGCCTCGGCAAGCGCCAGACTGCCATCGCCTTTCACCAGCATCAGTGGACAATCGAGCCGTTGATCCAACATTGCCTTCTGCACGGCGGTGATGAGTTCGGTAACGCGCGAAACAAGACGTGCGTTGAGAACCGCCGTCTGTGCGCGGCGCGGTGCATCCAGCGCGCTCGCCAATTCATGCGACATGGTAACCGGCTTGCCGCTCACTTTTTGGATGACATCGGCAATGGCCAACTCATGCGCCGGGTTACGCACAGCAAAAGCCGCTGCCACGGCAAAAGCAGAAACCGAAGAGACCTGCTCGGCCACCCAATGTTCAACGGCTTGAAGGTCAAGCTTGGCGACTTCTGCGCCAACATGGTCATGTCCCCCGGCCATGCGCAGGATCGGCATCGACGGGAATGCCTTGGCAAGCCCGCTGCGCTCTTCCATGCGGGGATCAAAACCTGCCAGCACCAGCCCGGCTGCCGCACCATGGCCTTCAACAACCGCATTGGTGGCCAGTGTCGTTGAGACCGACACCATTCCGACGTTCTTCGGTGCAAAGCCCGGCACAGCGGCAATCGCCCGCGCCATCGCCTCGATCACACCGACCGAAAGGTCACCCTTGGTGGTCAGCGCCTTGGCGGTTGCCAGAATGCGATGCCTGGAACTGTCGATGACCGCTGCATCCGTGTATGTCCCGCCCGTATCGATGCCGATGATGTAATTTGCGCCAGTCATGCCCCTGCTCTGGCGGGTTCTACCCCTCGCCGCAAGCGCTTTTGCGTCAGGGAAAAGTCAGTTTCCCTTGTGTTGAATTGGCCTCAACCATGTGGACCATTGCAAGCACTTTACCGAATCTCAACAGCCGGTCGCCCAACTTGGCGAAATGTCGATTCCCCAGACTTCCGCAACCGTTCGCAGCGCCGAGCTTATTGGCGCCCTCAGCCACGCCCTTGATCTCACCGAAGGCCAGCCGAAAGGCCACTGTCTGCGGGTGTGCTGGATGGGCATGAAGCTCGGCAATGCCTTCGGCCTGTCGCGGATGGCCCTGTCAGATCTGTATTACACCCTGCTCCTGAAGGACCTTGGCTGCTCGAGCAATGCGGCACGCATCTGCCAGCTTTATCTGACCGACGATCACTCCTTCAAAGCCGATTTCAAACTGATCGATGGTTCATTGTCGCAGGCGCTGCGTTTCGTTCTCAGCCACACCGGCCTTGAAAGCGGCATGGCCGAACGCTTCCGCGCCATTCTGAACATCCTGCGCAACGGCGGGCAGATCGCACGCGAATTGATCGAGGCGCGCTGCCACCGTGGTGCCGACATTGCCCGGCAAATGGGCTTCAGCGAAGCCGTGGCCGATGCCATCCAGAATCTGGACGAACATTGGGATGGTTCCGGCAAGCCAGAGGGCAAGGCCGGCGCGGACATTCCACTCGCTTCGCAGATCGCCCTTCTTGCACAGGTGGCCGATGTGTTCCTGATTGCACAAGGCCGCCAGGCCGCAATCCGCGAGATCGAACTCGCGCATCGACACCTGGTTTGATCCGCGCCTCGTCGCGACGTTCCTCGAAATCTCGCAGTCCGATCATTTCTGGGAGCCGCTGCTCACCGACGGTCTCGCCCAGAACATCCTGTCGCTGGAGCCCGAGGAACACATTCGCCACGCTGATGACGACTATATGGACCAGCTTGCCAAGGGCTTTGCCATGGTGGTCGATTCCAAAAGCCCCTTCACCGCCGGCCATAGCGCCCGCGTGGCTCTGTACGCCGACATGATCGGCGAACAGCTGGCGCTGCCCGCTGAGCATCGCCGCCATTTGCGCCGGGGCGCATTGCTGCATGACATCGGCAAGCTTGGCATCAGCAACACCATTCTCGACAAACCCGGCAAACTGACCGACGCAGAATTTGTCACCATTCAGAGTCATCCACAGCTCTCTGCGGCGATCCTCAGCACCATCCCCGCCTTTGCCGAACTCGTGCCCATGGCCGGTGGCCATCACGAAAAGCTCGATGGCCGCGGCTATCCGAGGAAACTCAGGGGCAGCGAGATTTCATTCGAAACCCGCGTTGTGGCCGTCGCTGACATCTTCGATGCGTTGACCGCGGACCGTCCCTACCGCAAGGCCATGCCGGCACCTGAAGCCATGCGCATCATCCACGATGACAGCGGAAAGGGCCTCGACGCCACCTGCGTCGAAGCCCTGCAACTTGCTCTTCAGAAAATGAACTGGGCCGCCGCTGCCTGAAGGCGGCTCAGCCGAAACGATAGCTTGACGCCGTCACGCCACCAAACACGTTGGTGTCATGATAGACGCGCGTCGCCTTCTCGTTTTCCGCAGCACCCACTGCTGCAAACAGCGGCACCAGATGGTCCTCTTGCGGGTGACAGATGCGCGCCGAAGGCGCCTCTTCCCACTTGAGCAATTCTTTCTCACGCGTTTTCGGTTCAGCCATCACGGCGTCATTGAGCCACTTGTCAAAAGCAGCTGATGGGGCACGGCCCGCTTCACCAAACATGCGCAAATTGTGATAGGACAAACCACTTCCGACAATCAGCACGCCTTCGTCACGCAACGGCGCCAGCGCGCGGCCAAGCGCAAAATGCAGGGCGGGGTCGTAGTTGTGATTGATCGCCACCTGCAACAGCGGCACATCCGCATCCGGATACATCACCTCCATCGGCGAGAACACGCCATGGTCGAAACCGCGCGTGGCATCGAGATGCGTGGGCAGCCCAGCTTTCTTCAACAGCTCTTCCACGCGCTTCGCCACTTCCGGTGCGCCCGGCGCTGAGTACTTGATCTGGTAAGTGAAAGCCGGAAAGCCGCCATAGTCATAGACCATGCCGGGCTGCGGTGCGGCCATGACGGTAAAATCATCGGCTTCCCAATGGCCAGAAATCATCAGGATGGCCTTGGGCTTCACGCCAATTTCCTTGGACATGTTGGCGAGCGATGCCTCAAGCGTCGCCATCATCTTGCGCATGTCAGGAATCCATGGCCACGGGCCACCGCCATGCGAAATGAAATAGGTGGGCAGACGATTGGACATCATAAAATTCCTTCTCCCTAATATATAACAAATAAAGTTACATATTCAAGAGTCCCGCTGACATGCACCACAATCTCGCGCCGGTGCGGTGCGATGCGGTGCTCGAACAGATAAATGCCTTGCCAGGTGCCCAGCACCATTTTGCCATCAGCAATGGGAATGGAAAGCGACGTCGCCGTCAATGCCGTTTTGATATGGGCCGACATGTCATCCGGCCCTTCCAGCGTATGAATGAAATGCGGATCGCCATCCGGCACCAGCCGTTTGATGAAGGCCTCAAGGTCATGGCGCACGTCCGGATCGGCATTCTCATTGATGATCAATGAGCAGGACGTGTGCCGACAATAGATGACGGCCAGCCCTTCATGGATATTCGCGGCACGAACTGCTGTTTCTACCTCACGGGTCACCTCGTAAAGCTTCTGTCCCTGGGTAGAAACTTGAATGGAGCGGATCAAAGCCACCTCCAAAGAGAAAGCCCGGCACGGGCCGGGCTTTTGAACTTAATTGTCGAGGAACGAACGCAACTTCCGAGACCGGCTCGGATGCTTCAGCTTGCGCAGCGCCTTCGCTTCGATCTGGCGGATGCGTTCGCGCGTCACCGAGAACTGCTGGCCCACTTCTTCCAGCGTGTGATCCGTGTTCATGCCGATGCCGAAGCGCATGCGCAGCACGCGCTCTTCGCGTGGCGTCAGCGATGCCAGAACCCGCGTGGTCGTCTCGCGCAAATTTTGCTGAATGGCGCTGTCAATCGGCAGGATCGCGTTCTTGTCTTCAATGAAATCACCGAGATGAGAATCTTCTTCGTCACCCACCGGCGTTTCCAGCGACACCGGCTCCTTCGCGATCTTCATCACCTTGCGCACTTTTTCGAGCGGCATGGAAAGCTTCTCGGCCATTTCTTCGGGCGTCGGCTCGCGGCCAATCTCGTGCATCATCTGCCTTGAAGTGCGCACGATCTTGTTGATCGTTTCGATCATGTGCACGGGAATGCGGATGGTGCGCGCCTGGTCGGCAATCGAACGCGTAATCGCCTGCCTGATCCACCATGTGGCATAAGTCGAGAACTTGTAACCGCGGCGGTATTCGAATTTGTCGACCGCCTTCATCAGGCCGATATTGCCTTCCTGAATGAGATCGAGGAACTGCAGGCCACGGTTGGTGTATTTCTTGGCAATGGAGATGACGAGGCGAAGATTGGCTTCCACCATTTCCTTCTTGGCGATACGCGCCTCGCGCTCACCCTTCTGCACCATGCCGACGATCTTGCGGTATTCCTGGATCTGCAAGCCGGTTGCAGAGGCCAGATCGAAGATTTCATCACGGATGACCGTTATGGAATCCTTCTCGTCATTCACCCACTTCTTCCAGCCATGCTTGGAGAGGCGGGCAATACGCTTCAGCCAGTCGCCATCCAGTTCATTGCCGGTGTATTCACGCAGGAACTCCTCGCGCGGAACCTTGTAGGTCTCCGCCATGCGCATCAGGCGGCCTTCCAGCACGTTGAGGCGCTTGGCAATGTCATAGAGCTGCTCGACCAGCGCCTCGATACGGGCGTTGTTCAGCGCGAGTGACTTCACATTGGTGATGATGTCGTCGCGCAGCTTGCGGTAGCGGCGCTCTTGCGAAGGCGAAAGGCCTTCGCCCTCCGTCACTTCCTGGTCCATCAGTTTGCGCAGCGATTTATAAGTGCGGGCGATTTCGTCGAAGACTTCGAGAACCTTGGGCTTCAGCTCCGCTTCCATCGCGGAAAGTGACACGCCGAGATCATCGCCCTCGTCGTCATCATCTTCCTCGACATTCGGCTTGTCGAAATCTTCCGGCGAAAGCACGTCGGAATAGTCGTCGTCATCATTTGAACGGCGGGACGGCTGCGGACGCTTCTCCGCCTTGGCCGCAGCTTCAGCACGCTTGGCCTCGGCCTGCTTCCTCACCTCTTCCTTCGGTGGAACGTAAGGTGCAGGTGTCGCCACTGACTGGTTCTGCTTGGCGTCGGGCCCGGCATAGGTCGCTTCCAGGTCGATGATGTCACGCAGCAAAATCTTGCCTTCGTTCAGTTCATCGCGCCAGATGATGATGGCTTGAAATGTCAGCGGGCTTTCGCACAGGCCGGAGATCATGGCTTCACGCCCGGCTTCGATGCGCTTGGCAATGGCGATTTCGCCTTCGCGCGACA
The DNA here is from genome assembly GCA_963758815.1 of uncultured Alphaproteobacteria bacterium. Taxonomy (GTDB): domain Bacteria; phylum Pseudomonadota; class Alphaproteobacteria; order Rhizobiales; family Aestuariivirgaceae; genus Aestuariivirga. The sequence goes on from CAVWWQ010000003.1 coordinate 362,491, forward strand.
GAAGCTCGACAGCCCCCATCTCGCGCAGATACATGCGCACCGGGTCATCCGTGCGGTCAGCCGGCGTCTTCGGCGCCTCGACCTTCATCAGCTCGGTCGAAGTCGAGGGCTCGCCCTCCTCCACCTTGGCCGCTACGTTTTCGGTTTCTTCTTCGCTCTCGACGACATTGATCCCCATTTCCGAGAACATGCCGTAGACATCTTCGATCTGGTCGGATGTCACTTCATCAGAAGGCAGAACAGCATTGATTTCGTCGAGCGTGACATAGCCGCGCGCCTTCGCCGTCTTGATCAGCTTTTTGACCGCTGCATCATTGAGATCGATGATCGGGCCATCGCCACCTTCATTGGTATCGCCACCCGGCTGCTCTGGCGGCTCGGTTTCTTCGGGCGGCGGAGCCATATCCTTGGCTGGCTTCAATGCGGTCGCAGTTTTCGCTGGCGGACGGGCCATGGGTCTTCCTTAAAACGGAGCGAACTGGCCGCCCCTTAAACTGATTCGGTGTGAAAACTAGGTGGGCCGCTGTTAACTGCCACTTAAGCTCGCACCCTGTTCCGGCCTACCAGACCTCGCTGGTGCCCCGGCCGGAGGCGGCCCCGAAGCCTGCAATCATGGCCTCGCGCCCCTCAAGGGAAGAAAGCTGTTCGCGCAGCGCCTGAACGACGCCCTGGTTTTCCTCTGTCATGTCGCTTGCAAAAGCTGCCTCGGCTGCCTTTAGTTCGCGATCAAGTGTAATGGCTTTGTGATGCAAGGCGATCATCTGGCGGAGGCCGGTCCGGGCATCATCTGCAGCTGCCGCGGGACTCAAGTGCCACTCATTCAAATGTTTCGCTTGCGCTTCGAGGCGGGCCACAAGAGTGCCAAAACCTCTGCTCAAGAGATGGCTCCTGAGGGTCGCCGTTTCAAGGTTCTCCTCGGAAGATGCGCTATCTAGAATCTGTGTACGGAGCGAGTCAAGCTCCCGTGAAATCAAATCTGAGCCCGAAAAATCAGCCCAAAACTCATGTAGAAGGTCCGGATGATTAATCAGTGCCAGAACGATCATCCGTGCACGGCGTTCCGCCCCGGCCATTTGGATAGGCTGGCTGGCCAGGGATTTGAGGGCATGTGAGACCGGAAGCTGCACTTCCCAAGGCTTCTGGCCGAATTTCAGATACGGCGTACGGGCACCTTTGCCAGCACCAAACCGTCGCACTGAAGCCGTTTGGCCAAACAAATTGGACAACCGGTTTTGCAGATCAGCCTGGTAATGTTTTTTGACAACGTCCTCGCCGATCTGATTGATAAGATTACGTAAATCCCGCTCAAAGGCGGCTCGCCGCTCAGGCGTGGCCCGGTCATTCTCTGAGAGCGCCCGCCGCCATAACACGGCTGCCATGGGTTCTGCTGCCTTCACCACTTGCCGCACGGCCTCAGGCCCCTCTGCCTTCAAAAGGTCATCCGGGTCCTGCCCCTCCGGCAGAAAGGCAAATTTGAGTGAATATCCCGCCTTGAGCAGCGGCAGCGCCAGGTCCAGCGCCCGATAGGCGGCCTTCAAACCCGCGCTATCTCCATCAAAACATAGCGTTGGCTCGGGGACGGTTTTCCACAAAAGAATGAGCTGGTTCTCGGTCAACGCCGTGCCGAGGGGTGCGACAGCATGCGGCAGCCCGGCCCGGACCATGGCAATGACATCGACATAGCCCTCGACTGCGATGACCTCGCCTTTTTCATGGGCAGCGGCGCGGGCGGTGTCGAAATTGTAGAGGACATCTCCCTTGTGGAAGAGCGGCGTCTCCGGTGAGTTCAGATATTTGGCAGGAACGTCCGGCCGCAACGCACGTCCACCAAACGCGATCACCCGGCCCCGGCCATCCTTGATCGGGAACATGACGCGGTCACGAAACCTGTCATAGGCAACCGGAATGTCGTCGCCGGCGATCAGAAGCCCTGCCTCCGCCATCTGCTCGACCGTAACCTTCTTTTCCGAAAGATGCGTGCGCAGCGCGGCCCGGTCATCCGGCGCATAGCCCAATCCAAACTGCTGCTGTACGGCATGGGAAAGACCACGATCTGAAAGATAGCCGCGCGCCTTGGCGCCGCGCGCCGATTGCAGCTCGGCCTGGAAGAATTTCGCCGCAGTCTCCATGATCTCATAGAGTCCAAGGCGGCGCTCCTCACGCCTCTGTTCAGCCTCAGAAATTTGCGGCACGGGAAGTCCCGCTTCGGAGGCCAGCTGTGCCACCGCTTCCGGAAACGGCACGCCTTCCTTTTCAACCAGATAGGTGAAGATGTCGCCCGACACCTTGCAGCCAAAGCAGTGATAGCGGCCCTTGCGGTCATCGGCATGGAAGCTCGGGGTCTTCTCGCCATGGAACGGGCAGCACGCCCAGAAATCACCTTTGCCCGGATTGCTCTTCCTGCGGTCCCACGCAACCTTGCGGCCGATGACGGAAGAAATCGTCACCCGCGCGCGAATGTCATCCAGGAATGATGGTGGAAACCGCATTGCGGTGAATTGGCATAAAATTGTGGCTTTGTCACACCAGCCCCGGCCCTACCAGGGCTTTGACCATCTGCCATGAAAATGTGATGTTTGCTCCCAAGAACCGGTCCTCGCATCAAGGGAGTTGAACAATGAAAACCGCCAACACGCTGCCCTCCAACGTCAAGAAGGTCTCGATTGAAACGCTGAACGCCAATCTCGCGGACGGCATTGATCTGGCCCTCGCCATCAAGCAGGCGCACTGGAACCTCAAGGGCCGCAACTTCATCGCCGTCCACGAGATGCTCGATGGGTTTCGTGGTGAGATCGACACCCACAACGATACCATGGCCGAGCGCGTCGCCCAGTTGGGTGAGGTTGCCTTGGGAACAACGCAGGCTGTTGCCAAAGCCTCGACCTTGAAGCCCTACCCCACAGACATTCACAAGAGTGCCGATCATCTTGCGGCTTTGGTCGAGCGCTTTGCCCATGTGGCGGACAAGGTGCGCAAGTCGATTGATGAGGTGGATGACGCCGGCGATGCCGGAACGGCGGACATCTACACCGCCTATTCCCGCGCGCTCGACAAGGCTCTGTGGTTCCTCGAAAGCCATTTGCAGTAGAAACAGCGCACTCCTCGACCCGCGATGGCTACTGCTTCAGCACATCCATCTGGATCGGGCCTTCGGCGCGGCCATTGATGAACTGGTCGACATAGGGGTTGCCCGAAATGTCGACATCGCGCGCATGGCCCTGCCACTGGATAGCGCCCTTGTAGATCATCGCGATGTCATCGCCGATCTTGCGCGCCGAGACCATGTCATGCGTGATCGAAACGGCGGTGGCGCCCAGCCGCTTCACGCAGTCCACGATCAGGTTGTTGATGACGTCCGCCATGATCGGATCAAGGCCGGTGGTCGGCTCATCGAAGAAAATGATTTCCGGATCAGCGGCGATGGCGCGCGCCAGGCCCACGCGCTTCTGCATGCCGCCTGAAAGTTCTGCCGGATAAAGCTGGCCAACGTCAGATGTGAGGCCGACAAGGCCGAGCTTCTCCATCGCAATGTCACGTGCCTTGGAACGTGCCACGCCACGGCCCTGGATCAGGCCGAAAGCCACATTCTCCCACACGCTCAGCGAGTCAAAAAGTGCTGCACCCTGAAACAGCATGCCGAAGCGGCGCAGATATTCGTCGCGCGCCTTGCCTCCGAGGCCCACCACCTCTTCGCCACCGACGGTGATGCTCCCGCCATCAGCCCTGCAGAATCCCGAGAATGCACTTCAGCATCACCGATTTGCCGGTGCCTGAGCCGCCGATCACCACCAGCGAGCGGCCTTTCGCCACCGAAAGGCTGAGACCGTTCAAAACTTTCTTTGGGCCGAAGGCCTTGCGCACGTTGGAAAGCGTGATGAAGGGTTCATCCATCTCAGTTCTTCCCGAACAGCAGCGACGTCAGCACAAAGTTCGCCGCAAGAATGAGAATGGCGGATGACACCACCGCATTGGTCGTCGCCCGGCCCACGCCCTGCGCGCCGCCCTTGGAATGAAACCCATGATAGCAGCCCATCAGCGCGATGATGAAACCGAACACCGCCGCCTTGATCAGGCCAGAACGCACATCGTCAAAATGCAATTGATCAGCCGTGGTCTTGATATAGGCATAGCCATTGAAGCCCAGCGAGCGCGTGCCGACGATATAGCCGCCCATGATGCCGATCGTGTCACCAATTGCCACAAGCAGCGGCAGTGAAATCACCGCCGCGAAGATACGCGGACCCACGAGATATTTGATGGGATTGGTGGAAAGCGTCACCAGAGCATCCGTCTGCTCCGTCACTTTCATTGTGCCAAGCTCGGCTGCGATGGAGGCGCCCACACGTCCGGAAACCATCAGGCCTGCGAGCACGGGGCCAAGCTCACGCGTGATACCGATGGCCACAATGGAAGGCACCAGCGTTCCCGCGGTTGTCGCCGAAGACCCGGTATAGATCTGCAAGGCCAGCGCGCCGCCGGTGAAGAAGGCGGTCATCGCCACCACCGGCAACGAGGTATAACCGATGCGAAAAAACTGCGCCGCCATCTGGCCGCCAAAATAGCGCGGCGTCAGGCCAACAAGCAGTGCATCTTTCGTGAAAATGGCAACACGGCCAATCTCAGCGAGGAGACCAAGGACCAATCGGCCCAGGGCCGCCAAAATGTTCAAATCTGCGATTCTCATGTCAGGTAATGGCGAGCATAGCGGCTGCCCAGATGTGTGAGAAGTTCCCATGAAATTGTGCCGGCAGAGGCTGCCGCGTCATCAAGGCTGATGTGTGTCCCGAAGAATTCCGCCCAGTCGCCGCGTTTGACGTCAGCATCGGTCACGTCCACGGCCGTCATGTCCATCGAGACACGGCCCACAATGGGGCAATGCTGCCCACCAACGAAAACATGAGAAGTGCCGAAAGTGGAACTCATGCGCCGGGGAATGCCATCACGGTAACCTGCTCCAACAAGCGCGATACGGCTGGGCCGTTCTGTGCGCCATGTCGTGTTATAGCCAACGGTTTCCCCCACGGGAACATCGCGAACCTGCAGCACGCGTGCCTCGAGGGTGGCCACTACCTTCATCGGGTTGGCTTGGCCGGGCAATGGATTGCCTCCATAGAGTGCAATGCCAGGCCGCGTAATATCGAGTGTAAAACCATCACCCAGAAACACGCCCGACGAATTGGCGAGACTAACCTTCACGCCGGGCAAGAGCTTGCGCACTTCTTCAAGACGCTGACGCTGTATTTCATTGAACGGATTATCGCGCTCCTCAGAGGAAGCCAGATGGCTCATCACAAAGGCGATGTTGAGCGGCAGCTTTTCGGCAACCAGTTGCTGCAGTTCGGCGAGTGAAAAACTCACGCGGTTGATGCCGCTGTCAACGTGGATGACACAGGGTTCGCCCTGCCCGCTCTCCGCCCACTCGCGCGCTTCTTCGAGGGAAATAAGTGCTGGGTGTCAGGCGATGCTGCAGATAATAGGCAGCCTCGCCTTGATAGAGTCCATCGAGCACATAAATCTTGGCATCGGGCAGAACGGCCCGCAGGCCCTCACCCTCTTTCGGCCGCGCCACAAAGAAATGGCGGCAACCCACCTCCCACAGCGCACTCGCACAGGGCGCCATACCGAGACCGTAGGCTTCACCCTTGATCGCAACACCAGTTTCAGCCTTCGGCGCTTCGGCCTGCAATCGGCGGTAATTCGCCTGCAAGGCCGCAAGGTCGATCTTCACCCGGGCTGAAAGATGCTGGTCATTCATGGGCGCTGCATAAGGGTGTTGGCCGGGCCTGACAAGGCTGGCAGAAGCAGCCCGTTTTGGTTGACGAAAGAAGCCTTGCAGCCTATAGCCAGCGCCGCACTCAGCGCCGCGAACCGGCAAGTTCTTCTCTTGCCAGTGCAAAGCTGCGCAAGACCAAAGTGGGGGCATAGCTCAGCGGTAGAGCACTCCGTTCACATCGGAGTGGCCACAGGTTCGATCCCTGTTGCCCCCACCATTTAACTAACGTCATGAAATTGTCGGTCATCTGCGGTGTATCCGTCAAGCCAGATGATTATCCAGCGTACTCGCGCAATATTTCAGACGTGAGAGCCGAAAATTCGGCATATTGGACTGTGAGAGAGCTGGCATCAGAAATGGTCGGTTTAGCACGTTTTTCAATCCTGCAATAACAGCACGGATGGTCTTCATGCGGCCATCGACCAAGATTGGCCGGGGTGAACTGCTCGCCTGGGAGTTTCGCAATCGCCCAAGATTGCATATCAAGATCCAAATTCCTTGAGGCGATCAGAGATTTGAATTCTGAAATCGGCGCTGTCACTCAGCAGATCAAAATCCAGAGTCAATATCACTGACAGCTGACGGATTGAACAAGCGAGGCAAGCCAAATGACAAAGAACATCCTGAAAAGCTGATCCTCAATGTCCTTTTGGGACGGCTCGAATAGCACGGATCCGGAGGAAAGCAGCTGCAGAGAAAATTCCCGGAACGGCCATATCCCGAGCTGCGCTGAACTGAATGGATGCAGGCGCTGCAAATTATGAAATGTGAGAACAACTCTCGAAATGAAGTAATCGCCCAGCTTGAAAGACTCCCATTGATCAAGAGGATTTCTGATGAGCGCAATATGCAACCCGCCAAAATTTTCCTTCATCCATGCACTGCGCATGGGACTGCGGCAAAAGCAGAGTGCTGCAGTCAAATCACGTTGTTGCGCATGCTCAATAAGAGTTGAGAGATAACCTTTCAGGATGTCATCTTTCTCGTGCGGCTCAAGAAAATATCTGTCGTAAGCAAGCTCATCATGATAATTAAGCCCGCCTTGCTGAACGAGTTCCAGATATTCAGCAAAATAGTGGCGTTCCGCTTCTTGGTGCCGAAGCATGCGGACATGATCTTGATTTGGACCGAGCAAGATGTCTTGAGGCGTAAGAGCCGTTAGCCTCTCATGCAGTGGCTCGTAGTAAGCAATAACGCCTGCGGTTTGCCGCAATTTGGACCAAAAGTATGTGCTGCTGCAACGAAACCACGAATGAACAAAAACCGCCTGCTTCATTATATTTTTGTTCACCTTTTGCGGGATCGCGTCATCCTTCGTTTGAGACGAGAATGGATATTCCGTAGTCGAGCATCAATTGCACGAAGATAGTTTAGGCGACAGCTGTGTCAGTCTACAAATTGAAAATCCACATGATTGCATAGCTCAGCGGTAGAGCACTCCGTTCACATCGGAGTGGCCACAGGTTCGATCCCTGTTGCCCCCACCATTTCCTGAAAATTCAGTTCAGCGTAGATCGTACAAATAGCACGTGTGCCGCAGCCCGCGGTATTGCCCATGCCGGCACATCTCGAGCGCGGCCTTCACGGCATGGCGCGTATGGTACACTCCGCTGGCCACACCGCAATTCTGATGCCGGGCAGTGATGGAACTGACGGCGAAAGCTCCAACCGGATCAGCCCGGTGCAACCATTCGGCATAGAGATCATAGCAGCGTGAATGCCCCGCCGGAAAAACACCCGCATTGAATTCGGCATGCGCAACAGGAGCGCAGGCCATGGCAGCCAAACCCAAAACCAGAGCAGTCATCAGTTTTGTCATGGAGATCTCCTAAGGACTTAACGCGGAATAATATCACTTGTTCCGGCAAGTATCTAATTCAAATCGGTAAACACAACGCCCTGCCCCGGACTGATCCCAAACAGGCGCGGCCGTGGCCCTCCTGTGAACCGCAGTTTTGTCATGAAGGGCCATGCCAGGCCTGTGTTTTCCGGTCGCTTTGACCAGCTCTTGCCGCCATCACGGCTGGCGAAGACACCCATGCGCCGCGCCTTGGGAAAATATCCTCCTGCCGTCAACGCTGATGACGTACCAACAACGATCATGTTTGGGTCCACCGGATTGACGGTCACCGTGCGCATGAAATTGCCCTCGAATGGTCCATCGGCAAGTCCTTTGACTTTGACCCAGCTCTCACCGCCATCGCGTGATTGGTAGAGCCCGGCCTGGTTGAAGCTGTTGGCATAGTCGGGCTCCATCACCGTCATCCAGACATGACGGGTATCGGAGGGATCGAAAGCAAAATCGGTGACACCACGCGCTCCGTTATCCCAAGAACCCCACCACACGGGCTGCGGCGCACCAAATGACATGGTGTTGCGCCACCAGTGCCATGTTGCCCCACCATCACGTGAGAAGCAGACACCATCAGCGCCGCCAATCAGAAATGCTGAAGCTTTCAGCGCCATCACTTGCGCGCTGCCATCGCAAGCGCCGGCGCTCACAGGCGACCACGCCGCCGCACCATCCGGTAATGTGTAGACTCGCCCGCCCGCCAGGACCCAAAGCTTGCGTTGACCTTGGTCACTTGGCTGCACCACCAGGGCAGTAACGGCTGCAGCGCCATCGAGATCATTGAGATTGAAGGTCAGTTCATCCCAATGCGCAAAGCCATCGGAGCTTTTGGCAATCTTGTAGAAGCCACGCTCCGGCGCTCCCGTGGTTTCCTTGTGTGGAGCATGAACGGCCCAAACGGTCTTTGCATCTTCAGGATCGGGGGCGATCGCTGTCGTATCGCCGCCATAGCCTTCCCACCAACCGTTGAGGCCGGACCAAGCGAGAGGCTTGCCCTGCTCCAGTTGGGCCTTGGGGCCATTGCAGTCCTGCCACCCCAGTGCCTCTTCTGAGGCAAGTGCCGTGTTGGTGCGCCAGCATCCCATGTCGAGATATCCCGCATAAAGAAGATTGGCATCACCGGGCTTGGTTCCAGAACCACGGGCACCGCATTGTCGAGCTTGCGTGACACAAAGCCCTTGTCAGCGCCGAGATCATTGGTGAAAGCCTGCGTGACGATATGGCCACCATCGACGGTCTTGAATGCAAATTGCTCATCAATCCACCACGCCAGTTGATCGTCAATTGGGGTGAAGCTCTGTACACTGCCATTGAGTGACGCAAGCGGCGCATGGATGGGTCCATTCCATCCGAGATCCCAGTGCGCATAGTCTCCAGGACTGGTCACATGGGTGAAGGATTTGCTGGCCACGTCCCATTGCCAGAACCCGGTCTGGTCATTGTCCGAATAGGGCTTCATCAGCCAAGGCTTCTGCCGCCGGATATCGAGAAGGCGAATGTCGCCGTTGGTCAGCGGCCAGATTTGTCCGGAATGTTCGCGCGAGAGCAGACTCGAAATGCGGTGTGCTTGACGGTCCGTCGCTCATCCACAACTCGCCGTCATTCTCACGCGCTTCAGCACTGCCGATCGCCACATCGGGCAGCACGGTCAGCCAGATGCGGTTGGGCTTTGCGAGATCAAACTTTACATCTTCAATTGTCGCCCAGCTTGCACCCGTCGCACTATCTGACTGTTTGAGGATGTCGGTACTCGCTGGCACATCCAGCGCCACAAAATCATCACCGCCATTGGTCGAAATAAATGCGCGGCGCGGCGATGGGTTGGGCCATCTGTCCGCGCCGCAATCGCGTGGCGTTGCCGCGCGTTCGGGCGATGAAATGGCGATCAGAGTTTGAGGATCACCTGGTTTCACGCGCAGCGCCACCACATTGGCATCGAGCGGCAACCCACGCGCCGCTGCGGCTTTGAAAACCGTTCCGGAATTCGCCGAAACCCAAATCCGCGGTCCTTGAGCACAGAAGCCGGACAGACCCGCAGCGTAGATAAGTTCGCCTTTGGCATCCCCGCCTCCCGCCGCAATCGCCGTGACATAACCTTCGAACTGCCGTTGGAATATGCATGGAGCTTCGGCACGCGCCCCACAATTCGTGCTCACATAGAGCCCGTCTTCAGCACCGAGAAAGGCAACCTCCGCTACACGCGACGAAAAGCCTGTGGCGTCCACATGTGTGGTCTTCAGGCCGTGATCTGCTCCCAGAATCTGCCAATGCAAGCCACCATCGACGGATCGATAGGCGCCACTCAAATCTGAAGCGACGAGAACTTGCCCCCACTTGCTCTGCGAAGCTGATGCAAACGCGCCACCTCCGCCGGGCCCGGTGCTGTGCCATACCAGTCCCTCGGCATGGACATCAGAAGCAAGAAGAAGAAACAGAGTGCAGATACGGAGGATCGCCGCGCGCAACGCGTCTCAGCTCCGCGCCAGGAAGCGGGCCATGGCGCGCAGTGTTTCATCGCTGACGTGATGTTCAATGCCCTCCGCATCTACTTGCGCGGTCTTCGGAGAAACGCCGAGCGCCAGAAGAAAACTTTCGACAATGGCATGCTTGCGCTTGGCATCTTCTGCCAATTTCCAGCCATCGCCGGTGAGGAAGATGGCGCGGTAAGGCTGCTGCTCAACCAGGCCCTGCTCGGCCAGCCGCTTCATGGTCTGCACCACGGTGGCATTGGCAACACCGAGCCTGAGCGCGATATCATTGCCCCGCGCTTCGCCTTTTTCGTCGATCAGTTCCGCGATCAGCTCGCAATAATCCTGTGCAAGCTCGCGCTGGTGGTCAGCGCGTGTGCGCGAGAAGGCAGCAGAGCGCAACGACTTCGAGGGCAGTTTGCGTTTCATCGGCCCTTCATAACGCAAGTGCCTCACGCTGCACAGGCAATGCCGTCCCGTTCCTTAACCATACCCCGGTTTGGAACTCAGTCGGTCCCCACCATCACATCGGAAGCCTTGATGACCGCATAGGCCGGCTTGCCGACAGCGAGCTTCAGCTCATCGACGGCAGCGTTGGTGATCGAGGCCGTCACGATGGAACCGCCGCCAATATCGATCTTCACATGTGACGTCGTGGCACCCTTGGTGATGCTGGTCACGGTACCTTTCAGGATATTGCGCGCGCTGATTTTCATGAGAAACTCCTTTGCCGCACATTAGCATGATCCGCCTGGCAAAGAAAAACCCGGCCGCACCAGGTGCAGCCGGGCTGATCGTGAGAGTTGTGATTAGAAAGCGAGCTTGTAGCCGACAGCAACGTTCCACTTGTCAGGCTGCAGGCCGTTGCCATCGCCCTTGTCTTTCCAGGCATAGCCGACATTAGCGTAGATCGAGCTGGTGCCGTCGATCTTGTAGGTGATGCCGGATGAAATCTTCGGCGTGATCCAGGTGACATCAAAAGCGTTGCGATAGCGGGCATTGAACATGTTCCACGTCCAATGGTCATCAAGCTTCAGGTCGCCGGCCAGAGCCACTGCGTAGTACAGTTCATCAGCATAGTTGTCGTGCGGATCGATGCGCGGCTGGTCACCAAAGCCATAACCCAGCAGGACGCGCAAGGCGTCAGGGTGAACGCGCCGGCCTTGAACTTGTAGCCGATGCTGGTTTCGGCCTGGTCTGCCGTGCCCTTCGGATCCGGGCGCCAAGTGTACTGAAACGCAGCGCCCCAGACAATGTTGTTGTCAAAGGTGTGCGAATAACCCAGCTTGATATAATCATCAGCCCACTGGCCATAGGTGGATGCGGCAGTCGACCATTCCGGCGAGAATTCGATCGAAATCGAGTTGTTCTTGCTCGGCGCCGGGGCGGGAGCGACGTCTGCCGCAAAGGCCGGCACGGCAAATATCATCAGGGCAGCGCCGGCGGCGGCTGCAGTTAGGCAGTTCAGTTTCATAGTCTTCTCCAGTTGTCCCTCGTTATCAGCGGAATGAATTCATCCCCGAATTCAAACCACCCCCTCAGTACGCACCCCAGTTAACCTTTGAATGATAAGCCGATGTGACAGTCAGGTGACGGCCCGAGGCATTTTTGTCGCAGCCTCCACATCGCAGAAATTCAATTTAACTGGGAAAAACCTGCCGAAATCGCGTTATGCATACATGTATATAACGTATTTTCAAGCACATTTGGCTGTGTGACAATTCAATAATCCTGAGCTGTGGCGCAAATGAAACAGTGCCATTGGACAATCCCGAAATTTAGTATATACTAAACTTCGAAACCAGAGATTCTCCCGTGTCAGCAAACTCGAGCCAAAGCGCAATCGCCCCGCCGTCATTGGGCGAATCCTTCCGCTCGGTTGATGTGGCGGCAGGCGGAAGCTGGTTACGCCGGCTGTTCGCCTTCCTCGGCCCCGGCTTCCTCGTCGCCGTCGGCTACATGGACCCGGGCAACTGGGCGACATCCATCGCCGGCGGCGCGTCGAAGGGCTACACCCTTCTCAGCGTCATCTTGATGTCGAGCCTGATGGCGATGCTGCTGCAGGCCCTCGCTGCGCGCCTTGCCGTTGCCACCGGTTATGATCTCGCCCGCGCCTGCCGGCAATATTATCCGCGGCCTGTGGCCATGGCGCTGTGGGGCCTTGCTGAAATCGCCATCATCGCCACCGACATCGCCGAAGTCGTCGGCACCGCGATCGGCCTCAACCTGCTGTTCGGCATTCCGCTGCAGATCGGCGTGCTGGTCACCGCCCTTGATGTGCTCGTCATCCTCACCTTGCAGCGCTTCGGGTTCCGCAAACTTGAAGCCTTTGTGGTGACCCTTCTCTTCGTCATCTTCGTGAGCTTCATCATCCAGATGGTGCTTGCGAAGCCCGAGTGGAGCGGCGTTGCGGCGGGCTTCGTGCCTTCACCGTCGATCCTGACCGAGCCCGTCCTGCTCTACCTCGCCCTCGGCATCATCGGCGCCACCGTCATGCCGCATAATCTCTATCTCCATTCCGGCATCGTGCAGACGCGCGCCTTCGGCCGCAGCGAAACCGAGAAGCGCCAGGCCCTGCGTTTTGCCGTCTGGGATTCCAATATCGCCCTCTCCTTCGCCTTTCTGGTCAATGCCGCCATCCTCATTCTCGCCGCGGCCACCTTCTTCAAGGCCGGCCAAACCCAGATCACCGAGATCGGCGAGGCGCAGCGCATGCTGGCCACACTCGTGGGCTCGCTGCTGTCGCCGCAGCTCTTCGCCATCGCCCTGCTCTGCTGCGGCCTGAACTCGTCGGTCACGGCCACACTCGCCGGCCAGATCGTGATGGAAGGCTTCCTCAACATCCGTCTGGCGCCCTGGCTGCGCCGCATGATCACCCGCCTCATTGCCATCGTGCCGGCCATCCTGGTCACACTCTATTTCGGCGCCAGCGGCACCGGCGCGCTGCTGATTTTCAGCCAGGTGGTGCTGGCCTTCCAGCTGCCCTTCGCCATCGTGCCGCTGCTGCAGTTCACTGGCTCGAAGGCGCGCATGAAGGGCCTGGCGGCGCCCCTCCTGATGATGACGGTCGCCTGGGCCGTCGCCGCCATGATCATCGGCCTGAACATCAAGCTGATCTGGGATGTGATCGCTTCCTAATCTCGTCATCCCGACGAAAGTCGGGACCCAGACTTTCATCATGCGCCGCACGCGGGAACTGGGCCCCGGCTTTCCGCCGGGGTGACAACGGAAAAGACGCCATCTTGCGGGTGGTCCGATTCTCCCTTAAGCGCCCGCCATGAGCGCACAACCCCAATCTGCCCCCGCCCATTCCACCATTCTCATCATCGATTTCGGCAGCCAGGTCACCCAGCTGATCGCCAGGCGCGTGCGCGAAATGGGCGTCTATTCCGAAGTCATTCCCTTCCAGAATGCCGAAGCCGCGTTTGACCGCCTGAAGCCAAGGCCGTGATCCTCTCCGGCGGGCCTGATAGCGTCACCCGCGAAGGCTCGCCCCGCGCGCCGCAGATCGTGTTCGACTCCGGCCTGCCCATCCTGTCGATCTGCTACGGCCAGCAGACCACCGCCGTGCAAATGGGCGGCACGGTTGAAGGCGGCCATGCCGCCGAATTCGGCCGCGCCGAAATCGACATCAGGGAAAAATCGGCACTCTTCGAAGGCGTCTGGGACGTCGGCAAATCCTATCCCGTGTGGATGAGCCATGGCGACCGCGTGACGAAATTGCCCGAAGGCTTCACCGTCAAGGCCACCTCGGAAAACGCGCCCTTCGCCATCGCCATCGGATGAAGCGCGCAAGATCTACACCACCATGTTCCACCCCGAAGTGGTGCACACGCCCGATGGCGCCAAGCTCATCCGCAATTTCATCTTCAACATCGCCGGCGCAAAACCGGACTGGACGATGAAGGCCTTCCGCGCGGAAGCCATCGCCAAGATCCGCGCGCAAGTCGGCAAGGGCCGCGTGCTCTGCGGACTTTCGGGCGGCGTCGACTCCTCGGTGGCCGCCGTGCTGATCCACGAAGCGGTGGGCGACCAGCTCACCTGCGTGCTCGTCGATCACGGCCTGATGCGCCAGAACGAGGCCGCACAGGTGGTGGAGATGTTCCGCAAGGCCTACAACATGCCGCTCGTCCATGTCGATGCCAGCGAGGAATTCATCACCGCCCTGGAAGGCGAGGAAGACCCGGAGAAAAAGCGCAAGACCATCGGCCGCCTGTTCATCGATGTGTTCGAGCGCGAGGCCAAGAAAATCGGCGGCGCCGATTTCCTGGCCCAGGGCACGCTCTATCCGGATGTGATTGAAAGCGTCTCCTTCACCGGCGGGCCTTCGGTCACCATCAAGTCACACCACAATGTCGGCGGGCTTCCGGACCGCATGAACATGAAACTGGTGGAGCCGCTGCGCGATCTCTTCAAGGATGAAGTGCGCGCCCTGGGCCGCGAGCTCGGCCTGCCCGATCATTTCATCGGCCGCCATCCCTTCCCCGGCCCCGGCCTCGCCATCCGCCTGCCCGGCGGTGTGACGCGCGAAAAGCTCGACATCCTGCGCAAGGCCGACGCCATCTATATCGACGAGATCCGCAAGGCCGGCCTCTACGACAAGATCTGGCAGGCCTTCTCGGTGCTGCTGCCCGTCCACACCGTGGGCGTCATGGGCGACGGCCGCACCTATGACCGCGTGCTGGCGTTGCGCGCCGTCACCACCGTCGATGGCATGACGGCGGATTTCTATCCCTTCGACATGGACTTCCTCGGCCGCGCCGCCACCCGCATCATCAACGAGGTGAAGGGTGTGTGCCGCGTGGTCTATGACGTGACCAGTCAAAGCCGCCGGGGACGATTGAGTGGGAGTGAAGATTGAGCATTCCGCCAAAAGCATGAAGCCAACTTAACCCCGATTTCGCCCAAGCTTCCGTTCAAACATTCTAGGGTCTTGTCTATTTTTTTAACGTAAGATTTGTTGATGTCCATTACCGTTTTCTCCGTTCCCAATGGCATCTGTATCGAACGCGTTCTGTCACTATCAGTCTTCAAATTTTTTACACCACCCAAAAGGACCAATTTTGGGGAGTACTCGTCTATCAACCAATAGGCTTCGTACAATTTTTCGACTGTCTCTCCATCCAAGAGTGAGAGCCGAGGGATAAAGACTGGGAAAATCTTTATCGCCGTCGCGATGTCCGGCACTAAATAATTTGCGCCTCCCGGAGCACCCAGACATTCTAAATTATCAAACAACGCCTTTCTGATATTTTGAAGTTCAGAACGAATTGCAAGAAGCACACCAATCTTCTCGTGATTGCGAAGTCTATCATCTCTGCACCAATTCAACGTATGCGATCCGAAAGCGTCACCAACTAGAATGGCGAGCAAACCAATTCCCGATCCAATGAGCGTTCCAATAAACGCTGCCGTTGACGGCGTTTGAACATTCAACCACGCAATGAACCCGCTTAACATTATCTATCCCAGCGTCTTTACACCGTGGTTAAATTGCCACCTAAGTTGTTTCCCTACTCCTTCCGCATCAGGATAGATCGCCCAGAAGTCTGTTCCAAAACTAAAGAGTCTATTTTCTGAGGCTGGGTTCACGACGCTTCCATCGATTACGTAACGTTTCAAGCTAGTCGGCGTTAAATTTTTCTGTTGGCTTCGGGTGAACGGTGAAGACCGCGCGTTGGGCCATGATTCTCGGATGAAACTGATCTGGAACAAATGTTACCACCTCATCTACTTCGAACGGGCTCATTACTAGCCTATCATCGCTCTTCATCACGTCATCAATGGAGAAAACATAAAGTACCCGATCTGTTTTTTTTGTACTGTGCAAAGCAAAGAAAACAGCCACAAATGGATTAGACTCCAGTCTAGATAGTCTCGTGGGCACGCCGACGTGCTGGGCAAATGCTAGTGCATCCCAATCATCAGCTAGATTGTTTTAATTCAACGCCGGTATTCGACGCTTAAAATTTTCAAGCAATTGTTTTTCAATAGATGGTCTGCAAGGGAGTTTTCTTTCTCGCACTCGACCAACACTTGGTATCAAATCGTGTTGAATTGAGCCCTCGCCTCGCCAGATCTAGCCTGCCTTTTGAATGCTTATCAAAAACTCTTAGAAGTGCCGTCCATGATTAGATCTTTGCGCCATTTGCATTTGCCCCAACCAAATTTGCCTCCCAGCTTAAATCCCGCTCCATTTTAGGCGGAATTTTAGAGTACCAGGTTGCAAGTCGGTACGTTTCAACAGTATATTTTGCTATAACTGAAAACAAGAGCTTGACATAAATTCCTATAGGTAGTATATTCTCTCCGTCTCCTTCCGCCGGGGTCCGGTTCATGACGGTGAACCTGATGGAAGAGGACAACAGGTCCTGGGGGGCGGCGCTAACGTGGCGCTCAGCCTCAGGGACGCAGAGGCCACTCCCCAGCTTTGAAGGCTGGCCACGAAAGTGGGCACTGGACGGATAGGGGCAGAGATTGCCCAGCCTATAGGGTATCCGGACCACCTCCCAAAAAGGCGCCGATCTGAAGAAGAAAGGAGCTGGAGGTAAAGGTGTCATGAGCCGAATGCATCAAAAACCTGTTCACGCGTGGGGCAACCCAACGCATATTTTCCGCGGCTCTACACTAGCCGCACCGCGTGAAGTTACCCCACGCGTCTCCCTTCTCTTCTTCCCGGTTTCGAACGCCACGAAACCCACAAGCGAAGAGTCATGTGCAAATTTTCGTTCGCCCATCACGCAGCAAGGCCCACAAGCAAAGACGGGATCGGCAGGTCAAATCCGTCGCTGGAGAGAGCTGATTTTCACTCCGCCACGCCAACGCAGGCAGGGGCTGAGAGGATGCAGAAATATGGGAACCTCACGGCGACTACGGGGGTTGATGACCTGAGGAGATTTAATCTCGAAAGGAACACAAAATGAAACTCATGACCAAAGTCCTCTCCGCCGCCATGCTTGTCGGCGGCATCGCCGTGGCCGCAACCCCGGCTTTCGCCTATCCCGCCCGTTCGGAAGCAGGTGTGAATGTCAGAAGCGGCCCAGGCACGCAATATGACGTGGTCGATCAGCTCTCGCCTGGCGAGGGCGTCAACGTCGCGAATAGAAACGGCGGCTGGTGCCAGATCAGCGGTGGCGGCTGGGTCAGCTGCAATTACCTGAGCGGGTCTGGTGGCGCGGTGGCGTATAATGACGGGCCTTATTACGGGAACTCCTATTATGATGACCCCTATTACGATGGCCCTGCAATCGGTTTGGGCATCGGCTTGGGTTTCGGTGATGGCTACGGCTACGGCCACGGGCATCACTGGAATGGTCATGGCGGCCATGGCGGCCATCGCCTCTGGTTCCCCCGCCATCACTGACAGGGCCTAAGTCCCACAGGCAAACGACGGCTCCGGCAAACTGCTGGAGCCGTTTTTTCTTGCGGCCCGTGTGCGGCTGGACTGCCGATTTGGTAATGGAGCACTGCTCTGATATCAAGGATCGGCTTCCAGAAGGACAAACATGCCACGCGCCCTGAAAATCATCCTGGTGTTCATCGCCGGTCTCGTGGTGGGCGAAGGCATTCCCATCCTCATCTACATCATCGCCACCAATTTCTTCGGCTTCCACGACATGGAAGGTGGTGCTGCGATGGGTGCTGTGTTCATGATCGGTCCGCTCTGCGCCATTGTCGTTGCGGTGGTGGCCACCATCATCGCCGTCATCAAGCTTTAGAAACAGATCCACCGGCATTTGCGCTTTCCGAAACTGCAGTTATTGTGCCCACCGTTTAAAAACGGGGTGAAAGGCAATGGATTGGGTTGAAGCCTGGGGAATCTGGCTGGAGACACACAAGGGCGGTCTCGCGATTTTGGCCACCATTGTTTCGTCGATTGCCGCGGTCGTCTCGGCATTCAATGCCCACTCGTCCAAGATCACATCGGACATGTCCCGCCACCAGAATGATGCCCGCCTGGTGGCGCTGGATGCCAAGTCGATCGCCATGGAATGCGACAAGATCAAGCGCATCAGCAACGAGGTGCACATCGGCTGCGAAAGCCTGCTGGCCGCTGCGCGAAAGGATCCCAATCCAAGACACGAGCGGATCAAGAAGGCTGCGGCAGAAAAGCTGGCCCGCGCCCTTGAGATTTCCGAAAAGGCGGTCACCACCGTCAAGGAATTTCAACTCATCGAGCAGCAATCGGACCGCGCGCTGTCGCAGATGAAGGTCGAGTTTGATCTCGTGCTGGTGGAACTCAATGCGCTGACCGACGGCCTGTTGGCAGAGCTCGCGGTGATCAACCGGGCGCTGGGCGCACCGCTGCCCAAGCCATCACGGCAAAAGGCTTAATCCGCATCGGGCGAACTTCACATTCCATTAAGCCTGACCTGACGCCCAGCCCGGGACAGCCTGTCTCACAATCGACAAAATCCGGCGTCTCAATTAATCTGCGATGGGTAAACGCGAAAGAGAAGGAGCGTAGATGAAGAAGACAATGATAGCAGCCGCCTTGGCCGCGGCCACCGTGTTTGGTGCCGCGTCGGCCGCACAGGCCGCAACATCCTATGCCACCACCAATGTCAATGTCCGTTCCGGCCCCGGCACCAGCTACGGCGTCGTCGGCGTTTTGTCTGCGGGCAGCAGGGTTCATGTCAACTACTGCAATGGCAGCTGGTGCAGCATCGAACAGGGTCCGGTCCATGGTTGGGCCAGCAGCTCATATCTTGAATCTGCGGCGCCCTCGGTCGTGATCAGACCACCCCCGATCATCATCAATCCGCCGCATTATCACCGCCCATGGCATCCTCATAAGCCATGGCCAGGTAAGCCAGGCAAACCGAATAAGCCTTGGCCGGGTAAGCCGAAGCCGCCGCATCACAAGCCCCCGATGTGCAAGATCGCACCAGGGCATCCCTGCAAATAGACAGCTGAAAGTTTGTGAACGTACACGCACCGGAGGCTAAGGCCTCCGGTGTTTTCATTTCTGACGCCGTCACAAACCTGTCATGAGAACGCTGTTCTAGTCACGCCTGACGTTGAAAGGCGTGATGCTGGCCCAGTCTCCTTCCAGCCGCATTGCGGCGCAGCTTGATTCCCACGGACTCGTCTTCGCGCGCCTGTTCGACGCGGATGGGACATCCACCGCGCTGAAGCACATGCCAGCAGAGCTTCCCAACGCATCGGAAGCCTGGATCTGGATTCATCTCGATCTCGTCGACCGCCGTGCCCTGCGCTGGCTGCAGAATGTCGGCCTGCCCACCCGGGCCGCGCAATCGTTTTCGAGCGAGGATACGCGGCCACGGCTTGATAAGGCGGAGAACGTTGTTTTCGGCGTCTTTGCCGAGATGACAGCCGATCCCTCGCATCATGGCAAACGGGAAAAGTTGCTGCGCTTCGCCCTCTGTGAACGCTGGATCATCACGGGCCGGTACTTTCCTTTGGAAGACTTGGACAAGCTGCGCCAGAAACTCGAACTCGGCCTTCCGCTTTTGCATCCTTCTGCCGTGCTGGAATGGATGAACGAAGCCTCCATTGATCGCCTGCACGGCGAAGTCGACAGGATGCTGATCTCAATCACACGCATCGAAGACATGGTGATTGAGCGCGGAGGCACAGACGCAGGCGGGGAAATCGCGAGCCTGCGCCGCAAGGCCGTCACCGTTCACCGCGAACTGTCTCTGGGAAAGCCGATGGTGCGACGGTTGACGGAACTCGTTGGCGAACTCAACCTGCCTCCGGCGCAGTGCAAGGAAGCAGAAGCTCAACTGCAAAAAATGGAAGCGCTGCACGGCGAAGTTCACACGCTGCAGGACCGTGCGCGATTGTTGAAGGACGAGGTGGCATCGAACATCGCCAGCGACATGAACCGCAGCCTCTACATCATTTCGATGATATCCGCCCTGCTCCTTCCGCCCAGCCTGATCTTCGGTCTGTTCGGCATCAATGTCGGCGGCCTGCCGCTGATCAACAACGAATTGGGTTTTGTTTCAGTTGTGGCGCTGGGACTGTTGTCTTCGGCGTTGGTCTTCATGCTGCTGCGCAAGCGCGATTGACGAAACACAGGATAAGTCAACATTACAGACTTTTCATGAATTGCATGCGGTGTTAGCGTCACCGCCACATCGCTGTTCTGCGCAGAGGGAGGCCATCATGCGTAGCCAAGTTGCGCTGCCACAACGCCTGCTGTTTGGTGTGCTTCTGCTCTTGACGCTGGTCTTCCTCGTGATCGCCCCGCGCCCAGCCCTTGCCGACATCACCCAGCAATGCAGTGCGCCACAGCAATCATGTGGCTGTGCCTCATGCGGTTGCGGAGGCGACTACGGCATCCCGCATTGCCCCTCAGGCTATTCGCCCTACGATGATTATTGCCTGCCGGATTGTCCCTCGGGCTTCATTCGCTATCCCGGCATGCCGGGTCTTTGCATGCCACCCTGTCATCACGGCTGCGGCGAAGGCTATGACCAGGTGCCGCTGCCACAATGTCCGCAAGGCTATATCCGCGACCTGCGCGATCCCGACCGCTGTATTGCGGATGTCGATCTGTCACAGCATCAGGATGCCTGCCCCAACGGCATGACGTTCTCATATGATACGGGCCGCTGCGAAGTGGATTGCCCGGCTGGCATGTACCGCGATGCGCGCGGCCTTTGCGAAAGCTACTTTGCGCAGGAATGTCCGAAGGATTTCACCCGTGATCCCGCCACCGGCAAGTGCTTGCCGCCGGGCATCTGGCCGCCGGATTACACCTGGGTGTGCTTGCCGACCTGTCCACCCGGCACCTACCGCGACATCCGCCATCCAACTCTTTGCGTGCCACCACCTTCAAACTGCCCCGATGGTTTTGAGAATGTGCGCGGCCGCTGCCTGCCCATCTGCGACAAGGGCCTGCAGCGTGACTCATACGGCTACTGCGTGCCGCCCACCTGCCCGGATGGCAGCTATGCCAACCTGCGTGGCCAGTGCCAGGTGCCGGATTGCCCGCAAGGCATGCGCCGCAACGATGACGGACGATGCGTGCCGCCACCACAAACCTGCAACCAGGGTGAAGAGCGCTACAACGGCCAGTGTGTTCCCATTTGCAGGGACGGCACATCGCGTGGCGACAACGGCCGTTGCGTTCCCGACCAACCCAACTGTCCGCAGGGCCAGCGTTTGAACCCGGACAGCAACCAGTGCGAACGCATTCCGCCAAACATCCCCAACTGCAACCAGCGCCAGGTCTATTCATCATCGCTGAAGAAGTGCGTGGACTTGCCACCGCCAGTTCATTGCGGGCCGGATCAACACAAGGACAAGAACGGACGTTGCGTCTCCAATCCAGCGCCGGAACAACCTGATTGCCCACCCGGCCTCAAGCCGGATGGCAACGGCGGGTGCATGCGCGCCTTTGTGCCGCGCAACTGCCCGCAAGGCATGATCTTCAATCGCCGCACCAACAGCTGCATGCGCCTGCGCGCTGTTCCGGATTATCCGGATGACGGTGGTGATGGCCCGCCGGACTACGCAAATCCAAATGTGTTCAAGCCTTACCTGCCGCGCGCACGGTCTGTTCCGGACATGAATATCCAGAGCGGCTGTCCGGATGGCATGTACCGCGACAACAACGGCAGATGCGTCGGTAAATACTAAGCGGAAGTGCCCCTGAAGCCGGTTGCTAGAACAAAAAGCTCGGCCGAGTCATCGCGGCTCGCCATGGGTTTCACATGACGCACCGTCGCGAAATCCTTTTTCATCGATTGGAGCAACTGCCCTTCAGTGCCACCCCGTAGAACTTTGGCGAGATAGGTTCCACCAGGCTTCAGAATCTCGCGCGCAAATTCATAGCCGGCCTCGGCCAATGCAATAATATTGATGTGATCGGTTTGCCGGTGGCCGGTCGCATGTGCAGCCATGTCGGAAAGCACGCAGTCAGCCTTCTCACCGCCCAGTGCCTCGATCAGCACTTCTGGTGCATCTTCGTCGTAGAAATCCTTTTTGAAAATGGTGACCGCGGGAATGACATCCATGCCATGCATGTCGATCGCTACCACCTTGCCCTTGCCCTCTTCGGCTTTCACGCGCTGCGACGCGACCTGGCTCCAGCCGCCCGGCGCCGCGCCAAGGTCGACCACCCGGCCACCGGGTTTCAGGAACTTGTACTTGTCGTCAATCTCGATCAGTTTGAACGCCGCCCGGCTGCGATAGCCGCGGCGCTTGGCTTCGTGAACGTAAGGATCGTTCAGCTGCCGCTCCAGCCAGTTCTTTTGCGCGACGGTCCGGCCTTTGCCGGTCTTCACACGCACCTTGAGTTGATTACCTTTGGGCTTGTTGCCCTGCCCCGGCCGGCTCATGCCGTAGGCCTCCACATACCGTCCGCTTCCATCATCTGGATAAGAATGCCTTCGCGTAGCCCACGGTCTGCCACGCGAATGCGCGGTGACGGAAATGCGATACGAATCTCCTCAAGAATGGCGCAGCCTGCCAGCACGAGATCTGCCCGTTCCCTGCCAATGCAACCGTTGCGCATCCGTGCCTCATAGCTCATGTCCAGCAGCTTCTGGGTAACCGCCCCTGCACCTTCAGTACTGATCCAGCAGCCATCAACCCGCGCCCGGTCATAGAATTTGAGCCCCAGATGCACCCCGGCAATGGTGGTAACAGTGCCACTGGTACCCAGAAGATGGGTGGGCTGCGGATTTTCTCCAGCAAAACCGGAAACTTCTGCGAGGAAAGGCAAAAGCAGCCGCCGCACTTCCAGCCGCATGGCCTCGAAGGTCTCGACCGAAACATCGCCGCCGCCGTTCAGGCGTTCGGAAAGGGTCACGACCCCGGCAGAGAGCGAAATCCACGCCCTGATCTGATGACGGCCTTCCCCGGCTTCCATCCACATGACCTCTGTGGAACCGCCACCGATATCGAAGATGACAGCAGATTCAGCCCCTGGTTCAATCAGCGGCGAGGCGCCAGAGGCAGCGAGGCCTGCCTCTGTCTGCCGGTCAATGATCTCGAGCTTGAGACCGACTTCCTCTTCCACCCGGGCGATGAAGTCGGGGCCGTTGCCTGCCTGGCGGCAGGCTTCCGTTGCAATCAGCCGAAACCTGTTAACTCCGTGCCATTTCAACTTGTTAGAACAAACCCGCAGGGCCTCGATGGTACGGTCCATGGCAGCCTCATTGAGAAGCCCAGTACGCCCCAATCCCTCGCCCAGCCTGACAATTCTGGAAAACGCGTCCACCACCTGCAAGCCATGACTTGAGGGCCTTGCGATAAGCAGGCGGCAATTGTTGGTGCCCAGATCCAATGCACCGTAAGGCTCAGCGCTATTGGTACGCGGCTGCCTGGCATTTCCACCAGGCAATTGACCATTCGGGGCACGACGCGGGCCGCCACGGGGGCGCCTAGTCGATGCATCCACTGTGATACTTCCCGGGCCAAACCGGCAGACATGTCGCCGGGCGGCCCTAAACCGTTTCGTTGCCCCGACCTTATCACACTGACGCCCGGGGTAAACCCTTGTCTTGACGCGAAGAGTAGCAATGGTGGCAGATTGTTAACCGGGAATTGAGGTTCTCTCCCTAGGAATTGGAGGCTTGGGGGAAGTGAAACCACATGCGGACGTTTGGCAAATCCTGGTTCAGGGAGGGATCGCTGCTCGCAGAATTTGGCGAGGGCATCAGCCATGGCGTGGGTGTGCAGAAGCAGGCGCTGGCCCTCAATGCCGCCAAGGTCGACGCCGAACTCGCTTCCAAAGCCAAATCCGAATTCATCGCCAACATGAGCCACGAGCTGAGAACACCGCTCAATGCCATTATCGGCTTCGCTGACATGCTCGCCTCGCGCACGGTGACGGATGGGGAAAAAGTGGTGCAATACGCCGGCTACATCCAGCAGGGTGCCGAGCACCTGCTCTCGCTCATCAATTCCATTCTTGATGTCTCGAAAATCCAGGCGGGCAAGCTCAGCGTTGAACTGGAAGCCATCGACCTGCCAAGCATTCTGACACCTTGCCTTCTGCTGACTGACGCCAAGGCAAAGGAAAAGAACATCACCATTGAACAGCATGTCGACCGCACCCTGCCGCTCCTTCATGCCGATCCGTTGCGCCTGCGCCAAATCCTCATCAACCTGCTTGGCAACGCCGTGAAATTCACCCCTGACTGGGGCCGGGTTCGCGTCGATGCCATGCTGCAAGATTTGGACTTTGTCTTGATCAATATTACCGACACTGGCGTTGGCATGAGTCAGGAAGAGATCGCCACAGCGATGAGCCCTTTCGGCCAGGTTGAAGTCAGGCTACTCGAAGAAACATGAAGGAACAGGTCTCGGCCTTCCCATCGCCCACGCCCTTACGCAATTGCACGGTGGCGAATTGAAGGTCAACTCCGCCAAGGGCAAAGGCACCCGCGTCTCCATCACCATTCCCGTCGCGGCCAAGCGCGACACCCTCTCAACCAGTTCCCGCATGGCGCATTGACAGGCCCCCGATGAATTCCACGCCCAAGCAAACAAATCGTCCGGATTTCGCACCCAATAACGCGTTCACTTCCAGCGAGAGAATGGGAAGAATTGTGGCCGTCACCGGTGCCAAGGCTGTCATTCTTCTCGATGGCCACGAAACACCTTTTGACGATCAAAAGCGTAGTGCCGAAATTGGCACTCTGCTCAAGGTCGAAGGCAATGGCTCGGTTACGCTGGCGCTGATTTCTTCGATGAGTTCCCCGATGCCTTCGAACCAGGCCGGTGAAAAAGAAATGCACATCGTTGAAGTCGAATTCATCGGCGAATTGCCGCGCGATGCCGAAGGCAAAATTGTCGGCTTCCGGCGCGGTGTTTCGAGCTATCCCTCACTCGGCGACATCGTCTTTCGTGCCGATCGCCATGAACTCTCCATGGCTTATTCTTGTGACAACGAAACCGCTGTCCGTGTCGGTCACATCCAGCAGGATCCGACCATTCCTGCGATGATCAAGATCGACGAAATGCTGGGCAAGCATTTTGCGATCCTCGGCACCACCGGCACCGGCAAATCCTGCGCTGTGGCCCTCACCTTGCGTCGCATCCTTGAACGCAACCCGCAGGCTCACATTCTTCTGCTCGACGTGCACCGCGAATACGCCCAGTCCTTCCGCGGCATCTCCGAAATCATCACGCCCGATAACATGGCATTGCCCTTCTGGCTTCTGAACTTTGATGAAGCTGTCGAAATCATCATTGGCCAGCAGGCGCACCGCGAAGCCGACATCGAAGTCCTGCGCGAAATCATTCCCATTGCCAAGGCGCGCTACATGAGTAACCAGCGTCGCGACAAGAACGGCGTCGTCAGCAAGCGCGACTCGCTGATTGACAACAATATTGGTGTCGACACGCCCATTCCTTACCGCACGTCAGACCTTACTGGAGTGCTTGAAGAATATATCGGCAAGCTCGACCTGCGCGGCGAACTCGCGCCTTATAAGCGCATCAAGTCGAAGCTGGAGGCCATCAGCCGCGATCCCCGCTATGCCTTCATGTTTGGCAGCCTGACGGTGCAAGACAACATGGCGCAGGTTCTGGCACGCCTGTTCCGCATTCCGGTCAATGGCAAACCTATCGCCATCCTCGAACTCGGCGGTTTGCCGTCGGAAATCATCAACGTCGTGGTATCGGTTCTTGCACGCCTCGCCTTCGATTTCGGCGTGTGGAGCGCTGGCAAGGTGCCGATCACCTTTGTCTGCGAGGAAGCCCATCGTTATGTGCCCAACGACAAGACCTCCGGGTTTGAGCCCACGAAACGAGCCATTTCACGTATTGCCAAGGAAGGCCGCAAATACGGTGTCTCGCTTTGCATTGTGAGTCAGCGCCCCGCCGAACTCGATCCGACCATTCTCTCTCAGTGCAACACGGTATTTTCATTGCGCCTCACCAATGAGCGCGACCAGGAGATCCTGCGCGCGGGCATTTCAGATGCTGCGGCGAGCCTTCTCGAATTCATGCCCACCATGGGTCAGGGCGAAGCCATCACCTTCGGCGAAGGTGTGGCCCTGCCCACGCGCATCAAATTTGACCTGTTGCCCGCTTCCGAACTACCCCGGTCAAACACGGCTTCTTTCACCAAGAACTGGTCTAAGGATCTGCCTGATGACTCCTTCCTGCATGAAGTGGTCAGCCGTTGGCGTGCCCAAACTTATAATCCCGACAGTTCCAACTACTCCATTGATGAAGCAGCCCAGACCCAAGCCCCGACCGCTCCACCAGCACCAGTCCAGTCACATGGCTCTCGTATTGCTCAAAATATCAACGTCAATGGTGGAGCAGCACCGGCGCGCCCAAGCCTGCGCCGTGATCAATTCACCAATACCGCACCGCAACCTGCGCCCCGCAGCGAGACTCCCACACCCGAAGGCAGTGCACCGGGCAGTCAGCCGAGTTTGGCCAACCTGATCCGCCAGTTCCGCAACTGATTTTTTGAGTGTTGCGCAACAGGAATGGGACCGCTATCTAGGCCCCATTCCGGTCATTGGGAGATCGTCTAACGGTAGGACCGCGGATTCTGACTCCGCTAGTCTAGGTTCGAATCCTAGTCTCCCAGCCATTCGACGCGAAGGGCACTCGACCCCGAACAAGGCAAGCGCAACGTTGTCATGCCTAGGCTTCGGCCTCTCCAACTCGCATATGCTCTGCGTAATATCCGCGCTAGGGTTCTCCAGACAACCAGCAGGATTTCAAGTCTCTCCGGTTGAGAAGACGGCATGATTGGCCCGATACCTCTAGTTTGGCGAAAAGGCTGTTTTGAATGACTGCAAGGCCGCTTCGGCATCACCAGATGCATACGCCTCCAGGCAGACTGGGCCATTGTAGCCCATCGCAGCTAATGCGCGGGCCACGCCGGGATAGTTGATCTCCCCCGTGCCGGGCTCCTTGCGGCCGGGCACGTCTGCCACTTGGATTTCACCGATCCAGGGTTGACACTTACGGCACCATTCGATGAGGTTCCCCTCTCCGATCTGCACATGATAGAGATCGAGATTCAGCTTCAGTCGCGGGTGGTTTACAGCGGAGACCAGGGCCAACGTGTCTTCAACCCGGGCAAAGGGCACTCCTGGGTGATCGACCTGAAGATTTAGATTTTCCAGCATGAAGGTGACGTCATACT
The DNA here is from genome assembly GCA_963758815.1 of uncultured Alphaproteobacteria bacterium. Classification (GTDB taxonomy): domain Bacteria; phylum Pseudomonadota; class Alphaproteobacteria; order Rhizobiales; family Aestuariivirgaceae; genus Aestuariivirga. The sequence continues at coordinate 389,679 of CAVWWQ010000003.1, forward strand.
TTTCTGCCAAATCGGCGATGCGGCGCAGCGTGTCCTCTGCCTTCGACCACATTGCGCCCGTGACTGTTTGAACCGGAATGAGCGGCAGGCCGCGGTCACCGAGTCCAGTGCCATGCAGGTTCAGCCGCGCAACATTCAGGCGCTTGCCGATCTTGATGGCTTCCAAAGCCGTGCGCAGCAGGTCGTCAGCACCTTCGGCGTCGGATAGGCGCCCGATGCTGTAGCCCGTCATCGATGAGAATGTGGCACCGCACTTTTCCAGTTCAGCCACGTCGTGATTGCCCCAATTCCAGATGCCGCATTCAAAGCCCAGTTCGGTGAGACGCTTCAAGCGCCAGCGCATCGGCTTTTCCAGCCAAAGCATTTCCGCACAGGCGGACAAAGTAAACGTAGGTTTCATGTTTTCAAGAACCGGAAGTAAGTGAAAAGCTCAGGATCATTATCGCATCGTAGCACACGGCAAACTGTTACGACGCTGCTACGATTTCTCTTCAAAAAATCGAATTAAGTTATTGATATATCGAGGATTAAGAATACAGTCTCAAAATCCTAGTCTCCCAGCCAATTCAACCGCTTTGATTTACATTAGCTCACTGTATCGGGCAGCTCGCGCGAGCGCCGTTCCACGAAAGACGCCAGCGCCTCCGCCTTGGCCTCGTCCATGTGTGGCTTTTGATAAGCCGCCAATGCGGCACGTGCGCGGTCCCGGCCACGTTCATCATGGGTCTTTGCTCCTTCAGCATTCCACTGTTCGAAGGAATTGAAATCCATGATCGTCGGCATGAAAAACGCTTTCTCAAAGTGTTCAAGCGTGTGTGCTGTACCGAGGAAGTGTCCTGCCGGTCCCACTTCACGCACCGCTGCCATGGCGTCTTGGAAATCGTCAAACTTCAGGCCGCCAGCATATTTGTACCAGCCAGACAATTGCTCGCAGTCGGTCATGAACTTCGAGTAACCGCAGGCCAACCCGGCCTCCAGCCATCCGGCCACATGCCAGATGTAATTGGCACCGGACAGGATGGCAGCATGCATCAGCATATTGGCTTCATATCCCGCCTGCGCGTCATTGATCTTGGAGCCGACATGGAAACCTGATGTGCGCCAGGGTAATTTGTATTTGCGCGCCAGCTGGCCCATCACAAACATCATCTGTGCCGCTTCCGGCGTGCCGCCCATCGGCGCGCCGGTTTTCATGTCCACTGTCACCATGAATTGACCGTAGATGACGGGAGCGCCTTTGCGGATCAATTGAGTGAAAGCAACACCGGCCAGCGCCTCGGCATTGACCTGCGCCACGGCGCCTATGGATGAGGCCGACGTGGAGGCACCACACAAAGCAAAGGGAGCTGCAATAATGGGCTGATTGTGGCTCGCATAGACCCGCATGGCATCAAGCATGGTCTGATCCCACACCAGTGGTGAATTGCAGTTGGTGATCGAAACGACAACCGTATTGTCCTTCACAAACTCATCACCGAAGACAATACCAGCCATCTTCATCACGTCTTCAGCACGCTGCCTGGACGTCACGATGCCCATGAAGGGTTTGTCGGTATGGGTGAGCGCCGACTGGATGATGTGCAAATGCCGCTTGGGCACGGGGACTTCCATGGGCTCGCAAATGATCGAGCTTGCCGAATGGAGCTGCGGCGCCATCTGCGCCAGTTTGTGGAAGTTCTGCAAATCCTCCAGTGAGCCATAACGTCTCACATTGTCGAGGTCGCGCACGTAGGGCGCCCCATACATCGGAACAAAAATGGTGTTCTTGCCACCCACCTTCACGGTGCGTTCGGGGTTACGGGCATGGAGGGTGAATTCAGGCGGCGCCGATGAAACCAATTCCATAAGCAAGCCGCGGTCAATGCGAATGCGTGTACCTTGCACGTCGGCACCGGCCGCCTTCCACATGGCAGGTGCCTCGTCATCGCGGAATTCACACCCGACTTCCTCAAGGATTTTAAGCGACTCGAGATGAATGAGTTCGACCGCTTCGTCCGGCAGCAAATCATAGGCCGGAATTTCGCGCACCAAAGTGGGCATCTGCACCGATGGTGCTGCGCGCATTGCACGCCGGCCTTCACGGCCGCCACCAGTGCGACGAACGCTGGATAGTCCAGATTCAGCAGTTGCGGTTGTCTCTGTCATCGCCAGCCTCGGAATTTGAGTTTGACTGATGATGACCCATGATCCTGCCAATCCTCAAGCGAATAACCGTCCGCCTTCGGTTGAACGAAAATCAACCAACTGAAACCGGAAGTCGGAGCTGAAGATCGATTTCATGGCCCTGTCCAACACCCGGTAACCAGCCCGATATCCCCCATCGCAAATGCGAAATGATTGAGATAATCTCATGCGATAGCTGTTCTTGAACTGGTCTTTCTCCATGCTCCGCAAACCCTACAGTCTTCCATCGGTAAACAGTCTCGTGGCTTTTGAGGCCGCTTCCCGGCATCTCAGCCTTACGCGCGCAGCCATGGAGCTCAACGTAACGCCAGGCGCCATCTCAAAGCAGATCAAGATCCTGGAAACCGATCTCGGCAAGCTTCTCTTTGTCCGCTTGCATCGCGCACTCGCCCTGACGCCGGAAGGTGAATCCTACGCGTCGGCATTGCGCGAGGCGTTCGAGAACATCTCCAGCGTGCACAAGCAGCTCAAGGCCAATGGCCAGAGCGGCGCGGTATCACTGGGGACAACGACCGCCTTTGCCCAGCTGTGGCTGATGCCGAGGTTGGCCGGATTTTCGTCTTCTTATCCGGACGTGACGGTTGACCATGTCATATCCGACAGGTGGCAGGAGTTATTCCGGGCTGACGTCGATCTGCGCATTCGCTATGGCGACGGCATCTGGCCAGGCGAGGAGACCGCAAAAATGTTTGGCGATCTCATTTTTCCTATCGCTACCCCTCATTTTGCCAAGTCTCACAACATAAAGAGCGTGAAGGATCTGGTCGATCTGCCCTTGCTCGCTGTCGAAGGGCCAGACGCAACTTGGACAAGCTGGGAGGAGTTTTTGCGCGCACTTGGCGTGCCCGTAAAAAGATTGAGGCTTCGTCGTTTTAACAGCAACGTGGTGGCGCTACAGGCGGCTCAAAGTGGCCAAGGCGTGGTTTTGGGATGGAACAGGCTGGTGGCGCCATTCATGAGCAGCGGAGCGTTGGTAAGGGTGTCGGACGCCGAGATGGTGTCTCCCTGGTCCTATTATGTGACATGGAGCAACAAAAAGCGGCTCAGCTCTGAATCGCAAATTCTCCGGGACTGGCTTCTGTCACAAATCGATTGAGTTTTACTCACTCAAACGCTGCCGCTTATTCGCTTGAGTTATGATGCTCCAGCATGGTGATCTCGCACCAACTCAACCAGAATCTCATTTTCCTGACCGACAGCGAGAGCCTTATGCTTGCCGATATTGATGTCGCGGACCAGCTCGCCACACGCAAACCGAATTTTTCTCTTCCGCGCGCGATCTATTGCGATCCTCTCGTCCTGAACGCCGACCTTGAACACATCTTTTATAAGGAATGGCTCTTCGCCATCCCCTCCTGCGAGTTGACCGGGCCAGGCGCCTACGCAACATTGCAGGTTGGCGCTTATCCAGTGGTCGTCATTAAAGGCAATGACAAACGCATCCGCGCTTTCCACAACGTCTGCCGGCACCGCGGCCAGCGTCTCTGTTCCCATGCCAACGGCACTGCGCCAAAACTGGTTTGCCCCTATCACCAGTGGACCTATGATCTCGACGGCAAGTTGCTCCACGCCCGTGAAATGGGTGAAGGCTTCAACATTTCGGCTTATGGCCTGAAGAAGGTACATTGTGTCGATCTCGGTGGCCTCGTTTATATTTGCCTCGCCGAAGTTCCGCCGCCAGTTGCTGAACTGGCGCAGATGGCGATGAAATATCTCGCCCCATCCGCATTGCAGGATGCCAAGGTCGCCTTCTCCTCAACCATCATCGAAAATGGCAACTGGAAGCTCGTCATCGAGAACAACCGGGAGTGCTATCACTGTTCCGGCTCACACCCCTCACTGTGCCGCACTTTCTCGGACAATCCGAAGATCGCGGCAATGGACGGACCGGATTCGGCTTCGCCGGAAATTCTTGCACATTGGCAACGCTGTGACGCCGCCGGTCTCCCTTCGCGTTTCGTGCATCACCCCGAAATGCAGTGGCGCTTCGCTCGCGTGCCGCTTTTGAACAATGCCGAAAGCTACACCATGAGCACCAAGGCTGCGGTGGCAAAGCGCATGGGCACCATGCCATTCAATGACGCAGGCACCCTTCTTTTCTTCCATTACCCGAACACCTGGAACCACTTCCTCGCCGACCAGGCAATCTTGTTTCGTGTATTGCCTGTCAGCGCAACCCAGACGCAGGTCACCACGACATGGTTGGTGCATAAGGATGCGGTCGAGGGCGTGGACTATGATCTCAAGACGCTTACCGAAGTCTGGCTCAATACCAACGACGAAGACCGGCAGGTTGTTGAAGAAAACCAGAAGGGCATTCTCTCGCCCGCTTATGAGCCAGGCCCCTATTCCACCATTCAGGAAGAAGGTGTCATTCAGTTCGTCGATTGGTATTGCAACCTGATGAGCCGCCGGCTTGCGCCTCGGCCTGCTCTGGCGGCTGAATAATGGCCGCGCGTCAGCTCGACTGGACCAGCAAGCCGTGGGATGACAGCGAGCTGCTTGAATGCGCCATGGTCATTCCTGAGGACCATCACACAGCGACCTTCGGCTTGCGTGCGCCATCGGGAGCCTGGTTTGACTATCTGCCAGGCCAGTTCATCACCCTCGACCTTCCGGTACCGGGCGGCAATGTCCAGCGCACCTATACGATTTCTTCTTCACCTTCGCGGCCCGTTTCGATCTCGGTCACCGTGAGGGCGCAAAAGGGCTCGGTTGGCGGCCGCTGGATGATCGACCATTTGAAGCCTGGCATGAAGCTCAAGGCTAACGGACCAAGCGGTATTTTCAGTTCTCATCGGCATCCCGCCAAGAAACATCTCTTCATATCCGCCGGATCCGGCATCACGCCAATGATGTCAATGACTGCGTGGGCATGGGATTCCGGAAACATGCCCGATATTGTCTTCGTGCATGCAGCCAAGCGGCCCTCGGAAATCATCTTCCGTGAGCGCCTCGAGCAATTTGCCAACCGCGTGCCGGGCATTCAGCTCCGGTTCACGGTGGAAGAAGCCGATCCGTTTCGTGCCTGGCATGGATATCGCGGACGCCTTTCACAGATCATGCTCGGCCTGATGGCGCCGGATTATCTGGAACGCGAAGTGTTCTGCTGCGGTCCGGAGCCATTCATGCAGGCCGTGCGCGACATGCTGATAGCGCTGGGTTTCAACATGGATCACTATCATCAGGAAAGCTTTGGCGCACCTGTCCGCACTGAAGCTGAAGCACCGATTTTAAAGGATGTGGTTCCTGCTGAAAATACCCAGGTCCAACTCTTCTTCCAGCGCAGCAATGTTACCGCCTCTTGCCCAGAGACAGAGACGATTCTTTCAGTTGCGAAGCGATCCGGGCTCAACATCCCGTCGGGTTGCAATTTCGGACTGTGTGGCACCTGCAAGATAAAGAAAACGGAAGGTGACGTTCACATGGTACATAATGGCGGCATCAGCGATGATGACATCGCGGCGGGTTTCATTCTGGCGTGTTGCTCAAAGCCGATGGGCCGTGTTGCGGTCGAAGCATGAGCGTCTTTGATACGACGGTTTGCAAATAATTGAGAAATTAAGACTGCGGGAATAACTCATGTCGAATGATCCCCTCCTCCAGCCGTTCCAGCTGAAGCATCTCAAGCTTCGTAACCGGCTGATGATTACCTCGCATGAGCCGGCCTATCCCGAAGACGGCATGCCCAAAGGCCGTTACCGCGCCTACCACGTCGAACGCGCCAAGGCGGGTATTGCGCTCACCATGACGGCAGGCTCGGCCGCCGTCGCACTGGACAGCCCGCCAGTGTTCAACAACATTCTCGCCTACAAGGACGAAGTGGTGAAATGGACGAAGGAGTTGACCGACGCATGCCACGAACATGGCGCCGCGGTAATGATCCAGCTCACGCATCTGGGCCGCCGGACAAGATGGGACAAGGCCGATTGGCTTCCCGCAGTGGCGCCCACCCACGAACGCGAACCGTCTCATCGCGCCGTGCCCAAGCTCATCGAGGACTGGGACATAGAACGCATTATCAAGGATTTCGCCGACGCCGCCGAACGCATGAAAGCCGGCGGCATGGATGGCATCGAGTTTGAAGCCTACGGCCATCTCTTGTCCCAATTCTGGTCGCCGATGAGCAACACGCTTAAAAACAGCTATGGCGGTAGCCTTGAAAACCGCATGCGCTTTTCTTTGGAGGTGTTGAAGGCGGTGCGCGAGCGCGTCGGCACCGATTTCATTTTGGGCGTACGCTACGCGGGGGATGAAAACGCGGCTGACGGCTACGACAAGGCCGAAGGCATGCAGATTTCCCAGATCCTCAAATCATCGGGATTGATCGATTTTCTCAACGTGACGAAAGGCCATATCGAAACCGATGCCGGCCTCACCGACAACATCCCCATCATGGGCATGGCTTCCGCGCCACATCTGGAATTGGCAGGCGAAGTGCGCGCTGCCACCAGATTCCCGGTCTTCCATGCCACCCGCATTCAGGATGTGGCGACCGCACGCTTCGCCGTCGCATCTGGCAAGGTCGACATGATCGGCATGACGCGGGGGCACATGGCTGACCCGCACATCATGCGCAAGATCCTTGAAAAGCGCGAATATGATATCCGCCCCTGCACGGGAGCCAACTATTGCCTCGACCGTATCTATCAGGGCGGCATGGCGTTGTGCATTCATAACCCCTCCACGGGCCGCGAAGAGGAGATGCCGCATGACATCGCCAAGGCCAAGACAAGACGCAAGCTTGTCATCGTTGGCGCAGGTCCCGCAGGTCTCGAAGCAGCCCGTGTGGGTGCCGAGCGCGGCCATGACGTGACCGTCATTGAGGCAGCATCCAGGGCCGGTGGGCAGTTGCTTCTGACAGCACAAAACCCAAGGCGGCGGGAGATGATGGCGATTGCCGATTGGCGCGTGGCGCAGTGTGAAGCGCTCGGTGTGAAGTTCCACTATGGCACTTGGGCCGAACAGGACACTGTCACGGCGCTGGATCCTGAAGTTGTGATCATCGCCACCGGCGGCCTGCCGCATGCAGGCGGGCTGCGCGAAGGTGCAGACCTCACCGTAACATCATGGGACATCATCAGCGGTGATGCCAAGCCCGGCAGCAATGTCCTGGTCTATGACGATGCCGGCGACCATGCGGGCCTGCAGGCTGCCGAGGTCATTGCCAAGGCGGGTGGCACCGTAGAGATCATGACGCGGGATCGCAGTTTTGCGCCTGAAGTCATGGCCATGAATCTCGTGCCCTACATGCGCGAATTGCAGAAGCGCGATGTGACATTCACTGTCACCTATCTGCTCGACAAGGTGCGCCGCGGGGGAAACGAGCTGGTGGCGACTATCACCAGCGACTATGGCGGCATCAACAAGGAAAAGAGCTACGACCAGATCGTCATCAATTATGGAACAAAGCCCAATGACGAGCTCTATTTCGCGCTTAAACCCCTGTCTTCAAACCTGGGTGAAGTGGACTACAAGGATTTCATTTCTGGCCACCCGCAAACCCGTCTCAAGAGGAGGGAAGGAAATTTCCAGCTTTTCCGCATTGGAGATGCAGTAGCCGCGCGCAACACACATGCTGCGATCTACGACGCCCTTCGCTTGGTGCGGAACCTGTGACAATTGGCTTGAGTTTTTGACAACGAGCTTCACTTTCGAGTGCCCACCGTGTTTGATGGCGGCATGCTTGCTCGTTTGGCCAGCCACAGCAATATTTGAGGATCTCCGGAAGCGACATCAGTCTCGATTGCACCGGTTTGAAATCGAATGCCAACTTCCGTCCAGCTCTCACCGCCACAATGAGTGGTCTTTGAGGAATTCAGCTTGCTTGAATTCCGGCGGTAGGACAATTTGAAAACTCGCACGGCTGGAGACTATCAATGAATAAGATGTTTGTGTTGTGGAGCGCCTGGACCGTGCTGGCCGGTGTTGGCATTCCGCTCATCGGCGTCCTGAATGGCGGGATGGCGCGAAGTGTTGGCAATCCCATCAGCGCGACTGCGATCATGTTCGCCGTGGCTTTCTCGGTGGCAGCCATCATCGCAATCCCGTTCTTCGGATTTCCTGGCATTGAGCAATTGAAGGCGGCGCCGCTCAGCAGCTATCTGCCGGGATTGCTCATTGGCTTTTATGCCATTTCCGCCACCGTGATCCTGCCACGCTTTGGCGCCGGCAATTTCATCGCTTTCATCCTGCTGGCCCAGCTATTGATGGCAGCCTTAATGGATCAATTCGGTCTGTTTGGCCTCGCGCAACGCCCCATCAATCTGGCACGGGTGATTGCGTTTGCCCTGATTGCTGTCGGCATTCTGGTGATGCAATTTTCCGCCAACAGGAATGTAAACTGAAAACCGCTGGCATTTTCAAACCACCCAAGCGGGAACACGCTCTGGCCAAAGTCCGGTTGTCGCCGCATTCACACAATCTGCCAGACTTCCGAAACAGACGCCGATATCGGCCAGACCAGGCCCATAGTGAACATATTTCCCAGAATTGGTGCCAATGGACTTGCAGTTCGCCGGAATGATGGGCCTCTCGATCATGCACCAGCATGTATCTGTAAGAATGGTGACGCCAAAATCCTGCAATTTTGCCAGCGTGCCATGGGCACGGGCTTCTTCCTGAACATCACGGCCGCAGGTCACAATCACCTGGACCGCGTCGTGTTTTTTGGTACCGGCGCACAGCGCGGCCAGACGTTCGAATTCGGTGATGGAAAAATGCGGATTGCCCAACGCAATCAGATCGATTTGCTGGTGCTTGGACCGGTTGAGCACACGCCAGGTTTCCGCCAAATCGGACTTCGACACCGGAACATGCGGCAAGTTCATGCTATCACTCGGAGGTTTTGCGGTAACGCCAGAGATATGAAACATCGATGCGGCAGAGGTCGTGCCAAATGCAGCGGAGAATGCCTTTAAGTCATCAGCCGTGGCCTTCTTGTTTTCGAACCCGGTGATCAACGGAATGCGCGAACCGCAGATCATTCCGGTGTGATAACCCAGCAAGGGAAAGAACGCATCGTCAATGCCGTCTACTCTTTCCACTTCGATTATGATTTGTGGCCGCCTGCCTTCGTCGGTATGCGGTCCCGCCAGAGGCGCACGGCCGGTGATGGCAATACAGATATCGAGATAATCAGGGTATTTGATGGTGCGCGCGCCGAGCACGCTGTTGGCATAGATCACCGCGTTGGATTCACCCCAGGCGATCTGGTCATCCGCCGCAGGCTTTGATGAAAGCAGGTACGGCGCGCACGTATAGGTCGGTTGTGCGCCCATCGCGAGATAGGCATCCGCCAATCGCTCTGAAGCATCTCCGAATTCCGGCTTTACACCAAGGGAGCGCCACATGCGCCGGTCCACGGAAATGGCATTCAACGTCGTTGGCACCTTTACCTTGCCACCCAAGCTCGCAAGCCGCTCGGCAAAAGCGAGCCCGGCTTCACCCGTGTAGATGCACCCATCGATATGGCTCTGGCTGATGTCGATGAGGCTTTCTGCATCATAGACTTCGGCCATCGTGACGATCACCTCCATGGCCAGTCGCGCGGCCTCACCGCATTCACCGGCGAGCATGCGCCTGTCGCTATCGCTGAGGTTCAACGTCGTCCCGCCCGCAGCCTCGCCTGCATCAGAGGTGTTCGGAAAATTGTCGCCTTCACAGATCAGGCTTCCTTCGATGCTTGCATGCTTCAGGTCCCGCAAATTCTCAAAATTCTCGGCAGAAACACGTACCACCGGAATACTTTTGCCGAAGAATTTTTCGGCAATCATCACGCCCAATGTGATAATTTCTTCCTTCTCGCAGATCACGATCGCAGCTGGAGCTGTGGCACTGCTGAGAAGCTGCAACATGACCGCACTTCCCGTGCAGGATCCCCGTCCCGACGGAAGCACGAGAACTTTTCCGGCAACACATGCGCCGCAAAGGGGATGATGCCGGTCGATGACAACGCCCGTCTCAGGGTCAATCCCGCCCCAGAATGAAAGGGGCACGTCAGAGAACAACACTTCACCTGTTGCGCGCCCCATGATCAGCGGCTTGGCTTGAATGGTCTGGAACTCTGCCATCGTGCTGGCGTAGCAAGCGCCGGATAACCCGGCAAGAAGCCTTAACCGGCCAGCGGTTCCAGCGCTGTCAACTGATCGGCCTCCGCTGCAGGCTTGTCCCAGCGAATGCGGCTGATGCGCGGGAAACGCAGGGCAAAACCTGATTTATGCCGCGAGGACCGCGAGACGGAATCGAAGGCCACCTCAAAAACCAGCTTTTTTTCCACCTCACGCACAGGACCAAAGCTGTTGGTGGTGTGATGCCGGACCCATTTGTCGAGCTGCTTCAGCTCTTCATCACTGAAACCGAAATAGGCCTTGCCGATGGGCAGCAGCTGGTCATCCTTCCAAAGGCCAAATGTATAGTCGGAATAGAAAGAGGAACGCTTGCCGCTGCCACGCTGCGCATACATCAGCACGGCATCCACCAGCTTTGGATCATGTTTCCACTTGTACCATGGGCCGGTTGGCCTCCCGGCAACATAGGTGCTATCACGGCGCTTCAGCATCAGGCCTTCAATGAAGCGCTCACCGGCCGCCTTGACGCGGTGCGAGCTCAAGTCTTCAAAATCCGCAAATTCGATATTGGGAGAAAGTTGCATGTCCTTTGGCTTATGTTTCTCCAATTCCACCGCCAGCAGTTGGCGCCGTTGTTCATAGGTGAAGCCACGCAGGTCTTCGCCATCACGCCTGAGAATGTCGTAGGCGACGATTGCCGTCGGATAGTCCTCGATCATCTTCTTGGAAGGGTTTTTGCGGTTGAGCCTCTGCTGCAACGCATTGAAGCTGCCGATCCCTTCGACGGTCTTGACGATAAGCTCGCCATCAAGCGTGGCGTCGAAATTCATCCGCTCCAGAACCTCTGGAAAGGCGTGGCCAATGTCATCGCCAGTCCGGGTGAACAGCGCCTTCCCCTGCGGGCTGGCCAACAGTTGCACGCGGATGCCGTCATATTTCCACTCGGCGGCATAAATCTCCGGCGTGATGCGCGCATGGTCCTTTTCCTCAAGCGCATGCGCTAGCATCACGGGCGTAAAGGTCAGGCGCTCATGGACAGCGGGAGCGTCTGCCCTGCCCTCAAGCCAGGCAAAAAGCTCTATGTAAGGAACCTCAAGTCCGTGCCACAGCGTTTCAATCTCCTCCACCGGCTTGCCGCCGAATTTCGCCAGCACTTGTTTGATGAAGCGGGCCGAAATGCCAATGCGCAGCGTGCCTGCCCCAATCTTCAGAAACGCCCATCGTTCTGAGGAAGTCATGCAGTCGAGCATGGATGCGATATATCCAGGCAGATCGGACTTGGATTTGCTGAGCAGCGTGTCCACAACCTGATGTAAAGATGGAAGCTGTGCCGCTCCGTCAGGTTTTCCCGGCCAGAGATGCGCCACCGTCTCGGAGAGCTCGCCAATATAGTCATAGGACATGGCGAGCAGCGCCGGATCCGTGCGAGCAGAAATCAGTTCCAGCACCAGCCCGCGTTTGAAATGGGGAATGTGAAGCGTGCCCGCAATAATGGCCAACGCATAGCCGCGGTCCGGGTCCGGCGTCGTGGCAAAATAGTCGCACAACAGCTTCTCTTTGCCGAGATTGCTGTGCTCGTAATAAAGACGCTCGAGAAGGGCGGCGAATTTCCTCACTCGGAATCGTCCTCCTCATATCCGAGAAGATGCAGCGCCTGCGCCTTGAAGCCGTTTTTGGTTGCCTCGTGCGCCAAAGCATCTTCACGGCCATGGGTGATCCAGACTTCGGGGGCACCCACTTCTTCCAGTGTCTGATTAAGCTCATCCCAATCTGCGTGATCAGATATGATCAACGGCAGTTCAACGCCCGCCTGTTTGGCGCGCGCGCGAATGCGCATCCAGCCGGAGGCAGCGATGTGAACCGGGTCAGGCAGTTTACGAGTCCAGCGGTCATCCAGCGCTGACGGCGGGCATAGGACGATCTTGCCGCCCAGCATCTTGGCATTTTCGGCCGTCACCTGTTCCAACGGCCCAAGCGGCACACCATGCGCGATATAGAGATCGCACAGCTTCACCATCGCCCCATGAAGATAGATCGTCTCCCCGTAGCCAGCGTGACGCAGTTCCATGATCACGCGCTGGCATTTCCCCAGGGAATACGCGCCCACCAGATGGCAGCGTTCCGGAAAGGTTTGCAGCGATTGCAGAAGCTTTGCGATCTCGTTGGCGATTGGCGGGTGGGTGAACACCGGCAGCGCAAATGTAGCTTCAGTGACAAACACATCGCAGGGCACAACCTCAAACGGCTGACAGGTGGGGTCTTCGCGCCGCTTGTAATCGCCTGCAAAGACAATGCTTGCGCCTTCGTATTCCAGTTTCGCCTGTGCGCTGCCAAGAATGTGCCCAGCAGGATGAAGCGTCAATTTCACTTCACCAACCTTGATGGAGGAGTTGTAGTCGAGCGCCCTTTGCTCCTCCCGTGCGTGTTCCTCGCCATAGCGGGCCCGCATGATGGCGAGTGTTTCAGGGGTGGCAATGACAGTGCCATGCCCAGAACGGGCGTGGTCCGCATGGCCATGCGTAATCACCGCCTTGGCGACAGGGCGTGAAGGATCAATATAAAAGTCTCCCGGGCGGCAATAGACGCCTTCAGGACGGATTTCGATCCACTCACGCGGATGCATGACAAACTCTCCATGGCATGACACCTATAAATAGGTTGCATGAGCCCACATTCCAATTCTGCGCCATGGTGGCGGGAACGGAGCCACTTGCAGTCACGTCCTGGTAACACAGTCTATCCAAGAGGAATTCATGGCCATCACCCAGCTCGAACCAAAAACTGCTCTTGTCGTCATCGACCTGCAGAAAGGCATCGTTTCGCGGCCCACGGCACATCCGGCAACTGATATCGTGGCCAAGTCCGCAAAACTGGCAGCAGCGGCGCGCAAGGCTGGTTTGCCTGTCGTCCTGGTCCATGTCGGCGGCGGCGCCCCGGGCCGCACCGACCAGAAGATGTCGATGGCAGACTTGCCCGCAGACTGGATTGATCTCATCCCGGAGCTCAACCGCCAACCATCGGACCATGTGGTGCTGAAGCGCACTTTCGGCGCCTTCACCAACACCGATCTCGAGAGCTATTTGAAAAGCAAGGGCGTCACCCAGATCGTGCTGTGCGGCATTTCCACCAGCATCGGCGTGGAATCAACCGCCCGTTTTGCTCATGAGCTGGGCTTCCATGTCGTGATTGCCGTCGACGCCACGACAGACATGAATGCCGAAGCCTACCACAACAGTGTCACCCGCATTTTCCCGCGGCTGGCCGAGACCGGAACGGCGGATGAAATCATCGCCCTCATGGGCAAGCACGGCTGAAGAACCTCAGCACTTGGGCGGGCGCTTTGTGCCCGGCCCCGCCAGTTCTTCGACCGCTGCCGAAATCTGCAGCACGCGCGCATCTTCATACATGCGGCCAACAACCTGCAGGCCGATGGGAAGCCCCTGCCGGTCGAAGCCGATGGGAACGGATGACGCCGGCTGCTGTGTCAGGTTGAAGGGATAAGTGAACGGTGTCCAGTTCACCCATTTCCCAGCCGTCTCGTTGCCGGGCTGCAGCTTGCCCGCTTCGAAAGCAGTGATCGGGAGCGTGGGTGTCAGCAGCGCATCGTAAGGCGCCATGAACTGGCGCATTTCGCTGCCCAGCACGCCGCGCAGGCGGTTGGCCTCTGCCCCCTCCTCCACGGTGATCGACTTCGATTGCTCGAAAACGTCACGCAGACCCGGGTCCAGCAGATCCAGCTTTTTCGCTGGCAGCGCACCGAAGGCCGCCCTCACCCCCAGCCACCACAGGATGCGGAAGTAAGGCGCCGGATCCTTGAAACCGGGATCAATCTTCACAATCTTGGCCCCTGCCTTGCGCAACGTGCTCACGGCGTGTTCGACGGCGCCAGCAACGTCGGGCGCCACTTCCACATCGAAGCCAAGCTTCGGCGAATAGGCAAAGGTCATGCCCTTCACGCCTGCATCCAGCCTCTTCAAATAATCATGTTTTTCCGGCGGCAGTGAAAGCCAGTCGCGCACATCTGCGCGTGTGATCTCATTCATCATCAGCGCTGCGTCTTTCACATGCCTGGTCATCGGGCCGGTATGGGCCAGCGTTCCGAACGCCGAAAACGGCCAGGCCGGTACACGTCCGAATGAAGGCTTGTGACCAAACACGCCCGCGAAGCCAGCTGGGATTCGCACCGAACCGCCGCCATCGGTTCCAAGCGCCAGTTGTGCGTAACCGGCTGCCAGGCCTGCAGCAGAGCCGCCAGATGAGCCACCGGGGGTCTTTTCAGGGTTCCATGGATTGCGGGTGATTCCGGTGAGTGGTGAGTCGGTAACCCCCTTCCAGCCATATTCTGGCGTCGTGGTCATGCCCATGAATACAGCCCCAGCTTCCCGCAGCCGTGCCACAACCGGCGCATCCACCAGCCAATCCTGGGTGGGGTCAACCGTCTTCGAACCGCGGAGCGTGGGCCAGCCTTTGACCAGCAACGTGTCCTTGATCAGCAGGGGCACGCCATCAAGTGGCGACAATGGTTTGCCTTTGCGCCAGCGCTTTTCGCTGCCCTTTGCCATCGCAAGGGTCGTCGCCTCATCGATGTGGGTCATGGCGTTCAAGCGCTCATCCTGCCGCGCCATCTGGCCGAGACAGGCCTTGGCGGCTTCTACGGGCGAAGCTTTTTTTGCAGTGAAAAGCTTGGACAATTTTGTGGCGGAAACCCAGTTCAGATCGTCAGACATTCACAACAACATCCCGCTTTTGCCCAAATTAAAGAAAATCTTAACCACAATCAGGGAGCAATTTCAGCACCATCGCAGAACTTAAATGGCAGATGAACGATGGCTTCAGTCTCGGTTACGGATGGAACTTTTAATTTGCTCCCACGTTTCGCAAGGGAGAGCAAGAAAATGATCCGCTACACAATTTTCATGGCAATCGTAATTGGATCCGCTGCAACGGCAATTGCGAATGTTAATCCCGGCACCCGCGCCATTCCCATGAGCGAAACAGGGACCAGCATTGCATACAAGACAAGCCAGCCAGCGCTTGTAACGGCGCTGAATGATTACCACGTCAAGCTTCAGAAGTGCGCATTGGAGGATTGTTCCGATACGCCGCAATGAACCCCCGTCCGGCTTTAACCCAAGCCGGACTGAAACCGGAGGCGGTGGTGCCGAGGTGACAAGCCCTTCTCCCACCCCTCGCACGATCACCAGCTTCACCGCCCCGGTTTCCCCCTCATAGCCTCGGTCCCCTGCAAGTCTCCAAGGCTCCCAAAAGAACCCCGGTCTCTCCCACCGGGGTTTCTTTTTGGATCCACGGTTCAAATCTAAACGCCAGATGAACGGCACATTCAGGGCTGGTTCCAAAGCTTCATGCGAATGTGCCTCCAAGTTCAGAATTGAGAAGAGAAAGGAGCGGCAAATGAAAAATCTAATCATCACGATTGCGATGTCAGTGGCGTTTCTCTCGGCTGGCGCCTTTGCCAGCATGGGCCAGGCCCGGCTTCATCAGTTCGATTTCGGCCACAGCGTGGCTTTCCAGACGTCGGGTTCCAGCACCGCCTTTAAGACGGAAGGCTGAACCACACGGACTTTGCGGGCCTTCCGGCCGCGAGGATCGAGAGCGCAATTGAACCAGTTTAACCCGCCCCTCGCGGTTCGGTTGCGCTCTCGTCATTTCTTCAGACAGCCTGAGCTTAGGCTTTCTTGTTGCCCAGCGTCGCGACAACCTCGCCAGAGACAGGATCGGTAAGACCCAGGCCGCCTCCCAGATCCTCAAGCATGTTCCGGAACGTATCCAGGAGCGCGATCATGTGAGGCCTCGCCGCAGCAAGATCAGCCATCTTGTCCCATTTTCCCACTACACAGAATGTGCGGTCTCCGGTCTTGATGAGTGATGCCTCGCGCATGCCTTCGATGGCGGCAGCTTTCTTGTGGGCTTCGATGAACGCTTGCTCCTGACCGGGTTTCACCCGGAAGCGCACAACATTATATGCAGTCATGATGAGTCCTCCCATGCGCGCATGTTGCAGTTGCTGGATCCAGTTTTGGATAGTTCAAAAAGGCGCGCGACGTTTGGTTATCCAAAACAGGCACGAATGCTGCGCCGGCGTAAATTCTGGCGAGCAAACACACCCTACACGAAATCACCAAGCAAAACTGTCAAATGCCCGTGAAAATGCGTGAGTTCACAGCCTTGTCAAAAGCGCTTGGAATCGGGATTCCCATCCGCTAGGCAGACCCAAATCAGGGTTTCCCATAAATGCCGAAAAGAACTGACCTCAAGTCCATCCTCATTATCGGGGCTGGGCCGATTATCATCGGCCAGGCTTGCGAATTTGATTATTCCGGCACCCAAGCCTGCAAGGCTCTGAAAGAGGAAGGTTATCGCGTCATTCTGGTCAATTCCAATCCGGCGACGATCATGACCGATCCGGAGCTGGCCGATGCCACTTATATCGAGCCAATCACACCGGAAGTTGTCGCCAAGATCATTGAAAAGGAACGTCCAGACGCCATCCTGCCGACCATGGGCGGACAGACGGCGCTGAACACGGCACTCTCGCTCAACAAGATGGGTGTACTGGACAAATTCAATGTCGAGCTGATTGGCGCCAAGGCCGATGCCATCGACAAGGCCGAAGACCGCGAACTCTTTCGCGAGGCCATGAAGCGGATTGGTCTCGAAACACCAAAGTCCCGTTTGGCCAATGCGTCCTCTGCAAAGGATTCCGACAAGGAAGCCTATGCTATCCGCCGCGCCGCCGCTGCAGATATGGAAGCCTTCGAACGCCAATGGGCCGAAGGCGAAGCTGAGCGTCAGAAGAACTATCGCAGCCGCGCCATGGTCGAAGCTTTTGAGGCCATGCTTGATGTCGGCCTGCCCTGCATCATACGGCCGTCTTTTACGCTTGGCGGCACCGGGGGCGGCATCGCCTACAACCGCGAGGAATTTTTCGACATTGTTGAAAAGGGCCTTGATGCCTCTCCCACCGCGGAAGTGCTGATCGAAGAAAGCGTTCTCGGCTGGAAGGAATATGAAATGGAAGTCGTCCGCGACAAGGCGGACAACTGTATCATCGTCTGTTCCATCGAGAACATCGACCCGATGGGCGTACATACCGGTGACTCGATCACCGTCGCGCCGGCGCTGACGCTGACTGACAAGGAATACCAGATCATGCGCAACGCCTCGATTGCGGTGCTGCGTGAGATCGGCATCGAAACCGGCGGATCCAACGTGCAGTTCGGTGTCAACCCCGAGGACGGCCGCCTCGTGGTCATCGAAATGAACCCACGCGTGTCGCGTTCCTCGGCATTGGCTTCCAAAGCCACAGGCTTCCCGATTGCCAAGGTCGCTGCCAAGCTCGCCATTGGCTACACGCTCGATGAATTGGCCAACGACATAACTGGCGGTGCCACACCGGCTTCTTTTGAGCCCACCATCGACTACGTCGTCACAAAAATCCCGCGCTTTGCCTTCGAAAAGTTTCCGGGTGCCGAACCCATTCTTACGACGGCCATGAAATCCGTCGGCGAAGTCATGGCCATCGGCCGCACGTTTCAGGAAAGCGTGCAGAAGGCGCTTCGCGGTCTGGAAACGGGCCTGTCGGGCTTTGATGAAATTGCAATCGATGGGCTTGGCGAAGGCGATGACAAGAATGCCATTCGTGCGGCACTCTCCACGCCCACACCTGACCGTTTGCTCAAGATCGCGCAGGCCTTCCGGCACGGCGCCACCGTCGAACACATTTTTGCCTCCTGTAAATACGAGCCGTGGTTCCTGCGCCAGATCCAGGAGATCGTGGAGACTGAAACCCGCATCAGGGAGCATGGCCTGCCCAACGATGCTGAAAACCTTCGCAAGCTCAAGGCCATGGGCTTTTCAGACCGCAGGCTCGGCAGCCTTGCCGGCATCAGCGAAGACCGTGTCGCACGACACCGCTCCAGGCTGAAGGTGCATCCTGCCTATAAGCGCATCGATACTTGTGCCGCAGAATTCGCCTCGCCCACCGCCTACATGTATTCAACCTATGAGACCGGCCTCGCTGGCCTCTCCGGCGATGAGGCGCGGCCGACAGATCGCCAGAAAATTATCATTTTGGGCGGGGGTCCCAACCGCATTGGCCAGGGCATCGAGTTCGATTACTGCTGCTGTCATGCCTGCTTTGCGCTGCATGACGCCGGTTATGAATCGATCATGGTCAATTGCAATCCGGAAACGGTGTCCACTGACTACGACACTTCTGATCGGCTCTACTTCGAGCCGCTTACGGGTGAAGATGTTCTCGAGATCATCCGCACTGAACAGAGCAACGGCACACTCAAAGGCGTCATCGTCCAGTTTGGTGGACAGACGCCGCTCAAGCTCGCGGCGGCCCTTGAGGCGGCGGGGATTCCAATTCTGGGGACCTCGCCTGATGCCATCGATCTGGCGGAAGACCGCGACCGTTTTTCCAAGCTTGTGAAAAAGCTGAAACTCGCCCAGCCGGAAAATGGCATTGCCCGTTCAGGTGCGGAAGCCAGAAAGATTGCCAACCGAATCGGTTTCCCGGTTGTGATCCGCCCGTCCTATGTGCTCGGTGGCCGCGCCATGGAAATCGTGCGCGACCAGCCGCAGCTCGATCGCTACATCAAGGAAGCCGTTGTCGTGTCGGGCAACAGCCCGGTTCTCATCGACAGCTATCTCTCCAACGCCATTGAGGTGGACGTTGACGTCATCTCTGATGGTAAGGATGTGTTCATCGCCGGCGTCATGGAGCACATCGAGGAAGCCGGTATCCATTCCGGTGACAGCGCCTGCTCCCTTCCGCCTTACTCCCTCAAGGCTTCAGTCATTGCCGAAATGGAAGCACAATCCAGGAAGCTGGCGCTCGCGCTCAATGTCGTGGGCTTGATGAACGTCCAATTCGCCATCAAGAACGACAACATTTACATCCTGGAAGTCAACCCGCGCGCATCGCGCACCGTGCCTTTTGTCGCCAAAGTCGTGGGCATTCCTGTTGCCAAGATCGCGGCCCGGGTCATGGCTGGCGAGCGTCTCGCAGACTTCAAGTTAAAGCAACGTAAGCTCAACCATGTCGCTGTAAAAGAAGCAGTATTTCCGTTCAACCGCTTCCCCGGCGTTGATACCCTGCTCGGCCCCGAAATGCGCTCGACCGGCGAAGTCATGGGCCTCGACGTCAGCTACGACATGGCCTTCGCGAAATCACAACTTGGCGTTGGCATGCGCATGCCCTTGAGCGGTACGGTTTTTGTCTCGGTAAAGGAAAGCGACCGTACCAAAATTCTCCCTGTTATCAAGCAGCTCGCGGATCTTGGCTTTGCCATTAAGGCCACAGGTGGCAACCACGCCTATCTTGAAAGCAAGGGCGTGCCCGCTAGCAAAATCAACAAGGTCCTGGAGGGGCGTCCCCACATCGTGGATGCCATCAAGAATGGCGATATCCAGCTGGTCTTGAACACCACTGAAACACGCTCATCGGAGTCGGATTCCAAGTCGATCCGGCAAACCGCTGTCATGCAGAAGGTGCCTTATTATACCACTCTGCCTGGCATTCTTTCGGCCGCAAAAGCCATTGTGGCACATAAGGGAAATGCCATCAGCGTTAAGCCATTGCAGGATTATTTTCGCTAGGGCTGACGATCCTACCCTTGCAAAATAGGCGTTTTTGGTCCAGATTAAGCAATGCCCGGCGGGGAGAAATTCCCGAGCCGGGCTGATTTTTCTTTTGCAGTGCTGCAATGAAGGGCCCTTTCAGGGGCTCAGGCGTAGCATTGGGTGACTGGAAGGTACGACGATGGACAAGGTTCCGATGACCGCCACGGGCTTCAACGCCATGCACGACGAGGTCAAGGTTCTGAAACAGGAAGAGCGCCCGCGCATCATTCGCGCCATTGAAGAGGCGCGCGCCCATGGTGACCTGTCCGAAAACGCCGAATACCATGCTGCCAAGGAAGCTCAGGGTTGGAACGAGACCCGCATTTCGGAACTCGAGGACAAGCTTGCCCGTGCCGAAGTGATCGATCCGTCAAGCCTTTCGGGCAGCACCGTGAAATTCGGTGCCAAGCTCCTGCTGGTCGATGAAGACACTGACTCAGAGGTGAAGTACCAGATCGTTGGCGACTTTGAAGCCGATGTGAAGAAGGGCCGCATTTCGATCTCGTCGCCCATCGCCCGCGCCCTCATTGGCAAGAAGCAGGGTGACAGTGTTGAGGTCAACACGCCTGGCGGCGGCAAGAGCTACGAGATCAAGAAGGTTTCCTGGTCGTAAACGAGCACTCGATGAGACTTTAAAAGGCGAACTGAAGAGTTCGCCTTTTTCATTTCAATTGCGAGAGAAACCCAGCAAAGCGCATCAGCCCCTCTGGCCATGGCCCATGACCAGAAGCGGTATTGATATGGCCCTGTTCTCCGGCTTCAACGAGATCAGATCCCCATGCAAGAGCGATATCGGCAGACTGCTCAAGTGTCGCATGTGGATCGTTGCTGCTAGCCACAAGAATGGAAGGAAATGGCAATGGCTCGCGCGGAATGTTCTTGAACTGTGGATCAATACTTTTGAGTTGAGCGAGACTTTCGACAGATGGCGGCACCACGAGGAAAGCACCTCTGCAACGATCGAGAAGATTTTTGGCTCTGAGCTTCGATATCGTGTGGGCTATGAGCACACAACCAACAGAATGCGCGACGAACACCACGGACTTGGTTGATTGCTCGACTGCCGTAACCAGTTTGTCAGTGGCCGCGTCGAGTGAGCCATAAAGCCAGTCATCTTGCTCCACTAGCCTCGCCGAAAGCAGTTTACTGACAAGGCGACTCTGCCAATGATCGGGTCCTGAGCCCTCGTGGCCGGCAATCACCAGAATGTCCGCATCAGATGACTTCATAGTTCTCTCTTCAATTTCTTGGTACCCCATAGGATGAGCCCCGCCAGCAGGCCCCAGAAGGCAGCACCCACGCCAAACAACGTGAAGCCAGATGCCGTCACCAGGAAGGTCACGACCGCGGCTTCAATATCTCTGGGTGTGTGGACCATCGCCGTCAGTCCACTCATGAGTGGACTGAGCAGAGCCAGGCCTGCAATGGCAATCACCAGGTCATGCGGCATAGCGCCTAGAACGCTGACGCAGGTGCCCGCCGCCAATCCCAGCGCACCGTAAATGACGAGATAGGGAAAGCATACCTTCCAGCGTTGTGCGGGGTCCGGGTGCGCGTCAGGCCCAGTGGCCAGCGATGCAGTGATCGCCGCCATGTTGATCTGCGGTCCGCCAAAGGGCGACGCGATGACGGAGGTGAGCCCGCAGCCGATGAGGCATGAGGCAACCGGTGGTGGATAACCACTCGCGCGCAGAACGGCAAAACCGGGAAGGTTCTGCGAGGCCATGGTCACGAGATAAAGCGGAAAGCCGATTGAGATCATCGCAGCCCAGGAGAATTGCGGCATGTCGAACGTTAACCGCGAGAACGCAAGATGCTGCCCGCCGAGCTGCATGGCGCCCGAAGCCACAGCCAGCGCCAATCCCAGAACCACCACGACCGGCACGGCATAGAGCGGCTTCCAGAAGCGCATGCCGAAATAAACTACGATCAGCGGCACGACGAGTTGCGGCGTGGCGACCGCGGCGGCGGGCACTTTCAGCACATAGGAGACCAGCACACCGGCCAGCATGGCTGACGCCAGCGCGGAGGGAATATGTTCGATGGCGCGCGCCAGTGGTTTGACCAGACCGGTGATCACGGTGAGTACGCCGGCTCCTGCAAAGGCTCCAAGCGCCACGGCATAAGGCGTTCCATGCGCACCAGTGGCAAGCAAGGCCGCGCCAGGCGTGGACCAGGCAATGATAATCGGGATGCGGTGCCGTAGGCCGAGGATGAGCGACAGGATGCCCATCGCAAAGCACAGCATCGCTGCCCATGAGATTTTCTGCGCGTCCGAAGCGCCCACGGCATCGGCCGCCTGCATCACCACCAGAATGGTGGATGCAAAGCCCACTACAACGGCAGTCAGTGCCGCCGCACTGAGCGACAGCCAGTGTTCATCACGAAAATTCATACCAGCGGAACTCCGGGCTCATCCTTGCCGACGCGCAGGATCAGCGATGTCTTCACGCTCTCGACATTGGGCGCCTTGGCCAACGCGTCCATGATGAAGGACTGGATTGATTGCAGATCACGCCCCGCGCATTTCAAAACGAAATCGGCCATACCTGAAACTGCATAGCATTCGCGTACGATGGGCCAGTTCGCCACCCTCTTCTCGAATTCGCGCATTTCGTGCTCAGCTTGGCTTTTGAGGCCGACCAGAGCGATCACTTCTGCGCCATAACCCAGTTTTTCGTTGGCCAGCCGGGCCCTGTAACCTTTGACATATTCGCTCTTTTCGAGTGCCTGCACGCGCCGCAATGTGGGCGGCGGAGAGAGCCCTACCCGGCTTGCTAGCTCGACATTGGAAATCCGGCCATCCCTTTGCAATTCCTTGAGAATTTTCCAGTCAATGGTATCAAGTTTGCCGTGGCGATCCATGCACGGCCTTTAAGCAATATTATTGCGTAAAGGGAAGAGACCACCGCGCAAACCTGCCCGGCATTTAGCATCATCGCCGAATATCTGTTCAAAACCGGGCATCCCCTTGTTAAAGCAGGAATCTGAGCTATGTTTCTGACTCATAGCTCGCTTTTCCCATTCGAGGTTTTCCATGTCATCTCGTCATGCCCGAGTGATCGTCTTGGGTTCCGGCCCGGCCGGATACACAGCCGCCATCTACGCCGCTCGCGCCATGCTCAAACCCCTCGTCATTCAGGGCACGCAACCTGGCGGGCAGCTGACCATCACCACCGACGTCGAAAACTATCCCGGTTTTGCAAAAACCATTCAGGGTCCCTTCCTCATGGAGGAGATGAAGGCGCAAGCCGAACACATGGGAACTGAAATCATCTCAGATACAATTACCTCGGTGACCCTGAAGTCACAGCCCATCAAGCTTGTTGGCGACAGCGGCCAGACTTACACTTGCGATGCGCTGATCATTGCCACCGGCGCGCAGGCCAAATGGCTGGGCCTGCCATCCGAAAAGAAATTCCAGGGCTTCGGCGTTTCCGCTTGTGCAACATGCGATGGCTTCTTTTATCGGAACCGCAAGGTGCTCGTGGTGGGCGGCGGCAACACCGCTGTCGAGGAAGCTCTGTTCCTCACCAACTTCGCCAACGAAGTAACAATTGTTCACCGCCGCAATGAATTCAAGGCGGAACGCATTTTGCAAAATCGCTTGTTCAATCATCCCAAGATCAAGGTCGTTTGGGATTCCGAACTCGCCGACGTGATCGGAACCGAAAGCCCACTCAGCGTCACGACCGCACGGATAAGGAATGTAAAAAGCGGTGCGACGACGGACATTTCAGTCGATGGCGTCTTCGTTGCCATTGGCCACAAGCCCTCAACTGAACTCTTTGAGGGCCAGTTGCCCTTCAAGAATGGCGGCTATCTCGTCACCGAGTCATGGAGCACACAGACGGCCATTCCCGGCGTCTTCGCCGCAGGCGACGTTGCCGACGATGTTTATCGTCAGGCGGTAACGGCCGCGGGCATGGGTTGCATGGCGGCCCTTGAAGCAGAACGTTGGTTGCATGCACAGGATATGCACAAGGCCGCAGCGGAGTAAGACATGGACTGGGACAAACTCCGCATTTTTCACGCCGTCGCTGAAGCCGGCAGCTTCACTCATGCTGGCCATGAGTTGCTGCTCTCGCAGTCCGCGGTCAGCCGTCAGATTTCCGCACTCGAGGAAAACCTCAATGTGCCGCTGTTTCACCGCCATGCCCGCGGCCTGATCCTCACCGAACAAGGCGAGGTTCTCTACCGCACGGCGCACGAAGTCTTCACCAAGCTCGCGGCCGCCAAAACGCGCCTGATGGATTCGAAGGAAAAGCCATCAGGTGATCTGCGCATCACCACGACTGTGGGTTTGGGTTCCGTATGGCTGACGCCGCGCATCAAAGAATTCATGGAGCTTTATCCGGACATCAATGTAACACTGGTGCTGGAAGATCGTGAACTCGATCTTTCAATGCGCGAAGCCGATGTCGCAATCCGTCTGCGCCGCCCCAGTCAGCCTGATCTTATCCAGCGCCGTCTTTTCACTGTTCACCATCACATTTTCGCGGCTCCCGAATATGTGAAGAAGCACGGCATTCCCAAGTCCGTGGACGATCTCGATCGCCACAAGATCCTGATTTTTGGTGAGACCGAAGGCTTTCTGACGGATTTGAATTGGCTGGCAACCGTGGGCCGCGAGGCGGACAGCCCACGCAAGCCCGCACTCCGTGTGAACAATGCCTATGGCTTGCGTCGTGCCGTGCAGGCCGGAGCCGGCATTGCCATTCTGGCGGATTACATCGTCGCCGCGGATTCCAATCTTGTGCAGATTGATCTTCCGCTGGAAGCGCCACAGTTCGAAACCTACTTCGTCTACCCGGAAGAACTGAAGGATACCAAGCGCATTACGGCCTTCCGTGACTTTATCGTCAATAAGGCCAAGGAGTGGAGCTTCTAGGCTCTCTTTCAACCTGTCAGGCTGTCGATTGCCAAAAGCAGCTCGACGAGATCGTGATGCCGCTGCGCATCAAGCCCGGTGATGTCCTTGATGCGGTCAAGACGGGAATAGATCGTATTTGGATGCACGCCCAGTTCGCGCCCTGCTTTCTGCACGTTGAGGTCTGCATCCGCCACCTTCCGCAGCGTCGCGGTCAAGGTGCCTTTGGCCGCTCCATCCGCATCAACCAATGAGGTCGCCCAGCCGGGGATGACAGAACGCACGAGTGCAGCACCCTGATGAATCATCAGGCTGCGCACAGGCAACTCATGAAATGCCACCACGCGCTGAGAGACAGTTGCATGCTCGAGTGCCATCAACGCTTCGCGCAAGCCTTTGGCCACAGAAGATGTGGAGGGCTGATCTGTGCTGATCCCGGCAAGCACCGATGGTCCAAGCTCGCGCACTGTCTCTGCGAGTCGCAGCGCCAGCAAGGTCTGCGGTGCTGTCCAGCCGGATTGCCTGCGCGATGCAGAAAACACCGCAACGGCAACTCCATTACGCGCACCTGCAAGAATTCTGAACGGCGTAGTTACAGCCAGTGCAGTTAAAGACGCGGTGATGCGTTGTACCCGCTCCGGACTTTCCATCTCGGCATTGTTCGTCGAACGCACCGCGACCACGCAATAGGATTGCCGCTGCGCCAGATATCCCGCCTGCTTCAGCAACATCGCCACGCGGCCATCGGATTCGTCAAAGCCGGAAAGCAGGGTGTTAAAGAGTTCGATGCGCTTCCCGCCCTCAGCATCGGCGAGTACTCGCGCCTGCGCGACATATTGGGCTGCCATCACAGTGCTTGCGGCATTGGCATATTCAATCGCAAAATCCATCGCGAGAGCATCTGCACGGTCGCCATCCTCGGGTCTCGCAGCGCGCAACGCTTGCCGCAACCATTGCGCAATGACCTTCAACCCGCAGCGATAAACATGCAGCGCTGATTCCAGCGGGAAATGCTGCTCCGCCAGTGCGCTCGCATACTCCTGCACGAAATCAAAATCACCGAACTTTTCTTCGCTGAAAGATTTCAGAATATCTTTTGCTTGCGCTTCGATGTGGGTCTTGAGCCCAGGCACCAGACCGGGGTTTTGCGATGTCGAAAAACCCACTACCTCGCCCTTCACCGCCTTTAGATAGGTATTGGCTGTTGCAGCCACCTGCCTCTTTAGAAATGGCGTCGCCGTTGGCACCAGCTCGGCCTCAATTAAACGCCGCCAAGCTGCAGCAAGAGCGGGGAAATTCTGGCCGCTCGTCGATAGGAGTTGTGAATTATTCACATTTGAGCCCGTCGACATATGTGAATAATTACCATGTATGGATGCGCTTTGCACCCATAAAACCGTAGTGCAAATGCGGAACCAATGGAGAAAGAAATGGCAAAATATCTATACGTCTATCACGGTGGCAGTAGCATGTCGCAAATGAGCCCGGCAGATATCAAGAAGGCGCATGACGCTTGGGGGGCTTGGTTTGGTTCTCTCGGCGCGGCCGTTGTCGACGGTGGGAACCCGGTCGGTAAATCCAGCACAGTCAATGCTGACGGCAGCATGGTCAGCAATGGGGGCACCAACCCAGCCAGCGGCTACAGCCTAATTGAAGCTGCGAGCCTCGAAGACGCACACAAAAAAGCCAAGGGCTGCCCCCTTCTCAAGCACGGCGGCTCTATCGAAATTGCGCAATGCATGGATATGTAGTTTGAGCGAGAACCCGGCAGAATTGCCGGGTTCAGTGCCTCAACATCGGCACCAGTGACACGAGCAGAAGAAGCGCCATTGACACATTGATCGGCCGGAACCAGCGCGGATCGGTCAGCACGGCTTTCAGCCCGGCCCCGAAGGCGGCCCAGGTGGAGGCACTGGTGATGGCGGTGAACAGCGTGGTGCCGACGACCGAGGCAAGGCCGGTCCAGAAGAAGCCGGGGATCGTATAAGTCGTGGTCGCGGTGATGGCGATGATCCAGGCTTTCGGATTGACCCACTGGAAGCCCATCATCTGCAGCGCCGACAACGGCTTCGTCGGCGCATTCTTGGTTTCGCGCGACGGCTTGTCGGTGGCGATCTTCCAGCACAGCCAGAGCATATAGGCCGCACCGGCATATTTCAGCACGGTGAGCAGTACTGGCCACCACTCGAAGATCTTGCCAAGGCCCAGGCCGATGCACAGTACCTGCAGCGGAAAGCCCAGCGCCACGCCGATCACCACCGGCAGACTCGCGCGGAAGCCATGCGCGATGCCGCTGGCCATCAGGATCGTGTTGTTCGGCCCCGGCGTGAAGGCCATGATCGCCGAGAAGATGAAAAACGCCACAAAGAGATCAAATGTCATGCGGCGTTCATTGGAAGATTAGCTCCGGCCCATAAAGTCGGCCTTGCCCAGCGTGAAGCCGTTGGCTGCGCAAAATGTCATAGGCCGTGGTCATGTGAAAATAGAACTGCGGCAGCGCTACAGCGTTGAAATAGGTCACCGCATTGAAGTCGGTATCCTTGCCGCCAATCTTGATGGTGATGGTACGTGCCGGATCGAAGTCTTCCTTCTTCAGCGTCTTGAGGTAGTCGATGGTTTTGCCAAGGCGCGCATAGAGCTCTTCAAACGTCTTTTCTTCATCCTTCATTGAAGGATTCGTGCCACCGGAAA
The DNA here is from genome assembly GCA_963758815.1 of uncultured Alphaproteobacteria bacterium. Taxonomy (GTDB): domain Bacteria; phylum Pseudomonadota; class Alphaproteobacteria; order Rhizobiales; family Aestuariivirgaceae; genus Aestuariivirga. The sequence goes on from CAVWWQ010000003.1 coordinate 417,144, forward strand.
GCCGCGCACCGGGTCCTTTGCCAAAATCGGAGGTGAGCTGAACCTGGGTTGTAAGATTGAGCATATCCGGTGCCAATCGCAGACCAAGGATTACGGCTTTATCCCATTTGCGCTCATCCGCCTGAGCTTCCGCCTTCTTCAGCACCTTTGTCAGTGCCTCAAGGCCGCGAATAAGAAACGGCACAGATTGATCATAAAGGGCAGTCATAGTTCCTCCTAAATAGTTTCTATCTCAGTGACGCGCAGAAACGCTGGATGCGCTGACACGCATCTTCAAGCGTAGCAGTTGCCGTTGCATAGGAAATGCGAAAGTAAGGCGACGTGCCAAACGCAGCGCCATGCACCGCGGCAACACCTTCGGCGGCAAGAAGTTCAGAAACGAACTCCTCGTCATTATTGATAACCTTGCCAGATGGAGCGGTCTTTCCCATGGTCCCCGCAATCGACGGGTACACATAGAAGGCCCCTTCCGGCGTTGCACATTTGATCCCCTTGGCCTGGTTCAGCATCGAGACAACAAGATCACGGCGCTCCTTGAACACCTTGTTATTGGCCGGGATGAAATCCTGCGGACCATTGAGCGCTTCAACTGCGGCCCATTGCGAAATGGATGATGGGTTCGAAGTCGACTGGGATTGCAGCTTTGACATCGCCTTAATCAGCTGCTCAGGCCCCCCGGCATAGCCAATGCGCCATCCTGTCATGCAATAGGCCTTCGACACACCATTCATGGTCAATGTGCGCTCGTAGAGCTTCGGTTCAACCTGCACCGGGGTGACAAATTTGAAATCGTCATAGGTCAGGTGCTCATACATATCATCGGTGAGCAGATAGACATGCGGATGCTTGAGCAGCACATCAGTGATCGCTTTCATCTCAGCATGGCTGTAGGCAGCACCCGTCGGATTCGACGGCGAGTTGAGGATCAACCACTTGGTCTTTAGCGTGATCGCCTTTTCCAGCGCCGCAGCCTGCAGCTTGAAACCCTTGGCCGGATCGCCCTGAACGATGACGGGTGTGCCGCCGGCGAGCATGACGATATCAGGATACGACACCCAGTATGGCGCCGGCACAATCACCTCATCACCGGAATTCACTGTGGCCAGCAAGGCGTTGAAAAGAACCTGCTTGCCACCTGTGCCCACCGAAATCTGCGAAGCCTTGTAGTCCAGACCATTTTCGCGCTTGAACTTGGCAATAATCGCCTGCTTCAGCTGCGGAATGCCATCAACGGCGGTGTAACGCGTCTTGCCGTCGTTGATCGCCTTGATCGCGGCATCCTTCACATTGCGCGGCGTCTCGAAATCCGGCTCGCCTGCGGCCAGGCCAATCACATTCTTGCCTTCGGCCTGCATGGCCAGGGCCTTGTTGGAAATGGCAATCGTCGCCGATGGCTGAATGCGGTTCAGCGCGTCAGAAATAAATCCCATGGAAAAATCCTCTCGGGCGGTTCCTAAAACTTCCAATTCTCCCGTGCAAGCATCAATCCGCCGCATGAAAGGACTTTATTTTCATGGCATTATGCGATCATGACAACTGGTACAATCCACATCATTGGAGGCGGGATCGCAGGTCTGGCGGCGGCCATCGCCATGGCGCGCCGAGGCAAGGATGTGGTCGTTTACGAAAAAGCGCCGCAGTTCGAGGAAGTAGGCGCCGGGCTGCAATTGGGGCCCAATGCCGTCCGCGCTTTGCAGGCGCTTGGCGCATGGGATGCCGTCGAACCTATCACCTATGCCCCGCCCGCGATTCGCATCCACAACGCGAAAACTGGCAAGCTGCTCAAAAAGCTGGACTTGGGCCTGAACTTTGAAAAGCGTTTTGGTCAGCCCTACCGCGTCGCCCACAGGGCAGATCTTCACACGGCTCTGCTCTCGGCAGCGCGCGCCCTGCCCAACATTGAAGTCAAACTGGGCCGCGAAGTCGATGCAACTGAACTGACAGGCGAGGTGATCGCCGCCGACGGCATTTGGTCACGCACGCGCCAGCAGCTCATTCCCGGTAGTACCCCCATTTCCACCTCTGATCATATCTTTCGGGCGCTCGTGCCTTGTATTGATTGGTCACGTGATGGAATGCTGGATGTGAATTTGTGGCTCTATCCGGGTGGCCATGTTGTTCACTACCCCGTGGGACGCCAACACAAATTAAATCTTATTACCGTAACGCAGGGTAAGGTTCCGCTCGAACATTTTAGTCTTGCTTGCGATCAACTGCGCTCGTCTCTCGCGTTAACAGAGACTTGGCTCGAATGGCCTGCCGCTTATGTGCGCCCTTTGTCTTCATGGCAAAAAGACAACATCACTCTGGTCGGAGATGCCGCCCACGGAACCCTGCCCTATCTCGCCCAAGGTGCTGCGATGGCATTGGAAGATGCAGCAGCTCTGCTAGATAACGCTGACCTCAACCAACGCATTCAGCGCTGCGCAAAGCTCAATCGCGAAACATTAAAAGCCGGAAAGATTTATCATCTCTCCGGTTTATCATCATTGAGAGATGTCGCATTGCTGGCAATGCCAAAAACAATGATGTTGCAACGCTTATCTTGGATTTATTGCGAATAATATCGATACACTTCAATCGATCAATTTTTCGTTTTCTGTTCACCTTATCCGTGCAAGTGGATTGGCAAGCGGAATATCGAGAACTCTCCTTGCGTAGCGAACATTGCTCGATGATTTAAAGGAGATCGGCAATGAAAAGACTCGCGATCGTAATGCTTCTTTCCACACTTTCAGCAACGGCTGCTTTTGCCAGCGGCGGTGGCGGTGGTGGTGGCAGCAGTGGTGGCGGTGGCGGCGGCGGAGGCGGTTCAGGTTCCGCTGGAGGTGGTTCAGCTTCCAATCCGATGAAGGCCCATTGCAAGACCGGCGAGGTCGTCAAGATGGTCAAGAAGAATGGCAAGATGGTGCCAGCTTGTGTGCAGGCCACGGGAAGCCTGCTGGAGGACGGAGATCTGTATCACCAGGGTTGGGTTTTGGCCAAAGCCGGCGAATACGAATGGGCTATCCAGGTGCTCTCTGCTGTCAAGAACCACAATGATCCTGATGTGTTGAACATGCTTGGCTACTCAAACCGCAAAGCTGGCCGTCTCGAACTCGGCATTTCGTATTACGACAAAGCTTTGGCGATGAAGCCGGACTTTGCCCGTGCCCGCGAGTATCTGGGTGAAGGCTATGTTGCCGCCGGCAAGCTTGATCTTGCCAAGGATCAGCTCGGCGAAATCCAGAAGATTTGCGGCACGACCTGTGAAGAATACAAGGACCTCTCCGAGGTCATTGATTCAAGTACGCTTTAGCCCAGCGCCGCTGTTATCGCTGACAGCGCATTGCGGCCCATCAATACTCAAGCCGGCCCGCAAGGGCCGGCAGAATTGATTGGGACTCTGCTTCGATCGAAAATGGATGGTTTGCAATCGAGTCCAGAAGACCGGAAAGAAAAAATCGCGGGAATAAGCTACGCTTTCGGGACGTAGAGAATCAGACACAATTATTCAAAGGAGCCCTGCCATGAAACAATTTGCAGCTGTAGTGTTGGTTTCTATGTTTTCAGCGAGCGCTGCCTTGGCAGCGGGCGGAGGCGGTGGAGGAAATGGTGTAGTGACCGCTCCTACCCCTATGAAAGCCAAGTGCAAGACTGGCGAAGTCGTCAAGATGGTCAAGAAGAACGGGAAGATGGTGCCGACCTGCGTCAAAGTGACGGGCAGCTTGCTGGATGACGGCGACCTGTATCACCAGGGTTGGGTTTTGGCCAAAGCCGGTGAATACGAATGGGCCATCCAGGTTCTGTCTGCCGTCAAGAACCAGAATGATCCTGATGTCTTGAACATGCTCGGCTATTCAAACCGCAAAGCCGGCCGTCTCGAACTCGGCATCTCGTACTACGACAAGGCTTTAGCCATGAAACCAGACTTTGCCCGTGCACGTGAATATCTGGGCGAAGGCTATGTTGCCGCCGGCAAGCTTGATCTTGCCAAGGATCAGCTTGGCGAAATCCAGAAGATCTGCGGCACCACTTGCGATGAATACAAGGATCTTTCCAAGATCATTGATTCCAGCACGCTCTAACCGCGCGGCGCTGTCAGCCAAGACAGCGCACCACGGCCCAATCCATCAATTCCAAGCCGGCCCGCAAGGGCCGGCAGTGTTATTTTCAGCCCCGCTTCGAGCAGGAACGGTGGATTCACAATCAGAAGACCTGAGCCCGACAAGCCAGAAGCCTCATGTGTCTTCTTGACCCGCAATTCGGCACGCAAGATATCCCCAATCCCCAGTTCCGAAATACCTTCTATAAAATCACTTACAAACTGTTCTGTCGTCACCGGATACCAGATGAGGAACATCCCTGTTGCAAAGCGCCGGATGCCTTGCGCAAGCATCTGCACAACCCGTTTCGACTCTTTCGTGTCCTCATAAGGCGGGTCAATCAGAACCAATCCGCGCCGCTCGGCAAAGGGCAGTTGCGATTTCACCGCTTGCAGCGCATCGATCTCACAAATGGAAAGACGCGTTTCTCCGCTGTAGTTCAACCGCAAAATGTGCGCATCAGCCGAATGCAGTTCGTTGGCGATGAGGCGATCTTGGGCCCGTAGACCCTGCAAAATAATCTCTGGCGATCCTGGATACAGTTTCAGTCCGCCAGATGGATTAAGATTCCTCAAGGTCGCTCGGTAGGGCGCGAGGAAGGCTTCGACTGCGGCATCAAAAGCCGGAGCTAATTTTCCAACACCGCCCTCCCATTCCCCTGTCTTGCGCGCTTCCGTTGAATGGAGGTCGTAAGCCCCGATGCCGGCATGGGCATCGAGCACGGCAAAGGGCTTGTCCTTCTGAGTGAGGTAGGCCACACAGTGGGCCAAGACGGCATGCTTTATTACATCAGCGTGGTTGCCTGCATGAAAGGCGTGGCGATAATTCATGGCTCGCGCTTAGTCTGCGCCATCCCGAATGGTCAACTGCCCGAAGCGGAAAAGACGAGCGTCCGAATTGGTCTAATTGGTTAACGAATCGTAAACCATTTGCCTGCAACTTTGGCGCCCGGGACAGGGCGGCCACCCGCAGGCGGTTTCTGCAAAAAACCATAATCCTGCCATTTACTTGCTCTTTGGTGCGCCCGCTTTGATGGGGAATTTGGAATGAATAACATGCAAAAAGCCGTAGGATTGATGGCAGCTGCGATGCTGCTCAACGCCTGCGCTAGCATGAATGTTTTCAAGGATTCGAATGCGGATCAGGCCGCGCCCCCCGTACAGCAGGCGTCCATCCCGCCAGGCACCACCGGCCCTCTAAATGCAGCCCAAATCAAGTCCTTGCTCGACTGGCAAGAGTTGGCGCTGGAAAGGCCCCAAGAACGCCGGTGTCACGCTCTATGCCTCCGATGGCACGTCGCTGGTGGAAGTCACCGGCAAGGGAACAACCCAGGGCAAATGGGAAACCAAGGATGGCCAGCTATGCGAGAGCTTCTCCCCGGCACCGTTTCTTCCCCAGGGCGTACCAATGACCTGCCAGCCCTTTACCGGCGATAGCGGCAACTACATGGTTGGCCAAGCCACTTTCAACTTGGCCTCGTAAATCGACCTAAGTCATAGTCCGAACACAAGTTTTTCATTGTCGCGCCGGAACCGCCTGCTCTTTTCGTCATTTAAAAGAGAGCTTGTAGAATGCAAAAACGCCACCTTTCACGCAGGAAATTTGTTTACGGTGCAGCCATGCTGCTGGCCACCGCCGGCGCTGCGCGTGCTGAACACCCGTTTTATGGTGGCGTTGATTTTACCCGTGACCCCTCGCTGATCCCGCCAGCAGAATCACCCGTCGATTTTCCCATTCCACTTTTCGAATCAAAGCTTGATCCCCGGCTTCGCCACCAGGTGGTGACCATCGGATCGAACAATCCTTCCGGTAGAATCATCGTCGATCCACAGAATCATTTTTTGTATTATTTGTTGGGTGGCGATCAGGCTATCCGCTATGGCGTGGGCGTGGGGCGTGAGGGCTTTGCCTGGTCAGGTAACGCGGTCGTGGGGATGAAACGCAAATGGCCCCGCTGGCTGCCGCCCGAAAGCATGGTGGAACGAGATCCCAACGCCCGGAAATGGGCTAATGGCATGCCTGGAGGGCCTGAGAACCCATTGGGAGCCCGTGCCATGTATCTGTTCGCCAATGGCATCGACACTCTCTACCGCATCCACGGCACCAACGAACCAACGTCGATTGGAAAATCAATGTCCTCGGGCTGCATCCGCATGCTGGACGAGAATGTGGCAGACCTTTTCGACCGGGTCGCCATCGGCACCCCCGTGACCGTCCTCCCCGCCAACCAGCCCACTGCCGAGAACTAACAATTGTTCATGGAGGGACTGCTTGCTGCGCCGCACCCACTGTGGCAAACCGCGCGCCTATGAAACGACTTAACGGTGCGCTCATTGCTGCTGGGGCGGCGGCATTGATTTTGGCCGGCTGTTCCCACTCGCCCTCAGGCATTCGCATCATCAATGGGGGCACGTCCGCCATTCCAGACAAGCAGGCGGCACCGATCCGCAATCTCACTGCAACAGAAGTCGGCCCGGCCGTTGTCGGCAAGACTTTCCAGTACACACGCACTGGCCAGTCGGGCTTTGTCACTTATAACGCGGACGGGACCCTTACCGTGCAGGATGACAAGAAGGGCGGCAGCGTCGGAAAATGGACGGTCAATGGCGATCAATATTGCGAGAGCTACGGGCCCGGTCTCGCCATGGAATGTGGCATCTTCAAATCGACGGGTGATGCCTTCTTCGCTGCCAATTCGCATCTCGTCGAGATGAAAATATAAAGGCCCGGTGCGAAGCTCCGGGCCCTAATTCAAGCTCCGAAGACTAACTAGGCGTGCGAGACCTTGCCCTGCGGTGTGAGGTGGTCAATCACCTGCGGCAACACCGTCGAAAGCTGCGAAACGATCTGATCCGGCGTCAGGCCCGTAGTAGAGGAAATCTTGTTCACCAGATCAGGCCCGAGAATCTGGCTGAGCTGCGCCCCGTTGACCGGGAGGTTCTGCCCCGTTCCAACCCAGCTGTTGGCAATGTCACCAGCGCCGTTTTCCTTCATGTGATTGACAAGGCCGCTAAGAGCGCCTGCAAGACCACCAGGAATTTGCGTGCTCGCTGGTGCGGCCGGAGCAGCTGCTCCGCCTCCACCAGTGAGGCCGTTCACAAACGAAGAAATCTTGTCCCTGTTCTGCCAGCCGGCAACGGCGACGAGGCCGAGAAGTGCAGCCATTGAGGGCATGTTGTTGTTGCTTGCCATGATCGATCCTTTCCTAGATTGCGCTCCAATATGGAGTGCACCATGTCAAATTCAAGACACGGCTGGATGACAATCGCGAGCAAACGCCCTGTTGCTGTCACCGTCAAGGGCCGTTAACATTGCATCGTTTCCATCTTGGAGGGTGCTTATGGGAATTATCTCTACCATCATTTTCGGTCTGGTCGTTGGCGTCATCGCCAAGTTTATCATGCCCGGCAGCAACGAACCGAAGGGCTTTATCCTCACGGCCATTCTCGGCATTGTCGGTGCGTTGATTGCAAGTTATTTCGGCCAATGGATTGGCTGGTATCAACCCGGCGAAAGCGCGGGCTGGATCGCGTCCATCATCGGCGCCATTGTGTTGCTGGCCGTCTGGGGCGCAATCAATCGGCGCCAAGCCTGAACACATTATATTCAATTGAAAAGCCCCGGTTCGCCGGGGCTTTTATTTTCTACAACTACCTGAGAAACGGATTGTTCAGCCGCTCATGGCCGATCTGGCTGGGATTGCCATGGCCCGGCAGGAATTGCACGTCATCACCAAGCGGCAGAATCTTGGTTTTGATCGAATTGATTAGCGTTTCATGGTTTCCACCCGGAATGTCACTCCGGCCGACCGAATTCTGGAACAACACGTCGCCCATCAGTGCAAACTTGTTGTCGCGGTTGAAGAACACCACCGAGCCCGGCGAATGGCCCGGTGCTTCAATCACCTCGAAATGCAGGCCGCCGACATCGACAACATCGCCTTCTTTCAGCCACTGATCAGGAACCACGCTCTTGGCCGAAGTCATTCCGAAGGCTTCGCCCCGGCTTGGAATTTTTTCAAGAATTGACTGGTCCGCGAAATGCGGACCTATGACTTTAACCTTCAACTTAGTGGCCAGATCAGCAGCACCGCCAGCGTGATCAATGTGGCCATGCGTGATAAGGATCTTTCCGATTCTGGCGCCGGATTGCTTGATGGCGTCTTCAATCCTCTCGATATCACCACCGGGATCAACAACCGCGCCCTCCTTGGTGTCTTCGTCAAAAACGATGGAGGCGTTCTGCTGGAACGGGGTGACGGGGACGACGACAATGCGGAGTTTGGCCATGCGGGGCTAGATAGGCCGTTCACCTTCAGGGGTCAAACCACCTTCCCCATACTTTCTAACTCCGCTATCGGTCAGCCATGGAAAACCTGCGCTCCATCCGTGACCTGCTCCGCTACGCTGTCACCCGCTTCAACACAGCGGGATTGAGCTTCGGCCATGGCACTACCACAGCCATTGACGAAGCCGCATTCCTGATCCTGGAAACCTTGAAGCTTCCAGTTGACGACATCAATCCCTGGGCCGACTCCCACCTAACCAGAGACGAGAGGGAGCACATTCTCGGACTGATCGAGCAGCGCATTACCACCCGCAAACCCGCAGCCTATCTGGTGAAGAAGACTTATATGCAAGGCGTACCCTTCTACATCGACGAGCGCGCCATCATCCCGCGATCCTATATCGGCGAGATGCTCGCCAAAGGCTTGCTGTCTGACATTGAGATTGATCCCGTGCACGTTGAATCGGTTCTTGATCTCTGCACGGGGTCGGGATGTCTCGCCATCCTTGCAGCCTCTCACTTTCCGAAAGCTCATGTCAGTGCAGCCGATCTTTCGGCGGATGCGCTGGAAGTTGCCAAAATCAACATGAAGCAGCATGGACTCGAAGACCGAATTACGCTTCATCAGGGTGATCTATTCAAGCCTGTCGGCAAGAAAAAATTCGATTTCATCATTTCAAATCCACCATACGTGGCGGAAGCGGAAGTGAAGGCCTTCCCGCCAGAATATGCAGCCGAGCCAGTGATGGCCCATCTCGGTGGTCGGGATGGCCTTGATCTGGTGCGCCGCATCATCGCGGAAGCACCAGAGCATCTGAACGAAGGTGGAGGGCTCCTCTGCGAAGTTGGCACTGGTGGCGAATTGCTTGAAGCAGAATTTCCGCAGCTTGATTTTCTCTGGCTCGATTCTGAAGAATTCTGTCGGCGAAGTATTCTTCGTCAGGTTTTAAGCCCGGATTTCCTCTTGAAATTTTCCCACATCACTCTGGTGTACATCGCCATTTCGGGCATCAATGGAAAACACTCGGCCTTGAGCTGGTCATATGCCCCTGCCCCATGTTCCCGTTCCAGCGCACGCACATAACCTGGTAACGAAGACCAGCCTGCTACGGTCTGCGGCGAGAATTCGCAGTGAAACTGCGTCGACAACGCGTGACTATCAATGCCAAGCGCCTGCACGGCACAACGCGGCGACGATGCCAGGATGCGTCCGCTCTGCGGAATGCGCTTCACTTCGGCGTGATGCCATTCCATCACCTGTTGCTCTCGTGGCAAACCCTCAAAGAAGCTGTTGTCATCAAGTTTGACATTGAAGACGCCAATCTCGCCTTCCTCCGCCCTCCCGACTTCACCACCAAGCGCCGTCGCCAGAAGCTGGTGCCCAAGGCAAACCCCAAGATAGGGCCTGGCCCTATCCCACACCCATTCGCGGATCACTGCCTTCTCCATCTTGAGATAGGGGTATTTATCTTCCTGCCATGTATCCTGTTCGCCGCCCAGAACGAACATCAGATCATAGGGCGCAAGGTTCGGCACCTCTTGTCCTTCGAATACGCGCACGAAATCCGGCACTATGCCATCTTCGGCGAACCAATCCGTGAACCGGCCGGGATGATCATGATCCATGTGCTGGATAACAAGTGCGCGTTTCATGAGAACCTATAGAAGTTGGATGGCGGTAGCTTGAGGGCCACGGCCACGCGTGTCTTCCTCGGTGGCGAAAAGATACCCGCATGCCGTCACTGAGATGGGGCAACCCCGCACGTTGAATGGCAGACACATGGACAAACACATCCCGCCCTCCGTCTTCAGGCGTAATGAAGCCAAAGCCCTTGTCTTTGTTGAAGAATTTGACAGTGCCGAGATGGCGCTGGGGCCTTGTCTTTTCCATCGCGCCAGTTAGCGTGAAGCCTGATTTGAAATCAAGCAGGTAGCGTTTGATGCGAAAATTTGGAATGGCAGTCATTCTTTTACTGCTTGTGAGCACGCCTGGCATCGCCGCCGTGACGCAACAGACACTTTATCGGCCTTTCACCGTTCATGGCAAAACGGCGAAGGCGATCTATCGGTCCGTAATCAGCCATAGCAGTAAGAAGGCTGGCTATTCGACCTATGCCACAACCGATGTGCGTCTGCAGCCCAGCCTGAAGGCAAAAACCCATCCTACCTGCGAAATCACCAGCACCGACATCGCCGCTCGCTTTGTCATTCATCTGCCAGTGCTGCCCAATGCGAAAAGCCTGCCGCCGGGCCTAAGGCACGATTGGTTTGATTTCACGGCTCAGCTCAAGCGTCATGAGGAGCATCACCGTGAAATCTGGCTGGGTTGCGCAAAGGATCTGGAGAAAGCAGTACGCGGTATTCCGCCCGGTGATTGCATCGGCTTCGTTCGCCAGATGAATGCACGCGCGGCGACAGCCAAAAAGTCCTGTGATCAGAAAAACACGGCCTTTGACACCGAGGCACAGCAGACGCTGCCAGCCATTCCCTTCATCCGCCGCGCTCTGACCCCGAACTAGCGCAGGATTCGCCCCGCGACTGCGTCAAGCTTCGCAAGCAGCTTTGGGTCACGCTTCTCGGGAGTTGTCATGATAGCAAAATCGAGCGCATTGTCTGCAACGCATGGCGGATGCTGCTTTGGGAACAGTGCAGCAAGCTGCATCACGAAGGCCCTGGCCCGTTCGACATTGGCTTTCATTACTTTCATGACCTGTGCCACATCGACATGCTCGTGATGCGGATGCCAGGAGTCGAAGTCGGTCACCATCGAGACATTGCAGTAAGAAATCTCCGCCTCACGCGCGAGCTTCACTTCCGGCATCGCCGTCATGCCGATCAGATGCGCGCCCCAACTTTTGTGCAGCTCTGACTCTGCCTTCGAAGAGAACTGCGGCCCTTCCATCACGACGAGCGTCCCGCCAGTCTGGTGGTCCACACTCGCAGCGGCCAATGCCGTCGAAGCAAGTTCCCTCAACATTGGTGATGCCGGTTCGCCAAAAGGCACATGCGCCACGCAACCGGTCCCGAAGAATGAATTCTCGCGCATGTGGGTATTGTCGACGAACTGGTCCGCGAGAACAAAATGTCCCGGCGGCAATTCCTTCCGCAGCGAACCCACGGCAGAAAGCGAAAAAAGATCGGTGACGCCGCAGCGCTTCATCACATCGATATTGGCGCGGTAGTTGATGGTCGAGGGCGAGAACACATGCCCGCGCCCGTGACGTGGCAGGAAAACCACTGGCAGGCCATTGATTTCGCCTTGGCGAACTTCATCCGATGCTTCGCCCCACGGCGAATTCACTCGCCGCCAGTGTGCCTTTTCAATCGGGATATCATAAACACCGGAACCGCCGATAATGCCGAGAACCGCTTGAGCCATTCGGCAAGCCTAAACAAAAAAGCCCGGCTCTGCCACCGGGCTTTCTCAAACTTAGGATCGAAAACTCAGTGAATCTTGGCCCAGATCTTGCGCTTCACCACATAAGCAGGCCCGCAAAGATGACGAGATAGATCAGCACTTCAAAGCCGGTCTGCTTGCGTTCTTCCATCTTGGGCTCGGCAGTCCAGGCAAGGAACGCAGCCACGTCCGTGGCTTCGTCATCGATCTTGTTGGGTGCACCATCATCAAAGGTCACCTGACCGTCCGCCAAGCGGCGGCGGCATCGAGATCCAGTCGCCATTCTCGAAATACGGGATTGTAGTACTTGCCCTCGATCTTCGGCACGTCGGCCGGCGGGTCTTCTCGAAGCCGGTCAGCAGCGAATAGACATATTGCGGGCCGCCGATGCCGTTGAGAGCTGGTTGAAGTGCCGATGCCAGCCTTCGCGCGCCTTGGTGATCAGCGAGAGGTCGGGCGGCAGCGCGCCACCATTGGCAGCTTTGGCCGCGCCTCATTGGGGAATGGCGACGGGAAATAGTCCGACGCCAGGCCATTGCGGTCCATGGGCTCGCCCTTGTCGTCTAGATCATGGATGTTGAAGGTGGAAGCCAGTGCCTTCACCTGCTCTTCGGTGAAGCCCGGGCCGCCCTTGTCTGCCAGGTTACGGAAGGCAATCAGCTTCATCGCGTGGCAATTGGAGCAGACTTCCTTGTAAACCTTGTAGCCGCGCTGCAATTGGGCCTTGTCGAATTTACCGAACGGGCCTTCGAACGAGAAGGTGATCGGCTTGGCGTCACTGCTCGGCTTCCGCATAGGCGAGCGCCCGAGACTGGCCATGAGGGCGCGTGCCGAGAACGAGGATTGAGGCGAATTTCTTCATCATCATTCTCCTGATCACTCGGCCGGCGTACCTGGGCGAGCACATCTTCGCTGATCGAATTGGGCAGCTGCCTTCGGCTGTTTCCAAAAGGCCCATCAAAGGCAAGAAGATGATGAAATGCGCAAAGTAGTAGACCGTGAGAATTTGGCCCCACACGACATAAGAGCCTTCCGGCGGCTTCGAGCCGATGAAGCCCAGCGCCACGCAGACCACCGCAAACACCCAGAATTCAAGCTTGAAGATCGGGCGGTACTTGCCCGAGCGCACGCGGCTGAGTATCAAGCCACGGCAGGAACAGCAGGATAGCGATGGACGAAAACATTGCGATGACGCCGAACAGCTTGTCAGGGATCGATCGCAAGATCGCGTAGAACGGCAGGTAATACCATTCCGGCTTGATGTGCGCCGGCGTCGCCAGCGGGTTGGCCATCGTATAGTTGACCGGGTCGCCGAGATAGTTCGGGCGCATAGAACACGAACAGCGCGTAGACGAACAGGAAGACAGGATCGCGAAGCCGTCCTTGATCGTGTAGTATGGATGGAACGGAACCGTGTCCTGCGGGCCCTTCACCGAAATGCCGGTCGGGTTGTTGTTGCCCGGCACATGCAGCGCCCAGATATGCAGCATCACCAGACCAGCCAGCACAAAGGGCAAGAGATAGTGCAGTGAGAAGAAGCGGTTCAGCGTCGGGTTATCGACCGAATAGCCGCCCCACAGCCAGGTGGTTACCGTATTACCGACGAAGGGAATGGCCGAGAACAGGTTGGTGATCACCTTGGCGCCCCAGAAGCTCATCTGGCCCCAGGGCAACACATAGCCCATGAAGGCTGTCGCCATCATGATCAGATAGATGATCACACCGATCATCCACATCACTTCACGCGGCGCCTTGTACGAGCCGTAATACATGCCGCGGAACATGTGGATGTAGACCGCGATGAAGAAAAAGGATGCGCCGTTGAAATGCATGTAGCGCAACAGCCAGCCATAGTTCACATCGCGCATGATGTGCTCGACGGAATTGAACGCCATGTCGACTTGCGGCGTGTAGTGCATCACGAGCACGATGCCGGTAATGATCTGCACCGCCAGCATCACGGCGAGAATGCCGCCGAACGTCCAGCAATAATTCAGGTTCTTCGGCGTCGGAAAATCCATCATATGCTCTTTGGTGAAGGCCACGATGGGCAAGCGTTCATGTAGCCACTTTTCGATGGCCGAATTCGGTTTGATAGTTTGAAGGTCCGCTCATGTTGTTTTTCCGGATTAGCCGATTTGGATCTTGGTGTCAGAAAGGTACTTGTACGGCGGAACAGCAAGGTTCTCCGGCGCTGGGCCTTTGCGGATGCGGCCGGCCGTATCATATTGTGAGCCATGGCACGGGCAGAACCAGCCACCCGTTTTGACCGAGTTTTCGACGACGGCGAATTCGCGCAAGGCGTTGGCGCCATCAGGCACGCAACCCAGATGCGTGCACACGCCCATCATGATCAGCCATTGTTCCTTGCCGCCCACCACGCGGTTTTCATCGGTCGCTCGGATCGCCATCCTTCACATTGGCGTTGCGTGCAATCGGATCCTTCAAGTCGCCCATTGCAACAGCCTTGGCATTGTCAATTTCGGGTTTGGTGCGGTGGCGGATGAAAACCGGATTTCCACGCCACTTGATGGTGATGGCCTGGCCTTCTGCAATGCTGGAAATGTCAATCTCGGTGGTGGCCAACGCAAGAACGGCCTGATCTGGGTTCATCTGGCTGATGAAGGGCCACGCCGTCAGAGCCGCCCCCACGCCAGCCACGGCGCCCGTGGCAATCATCAGAAATCGCGCCGGTTGACAGTCATCGTGTGCCGTATCAGCCACTTGCCTCACCCTTCTTAGTTCGGGGCAAAACTGCCCAAATCCGTCGGCGTTTTTGACATTGCGGTTGGAATAAGTCTAGCAACTTGGATGTCGCAGGCATGGGGTCTGTTCCAGATGCCAAAAATGCCGCTAAAACACTGGGAATGGCACTCGAAATTAGCCCTCTATCAGCCCGACATTGCCCCCAATGCAGCTGCCATTGCCCGTATGTGCGCCTGCTTCGGTTTGAAACTGACCATCATTGAACCGGCAGGCTTTGTTCTGAGCTGATTCTGCCTTCAGGCGGGCGGGTATGGACTATCTCGCAAAAGCAGCGATTTAGCATTCCCCCAGCTGGGACGCGTTCCAGGCCTTGGCCGCAGGCCGGCGTATCGTGCTCCTCACCACCAAAGCCTCCCAGCCCCATGTCACCTTCACCTTTCAGAACGGACGACATCCTGCTCTTCGGGCGCGAGTCCGCCGGGGTGCCGCCTGAGGTGCATGAGGCCCTGCCCCACCGCATCCGCATACCGATGAAGCCGGGCCTGCGTTCCCTGAATGTGGCGATGTCGGCAAGCCTCGTCGCCGGTGAGGCCTTGCGCCAGACGGGTCAGTTTGCCGCGCTGGTTTAAGCACATGGAGCCGTCTTCTTCACGTCAAGTTGTGGATGCGCCTATTTACCTGACCCAATCATAGCCGTTAACAAGGTCCCATGCCGAACTCATTGCAATACCTGCAGAAGCTGGCGCAGTCTTGGTTTGAAAGCCTGCGCGACCAGATCTGTACAGAGCTGGAGAAGCTCGAAAGCCATTTTTCCAATTCTCATTTTGTCAAAACCCCATGGACACGCCCAGAGGAAGGTGGCGGCGGCACCATGGCCCTGCTCCATGGAGAGTTGTTCGAGAAGGCGGGCGTCCATTGCTCCACAGTCTATGGTGAATTCTCACCCGACTTTGCCGCGCAAATTCCAGGTGCGGCCGACGATCCTCGCTTTTGGGCGTCCGGCATTTCGCTGATCGTTCATCCCAGGAATCCTTACGTTCCGGCAGTGCATATGAACACCCGGCTCGTGTGCACTTCGAAACACTGGTTCGGGGGAGGTGCTGATCTCACCCCCATGCTCAACCGCCGGCGCAGCCAGACTGACCCAGACACCATCGCCTTCCACGCTGCGATGAAACATGCCTGCGAGGAACATCTGGTTGCCGACTATCCAAAATTCAAAAAATGGTGCGATGACTATTTCTATCTTCCGCATCGCCACGAGCCACGCGGCATCGGCGGCATCTTTTTCGATAATCTGAATTCAGGCGACAATGCCTCCGACTTTGCTTTTATCCAGGAAGTTGGGCAGGCTTTCTCCAATATCTATCCGCAGATTGTGCAGAATAACATGAACAAGCACTGGACCGAGGATGACCGCAACGAACAGCTGATCCGCCGCGGCCGCTATGTCGAGTTCAACCTGCTTTACGACCGCGGCACCATCTTCGGGCTTAAGACCGGTGGCAATGTCGACAGCATCCTGTCTTCCATGCCGCCAGAAGTAAAATGGCCGTAACTCAGGAATAGATCATGGACCTTAGAAACGGCTTCGACATCAAACGCTACATCCGCACCATTCCGGATTATCCCAAGCCCGGCATCATGTTCCGCGACATCACCACCTTGCTTGCCAGCATGCACGCCTTCCGTGCCGCAGTGGATGAACTGGCCTGGCCATTTCTAAAAGGCCAGATCGACTATGTCGCCGGCATCGAAGCGCGCGGCTTCATTCTGGGAGGTGCGGTTGCGCACAATCTTGGCCGGGGCTTCATTCCCATCCGCAAGAAGGGCAAGTTGCCGGCGCGCGTCATCGGTCAGGAATACAGCCTGGAATATGGCGTTGACACTATTGAGATCCACGCTGATGCCATCAACAAGGGCGATAGGATTCTTGCTGATCGATGATCTGATCGCCACCGGCGGCACGGCCGGGGCGGCGATTGATCTGATCCGCAAGTCAGGCGGCGAAGTAGTTGCCGCCGCCTTCGTGATTGATCTGCCCGAGCTAGGTGGCGCCGAACGACTGCGCAGCAAGGGCGTGAAGGTCCACACACTGGTGGGTTTCGAAGGGCACTGACACGCCTCAGGTATTAAACCTGAAATGCATCACGTCGCCATCGGCGACGACATAGTCCTTGCCTTCCAGCCGGAACTTGCCCGCGACCTTTGCGCCAGCTTCGCCATTGCCTGAAACATAGTCGTCATAGGCAATCGTTTCCGAGCGGATAAAACCCTTCTCGAAATCGGTATGGATCACACCTGCAGCGCCCGGAGCTTTGGTGCCCCTTGTAATGGTCCACGCCCTCGCTTCTTTTGGCCCCACCGTGAAATAGGTGTTGAGGCCCAGAAGAGCATAGCCCGCGCGGATCACGCGGTTGAGCCCGGGCTCCGTGAGGCCCACGGCTTCCAGATAATCCTTCTGCTCGGCGGCAGGCAGGATGGCGATCTCGCTTTCGATCTTGGCCGAAACCACCACGGCGACATTACCTTCCGTTTTGGCGAAGGTGATCACTTTGTCGGAGAATGCATTACCCTTATCTGCCGCACCCTCTTCCACGTTGCAGACGTAGAGCACCGGCTTCGAAGACAACAGACCCAGGCCCTGAAAGGTCTTTTCCTCATCATGCGTGCGCTCGGTCAATCGAGCCGGCTTGCCTTCGCGCAGCAGCACCAAAGCACGCAACATGAGATCTGCAAGTTCCTTGGCTTCCTTGTCGCCTTGTTTGCCCTTCTTCTCGGTATTGGCATGGCGTTTTTCAAGGCTGTCGAGATCGGCCAGCATCAACTCGGTCTCGATGGTTTCAATGTCAGCCAGCGGGTCAATCTTGCCCGACACGTGAGTGATGTCACCATCCTCAAAGCAGCGTACCACATGCGCAATCGCATCCGTCTCGCGGATGTTGGCGAGAAACTGGTTGCCAAGCCCCTCCCCCTTCGAGGCGCCTTTGACGAGGCCGGCGATATCCACAAACGTCAGGCGCGTTGGAATGATCTGCGCCGAGCTGGCGATCTTCGCCAGCGTGTCAAGCCGTTCATCAGGCACGGCCACATCGCCGACATTGGGCTCAATCGTACAGAACGGATAATTGGCCGCTTGCGCTGCGGAGGTTTGTGTCAGCGCATTGAACAAGGTGGACTTGCCCACATTCGGAAGGCCCACGATGCCGCATTTGAAACCCATAAGAAAACTCCAGTGATTTGGTAGCCGCATATAGAGCGCCAAATCACCAGAAAGAAGGGTCGAGATTTATTCCTATAAAATTAGAATTGGTAGGTACGGAAGCCAAACTGCATCGGTAAAACGACGGCGAACGGATAAGATGTCAGCCTTACTACGTTGCCTTTTCCTCTCTGGAGACCAGACGCGACTGCATGATGACAACGGCCAGCAGGAACAGGCCGCGGATCACCGACTGCCAGTACGCCGACAATGAAATCCAGCCCAGGCCATTTTCGAAATTGAGTACGTTGAATATCAACCCCAGCAACATCACACCGGCAAGTGTGGCACCAACAGAGCCCACGCCGCCCGTCAGAAGCGTGCCGCCCACCACGACGGAGGCAATGGCGAATAACTCCCAGCCCACGCCCTCGATCGGCTGGCCCGCGCCAAATTGCGAAGCGAGGATGACACCGGCAAGGCCGGAAAGCCCTCCACTTAAGACATAGACCATGAATTTTACACGATTGACAGGCAGGCCCATCAATCGACTGGCATCTTCATTGCCACCAATCGCGAGTACCGTGCGGCCGGTACCGGTATAATTCAATACGACAGAGCCAATGATATAGGCGACCACCGCAATCAATGCAGGAATCGGAATGTCGAAGAAATCGCCTTGACCCAATGTTGTGAAAGTACCGTCATAGGAAACCGAAACTGATTCATCATGCGCCAGCAACAGCGCCGAACCATTCGCCGCCAGCATAGTGGCCAGCGTTGCGATGAAGGGGAGGATGCGCAAATTTACGATCACAACCCCATTCAAAAGCCCTATGCACACACCAGCTGCCACGCCACCAGCCGTACCGATCAGCCAGCCATAAGGACTGAGCAAGGCCGAAACCACACTGCCCAAGGCGGCAACCGAGCCAACAGAGAGGTCGATGCCTCCGGTCATGATCACGAAGCACATGCCGAGGGCTACGAGTGCAAACATCGAATTATAGCGCAGCACCGTGGAGATGTTGTACAGGCCGAGAAAGTTGTCATAGCGCAGCCAGCCAAAGAGCAGGAGAAGCACCAGCGCAATCAGAACACCTTGCGAGGAAAGAAGGTTGAGAACCGAACTTTTCTTCATTTCTACGACCTTCCGTAGCGCTGCAGCCAGACGGCCGCGACGATGAGCCCTGCCTTTACCAGCTTGGCGACATCATCAGGAACGCCATTGGCGAGCAACGTATAGCGCACCAGCTGGATGATCAGGGCGCCGAGCAGTGTACCTGTAACCGTGGCGCGTCCACCGCTGAGCAGCGTGCCACCCACCGCGACAGCGGCGATGGCGTCCAGTTCCATGCCTAGGCCCACAAGGTTGGCATCGCTTGATGAGTTGATTGCAATCACCACCAACCCGGCAATGCCTGAGCACAAGCCGCTGATGCAATAAACCCAGCGCTTGACGCGGGCCACAGGAACGCCCGAAAGCCGGGCGGCGCGTTCATTGCCGCCGATCGCCAGGATCTGCCGGCCGAAGAGTGACCGTTTCAAGACCCAGGCCGCCACGATGACAAGCACGACCATGATAATCACTTGCACCGGAAGGCCCAATGGGCGGCCCAGTCCAATCCATTGGAACTGCGCCAGCTTGAATGGCTGCAGGTTGCCATTGGTGGAAACTTGCGCGATGCCGCGTCCGGCGATGAACAGGACCAACGTGGCAATGATCGGCTGGATTTTGAACCGGGTGATCAGCCAGCCGTTGAACCAGCCAAAAGCGCCGGCTACCGCCACCGCCACAATCATGGCCACCGCAACAGCGACATGAATTTCCGGAATCTTGACCCAGGTGCCGAGGAAGATGAGGGGCGCAATGGCGCCTGAAATCGCCATCAGCGAGCCGACAGACAGGTCGATACCGCCGGTGGCGATGACCAGCGTCATGCCGACGCCAACGATCACGATGGTCGCCACCTGCGTGAGGTTCACGTAAACCATCTGCATCGAGATAAAATGGTTGGTGAAGATCATGTTGAACGCGATCAGCGCCAGCAAGGCGATAAATGTGGCATTGCGCGTCAGTGTCTTGACGTAGTTCGCACGCGAAGCGGCTTCGACGGACGGAAGAGCGGATTGGCTCATGATGTAAGCTCTTTTGCAATATTGTCCTTGCCATGGGCCATCGCGCTCATCACGGCCTCTTCGGTGATTTCCTTGCCCGAGAATTCAGCAACGTTAAGGCCCTCACGAAGCACAAAGACACGGTCGGAACCCTCAATCACCTCCTCCAGCTCGGAGGAAATCATCAGAACTGCCAAGCCCTGGTCGGCCAGTTCCTTCACGATAGTCTGGATTTCTGCCTTCGCGCCCACGTCTATGCCGCGCGTCGGTTCATCCAGGATCAGGAGCTTGGGATTCATGGCAAGCCAACGGGCCAGAAGAACCTTTTGCTGGTTGCCGCCGGAAAGTTCACGGATGCGTTGTCCCGGGCCAGCGCATTTGACACCCAGCTTGGCAATGAATTTTTCAACCAGGACACGTTGCTGGTCAACATCCACAATGCCCATCTTGGCAAGCTGCGGCATGAGCGCAAGCGTTAGGTTTTCGGCGACCGACATGTCGGGGATAATGCCCTCAAGCTTGCGGTCTTCCGACGAGAAGCCGATGCCGCGTCTGATGGCGTCCATAGGCTCGGAGGGGCTGAAGGGCTTGCCTTCCAGGGTGAGTTCACCCTTCTGCGCCTTGTCAGCGCCGAAGATCAACCGCACGGTTTCGGTGCGCCCTGCACCCAGCAATCCTGCAAGACCTGCAATTTCACCACGCCGGACATCAAGAGACACATCACGTACCTTGTGACCCGCCGAGAGGTGGGAAACATCGAGAACCTTTTCGCCAATCTTGCCCTTGCGGCCGCCGAAGGCCGTAGCATGTTTTGAAACCTGTGAAATGTCGCGGCCGAGCATACTGGCCACGAGTTCGATCTTGCTGACATCCTTCATGTCGGAAACTCTGACAGTGCGGCCGTCGCGCATGATCGTCACGCGGTCGCACACTGCATAAAGCTCATCCAGCTTGTGGCTGACGAAGATCACCGAAATGCCGGCAGCCTTGAGCTGGCGGATCACGTCGAAAAGTACTTTCACTTCGCGTTCGTCGAGCGAAGAAGTAGGTTCATCCATGATCACGAGCTTGGCCTTGAAGCCGATCGCGCGCGCAATGGCCACCATCTGCTGGGTGGCGGTGTTGAACGCCAGAATTGGCTTTCGCACGTCAATATTGTTTATTTGGAAGCGTGCCAGCAGGCTCTCTGCCTCGGCATGCATGGCGTTCCAGTCGAGAAGGCCGAAGCGGCGCTTTTCCCGGCCCAAGCAAATATTCTCAGTGATAGAGCGGTAGGGAACCAGGTTGATTTCCTGGTAAATCGTGCTGATGCCTTTGCGCTGAGCATCCTGCGGGGAGCGAGCCTCAAACGGCGCGCCGTCAAAACTTATGTCTCCTGAATCTCTGGAAATATATCCTGTGAGAATCTTGATCATCGTCGATTTGCCGGCACCATTTTGGCCGATTAAAGCGTGAACTTCTCCACTCCGGACCTCTAAAGAAGCAGAAGACAATGCCGGAATGCCAGCAAACGCCTTGTTGATATTTCGCATGGAAAGCAGAGTGCTGCTTTCGCTATTTGCTGGATTCATGTCCGAATTCACCTTGCCGCAACGATAGCATTCAGGAAGACCCTAGCTGCCGACCGGGGCCAACTGAAAACTGCCGCCTCATGAACATAAAGGTAGGGCCCGATTCCAGAAAGGTGAAACCGGGCCCCGCGAAACATTGACTAGTTCAGCAGATTAGTAAGAATCTGCCATGCTCTCTTTTGCGTTGCTGGCATCGTAGAAGCGATCAGTATTGGTCATGACAGGAGGAAGGGTCTCGCCATTGGCATACTTCTGAGCGGCAGCGAAGGCAGCCGGGCCGAACTTCGGATTACATTCGACCGAGTAAACCATCTTGCCGTCAATGATCATCTGCAGGCCATCTTTTTCACCGTCGATCGAACCAACGAGGATGTCCTTGCCCGGAACCTTGCCCGCGGCTTCAATGGCTGCAATGGCGCCAATGGCCATTTCGTCATTATGAGCGTAGAGCGCAGTGGCTTCCGGATGCGCCTGCAGCAGGGCCTCGGCAACCTGGCGGCCCTTGTCACGGGCAAAGTCACCTGACTGCGAAGCAATGATCTTCATATCCGGATGCTGGGCAATCACGGCGTCAAAGCCCTTCTTGCGGTCATTGGCTGGTGAAGAGCCGGTCGAGCCTTCAAGCTCAAGGATCAGCGCCTTGCCACCAGTCGCCTTCACCATGGCCTCACCAGCGGTCGTGCCTTCCTTGACGAAGTCCGAACCGATGAAGGTCACATAGTCGACCCCGCCCTTTGCGAGAGAAGCATCAACGTTGCGGTCGATCAGGAACAGCGGAATGCCGGCCTTCTTGGCGGCCATGACCGCGGGAATCAGCGGCTTTTCTTCGCGCGGAGACAAGAAGATGACATCAACCCCCTGGGCGATCATGCTGTTGACGTCAGACACCTGCTTGGCAGCAGAGCCAGCAGCATCGGTGTAAACCAGCTGCCAGCCAAGCTTCTTGGCCTCGTCCTGCATGCTGGCGGTCTGGGCCAGACGCCAAGGGTTATTGCTTTCGGTTTGAGCAAAACCGGCCTTGTATTTGTCCTTTTTCTTGAGTGGCGGCAGGCCATCGGCCTTGGCACCAGTGGCCGCAGCCACAGCGGCAGCCATGGACGCAAACACGGCAGTACGGCGGGTAATCTTCATCATATTTTCACTCCCTTAATATGACTTTTTGTTGCACGTTCGTTGAGCGACGTGTTGCAGGAATTAAGGACTGATTTTGGATTCTCGTCAAGATTTATTTGTATGATAATATCAGGCGTGGATGGGAAAGTTGTTTCCGTTACAGGAAAGTTCGCAAGGCTAAAGCGGGCGGCTATGTCTCTTCGGGTCTGGCGCCATTGGGCCGCGGCGGATTCATGATTAGCGCCAGCTTGCTCTGAAACTTTTCGTCCTCGCCCTGGACAAGCATCTCCAAATTGTCTGCCACAGCATCGAGCATCTTCAACAGCCAGTCACGGTCGGCGGCGGCAAAGTTACCCAGTACATGCGGCTGCACGAAGTCCTTGTTGCCTGGATGGCCGATGCCCAGCCGCACACGCTTGAACTCTGGCGTGATATGAGCAGCGATCGAACGGATCCCGTTATGTCCCGCAGTGCCACCCCCAAGACGCACACGCACTTTGCCTGGACCGAGATCGAGCTCGTCATAGAACACGTAGACATTTTCGAGCGGAATATCGTGGAACCGCACCGCCTCGCCGACGCTGCGGCCACTTTCGTTCATGAAGGTCTGCGGCTTGAGCAGAAGCACTTTCTCACCGGCGAGCGTGCCTTCCGAAAGCGCGCCCTGGAACTTCTTGCGCCAGGGGGAAAAGGAATGGCGGCGGTGTATGACATCCGCCGCCATGAATCCGATATTGTGCCTGTTGGAAGCGTATTGCGCCCCGGGATTGCCCAGCCCTGCGAAGAGGAACATGGCGAACCCGGCGGCGCGGAAAACTTATTTCTTCTTCGGGGCAGCGGCCGGTGCGGCAGCAGCCGGAGCGGCAGCCTTGCCACCGGCAGCCGGAGCAGCAGCCTTGCCACCAGCACCCGGAGCACCAGCCTTGCCGCCAGCGGCTGGAGCGGCAGCGGCACCAGCTTCAGGCGCCTTCTGGGCTGTGGCGGGAACCTCAGCAGCCGTTGGCGCTTCCGCCACGACTTCCTCTTCCTTGGCCTGGGCGGTGATGGCGCACAGCGTCACGTCATCGCGCGAGGCGGAAGTGACACGATCCGGCAGCTTGATCTGCGACAGATGGACCGACTGGTTGATCTGCAAACCGGTAAGGTCGACTACGATCTCATCAGGGATGAAGTCGGCCGGGCAGTACAACGATACTGTATGTGAAACGACGTTGAGCACGGCGCCGGACTTGAGGGCTGGCGACGCTTCCTGATTCTTGAAGTGAACCTGAATGTCAACGGCGATGCGGGCATCCTTGCCGAGGCGCAGGAAGTCCACATGCGTGATGCGGTCCTTCACCGGGTCAAACTGGATGTCACGCGGAATGGCGCGGATGGTGGCACCGTCAACCTCAAGGTCAACCAGCGTCGACAGGAAACGGCCCGTCTGCACATGTGGCTCAAGGGCCAGGTAGGTCAGCGAGAGAATTTGGGGGGATTGCTTGTCACCATAAACCACGCCCGGAACGAGTCCCTCGCGGCGAACGGCTCTGGCGGCCCCCTTGCCGGCCTTGCTGCGTGATGCAGCTTTGATATTGATAATCTTAGACATTTAGTTCTCCAATACATAAAACCCGGCCTCCCTCCAGGGGTGGACGACGCCGGGATGGGGCGCATTTAGGGGAAACCATAAAACATTGCAACCCGAAGGCATTTCTTCAGTTCGCAGCCCGAGCGGCATGGTAATTCGTTCTTCAAATTGATCGGACAGATGTTGTGAAAATCGCCTTCCATACAAACCAAATCGGCCTGCGAGGGTCAGAAATAGCACTATATGATTATGCAAAATTCAATGAAGATTTGTTGGGGCACGAATCTGTCATTGTTTATCCCTCTTGCCACAAGGCGAATGTTCCACAAGTCATCCAGAAATTTTCCAGCCGCTTTAGAACCGTTGCCTACAGCGATTTCTCTCAAGTAGACCCGCTCCTTGTGCAGAACAAAATCGATAAATTCTACATGATCAAATCGGGGTTTAGAGATGGCATTTATAGTTCGGAATGCGAAAATCTCGTTCACGCCATGTTTCCGACGTTTCCGTGGAGTGTCCATGGTGAAAGATTTGCCTATGTCTCCGAGTGGCTTTCGAAAAGACATCTCATTGGCAAAAAACCCTTTGTTCCTCATATCGTGAATTTGCCGCGCCCCACCTACAATCTTCGACTCGATCTGAATATCCCCCGATCTGCTCTCGTCGTGGGCGGTTATGGTGGTGAAGATAGCTTTGACGTAAAGGCAGCTCGCGAAGGTGTGCGAAAGACCTTGGCAAGACGGTCAGACATTTACTTTGTTTTCATGAATTTTATTCCCTTCATCCAGCACGAAAGGGTCTTGTTCCTTCCCGGAAATTCTGATCTCCAATACAAGTCAAATTTCATTGAGGCGTGCGATGCGATGCTTCACGCAAGAAAAAAGGGCGAGAGTTTCGGCCTTGCTTGCGGAGAATTTTCCATCATGAACAAGCCGGTGATTACCTTTTCCCGATGCCAGCAGAAAAGCCATATCGAGATATTGGGCAATAAAGCCATTTTATATGGATCAAGCCGCGAACTCACAGCTATTCTTGTCGAACTGGATCGCAAGCAGCTAAGCGAACAACATTGGGACTGCTACAGCGCCAGTTTTGGTCCAGTCCCGGTCATGAATAAATTCCGAGATGTTTTTCTAGCCAACTGAAGCATCTCCGAACTTCAAAATCAATGCTTCCCACATCAGATCCTCTGGCAAACCACGCGATTGACAGCAAAAATATGACAAAACGCAGAAACCCTTCATTCCAAACAGAATGCCATCGTGGCCTGCTGCACACCGAACTGGCTGCCGTTGGCATGTTGCACACTTCTCTCCTGCGCCGATCACGGCGCTGGCGCGATTGCTGATTTCATCATCGTCACAACAGGTGCATCAAAAGAAGAGATCGAAAAGGTGCATCGCCATTTTGACGCGTGCGGACAACGTGTAACAGTATTCAACGAAGCGTTGCCAGCGTGCCTTGAAATACTCGCAAAATCGGGCGTGAACGCAGGCACTCTATTGCGGCTTGCGCTCGATTTTTATGTCTCATCGGATTACCGAACCGTTCTTTACCTAGATAGTGATATTCTCGCTCTTGCTCCGGTATCAAAGGTCTTTACATGCGACCTAAACGGCAAATGCGCTTGGTGCCGTGGAGGATTGGCACTCTATGCCTGGTCCATTTCGGATGTTAATCGATCACCCACGCACAATAGACTTCGCTCCCACTGACCGATACTTCAATGCCGGTATGCTGTTAATGGATTGGCAAAAAGTCTTAAAAAAAGGATTTGCTACGAAGAAGCGTCGAAATTTGGTCCGGCAAAATTGAAAAGGGGGACAATCTCTTCTTTCTTGACCAGGATGCTCTAAATCTCGCGTTCTATAGCGATTGGCAGCCGCTGCCAGTTACGATGAATGCTTCGTCAGTCATCGTTGACTATTTCCCTGAAGATATCGTCCTTAGACATTTTAGCGCTCACTACAAGCCTTGGGCAAAATATTGGATGCCCGGGCTGGCGCTATACAAAGACGCCTACCGAAAGCTTTTGAAAAACAGCCCCTGGACGGAATTTCAAGTGGAGGATTTTTCGACAATAGACGTTAGGGAGATGCTTGGTCTGTGTATTCGCCGCCTCGACCCCATCACCCGCGCGCGATACCAAAAGCATGTCAAGAGCGGACTAGGTTTAAACTGCCGCGCTCGCAGGAGCATTTGCGGAGAAATCGATTGGATCTAGACCTACACAATCATCATCCCGTTCTATCGGGAGACCAAGGCATTGCATTTTTCACGCTCCTATTTCGAAAACCTAGGGCTTGAGCCAATCTATGCTTTAGAATTCAAAGCAGATCGCACGCCGGAAAGAAGCGGAGGACATCCTCGGCAAAAAGGTTGTAATCTATGACAACCCTGGCGGTTTCGTGGAAGCGAATTTTGAACGGCTGGCAGCACTTTCTCCCACCGATTGGATTTTGCGCATTGATTGCGACGAAGCAGCGAATCCCAAGCTCCTCGAACATTGCGAGCGTTTCGTGAGACGACCCACCAGCAATCTCTGCGGCTTCGACCGCGATGACCTGTTGTGGCGGGGTAACCGTTTTGAGCGCCTTAAATACTCACCGCTGTTCTTCGACAGCCAGTTCCGGCTGTTCAACCGCAGAAGAGTGGAGTTTATCTCTCAACCACACTCGCCCGGTTATCGTGTTCCAAAATGGAAATTGCCGTTAGTGCCACTTTGGCACGGCCCCCTTGACGCACGCATCTATCATCTGCAGCGCACCTTCGCATCGCCAGAACAGCGCGCCACCCGAATGAGGGACCGCACAGACTATCAGATCGGTGTTGGCGCGAAATACCGTGAATGGAATCTGAGACCTGATGATACTTTTGAATGGCGTAACTTTGAAGACTCCTGGTTCACCGAGCTTTTTGCCAAATGGGTAGGAACGGAAGGCATCTCTTAGGCGCTAAGCACAGCCACCAATTCAGTCGAAAAATCCTGCCATTTGCGAAGTTTGGCGTGCTCGATTTGATTTTGTCTGGCCTTGAGATGCTGCGCATCGAAGCATAGGTTTTCAATTGCAGTCAGCATGTCATCAAATTGTTCGGCAGACACATAGTCCGCCAGCGAACCTCCGACTTCCGGCATGGATGAGACAGGCTGGGCGATAACCGGCTTTCCAAACCAGAGACTTTCACCGACTGGCAGACCCCAACCTTCATAGCTGCTGAAATAAATCGAGAACAGGCAATTTTGATAAAGCCATTTTAGCGTGCTGTCGTTGCATCGCGGCAGGTGGATAACGGATTTTGTGAATGCAATGTTCATGCACATTGTGACCGTGAACAGTATTTTGTGGCCGCTGTAATTTCCCACAAGAACAAGATCCGGCATGTCATGGGCATGAATACGCGAAAGCTTCTGCCATGCCTTTATAACTTGCAGTGTGTTTTTTCGCTCCTCCAAGGTACCAACCATGAGAGCAAACCGCTTTTTGCCCAAAGCGCGGATGACCTCGGCATCTGCCGATCCCAGACAAGACGAATTGCGGTTGGTATAAACGTTGTGTCTCGGGCTTTGGCCAGCCTGCTCGTTCATGGCTATGAATTCGTGAGGCAATCTCAAAACGCTGATGGGTTTGCCTGACGCAAAGCTCGAGGAAAAATACCGGCGGATGTCTGATTTGCTATATTCGGAATTGGTCAGGATCACATCGGCCGCTTCAATTGCACGTTTGGCGTTGCTTACAAATTTCTTGACGAACGATTTTCGGAAAAGGTCCGGACGCGCCGCCGGAATCACGTCGTGAATAAACCTGAAGATTTTAGCCCCGTTAAAGCGGAAACGCTCAAATGAGGCTTCAGCAGCGAAATCATTCCAGAACCATTCCATGAACAGGATTTGGTCGAATGAACCGAATGTCGTGGGCGAAAAAGCTTTCAACGATGGGTTTGCATCGACACCAGCTTGGATATCAGAAAAAAACTTGGGTACGGGGCAGGAAACAAATGAGTTCCGCGCAAAATCAAAAACAAGAGCGCGGACACCACCATCACCAAACTCGCGGTGGAGTGCGGCAAAGCTGTTAAGGACAAGCCTTTGAATGCCAGTAACCGGTTTTCCAGCCTTCAGGAAATGGTGCAGTTGCGAAACATCAACATAAAGCATGGCAATTCAGCTTAGAGATAGCACAGCGGCGTGGCGGAGCAATTTCAAACATCAGCTTTGCGCAAGATGTTGCGGACGAATCCCTGTTCAAAAAGCCCAAGTGAAACGTAAGATGATGAAAACACGAAAAGAAATTTGATCCTACTAATTCTTCAGCCGGTAGCCCGTCTTGAAAATCCACGAAACTGTCAGAAGGCATAAGACCAGGAACAAGCACGTCATCCCCAAGGCGATGCCGAGACTGACGTCAGAAACCTCATAGAACGCCCAACGGAATCCACTGATCAGATAAACTACCGGATTGAAATAGGAGATGCTCTGCCAGAAGGGCGGCAGCACCTTGATGGAGTAAAAACTGCCGCCGAGGAAAGTCAGGGGTGTGACGATCAGCAGGGGAATGATTTGAAGTTTTTCAAACCCGTCCGCCCAGAGGCCAATGATGAAGCCGAAAAGCGAAAATGTTGTTGCAGTCAGGAACAGAAACAAAACCATCCAGAGTGGATGCATGATGACAACCGGCACGAAGAGATAGCTGGTTGCAAGAATGATCAGGCCGATCAGTATAGATTTTGCGGCCGCCGCCCCAACAAAGCCCAGCACCATTTCCATCGCCGAAACCGGCGCCGATAGATATTCATAGATCGTACCCGAAAAGCGCGGGAAATAGATGCCAAACGAGGCGTTCGAAATGCTCTGCGTGAGCAACGAAAGCATGATCATGCCGGGCACTATGAAGGCGCCATAACTGACACCTTCGATCTCAGTAATACGCCCGCCTATGGCCGAGCCGAAAACCACGAAATAAAGCGTTGTCGAAATCACTGGCGAAATGATGCTCTGGAAGATGGTGCGGAAAAACCGCTTCATCTCATAGTCAAAAATCGCCCAGACACCGCGCCAATTCATGCTTTCACCAGATTCAGGAAAATGTCTTCGAGAGAGCTTTGTGCCGTGGAAATATCGCGGTACGGGATCTTGGCCGTGTCGAGCCCGCGCAGCATTCCGGCGATATCAGGCTTTTCGTGCTTGCCATCATAGGCGTAGGCAATCTCGCTGCCATCTGTCGAAAGCACCAAACCCATGTCGGAAAGCTTTTTCGGTAGCTGCTGGAGGGGCTGTTCCAAGAAAATAGAAAGGCGCTTTTGCCCCATCTTTTCCATGAGCGCGGCCTTGTCTTCAATCAGCACGATCTCACCCTTGTTGATGACGCCGACACGGTCCGCCATCTCCTCGGCTTCTTCGATGTAGTGTGTGGTCAGTATGACGGTGACGCCGTTTTCGCGCAGGGTGCGCACCACATCCCACATGTCTTTGCGCAGATTTACGTCGACGCCTGCCGTCGGTTCATCGAGAAACAGGATGGCCGGTTCGTGCGCCAACGCTTTGGCAATGAGCACGCGCCGTTTCATGCCGCCGGAAAGCGTCATGATCTTGGCGTCTTTCTTGTCCCAAAGCGAAAGCTGCTTCAGGACTTTTTCAACATGCGCGTCATTGCGCGGCTTGCCGAACAGCCGGCGTGAAAATGCCACCGCATCCCAAACCTTTTCAAATATGGGCAGATGCAGTTCCTGCGGGACAAGCCCTATCATTTGACGGGTAACGCGGAAATCGCGCTCGATGTCATGCCCGTCCGCCGACACAGTGCCGGCTGTCTTGGTGACAATGCCGCAGATAATCGAAATGAGGGTGGTCTTCCCTGCTCCGTTTGGTCCGAGCAGGGCAAAGATTTCACCTTTCTCGATTTCGAGATTGATGTTTTTAAGGGCAGAGAAGCCAGTGTTGTAGGTCTTGGACAGACCGGAAACGCGGAGGATCGCAGACATCGCGGCTATATAGAGCAACCTGTCTTTTGGTGGAACCACCAAAAGACAGACAGGTTGCTCGTCAACCAATAAGCTGGTGCGTTATTGCTTCGCCAGGACGTTCCGTCCTGGCGCATGACGCACTCGCCGCGGCGCTTATTCAAACAAACTTGAGACGCTTTCTTCGCGGCTTGTCCGGCCAATGGCCTCACCGATCAAGGAGGCAATGGGAATGACCCGGATATTCTTGGCTACACGCACGGCCTCGGTGGGCATGATCGAGTCGGTAATCACGAGGTTTTTAAGTTTAGATGATGTTATACGGGCCACCGCCCCACCCGACAGCACGCCATGCGTAATATAAGCGGTTACATCCTTAGCGCCCTTGTCGACGAGTGCTTCCGCCGCATTGCACAGCGTGCCGCCTGAGTCGACAATATCGTCAATAAGGATGCATGACTTGCCGGAAACATCACCGATGATGTTCATCACTTCGCTTTCGCCTGCGCGTTCGCGGCGCTTGTCAACGATGGCCAGTGGCACATCCAGCCGCTTGGCCAATGCCCGTGCACGCACCACGCCACCCACGTCTGGCGAAACCACAATGGTGTTGTTGAGATTGTTATGCTGCTTGATGTCGCGCACGAAGACCGGGCCGGAGAACAGATTGTCAGTCGGGATATCGAAAAAGCCTTGAATTTGCCCGGCATGCAGGTCAAGGGTCAGAACCCGGTCAGCACCCGCGCGTGTGATGATATTGGCAACCAGCTTCGACGAAATCGGCGTGCGTGGTCCGGGTTTCCGGTCTTGTCTCGCATAACCGAAATATGGAATGACGGCGGTGATGCGCTTGGCCGAGGCGCGGCGCAGCGCGTCGATGATGATCAGCAATTCCATGAGATGGTCATTGGCGGGAAAGACTGTGGACTGGATCACGAACATGTCTTGCCCGCGGACATTCTCCTGAATCTCAACGAACACTTCCATGTCGTTGAAGCGTTTCACTACCGCCTTGACCAGGGGCAGGCTCAGATAGGCGCAAATCGCTTCCGCAAGAGGCTTGTTCGAATTGCCGGAAACAACTTTCATCATTGCGCAAGAACCCCGTGGCCTGAGCACGCTCCTATAACAACCGGGTGACGGCCATGCCAGCGGCAAATTGCCCTTCTGTGACAAGGCTTAACGATATTGGTTGATAAGCTTGTAGATGCCGTCGGCAGCCGCCTGGGCCGCATAATCCGCCGTCTTGCCCCAAGCGCCGTCTAGGGAATGAGCCGGAACCTGGTTATCCTGATTGACGTCACCCAGAACCTTGCCCTTGGGCGTGGAGATGCGCCAATCAATGTGAATACCCTGATTGGCGCCTGCTGCCGGATCAAGCTTCACCTGTCCCTGAATGGTGAGGGCGTCAGCGCGTGGTTTTTCCAGCACCGGCCATCCCGCATCTTTGAGCACCTTGCGCATGGCAACTGTCAGTTCGTCTGCCGAAGAATGGGGCAGCCCCATCACCATCACCACAGCAACAGCCTTGATTGCCACCGCATCACCTTTGAGCACCGGCCTGGCGGGTTGTTCAGGCTTGGTGAGATCCGACGTGGCATCAGCAGGCACGGCAGGCGCAGCTTGGGCTGTTTGCACGGAATGGCTCGCGCCATCAGCGGGTGCAGCTCCAGGCGCTGATGACCGGAGGCCCGGCACCGGCGGACCGGCTCCCGGCCCGTTCAGGGTTTCGAGGTCAACATCATTTTCGGCCCCGGGTCCCGCTTTTACCAAGGCTTCCCAAGGTGGATGAATGAGGGAATCGTCGGCAACCGGCTGCGGCGCCGTTTTGGACAGCGGGCTCACCGTGCCACACGCCGCAAGCAGCATTGCAATCAGGCACAGGACAAACCGGCTCATTTATTCCTTCAACGCAATGGCCGACATCAGGCGACCGTAATCTCTTTCACCACGATGCGTGGCGCGCCGGTACGAGTAGAAACGTTGTGCGTCTGAATAAGTCGACAAACCCAAATCGTGAAACCGTCCAACGCCTAAATCAATAATGTGATCTGTCAGAAAGTGAGGAAGATCAAACAAATAACGCCCAGTATTCCACGATTTTATGAAGTAATAACTCAGTTCAGAATCAACCGCCAAAAAGGTTTGAAGAAACTCCGGGCCAACTTCATAATCGTCTTGCCGGATAGTTGGTCCTAACGCAGCAACGATCCGCTCGCGCTTCGCACCAAGCTTTTCCATAGCTTCAACAGTCGTTCGCCAAACGCCGTGAAGTGCGCCTTTCCAACCTGCATGAGCCGCGCCAATCACACCGGCTTCGCCGTCCGCGAACAGCAATGGTCCGCAATCTGCCGAAAGAATCCCAATGGCAATGCCCGGCGTGTTGGACACTAGCCCATCAACCTTCGGCCGTTCAGCCAAAGGTCCGTTGATAACCGCCACATCGGTGCCGTGCACCTGATAGCCAGTAATAAGGCGATCGATTTCAACACCCAGCTTGCAGGCCACCTTGGCCCTGTTCTTACGCACCGCATCGGGATCATCGCCACTGCCGAGGCCCGTATTGAGCGAAGCAAAAATTCCCTGCGAATGACCACCCTCGCGCGTGAAGAAGCCATGCGAAATGCCGGGCAATTCGAGCTCCGGTGCGGAAATCATTTGGGATATCATGGTGCCTCAAACGGATAAATCGGTTGCCTCTGCGCCTGGGCAACGCCAAGCACCTTGAACAGGTTTCCCATTCCCTTTTCATCCACCAGCCGCCCCGCACCTGCAATGAAGGCCGCGCGCTCGGTACCAGAAAGCTTGTCTGCAAGTTTGGACAGCCGTGTTTCCAATCCCATCGCCAGAAGGAATTGCCGCTGTGACATCGGCGGAAGCGGTGCGGCTCCAGCGCCGGCAAATGCCTGTGCCAAAGCTTCAAAATCCACATGCGCTGTCAGATCACTGCTGCCTGGATGTTCGAGAATGCCAACTGGCTTATGTTGCTTGAGGGCCTGCACCGTGTCGCCAGCCGCCGATTTCAAGTGGCCATAGTCGATGACCAGCCCTGCCCCGCCCAGCGCCTTGATGCGCGCGCCCAGAGCCTCGGCAATCGCGTTGCTTGTGGGTGATGTTTCATGCAGCCCATCGCCTTTCAAATCAGATGGCGGCGCCGGAACCAAAACAAGTTCCAATTCGCCCTCAGTCAACGCAACGCGGCGCTCAAAGAAGGATTCACCATGCTTCACGATTTGGCGCACCGGAAGCGCATCAAAGAACTCATTGGCAATGAACACTAGCGGCTCATGCGGCAGGCTTTCGATGCTGTCGTGCCAGCGCACGTTCTGGCCCAGCTTCTCCATCTGCACTTTTCGCAAAACCGGGCTGCTTTCCACCAGATGGACCACTGCTGCAGATTGAAACTCTGCAAGGCGCGCCGTTGTCCGCAACACATCCTGCATCAACGTGCCCCGGCCCGGCCCAAGCTCAACGAGCGCAAACGGTGATGGAGAGCCAATCGCTTCCCAAGCTGCCACACACCAGATGCCAATGAGCTCGCCAAAAATCTGGTTGATCTCCGGCGAGGTGGTGAAATCACCTGCAGCACCCAATGGATCACGCGTCATGTAATAGCCGTGCTGCGGATGACCCAGGCACAGCGCCATATAGCGGTCAAATGGCATCGGGCCTTCAGCGGCAATCATCTCCATCAACATGGCCTTCATGTATGACGTGACCTCAAAAGGAGCCAGATGCCAATGGCAATGAGAGGAACGGAGTAGATCATGCCTTGCGTGATAAAACCGAAATAGTACCCAATGAAGGCATCCGGTACGCGGAAGAATTCGACGAAAATACGCGACAGCCCATAGGTCAGCGCAAAGATGCCGGACGCTCGCCCGGGATGTGCCAGTGCCTGGAAGCGATGGGTCGCGATGCGGACCAGCATGAAAATCAGCACACCCTCAAGCAGCGCCTCATAAAGTTGGCTCGGATGGCGGCCAAAGGTTTCGCCAGGAAAAATGACAGCCCACGGCATGTCGCTCGGCCGGCCATAAAGTTCGGCATTGATGAAATTAGCTAACCGCCCAAGTCCCAATCCCACGGGGGTTGAGGCGGCACCCAGATCCAGCATCTTGTCCAGCGTCGCGCCCACTTTCCGGCCATAGAAATAGCACGCGATGACCACACCGATGAAGCCGCCGTGAAAAGACATGCCTCCATCCCAAACCTTAAAAATATCAAGAGGTTGGGCAAGGTATTTCATGGGTTGATAGAGCAGGACATATCCAAGACGGCCTCCACCGACGACCCCCAGAAAAAACCAGATGAACATGTCATCGACCTGGGCCGGGGTCAGGGTGGGTTTTCGCTCGCCCCACAGCGCAAAATTGGCAACCAGCCGCTTGATATATAACGCCGAGAACAGCAGCCCGCCCACATAAGCCAAGCCATACCATTTGATGGTGATCGGCCCGATTTGGATGAGATTGGGAGACAGCGGTGGAAACTGCAGGGCAGCAAGCATGGGCGATCAATGCCCGTTCATCCTGTGCTTCGCAAGCTCTTGAAAGCAGGAGGAGACACCCTTAGTTAGGCCCTGAAGTGGAGGTCACCATGCCCGCAACAAATTCCCGGTTTTTCGACGAACTTGCCAAGATGATGGGCAACGCAGCCGGTGCCGCGCAGTCGATCCGCAAGGAGATTGACACCTTGGTGCAGGCGCAAGTCGAACGCGTGCTGAACAATCTAAACGTGGTCAAACGCGAAGAATTTGAAGTGTTGAAAGACATGGCCGAAAAGGCCCGGATGGAAAACATCCGCCTCGAGTCACGGCTCTCTGCGCTCGAGAAAAAAGCCGGCGCCGGCGAGCACTGACTGATTCAAATTTCTCAACATCCAAATTCTCATGTGGAGGAATCAAGCGGCGCATTGCTGCGTGGTTTTTTCTGATTCACATAGGGTTCAGGCCACACGATTCGTGGCGTGGAGTGTGAATGGCATATCTCGTATCCGAAAGCCGCCAGGGCCAGAACCCGTTAGACCGCGTGGAGCAGCTGGCTGAGTCACGAAGCTGGCATCTCGATCGCACCAACGATCATGAAGTGGTGATGTTGGTGGGCGGCGGGTGGGCCGATCTCAACATTTCGCTGACCTGGCGAGACGACATGGAAAGCCTGCACTTCGCTTGCGCTCTCGATCTGAAGGTTCCTGAGAAACGCCGCGATGAAGTGGTGCGACTC
The DNA here is from genome assembly GCA_963758815.1 of uncultured Alphaproteobacteria bacterium. Classification (GTDB taxonomy): domain Bacteria; phylum Pseudomonadota; class Alphaproteobacteria; order Rhizobiales; family Aestuariivirgaceae; genus Aestuariivirga. Next base: position 452,376 of record CAVWWQ010000003.1, read on the forward strand.
TTGAGCCTGATCAATGCACAGATGGTGCACGGGCATTTCGACCTGTGGACTGATGGCTCGGTCATGTACCGTAATACCTTGTTGCTGGCGGGCGGCGCCGAGGCCAATGACGAACAGTGCGAGGCCATGATCGGCCATGGCGTGACTGCCACACACACCTATTACCCTGCCCTGAACTTTGTGATCTGGGCGGGCCAGACAGCGCAAGAAGCCTTGAAAAATGCGCTGTTTGAGACCATGGGAGAGGCATGAATGTACAACTCAAGGGAACACTGGTTCTTGTAGGCTGCGGCAAAATGGGTGGAGCCATGCTGGAAGGCTGGCTCAAAACCGGCATGGACGCCGCGCACATTTTGGTTCTTGAGCCCAAACCAGCTCAGGAGATCGTTGATCTTCTTGCCAGCAAGGGTGTCGGTTTAAATCCCGCTGTTGAGACACTGAAGAATGTCGAGGTGCTGGTGCTTGCGGTCAAACCGCAAATGATGGCGGTGGTGCTGGAAGAACTAAAGCCTTTGAAGGCAACGAAGCCTTTGATACTCTCCATCGCAGCAGGCAAAACCATCGCAACTCTTGAAGCGGCGTTTGGAATTCGACGCCAGCATTGTCCGCTGCATGCCAAACACGCCGGCCGCCATAGGCCGCGGCATCACCGCCATGGTGGGCAACGCCAATGTATCGACCTCGCAAATGAGACTGGCAGAAGCGTTGCTGACTTCGACCGGCGAAGTGGTTCAGGTATCCGACGAAGGCTATGATTGATCTGGTGACCGCCGTCTCAGGTTCTGGGCCCGCCTATGTCTTTCTGCTCGCCGAAACCTTGGCAGAAGCTGGCGAAAAAGCCGGCCTACCTAAAAAACTGGCTGTTCAGCTGGCACGCGCGACAGTTTCCGGATCTGGAGAACTCATGCGGCAATCGGGCATCGATGCGGCAATACTTCGTCAGAATGTCACTTCGCCCAATGGCACTACCCATGCTGCTTTGCAGGTCCTGATGGGTGAACACGGTATGCAACTCCTGCTCGACAAGGCCGTTGCAGCTGCTGCCCAGCGTTCACGGGAATTGGCAGGATGACCAGCGCGATCAATTTTGCGGATTTCGAAAAGGTCGACATCCGGGTTGGAACAGTCATTGCCGTCGAACCCTTTCCAGAAGCGCGAAAACCCGCGTTCAAGCTGAAGATCGATTTTGGTCCCGGGATCGGCGTAAAGAAGTCTTCAGCTCAGATCACCAAACATTATTCTCCGGAAACGCTTGTCGGCCGCCAGGTTGCAGCTGTGGTCAATTTTCCCCCACGTCAAATTGGCCCATTCATCTCGGAAGTCTTGAGCCTGGGCTTTCCAGACAGTGACGGTGGCGTTGTTCTGATCAGTCCGACTTTGCCTGTGCCTAACGGCGGCAAACTTTTTTAAAGCGGCACTTTCACCGCAACGCGCAAGCCACCCAACGGACTATCCTCCAAACTGATATCGCCACCATGGGCGTGGGCAATATCCAGGGCAATGGCCAAGCCCAGTCCTGAACCGGAATGATCGAGATTGCGTGCGTCATCAAGGCGGCTGAAGGGTTTGAAAGCTTCATCCCTGAGATTGCGGGGAATGCCAGGCCCATCATCATCGACATAGAGCCAAAGCCGCTCGTTATGCGATTCCGCCGAGAGCCGCACCTTGTTGGCAAACCGCATGGCATTTGCAACGATATTACCCAGTAGCCGGCGGAAAGCATTCACCTTCAGTAAAATCTGAATCTGTGGCAATTCGCCAAATTCAATCTTGCCCTGTGTACGGTCTGTGCTGGCAGCCACAGCACGCACGAGGTCGGGCACAAAAACAGACACCGCGTGCTCTCCGCCATCTCCGCGTACAAAAGCAATGTAGTCCTCCAGCATGTTCTGCATTTCCTGCACATCATCGCGCAGTGCTTTCGTCTTCGCACCGCTTCCAAGAACCGCGAGTTCAAGCTTGAAGCGGGTCAAAATGGTGCGGAGATCGTGAGAAACACCTGCGAGAAGCGCCGTGCGCTGCTCGACGTAACGCGCAATACGCCGTTTCATGTCCAAAAAAGCTTCGCCAGCAAGCCTCACTTCCTGCGCGCCTTCAGGATGAAACTGACTGATTTCGCGTCCCTTGCCAAATTCCTGGGCTGCGTTGGTAAGATCGAGAATGGGCTTGATCTGGTTGCGCATGAAGACAACCGCGATCGCCATGAACACCAAAGTCGCAAGTGCCATAAAGAGGAGAAGCAGCGGTGTGCCGACAGCTTGCGCACGATTGGCGTCAACCGCCAGCACCATAACCCTGTCTGGTTCCAATTGAATGTGAATGGCCACTTGTCCGCCCGCATTTCGCGCGTCGACAATGAAGGGTCGGCTCAGGGTTTGAGCCAGGTCGTCGCTCAGCCGGCGGTCAACAAACGCCAGAAGCGGCTCGGAGCCGGGCAACGGCAATGAATTCGCCTGTTCCATCGAAAAGTTCATGTGAAGGATGGACTCGGCGTAGGTGCGGATGTCCGCTACTGCCGCCGGACTCTTGTCGGATTTGTCGTAAATTCTGACAAGCAATGCCGCTTCATCTGCCAGCGACCGCGCCAAAACATTCGCAACGTTGTCAAGATAGCGCGTAACGAGAACACCCGCGAGCATAAGCTGAAGCAGCACGACAGGCGTGATCATGATGAACAGCGCGCGGCGGTACAAATCCGCCGGCGCATAAGCCTCCAGCAGCACATTCAGCCGGTCATAAAGCGTCGGCTTTTCAGCCATTTCAGTGTCCCGTAATAAGTGCGTAGCCTTGGCCGCGCACGGTCTGAAGATAACGCGGGGTGGATGGATCATCTTCAATTTTCTGGCGTAGGCGGGTGACCATGACGTCAATTTTTCGGGTCGCTTCAACACTGCCACCTCCCGCCAGCTTGTCACGAGACATGGGATTGCCTGCGCCTTTGACCAGAATCCGGAGCACGTCGCGTTCGCTTGTTGTCAGGCGCACCGGCGTGCCTTGCCGCTTGAGTTCACCGAGTTGCACATTGAAGCTGAAGGGACCGAACGACACCTGCTGTTCCGCCGCTAACTTTTGCTGCATGCGCCGCAAAAGGCCTTGCAGCCGCAACAGCAGTTCTTCGGGTTCAAACGGCTTCGCGAGATAGTCATCGCTGCCTCCGGCTAGGCCGGCAATCCGGTCTTTGGCTTCAGAAAGTGCAGAGAGTATGAGGACAGGCACAGCACCGCCTGATTCTCGAAGCGCCCTCAGGAAATCAAGACCCGATTCTCCCGGCATCATTACATCCAGAACCAGAGCGTCGAAGGTCAATCCCTCCATCATCTCGCGTGCGGCGCCCGCCGAGGACGAAGCCGTCACCCTATAGCCCTCCCTTGAAAGAAAGTTCTTGATGAGCTGGCGCAGCCGTGCGTCGTCATCAACGACCAGGATGTGAGCTGTGTCAGACATGTGAAGGAGGTGTCATGGTGACACCTTCAGCCATTTTCTGATTGTCGGGATCGATCAGATGTAAAAGCATCGTCCCAAACTGCTCGGCGGTCATGCCCGTTTCCTGTAATGCCCGTTGAAAGCGTCTGAGTTGCGGGGTCATCAGCTCATTGCGCAACAGGTCCCCCGCCGGGGTAAGATAGAGCAGCCGTTGCCGGCGGTCCTCTCCCTCTTTCTGAAAAACATAACCTTTGTCGATCAGCTCTTTGAGAACACGCGCCAAGCTTTGCTTGGTGATTTTCAGGATGTCGAGGAGGCCTGCTACGGTGAGACCGGGGTTGCGGCCGACAAAATGCAGAACGCGGTGGTGCGCTCTACCAAACTGTAATCCTTCAAGAATATGGTCCGGATCAGCCACGAAATCGCGATAGGCAAAAAACAGCAATTCGACCAGCGAGACGATTTTAGCTTGCCGATCAACATTTATGTCAGCCATATTGACATATTTTCCATTCGTGCTATTTTGGCTCCCTGAACCAGAATTTCGTATAGAGCAAAACCCGAGACGGAGGAAACCATGTCCATCATCCCATTTGACGAGCGCGAAGGCTCAATCTGGTTCGATGGCAAGATGGTGCCATGGAAGGAAGCCAAGGTTCATGTGCTCACCCATGGCCTCCATTACGGCTCCTCCGTATTTGAGGGCGAACGGGCTTATGCCGGCAAGATCTTCAAATCCAGGGAGCACACGCAGCGCTTCCGCAAGTCGGCGAATATCATGGATTTCGACCTGCCTTTCACGGATGACGAGATCAATGCCGCCAAGGATGAAGTGGTGAAGGCCAATGGCGGCGGCGACCAATATGTGCGCCCCGTTGCCTTCCGCGGCTCGGAAATGATGGCGGTCGCCGCCCAGCATTCGAAAATCCATGTCGCCATCGCCACCTGGGCCTGGCCGTCGATGTTCGATCCGGAAACCAAGATGAAGGGCATCAGGCTTGACATCGCTGATTATCGCCGCCCCGATCCGCAATGCGCGCCGGTTCACGCCAAGGCCGCAGGCCTCTACATGATCTGCACCATCTCCAAGCATAAGGCCGAGAAGAAGGGCTATGCCGATGCCATGATGCTCGACTGGCAGGGTCGTGTCGCGGAATGCACCGGCGCCAACATCTTCTTCACCAAGGATGGCCAACTGCACACGCCGATTGCTGACTGCTTCCTCAATGGCATCACCCGCCAGACGGTGATCGAAGTGGCCAAGGGACAGGGTATGACGGTCAATGAGCGCCGCATCATGCCGGACGAGCTTCCGGGCTTCAACGAATGCTTCATCGTGGGCTCGGCTGCGGAAGTGACGCCTGTTGCCGAAATCGGCCCCTACAATTTCAAGCCGGGCAACATGAGCCGCACGCTGATGGATAGCTACAGCACCGTGGTGCGTCAGTAAGCGGCCTTATCCCTTCGCTCATAGATCACCGCTGAATCGTCACCATAGGTCTTTTGCCACCCAGGGAGCTTGGCCAGATTGACATTGCGGGGATCCGACGGCGGGAAGATGGTCCAACCGATATCTTGTCACTCAAGATCTGCTGCAACTCGGCCATGCCGGTGCTGTCGCCACTGGCGAGGTATTGGGTCATGAAATCACCGAGAAACAGCTGCTCGGCGCGGCCATCGATATAGGTCTTGATCCCGTCCAGGATCAAAGGCCCGCCCATGTTGTAGTCGTTGAAGACTTTCATCTGCAGCTGTGGATCGCTGTCGCGGTTTTTGTCGACAAAAGCGACGGCGTCGCTGATTGATGTGTTTTGTGGCGGCACGACGCGCCCCGGCAGGAGAAGATATCCCGCATCGAACACGGCCACGAGAGCAAGAATGCCCGAGATGAACACGCTGTGGTTCTCAACATTTTGCTCCAGGCCATCAGAATCTCGCTTTCGCCAACTGGCGATCGAGATTGAGGGGTTGGCCAGAACCATTTCCGGAAGCAGAACCACCGGCAGGATCATGAACACCATGTAGATGAAACGAAGGTGAGTGAGCATCATGTGGAAGGCCAGAAGCGTGAGAAGAATTTGGCCAAAAGTAAATCTTGCGCCCGCCCGGAGAAGCGCCAGCCATACCAATATCAGACCCGCTTCAAGGAGCAGATTGTCGGGCGCCGCAAACGGCGCCCATTCTGAAATCCGACTCATGACGGCAATGCCCTGGGCGAGATCAAGGGCAATCACATAGGGCTTGATGAAATAGGGATTGATCAGCGTAACCGCTACGCTCAGCGCCAGATACACAACCCATTTGAACGCCACTGCTTTGTTTTTGAGTCGGCTGCGCTCGAGATAGTCGATAAAGGCGCAGCCACCGAGCAGGAAGGCGATGGAAAAGCTGCCATGCAGGTTGGCCCAGAGAACGATGAGCAGCAAACTCCAAAGCGGCGGCGGCCTCTGATCGCGTGCCGCATCAAACAGCAAAATGGCTAGCCCAACGGCAAGGGGAAAGGTGAACACGTGCGGCCGTGCAACAGTTACATATTGCGAGATAAAAATGATGCAGAGCACCATTACTGCCGAAAAAACCGGCTGCAGGTCGCGTGCGGCGCGCCAGTAGATCAGCCACGCGGTCAAGGCAATCGCGAGCGCGCTGAGCACGAGAGGCCCGCCCCAACCTGCAGCCGCATAGGCTGCGGCAAAAATGACCTGCGAAAGCCATTCCTTTGCAATCCACGGCTGTCCGGCATGCGTGTAGGAAAACGTATCGGTCTGCGGAACAGTCCAGGTCGACAGCATCACCAAGCCACTTTTGATATGCCACCACAGGTCGGCTTCGCGGAGCAGGAGACCCGTATGATAGGCAGCATTGGCAAAGACCGCTGCCGCCACCAGCCACCCAAGAACGGTGACAAAGCCGCTCCCCTTCTGTGCCTTGCCGTCCATGCCGCCTCCTCGGGAATCAGTCCCCTGAATTAGCATGCATGCCCCTTGGCAAAAATATCAGGTGGATTTAGCGTGGGTTATTGGAGGAACACCGTGAAATCACTTGATCAAAAACTGGCGAAGGTTCGCAGCGGAAAATATCGCAGCAAGGACTTTGTCATTGCCGACGCAAAAGACGGCGATATGGGCTTCGGGCGCGGGGCGCCGGGGCCAAAACGTGGCGAAAACCATCTCAAATCCAAGCCCGAATATCTCGCGGCCATGACCGAGATGACAAAATCCGGGCTCGTCGATGTGATGCTGACCTCGGCGTCGTCCGGTGAACTTCTGCATAAGCAGAAACTATTTGCCAAATCGAGTGTCACACTGGCCGTACGCCTCAATGACACGACCGATATCTGGTCGCAGCGGGGCGGATCGTACAAGGAATTCCCCTCCACGCCCTTCCGTACTGCGCGCCTCACAGAGGCTCGGAAGTTTGCTGATTTGGGTCTTTATTCAGTTACTTACAGCAATAGCGTCAACCACGATCTCAAATCTGTGGAAGCCTTTTCGGAGTTCCGGCAGGAAGCGCAGAAGACGCGCATGCGCTATTTCCTCGAAGTTTTTAATCCCGCTTTCGACATTGGGCTTCGCGGTGCAGATCTTGGATCCTTCATCAATGACTCCATTGTCCGTACGCTTGCGGGCGTCACGCGTTCTGAATATCCGCTGTTCTTGAAGATGCAGTACAATGGCGCGCGCGCCATGGAAGAGCTGGCGAGCTATGATCCGCAAAACCTGATCGTCGGCATCTTGGGCGGCGCCCGCGGCACCACGCGCGATACCTTTGAACTTGCCTCACAGGCCGAGCGTCACGGCGCACGCGTTGCGCTCTTCGGACGCAAAATCAATTTGGCGGAAAGCCCAGTGAAGCTGGTCGAACTGATGCGCGCCGTGATCGAAAAGGACCTGACTGCAGGCGAAGGCGTCAAGGCCTATCACGATCATCTGTCGAAGAATCGCTTGGAACCAGACCGCCATCTCGCTGAGGATATTGAGATCACCGATCCCGTTCTGAAGGACTGACGTGCAGCGCTCCGGTATTATCTGCAGCGGCGCCTGGTGCGTCGATCATAATATTATTCTGGACCACTGGCCGGAGCGCGAGACGGTGGCCACCATCATGTCGAGCCAGGTTTTCGGCGGCTGCCCCGGCCACAATATGAGCACTGCCCTTAAGCGGCTCGGCGTGCCGTTTCAGGTTGAAGGCCAAGGCCTGATCGGCGATGACGAAAATGGCCGGCTGCTGGCTAACATTTGCGACGAGCTTGGCATCGTCCGCAACGGGCTGCAGCTGCGCAAGGGCATCGACACGTCTCTCACTTACGCGGTTGCGCCGGTGACAGATGGCCGCCGCACGCATCTGTTTCAGCCGGGTTCGATGGCCCTGCTGTCGCCTGATGATTTCGACTTTAGCACCACCACCTGTCGCATTGCCCATATGGGTCTTCCCGGCGTCAATGCCGTGATGGATGCGCCCTGGCAGGGCGACGCATCCGGCTGGGTCACCGCCTTGAAAAAAGCCAAGGCGGCCGGGCTGAAAACCAATATGGAACTGGTGAGCATCGCGCCCGAGAAAACTAAGGCGGTGGCGGAATCTTTCTTGCCGTTGCTCGACACCCTGATCATCAATGACGCCGAGGTCGGCGCGATAGCCGGCATGGAAACCGTTAGGAACAGCGTCACCAACGTTGCCGCCTGCAAGGAAGCGATGGCGAAAATCATGGCGGCCTTCCCGTTGGAGATGATCACCGTTCACTTCCCGGCTGGCGGCCTGGTGTTCACGCGCAAGGGTGAAATGGCCGAGTCGCCCTCGGTCAAAGTTCCGCAGGCGGAGATCAAGGGGTCCAACGGGGCCGGTGATTGCTTCGCGGCAGGCATTCTGTTCGGCCATCATGAAGGCTGGCCCATTGCGCAAAGCCTGAAACTTGCGCATGCCTCCGCGGCCATGTCCCTGCGTTCTGCCGCCACCACCGCCTCTGTCGTCAATTGGAAAGATTGTCTCGCCCAGGCGGACAAATGGGGTTGGCGCAACCTTTAGGGTTTGCCTGCTGCCTTCAGCGTTCCCTTTTCCTCAAGCAATGCCGCAAGCCGCATCACTGCGCGCGGTGGCACTTCCCGCAATTCGCCCGGCTGCAGATCTCCAAGCTTGAAAGGCCCATAGGCGTCGCGGATCAGCCGGTTGACCACTCCCCCAAAATGCTCGACCAGCCTGCGGATTTCGCGGTTCTTGCCTTCGGTCAGCACCACGCGGTACCAGCTGTTGCTGCGGCCACCCTTGTCCTCCTCCTCTTCAAACGCAGCACCACGGTAGCGAATGCCATCGATCGTTACACCGCGCGCCAGTTGCTGGAGTTGCCTGTCGGTAAAACGGCCCCTGATCCGGACGCGGTAATGCCGCTCCAGCGCGTTGGCCGGCGACATCAGCGCTTGCGCCAATGGGCCATCATTGGTCAGAAGCAGCAACCCTTCGGAATTGACGTCGAGGCGGCCCACACTCATCAGACGCGGCAGGCCTGCCTTCTGCAACGCAGGCAATTCAAAGACGGTGGGACGGCTCTTGTGATCACGCGTCGTCACCAGAACATCAAGCGGCTTGTTGAGCATGAAGAGGCGTGGAAGATCCCGGACCGAAGGCGAGACGGCCTTGCCATCCACCAGCACACTATCGCCGTCCTCGACCGGCGTTGTGGCCAGGGCGATCGCAGCATTGACGGAGACGCGCCCCTGCTCCACCAGGCGCTCGGCCTCGCGGCGCGAACCGACGCCCGCACGCTGCAGAAAAACATTGAGCCGCATCAGCCGCCCGTGACAGGCGGGAAAAATGCTACTTCCCGTGCATCCGCAAGCGACGCCTGAAAATTCGCATGTTTCTGGTTCACCGCCACCTTAAGAGTGCGCAAGTCACCAAAGGCTTCGGCAATGCGTTCATCACTGTTGCGCAGCAATTCAATGAGGCCCGCGACCGTTGTGACATCTGCCGGTACCTGCACATCATCTTGCCCGCGCCCGATGATCTGGCGGTAGCGCGCGAAATAAAGGATTTTCATTCACCATCCACCACATGCCGAAGGCCGGCGCGGAAATAGTCGTAGCCCGTATAAAGCGTCAGCGCGGCCGCAATCCACAGCAGCACCAGTCCTGCTGAATTGAAGCCTGGAATGACGGCGTTGCCCGCAGGTCCGGCAATAAGCACACCAATGGCAACAAGCTGCACCGTCGTCTTCCATTTGGCAATTTTGGTGACAGGAACCGAAACGCGCAATTCGCCCAGAAATTCGCGCAGTCCGGAAACCAGAACCTCGCGCGCCATGATGATGATGGCCGCCCACAGATGGCCGCCGGACAGCGCGCCGTCAGCTCCCAGCACCAGCAGCACGACCGAGACCAGCACTTTGTCGGCAATGGGATCAAGCATGCGGCCCAGGGCCGATTGCTGGTTCCAGATCCGCGCCAGATAGCCGTCGAAAAAGTCGCTGATGGCCGCGAGAATATAAACGGCCAGCGCCAGCCAGCGCGCCGTCAGGCCGTCATACATAGAAGGCCCGCAACAACCGGCACGGCCGCGATGCGCCCATAGGTGAGCACATTGGGCCACCACCAGATTTTCTCGCCCGGCGCCCGCCGCCTGATCGCGTCTTCAGCCATCTCAATTCTCCGGATGGAAGTGATCGAAAATGGCTTGCGCCAGGGTTTCGTTCACCCCTTCCACCGCCGCCAGATCGGATACATTGGCGCGCGCCACAGCTTTGGCCGAACCAAAGCTCATGAGCAAGGCCTTCTTGCGCGTGGGGCCTATGCCCGGAATTTCGTCCAACGGACTCACGCTGATGGCCCGCGAGCGCCGTGCCCGGTGCGAACCGATGGCAAACCGGTGCGCCTCATCGCGCAGCCGCTGGATGTAATACAAAACCGGGTCACGACCTTCGAGCATGAAGGAGGGACGCCCCGAAAGATAAAAATGTTCACGGCCCGCATCGCGGTCCGGTCCCTTGGCAATGCCCGCGACACACAAATCGTGAAGCCCAAGGTCAGCCAGAACCGCCTTGGCGGCGGAGAGCTGGCCCTGGCCGCCATCAATCAGCACAAGATCGGGCCAGTTCACCGATTCGTCATTGTCGCGGTCATCGGCATGTTCGCGCAGCAGACGTGTAAACCGGCGCGTCAGCATCTCGCGCATCATCCCGAAATCATCGCCCTTCACCGCATCCGTATCCATGTTGAACTTGCGATAATGCGCTTTCATGAATCCGTCGCGACCGGACACGATCATGGCGCCGACGGCATGGGCACCCTGGATATGGCTGTTGTCATAAACTTCGATACGGCGGGGTGGCTGGGCCAGATCAAAGACCCGGGCCACGCCTTCCAGCAGTTTGGCTTGCGAGGAGGACTCCGCCATCTTGCGCGCATTGGCCTCGCGCGCATTGAGCACGGCATGCTCAATCAGCGCCTTCTTTTCTCCGCGCTGCGGAACAAAGATTTCGACGCGCCGCCCGGCATGGGCTGCTGAAGGCCTCTTCGAGCAACGCCTGTTCATCAGGAGCGTGTGACAGAATAATGAGCGGCGGGATCGGCTTGTCATCATAGAATTGGCCGAGGAAGCTCGCCATCAATTCGGCCTCGCTCGTGGTCTTGTCGGCCTTCGGAAAATAGGCCCGTGTGCCCCAGTTCTGTCCCGAGCGGATGAAGAACACCTGGATGCAGAATTGCCCACCCTCCTGTGACAGGCCGAAGACATCCGCCTCATCCACGCCTTCTGGGTTGATGCCCTGGGTCTGGGTAACGAAGCTCAACGCATGAATGCGGTCGCGCAGCCGCGCCGCATCCTCAAACTGCAAGGCCTCGGCCGCCGCTTCCATCTCCCGGGCGAGCAATGCCTTCACTTCATTGCTTTTTCCGGACAGGAAGCCTTCGGCCTCCCTCACCAGCTCATCATAGGCAGGCTTCTCGATATGGCCCACACACGGGGCCGAACAGCGCTTGATCTGGTAGAGAAGGCAAGGCCGCGTGCGATTGGCAAAGACACTGTCGTTGCAGCTGCGGAGCAGAAAAGCCTTCTGCAACGTATTGATGGCGTGGTTGACCGCGCCAGCCGAAGCAAAGGGACCATAATAGCTGCCTGCCCGGTTGCGCGCGCCGCGATGCTTTGCCAACTGAGCAATGTCGTGGTCCTTGGCGATGAGGATATAGGGAAAGCTCTTGTCATCCCTCAGGATCACGTTGAACCGAGGCTTGAGCTTCTTGATCAGGTTGGCTTCCAGCAGCAGCGCCTCGGCTTCGGAGGCCGTCACCACAAACTCCATGTTGTGGGTGAGCGAAATCATCAGCGCGATGCGGTTGTTATGCCCCTGCCCGCGCGCATAGTTGGAAACCCGGTTCTTGAGGTTGCGGGCCTTGCCGACATAGATGGCATCGCCATCGGCATCGAACATGCGATAAACCCCCGGCTTCACGGGAAGCCGGCTGGCAAAGTCACGGATAAGATCGGCTCCCACCAGCTGGGACGAGTCAGACATGGTCCTTATTTAGGATACGTCCAGCCGATTATCCACGCACCCGCTCGATCTCGACGCCAACGCTCTTGGCATTGGGAATAATGTCCGGCTTTTCGACGCGGACCCGTGCCGCCAGCACACGCTTGTCCTTCAGGCAGGCCTCGGCGAATTTCTCTGCCAGGGTCTCGACCAGGTTGACATGCCCCTCCGCCACGATGGCCTCAACCTTTTTGACGATGATTTCATAGGAAACCACATGGCTGATGTCGTCAGGCATTGGGCCTTTGGCCTCCTGCACCGAAAGATCGATATTGACCACAATCCGCTGCGGCTTGCGCTTTTCAACTTCATAGATGCCGATGCTGGCTTCGATGACCAGATCCTTGACGAAGACATGCCGGATGCCGCTCGCACCGCTCGCCACATGATGGCTGATTTTGACGCCGGCGCTCATTCCTTCACCTCAACCACGTCCTTGGTCTGCCAAGCCAGATGCTGGCCGCCATCAAGCGCAATCATCTGACCCGTCAAAGCCTGTTGCGACAATATGAACTTGGCGGCTTCCGAAATTTCCTGGGGCGACGTGCCTCGCCCCAGAAGCGTCAGCCGTTCCTGCTTGGCAAATTCGCTCTGATCCATGCGCGCCGACGCCAGGGCCGGGCCCGGGCCCAATGGCGTTGACGCGAATCCGCGGCGCAAGCGCTTGAGCCAGAGTCCGGGTCGCAGTCCACAACCCCGACTTCGAGAGCGTGTAGGAGAAGAAGCGTGGATTGAGCCGCCACACCCGCTGGTCAATGATATTGATGATGTTGCCATGCCGGTCTTCAGGCAATTGACGGGCAAAGGCCTGCGACAACATGATCGGCGCACGCAGGTTGATGTCCATGTGCCGCTGCCAGCTGGTCAGCGAGATTTGCCCGACTTCATCGACCTCGAAAATCGAAGCGTTGTTGATCAGGCAATCAAGTGTTCCGAGTTGCGCATGCGCGCCTTTGATCAACCGGTCACCAATGTCGGCATCTGCAAGATCGCCCTGAATAATTACGCACGCCGTCCCATGTCGCGGATGATTTTGGCAACTTCTTCTGCTTCAGGCTGCGAGCCATTGTAGTGGATTGCAATATCGTGGCCTGCTGCCGCGAGGTCGATGGCTAGCTGCCGTCCGATGCGCTTGGCAGCGCCTGTGATCAGGATTCCACTCATGCTGCACTCTTTGGCAAGAGGATCACGTAGTGCTTCTTCACCTTGCGCACCGTCTCCCATGTGCCCTTGAAACCCGCCGGAATGATAAAGGCATCGCCTTTTTGCAGGCGCCAGCTTTTGCCGTCATCCCGTGTCAGAACGGCCTCTCCCTGAATGAAGTGACAGAACTCCCATTCATCATAGGAAACCTTCACGGTCCCTTTGGCAGATTCCCAAATTCCGCAATAGAGTCGCTCATCTTCGCCAACAAAATGGTTCCACGTTTGCGTGACGGGATTTCCTGCCACGAGTTTTTCGGGAACAGGTTTGGCAACTTCGACCTTGGGGGCGCCGGGTCCTGAGGACCGTAATACGATGATATCAGGTGGCATGCTTTTGGCTTTCGGTAAAGGCAAGGAGATCTTGTGGGCTCATGACGAAATCACTTTCAATCCAGCGCTTCTCCGCCTTTTGCAAAACGGTCCCAAGCTCAGGCCCCGAAGCAAATCCCTGTTCGATCAAATCTTTACCTGACAAGGGAAACGCAGGACGAGGCCAGCGGTCTGGCAGGGTCAGTAATTTTTTCCAGCGCCGATCATTTTTCGTCGCACGCGATTTTGCAAAGCTGAGATGAACTGCATCGCCCCAATGCTGTGGGTGTGGGCCAAGTTTGTAAAAGAGTGCGCGCTGTTTTTGTTCTTTGATGTTCGGATAAACATGCGGCGCCTTGGTTAGGGCGTCGATCCTGTCGGCTTCCACATTTGAAAGACGCAACAACTCTTTCAGCCCCTTTGGCTCACGTGACAATACGAAAAGACGCAAGACGCTGTCAGGCGGCAATCGCTTGATCACCCGCCATTGCTCGCTCGCGGGCAAGACCACCTTTAGAATACCGGTCTCGGCCATCACCTTCAGCGTTTCTGTCGCACGCGGGGCGACCAGAAGTTTCATCAATTCCTGGCGGATACGCTCGGCAGAAATCTTGCCAAGCCCCGCTCTGTGGCGTTTGCAGGCGGCGAGACCCAATCGATCAGGCTCGCCTTTTCCATAAGCCGCCTGAAATCTGAAAAAGCGCAGGATGCGGAGATAGTCCTCTTCAATCCGCGCATCGGGCTTGCCAACGAACCTGACTCTGCGTTTCAGAATATCAGAGTAACCATCTGTAAAATCGTATATTTTTCCTTCGCGCGAACAATAGAGCGCATTGATCGTAAAATCCCGGCGCCCGGCGTCCTCGGCAAAATTGTTGGTGAAGGCTACTACGGCATGCCGGCCGTCCGTTTCAACATCCCGCCGCAACGTTGTAACCTCAAAGGCGGCTGCCCGGTTCACCACAGTGATGGTGCCATGCTCGAGTCCCGTCGCATGCACGCCAAATCCTGCACCACGCGCCAGTTGCATCACGTCCGTTGGTGTAAGGGTCGTGGCAAGATCGACATCCTGCACCGGCTTGCCGAGCAGGGCATTGCGGACAGCACCGCCCGCCACGCGAGTCTCCCCACCCCGGTTCAGGATGGCAAGAACGGCTTGCAGCCGGGGTTCATTGAGCCACGAGGCTTGGGCGAGGCTGGGCAATCTACGTGTAGAGCTGGTCATGCAAACGTCTTATCATGCCGGCTGTGGCACCCCAAATGTAGCGATCCTCATATTCGTAAACATAGTAGTAGCGTTGCTGGCCTTTCCATTCGCGTGCATGGCGTTGGCAATTCTGAGGATCCATCAAGAACGCAAGCGGCACCTCAAAGGCCTCCTCCACCTCATCGCGCTGCAGGCTGAGTTGAAAGCGCGGCTCCACCAGAGCCACGACAGGCGAGACCACAAACTGTGTCACCGTGAGATAAGACGGCAGATAGCCAAGGATGGTGGTCACGTCACGCGGCAGGGCAATTTCCTCCTCCGCTTCGCGAAGGGCCGCATCCAAAATGGTTTCACCGTCGTCTACCCGTCCGCCCGGAAAGGCAATCTGCCCCGCATGTTTGGAAAGCCGCGCATGACGCTGCGTCAATAACAGGGTGACTTCGCCACGCGTGACGATGGGCACCAGTACGGCGGCAGCCGTCAGCTTTCCACCAGCGGGAATCAGGCGCGCCGTGTCGTTGAGATCATCATCGCTGCGGTCTGGGGTTGGTTCGGGTTGAGACAGCAGACGGGTTTTGGCCCGGGCAAGGAAATCCTCAAAATTGAACATCAACCGCCCGCTTCATCGGGAAGAACTGCCCGGATGACCACACCCCGAACCAATCGCCCTCGACCGTGCCAAGTGCAACCAGATCGTAAAACAGGGAGCGTGACACCAGCGCCTCGAGATTGCGCCGGATCAGCACATAGGGCTTGAGCCCACCCGTCCCCGGTTCGTCATTAAAACGAAGGGGGTGTTCAGGTCCAACAGCCACTTCGTCCTCAACCTGCGTTTCAAAGAAAATTGTACGCAAATTGCCTTCGCCTTCAACCCGCATCCGGACCGCAAGAAAAGGCGCGTCATCAACCTTGATCCCGCATTTTTCTACAGGCGTAATAAGGTAATATTGACCGTCATTATCCAGCCTTATTATCGATGAAAACAGCTTGACCAATGGCAATCGGCCGATCGGCGAATTCATGTAATACCACAGCCCGTCAGCGGCGATGCGCATGTCGATATCTCCGCAGAAGGGCGGATTCCACAAATGGACGGGCGGCGGACCCTTGGTTTTTGCCAAGGCATTCAGACCCTTGATGGGTTCGTTCGTGGTAGACATTTGAACCGTTTATAACCAGATTTGAGTCGTAAAGTTAGGGCAAGGTGATGGCAGATAAGACAGTGATGGCAATGGATGAAACGGCAGCACGGCTCAAGGCTGCAAGATCCGCTTTGGGCGCCGTCGTCTTCGGCCAGGAACAGGTCATCGATCTCGCCCTTATAGCCATTCTGGCCGGCGGTCATGGCTTGATCGTTGGTGCACCCGGACTCGCAAAGACCAAGCTCGCCACCGCTTTGGGCACGGTCCTGGGTCTTTCCGAAAAACGCATTCAATTTACCCCTGACCTGATGCCCGCAGACATCCTGGGCGCCGAAATCCTGGACAATGATGTCAGCGGCAAACGTGCTTTCCGGTTTGTGCAAGGCCCCGTCTTTTCACAGCTGGTGATGGCCGACGAAATCAACCGCGCCTCGCCGCGCACGCAATCGGCCTTGCTCCAGGCGATGCAGGAACATCAGGTGACCGTGGCAGGTGTGCACTATGCCCTGCCCGAGCCTTTTCACGTCCTGGCAACCCAGAATCCGATCGAGCAGGAAGGCACATATCCGCTCCCGGAAGCCCAGCTCGACCGGTTCCTGGTCCAGATCGACATCTCCTATCCACCACTTGATGCCGAACGCCAGATGCTTTTTGCAACGACCGGAAATTCCGAAGCCCCCGCCACACAGGTGATGACTGCGGCCGAATTGATTGCCACACAAAGGCTGGTACGTGACGTACCTGTCGGTGAACAGGTCACGCAGGCCATCCTGCAAACAGTTCGCGCCGCGCGGCCGGGACCGGATTCCTCACAGCTCATCAATGATACCGTGGCATGGGGACCATCGCCGCGCGCCTCACAAAGCTTGATGTTGCTTGCCAAGGCGCGCGCCTTGCTGCAGGGCCGTCTTGCACCGTCCGTAGAAGATGTGATCGCTCTACTGGACCCGGTATTGAAGCATCGCATGGCGCTCAATTTTGCGGCGCGCGCCGACGGCATCACCCTCAATGACGTCATTTCCAGCCTGGCAAAAACGCTGGCGTGATTTCGTCCATCCATCACAATGAACTTTCCGCGCGCCGCCTGGGTGCAGCTTTGCCGCCGCTGGTCGTCGCTGCCGAACGCATCGCCGCCACGGTGATGATGGGCGCCCATGGTTTGCGCCGCGCCGGCGCAGGTGAAGATTTCTGGGCCTATCGTTCCTACAGTTTCGGCGACTCCGCCCAGCGCATTGACTGGCGCAAGAGTGCACGCTCCGACGAAATCTTCATTCGCGACAATGAATGGGATGTAGCCAACACCCTGTGGCTTTGGGTCAACCGTGGGCCGCGCATGGAGTTCAAGTCACATCTCGCCGAGCAGACCAAGGCGAACCATGCCCAAACCCTCGGGCTGGCAATGGCTGCTCTGGCTTTGCGGGCGCATGAACGCGTGGGAATGCTGGGAAGCGGTAAGCGCGCGAGTGCGGGGCCTCATATGCTGTCGAGTCTCGCGGCCACGCTGCAGGCGGGAAATGATGGTGCCGTGCCATCACCAGGGCGCATTCAAAGACGGTCCGTTGTGTTGCTGGTGTCAGACTTTTTGGAAGAACCTGACCTCATCCGTAAGGCTCTGAACCGTCTCTCCGAGAATGGCATGAATGGCATTCTGGTCCAGATCACCGACCCTGCCGAAGAGAGCCTCCCTTATGAAGGCCGCATCGAATTCCATGCCTTGGATCTTCCGATGCGCTGGCGTGCCCGCAAGACTCAAGATCTGCGCGAGGATTATGCAAAGGCCTTCATGGAGCAGCGGGAGGCGGTCAAGGATATCGCCCAGCGCTCGGGATTTGGGTTTGTCATTCATCGGACAGATAAGCCGCTCACCCAGACTGTCCTCACCTTGCATCAAAGGCTTGGCACGCGATGAGCGCGTTCTTGTCGGGCTTGGCATTCGAAAATTCACTGGCGCTTTGGGCCTTGTTGGCTCTGCCAGTGATCTGGTGGCTGATGCGCACCGTTCCACCACGCCCCTTGGTCCGCGCCTTTCCACCTCTGCGCATTCTCATGTCGCTGCAACAGAAGGAGGAAACGACAGACAAGATGCCATGGTGGCTTCTCTTGTTGCGGCTTCTCGTCGCTGCGTTACTCATCATCGCGGTATCCCACCCATTTTTGCGCAAGACCCACATTCTTGCCTCTGGCAAAGGGCCTCTCCTGATCGTCATGGATGATGGTTGGGCGGCCGCGCGTGATTGGCCGCAACGCCAGGACGCAGTTCTCAATCTGATTGACGAAGCGGAAGGACGGGTGATCTTTCTCACCGGCACCAGCAGCCCTGCACCTGTTAAGGGCGAATCTCCCGATGATGCGGCGAAAAGATTGAGGGCATGGGTTCCCCAGGCTCTGATCACGAGCCGCGACAAGCTCCTCCCGCAACTGCAAGGTCTGACCCCTTTGCCGTCCGAAATCATCTGGCTCAGCGACGGCGTGGATGCGGGAACTGGCAAAACATTTGCATCCGGTCTGGCTTCGATAGCAGCACTGCAGACTTTTGATCTCCCGGCGCATCGTCCGCCTTTGGCAATCGGCAAGCCCGCTCTTGCGGGTGGTGATATCGCGGTTGATGTCTTGCATGCGGCGGGTGCGCCCGATGCCGCCACGTTGCAAGCCATGGCCGGCGATGGCCGCATTCTCGCCGAAGCACCTGTGACGTTTTCTGGGGCAGACCATATGCAAGCAAAGATCGCACTGCCGGTGGAGCTGCGCAACGCGATTCAAAGCATCGACATCAAGGACGAAGGCCACGCCGGAGCCAAATCGCTGCTCGACGACACATGGCGGCGCAAGACTGTGGCGTTCATGTCAGGCACTGTTGATGCATCCGACCAGCCTCTTCTGGCCCCAAGCCACTATGTTGAATCCGCCTTGGCGAACGTCGCCGAAGTCTCAGCGCCGCAAAATAGCGCCGAATTGAAGACGGCTCTGGATGCAGGCCTCTCTATGCTGATCTTGTCGGATATCGGAACGCTCTCGTCCGAAGACCATGATGCCGTTTCAGCTTGGCTTGACAAGGGCGGCCTGCTGGTGCGTTTCGCAGGCCAAAGGCTTGCCGCAGGCACAGACGATCTGCTGCCTGTCAAACTCCGTGAGGGAGACCGCAATCTCGGTTCCGCATTGAGCTGGGAAACACCACAGGCCATTAAGCCGTTCGCCGATGCCAGTCCGCTGGCTGGTATTCCGATTGACAGCCACGCCACTGTCGCCCGTCAGGTCCTTGCTGAGCCCGACGCAGATCTCGCGGCCAAATCCTGGGCCAGCCTGCAGGACGGCACACCCCTCATCACATCAGACCATCATGGTGCAGGTCGCATCGTTCTCTTCCATGTCACGGCCAACCCTGACTGGTCCAACCTGCCTCTGACCGGCACCTTTGCACAGATCATGCAGAGGCTCACGGACTTGGCTCCTGCGGCCGGAAACCCGCAATCATTCAATCAGGCCGCCACAACTGAAGGCGATTTTGCGCCGCATCTTACGATGACGGGTACGGGTGAGCTCATTCCACCAACTCAGGATGTCAAGGGACTAAGCCTGCAGCAACTTGCCAATGCCAGCGCATCAGTTCAAACGCCGGCCGGATTATACGCGCGTGGCAATCAGATCCGTTCCGTCAACCTCAGACTTGAGCCAAAAGACTTGCTCGCCATGGCGCCAGAAGCAAACGTGGAACCTCTGCAGCAGGCAGCGACGACCGCTTACGCGCCTACCCTCTTCATGATTGTTGCCTTGCTCTTCTTGGTTGATTGCGTCGCGACTCTTTTCCTTGCCGGCTTGTTGCGGGCCAGAACGCAGCCAGCACTCATCATTGCTCTGGCATTGCTCTGCTTCACTCCACATCCCCATGCTGATGCCGCGACGAGTGACGAGCAGGCGCTTGATGCAGCACTTCAGACACGTCTGGCCTATGTGAAGACAGGCGATGCCGAAGTCGATCAGGAGTCCGGGGAAGGTCTCAAGGGATTGAGTAACTTTGTGAACGACCGCACCTCGGCCGTGCTCAGTGACCCGCGTGGCGTCGACATCGAAAATGATGAAATCGTTTTCTATCCCCTGCTTTATTGGCCCGTGATTGCAGATGCTGAAGCCCCGAATGCGCAGGCCATGCAGCGCATCGCCGACTACATCAAGAATGGCGGCACCATCCTGTTCGATTTGCGTGACAGCACTGCCGATCTGGGCAACGGACCCACCAGCGCAGCTCTGCGGCGCATCGTGTCGCAACTCGATGTACCACCGCTTGAACCCGTGCCCGAGGACCACGCGCTGACCAAGAGCTTCTATCTGATGAAAGACTTTCCCGGGCGCTATGAGGGAGCACCGCTGTGGGTCGAAAGTTCTGATGCGATGCAATCAGCGGGCTTCGACAACGTTTCGGGCGTGATTATTGGTGCCAACGACTACGCCGCAGCCTGGGCAAGCGACAAAAACGGCGAACCTTTATATGCGATGGTTCCAGGTGAACCGAACCAGCGCGAGCAGGCCTACCGCTTTGGTATCAATCTTGTCATGTACGTGCTGACGGGCAACTACAAGACCGACCAGGTCCATGTGCCGGCCATACTTGAAAGGCTTGGCACGCCGTGAATGTCACGTTTCTGCCCGTCGTGCCGTGGGTCGGGATCGGCCTTTTTGCATCGCTTGTTCTGGCGTTCACAGCTTTTTCGTGGTGGAGGGGCCTGCCTGGCTCCTGGCTCCGCGGTTTGAGCGGATTGCTGATCGCAGCCGCGCTGACCAACCCCGTTATTCATCAGGACGAGCGCGAACCGTTAAGTGACATCGCCCTGCTCATTGCTGACCATTCCGAAAGCCAGAAGCTTGGTAACCGGATGGCGCAAACAGATCAGGCTGTTCAGGATCTGAAGAAGCACATTGAGGAACTGGGTAACACTGAAGTACGCATCGCCACGGTCAATTCCGGAGAATCCCCAGAAAACGATGGCACATTCGCATTTGCTGCTCTGGATCGCGCCCTCGGCGATATTCCGCGTGATCGCTTTGCCGGGGCCATCATGGTTACTGATGGTGAGATTCACGATGTTCCGACAGGAAAGGCGCTAGAACAGCTCTCAGGACCGATTCACGGACTCATCACCGGGCGCAGAGATGAGAATGACCGAAAGCTCGTGCTCGATTACATGCCATCTTACACGCTGGTAGGTCAGAGCGCGCAGATCAAGTTTCATGTCGAAGATCAGGGTAGCGGCACTGATCCTGTTCCCATCACCATCTCGCAGGCAGGCCAGGAGCCCAAGAAACTTGTTATCCAGCCCGGCGCCGCGGGTGAGGTTCAAGTTGAGATTGGTCACGCTGGCAAAAATATCGTCTCGTTTTCTGCAGCTGTGCGTCCGGGCGAGTTATCAGTCGCCAATAACACCGCCGTCGCCGTGGTCGATGGCATCCGCGACCGGCTCAAGGTGCTGCTGGTGTCAGGTCAACCCAATGCCGGCGAACGCACCTGGCGCAATCTCTTGAAGGCGGATTCCGCTGTCGATCTTGTGCACTTCACCATTCTGCGCCCGCCCGAAAAGCAGGATGGCACGCCGGTGGCCGAATTGTCGCTCATTCCGTTTCCAACCAAAGAGTTGTTCATCGACAAATTGACGAATTTCGATCTGGTGATTTTTGACCGTTACCAGCGCGAAGCCATTCTGCCGGACGAATACATCGCCAACATATCAAGCTATGTACGTGATGGCGGAGCCTTGCTCATTGCTTCAGGGCCAGACTTTGCCGGTGGTGATGGGTTGTCATCAACACCTCTCACGGATGTTCTCGCGGCCCAGCCCACCGGCGATATTACCGAAAAACCGTTTAAGCCGCTTTTGACCCAGATGGGCGAACGCCATCCCGTCACCCAAAGCCTGAAAGGTGCGAGCAGCACCAATCCAAGCTGGGGAAAATGGTTTCGCATCATTGATGCAACGGTCGATAACAATCCGGATACGGAAGTCTTGATGAAAGGGCCCGAAGACAAGCCACTTTTGGTCTTGCGTAAAGTCGACAAGGGGCGTGTGGCCCAGATTCTCTCTGATCAAGGTTGGCTTTGGGCGCGCGGCTATGATGGCGGCGGTCCTCAAGCTGACATGCTGAAACGCATTGCCCACTGGCTGATGAAGGAGCCAGAGCTGGAGGAGGAGCGCCTCGCAGCTCACCAGCAAGGCGAAGCGATGGTCATTGACCGCTACGGTCTCTCCGATACTTATAACCCCATTTCGGTTCAGGCCCCCTCGGGAAAGTCACAAACCGTACCCGTCATCAACATCGGTCCCGGACATTTTCAAGGATCATTCAAGCCCGATGAGCAAGGGCTTTACCTGCTGCGCGATGGAAATCTCGAAGCTGCCGCTGCATCCGGAAGCGGCGATGCCCGCGAGCAAACCGATCTGGTGGCTACGACAACAAAGCTGGCGCCGGCAGCAGCCGCCACAGGTGGCGGGCTCGCATGGCTGCAGGATGGTTTGCCCGCGATTTCGAAGCAGAGCAGCAAGGGGCCTTTCGCAGGTGCAGGCTGGATGAACTTGCGCGCAAATGGCATCACCCGCACCTTGGCGATCAGGGAGTTTGCACTGTCTTCCAGCCTCTTGGCGCTCGCGGTCCTGCTGCTTGCTGCTACGCTGACATGGTGGCGTGAGGGGCGCTAAGCTCTTTCCAGCGCCACGGTGCCAGCACCAATCCATGGGCATGCGAAAACGCGCCCTGTTTTAATTCGACATAAAGAAGTCTGGTTGGATCAACCGGTCCCGGCAATTCGATCTGGCCAGTCGGCGCACGCTGGAATCCTACGCGTGCATAGTAAGGCAGGTCTCCGACCAGCATCACCAGGTCATGGCCCATCGCCTTGGCGCGTACCAACCCCTCCTTCATCAAGGCCATGCCGATGCCCTGGTTCTGGTGCTGGGGATGGACCGCCAGGGGCCCCAGCAACAAGGCGGGCGTTTGGTTCTTGCCAATTGAGATAGGCCAGAAGCTGATGGCGCCGACAAGTCCATCGTCTTCATCATGGATGACCAATGACAACCCCGGAACGGGATTGTTGCCTTCCCGTAAACGGTAAGACGTTTTGGCATGGCGCGACAGGCCAAAGGCCTGATCCAGCAGATCTTCAATGGCAGCGGTTTCGGAAGGCTTCTGTTCAACAGGTGTGAGATTGAGGGTCATGTTCAGGGCCGTATGCATGCGTTGCGTGCCCCAAAGATGGGGCGGTTAAGCGAAAGGCTTCGCTCGTCGCAGCTCTCGGCATGACCTTTTCATGGGCGCGCCCGTTACAGGGACAAGGGCCGTCCGTCAAGCCTTCCAGTGATCCGAGATGGGTGCCTGCTCCATCACCTCGGCGATGCGCGCCCGCGAGCCCGCTCTCAAACCGGCGGGAAACGCCCCTCGCGCAAAGAACTTTGCTTCGCGAATTTCATAGCCCGGCTTGAACTCATGCTGATGAAATTTGCGTAATACGTAGCACGCGACGTGATCGCCCGGAAAATCCGTTTCGTTGGAATAGATACCGTGAAACTGAAGTGGCTCCAGTGGCTCGATGGCGGCTTCCTCGCGTAACTCGCGAATCGCCGCTTCACGCAATGTTTCGCCTTTGTCGACACCACCGCCGGGTAACGTCCAGCCATCGACATAGCCGGGCCGCACCAGCAGCACCCGGTCGCTGTCATCAATGACCACGATCCGGGCACCAAGCGTCTTGCCACGACTGAGGCGAGCATAGATCTGGAACAGTTTCATGGGGAGCTTGCGCACGAATTTCCCTTTCAGAAAGGCCCCTTGCCAATTGGGTAGCGCTCATCCATTTAGAGTGAAATCAAGCGCGAAAGAAGTGGCCTGTCATGTCGCATATCACCATCCGGCCTGTCCAGAACAAGCAGGACAAGATTGCGTTCTTGAAGGTTCCGTTTCCAATCTATGCGGCTGACACGCAGTGGGTCGCGCCACTTTTCTTCGAGCGCCTCGAACATCTCAGTGAAAAGAAAAATCCCTATTTCCAGCACGCCAAGGCGCAGCTCTTCATCGCAGAACGTGATGGCAAGCCTGTGGGCCGCATTTCGGCTCAGATCGATCAGTTGCATCTCGACCGCTACCATGACGCCTGCGGCCAGTTTGGCTTTCTGGAATCGGTGGACGATCCTGAAGTATTTGCAGCATTGTTCAAGACTGCGGAAGACTGGCTGCGCAGCAACGGCATGAAGAAGGTGCAGGGACCGTTTTCATTTTCGATCAATGACGAGTCAGGTCTCCTGATCGATGGCTTCGACGTGATGCCCAACACCATGATGGGCCACGCGCCACGCTTTTATCAGCAGCGCGTGGAACAGCATGGCTACAGCAAGGTCAAGGACCTTTACGCCTACGAGTTCGACAACCGGTCGGGCCTGAGCCCGGCACTCCGCAAACTTGTGGACCGCATGACGTCATCTGGCGATTTGCAAATCCGCCCCTTGAACAAGAAGAAGATGGATGAAGAGATCAAGGTCATGATCCGCATCTTCAATGATGCGTGGTCGCGACAACTGGGGTTTCGTGCCGTTTACGGAGGCAGAAGTGAAGGCGATGGCCGCCAACTTCAAATTGCTCCTGGATGAGAAAGCCGTTCGCTTCGCTTCGTGGAAGGGCGAGCCTGCGGCTTTCTGCGTGGCCATCGCCAACATCAATGAATGGTTCCAGGGTTTGGATGGCAAGCTGCTTCCCTTCGGTTGGGCCAAGCTTGCCGTTCGTCTCATGCGCGGCCGCTCCCGCTCGTGCCGGGTGCCGCTCATGGGCGTTCTGAAGAAATTTCAGGATGGTCCCATCGGCGCTGGTTTGGCCATGGCCGTCATCCGCGATTCTTCTGACCATGTGATCAGCCGCGGCGTCAGCCATGGCGAGTTCTCCTGGATTCTCGAGGACAACAAGCGCATTCGCCACATGCTGGAGAGCATGGGCAGCCGCATTTACAAGACCTATCGCGTCTACGAAAAGTCATTGTGAATTTTACACTTGCTCATTTCTCGGATCTGCATCTTGGCCCCCTGCCTCCGGGCGCGACATGGGCTTCGTTCCGATTCAAACGGCTTCTGGGTTCCATCTCATGGCATCAACGGAGACGTTACATCCATGATGTCGATGTCGGTGAAGCTCTTCTGCGCGATGTGCAGGCCATGGCGCCAGATCATGTCGCCTTCACCGGCGATGCGGCAAACATCGCAAGCCCCCTGGAATTTCCACTGCTCAGGCAATGGATGGACCGCTTGGGCAAACCGGATTGGCTTTCCTTTGTGCCGGGCAATCATGATGCCTATGTCAAGGTTGCGCACGAACGCAGCCTCAAGTTCTTCGAGCCATTCATGGCTGGCGACATGCACGAAGACTTTGCCTTTCCCTATGTCAGGCTCCGTCGTAATATCGCTTTGATCGGGCTTAACAGTGCCCTGCCCCGGCCTTTCCACAGCGCCGAAGGCCGTCTTGGCCAGGCACAGCTCGAAAGTCTGCGGGTACGGCTCGCTGAATTGAAGGCAAAGGGCTTCTATCGCGCTGTGATGATTCATCACCCACCAGGTCCGGGTATTTCATCCCACTTCCGGCGTCTGATTGACGCTCCGAAGTTGCGTAATCTGCTGTGTGACCAGCAGGTGGAACTGGTGATTCACGGCCACAACCACCGGCGTGAACTGCATTGGCTCGAACATGGCGGCAACCGCGTGCCCGCCGTCGGCGTGCCTTCCGCCACGATGAATTCCGCGCATCATCAATTGGCGGAATGGAATCTTTACGACATCGACCGCAATGCCGGCCGATGGAGCACCAAAGTCAGAATCCGCCGATGGAATGAAACATCCAGGACCTTTGAGCCAGCCAGTGAATTCGAGTTGGTCGCCTGATGTCGAGGCTGGCACGTTTTCTCAGCCGCATGATCCTCATGCGCTTCTTCGTGATCCTGCTCGGACTCTCGGCTTTCGTGTTGACGTTGGAAGTCGTGGGCTTCCTCTACTGACATCCTGCACACCAATTCCAACCCGCTTCTGGCAGTGATTATCTATTGCGCGCTGCGTTTGCCGGCGACACTGTCGCTGTTCTTGCCAACCAGCCTTTTGCTCGCATTGCTGATGGCGATGACCGAGTTGTCATACCGCAATGAACTGACGGCCATTTGGGCCACCGGAATTTCGCCCACGCGCCTCATTGTTAAATTGTTGCCGCTCGCCATCGGCATTGGATTTTTCCATTTCCTGATCATGGACCAAGCCGTGCCCGCGGCAGCGCCGCTGTTGCACAAATGGGGCATCGGCGACTATGCAACGCGCAAATTCAGTACCGCTGCCAACGACCCCATCTGGATTCGCTCCGGCAATGACCTGATGCGCGCCGACAGGATTTCGTCTGACGGCGATACGCTTTACAATGTCATCATTTTCCGTCGCGAACCTACTGGTGAACTGCAGTCGCAGGTCTTTGCCGACAGCGCGGTGCAAAAAGACGGGCAGTGGCAGCTGGACAATGTCACTACCTATTATTCGAATGGCGAGGCGCCCTCTCGCATCAGACAAATGGCTTATTCCGGCCCGATGCGTCTGGCCGATAACAAACGCGTCTCCGCACCCGAAGAAATGACGCTCCAGGGATCTGACCAGTTTTGCCAGCCATGATGGCTTTGGGGTGCGCGCCTGCTTATGTCTACAAAACCTGGCTGCAGAAACGCCTCACGCCCATTTTCATCGCCATCGTCATGGTCGGTATCTGCGTTCCGCTTGGAACGACCTTCCGTCGCGGCGGCGGTCTTGGCGGAATCTTCGTCGCCGGTGTTGCAATCGGCTTTGCCTATTTCGTGGGAGATGGCATCGCGATGACGTTGGGCGAGACCGGCGCCGTTACACCTTGGATGGCGGCTTGGGCACCCCTTCTCATTGCGGCTGCCATTGCGCTGGCTCTTCTTTCGCGCACGGATCACGTCTGATGCGGCGCGCCGGCGTCCTGATCAATCCCTTGTCTGGCCGCAACAACGGCAAGGGCCTGGCGCTCTGCCAGGAAGCTCAAAGACAACCGCTATGTGTCCCTGCAGGATGCCAGAGGGATTCGGCGGTCTGGAAGAAGCGGTCCGGTCGCTCGCAAGAGACAAGGTCACCGATCTTTTCATTTCGTCCGGTGATGGCACCATCCAGGCCATTCTCAGCCTGATCGAGACACTCAAGGTTTTTGATCACACCCCTCGAATCTGCATTCTCCCTCATGGCACCACCAATTTGACGGCTGGAGACATCGGCCTTCGAATTTATTCCATAAGTGCACAAGCCGATTTCATTTCGTCTCTGCCCCGCACCAAGACGACACGGCGTTCAACCGTCTGCGTTGTCAATGCCAAGATGGGTGGACCGCGTCTGGGTTTCAGCTTTGGCGCTGGCGCAGCGGCGACTGCTACCCGCAAGGCCCAGGTCGATTACAATGACAGGGGAGTCAAAGGCAGCCTTGCCAGCTTTGCAACAATCGCGGGAGGGCTGACCCGTGCTGCTTTCACGAAAGCCGCACCCGGTGATCTGACCAGGCTGGACCGGCCCTGCATGATGACTGTGGCACAGGCGAAAGAAATGTTGGTGCAGGGACCACACCTGCTTTTTGTAGCCACCACACTCGATCACTTGTTTTTTGGCACGAAGCCTTTCTGGGGTCCACGCAAGGGCGCCATCCGGGCGCTCGCCGTCGCCTTTCCGCCCCCAAATATTCTGCGCTGGGCCGTACCCCTGATGTATGGCTGGGTAAAGCACAAAACTCCGCCCGGCTGCATCAGCTTTTCCGGCGATGCCTTCGAAATCACCTGCGCCGAACCTTATGTCATGGACGGCGAATTCTTCGACGGGCCGGACAATGAACCACTGGAGGTCACTGCCGGACCTGAATTCGAATTTATCGTGAGCCCGCGCTAGCTGGCGAATGCCTGCCGGAAGACCGAGATGATCTCGTCGATTTCTTCGGTGGTGTGGGCTGCAGACACTGAGCATCGCAGCAGGCACAGGCGGTTTGGCGTGCCGGGTGGCACCGCCATGTTGACATAGACACCACCCTTGAACAGGGCGTCCCACTTCGCCACCGTTGTCAGCTCATCCGGCATTTTCACCGCAACCACAGGGCTGACAACATCGCAGCCCATATCAAACCCGAGCCCCTTCAGTCCTTTATAAAGGCGCTCCGAGTTGGCCCAGATTTTGGTTCGCCGTTCCGGTTCGGCCTTCAGGATCTTGATCGCCTGGATCGACGTGGCGATCGAAGCCGGCGATGCCGAGGCCGTGAACATGTAGGGCCGCATCGCATAGCGCAGCGTTTCAAACAGCGGATGGTTGCCCGCGCCAAAGCCGCCAATCGCGCCGACACTCTTGGAGAAGGTGCCGATCACGAAATCGACCTCATCGGCAAGTCCGGCTTCATCGCCGAGCCCGCGGCCATTGGGGCCAAGCACGCCAAAGGAATGTGCGTCATCGACGCACAGCTGGAACTCGTGTTTCTTCTTCAGCTCCACGAAATCAGCCAGCGGGGCGCGGTCGCCCAGCATCGAATAGATGCCTTCGAGCACGACAAGGCGACCGCCACCGTCGTTTTCCGCACGCGACAGGCGCTTGTCGAGATCAGCAGCATCATTATGACGGAAGCGCACCAGCTTGGCGCCGGACAATGTGCAGCCGTCATAGATCGATGAGTGCGAGTCCGCGTCGAGGAAGATCGTGTCTTTTGATCCTGCCAATCCGGAAAGCATGCCGAGATTGGCCTGATAGCCGGTGGTAAAGATGATGCAGTGCTGCAGTTCGAGGAAATCGGCAAGCTCGCGCTCGAGCTCCTTGTGTATGGCAAAGCTGCCATTGGCAATGCGCGAGCCTGTAGTACCCGTGCCGAATTCCGCCAGGGCCTTCTGCCCGGCGGCAATGCAGCGCGGGTCAAACGTCATGCCCATGTAGTTGTTGGTGCCGGCGAGAATGATTTCACGGTTGCCGACAATGGCGCGTGTCGGTGAAACCATCTTGTCGTTGGTGACGCCAAGGCCATTGATGCCAAGGTCTGTCATGCGCTGGAAGCGCTCCATGACGCCGCGGTGCTTGTCGAGAAGATCAACCATCATCAGGCCTTGTTCAAACGCGATTGGACATAGGTGGCGAGTTCGCCCACCGTGCGGATATTGGCGACGGCATTCATCGGAATTTCCACGTCAAAATGGTCTTCAACTTCCATGATGAAATCAAGCACGCCCACGGAGTCGATATTGAGCTCGGCAGGAATGTCCGTGGCTTCTGTCAGCGCCTTGTTTTCCGGATTGAATGGCTTGAGCAGATCGACAAGCACCGGAATGATTTCAGCAATCTCAGTCATGCCGCGCTTCTAGCCTTTCCCCTTTTTTGGGGCAACCAACCTTCGGCCTGATACCAGGCAACCGTCTGCACCAAACCGCTTCTTGCACCGGTCGGACTAGAGAGTGGCCAGATCCGCCCTTTGGCCGTCCAGTCATCGTGATAAAGCTCTTTGACCTTCTGCCGGTTGATGACGCTCGGTCTGCCGTTGAAATTGGAAAATCTCTCTACGACACCGGCAGCAAAGCCAACTAAGCCACGCGGCAGGAAAACCAGGCGTCCGGGATAACCCGTGCCGGCGCGGCTCTCCTTGGCCAACTCATGCCAGTCATAGCCGCCGCTGCCATCATCGAGCTCATAGAGCCCGTGGCTTTCATTGCTCACGGCATCACAGAGGATGCGGGCAAAGTCTTCGACAAAAAGAAGGGAAAAGCGTGATGTGCGTCCGCTCGGAACAAAGGCAACCGGCGCTTGCAGCTGCTTGAACAATGGCAGCGTCGCCCTGTCCCGCGGGCCGTAAATGACCGGCGGCCGCAGCGCCAAGACACTGATTTTCTGGCCATCGAATGGCAGAAGATACTCTTCCGCCGCTTCCTTGCTGGCGCCATAGTCTGAAATGGGATCACGCGCCGCGATCGAAGAAATGAAAATGAACCGCCCTGCCCCAGCTTTGCGCGCAGCTTCAAACAGCCGCTTCGTCCCCTCGACATTGACTTCGAAATAACCCCGCCGGTTGGCAGCTGCCGTGGCGCCGCCAACATGGAGCACCACATCTGCACCTTCGACCAGCTGTGCCAATGCCTTCTCATTGGCCAGGTCACCGGCAACAATGTTTTCGGTCTTGCCTTTCAGGACTTCAGGCCGCCGGGCCAGCGCCACCACGTCATGGCCTGCCTCGAGCAACCGCGCCAAGACAAAGTGACCCGAGAAACCGGTGGCTCCGGTCAGTGCAACACGAAGTTTTTTCTTTGAAGGCTTAGATGCTGTGCGGGGCAATGACAGTCATCTCGCCAGCGAGATACTTCGTCCGCGCACCGGCGCGCGAGAGCTTGCCACTCGAAGTAAAGGGAAGGCTCTTGGGCGCCACCAGAATGACCTGGCAGTCAACGCCTGAGCCTTGATGCACCAGCTTGCCAACCTCACGCCGCAGTTCATCCTGTGCCGCGGCATCATGGCTGCGGCATTCCACCAGAACCACAACATGGTCGATGCCATCTAAGCCCTCGACCGCGAAGGCGGCAACGTCGCCCGATTTCAGATCGCCATTCTTTTCCGCCGCCCACTCAATATCTTGCGGCCAGATGTTACGGCCATTGTGCAGGATCAGATCCTTGGCGCGGCCCGTGATCACGATATCGCCGTCGAGCAGGTAACCCATGTCGCCGGTATTCAGGAACCCCTGCTCGTCAATCACTTCGGCGGTGGCTTCTTCATTGTGGAAATAACCGCTCATGATGCTCGGGCCACGCACGAAGATGCGGCCGATCTGTCGTTCACCGAGCACGCGTCCCGTGATGTCGCGCACTTCAAGCTCATGGCCCGCGATGATGCGGCCGCAAACCACATAGCCCCGCGCATCTGGTGCATCTGCGGGCAAAGGCACAGCCTTGTTATCGTTGCGCACGGCTTTCTTGTCGACATAGTCGACACGCACTTTTGTGCCGCTGCGCGGGAATGAAATGGCAAGCGTGGATTCCGCCATGCCGTAACAAGGCATGAAGGCCGTGTCCGGAAAACCAGCTAAGGCAAGCGCTTTAGAAAATTCATTCAGAACGTCAGGCCGCACCATGTCGCCGCCGATGCCGGCCACGCGCCAGCAGGAAAGATCAAGCTTGGCCGCATCAGCACCGATGCGCTTCGCCGCGAGATCGTAGCCAAATGTAGGCGCGAAAGAGATTGAACAGCGGTTCTCCGAAATGAGCTTCAGCCACAGGCCCGGACGCCGCGCAAAAGCCGTCGTCGCCAAGAAGTCGACACTCGATTGCGACATCAATGGGCCAAGACAGAAACCGACAAGCCCCATGTCATGATAGAGCGGCAACCACGAGAAGCCACGGTCGGTGGGCTTGGTGCTGGTGCCAAACACCAGCATTCCACGCGCATTGGCCATGATCGCACGTTGCGAAATCAGCACACCCTTGGGCGCAGAGGTCGAACCGGAAGAGTATTGGATATAGGCTACGTCGTCTGCGCCGAAACCAACAAGCTTGGCGATCGACTCCGGCAGTGCCGCCAGCTCTTCATGCGTGAAAACGAATTCCACTTCCGCCAGCGCCGCGGCAGCCTTGACGCTCTCCAACTGTTCAGCGGGTGTTACGATGCAATGCGCATCAGCAGCGCGCAGCATGCCAGCGATGCGTTGCTCATAGGCTTCGCGGCCACCGATATACATGCTGTAGGGAACCGGGCATGGAATTAGTCCGGCATATTGGCAGGCAAAAAACGTGATGACGAAATCCGGTCCCGTCTCGGCAACGATCGCCACGCGGTCAAGCCGCTTCAATCCGGTGGAAAGAAACTTGCGCGCCAGGATCAGCGCACGCTTGCGCATTTCTGCATGCGGCAGCACATGCTCAAGTGCGCCACGGCCCGAGTAGAAATTGAATCCGGTGACACCTTGCGCGGCGTAATCAACCCCTTCAGCAAGAGTTGAAAAGTCAGCCAGTCGTTGCGGCAGATTCTGATTGAGCGTTGGTGTCTTC
The DNA here is from genome assembly GCA_963758815.1 of uncultured Alphaproteobacteria bacterium. Taxonomy (GTDB): domain Bacteria; phylum Pseudomonadota; class Alphaproteobacteria; order Rhizobiales; family Aestuariivirgaceae; genus Aestuariivirga. The sequence goes on from CAVWWQ010000003.1 coordinate 484,225, forward strand.
ACCAGCGCAAGTACGTCCGCCGCCTGATTCAATGCCAGTGTCCCAGTCACGCGATTCAACCCTTAAGAAGCCTCTGCGGTAATTTACCAAGCCTCTGTTCCAGCGAGGAAATCACATGCTGTTTCAGAATGTAACCGGCATTGGAATAGACAAATGGCTTGCGACAGCCGTCAGCAAACCGTCATGAAGCCCGATTTTCAGAACCGAAGCTCACCTGTCGCCAAGGCATAGGCCAGCAGGATCAAGAGCCCGAAGGCAAAGCCGCTGAACCAGACAAACACCATCTCTCCTACTGAATAGCGGCGTGTCTCGTTCAGTTTTTTTGGCGCAAAACCCGCTGCCCGGCGTTCACGCTCCACCACCCGGTGGGCCACATGCTGGATCACCCTCTGGTGGATTTCAGCGGCATCCTTGGTTTCGAACAGGATCTCCCTGTGGCTGTTGCGGTCCTGCATCAGCCGGTAAGTTCCAGGATCAGGTTCCATTTCAACGACGGATATGAGGTCAAGCCACAGCTTGGGCCGGTCGCCGTCCTGCACATTGAGCTCAAACAGGTCACCCAGCTCTTCGCGCTGGCGCAGCTCTGGCGCGAGGCTGTCGCGCAACGCTTCCAGTCTCAACACGCGGGCATCCCGCACATTGACCATGGCTTCAAGCTGCGCCGCCTGCAGCAGGCGCGCATCCTTCAAAGCCTGATCCAATGTTCCTGCCTTAACCATGGCAATTATTGTTCCATTTTAGACCACAAGGCCCAAGGCAACGTCATCTCCATCATGGCGTGCATGGCCCATGCCATGACAGTTAACCTTAAGCCACCGGCTTGCCGATGTTAAAGACTCTGGGTATCCAGCATCCGGGGCGCATTGAGCGGAGATACATATGAAGATGATTCTGGCCGGGGCCACAGCCCTCGGGTTTTTAAGCACCACGGCCCATGCCGATTGCACCGGCGAGATCCAGGCCATGATGCAGGCCCATCTCAAGGCTGGTCCCTATCATGTCACGATGGATACCGACATGGGCGGCATGAGCCAGAAAATGGAGGCTGATGTCATCCTCCCCAACAGTTTTCACATGAAGTCGCCGCAGATGGAGGCCGTCATGCTGAAGCAGGGAACGTGGATGAAGATGGGCGGCAAGTGGATGGCCATGCCCGCTAGCGCTTCCGGCATGATGTCGCAATCGATCAAGACTGGCATGGATACCGGCATGGCCAATCTCAAGAACGTACAGTGCCTGGGTTCGCAGCAATTCGAAGGCAAGAACTACACCGGCTACTCTTTCGATTCCTCCGCCGAAGCCATGGGCATCAAGGCGTCCAGCCACATCACCGCCTATAAGTCGGATGATGGCCTGCCCGCTGTCATGATCATCGACGGCGAAGCGATGGGCAAAAAGTCGAAGATGGTGCAGCACATTACATACGATCCATCAATCACCATCGCGCCACCGATGTGATCAGTTCTCTACATTGAGCCGCGACAATATTTGCGCTGGCCCCAACGGGTTGACAAATTTCTCAATTTGGTTTGGCACAAGGACCCTGATAAAGCTCCATTCAGGCCTGTCGGTGATCAACACATGTCAGGGAGGCGAATTGGGAAAAAGTTGGCTCGATGAAGATCTCGTCTTCACATGACATTCATCTGAGCAGAAATTCGGAACTTGTAGCCTGTCTTAATTTTACTGCACGGTTTTCACCCTACTACCGCGATCTGCCATGGGCCCAAAAGTTGCGGGAGGGGAAGACTGTCAGGTTTGAGGACATACCGATTACAAGCAAGGCGACGGTGCAAGCGCTGTCGCAGAAGCTGAGGATTGACAATCTGCCTCAATGGGCCGGTCGCATTTTGACGAAGGCAACCGCGGGTTCAACCGGATTTCCCACCACTGTCTATAAATCCGCAAGCCATTTCACCGTAAACCAAATGGAAACCGACCGACTCAAAGCACCTTGGAATCTGCAGGCCTACAAAACACAGTTGTCTTTCATACGGCCCGATGACGTACATCCGGCCGGAACCATCGAGCGCGAAATCTCTGCGGGGGGAGCGGAAAAATACAGACTATACAGTCTGGAAAGCGATCACATTGAAGCATTTGTTCAACAGAAACATCCCAGCTTGCTAAGGGCAAGACCTTCTACCATTCAAAGTCTTCTCGAAATGCCTTTAAGTCACGATTTTCTGTCACTTGTGATCACCTTAACTGAAGCAATCTCAGACCGTTTCAGCCAGCTTGTCGGCAATCTTCCCCATTGCTCTCATTTGGACATTTATGGCTCGACAGAAACCGGCATCATTGCAGCAAAATGTCCGGACTGTGGAAACTACCATTTGGCACATCGTAACGTATATCTGGAGATTTTGAACGAAAGAGATACCCCTGCTCAAGAGAGCGAACTAGGCCGTGTTGTCGTAACAGTCATCTCTAATCCGGCTATGCCGCTGATCCGCTACGACCTTGGAGACATGGTTCGTTTCACGCGCAACTCTCCGTGCGAGCCAGGCCAAATTTCCTTGCAGCGGATTTATGGCCGAGAAAGAATGATCTTTCATCTGCCTGGCGGCGGCCGCATCTTGCCCCACCTTAGAGCGATCAAGACGACAGGATTGGGCATCAAGCGCTTCAAGCTTGTTCAGGTAACAAAGGATACCATCGAATTCCATTACGAGGGCTTCGCTCCGGATTTTATTGCTCCTGAGGGAACACTGGAAAGGCTGATCGCCGAGGAAATATCTCCTGAGTTCACGGTCATCCCCAAGAAAGTGACCCAGTTTCCGCTGGCGCCATCAGGAAAATACATAATGTTTGAGCGGCTAATCGATAATGCCGATGTGCGGCAGGCAAGCATGCCCCAAATGGTAGCGGGGGAGGGAGTTGAACCCCCGACCCCAGGATTATGATTCCCGTGCTCTAACCAACTGAGCTACCCCGCCAGGGTGAGCGCCCGTATAGGTAAAGGGGGGTGGCCAAGTCAAGCCAAAGTCAGGCAGGCAAGGTCAGGTCGAAGCCGGAGCTTCGCCCTCCTCTTCTTCCTCGCCCTTGTTGCCCAGGACGAAGGTGCGCCACAGTGAAATCAGCGCAAAATACAGCGACGCCAGGCCAAAAAGCAGCAGTTGCAGTTTATAGAGCCAGTCCGAAAAGTCCGGGCTTCGGCCCGAGATGATGAGGCTCAGCGTCAGGGCCGCCCAGGCCACCGTCATGGGAATGGTGATGTTGCGCCAGTGCGTCACTCGCAGCGGATGGACAAACTTGATCGGCACGAAGGTCAGGACGCTGAGCACGATGATGGTGATGAAATTGATCAGCCAGCCCGTGTTGAAGAGATAGAAATAGAGAACCACCACATTCCAGATCGCAGGAAAGCCGACAAAGTAATAGTCAAAGCTTTTCATGTTCACATTGGCGAAGGTGTAGCACGACACCGCCATGATGAGAGCCGCGCAGATCAGGCTCCATGTCTGTCCGGAAAAGAAGAACGGCACCGGCACCATGTTGAACCAGTAGATCATCAGTGCGGGCACCGCGACATAGGTGAAGAAATCAATCACCAGATCAAGCGAACTGCCGTCAAAATTCGGCGTGTATTCCTTGACCCGGGCGCGCCGCGCCAGCGTGCCGTCAATCCCGTCGACAAAGAGAGCAAGGCCCAGCCACATGAAGGCGGCAACCGCATCACCTTTCAGAACCGAAACAAGGGCCAAAAAGCCGAGAACGATGCCGCTGGTGGTGAAGGCGTGAACCGACCATGCCATGCCCTTTTTGATCTCGCGTTCGAGATTGGGCTTCAATTGAATCTTGGCCACACGACCTCCCGCCTTTTGCCGGAAACTATAGGAGAGGCCATGGAACGGCGCAATCACTCGTGCTTGTCATACCGCCAAACATAAGCGGGTGGCAGATTGGCGAAAACCAGCGCGCAACGCCGTCCCACGAGGCCAGCGCGGCGCGCTGCATCCGGCGGGAAAGGCGGCACTGTCGAATAGGTATATTGAACCGCCGTTCCTCCGGACACGAGTATCTGCCCAATGGCTGTCACAATCCGTGCAGCATGATCACGCGACAGGCTGCGGAACGGGATGCTTGAAATGACAAAGCGAACGGCCGGGAGATTTTCAGAGGCCACGATATCAGGAAGAACGGCAGCGTCGCCCTCTACCACTTTCACCGACGGCAATTGCCGCCGCAAATGGTCGGCAAATTTGAAATTTGCTTCCACAAGAAGAAGATCCGACGGTGCAAGGCCCGAGGCAAGCAAAGCGCGCGTGAAGACCCCGGTTCCGGGGCCAAGCTCGATGACAGGACCGCGGTCAGCGCGCAATTCTTCGATCATCGCTCTGGCAAGGCGTTTGCTGCTCGGTGCCACGGCCCCAACGCTGTTGGGCTTCGTCATGTATTGGCGCAGGAACATCAGCGGCCGCGCCAAACCAGCATATTTTTGAGCGAGGTTGCGCCCTTTAGGCATGAAGGGCCAGGGCCTGGTTGCGCGAGAACTGCACGCGGGGTGCTTGCATGGCGATAAAACCGCCACCCAACACCCGCTGGCCCGGGCCCTGCCCTGCATAAAACACTGCAGCTTGTCCGGGCGAAACCCCGTACTCGCCGTCGGCGACCGTGAGCACCACCCCTGCTCCGTCGCGCCGCACACTGGCAGGAACTGGCGCGCGCGTGGAACGGATGCGCGCAAAAACCGGCTGCGGATCTTCAGACAGGGCAACGCTGCCGAGCCAGTTCACATCGCTCACAGGAATGTCGGACTGCCGCAGCGCCTCACGCGGGCCAACAACAACTTCCGCTGCTTCAGCATTGAGCCTCAAGACATAAAGCGGTTCACCGCCGCCCAGCCCAAGCCCACGGCGCTGGCCAATGGTGTAGTGAATGATGCCGTCGTGGTGGCCCAATACATCGCCCTGCTCATTCACGATGATGCCCGGCCGCACGGCCTCTGGCCGCAGCGCCTTCACAATGCGGGCATAGTCCCCATCCGGCACAAAGCAGATGTCCTGGCTGTCGGGCTTCGCCGCGACCACAAGTCCAAGCTGTTCGGCAACCGCGCGCGCTTCCGGCTTGGTCAGAAGACCGAGGGGGAAACGCAGAAAGTCGAGCTGCGACTGTGTCGTCGCAAAAAGGAAATAGCTCTGGTCACGCGCCACATCGGCAGGCGTGAACATCGCACGGTGACCGGTGTCTGCCAAAACCCGGCTTTCGACATAGTGGCCCGTCACCAGCGCGCTGGCGTCGAGATCGTGTGCGCGCTGCAGGAGATCGGCAAACTTGACGGTCTGGTTGCAGCGGACACAAGGGATGGGTGTTGAACCGCGCACATAGGCGTCGGCGAACTCTGAAATCACGCTGTCCTTGAAGCGCGATTCAAAGTCGAGAACATAGTGCGGAATGTCGAGGGCGGCGGCTACCCGCCGTGCATCATGGATGTCCTGCCCTGCACAGCACGCGCCCTTGCGCCGGATCGCTTCGCCATGATCGTAAAGCTGCAGCGTGATGCCGACGACGTCATAGCCCGCCACCTTGAGCAGGGCTGCTGTCACCGATGAGTCCACGCCTCCCGACATCGCGCACACGACGCGGTGGGATGCCGGATCTCCCGGCAGGCCCATCGCCTCGTGGACCAGGTCCATGATGCGGGTGTCGATCTTCAAAGTGGCGCAACCTTCAATGGGCGCTTCCTTACAACCTTAATGGAATACCGCGCAAGCGACCGGGAAAACCCCATTTATGTGCCGAATTGAACCAGACAAGGCGGGCAATTTGCAATTTGTTTATATCCACTTAGGCCATTTTTAAGCCCAACGTGGCAATCTGGTTCTTGTGCGGCGGTTGCTTCGCTTCCTTCCGCAAGGTCAGTTTGTGAGTATGCGTACATGAATGGTCAGTTGCGTCCACGCGTCAATTACGTCATCGGGCCCGATGGCAGTCCTTTGACGATCGCCGATCTACCACCTCCCGGAAGTCACCGGTGGGTGATCCGCCGCAAGGCGGAAGTCGTCGCGGCGGTGCGCGGCGGCTTGCTCAGCCTCGAAGAGGCATGCGATCGCTACACGCTCACGGTTGAGGAATATCTCGGCTGGCAGCGCTCCATCGACAAGCATGGTCTTGCCGGCCTGCGCACCACACGCATCCAGCAATATCGCCAGTAGAATTTAGGCATCCTTAAAATATTAAAGCCGGTTAATCCGGCTTTTTGCCATTGGCGAAGCGGAATCGATTGCTGTTATCCTTCAAGAAAATTTTGGAGGACGGCATGAACCTGACAACCGCGCAGAAAAAAACCGTGCTGGCCTCCTATCTCGGCTGGACTCTCGACGCCTTCGACTTCTTCCTGCTCACCTTCCTCATTCCCGATATTGCCAAGGAATTCGGCGTTGATGTGCCGGCCGTGTCCTATGCGCTGTTCCTCACCTTGGCGATGCGCTTTGTTGGCGCCTTCATCTTCGGCCGCATCGGCGACAAATGGGGACGGAAACCCGCACTGATGCTCGACGTCATCAGCTTCTCGGTGCTGGGCGCACTCGCTGCCTTCGCGCCAAGCCTGCACAATCTTCCTCGTGCTGCGCCTGCTCTTCGGCATCGCCATGGGTGGCGAATGGGGCCTCGGTTCCTCGCTGGCGATGGAATCGATCCCCAAGGAAAGCCGCGGGCTTGTGTCAGGTCTCCTGCAGGCGGGTTATCCGTCAGGCTTCCTGCTCGCCTCAGTGGCCTACGGCCTGCTCTATGGCCGCCAGTTCGGCGACTACACCTTCGGCTGGCGCGCCATGTTCCTGCTCTCGATCATTCCAGCACTTCTCGTCCTCTTCATCCGCAGCCACGTTGATGAAAGCCCGGCCTTCATCGCCGCCGCGCGCGCAACAAGCCGACGCTGTGGCAATCGATCAACGCCAATTGGGGCCTCGTCATCTATGCCGTGATCATGATGATGCTGTTCAACTTCTTCAGCCACGGCACGCAGGATCTCTACGCCACCTTCCTCAAGGTCCAGCACAAGTTCGATCCGCCGACCGTGAGCTGGATCACCATCGTCGCCAATATCGGCGCCATTGTCGGCGGGCTTTTCTTCGGCGCACTCTCGCAGCGGATCGGCCGCGTCAATGCCATCACCATCGCCTGCCTGATCGCGCTGCCCGCTTTGCCGCTCTGGGCCTTCTCGGAAACACCACTGCTGCTGGCGGTGGGCGCTTTCGTGATGCAGATTTCGGTGCAGGGCGCATGGGGCGTGGTGCCAGCACACCTCAATGAGATTTCGCCCGGTGCGGTGCGCGCCACGCTGCCCGCCTTCATCTACCAGGCCGGAAATTTCCTCGCCTCGTATAACGGCCCCTTCCAGGCCAAGATCGCCGCGGCCAATGGCGGAAATTACGGCTATGCGCTCGCTCTTGTGGCAGGCGTCGTCGCGGTGGCGCTGGCCATCGTCATCCGCTTCAGCCCCGAAAAACGCCACGATGAATTGACGGCCCACTAGCCGAGCCCCCATATGGGGGCATGCAACTCAATCAATTCCTGCTCTGGTCCCTGCTCTACCTCACGGCGACGGTGATTTCCGCCCCCCTGTCGAAGCGCCTCGGCATGGGAACGGTGCTGGGCTTCCTCGCCGCCGGCGTCATCATCGGGCCATCGGTTCTGAACCTCATCGGCGGGCAGGACGACGGCATCAAGAACTTCGCCGAATTCGGCATCACCATGATGCTGTTCCTCGCAGGCTTGGAGCTTGAGCTCGACAAGCTGAAGGACCTGCGCCGCCAGATGCTGGGCCTCGGTGTCATGCAGGTGATCGGTGTCGCACTGGTCATCGGCATCGGCGGCTACTTCGTCGTCGGCAACTGGCAGGAAGCGCTGGTGATCGGCCTCGTGCTGTCGCTGTCATCGACCGCCATCGTGCTGCAATCCCTGCAGGAGACCGGGCAATTGAAATCGCCCGCCGGCCAGTCGGTCTTCGCCGTGCTGCTGTTCCAGGACATTTCGATCATCCCGATGCTGGCGATCCTGCCGCTGGTGGCGGGCGTATCGGATGCACCGCAGGCCCACGGCCTCAATTATTTCGCCCACACGCCTGTCTGGGTCCACGCCCTGGCCATCGTTGCGGCGGTGGCCGCCGTGCTGCTTGCCGGCCGCTACATCATGCGGCCCTTGTTCCGCATCGTCGCCGCGGCGGAATCGCGCGAGGTATTCGTCGCCCTGTCGCTGCTGATCGTGGTGGCGATCTCGCTGCTCATGGGCTTTGTCGGCCTCTCGGCCTCGCTCGGCGCCTTCCTCGCCGGCGTGGTGCTGGCCGACAGCGAATACCGCCACGAGATCGACATGGACCTGCAGCCCTTCAAGGGCCTGCTGCTCGCGCTGTTCTTCATTGCCGTCGGCGCCGAGATTGATTTCACATTGTTCAAGACCGAGGCCGTGCCGCTGCTCATTGGCCTTGTCGGCTTCATGGTGTTCAAATACGCCGTGCAGTGGGGGGCGGCCCGCTTCTACGGCATGAACAAGCCCGACAGCCTGTTCTTCACCGCCGCGCTGACCCAGGGTTCGGAATTCGGCTTCGTGCTGATCGCCTTCTGCGCCGGGCTTGGCCTGCTCGCGGTCCACACCGCAGCCGTGCTTACCGCCATCGTCGCTTTGTCGATGGCCGCGGCACCCTTGCTGATGATGGTCGACCGCAAGCTGGTCCAGCCGCGCTATGAGGGCTTTGGCGATGGCCGCGCCGCCGATGTGATCGAATCCGATGGCGCCGATGTGGTGATCGCCGGCCACGGCCGCTTCGGCATGACGGTGGGCCGCCTGCTCAACGCCCAGAAGATCAAGACGGTGGTGCTCGACTATGACTCATCGCAGGTCGACACGCTGCGCAAGTTCGGCTTCAAGGTGTTCTATGGCGATGCCCTGCGCATTGACCTGCTCGAGGCCGCGGGCGCGCGCGAGGCCAAGGCGCTGATCATCGCCATTGACGAGCCAGACCGCACCGGCGAGCTGGTGAAGATCGCGCAGACCAACTTCCCCCATCTCAAGCTCTTCGCGCGCGCCTTTGACCGCGCCCACGCGCAGGAGCTGCTCCGCATGGGCGTCACCAATGTCTACCGCGAGGTCTTCGGCTCGTCGCTCGACATGGGGCATGATGTGCTGCTCGCCTTCGGCCATTCCAAGCCCGATGCGATGCGCCTCACCAAGCTGTTCCGCACGCTGGATGAGAAGTTCCTCAGGAAGCAGGCCAAGGTCGAGCGCGATGACGAGAAGCAGCTCATCGATCTCGCCCGCCAGTCACGCGCCGAGATTGCCCGCGTCTTCGCTGATGACCAGGCGCAGCAGGAAGCCGCGCTGGCGGCATCCCGCGAGAAGCCGCGCGAGAAGGAAGACGCCTAGTGTACAAAAGTGGGCGTAAAGTGCTGGCGAATAATAACAATCACGAAGCAGTGATTTTCCGGAACCTTTCCCGCTCGAAATGGGTTCAACCACCGCATTAAGAAAGTGCAACAAACCCAGATCGGAGGACTTCATGAAGAAGCTCATTCTCGTGGCCGCCATGGCCGCGCTCACCCCAACTTTGGCTTATGCCGCGGGCAGCGGCGGTGACTGCAACGCGCTGCGCAACAGTGCCAATGTGGGCGCCGGCGCCCAGTGGACGGGCGACCAGGCCAAGCCCTACATGGACCGCATGACCAAGATGGGCATGAAGACCAAGACGGAAGGCACATTCACCGACGAAGATTTCAACACCGCCTGTCAGGCCGGTGCCTTCAAGGACATGTAATACACAGTCACGCGCGCTTCCCTCGCTGCGCGTCAGACACAGCCTGCTCCGGGTCATCCAAATCCCGGAGTGGGCTGTGTTCTCACGCGTAAACTCACGCGCGTCATCAAAAAAAGCCCCGGCATTTTTCAATGCCGGGGTTGTTTTGAGATGAGGTGGATTAGCGCGTACCCTGCGGGAAATTCGGGTTCTGGCATTCCATGGCGTTGCCCCACGAACCGCGGTCAACGCTGCAAGACGAGTACGCGCCAGCCTGCGCGGCGATCGGGGCGAAGCTGAGGGCGGCCGCAATGGCCAGTGAAAGCGAAATGATCTTCATGTTGATCTCCTGAATGTTGATGCGGAGATTGGCTCCGCTTGCAGGAACAACGCGCTGCCACCCTAACGGTTCACCTGAGACAGGAGCGAAAACGCCTGCCCGGCCTGCATGCACGGCATGAACCACCGCGACGGAATTTGGGAAGCACGCAAACCTGCACCGCCGCGCCATCCACGCGGCAATCCCATTCGTCTATTTCCGTCACCCCGGCGACCTGGCTACGCCGAAGCGAAGCTTCAGCTTCGCCAAGGCGAGAAGCCGGGGCCCAGCTGTTGAAAACTTCCAAGAGCCGAATGGGAAGTTTCTGGGGAAGCAGGCGCAACGGGAAGCGGTGCTCGAATAGGCGCTCGAAATGGAAGACGCGTAAGTATCTCTTGCAATCTTTCCACCCGTCATTCGAGCCAAGCCGGAGCAAAGAGCAGGCGCGAGCCGGAATCCCCGCTCTGTCTAAAGCCAAACAAAATTCCAAAAAATTCGGGTTATGTTCAACGAAGACATAACAAGAACACTCGCCAATGGCGGAGGTTTGGAGTATTGTGCGAAAGTACACACTCGCAGCGGCTATTTGGGTTTGAAGAGGCCATCAGAATGACGAGATTTAGAGCTTACCAACTAGGTTCGGCGGGATCGTCTTTTTCTTATTTTGACGGTCAAACCTTTACTCTTATCGAAGCGCGATTGAACCTCTCAAGCCTACCCTCAGTTCTTCAAGAACTGAAAAATTGCGGCAAAATCTTCGTAGATAAACTCCATGTTACCAGTTGGGACACAGACCATTGTTCTTCTTCTGACCTCGAACTCATTCTCAACTTTCTGAAACCTCACCTGATCGAACTTCCCGGCTACTTGCCCGAAGGTTCTCAAGCTTTAGACGTCGAGCGCAAAATCCGCGAATACCAACGCCAGAATTTAGCTTCTGTATGGGTTCAATCAATCGATACAGGTTATATTGGCAACCTGCCTCTCGCGTCTTCGTTTGGAACGGGGAATGTTTATTGGAACACCGGCACAACTCAGTGGGACTGCTCGAACGACCGATCTACTGTGTTGCTTTTGCGCACAGCACTTTCTCTGTCCTAAGCGTAGGAGACGTGGAAAGCGAGAGGATTTCAAAGTTGCTTGCAAGCGATTCTTTGATCCACGAAGTGGACATATTAATTTTGGCTCATCACGGTGCGGACAACGGATTCACCAGCGACCACTTTCTTGATACGTCCCAGCCTTCAATAGCTATCTGCTCATCAAACTATGAAAACCAGTTTGATCATCCCAAACAAGAAATTCGCGATCTGCTTTTTAAGAAGGGCATTCCGCTGATGACGACGAAAACTGGAGACGTGATAGCGAGCGACATGAGCGTTCCTGGTACTTTTAAAGTTACAAATCTTATTTCTGATTCCCAGCAAATTAGTTCAGAGAAAATATTTGTAACTAAACGAGAACTCGCTAGACAAAGGCAGGCTTATGCGATTTCTCCTCTCGCTCAATTTGGCTTCCATAATAAATTACTGATTGAATAGATTGGTTCTCTGACTACTCGTGCAAAGCTCGAGTTACTCGCCTTTTGATAAATCCGACGTGCTTTCGATAAGCGAGAGCATAAACCACACCAACTAACACCAGTGTAATCAGTTCGATAGTTTGAATTGCGATCAGCTCCGCATCTACTGCTTGTTTAATTCCTGCTGCAGCCAACACAATCAACGCAGTCATAAACACCGTTCGAAATGTGTTTGATTCCTCATTGAGTGTTTGTATTTTTGGATCCAATTTTTCAGCCTGAACAAAGTCTTCATATTGCTTGAACTTCACGAGCCCAAAATATTTAAAAACTGGATTCGCAATAATAGAACCAACACGACTGATGGTCATGCCAATAAAGTATGCTTCAAAAGCTGTTATGAGCAGATTTTGATCTTGAGCTATTGATATTCCTAAGTAGGTGCATGCCCCCAAGAACAAGCATCCTGGGTAAAGATAATTGAAAATCTTATAGCTCTCCAACTTATCCAAAAGTTCGGTCATCAGTCCCCCACTCATCGGGATTGTGGCGTTCATGAAATTCAAAAGTCATCGAAGGCAAAAGAGCTTTGTTGTCGATGAATTACCTCCGTTTACTACACACAATTGCAAAACGCGAAAACCCTTCCCTCTTTTGCTCTCCCATCGCATGATGGGGCATGAACGCCCCCACCCCTGCCCCCAACATCCATGACGCAGCACTTGACCTGCGCAACGCCTCCATCCTGATCTCGGTCAACGGCGAACTGTTCCCGCGCGACAAGGCCGTGGTTTCGGTGTTCGACTCCGGCTTCATCCTGGGCGATGGCGTGTGGGAGGGCCTGCGCGTGGTGGGCGGCGGCGTGCCCTTCCTGCGCGAACACATCGAGCGCCTCTATGAAGGGGCCAAGGCCATCTTCATGGACATTGGCCTGACACCCGATGCGCTGGTCGAACGCATCTTCGCCTGCCTCGATGCCAACAAGATGCAGGACGGCGTGCATGTGCGCCTGATGGTGACGCGCGGTGTGAAATCCACGCCCTATCAAGACCCGCGCGTGACCGTGGGGCCGCCCACCATCGTCATCATTCCCGAATTCAAGGAGCCGAAGCCCGGCCACATGGAACACGGGCTTTCCCTGCACACGGTGAACATCCGCCGCGGCGCCCCCGATGTGCAGGACCAGAAGCTCAATTCCCATTCCAAGCTCAACTGCATCCTCGCCTGCGTGCAGGCCGCCAATGCCGGGGCCGACGAGGCCTTGATGCTCGATCCGCTGGGCTTTGTCGCCACCTGCAACTCGACGCATTTTTTCATTGTCAGGCGCGGCGAGCTGTGGACATCGACCGGGCAATATTGCATTCCGGGCATCACCCGCGCGGCCCTTCTGCGCGTGGCGCACGAGATGGGCATGCCGGCTTTTGAAAAACAGTTTTCGCTCTATGATGTCTATGGCGCCGATGAAGCCTTCGTCACCGGAACCTTTGCCGGCGTCACCCCCGTGCGCGTGATTGACGGGCGCCCGGTGCGAAATCCTCTGTCCACGGACGAATGGGCGGGTGCCGGCCCCGTGACGCGCAAGCTGTCGGAAGCCTACAAGGCGCTGGCGGCGAAAGAGGCTGCACGCCACCTCTGATGTGGGCCTTCATTGCCGCCAGCGTTCTGATCGAGCTGACGCCGGGCCCAAACATGACATGGCTTGCCGTGCTCGGCGCCACCCATGGCCGGAAGTCGGCGCTTGCCGCCGTGGCAGGCGTTGCGCTCGGGCTTGCGGTGGCAGGTGCCGTCGCGGCCTTCGGCCTGGTGGTGCTGTTCGATGCCTTCCCCGGCCTGATCACCGTGCTGCGTGTGGCCGGCACGCTCTATCTGTTCTACCTCGCCTATGATGCCTGGGTGGATGCCTCCGGGGCTGAAGTGAACGCCGCACCCAACGCCACCTATTTCGCGCAAGGGTTCGTGTCGAACGCACTCAATCCCAAGGCCTATCTGTTCTATGCCGCCATCCTGCCGCAGTTCCTGACCATCCCCGATCATCCCGCGCGCGAAATTGCTTTGCTCACCGCCATCTATGTGGCGGTGGCCACCACCATCCACAGCGGCATTGCCCTGCTTTCGGGCAGCCTTGCGGGGTGGCTCAGGAAATCGCCGCAGGCTGTGGTTGTGCGCCGCGGGCTGGCCGTGGCGATTGGCCTTGCCGCCATCTGGTTTTTCATCTCTACAGGTCAATTGAAATGAGTATCAACATTGCCATGTGGTCGGGACCACGCAACATCTCGACCGCCATGATGTATGCCTTCGCCAACAGGGCGGATTGCATCGCCTGGGATGAACCGTTCTATGCCGCCTACCTGAAAGAGACCGGGTTGCCGCATCCGATGCGCGCCGAAATTCTGGCCGCCGGGGAAAGTGACCCCAGGCAGGTGGCGGCGCGCTGCCAGTCCATGGCGAAGAAGAACATCTTCTACCAGAAGCACATGACGCACCACATGGTGAAGGGCTTCGACCGCAGCTTCATTCCGCGGCTGGAGAATGCGTTTCTCATTCGCTCACCTGAGAAAGTGCTGGCGAGTTATGCGCAGAAGCATGACGAGGTGACGCTGCACGCGATAGGCTTTGTCGAGCAGGCGGAGATTTTCGATCTCGTGGCGCAGAAGCTGGGCCATGCGCCGCCGGTCATCGATGCCGATGAACATCTGCGTGACCCGGAGAAGAGCTTGCGCAGGCTGTGCGAGGCGCTCGATATACCCTACAGCGCGGCGATGCTGTCATGGAAGCCGGGCCCGAAACCGTGCGACGGCGTCTGGGCGCCGCACTGGTACAATGCCGCCTGGGCGTCGACAGGATTTGCGAAACCGGAACCGAAGCCCGCGCTTGTTTTGCCCGATGCGCTGCGCGCCATCGCCGAACAGGCCTGGCCCCATTACGAAAAGCTGAAGGCCCACGCGTAGAGCGGATCTTCACCGCAACACCTTTCAATTACCCGTCATGCCCGTGAAAACGGGCATCTCTGTTTTGAAACGCAGACCCCCGCTTTCGCGGGGGTGACGGGAAAAACAGCGTGGCCCTATTATGAAAAGCTGAAGGCCCACGCCTAGACGCGTGAGCCTCCCTCTCCAGTCGTAGTAAACTGTTAGCGCGCCAGGCTCGGCACTATCGCGGGCGAGATCGCCGGAATAGGACTTTTGGAGTTGAGCGCGTCTTTCTCGACGAGCAGCTCCACCTTGCGCAGGTCGGCTTCGGCTTCGTTGAAGCGCTCGACCATCGTCTCGCGCTGGTCGCGCAGCTCGGCGACCGTCTTCAAAATGTTGTCGCGGCGGGTTCGCACCGATTTCGCCGCCATCGAATAATTCACATTGGCCGGGTCCGAGACTCCCGTGCGTTGCTCCTCGAACTTCACATGGGCATCGAGGTCGTCATGCTTGCGCATGAGATCCTGGATCATGACATCCATGTCGGCAACTTGCCTGCGGCAGTCCTCCACCCGGAACTTATTGAGCCGCAATAGGCTTTCTCTTGAACGCATTTAGACCTCACTTAACGCAACTAACGGGCGCCACTAACGCCACTCAAACGCCACTTCCCAGGATGATCCCCAGGCCCCAAGCAGCTCGAATCCGCAGAAACTATTTTGCAGTGTGTCCCTGCTGACTCTGTTCACGATTCCCCGAATCAACTACCTAATGGAGAGTCGTTCACCGGTTGGTCATCCTAAACGCTCACGTTTAAGGGCGGGTAAATTCCGCCAGGACCAGCAGAACGCGCAGTCAGTCATCTGTGTACCGGTGAACGCTCCACCAGATGTTGTGGAGGGTGCGGGAATTTTCACTAGATATGGTGGCAAAACCCTGAAAGTACGGCGTTTTTTGGGCTTAGGTTTTGTTAACCTTTCTAAGCTTATCTTAATGAACAGAGTTAAGTGTCCGTGAGCAAGCGCCTCACGAAGCCAGTGAAGGATTCCCGGCAACGGGTGTGAATTAAGGGGAATGAAATGCGGGTTTTGTTGATCGAGGACGATACAGCCACCGCTCAGTCAATCGAGCTGATGCTGAAGTCCGAGGGTTTCAATGTGTACACCACGGACCTCGGCGAAGAAGGCGTCGATCTTGGCAAGCTCTATGACTATGACATCATCCTTCTCGACCTCAATCTTCCGGACATGTCCGGCTATGAAGTATTGAAATCATTGCGTGTTTCGAAAGTCGGCACGCCCATTCTCATTCTCTCCGGCCTCGCCGGCATTGAAGACAAGGTCAAGGGCCTGGGCTTCGGCGCCGATGACTACATGACCAAGCCATTTCACAAGGACGAACTCGTCGCCCGCATTCATGCCGTCGTCCGCCGCTCCAAGGGTCACGCGCAATCAGTCATTCACACCGGCGAACTGCTCGTCAATCTCGACACCAAGACCGTTGAAGTCGGTGGCCAGCGCGTCCACCTCACCGGCAAGGAATACCAGATGCTGGAGCTGCTCTCGCTCCGCAAGGGGACCACGCTCACCAAGGAAATGTTCCTCAACCACCTCTATGGCGGCATGGACGAACCCGAACTCAAGATCATCGACGTGTTCATCTGCAAGCTGCGCAAGAAGCTGGCCAATGCCGCACAGGGCAAGAATTTCATCGAAACCGTCTGGGGCCGTGGCTACGTGCTGCGTGAAGGTGCTCCGCCGATGCATGGTGCCGACGAAGACATGATGGACGTCGCCTGAACCACGCGCATCGCGCCAAAAAGTTGTACGACTTTTTGGAAGCAGCGATGCGATGAAGAAGATCGCCCGATAGAAATGCGGGACACGGCAAGAACAACGGGAACACGAAATTCCCCTGCTCTTGCCGCACTCATCAAGGCCCGGAGCGCAATGCGCACGGGCCTTTCTCATTTCCGCCACACAATTCACGCGTGCGCGCCACACGTGTTAACCATCCATTAACTAAGCGCTCGCCTCATGCTTAAGAAATCGTTACCGTCCTCTTCATGCGGTGGGGTCGGGTTCGTTCTTTGGTATGTGTGTTGGCGTTTGCCATAGCGGCTGTTGCTTCAAGCGCGGCGCAGGCAGGGTCACCTTCAGTTCAACAAGTTCGCGGAAATTTCGATCCGCCGCCGGTGGGTGCGGATAGCGCCATCGTCTACGGCAAGGCTCTGCCCCCGGTCGGCTATGTCGACTTCTGCGGCCGTGGCGAAGCCGAATGCCAGTACCGGGGCGGCAGGGTTGAAGCGCTTAGACATCAGCACCGAAAACTGGGACGATCTCGTCCAGATCAACCGCTATGTGAACACCAAGATCCGCCCCGTCTCGGACATGGAACTCTATCACAAGCCCGATTACTGGACCTATCCGGTAACGGCCGGCGACTGTGAAGACTATGTGCTTCTCAAGAAGAAATATTTGGTCGACCTGGGCTTCAATCCTGACCAGCTTCTGATCACCGTCGTTCTCGATGAAAACCGTGAAGGCCATGCCGTGCTCACCGTCGTCACCAACAAGGGTGACTATGTGCTCGACAACCGCCGCATGGAAATCCTGCGTTGGGACCAGACGGGTTACATCTATCTGAAGCGCCAGTCACAGCCTGCCGCCAATGAGTGGGTGTCCCTGCAAAAGTCCGCACCACAGGTCATCGTCGCCACCAAGGCAAACTGAAGTCACCACGAATGAAGCCCAGCAGCGTGTGACGCTGCTTAGATTCGATTCCCGAATTGCTCGTCGAGCCAATCGAGAACACGCCCATTCAAAAGCGAACGATTGCCCATCTCGCAATGTCCACCCGCCCCTTCGGCGGCGGTGAATCGCATCATCGTCTTGGGGCACGTGAGAGCATCGAAGAAGGAACCGGCGTCGGCTCCTAGCGGATCGCCTTCCGCCTGAGTGATCAAGGTCGGGCATCGGATCAGTTGCGCTCGTCCCCTCATGGTGAAAAGTTCGGTTGAGGCGAGATAGGCGCGCAGATCATTTACGCCATGCACCCAGAAGCCGCGCTGGACCACCTTCCAGTTCAGTTGGCGGTTGCCCCGGATGAACGCATCCATCTTATCAATGATGACCTGGTTCAGTGAACCCAGATCGGCAGCCGCATCTGGCGGAACGCCGAACTTTTGCACCACGATGTCACGAAATCCTTCCGCGATGCTCCATGTGCCGGGATCGGCGATCAGCGCCGCAATGCGCGGTTCACCAGACGCACCGCGCGGTGCGAGATGTCCGCCGAGACTCCACCCATAAAACGCGATGCGCTTGGCATCGACCAGGGGTAGCCTTTCAGCAAAATCGACCACGGCTTTGATGACCACTTCCCAATCGGGCCTGAGCGGCACACAGCGCTCATAGAGCATGGTCCCCTGGCCCGGGCCATCGAACACCAGACAATGATATCCTCGCCGCGAGGCCGCAACCGCGCTGGCAAAATAGGTGTCCATGATGGTGCAGTCGTAGCCATTGCTGAGGATCATCACCGGCCGCACTTCGGACTCGAATCCCACCGCCGGAATGAAATAGGCCGGGAGCGGCGTCTTCTCGAAAGCAATGGCAAGGGGCACAGATGGATGTGGACCGAGCGCCAGACCCTTGTCGAACGCGGCCACACCTTTGCGGAAGGCTGCAATCAGGCGTGGATCAACTGGAGCCCCGTAGATCAGATGGAAAGAGGTGTTGTAAAAAATACTGGCCCTTGAGGTAGAGCGCCCGCGCTCGTGCGGTGTGTCCCTTGGCGAGGACTGCATCGGCTTCGGCGGTCAGCCGGTCGGCCGCAGCATTCCACGCAGCGTAATAGGCGTTATCATCGCCATCACCGACCGCTGCGGCAACCGCCCGGATTTCTCCGAAATCAGCACCCCCATAGGGAATATAGGCGATGGGCCATGTCCCAAAATCATCCTGCAACTCGTCTAGAAAAACAGTGGTCACCACGATACCCCTCAAATCGATGGAGCAGGCATGAATTGCTCCCGAGGCCCAGTCTCTCAAAAAAGCTATTGGTTCAACAGGCGTATGTCCACCCAAGACACAACTATCCAGACTGCCTGAGCGTCCAGACCATAGGGAAATGCTTGAAGGCGGTTGTTGGCTACGCGGCCGCCGCGTTTTCCAGCGGCACTGCGGTCACGGAAACGGTGTCGTCTCCTTCCATCACCATGCTGAGACGCAGCTTTGAGGCATCAGCAAGAATGCGCGCATAGTAAGGCTGCACCAGCCGGGCATCGAGGTTTGTCATGTCGGCGGTGCCATTGAGCGCTCCTGCGAGGCCTTCATTGATCTTGGCGCGCTCGCCCTTGGCCTTGACGCTGAAATGGCGGCCATCCATCGCAACCGTGACCGTGCCGCCACGGGGAATACCCGCAAGCGCCATCAGCAGCATGTTGAGGAGCAGTTTCACTTCCTGCTTCGGGCGGTTCTCACGCGCCACATTCCACTCAAGCTTCACCTTTTCATCGCCGACAAAGCTGCGCGCGACATCGCCTGCTTCACCAAGATCGATATGAGCCCCGGCAGAACCCGCAGCGCCGAAAGCGATGCGGCAGAATTTGAGTTTTGCCGTCGCGGTCTTGGCTGACGACTTCACCATCTCAAGCGCCGTCGCCTTCAGTTCGGCATCGGTTTCCGGATCTTCCATGAGTTCCAGGCCATTGGCGATGGCACCAACAGGCGAAATCACGTCATGGCACACGCGCGAACACAACAAGGCTGCAAGGTCGAGGTCGGAAAGGCGCGAAACTGTCGTCATCTGGCTCTCATCAGGTGATTGATTCGCCCTCTTCTATATCAAAGTTCCTTTCCAAATTCCCCATTGACGGGAAGGTCGCGCCCCGCAATGAGATCGCCATGCCGCACCCTTCCCAGCAGCTTATTGAATTGGCACGTTTGGCCCACGCCGCAGGCCAGAAAATCATGGAAATCTACGCGTCTGATTTCCATGCCCATGCCAAGGCGGATGCCTCGCCCGTCACCGAGGCTGATGTGGCGGCGGAAGCGGTGATCCTCGCCGGTCTGGCGCAGCTCTATCCTGATATTCCAGTCATTGCCGAAGAACAGGTTGCAGCCGGCGAAAAGGTTGAAGCTGGAAAGCGTTTCTTTCTTGTCGACCCGCTGGATGGCACCAGGGAATTCATCTCCCGCAATGGCGAGTTCACGGTCAACATCGGCCTGGTGGAAAACAGCGTGCCGGTTGCAGGCTTGGTCTATGCCCCGGCAACCAACGCCCTCTACGCAGGCGCTACAGGCGTTGGCGCATTCAAGGCCACGGTCACGCCTTCCGATACACTCGATGTTGCAAAGCTGTTCCCGATAACAGCACGCACCTGCCCTGCCCAAGGTCCAACCATCTTGGCCAGCCGCTCGCACCGGGACGCTGAAACCGAAGCCTTCATCGCAAAACAGAAGCCATCTTCGATCACCAATGCCGGATCATCCCTCAAGTTCTGTCTTGTCGCCGAAGGCATTGCTGATCTCTATCCACGCTTTGGCCGCACCATGGAATGGGACACGGCGGCAGGCCATGCCGTTCTTCTGGCGGCGGGCGGTGGCATGACCATGGTCGATGGCATGCCCTTTACCTACGGCAAACCTGGCTTTGCCAACCCGGCTTTCATTGCGCGAGGCCGTAGCTAATCCCACGAAAGTTGCAGACTTTCGTGAATTGGATTTGCGCATTTTGAAGGGCGCATGTCCTAGTCAGCTCCGGAAACAGGCTCCGCTGGGACATGCGCTTAAATTCTCGAAAGTTTAACCAAGTTGAAATCGGTCGGTCCTAAACCTTTTGGCTGACGGATTTTTGCCCTGCTTTGGCCGCAGCCGGCCGATAGGAGCAGGTTCAGTGTGTGAGGAGTGCCATGATTAAATCGCTTTCGAAACTTGCAATATTTGCCTGCCTGGGCCTGCCGATGGTGGCGGCATTACCGGCCAGTGCCGACCAGATGACGACAGGCAGTGTTTCGCGCCGCACCCAGTCTCAAGATACCTATTCTTCGGAGGAAATTCTGGCCCAAGGCCACCAGTTCTTCGGCAAAACCACACGCGGCCTCGCTGAAAGCATTGAATATGTGTTCCGCAACAATGGCGAACCAACAGCCTACATCATCGGTGAAGAAGGCTCGGGCGCCATCATAGGTGGCCTGCGCTACGGTGAAGGCAACATCTATTACAAGAATGGCGCCAGGAAGCACATTTTCTGGCAAGGCCCTTCGCTGGGCTGGGACTTCGGAGGCAATGGCTCACGTTCCATGGTACTGGTCTATAACTCGCAGTCGCCCGAAGATCTCTATACCCGCTTTGCCGGTGTGGAAGGCTCCGCCTATCTGATTGGCGGTCTGGGCGTGAATTTCCAGCGCAACAACCAGATTACCCTGGCGCCGATTCGCACGGGGCTGGGCGCAAGGCTTGGCGCCAATGTCGGCTATACCAAGTACTCGGCCCGCGCCACCTGGAACCCCTTCTAATAGCAGCGTAATTCCACATAGTTCCCGCAATCCAACGGCTTAACTAAAATCCACGCGACTGTCGCCAGCGCGACCGGATTTTGTTATCTAGGCATCCAGAGAAAGGGGTTGCATCGCAGCACCCCGGTTTGATGCGTTAGTTTTGGGGAAGTGATGTCTCAAACAGAGGCACTGATGGTTTTGGCACTGGGTGCAGTGCTGACTTGTATCGTCTTTTTGCTTTTTGGGCGCCTGATGTGGTCGGTCGCCATGGCCGCTGGCACGCGCAAGCGCACGAGGCAGCAGCCCATTGAAATTCTCGAACTTAAGGCCGACCGTGACCGTCTGCGTGCCGAGCATGCGCTGATGGTGCGCAAGCTTGATCTGCGTCTTGATGACATCAAGCTGCGCATGGCCGAACAGGCCGCTGAAGTGACACGCAACCGCAACCGTGTCCAGAATCTGTTGATCGACATGGATAAGCGCGGCGACATTCTGGAAAAGGTGTCAAATGAAAAGGCCAATCTCGCAACCAGGCTTCTGGCCGCCGAAACGGAAGTAGAAGCAGCCAACCGGACCATTGAAAATCTCAGCGCTGAAGGCATGCGCCGCGATGCCGAGATGGAGAAATTGCAAAAGGCACTGCGCAAGACGAGCGCCAATCTGCACGAGAAGCAGGGTCTGGTCGCAAACCTCAACGAAGCTCTGGCGAAAGTGCTGCGTGGCGACACCAGCGAGGCCAAGACGGCTGAGAACGGCGAAGTCGTGGCGATCAATTCTAAGCTTCGCCAGCGGGTCGCTGAAATCGCCGCCATTTCAGCTGACATCTCCAAGGATCATGACCCAACAGTGGCGGAATCCACGGAAGAACCTCCGGTCGTTGCTGCGCCTGTTGCCCACAAACCCACGCTCGAAGATCTCGATCTGCAGGCCAAGGTAGACGAGACGGCACGGATTGCAGACGACATTCAGCGTGAACTCAAAGTGCTCGATCAGTTGCTCGAGCAGTCAGCGCCAACACCCACGCCAGTGGCTGCGAATTCTGATGAGCCTGCGCCTGACACAAGCAGCGAAGAGACCAAGGAGCAACCCAAGAGGCAAGGTGCCATGGCCAACGTCATTTCGATGGCGCAGCGCATCCGCGCCCTGCAACAGAATATGGGCGACCGCTAACCTTCTCTAGTGTGACAGCAATACCGGAACGTCGAGATTGCGAAGCACGTAACGCGTCGCACCTCCAAACACGAACTCAGTCAGGCGGTTGTGGCCATAGCAGCCCATGACCAGAAGCCCTGCCCCGTAATCCTTGCCCGCCACGAGCAGCGATGAACCTGCGCTGCGTCCGTCCGATTCAAGTTTATGCGTGACCGGCTTCAGGCCATGACGCCCGAGATTATCTGCAATCGCAGCACCGGGAATGCTGGTGTCAGCTTTGGCTTGTACGGTGCAGATATGGCAGGTGCCGGCCTTTTTCAAAAACGGCATGGCGTCAACCACCGCGCGCGCCGCCTCACGGCTGCCATTCCAGCCGATGATGACATGATCAAGCTTGAGCACTGCATCCTTGTTGCCGGGAATGACAAGCACCGGGCGGCCCGAACCAATGGCCACGCGCTGCACCATGTCATCTTCGATCGGTTCCTCCGAACGCTCCGGCGGTGTTGCCAGCAGAACAAGATCGGCCTCGCGCGCCAATTCGATGGTGTCGGGTGTCACTTCCAGAGTTTCAGACTCCGGTGTCTGGAAATCGAAATTGAGTCCGTCGCGCCGCATCGCTTCTTCAAAAGCGCTACGCACCTGGCTGAGGCGGTCCTTGAAGAATTTTTGCTGGCCGTCGAAAACCACCGGCGTCAGCGAATAAGATTCCGTACCATAAACGGCAAGGCTCGGAATCACATAAAGGCCCTTCACATGGGCGTTGAATGTGCGCCCCAGTTCACCCGCCATCTTGAGCAGGCGTGGTATCGCGGCGATTTCATTGAGACTGACGAGGATGGTCTTGTAACCCATGTTTACCTCCTGCGGTGTGCGAACGCTGGCCGCCGGCGACCGGCGGGCTCTGGCCATTCCTCATGACCACGCTCCCAAAGCTTGTTTTACTCTATGACAGTGCGGATGCAGAGGGGCATTGATCAGGATCAAATGCAAGGGCAAGCTTCCCTCCCAGGATTGGTTGTGAATGTCTGATTCAGCAGTTTCTCCTGCCATTGCGTCTTTCATAACGTCGGTGGCTGAGGCAAGTTCCCGTGATGCCGTGTGGCTGGCCTTGCAGAAACTGGCGCAAGCTACGGTAGGCGTTAAGCTTTTTACCGTGATGACAGTCGACTTGGAGCAGGATCTGGCGCGCCGCGCCTACTCCAGTGATACCGTGAATTATCCTGTCTCAGGCACCAAGCCCATCCACCGCGACCAATGGTTTGCCATCGTCCATGACGCGAAGCGCAGCTTTGTTGCCAACACCATCGAAGATATCGCAACGGTCTTTCCCGACTTTGAGCTGATCAAGTCGCTTGGCTGCGGTTCGGTCGTCAACCTGCCGGTGGTGCTGAAGGGCAAGCTGGCTGCCACCATCAACATGCTTCATGCCACCAACCACTTCACGCCGGAACGCGTGGCAATGGCCGAGCAGCAGCTGAAACTTCCCGCCATGCTGGCCGTCCTCGCGGCCCACGCCCTGCCCGAGGACACGCGATGAGCATGATTGACAGCGGCAAGGAGCTGCTGCCTTCATTGCAGCCCACGCCGACCGTCGATGATGATCCCCACCGCTTGTGGCGCCTTTTGAGACGCGTTGTCATTTTCATTCTCACGCTGGTGATAACCTTCCTCGGGCTCACCGCGGTCACCTTCTGCATCGGCCGCTTCATTCCCGTCGACCCGGTTCTGGCCATCGTCGGCGACATGCCAGTCACGAAACCTATGAGGCCACGCGTCTGGCCATCGGTCTCGACCGGCCTGTTCCGGTGCAATACCTGATCTATCTCAGGAAGGTGCTGGGCGGCGATTTCGGTGAATCGGTCCTGACCTCAAAGCCCGTGCTCGATGATATCCTCGCTTTCTTTCCCGCGACGATCGAACTCTCCACCGTTGGCATTCTGTTCGGTGTCCTGATCGGCGTGCCCGCCGGTGTCATCGCCGGCGCACAGCGGGCCGCTGGCCGGACCAGCTGATCCGCGTCGTCTGGCTCTTCGGCTATTCGGTGCCGGTGTTCTGGCTCGGCCTCGTCGGGCTCTTCGTCTTTCTACGGCAAGCTCGGCTGGGTGGCGGGCACCGGCCGGCTCGATGTCTTCTATGATGACATCGTGACGCCGCGCACCGGCTTCATCCTCATCGACGCAGCCCTCGACGGCGAATGGGAGATCTTGGCCAACGCCTTCAGCCACCTTGATCCTGCCCGGCAGCCTCCTGGGCTATTTCTCGCTGGCCTATATCGCGCGCATGACGCGCAGCTTCATGATCGACCAGCTCAGCCAGGAATACATCATCGCGGCGCGCATCAAGGGCAGCTCCTTCTGGCGCGCCGTGTGGCGCCACGCCTTCCCCAACATCATGGTGCCGCTGATCACGGTGATCGGCCTGAGCTATGCCTCGCTGCTCGAGGGCGCGTGCTGACTGAGACGGTGTTCGCCTGGCCGGGGCTCGGCCTCTACATCACGCGCGCGCTGTTCAACAGCGACATGAATGCCGTGCTCGGCGGCACGGTGCCGTTGGCACCGTCTTTATCGGCATCAACGCCATCTGCGATCTGCTCTACAAGCTCTTCGATCCAAGGCTGAACGCATGAGTGCCCCCGCCCAGCCCGACACCTTCCGCGCCTGGCTCGAATCCGACACGCCCGCCTCCCGCGGCCAGGCCGTGGTCGGACGCGTCTGGCGCGGCCTGCGCGAGCATTGTCGCCAACCCGACGGCGCTCGTCGGGCTCCTCATCGTCGTCGCGCTGATCCTGATGGCGATTTTCGCGCCCCTGCTGACCTTCGGGCAAGATCGCCGCTCGAGCAGGATCTGGCGCACCGCCTCGCGCCGCCATCGGCGGCGCACTGGTTCGGCACCGACGAACTCGGCCGCGATATCTATGTCGCGCACTCTCTACGGCGCGCGCGTCACGCTCACCATCGTGATCCTGGTCTCGGTCGTCGTGGCGCCCATCGGCCTCGCGGTCGGCACGGTCGCCGGCTACATCGGCGGCTGGGTCGATGCCGTGCTGATGCGCATCACCGATATTTTCCTCGCCTTCCCGCGCCTGGTGCTGGCGCTCGCCTTCGCCGCGGCGCTCGGACCCGGCATCGAGAATGCCGTCATCGCCATCTCGCTCACCGCCTGGCCGCCCTATGCCCGCATCGCCCGCTCCGAAGCCGCTGACCATCGCGCGCAGCGACTTCATCGCGGCGGTGGCTGCAGGGCGCCTCGACCTGGCGCATCCTGTTCCGGCACATCGTGCCGCTCTGCCTGTCCTCGGTGATCGTGCGCCTGACCCTCGACATGGCGGGCATCATCCTCACCGCCGCGGGCCTCGGCTTCCTCGGCCTCGGCGCGCAGCCGCCGACCGCCGAATGGGGCGCCATGGTGTCGTCCGGCCGCGACGTCATCCTCGACCAGTGGTGGGTCGCGACCATCCCGGGCATCGCCATCTTCATCGTCAGCCTCGGCTTCAACCTGCTGGGCGACGGCCTGCGCGACGTGTTCGATCCGAAATCCGCATGAGCGACGTGCTCTATGCGTCGAAGACCTCAACGTCACCTTTCCCGGGCGCGGCGGCGAGACGCGGGCCGTGCGCAACGCGAGCTTCACGCTCGGGCGCGAGCGGCTGGGCATCGTCGGCGAATCCGGCTCGGGCAAGTCGACCATGGGCCGCGCGCTGCTCGGCCTCATGCCCGCCCCGGCATCGTGACGGCCAGAACGCTGCGCTTTGACGGCGTGGATGTGCGCCAGTTCCGCGAACGCGACTGGCAGAAGCTGCGCGGCACGCGCATGTCGATGGTGATGCAGGACCCGAAATATTCGCTCAATCCGGTGAAGACCGTCGGCAAGCAGATCGAGCGAGACCTGCCGCCTGCACCAACGCTGCACCTCTGCAGAGGCGAAGAAGCGCGCGCTCGCAATGCTGGAGGCGGTGCAGATCCGCGATCCCGAGCTGGTCTACCACCTCTATCCGCATCAGCTGTCGGGCGGCATGGGCCAGCGCGTGATGATCGCCATGATGCTGATCGCCGAGCCCGACCTGCTGATTGCCGACGAGCCGACCTCGGCGCTCGACGTCACGGTGCAGAACGAGGTGCTGCGCATCCTCGACGACCTGGTGCGCGAGCGCGGCATGGGGCTGATCTTCATCAGCCACAACCTCACCGTGGTCTCGAGCTTCTGCGACCGCGTGCTGATCATGTATGGCGGCCGGATCGTCGAGGAATGTGCCGCCCGCGATCTGCACCAGGCCCAGCATCCCTATACCCGGGCGCTGGTCGCCGCCGCACCCGTCGCTGGAGACCATCACAGGCGCGAGCTTGCGACCGTGACTCGGGATCCCGCATGGCTGGAATGATCGACGTCCGCGGATCTCAGCGTGACCTTCCGCATCAATGGCAGGCCGTTCCGCGCCGTGCGAGCATGTGTCGTTCGCCGTCGCGGCGGGCGAGACCTTCGGCATCGTCGGCGAATCCGGATCGGGCAAATCCACGGTGCTCGGCGCATCGCCGGGCTGGTGCCGTTTCAGGCCGACCGCTCGAAGTCAACGGCACAGCCGGCGGCAGGCGCGCAGCCGCGAGGACCGGCGAATGCTGCAGTTCGTCTTCCAGGACCCTTACGCTTCGCTGCACCCGCGCAGACCGTCGACGACATGCTGCGCGAGCCGCTCGACCATCCATCCCTCGCTGACCTCGACGAGCGCATTGCCAAGGCGATCGCCGAAGTCGGCCTCCTGCCGATCCACCGCTTCCGCTATCCGCACCAGCTCTCGGGCGGCCAGCGCCAGCGCGTGGCCATTGCCCGGGCCTGATCCTGCAGCCGCCGCTGTTGCTGCTCGACGAGCCGACCTCCGCGCTCGATGTCTCTGTGCAGGCGGAAATCCTCAATCTCCTCGCCGAACTGCGGCAGAGCTACGGCCTCACCAGCATCCTGGTCAGCCACGATCTGGCGGTGGTGGCGCACCTCTGCAACCGGATCGCCATCATGCAGCTGGGCCGGCTGGTCGAGGTTATCAGCGCCGCCGACCTGCGCGCCAGCAACGGCCACGAGCCTTACACGCGCCAGCTGATCGCGGCCAGCCGGGGCTTTACCCGCGTCTGATCTGGTCTGAGCTGAACTGCGAAGTTACGGCAAAAATCCTCAACTCTCATGTCCTCAGGCCATGGCCTGCCGCCTTGTCAAGTTTCAGGAAAAGGTGTGAAGTCCGCCGCCTGCTCTTGCCATTGCATCCTGAGCTTAAACAGGGAGAACTTCATGTGCAAAGACTTGAAATACGCCTTGCTGGCGGGCGCGCTTGTCGCGTTCGCGCCACAGGCCGCAACAGCCGCTACGCCGAACGCCAGGACACGCTGGTCATCGCCAAGCAGATCGACGACATCATCTCGCTCGATCCGGCCGAAGCCTATGAGCTGTCGGGCATCGAGGTTATCGCCAACACCTACGACCGCATCATGCAGTTCGAGCCGACCGACATCAACAAGCTGGTGCCGCGGCGTCGCCGAAAGCGTCAGCTGTCAGCGACGACGGCAAGACCTTCACCTTCAAGATCCGCTCCGGCATGAAGTTCGCCTCGGGCAATCCGGTGACGGCGCAGGATGCCGCCTGGTCGCTGCAGCGCGTCATCAAGCTGGAAAAGACCCCGGTGTTCCTGCTCAGCCAGCTCGGCTGGACCAAGGACAACATCGACACAGATGGTCACCGCACCCGATGACTCGACCCTGAAGGTCACCATCGGCGTCGATTTCGCGCCGACCCTCGTCTACGCCCTGCTTGGCTCGGTCGTCGGCTCGGTCGTCGACATGAAGACTGCCATGGCGCACGAGACGGTGGCGACATGGGCAATGCCTGGCTGAAGACCAACTCGGCCGGCTCGCGGCGCCTATGTGCTCAAGTCGTGGACGCCGAACGAAAGCGTCGTGCTCGAAGGCCAACCCGAACTATCGCGGCGGCGCCGCCAAGCTGAAGCGCGTCGTCATCCGCCACATGCCGGAAGCCTCGGCCCAGCGCCTCGCCGCTCGAAAAGGGCGACGTCGACATCGCCGACAACCTGACGCCGGACCAGATCACCGGCCTCGCCGGCAACAAGGACGTCAAGATCACCGCCGTCCCGCAGGCCCTGCTCTACTACATCGGCCTCAACCAGAAGACCAAGGAACTGCCAGGACCCGAAGGTCCGCCAGGCGCTGCGCTACCTCGTCGACTACGACGGCATGGCGAATTCGTTCCTCAAGGGCGCCGACGCAGGTCCACCAGTCGTTCTGGGCCACGGGCTTCTGGGCCTCGTATGACGAGAACCCCTACAAGCTCGATGTCGCCAAGGCCAAGGAGCTGCTGAAGGAGGCCGGCTATCCCGACGGCTTCTCG
Source organism: uncultured Alphaproteobacteria bacterium (assembly GCA_963758815.1). Lineage (GTDB taxonomy): Bacteria > Pseudomonadota > Alphaproteobacteria > Rhizobiales > Aestuariivirgaceae > Aestuariivirga. The sequence goes on from CAVWWQ010000003.1 coordinate 512,746, forward strand.
CTCGACCTCGACGCGCCGAACTTCGCGCCCTTCACCAACATGGCCCAGTCGGTGCAGTCGACCTTCGCGCAGGGTGGCGTCAAGGTGAACATCGTCTCGGCCGAAACCAAGCCGATGCTCACCAAGTACCGCGCCCGCCAGCACCAGGTGCTGATGGTCTATTGGGGCCCGGACTACATGGACCCGCACACCAACGCCGACGGCTTCATCACACAACACCGACAACGCCGACGATGCCCCGGGCCATCCGCTGGCCTGGCGCAATGCCTGGCCTGCCGAGGAAGAAACCAAGCTGACCGATGCCGCGGCTGAAGGAACGTGACGAAGCCAAGCGCAAGCAGGACTATCATCGACCTGCAGAAGAAGGTGCTCGAAAACGGCCCCTACACCATCATGTTCCAGAACACCGAACAGGTGGTCGAGCGTGCCAATGTGAAGGGCTATGTGGAAGGCCCGTCAGCGGACGTGGTCTATTACAACCTGACGACCAAATAGTCAGGCTCAGATGCGGCTCCGCACCTCTAGGCGCGGGGCCGCAAATACATATCGCTCATGGAAGCTTTCACCATCATTGTGCCTGTCTTCAAGGAAAAGACGGCACTTTCTTTTTCCAGCTTTTACTTCAATGCGCTTGGTTTGCGGCCGGTCTATGCTCTCGATTTAAAGGCGAGTATGCGCCGGGCCGAAGTCGAAAATCTGGTGGGCGACCATGTCGTCATCTACCACAATCCCGGAAATTTTCTGGAGGCGAACTATCAGCGGCTCGCCGGATTGTCGGAGACGGATTGGATTTTGCGGGTGGACTGCGATGAAATCCCCAACATCGCGATGATCGAACATTGCAAAAAATTTGTGTGTAGCCCCACGGACGCCTTTTGCGGTTTTGATCGTGACGACCTCATCTGGAGAGACGGGACATTTGAGCGTCTCAAATTTGCGCCGCTGTATTTTGATTTACAATTCCGGCTCTTTAACCGCCGCAAAGTCCGCTACATTGATGTTCTTCATACCGCAGGCTTCAGCCGTCCATGGTGGAAGCTTCCCTTGTTTCCGAAATGGCACGCTCCACCGGCCGCGCGCCTCTATCACCTGAACAGGACGTTCCTTTCTCCCAGCGCACGCATCGAAAAGCAGGACCGTTACCGGCATGCCGGGCAAAGGGCAGCGCTCGATGCATGGCACCGGCGCCCAGACCAGTCCTTCTCCTGGAAGAAGGTCACAGACGCATCACTGGTCCAGATCTTTTCCAGCTGGCTTGCCGCTCATCCTGAAATGAAGTTGCCTGCAAGGCCCTGAGCCGCCCGGCCGAACTGGGACATTGAATTAGGGATCCGTGCAAACCCACGCAATCACGGGCAAGACCCAATTTTCTGGCGGGCAATGCGCGCGCTCGCAATCAGCCATGCGGTTTAAGCCGTTGCCGGATCAGAGACATGGAATTAGCTTTCGAATATTGTCACGTCCAAGGCGTGACAGACCCTCCATTATGCAGCCCTAAAAAGCAGGGGCCTGACACCAGTGTCAGGCCCCTGTTCATTGAAATAAACGCAAGAAAAGCGTTATTTGCCGGAAGCGATATGGCTGCCGATATTCGAGAACTGGGTTTGGATCGTGCCCGCAAGATAGGGCATGACGACCACGAGCGCGACGCCCATTGCCGCGGCGATGACCGCATATTCAATGGCAGTGACGCCTGAGTCAGAAACGAGAAACTTCTTAAACATCATTAAATCCTCCACAACGCAATGATTGTCGCCGAGATTTTTTAAGCAGAGCCTGCCAAATCCTGTTCAATTTGACTCAAATTGCGCACAGTTCCGTCCACCACTGGACATACGGATGCACAGAAAATCAAACCAAAACAATTTCTTAACCCAACATTGCATTCAGTTGTAGGGCCGGTGCAAATTAACCCTGCATTGCGAAAATCTATCGTTGGCGTCGCAAGTTACCTAGCAAACCTGTCCGTCGCGCGGATGAGCTGGTCGCGGATGCCAGGCTCGCTGCCGGCATGGCCGGCACCTTCAACCACATGGAAGCTCGCTTCGGGCCATGCCTTGTGGAGCAGGAAGGCGTATTTGAGCGGGCACGGCATGTCATAGCGGCCATGAATGATGGCGCCGGGAATGCCCTTGAGCTTGTGGGCGTCGCGCAACAGCTGCCCCTCTTCCAGCCAGCAGCCATGCACAAAGTAGTGGTTCTCGAGCCGTGCAAAGGCGAGCGCAAAATGCCCGTCGCTGAAGTCTTCGGTGATTTTGGTGTTGGGGAGAAGCGTGATGGTCTGGCCTTCCCAGATGGTCCACGCCTTTGCCGCCTCAATACGCACCGCTTCGTTTTCCGACGTCAGCCGCTTGCTGTAAGCCTGCACCAGGTCGCCGCGCTCCGCTTCAGGAATGGGTGCGACAAAGCCCTCCCACTTGTCGGGAAACATTTCCGAGACACCATGTTGATAGAACCAGGCGATCTCGGCCTTGGTGACGGTATAGATCCCGCGCACGATGAGCGCGCTCACACGCGTGGGATGGGTTTCCGCATAGGCCAGTGCCAGGGTGGAACCCCATGAACCACCGAAAACCAGCCAGGTCTCGACGCCCACCAGAGCGCGCAGTCTTTCGATATCGGCAACCAGATGCCATGTCGTATTGGCCTCGATACTGGCATGCGGCGTGGAACGGCCACAGCCGCGCTGGTCGAAAAGCAGCACATCGTAGCGCGCCGGATCGAAGAAACAGCGCGACTCGGGATTGATCCCGCCACCCGGCCCGCCATGCAGGAAAACAGCGGGCTTGGCGCCACGCGTGCCAACCCGCTCGTAATAGATGCGGTGGCCGTCGCCCACGTCGAGCATTCCGGTCTCATAAGGTTCAATCGGCGGATAAAGCGGCTTCAGGTTTTCCATGATTTTCTTTCGGGGTGAAAGTTCGGCGTCAGACAAGCACATTCAGGACGTGAGTGGCAGCCGCAAAACAAACCCTGTCCAAAGCCTGGAAGCAGGCCGACCTTGTCAATTTTCTTTTCCCCGCAAGCCCTGAATGCGGCCAATCCTTTACCCATTTTACATCACTGGTGCGCTGTAACCGTTACAGTACGGGGAGCTGCGCGTGTTATCGGGGTTACTCAGCAATATTGCCGTCATCGGTTTCTTTGTGGCCGTGTGGGCCAATCTGCAGGACTGGTCTTTAAAACAGAAGCCGCGCCGCGCCAGCCTGGCCTTGGGCGTTTTGATGGCCGTGGCCGCAGTCGCTGCGATGTCAGCGCGGTTGAATTCGTGCCCGGCGTTCTCATTGACTTGCGCGCCGTTGCCATTGCGTTGGCCGGGCTGTTCGGTGGGCCTTTGGCCGCCATGATTGCTGCAGCTTGCTCGGCGGTCTTCCGCTATGAACTCGGCGGCGCCGGCGTTGCCGGAGGTCTGCTCTCGATCCTGTTGGCCTTGATGGTCGGCTTGTTCGGAGATGAGCTTGCGCGCGGCAAGCGCGGCAGCAAGCGCAAAGCTGTCCTGATCACCAGCGTTCTCGTGGCCATCGTTCCTTTGGGCGGCTTGAACGCCATCCCACCCGAGATCAGGGCGCAGGCATACAACACGGCAGCACCAGCCGCAGCCCTGCTCTCCTTTGTCTCATTCCTGATCGCGAGCTACGCCATCACGCGCAACGCTGCCCTTGCCCGCACCAGGGCATTGTTGTTCGCCGCCGTGGGCCAGGCGCCGGAATATTTTTATGTCAAAGAGTCCGGCGGCAAGATCATTGCCGCGAACCGCAACTGCGCCACGGCCCACGGGCTGGAGCATGCCGGATTGATGATAGGCAAATCCGACTTCGATCTGTCTCCCGCAAGGGCAACAGAATTGTTTGAGGAAGAACAGATAGCGCTGGCGTCGGGACAGCCGATCACCGACAAGATCGAAAAAATCGAAGATGCCAATGGCTACATCAAATACTTCTCCACGTCGAAAGTGCCGGTGACTCTCGGCAACGGCGAGATCGCTGGCCTTGTGGGCGTGTCGAAAGACATCACGGCCATGAAGCGCATCGAGCGTGAGTTGGAAGACAGTTTGAACCGGATGGAGCAGCTGGCCTTCACCGATGACCTGACGAACCTTCACAACCGGCGCAGCTTTGACGAAACCATGCAGCGCGAGGTTCCGAGAGCCCGCCGCAGCGGCAAGCCGACGAGCTTGCTTCTGGTTGATATCGACAGTTTCAAGAAATTCAATGACCGTTACGGTCATCTGCTGGGTGACGAATGTCTGCAGCAAGTTGCCGATGCTGTTGCCGCCAACGCCAGAAGGCCGGCTGATCTCGTCGCGCGCTACGGTGGCGAGGAATTTGGTGTCATCCTGGCCGAAACCACCACCGCCGGTGCCTACAAGGTTGCCGAAGAAATCCGGCTCGCCGTGCGTGCCTTGAACCACACACACGAAGCAAGCATTAAAGGCGTGGTCACAGTCAGCATTGGCGTGGCTTCGATGGAAGGCAACGACCCGCTGTTAAGCGCACGAAATCTGCTGACGCGTGCCGATGAGGCGCTCTATCACGCCAAGCGCCTGGGCCGCGACCGCTCCTTTGTCTGGGTGCCATCCGAGGGAAAGCCGGCGCCAAAGCGCCTGGCAGCCACAGAACTTGGACAGGCGCTGCGCGCGGCGGGTTGAATGGCGCTCCCTACGGGAATCGAACCCGTCTTTGCAACGTGAGAGGCTGCCGTCCTAACCGATAGACGAAGGGAGCGTGGGCTTGGCTATACGCGGCCTAAGGCCCCTGCGGCAAGGGGTTGGCCCGAGAACTTGAGAGCCGCCGCCATCGCCATCAGCGGCAGCATCCAGGCGATCCAGGAATCGCAGGCATAGAACGTCTTGAAATGGGAATGCCAACCGTAGAGCGCCCAAAGTGCGAGATAGATGCGGAAGAACACCGCACCCGAAGTCACCGCCGCCATCATCAGCATGCACTTGTAGTGCGCAACGACGCGCCCATGACGGATGTTCCAGATGCCCAGCCGCAAGCAGGCTCATCCAGGTCAGCGCCTGCATTGAAAAACCTGCGGCCGACATCACTGTCACGGGCATGGCCCAGGCAACGGGAAACGCGGTCAATCCGGCGAACAGCACATCGGCAGCCGCCACACGCGCCCGAAGAAGCCGGTGCCAGCGCGTGTAGCGCAGCGCAATGGTCGCTGGAACGATCAGCAGCGCCAGCCCGCCTGTCACCATATGGAGGGGAAAGATAAGGGGAAGCAGATCGACCTTCACTGCCAGTGCTTCCGGGAAACCGTCATTGGCCCACGATTCATGGATGGCGTTGAGCGCAACATAGGTGACAAAAATCCCGATGCATCCTACGATGGCAATCGCAAGCCAGCGCCGGCCTGCGGCAAGAGACGGCGATACGGCTGGTTTCGGGAGGATCACATGCGCAAGTTTCATCGCGTTCATCTTACGGCACTCACCTGCCTTGGCCTAGCCGTCTCGCTCGCCGGCGTGGCACGGGCCGACGATGCCGACCCCAAGGCCAGTTACTTCGGGCGCTGGACGGTGAGCGACGAGAACCCGGCCTATTCCAGCAAGGGCAAGCTCTACAAGACCTTTGATATCGCACCCTGCGGCAAGGATTTTTGCGGCGTAAGTGTCGGTGATGGCAACAGCTGTGGCGCCACCCTCTTCCGTTTTCTCACCATTCACGCGGAGAACGTCGACCTGAACGGCCATGGCCTGTGGGGCCAGGCCAAGAAGAAGCTCCTCATCGAATATCTCGATGGTGACACACCCAATCCCTATCTGATGCTGGGCCTGGGTGCTGATGATTTTGATTTCGGTGGCCGTGAAGGCTCGGTGCCGACCTTCGAGGCCAACTACAAGCGCTCCGGTGACGCGACCTGCACGGCCAAATAAACGGCCCTATTTCAGGTGTGCGAACCGCCAGGCAATGGTGCCCATCACACCGAAAAACAGCACGACGAGCACGCCGCCCATGATATAGACAAGCGCCAGCAAACGCCGCTGGCCCTTCGTCATTTCTGGTTTTCTCGTTACCGCTCAATGCCCACCACCCTGAACGCCATCGCCAGCGAAGCCACGCAGCCTCGACAGGTTTCTCGCCGCCACATTTGCCGGGATCAGCCGTGCGCGTTTCCAGAGGCTTATTGCGGATGGCCATGTCTCTGTCGAGGGCAAAGCCGTGAGCGATATCGGCTTCAGGCTGAAGCCCGGTCAGGACGTGGTGGTTGAGGTTCCGGATGCTGTCCCTGCCGAGCCGCAAGCCGAAGACATTGATCTCGACATTGTTTATGAAGACAAGGATCTCATCGTCATCAACAAGCCCGCAGGCCTGGTGGTCCACCCCGGTGCGGGCAATGAAAGCGGCACGCTGGTCAACGCATTGATCGCCCATTGCGGCGACAGCCTCTCGGGCATCGGCGGCGTGAAACGCCCCGGCATCGTGCACCGCATCGACAAGGAAACCAGCGGCCTTCTGGTGGTGGCGAAGAATGACAAGGCACATCAGTCGCTGTCGGAGCAATTCGCCGCCCATGGCCGCGATGGGCGGATGGAGCGTGAATATCTCGCGCTGGTTTGGGGTAAGCCCGAGCGCAAAACCGGAACCATTGCCACCGGCATTGCCCGTTCTTCCGCCAACCGCCAGAAAATGGCCGTATCAAAGTCTGAAGCAGCCCGCGAAGCCATCACCCATTATGAGCTGGTGGAAAGTTACCCGGCTGCGAGCCTGATCCGCTGCCGCCTTGAAACCGGGAGAACCCACCAGATCAGGGTTCACATGGCCCATATCGGGCACCCGCTTCTGGGAGACACGACCTATGGCAGCGGATTTTCAGCCTCCAAATCCAAGCTGAGCGAACCAGCGCGCGCCGCCCTGTCGCATCTCAAGGGTCAGGCGCTCCATGCCGCCATCCTGGGCTTTGACCACCCCCGCACGGGCAAGCATTTGCGCTTCGAAGCCCCCCTTCCGCCTCTCTTTATGGAACTTAAGGCAGCCCTCGTCCGTTAGATCACTTCAATTAAATGTGACTGATATGGTTACAGGTCTTTAAATTCGCCATATTGCTCCTATATCCAAGGGCATTAGGGGAAGGCCCAGTTTGGGCGGGAAGGATTCGAATATGGCTAAATCTATGAATTTACCCATGATTTCTAGCGGCGAAGGCAGCCTCAATCGCTACCTTCAGGAAATCCGCAAGTTTCCGATGCTGAGCCCTGAAGAAGAGTACATGCTCGGCAAGCGCTGGAAAGAACATGCCGACGCCAAGGCTGCCGAAAAGCTGATCACCAGCCATCTGCGGCTCGTGGGCAAGATTGCCATGGGCTACCGTGGCTACGGCCTGCCGATTGGCGATGTCATCTCTGAAGGCAACATCGGCCTGATGCATGCCGTCAAACGCTTTGAGCCGGACAAGGGCTTCCGTCTGGCGACCTACGCCATGTGGTGGATCAAGGCACAGATTCAAGAGTTCGTGCTGCGCTCCTGGTCGCTGGTCAAGATCGGCACCACTTCAAGCCAGAAGAAGCTGTTCTTCAATCTGCGCAAGATGAAGAGCCGGATCCAGGCTTTGGAAGAAGGCGATCTGCGCCCGGAACATGTGAAATATATCGCCAAGAACCTGGGCGTGGATGAATCTGATGTCGTGTCAATGAACCGCCGACTGCAGGGTGACGCGTCGCTCAATGCGCCGTTGCGCTCGGATGGTGACGGCGAAGGCGAATGGCAGGACTGGCTCGTCGATGACAGCGACGGTCCGGAAGCCATTGTCTCACAGAGCCAGGAGTCGGATCAGCGCAACAGCTTCCTCACCGAAGCGCTGAAATCGCTGACCGAACGCGAGCGCCGCGTCATTGAAGCCCGCAAGCTTCAGGACGAACCGTCAACGCTGGAAGACCTCTCGCAGGAATTCAGCGTCAGCCGCGAGCGCATTCGCCAGATCGAGGTGCGTGCATTTGAAAAGCTGCAGAAGGCAGTGAAAGCCGCTGCCTCCAAGGCACTTCTGCCGCGCAGCCAGACAACCTTGGCAGCGCCCGCGCTCTGAGTTCGTCGTGAGTGTGTTGTAATCAGCCGGTGGCCCAAAAGCCTCCGGCTTTTTATTGGCCTGATATGATAGGCAATTAAATTTTGCCCTACCCTTGTCAGGATTTGCGCACAAAGTTTGATAATGCGACAAAATGATTGTTAGCTGGAAACACGGCAACCGCATGACCGCCAATTCAAGACCTGCCAGCGTAGATAGGGTACCGAAGATGATTGCTCGCTGCTAGCCTTGCAAAATGCAGAGGACCACACCCGTGTTGGATTACAACGTCGGTTTCGTTATCTTTCCCGGTATCACTCAACTCGACTTTACGGGTCCATTCGAAGTTTTGTGCCGCCTCGGAACACCCCCTTCGATTTCTAAGCCGAGTGTTTTTTCCGAAGTTAGAACCCATGTCATCGCAAAATCTATGGCGCCCATCACGAGCGACCGTGGTCTTGGGCTTCTGCCATCTTGCACCTTTGCCACCTGTCCTCCGCTCAATCTCATTTGCGTGCCTGGCGGTGCGGGTGTGGTGGAAGCATTGGCAGATGCTGACACTATCGACTTCATTCGCCGACAGGGTGAAAAGGCAGACTACGTGACTTCGGTCTGCATGGGTGCCTTCCTGCTGGGAGCAGCTGGGCTTTTGAAAGGTCGTAGAACGGCAACACACTGGGCATATGTCGACTTGTTGCCCCTGGTCGGAGCTACCCATGAACAGGCCCGTGTTGTGCGCGATGGCAATGTGTTCACGTCGGGTGGTGTGACGTCGGGAATTGATTTCGCCTTCCGGATTGTTGCCGAACTGGCGGGCGTGGAGGTGGCAAAGGCAATTCAGCTTGGAATTGAGTACGACCCCGCCCCTCCAATAGATGCAGGTCATCCCGACAAGGCAAGCCGGAGCGCCATTGACTTGATGGTGCTCCGAAATGAAAAGGCGCACGCCGCCATTAAGAACGTTCTGGAAAAGTTGGGCGTCTAAGCATCCTGCGATGTGCCCGGACGTGACATCCGAAAAAGAGTCACGCCGATTGCCTGCGATAATCCTGGGGTGTCAAACCCGTCGCGCGAACGAAAGCGCGCGTGAAGTTTGATTGGGAAGAGAAGCAGCAGGCCAGCGCGATCTGTGAGATGGGCAATATCCGCATCGATAGTTGGGTCATTGCTCGTTCAAGACGCATACGGCTAAGATATCGGTGTGGAGGCACGCCCGTCGTGTTGGTGAAAACACGAATGAAATGGAAGGTGCTGAAGCAGGCGATATCAGCAAGATCGTCAAGTGACACATCTTTTTCGAGATGTTCGGTCATATAGTCAAGCACGCGGCGTAGCCGTCTGGCGTCGAGCCGATTTTGGCGCTTACCCTCTCCGGTAGGGCGAGTATCAGCGGAATAGCCGTCAACGACGCGTGCGGTCAGCTGAAGCGACAGAGTGTCGACGAGAACGGAAGCTGCTGCGCCAGGCGCCTGAAGATGGCCAAGAATGCCATTGCTGATCCTACGGATCTGCTCATCATAAAAACCACCGAGATAGGGTACGGCTTCTGGACGGTGAATAGCGCCACCACGCACTTCGGAAAGCTCTGCAAAGCGCGTTCGGGGAAGATAGAGATGAAGCGCCTTATGCCACTCCGTGAGAACAATATCTTCTTCTTGGACACCTACCGGGCAAAACCAGATTGTTCCCGGTTCTACTCGCGTGTGCTGACGAATTCGGTCGCCCGTGCGGCTCGCGATGCAGCCTTGATGGCATGATGTTGCGATTACAATTTCTAGATTTTGTGGCTGAAACGAGCCTATCTCACCCTTTGCATGATGGCGATGTTCGGCCACCATGCCGCTCCACCCATTGGCGATCGACGACGCCAGGACATCATTGGCTCCATATTTGGCCGCGCCCTGCTGTTGCAGCTGCATGATCAAAACTCCAGCAAAAAATCATGGTAATCGCGCGAAAAAGCAATTTGGGAATAGAAATGATCCGGTCTTTTGGATCATCTAGTCAAGATACGATTATTCAGACGGGCAAAGACCTTTAGATACCCGGACCCGTGTTGAGCAGGAGGCAACCGTTTGACCGAGAGATTGAACTATATCGCCGTCGCACCAAAAGGAATGCAGGCTTTCGGAGGCATTCACCTCTATCTCCAGAAAAGCGATTTGCCCGTCACGCTACTGAATCTGGTCTACCTTCGCGTCTCCCAGATCAATGGCTGTGCATATTGCATATCATCGCACGCGGCTGACTTGATGAAAGAAGGTGTCCCAGTGGCAAAGCTGCTGCTTCTGCAGGTTTGGCGAGAATCTGGTGCGATATTTTCAGATCAAGAACGTGCGGCGTTGCAATGGGCCGAGTCCCTTGCCCGTGTTGCCGACACCCATGCTGCTGATGAAGACTACAGGGCCGCTCGCGGACAGTTTGACGACAAGGCATTGGCGGACCTGACTTATGCCATAGGCCTCATCAACGCATACAACCGCATCGCGATTGGATTTGGACGAGGACCTGACCACTCATTCACTGCACAAAGTTCTTAGCGGTCGTCATTCGATGCTCGTTCATTGGAGACGAGCGCATGCCGAAGACGTAGCGAATCAGATTTCGCACCCGCCTAGCGCATCGCGCTGAAATCTTTGGCTCGCAAATCGAGAAGGAGGGTTATGATGGAAGAACATTTTGAGACAACTGAAGGACTGAAAATATCTTTTCGGGTGTGGAAACCTTCTAGCATTTCGAGCGGCGTAGTTGTGATCGTGCCAGGATTTAACTCGCACAGTGGATATTATGGCTGGGTTGCGGAGCAGTTAACTAAACGTGGTCTTGCAGTTTACGCGATCGATTTGCGGGGTCGCGGTAAGTCCGATGGTGAGCGGTTCTACGTCCAAAAGTTCGCCGACTACGTGAGCGACGTCGGAGCTTTGGTTTCACTGGTAAAATCGCGAAAACCGGGTTTGCCCATATTCCTGTTGGGTCACAGTGCCGGCGGGGTGGTTTCCTGCCTCTACGCTCTCGACCACCAAGCCGAACTGACCGGTTTAATCTGTGAAAGTTTCGCCTACCAATTGCCTGCTCCTGGCTTTGCCCTTGCAGTCCTGCAAGGCTTGAGCCACGTCGCGCCGCACGCACATGTGCTGAGAACTCAAGAATGAAGATTTCTCACGCGACAAATCAGTTCTTAAGATGATGGACGCAGATCCTTTGATCGCTCACGAGACGCAACCAACACAAACCTTGGCCGAACTGGTGCGGGCCGACGAGCGGTTGAAAACGGGATTCCCTCTAATGAAGTTACCCCTGCTTATTCTTCATGGAACCGGCGACAAGGCTGCCCAGTCAAACGGCAGCCAGTTCTTCTACGATACAGCTGGTTCGAGCGATAAAACCCTGAAACTTTACGAAGGTTACTTTCATGATCTTCTCAATGACGTTGGGAAAGAATCAGTGATGTCGGAGATTGAAGGCTGGATCAGCAAGCATCTCCCCAAACAGTGAACGCCCCATTCGTGAAAGTTACAGGACACGGCCGGCGGTCTAATAAAGACCGTCGGCTTTTTGTTGGGCCGGCTGTTCGCCCGCCAAGGGCAGTCCCAGCAGGTTGACCGGCGGCGGTCCCTGGAAAAGCTGGTCGCCATAAGCCTTGTTGCCGACGATGGCCACACCGACCGCCGCCTTCGTGTAGTTCCGCGACACCATGTTGAAGCGGTGACCAGCACTATGGATCCACATTTGGGTCAATTTCTCTGCAATCGCATCGGCCGACAAACCCGTCATTACTGTGTCGGCAGCGTTCTCGCCCATATCGGGCAGTTGCCCCCGATTGGGGATCAATGCCGACATGCGGCTGGGAAAATCATAGCCATTGGATGACCGGTGGCCCATGAAACTGTGTGTGGCCATGTCCTGCGCATGCGCCCGTGCACCGAAGGTGAGCGAGGGTTCAAAGGTCAGCGGCGCCCGGCCCTGGCTGGCGCGGTAGGCATTAAGCTTCTGAAAAACCGATTTCTCGATATCCGAGCGAAATTGTCCCGAAGAAACCATCCGGGCCGCAAACTGTTGATAAGGCTCAGCTTCAACCGGTTTCGTCAAGAGATGAACAACCGTGAAAGTCAGCGCCAGGAGGGTGACAAGATTTTTCAAAATTTAACTCCTGCGTAAGCTTAGCTCACCATGCTTTAGAGTGGCGCGCGGTGATTCCAAATTGCACCCGCGTGGTTAAAACGATGGCGACTGAAACCGATACAACCCAAAATCTGCGCGAAAGAGTGGCAAAGCTTGAAACCGAGCTGGACCGTTTGTCGCGCCAGGACCAGTTGACAGGTCTGCTCAACCGTGTCGCCTTCCTGGAAGAACTGGAAAAAACAATCGGCAGCAAGGGGCGGTTCCCGCGCAAGGGCGCCCTCATTGAAATTGCCGTACGCGGTATCCCTCGCATTTCGGGCATCCTGGGCCGCCATGTCGCCGACTATGTGATTTCGGCACTGGCCGCCCGCCTCAATTTCATGGAGATGACGGACAGTTGCCGTGCGCGGATCGACCATTCGCATTTCGCTGTTCTGCTGCCGCACGTCAACGATGCGCTGGAAGCGATGAAAGTCGCCAAGGAAATGCTGGCCTCGCTCGGCCAGCCGGTGGAATGGCTGGACCGTCCACTGACCATCGACCTCGCCGCCGGTGTCGCTCTTGCGGCCGACAACAACAACGATGTCGCCAATCTCGTGCAGAATGCCGAGTTGGCTTTGAAATCTGCGGCCGGGCGCGGCGGGCCTGGTTATGCATTCTTCAATCCAGCCCTCGCCCAGGGCGCCAAGCGCCGCAATGATGTGCAGTTGGCGCTGCAAGGCTGCATTGAAAAGAATTTGCTGAGCCTCAATTACCAGCCGGTCTTCGATGCCAAGTCTGGCGCGCTCGCAGGCTTTGAAGCTTTGATGCGTTTGAACAGTGTCGAACTCGGGCCCGATTTCACCCGCCGAATTCATTCCCGCCGCGGAAGAGGCCGGCTTCATCAGCCGCTTCGGCGCTTGGGCCTTGGCCGATGCCTGCCGCGCCGCATCAAGCTGGCCACAGCATCTGACTGTCGCCGTCAACATCTCGCCCGAACAGTTTTACAGCGGCACGCTGGTGACTGACGTCCACAATGCGCTCGAAATGTCGAGCTTCCCGGCCTACCGCCTCGAACTTGAAATAACCGAAAGCACCTTGCTGAAGGATTCGGAAACCGTGCTCTCGCAGCTTTCCGATTTGCGCGAGATGGGTTGCGCAGTAGTACTCGATGATTTCGGCACCGGCTATTCCAGCCTGAGCTATTTGTGGAAGTTCCCCTTCACCAAATTGAAGATGGACCGCGCCTTCGTGAACGCCATGGAAACGACGGGGCTGGCCCGCGGCATCCTGCAATCAATTATTGGTCTGGCCAACAATCTTGGCCTGAAGGTGACGGCCGAAGGCATCGAGACCGAAGCCCAGGCCAATGCCCTGCGCGATCTCGGCTCGCATTATCTGCAAGGTTTCCATCTCGGCCGGCCAGTGCGCGAGGTTGATCTCGCCGCCATCGTCATCAAGGATGCCCCGAGCCGGCAGGCACAGTCGGAAGAAAACCGCATCGGACGGTCGTCGCTGACGCCGAGCCTCATCCAGCTTCGGATGCCAGGCTGACCGGCTTCAATCACCGGATTCACAACACCAGATTAACAAGAATTGAGCCCGGATTTCCCACGATTTATCGACTTTCGCTTTTTATACACAAAAATCAGTTGGCGCACTCCGGCGGTTGTGCATAATATGGCCATAGCGGAAAAAATCCGTACAAAAGCGCAAAGGGAGAACACCATGTCATCTAAACTGTTTGGCCGTCGGGCCATGCTGCAAATTTCTGCTATTGCTTTCGGCGCGAGCCTGTTGGCTATCGGTCCGGCCAGCGCCGCAGACGTCACCATCCCGGTCATCGTGAAGGACACGACCTCGTTCTATTGGCAGATCGTGCTCGCCGGCGCCTGCCAGGCCGGCAAGGATCTCGGCGTCAACGTTCCGCGAACTCGGCGCCCAGTCCGAATCCGACATCAACGGCCAGATCTCGATCCTCGAAAACGCCGTCGCCGGCAAGCCGGCCGCGGTCGTCATCTCGCCGACCGAATTCAAGGCCCTTGGCGCGCCGATCGATGCAGCCGCCAAGTCGGTGCCGATCATCGGCATCGACTCCTCGGCCGATTCAAAGGCCTTCACCTCGTTCCTGACCACCAACAACGAGACCGGCGGCAAGGTCGCCGCCGATGGCCTCGCCGCCGCGATCAAGGCCAAGACCGGCGCGGTCAAGGGCGATGTCGCCCTGATCAACAATCCTGCCGGGCGTGCGGCTCGCTCGACCGCGCGCGACAAGGGCTTCAAGGAAGAGATCGCGGCCAAGTATCCCGACCTGCACGCTCGTTGCCGACAAGGTCGGCCGACGGCACGGCCGACGACCGGCCTCAACATCACCACCGACCTGCTGACGGCCAACCCGAACCTCGTCGGCATCTTCGCCGAGAACCTGATCAGGCGCAGAGGCGCCGGCCAGGCGATCGCCGAGAACAAGGTCGCCGACAAGGTCGCGCTCGTCGGCTTCGACAGCGACGACAAGATCCTGGGCTTCCTCGAGGACGGCACCATCGCGGCGCTCGTCGTGCAGGACCCCTACCGCATGGGCTATGACGGCGTGAAGACCGCGCTGGCCGCGTCCAAGGGCGAGAAGGTCGAAGCCAACGTCGACACCGGCGCCAATCTCGTGACCAAGGCCAACGAGAACGATCCCAAGATCGCCGCGCTGATCCATCCCAAGGTAAAGTAACTGCAAGTAACAAGTACGCGAGGCCGTCCCCTGTCGTTTGACAGCGGGGCGGCTCTCGTGCCTGCATGTCGCGTTCGGGGGCCGGAGGAGAGATCAATGACGGCAACGCCATGCCGGCGTCGATGGCCGACAGCTGCAGGACGAGCGCGAGGCCCGATCCTCGAACTGCGCGGTCTCGCCAAGAACTACGGGCCGGTGCAGGCGCTGAAGCCTGCCAACCTCGCGTTCAACTACGACGAAATCCACGCCATCGTCGGCGAGAACGGCGCCGGCAAATCGACGCTGATCAAGCTGCTGACCGGCGTCATCCGGCGCACCGGCGGCGAGATCTTCTGGAACGGCAAGCCGGTCGCGCTCGATACGCCGCAGGAGGCGATCGACCACGGCATCAATGCGGTGCACCAGGAAGTCGTGCTCTGCCGCCATCTGTCGGTTGCCGCCAACATTTTCCTCGGCGACGAGAAGGTCAAGTTCGGCCTGCTGCAAAAGCGCGAGATGACGCGCGCGGCGCAGACGCTGCTCGACGACATGGGCTTCAACCTGCCGGCCGGCGAGACTGCTCGGCAATCTGACCATCGGCCAGCAGCAGCTGGTGGCCACGGCGCGCGCCTCGCTGCGCGGCACCAAATTCCTGATCTTCGACGAGCCGACGGCCTATCTCACGCGGCAGGAAGCGGCGCAGCTGTTCGCGCTGATCCGGCGCCTGCGCGCCAGGGCGTCACCATCGTCTACATCAGCCACCGGCTCGAGGAAGTGTTCGAGCTCGCCGACCGCGTGTCGGTGCTGCGCGACGGCAATCTGGTCGGCACCCGCAACATCAAGGACACCAACGAGAACGAACTCGTCGCCCTGATGATCAACCGCTCGCTCGAGCAGATCTATCACAAGGAGCAGGTGCCGCACGGCGAGGTGCTGCTCGAGACCAGGAATCTCTGCGGCAAGGGCTTCGAGGACGTCTCGATCAGCGTCCGCCGCGGCGAGATCGTCGGGCTCTATGGCCTGATCGGCGCCGGCCGCAGCGAATTCGTGATGAGCGTGTTCGGCCGCAACCCGAAGACCGCCGGCGAGATCCTGTGGAAGGGCCAGCCGGTCGACATCCGCAACGAGCGCCAGGCGATCGGGCTCGGCATCGCGCTGGCGCCCGAGAGCCGGCGCGACCAGGGCCTCAACCTCAACCTGCCGATCGGCTTCAACATCAATCTGCCGATCTACGACCGGCTGACGCACGGCATCACCATCTCGCCGCGCGAAGAGGCCGAGCATGCCGACAAGCAGATCGCGCGATCTCGCGATCAAGACGCCGAGCCGGCGCTCGCTCGCCTCCTCGATGTCGGGCGGCAACCAGCAGAAGATCGTCATCGGCAAATGGCTCAACCACGGCGCCGATCTCTTCATCTTCGACGAGCCGACAGTGGGCGTCGATGTCGGCACCAAGGCCGAAATTTACCGGCTGCTCGGCGCAGCTGCTGAAGACAGGGCGCCGGGATCATCCTGATCTCGTCCTACCTGCCGGAGGTCTATGAGCTCGCCGACACGCTGCACGTTTTCCGCACGGGGCGGCTTGACCGGCAGCAACGCCATACCATGCCGGCTAGCCACGAAGAAGTCCTGGCCGAGGCAATCGGCGTCTAGGGGGAAACTGATGACCACAACCGAAGTCGCATCAAAGCAGGCGGTGCGCGCCGCGGCGCAACTACAGCTTCCTGTTCGCGCTGACGCTGCTGGGCCTGCTTGTCGTGCTGTGGGTGGTCCTGGCCTTCGCCACGCCCAACTTCCTGACCGAACGCAACATCCCCAATCTGCTGCGGCAGGGCTCGATGATCGCGATTCTCGCGCTCGGGCGAGACTTTCGTGATCATCACCGCCGGCATCGACCTCAGTCGGTCGGCGCCGATTGCCGGCTTCTCCACGGTGGTGATCGCCTTGCTGCTGCAGAGCGGCGTTCCGGTATGGCTTGCGATCATCCTGACCCTCCTGGTCGGGCTCGGCGATCGGCATGTTCCACGCCTTCGGCATCACCAGGATGGGCCTGCCGCCCTTCATCATCACGCTTGCGACTCTCACCTCGCTGCGCGGCATCGGCCTGCTGATGACCAACGGCGCGACGATCAGCATCACCAACAAGGGCTTCACCAGATTTCGCCACCGGTGACTTCCTGGGCATCCCCAACCTGTTCTGGATGGTGATTCTAGTCGCGGTGCCCTCTTATGTCTTTCTGTCGCATACGCGCTGGGGCCGCTACATCTTCGCCGTTGGCTCGAATCCCGAAGCGGCGCGCCTGTCCGGCGTGCGCGTCCACGGCGATGCTCTATCTCGCCTACTCGCTGTCGGCGCTGTTCGCGGCCTTCGTCGGCGTGCTGCTCGCCATGCGCCTCGGGATCGGCAACGCCACCCAGGCCGAAGGCTGGGAGTTGCAGGCGATCGCCTCCTCGGTGATCGGCGGCACCTCGCTGTTCGGCGCAGTCGGCTCGGTGCATGGCCCGTTGATCGGCGCGTTCATTCTCGCCACCATCAACAACGGCGCCAATCTGCTGAACGTCAATTCGTTCTGGCAGCGCATCATCACCGGCGGGCTGATCATCCTCATCGTGTTCTTCGATCAGCTGCGGCGGCGCGGGCGGTAACGCGCGCCCGAACGAAGCCCTATCCAGCGCCGGATGCGCCTGAACGCTCAGTCATCAAACGGATCGCGCATCAGGATGGTGTCGGCGCGCTCCGGTGATGTCGACAGCAGCGCCACCGGACATTCGATCAGTTCTTCAAGATAGCGCACATATTTGACGGCCTGTGCCGGAAGCTGCGTCCACGAACGCGCCCCGGCCGAAGAATCCTTCCAGCCTTCGAAGCTTTCATAGATCGGCTCAACCCGTGACTGTTGTTCCTCGGAAGTCGGGAAGATGTCGATCCGCTTGCCATCAAGCATGTAGCCCACGCACACTTTGATCTCTTCAAGGCCATCGAGCACGTCAAGCTTGGTAAGCGCAATGCCCTGGATGCCCGAGGTCTTGATAGCCTGCCGCACCAGAACCGCATCGAACCAGCCACAGCGGCGCTTGCGCCCGGTCACCGTGCCAAATTCCTTGCCGCGCTGGCCGATCCACTCACCCACATCATTGGCCTGCTCGCTCGGGAACGGGCCGGAGCCAACACGGGTCGTATAGGCCTTGGCAATGCCCAGCACGTAGTTCACCGAAGATGGCCCCATGCCTGAACCATTCGCCGCCTGGCCCGCGATTGTGTTAGACGAAGTCACATAAGGATAGGTGCCGTGATCGATATCGAGCAGGATGCCCTGCGCACCCTCAAAAAGAATGCGCTTGCGCGCCTTCTTCATGTCATCGAGCACCTGCCACACCGGATCGAGATAAGGCAGCACGGCTTCGCGGATCTGCATCAGTTCATCATGCACCTTCTGGCCATCAAGCTTTGGCCTGCCGAAGCCTGCAAGCAGCGCGTTGTGATGCAGAAGAAGGCGGTCAATCTTGCGGCGCAGTTCCTGCGGCTCGACGAGGTCAGCGGCACGGATGGCGCGGCGGCCCACCTTGTCTTCATAGGCCGGCCCGATGCCGCGGCCCGTTGTGCCGATCTTGGCAGCACCCGCCGCCTCTTCACGTAAAAGATCAAGGTCGCGGTGCAACGGCAGAATGAGAGAGGCATTTTCCGCGATGCGCAGATTGTCCCGCGAAATGGCGATGCCCTGCGCCTTCAGCGAGGCGATTTCCTTGGCGAGGTGCCAGGGGTCGACCACCACACCATTGCCGATGATCGAAAGCTTTCCGGGCCTCACAATGCCGGATGGCAGGAGCGACAGCTTGTAGACCTTGCCGTCAATGACCAGCGTATGGCCTGCATTGTGACCGCCCTGGAAACGCACCACCACATCGGCACGCTCCGAAAGCCAGTCTACGATCTTGCCCTTGCCTTCATCGCCCCACTGGGCGCCCACGACTGCCACATTCGCCATTTGATTTCGTCCACATGACAACGGCCCCGTCACTGTGGCGGGGCCGTTGACTGCTCTTACAGCAATTGCCGCTTCAGGCAAGCGTTGCAAGCGTGCTGCCCGGATATCCCGCTCTGGCCGTCATAAAAGGCGGACCCAAAAGCGCTTTCCGCCCTTGATGCCCTCCGCTACAGTGCGGCCTCAAGCAAAGAGGAATTCATGCGTATCAAAGTTCTGGGCCTTGCGGCCGCTCTGGTTTTTTCAACGGCGCTCTCGACCCAGGCTGCCACGACCGCGGATGATGCAGCAAAGCTGCAGACCACTTTGCAATCCTATTTCGGCGGCGCTGCCAACGTCATCAAGATCACGCCCGATGGCGATGGCTTCAAGGCCAGCCTCGATCTCTCGCCCTATGCCGACAAGATCAAGGAGGAAGGCGCCGAGATTTCGATGACGCCGCTCGACATGCATCTGCAGCCGGAAGATGGCGGCAAATGGAAGTTGAGCTATGACGGCCCCTTCAAGGTCAGCTTCAAGAGCAAGGACGGCACGGTTGTCGAAGAGGCGGCCGACAATTACAAGTTCGATGCCGAGTTCGATGAGGCACTTGTCGCCTTCACCACGCAGAGCGGTTCGGCCACCAACATCACCTTCTCGGAAGCCCTGATCGACTCCAATGGCATGGCGGTCAATGCCAAGGGCAAGTTTGACACTGTGACTTTCACCGGCACGGGGGCCGCCAACGCCGCCGGTGGCGTCGACATGAAGATCAACGAGAAACTCGGTCCGCTCACCCTCGATGAATCCGTGACCGACAAGGACCAGCCGCCGGTCAACATCCACGCCACCGCCGACAGCGGCAATTTTGACATCAACATTGACGGCGCGCGCACCAAGGAAGCCCTGCCGCTGCTCAAATTCGCCGTCGACCATCAGGATGAAGCCTCGGCGGCCAAGGACCAGGCGATGCTGAAAGATCAGCTCCTGGCTTTCCTTCCGGTGTTCAACGCGATCGGCGGACAGGGTTCATTTGAAAAGGTGCAGGTGCAGACACCGCTCGGCCTGATCGCTGTCGACAAGGTGAGCGGCGGGGGCCTCCTCAATGGCGTGGTGCCGGAAGGCAAGCTCAACGAAACGCTTTCCTTCGAAGGCATCGCGCTTCCACCGGGGCTCGTGCCGTCCTGGGCCACATCGCTGGTGCCGAAGAATATCGCCTTGGGCGTGACTGTCACAGGCTACAACACCGAAGCCGCAGTGAAGGCCTGGATCACCGCTCTCGATCTCACCAAGACCCCCGCGGTGCCTGATGACATCGACAATCAGCTCGCCGCCTTCTTCATGCCCAAAGGCAGCGTCGATATCACTTTCGACAAGACCAGCATCAACAACGACACCTACGCCTTTACGGCGGAAGGCAGCATGTCGGCAGGTCCGTCAGCCCAACCGACAGGCAAGGCCCATGTCACCGCCAAGGGTCTCGATGACATTCTGGCTGCGGTTCAGGCTGCCCCACCCGAGGCTGGCCTGCAAAGCGGCCCCGCTCTCATCATCGCGGCCAAGGGTCTCGGCAAGGCGCAGGGAGATGGCAGCCTGGCCTGGGACATCGAGGCAACACCGGATGGCAAGCTCACCGTCAACGGCATCGATGTGAACAAGATCGCGCAATAGGAATCTGGCCACGCACCACGCGTGGCCATTCTTTTAGTCCTTCACCGGCACCACATAATTGAGCGGCATGCGCGCCCCATCGGCGTAGATCACCTGCCCTGAAATGTAGCTCGCTTCTTCCGAGGCGAGGAACGCCGCGATGGTGGCGATTTCCGATGGCTCGCCGGCGCGGCCCAGCGGTGTGCGCGACAGGATGCGGTGCATCGCTGCCTTGTCATTGGCCACGCCCTTCAGCATGTCGGTCATGATCGATCCCGGGCCAATGGCATTGACGCGGATGCCGTGCGGGGCCAGCGCGAGTGCCGCCACTTTGGTAAGCTGGCGCACGCCGCCCTTCGACATGGTGTAGGGCGCAATCGCCGGGATCGCGAGCGTGTCATTGACCGACGACATGTTGACGATGGCGCCCGCCTTGCGCCCCGCCTGCACCTGCTTCACCATTTCGCGTGCCGCGGCCTGCGACAGCATGAATGATCCTTTGAGGTTGATGCCGATCACCTGGTCGAACTGCTCTTCGGTGATGTCGAGGAATTCTCCGACCACCGAAATCGCGGCATTGTTGACCAGCACATCCACCGCGCCATGCTGCTTCACCGTGGCCGCGACGAGCGCTTTCACATCGGCTGATTTCGATACATCGCAATGCCGGTAGGTGGCGCCGATACGCTTGGCTTCCGCCTCGCCTTCCTTGTCCAGCACATCCGCCATCACCACCTTGGCGCCCTGCTTCACGAACTCTTCGGCAATGGCAAGGCCAATGCCGCGCGAGGCGCCAGTGACAATGGCAATGCGGTCTTTGAGTTTCATGGTTCTAATTCCCTTAAAGATGAAGGTTGGACGTTGCGGATTCGATCAGGATGGATTGGAACGAGACGTGGCGGCTTCTTTGCAACGCCGCCATCACCGCCTCAACCACATCGCGATTGTTCACCCACGCGTCTGTGCTGCGCGGCTGTCGCCATTCCACCTCATTCAACGGCGAAATGTCCTGAAGATTGGGTGGATAGATGGCGGTCAGCCGGATAGGCCCACGACGCAGTTCCTGCCGCAAGGCATTGGTGAACCCAGCCTGAGCGGACTTGGAGGCCATGAAGGCAACTGAAGCATTGTGCTGCGCCGCGTGCGGCAACCCGCTCACCGACACGATATTGACGACGTCAGCCTGCTGCGATTTTTGCAGCACCGGCAGAAGGCCCTTGGTCAGAAGCATCGTGCCCGTGACATTGGCATTAATCAGGGCGACCAGTTCATCGTCGCTGCCGTCAAACGGTCCCTCCTGCCACATCGCAGCATTATTGAGCAGAATATCGAGGCTCCGCCCCTCGTCGCGCCACTGCGCCGTCAACTGGGTCACAGCTTTGAGATCGGCCAGATCAAGGAGCACGGTTTCAGGTTTGGAACCACAACGGCGGCTGATCACGGTGGCGACGCGCTCCAGCGCTGCCACATTGCGTGCAGCAAGGGTCACTTGCGCTCCCAAATCCGCCAACGTCACCGCAAATGCCTCACCCAGGCCCCGCCCTGCCCCGGTAATGAAAACGCGCCGTCCCTTCATCTCATGCTCTTTCAATAATTGCTGGCGGGCGCAACGCGCCGCGCGAAAAGGGCAATGATGACAGCACCGGCCACCGTCAGCCACAAGCTCACGCTGAGCGAGCTGATCTGGGCCACAAAGCCGATGAGCGGCGGGCCTGCCAGAAATCCGGAATAGCCCATGCTGACCACGGCGGCGATGCCGCGCGCCGGCGCATCAGGTTCAAGCCGCCCGCCTCCGGCAAAAAGCACGGGAGCGAGGTTGCCGATGCCAAGCCCCCCAAGCGCATAACCCGCGATGGCCGTATCAAGTGTGGGTGCAAGCAGGGCAAGCGCCATGCCGATCGCCGCCACAACCGCGCTTGAAACCACCAGGTTGATGGCGCCGAACCTGTGCCGCAGGTAATCACCGGCAAAACGCGAAAGCGACATGCCGCCTTGATAGAAGGCAAAGCCAAGTGCGGCGAGCGACGCATCGACGGCGAAGCGCTCGGTGTTGTGAATGCCGGCCCAGTCAGCAACCGAACCCTCAACCATCAGCGCCAGGAAACAGAGGGCACCCAGCGCAATCGTGTGCCGCGTCGGCCAGCCGAAATGCGATTCCGATAGTCCTTTATCCACGTCGGATGGCAGCAGATAGCGGCAGGCCACCAGCAGTCCAACCAGAAACACCGCATCAAAGATGAACACCTCGGTCGCTGGGCCGAATTGCTGCAGCATCCATGAGCCGCCGAATGCACCCACTGTGCATCCCACGCTCCACGCCGCATGAAGGCCTGACATGATCGGAAAGTGATAGGCCTTCTCGACGGCGAGACCATGCGAGTTCATCGAGACATCCATGGAGCCTAGTCCGAAGCCCATGACAAAACCGCCGATCATGAACAGCGCCAGGCTTGGCGCAAACACCGGGCCGAGGAAGCCAACAAACAACAACAGGCCGCCGGCGAGCGTGAGATGCGCGCTGCCAAAGCGGTTGATCAGCGCGCCGGTGAAGGGCATCGAAAAAATCGAACCGGCCGCAATCGAAAGAAGCGCCAGGCCAAAGACGGCTGGGCCCGCCGCAAGACGGTCTTTCACCAGTGGAATATGCGGAACCCAGCCGCCGATCAGGATGCCGTGCCACAGGAAAACTGCAAAAATGGCCCAGCGGGCGTGCCTGATCTGGGCGGTGGAAAGTGCCTTCGTCATGGCGCCTGACTGGCACAGGCCGTCTGCAATGACAACCGCGCCCGCGCGCGGGTCTTGTGCGGCTTACGCAGGGCTGGAGGAGCGGGTTTCCTTTGCTGCTTTCATACGCTAAGGCGGCTTGATGACCCTGAATCCGAATTCAAGATATGCGATGCTTTTTATCTTTATCACCGTGTTGCTCGACATGGTGGGGTTCGGCCTGATCATTCCGGTGCAGCCGGCGCTGATTGAGCAAGTCGGCGGCACCGACATCGCACAGGCTTCTGAAATCGGTGGCCTGATGTTTTTTGCATTTTCCTTTGCCCAGTTTTTGTCCGGCCCCACGCTCGGCAACCTTTCCGACGCCTATGGCCGCAGGCCATTGCTTCTGCTCGCGGTGTTCGGCCTGGGCTGTGACTATCTCATCACCGCAATGGCGCCATCGGTGGGCTGGCTCTTCGTCGGCCGCACCCTCGCTGGCATATGCGGTGCGTCTTACGTCATCGCCAATGCCTTCATTGCTGACATCACGCCGCCTGAAGGACGCGCCAAGGCTTTTGGCATGATGGGAGCCGCCTTTGGTCTGGGGTTTGTGATTGGTCCGGCCATCGGCGGCCTGCTCGGCACCTTCGGTCCGCGCGTGCCTTTTTATGTCGCGTCATTCATCTCGCTTCTCAATTTCGTCTTCGGCTATTTCATCCTTCCGGAAACCCTGCCGCCGGAGAAACGCCGCAAGCTCGATTGGGCGCGCGCCAATCCTGTCGGCACCTTCAAGATTTTCCGCAGCTACCGTCAGGTCTGGCCGCTCTCCGGCGTGGTGGCTCTCTATTTCTTCGCCACATCCGTCTATCCTGCCACCTGGGCTTTTTGGAGCACGGCCAAGTTTGGCTGGAACTCGACCATGATCGGCGTGACGCTTGCGGCCTTCGGCATCATCATGGCCATCACCCAGGGCCTGCTCACCGGTCCCTTGGTCAAGCGTTACGGTGAATGGGCGCTTGCCATCACCGGCATGATCGCCAGTCCACTGGGCTGCCTGGTCTTCGCCTTTGCGCCGGGCCTTGGCGTTGTCATCCTGGGTCTCTTCGTGCACGCGCCGGAAGGTTTTGCCCACCCGATGCTCGGCGCGATCATGTCCAAGGAAGTGCCGGAAGATGCCCAAGGCGAGTTGCAGGGTGGCATGGCCTCAATCATGAATATCTCGATGATGTTTGGGACGATTTTTTACGCGTCGGCCTTTGCTTATTTCGTCAGGCCCAATCCCTTCATTGTGTCGGCAAGCTTCTGCTTCATCATTGCCGCGGCGATCATGACGATTGCACTTTTGCTTCTGCTGTTCGTGGCCAAGCCGGCACATGAGCGCTATGTCACACAGAATTAAGCTACGCCCTTACCGCTTGTTAAGCATGCCACCCTAACCTTCCGGGCCGGAAGGTGAAGAATGACGGATCTTGCCCTCGCAAGGCGCAATGGTTTCGGGCATGCGTTGCGGCTTGTGCTGCAGAGCTTTGCTGCGCAATGGCCGATCATCCTCATTCCCAGCATCTGCCTTCTCTACAACGCCATCATGTTCAGGGGATTGCCGGCCAAGGATTTCGAGCCTGTCTACTATGTGCTGCTCGAGATCATCACCACCATGGTGCCGGTCGGCATCGGCGTGGCGCTCATTGTGCGCTTCCTGCAATACATTTTTGTGATCAAGCCGGAGAGCCCGTTCCGCGCGCTGGTGAAGGACGTGGTGGGCATCGTCACCAGACCAGCCGCAATCATCAACGCCCTGCCTGTCATCGTGGCCGTGACACTCTACAACAAGGCTTTCCTCGATCTGAAGCCGCTCATTCCCTATCTCAATCCCTTCAAATGGGATGAGACTTTCATTCAGCTCGATCGCACGCTGCATTTCGGCATCGATCCCTGGCGCCTGCTGCAGCCTCTGATGGGCTATGACTATGTCACCTTCGCGGCCTGCCTGCTCTATAACCTGTGGTTCATCGCGCTCTTCGGCACCATGATCTGGCTGGCCTTCCAGAAAAACGTCAGTGAACTGCGCACCCGTTTCTTCCTCAGCTACATGCTGGTCTGGTGGATCGGCGGCGCCCTGATGGCCGTCTACTTTTCGTCTGCAGGCCCCTGTTATATCGGCAGGCTTGGCATCACGCCGGATCCCTATGCCGATTTGATGTCTTATTTGCGCGATGTGAACACGCGTCTTCCGATCTGGTCGCTGCCAACACAGGATCTGCTGTGGGATGGCTACATTGGAAAATCTGATCCGCTTGGCATCTCCGCCTTCCCGTCGATGCACAATGCCAATGCAGCACTCTTTGCGCTGACCTTCTGGCGCATCAACAAATTCATGGGCTGGTTCTTCACCGCCTATGCCGCCATCATTCTTGTCAGTTCGGTGCATCTCGCCTGGCATTATGCGGTGGACGGTTATGCCGCCATCCTGCTCTCCATCGTGTGCTGGTGGCTCTGCGGCTATGCCGCGGCCTGGCTGCACCGCCGCCCAACCATGAAGCAGCACAACGCCGAAATGGCCGCTCTGGCATCCTGAGAGAAGCTGTGGCAGAGGGGGCGCCATGATTGCCACCCTGCCCGATGACAAGGCCGCAGCCCGGAAAATTGCAACGGCCAACCGCCTCAAATCCCACGAAAAACTCAAGGATCTGGCGCCCCTGAAGCTGGTCAAAACGCGCTTTCCTGCGGAAGCCACACCGGGGTTCAACCGGGTGTCAGCCTTCTATCCCTATCAGTCTGAAATCGACACGCGGCCCTTGCTTGGCAAGCTGGCGGGCGATGGCTGGACCACCTGCCTGCCGGTGGTCATTGAAATGGGCTTGCCGCTCATCTTCCGGCGCTGGCTGCCGGGTGAACCCACCATAAAAGGCTCGCTCAAGATCGATTGCCCTGCATTGGATTCACCTGAAGTCGAACCGGATGTACTGCTCGTTCCTCTGCTCGCCTTCGACCGGAACGGCTACCGCCTCGGCTATGGCGGCGGATTTTACGACCGCACCCTCGACAAATTGCGCGGTAAGAAAAAGATCATTGCAATTGGCGTCGGCTATTCGGGCCAGGAAGTCGAACAGGTTCCACATTCAAGCCACGACCAGCCTTTGGACTACATGCTGACAGAAGAAGAGCTCATCACATGCGGCTGATGTTTCTCGGAGACGTTGTCGGCCGCTCAGGCCGTGATGCAGTTTATCAGCACTTGCCCGTGCTGCGTGAAAGGCTGAAGCCGGAGATCGTGATCGTGAACGGTGAAAATGCCGCGCATGGCTTTGGCATCACCGAAGAGATCTATCTCAAGCTGCGTGAAGCCGGGGCCGATGTGGTGACGCTGGGCAATCATGCCTTCGACCAGCGCGAGGCGCTCGTCTTCATCGAGCGTGAGGAACGCATGATCCGTCCGGTGAACTGGCCGACCGGTTGTCCCGGCCGTGGCACCGCGATGGTGGAAACATCAAACGGCAAGCGGGTGCTGGTGGTCAATGTCATGGGCCGCGTCATGATCGAACCGCTGCTCGAAGATCCCTTTCCCGCCATCAACCGCGAGCTTGAAGCCTGCAGGCTGGGCCGTGATTGCGATGCCATCGTCATCGACATGCACGCCGAGGCCTCGTCGGAAAAGATGGCGATGGGGCATTTCACTGATGGCCGCGCGACATTGGTCGTCGGCACCCACACGCACACGCCGACCGCGGATCACCAGATCCTCGCCGGTGGCACCGCCTACATGACCGATGCCGGCATGTGCGGCGATTATGATTCCGTGATCGGCATGGAAAAGACCGAACCGCTGCAGCGCTTCCTGCGCAAGCTGCCCATTGAACGCATGAAGCCTGCCGAAGGTGAGGCCACCGTTTGCGGGGTCATCGTCGAGACCGATGACGCAACCGGTTTGGCCACCCGCATCACCCCCCTGCGTATCGGCGGCAGACTGAGCCAGACTGGTCTTGATTGAACGTCACTGGAGTTGAATAAGACGCCATTTAGAACGATTAGTCAGCGCCCTTGAACGATTTAAAGTGCTTTGGATCAGACCTTTGATCTCTCGATTGCCGTTTCTCATGCCGCCATGAATCCGCCCCTGCATCGCCTTAGATGTGCCCGACGCAGCACGGAACATTTATTCATTTCAGTGGTTTGGTATCCGAGCGTCCCAAAGTAACATTTCGGAGAAGTGAAATTATGAAAACCGTTTTGATGCGCAGCCTGAGTGCCAGCGCCATCCTGATGACCCTATTTTCAGTGATCCCCGCCTCTCCCCTCGCTATTCACGCGGCCAATGCCCAGGTGAGCGTGTCCGCCAACATCAACATCGGTACTTTCTACGACCGGCTTGGCCCCTATGGAAATTGGACCTCGTATCACGGTCGCTATGTCTGGCTCCCAAACAATATCGAAGACAATTGGCGTCCCTACACCCGCGGTCACTGGGTTTTAACTGATGACTATGGCTGGTTGTGGGTTTCAGCCGAACCTTTTGGTTGGGCCACGTATCACTACGGCCGTTGGGGCTATGATCCCGTCGTGGGTTGGTATTGGGTTCCGGGACAGCGTTGGGCACCGGCTTGGGTAGCGTGGAACCGGAATGATGATGATGTGGCTTGGGCTCCGCTCCCGCCCCGCTACGGCGACGATGATGTCAACCTGAACATATCTATCGGTGACGTACCCGATTATTATTGGCAGGCCGTGCCAGTCTCAGCCTTCCTTTCGATCAATATCAGCAACGACATAATCCGGGACCGGGACCGCGTACGCATGGTGGCGGACCACGGTGGTCCACAATCCGTGCGCTTCCAGAACAACACAGTAATCAACAACTTCATTGATCCCACATTTGTGGAACAGCGCACCGGCAAGAAGGTCGATCGCATGCAGGTTCGGCCCGTGAATTCACCCGACCAGGCCGGCAAACCGGGCGGCAATGGTGGTGTCGGTATCTTCAACCCTCAGGTTAATGACCGGGGCAATTTCCAGCCGAAGAAGTTGCAGAATTTTGATCAGATCAGCAATGACCGGAAGCAACACGGCTTCAAGCCGCTCGATGATAAAGGCACACCGCCTCCGCCACCGGGACAAGGCAATGCTGCCGGAAATAACGGCGACAATGCCGGTCAGCCCAACAAAAATGGACAGAACGGCACCAATGTGATCGTGCCGCCTTCAGCCAAGCCAGGCAACAAGGCGCCCGGCAATCCGCCTGCTGGCATGGGCAACAACAACGGCCAGAGCGGCCAGCCACCCATGCTGGGTGGAAAAAAGAACCGGAACAAGTTCGACAATAACGGCAATCCGCAAATGCCGCAGGCCGGCACGGGCAATCAGGACAACAATCCACCCTTGCAGCAGATGCGAAAGCCTAAACAGCCGATGAACCAAGGCCAGGACATGGGCCAGCCCAAGTTCAATGGTGGTCAGAAGTTTAACGGTGGTTCGAAGTTCAACAATGGCGGTGGCCAAGCTCAACCTAAAATGCCGATGCGCCAGAACAAGTTCGGCCAACCCGGTATGAACAATGGCAATAATGGCGGCGGCTTCAATGGCGGACAGCCAAAACCTGAACGTATGCCGGGTATGAACAAGAACAACGGCCAGAATCCGAATGTTGCGCCAGGCCAAGGAAAGAAGAACGGTGTGGGCGGTCCACCACCGCCGCCGGCTGGGCGCAAGGATAAGGTGCCGTGCGATCCGAATGCCGGCGCCTGCCCTCCGGCACAGTAAGCCAGCGCAATTTTGACAAGAAAAAAGCCGGTGTGGCAGACACCGGCTTTCTCCATTCAAATTTGAAAAGATCAGGCCCGGCGCGGGGCTTTGTCGTGAAGCGTGTTGGGAATGATCGCCTCGCCCGCGTCAGCGAGCTGACGTGCCACATGACGTGCGCGGGCTGGCTCACCGTTATCAAGTGCCTTGGCAGTGGAAGCGCTAAGCTCGGTCAGTGTTGCGATGGCCGAAAAGAGACGGCCTTGAGGTGCAGAGTTGGCCAAAGTTCTTACCTTTCTTAATGCTGCCGCTCCGGCAGCTCCAAGTTCCTCGCCGTCAAACGAAAAGGATTCAATCGAGGCCAACTTCAAACTCATAGAACGCACTCCACACACTCACAGGCCTCATATGGTGAACGGCTAAACTTAAGGCACGGTTAAATTGAGGCGGGTTCCTGACACTGGTCTGACAAAGCCGCAGGAAGATGTGGAAAACGGGAGTCTATATTAACGGGTTAGTCAGAATTTCCACTTTCTCCCATCATGCTCTATAAGGCCGCTTAAACGCATCCATTACGCATCTAAACAGTCCTAGAGACCTTCATATGGCCGGCCATTCACAGTTCAAAAACATCATGCACCGCAAGGGGCGCCAGGACAAAATGCGCTCCAAGATCTTCTCCAAGCTGGCGCGTGAAATCACCGTGGCCGCCAAGGCTGGCCTGCCCGATCCGGCCGCCAATTCCCGCCTGCGCCTTGCCATCCTGAACGCCCGCGCCGAAAACCTGCCCAAGGACAATATCGAGCGCGCCATCAAGAAGGCGATTGGCGCAGATGGCGAAAGCTATGAGGCCGTGCGCTATGAGGGTTATGGCCCTGCTGGAGTCGCTGTCATCGTCGAAGCCCTGACCGACAACCGCGCCCGCACCGCACCCGTCGTGCGCTCGCTCTTTGCCAAGTATGGCGGCAACATGGGTGAAACCGGTTCTGTCTCCTTCATGTTCGCGAGCGTGGGCGAGATCGTCTATCCGCTGGCCAAGGCCTCGGCCGACGCCATGCTCGAAGCCGCCATTGATGCCGGCGCCGACGATGTGACAAGCGACGGCAACCACACTGTCACCTGTGCCTTTGAATCCCTGGGCGAGGTCTCATCCGCCCTCGCCACCAAATTCGGCGAAGCGCAATCGGTAAAGCCGGTGTGGAAGCCCACAATCACCGCTCCGATGTCAGAATTCGAAAAGGCCGAAAGCCTGATGAAGATGGTCGATGCGCTCGATGAGGATGACGACGTGCAGAACGTCTTCACCAATGCCGACATCCCCGACGACATCGCCACCAAATTGAATGCCGCGTGAGCTGCGGGCGAGCAAGTTGCAGACTTGCGAGCGCAAAGCTGCGTCCTTAGGAAAGTAACATGGCGCATCACGACTTCACGCCCAAAACCTATTACCAGACGCTTGCCAGCCATCCGCCTGAACTGCGCATCAAGGACAGTGACACCGTCACCACCTCGATGCTCGATGCCAATGGCTTCGATGTGAAGGGAGTGCATCAGGCTGCCGATCCCAACCCCATGTCCGGCCCCTTCTTCATCGAAGGTGCCGAACCGGGCGACGCACTTGCCGTCGACGTGATCAAGATCACCATGACGCGGCCGACGGGCTGGACGCGGCAAGGTTTGGCCTGGCATGTGGTCGATCCTGCCGAAGTGCGTGCCATGCCGCCGCGCGAAAAGATCATCTGGGACATTGCCCCCAAGCAGAACAGCATCACGCTGCAGAAGCCGCCGCCGGCGCTCAAAAACTGGTCGATCCCCATCGTGCCGATGATTGGCTGCTTTGGCGTGGCGCCGTCGCATGGCGAAGCCATCAGCACCGCAACCTCGGGCCGCCATGGTGGCAACATGGATTACCGCCGCTTTGGCGAAGGTGTGACTGCCTATTTTCCTGTCGCCGTGCCCGGCGCGCTGTTCTTTTTGGGCGACGTGCATGGCGCTCAGGGCGATGGCGAGATCGCGGGCACTGGCATCGAAACCAGTGCTGAAGTCACCTTCAAGGTGCGTGTGGTGAAAAACAGGAAACTCGGCTGGCCGCGCGGCGAGGATGAAAAATCGATCTTCACCGTGGGCAACGCGCGCCCGCTCGATCAGGCGCTGCAGCACGCCACCACGGAAATGCTGGCGTGGCTGGAACAGGACTATGGCCTCGACCGCACGGCGGCGAGCCATTTCCTCGGCATGAATGTCCGCTACGACATCGCCAATGTCTTCAATCCCGCTTACTCGGTCGCTTGCCGCCTCAAGAAGACGGCACTCAGCGCGTTGAAATAGTCAACTCTCTCGCTTGCGGCACGGTCTCGCATGCTAGATTGATCGCATGGTCAGAATCATCGGGCTCGATCCGGGCCTGCGCCACACCGGCTGGGGCATCATTGATTGCGAAGGCACGCGCCTGTCCTATGTCGCCGATGGCGCGGTGCATTCGGTGAATGAGGATGATCTTGCCACCCGCCTCCTCCAGATCCACCAGCAGATCCTCGCCGTGCTCGATGAGTACAAGCCCGACGAGGCAGCAATCGAAGAGACCTTCGTCAACAAGGATGCGCGCGCAACATTGAAACTCGGGCAAGCGCGCGGCGTGGTGATGCTGGGCCCGGCGCTGCGCAAGATTGGTGTTGCTGAATACGCCCCCAACCTGATCAAGAAAACGGTGGTGGGTTCAGGCCATGCCGAGAAGGATCAGGTCAAGCATATGGTGAAGGTTCTGCTGCCCCGTGCCGAGTTAAAAACCGCGGATTCCACTGATGCCCTCGCCATTGCCATCTGCCATGCGCAACACCGCGGCGTGAGGGCATTGATGCAGAGGTTGAGCGCGCAAAGCGCCTAAAGCGCCGATCCCTCCGCGTTCTTGACTTGTTCACCTTTGGCCGATAGGCCCGCCTGATGATCGGCAAGCTGAAAGGCCGCGTTGATTCGACGGGCGATGACTGGGTGATGATGGATGTGGGCGGCGTCTGCTATTTCGCCGCCGCCTCCGCCAAGACACTGGCCACCCTGCCCCGCGTGGGCGAATTTGCCGAGCTGCACACCGAGATGCTGGTGTCGCAGGACTCAATCCGCCTGATCGGCTTTGCCACGCACTATGAGAAGGAATGGTTCAAGCTCTTGCAATCGGTGCAGGGTGTGGGCGCGCGTGTCGCACTCGCCGTGCTTTCGATCATGACGCCGCATGAACTGACCTCTGCCATTGCCTTGCAGGACAAGGCCATGATCGGTCGCGCCAGTGGCGTGGGCAAGAAACTGGCCGAGCGGATCGTGCTCGAACTCAAGGACAAGGTGCCTGCCCTCACGGCTTCTGACATCGGTCTCGCGCAGATCGCCAGCTGAAATGGCGAACCCGGCACCGACTGCCGTGACCGATGCCGTCTCGGCGCTCGTCAATCTGGGCTATGGCCAGATGCAGGCCGCACAGGCCGTGTCATCCGCACTCAAGAAGGCGGGTCGAGGATTCCGCCGCCGAGAAGCTGATCCGTGCAGCACTCAAAGAACTGGCGACGGCATGAACACGCGTCCGCTCGCGACCGCTGACAAAAGCCCGAGGATGCGCTCGACACACATCTGCGTCCGCAGCGCCTTTCCGAATTTCGTCGGCCAGACCAAGGCCAAACAAAATCTCTCGGTGTTCATCGAAGCGGCCAAACAACGGAAGGAAGCGCTCGACCATGTGCTGTTTGCCGGCCCGCCCGGTCTCGGCAAGACCACGCTGGCGCAAATCATGGCGCGCGAACTGGGCGTCAATTTCAAGGCCACATCCGGCCCGGTCATCGCCAAGGCCGGCGATCTCGCGGCCCTGCTCACCAATCTCGAAGACCGCGATGTGCTGTTCATCGATGAAATCCACCGCCTCAATCCCGGCGGTCGAGGAAGTCCTCTATCCCGCGATGGAGGACTTCCAGCTCGATCTCATCATCGGCGAAGGCCCGGCGGCGCGCTCGGTGCGCATTGATCTGGCACGTTTCACGCTGATCGGCGCCACCACCCGCACGGGCTTGCTCACCACGCCGCTGCGTGACCGCTTCGGCATTCCCGATGCGGCTCGATTTCTATCGAGGTGACTGAATTGCTCGACATCGTGCAGCGTGGCGCGCGCATCCTGCAGCTGGCGATCACCGCCGATGGCGCCCACGAAATTGCCAGGCGCAGCCGCGGCACGCCGCGCATAGCGGGGCGGCTTCTGCGCCGCGTGCGCGACTTTGCCCATGTCGATGGCACTTCAAGTGTGACCGCAGCCATTGCCGACAAGGCCTTGAAAGCATTGGATGTTGATACCGCGGGCCTCGATGCACTCGATCACCGCTATTTGAAATGCATCGCGATGAATTTTGGTGGTGGCCCGGTGGGCATCGACACCATCGCGGCCTCGCTGTCCGAGGCGCGTGACACGCTGGAGGATGTGGTCGAGTCCTATCTCCTTCAGCTGGGCTTCTTGAACCGCACGCCGCGGGGCCGCCTGCTCACCGCACATGCCTTCAAGCATCTTGGGCTTGCGGTGCCGAACCGCCCCGAGATCATGCAAGGTGTGTTGCCGCTCGAGGAAGATGACGATGCCTGACGCCAGCCTCTTTCATCTCCGCGTGCATTACGAGGACACCGATTTCTCCGGCTTTGTCTATCACGCCAACTATCTCAAATATTGTGAGCGCGCCCGCAGCGATTATCTGCGTCGTCAAAGGCGTCGACCAGAACGCCATGTTCTGAAGCGGATGACGCCTTCGTGGTGCGCCACATGGATCTGCGATTTTCTCGCACCCGCGCGTTTCAACGATGAGCTCGTCGTTGCCACCGAATTCAGGGAAATGGGTGGCGCGCGCTTCGAACTTTTTCAATCGGTGAAGCGTGGCGAGCAAACACTCTTCACCGCCGCTGTCACTGTGGTGTTGATTGATGGCAAAGGCAGGCCCAGACGCATCCCATCTGCGCTCGCCTGAGACACTAACCCATCCTTAACCATCAAAGGGCGATTCACATTCATCCTTCGGCTATCACGGCCCTGGGCCTGTGGCGATTCGCACAATCACGGCATTGGCCGCAGTTTTGACAGATTTGGCTGATGGAAGCGCCGCCTTGGGATTGGCTCTCCAGGGGCTTTGGGACGAGAACAATGGATCAGGTTACAGCCGCACCCGTAACGGGCGGCGCGCACATCTCGCTTTGGCATTTGCTGTTTCAGGCTTCCTGGCCGGTTTTCATTGTCATGATGCGGCCTGGGCCTCGCCTCCGTCTGGTGCTGGGCCATCATCTTCGAGAAATTCTATGCCGTGCGCCGCATGAACGCCGCCAACAACCGGTTCGAGACCAGTTCTGGTCGGGCCAGTCGCTGGAAGATCTCTACCGCAGCCATGGTCGGGCCGCAATGCCATCGGCATGGCGCGCAATCTTCATTTCCGCCATGGAAGAATGGAAGCGCAGCCAGGGTGCCGCCATGCGCGCCGGCTTCGCCGGCGTGCTGAAGCGCATTGAAAAGGTGATGGATGTTTCCATCCAGAAGGAAATGGGCCGCCTCGAAGCGCGCCTGCTGTTTCTCGCCACTGTGGGTTCCGCCGGGCCCTTCATCGGCCTGTTCGGCACGGTCTGGGGCATCATGACCTCGTTCCAGGGCATCGCCAATTCGCAGAACACCAACCTCGCCGTCGTCGCCCCCGGCATCGCCGAAGCGCTGTTTGCCACGGCCATCGGCCTTGTCGCCGCCATACCGGCGACAATTTTCTACAACATGTATTCCTCCGATGCCGCCAAGATCGGAACCCGGCTGGAGAATTTCGCTGACGAATTCTCCGCCATCATTTCGCGGCAACTGGATGAACGGGCTTAAGCATGGCAGCAGGCGGGATCAAGTCTGGCGGTTATTCGAGGCGCTCTTCGCGGCGCCAGTCGCGCCATGGCGCGATGAGCGACATCAACGTGACGCCACTGGTCGACGTGATGCTCGTGCTGCTGATCGTCTTCATGGTGGCAGCACCGCTGATGACCGTCGGCGTTCCCATCGAACTTCCCAAGACGCAAGCCAAGCAGCTCAACACCTCGACCGAACCGCTCACCGTTTCGCTGAAGGCCGATGGCACGGTCTACCTGCAGGACTCAGTGATCAAGATGGATGATCTCGCGCCCAAGCTTCAGGCGCTGGCCAAGAACGGCAACAATGAACAGCTGATGGTGCGGGCCGACACCAACACCAATTATGGCGCGGTGATGCAGGTGATGGGCATTCTCAACCAGGCTGGCTACACCAAGATCGGGCTTGTGACGGCAACGAAGGATCAGCTGCCTGGCAATTGATGCGGAAATCCTTTGCCATATCTTTCGCCTGCCATGCGGCACTGATTGGCGTGGCGCTGTTCGGGCTGGGCGCACCGCCCCCCTTTCAGGTGAAGCCGCCCGAGCCGATTGAGGTCGATATCAGTGCGGTCATTTCCGACAAGACGCAGAAGACGGCGACAACCAAGGATGTGACACCGCCCACGCCGGACCCCGCACCGAAGCAGACCACCGTGCACCAAAGACGTGCCGCCAGCCCCGAAGGTCGATGACAAGGTCAACAATGCCTCGCACGAACCGACCCAGCCTCCACCTGATCCGGTGAAGACACCGGATCCGCCCAAGCCTGATCCGGCCCAAGCCTGACACGGCAGCACTTCAGCAATTGCTGGCTGACCAGGCGGCCAAGCAGGCCGAGGAGCAGAAGAAACTCGACGACCAGAAGAAGGCGGACGAAGCGAAAAAGAAAGCCGAAGAGCAGAAGAAGGCGGACGAAAAGCGAAAGGCCGAACAGAAAAAGAAGCTCGATGCTGGCCCTTGCCCAGGCGCAGGCGCAGCTCAACAAGATTGCGGGCGAAAACACAGCCCCCGCCAAGGCCAGCGACAAGACCGGCAACCCCAAGCAGGCCGACAAGGACCAGCAGGGCAGCGACAAGGCTGATACGGCCACCATCGCCGCAGCGCTCATTGCCCGCATCAAGGAATGCTTCAACATCCCGGCCGCCGCGCGCGAGACCAATGTGTCGGTGCCAATCCACTTCATGTTGAATACGGATGGATCGGTGAATGGCCAGCCTGAAGTTGTGCAGGGCGGTGGCGATCCTGTTTTTGATGCCACGGCGCGCGCCGCAATTTCGGCCATCATGGAATGCCAGAATTATGAATTGCCCGCTGACCAGTATGACCAGTGGAAAGACAATGTGATAGATTTCAACCCAACCCAGCTTGCAGGCCAGTGAGACTCGTGATGAAATTGATCTTCCGCACCGCTTTTGTATTTCTCTTCGTCGCTGTTCGGCCTGACTCAGGCCTTCGCCGTGACCGGCACGGTGAACACCGGCAAGATTGATCCACTCCCTATCGCCATCACGCCGTTTATTGCAAGCCAGGGCGCACAGGATCAGGCCGCCAGTGTCGCCGGCATCATTGCCAATGATCTTGCGCGTTCAGGTTATTTCAAGCCGTTGCCGCCGGAAAGCTTCATCGAGCAGATCGCCACTTTCGACCAGCAGCCCAATTTCGGTTCGTGGCGCCAGGTTAAGGCGCAGGACATTGTGGTGGGCCAGGTCTCGATCAATGGCGACCGCATGACCGTCGC
The DNA here is from genome assembly GCA_963758815.1 of uncultured Alphaproteobacteria bacterium. Classification (GTDB taxonomy): domain Bacteria; phylum Pseudomonadota; class Alphaproteobacteria; order Rhizobiales; family Aestuariivirgaceae; genus Aestuariivirga. The sequence goes on from CAVWWQ010000003.1 coordinate 549,239, forward strand.
CTTCAAGCTCTATGATGTGAACACCCAGTCTTTCCTTGCCGGATCGAGCTCACTCGGCACCGGCCAAGCTCTCGCGCCGCCTCGCCCACAAGGTCGCCGACATGATCTACAACAAGATCACCGGCTTTGCGCCCTACTTCGATACACGCATCATGTTCGTTGATGAAGACAGGCCCGAAGAATGCGCGCATGAAAAAACTTGCGATAATGGATCAGGATGGTTTTAGCGCTCATACGCTGACCAACGGCAAAGAAATCCTGCTCACGCCGCGCTTCTCGCCAACATCGCAGGAGATCACCTATTCCGCCATTGGCACTGAAGCTTCAGCGTGTCTATCATCTACAACATTGACACGGGCCAAAAGGAAATCGTCGGTGATTTCCCCAACATGAGCTTCGCGCCTCGCTTTTCGCCCGATGGCCAATCGGTGATCATGAGCCTGGAAAGCGACGATGGCCGAAACTCCAACATTTTCGAGATGGATCTGCGCACCAAGCAGATGCATCAGATAACTGACATTGCCGCCATCAACACCGCCCCCTGCTTATTCGCCCGACGGCAGCCGCATCGCGTTTGAATCGGATCGCGGCGGCACCCAGCAAATCTATGTCATGAATGCAGATGGCTCAAACCAGCAGCGCATCTCCTTCGGCCAAGGCCGCTATTCAACCCCAGTCTGGTCGCCCGATGGCAAATACATTGCCTTCACGCGCCAGGGCAGCGGCGGCTTTGGCATCGGCGTGATGAACCCCGATGGCTCGAATGAGCGCATCCTGACCGAAGGCTTCCACAATGAAGGCCCGACATGGTCTCCCAACAGCCGTGTTCTGATGTTCTTCCGCGATGTGCAGGGCGAGAACGGTGGCCCGCAGGTATGGTCGGTCGACATTTCCGGCTACAACGAGCAGCAAGTGCCCTCACCGGGCTTCGCATCGGACCCGGCCTGGTCGCCGCTCCTGAAGTAGACAAAGCGGTTAATCTCTCGCAAACCACAACCGGACGACATGTGGCGAATATATAGAATTTGCCACAAAATCGCCCTGCTCTCCGCCGAAGTGGGCGGCAAGACATTAGGAATGGTGCCATCGCGAATCGTGGGAAACGCGGCGGAACCTCTCAAAGGCGGAAATGGGTGCGATGTAAGGTTTCGGTTTTCTTAACCAACACCTGTCAATCCTGAATATTGGTGGAATCCCGCGTTTCGCAGGAAGCGCGTCGATTGGGACGGGGCCCTCAAGGGCCCGCTTGAGGAGTTAAAAGACGATGATGACGCGCCTTGCGGGTTATAAATTCGCAGTGATTTGCTGCTGTTTTCTGGCCCTGGCAGCCTGTTCGAAGAAAAATCAGCCGGATCTGGATGCCGGCCTCAATGGCGCTGGCTCGGCTGCTCCGGGTTCAAAGGCTGATTTCTCCACCAATGTGGGCGACCGCATTTTCTTCCTCGAAGACCAGTCAACACTGACCCCAGAAGCGACCGACACGCTGACCAAGCAGGCCAATTGGCTCAAGCAATACGGCCAGGTTTCGATTCAGATGGAAGGTCATGCCGACGAACGCGGCACCCGCGAATACAACATCGCCTTGTCTGCCCGCCGCGCCACCACAGCCCGCAACTTCCTGATCCAGAATGGCGTTGCCGCCAACCGCATTTCCTCCATTGCCTATGGCAAGGAACGCCCGATCGCACTTTGCGATGCCGAGCAATGCTGGAGCCAGAACCGCCGCGCCGTGACCGTGATCACCGGCGGCACCAACTGATTGTGACTTGTCTGCAACAGCTGCACAAAATTTGATTAACCACGACGGAGCCTCATTTTCTCCGTTTTCTCCGTGCAGTGAGATTGCAAGTCATAGGGTTTCACCATGTTGAAGCACAGCGTATTTGTCTTTGCCCTTCTTGCCAGCGCGGCAGTCATTCCAGCTCGAGCTGACGATCTTTCTGGTCGCATGGACCAGATGGAAGAGCAGATCAGGCAACTGACCGGACAGGTCGAACAGCTCACCTACCAGCTGAAACAGATGCAGGCCCAGAAGAAGATGGGCGCCATCGAAAACACCGCACCGCAGACGTCCGATCAGGCTCAGTCTGCACCTATGGAGCCGCAGGTTCAGCAGTCTGCGCAAGCCCAACCCATGGCCCCGGCACTTCGCAAGAAGCAGATGATCCAGCAGCCGCAGGTGGTTGATGATGGCCAGGGCACTGAGACGATTGGCGAGACACCCATTCAGCCTCCACAGATGCAGCAGGGCAGCAATCCGCAGCCGGCCTCCGCGCAGGTCATGCAGAACAACGGCACAATGTCCTCGACGGTGCGTCCGCTTGGCACCACACGGTCTTCGGCATCCAATGATGGTGGTTTCCAAGGCAAGGTTCTGGTGGCTCCCGGTGGCATGGTCGTGGCCAATGCCAATGACAGTGTCGACGATGGCAACATTGGTGACGCCATGACGGCCGATGACAATTCATCAGCACCCCAGGCCGATCAACAGCAGGCAGCAGTACAGCAGGATGATCCCGTTCCCGCCGCTGAAACGCCAGATGACCTGTTCCTGCGTTCGGAAAAGGCCTTGCTCCAATTGCAGTACGCCAATGCTGAAGGCGGTTTCAAGGAATTCATCGCCAAATACCCTGATCACAATCTGGCGGGCAGCGCTGAGTTCAAGCTCGGTGAAACCTATTGGGCCGAGCAGAACTATTCATCGGCGGCGCAGTCCTACATGGACAGCTTCAAGAAATATCCCAAGGGCCGCCGCGCGCCGGACAGCCTCTTGAAGCTTGGCCTTTCGCTCGCGCGTCTTGGCCAGAGGGATCAGGCTTGCGCCACAATTGGATCGGTTGATACCGAATATCCCAATGCGGTGGATGTGAAGAAGCGCGCGCAAGCCGAATTCAAGCGTGCCGGTTGCTGATCACGGCTTTCCGCCGCGCAAGCTGAACCAGCTTTTCGCGTCTCTTTCCGATCATCAGGATCTGGCCATCGCTGTCTCAGGTGGTGGTGACTCTATCGCATTGCTCCGGTTGGTTCTGGACTGGCGCGGCACGCCGCGTAGCCTGACATCGCTCACCGTCAATCATCGTTTGCGTGAGGGTGCTGCTGCAGAGGCGATGCGCGTAAAGAACTGGTGCAAGGCGCTTGGCATCGCTCATCACACTTTGCCGTGGAAACACGATGGCGTGAAATCCGGCCTGCAGGCAAGGGCACGCACTGCGCGCTATGACTTGATGTCGGCGTGGTGTATGAAAAATGGCGTGTCTTTGCTGCTGACAGCTCACACCGCCGATGATCAGGCTGAAACGGTTGCCATGCGGAAGCAGCGCACATCGAGCATCAAGAGTCTCGCTGGCATTTGGCCCCAATCCGAATGGCACGGTGTGAAAGTTGCGCGCCCCCTTCTCTCTGTCTCACGCGAAGATTTGCGCGCCTATCTGCGAGGCATCGGTCAGCGGTGGATCGAAGATCCCAGCAACGACGACACACGCTTTGAACGGGTGCGCATTCGCAAGTCCCATCCACCCATACAGCTCGCAGTCGAGGCCGCCACGGCTCAAGCCGAGATCGTGAAGATCAAGGCGCGCGCGTCTGCATGGACGAAGGCCCGAGTAACATTTGAGCCCAGCGGCATGATGCGCTTTTCAGGGCAAGCATTCGCCACACTGGATGACAGCGCGCGCGACGAAGCGCTGATGCAGCTCATCGCCGCAGCAGGTGGCCAGACACCGGAACGTGCGCGGCGCCTGCAACTGGCAAGGTGGCTGTCAGCAGCGGGTCAGGGGCGCAAGACTTTGGGTGGCGCACTTTTTGCCAAGCGCAAGCGCGAGGTTCTAGTGGCGCGCGAGCCCGCGCGAATTGACGCAAAGCCTGTCAGAGTCACCGGCAAAGACGCCGTGCTCTGGGATGGACGCTTTCTTGTGCAGGCTCCCAGGGGTTCCATCATCGTTTCAAAATTGGTTTACAAGCAATTGAAAAGAAAGCCTGAAATTCCGGCTTTTGTGGATCAGGGCCTGCCGCTGGTGGTCAAGGGCGGCGCCGTTCTTGCCGACCCTTTTTCGTCGAACCACCCTGCGGCTTTTATTAAGTTCAACGCGAAATAACGCCGAGACTGATCTTGGAAAGGAACCGCGCCCGCCCTATGTTGGTTCAACATTGAATTTGGCTTTCGGGCCAAGAATTTGAGGGCCACCGTGAACAATTTCCGTAATCTTGCCATTTGGGTCGTCATCGGGCTTCTGCTCATCGCGCTGTTCAGCCTGTTTCAGGGCCAGGTGATGAAGGGTGCCACCAAGGAAATCACCTACACCGAGTTCTTCGACAAGGTGAATGCAGGTACGGTGAAGGGTTTTACCTATTCTGGCGGCTATGTGCAGGGCAAGGATACCACGGGAAATACCTTCGAGGGCTATGTGCCGCTCGGTGATAGCGATCTTTCCACCTTGCGCACCAAGGGCGTAGACATGACCTTCCGTCCGCCGCAGAGCGAGAGCTTCTGGAGCAACGCTGCCATCAGCTGGCTGCCTCTGATCATTCTCGTCGGTGTCTGGCTATTCTTCATGCGCCAGATGCAGGCCGGTTCTGGCAAGGCCATGGGCTTTGGCAAATCCAAGGCGAAACTGCTGACGGAAAAGCAGGGCAAAGTAACCTTCGCTGACGTTGCTGGCGTTGATGAAGCCAAGGACGATCTGCAGGAAGTTGTCGAGTTCCTGAAAGACCCGCAGAAGTTCCAGCGCCTCGGTGGCAAGATTCCGAAGGGTGCTTTGCTTGTCGGTCCTCCCGGCACGGGTAAGACGCTGCTTGCGCGCGCCATTGCGGGCGAAGCTGGCGTTCCCTTCTTCACCATTTCCGGTTCGGACTTTGTTGAAATGTTTGTGGGCGTCGGCGCCAGCCGCGTCCGCGACATGTTTGACCAGGCCAAGAAGAATGCGCCCTGCATCATCTTCATCGATGAAATCGACGCAGTGGGACGCCATCGTGGCGCCGGTCTTGGCGGCGGCAACGACGAACGCGAGCAGACACTGAACCAGTTGCTTGTCGAGATGGACGGCTTCGAAGCCAATGAAGGTGTCATCATCGTCGCGGCCACCAACCGCCCCGATGTGCTCGATCCTGCCTTGCTCCGCCCCGGCCGCTTTGACCGCCAGATCACCGTCGGCAACCCTGACGTGAAGGGCCGCCAACAAATTCTCGCCGTGCATATGCGCAATATCCCCATGGCGCCTGATGTGGATGCAAAGATTTTAGCTCGCGGTACGCCCGGTTTCTCCGGTGCCGATCTCGCCAACCTCGTCAACGAAGCTGCCCTGCTCGCCGCGCGCCGCAACAAGCGTTTGGTGACCCAGGCTGAATTCGAAGACGCCAAGGACAAGGTGATGATGGGTGCGGAACGCCGCTCGCTTGTGATGAGCGACGAGGAGCGCCGCAACACCGCCTATCATGAAGCGGGCCATGCCATTGTTGGCCTGCAGGTGCCATATGATCCGCTGCACAAAGTCACCATCATTCCGCGTGGCCGTGCCCTCGGTGTCACCATGAACCTGCCGGATGGCGACCGTCACAGCCGCACCCGCGAATGGTGTGAATCGCGCCTTGCCGTGCTGTTCGGCGGCCGCGAGGCGGAACTCATCTTGGGCGGCGATAAGAACGTCACCAATGGCGCCACTGGCGATATCCAGATGGCGACATCCCTCGCCCGCACCATGGTGATGGAATGGGGCATGAGCGAAAAGCTCGGTCGCGTGCGCTATGGCACCAATGACCAGGAAGTTTTCCTCGGTCACAGCGTGACGCAAAGCAAAAACATCTCGGAAGAAACCGCGCGTCTGATCGACGACGAAACCCGCAAGCTGATTTCGGCTGGCGAAGCCAAGGCCAAAAATATTTTGGCCAAGAAGCGTGCTGGTCTGCACAACGTCGCCAAGGCGCTCATCGAGTTTGAGACGCTGACCGGCGAAGAGGTGAAACAGGTGCTGGCGGGCAAGAAGATCAAGCGCGACGACACCCCGGCACCGACGGCAGAGCCGCCGGCTCCGGTTGTTCCGCGCACCTCCGCGCCGCGTCGCCCCGTCAAGCTCGAGCCGCAAACCCAGTCCTAAGGCCAACCGGCGGGGCCACCGCGATGACCCATTATCTTCGTCCGCTTGCATTGGTCTTTGGCGAGGATGCAAGAACCCGCATCAAGTCTGGTGAGGCCGCCCCCCTGGGCGGCCTTGACCATATTGCCTTCATGCAAGCCGAGTGGATCACGCGTGAACGCGGTGAGATCAAGCGTCAAACTGTGGGCCTCGGCGAAGCCATCGAACATCCCGACTTTGCGGCGATCACCAAGCCCCGTGCCAATTTTGGCCCGCTGACACTCGACCGCTGCCACGTCATGGGCGTGGTCAACGTGACACCCGACAGTTTTTCTGACGGCGGCGTACATTTCGATTCCGCCAAGGCGATCGCAGAAGCCCGCTACATGGCAGAGGAAGGCGCTGCCATTCTCGACATCGGCGGGGAGTCCACCCGGCCTGGCTCGGACGCGGTGACGCTTGACCAAGAACGCGGGCGCATCATGCCGGTGATCGAAGCGTTGGCCAAAGAGCATTGCGTTTCGGTGGACACGCGCAAGGCCGTGTTGATGAAGGAAGCACTTGGCTTTGGTGCTGCCATTGTCAACGACGTGTCCGCCCTGCAGTACGATCCTGATAGCGCCCGGGTGGTAGCGGCAGCCAGGGCCCCGATCATCCTCATGCATGCGCAGGGTGAGCCGCGCACCATGCAGCTTGCACCAAAATATGATGATGTGGCGCTTGATGTGTACGATCAGATCAAGGCGCTCATAGAAAAGGCGGAGGCGGCCGGCATTCCCCGCTCCCACATCATGGTCGATCCTGGCATCGGCTTCGGCAAGACCTTCAAGCAAAACCTTGAGCTGCTGAAGCAGTTGACCCTGTTTCACGGCTTGGGTGTGGGCTTGCTGATTGGACTTTCGCGCAAGGGTTTTATCGGCGCCATCACTGGAGAAAAGACCGCTGGCAAGCGTCTGGGTGGCTCCATCGGTGGCGCCCTTCAAGCTGCCACAATGGGCGCACATGTGCTGCGCGTTCATGACGTTAAGGAAACATTAGCCGCACTTTCGGTTTTCACGGCAGCACTCGATCCAGCTTCAACCAGCATTTAAGGTTCGGTCCTAGATTGAACCGGATAATTTAGGGGAACATTCAGCATGCCGCGCAGGTACTTCGGTACGGACGGTGTTCGGGGGCGCGCCAATGAAGGCGCGATGGCGCCCGATCTTGTCATGCGCGTCGGCATGGCGGCAGGCCAGTTGCACCGTCGTGGCGGCCACCGCCACCGTGTGGTCATCGGCAAGGATACACGCCTCTCTGGCTACATGATCGAACAGGCTTTGACGGCAGGCCTTCTGTCGGCAGGCATGGACGTGTTTCTTTTTGGACCTGTTCCCACGCCAGCCGTGGCCATGTTGACGAAATCCATGCGCGCCGATCTTGGCGTGATGATTTCTGCATCACACAATCCCTATGCCGACAACGGCATCAAGATCTTTGGACCCGATGGCTACAAGCTGTCCGACGAAACCGAAGAAAAGATTGAAGAGCTGGTCGACAATCCGAAACTGCTTACACTGGCGGCGCCTGATCAGGTGGGCCGCGCCAAGCGTATCGAAGATGCCGGTGCCCGCTACATCGAGTTTGCCAAGCGCACCTATTCAGCAGCGCCACTCGACGGACTGCGCGTCGTGATCGATACGGCCAACGGTGCCGCCTACAAGTCTGCGCCTCCCGCATTGTGGGAACTGGGTGCCGAAATCATCACCATTGGCAATGAGCCCAACGGCCTCAACATCAACGAGAAATGCGGGTCGACCCATCCCGAAGCCATGTGCCGGCGCGTGCGCGAAATGCGCGCCGACATCGGCATTGCCCTCGATGGCGATGCTGACCGTGTGATTATCGCTGATGAAAATGGCAACGTGATTGATGGCGACCAGATCATGGCGCTCATTGCGTCCTCCTGGGCAGCGCGTGGTTTGCTCAAGGGTAATGGCTTGGTGGCAACAGTTATGAGCAACCTCGGACTCGAACAGTTCCTGGCCGGCAAAGGCCTCAAGCTTGCGCGCACCAAGGTGGGCGACCGCTATGTCGTTGAGCACATGCGCCAGCATGGTTTCAATATCGGCGGCGAACAGTCCGGCCACATCGTGATGTCTGATTATTCAACTACAGGCGATGGATTGATCGCGGCACTTCAAGTGCTGGGTGAAGTGGTGCGCCAGCAGAAACCGGTGAGCGAAATATGCAAGCTCTTCAGGCCGCTGCCGCAGGTTTTGCAGAATGTGAGATTCAAGGGCGGCAAACCGCTCGAAGATGCGGGCGTCAAATCCGCGATCAAGGCCGCAGAGTCACAACTCGGAAAAAGCGGCCGGATCGTTATCCGGCCTTCGGGCACTGAGCCATTGATCCGCGTAATGGCCGAAGGCCAGGACGAAACCATGGTGCGCAAAATTGTCGATGAACTCTGTGGGGTGATTTCAAAGGCCGCGGCTTAGGCCTTTTCTGAAGAACGGCTGGCATGGTGCAGAAAGGTTAACAGCGTTGTTCCTATTTAGATCAAATACTGATGTAAATTTGCAACGCTTCGCCACTGTCTCATTTCAGCCATATTCCGGACAGCAGGGAACCACATCCGGCTGTCAGTGTTTCAACATCGGAACTGCAAGACTTACGAGGTCAGTTATGAAGTATTTTTTGAGTATGCTTTTTGCGAGCTTCGCCCTGGTGCCGCTCGTAGGTTCAGCCAAGGCTGCTGATTATCAGTCGGCTGTGCCATCCGAAACCGACACATTCAGCGGTATCTATTTGCGCGGTGATGCCGGCGCTTCGTTCCTCAACTGGTCGAGCGCGAATGACAATTCGACCTTCATTGGCGACGCAGGCATCGGTTACCGGTTCGACCAGAACTTGCGTGCGGATATTACCTATAATTGGACCGGTGATTATTCGATCGTTCCCGGCGCCACGCTCAGAACCAGCACGGTACTCGGCAACATCTACTACGACTGGAAAAATGAATCGGCATTTGTGCCCTATATCGGCGCAGGCGTCGGCTATGGCTGGCAGTACGGTGCGGGCGGTCAGCCGAATGGTGAAGGCATCGCTGTTGGCCTGAACGCAGGTGTGGCCTACGAAATGACCAACAATCTGGCGGTCGATGTCGGCTATCGTTTTCACGACATTCTTGATGGCGGCCAGAACACGCCGGAACATCAGGTCGCTGCTGGTCTGCGCGTACAGTTCTAAACTCGGCGATCGAGCTGGGTTTCAAACAAGGCGCCTCCCGCAAGCGGGAGGCGTTTTGCGTTACAACCGTGCAGAAAGAAATGCGTCCAGCTGCTCGAAGGTCTCGGGCATGCCGCCTTCCATGCCTTCAAAGGCCTGATCCGCCGCTTCCTTAGATGGATAAAGCTCGCTCATGGTGAGGAGCGTCTTGCCGTTTTTCTCATCCAGCATCACGGTGGTGATGGCGCCTTGGTCGCCGCTTTCTTCATTGGTCCACACGATGCGCTTCTCCGGGATCACTTCGAGATATTTGCCGAAGAACGCCATGGTCTGCGGGGCCGCTGGATGCTTCATCTCGAGGCGATAGCTGCCGCCGGTCCGCATATCCATCGTGATGGAGAGGATTTCGGCGCAGGCCGATTTGGGCACCCACCATTGCTTGAACAGTTCCGGCTTGCTCCAGGCTTCGAAGACAATGCGCGCCGGCGCGTTGAAAGTCCGGGTCGTGACCAGTTCGCGGTCCGACTTGCGCTCCATGTGGGTTTTACCTTTTGCGTCCATCCATCTTCTCCTTGCGTTTCAATTCCTCGACAACCAGGTCCAGCGCGTCGAAGCGCGCGGCCCAAAGCTGGCGGTATTTGTCGATCCAAGCCGCCTCTTCCTCAAGCCGGCGAGAGCCCAGCCTGCAGGTGCGCACGCGCCCCACCTTTTCCGTGGTGACAAGCCCAGCCTGCTCCAGCACGCCGACATGCTTCTTCATGCCTGTAAGTGTCATGTGGAACTTGTCGGCCAGTGCAGTGATTGAACTGTCGGCGCGGCCAAGCTGTTCCAGAACGCCGCGCCTGGTGGCGTCCGACAGAGCGGCAAACGAAACATCGAAGCGGGTTTGGCTAAACTGAACCATATGGTTCAGTATCTAGTACACGAGTTCGCTGCGCGCAAGGGCCGATTTTAATTTGGCACCTAGGATTTGTTTTTCGCGCCGCTGGCGATATCGCGCGCAGCCTTTTCCAGAATCTCGCGCACCCGCGCCTGCTCTTCGGGAGACCATTCCGGGAAACGGTTCATCAGAGCCATGCGCAGCGTGTGGATGGCATGCATGATGCTTTCGGGCGTCGGCGCATGGCCCGCACCCCGTGCCATCACGTCGATGCGCGCCATCAAGGCTTCGACGGCCTCATCATGGTCTTCGAGAAAAATTTTGCCCTCCGGCGTCACCGAATAGGATTTCTTGCCGCCCTCTTCAACCGCAGCCGCGATCAGCCCCTGTTCTTCCAGCAACGTGAGCGTGGGATAGATCGTGCCGGGGCTTGGCGAATAATTACCGCCGAAGCGCCCTTCAATGGTGCGGATCAAATCATAGCCATGCGAAGGCTTCTGCGCGATCAGCGCCAGCAGTAAGAGCCGCAGATCACCTTGCGCAAACATGCGGGAGCGTGGGCCACGCTCGAAGCCGCCGAAGCGGCCCCAGGGAGGCCCGCCAAAACCGCCACGACGGCCGAAGCCCCAGCGACTCTTCATGTCATCTTTCATGTGGCAACCAAACATCAAATCTCCCTCCCTAGTCAAAGCCCATGCAAGAGCGGCCCCCAGAAAGGGAGCCGCCGCTTGTTAAGGGTTAGTCCTTTTTATCTTCACCGGCAGGCTTGGCGGCCTCGGCGGCGCGGAAGGCATCGAAGGCCTCCTGGTCACGCTTGCGGCGCGCGTCGGCGCGGTATTCATGGAAGGCGTGGCGCTCTTCGCGCATCTTCATGAACTGCTCGCGCTGATGTTCGTCGAACGCATCATTGCCTGTCGACCAGCGGCGCATCATGCGGCCACCATGGCCACAACGTCCACGAGAGCCGCGGCCTTCAAAGCCTGCTCCACCGGCATAGGCCTGTGGTCCCCAGCCACGGCGGCTGTTCCACAGGAAGTAGCCGAGCGTCAGCACGCCAAGCGGCGGAAACACTGCAAAGGCGGCAACTGTCGCCACGGCCTTCAGCGGATGAAATCCCGGCTGGCGTGCCCAGTTCAGCCAGTCGCCATGGCGGTCAAAACCGCCCCGGCCCCAGCCACCACGTCCAAAGCCTTCTTTGCTGAAGCGTTCCTTGTCAAAACCACCACGTTCCGCATCAGATCGACCATAACCTTCTGATTTTTCGTCATTTCTATCGTAAGTCATGTAATTCTCCTCTATTACGATAGCACGAAAGATATATCTTAAGACTGTTCTTTCAAGGGGTGCTCCGCATTTTTTAATCGGCTCAGGTTGGTGACGGGCCGTCCAGACTCTGCCAGATTGGAAGAAATCCAATCAAAACAGCACGGAGGCAGCGATGGGCTCACACATGACTTTTTCCCGCGTCGATGGAAGACAGACAGCGGGTTATCTTGGCCAAGGCAGCGAAAGACCATGCCCCCGGCATTGTGGTCATTCAGGAATGGTGGGGCCTTGCGGGCAACATCATCGCCGTGTGCGAGCGCCTCGCCTTAAACGGTTATGACGCGCTCGCCCCTGATCTCTACTCCGGCGTGGTGGTGCCCTATCATGATCACGATGCGGCCGAGAAAGAAATGAAGTCGCTGAACTTCCAGGATGTGTCACAGAATGTCGTTCAGGGCGCCATCGCCTATCTCACAAAATCATCGCCTAAGGTTGCGATGACCGGCTTCTGCATGGGCGGCTCTGTCACCATGCTCGCGGCAACATCACCCGGGCTTTCAGCCGTTGCACCTTTCTACGGCCTGCCACCAGAAGAATATCTGGATGTCAGCAAGCTCAAGATCCCGGTGCAGGGTCACTTCTCCAACACCGATGATTTTGTCACCCCTGCCCGCGCCAATGCCTTCGAGGCAGCGCTCAACAAGGCTGGTGTGAAGAACGAGATCTACCGCTACGACGCCGACCACGCCTTCATGAACGAGCAACGCACCGTTCACGACCGCGCCGCCGCTGAACTGGCCTGGAAGCGGTTGTTGAAATTCCTGGGCGAGAATTTGAAGTAGTTCGCGAGATGAAGCCACATCTGCTTTGGCTGGCACTCGCTTTCGTGGCTTTTGAATCAGCGCCATCTCTTGCGCAAACGACCGCATCCGCTGCCGCGTCTGACCAATGTGACACCGATGACCCGGCAACTTACGCTGCAGATTGCGCGGCAGCGGCCAAACTGAAAAAGGCTTTGCGAGCGAACGACAGGCGGGCGGTGGCTCACATGATCGACTATCCCCTGCAACGCGAATTGCCGCTGCGGCCGATCACCAACGCCGGCGCGTTTCTCAAGCATTGGGACGAATATTTTGATGCAGTCACGGCCAAAGAAATCATCGATCAAAAGCCCGAACAATATGGTTGGCGTGGCATTGCCCTGGTGAATGGCATGGTCTGGTTCAAGGATGGCCGCATCATCTCGATCAACTCAGATGCCGACGCCTACAAGGCAGCGCTCGCAGCTGCAAAACGCGTCGAAGCCCGCAAGCTTTATGCCGATGCGCAGGGCTATGACCGCATTGAGCAGCAATGCAACACGAAGACACTGCATGTTCGCGTCCAGAAACATGGTGACGATTTGCGATACTTCGCCTGGAAGCGCGGCGCACCGCTCTCGGGCAAACCGCAGCTCGAACTCAAGAACGGCACGTTTGAAGATGCGGGTTCAGACGGCGGCGCCGTGCTCACCTTCAAGACAGGTGATTTCACCTATCAGGTGGATAACGGCGCGGGCATTTGCGGCGAAGACTGCAACAGCTATTTGACGGTGCTCAAAGGCGAGGAAACCATTTCGCACCAGGTCTGCAACCGCCCGATCCGGGCTAAGCGGCTGCAAACAGTTTGCCGCGCGCCAGCAGCAGGAACGTCATCACTGCAAGACCAAGCACCATGGCATTGGCCACAACAAAAAGCGGCATGCTGAGGGTCACTATCGCGCCGCTGTCACCACGGGCGACGAGGCGAATGGGCGCTGTTGCGATGGCTGCCGCACCGAAGCTGAAGGCCCAGAGACCAGGAACCCGGCCCGCCTGCGCAATCCACGGTATTAGACGGGCGAGCAACAGCAATTGCAGCAGGCCGTAACCGATCAGGGCATGAACGAAAATATCTGGCGCGCCGCCGCTGATGGCGATGTAAGCCGTGGCACAGACGGTCGGCGGCGCAAGTTGGATGCCCAATGTCGGGCGAAGCGCGGGAGGCAAGACTGGTCCAGTCAACAGCCGGTGCAGCAAAACTGACTCCATCGCGAGCCAGGAAAAAATCGCCGCGCCAAATGCGAGTTGTCCCCAATCCGGAAAGCCCAGATTGGAAATCACGATGGCCGCCACGAAATTACCCGCTGCCGCAGGCAGATAAAGCACCGCCGTGGTCGCTGCATGATCACGCTCGCCATGCCAGAGTAAACCGGTGCGCCACACGGCAAAGCCCAGCGTAAACACATAGCCCAATATGAAAAGGATGAAGGCGCCGGCGTAGGCATGCGGCGCGAGGCCGCCAGCAATGAGCATGGTCGCCACACCCACCAATCCAATGTAACAGCACTGCACGGGATGCGCGGCCTCTGCTGCCAGCTTCGCCGGAGCGATAATGGCTTTCCCCATATAGAGCACGATGAGCACAGCCCAAATAACACCCGCGACGGCATAAAGGCCTTCACCGATGGAAGCGGGAAGCTGCCAGGCGAGTGCGGCCGCACGCCAAGTGCCAGCAAGGCCCGCAACGCCCAGCACAATGGCGAAATAGCCAGCGGGCATATTGCTGGCCGCCGAAGCAAGACGGCTGGCCGCGATCGGGTGTGCGGCAGCGGTCATGTTATTACAGGCCCCTGATCAGCCCGCCATCCACACGCAGGCTCTGCCCGGTGATATAGGCCGCATCTTTGGAAGCGAGGAACGAAACAGTGCCCGCGATTTCATCGCTGGTGCCATAGCGCCTCATCGGCACGGTATCGCGGCGTTCATCGGTCTTGGGCAGGCTGTCGATCCAGCCGGGCAGCACATTGTTCATGCGCACATTGTCACCCGCATAGGTATCGCTGAAAATCTTGGTGTAGGCCGCAAGGCCAGCACGGGCGACAGCAGACGTGGGAAACATGGCACTTGGCTGTACGACCCAGGCGGTCGAGATGTTGATGATCGCCCCGTTCTTCTGCTTCTGCATGATGGGCGCCACAAGACGCACGGCGCGCACCACATTCAGGAAATAGATGTTGTAGCCCTTGATCCAGTCTTCATCGCGAAATCTCGATGATCTGCGCGCGCGGGCCGTGCCCCGCGCTGTTCACCAGCACATCGACGCGGCCCCATTTCGCCACCGTGCCATCGACCAGCTTCTTCAGATCATCCGTCGACTGATTGCTGCCGGTGACGCCATAGCCGCCGAGTTCCTTGGCCAGCGCCTCGCCCTTGCCGGAGGACGACAGCACCGCAACCTTGAACCCATCCGCAGCCAGCCGCCGCGCCGATGCAGCACCCATGCCGCTGCCGCCGCCCACGATGATTGCCACTTTGTTTGCTGTCATTGAACGCTCCTGATTTGCGAAGCTTGTTAGCACAGCCTTGCAACTCTTCACCATTTCCGAAATTTGAGTTGCAAAGCGACCATACATCTGCCAAACGCGGCATCGGGCTAGGCCACCCCAACGTGGCTCAGTTCATCTGTAAGGATGGAGCAACATGACAGATCAAAAACCGGCTTTGCGCCCGGCTTGCGCTAATTTTTCTTCCGGCCCCTGTGCGAAAATTCCGGGCTGGACCCCTGACAAACTCAAACATGCTGTGGTGGGCCGCTCCCACCGGTCTTCGCTTGGCAAGGCGCGCCTGAAGAAGGCGATCGAGCTGACCCGCGAAGTTCTCGAAGTCCCCGCCGATTACAAGATCGGCATCGTTCCGGCCTCAGACACGGGTGCTGTCGAAATGGCGCTGTGGTCCCTCCTCGGCCAGCGGCCCGTTGACATGGTCGCCTGGGAATCATTCGGCGATGGCTGGGTCTCCGATGTGTTGAAGCAATTGAAGCTGAAGGATGCCCGCAAGATCACCGCTGGTTATGGCGATCTGCCCGATCTCAAGCAGATCGATTTCTCTCACGATGTGGTCTTCACCTGGAACGGCACCACCTCGGGCGTGCGCGTGCCCGATGCCAACTGGATTCCGGCCAACCGCGAAGGCCTGACCATTTGCGACGCCACCTCCTCTGCTTTCGCGCAGGAAATGGATTTCACCAAGCTCGATGTCGTGACGTTCTCCTGGCAGAAGGTACTGGGCGGCGAAGGCGCGCATGGCGTGCTGATCCTCAGCCCACGCGCCGTGGAGCGTCTTGAATCCTACGTCCCCGCCTGGCCGCTGCCAAAGATCTTCCGCCTCACCTCAGGCGGCAAATTGATCGCCGGCATTTTCGAAGGCGAAACCATCAACACGCCTTCGATGCTCTGCGTCGAGGACTATATCGTCTCGCTGGAATGGGCGAAGGACATCGGTGGCCTGAAGGCGCTGCGCTACCGCGCCGATGCCAATGCTTCGGTGATTGATGCCTGGGTGTCGCGCAACAAGTTCGCGCATCATCTGGCCAAGGTTGCCGAACACGCGCTCCAACACATCCGTGTGCCTGACGCTCGATGGCGCCGAAGATGTGTCAAAGAAAATGGTGAAGCTGCTGGAAGCCGAAGGTGTCGCCTACGACATCGGCGCCTACCGCGATGCCCCTCCGGGCCTGCGCATCTGGTGCGGCGCCACCGTCGAAACCAAGGATCTCGAAGCTTTGATGCCCTGGCTCGACTGGGCCTACGCCAACGCCACCGCAGCTTAATTTCATTCCTTCTCACATAGGAGCGCCACATGGCCCCCCGCGTTTTGATTTCAGACAAACTGTCTGCCGCCGCCGTTCAGATTTTCAAGGATCGTGGCGTCGAAGTCGACTACCAGCCCGATCTCGGCAAGGACAAGGATGCGCTGCTCGCCGCCATCCCGAACTATGATGGTCTTGCCATCCGCTCCGCCTCCAAGGTCACGCCGAAGATTCTCGAAGCGGCAAAGAAACTGAAAGTCGTCGGCCGCGCCGGCATCGGCGTTGACAATGTCGACATTCCCGCCGCCTCCGCCAAGGGCATCGTGGTGATGAACACGCCGTTCGGCAACGCCATCACGACAGCTGAACACGCGCTTTCGATGATGATGGCGCTGGCCCGCCAGATTCCGGAAGCCAATGCTTCCACCCATGCCGGCAAGTGGGAGAAGAACCGCTTCATGGGCGTTGAGCTTTACAACAAGACGCTCGGCGTCGTCGGCTGCGGCAATATCGGCTCCATCGTGGCGGACCGTGCGCTCGGCCTGAAGATGAAGGTCATCGCCTTCGATCCGTTCCTCTCGCCGGAACGCGCTGTCGAAATCGGCGTGGAAAAAGTTGAACTCGACGACATCTTCAAGCGCGCGGATTTCATCACCCTGCACACCCCGCTCACCGACAAGACCCGCAACATCATCGATGCCGCCGCTCTCGCCAAGTGCAAGAAGGGTGTGCGCATCATCAACTGCGCCCGTGGCGGTCTCGTCAATGAGGACGCGCTCTACGATGCGCTGATCTCCAAGCATGTCGCCGGCGCGGCGCTCGACGTGTTCGAAGTGGAACCCGCCGAAACGCACAAACTGTTCAATCTCGAAAATGTGGTGGCCACCCCGCATCTGGGTGCTTCCACCGGCGAAGCCCAGGAAAATGTGGCCCTTCAGGTCGCCGAACAGATGTCGGACTATCTGATCAAGGGGGCCGTCACCAACGCCCTCAACATGCCCTCGATCAGCGCCGAAGAAGCCCCGCGCCTGAAGCCCTATGTGGCGCTGGCGGAAAAGCTCGGCAGCTTCGCGGGCCAGCTCACGGACAGCACCATCAACGGCATCGTCATCGAATATGCCGGCGAAGTGGGCGAGATGAACACCAGGGCGCTCACCTCCGCGGCACTCGCGGGCATCCTTCAGCCGCAAATGGGCACCATCAACATGGTGTCGGCCCCGGTCGTGGCGAAAGAACGCGGCATCAAGGTCGATGAAGTGAAGCAGACCAAGCGCGGCGCTTACGAAACCTATATCCGCATCACCGTGAAGACCGACAAGTATGAGCGGTCGGTGGCGGGCACCGTCTTCACCGACGGCAAGCCGCGCATCATCCAGATCAAGGGCATCGAGCTCGAATGCAATTTCGGCCCGCACATGCTCTATGTCACCAACAATGACAAGCCCGGCTTCGTCGGCCGCGTCGGCACTCTGCTCGGCAATGCCGGCATCAACATGGGCACCTTCCATCTCGGCCGCCTTGAACAGGGCGGCGATGCCATCTCGATCATCGAGACCGACGGCGAAGTGCCGCCCGCGATCATGGCCGAAGTGCAGAAAGTGCCGAACGTCATCCAGGTGAAGCAGCTGCGCTTCTAACGGACAAGCTTGCAGCAAGGCGACCGAAGACGAATCATCGTAACCTGCCGCCTTCCATGAAAGAGACCGACCTCTACAAGCCGATCAAGGCCTTCCTCGAAACACGCGGCTTCAGTGTCAAGGCCGAGGTGAAGGGCTGCGACGTGATGGCCGTAAAAGCTGGCGCCGCGCTCGTCATCGTCGAACTGAAGACGAAGCTCACATTGCAACTTTTCTATCAGGCGGTGGATCGTCTTGCGCTTACCGACTGTGTGTACATTGCCATCGCGAGGCCCAAGCGCGCCGTGCCGCGTGAGGCGGTAAAGCTCACGCGCCGCCTCGGTCTCGGTCTCATTGTGGTCTCGAAATCCGGCAGCATCGAAATTCTCGCCGAGCCTGCACCCTATGCGCCACGCCAGAATGCGTCGCGCAAAGGCGTTCTGTTGAAAGAGTTTAGCCGCCGCCAGGGCGACCCCAATCTCGGTGGCTCGAGCAAGACCAAGCTGATGACCGCCTACAAGCAGGACGCATTGCGCTGCCTCGCCCATCTTCACGCCAACGGCCCGACCAAAATCGCCGAACTCAAGAAGCAAACGAGTGTCGATCGCAGCGCCTCGATCCTGCGCAATGATTATTATGGCTGGTTCATGAAAACCGCACGCGGGATTTATGGCGTCACCGAACAGGGCGCGGCTGCGACAGCCCTGTTCCAGGCCGAAATCGCCAGCCTTTCCACCGTCCATAAACCTTGAGCGCCACCCGCCCTTGACCCTGAGTCCGGGGAAGCCGATGCTGCGCTGCAACCATGAGCAACAAGCGCGCCAGTTTCATTGCCAGTTTCGGCGGCAGCGGAGCCAAGGGCCCCAGCCTGTCACAGGCTGTCTTGGGCCAGCGTGGCGCCTCGCTGTGCAAGCTCGCCGAATTGAGGCTGCCGGTGCCGCCCGGTTTCGTGCTCAACGCCGAGGCCTGCCGCACCATTGCAGCCAATGACGCAGCCAGCCTGCCTCCGATCAAGGCTTTGATTGCCCAGGGCCTCGACGAGATCAGCCGCGAAACCGAATGCCGCCTGGGTGACCGCAAGCACCTGCTGCTTCTGGCCGTTCGTCCTTCGACGCCCAGCACCCTGCCCGGCACAACTGAAGCTGTTCTCAACATCGGGCTCAATGACGAAACGGTGGAGGGCCTCGGTGCCTCCGCCAACGATCCGGCTTTCGCCTATGAGTGCTACCGGCAACTCATCCAGAGCTACGCTCATGTGGTGCTGGGTGACGATCCTGCCGTGTTTGATGATCTCCTCAATCTTTATCTCGAAGAGCGTGGCTTAAGGTCGGCGCGCGAGATCCGCGGCACCGACGGCCCGGAATTGTTGCAGCGCCTGAAAGCGCAAATTGAATCCAATGACGGACGTTCCTTTCCGCAAGATGTGCAAGAGCAATTGTGGAACACCATTGTTGCCCTCGCCCGCAATTGGAATAGTCCGCGTGCCAAACTGCAGCGCCGCCTCCATGGTCTGAAGGAAGATGCCGCACTCTCGATCGTGGTGCAGGCCATGGTCTTCGGCAACCAGTCTGAAAACTCCGGCGTGGGTCATGCCGCGTCGCGCCATCTGCAAACCGGCGAACATGAAATCAGCGGCGAATATTTGCCCAACGCGCAGGGCCCGGATCTTGACGGACGCCTGCGTCCATCAATGCCGATCTCCGGCAGCGAGATCAGTCTGCAAGCGTCGGAGGCAAAGGCCTTCGCCACACTTTCGCAGGCTCTCGATCGCCTCGAGCGGGATTTGAGTGATGGTGTGGAAGTAGACTTCACCGTCGCGCAGGGTGCGTTGTGGCTGCTCGATCTCCGCGCCGCGCGCCGCACCGCCGCTGCCAACCTGAAGATCCTGACTGATTTTGTTGCCGCCGGCCACATCAGTGAAGAACAGGCGCTTCTGCGCATTGATCCGCTGATGCTGGATCAGCTGCTGCACTCCACCATCGATCCCGCTGCCAAGCGCGACGTGATTGCGCAAGGCCTGGGCGCCTCGCCGGGCGCAGCCTCGGGCATGATCAGCTTCGATGCCGATGAGGCACGCACCCTCGCGGGCCAAGGCCATCATGTCATTCTGGTGCGCACCGAAACGGCGCCGGAAGACATTCGTGGCCTGCATTTGGCCGATGGCGTGTTGACCACACGCGGCGGCATGACATCGCACGCCGCCGTGATCGCGCGTGGCATGGGCAAGCCCTGCGTGTCAGGTGCATCGACACTCAGGATCGATGCTGCCGAAGGCCTGCTGAAAGCGCCGGGCGTTACGCTTCATCGCGGCGATATCATCACCATCGATGGCTCGACCGGCCAGGTATTGAAAGGCCATGTCGCCTCCGTGAAGCCGACACTGTCCGGGGACTTCGCCACGATCCTCGGCTGGGCCGACAAAAATCGCCGCATGGCGGTGCGCGCTAATGCTGAAACCGCGCATGATGCGAAACTTGCCCGTGACTTTGGCGCCGAAGGCATCGGCCTGTCGCGCACCGAGCACATGTTCTTTGAGGGTGACCGCATCATCGCCATGCGCGAGATGATCCTCGCCGACACGCGAGAAGGAACGCCGCGCCGCCTTGAACAAGATCCTGCCGGTGCTGCGCGCCGATTTCGAGGAACTTTTTGCCATCATGGCTGGGCGGCCTGTCACCATCCGCCTGCTTGACCCGCCATTGCATGAATTCCTGCCATCGCAGGGTGACGAGATCGAGGCCCTCGCTCGCACGCTCAATCTCGAGCCGTCAGGCTTCAAGAAGCGCGTGATGGAACTGCGCGAGCAGAACCCGATGCTCGGCCATCGCGGTGTGCGCCTGCTGCTCTCCTACCCTGAAATCACCGACATGCAGGCCCGCGCCATTTTCGAGGCGGCAGCGGCTGTCGAATTGAAAACCGGACATCATCCGCTGGCCGAAATCATGGTGCCGCTGGTAGCCTCGCGCAGCGAGCTTCAGGCGGTGCGCACCCGCATCGATGCGGTGGCCCGTGAAGTCGCAAGGGAGACCGGTCAGAAACTCGACTTCCTGGTCGGCACCATGATCGAACTGCCGCGCGCCGCCCTGAAGGCGGCTGACATCGCTGAAGCTGCCGACTTCTTCTCCTTTGGCACCAACGACCTGACCCAGACGACTTACGGCATCAGCCGCGACGACAGCGCCCGTTTCATTGGCGAATATACCAACCGGCAGATCTTCCCGAGCGATCCCTTCGTTTCTCTCGACGTCGAGGGCGTCGGCGAGCTCATCACAATGGCGGTGGAACGCGGCCGCAAGGGCCGTGCCAACCTGCAACTGGGTGTCTGCGGCGAGCATGGCGGTGACCCTGAATCAATCGCCTTCTTTGAGGCCGCAGGCCTCGATTATGTTTCCTGCTCGCCTTTCCGCGTGCCCATTGCGCGCCTCGCGGCAGCCCAGGCGCACCTCAAATTTAACCATAAAAATACCTGAAATCATAAGCTTGCCACCTGCCACAAGATGTGCAATTTCGTGTCAGGATTCTGGCAGGATTTAGTTGGCACGATGGTTAACCTATGTTAAATCCAATCACGTTATTGTGCGCACTTCGGGCCGCGTTGCCCTTTGTTAAACGAAGGACCTGAGAGCATTGTATCAAAGCCCGCGTAAGCCCCGTCAGCACCTTTACCAGGACGATGACACGCTTCATGCGCCGGTTGCCAAGCGCAACTCGGTATTTGATCACCTTCCCATGGTCATGGCCGGCATCATGCTGGTTCTCGCTTTTGCCTTCGCCGGCAACATCATTGGCCGCAATGCCTCGGCCCATAATGCTGATGGCGAAGAATTCGTGGCCCTGGCCCCGGTCACATCGCTGAGCACCAAAGGCTCGCTCCTTCCGGAAGGTGAAACCTTCGCATCCATCAATGCCGATGCCCTGCGCCGCCAGACGGTGATTGTCGATGGCAAGGGTGATTTGGCGTCCACCGAAAGCGCACTGGTGCCGGACGTGCCGCCGCCGCTGCCAAAATCAAAACCGACCAATATGGCTGCGATCGTCTCTGCCGCCAAAGGCCTGAAGATCACACCTGCCGCTGTCGACCTGCAGCATGACGATGATGCGGCCGTTCCGGCGGTGAAGCGCTTGGTGTCCAATCCGGCACTTCCCAACGTGTCGGCAAAATTCAATGTGTCGGCGCAGGATAAACAGCAGATCATCGTCGAGCGTCGCCTCCGCCTCGCGGAGGAAAACTGCCTCGCCCGCGCCGTCTACTTCGAAGCGCGTTCTGAATCAGATCTCGGCCAGCTTGCTGTCGCCAAAGTCATTCTCAACCGCGTCAAGAATCCTGACTATCCCAAGACCATTTGCGGTGTCGTCTATCAGGGTTCAGGCACACGCAATTCCTGCCAGTTCTCCTTTGCCTGCGACGGTCTTCCGGATGACGTGAAGTCACCCGAGGCCTGGGGCCACGCCAAGATGATCGCTGAACGCGCGATCAACAATGACCCGGCGATTGCCATGCTTGGCACCGCCACCAACTATCATGCAGACTATGTCAATCCGCGCTGGGCCCACACGATGCGAAGATTGATACGCATCGGCCATCACATCTTCTACCAAGCCCCGGCTAACGGCTAAGCGAAGATCAGAATTCCGAAAGCGCCCTACGGGGCGCTTTTTGTTTGGAAAGTGCTGTGCCGCCGTTTCTACCATCACTCCCATGAGGGCAGGAATCCAACTTAGGAGTCACGTTGGACAGGCCCAAAAAATTCCCCCTGCCTTCGCTGGGTTGAAAAGTCAGGAGCAAACTCGGAAAAGCTTTTCGGTCTACAAGCGATATCTCAGCGCATCGACCACAAGCACGAAGGCTGGAGGGATCTGGCGGCGACTTGGATAGTAGAGATGATAGCCCGCAAAGGTGGGCGACCAATCTTTCAACACACTGACGAGCCGGCCTTCTTTGATGGCCTCGTCGGCATAGTCGCTCGTGACATAAGCGAGGCCGCATCCATCAATGGCAGCTTCGACGATCATCCTGCCGTTGTTGAAAGAGAGAGACCCCGCCACCCGGACGCGCAAATCACGTCCATTCTTAGAAAACTCCCACGCATAGGTGTCTCCAAGTGTGGGAAGCCGGAGGTTGATGCAATCATGGTTGGCAAGGTCATGTGGCGTGCGAGGGGGCTGCATTCGCGCGAAGTAGGAAGGCGAGGCAACCGCGACCATCCGCAAATCCGGCCCTATACGCACCGCAATCATGTCCTTCTCGACAAGCTCACCCAGGCGAACACCTGCATCAAAGCGCCCAGCCACGATATCAGTCAGCGCAAGCTCCGCCGTCAGCTCGAGTCGAATATCCGGATATTTCTTCAGCAATGGTTTCAGAGCGGGCCAAAGCAATTTTTCAACAACAAGGTCAGTCGCATTGATCCTGACGGTTCCAGCAGGTTTTTCCCGCGCATCCGTAAGCGACAGGAGTTTTGCATCAATTTCGTTGAATGCAGGCTGCAAGGTTTCAAGAAGCCGTTCGCCGGCATCAGTGGGCGCCACGCTGCGGGTTGAGCGCGTCAGCAATCGTACCGCGAGCCGCGTCTCCAATCGCCGGATCGTCTGGCTCAGTGTGGACTGGGAGGTACCCAGTTTCGCAGCCGCCTTTGTGAAGCTGCGTTCCTCCGCAACCATCAGAAAGGCGTTCAATTCACTGAAGTATTGGCGGCGCATTTATCCATTTTCAATATAGACCCATGCACATTATATCCACTAATCAACACAGTGTCATTGCCCTATCTCGCAGAAATACGGACACGCCAAACGGCAACCACCGTCAGCAAGATAGGAAAATGAAATGGAAAAACGCACTCTCGGAAAAAGCGGGCTGCAGGTCTCGGCCATTGGCTTCGGCTGCATGGGTCTGAACACCACTTACGGTCAACCCCTCGATCATGCTTCAGGTGCGAAAATGCTCCACGCAGCCGTCGAGCGCGGTGTAACCTTCTTCGATACAGCCGAAGTCTACGGCCCCTATATCAATGAAGAACTGGTGGGCGATGCACTTCTTGCGTTTAAGGGCAAAATAGAAATTGCAACGAAGTTCGGATTTGGCCTCGACCCAGCGGGCGGTCGCACGGGAATGGACAGCCGCCCCCAGACCATCCGCAAAGCGGTAGAGGGAAGCTTGAACCGGCTGAAGGTAGACACGATTGACCTTCTGTACCAGCACCGCGTGGACCCAACCGTGCCTATCGAAGATGTTGCCGGGACAGTCGGAGACCTCATCGCCCAAGGCAAAGTCAAGCATTGGGGACTTTCTGAAGCCAGTGCCGCAACGATCCGCCGCGCGCACGCGGTTCAGCCGGTTGCTGCCATTCAGAGCGAGTATTCACTTTGGACCAGAGACGTGGAGCAGAACGGCATCCTCGCGGCCTGTGAAGAACTGAGCATCGGATTTGTTCCGTGGAGTCCACTCGGTGCAGGCTTCTTGACTGGAACGATAACAACCGACACCAAAATCGATGCATCTGATTTCCGGGCCACGGGACCGCGCTTCTCAGAAGAAGCCCGGGCCGCCAACATGGCATTGGTCGATGTCTTGAAGAAAATCGCTGCTGGCAAAGGAGCCACTCCTGCACAGCTTGCCTTGGCATGGCTCCTTGCTTTGAAGCCTTGGATCGTACCTATCCCCGGCACCACCAAGCTTCATCGTCTTGAAGAAAACCTTGGCGCCACTAGCGTCACCCTGACAACGTCTGATCTGAATGCCATAGACAAGGCCCTAGCGGCAATACCAGTGCGTGGCGAGCGATTGGCGGCGGGGGCGCTTGGAATGATCGACATTCAGCCCTGATCCCGCGGATCTGAACGCATGACGCGCAGGCCGACAAGGCTGTAGATTAGATGAGATGGAGAGTGCAGGCTTCTCCCCTACATCAGCAGGGGAGAAGCCCCGTAGCAGTGAGAGCGCCTAGACACGTAACATAAACGGAATGCCCTGATAGGCGTTGAGACCACGGCCGATGCTCTCAACCGCCTTCACCATGCGCCCGCGCCGGTTGAGGACATCATCGGCCTTCTGGGTGATCAGCCGGTTGGGTGTGGCAAGCAGGGAAGCCGCCCGCAGGTTCTTGGCCAGCACAAATTCATCTTCCTGCGGTTTCAACGTGCACAGCGCTGCAAAGGCAACCGCCGACGACCTGCTGATCCCCGCCCAGCAGTGAATGAGCAAGGGAGCTTCCCTGTCCCATTCCTTCACAAAGGCCACGAGCTTCTCAGCATCGCTATGGCTGGCAAGTGTCATGCCCTCGGCTGCTTCATTCACGTCATTGAAGCTCAGCCGGAGATGCCGCTCCGGGTTGATGCCCGCATAAATCGGATGCGCCGTATCGGGGCCCAGGATGCCGATGACCGACTGGACGCGATGAAGGTCAATCTGGGCTTGAGCATCGTTCAATCCGCACACAACAATCATGTCAGCCCCTCGAATGCCGTTAGATACAGAAGCTTGGCATTGACTGCCGGCAGCGGCGCGAGATGGAGGAATTTATTGAACCCGGCACCTGAAAGACCTTGCGGACGTCCAAAAAACTTGTCCGCTTCATCAATCTGGAAACCTGCAAGTTGCGTGGCTTCGAGATAGGCCGCCGTCCGATCTGCATTCTTGATCTCGGCCTCCAGTTCTTCATCGAGTGCCGGAGACAGGCCAAAACGCAGATGGATGGCACCACGCAGCCGCTTTTCAAACTCGCGGTAATCGACGCTCAGTGCTGCCTTGAACGGCGAGATCATGTCGCCAATCACATATTCCGCGGCGTCATGAAGAAGGGCAGCGAGCTTCGCCTTCCGGTCTGCTTTTGGATTGAGATGGTGAAATATCGACTGCACCAGCACACAGTGCTGCGCCACCGAGAAGGCATGATCGCCCTTGGTTTGCCCATTCCAGCGCGCCACGCGCGCCAGACCGTGGGCGATATCTTCGATCTCAATATCGAGCGGCGACGGGTCGAGAAGATCAAGCCTCCGCCCTGAAAGCATGCGCTGCCAGGCTCGCGCGGTCATTTGCGCGCCAGCTTCTTGACCGCATCGTGGCGGTGGCAGGTGGGATAGTGATCGTTATAGAAGCCGCATGCCTGCATGAAGGCATAGACAATGGTCGGGCCTACGAACTTGAAGCCGCGCTTCACCAGATCCTTGGAAATCTTTTCAGACAGTGCCGTCTTGGTCGGAATACTGGCACCCGGCTTTAGATCGATCGGTTTGCCACCCACAAAGTCCCACAGATATTTCGAGAAGTCCTCCATCTCGAGATAGGCCTTGGCGCTGGCAACAGCACCTTCGATCTTGGCGCGGTTGCGCACGATCCCGGCATCCTGCATCAGCGCTTCGATCTTCTTGGGCTTGTATCTGGCGATGACTTCCGGCTTGAAGCCATCGAAAGCTTTACGAAAGTTATCGCGCTTGCGCAGAATGGTGATCCACGAAAGCCCGGCCTGGAAACCATCGAGTAAAAGCTTCTCAAACAAGGCGCGGCTGTCGTATTCGGGAACGCCCCAGTCAGTGTCATGGTATGCGACATAGACAGGATCAGTGCCGCACCACGGGCAACGATGGATACCGTCTTCATGTTTGACTGCGGTCACGATTTTCCAACCTCGAACGTGGCCCATTCGGGCTTCATGACAGAAAATGGCAAGGGCTGTCGGGCCTCGGCCAACCGGTCCAGCCGGAACAGCGCCAATCCATTTTTGCCACGCCGTCCTAGCACCTCGCCCAGCAGGATATCGTCAGCACGAAGCTCGTCATCCTGAAATTCGGATGAAAAGGTCACGGGCAGAATGCGGCTGCGCGCCGTGCCGCGATGTTGCATCCGCGACACCACTTCCTGCCCGATATAGCAGCCCTTGTGTGAAATCCACCGCGTTGAGCTGGTCAAAATTGGCTTCATGCGGAAAAAGCCTGTTGCTGCCGATTTCGGCACTGTCGGCGATGCCCAGGCTGATAGCGCAGATCGTCATAGGCTTTGCCCGGCTGATGCGTGCCTGCGGGAAAATGCCACGCGCGCCCAGCGCCGCAAGCCGCGGATCAATATGACTGCCTGCACCAGCCACCACCTCGACATCATCGCGGGGCATGATCTCGAACTTGGCCCGCAGACGGTAAAGCTTGAGCTTGGCAGACAAGGTCATCCCGCCCCGCTTTTTCGCAATCGATCAGCACGGCGTCGCCGGCATGGTGGATGAAGATGTCATGCAGGATCTTGCCTTGCGGCGAAAGCAGCGCGCCATAAGCCAGCCCGCCTTGACTCAAATGCTCAACATCGCAGGTCAAGATGTTGTGGAGAAAGGCCAAAATGCCATCACCCGTGAGGGCGATTACCGCCCTGTTCGGTAGGCTTTCAGGGGCGAGACGTGTCATGGTTGCCATGGGAGGACCAAAGTTTTACGAGATGTGTGAAGGCGAGGCAAGGAGGCCCGGTGGCACAAAAGGTTGATCTCATTCTGAAAGGTGGCACCGTCGTCAACCACAATGGCACTGGCGAAGCGGATATCGCCGTCGCGAGTGGAAAGATCATCGCCATCGGAAGCATGGCCGGTTACACGGCCGCCGAGACCCTCGATTGCCGCAATCTGCATATTCTGCCCGGTGTCATCGACAGCCAGGTGCATTTCCGCGAGCCCGGTGCCACCCACAAGGAAGATCTGGAAACCGGCAGCCGTGGTGCGGTGGCAGGCGGCGTCACTGCCGTCTTTGAAATGCCCAACACCAAGCCCACCACGACCACGGTGGAAACACTGGCCGACAAGGTGTCACGCGCCCGGCACCGCATGTTCTGCGATTTCGCCTTCTATGTCGGCGGCACGCGCGAGAACGTGGCTGAAATTCCAAAGCTGGAGGGCCTTGAGGCCTCAGCTGGGATCAAGGTCTTTGCCGGCTCTTCGACTGGCGATCTCTTGGTGGAGGATGATTCAGGCCTTGAAGCGGTCATCAGCCGCCTCACCCGCCGCGCTGCCTTTCACAGTGAGGATGAAGCCCGGTTGCGCGCCCGCGTCGGCGAACAGCGCGTAGGAGATCCGAGTTCCCATCCCATTTGGCGCGATGTGGAGGCGGCGGTGATTTCCACCAACCGCCTGATCCGCATTGCCCGCAAATACAACAAGCGCATCCATGTCCTGCATATCTCGACGGCGGAGGAGCTGCCCCTGCTTGCAGCCGCCCGCGATGTGGCAACCGTTGAGGTGACACCACATCACCTGACAATGTCGGCGGATGACTATGCGCGTCTTGGCACCAAATTGCAGATGAACCCCCCGGTGCGTGAGGCGCGTCACCGCGAGGCGCTCTGGCAAGCAATCAGCTCTGGGCTTGTCGATGTGCTGGGCTCCGATCATGCGCCGCACACGCTGGAAGAAAAGGCCAAGCCCTATCCGCAATCGCCATCCGGCATGACCGGAGTTCAGACTCTGGTGCCCATCATGCTCAACCACGTCAATGAAGGCCGCCTCAATCTCGCGCGCTTTGTCGACCTCACCAGCCACGGGCCGCAGCGCATCTTCAACCTGCGCAACAAGGGCCGCATCGCCGAAGGCTATGATGCCGATTTCACCATCATCGACATGAAGCGCAGTGAGACCATCACCAACAAGTGGATCGAAAGCCGGGCCGGATGGACGCCCTATGATGGCAAGAAGGTCCAGGGCTGGCCCGTCGGCACTTATGTCCGGGGCATCCGCGCCATGTGGCAGAGCGAATTGGCGCCCAAGGCCTTCGGCGAACCGGTGAGGTTTTGAACATGGAAAAATTCCGCGCCCTCCTCGTCTCCAAGACCGATACGGGCCAGAAGGCCGAATTCGTCAACTGGACCGAAGACCAGCTGATGCCCGGCGACGTGACGATCCGCGTGTCGCATTCTTCGGTGAACTACAAGGATGGTCTCGCCGTCACTGGCAAGGGCCCGATCATCCGCCAATTTCCGCTGATTCCCGGCATTGATCTCGCCGGCAAGGTGATCTCGTCGCAACATCCGCGCTGGCATGTTGGTGACGATGTGGTGCTGGGCGGCTGGGGCGTGGGCGAAGGCCATCACGGCGGCTTCTCACAGATCGCGCGCGTGAAGGGCGACTGGCTAGTGCCCCTGCCCAAGGGCTGGAAGCCGCAGGATGCCATGGCCGTCGGCGTTGCTGGCTACACCTCGATGCTCTGCGTCATGGCGCTGGAAGAACAGGGCGTGAAGCCGGATCAGGGCGAGATCATCGTGACGGGTTCGGCGGGTGGCGTGGGCTCGGTGGCCATCCTGTTGCTCTCAAAGCTGGGTTACAAGGTCGCGGCTTCCACACGCCGCATGAATGAAAGTGATTTTCTCAAAAGCCTCGGCGCAACCACGATTGTCGATGCTGCCGAACTCAACACGCCGGTGAAGCCATTGGCCAAGGCGCGCTGGGCTGGTGGTGTGGACAGTGTCGGCTCGGTGACGCTCGCCAACATGCTGTCGATGATCATGCCGGAAGGTGCTGTGGCAGCGTGTGGCCTCGCCCAAGGCATGGACCTGCCGACAACGGTCGCGCCCTTCATTCTGCGCGGCGTGAAACTGATCGGCATCAATTCAGTGACCACGCCTCTGCCCAAGGCGCCAGGCAACGTGGGACAGGCTGGCGCGTGATCTCGATCTCGCCAGGCTTCACACGCTGACCACAACCATCGGCCTCAGCGACGTGCCGCGCGTGGCCGAAGACATCGTGGCCGGAAAAACCCGCGGCCGCGTCGTTGTCGACGTGAATCACTAGCGCCGCAGGCGAGCAAGTTGCAGACTTGCGAGCGCAAAGCTGCGCTGTTGAAAATGTTTACTGCTTGGTGCGGTTGACGGTGAATTCGCCGTTGCGGATGCGCTCTGGCAGGCGCTCGCACATCACCGCGACCGGCTCTTCGCCATAAGTGGCGATCATGTCGGAAAGCGCGGCAAAGATGGCAGCGGTGGCGATGCAGTCAGGGTCAAGGCCGTCATAAACCGCCTCTTCCCACGCATCGAGGATGTAGCGCAGCGCTTGCTGCTTGGCATCCTGCGGCGGCAGGTCAGATTCTTCTTCCTGTATGATTTTGATCGGCGATTTCAGCATGACGGTCCCGGCCTGCGTCCATCGCGGGCATTGAGCGCAAACTAACACGTTAACGCTGTTGCAAAAGCTTATCCTTAAAGGAAGGTTAACGTCGAAGCGCCGAGTTGAATCAAAAGGATAGAGCTTGCGCGCCTGTGCAATGGCTTGCGCCGTGTTTGGCGCGAGAAAAAAGCTCTCAATGTCATTCAGTGGCACGAATCGTGCCTCAGCGACATCGCTCGCGGCCTGTGGCTCACCAGATTCGTGCGTCGCTGCAAAGCACACGATGGCGAAATGCACCTCGTCGGTGATGATTTCATAAAGTCCGGCCATGCCGTGCAGCGTGGCTGATCACACCAGTTTCCTCAAGTAATTCGCGCAAAGCGGCGTCTTCGGCCTTCTCGCCGAATTCGACCTTGCCACCAGGGAGGCTCCACATCCCTTGCCCCAGCTTCTGCCCGCGTTTCACCAACAGCACGGATGTGCCCCGGAACACGGCGGTGGATGCTGCCAGAATGGGTCTTTGCTGCGCCATCGCCACGACCTATCTTCTCATCATGTGCTATCTCCACAGCTTCCGCCGTATGCCGGAGGAAATCCGCAGCCTGCTTAAATATATTCGTGAGCTACCCTTTACGTCACGCGAATATGTGGCACCAAGCGGCCCGATGGCGATTGTGCGCGCCGGCAGCACGGGCACGCCCGAAGCAACCTTCGTGCAGTGGGGCTTTGTTCCAAGCTGGGTGAAGGAAATCCAGCCCGGAAAACCCATGGTCAATGCCCGTGCCGAAACCGCCTATGACAAGGCGTCGTTCCGCAATGCCATCCGGCGGCGGCGCTGCTTGATACCCGGCGGATGGTTTTTATGAATGGTCAGGCGATGTGCCCGGGCCGCAAACAGGCCTGGTTCATCCACAAGCCCGGATCACGGATCTCTTTGCGCTGGGTGGCATCTGGGAACATTGGCTCGGTGCCGATGGGTCCGAGTTGCAGACAGCCGCCATTCTGACCACGCCGTCGAGCCTGCCGGTCGCGGCCATCCACGACCGTTCGCCTTTGCTTATCGCGGAAGCCGACCAGGAACGCTGGCTGTCCAGCGAAGAACAGGTGCAGGACTTGCTTAAACCTGCGCCGGATGATTATTGGGCGATGGAAAAGACCATCATCAACCGGGGCCGCAAGCCTGCATCCCCAGCCCCTGCCCCAACTCCACCCGCATCGAATTCGCAAATGGACCTTCTGTGAAACATCTCCGCGTTCTGCCCTGTGCCCCCGGTCTCATCGCTTACTATGATGGCCGCATTGCCGGCTACAGCTTCATGCCCGAGCCCAACTGGGTCGATGATGGCGCCATCTCGCTGGGCATCGCCAGCTACGCGCTGGTCAGTGGTGATGAAGCACTGGTCTATGACACACATGTCTCAGTGCCCCATGCGCGCTTCATCCGAGATGATCTCGAAACCCGCGGCATCAGAAAGTTCACCGTACTGCTCAGCCACTGGCATCTTGACCATGTCGCGGGAACTGAAGTCTTTTCAGATTGCGAGATCATCAGCACGGCGAAAACGCTCGCGCACCTTAAGGCGCACAAGGCAGGCATCGAGGATGGAAGCCATCATGGCCCGCCCGCGATCAATCCGCTGATCCTGCCAACGCGGACCTTTGAAGGCGAGATGGATTTCACCCTTGGCACCCGGAAAATGAAATTCGTCGAGGCCAACATCCATTCCGATGATGCGGCTCTGGTGTGGATTCCCGATGAAGGTCTGCTGCTCGCCGGGGACACGATGGAAGACACTGTCACCTATGTGGTGACGCCGAAGGATTTCGACATCCACTTGCGCGATCTCGACCGGCTGTGGAACCTCAACCCGCAATTCATTTTTCCCAATCACGGAGACCCCGACATCATTTCGGTGGGCGGTTACGGAAAGGGACTGATCAAGGCCCAGCAGCAATACATCCGCGCCCTCATGCGCAGCCGCGAGGAAGAAGGCCTGCGTCAGAAACCTCTTCAGGAATTGATTTCAGGTCCGCTGCAGATGGGCTGGGTGAACTACTTCCCGCCTTATGAAGAGGTGCACGCCCAGAACCTGAAGTGCGTGCTCGGCCTGCTCAATTGACAATCTTGGCCTTGGTAGCCTTGCGCAACTGATCTTCCGACACGCCCGGCGCTGTCTCGACGATCTTGAGCCCGCCCGGCACCACATCCATGACGCCCAAGTCTGTGATGATGCGGTTGACGACACCCTTGCCCGTCAGCGGCAATTCGCATTTCGGCAAAACCTTGCTGTCGCCCGCCTTGTTGGTGTGCTCCATCACCACCACCACGCGGCCCACGCCGGCGACGAGATCCATCGCTCCGCCCATGCCCTTGACCAGCTTGCCGGGGATCATCCAGTTGGCAATGTCACCGCCTTCCGAGACTTCCATGGCACCGAGAATGGCCATGTTGATCTTGCCGCCGCGGATCATCGCAAAGCTCTGTGCGGAATCGAAGAACGCCGTTTGCGGCAGCGTTGTCACCGTCTGTTTGCCTGCATTGATCAGATCGGCATCTTCCTCGCCCTCGAAGGGGAAAGGGCCCATGCCAAGCATGCCGTTCTCGGATTGCAGCGTCACTTCCACGCCATCGGGAATGTAGTTCGCCACCAGAGTCGGAATGCCGATGCCGAGATTCACATACCAGCCGTCCTGCAATTCCTTGGCGGCGCGGGCGGCCATTTCTTCGCGGTTCCAACCCATCTTACGCCCCCTTCTTGCGCACGGTGCGCTGTTCAATGCGTTTCTCATGCTCGCCCTGGATCAGGCGGTGCACATAAATGCCCGGCAGGTGGATCGTATCAGGATCGAGCGAACCCAGCGGCACGATCTCTTCAACTTCAGCCACACAGACCTTGCCGCAGGTCGCAGCGGGCGGGTTGAAATTGCGCGCCGTCTTGCGGAACACGAGATTGCCTGAAGGATCAGCCTTCCACGCCTTCACGATGGAAAGATCAGCCACCAGCCCCTGCTCCAGCACATAGGTCTTGCCATTGAACTCTTTGGTTTCCTTGCCCTCGGCAATGATCGTGCCCACGCCGGTGCGCGTGTAAAATCCGGCAATCCCTGCACCACCGGCGCGCATGCGCTCGGCCAATGTGCCCTGCGGGTTGAATTCGACTTCCAGTTCCTTCTGCAGATATTGCCGCATGAATTCGGCATTCTCGCCCACATAGGACGAGATCATCTTCTTGACCTGCTTCGTCTCCAGAAGCTGGCCGAGGCCAAAACCGTCCACGCCTGCATTGTTTGACGCAATGGTCAGCTGCTTGGTGCCAGCGCGCTTGATCGCGGCGATCAGAAGTTCAGGGATGCCACACAGGCCAAAGCCACCGGCGGCGATCAGCATGCCATCCTTGAGAAGGCCCTTCAGGGCCTCATCGGCATTTGGATAGATTTTCTTCATTCCACTCCCCACGCGAAAGTGGAGCGAAACTAACAAGCCGGATGCACCTTTGCCAAGCTGATTGCGACAGTTTCAGACGCGTCCGGACCGTCAAAAACGCACCGGATGGTGGACAGATCAGGCTGCTGGCAAGGCTGAAAGTCCGAGGATTTCGCCCGTGTCGTCATTCTGCACAAAGGCCAGAAATTGGCTGTCGTCGACAGATGGCCGCTGCGCCGTGAAAGTGGCGGCATCGCCATTCCAGTCACCCAGCGGCACAAGCTTGCGCGCCACGTTGTGGTAGGTGACCTTACTTCCCGCATTCTCGCCACGCCCGATCGGCACCGAGACTTCAGGCGTTAAGGCCAGAAGAAAGACCTTGGCGTGTCCGGCAAGCTTGCCGGCAACATTGACGCTGATGTTGTTGCCTGATGGGGCCAGCGACAGGGATGCCGCCATCGGCTTGGCCCGCGCCACGGCAATCGCCGCTTCCACGGCGCCGCGGTTGGAGCCGACAGCTTGCATCGTGCCGTTGATCACCATCTGCGGTGTATAGACGTCGCCATCGCCGCGCATGCGGGCATAGCGCTCCTGCCGCTCCGACCAGGCGGCACTGCCAAGCGTATCCTTCCAGCCGAGATAGTCCCAGTAATCGACATTCATCGAGACGATGAAATTGCCCGGCTCTTTCATCAGCTCACCTGCAAGCTTGTCGGCGGGCGGGCAATCGGAGCAGCCCTGGCTGGTGAAGAGTTCGACGAGAACCGGGCTTACAGCGGCCCGTGCCACAGTGGGCAACAGTGCAGCAGCGAGCCCAAGCTTCAAGGCATTGCGGCGTGAAAAAAGCTTTTCCATGAGGCCAATATCGGCCCCATGCCGAACACATGCCAATCACGCTTGGGTGAGCGTTTCTCGCTTAAAATTGAATAAGCGTCTTGAAGCCGCCGTAATACATGCGCTTGCCGTCAAAGGGGGCTTTCTTCCAGTCAAAGCCTGCCATGAACGGGTCCTTCATGATCGCCTTCCAGGCCTTGGTGCGCTGCGCCTTGGTCTCGAAAACCAGATAGGCGGCAGCTACCTTCTCGCCCTTCTTCAGCTTCAGGCTTTGCGGGAACGATGTCACCTTGCCGGGCTTCACATCATCCTCGATCATTTCGTGATAGGCCGAAGCCCCGGCGCGCTTCCAGGCAGCAGCACTTTCCTTCACCAGCTTGCGATAGGCGCCAACTTTGCTGGACGTCACGGGCAGAACCATCAGATCAACATAGGCCATGTGCATCTCCTTGGATTGAAAGAAACATCATATGCCGTTGTGACACTGACGCAACTGCTGCACCTGCTCCCATTATAATCTGCCAAGGACCGCAGCCGTAGGCACCAATGGCAGCCAGGATGGAATTCGGCGCTTTTCCATCCAGTAAGGTTTGAACAACTGGACCCAGGCCCCGGTGCTTGGCAGCACATCGTCCCGGTGCTTGCGCCCGATCTCAATGGTTGTCACGTCGATACTGTCAATCCAGCGTTTGGCGGCCACGGCAACATCTCGCGAGACACGAGCATTCTTGGGCCCCTTGATCTCCGTGATGGTAAGGAGATCCAGGTCATGATGGTTGCCCACGCTCAGCGTAGCCACGCGCCCGCCATCGCGCCGCATGCTCCAGAGCCGTTCCGAATTCGTGGCGATATCCGAACCATAACTCCGTACACAATTTTCCATTGATTGTGCTTCTTCGTGGATCGCACTCGCGGAAAGCAGTGGCACAAAATCGAAACCGTGAACCGATTTTGCCTCCAACCATAGAGGCTCCAGAACCGCGTCTCCGATGGTCACATGCAGGCACATGCGATTTCGCCATTCGCGTGCCGCCTTGCGGGCAGCAAGCCTTTTGACTTCTGGTCGCCAAGGCCGGTCAACCAACGTGTAACCAAGGAGGTTGGGACGCGCACTGAACCACGCCCACAATGCCAACTGCTGAAGGCTCGATCCATAAAAGCGCTCCTGTCCACATTCCCGGGCCAACCAAACGGCAAATGCTTCGTCGCCATATTCACATGCCGACATCACGTTGTTCAGCCAGCGTCCCGCAAGACGGGACCTGCGCGGAAGGTGATTGACGATTTGCTGCGCATAAATGCTTTGCCGCGGTAAATGCAACAACGGACGGCCAAAGGATTCCGGTGGCAATTTGCGCGTCCACCACGGCAAGCCAGCGTGCCGCGCCAAGCTCTTGAGCGGCACGCCTGCAATCACCAGATTCTGCAGAACTGCCGTATCGATACCTTTGTGCGGCACCGACAACAGAAACAGCAAAGCCGGAAAACTGAATGCGAGATCCCTGACGGCAGGGTGCGTCCCTGCCATTGCGATCACATTCAACCTGTGGCGCCTTTGAAAGCGCTGGAGTTGGTGCTCTATCTTGCGTTCGTGCAAGGCTGAGCGATTGGCGGCCCAGAGAGGCGCCAAGGTAGCAGAATTGCCCATGACAAATTCCATCGACGGACGCGCAAAGGCTGTCCGAATTCATTGCGAAATCGTGAAATCAAACCCGGTAATGCTTCCGGGTCACAGGGCGCTTCTAACTAGCGCGAGGCCCGGAAGCGCAGAAAACTAAGCATCGCGCTTCTCCATTGAATAAGTGGGCGCGCATACAGGCGCACCCGTCATTTCACAAGCGCAAATAACCAGCAGACTTAATTTTCTCTAGGCCGCCTTGGCGACGTTCCGGAGCACGAATTGCAGGATGCCGCCATTCTTGAAATAGTCGATCTCGTCCAGCGTATCGATGCGGCATAGGACTTCCGCGGAGGTCTTGCTGCCATCGGCGCGGGTGATGTCGACGGTCAGCATGGCACGAGGCTTCAGGCCATCGGCAAGGCCATTGATGGTGATCTGTTCATCCCCCATGAGGCCCAGTGACTGCCAGCTTTCGCCCGCCTTGAACTGCAGCGGCACCACGCCCATGCCCACGAGGTTGGACCGATGAATGCGCTCGAAGCTCTGCGCAATGACGGCACGCACGCCGAGGAGGTTGGTGCCCTTCGCCGCCCAGTCGCGTGACGAGCCATTGCCATATTCGACACCGGCGAACACCACGAGCGGCACGCCCTCGGCCTGATACTTCATCGCCGCGTCATAGATCGGCATCTCCGTTCCGTCGGGCTGGTGCAGCGTGACACCGCCTTCCTTCACATTGCCCTGCGAACCTTCGCGCACCATGTAGTTCTTGATGCGGATATTGGCGAAGGTGCCGCGCATCATCACCTCATGGTTGCCGCGGCGCGTGCCATACTGGTTGAAGTCCATCGGCTGCACGCCATGATCGATAAGATATTTGCCGGCGGGTGATGCAGCCTTGATCGCCCCCGCAGGAGAAATGTGGTCAGTGGTGATCTTGTCACCGAAGAGGCCCAGCACGCGTGCACCCGTCACGTTTGAAACCGGCTTGGGCATTGCCTGCATGCCGCGGAAATAGGGCGGGTTCTGAACATAGGTGCTGGTGTTGTCCCAGGCATAGGTATCGCCCTTCGCCACTGGCACGGCCCGCCAGTTCTTGTCACCCTTGAACACGTCGGCATAGCGTGTCTTGAACATCTTGGCCGTGATGTTCTTGCGGATGAACTGGTCGATCTCCTTGTTCGAAGGCCAGACGTCCTTGAGATAGACGGGCCTGCCTTTCTTGTCGGTGCCAAGCGGCTCCGTGGTGAGGTCAATCTGCGTCGAACCTGCCAGCGCATAAGCCACCACCAGTGGCGGCGAGGCGAGATAGGCAGCCTGCACGTCAGGTGACACGCGGCCTTCGAAGTTGCGGTTGCCCGAAAGCACAGCGGACGCGACAATGCCATTGTCATTGATCGCTTTCGAGATCGCCGGATCGAGCGGGCCGGAATTGCCGATGCAGGTCGTGCAGCCATAGCCCACGAGATAGAAGCCAACCTTGTCGAGCTCCTTCTGCAGGCCGGATTTTGCCATGTATTCGGAAACCACCTGCGAGCCCGGGGCAAAGCTGGTCTTCACCCAGGGCTTGGCCTGCAGGCCAAGCGCCGCCGCCTTCTTGGCCAGCAGGCCGGCGCCGATCAGCACATTCGGATTTGAGGTATTGGTGCAGGAGGTGATGGCGGCAATCACCACGTCACCATGGCCGATGTCGAAGTTCTTGCCTTCGACAGCAACGCGCTTGCCGATCTCGCCGGGCTTGGAATAACCGGCCTTGTCCTTCGGCGCTTCGAGTGCCGCCTGGAAGCCAGCCTTGACGGTATCGAGCGGCGCAAACTTTTCCGGACGGTTCGGCCCCGCCATGGCTGCTGGCACCGTGCCAAGATCAAGTTCGAGCGTGTCGGTGAACACCGGCTCTGCCGTGTGGGAACCGAACATGCCCTGCGCCTTGCAATATTTTTCGACCAGCGCAATGCGCTCCTTGCTGCGGCCCGAGAACTTGAGATAGTCAATCGTGACGCCATCGACCGGGAAGAAGCCGCAGGTGGCGCCATATTCCGGCGCCATGTTGGCAATGGTGGCGCGGTCGGCGAGAGTCATGTGCTTCATGCCTTCGCCGTAGAATTCCACGAACTTGTTGACCACACCCTTCTTGCGCAGCATCTGCGTGACGAGCAGCACGAGATCTGTCGCCGTCACACCTTCCTTGAGCTTTCCGGTGAGCCTGAAGCCAATCACTTCCGGCAGCAGCATGGATTGCGGCTGGCCCAGCATCGCGGCTTCCGCTTCGATGCCGCCCACACCCCAGCCGAGAACACCCAGGCCATTGACCATGGTGGTGTGGCTGTCGGTGCCAACCAGCGTGTCGGGATAGGCCACTTCCACCTTGGTGGCCTTCTTGCCCTTCATCACGGTCTCGGCTTTCGTCCACACCGTCTGCGCCAGATATTCGAGATTGACCTGGTGGCAGATGCCGGTGCCCGGCGGCACCACGCGGAAATTCTCAAACGCGCCCTGCCCCCATTTCAGGAACTTGTAGCGCTCCATGTTCTGTTCGTATTCACGCTTCACATTGGCGGCAAAGGCCTGCTTGTTGCCGAAGTAATCGACGACAACCGAATGGTCGATGACAAGATCGACCGGCACCAGCGGGTTGATTTTTTCGACGTTGCCCCCGAGGTTTTTCATGCCATCGCGCATCGCCGCAAGGTCAACGACCGCGGGCACGCCGGTAAAATCCTGCATCAGCACGCGCGCCGGGCGGAAGCCCACTTCCTTGTCTTCCTTGCCCTTGTTCGAGAGCCACGCGACGAAGCCCTCGATGTCCTGCCTGGTGACGCTGCGGCCATCCTCATGGCGCAGCAGGTTTTCAAGCAGCACCTTCATCGAGAATGGCAGCGCCGAGATGCCCGGAAGCCCGTTTTTCTCCGCCGCCTTCAGGCTGTAATAGGCATAGGCCTTGCGCCCCACCTTCAGCGTTTTGCGGGATTTGAAGGAATCAAGCGACATGGGGGCCTCGTGGAATGTGCGGGGGGAATGCGCGTCTGGCTATAATCCATACTGCGCCGCAAAACAATGCGGCGAGATGGGCTATTTCAGCTCAATTTCGATGAAGGCATAGGGTCCCTCATTGGCGTTGATCACATCGTGTTCAACGCCTTTTTTGCGGAAATACGGAGCGCCCAATTTCATCTCGGCGAAATTGCTGCCCGTTGGCGTCTCCAGCTTCACCTTGCCGTCCATCAGCGGCACCACCACATAGTCATGCCCATGAATGTGCCAGCCTGTGTTGTCGCCCGGTTGAAACCGCCATTCGGTGACAATGACGCGCTCATTCTCGACATGGACGACGGATTGCGCTGTCCCGGGCTTGTGCTCGTGGCTCATCGGCGGTGGCCCAGCTGCGTTTCTTCAAACACGATCATGTCATTGATCAGTTGCCGCCACAGTTTTTCGGCCGTGGCTGGCGGAAAGCCCTGTTTCAGCGCCTCGGCCCGCACGCGCGTCACCACATCTTCCACGCGGTCCGGAATGGCTGCAGGCAGGCTCAATTCCTTTTTAACTTCAACGACCTGCTGCACGAAATCAAACCGCCGTGCCAGCAGTGCCACCAGCGCGCCATCGACACCGTCGATGGAACGTCGCAGGTCGGCAAGACGGGATTGATGGTCATTTTTTGGCGCAGCGCTCATGGCACACATCTCATCAGATTTTCTTTCATTTGGCGAGTGAAGGCGATTTGAGCGCCAGCTGCTGAAGGCGGGCGGAAAGCGCGTCACGCTCAAAGGTCAAACCCTTGTAGTCCAGCTGTTCCGGTGTCATCGCCAGAAGCTGCTCTTCAATCGCAAGTGCGAGCGCTGGTCCTTCGGGATGGGTCTTCAGCACTTCCAGCGGATCAAGATGGATGCGGATCGTGAACAGGATGTCACCGGTCTGCGGCAGCTTGCGCAACGTCTGGTGTTCCAGCCGGAGAAACACCTTGCCGGTGATGTCGCCCGTGCCGAAGCGGGGGCCCAACCCCTGTTGCAATGGCGGATGATAGAGCCGGTCATTGCCATAGAGCGACCAGTTCCACCGCACCACGGGCCGCGCCGGGCTCAGATTGTCGAACATGCGCGCAATCAGCCCGGCGTTGCGTGTGCCGGCGCCGAACTCCGGGACTGGCCCATGCACCTCATGCATCGCCTTGCCAACCTTCTCGCGCAAGATCCACGACGATGGAAAGCAGAGTGAA
The DNA here is from genome assembly GCA_963758815.1 of uncultured Alphaproteobacteria bacterium. Lineage (GTDB taxonomy): Bacteria > Pseudomonadota > Alphaproteobacteria > Rhizobiales > Aestuariivirgaceae > Aestuariivirga. The sequence goes on from CAVWWQ010000003.1 coordinate 589,044, forward strand.
GCAGCCACAAGGCGCCACTCCTCTGCGCGCTTTCCCATGATGACCAGATCTTCCTGAACCAGCAGCCCGGCGATGGCGAGTGGCGGCAAGTTCGTGTCATCAAGATCCACAGTGAATTTACCGCCAAGGACTTCGACCTTGCGGCCCTTCAGATGATAGAGCTGCGGTTCCGTCCGGCACAGATGTTCAACGAGCAGGTCGAGCACCTCGGCCTGCGCCGCCTCACTGCCCGGCTCGAAGGCCAGAACATTGTCACGCTCTTCGTGGTACAGCCGCCGCTTTTCCTCGAGGTAGGTTTCAAGATCGCCGTCAACTTCAATCCAGTCCGCGAGGTCGAGCGGTTTCAGCCCGATGGTGAAGGGTCTGTTGCTGCCATCATAGGGCGTGTGCATGGCGTCAGCGTTTCCGGTCACGCAGCCACACGGGCGCCCAGCCCCCGAGCAGGAAACTCAAGCCCAGCCACAGGATGTTGCGCACCGGCTTTTCGTTGAAGGCGGCAGATTCAGGAAGCTCGTCTTCATCATGGAACGGTTTCAGCAGTTCGTTCGCAGCGCGCAACTGAAGCGACGGCACCATGATCCGGTAACCACCCGTGGCCAGAACCAGATGCCCATTGTTGCTGTTGAAATGGCGATCGAGAAGCTGCGCATTGATGCCGTAGGATTGCAGCATGCCCACGATTACCTCGGCACGCGGCAGGCTGAAGGAACGGTACGCCAGTACAAACTCGTCTTCCGTGTCCAATTAGACGCGACGCTCCACCATCATCTTCTTGATTTCGGCAATGGCCTTGGCCGGGGAAAGTCCCTTGGGGCACGCCTTGGCGCAGTTCATGATTGTGTGGCAGCGATAAAGCCGGAACGGGTCTTCCAGATTGTCGAGACGCTCGCCGGTCGATTCATCGCGGCTGTCGATCAGCCAGCGATAGGCCTGCAGAAGTGCTGCGGGGCCCAGATAGCGGTCGCCATTCCACCAATAGCTGGGGCATGACGTGGAGCAGCACGCGCACAGGATGCATTCATAAAGCCCGTCGAGCAGTTCGCGCTCTTCCTTGCTCTGCCGCCACTCGGCCTGCGGTGTCGGCGTGGTGGTCTTGAGCCAGGGTTCGATGGAGCGGTGCTGCGTATAAAAGCGGGTGAGGTCAGGCACCAGGTCCTTCACCACCGGCATGTGCGGCAACGGATAGATGCGCACATCCCCCTTGATGTCATCGCAGGATTTGAGGCAGGCCAGCGTGTTCGTGCCGTCGATGTTCATGGCGCAGGACCCGCAAATGCCCTCGCGGCACGAACGCCGGAACGTCAGCGTTGCATCCTGTTCGTTCTTGATCTTGATCAGCGCATCCAGCACCATCGGCCCGCATTCATCCATGTCGAGATGATAGGTGTCGACCTGCGGGTTTTTGCCATCATCCGGATTCCAGCGGTAGATCTTGAAGGCGCGGATATGCGCACCCTTCGGCATGGCGTGAACCTTGCCGGGCTGGATCTTGGAATTCTTGCGGGAGGGTGAATGCGACCATGAGATTACTTCATCATTTCCCCTCCCCCTTGTGGGGAGGGGTTAGGGGTGGGGGTCGGGCGGAGTTTCAAGTGATCGTAAGTGAAAGCTGTTGAAAGTTTGACTTCGTAGCGAATGCGATCAACTACGCCCTCAAGGCTCTCGTTGATTTCCGAGTTCCAAAATCGCAGCACTTTAAACCCGTGCTGGTTCAAAACTTTCGTGCGGACGGCATCTTCCGCCGCCGCATCACCGTGCTGACCACCATCGAGTTCCACAATGAGCTTGGGGTAATGGCAGGCAAAGTCAGCAATGTATTTATCAACGGGAACCTGGCGCCGGAAATGTCGGCCTTCGGCCTTCAGCAACCGCAGTTCCTGCCAAAGCTTTCTTTCAGCCGGCGTGGCATTTTTGCGAAGAGTACGAGCGAATTGATTAGGCATTGAACGACCCCCACCCCAGCCCTCCCCACAAGGGGGAGGGAGAAGAACGGAACTGGTTCAAGACGCTCATCAATACACTCTCGCCTTTGGCTTGATGTAGCTGACGTCGCTGGACAGGGTGTAGTCGTGCACCGGGCGGTAGCCGAGGCCGACCTTGCGCTTGGCGCCATCGGTCCAGGCCAGCGTGTGCTTCATCCAGGTCTTGTCATCGCGCTTGGGGAAATCCTCACGCGCATGGGCGCCCCGGCTTTCGGTGCGGGCCAATGCTCCGCCCACGGTGACGGCAGCCTGGATGATGAGATTGTCGAACTCGAGCGTTTCAATGAGATCCGAGTTCCAGATCAGCGACCGGTCGGTGACGGAAATATCATCGATGCCGTTCCACACTTCCGCAATGCGCTTGACGCCCGTTTCCAGTGTTTCAGCGGTGCGGAACACGGCGGCATCCTCCTGCATCACGCGCTGCATCTGCAGGCGCAGTTGCGCCGTGGGCGTTGCGCCCTTGGCATTGCGGAAACGGTCCAGCCGGGCCACCGAATCATCGCCCGCCTTCTGTGGCAGGCTCTTGTGCGCCGTGCCGGGCTTGGTGTTGTCGGCACAGCGCAGGCCTGCGGCGCGGCCAAAGACCACAAGATCGATCAGCGAATTTGAACCCAGACGGTTGGCGCCATGCACCGAGACACACGCCGCTTCACCCACGGCAAAGAGGCCCGGCACGATCCTTTCGGGATCCTTCTTGTCGCCGGCCAGCGCCTCGCCGTGATAGTTCGTGGGGATGCCGCCCATGTTGTAATGCACCGTCGGCAGGATCGGGATCGGCTCCTTGGTGACATCCACGCCGGCAAAAATCTTCGCACTCTCGGAAATGCCCGGCAGGCGTTCATGCAGAACGGCGGGATCGAGATGTTCAAGATGCAGATGAATATGATCCTTCTGCGGGCCAACGCCCCGGCCTTCGCGGATCTCGATCGTCATCGAACGCGACACCACATCGCGCGAAGCCAGATCCTTGGCTGACGGCGCATAGCGCTCCATGAAACGCTCGCCCGCGGAATTGGTGAGATAGCCGCCCTCGCCCCGCGCACCCTCGGTGATGAGGCAGCCCGCGCCATAAATGCCCGTCGGGTGGAACTGCACGAACTCCATGTCCTGCAGTGGCAGGCCGGCGCGCAGCACCATGGCATTGCCATCGCCAGTGCAGGTGTGGGCCGACGTCGCCGAGAAATAGGCGCGGCCATAGCCGCCCGTCGCCATGATCACATGATGCGCGCGGAAACGGTGGATCGAACCATCATCCATGCACAGCGCGGTGACGCCACGGCAGGCGCCATCTTCCATGATGAGGTCGAGCGCAAAATACTCGATGAAGAATGTCGTGTCGTGGCGCAGGCTCTGGCCATAAAGCGTATGCAGCATGGCGTGGCCGGTGCGGTCCGCTGCCGCACAGGTGCGCTGCACCGGCGGGCCTTCGCCCATGTTCATCATGTGCCCGCCAAACGGGCGCTGATAGATCTTGCCCTCTTCGGTGCGCGAGAACGGCATGCCGAAATGCTCCAGCTCGTAAACCGCCGTGGGCGCCTCGCGCACCATGTATTCAATGGCGTCCTGGTCGCCGAGCCAGTCGGCGCCCTTCACCGTGTCATACATGTGCCACTGCCACGAATCCGGACCCATGTTGCCGAGCGATGCGGCAATGCCGCCCTGCGCGGCAACCGTGTGCGAACGTGTCGGAAACACCTTGGTGATGCAGGCCGTCTTCAATCCGGCTTGCGAGGCGGCCAGGGCGGCGCGCAGGCCTGAGCCTCCGGCACCCACAACAACAACATCATACGTATGGTCAGTAATGGGATAGGCGGGCATCAGGCACCGAGAAACATTTTGAGGATGGCGAGAAGGCCAAGGCCCATGAGGACGAAGGCATAGATATTATTGGCAATGAGCGTGATGAGCTTCGTTCCCGGCGCGTGGACATAGTCTTCGATGATGGTCTGCAGGCCGAGCTTCATGTGCCAGCAGGTGGAAACAATCAAAGCGCCGAAGCACAGGGCCACAAACGGGTTCTTGAAGGAACCCAGAATGGCCGCGCGATCAGCGCCGAGATGCATCACGACATAGATCACGAAGAAGATCGCCAGAAAGAGATTGAACACCGCCGTCAGGCGCTGCTGCCAGAAATGGCTCGTGCCATCATGGGCGGCACCGAGGCCGCGGACCTTGCCCAATTCCGATCGCATGCTCATGCCCGCACCCCATATCCGATAACCCAGAGAGCGATGGTGATGACGATCGAGCCGATGATGTTGGCTCGCACCAGCCACTCCACCTTGTTGAGCGCAAAGCCGTGCCCCGTATCCCAGATGAAATGCCGGATGCCGCCCAGCGCGTGATGCACCAGCGCCCAGGTGAAGCCGAACAGCATCAGCCGCCCGAACCAGCCATAAAAAAAGCCCTGAACCAGGGCGAAGCAGGAATCTGGAAAGGGCGGCAGCCGACAGCCACCACACCAGGAACAGCAGGCCAAAGGCAAGGCCCATGCCCGTGATGCGATGCATGATCGACATCGTCATCGAAAGCATGGGGCGGTAAATTTGCAGATGGGGAGAAAGTGGTCTTTGCGACATATCAGATTCGGTGTCCGACCTCGGTTGCCTGTCCTTAGCGCGGCTTAACGCTGTGATGAAAGCACTTTAGCATCAAAAGCATGCGTCAACTTATGCCGGGTGTGCATGCCCCCTTCGCAGTTGCGGTTTCGCGCTGCAAAAATCCATCATAATGAATTGAATCAAAAAGACAAAGACTGAAATTGCGATCGTCACGCCAATCTGCCCGCCTGCCGGTACAGGATTGTCAGCTCAGCACAATGAACCCATCCGGCAATTCATTTGTGTTCTGGCGGGCGGGCGGAAAATGCGCCGCCAGCATGCCGCCGCAACGCTCGACCGCAAGCACCAGCGCATCGCAGGCCTTTCGCTCTTGCAGCACCGGCAGCATCTCATCGATGACCTTTTGCCAGTCGGCCTGCGTGAACTTCTCCGCTATGGCCTGGTCGCCGATCACCTCGGCATAACGTTCGAGCAGCGACACAAAAATCAGCACACCGGTGCGGCCCTTGGTGGCTGACATGTTGGTGGCAAGAAACTGCGCCGCGGCATTGCGATGCGCATATTTGTGCATCAGACGGCGCGGCGTGATCGCATAGCGAAGTGTGGGCAGGCTCAGCACCAAGGCCACCACCACAAAGACGGCAAGCTGGATCAGAAACAGCGATGTCCATGTCAGTGGCGTCCAGGGATCAAATTTCTGCAAAAGTGGTGCCGCAAGAGGAACGGCCAGCGCCACTGCTGTCGCGACATGAATGGGCACATGAATGTAATCGTCGCTGGCCTTCGCCGCGACCACAACGATTTCGCCACTGGTGGTTTTCTCGGCCTTGGTGACCGCCTCGGTCACCTTGCGGCGCTGCGGTGGGGACAGGTCGTGGCCGAAAACCAGCATCACCATCCACCCGAGGCGCCACCGCCTCCAAAGCTGCCGCCACCGCCAGAGAAACCTCCGCCGCCTCCACCGCCGAACCCGCCGCCGCCAAAGCCTCCGCCCCGGCCGTTTCCGAAACCCCCACCGGGAATGAAGACCACGCCACGGCCCTGCGATGAACGGTAGATGATGAACGCCACGAAGATGAAAAAGATGATGAAAGGCATCGCGTCTGCGAGACTGGCCTGTTGCGCCTGTTGCTGCTGTTGCGCCGCCTGGATGATCTCGGCCCCCTGCCCGCCGACAACCTTCTGGATGTCGTCAACCGCCGCATAGATCCCGCTGAAATAATCGCCGGTCTTGAATTTCGGCACGATGGCATGGCTGATGATGACCGACGAGATCGCATCCGTCAGGTCGCCTTCCAGCCCATAGCCCACTTCAATGGAAACCTTGTGCTCATTGGGCGCCACCAGCAGCAGCACGCCATCATTCTTGTCCTTCGAGCCCAGCGCCCACGCACGGCCCAGCTGATAGCCAAAATCGCGGATATCATAGCCCTGCAGTGAAGACACGGTGGCCACCGCCATCTGGTGCCCCGTCTGGGTTTCAAAATCGCGCAGCCGGTTGGACAGGATGACTTGCTGGTCGGAGCTCAGGACGGCGGCCTGATCCACCACCCGTCCCGTCAGTGCCGGAAAGTTCGGCGCTGCCACGGCCATGGTGGCCACCGCTGTCATCATAATTGTGATGACAGCGAAGAGACCGGCCCGCAGGGCATTCATGTTAGCCGCCAGTGTTGGTCTTGGTCTGGTCGGTGCCGAAGTTGACCTTGGGCGCCGTGGCAGCGCCGGCGTCTGCGGTGAACGAGGCCGCGGGCTTGTAGGACGAATAGAATGTCGACGCCCACAACACGCCGGGGAAGGTGACGAGCTCGGTGTTATAGGTCTGAACGCGCGTCGATGTAATCCTTGCGCGCGACGGCAATGCGGTTTTCCGTGCCTTCAAGCTGGCTCTGCAGCGCGAGGAAGTTCTGGTTCGATTTCAGGTCCGGATAGTTTTCCGTGATCGACAGCAGCTTGCCCAGCGCCTGTCGAAAGCTGGCCCTGTGCCTGCCTGGTATTTCGCGAACTCTTCAGGGTTGTTCACGATGTCAGGCGAAATCTGGATGGAGGTGGCCTTGGCGCGCGCCTCCGTCACCTGCACCAGCACATCCTTTTCCTGCGCGGCATAGCCTTTCACCGTCTCGACCAGGTTCGGCACAAGATCGGCGCGGCGCTGGTACTGGTTCTGCACCTCGCCCCATTTGCCCTTCATCGCCTGGTCATAGGTCGGAATGTTGTTGACGCCGCAGCCGGCCAGAAAAACCGCGACCAGTCCAAGTGCAATGAATCGGAAAATACGCATCGCGTCCCCCATGTTGTGAATGCGAAATATGGAGGCGGGGCATGACAAAAGCAAGAAGCGCGGCTATCGGGTGGCGCGGCTTCCGGCCCGATGCTAGCGTCACCTGTGAGCAGGAGGAAAGTGAAATGGGTAAGATCAGGGTTGGCATCGGCGGCTGGAACTTCCCCGAATGGCGCGACAACTTCTATCCCAAGGGCCTGTCGCAGAAGCTCGAGCTGAAATACGCCTCCGAACATCTCACCTCGATTGAGATCAACTCGACCTATTATGGCTCCCAGAAGCCTGAAAGCTTCCAGAAGTGGCATGATGAAACACCGGAGGGCTTTGTCTTCGCGGTGAAGGCGCCGCGCTTTGCCACCAACCGCAAGGTGCTGGCAGAGGCCGCGCCCTCGATTGACATGTTCTTCAACAGTGGTGTTGCTCAATCTCAAGGAGAAGCTCGGGCCGGTCAATTGGCAGTTCTCGGAATACAAGAAATTCGAGCCGGATGATTTCGCCAAATTTCTTGATCTCATTCCCAAGTCAATCGGCGGCCAGAAACTTCAGCACGCGCTCGAAGTGCGCAACGAGGCTTTCCGCGACAAGGATTTTCTGGCGCTCGCCAGGGAACACGGCATGGCCGTCGTGACCTCGGCTGATTCCGAATTTCCGCAGATCAACGACGTGACGGCGCCCTTTGTCTATGTCCGCATCATGGGCACCAGCAAGAAGGAAGCGCTGGGCTACTCCAAGGCCAACATCAGGAAATGGGCCGAAGCAGCGAGCGCCTGGTCAAAGGGCGAAACGCCCGAAGGGCATGGACACACACGCCATCAAGCCTGACGGCAAATCGCGCGATGTGTTCTTTTATGTGATCAGCGGCGACAAGGAGAGAAACCCCCACGCCGCCATGGCCATCATCGAGCAGCTGAAGGGCGTGTGAGGCAGCTCAGTGCCGGCGTTAGTTGCAGCACGCCACCTTGCTGCCGGCATCCGGACTGGCGCAACAGGATGAAGCTTGCGCCCTTGCCTCGCGGTGGCGCGGTTTGCAGATGGCTGCTCGGGCGTTGAGCCGGATGATGGCTTGATCTCCATCACTGACGACAGACCCGACGTCGAACACCTGCATCGGCGCATCTGGCCCGCTGATTTCAAAAGTGAGCCGGGCTCTGCCGTCCAGCCTGACTTTCACGCCCACCTTGGCCAGGATGGAACAGAACTTGCCAGCCGTCATGTAGGTTTGCCCCTCCTCCGCGGGTATGTCCTCAACCTGCAGGATTGTCTCTTCCCACGCGTCCGGATTTCCACCGCAATCGAGAGTGGTGAATGATCCCGCCTTCACTTCCGTCACATGATAACCCGGTTGGATCCGCCGCCCTGCATATTCAATGACGAGCAATTTCCGCTCATGCGCCGCCAGGGCTGACAGCAGTTCTTCGAGTGAAGCTTCGGATTGGTGACCTGAAAATAATGGGCTGGCGGAGTGGTCCACGGCGAGCTATCCTCATTTCAACGACTCATGAGATATTGAAATGAAAATGAATGAAAAGCAAGCCCTCGCGGCCTTCGGCGCGCTCTCCCAGGCGACCCGCCTGCAAATGATGCGCGCACTTGTCGTGGCAGGGCCGGATGGCCTGCCCGCTGGCAGTGTCGGTGATGAGGTCGGAGCCTCATCCTCAAGCACCTCGTTCCACCTCGCCAATCTCGAACAGGCAGGATTGATAAACTCCCGCCGGGAACACCGGTCGATCATTTACACGGCGAACTATGAAGCGCTCTCCGGCCTGATCGGATTTCTGATGCGTGATTGTTGCCAGGGCAGGCCGGAGATTTGCGGTGCAAGCACGGCAATGGCTGATGCGTGCTGCGCGCCCCAAAAGCGATCCGTCAAACAGGCTGCCAGACGATGACATCAAATTCTCGGCAGCTCTTGGCAGAATTTCTGGGCACAGCGCTTCTGCTCGCAACCGTCATCGGCTCAGGCATCATGGGAGAACAATTGGCAGGGGGCAATGTTGCCCTGGCCCTGCTCGGCAACACCATCGCCACGGGTGCAATCCTCTATGTGCTGATCACGATATTTGGATCCATCTCCGGCGCGCATTTCAACCCTGCCGTATCTTGGGCCTTGTGCATGACAGGCAAGATGGAGTGGCCGCGTCTTGCGCCCTATGTGATCGCGCAAGTTACAGGTGGATTGATCGGCGTCTGGCTGGCTCACGCCATGTTCAACCTGCCCATCATTGAAATCTCACTGAAGCAACGCTGGGGCATGGGCCAGTGGATTGCCGAGGCCACGGCGACGTTCGGCCTGCTCCTCACCATTTTCGGCGGACTGCGTTTCAACGCGCCAGCCGTGCCTGCTCTCGTTGGCTTCTACATCACGGCGGCCTACTGGTTCACCGCGTCGACATCTTTCGCCAATCCGGCGGTCACCATCGCGCGTTCCATCTCAAATACATTTGCAGGCATAGCCCCCGCGTCTGTGCTTCCGTTCATCATCGCGCAACTCTTCGGCACGGCGCTGGCGATAGCAGCAGCGGTGGCGCTTGACCTGAATCCAAAAAGGACTTCTGCATGAATGTCGTTATCCATCACAATCCTGAATGCGGCACGTCGCGGAATGTCCTCGGCATCATCAAGGCGGCGGGATATGAACCCACGGTGATTGAATATCTCAAAGCAGGTTGGACCGAACCACAGTTGCTCGGTCTGTTTGCGGCAGCCGGGTTAACGCCCAAAACTGCATTGCGCACCACCAAGTCCCCAGCGCAAGAACTGGGATTGATGAGGGAAGATGTCAGTGACAGTGAGATCATGGCGCAAATGCTGAAGCATCCCGTCCTCGTGAACCGGCCCATCGTCTGCACGCGCAAGGGTGTGAAACTTTGCCGTCCGAGTGAGACGGTGCTCGATCTGCTGGACCGCTTGCCACCGGGGCCGCTTTACAAGGAAGATGGCGAACTTCTCATCGATGCAGAAGGCCGTAGAGTTGCGTGACCGCTCACGACTTCTGGGAGATCAAGCAAAACCTGGGAAATAGTCTGTCTTGATGCGGGATCGGTGAATGCCCAGCTCCGCCAATATTTTTCTGAAACTGAGCACCATGCTGCGCGGCCCGGAAATGTAAAACAGCCGTTCCATGTAGTCCGGCATTTCCCGGGCAATCAGCGACGCATCGATGAAACCCCGGTGGAACGGGCCCTTTGCAGAAGTGCTGTCCGCGACGGTATACACCGTCTTGAGATTGAGACGTCGAGTAGCCTCTGTGAACAGCTCCGAATACGAGATTTCGTCGGCTGAATTGTTGCCATAGAACAGCGTCACATCCCGCTGGTCATGTTCTTCGAGCATATGCCGGATCATCGACCGGAACGGCGTGATGCCGATACCTCCAGCGATAAAGGCCAGTTTTTCAGTGTTCTCAGGGAGGACGAAATCACCCGCCAACTGCGCTCCATACACAACCTGCCCGGGCCGCATGCGAAGCATCGCCTCCTTGTAGGCCGAGGGGTACGGATAGAATTTGACTCCCAGCCGTACGACATTTTCTCCAGGCGCCGAGGCGATGGTGAAGGTGCGCCTGTTGCCGCGGCTGTCGGCTTTCGCAACGTCCATCGTCCAATCAATATATTGTCCGGGTTTGTGGGCAAGCGGCTTGTCCGAATGGAATACATAGTCATAGCAGCCGGCGGCCGTTCGCTCGACCCGGTGCAGGACCAGACGGTAACGCTGCTTGGAATTCATCGCCCAGGCAAAGGCGTTGCCCACCAACAAGGCAAGCTCTGGCGAAAAATAGAAATCGCCAAAATGGATGGGTGGCGCCGAAAGCACGCCAACGAGCACGCCGAACCAAATTGCGGGCCATTTGGCCGTTGGTGCTGTCAACGGTTCGGTCAGCATCGCAAATCCAAGGAACAGAAGGGGTGATGAAAGGAAAGTCTCGTTGAGGAGCTGCGGGTATTGGGAGACATCCGCAGTAAGCGCCAGCACCGCAAGCTGGGCCGCCACATAGGCTACGAACATTCCGAACCGCTGCAGCTTTCTCAGGATCAGGAGACCGCCAATGAGCACCACCGGCAGAAGGTAAACCGACCCTCCCACCCACCATGTGGCTGGGCTGTCGAGAACATAAGCCGAAAACACCACGCCCACGGCCACAGGATTGACAATGTGTTTCCGGTTCAGCGCGAGGATAAATTTGGACGCGGTTCCCACAGCAGAAGCTGCTGCCAACCCGGCGATGCCAGTCCAGTCATGGCTGGCAACCGGCGGCATGATCAGCGCGATGATGAGGGCGGTGATCCAGATCGACTCGGTATTGGCCGGAATCCGGAACAGCTCAGAAAAGCCCTTGTTGATCACCCAGCAGCAGATGCAGATAATGGTCAGTGAGAATGTGAGCTCCGCCGGATCATGCGGGCTCAATCCGCCCAAGCCGAGAGCGAAGTCATAGGCCAACAGGATGCCGGTATAGTACAGCACCAGCCGGTACATCGTGGTGTGGTTTAAAAAATCATCGATCAGTCGAAGCATCAATCGCCTCATGAAATGACATACTGTTCGAAAGCGGATGTCTGGGTGGCAAGTCCTGAAGCGTTGATCTGGTAGGCTTCCAGGCCGGGTATGCCTTCGATGAAGTAGACACCGTCCTTCCCCATGGCGAAGGCAGCCGTTGCAAAACGGTCCGCTTCCAGAATGTCACGACCGATGACGGTGATGCTCACAATATCGCCCAGCCCCGTGCCGGGCGCATGAGGATTCCAGATATGCTGGCCCCTGACATAAGTGCCTGACGTGGCCACGCCTGCGCCACCCGGCGCCAATACCTTGATGATCTCTCCCGAGCGGAACGGACTGCTGATCCCAATGAGCCACGGCTCACCGCCGCCATTGAGACCAGATGACTGGATGTCGCCACCCGCATTGATGCAGTAATTTTGCGCCCCGCTCACATCAAGAAGCTGCGAAGCTTTCTTGATCGCCCAGCCTTTGACAATGCCCGTCGGGTCGCAGCCACCCGAAGGCTTCGCCACATCGAAAAAGCCATGACTTTCCTGGCGTGTCAGTTCCGCTATCGCGAGAACGTCCTTCATGTCGGAACTGAGCTCTCCAGCATCGACATACTGCCTGTTGAGCCTGCTGATCTCGCTGTCGGTGCGGTAGAGGGAAAACCGTCTATCCACTTCATCGAACCAGTTGAAGACCGCGTGCAGCAGGGCCTCAGTTCCATCCCCGACAATGGAAACAGTGACGGGCATCCCCATCAAGATGCGCGTTTGTTCAATCATTGCGCGGCTTGCCGGATTGCATCCATGACGGAACTTGCATAGGCGCGGCTGGTCAAGGTGGCGCCTGAAATGGCATCAACCCGCCCGCTTTGCGCTTGGATAACTTCCTGTCGCAGATAAGGCAGCGCCTGCTGATTGATGATGACGCTGGTGCGGCGATGGTTCGGGGATTGCAGCGCAGTCGCATCAACAATGTGACCACCCTTGATGAGAATCTCGACCTGAACCAGACCGTAATAGGCGTCATAAACCGCCCCATCGAATGTTCCGTCTTTTACTCCGGCGTTCGCCACCTTCGACTGACTTCCGAAAAGCGCAGCGATGCCTCCAAATAAAAGAGCGACTTTTCCAATTAATTTCATCATTCATCCTGTTCTGGTGCCGCGGGATCTGCACGCCGATGCAGTCGTCTGCGTGGCGGGCAAATTACGAAGTTGTGAGATGCGGGTATCTCTGTGTGGCTACAAAAACCGGCAAAGGCGGCCAAGAGCAATTGGACTCAGGTTTATATGGACGTGAGTTTAGGTAGCAGCGGCCGATAGTCTGGGGAGCGAATCCGGTTAATGCCTGGCCAGTCCAGTACGTGTAGCAAGCATCGCCACCACCACGGGCACATAGCAGGCGGCCATCGCGTAAGGCAGGATCCAGATGCCGATATGGTCGATGGCAAGGCCGGCAAGTGGCGGACCGACAACACCACCCACGCCCCACAGGATCGAGACCACGGCGGCGGCAGTCATAAGCTCCACGCCCTTGAACCTGTCACCCAGCATGGCAAAGCCGTTGAGATAGGTGCCGAAGGCGCCGGCACGCAAAACCGGGACCAGGAGCCAGATGGCCAGCGTGGAAATGAGCGACGCCTGCAACAGTGAACCAACGATGGCGACGCCCACGCACAGCCAGATCGTGCCGCGCCGCGACCAGTGATCGGCAAGCCAGCCAATCGGATAAAAGAAGATGAGCCCTGCTGCGATCCCGAAGGACAGAAGCAGCGCGGCCTCGTCCAGCGAACGGCCATTGGCGATGGCATAGAGCGTGAAAAATGACAGCATGATCGATTCAAAGATCGTCGTGGCGCCCACACAGATGAAGATCAGCGGCACCTTCATTGTGGTGGTGAAGAACCCCGCCGGCGCTTCGGCATGCGAAACCTGCTCCACCGTCAGCCTTGCCATGAAGCCGAGGCCAATCAGCAGCGGCACCATGCCCGCAAGCCACGGCCACGGCCCCAGAAATCCGGTGAGCGGAATAAGCAGGGGGCCGACGCCGAAGCTCAGCGTCATCACGCTGATATAGATCCCCATGATGCGGGCGCGGCTGCGGTCATCCACCGCCGCCTGGATCCAGGTCTCGCTGGTGGTGAACAGCACCGACATCGAAAGGCCGACAACGAAGCGGATCGCGAACCAGGCCCATTTCGGTTCGGTTACGGCAAAGCCCACCATCGCCAGGATGATGACGGTGAGCGCCGCCAGCACCAGCCTGTGGGTGGAAAACCGCCGCGACAGCATCGGCAGGAAGAAACCCATGAGCATCGGGACCGGTCTGGCCGAGCGTGGTCGAGAGGCCGATCAGGGTTTTCGAGTCACCCTCATGGTCCATCACCAGCGGGATGAGCTGGATCGACATGCCAAAGGCAATGTTGCAGCACGCCAGTGCCACGATGGCGCCGAATATGAGACCATTATTGCGCGTCATTGAACGTCACTCAGGCTCACTAGAGCCCACTGGAGCGCAATAGACTGTCAAATAATGCGCCACTCATGCTCAATGGTGGCGGTCTTTTCGAACATGATCGAAGCCGAACAATACTTCTCTTTCGAGAGCTGGATGGCGCGCTCGATCGCGGCGGGCTTCAGGTTTTCACCCTTGAACGTGTAGACGAGCTTCACCTTGGTGAAGACCTTCGGGTCTTCCGTGGCGCGCTCGCCTTCGAGGCTGACCTCGCATCCGGTCACTTTTTCCCGAGACTTTTCAAGGATCATCACCACGTCAAAAGCCGTGCAGCTGCCAAGCCCCAGGAGCAGCAGTTCCATCGGGCGCGGCCCCAGATTGCGGCCGCCAAATTCCGGCGCGCCGTCAACGATAATGGCATGGCCGGAGCCAGCCTCGGCCATGAAGGCACGGCCGTTCACCCAGGTGATTTTTGCTTTCATTTCATATTCCTAACGCGAAGAATGGAATTATTGCTGCAACGTGCCGCTGGCCTTAGGCCAACTCTTGGAAGTGGACAAGATAGGCTGAAGGCATGTCAGACTTCAGCAAATGCAGGAGATCAGGACGCTTTGCCGGAAGGCTCTGATTTGGCTTCGGAAGCAGGCGTTGCAGACGCCTCTTTGCGGCGCTTCAAATTGGCCTTCAGGGCTTGCGCCAGGCGCTGTTTGCGCTTCGCGGCTTGCCTTGTCTTGGTGGGGTCCGCCATGGTGCCAACAAAGCATGGAGGGTTGCCTAACTCAAGAAGCTGTGGCATGTGTCCGCCCGCGTAAATAGCGCCTGTTTTGGCTGCCGTAGCTCAGTGGTAGAGCACTCCCTTGGTAAGGGAGAGGTCGTGGGTTCGATTCCCCCTGGCAGCACCATCCTTGAATGACCGAAATCCTCCTCGCCCGCTTCACCGCCGCAACCAGGGACCAGACACTGGCGGAGCTGTTGCATGCCAAAGGCCATCCCTACAGTGCGGCTGTAAAAGGCCGAAACCGGAAAACCTTATCTGCAGGAAGGAGATACGCGCCGCGGCCTGTCGGTCACACACATCCGCCGCGCCAGGCCACCCTTTTCATTTATGGCTGTGGCCGACGATCCGGCCTTCGCCATCGATGCCGAAATATGGCCCGTAATTCCGTCAGATACAGCCTTTCTCGAAAGTGTCAGATCACCCGAGGATGCCGCCATCCTGCCAGCTTGCAGAAGCTCGGCGCCGATCCCGCCACCCTGCTCTGGGTGATCAAGGAGGCAGCCTTGAAGGCGTCTGGCGAAGTGATGACCGACCCGCGTCATCTGGCGGTAAAACGCGCCGGAAATGCCTTCACCGTCGAACCTAGCGTGTCCGCGAGCAGCCCGGTTCCTGCGGCGAAGATTTGCCTGTTTGATTTACCATCTTCAGCAAGCCACCCGCGCGTCTTATTAGCCGCAGCACAGGTTGACATTGAACGCAAAGTAATTGGTAGCAAAGGCCAAATCAGTCTAAAGGCGCTGAACTTGCAGGTCATTTCGATTAATTTGACATGAGCCTGCCACGCCCTGCCCTGCCACCCTCACAATCTCGACACAGTGGACTGGCAGGAGGGCGCACATCAAGTCGCGGACAACAAAATGCTCAAAAAAGTGGCTTCTGCCAAAAAAACTTCGCCAAAAAGGGCCTCAAATCATTCCTGAAAGGCCCGGTTCAAAAGACTTTCATCAAAGATGAAGTCCTGGCCGATATTTTCCGCGCCACTGTTGCCAAGTCCCCCAAGGCCACCGCGATCATCGAAAATGAACGCAAACTTACTTACGCGGAGGCTGACCGGCTTTCTGACCAGATCGCAGCCGAGCTGATTCGCCGCGGCGCCAGGCCCCGATACCGTCATCGGCCTCTATTTCACCCGCGGCGCCAATCTCCTGCTTTCGCAGCTTGCCGTCACCAAGACAGGTGCCACCTGGCTGCCCTTTGATTCCGAAACACCAAAGGACCGCATTTCAACCTGTCTGGCCGATTGCGGTGCGCTGGCTTTGCTGGTGGACGAAGATGTTGAAGACCGCGTCGCGGGTCTTGATCATCCCGTCTGGTCGATGTCGGACGAGCCCTTCAGCCAGCCACTGGCCAAGCCACTGGGCAAGGCCAAGGGCCACACGCCGGATCATAACGCCTATCTCATCTACACCTCCGGTTCGACCGGCAAGCCCAAGGGCATTGCCATCACCCATCGCAACATTTGCCACTATCTCCGGGCATCCAATTCGATCTTTGGCATCACCACCAAGGACGTGATGTTCCAGGGCTGCTCGGCCGCCTTCGACCTGTCGATGGAAGAAATCTGGGTGCCCTATCTCGCAGGCGCTGCCCTCTGGGTGGCGACGCCTCAGATCCTTGCTGACACCGAAAACCTGCCCCGCCGCATGCGCGAAGCCGGCGTGACAGCCATCGACACGGTGCCAACGCTCCTGTCGATGTTCGCCGAAGACATCCCGACGCTACGTGTCATCATCGTCGGTGGCGAAGCCTGCCCGCCCGGCCTGGTGGAACGCTTCGCCAAAAAGGGCCGCAAGCTTTTCAACTCCTATGGCCCGACGGAAACCACCGTCGTCGCCACCATTGCTGAACTGAAGCAGGGCGATCCCGTCACCATCGGCACCCCCATCCCGAACTACACCGCCTATGTCGTCGATGAAAACCTTCAGCCAGTGGAAGCTGGCATGCAGGGTGAACTGCTGATTGGCGGACCCGGGGTTGCCGTGGGCTATCTCGGCCAGCCCGACCTCACAGCACAGAAATTCATCCCCAACCCCTTTGACCCCAGAGCACTCGACAAGACGCTCTATCGCTCCGGCGACGCTGTTTCGATCGATCCACAGGGCCGCATCCTCTTCCAGGGTCGTATTGACGATCAGGTGAAGATCCGCGGCTTCCGCGTCGAGCTCGGCGAAATCGAAACCGCCATCGGCGAAGATGCAGCAATTGAACATGCTGCCGTCGTGCTGCGCCGTGACAATGGCCTCGACCGTCTCGTGGCATTCATTGCGCCGCGCAAGGGCGCAACACCTGATATTGCAGCGCTGCGCGAGACCCTGCGCAAACGCCTGCCGCCCTACATGGTGCCTGCAGTCTACGAACTGATTGCCGAAGTGCCACGCCTGACGTCGGGCAAGGTCGATCGCAAGAGCCTGAAGGCCGTGCATCTCTCCTCGATCATGGCTGATGAAAGCCAGTCCGAAGCTGGTGAAAATCCGGTGGAAGACGTGCTCATTGATGCGGCCAAGCAGATTTTCCCGGGTCAGGCCATTGCCCGCCAGGCCGATTTCTTTACCGATCTTGGTGGCCATTCGCTGCTTGCCGCCCAGTTTATCTCCAAGGTGCGCCTCAACAAGTTCGGCCAGACCATCACGCTGCAGGACATGTACAATGGCCGCACCGTGGCCAACATTTCAAAGCTGTTGATTGATCGCGGTGCTCTCGAACAGGTCGATGCCGGCGTGCAGACAACGCCCTATGCGCGGCCTAAATTCAGCCGCCGCTTCTGGTGCGGCGTGGCGCAGGGCATTACCCTTCCCTTTCTGCTGACGCTGCAGGCGGCTCCATGGCTTGCCATCTTCATTACCTACTCGATTATCAGTCCCGACGAAGCGACCTTCGCCCAGGATGTGTGGCAAGTCTTCGTCGCATTCATGCTGGTCACGCTCTTTGACTACATGATCGTTCCAATCCTGAAATTCCTCATTCTGCCTAAGACCAAGCCCGGCGTTTATCCGCTCTGGGGCTTCTACTATTACCGCGTTTGGCTGGTGCAGCGCCTTCTGCCCATTGTTCATTTGAAGTGGATGCAGGGCACGCCGATCATTCGTTTCTATCTGCGTCTTCTCGGCGCCAAAGTAGGCAAGGAAGCTCTCATCGATAATATCCAGGCGGGTGCCATTGATCTGGTGACCATCGGCAATCATGCCTCCCTGGGCGGCAAACTGATTGTCAACAACACACGCGCCGTGGGTGACAAGTTCATCATCGGCACCGTGCACATCAGCGATGACGTGATGATCGGCTCATCCTGCGTGATTGAAAATGATGTGGTGATCAACGAAGGTGCGCAAATCGGCGACCTCACCTCCATCATCGCCGGATCGCAAATCCCAGCCTGGCAGTCCTGGAGTGGTTCGCCTGCCCAGAAGGTTGCTGACATCGACAAATCCACCCTGCCGCCACCGGCAGATGCCCCGCGTTGGGTTCGAGTCTGGCAGACGGCATTCTATGCGCTGCTGCTGGTGATCCTGCCGCCGCTAAGCATCGTTCCCATAGTGCCCACCTTCCGTATGATCGAAGCGCTTGATTCGTGGTCTGACAGTTGGCTTTCGCCGATCTTTGGCGTCTCCGAAACCAATTCGGATTGGTTCTATTTCCTGCTTGCGCTGCCCGCATCTTTTGTGATGGTAATTTTCTCTTGCTTGCTCATTGTCGCCATCCGCTGGTTGGTGCTGCCGCGCCTGCGCCCGGGCCGCTATTCCATCTTTAGCGGCACCTATATCCGCAAATGGATTGTGGCCCTCACCATCGAAGTGATGCTCGACAGCGTCTATACTATCTTTGCGACCATCTACATGCGCACCTGGTATCGCCTTCTGGGCACCAAGATCGGCAAGGGCACTGAGGTTTCAACCAACCTCGGCGGGCGTTATGACCTGGTGGAACTCGGTGCCGGCAACTTCATCGCCGATGACGTGCAGCTCGGTGGCGAAGACCTGCATCGCAATTGGATGAACTCTTGGCACGATCAAGACGGGCGACAAGGTGTTCATCGGCAATGAGGCCGTCGTGCCCTTCAACTACGTGGTGGAATCTGGCGCCCTGATCGGTGTCAAGTCGCGTCCCCCTGAGGGCGGAGAGGTCAAAGCGTCCGAAATCTGGTTCGGCTCGCCTGCGATCAAGCTGCCCGTGCGCCAGACGTTTGGTGGCAATATTGCCGACACGTTCAAGCCGTCCATATGGATGATGATCGGCCGTGCCCTGTTCGAGGCCTTTAACATTGCGGTACCCACGGCGCTCTTCATCACGCTGGTCACCTACGGCATGGAATTGATCGCGGATTCGCTGATCTCCGGCTCATGGGGCGAGGCTATTTTCATGTGCTTCGCCGTGCTCCTCGGCATCGACGCCGCTCAGATCGGTCTGGCCGTCGTGGTCAAATGGCTGCTCATGGGCCGCTACCGCCCAACCATCAAACCCATGTGGTCGTGGTGGGCCATGCGCACCGAGGCTGTTGCCGTGATGTTCTGGGGCATGGCCGGAAAGTCCATCCTTGACGAGATGCGTGGCACCCCGTTCCTGCCCATGCTGATGCGTCTGTTTGGCACCAAAATCGGCAAAGGCGTGTTCATGGACTCGGACGACATCACCGAATTCGACTGCGTCTCGATTGGTGACTACACCTGCATCAACGCCGGCGCTGCCTTGCAGACCCACCTTTATGAGGACCGCATGATGAAGGTGGGCCGCATCAAGATCGGCAGCGATGTCACCATAGGTGCCGGTTCGATCGTGCTCTACGACACGACTATCGGCAACGGCACGCAAATCGGGCCACTGACACTGGTCATGAAGGGTGAGGCCCTGCCCGACCGCTCGGCTTGGGTCGGCTCGCCTGCCCAACCCATGGCAAGGAGCATAAAGCCACTGGTTCCCGCCGAAGCCGTTAGCTGACTTCTGAGGGCTAGGTCGAATAACCCGGCCGTTCCACCCCTTGCACCCTTTTGCAGGTGACCTAAACTGTCTGTGTACTGAGGACGGAGGGGACGGACCATGAGAATTGTACTGTGTTTCGCTACTGCCTTGGCGCTGATTAGTTCAGCACAGGCGGAAGACAAGAAGTCAATTGCCAAGAAACCCAAGGCGGCGCCCGCTGCCGCTCAAATGCAGGGAATTGAAGTTGCCTTTTCGCCTTCACCCGACAACGCCGCCGAAGTTTTGGTCATAAAAGCCATCGACAAAGCGGGCACTTCGGTGGTCATGGCCGCCTATCATCTGACATCTCTGCCGGTGGCCAACGCCCTGTGTGCCGCTTCAGCCAAAGGGCTTGCAGTCAGCATCGTTCTTGACGCTAAGGACAATCGCAAGGGCAACAAGGAGTCGCAGCGCGACAAGCTTGAGGCGTGCGGTGTCGCGGTGCGCACCAACGATCACTATCCGATCATGAATAACAAGTTCATCGTCGTGGATGACAAGGTCACCGAACTGGGCAGTTATAACTTTGGGGCAAATGAAGCTTTGAAGAACGCAGAAGGCGCCACTGTGGTGTGGAATAACAAGGCGCTCGCCACACGTTACGCCACCGAATTCGATCGTCTTTTCGGCGAGGGCGACGCCAAATAGGGCTAGGCCTCACAAAGGTGCATAGACTCAAAGCGTCTAAGGCGGGCAATTCAATCCGGGTGAACGCCGAAGCCTTACAGCTCTTCCGGCCCGAAAACCTGCTTCGCTTGTTCGAACACCTGCCGCAGGTCTATTTCTACATGAAGGACAACAACAGCACCTGGGTGGAATGTAACGCCGCAACCCTGTCGCTGTTCAACATGGCGCAGAAAAGCGATGTCGTCGGCAAGACCGACCGTGCTTTCTACCCCGAGAACATCGCCGCCGAAATCATCGCTGATGACCACTCGGTGATCCTTTCCGGCAAGCCCATCATCGACAAGCTGGAGGTCATTATTGACGAACGAGGCCGTTTGCTTTGGGTGCTGACCACCAAACTTCCCGCGCGCGACGACCAAGGAAAAATCTGCGGCCTGATGGGAATGACTCGACCTGTCGCCTCATCCAACACGTTGCCCGATGGCTATCGCCACATGGCACAGGTCATCAACTATGTGGACGAGAACTATCGCAACCCGATTGAAGTTTCTTTTCTCGCAAGCCTTGCCGGGCTTTCCCACAGCCATTTCCGCAAACAGTTTGCCCGCATGTTCAAGATTTCACCTCAAAAATTCATCACTCGCATCAGGGTGCAGACCGCTGCGAAGATGCTCTCCAACACCAACGAGACGATTGTCGACATCGCGATGAAATGCGGCTTCTGCGACCAAAGCTATTTCACCCGTCAGTTCTCAAGCATAATGGGCGTGACGCCAAAGAAATACCGTGATCGCTGGGGTACCAGCAGCACGCTCATCCCGAATGGTTCCAAGTGAGCGCGTTGTTCGCTATTTCTTGGCGAGAAGCTGCGACACCAGGGCCTTGACCAAGCGCGGCAGGTCGTAGGGGAAACGGGCAGTAATCAGATTGCCGTCGACGACGCAGGGCTCGTCCAGCACCGTGGCACCCGCATTTTCGAGATCAATCTGAATGTTCCAGACGGCCGTGGCGCGCTTGCCCTTCAGGATCTTGCTGCTCACCATCACCCATTGGCCGTGGCAGATGGCGCAGGTGGGCTTTCCACTTTCATACATGCTGCGGACCAGCGCTAGGGCATTCTTGTCCATGCGCAGGGCATCCGGGTTCCAGCAGCCGCCCGGTAGGATGATCGCATCATAATCCGACGCCTTGGCTTCATCCGTGTAGGCGTCGATCTTCAGCCAGCCGGCATTTTCCATGAGTCTGATGGCGAGCACATGGGTCTTGGTCTGCGGTGGAAAGCGCAAGCCCAAGGTGGGATCGAACTCGCCGATGCGCGGGGAAACGACGTGGACCGTGGCGCCATGTTCCGTGAGCCAGCGATGAGCGCCGAGAATTTCGACTTCCTCCACGCCATTGGTGCAACAAATGGCGATGCGTTTGCCCTTCAGGAGGCCGGGATCCGTCGGCGGATCAAACAGGAAGGCGCCGAGCTCGCGATTGAGCTCGCCATCGGCGGTGGCAAGAAGCTCCGTCGAGATCGACGGAACCGGCGACGTTGACATCAGCTGCTGCAGGCGACTGAAGGTTTCGGCTTTTGGAACGTGGTTCATGATATTCCTCCTTGCGATATTTCTAGAAAGTGATTTTCTTGAAAGCGCGTGTCTGTTCAGTCAGCGCAATTTCAACAGGCAGCCGTTCCATCGAACTTGCGCCATAAAAGCCATGGATGCCTGGAACTTCCTTGAAAATGAAACGCGCATCCTCCGGCGACGAAATCGGGCCGCCATGACAAAGGATGATGACATCCTTGCGCACACGCAGCGCTGCATCGGCACAGGCAGTTATAAGCTTCGGACAATCGGCCAACTTTAGGGCAGTTTCCGCGCCAATGTTGCCACCTGTAGTCAACCCCATGTGCACGACGATAACGTCGGCTCCGGCCTTGGTCATGGCCGCAGCCTCGTCGGGGTTGAACACATAAGGTGTCGTCAGCATGTCCTTGGCGCGAGCTTTGGCAATGAGATCGACCTCAAGCCCATAGCCCATGCCAGTCTCTTCAAGATTCCTACGGAATGTTCCGTCGATTAAGCCAACAGTCGGGAAATTTTGGATGCCGGAAAAACCCATGGCTCGCAGTTCGTCAAGCAGGTGATCAGCCAACATGAAAGGATCGGTCCCGTTGACACCAGCCAGCACCGGCGTGTGCTGGACGACAGGAAGTACTTCACGCGCCATATCCCTGACGATGTCATTGGCATTGCCATAGGCGAGAACTCCAGCGAGCGAGCCTCTACCTGCCATGCGGTAGCGGCCCGAATTATAGATGACGATGAGATCGATTCCGCCCGCCTCTTCGCATCTGGCCGAAAGTCCCGTGCCGGCGCCACCCCCAATGATCGGCTCCTTGCGTGAGATCATCGCAGCAAATTTATCAAGGATTTTTTTTCGCTCAATCCGCGCCACTGCCAATCACCCTTGCAATGAGACAGAGCGGTGCATCACTTTGCCCGACGCGAGCTCAACGTGACAAGGCTTGCAAACACAATTGCCAGCGCGGCAATTGTCCAAGTGAAGCTGCTCATGTACCAGGGTGTCGCTGCCAGCATAGCCTTGCCTGCCACAGTGGCGGGATTAGGCGGTTGCAAGAAGAACGAGCCATAAAGATAGGCAACGAATATCGAAAGCAACAGCGTGATGCAGAAGATCATCGCCACAACAAGGGCCACTGTGATCACAGAACGTATCTGCACTCCAGAGTGGGCAAGAGGCAGCAAGTTATTCACTAGGCCAGCAATGACCACAAGAATTGCACCGATGGCAAAAAGAGAAATGTTGAATGGCTGAAAAATCAGCAGCAGTGCGATGATACCCAAAGCAATAATGGAATACTCAAGTTTGCGCGCTGTCGCAGACGTCATGCCCGTATTGATTGGCTCTTTACTCATGCACGAACCGCCCTTCCATCTGATCCGAAGACGTGGGTTTGCGCAGCATCAGGGACAAGATGCAGCTTCTCGCCGATCTTCACCCTGTGGGTACGCGGAACAACCACACGGATATCGCCACCAGTTTCTGACTTGGCATGAACCAGCGTTTCGGCTCCCATTGGTTCAACCAGCTCCGCAACAGCGGATATCGCGCTGCTCCCGGCGGAGGATACCACCGAGAAAGCACGTGGACGGATGCCAATGGTCACCTTACCTGAGGTCAAGCCTTGTACGGCAGAATTGACAGCGAGATCGACAGTCTTTGGCCCGAATGCCACCTTGGCCTTACCATCCGAAACCGACTTAAGTTCGCCTTCGACCAGGTTCATTTGCGGTGTGCCAATGAAGCTCCCCACAAAGACATTCGCAGGTTTGGCAAAAACTTCATGCGGCGTTCCAATCTGCTCGATCATGCCGTCGCGCATGATGGCGATGCGATTGGCCATGGTCAGTGCTTCCAGCTGGTCATGGGTCACAATGACAGTCGCCTTGGAGAGGCCAGACAGCACTTCCTTGATCTGCCCACGCATGGAATGACGCAGCTCAACATCAAGGCGGGAAAGAGGTTCATCAAAGAGAAAGCAGTTAGGATCACGCACAATGGCCCGCGCAACCGCCACGCGCTGCTTTTCACCTTCCGAAACTTGCCCTGGCAGGCGATCAAGTACAGGTTCAAGATGCAGGATCTTGGCCACCTTGGTAACACGCCTGTCAACCTCTTCCTTGGAAAGTTTTTCGTAATGCAGCGGCATAGCGATGTTCTGTCCCACGCTGAGGGCGGGATAAAGCGCATAGAACTGGAACACCATGGCGATATCGCGCTTTTCAGGCGACAGCTCATTCATGCTCTTGCCAGCAATGACAACATCACCTGACGTGGCTCGTTCCAGGCCTGCAATCATCCGCAGCGTGGTTGTCTTGCCACAGCCCGACGGCCCCAGAAGACAAACAACCTCGCCCGCTTTGACGTTAAGGTCGACGTCTTTAACGGCGACAAAATCGCCAAACTTCTTGGTAACTTTGTGAACTTCAATCGTCGACATGCTCTAGCGCTTCACTGTGCCGAAGGTGACACCCCTTAGCAGATGGTCTTGCAGGAAGAAGGTCACGAAAAATACGGGGATGAGGAACAATGTTTCAATTGAGGCCAAAAGAGTCCAGTCGGTACCCCTGCCCCCGGATGAGACAGCTTGGTTCATGGCCACTGGAACAGTGCGTGTGTCAGGCCCCGTAAGCAGCAGTGCAAAAAGAAACTCGTTCCAGGTCAGGATCAGACCGAAAACGAAAGTCGCCGCCAGACCGGCAATCACCTGCGGCAGGCAGATCTTGAAGAAAACGCGTGGCTCTGACGAGCCATCAATACGCGCGGCGTCTTCCACATCCGTCGACAGTTCATCAAAGAAGCTCTTCATCATCCAGATAGTAAAAGCGAGATTGAAGGCCGTGTAGAGCAGCGTAATACCCACATACGAACCAGAGAGCCCAACCACGCGAAACATCAGGATGATGGGGATAATGACAACGATAGCAGGCAGCATGCGTGTCGTTAAAATGATGAACAGATAAGTATCATTCCCCTTCAACGGGAAGCGCGAGAAACCGTAGGCCGCCAAGGTCCCAATAATGAGTGCCAAAAGCACGGACACGGAGGAAATAGTGACCGAGTTGAAGAAATAGCGGTCAAAGCCGGTCGACTCGGGCGATCCACCTGGCGTCATAACCCGCGAGAAAACTGACCCGAAATTCTCAAATGTTGGCACGAAAACATATTTATCCGGAATCAGGCCAAACAACGATGTCGGCACCAGCCGCGGAGGAACATCCAGCGCTTGGGTCTGCGGCTTAAAGGACGTGAAAATAATGAACAGCACTGGAAGAAAGTAGATCACGCTGATGACCGCCACAAAAAAAGTGCGTCCCCAGCCCGCTTCGCTGACTCCGCTGGCTTTCCTGAAGCCAAGTCGTTCAAGCATTGATACACTGCTCGCCATGGATCAGGCCTCCCGGTTGTGGCGGTTTGCCAGATAGAGATAGAGATTGGTCAAGACGATCACCATGAACAGCATGACATAGGAAATGGCGGCACCCTCGCTGGTCTTGTTCTGCTCATTGGCAATGCGAACTAGATGATAAGAGATCGTCATCGTATCATTGCCACCCTTAGTGAGAAGAATGACAAGATCGGCAAGTTTGAACGCCTCAATGGTGCGGAACAACAACGCCAGCATGAGAAGCCCACGGATATAGGGAAATGTGATGTTCCAGAAGCGCCGCCAAGCCGAAACACGGTCGATAGCAGCGGCCTCATAGAGATATTTGGGAACAGAAACGAGCCCTGCCAAAACCAGAAGCATGACAAAGGGCGACCACATCCACGCGTCGGCGAATACAATACCGGTATAAGCACCAATCTTGCTGTCCATCAGAATGTATTGTTGGCCCGTCAGGTTACCAATGACGTAAGAT
Source organism: uncultured Alphaproteobacteria bacterium (assembly GCA_963758815.1). Classification (GTDB taxonomy): domain Bacteria; phylum Pseudomonadota; class Alphaproteobacteria; order Rhizobiales; family Aestuariivirgaceae; genus Aestuariivirga. Next base: position 614,605 of record CAVWWQ010000003.1, read on the forward strand.
AGAATGCCAAATGTCGGATCGTAGTAATAGGTAAAGAACACACCGGACGCCACAACCGATAACATCATCGGCGTGAGCACCAAGATCAGTAGATATTTTCGCAGCGGAAACTGTTTTGAAAACAGCATCGCCAGAAGAAATCCAACAATCATTTGTGCTGACACGGTGCAAATAACAAAGAGGCCTGTATTCAGAAGTGCGTGCCACATGTCCTGTGCGGCCAGTTCATTGGTGAGAACGCGGACATAGTTGGCAAGACCCACAAAACGAATGGTTTGCTGATTGGCCTGGTAGGCGAAAAACGAAAGGCCCAGCGACCACAGCAGCGGGAAAATGTTCATCACAAAAAGCACCGCAATGGCGGGCGACACCAGAAGACCGCCATAATAGTGGCGGCGATAGGCGTTGACGACCATCGCGGCGGCAACGATGGCGGCCATGACAAGCACAACCCAGAAGGATACTGCGACTGGCAATGCCAGCACCGCGATGACGGAAACCACAAGGCCCGCGACAATGGCCAATCGCCAGTTGTCAGACGAGAAGCTTAGAAAGGATGGCTGCGGTGAGGTTACGGTCGTCAAGCTCATCGTTAATTCTTCTTAGACATGGGAATAGGAGAGGCGCGGGATGAAGTCGTTCCCACGCCTCTGGTTCACAGTGTTATTGGATCAGGCCAGCATTTTTCAGGAGGTCTTCCTGATACTTGGCGATATTATCCATCGTTGTTTTGGCGTCTTGCTTGCCGGTGACGGCAAGGTCGATCTGGTCCTGCTGCTGCGTCAGCATGTCGAAGAACTGCGGAATGTGCCACATGTCCTTTTGCCAATCGAGCGAATCCGCAAAGGCCTTGTTCCATGGACGATAGGTTGCGTACTTGGGATCCTCGTACACAGCCTTGATGGCCGACTGACCGCCAGCTGCAGCGAACTGATGCTGGATGTCAGGCGAAAGCCACCACTTCACAAAGCCGACTGCTTCCTTGATCTGAGCGTCAGTGGTCCAGGTCGTCAGCACGAAAGGTTGTCCACCGATCTGTTCGTGGTGGTCGATCTTGCCATCAGCGCCACGGAGTCCAGGTGCCATGCCGACGACCAACTTGTCAGAAACCTTCGATGTCTTGGGATCGAGCGAGGCCTCTCCCAATCCAACCCAGTCCACATTCATGGCAACTTTACCTTCACGGAAAAGCTGGTCTGACACGAAGATATCCATCGTGCCGGTCTTAACCACGGGCGGCATGTACTTGAGGAGCTTCATGAAGTGCTCCATGCCCTCAATCGACTTCGGTGAGTTTACAACGCCCTCTGCATGACCTTTTGGTGCTTGGGTTTCATCCCAGATGTTTCCACCATGTTGCCACATGAAAGTGTGCACCGAGGTTGTCGAAAAGTCATATCCTTTACCGGCCTGATAGGCGATGCCATAGAAATCGTCGTCAAGGACTTTGCCAGCAAGCTTTTCGCCCTTCTTCCGTTGGAAGAACTCGCCGATATGCTCGAACGTGTTCCAGTCCATGTTGCTGATTTCATCGCCCGTGCAGGGCAGCTTTTCATTGTACTTGGTTTTGTAAGCCGCCTGTTCCCCGTCGTCACACAGCACGTCCTTGCGGCCATATGTCACCAGCACGTCCGGGAACTGAGGGAACCCATAGAGGTCTTTCGACTTGTAGGGATAAGTCGAATAGGCGTCATACACTGCGGGATGGATCTGCTCCATCGTCTTCTTGAAATCAGGATCGGCATCCACAAGGTCGTTGATCTTGCGGTAGTAGCCGCCTTCCACGAAGGCGCCGAGCCACTGTGAGTCTGACACGATGAAGTTGTACTTCTTTTCACCCGAGGTCAGCGAGGCGTTAACACGGGTATAGAAATCGGGCCACGGAATGAAGTCGACGTTGAGGCTGACCTTGTTTCCGCTCGCCGGTTTATACTGTTCGTCGAAGAATTTCTTCATCACGCGTGTCGGTGGCCAATCTGGCACCGCCATCGTCAAGGTCACGTCTTCAGCGTGCGCGTAAGTTGCGCCGCCTACCATGAGCGACACCGCAAAACCCGCGGCGGCGGTCAGGTTCTTTGCTTTCGTCATAACGGCCATTTAGGTTTCCTCCCTGTTGTTACCGTTTTGTTGAACGTCTTTTGCCTTCTGGCTGACTAGGTGGGGCTGATGATCTCCCCACTGGCAGCATGGAAGATGTGGAACTTGTCTGCGGCAATGCTGAGCGAAGCCTTGTCGCCGGGTTTCAGGCTCATCGCGCTCGATTCCGGCATCACGACGCGTAACGTGTCATTGCCGGTGACAACCGAGACGACGGTCACGTCGCCGAGCGGCTCAAGCATATGGATCTGGGTGTCAGTGCCTTTAGCCGTTTTGCTCACCGTGATGTCGCTCGGACGCACTCCAAGTAACGCCTTTTGACCCGCGGCAGATTTCATTGCCCGCGGAAGCTTGAACTTGCCAACCGACGACTCTATCGAAGCGCCGTCCTTCGAAATGCTCGCGTCGAGGATGTTCATGTGTGGCGAACCGATCTTGCCCGCAACATAGGTATTGATTGGTTGTTCATAGAGTTCGTCTGGAGTGCCCCGCTGGACAACTGCGCCGTCACGCAACACGGCGATCTGCTCGCCCATCGAAAGCGCTTCCAACTCATCCGGTGTGGCATAGACGATCGTCATGCCTAACTGCCGGTGGAGACGTTTCAGTTCGGCGCGCATGTCGTGTCGCAATTTGGCGTCCAGATTGGTTAGCGGCTCATCCAGCAACAACACCTTTGGCCTCCGCACCAGCGAACGGCCCAACGCAACACGTTGTTGCTCGCCACCACTCAACGTATTGGGTTTGCGATCCACCTTGTGTGCCAGTTTCAACATGGTCGCCACTTCGGTGACCCGCTTCTTGATCTCGTCGCTCTCCACACCTTCTTCGCGCAGCGGATAGGCAAGGTTGTCGAAAACCGTGAGATGCGGATAAAGCGCAAAGGACTGGAAGACCATCGAGACATTGCGCCCCGCAATCGGCTGATGTGTCCATTCCTTGCCGAAGATCTCAATCCGTCCTTCATCAGGCCGCACCAGCCCCGCGATGGTGCGGAGCGTTGTTGTCTTACCGACGGAGCTGGGTCCAAACAACACAAAGAAACAACCGGCAGGCACTTCGAGGTCAAGCTTGTTCAGCGCCTGAACGCGGCCATAGGCCTTGCTCACACCAGTCAATCGAAGTCCAGGCGTTAAAGAACTCATGTGAAGGCCATCACCAATCTTTGCCGCGACATTTCCAAATGCCGTCGCATCGCAAGTTCTGCCCCAATTTTGTCCTTGTTGGCAATCGCATCCATGATTGCCTGATGTTCAATCAGCGCTTCTTCAGTGACGCGCGCATGATACAGCAACCGGAAGAGATGGAAGTGCGTGTGTTGCGCTGCGAGCACGTCCCGCACCAGTTCATTTCCCGCGATTTCGAAGATTTGCTCGTGGAAAACGGCGTCCAGACGGGCGAATGTAGCGTAACGTAGGTTTTCATCAGCGCCATTGATGGCGGTCATTGCTTCGGCATTTCCGGAAAGGCTTTGCAGCCCCGGCGGATCAATGCGCCGTGCTGCAAGTCCTGCGGCGTAAGGTTCAAGCTGAAGACGAAGGTCGTAAAGTTCATCGAAGCGCCGACGCGTGATCTGTGGCGCGGCGCTGTAGCCAATGTGATGCGTCTTCACCACCAGCCCCTCGCCTTCAAGCCGGCCCAGTGCCTCGCGGATTGGGGTTTGAGACACTTCCAGTTCGCGCACCAGATTGTCCACAGTGATGCGCGAGCCTGGCGCGATGTCCAGCGACATGATCTTGTCAAAAATGGACTTGTAAACCTCTTCAGCCAAACCCTTCGACCGCTGAATCACCATGGAATTCCCTCGTGCCGGCGCGCGCCCCGCAATTTCATCAACAGGCGACACACCAAGGGTTCTCGAACTGACATTGCGCTTTAACAAAGGGTTAATTTCCTTGAATTGGCTATATCCTATAGGATATCGTCTGACAAGGAGGAAGCGCTAATGATCCGCAAAATCTGGCTGCTGACCACCGCATAAGATAAAAAAATTAGAAGAAACAGACAATTATGAACACATCTCACAACCTAGATTTAGCCGAATTTGCTCCCAGAAGCGGCCTGCGATGATCCCCAATGACAATCTTTTCGGTGTGCTGCGGATGCCTCGTCAGGTGCTCTTTGGTGAAGGTCAGATCGGAGCAATTGGACGGATAACCGCCGGTCTTGGGACAAAAACGCTGATCTGCACCGACGCGCGTTTTGCGACCACTGAAGTTTTCGCATCGATCTTAAATAACCTGAAGGCTTCTGGTGTTTCGGTCCATGTTTTCCCAGACACCTTGCCTGACGTGCCCCTCGATAATGTGGACACCTGTGTAGTGGCTGCAAGGCCCTTTGCACCAGATGTCGTCATTGGGTTGGGCGGCGGCAGCTGCATGGACATGGCCAAATGCAGCTCCCTGCTCCTCGCCCATGGTGGCAAGCTCGAAGACTACTACGGCGAGTTCAAGGTGCCGGGCGCAGTACTTCCCGTGCTTGCCGTACCCACAACTTCAGGAACCGGCTCAGAAGTCACACCAGTGGCTGTGGTTTCCGATTCGAACCGGACACTGAAAGTCGGCATCTCAAGTCCCCATCTCATTCCAGCAGCAGCGCTTTGCGATCCGGAACTGGCGTGGACTTGTCCGCCGTCACTCACGGCAATAGCAGGTGCTGATGCGCTCACCCATGCCATTGAAGCATTCACCGCTGTAAGGCGCGCGGCCGATTCAGATCTCGCATTGAATCATGTTTTCGTCGGGAAAAACGCAATGAGCGATATCATGGCGCTCAAGGCCATCAGCCTAATTGGCGGCAGCTTGGAACGCGCCTTTCACCAAGGTCCGGATCGTGCGGCGCGGGCGGATATGATGATGGGCGCCATGCTGGCGGGTTGCGCATTCGGCGCAGCAGGCACGTCACTCGCACACGCCATTCAATATCCCATCGGAGCGCTCACCCATACACCACATGGACTTGGCGTGGCGGCTATGCTGCCTTTTGCCATGACATATAACAGTATTGCTGCTGCAGATGCGCTGGCCGAGATTGCAACGGCACTGGGTGTCTCAAAGACTGAACAGCCGACCATGCAGCGTGCAGATGCCGCGATTGCGGAAGTGTGTCGTCTGTTTGCTGCCGTCGGCATTCCGCCCACGCTTGAGCGCTTAGGCTTGCCTGCTGACAAAATTGACTGGACCGCAGAAACAGCCCTTGGCATCGGCCGGCTTGTGAAAAACAATCCGCGCCCGATTGACCTTCCCGGCATGCGACGACTGATTAGAGCTGCGTATGCCGGTGACTTCGCGCTAGCCAGACAATAGCCATGAATGGCGAGAAAGACCCCTTCCGCAACAGGGATTTCATCCCTGAATTCGACACCTTGGTCGCTGAATATGCAACCAGAAGCGAGGCCACGCGCAAGCATTTGAAGTCTCGGCTCAATGTCGCCTACGGTCCCGGTGCGGACGAACGTCTCGATCTCTTCTTTCCTCAAACACCCTCTGCAAATGCCCCGTTGCACGTTTTCGTCCACGGCGGCTATTGGCGCATGTTCTCCAAAGATGATTTTTCCTACATCGCCGAAACGACGACAAAATGCGGCGCTGTGACGGCGATCATTGATTACAGTTTGATGCCTAAGGTGCGGATGAAAACAATTGTGGCGCAGGTCCAGCGCTCCCTGAATTGGCTTGCCGACCAGGCCGAAGACCTGGGAGTTTCTCCGGAGCGGCTGACAATCAGTGGTCACTCGGCTGGCGCGCACCTTGCAGCTCTCATGATTTCAGATGGGCGCGCGGCACCCCCGCCCCGTCACGTATTGCTGCTCAGCGGCCTCTATGAACTCGCCCCACTTCAACACTCATTTCTCCAGACGCTGATTAGTTTGACCGACGAGGAAGTGGCCGAATTCTCGCCCGCCCGCCTTACATTCAAGAGGGCGGTAAATGTCAGTGTCGCCCATGGCGAGAAGGAGACACTACCGTTTCAAGAACAGGCGGCGCAATTTTCAAACGTGCTTGAGGCCCAAGGTGTCGAGGCCAAACTCACCAAGGCACGTGGTGCTGATCATATGACGGGGGTGCGGGACTTGGGCACCGCCGATACACAGCTGGCGAAGTTACTCGCCGCCTGTATCAAAGACTCCTGATCCACCACGAGCGAGTTGAAATTTCCGCTGGATCATCTAGCCCTATAGAAATTAATTCAGGTGAGGAACGGACATGGCGCAATTCATCAACTCCAAGGACAATCTGGTCGTTGACTCCCTGGATGGACTTTTGCGGTCATCAGGCGGCGCCAATCTGGGGCGGCTTGATGGTTTTCCAGGCATCAAGGTGATCCTGCGCACCGATCACGACGGCGACAAAAAGGTGGCCATCGTGGCGGGCGGTGGTTCCGGCCACGAACCTGCACATGCGGGTTTTGTCGGCCCCGGCCTTTTGACGGCCGCAGTTTGCGGCGAAATTTTCGCTTCGCCCAGCGTCGATGCCGTTTTCGCAGCACTTGATGGCGGTGACGGGTAAGGCCGGTTGCCTGCTGATCTTCAAGAACTATACAGGCGACCGCCTAAACTTCGGCTTGGCGGTCGAGCGCGCCCGGGGGCTTGGCAAAAAGATTGAAGTGCTTGATTGTCGCTGATGATATTGCGCTACCAGAAATCGCCCAGCCACGCGGTATTGCCGGCGTGCTGTTTGTGGAAAAGATCGCGGGTCACTTTGCGGAAAAAGGGAAGCCACTCGCAAAAGTGGCAGCCGCAGCACGCAAGGCTTCGGAATCGATCGTTTCACTTGGCATCGCACTCCGCTCCTGTACCCTGCCCGGAATCGGCCGCGAGGACCGCATTCCCCATGGCAAGGCTGAATTGGGTCTCGGCATTCACGGCGAACCCGGCGTGGAGCTGGTTGACTACGCCAGCGCCAAGGAAGCTGCCCACACTTTGGCCGACCGCCTTTTTGCAGCTGTTAAGCCGTCACGTTCCTACGCATTGCTAATCAACAACCTCGGCTCCACAACTCCCCTGGAAATGGGATTGATCGCAAACGAAGTTCTGAAACATCCGAAGGCCTCGAAAATTAAACTGGTCTCTGGTCCCGCTACCGCGGTGACCTCGCTCGACATGCACGGCTTCTCGCTCAGCCTCATGCCGCTGACACCGGAATTTGAAATCGCATTGAAGTCACCCGCCTCTCCATTGTTCTGGCCCGGTGTTCACACCCACGCAAAACCAAAGCTCATCAAGCTCGCCAAGGGTATCAAGCCCCGCAGCTTTGCAGCGAGCAAGAACGCTGAACTGCACGGAATACTCGAAAAGGCTGCAGCCATTCTCATTCGTTCCGAAAGCAAGCTCAATGCACTGGATGCAAAAGTCGGTGACGGCGACACAGGTTCAACAATCGCCAACGCAGCGCGCAATCTGAAAAAAAACCTTTCCTCCATGCCCCTGGCGAAACTTGATCTGTTCTTCGCCGCACTGAGCGATGAAATGGCACGCGCCATGGGTGGCTCCAGCGGCGTCTTATCTGCCATTTTCTTCTCCGCAGCCTCACAAGCCGTCGGCGACGGCAAACATTGGAAGTCGGCATTGAACGCTGGATTGGAAAAAATGATGGCCTATGGCGGCGCCAAACCAGGCGATCGCACCATGATCGACGCTATTGTTCCTGCGCTTGCGGCGTTGAATGCCGGATCGCTGGATGATGCCGCAGCCGCAGCGAGAAAAGGTGCCAACGCCACCGCAGGCATGACGAAAGCCCGGGCTGGCCGTTCCTCCTACGTCTCCGCTGCCAATCTGACAGGTATCAATGACCCGGGTGCCGAGGCCATCGCGACTTTGCTGGAGGGCCTCGCCGCGCCCTAGGCGCATCGGCGGTTTCAGCAGCGAGTACCTTCATCGTATTAGTCATGGCGCTATCGAGATGCGCGGCCATCGCCTGCCGCGACGCCTCTGGATTGCCGCTTTGAAGAGCCGCGATGATCTCCCGGTGCTGGCGTAGCGTAGCCTGCGCCTCGCCGGTTCGCGGAACCATTTTGTGCCGACAGCGGTCGAGCTGTGCTTTTGAAATCTCAATGGTTTGCCACAACCGCATCAGATTGCTGATTTCGGCAATGTAGCGGTGGAAGCGGTCATCGATAGAAATGGCTTCTGCAAAATGCCTGGCAGTCAGCGCCTGTCTATGGGCCGAAAGGATTTCCTGCAGGTTTTGTGCATGAGCCGTGCTCATCCGGCTGGCCGCTTGCCCCGCCCCTTCCATTTCCAGCGCGCGGCGTATCAAATAGGCCTGCCGCACTTCCTCGGGATGGATAAGACTGACGCGAGTACCAGATTGTGCAACAATATCGACGAGGCGCTCGTCACTCAGCCGTTTGAGCGCTTCCCGGACCGGTGTTCGTGAAATGTGAAGTTTCGCAGCAATATTCTTGTCATCGATCAATACGCCAGGTTTCAGTTCTCCCGTCACAATCCGCAGCCTGAGACGGCCATAGACCTGCTCGCTCAACGTCGCCCGCGCACTCGCTGCTGAATTCCCCGCCATGCAATCGCTATAGACTAATATATCAGTTGTGGACAGGCTACAGCTTTGCGTTTTATGCTCGAAAAAAATTTGCTGGCGGAGGAACGAATGCCACACAACAATTATCCCAAATTGCACAATGCCATGTGGCCGGGCCTCGTCGGCAAGGGCTCAGACTCAGAACCCGGTATCGGGCTCGACACTCTGCTCGACCTCACTGAGAAGGCCGAGGTCAATGGTGTGAAATTCGATGGCGTCGACATTTTCCATTGCCCGCCCCATATCAGTATTGATTTTACCGATGATGAAGTGAAGAGGCTGGCTGACAATGTTCAGCGCCGCAGCTTCTCCATCGGCTCAATCGTGTCTCCCGTCTGGCCGCCGGTCGGTGGCGGCTCCGCTATGGGCTCGCCGGCCGACCGCAAGAAATTCGTCGAGAATGTCGGGAAGTCATGCAAGCTTGGCCAGCGCCTGAAGGATTTGGGCGTGCGTCATTACGGCGTGATCCGTGTCGACTCTGCCTGTAGCCCCCATGATTGGGCGAAGGATCCGGCAGGCAACACCAAGAAAATCGCCAAGACCTGGCGCGAGGCCTGCGGTGTCGCAGCCGACCATGGTGAACGTCTCGCGGTGGAAGGTGAAATCTGCTGGGGCGGCATGCATTCCTGGAAAGATGTGATCAACACGATGGAGGAGACTAATCGTCCCCAGACCATCGGTTTCCAGGCCGACATGGCTCACACCCTGCTTTACACAATGGGTTATAACGCGCCGAAATCGCGCCTGCTGCCCGCCAAGTTCGACTGGAAGAGCAAAAAGACGTTGGACGAAGCGCTGAAGAAGATGACCGATGCGCTGCGTCCCTGGACGATCGATTTCCATGTGGCGCAGAATGACGGGACGGTGAAGGGCGAGGGTTATCACGACAAGACCGGCAAGCACTGCATGGTAACCGATCCGAACGGCAAGCTCGACATTCCAAAACATGCCGGCCTTTGGTTACGCGACGACAATGGCGAACTGACCAAGGCTTTCCGCCACATCTGCTGGGACGGCTGCATGTTCCCCAATGAGGTTATGCTGCGGCAGAAGACCTGGAACGACATTCTGGCGACCATGATCAAGGTTCGCGACAAGCATGGATGGGTGGCGTAATGAAAAAGAAATTGAATATCGGCATGGTGGGTTATGGCTTCATGGGCCGCGCCCACTCCAATGCCTTCGCCAAAGTGCCGCATTTTTTTGATCTGCCCTATCAGCCCGTGCTGAAGGCGGCCTGCGCCCGTAATAAGGAAAAGCTTCAGCCCTTCGCCGATCAATGGGGCTATGAAAGCATCGAAACCGATTGGCGCAAGCTCATCGAACGCAAGGATATTGACCTGATCGATATCGCCGCCCCTAACGACATGCACAAGGAAATTGCACTTGCCGCTGCTGCAGCGGGCAAAATGATCATGTGCGAAAAGCCGCTTGGGCCGGAATGCGGCCGAAAGCCGCGAAATGGTGACGGCGGTCGAAAAGGCCGGTGTTGCCAATATGGTTTGGTACAACTATCGGCGTGTGCCAGCCGTAACCTTCGCCAAGCAGCTGATCGATGAAGGTAAGCTTGGCAAGATCTTCCACTACCGCGCCAAGTTCCTGCAGGATTGGACCATTTCAGCTGACCTGCCGCAGGGCGGCCAAGGCCTTTGGCGGCTCGATGTGGATGTGGCCGGCAGCGGTGTAACAGGCGATCTGCTCGCGCACTGCATTGATACGGCACTCTGGCTTAACGGTGGAATCGACAAAGTCGTTGGAATGACCGAAACCTTCATCAAGGAGCGCCAGCACAACTTGACAGGCAAGAAGGAAAAGGTCGGCATAGATGATGCCAGCCTGTTCCTGGCCCGCTTTGACAATGGCTCACTCGCGAATTTCGAAGCCACACGCTATGCGCGCGGCCATAAGGCATTGTACACGCTTGAGATCAACGGCGAAAAAGCTTCGATTTTCTGGGATTTGCATGATCTCCACCGCTTGCAATATTTTGATCATCGCGATGAGGGCGTAACCCGCGGTTGGCGCTCGATCCACGTCACAGATGGTGACCACCCCTACATGAGCAAGTGGTGGGTGCCTGGTCTGCAGATCGGCTATGAGCACAGCTTCGTGCATCAGGCTGCCGATTTTATCGACAGCATCGACGGCAAGAAACCTGCTTCCCCCACTTTCAGGGACGCGCTTGCAACCGATCTGGTGACCGACGCAGTCCTGAAATCGGCTCAGTCCGGCCATTGGGAAAGTGCCAAGGGTTAATTGCAAGCGGCGTTGACCACCATGAGCCACGATGTTTCAGTAATCGGCCTATTTATTCTTGATATATTGGGCCGCCCCGTCACGTACATTCCTGATAGAGGCAACGTCGACTTCATCGACGAGATCAGGCTGACCGTGGCCGGAACAGCCGGCGGCACAGTAGTTGACGTAGCCAAACTCGGTTTGCGTTGTCGCGCAGTCGGTGCGGTGGGTGATGACGAAAAAGCTGACTGGGTCCTGGGAACGCTACAGAAACATCGTATCAACACGTCAACAATGCAGCGCATCAAGGGCGTGCTCACTTCGGCAAGTATTCTTAATGTGAGGCCCAACGGTGATCGCCCCGCGCTGCACATGCGTGGAGCCTCCGATCATTTTGATGTACCGCCCGAACAGTACGATGCTGTCTTCGATTCACCCATCATTCATGTCGGCGGCACAGGATTTTTGCGCAAGATGGATGGCGCGCCGACGTTGACCTTGGTCAAGGAAGCTAAGAAGCGCGGCAGGATCGTCACATTCGACCTTCTCGCAGCCAAGGCCGAAACGGCAAAGGATGTTATTCCCCTCTTGCCCTACATCGACTATTTCATGCCTTCCATCGAAGAAGCCAAGGATATGTCCGGCCTCAATAGCGCTGAAGACTGCGCCCGCTTCTATCTCGATCATGGCGCGACCTGCTGCATTTTCACACTCGGTGGCGACGGGGCCTACTACGCCCATAAAAATGGCACACGGCTGAAGGCCCCGGCCTATGAAATACAGGTCGTCGACACCACGGGTTGTGGAGATGCGTTTGACGCCGGCTTTATTGCGTCATTACATTACGAGATGGATGTTGAGACGGCCTTGCGTTTCGCCCAGGCGGCGGCGGGCCTTGTGGCAACGGGGCTTGGTTCGGACGCTGGCATTCAGTCGTATGAACATACGCTGCAATGCATGAAAACATGGAAGGTCAAGTCATGAGATTCAAAGGTCGCCGCGCTGTCGTTACCGGCGGCATGTCGGGCATTGGTGCCGCCACCGCCGCGCGCCTGCAGTCAGAAGGCGCCAAAGTCGTTGTTTGGGATATGAGTGGCGGGATCAAGACAGATATTTCGAACCATGAGTCCGTGGCTGCGGCGGTAGAAGAGACGGTGAAGCAGATCGGAGGCATCGACATTCTCGTCAACAGCGCCGGTATCACGGGGCCAACTGTGCCTGTTGACGGTTTCCCAATCGACGGCTGGCTGCAAACCTTCGCGGTCAATGTAAATGGCACCTTTTTTACGAACCGCGCTGTTATCCCGCATATGATCAAGCAGGACTACGGTCGCATCGTGAATGTTGCGTCCATCGCCGGCAAGGAAGGCAACCCCAACGCCTCCGCCTACTCGGCGTCAAAAGCAGCGGTGATCGGCTTCACAAAATCGCTGGCCAAGGAAATGGCAAAACACAACATCACGGTGAACGCCATCACGCCGGCGGCGGTGCGCACCGCAATCTTTGATCAGATGCCACAGACTCATATCGACTTCATGCTGTCGAAGATTCCGAAGGGACGTTTTGGTACTGTCGACGAAAATGCAGCACTGATCTGCTTCCTCGCCAGCGAGGAATGCTCGTTTTCGACCGGAGCCGTCTTCGACATTTCCGGTGGCCGCGCCACTTATTGAGATTTCATTTGCCGCGCAGATTTTTCTCCAGCGTCGCAAAGGCCTTCTGATAAACATTCTGCTCGGTGCGTGGGATCAGAACGAGATCGTCCTGTACGCTTGCATCCCAGTCACCCGTCCAAACGGCAAACGTCGTATTGTTCGATGTCACCGGCCACAACCGCGGACCTGAAACATAATTCAGCCACGGAATTTCACACTTGGTGATGCGGTAGGAAAATGAGCGCTCCAGATCGCTGAGATGGAGCAGCTCTTCATTCAGCCGGCCCGTACCGAAGTAAAAATCCCGCACACCGGAGACTTTGTCCGAGCGCACCTTGCCGATCATGCCCATCTTGGTGATATCATCATGCCAGCCGCCCATCCCGGCGAAATCGCGCATGACGGACCAGACCTTGTCCACGGGCGCCTTGATCGCACGTGACGTCCACACTTTATTGGGTGCGAAGCCCTTCCATAATTCGGCACCTTCAATAGGTTTTGGCTTCATTGCGGCAATGATTTTCTTGAGATTGGCCCAGTTGGCGCCAAATACTTCGCGTGAGATTATCTTCTCGTATTTTCCTTCATCGCCCGGTCCCTCGTCGAAGGTCGATTCCCATTCGGCAAAAGTCTGGTTTGTATGCGTGATGGGGAAAAGGCGAACCGTGGCGACATAGTTTCGCACCGGAAAGGCCGGCTTCTCGAAATTGTAGGTGAAGGAATATCGCGCATCGTCCAGCGCCAGCAGCCGCTCGCGCACATGCATGCCGTCCTTCAGGTAAAAGGACCGGACACAACCCACGACGTCAGCATCAAGCCCACCTTCGATCTTGGACTTCGCCACCGGCGGCGCCCAGTCCGGCAAACCATTGAAATTGCGGATCAGGCTCCAGACCGTCTGGACGGGTACGTTGAAAATCGTCGATGCATAGGCGCGCGCCATATTTCCTCCTGGCGCTTGCCGCGCCTTTTTCGTTTAGCTTGCCAGCATTTCCTGCATTGCCGAAACGGCGGCAAGAGCAAAGGCTGGATCATTGATGTGAACATCAAGCGCGATCAGCTTGTGCTGCGCTGAGGGCTTGAAATCCCGCTTGATAGCATCGAAGAGGGCTTGATCAGCTTCGGGGTCGTGGAAAACCTGACCCACCGTATCAATGGCCGAAACGCCCTTGAGCGGCAGCAGAAAACGAACTGGTCCCGTCATCTTGTTCAGCCCCGCCGCAATGAACTCTCCAATCCTGCGGTTTTCATCAGGCGTTGTGCGCATTAGCGTGACATGGGGATTGTGGACATGAAACAGCCGCGAAGAGAATGCGGCTGGAACAGTCTCCCGCGCTCCGAAATTGACCATGTCGCAAGCGCCAACAGATCCCACATAAGGGACGGACCGACGTGCAAAAGCGCCGAAGCGGTCTGATGTGCAGGGCAGGATGCCACCTACTAGGTAGTCAGCGACTTCGGTTGTCGTAATATCAAACGCACCATCAAAATAATCTGACTCTGCGAGTTTTTCGAAGCTTTGCCCGCCTGTGCCAGTGGCATGAAAGACATAGGATTCTACATCCTGCCGCAATGCCTTGCGGATCTCACTGATGCAGAGTGGTCGTAACCCCGAACATCGTGAAGCCATAGGCTCGCTTGCGCTCCGATTTCTGCAGCGTCGGAAAGAGAACCATGCCGGCGACTGCATGCGCCGCATTTCCGATCACTGCGCGGCTAATGGCGTTTAACCCGGCAATATCCGTAACCGAATGCATCATCGTGATGTCGGTCGGGCCGACAAAACCCGCCACATTGCCGGAAGCCAGAGTGGAAACCATCACTTTCGGAAGGCCTATTGGCAACGCGCGCATGGCTTCCGTGACAATGGCGGTGTTGCCCGAGCCGCCGAGGCCCAGCACGGCATCGACGTCGGCACGCGCAAGCATGAAATTCTTCAGTGCCAGCCCCATGGCCGTGACCGCCTGGCCGCGATCGGAAAGGCCCAGAACAGCGGCCCTCCCGTGCGGATGATGGCTGGCAATTGTTTCGGCTGATATGTCGGCGATCTTGGATGGGGCAGCTGTGGAGACATCAACGAGACAGGAAGGGACATGGGCCTCCCTGAGGCACGCAACGGCGAAGGCAAGTTCTTCGCCTTTTGTATCGCATGTGCCAATGACATAAACCTGTCCCATCATCGGCCCTCTGTGGGCCAATGCTTCTTCATGTGGCGCAAGCCTTCACGATAGACAGCCTCTTTGGAGGGAAAGAAATCGCGCCACACTTTTGTCGCCGCGGCAAGTTCCGGCAAAGCACGGCCGAAGCTTTCGATCACGAGCGGCCCTCGGTATTTGATGCCGCGCAAGGCATCGAACACTGTGGTCCACGGCACATGCCCCCTTCCCGGCACGCCACGGTCATTCTCGGAAATATGCACATGCACGAGATGTTTCCGGATGCGCCGGATGGCAGCGCCGAGATCCTTCTCCTCGATATTGGCATGGAACGTGTCGAACATGGCCTTGACGGCGGGATGGTCAACTTCATCGAGATAGTCGGCAAGCTGCTCCATGGTGTTCAGAAAATAGCATTCGAAGCGATTGAGCGCCTCCAGGCCGAAAGTGATGCTGCGCTTCAAAGCATGATCACCAACGGCACGGTGATACGAAATGGCCCACGCACGCTCAGCCTTGGTTGCTCCCACGCCGGTGAATTGGCCGATGGCTGAGTGCATCGGGCCAATAAGCAACGGGGCACCCAGAGCGTGGCTGCAATCAATGGCCCATTTCGTGCGTTGCACGGCAGCAACTCGTTCTGCCTTGTCTGCTGAGAGCGGATTGACGGCGCCGACCAACGCACTCGAGGCCAACGCCTTGAGGCCAAGCCCTTCAACCATCGCGCTCATGCGCGCGTAATGATCAGGCGTTCCGTCAAATACCGGAAACTCAACAACATCGAAGCCAGTTTTCTTCAACGTCTTCAGCAGACCCCTGTCGCGCTCTGTCACGTGCCCAGTCCAGAGCATTAGATTCATACCGAAACTTGTCATCGCACCGCCTGTTGAATGCGTTGAGACTTTGCACAGCACCGCGTGAAGTCAATTACATAGACATGCACTGCACAAAAATTTCCGCAGGCGCAAATTGAAAAACAGCGATTCGTTATAAAAACTTGGGGTTTTGTTCTAGGCTGCCGCAATGCTTTCCACTAACGTGCCCGCAACCTTCGGTGTGGCGCCGGTGCGTGGCTTCCCCGTATTGCATGGGCGAACGAGATGAAAGAGTATTTGATTGATACCCAAAGGCTCGCCGTGACCAAGACGGGAGACGGACTTCCATTCATTTTCATCCATGGACTAACGGCGGATAGCCGCCAAACCTTGGCATTGGGTCGCGGCGTTCAGGGTCTGCGGCTAATTTGCCCCGATATGCCCGGACATGGAGCAACACCATTTTTGACTGCTGGCTTCGACAATTTTGCTCAACTCATCTTGGATTTGATGGATGAGCAACATATTGAAAGAGCTGTAGTGGGTGGTATTTCAATGGGTGCGGCCATTTCGTTAAACCTGGCAATCGCGGCTTCTGATCGGGTGCGAGGTTTGGTGCTGGTGCGGCCAGCTTGGCTAGATAGGCCTGCCCTGCCCCATCTTGGCATTGTGCGCCGCATCGCGGTCTGGCAGCGCGAAAGGCCGGCAGACGCCGAGCGCCTGCTGCTTGCCGATGCCGAATTCAATGCCATGCGCAAGATCAACCCCTTGGCAGCCCAGTCGCTGATGGGAATGTTGACACGTCCGCAGGCCAAAGAGGCAGCAGGCATGGTGATGGCTATGATCGATGATCAACCAATTGGCGATCTCGAAGTCTTACAAACAATCCAATGCCCGACCTTGGTTGTCGTCAATGACGGCGATCCGTTACATCCAGTAGAAATCGGGCAAACGCTAGCTTCCCATATTCCTGCCGCACGGCTGCGCAGAGTGCCATCGCGATATCTGGCACCAGACGATCATGTGCCGATGCTTCAGTCCCACATCGCCAACTTCGCCCAGCAAGTGGGAGACCTTTAAATGTTCACTGCACGCTTGACCGCAGCCACAATTCTCGCGCGGCTGAAGGCTAAGGTCGAAGCAAAGCGACCTATCACCATCGCCTCCGCCGGTAGCGGACTCGTTGCCCAACTCCTTGAGAAAGCAGGCGTTGACTGCATCAACACATTTTCGGGCGCACGCTTGAGGGCCAATGGCATGGGCACCATGTCGATGATGTGGCCCATTCTTGACAGCAACCGGCAGACACTCACTTATACGCGTGAAGACATCATGCCGGCCTTGAAGGGCGACAGTTTTGTCTGCGCTTGTCTCAATGCCAATGACCCGTTGAAAGACATGGCCATGGTGATCGATGACTGCAAGCGCATGGGAGTGATGTCGGTCTCCAATATTGGCCCATCGGTCAGTTATGTCGATAAGGGTAGCGAGATTCGCAAGATACTGACCTCGGCGGGTATCACAATGGAAAATGAGATCGAATTTTTACGCTATGCCCGCGAAGAAGCTGGCATGGTCACTGTGGGCCTCGCCTTCACATCGGAAGAGGCAGTCCAGCTCGTTGAAGGTGCGAGGCCCCATATTTTCTGCTTCCACGCCGGAACCACGAAAGGTGGCCTCAAGGGCTATGACAATGGTTCGACCATTGCCGAAACAGCCAAGGCAACTGAAGCCGTCTATCAGAAGGTGCGCAAGCTTCATCCCGATGTGATCCTGGTCGCGCACGGCGCAGCGATGGAAACTCCGGAAGATGCGCAATACATGCTGGACAACACGTCAGGCCATGGCTTCTGGACGGGATCTTCGACAGAACGCCTGCCTATCGAGCGGGCAGTTTCCAAAGCCGCCAAGGAATTTACCGGCCTGCGCTTTGGCTGATCGCACCCACGGGGAATATTGCCATGACCAGAACTGTCGCAATCCTGGCTACCCTCGACACCAAGGGTGACGAAGTTGAGTACGTGCGATCTGAGATTCATAATTTAGGCGGAAAAACCTGTGTGATAGACATAGGCGTTATGGGTGACGCGACGGTGTCTGCAGATATTTCGGCTTCCGCTGCCGCCGAGCGTGGTGGGTATGCACTGAAAGAACTGCGCGGCTTTACCAACAGGTCAGAAACCTCGCAAGTGATGGTACGTGGAGCGACCGCTATCCTCAAGGAGATGATCGCCAACGATGAGGTCCACGGGCTTTTGAGTCTTGGCGGCACGCAAGGCACCAACAACGCCGCGATGGTGATGCAGGACCTGCCCTACGGATTTCCCAAGATTATCGTGTCAACTTTGGCCTCGGGCAATGTCAGTAGTTATGTCGGCATCAAGGATATCGTGATGATGCCTTCCGTAGGCGATATCCTCGGGCTCAATCCCCTGCTCCGGCGCATCCTAACGAATGCCGCAGGCGCCGCTTACGGCATGGCGCGGGCCTATAGTGGCACCCAGAGTGCTGCGGCAAAAAAAGATGAAAAGCCGATGGTGGCAATCACCAATCTCGGCGTCCTGACCCAAGGCACTATGCGTGCGATCAAGGAGCTGGAAAAACGCGGCTATGAAACCATCGTGTTTCACGCCGTGGGTTCTGGTGGTCGCGCCATGGAACAGATGGTCAAGGATGGACTTGTGGCCGGCGTGTTTGACTACGCGCTCGGCGATATCTGCGATGCCGTATTTGGCGGATTGCGCGCCTCGGACGAAAGCCGCTTGTCCGTGACGGCTGCGTGCCAAGTCCCGCAGGTCGTGGTGCCGGGCGGCATCGACCACATTGGCATCATGCTGACCAAAGCCAATGACGTGCCGGAACAGTACAAATCTCATCGTTACAGCTATCACAACCCCATGATCCTGGTGCCACGCCCCAAGAAAGACGAAACACGGGAAGTGATAAAAGTGATCGCGCAGCGCCTTGCCACCGCCGGACCTGAGACACTATTCATGATCCCCCTCAAGGGCGTTTCAAGCTATTCTGCTCCTGGCGGTGCTCTATTTGATAAAGAGGCCGACCAAGAACTTCTTGATGCTTTGCATGACCTTTTGCCGCCGCAACTAAAGCGCGTGGAAATCGATGCCAGTGCCGAAGATCAAGCCTTCATCGTTGCAGCCGTCGACGCCCTGACACAGCTGATGACGGCCAAGAGCGCGGCCGTATAAAACTCCGTTTTCCACAGCCAGCTCCAAAATCATCATTTTGCATGGCGGAAAATTTTCGTCATCATGGTCAAAAATGGGACTTATGAGATGGATTATATTCTTGCAATCGATCAGGGCACCACATCATCCCGTGCCCTGGTCTTTGACAAAAAGCTGAACATCAAGGGCGTTGGCCAAAGGGAATTCAAACAACACTATCCCGTCCCTGGCTGGGTCGAACATGATCCTGAGGAAATCTGGCGCTCTGTCATTGCCACCTGCAAGACCGCCATCAAGAACGCCGGCATCAAGCCAAAGCAGATAAAATCGCTGGGCATCACCAACCAGCGCGAAACGGTTGTCTTGTGGAACCGCAAGACAGGGAAGCCATTGCACCGCGCCATCGTCTGGCAGGACCGCCGCACTGCTACCCGTTGCGAGGAACTGAAGAAAGCCGGTGTTGAGAAAACCTTCAGCACCAAAACTGGTCTGCTTCTCGACCCATATTTTTCCGGCACCAAACTTGCGTGGCTATTGGACAACATAAGAGGGGCACGTGCCCAGGCAGAAAATGGCGAACTGTGTTTCGGTACCATCGACAGCTTCCTGATCTGGCGGCTGACCGGCGGAAAAGTTCACGCCACCGATGCCACCAATGCTTCACGTACACTCCTGTTCAATATTCATACAGGCGCATGGGACGACGAGCTGCTCTCGCTTTTGAATATTCCGCGCTCCGTGCTGCCGGATGTGCGCAATTGCGCCGATGATTTTGGCACGACTGAACCCGGGCTTGTCGGTCATGCCATTCCTATTGGCGGCGTGGCCGGCGACCAGCATGCAGCGCTGATCGGCCAAGCTTGCTTTGAGCCCGGCATGGTGAAGTCAACCTATGGCACGGGCTGCTTTGCTATATTGAACACAGGCGAGAAGGCAGTCGAATCGAAAAACCGCTTACTCACTACCATTGCCTATCAACTGAATGGCAAAAGAACTTATGCCCTCGAAGGATCAATCTTTATCGCGGGTGCGGCAGTGCAATGGCTGCGCGATGGCATCCAGCTTGTTAAGAAAGCGGCAGAAGCGGGCAAGCTTGCCAAGGAGGCTGACCCGGCACAGCAAGTGTATCTTGTGCCAGCTTTTGTAGGTCTTGGAGCGCCTTATTGGAAGGCTGATGTGCGCGGCGCCATCTTCGGCCTGACTCGCGGCACCACGCGCAAGGAGCTTGCCCGCGCCACGCTCGAATCCGTGTGCTTCCAGTCGTTCGATTTGATTGAAGCGATGAGAGGCGATTGGCCCGAATTGAAAGATGCCGTATTGCGCGTGGATGGCGGTATGACGGCATCCGATTGGACCATGCAGGCTTTGGCCGACATTCTCGATACGACAGTGGACCGGCCGCGCATCCTTGAAACAACGGCCGTCGGTGCGGCCTATCTGGCAGGTTTGAAGGCGGGCCTCGTTCAACCACCTGAAAAATTTGCCAAGAGTTGGAAAAGGGACCGCCGCTTCCAGCCCAAGCTCAAAAAGGATCTTCGGCGAAGCAAGATTGCGGGTTGGAAAGCTGCTATTAACGGCCTTCTCCATACGGTGACTTAGTCACGCAGATTCACAACAATAAAATTCAAAATTTCCTTATATTAAGGAGATTTGGCTGTTGAAGTGACTATGATCCCGGCAACTGTGATAGCGTGTGGGTTTGCACGAGTTGAGTATGGATAAACGTTCCCGCGCGAACATCGCTGCCAGAGTGGCGACGGAAGATTTTGCCCCCGGCGCGCCGGGCATTGAACCGCGTTGGACTTCGAGCGCCAAGGTTGGTGTCGGCACCGCGCTCTCGGATGACTCACCGGTGTGGTTCACCCACAGTCATGGCATACTCAACGAGATCTATTATCCACTCGTCGACAGCGCTTGTACGCGGGATTTTGAGCTCGTTGTCATTGGCCCCGGCGGCGTGATCGCAGAAGAAAAGCGTGACTGCATTTCCGTTTCCAAACCGATCGATGGTGGCATTCCGGCGTTCACCATCACGAATTCTGCGAGAGACCAGAGTTTCATCATCACCAAGGAAATCATCGCAGACCCGGCGCGGGCCTGCGTTCTCCAGCGCATCACGTTCAAGCCTCTCAAAGGCAAGTTTGGTGACTACAAGGTCTTTGCCCTGGTGGCCCCCCATCTGGTGAATGCCGGAAGCAACAATTCCGCCTGGATCGGCCGCCATCAGGATGAGACGGTACTGTTCGCCACCGGAAAATCGCGCTGCATGGCCGTTTCCTCATCACTCGGCTGGCGCGCGACATCGGCGGGCTTTGTGGGAGAATCTGATGGCTGGACATTGCTTCAGCAGCATGGCGCGCTCACGCCGCAATACCAGCGTGCCGACAACGGCAATGTAGCTTTGTCGGGCGAGATTGCTTTTACCGAAAGCAATCCCACCGCTGTTTTGGCGCTGGGTTTTGGTCCAACCCAATTCGAAGCGGCTGCCGTAACCCATTCCAGTCTTGACGCAGGATTTGATGACGCGTGGAAGACCTATGTCAGCGAATGGCGTGCCTGGCAGAAAACTTTGCGGCCTCTCGACAAGAATGCCAAGGGACAGGTGAATTACTACCGCACATCGACAGCTGTTCTGGCAACCCATCGTTCCACTGAGCCACGCGGTGCCGTTGTCGCCAGTCTCTCCATTCCCTGGGGTTTTTCCAAAGGCGACAATGATCTGGGTGGTTATCATCTCGTCTGGCCGAGGGATCTTGTCGAAGTGGCAGGTGCTTTTCTGGCGGCAGGTGATGGCGCCGAAGCAGTTGCCATTCTCGATTATCTGCGCGACATGCAAGCGCCTTCCGGGCGCTGGGCGCAAAATTTCTGGCTGAGCGGCGAACCTTATTGGTCCGGCCTCCAGATGGATGAGTGTGCCTTCCCCATCCTGCTGGCAGATCTGCTGGCGCGTCACGGAAGCCTCCCAAAAGGCAGGCGGCATGCCTATATCGACATGGTGAGGCGCGCCGCGGGTTATGTTCTGATGAATGGACCGGTGACCGGTGAAGACCGCTGGGAAGAAGATGGCGGATACAGCCCCTTCACGCTGGCTGTCGAGATTTCAGCGCTACTGGCCGCGGCCGACCTGCTTGATGCTGACGGCGACAGTGACGCCGCAACCCATCTGCGCGAAACCGCGGATTCCTGGAACGAACAGATTGAAAACTGGACCTTGGCTTCCAATGACGAACTGACCCAGGCTACAGGCGCAAAACAATATTATGTCCGCATGTCGGGCTCTCTTGCGACTGATGTGGCCAGCGCCATGAAGGGAACCATCCTGATCCGCAACCGCGAAAAGGGCGTCGCCGTGCAATCAGCTGAATCCATAGTCAGCCCTGATGCGCTGGCACTCGTGCGTTTTGGACTGCGTGCTCCGGACGATCCGCGCATTCTCGACACCATCAGGGTCATCGATCATGTGTTGCGCAAGGACGTGCCACAGGGTCAGCTCTGGTATCGTTATAACAATGACGGCTATGGCGAACATGAAGATGGCGCGCCTTTTGATGGAACCGGGCGCGGCCGGCTCTGGCCACTTCTCGCGGGCGAGCGCGCCCACTACGAATTGGCAGCCGGAAACCGGAAGGGCGCCGAGGCACTGCTCGCAACCGTGGAAAAATCGGCAAGTGATGGCGGCATGTTGCCGGAACAGACATGGGACGCGCCGGATATTCCCGAACGGGAGTTGTACTTTGGCAGGCCCGCGGGGAGCGCCATGCCGCTGGCTTGGGCCCATGCCGAACATGTCAAGCTGCTGCGTTCGCTGCAGGACCGTTCCGTCTTCGACATGCCGCCGCAAACCGTGGCGCGTTATGTCAAGACACAGACACCTTCACCCTTGCGCATCTGGCGCTTCAACAACAAATTGTCATACATGCCGCAGGGCAAGAAACTGCGCGTGGAACTGGGCGCCCGCGCCACCATTCACTGGAGCGTGGATGGCTGGGCGGTGACCACGGACACGCCAACGCAGAAAACGGCCTTCAATTCGCATTTTGCCGATCTTGACGTAAGCACCGTCAAGAACGGCCAACATGTGGTCTTCACATTCTTCTGGCCTGATAGCCAGAAATGGGAAGGCGAGAACTTTGACGTCGAAATCATCTGAACAGGGAAACACGCAATGCAAATCGGAATGATCGGGCTGGGACGGATGGGCGCGAACATGGTGCGGCGCCTGCTCAATGCGGAGCATGACTGCGTCGTCTTTGACGTCAACAAGGCCAATGTCGATGCGCTGGTCAAGGAAGGCGCCAAGGGCGCCACGTCCATGGCCGATCTGGCTTCCAAGCTGACGCCGCCTCGCGCTGTCTGGCTGATGCTGCCCGCAGCCATCACCGGGCGCATCGCGCGCGAACTGGCGGGCAGCCTCCAGAAAGGCGATGCCATCATTGACGGCGGCAACTCATTCTACCGTGATGCCATGGATCTTCAGACAGAGTTTGCGGCCAAGGGCATTGATGTCATCGATGCAGGCACGTCCGGCGGCGTCTGGGGTCTTGAGCGCGGCTATTGCCTGATGGTCGGTGGTCCAAAGCCTGCCGTGCAGCGCCTCGATCCAATCTTCGCCACTTTAGCGCCCGGGCCTGACGCAGGTGCGGCGCTGCGCCTGACGCCGGCGCCAGCACGGCCACGCGTGGTTATCTGCATTGCGGTCCGACCGGTGCCGGACATTTCGTCAAGATGGTCCACAACGGCATCGAATACGGCGTCATGGCCGCCTATGCCGAAGGCATCAACGTGTTGAGGGCCGCCAATGCCGGCAAGACCGCCCGCACCGCCGATGCCGAAACCACGCCGTTGAAAGATCCGCAATATTATCAGTTTGATTTCGATCTCGCGGCGATAGCGGAAGTGTGGCGCCACTCCAGCGTGATCAGTTCCTGGCTTCTCGATCTCACGGCCGGAGCGCTGAAGGCTGATCCGCAGCTGGCGAACTTTGGCGGCCGCGTGTCCGATTCCGGTGAAGGCCGGTGGACGCTCAATGCCGCCATCGAAACCAGCACGCCGGCACCCGTTCTTGCCTCTGCCTTGTTCGAGCGTTTCGCCTCACGCGATGGTGACGAATTTGCCCGCAAGCTTGTTGTCGGCGCTGCGTCAGTCCTTTGGCGGTCACATGGAAAAACCCGCGCCCAAGGCATCGTAGGAAGGCCGGAGAAAACCATGAGTGAAGTAAGATCGGATATACTGGTCGTCTTTGGTGCCACAGGTGACCTAGCCCACAAGATGATTTTCCCTGCCCTCTATGCATTGGTCAAAAGCGGCCACCTGAGCGAGCCCGTCATTGGCGTGGCCTTTGACAGCTGGACGGTGGACCAGCTGAAGGACAGGGCAAAAGATGCCGTGGCCACGCAGATCAAGAATTACGACGAGGCCATTCTTCAAAAGCTGTTGGCGCTTCTGGGCTATGTTTCGGGCGATTACCGTGACCCAGCCACGTTCGAAAAACTGAAGCAGGCCTTGAACGGGCGCAACCATCCCCTCTTCTATCTCGCCATTCCACCCTCGATGTTCGAGACCGTGACACACGCCCTCGAGACGGCCAAGCTATCCGACGGCGCGCGCGTGATGGTCGAGAAGCCATTTGGTCATGATTACGAGTCCGCGCGCCATCTCAATGCCTGCCTGCACAGCGTGTTCGAGGAAGACGCGATCTTCCGCATCGACCACTATCTCGGCAAGGAATCGATCCAGAACATTCTCTATTTCCGCTTTGGCAATTCCATCCTTGAGCCGATCTGGAACCGCGACCGCATCGCCAGCGTGCAGATCACCATGGCCGAGGATTTCGGCGTCAAGGGCCGTGGCAAGTTCTATGACGAAGTGGGTTGCATCAGGGATGTGATCCAGAACCATCTCTTTCAGGTCTTGTTGCTGCTCGGCATGGAGCCTCCTGCCTCGCGCTCCAGCGAGGATCTCGCCGACGAAAAGGTGCAGGTGCTGAAATCAATCCGTCCGCTCACCAAGGAAAATGTGCTGCGCGGCCAGTTCGATGGCTATCTCCGTGAGCCAGGCGTGGCGCCCAACTCCACGGTCGAGACTTTCGCGGTCGTGCGGTTATTCATTGATGCCTGGCGCTGGAAGGATGTGCCCTTCTATATCCGCGCCGGCAAGAATTTGCCGGTCCGCGCCACCGAAGTCGTGGTGCGTTTCAAACTGCCGCCGGTTGCCGTCTTTGATGACATCACGCCGGAGGAAGCCAACTACGTGCGATTCCGCCTGAGCCCGGAAGTGATCGCCGCGGTCGGCGCCAGGCGCAAGGCGCCGGGCGAAGACATGGTGGGCGAACCTGTCGAGCTCGCGGCCATCGACACCAATGAAGGCGACATGGAACCCTATGAACGCCTGATCGGCGATGCAATGAACGGCAACCGCCAGCTTTTCACTCGCGAAGATGCCGCTGAGTTGGCGTGGAAAATCATCGATCCGATCCTCGGCGACAAGACACCGCCGATCGTCTATAAGCCGGGAACGTGGGGGCCTGAACAGGCCCGCACGGACTTTTCGCCACCCGGCGGCTGGGTGGATCCTGCGGCGTAGGCAATGTGGGAGTGACTCCAATGTCAAACACGCCTGAAAACGAAAAAGTAGGCAGGCAGCAGGTGGTGCTCGCCGTCGATATCGGCGGTTCACACGTCAAGATGAAGCGTAGCAATGCCGATGAAGTTCTGCGCGATGATTCAGGGCTCGATTTCAACCCCAAATCGATGATGGCCATCATCAAGCGCCTAACCAAGGAGAAGCCCTTTGACGTTGTGGCCATGGGTTACCCCGGCCCCGTGGTGCACAACAAGATAATCGCCGAGCCGCATAATCTCGGTCCAGGCTGGGTGAAGTTCGACTTCGGCAAGGCATTTGGAAAGCCTGTCAAGATCGTCAACGACGCGTTGATGCAGGCTGTCGGCAGCTACAAGGGCGGGCGCATGCTGTTCCTGGGTCTGGGCACCGGTCTTGGGGCGGCGATGATTGTCGAAAACATCGCCCAACCTATGGAGCTCGCCCACCTACCCTACAAGAAGGATCGAACGTTTGAAGACTATGCCGGCGAGCGCGGGCTCGAAAAATACGGCAAGAAGAAATGGGCCAAGCACATCTTCGATATCGTCGAACATCTGACAGCGGCGCTGGAACCGGACTACATTGTGATCGGCGGTGGCAATGTCACCAAGCTTGCCCAGCTTCCACCGAAATGCGAGGCAGGCGCCAACGCCAACGCCTTCAAGGGTGGTTTTGATCTCTGGCAGAACCGCCAGCTGCAAGTCTAGTTTTTAGCCGGCCCTGACACCGCACCCGCCACGTTGGGCCGCAGCCTGCGCTCCAGCAGATAATTTCCGACAGCCCCCAGTGCCATCAAGACGCTCGTGGCCAGGAACACGCTGCGCATGCCGATATGGCCGCCGATATATCCACCAGTTAGTGGGCCTAGAACTTGTCCGACATATTGCGATGAAATGGAATAACCCAGAATTCCCCCGGTCATCGCTTCTGGCACATTATGCCTGATGACACTGGTGATCGCGGGCAAAAGGCCACCGAGCGCCAGACCCATGAGGAAACGCAAAAACACCAGCTGCCACTCTGTTGTCACGAAAGCCTGCGGGATCAACAGGACGGCAGAGACAGCAAGACAGGCTGAGACAATTTTCCAATGGCCGATCCGGTCACCAATGGAACCCAGGCGTGACGATGAAAGAATGCTTCCCAGCGCGGCCGCCGACATGACCAGGCCCGCCACAAAAGTGACACGCGTGGCCTCGACCAGCCCCGCGACATAAACCGTGATGATCGGCTCGATCGACATGTTGGCGAACATCAGCAGCATGCCTGTCACCAGCATCGCAATGATCGGGCGCTTGTCGGCAATCATGCCCCAATCGAGACGCAGCTTTTGTTTCTGCGCACCGGGTGTCCGTGCCGCCTCGCGAATGAAAAAAGTCGTGGCGAGGAAAGTAAAAAAGATCACACAACCAGCAAGCAGGAATGTCATGCGGATTCCCACCAGAGCAGGAACAATGCCGCCAATCAGCGGCCCCGCCAGATTGCCGGCCATGATGCCGGCTGACATGACACCGAGCGCCCAGCCAGTCCGTGCTTTTGGTGTCTGTGCCGCCACCAGCACTGTCGAGCCCGAAGAATAACCGCCAAGCAGGCCGGCGAGCAGGCGCAAGGCCACCAACTGCCAGACATTGTGTGCCATACCCATCAGCGACATCGCCACCGCCATGCCGAGGCTGGCGCGGATCAGCATCAGCTTCCGGCCATAGCGGTCGGCCAACCTGCCCCACAGGGGCGCCGTCAACGCAGCGGTAAAGAAGGTCGCACCATAGGCAATGCCTGACCATTGAACGATGGCAGCATGGTCACTGACGCCCAGTTCTTCCACGTAAAGCGGAAGAATGGGCAGCAGCAGTGTCATGGCCACGATGGTGGTGAAAGATCCAATCAGGCACACGACCAGGTTCTGACGCCAAGGGCCGTCCATCGTTTCGTCTTTTGCCTTTGGAAATTGGCTCATGGTGTAAGTATTCGAATTAAAAAATCATGGGCTGCTATACGGCACCTTAAATTCCTTTAGGCTCACACGGCCTCACGCGTAAGCCCGTTCAGCAATCCACAAAGCCGGGTTGCAGCTGTTGCATTTCGATCTGCGATAAAAATATGGAGTTATACTTGATCGCTGACAAATTCGTCTTTGGTCGACTTCCGGCGCGGGATGCCGAATGAGCAGCGCATTTGGGAAAGCCCATTTGCCAAGAATCTAGCTTGAGCTATGCATCCAACGCACGATTTGTGAAGAATATACATTACGAAAAGTGTCCGTTTCCAAACTATTCTACTCGTGAGCCAACATCCGATAACCGATGCCGGGTTCAGTGAGGATATAAATGGGATTCACCACATCATCACCGATCTTTTCACGGACATGTCCGACGGCGATGCGAAGATAGTGCGTGTCTTCAAGATGCGCCGGCCCCCAGATGGTCGAAAGCAACTGACCATGGGTCACCAGCCTGCCCGCATGTTTGCCGAGGAAAGCCAGCACTTCAAATTCCTTTTTGGTCAGCTTTACGTCTTTGCCATTGACCGTAATGACGTGCTTGGCAAGGTCAATGACAAGTGCGCCGAATTTAAGTTGAGCCGCCTCAATCCTTCCGGGCTTTTTTGAGCGCAACAGAGCCCTCAAGCGGGCGAGAAGTTCGCCGGTAGCGAAAGGCTTGGTCACATAATCGTTTGCACCAGCATCAAGTGCGGCGATCTTTTCCGTTTCGCCATCACGCACTGAAAGAACAAGGATCGGCACCTCCGACCATTCCCGTATTTTCCTCACC
This sequence comes from uncultured Alphaproteobacteria bacterium, assembly GCA_963758815.1. GTDB lineage: Bacteria > Pseudomonadota > Alphaproteobacteria > Rhizobiales > Aestuariivirgaceae > Aestuariivirga. Next base: position 642,661 of record CAVWWQ010000003.1, read on the forward strand.
ACCTCTTTCCCATCAAGATCAGGCAAACCAAGATCGACGATCACAGCATCAGGAGAAGACGTGGCAGCCTTTTCAACTCCCATCCTGCCTCGTTCCGCTTCCTCTACTTCATAAGCGTTTCCTTCCAGCGCGATGCGCAGGAAGCGGCGGATCGGCACTTCGTCATCGATCACCAGGATCCGCGCCATTAATGAAGCTTTCCGACTGGTGGCTTTGGAAGTGTGACTGAAACCATCGCTCCCCTGCCATCGGGCCCCGAGGAAGCCGCAACACGCCCACCCATGGCATCCACCATGCCCTTCACAATAGCGAGTCCTAAACCTGTTCCTGTGGGCTTTTTGTCGCCACCGGCCACTTGATAAAACAAATCAAACACTTTTTCGCGTTCTGCCTCAGGGACCCCAGGCCCGCGATCAGTCACATTAAGCACAACCTCATCCGCCTTCGCATAGCTCGACAGCGCAATGGGCTCGCCTTTCGGCGAATATTTTGCCGCATTTTCGAGAATGTTGGCCAGCACCTGGCCCAGCAATACAGGATCAGCCATGACCAAAGTGGCGTCTTTGGCAAACTCCATTTGCAACAGGCTGCTGTGCATCTGATGACGCAGATCGGTCGTCACCTGACCAATCACTTCCCGCAGATCTGTGACGGCGAGACGCGGTGTAATCGCCTTGTGGTTCAGCCGAGTCATGTTAAGAAGATTCTGTACATAGCGATCAAGCCGACGTGCCTCTTGCAGCGCATCTCCGAGTAGCGCATTTCGTGCAGTCATTTTCAGGCGATGAGCCCCCGCTTGAAGAGATGTCAGCGCACCGATGATGGTGACAAGGGGTGTACGAAGATCGTGGCTAACTGAATTGAGCAGAGCGTCCTTCAGCTTTTCGCCGACGTCGCGGATCTTGCCCGCCTCCACTTCATTTGCCAGATTCAGACGCTCGATGGCGATCGCAACCTGATCCTCAACCGCCGGCAGAAGTTGGCGAGTCTCTGGATCCGAAAACTGTGCCGGATCGTCAAAGGCAACTCCAATCACACCAAACGGCGCCTTGAGAGTAACCAACGGCAGGAATAACCATTCGCTGGTGGGCAAAGTTGCCGTGCCATGGCCGGCCGTATCACCTTTTTCAAAGGCCCAGCGTGCTGCAGTGAGAGTCCGCGCGTCAAGATCAGGCTCGATAGAAGGAAATCCCTGCACCTGCGAAAGTTCACCCTTTTCATCGGGCATCATGATGATGGCACGGCATTTAAGCGTGTGTGCAATATGTGCAACGGCAGACCAGAGAACATCATCCTTACCCCCAACCGATGCAATCTTGCGTGAGAAATCATAAAGCTGTTGCGTGCGCCTTTCGCTGGCACGTAATCCTTCAACCTGTGCTTTTAAACGCGCCGAAAGGGAACCGGTGAAGATCGCGCTCAACAAGAAGACAAGCAACGCCTCAAGCTCGCGTCCGCTGGAAATCGTGAGGGAAAAGTATGGCTCAATGAAGAAGAAGTCGTATGACAGGAACGATATGAATGTGGCGAATAACGCCGGCGCCAGGCCGTAGCGCGCACCAATCACCAACACGCCGAGCAGAAACACGCCCATCAAAGAACCCACTGGCACTTCCAAGGCAAGCGGCCAGGCCAAGAGTGTTGCGGCAAAGGCAGCGATAAAGCTTGCGGCATAGGGCTTCCAAGACCACGCGCCGAAGTAAGGCAGGCGAAACGGAGTGGGCGGTTGTTCACCTGTGGCAACAACCGTTACTTCGAAATCTTTCGCCGCATCGAGCAAGCGCTCAAATACCGGTTCACGCATAAAACGGTAAAAGCCGTGATGACGCGGCCGCCCGACAAGGATGCGCGAGACATTGCGGCGGCGGGCAAACTCCAGAAGCTCACCCACCGCATCCGACGCAGTGCGTAACGTGACAATTTCTGCACCCAAACTCTCGGCCAATTGCAGCGCTGCAGCCGTCTTCTGCTTTTGAGCGCCGTTCAGTGCCTCGTGTTTGGCTGTAAGCACCGTCGCCGCCACCCACGGAATTTTGGCCCGGTCGGCCATGCGTTTGGCGGCACGAACCAGATCGACAGCCACAGGTGCCTCATTGATACAGACGAGCAAGCGTTCATTTGTGGGCCAGGGGCCAGACACCGCATGCGAATGCATCCAGTGAAGCATTTCTGCATCGACACGGCTGGCGGCTGTGCGCAACGCCAGTTCACGCAAGGCGGTGAGATTTCCCTTGTTGAAGAAACTCTCAAGCGCGCGGCCGATCTGCGCTGGAACATAGACTTTCCCGGCGCGTAGCCGCGCGATCAATTCGTCCGGCGGCAGGTCAATGAGCTCAATCTCGTCCGCCCGCGAGATGATATCATCCGGCACGGTTTCGCGCACCTTCACGCCAGTGATGCGCGCCACAACATCATTCAGGCTTTCAATGTGCTGGATGTTGAGCGTCGTCGTCACATTGATGCCCGCTGCGAGAATTTCCTGCACGTCCTGCCAGCGTTTCGGATGACGCGTACCCGGTGCATTGCTATGAGCCAACTCATCGATGATGGCGAGTTCGGGCTTGCGGGCCAGAAGCCCGTCAATGTCAAGTTCGGTAAGCTTTTGGCCTTTGTAAGTAATGGCTTTGCGCGGCAGCAGTTCAATCCCTTGCAGGCGCGCCTCCGTCTCCTTGCGGCCATGGGTTTCAACCAGAGCAATGACCACATCGCGCCCATCATTCTTGCGGGCGCGTGCTTCCTCCAGCATCGAATAGGTCTTGCCTACACCGGGCGAAGCACCAAGAAAGATCTTGAGCTTGCCGCGCCCCTTCCCCTGCGCTTCGCGAAGAAGCGCATCCGGATCGGGGCGGGTCGTGCTCTTGTCGGTCATCAGGGATTGGCGGCTAACCTGTCGAGTGCGAGGTTCAAGTCTAACACATTGACGCGTGATTCACCCAGAACACCAAATTGTGGTTGACGGGTCTGCGCCTCAACCAGTGCTTTTACCTTGGCTTCATCGATGTTTCTCGCTTTGGCTACCCTGGAAGTTTGAAATAAGGCGGCTTCCGGCGAAAGATCGGGGTCCAGCCCCGAAGCCGAGGCCAAAACCAAGTCATCTGGCACCGGGCCGCCGCCTAGGTCCGCCACACGTTGTTTCACGGCATCAATCAGGGCCTTGGAACTGGGCGCCAGGTTGGAACCAGAAGAAGACGTGGCGTCATAACCATCCTTGCCGGCGGCCGACGGGCGGCCATGAAAATATTTGTCTGAAGTGAAACTTTGTCCGATGAGAGCAGAACCCACGATCTGGCCATTCAACTGCACCAGACTACCGTTGGCTGTTATGGGAAACAGGACTTGCGTGAGACCGGTCATGGCCAGGGGGTAGGCCATTCCTGTCAGCACCGTGAAGATCACGGTGAGCAACACTGCTGGGCGAAGAATGTTTGACATGACGGATCCTCACGCAAGATGGAGAAAATCGACAACGAGATCGATGAGCTTGATGCCGATGAATGGCACCACCAGGCCACCTAGCCCATAGATGAGCAGGTTGCGCTTCAGCAGCTCGACGGCAGGTGCCGGCTTATAGCGCACGCCTTTTAGGGCAATCGGGATCAATGCGACGATGATCAGTGCATTGAAAATGGTTGCCGAGAGAATGGCACTTTGCGGCGTGCCAAGACGCATGATGTCGAGCACGGCAAGGCCGGGATAGGCAGTGACGAACAGCGCAGGCAAGATCGCGAAATACTTTGCCACGTCATTGGCGATCGAGAAGGTGGTAAGCGCCCCACGCGACATCAGCAGCTGCTTGCCCACCATTACGATTTCGATCAACTTGGTGGGGTCGCTGTCGAGGTCGATGAGGTTACCGGCTTCCTTTGCGGCGGGAGTGCCTGTGTTCATGGCAACCCCCACATCGGCTTGAGCCAAGGCTGGTGCGTCGTTCGAACCATCGCCGCACATGGCGATCAGGCGGCCTTCGGCCTGTTCCTTGCGGATCAGTTCCAGTTTCTTTTCCGGTGTGGCTTCGGCCAGAAAGTCATCGACACCTGCTTCGGCGGCGATGGCCGCTGCAGTGAGCGGATTATCACCAGTAATCATGACCGTGCGGATACCCATCTTGCGCAGTTCGGCAAAGCGCTCGCGGATTGCTGGTTTCACAATGTCCTTGAGATGGATGACGCCCAGCGGCTTCTTGTTCTCGGCAACGACCAGCGGCGTACCGCCCGAAGACGCGATACGCTTGACGATGGCATCCAGTGCGGCAATCTGAAGGCCGCCACAATGCGCCTGAATTGCATCCGACGCACCCTTGCGGATGATATGGCCCTTGGCGACATCCACCCCCGACATGCGGGTCTGTGCGGTGAAGGGAATGAATGTGGCATCCTTGCCAAGCTGGCTCTGCCTGAAGCCGAACTTCTTCTGGGCGAGATCGACGATGGATTTGCCCTCGGGTGTTTCATCGGCCAGTGATGCGAGAAAAGCGGTTTCTGCCAGCCTGCGTTCGTCGATGCCGGGCAATGGCGCGAATTCGTCAGCCATGCGGTTGCCGAAGGTGATGGTGCCGGTCTTGTCCAGCAGCAACACGTCAATATCGCCAGCCGCTTCCACTGCACGGCCGGACTTGGCGATGACATTGGCCTTCACCAGGCGGTCCATGCCGGCAATGCCAATGGCGGACAGCAGGCCACCGATGGTGGTGGGGATCAGGGTGATGAACAGGGCGGCAAGGTAAATCACCGGCACATCGGTGCCCGACCAGGCTGCGAAGAAAGGCAGCGTCACCACGACAAAGAGAAAAACCAGCGTCAGGCCTGCAAGCAGAATGTCGAGTGCGATCTCGTTAGGGGTTTTCTGTCGTTTGGCGCCTTCAACCAGCGCAATCATGCGGTCCAGGAAGGTTTCGCCCGGTCTCGCAGTGACGCGGATAATGAGCCAGTCGGAAGCGATGCGCGTGCCGCCAGTTACTGAAGAGCGGTCGCCCCCCGCTTCGCGGATCACCGGAGCACTTTCACCGGTAATTGCGCTTTCATCCACCGAAGCAACGCCCTGGATCACTTCGCCGTCGGTGGGGATGATTTCACCCGTTGCGACATAGATGATCTCCCCGGGATCAAGCTCGTCGGCCGGACGTAGCGCGAAGACGTCCGGATTGTCCTCTGTCGCCAGAACCTTGGCCATCACGTCGGATTTGGTGGAACGAAAGGCATCGGCGCGCGCCTTGCCGCGGCCTTCGGCAATCGCCTCCGCAAAATTGGCAAACAGCACGGTAAACCAAAGCCAGATCGTGATTTGTGCGCCGATCAGGACATGCGGTCCGCCCGTGAGGGCTTCGCGAATGACCATGATGGTGGCATAGGCGGAGATGACGCCTGTCACGAAGATCACCGGATTGCGCATCAATGTCTTAGGGTTGAGCTTCAGGAAAGACTGGCCGATGGCAGGCCGGATGATATCCGGCGCGAAAAGGCTGATGTCAGCATGGACATGTTTGGTCATGATGAACCTCAGAACAGCTGGCCCTGGCCGAGTGAGACATGCTCGGCGATGGGACCAAGGGCGAGAACCGGCAGGAAGGTGAGCGCACCGACAATCAGGATCGTGGCGATGAGCAGGATGACGAAGACCGGGCCGTGGGTCGGAAACGTGCCCGCGGAAGCAGGCGTGGTTTTCTTTGCTGCCAGCGAGCCGGCAATGGCCAGGATCGGAATGATGTAGCCATAGCGGCCGAGCACCATCGCCAGCCCCAGAAATGTATTGTGGAAGGGCACATTGGCGTTGAAGCCCGCAAATGCCGAGCCATTGTTGCCGGTGGCCGACGTATAGGCATAGAGCAGCTCGGAAAGACCATGTGGACCCTGGTTGGCGATGGCGGACTGGCCTTGCCCGGTCACGATCGCCAAGGCCGAAAGCACCAGCACGCCCACCGGCATCACCAGCAGCGTGAGGGCTGCCAGCTTTACCTCGCGGGCCTCGATCTTCTTGCCGAGATATTCCGGCGTGCGGCCGACCATGAGGCCTGCAATGAAGACGGTGAGAATGACATTGAGCAGCATGCCGGTCAGACCGACACCCACGCCGCCATAGATCACCTCGCCAAGCTGAATGTTCAGCATGGCGAAGAGGCCACCCAAAGGTGTCAGGCTGTCATGCATGGAATTGACGGAACCGTTGGAGGCAGCGGTGGTGATGGCCGCCCAGAGTGTGGAATTGACCACCCCAAAGCGTACCTCCTTGCCTTCCATATTACCCTGCACTTGAGAAACCAAGCTGTGCAAAGCAGGATTGCCCGCGTGTTCAAACAAGTAGAGGCAAAAGAAGGAGACAACCATCATCGCCGCCATGGCAACAGCAAGAGCCCATCCCTGACGCTTATCGCCAACCATGCGGCCGTATGTGAAGACGAAGGCCGAAGGGATTGAGAGGATGCCCACCATCTCGATGAGATCAGTCAACGGCGTGGGGTTTTCGAACGGGTGCGCAGAATTGACGTTGAAGAAGCCGCCGCCATTGGTCCCCAGCTGCTTGATGGCTATCTGCGAAGCAACCGGACCAAGATCAATCGTCTGCTTGGCGCCTTCCAGGGTGGTGGCATCGACCGAACCCGTGAAAGTCTGTGGAACGCCCGACCACACAAAGAACACCGTCAAGACGATGGCAATGGGCAACAACACATAAAGCGTCATGCGGGTCACATCGACCCAGAAATTGCCGATATTCTGCGTCTGACGGCCGGCAAAACCACGCGCCACCGCCAAAGCCACCGCCATGCCGGTGGACGAAGACAGGAAGTTCTGCGTCGTCAGCCCTGCCATCTGGCTGAAATAGGACATGGTGCTTTCACCAGCGTAGGACTGCCAGTTGGTATTGGTGATGAAGGAGATCGCCGTGTTGAAGGCCAGATCCGGCGACAGGCTGGGAAGGCCCAGCGGATTGAACGGCAGGACATTCTGGAAGCAGAGAATGAGATAAAGTAGCAAGAAGCCCGCGCCATTGAAGGCAATCAGTGCGTAGGCATAGGTGCTCCAGCGCTGTGGCTCCTGGCGCACGCCCGCCAGCGCAAGGGTGGGACGCTCAATGAAATCGAGAAAGTGGTAGTCGCCGCCTGCCACCTTGGCCATATAGACGCCAAGCGGCACCGAGATGGCCGCGAGCAGCAGCGCAAAAATCAGAACTTGAGTGAGATCCTGTGCCATGCGTGCCACTAGAATTTCTCGGGGCGCAGCAGCGCCACGCAGAGATAGATGAACAGAGCTGCGGCCACGAAAAGGCCGGTTTCGACTTCAAAAGTCATGATGTGAACCTCACAGACGTTCAGCGGCCTGAATGGCAAGCGCACAGACGGCAAGAGCGGCGAGGCCGCCAACCAGAAACAGAATGAGAAGCATCAGCGCCTCCTTGGCTTGATATGCTCAAGCTAGAGGGGCAGCCCGTAAAATCTCTATGTGGAAAGTGGTCTCAATGTGTAAAGCGGATGTAAAATGAAGGTGTAGCTCACAGTCAGCATGAAAATTCCTATTTAAATTTGGAAGAGCCCAACTACACACTTGAGCAGCGAATTCCCCAGTTTGAACAAGAACTGCCGCCCTGCGGCAAGTCCTGACCGTTTGTTCAAGGTGGCTCGAGCGGTTGAATGTATTCTGGGAAACTCCGCCACCAGCGGGTGACTGGCTGCAGTCCTCAACCTTCAGTTTGCTGGTGATTGTTTAACTTGCGCTGGCTATTGTTGGTGGCAGGAATGCTGGGATGGAAGGGGATCAAGAGCGCAGGGGCGGAGAACGCAAGCGGGTTTTCAAACAGGTAAGGCTGTTGATTACACCGCCCAATGGCACTGTCGAGGCCATCGCCAGGGACTTGAGCGAAACGGGGACAAAACTGGAGTTGGCTGTAGAAACGGTGCTACCAGAGAAATTTGGCGTCATCTTCGTCTTAGACCATGTGATGCGCGAAGCTGAGCTGGTTTGGCAAAAGGGCAAATATGCCGGGGCGAGATTTTCAGGCAAGACCTCTTCAGTCCGCATCCGCAAATTCAGTTGAAGGATCAGCCGCCCAATTCCCCTTGACGCGTGGTCAAGCGCTAATACCCCTCCCTCGCGTGGGCTGGGCGCCCTAGCCTCAAGGAGAGGAGGTTTTTTGTGCATAGATGGCCGGAAAATCTTCTTCGGAAATATCATGCTCTGCGTCATGCAGACCGGCATCCGCGCATGGGCGGTTTTGCCAATATTTGCAGATGAAGGACCTGAACGATGGGCTTTCGCCGCGGTGCCCCACCCTGCACAGTGCCAATCCGTTTTCATAAGATGCGTAATTCACCCGACAGGCAATCATGCGCCCATTGGCCAGATCGGGTGCAGAAGCCTGGATGTTGGCATGAAGCACGTTCCGTTCGGCTGGTGAAAGAGTGATGCTGTCGACCCCCTTGTTGTCACGCTGCCTGAAATCGAAGAGGGTTTGACCCGCCGTAGATCCACTATCGCCAAACACCACGATGGCTCCAGTCGAAAGCAGGCCAGCGATATTGGGGTTGATTTGCAAGGGTCCCAGTCCTGGTTCGAAATCCGATGGTTTGGCTTTGGGCTCATCCGGTGGCGCTACTGAACCGGTAATGCTTCCAGCAGAGGCAACGATGCGAGTTTGGTCCTTGCCCAGCCCTTGATTGCCTTTTGCTGTCTGCAAACCGCTTTGGCCGGTTTCCGTGCGATCGGATTTCAAAATGTTGGTCTCCAAAGCCGGATTCGGGCTTTGACTGTGAACTGCTGGAGTGGCGCGCGGGAATTGCAGGTTGGACTCCCCGAATGTGCCAGGCTCGAATTTCGCAATGCCGATGGCAACGATCACAGAGGCGACCGCCATTACCCTCACCAAGTACCACCAGTTAGACCCGCCGCTACGTTTTTTTGAAGAAGTTTTACCAGTGTAAAACGGACGTTGATATGTAGGGCGGGGAGATTCAGTCTCGAAGGGATGTGCGCTTTGGATAATATTCTCAACGGATCTTCGAAGGCGCTCATTGTATTCCGAACGAGCTTCGGCATTTCCCAATACTTCGTAAGCACCTTGGATACGTTTGAAATGTTCGGCGGCGGCTGCCTTGTCACCATGTGCCGTGTCGGGGTGGTACTTTTTCGCCAACGCACGGTAAGCGGCCGCAATAACTGCCTGATCCGCACCTTGGCTTAACCCCAAGACTTCGTATAGGTTTCCAGTAGCCAAACTTACTCCACTGCCACAGACTTACGGAAATGCATGAGGATCGTCCACGACGTATAATGCGCAATTGTAGTAACTGAAACCCGTGGTTCCGTCACCCGGGAAGATTTAATGTGTACGTCTGGGCAAATCTCGGGCTGAAGTTAGTTGGAGTATCGGGCTTCGCTAAAAGCCTTTCATATCATTAATTTAAGTGTTCCGTCCGGATTGGCATAATGAAAAGCGAACCGCTCCTGATTGAAAATAAGGGACCTTTATCATGACGAATCTAAACGCCTCTCCGCTGCGCGAAAAGCCAATGCATCACCAGACATTTTATCGTTTTCACGTGCCACATTTGCATTTGAATTCCGTTTTTGGTGATGACTGGTTTGCCCTTCAGGCTGAACGATTTGCGCGCTTCTTTGGCACACCCATCTTCCTTGTCATGCAGACGGTTATCGTGGCAATCTGGATCATCGCCAATGCAGCCGGATGGGTGACGTTTGACGTCTATCCCTTTATCCTTCTCAATCTCGCTTTCAGCACACAGGCAGCATATGCCGCACCTTTGATCCTGCTTGCACAAACACGCCAGGCAGACAGAGACAAGGCACTTGCAGAAGCGGATGCGCAACATCGGGAGGCGCTCGCACAAGCGGCCGAGGAACGTCAGACATTAGCGGCTCAGCAAACAGCACTCCTTGTAGAAATGCTTAATCAAAATACGGTGCTAACCGAAACAATAAAATCCCTAGCTGAACGGCTTGAGGCGCTTACTAAGGATGTACATCAAAAACTGATCGAGGCATAAACAATGTTAAAAGTTGCATTTGTGCGACTGATGCAGCAGGACTCATTCAAATTTGAATTGTGAGATGAAGCAAAAAATCTGAACTACTTTATTTTGACAAGCGCGGCGGCGTAGGCACCCAGCTCAATTTGCGAGATTTTTCTTTTGGTTTCTGTCTCCCCAGAAAGAAAATCAGGTTCTTGAACCAAGGTCGCGAAGTTTTTTTCGTCCAGCATGGTCAAAGCCGCTGAGTTTTCAATTCCCCCCAACTTTATCAATTGATTTTCACCGGAAAGATTGGCGATCCACAAGGTACGGCCCTCTTTTGTCTCGTACATCAGTGTCGCTACCTTGTGCGGTGCATTATTGGCAATTGTCACGCTCTTGTTTCCTGCAGCTTCTCCGAGGCCACGCAACGCATGGAAAGCTGGCCGAATGCCACTCTCGGAAATCACGCCCTGTGTCCCGGTGACAGCACCCAGGTCAATCTCATCAACTTTTCCTTTCGCTGCGGCCGCCGCCAGCCCCAGATTCCAGGCCATGGCAAACAATCCCTGTTGCCGCGGGTCGTTGCCAGACAGACACACGCGACCGCGATCTGGGTTTGGAGAAACGGTGGCACCATAAGGATTGTCCCGGCATGAAATTCCAGACGGTCCGATATGATAGGCTTGCTTGCCGATCATTTTGCGCGTTGAGGCCACGATCCACGGCAGAGATTCCAAAGTTTCCATCACGGAAATGTCGTCAGCCGCATGAACGATGGGGCAGAGCGTGTGTGTGACGAAATCAAACAGGCCTTTCGGTACCGGTTTGCGGTTAAGCTCGGTGAAGTATGACAATGTGCCACCGCCCACTTTGATACCCGGGAATTGAGAGCGGACAGCCCTCGCCATCTCCTCAAAGCTGGGCCCCCATGGCCGGGGAGCGTTTGGCTGGAATGATTTCAAATCGTGGGCCTGGGTAATGACGATGCAGTCCGGCTTGAGGCCACCAGCGCGGATGGCAGTTGCAATTGCCGACGTCTCCTCCGCAGGGGAATTGACTGCCGGAAGGATTATTTCAAGTTTGACCGGCAGTACACATCTCCGCGCCAATTCAGCAAAAGCGGCGGCGGTTTCCGCCTGTCCGCGGATACGACCGTCGATCTGGCAAACAAGCCGGGAAAGGCTCAATTTCTTGATCAAATCCGAATATTGAAGAGCGGCTTCGGCATCTGCCCGATCGATACTCGCACCAACTTGGGGCATTCGGCCCTCAGGCTTTCCGATCGCGATTGATATGGCTGGCTGTCTTGGGCGGTTCACGCCCTGTTTTGGCTTTCCCTCTAACTTCAGTGTGATCGACTGCTGAACGGCCTGCCCTTTAGGCAAAGTGTAGGGCCAAGGATCAAGCAGGGAACACACATACGTCTTGTAGGAAGCGTCCATCCAGTTGCGATGGTCCTCCATTTCAAACTTGTTTCCTTCGAGCACTACAGTGGCTTTGACGCCGGGCATAACCTCGTGCTTCAAAGAACGAATTTCAAAGGCAGGTTGTCCCGGGCTGATGATCTTAGGAAATCTGGCTTTTTCACGCGTGCCGTTCACATGGCCAATTTCGACAGTTCGTCCCACAACACCCTCAAGCGGATGGAGCACGACAAAGCCAGTGCGATTGGTTCGAAAATCGGACCTTGGAACCGCCGTCGCGCGAAACGCGACGGTGTCACCAGTGGCTTCGATATGGGCGCTGTATTCGATTTCCTGCTGCGCATCCTTGCAAAGAGCATTGTAGGTAACGGTGAAGCCGCTCTTCGATTTTTTCACCTTCAACTTGGAAATTGCCGTTCCATAGGTTGCCCAGTTTCGATCGCGTACCAGAAAGCTGATACCGCGCAAGACCTCCACACCGTGATACCGTATATAACGCAAGCTGCCATTGTCCAAAGCCACCGAAATCGCGCCGGCCTGGAGTTCGCGCAGCGGGGTTGTCTTTTCGCTGGTTCCATACAATTTCATGGCACGAGTTAATCTCGACTTTGCCACAGCCAACTCCTACCCGATGACCTGTTCAGATTCGGCGTCAATCACGAGACAGCGTGACAGATCAATATCAATCGTTGTCTCCTTTCCGGGCACGTCGTTCCTGTTGGCGTCGAACTCAGCCATGGTACTATGGCCGCCAAAATTAAACGTGATCTGGCTCCTCGAACCAGTAGGCTGAACGAGCTCGATAGTGACAGGCGCCTGAAAATGGCGAGAAGAAGGTGAATTGACAGCCCGCGTGATGTGCTGCGGTCTGATACCGATGAACACGTCCCCGCCCGACTTGGGGGCACTTAGCGGCAGTTTCATGCCGTCAGATAATACAATCCCGCTCCCTGCCCTCTTTCCGGGAATAAAATTCATTTTCGGACTGCCGAGAAAACCCGCTACGAACTTGGTTCTGGGGCGCTCGAACAATTCCAGTGGAGTTCCCTGCTGCTCGATTTTCCCATCACGCAACAGCACAATCTTGTCCGCCAAAGTCATCGCTTCAATCTGGTCATGCGTAACGTAAATCATGGTACGCTTCAGCTCCTGATGAAGGCGTTTGATTTCGGCGCGCATGTCATCGCGGAGCTGGGCATCAAGATTTGACAATGGTTCGTCAAACAGAAACAACCGTGCGTCGCGGACGATCGCACGCCCAATAGCCACGCGCTGCCTCTGTCCTCCGGAAAGCTGCCTGGGATATCGCGCCAATAATGGCTCAATGCCCAACATTCGGGTGGTCGCTTTGACCCTGGCAACGATTTCATTTTCAGGCACTTTGCGAGCGCGCAAGGCAAAGCTGATGTTTTCTTCAACCGTCATGTGCGGATAGAGCGCGTAGTCCTGAAACACCATGGCGACGTTGCGGTCGCGTGGACGCAGATTGTTGACCACCTGGCCATCAATGGCAATTGTGCCTCCCGAAATTTCTTCCAGTCCGGCGATCATTCGGAGCAGCGTACTCTTGCCACAGCCCGAAGGTCCGACGAGCACGACAAAATCACTGTCTTCGATTTCCAGATCAATCCCGCGGATCGCATGAACCCCGTGATATTCCTTCTGCAAATTCGTGACGGTCACCGATGCCATGCGTGCTCCATTCAGATATTCTAGCCGCGCACGGCGCCTAATGTCAGGCCGCGCACCAGGTGCTTTTGAACAAGTGTGCCAAGTGCGATCGACGGTACAAGCGAAACGATGGCAAGGGCACTTGCCTCGCCATACTGCGCGCCCTGAAAGCCAAGAAACGCGCGAAAAACCGTAGGCAGCGTGAAGGCGTAGCGGCTTGTCAGGATGAGCGCGAAGAAAAATTCCGTCCAGCAGGCAATGAAGGCAAAAATGGCGGCAGCGACAATGCCAGGCACCGCCAGCGGCAGCGCAATTTTGCGAAATGTCATCCATCGGCTGCAGCCATCGACCAGTGCCGCTTCTTCCATGGACTTGGGAATGCCGCGGAAATAGGCGAACATCATCCACACCGAAACCGGAAGAGTGAAGACGGTGTAGGCGATGATCATACCGATATAAGTATCGTGGAGGCCCACCATCCGGTAGATCAGGAAAATTGGCAGGACGATGGCCACCGGTGGAAGAAACCGCTGCGACAGCACCCAGAATGCCAGATGCCTGCCCCCGGTGTTGAAGCGCGCAAAACTGTAGGCCATCAGCGTTCCCACGAAGATGGAAAGCGCTGTCGCCGAAAGTGAAATGATCAGGCTGTTGACCAGGCCTTGCAGGCCCCGGTAGGCAAACAGCGCAGCTGTATAGTGGACCAACGTGGGAGCCTTGGGGAACCAAACCGGAGGCACCGCCAGATAGTCGTTGCTGGGCTTGATCGAGGTAATGAACATCCAATAGAGCGGCAGCAGCACAAAGATGAGATAGAGGCCGAGAAACAGGATGCGTCCGATGGGGAAACGATTGCCGCGAATGCGAGCGGTGACTTCACCAACCATCAGATTTGCTCCACCTCAAGAAGTTTGCGCACCAGTGCTGTCACAACGATGATTGTCAAAATAAGGAATATCCAGCTTCCGGCCGTGGCCTGCGAGAGATGAAATTGCGCAAATCCCACAGTATAAAGATAAAATGACGATGTATAGGTCTTGGTGCCTGGTCCGCCGCCCGTCATGATGAAGATGGTGTCGAAGAGCTTGATAGCGTCAAGCAGGCGGAACGTGATCGCGAGTATTATCATCGGCGACAAGAATGGCATAGTGATCCGGCGGAAAACCTGCCAGCTGCCCACGCCGTCAATCTCCGCGGCTTCATAGAGGTTCGAAGGGATCGATGTCAGCCCGGCGAGCAGGATGACAAACATGAATGGTGTCCATTGCCAGACATCAGCAATCACCAAAGAGATATAGAGCCACGGAGTTTCGGTCAGCCATCCGATCGCCACATCATGCCCTATCAAGAGACTCAACAGATAGTTGGTTGGCCCAAATGGTCTTTGAAGCAGAAGCGTCCATGCTTGGCCGACAATGACCGGACTGACAAACAGCGGCACGATGATGATCGACATCACGAGGCCGCGGCCGCGGAAATTCTTCACCATTGTCAATGCAAGGGCAAGACCCAAAAGGAATTCAATGGCAACATTGGTAATCGACAGTGCAACCGTCAGAAACAGAGACCAGCGCGCCACAGGATCTGCGAACACCTGCCTGAAATTTTTCAGGCCGACGAAAGCATGACCAGGAATTTGGAAATCGTAGTTGACGAACAGCACCCAAACAGAAAACAGCAACGGATATACCGAAAGCGCGAGAATCAACACCACTGCAGGAGCCACCAGCAACCATTTGAAATTCCGGTCGCTCCACTCAGAAAGTGCCTCCAAGCGCGAAACTGCAGCCGATTCCTTCATGCTCTTGTCATTGTCCTTGCCGCTCGTCACAAGTGGACGAATCCCGTGAGGAAGTGGGGCGCACCTTTCCCACAGAGCAGCGCGCCCCTTGTACGAAGTGCCGAATCTAATCCAGCTTCACGGCCATGCCCATCTTCTCGACGGTATGATCTGCAGAGGAACCAGGCAGCTTGCTGTATTCCGCAAAGAATGCCTTTTGAGAATCCTTGCCAAGCCTGTCCGTCGTGACATCCCATTCCGCTGCCGCTGTTTCCAGCGCTTCCTTAGGATCCGTGCCAGCCCAGACAGATGTACACATTCGGTCGAGAGACAATGCATAGTCCTGCCAGCCAGGCATGATCATATCGAGCAGGCCCACGTTGGCGGAGTTGTTGAGGTTGCGGAGGTAGTCCTTTGCAGTCGGGAATAGGCTTCCGTAAAGGTCTGACTTGAAATGGGACAGGCGATACGGATCGCGCAGCGAGTAAGGTAACATCGTGCGTGAGAGAGAGACTGGCGGTGAAACGGCCCATTGCATGAACAGATATGCGGCATCGGCATTGGCTGAATCGGCCGCAAGGGCCTTGCTATAGCCTGTCGCATGTTCCGGATTTCCCGGCACCACGGCATAACCCACCTTATCCGCAATGGTTGACTGCGGAATGAAGTTGATAGCCTTGTCGCTTTGCGAATAGCCTGCCGTCATACGGCCTGTCGGCGGCCACGAGTAGATCATCGCCACCTTGCCTTGCAGCCATGCCGCCCAAAGCGAAACCGCATCCAGCTCATTGTTTCCTGGAATCGATGCTTTGTTTGCAGCCAGCATGTTCTGCAATGTCTTGATACCTTCTGGGGAGGCCAATTGAGCCTTCATGTCGGCATCAAAAAACTTGCCGTTGTTGGCCCTGAATTGCTGCAGGAAGTCATATTGGTTTCCAGGACTACCGGCCTTGCGGAAATGCCCGGCACCATACACGTTGGGTGCCATCTGGTCGGTGATGAATTGTGCAACTTGGGCGTAGTCCTCCCAGGTTTTTGGAACTTCGAGCGCTTTTTTGAATTTTGCCTGGTAGGCATCCTTCATCTTGGGGTCTTCGAAAATATCCTTGCGATAGTAGAGGGCAAACATGTCGCCATCATCGAAGAAGCCCCATATCTTGCCCTTGTAGGTTGGCAGAGCCTTGTACAGCGGATGATAATCATCCAGATCTGCCTTGTTCAGGTACTTGGCGATGTAGTCATCCAGCGGAGCAATCACACCACCATCGGCAAGCGAGGGCGTCCATGCCGGCTCTATATCCAGAATGTCGTATGCTCCGGACTTGGCGATATGTTCCGCTACTGGCTTGGAATACTGATCCGGGTGCGAAAGCTCGACGACATTCGCCTTGATGCCGGTTAACTGTTCCCACATGGGGCCAGAATAATTGCGGGGATCAAGTGCCTGCAAACCGGCTTCGTAAGTCATATTAAGGGTGACACCCGAATATTGCTTGGCAGCCTGGACGGCGCGGAAAGCAGAGCCATCCGCTGGCCCCTCCGATGACGCCTTCAACGCAGCTGCCTGGGCCTTTCCAAGCGGCGTCGAGGGATCGGCAAGTTCAGCTGCTGCCTGTGCAAGTGACCACTGTGCGCTGACAGGAAGAATAGATCCTGCCATCGCTATCATGCCGGTCATTTGTCCGAATTTCTTGATAAAGCCACGGCGCGTTTGTTCGCCGCGGAGCCATGAATCCACTTCTGCTGATAGACCAGCCTCAAAATCACGTTTTTGTTGTTCATTCATAACTTGGTCCTCCCTTAGATTATCTTGGTTTTCTTGTTTGAGTTTCAGGCGCGTGATCTTTCATGTTCACGCTGAGTTGGTTCACCTCCTGGCTTGATTTTTTGCGAATGACGCTAGCTTGGCTTTGAATGCCGGTGCTTCCAGCACTTCGCGATTGACAACGCCATTTGGATTGCGCCCGTTGTGGATATCGAGCACAACTCGCACATCGGCAGCACCGATCCCGGCAAAGCACTGGTCTGTCCAGCACAAGGCGTGCGGCGTCACGATGACATTGTCGAGCTTGAACAACGGATCACTGGGATCCGTCGGTTCATCTTCAAACACATCAAGACCCGCACCTGCAATTTTTCCAGCAGCCAGCACATCGGTGAGTGCCTTTTGGTCGACGAGTGGGCCGCGTGCCGTGTTAATGATATATGCCGTCGGCTTCATCAAAGCCATGCGCTGTGCATTGACAATATGGCGGGTATCCTTCGTCAGCGGTGCGCTGACGCTGAGAAAATCCGATCTCCTGAAAAGTTCGTCCAGTGAAACCAGCTCGACACCAAGTTCTGCGACGACGCGGTTGTCGGCGAATGGATCATGCGCGATGAACTTCAAGTCAAACGGCTTGGCGAGGCGAAAAAGCTCTGCCCCGATATTTCCGATGCCAAGGGATCCCAGTGTCTTGCCAACAAGGCCAACGCCCATGTGTTGACCGCGGGCGGCAAAGCCTGGCGCACCCAAGCGCGTGAGCTTGTCCTTCGCAATCAGCTTGCCGGTCAATGCGAAGATGAAAGTGAGGATGGAAACTGCGACTGGCCGGCGCACGCCATCGGGCGTGATGCACAAGGCTATATTATTTGCGGTGCAAGCCGCCACGTCAACGCTGTCATAGCCGACGCCAAATCGTGCGACCACAGCGAGACGCCCGTTCTTGGGCACACTTGACGCCTCAAAACGATGGGCCAGTAAAATCAGTGCGTCAAAATTCTCGAGTTGATCCCCGCGCAAGGGACTGGCAGGTTCAAGAAAGGCGACTTCAACATTTGCCGCCGACTTCAAGGGTGCAAGGTCAAAATCCGGATAGGTGGGAGAACCGTCCGCCCTGCGAAAATCACCTGACAATGCAACGCGAAAGGCACTCATGCCTTCACCCCCTCGCGGATGGCTTTCGAGGCCGCACTAAGGCCTTCACGCAATACCCAAACATCGCCGGAATAGCAGATGAAATCGAACCCCTGCTTGTACAGTGCAATTCCCTGTTCGACATTGGGCACCAAGCGCCCCATGGATTTCTTGTGTTTCTTAGCGGCGCCGATGATCTTTGCCATGGCTGCCTGAAATTTTGGATGGTTGAAGTCTCCGGGAATGCCGAGGGAAACTGACAGGTCGAAGTGTCCAACCCAGAGACAATCCACATCAGGGATCGCCGCTATCGCTTCGGCATTATCTGCGCCTTCCGCCGTTTCGATAAGGCAGATCACGGCGGTGCGTTCATTGGCATTGTTGAGCGCCTCGGCTACTGGCGCTGCACGATAATTGTCATGAGCTATTTGCAGGCCCACACCCCGCTTGCCGCGCGGATGATACTTGATGCTGTCGACCATCGCCTGTGCTTGCGCGACAGTTGAAATCATCGGTGCAATAAGCCCCTCCGCGCCCATATCGCACGCGCGCGCCAGCATATCATTTTCCTGTGCCGGAACGCGCACGATAACGGCAACACCCGCCGCTTCGAAATACCGTATGGCGCTTTTCAATGTTTCAAAGGAGAAGCCCGAGTGCTCCATGTCGAAGAACGCAAAATCACATCCTGCCGTTTTCAAGATATGGCCGATTCCGGGTGTCGCGAATTCCACGATGAAGTTGCCGATTTTGACGTCCGGCGACTTCAACATGTCTTTCAGGCTTTGGCTTTTCATCGTCTATCCCCGTTGCCTGACGGCCTCATAGCCCATGTTGTAGGCAGTAATGGTTCGACCTCTTATCAACCGTTCACTTTGCAAGTTGAATGAAAGGAAGTGCGCGGTTTGGAGGTGGGCTTCGAACGCCTGCCTGCTGTCATAGACTTCGTATAAAAAAACCGTGTCAGGGGTATTTTGGCGCAGCAAAACGTCGAAGCGTTGGCAGCCAGGTTCAAGGTCTATCGAATTCTGTGCATTCTCGTCGATGAGTGCTCGAAAAGCAGCCATTGCACCCGGCATCAGCGTGAACTCCACGGTAATGGCATAACTCACCTCAAAACCCCTCTAAGACGAGGCCCATTCAAATCAGAGCGCTTCATTCTCTTGCAGACAAGGCTCGTTTCGCATTTGGTATGACAGCCTGACTGGTATGATATGCTTGTTGCTAAGCGCCTTCAAGCAGAATAAGACATTTTCCAACATCCGCCCGCTCAGCGCGATCTGAATGAAGGCCCATGGACAGTTCAACACTCGCTTTCTTGTCTGCAATCGAACGCAAGCTACTCTGGTTGGCGTGCTGGACAATCCACAACGCCAATCATCTGCGGGAAAAATCAGACGGCCTAAAGGTGGGTGGTCATCAGGCATCCTCCGCTTCCATGGTGTCCATCATGACGGCCCTTTATTTCGCCGTCCTAAAACCCGAAGACCGCGTTGCGGTGAAGCCGCATGCATCACCGGTTTTCCATGCCATGCAGTACCTGATGGGCAATCAAAGCCTGCAAAAGCTCAAGGATTTCCGCGGCTTTGGCGGTGCCCAATCCTATCCGAGCCGCACTAAGGACATCGATGATGTGGACTTCTCCACGGGCTCGGTTGGGCTCGGTGTTGCCATAACGGCGTTTTCGTCACTGATTCAGGATTACCTGCGTGCGAAACCTTGGGGGCCAGCAGGCCGTGAAGGTCGCATGATCGCTCTTGCAGGTGACGCGGAGCTCGACGAAGGCAATATCTATGAATGCCTGCAGGAAGGTTGGAAACATGACCTGCGCAACACCTGGTGGATCATTGACTACAACCGCCAGAGCCTCGATGGCATCGTTCGCGAAGGTCTCTATGACCGGATTGAAGTCAATATTCCGGTCGTTCGGCTGGGATGTGGTGATCCTGAAGAACGGCAAGCTGCAGAAGGCGGCTTTCGAAGAACCCGGTGGTCAGGCGCTCGCGGCGTGGATCAGCCAGTGCTCCAATTCACTCTACTCCGCGCTGGTCTATCAAGGCGGAGCAGCTTGGCGCAAACGGCTGCAAGGCGATATCGGTGATCAAGGCTCTGTCACCGCCTTGCTCGATCGGCGCACAGACCGTCAATTGGAAGAACTCATGAGCAATCTGGGCGGGCACTGCCTTGAAACGCTTATCGAGGCGTTTCAGGCGATTGATCACCGGAGACCCGTGGTGTTCATTGCCTACACGATTAAAGGCTGGGGCACGCCGCTCGCTGGCCACAAGGACAATCACGCTGGCCTGATGACCAGCGAACAGATGCGCCTTTTGCAGACAGGAATGGATATTCCAGCCGGTTCGGAATGGGAAAAACATGCCGGCCTCAAAATCGACGCGCAGGCACTTGACCGTTTTCTGGCGCAGGTTCCGTTTTTCGCTGCTGGGCCCCGGCGCTTTACCGACAAGAAGATTGCTTCCGAAGGTCCTCAATTTCTTGATGATCCGCTTCTTTCGACGCAAGCAGGATTTGGTAAGATTCTCGATCGGATGGCGCAGAACGACCAAACGCTCGCCGCGCGCATCGTCACCACATCTCCTGATGTCACGGTATCGACAAATCTCGGACCTTGGGTGAACCGGCGCGGGCTTTTCTCGCGCCGCGAAATCGCTGATACCTTCCGGAACGAGCGCGTCGCGTCTGCCCAGAAGTGGCGCTTTTCTCCCGAGGGCCAACACATCGAGCTTGGCATCGCCGAGATGAACCTGTTTTTATTGTTGGGTGCTGCAGGCTTGAGCCATTCCCTTTTCGGCAGGCGTCTTTTGCCTGTGGGCACACTCTACGATCCCTTTGTGGCGCGCGGCCTCGATGCACTGAACTACGCTTGCTATATGGATGCGCGCTTCATGTTGATCGGAACACCCTCAGGTGTGTCCCTGGCACCTGAAGGTGGAGCGCACCAGTCCATTGGAACTCCCCTGATCGGGATGGCGCAGGACGGCATTGCTGCTTTTGAGCCTGCCTATCTTGACGAGTTATCCATCATCATGGATTGGGCGTTCAATTACATGCAGCGTGATGGTGACGGTGACCCGGATGAACACACCTGGCTGCGCGATGAAACTGGCGGATCAGTCTACCTGCGTCTTTCGACGCGCGCGCTTGACCAGCCGCAGATTCGAAATAGTACAGAGTTTTCCAAAAGCGTGATCGATGGCGGCTATTGGCAGCGCCAGCCAGGTGCCAACGCGGAAGTCATCATCGCCTATCAGGGCTGCATCGCGCCAGAGGCTATCGAGGCCGCGGGGCTAATCGGCGAAGATCGCCGTGACATCGGAGTACTGGCCATAACGTCCGCCGACCGGCTCAACGCCGGCTGGCATGCCGCCCAGCGCGCCCGAAAGCGGGGCAACACGAAGGCCAGAAGCCATATCGAGCGGTTGTTGGCCCATGTGCCGCGCGATTGCCTGTTAATCACCGTTATTGACGGTCATCCGGCGACCTTGGCGTGGCTTGGCAGCGTTTGGGGCCATAGGGCAGTGGCTCTTGGCGTAGAACATTTCGGCCAAACCGGATCTCTCGCCGATCTCTACAATCATTTTGGAATCGACGCGCAATCCATAGTAAGTGCCGCCTCAAACCTCACAGCGGGCCGTCCGGTACGCCACTTTGGTTTGGCTATCCAGGAGCATTAGGATTTGCAAGGCACAGAAATGCGATGAATGACATCGGCTTCAAGAATGTGAAACGACGCAAAGTCCACGAGGATGTGGCTGCACAAATTGAGGAAGCGATCATTTCCGGCTCTGTCGCGGAAGGCGATTCCCTGCCTTCAGAGCGCGACCTCATGGAGAGTTTTGGCGTTGGAAGGCCTGCTGTGCGCGAGGCGCTGTTGTTGCTCGAACGCATTGGCTTGGTGCAGCTTTCCACCGGCGGACGCGCACGCATCATTCGCCCTACATTCTCTGTTCTCGTCAATCAGCTGGCCGCAACCGCCCGGCACTTTCTGGCAACACCCGGCGGAGAGGCCTCTTTTCAAGATGCCCGACGTTTGTTTGAAGCCGCCATCGCCCGGAACGCCGCTGTGGTTGCAAAAGAAGCAGATATTGCGAAGCTGAGTGCGGCCCTCGAAGCGAACCGCGCCGCACTCCAGGACATGGCCGCCTTTGAACGCACCGACGTTGACTTCCATTTTGCGTTGGCGAGTATCGGTGAAAACCCGGTGTTCGCCGCACTTCATGGTGGGATCGTGGAATGGCTATCCATGCAGCGGCACGTTTCTCTGCGCATTACGGGGGCAGCTCAAAACGCATTTAAAAGCCACGAGGCAATTTTTAATGCCGTCGCCAATCACGAGCCTGAGCAGGCGTGGGCAGCCATGGATCACCATCTGCGAGATGTCATGAAATTTTACCGCAAGGGCAAAGGCCGGTCATAGTTGGAGTTGTCGAAGCTATAATTCGTATTCGCTGCGCGCCTAAAAGACCTACTTTTCAGGATCGCGAAGTTGCGGGCGTGAGCTGATCTCTGCCAATAGTCCGCCTGCGCCCATCGCCATCACATCTCGCGCCGATACCTTCAGGTCAGCGCAGATGCGATTGAGCACCCAATCAAAGCCATTCACCTTCAACGAACGCGCGCAAGTGGGCACGCCAATGACTGGCACCTGCCCCAACCGCCCAAGCATGAGCAGATTTCCCGGATCGACAGGCATGCCCAAGTGGATGACCTTGCCGCCAGCCGCCGTGAGGGCCGCGGGTACAACATCTTCGCGGTCAACGATTGCAGAGGCACCGAAGACCAAAATGGGAGCGAGGCCCTTTGCGCCCAACTCCTTGATCGCCACAGTCACCGCGACCGTGTCATGATCACAGACCGTCACCTGGTCCAAAATACTGCCCGCTCGTTCGAGCCTGTCTGCAATGGCGGATCGGGATTTCGCGACAAGCTGAGGCTTCATGGCGGCTGTTTTGGTTACAACGAGGCCCACACGTTTGGGCGTGAAACACGCAACGTGCAAAAGGTCTTTCCCTTTCAATAGAGAAAGAACCTTATTCAGAACGTTGGCACGAACTGCATACGGGATGACTTTAACCGTCGCCAGCATCTGTCCTTTGCCTACCGCATCATGTGATCTCAACGAGGCGATGGTGATCGAACTCATGCACGCTGTTTACACGGTCCAGCAGGCGTTCATTGACCACCACCACACCAGCCTTCCTGGCATGAAGATTGGTGCGGCCCGTGAAGGCTTTCCTTACCTCGGTGTTCAGGCCGGCTGAGGCCCTGGCAATTTTCAGGGCAGCGGCATTCTCGCTGAAATCTCCCCTTTCGAGGGAAGCAACAATGACTTGAGAAAGTCCCATGGCTTTCAACGTGGCGATATCATTCGCGCTCAGCTGACGGCCTTTCTTCAGACCACCAACGGTATGCGCCAGCATGGCCCCTTGTGCCTTGGCTACGGGGACAGGTCCGAATTTCATATGACATGACGCATTCGGGGAGAAGCCAGGCTGGCTGAGAGATCCGCTAGGCTGTTCAAATTATGTATAGGGAGGAACTGATCCACATGCGGCATGATCGCCTTTACGCCGGCCGCTACGGGCTCAAACTTTTCATAACGGAGAAGCGGATTGAGCCAGGTAATGTACCGGGCCGATCGGCGGAGCCTGCCCATCTCCTCTGCCAGCTTCGAGATGTCGTCCCTCTCCAGCCCATCCGTCATCAGTAGCATGTGCGCCCCCTGCCCCAGAACGCGCCTTCCCCAGTGAAAATTGAAATCGTGCAAGCTTGTGCCGATGCGTGTGCCACCGGACCAGTCCTTCACATGGGAAGACACGCGCGCCAACGCCTCATCAACGTCGCGGCGCGCCAGGTCACGCGTCACATGGGTGAGGCGCGTGCCGAAAAGGAAGACCTGAATGCGCGTGCGGTCGCTGGCGAGGCGGTGCAGGAAGTGGAGGAACATGCGACTGTATTGCGAACATGACCCCGAGATGTCACAGAGCACGATCAGGGGTGGCAGCCGGTGTTTGGGCGCGCGGTAGGCCAATTGCACCATTTCACCGCCGGTGCGCAAGGAATGGCGCAAACTCCGTCGCATGTCGATGCGCCGGCCCGATGCGGCACGATGAAAGCGCCGTGTGGGTCTGGGCTTCTGCAACAGCGTGAACTTGGCAATGGCTGCCCTGGCTTCGGCCTGTTCTGCTGATGTCATCTGCTCAAAATCCTTCTGCCGCAAAATCTCGTCGGCTGAAGCAGAGAAGCTGGCATCAATCTCAAGCACATCATTGTTCTGGCGCGACGCATTGCCCATGAGGCTTTGATCAAACATCGCTTCGGCCAGGCGCCGGAAGCCGGGCTGCTTTTGGCGCGCCTCATCCGGCTTGCGCGAAATCTGCACATACATCAGCTGCATCAGTTGTTCGAGCATCTTGGGTTTTCGCCAGAACACATGAAATGCCTGGTCGAAGATCTCGCGATGCTCGCGCTTCTTCACGAAGACAGAGTTCAGCGTCCAATAGAAATCCTCGCGCTGCCGCAATGGTCCGGCCATTGCTGCATCCAGTGCATCAATCACCGCGGAAGATCCCACAGGCAAACCCGCTTCGCGCAGGACGCGGCCGAAGTGCATTATGTTGGCGGCAAGCTTGCCGCCCGGGTCAAGAAACCTTGGCGTGGCGGAGTTCATCTCGCACCTGGTCGAGGATGCGTTTGGCGGCAGAACCCTGCATCTTGGCAATATCGTCCTGATACTTCAGCAATACCCCCAGCGTATCATTGACCACCTGTGGGTCGAGCGAGACGCAATCAAGTTCATGCAGCGCCGAAACCCAATCCAGCGTCTCGGCGACACCCGGGACCTTGTAGATGTCGCCACTGCGCAAGGCCTGCACAAAGGCAACAACTTCGCGTGCCAGCGCTTCCGGCGCTTGTGGACGGCGTGATTTGATGATGGCCAGCTCACGCGTGGCGTCGGGATAGTCGATCCAATGGTAAAGGCAGCGCCGTTTCAAAGCATCATGGATTTCGCGCGTGCGGTTCGAGGTGATGATGACAATGGGCGGCTGGACTGCCTTCACCGTACCGAGTTCAGGGATGGTCACCTGAAAGTCCGACAAAACTTCGAGAAGATAAGCCTCAAAGGCCTCATCGGTGCGGTCAAGCTCATCGATGAGGAGCACTGGCGCACCCGCGCCGTCTGTCTCAAGTGCCTGGAGCAGCGCGCGTTTGATCAGGAACCGTTCTTCGAAAACACTCTGCTGTAGCCGTTCACGGTCGACCTGGCCCGCGGCCTCCGCCAGCCTGATTTCGATCATCTGGGCGGCATGGTTCCACTCATAAACAGAGGAAGCAACATCAAGCCCCTCATAGCATTGCAAGCGGATGAGCTTGCGCCCCAGCGCTTCTGCCAGCACTTTGGCGATCTCGGTCTTGCCCACACCAGCCTCGCCCTCGAGAAACAGCGGCCGGCCCATTTTAAGGGCAAGAAATAGAACAGTTGCGAGGTCGCGCCCCGCCACATAGCCCGCTCCACCAAGCAGAGTGGCTGTTTCGTCAATGGATTTGGGGAGAGGTACCATTACGGGAATTCAAAAAGACCCGCACACTTCAATCTGCGGGTCTTCATTGCTATGCAATCTTTCAGGCTGCCGCAACGGCTCGTGCCGCCATTACGCCGACAAGGTGGGCACGGTAGTCCGCCGTGGCGTGAAGGTCAGACAGCAGCCCGTCAGCCGGCACCTTGATTCCCGCAATGGCCTTGGGCGAGAAATCTTTGCTCAACGCTGTCTCCATCTCCTTGGCGCGAAACACGCAAGGTGCAGCACCAGTCACGCCCACCCGGACCTGGCCTTTGCCATCTTGCGACACGAACACGCCCACCATCGCATAGCGGGATGCCGGATTTGGAAACTTCTGATGCGCGGCCTTTTTCGGGATGGGGAAATGCACCGCAGTGATCACTTCATCTTTCTTCAGAGCCGTTTCGAACATGCCAGTGAAGAACTTGTCGGCTTCGATCTTGCGCTTGTTGGTTTCGATCGTGGCGCCAAGCCCCAGGCAGGCAGAGGGATAGTCTGCCGCCGGGTCATTGTTGGCGATGGAACCGCCAATCGTGCCCCTATGGCGCACATGGACGCCGCCGATCTTTCCTGCCATTTCTGCAAGTGCCGGAATGGCCTTCTTGATGTCCTTCGACTCCGCCACTTCCTGATGCGTCGTTCCGGCCTTGATCGTTACAGCCGTCTTCGAAACCTTGATGCCACTGAAGCCCTTGATCGCCGTAAGATCAATCACGTCCTTCGGGGCCGCGAGACCTTGCTTCATGGTGGGCAGCAACGTGTGTCCCCCGGCCAGCAGTTTCCCGTCTTTGGATTTCTTGAGCAGTGCCACAGCCGCCGTCACCGTGGCAGGGCGATGATAGTTGAAATTTTCCATATGATCCCTCTTGCCTATTCAGCAGCCATTTTCATGTGTTGCATTGCCTGCCAAACCACTTGCGAGGTTGCTGGCATCGAAATCTCGCGTACCCCAATGGCATTTGTGATGGCATTGATCACGGCTGGTGGTGAACCTATGGCTCCCGCTTCGCCGCAGCCTTTGATGCCCATCGGGTTTGTGGGACAAGGCGTGCAGGTGAATCCCAGCTTAAAGTTCGCGATATTTGGCATGTTGCGCGCGCGCGGCATGGCGTAATCCATGAATGAGCCGGTGACCAACTGGCCGGAATCTTCATCATAGCTGCAGCCTTCGAGCAGCGCCTGACCAATGCCTTGCGCAATGCCGCCTTGTACCTGACCTTCCACAATCATCGGATTGATGAGGTTTCCGAAGTCATCGACGCAGGTGTAGGCGGCAATTTCGGTATGGCCGGTCTGCCGATCCACTTCAACTTCGCAGATGTGAACTCCGGCAGGGAAGACAAAGTTGGCCGGGTCATGGAAGGCACTTTCTTTCAAGCCCGGTTCAATCTCCGCCGAGTTGAACTTATGTGCCACGTAGGAAGCGAGGGCTACTTCGCCAAAGGCCATCTTCTTGTCCGTGCCCTTCACCGTGAATGTACCGTCCTTGAAGACGATATCATCGGCAGAGGCTTCCATGACAGCAGCGGCCACTTTCTTCGCTTTCGCCTCAATCTTGTCGAGCGCCTTGGAAATGGCGTGCATGCCGACAGCACCTGAGCGCGAGCCGTAAGTGCCCATGCCCATCTGCACCTTGTCGGTGTCGCCATGAACGATCGAAACATTGTTGATGTCGATGCCGAGTCGGTCGGAAACCAACTGTGCAAAAGTGGTTTCATGGCCTTGGCCGTGGCTGTGAGAGCCAGTCAGGATTTCAACCGTCCCTACTGGGTTCACGCGGACTTCTGCAGATTCCCACAGGCCCACACCAGCGCCCAGAGAGCCAATGGCCGCCGAAGGCGCAATGCCGCACGCCTCTATATAGGCCGAGAAACCAATGCCGCGCAGCTTGCCGTGCTTGGCACTCTCTGCCTTGCGCGCTGCGAAGTTCTTGTAGTCCGACATCTCCAGCGCTTTGTCGAGGGCCGCGCCATAGTCGCCAGCGTCGTAATTCATGATCACAGGCGTTTGATGCGGGAAGCTTTTGACGAAGTTCTTGCGGCGGAATTCCGCCGGATCCAATTTCAATTCCCGCGCCGCAGTTTCCACCAAGACGCTCGACCAGATAGGTGGCTTCGGGTCGGCCTGCACCACGATACGCATCGACCGGCGCGGTATTCGTATATACCGCATCTACTTCCGCATAAATCGCCGGAATGTCGTACTGTCCGGAGAGTAGCGTTGCATAAAGATATGTCGGCACGCAGCTTGCGAAAGTCGAGAGATAGGCTCCCATGGACGCGATCGTATGGGCGCGAAGTCCGATAATCTTGCCACTGGCATCAATAGCCAATTCAGCCTTCGATACATGATCGCGGCCGTGCGCGTCGGCGAGAAAACTTTCCGTGCGTTCTGCGGTCCATTTGACCGGGCGGCCGACGTGCTTGGAGGCCCAGACGCAAACCACCTCTTCCGCGTAGATAAAGATTTTGGACCCAAAACCACCACCAACGTCCGGTGCGATCACACGAAGCTTATGCTCCGGTGCCAGCCCGTGAAAAGCAGAAATGACCAGCCGTGCGACGTGAGGGTTCTGGCTTGTTGTATAAAGCGTATAGCCCTCCGTGCCAGAGTCATAAGCCCCAATCGCAGCACGCGGCTCCATGGCATTTGGAATGAGCCTGTTGTTGACAATATCAAGCCGCGTGATGTGAGCGGCGCGTTTGAATGCGGCGTCCGTCTCGGCTTCGTTGCCGAGGCCCCAATTGAAGACGCGGTTGTCCGGCGCCTCATCATGCACCTTCGCCTTGGACTTCATGGCCTTGCCGGCATCAGTTACATGCGGCAGTTCCTCATAACCAACCTGTATGGCGGCAGCAGCTGCCTTGGCCTGCTCTTTCGTGTTGGCAATCACCACTGCGACATGGTCGCCGACGTAGCGCACTTTGCCTTGCGCCAGGATCGGGTGAGGGCCGACTTTCATTGGGCTGCCGTCCTTGGAGTGGATCATCCAGCCGCATATCAGTCCGCCAATCTTGTCTTTGGCAACGTCATCGCTGGTGAAGATGCCAGCAACACCTGGCATCTTGGTAGCTTTTGAAGCATCAATTTTCTTGATCTTCGCATGTGCGTGTGGTGAGCGCAGGAAATAGGCGAAGGCCTGATCCTTCAGGTTGATGTCGTCTGTGAATTGCCCCTTCCCCGTGATGAAGCGGAGGTCTTCTTTGCGGCGGACGGAAGCGCCAACACCTGTAGCCGAATTACCCATAGGTTGGTCTCCTCACATGCCCTGAGCGCCGGCCTGGACGGCCTTGACGACGTTATGATACCCCGTGCAGCGACAGATATTTCCCGAGAGTTCGCGGCGAATGGTTTCTTCATCGACATTTTTTCCGTTGCGTTTCACGATGTCGATGGCCGCCATGATCATGCCTGGCGTACAAAATCCACACTGAAGACCATGATTTTCCCGAAATGCCTCCTGCATGGGGTGAAGATGGCCATTTGAAGCAAGGCCTTCAATCGTGACGACATCCGCGCCATCACAAGCCGCCGCAAACATCGTGCAGCTTTTGACCGCCTTACCGTTCACATGCACAACGCATGCGCCGCACTGGCTGGTGTCACATCCTACATGTGTTCCGGTAAGTCCTTGCTTATCACGAATGAATTCAACAAGCAGCGTGCGACCTTCGATATCGCCGGAAACGGCTCTGCCGTTCAGCTTGAACTTGATCGATGGCATCTATTCTTCTCCTCCCGGAACGGAGAGAGTCTCCGCTCTCTTTGGAGGGCATGTTCTGCCTGCGAAACTTAGACGTCAAGAGTGACGTACGGAGATTGAAGCAAATTATGTATCGCAAACAATGCACTATATCCAACCAGATATAGCGAAACTATTTCTTTCTCACCGTTTTTGTCTTCTTCGTGCGCTTGCTTGGTGCCGTTTTCTTGGGCTTGCGAAGAGAACCCTTTTTTGATTTTGGCTCTGCAACTTTGCCAGATTTTTTTACACGCACTTTCTTGGTGACAGCATTCGTATCTGTGTTGTCTTTATCCATGGCCGCCGCAATTGCAGCGAACTTGGTGAAAAATTGTTGCGCCAGACTCTTGGCGCTGGCATCAATCAGACGTGATCCTAGCATCGCAAGCTTCCCGCCAACCTGAGCATCGACATCATATTCCATGAGCGTCTGCCTCTCCGACAATACACTCAGTTTCACATTTGCTCCGCCGGAGGCAAAGCCGGCGAGCCCCCCTTGGCCTTGGCCAGATATGCGATAACTAACCGGCACCACGATATCAGAGAGTTTAACTGCTCCGGCAAACTTGGCTTTTACAGGCCCGAGTTTGACAGAAACCTTCGCCGAAAGGTCAGTGGGCGAATTCTGAACGACGCTCTCACAGCCAGGTATCGCGAGCTTGAGTACGGTGGGATCATTGAGCGCCCTCCAAACCGTTTGGCGGGAAGCATTAATCGTTTCACTGCCGGTCATCTTCATTCAGCAATCTCCTTCAGTAAGCTTTGTCATAATCCTAATCCGGATTCCAACAAGACGAATTGATCAGGTCATTGCATGAAATGCTTTGAATAACATTAGGTTCCGTCGCGGGCATCTTGTGCACTTTGTAGTTATGGCAATACTATCTTGTCGCACGCTACTTCGCGCAACCACCTCCGCCTCGGCCGCACTTTGTTCATCTTCCACGACGTCCCTATCCAGGGAAACATCTTGGTCACGCCAAACCGTCGCGCAGCTTCACAAAATAATCATCGCCACCGACCTGTCCGCCCTTCAGCGCAATTTCCAGCTCTTGAGAATCGGAATGTCCGGACCAAGCAGTACACAGAGGAGAGCCTGGCGTTTCAACCAGAGGAAAACGCGTTGTCAGAGCGTAGACATCGAGCTCGCCCAGCGCATGACTGGAGGTGTCGCCCCCCGCGATGACAAGGCGGCGCAATTTGAATTCTTTAACCAGATATCGCGCAATTTTTCCCAGTGATTTTGACAGGGTTTCCCGTCCAGCAACCATGGATTTCAAGGCATCCCCCCGGTCGGATGAAGGACCACGTGCGGAATAGATAAGCGGGCTTTTGCCTTCCTTCAGAATTACCTTAGCGCTTTCCAAGCAGCCCGCAATGTGGCCGTTCGCAAGATCCAGAGCATTGGCCGGAACCGGCACAAATCCGCGCGCTATGGCGAAGGCAATTTGGCGTTCTGTCGTCGGAGAAACGCTGCCGGAAATAATCAACATCTGGTCAACAGCGGGAACTGGGACAAAACGCGCAGAAGGATCATTTCGAAGACCCGCCATCAGAGCGTATTCAATACCGGAAGATCCTATCAACAGCGGCAAGCTTTGTGGCGGTAGATGCAGCAATGCCTCACCAGCTTCACGTTGTGTTTTGAGATTGTAGACATCCAGAAGATCAACGGGGGCTTCAGTCTGCAAAGCGAGGTGGCGCAACACGTCACTTTCATGCATGGGCGTTACCGGATGAACACTCATCACTGGGTGCCGGTCGATGCGATAGGTCTTGCCTTGGTAAGCCGCGAAAAGATGACCAGCAAAAGTGTAGCGTTTAAGCTGTGGTGCGCCGATGACGAGAGAAGCCCGCTTTTGACCGAACACGCGCAGCCCTATCTCGGTCGCGCGCCCAATGCTGCCGATATTGGGACTTGAGTTAAAGGTTGAACAAACCTTGTAGTGGCAGAAACGGGCATCCTGTGCCTTGAGCCATTCAAAAATGACAGGAAGATGTGACATCCATCCAATCTGGTGTCTGGCTTCGGCTGGTACCCGCAAGGCCAATGGCCTCATACTGCGAAAAAGGGGCTGCCTCTTGCGACGTTGGAAGCCGGGTAAACAACACGGTGTTGATACCGTGACTGGCAAGCGCCTCCATGACGTCCGTCGAGCCCGTAAAATCATCTCCATAAAAGGAAAGCAGTTTTCTCATGCGCCCTTGCCGCCCGAAAAGGTGGCGATGGATTGGGCAAGTTCTGCGTGATCCTTGGCGTAAGTTGCAAGCGGAATGCCCTGAACGGCCGCCTCCCACGCCTGCTTTACCGCTCGCACCCCTGCACCAGGACCGCCAGGATGCGAGACGATGCCACCACCACAAAGATACATGAGATCCAGCGTCTGGCCCGTGCGCTCATAGGTTTCGGGCGCCTGCCCACCCCACTGCCCCGAGCCCGCCACGGGCAATGGCAGGTCCGCATCAGAAAACAGCGGAGAAGCCAATGCCCTGAACGAATGGACAAAGCTCTCATCCGGCTCCCAGTATTTCACCGCGATGCCATTGATCTGAAACTGGTCGACGCCGAGAAGCCGCCAGAATTGCTGATAGACATTGAAGTCCATGCCAAGGCCAGGATGGCGCGTGAGAATGTCCCAGCCATTGCGATGCGCATGCAGCACAAGGCTCGAACGCTTACGCAGAAAAGCCATGGCACCCATGCCGACTGAATTGATATTGATAACGGCGCAATTGCCACCAGCCTTCAGCACCACATCGTGATTCCGCATCATCTCGTCGGGATCCGTTGCCGAAATGCCCCAGGCATACATGACCTTCTTGCCCGTCCTCTGTTCCCGCTCCAAGATCATCGGCATGATCGCCTTCACGCGCTCCGCGAGCGGCGAATAGGAGGGCGACATCAGTTTCTCGTCGTCCTTTATAAAGTCGACATCAGCCTCAATCACTTCCTTGACGAGGGCAGCCGTTTCCAGGGGACGCAGCCCCAGCGCTGGTTTGATGATGGTCCCAATAATCGGCCTTCCTTGCACGCCGGTCAGACGGCGCGAACCGGCGATACCGAATTGTGGCCCCGGCCATGCTTTGCCAAATTCCGGGAAGCTTCATGTCGGTCACACGAATGCCGCTAAAGCCCTTGATTGAATAAACGCCAGCAATGGCAATGGTCATCAAAGCCACCAGATCGGTGCCGACGGCCTCAAAGGGAAACGCTATATCCGCTTCGGCGCGGTTGAAGGGTCCGGCCTCTACACTTGGAAATGAAGCGGTGGCGCTCGGAGACAGAGCGCGAAATGCCACCACGCGCGCGGCCACGCGGTTTCTCAACTCCTCGGTCTCTCCCGGAACTGGCACAAATGTTCCAGTCGACTGGTCAGAGGCAATCTTCTGTGCCAGCTTTTCAGGGCTGCCAGGCGTCTCGATCAGATAGGTAAGGGTAATAAAGGACTGGGCTTTCGTCATGCGGCAAGGCTGGTATGATATCTGAACGTCTGGGTAGGAGCAGCCATAAAATCATGAGCAATTCGGAACGGATTTCGAAGCGCAAACTTTCGGACGAGGTTTTTGAGCGGCTGAAACAGCTGATCGTGTCCGGCGAGAAGACACCAGGCAGTCTCATGCCATCGGAACGCGAATTGATGGTCCGCTTTGAAGTGGGCCG
The DNA here is from genome assembly GCA_963758815.1 of uncultured Alphaproteobacteria bacterium. Classification (GTDB taxonomy): domain Bacteria; phylum Pseudomonadota; class Alphaproteobacteria; order Rhizobiales; family Aestuariivirgaceae; genus Aestuariivirga. Next base: position 675,376 of record CAVWWQ010000003.1, read on the forward strand.
GCCAGCCATCCGCGAAGCCATGCAGCAGCTGGCCAGCATGCGTCTTGTCGAAATCAACCATGGCGAACGTGCCCGGGTTCTGGAACTGACGCCACAGTCCCTTATGCAGCAGGTTGATCAATCGGCTCAAATCATCCTGTCTCTTTCGGCGGATTCTTTGGAACACCTCAAGTCCGCCCGCATCTTCTTTGAGCGTGGCATGGTGCGAGAAGCAGCAACGCGCGCAGCGGATAGCGACCTGAAGCAGTTGCGCACCACACTGGACGAACAACGTCGCCTGATTGGAGATCCGGAGAAATTTATCGCCGCGGACATGCACTTTCACACACAGATCGCTCGCGTCTCGCGCAATCCGATCTTCACTGCCGTGAGTGAGGCGATGTTGGGTTGGCTCAAGGTTTATCACAGCGAAATGCTGATCTGGACCGGCAAGGAAAAATATACGCTGGCCGAACATGAAGAGATCATTTCGCATCTGGCGGCCCATGATGCCGATGCGGCCGAAGCGGCGATGGTCAAACATCTGGAACGGTCGCGCGCGCTTTATGTGCCCGGCGGCCATGGCAGAACTATCCCAGCAGCGAGCTGAGTTGCACCGTCAGCCCGCTCGCGGCCGACTGGTAGACGCCTTCAACAAGGGCAAAAGTCTTGAGATTGTCTCGGCCTGATGTGTCCGGCTCCCTGCCTGCCTTGAGGCAATCCACCCAATGTTGCTCGATGAGTGCCACGCTCTCCTGAATATTGTGCCAGGGCTTTGAAGCCCAGGGCAGAAGTGGTGGCGAGACATCCTCATGGCGCATGCCCTTGGCTGAGGTCACCGTGAGCTTGTAGCCAAGCGCAAGTCGCAGCGAACCCTTCTGAGCCATCAAGCTCGATCACCGTTTCCGGGAAACCCTCAGGCCGCTGCTTGGTCGAATAGGAGCAATCCACTGTCGAGGTCACGCCATGGCCGTGATCAAGCAACATCGTGGCGACATCTTCGCCCTTGATATTCGGATTAACCCGAGTGGTGCGGGCGCTGACATTCAGGGCGTCGCCCAGCAGAAAGCGGGCCACGTCCAATACGTGGATGCCCAGATCCTCGACAATGAAGCGCTTGCCCTCTGCCAGATAGGGCTGGCCGGCGAAGACATCGTAACCAGAACGAAACGAGATGCGGCCCCAGAAAATCTCGCCGATCTCGCCTGAATCCACTACATGCTTCACTCTCATGATGGGAGACTGCCAGCGGAAGTTTTCATGAACCATTAGCGGCACGCCAGCTTTCGCACAGGCCGCGACAATGGCCTTAGCGTCGTCCAGCGTGGGTGCAAAAGGCTTCTGGCAGATCACCGCCAGCTTGTTGGAAGCGGCGAGCTCACAGAGCGCGCGGTGGGTCGGCGCGGTGGTGGCAACGTCCACGAAATCCAGCTTTTCCTTGGCCATCATCTCAGCCGCGTCCTGGTAGCGCGCGCTGATGCCAAAGGCATCTCCCGCAATCTTCAGGCGCTCAGGTGAGCGGTCGCAGATGGCGACGATATCGACACCCTTGGACTGTTTCCAGCCATGAAGATGGTTCATGGCGAAGAAACCGCATCCGATCATTGCTCCGCGCAGATTTGCCATTATCCCACCTTTGCCATTTGCATCAGCGTCACCCGCTGCTGCAGGCGGCGCTGGGCCTGATCAATCACGACCGCGAAGATGATGACAAGGCCCTTGATGACCATCTGCCAGAACTCGCTGACATTCATCATCACCAGGCCATCGGAAAGGATGCCGATCACAAAGGCACCAATGATGGTGCCGCCCACGGTGCCGCGCCCGCCCGACATCGATGTGCCGCCGAGCACGGCTGCGGCAATGGCATTCAATTCGAAGCTCTCTCCGGTCGCAGGGTGCGAGGCCATCAGTTCGGACGACACAATGAGGCCCACCAGAGCGGCGCAGAATCCGGAGAACATGTAGACCGCCATCTTCACCCGGTTGACACGCACGCCGGACATGCGTGCGGCGCGTTCATTGCCGCCCACCGCGAAGACATGGCGGCCCAGAGGCGTGAAGCGGGCGGCATAGGCGGTGACCAGCGCCAGCACGACCAGCAGCCACACCGAGATGGGCAGGCCGAGGATGCGTTCCGCGCCCAGCCAGCCGAAGCCCTGCGTGCCGAATTCCGGATTGCCCACCAGGTTCGGGAACGTTGAGCCACCAGAGAGCAGCAGTGCGGCGCCACGCGCGACATAAAGCGTGCCCAAGGTGGCAATGAACGGCGCCACATTCAGTCTGGTGATCAGCAGGCCGTTGATCCCGCCGATCGCCACGCCGACGATCAGCGTGACCAGAAACACTTCATAGATGTTGAAATAGATGGTCCAGCCGCCGGGAAGGTCGATGCCGTCGAGGATCAGGCCGCCGGCCACCATGCCGCACAGGCCGACGATGGAACCCACCGACAGGTCGATCCCGCCGGTGATGATGACGAAAGTCATCCCCAGCGCCAGAAAGGCATTCTGCGCCACATGTTTCGACATTAACGCGAAATTGGCACTGCTGAGGAAGTTGGGCGCGAAAATGGAAAAGAAGATCAACACGGCGAAGAGCGCAATGAAAGTGCGTAGCTTCATCAGCTGCAGCAGGATGGTGCCGCCATCGATTGATTTTGTTGCGCCTGCAGCCTGGGCACTCATGCCGCCATTCCCTTCTTGTGACCGGCAGCCGAAGCAGCGACCACATCGGTCTCGTTCACCTTGCCGCGTTCAAACACATCGATCATCTTGCCATTGCTCATCACCCCGATCCGGTCGGACAGCGCCATCACCTCATCGAGATCGGAGGTGACGAAGATGATGCCCAAGCCCTCGGCTGCCAGCTTGCGCATGGTGCGGAACACATCCGCCTTGGCGCCCACATCGATGCCGCGGCTGGGCTCATCCATCAGCAGCACCTTCGGTCGCGTCATCAGCGCCTTGCCGATCACGACTTTCTGCTGGTTGCCGCCGGAGAGCGAGGAGACTTCAAAATCCGGATGCGGCGCCTTGATCGACAGGTCCTGGATCGCCTGTTTGACCTGGGCCGCCTCGGCCTGCGGGCGGATATGGATGAAACGTGCCAGTTTCTTCAGCGAGGAGAGCGTCAGATTGCTGGCAATCGAAAGAATGGTCACCAAGCCGTCGCGCTGCCGGTCTTCCGGGATGAGCGCCAGCCCGGCGGCGATGCGGCTTGCCGTATCCTTCTTCGACACATCCTTGCCACTAATGGCGATGGTGCCTGTTGCCTGCGGATGTCGGCCGACAATGCATTCCAGCAATTCGCTGCGCCCCGCTCCCATCAGGCCGTAAATGCCGAAGATCTCACCAGCCCGCACCGAGAAGCCAACATGATCCACCGCCAAGCCGCCGGTGCGGCGCGGCAGTGAAATGTCATGGCAGGCGAAGATCTGGTCGCCGAAATCAATATTCTGAGCCTTGGAGAAATCCTTGGCGTCGGAACCGATCATCTGGCGGATGATCCAGCGGGTATCGACATTCTTCATCGACTCCGACCCGGTGACAGCGCCATCGCGCAGCACGGTGATGTAGTCGCCGATGCGGATCAGCTCTTCCAGCCGGTGCGAGATGTAGACGATGGCCACGCCCTGCGCCTTCAGATCGGCGATGACGCGGAACAAGACATCAACTTCGGATGCGGACAGCGCCGAGGTCGGCTCGTCGAAAATGATGATGCGGGAATTGAGCGACACGGCCTTGGCGATTTCCACCAGCTGCTGCTGGCCGATCATCAGGTCTTCCACCAGCATATCCGGCCGGATGCCGGCTTCCAGGCGATTGAGGATCTCGAGTGCGCGGCGCTCCTGTTCCTTGTGGTTGATGTAAATGCCACCGGCCGTCACTTCGCGCGACATGAAGATATTCTCGGCCACGGTGAGATTGCCGAGCAGATTGAGTTCCTGGAACACCATGCAGATGCCCTGGGCTTCCGCATCGGCGGGGCGGTTGAAATGCACTTCCCTGCCGTCCAGCAGGATCTTGCCGAGTGTGGGCTGTTCCACCCCGGCGATGATTTTCATCATCGTCGACTTGCCGGCCCCATTCTCGCCCACCAGCACATTGACCGCGCCTTTGCGGATATCGATCGAAGCGTTCTTCAACGCCACTGTGCCGGAATAGACCTTGGTCACGCCTTCGAGATGCAGAATGGTGTCATTCCCGGCCATCACTTCACCTCGATCTTAGAGGCGTGACCAGCGGAAGTTGTCCGGTCATCGGCAGCGCATAGGCCCCCAGCGCGGAAACCGTCTTGCCCACCAGCGCGTCACGCGGCACTGGCTTCAGCACGTGCTCATTGGCGTAGGTGTTGAAAGCCTTGCCGAACTGGGCAAAGTCAATCTGGTTGGTGAAATCATTGAAGCTGATGAAATCCAGCACATCGCGGATCGCCGTGCCGCGCAGCACAGGACCGATCTGGATTTGTGCGTCGGCTTTGCCGTCACCGTCGACATCGACATCAATCGTCGCGGCGCGGCTTTCGGTATTGGCGGCGACGATCTTGCCGTCGATCTGGGCGATCAAGGTCCAGGGATTGGAGTCGCCCTTTTCGCGGTAGCCATATTTGGCGCCGCCCTGGTCGGCATTGGCGGCAATTGCCGCCTGCACATCCTGGAACTTGCCGGCCTTGCCTTGGGCGTAGGGCAGCACCTTGGCTGGCCAGAGCTCGGCCACCTTGGCATCGAAGCCCTTGTCAGGCGCTTGCGCGGAATTGACCGAGGCAGATTTGTGCTTGTCGGCCGTTGCAATGATCTTGCAGCCGGACAGCAAAGCAAGGCAGCAGCACAGGACTACGGCAGTGTTCAAACGGGGCATGTGCATTACCAAAAGAACGGGGCGGCCAAAGGAAGGAAGAAAGCCGCCCCGCTTCAGTTACGCCTGAATTACTTCAGCGCGAAGGTTTCAAGCTGCTTGGCATTGTCGGCATTGATCAGCACGCAATCCTTCAGCTGCTTTTCCTGCGCCGGGGCCTTCTTGTTCTTGATCATGTCGTCGGCCTGGGTCACCGCGAGCTGCGCTTCGGCATAGGCCGGCTGCAGCACAGTGGCCTTGATGCCGCCGGCCAGGATCGAGTCACGCACGTCGTTTGAGCCGTCGAAGCCCACCACGATCACGTCCTTCTTGCCGGCCGCCTGAAGTGCCGCGATGGCACCCATGGCCATGGTGTCATTGCCCGAGATCACGCCCTTGATGTCCGGATTGGCCTGCAGGATGGTTTCCATCTTGTCGAAGGCTTCCTTCTGGCTCCAGTTGGCCGACTGCTGGGCGACCATCTTGAGATCCGGATAGGCGTCGATCACATCGTGATAGCCCTTGGAGCGGATGCCGGCATTGGTGTCGCTCTCCTTGCCGACGAGCTCAACGAAGGTGCCCTTCTCGCCCATCAGCTTGACGAATTCCTGGCCACCGAGCTGGGCGCCCTGGTAGTTGTTGGAAACGATCTGCGCCGCGGCAACGCCGGTGGCGTTGATTTCACGGTCGATGAGGAACGAGGGAATGCCTGCGTCCTTGGCCTTCTTCACGGCAGCGACGGTCGCGTCAGCGCCGGCATTGTCGAGAATGATGGCCTTGGCGCCACGGGCAATGGCCGTGTCGATCAGCTGCGACTGCTTGTTGGCGTCATCGTCATGCGAGGCGACGAGCGTGTCATAGCCCAGCTCCTTGGCCTTGGCAGCCGCACCATCAGCTTCCGCCTTGAAGAACGGATTGTCCGGCGAAGGCGTGATGATGGCGATGAGATCGGCGGCGCGGGCCGAGATCGCGCTGGTCGAGAGAGCGAGCGCTGCGGCGAGCAGCAGAACGGTGGAACGGCGGTTCATATTCATCTTGGTTTCCTCCTTGTCGATGAATTTGGTTTTTGTTTTTGGTGGTCTAGGTAATGCGCTTGATCGAAGCTGCGATCTCACCGGGCTCGAAGACGCGCTTCCAGTCGTCGCGCATCAGCACCGGCTTGCCGAATTCGATGGCCTTGTTGCAGGCATCGGAGAACACGCCAGGCTGTTCCTTGAAAATCACGGCGGCCAGAATGTTCATGTGGCCGAGGATGAAGTCGCGCGCGGCTTGTTCGGGCACGCCGCGGCGCACCACTTCATCCATCGCTTCACGCATCACATCGAGCAGCGAGGCGGTGACGGTTTCAGCCAGTCCTGGTTCGAGCAGCGCGAGTTGTTCAACAGTGAGGCGGTGCGAGCGCATGACCGGGGCCCAGATGGTCTTGGCTACGGCCTCGCCCCTGGCGTAATCGCTCTCCGGCCCCTGCATCAGGCAGCAGACGATAGCCTGCTTTGCTGCGACACCGCCGAAGCGGTCGAGCTTGGCCTTCATGTCGGTCTCGTCATTGAAGATCGGCGGATGGCACGGATGGGTGACGAAATAAGTGATGTCTTTGCGCTCCGGCAAATGGCCGGCATAGGGTGCCGCCGCATCCAGGATGATGATCATGGTGCCGGGCTTCAGCTTGTCGATGATCGAATGCGCTACCTTGCCGATGGCCGTATCCGGCACCGCGAGCACCACGATCTCGGCCCCTTCCAGCGCATGATCGACAGGCGTGGCCTGCCAGCCCAGTTCACTGCTGAGACGCGCCTTGCCAGCCTCACCCACTTCCACGGGAGCCACGGTGTAATCGGAATTCTTGAGATTGGCGCCGAGGCGCATGCCCATTTTGCCGCCCGCTCCAAACAGCGCGATTTTGGTCATGGACAGTCTCTCCCTTGTTAGATTTCTTGTTGCGCGGGTTCTTTTCACAACTGGTATGATGAGTCAATCATTATCTGCTTCAAAAAAACATATATCACCTCAGGGAGCGGCTTCGAGGCCGGATGACGGCTGCAAATGACGAAGTTTTCAACTTCCAGAACTCATTCCATTTCAACAATTAGGCTCTGGCATTTTAGGGGGTCGAGTCTTTTGGAAGAAGGCCGCCTCCCATGTTTCAGAATGTCGTGAACCCGATCACGCCGCGCCGATTCGAGTGGCATTCGCGGGTGCGGGACCATTCAAACAAAGCAGATCGATAACCGAGTGCCTTCTCCTCAGGCAGGCAGACGATACGTCTGTATCGCCGTTTCGCGGTACAGCTTGCGGAGTTCGTCTTCGGATGACCCCTTCACCACGTCATCCAAGATATCCACCCAGACGGGATAAGGATGTGTCAGTTCCGAAACGGTCCAGTCGCTCCCGTACATGACACGGTTGAACCCGAAGCTTTCTATGACATGCGCCACATAGGGCTTGACCTGCTCTGCCTTCCATGACTGGTGGTCTGCCTCAGTGACAACGCCCGAAATCTTGCAGACGACATTGGGAAACCGTGCCAGTTCCTTGATTTGGCCCCACCACGGTTCGCGCAGACCGTTCTTGATGTCTGGCTTCCCAATATGGTCCAGTACAAATGAGACTTCCGGACAGCGTTTCACCAATTCGATCGCGTAAGCCATGGCCGTATGTTTTACGCAAATGTCGAATGTCAGGTCATGCTTCGGCAGCAATCGCAACGCGCTCAGGAATTGCGGCTCAAGACAAAAGGCGGGATTTCGCTCCGTCTCAATCAGCCGCCGGATGCCTCTCACATTCCGCATTTTTTTGAGCACGCCGATTTCGCGCTCCACCTCGGGACCCTTTTCCAACGGCAAGTGGGCCACAATTCCGCTGAGCCTTGCATCACTGTCGGCCATTTCCTGTACAAATTTCGCCTCCTCGATATGCAGCCCAGGATCAACAGCAACTTCGGCGAACACCATCTTGTCGACGTTGACCTTGGCCCGCGCCTTGTCAAAATCTTCCAAAAGATAAGTGCGGTTAATTTTCGGTACACCCGTGAGCCAGCTATAGGTGAGGCGCTTTACGTCATAGAGGTGGACGTGACTGTCGACGATTGGAAAATTGGGCATGCTAATTTCCTGGATGTTGCGTTGAAGGGTGCCGCAGAATCAGGTCTGAACTCAATTCTCTAATAGTGCCCGCCCCCATGAGTGCCATGTTGCGGTCTATCTCGCGGCGAAAGATTTCCAGCACGTGCGCAACGCCCTGCTCTCCGGCAACTGCCAGTCCCCATAATTGCGGCCGCGCAATGAGGCAGCCGGAAGCGCCAAGACAAAGTGCTTTCACGACGTCGGAACCCCTGCGGATTCCACCATCCATAAGCACTGGAACCCGGCCGCCCACAACTTCAACAATTGACGGCAAGGCATCAATGGCGGCGGCCGCGCCATCCAACTGACGTCCGCCGTGGTTGGACACAATCACGCCGTCGGCACCACGCGCAATGGCTTCGGTTGCCTCGTCGGGATGCAAAGTGCCCTTGAGGATCAGCGGTCCCTTCCATATGTTTCGCAGCCACTCAACATCTTTCCAGGACATCGACGTGTCGAGCAGGGAAGACATCCGCTTCGCCAGACTGCCAATGTCGATTTTCTCTCCCTCCCGCACATAGTTGCCAAAGGTGATGCTGCGATAATTCCGGAACCATGCGGCGCAACCATGGGACTTTGCCCGCCATGGCGATCATGTCCACGAGGCCGAACTTTGGCGGAATTGAAAATCCGTTGCGGATGTCACGCTCCCGGTTACCGAGCATTTGATTGTCGGTTGTAAGCACGAGGGCGTCATATCCTGCAGCAGCGGCACGTTCAGCCAGCTCTTTGGTAAAGCCACGGTCACGGTAGATGAAAACCTGCATCCAGCGCGGCGCGCCCGCATCAGCAACGTCTTCCAGCCGGCACACGGAACCATGGCTCAGGCAATAGGCAGTTCCAGCTGATGCTGCCGCGCGGGCGGCAGCCAGCTCGCCCTTCGGCCACATTAAGTCCAGCAAGACCGGTGGGGCCAATGAGCACTGGCATCGACAGGCGCTTGCCGAACAAGGTGATCGACAAATCGCGCGTGACTGTTCCATTCAGAGGGCGCGGCAAAATACTTATGCTACGGAACCCGGCTTCATTTTGGGCTAGGGTCCATTCCCGTTCAGCCCCGCCATCGACGAAGTCAAAAACCGGGAGAGGCAATCGCCGCTTGGCTTCGGCGCGGGTTGCATCCACGCTGTAGCACGTCTCCCGCCAGTTTCTGCGCATGGATTTCCCTAAAGAATATCACTCCTGTTTGCCAGGATTTTATCTCACAACGATAGTACAAACCCAATTGCAATCAACAGGGCCGCTGGTCCATGGTCCGTTCAGTCAAAAACTTCCTGGATGAACCATCATGATTACTGATCCGCCGCTCTTGCGAATACAGCGCAATTTTCCACGTCCAAGCGCATGATCTCGTAAAGCAATTTGCGGGCGCCGCAACTGGTCACCTGGTCGATGCGATGGGAGGTTCAGGCGCCCTCGATATTGGCATCAAACCGCTGGATGCCAGCAACAGCAGCTTTTGTGGCGTGGCTATCACGTGCAATGCAGGGCCCGCCGACAATCTCGCTGTATTCGGTGCGCTGCAGGTGGTGCAGCCGGGCGATGTGCTTGTGGCGGCTACGGGTTCCTACCTTGGGGCCGCCGTTACAGGTGACCTGCTGGTTGGCATGGCAAAGAACTGCGGAGCAATCGCTTTTGTTACCGATGGCGTGGTGCGCGATGGCGCAGGCTTGCGTTCTGTGGGGTTGCCCATCTTCTCACGCGGGCTTTCCCCCAATTCGCCTGCGCGAAACGGACCTGGCACAGTGGGCTTAACTGTCGTCATGGGTGGGGTAACGATCGAGCCGGGCGACATTCTCGTTGGTGATGAAGATGGGGTCGTCGTTATTCCTCGCGGATTGGCCGAGGAAACTGCAAAAAAACTTCAAGAAGTGCGGGCTGCCGAAGCGGCGCTCGAAGCCAAGGTCAAGGCCGGACTTCGTATTCCGGATTTCGTTTCCAGCATACTCGCGGATGGTCGAACAGAATATCTTTCGTGAAGAGAATGGTGGGTGGTACAGGGATCGAACCTGTGACCCTTACCATGTCAAGGTAATGCTCTACCGCTGAGCTAACCACCCACTGGTGACATGCGGTATGGGCGCTGCCTATATCGGTGAAGTGCAGCCAATGCAAGCGACGGAAAATTGAAGCCTTCAGGCGGCCATCAGCCGGTTCACTTCGTCGACGAGGTCGCGCAAGTGGAACGGTTTTGACAGAACCTTGGCGTCTTTCGGCGCATTGGAATCCGGGTTGAGCGCAACCGCCGCAAAACCGGTGATGAACATGATCTTCATCGAAGGATCAAGTTCGGAGGCCCGCCTGGCCAGTTCGATGCCGTCCATTTCCGGCATGACAATATCGGTGAGAAGAAGATCAAAATTATGGTGTTTCACTTCCTCATAGGCCGAAGCACCCTCCGGGAACGACGTGACTTTGTGGCCCGCCTTTTCAAGCGCTTTCACTAGAAAACGCCGCAAGTCGTCATCATCTTCTGCAAGTAGTATCTTCACCATGCGACCTTATCAACAAAACACACTTCGCAGGTCAAGGTGTAACCCCAGACGCAGCCAAGAAGTCCGAAGCGTACTGCATATCAGGTAAACACCGTGTGAACCATTCCCAATGGACTTTTATCGGGCCCGCTCGCATACTCTCCACTGCCGTCAAAAGCGGTGAAACGGACACCTGATGACTGACCACTTGTTCGAATTGGTTGCGCCTGCGCGCTGGAGCGTACCGTTGGTTTTTAGCTCCCCGCATTCTGGAACTCACCTTCCTGCCGAGCTTTTGCAAATGTCGCGTTTGGGAATGCGCGATCTCAGGGCTTCCGAAGACAGCCATGTCGATGATCTTTTCCTGGGCTGCGTAGAGGCTGGTGCCCCCATGTTGCGGGCCCTCGCTTCACGCGCCTTCCTCGATCTCAATCGCGAACCATACGAACTCGACGCACGGCTCTTTTCTGAGCCACTTCCCGGCTACATGAACCCGGGCTCGCCCCGCGTAGCGGCAGGTTTTGGGACCATACCGCGGTTCGCCGGCGAAGGGCTGGAAATTTATCGCGGTCGTATTCCTCTCGCCGAAGCCATTCGCCGCATCGAAAACATATACAAACCTTATCATCGCACGTTGAACGCACTACTCCACGAAGGACAGGCGGCGACAGGGATCGTGTTGCTGATGGATTGTCATTCCATGCCTTCGACTGCGGCCCGTCCAGTGGCCGCGACGTCAACACAGGTGGATGTGGTGATGGGCGATCGCTTCGGCACGGCTTGTGCCGCTGAAATTTCAGACGCAGTAGAAACTTTTTTGACGGGAGAAGGGCTCCATCTGGTGCGCAACCGGCCTTACGCTGGAGGGTTCATCACGGAAGCATATGGTGCGCCGCACCATGGCCGGCACGCAATCCAGCTGGAAGTAAATCGCAATCTGTACATGAATGAACAGACGCTGGAACGCCTTCCCAGTTTTAGCGCGATCAAACTGATCTTTGACCGGTTGGCTACGAAGCTCGGGAAAATAATGAATGAATACAAGAGCTCGGGCCACTATTCATTGGCAGCTGAATAAAAAAGGGGCCGATGCACTTTCGTGATCGGCCCAAGTCTAGGGAGGAAACGCCCAAGAAGGGCTGTAAGAGAGGGCCGGAGCCCGTCATCTCACGAAGTCAATCTGGCGGTGCAGCACAAACATTTCAAGCAAAATGAACTCAAAAAACGATCAAGATTTTTCAAATTCGATCATAATTCGCCAAAAAATCCTAATAAAGCTATGTAAAGCAATCAGTTATTAAAGACATGCGATTCTTACATGGCCAATAGGCCTTTGTTGCATTGCACAATAAATAGACGAGATGACTTTTAAAATGCCCAATAATGCTGAAATTCAAGAACTTACGGCCTTCTCGCTGCGACTCGCCACTGCTGCGGGGGAAGCCATTTTGCCCCATTTCCGCAAACCGCTGGCGATCGACAACAAGTTGGGAAAGGGCTGGGATCCTGTCACTGAAGGCGACCGCGCTGCAGAACGCGTCATCCGCCAGCTGATTGAAAGCACATACTCAACGCACGGCATCATTGGCGAAGAGTTCGGCGTGAAGCAGGGAACCTCGGCCTACACCTGGGTTCTTGACCCCATCGACGGCACCCGTTCCTTTGTCATCGGCATTCCCACATGGGCCACGCTGATCGGCCTCTACCGCGACGGCCAGCCTTTCATCGGGGTCATGTCTCAGCCTTTCGTCGATGATGTTTATTTCGGCAGCGCCGAAGCATCATTTCACCGGCGTGCGGGCGATACGCAAAGGATCCGATGCGCAACGCCCAAGAATAGCTTGAATGAAGCCCTCGCTGGCACGACCTCACCCCATCTCTACAAAAGCCCCAAACAATTCGATCAGCTCCGTAATGCTGTGAAAATGATGCGCTATGGCGGTGACGCCTATTTCTTTGCCTTGCTGGCTGCTGGCCATCTGGACCTGGCGCTCGATGCCGGCCTGCAATCTTACGACATTGCAGCCCTGCTCCCCATCATCCGCGGCGCCGGCGGCATCGTCGGCACATGGGATGGCAAGGATGAAACGCAGGGCGGCAATGTCTTGGCCGCTTCCTGCCAGAGCCTGTTTGACGAGGCAAAAGCCCTGTTGAATGATAGGGCATGACGACACTGAAATCCTGGGCTGACTGCGGCCCTGACCTTGTGGCCGTGGCCTATGGCCGCAAAGCCGCCGACACCGTAATCAGGAATGCCAGGTGGGTGAATGTGCACTCCGGCGAAATCATTCCCGGCACGGATATCGCCATCAGTCACGGACGCTTCGCCTTCGTCGGCGGTGACGCCAGTCACTGTATCGGTCCCAAGACAAAAATCATTGATGCTGGCGGACGCTACGCCTGTCCAGGCTTCTGCGATGGCCATATGCATGTCGAAAGCGGCATGCTCACCGTCACGCAGTTTGCCCGCGCGGTGGTACCCCATGGCACCACGTCGATGTTCATCGATCCCCACGAGATTGCGAATGTATTGGGTCTTCGCCGGGGTCCGCCTGATGCACGACGAGGCCGCCGCCCTGCCCCTGAATGTGCTGGTGCAAATGCCGAGCTGCGTGCCTTCCGCGCCGGGGCTTGAAACGCCGGGCGCCATTATCACTCCAAGAGATGTGGCTGAGGCGATGACATGGCCCAATATTGTTGGCCTCGGAGAAATGATGAACTTTCCGGGTGTCATCAACGGCGATGCCGACATGTTGGCCGAGATGGCTGCTACCCAGCGCGCAGGAAAGACAGTCGGCGGGCATTATGCCTCTCCGGATTTGGGAAATGCATTCCACGCCTATGTGGCGGGCGGAGCAGCAGATGACCACGAAGGCACGCGCGTTGAGGACGCCGTCGCGCGCGTCAGACAGGGCATGCGCGCCATGCTGCGCTTGGGCAGCGCCTGGTATGACGTTGAAACACAGATCAAGGCCGTCACAGAGCAAGGTCTCGATCCGCGCAATTTCATTCTGTGTACGGATGATTGTCATTCCGGCACCCTGGTCAACGAAGGCCACATGAACCGCGTCTTGCGTCATGCCATTGAAAAAGGCTTGAAGCCGGTCACGGCCATTCAGATGGCCACCCTGAACACCGCCACTCATTTCGGCCTTGAGCGCGAACTGGGTTCGATAACGCCGGGAAGGCGCGCCGACGTGGTGTTGACGTCTGATCTTGTCGCCTTGCCCGTGGAGCTTGTCATGGCACAGGGCCGGATTCTCGCCGAGAACGGCAGGCTCGACGCCACGTTCCCGGCCTTTCGCTATCCGCCTGAGGCGAAAAATACGGTTCACATGAAGCGCGATTTAGAGGCCCCGGATTTTGACATTGCTGCCCCGGCAGGCGCAAACCAGGTCAAGGCGCGCGTCATCCAGGTTCTTGAAAACCAGGCACCGACAAAGCAGATCATCGCTGAACTTCCCGTCAACTCTGGCTTGGTGGCAATGGATGGCAAGGCTGATATTTGTCAGATCGCCTTGGTGGAACGGCATGCGGCCACGGGGCAAGTCACCAACGCTTTCGTTTCAGGCTTCGGCTATAACAGGCCCTGTGCTGTTGCTTCGACGGTGGCCCACGACAGTCATCACATGATTGTAGTGGGAACGAGCAAAACAGACATGGCATTGGCCGCAAATAGATTGCGCCAGGTGGGTGGAGGCGTAGTAGTGTTCAGCGAAGGCCACGAATTGGCTATGGTTGAACTGCCGATTGCCGGCTTGATGTCAGAAGAGCCTGCCGAAAAAGTCGCCGTCAAAGCCGACAACATCGTCAAAGCAATGAGAATGTGCGGTTGTGACCTCAACAACGCTTATATGCAACATTCATTGCTGGCGCTGGTCGTGATTCCAGAACTCAGGATCTCGGATAAAGGACTGATCGACGTGACAAGCTTCAAGCCGGTCGATCTTTTTGTGTAAGACTACTCGTCGCGGTAAACGCGCTCGCGCTTTTCGTGGCGTTCCTGCGCTTCAATTGACAGCGTAGCGATGGGACGCGCGTCAAGGCGTTTAAGACTGATCGGTTCGCCGGTCTCTTCGCAATAACCGTAAGAACCATCATCGATACGCTTCAAGGCCGCATCAATCTTGGAAATCAACTTGCGCTGGCGGTCGCGCGTACGCAGTTCCAACGAACGGTCAGTTTCGGACGAAGCGCGGTCCGCCACATCAGGCAGGACATGGTTTTCATCCTGCAGATGCGAAATGGTTTCCTTGCTTTCCCGCAGAATATCTTCTTTCCAGTTCAGCAACTTGCTTTTGAAAAAAGCGCGTTGCCTTTCATTCATGAACGACTCTTTGTCGGAAGGAACGTAGTCTTTATCGAGAACCATAGACATAAAACTTGCTCTCCAGCCGGATCGGATTTGGCGGGTTTATAGCCATCTCGTTTAACGGCTTCAATACTTGCCATAAGGGGCTGGATCAGGGCTTGCGTGGGCGCGATTCGTCCCATTTATCACGAGCTTGCATCCACCAATATGATCCCTGGACACCCAGCCGGCCGAAAGGACCAATTCCAAACCCCGGCGCAAACGGGGCAAATTGGCGGAATGAATCTTCACCATTGGTAATCGCTTCGGCAATCAGAAGCCCTGCCATTGCGGTGGTGTTCAATCCGTGCCCGCCAAAGGCGGTAGCGTACCATTGCCCATCCTGCGCTTGGCCGATCAGGGGCATTTTGTGGATGGCATAAGCCATCAGACCGTCCCAAGCATAGTCCATGCGCACACCAGAGAGTTCCGGATAAACCGAAACCATGTCACGCTTCATGACTTCGGCGAGGTGTGCCGGCGGCATGACGCGCGTGGTGATCTTGCCGCCCCACAGCAATCGCCTTTCCGCAATCAGCCGGTAGTAGTCTCCTGCCCTGCGAGTGTCTGCGACAGCAGCCCGTGTTTGAATGACCTGCTGTTCGAGCGGCTCTGTCACAGCGATATACGTGGCAACTGGCAGGACAGCACGGCCGGATGGGCGGTGAAGAGTCCGGTCAAGGGCCGATGTACAGTGCACAACACATCCAGCGGTGATTGCTCCCTGATCGGTAGCAATGCTGAAACCCGTTTTGGTGGCAGCCACCGACACGGCACGGCACTCCTCCACCACGCGGGCACCAGCCTGGCGTGCGAGACTGGCGAGCAGCAGGCAATAACCCAGCGGGTGAATGTGGAAGGCGCGTTCAAAGCTGATGGCAGAGAAATACCGTTCCGTTTTCAACAGGAGCTGAAGGCTTTGCTGAGATATAAACTCAACCGGTTCATCTATTTCTGTCTGCAGGCTTGTCGCATATGACTGCAATGCGCCTTGATCATTGTGTCGCGTGGCAAGAAGCATGCCTGCTCCCATGTAAAGATGAGGGGCATGCGCTGAAATCTGCTGACGAACATATTCGGTTCCACGGCGCGAAAGTTGAAAGAGTTCTCGCGCCCTTTCTGCACCAACGCGGCGCTTGAGATCGCCGTAACCCAAAGCAAAACCATTGGAGACAAACCCGCCGTTCCGGCCCGAAGCGCCCGACCCTATGCGCTGTGCCTCCAGCAGAATGACGGAACGGCCTTTGCGCGCAAGCTCAAGCGCCGTGGTCAGACCGGCCAGACCTCCACCCACCACACAAGCATCATAGACCGCATCAGGGACAAAGGAATCCAGCGGCGTTCGATTGATCGTCGCTTCGTACCAGGTTGATGAATTGTAAACGAACTGTGCCATGTTCCCGCTCATGGTTAAGAATTAAGCTTAACGTAAAATTAGAAAAAAGCCGCCATGTTGCTCAAACCTAGGCAGTTTGGAAAAGTAACATGCGTATTTTGTTTGGTTTGACGGCAGCAGTAAGTGTAGTGGCCTTGTCGGGTTGCGTGAGCAATACCCTCGATCAGCTTTCCAATTTAAACACGGGCTGCACCACTACTGAAGTGTCGGTAGACTGCACCGGCTCCACGGGTACAGGTTCCACGGGTACCGGCTCCACTGGCACGGGCACCGGTACAGGCACAACCGGCCCAACAAATACCAACACCGGCAACACATCGGGTTTGCAACCGAGCGCATCGACCGACACCACGCTCGCGCTGGAAAGCAACGGTGCAATTTCGACGCAATCAAATCCAGCAGTCTCGAAATTGTCATCAAGCCCGTTCGGTGGCCACTCGGCAACCCAGAGCTTCACCATCAATACCAACACGAGCAGCAACTCCTCCTGGCCCATAACCAAGACCATGGATTATTATCCAGCAGGCGGCACCACATCGAATCTCGCCGACAATCCAAACTACGCTGAATATCGCTACTTCAAAAAGAACCAGTATGACGAAGAGCTGCAAGTTTGGTCCTGGGGGAATTCCTATGCCACCCAATACCGCGACGTTACCAACAGCGGTACTTCACCTCTTCACCAGGCCTGGTCGTTCGGCGGCAACTATACCCCGGTCGCCAGCATGCCCACAGCCAACGCCAATGTGAACTATCACGGCTCTTGGGCTGCGACAGCGCAAACGTCGAACTGGGTGGATTCGACGGATCCGGCGCAGACCGTTTCTTTCAATAACAACTGGCGCGTTCGCGGCACGTCTGCCCTGACAGCGAATTTCGGCACGGGGGCCTTCTCGGGCACGTTGACATCGACCGATTGGGTAGCGATCAGCAAGGATGGAAGTCAGTTTATTGATGTGGATGCAACGACCGCCTCCGCCAACCGGCTCGATCCCGTTATGACTTCTGATGTGTTATTGAGCGGTACGATCACGACCAGCACCGCCGCCAATGCCCATCCCAACCAGATCGTTGGCAACGCCAACATGGACAACTCAACCTATGGCTGGATCACCACTACCGGGTCAAATCCGATGTATGGCGGGTTCTTCGGCGCCGGAGCCAGCGAAGTGGCTGGTGTGTTCGCACTCGACACCGCCATTCCTGCTCCGGTTGGCGGCAACTTCCCAATAAACGATGACCGCGCCGGCTTCCTTTCCATGAGCGGCATGTTCCACGGCACAACTCCATAGGGCTTCAGGGTTGAGGCATGACGTTTCAAAAATAAAATTTAAACTGCGCCACCTTGCTGGCGCAGTTTTTGCGCTTGCAGTGGTGGTTTCTGCGGGCAACGCCGAAGCTGGCGAGTTCCAACTCGACGCCCAGCAGATTTCCTACTACCAGTCCGGCACCGAAAATGCCCGGGTCCACCTACTGATCGAACTGATCAACAACAATCATGCCGACATGGCCGATGCGTTGATAAGGCGTTTTCCACTACAGGGGCCGCTTGCTGAAAACCGGACGCTTTTTCTTGATGGAATGATCCTCGAAAGCCAAAATCAGCTTCCGGCCGCAGCGGTCAAGTTCCGCGCCGCACTGGCCAATGATCCGCGATTGACTTTGGTGCGCATGGAACTCGCCAAGGTGCTAGCCCGCATGAACGAGACGGATAGTGCCAAGCACCATCTCGAATTGCTGGAGGGCGAGATAGATGACCCAACGCAGCGCGCTGGAGTCAGATCATTCATCGACAGCCTGAACGCCAGCCATCCTTTCTCGTTTTCAGGATTTATTTCGATCGCGCCCAGCACCAATATCAACCAGGGTTCATCTCACTCCACGGTCTACAGCCCTGGCATAGGTGGAGTGGGCGGCGTTGATCCGCTAGGGACAATTGCTGCCAGCAGCCAGAAACAAAGTGGCATCGGCCTCACCGCCGGTGGCAGCGTGGGCTATGCCAAGAACATCTCAAAGAGCTTGCAGGCTGTCATCGCGGCAAATCTGTCCACAACCTATTATCCCAATCTGGAGACGGCAAGCTTTGGCCTGAGCCAATCTGCCGAACTTCGGCATCTCGATCCGGGCGGCTATTTCGGCTTCGGTGCGGTTGCGTCCCAAGGCGTCGATCCGGGGGCACTCGATCTCTCCCAACAAGATTTCGGTCTCGCCTATCTAAGCTATGGTCCACGAGCATCGTTCCTGCGGCGCCTTTCTCAGCGCGATCAATTGACGGGCAGCGTCACCTATGAATGGCGCCAATATCCCGGCAGCGAAACTTCCAATGGTCATGCAATCACGGCTTCTGCGGTTTTAACTCACGCCCTCGATGCCAGCGCAAATGTGGCGTTGATCGGAGGATATGAGAATGTCGACCAGCAACTTGACTTTAACTCGTACCAGGACTTCTCCATCGGCGGCGGCTTCTATAAGGAACTACACCACGGGCTGACGGTGCAAGGACAGGCCACCGCCCGTTTCGCCCATTTCGACGGTGAAAATCCATTCACTCTTTCAACTCGCCAGGATACCTATCTCGTCGGCTCGCTGACCTTCATCAAGCGCGATTGGAACTGGTTCGGCTTTGCCCCCTCGCTGAACTACACCTACGTCCGGAACTTCAGCAATATCGAGCTCTATGACTTCGATAGCCATTCCGTGGATTTCAGGCTGACCAAGGATTTCTGAACCTTGTCACCTGCAGGCCAAGCCGTTAAACGGCTGGCATGCGCTTCAAAAACGGCCAGGAATTCACTCAGCTTCCCTCAAAATCCGTGACGGTTTTGGGGATGTCCGGCGTGGGCAAGACGACCCTCGCCGCCCTGCTTCAGAAAGAACACTGGTTCCAGTATTCAGTCGATTATCGCATCGGCACGAAATACATGGACGAATTCATTGTCGACAATTTCAAGCGGGAGGCAATGCATAATCCGTTTCTGCGCGATCTTCTGCGCACGGATTCAATCTATATCCGTTCGAACATCACCTTCGATAATTTGGCGCCCCTGTCGACCTACCTTGGCAAGCCCGGCAACCCGAAGAAGGGTGGTATCCAGTTTTCAGAATATAGGCGCAGACAGGCACAGCACCGCGATGCTGAAATCCACGCGCTTCAGGACGTGTCTTCCTTTGTTGAACGTACCAAGGAGATTTACGGCTACACCAACTTCATATGTGACTCAGGTGGATCTCTCTGCGAGGTTGTCGACCCGGACAATGCCGAAGACCCCGTCCTGAAGGTGTTGGCCGAGACGACACTGCTGCTCTACATCGAAGGCACGCCTGAACACAGCCGCATGCTGGTGGATCGCTTCCGGAAAAGCCCCAAGCCGATGTATTACCAGCCGGCCTTTCTTGACGCGAAATGGACCGAGTACAAGACACTGAAAAAGATCACGAATGATGACGATGTTGATCCAGATGGTTTTGCATCATGGGGCTTCGAACAACTGCTTCATCACCGCCTGCCGCTCTACCGCAAGATTGCAACGAACTTCGGTTACACCATTCCCATGGCGGCTGTTGCGGGTATCGAAAGTGAGGCCGATTTTGTGGCCGTGATCGCCAAAGCCATCGATCAGGCCTGAAACATGCCCATACGAATTCCCAATAGCCTTCCGGCGCGTCAAATTCTTGAGAAAGAAGGCGTCAACATCATGACGGAAGCCACAGCCAGCCGGCAGGACATCCGGCCGTTGCGCATTGGCTTGCTCAATTTGATGCCGAACAAGATCAAGACTGAAACGCAGTTTGCCCGCCTCATTGGCGCAACGCCGCTACAGGTCGAAATGACGCTGATTACCACGGGCAGCCACACGCCAAAGAACACGCCGCAGGAGCACATGCTGGCCTTCTACGAGCCATGGGCGGACATCAAGGACCAGTATTTCGATGGCTTGATCATCACCGGTGCGCCGGTCGAATTGCTACCTTTCGAGGACGTAAACTATTGGAAAGAGCTTAGCCATATCTATGAGTGGTCGCTCAGCCATGTCCACTCCACATTCAACATCTGCTGGGCCGCGCAAGCTGCGCTCTATCATTTTCATCACGTGCCCAAACATGCGCTGCCCGATAAGGCTTTCGGCATCTATCGTCACAACAACCTGAACCCGTCTTCGGTTTATCTCCGCGGCTTCTCGGACGACTTCAACATGCCGGTGTCACGCTGGACGGAAGTGCGTCATGCTGACTTGCCCAAGAAAGCGGATCTCGAGATTTTGCTCGAGTCTGATGATATCGGCCTGTGCCTGATCAACGATCCGAAAAACCGTCAGCTTTTAATGTTCAATCACATTGAGTACGACACTGACAGTCTGGGCGATGAATACCGCCGCGACGTGAAGGCGAAGAAGGCAATCAAAATGCCGGCCAACTATTTTCCCGGCAGTGATCCCTCAAGGACACCGGAAAACCGCTGGCGCGCCCACGCCCATTTGCTGTTCGGAAATTGGATTAACGACGTCTACCAGACGACCCCCTATGATCTGACGCAGATCGGTAAGTCATAGATTGGAGTTTGAAGCCGTTTCAACTTCCCGTTTGATGGCCTGGATCAGGGCTTCAAGTCCGACGTCAAAAGTTGCCAAGTGTTGTTCCCTGGCGAAATAGGGCCCGATGTTCATGATCGCGGGAAACATCTCGCGCGCTGTTTCCGGAGGAACAGGATTTGCGGCTGACGGTCCGCGCGCATAACCCAGCGCCTCATCCAGGCTCGCGCCGGTCACATAGTAACCAAAAATCCGGAACTGCCTTGCTCGCGCTTCTGCCGGCAATCCCGTTTCCTCGATGATGCGCACGATGTGATCGAGGTAAGAGAGACCCTCTCTGGAATTCATGCGATAGAGCGACATGAATTGAAAAAATCCGGGGTGCCGCAAGGCCATCAAGCGATGTTGATGGCAAACAAAGCGCAACTTGTCGCTCCAGTGCATGTGTTCACCAGGCCACATCACTTCCGTCAGACAAATGCCAACCATCGCGTCAAGGAGATGCGCCTTGGAGGGAAAATAATGGTAGAGGCTCATGGCCTCGCAGCCCAAAACCTTCGCCAGATTGCGAAAACTCAGGGCATCGAGCCCCTTTTCGTCAGCCATGGCCAAGGCCGCAGCAGCGATGCGGCTGGCATCAAGCTGCGGTCTGGGCTTGGGTTTGGAAGTGCGGCGTTTCACTTACTGAGGCGACATTTCCTTCTTAAACTGGGCGAAGTCAACCTGCAGCCCATTGAGAAGCGTACTGGTGTTGCGGGTGAGTCCCGCCATTGCCACCGCCTCGCCGATTTCCGCATCGCTAGCGCCAAGCTGCCTGGCAGTCATGGTGTCGGCCCAGATGCAATACTGGCACGGAATCTGAGCCGCCACCGCCAGCGAAATCAGCGCCTTCACTTTGGGTGGCAGCGCCGTCTTGTCCGACAATTCAAGATCCTTCTCTTCCGTCCATAGGCCCGCCAATGCGGCGTCCGGAAATTGCTTCACAAAGGTCGGCACGCTGCCGAAGGTCTTCTGGACATCGTTATAAATTTTTTGACGGTCGGGGCTCGGGTCATCTGCCAGCGCCGGCACAGAGCCAAGCACTGCGAAGGTCAAGGCCAAACCTGCGATCATCTTCTTCATGTTTCTCTCCTATTCATTACCTTACATCGTAAGGTCAAAACTGAGTAATAAACTTACGCCGTAAGAACGCAAGTATTTTCTGCCAAAAAAAGTCGATTGTCGCGTCACAACCTGGTGAAAAGCCGTAACCTGTGGCCAGCCACAAGACCGCCTGCGTCAAAATCTTCTTGTCTTTGAAGGACCTGCCACCCAACTATCATGTGAGGAGTGAGAATTTGCGCATTTCGGACCTGATTGACAGCGGCCGGTTGGCGACAGGCGGATTAGTGGATTTCGCCACCAGCCTGCAGACGCCCGTGGTCCGCCTCGGCGTGACGGGTCTGGCGCGCGCCGGTAAGACCGTATTCATCACAGCACTTGTTCACGCACTTCTGAAGCAGGCACGGCTTCCGGTCTTCGAAGCGCAAAGTGAGGGCCGCATCCTTCGCGCCTATCTCGAACCACAGCCAGATGATGACCTGCCGCGCTTTGCTTATGAAAATCACCTGCGGGACCTGACGGGCGATCAGCGGCACTGGCCCGAAAGCACCAGGCACATCAGCCAGCTCAGGCTCACCATCGAATATGCGCCCGAGTTTTTTATCGCTCGCACATTCGGCTCAGGGCGCCTGCATGTCGACATTGTCGATTATCCCGGCGAATGGTTGCTTGATCTGCCGCTGATGCAGCAGAGCTATCAGCAATGGTCGGCACAAATCCTGGAAGCCAGCCACAGGCAGCCGCGTACGGACCTGGCCAAGGAATGGCATGGCCTTCTTGCGACGCTCGATGCCAACACACCTGCAGATGAGATCAAGACGATACAAGCAGCCGCAGTCTTCACGGCCTATCTGGCAGCTTGCCGCCAACGGAATATCGCCATGTCGAGCCTGCCGCCAGGTCGCTTTCTCATGCCTGGAGAGCTGCATGGTTCTCCCCTGCTTTCCTTTGCGCCACTGGATGTCAGGCCTGACCAGACCTTCGCTTCCGGATCGATGGGCGCGCTGATGGAGCGACGTTATCAATCCTATGTCTCGCATGTGGTAAAGCCTTTCTACTTTGGTCACTTCGCGCGGCTTCATCGCCAGATTGTTCTGGTCGATGTGATGAGCGCGCTCAATGCCGGCATTCATGCCGTCAATGACCTCCGCACTGCCCTGACGGATGTGATGGGGTCGTTCCGGCTTGGTGCCAACACCATGGTGTCCAATATTTTCGGCAAACGCATTGACCGCGTACTGTTCGCGGCGACCAAGGCCGACTACCTGCATCACGGCAGCCATGACCGCCTGCAGGCCATCTTGAAGCTTCTCGTTCAGCAGGCGGCAGACAAGGCAGAGTTTGCGGGCGCGCGGATCGATGCCTTGGCACTTTCTTCCATCCGTGCAACGCGCGAGGCAACCGTGGAACAAAAGGGACAGTCCCTGCCCTGTATCGCCGGTGTCCCCGTTGCAGGTGAGCAAGTCGGCCGTGATACTTTTGACGGAAACACAGAAGCTGCCATTTTTCCCGGTGATCTTCCGCGCGACCCCGCTGTCGCTTTGCAGGGCCTTCAGGCCGGAACGCTGCAATTCGTGAAATTCCGGCCGCCGGAAATCGCCAATGGCACCTTCGCCCATATCAGGCTGGACCGTGCCATCGAATTTCTGCTGGGAGATTGTTTCCCATGACCGACAAGCCGCGCGCGCCACAGGCTTTCCGCATTGATTCAGAAAACGAGACCAGGACTGCGCGCGCGCTGAAACCCCACGTGAAGATTGAGTTTCAAGAGGCGGAAGAACCGCAATTGCCAGCCGAAGCACCGATGGCGGAGGCCAATGCACGCCGCAGGGGTTTTCGGTGGGGCTCATTGCTTTTGACATGCCTTCTCGCCTTGGGCAGCCTTGGCTTTTCACTGAGCGTCACGCATCTCATTGAACAGCTCTTCCAGTGGTCGCTCACGCTCGGTTGGTTCTCGGTTGCGCTTGCTGGTCTGGCCGGCTTCGCGTTTGTGATGATCATTGGGCGCGAAATCTGGGGGCTCATGCGGCTGCGGCGCATTGAGCATCTGCAAGTGCTCACGGCGCGCGCCATGAACCAGAGTGATGAAGTCGCATCAAAGGAAGCGTTGCATGGTTTGAAGAACTCTTTATGCAGCGCGGCCCGATCGTGCCTGGGCCATCAAGTCATGGTCTGAACATGAGCGCGACATCATCGACCCGCCGGGTGCTATTCGCCTGGCTGAGCGCATGCTGCTGGAAGATCTCGATGAGATCGCGCACCGCCTGATTGCACAACGAGCAAGGCGCGTGACTTTGCTCACCACCGTCACACCGACAGCGGCATTGGACATCCTGCTTGTGGGATCACAGAACCTGTTCATGGTCCGCGAGATCGCCGAACTCTATGGCGGGCGCCCATCGTTCGTCGCAACAATCCGGCTCGCCCGCATGGTGGCAACCCATCTGGCGGTCACCGCGGGCCTGGCCCTGTCCGATAACTTCCTGCATCTCTTTGTGGGCAAAGGCCTGCTCGGCAAGCTTTCGACCCGCTTTGGTGAAGGCGCCATCAACGGAATCCTGACCTCGCGGATCGGCCTGGCTGCCATGGATGTTTGCCGCCCCATCGCCAGCCGCCAGCCCCGTCGTGAGACTTTAGCAAGCCTCATCAAACAGTTGGCGGGGATCGACGGATCCGATCAAACCGATAAACCGTCTTGATGAAGCGTTAACGCTATCGGATGTTTCTGAAGCCGCCTTTTTCTCCTCAAAACAACTCGTTGTTATGATCCGGATCAACTTGGATGGATATCGGCGTGGATCTTTTTAAGGCTGCAACACCAGTGACACCGGTTGCACCGCAGGGCAATGCCTTGCGGCCCGGCCACTTGCCGCCCCACAGCCATCTCAACATACTCACCACCTTGCGTTCCATCGACAGGATCGCTGACGCCTGGCGCGCTCTTGAAACCAAGGCACTGGTCCCGCCCACAGTTTTTCAAAGCTATGATTGGGTCTCCACCTGGTGCCATGTGTACGCAGGCCCCGAAAGCGAAACCGAAATTCGCATTGTTGCTGGTTGGCGCAATAATGAACTCGTCTTTGTCTGGCCTCTGCAGCTGCGCAAACGGCTGGGACTTTCATGGCTTGAATGGCTTTCGCATCCCGTTGGCCAATATGGCGATGTGCTCTGCGCACTGGGCGAGGATCTCGATACGTGGCTGCAGGCCGGCTTCAATCTGCTGCGGCGTGATGGCCACTATGATCTCGCGCATCTGCGCCACATAAGGCACAACAGCACCATCAGCCTTTCCAAATTGCCATTCCTCAAGACATCAGGCTTTTGTGATCTCGCTCCCTATTTTGATATGGCGCGATTTGCGACGATTGAAAGCTATGACTCGCGCCTTGACCGCAGGCAGCGCAAGCACCGCAAAGTCGTGCGCAAACATCTCGACGCCATGGGAGTTGTGGAATTTCAAAATCTGACCCTTGAAACTGGCGTCGAAAATGCGATCAAGAACGCGCTCGCTGAAAAACAGAAATGGCTGAACAAGAAGGGTTTCATCAGCCCTGTATTGTCTGATCCGCGCCTCAACGAATTACTGAAACGTTTTGCGGTGTCACAAGGCAGCTGCGTGAAATCCGACGTGGCTCAGCTTTCAATCACCGGCCAGCCTATCGCCTGGGAATTGTCGCTACGTTACCGCGATATCCATTATTGCTACATCATCGCCCGCGCGATGGAGATTGACGATGCTCGCCCTGGCCGTTTGATATTCGACCTGAACCAGCGCCGTTCCTATCTCGACGGCTATCGCACCTATGATTTGTTGACACCGAACGACCCGCACAAGCAATCCTGGTCTAATGCGTCGGAACCGATCACCGACCTTTACGTGCCAATGTCCATGCGCGGCACCTGGGCTGCCGAAATCTACATCCGCCGTCTGCGTCCCATGCTTCGGCGTATCTATATGCTGGCACCAGTCTTCGCTCGAAAAGCCATCAAGCGCATTGCAAAATTCTAGCACCCGCTGCAAATTCGCGGCTTATGAATTCTGCGGCAACCACCTTCACACCTTGGGCCAGCCTCATTGGTGGCGTCATCATCGGCCTTGCCGCAGTGTTGCTGATGGCAGGATCAGGCCGCATCGCCGGTTGCGCCGGCATTTTCAGGCACCTCATTACGCTGAGCTTCGATAGTGACTATGCATGGCGCGCACTGTTTGTGGCAGGCCTGCTTGCTGGTGCAGCATTAGCCGCTCCATTTTCTGTCAACGCTCAAAATCTTTCTTTTCAGGGAACTGGGATCCTGGTGATCGGAGGGTTACTGGTCGGCTTTGGCACGGCCGTGGGTCACGGTTGCACGTCAGGTCACGGCATTTGCGGAATAGGCCGTCTGTCACCAAGGTCCATGGTCGCGACCGCAACCTTTCTGACCGTCGCCATCATTACCGTTTACGTCGTCCGGCATGTGATGGGAGGTTGAACCATGACAATGCAACGCGTCACGGCACTGCTTTCAGGACTGATCTTCGGCATCGGTTTGACTGTTTCAGGCATGGTCAATCCGGCAAAAGTGCAAAATTTCATGGACATCACCGGAAAATTCGATCCGTCCCTGATCTTTGTCATGGGTGGCGGGGTTGTGGTGACAATCATTGGCTACAGGATCGTCTTCCAGCGCAAACGGCCTTTATTTGCGGATCGCTTTCATCTTCCTACCATCAAGGCCATCGATGCACGCCTCCTTGGCGGCGCAACACTCTTCGGCATCGGCTGGGGCCTGTCAGGATTCTGCCCGGGCCCGGCCATTGCGTCACTCGTTTTTGGCCATGTCGAAAGCCTGGTTTTTGTCGTGGCTATGGCGTTTGGCGCGCTTGCCGCACGTCTTGTACCAGAGCAGACTTAGGCGACGCCCAGCTTCTTTTGTAGATTGGTGCTGGATGTCGTGTACTGGAACATCAGCCGCTGGCCCGGATTGATGTAGCGGAACGCCTGCTGTGCCATGAGGGCCGCCTCATGGAACCCGGAAAGGATCAGCTTGAGCTTGCCCGGATAGGTGTTGATGTCGCCAATCGCGAAAATGCCCGGCGTCGATGTCTCGAACTTCTCCGTGTCGACCTTGATGAGATTTTCGTGAAGGTTCAGGCCCCAGTCGGCAACCGGGCCCAACTTCATGGTGAGACCGAAGAATGGCAGCAGCGCATTGCATGAAACGTCCCATGTTTCATTGTCCGCGCCCTTGATCGTCGCTGCCGTCAGCACACCACCTTCACCTTTGAGACCGATCACCTGACCGATGTTCAGGTTCATTTTGCCTTCGGCCACAAGGTCGCGCATTTTCTTAACAGAATCAGGCGCAGCGCGGAAATCGTCACGGCGATGCAGCAGCGTCATGGAATTCGCGATTGGATGCAGATTATGTGTCCAGTCCAATGCGGAGTCGCCACCACCGATGATCAGCACGTCTCGGTCACGAAACGCTTCCATCTTCTTGACAGAATAAAAGACTGAGTTGCCTTCAAAAGCTTCGATACCGGGGATCGGAGGCTTCTTCGGCTGAAAGGAACCACCACCCGCTGCAATCACCACCACCTTGCTGTGGAAGGTAAGCCCGCCGTCGGTCGTCAGCACAAAGTCACTGTCGCCGCGCTTTTCAAGACCGGTGACCATCTGATTGAAGTGGTATTCAGGCTTGAAGGGTTTGGCTTGCTCCATCAGCCGGTGCGTAAGGTCAGAACCCGTGACAATCGGAAGCGCCGGAATGTCATAGATCGGCTTTTCCGGATAAAGCTCGGCACACTGGCCACCGGGGCGGTCAAGAATGTCCACAACGTGACATTTGATATCCAGGAGTCCAAGTTCAAAAATGGCAAACAGCCCGCACGGGCCTGCACCAATGATAACTGCATCCGTAGTGATAACGTCCGACACACCGGCCTCCGTCAGAATTGCTTCTCGGGAACTTTGACGCGCAGGCCATTCAGCGCATCAGTTACCTTGATCTGGCACGACAGCCTGGAATTGTCCCGGACATCGAAGGCAAAATCCAGCATGTCTTCTTCCATCGGATTGCGCGCCCCGGTCTTTGCGACCCATTCCGGCTCAACGTAGACATGGCAGGTGGCACACGCACAAGCGCCACCGCAATCGGCATCAATGCCGGGCACCTGATGCTTGACTGCCGTTTCCATCACCGTCATGCCGGGAATGCCATCCGCGGTGATTTCGCCGCCATCGTGTTGAATAAATGTGATCTTTGCCATAACTCACCTGATTGAGAGCCCGTTTAGGTGATGACTATTTGAAACGCAACCGCGCAAGCCGGCATGGCTCGACTGTCCTGAATGAAGACTGGAAACGACTATTTACCGGCAGCAGCCCGAAAATCTTGTACAGCAGCTTTCAATTTGGCTTCGAGCTTTGCACCCTGCTTGCGCCATTTCGCAGCAAGCACTTCAATCTCAACAGCTCCAACCGTTGCAGCCGCCCCCTTTAGTTTGTGCATCTCGTGGGCGAGTTCAAGACCAGACCAGTCAGCCAATTCCAGGTTTTCCAACTGACGAATAAACAGTCCCAGCACTTCTTCGGCCAGATTAAGGTCGTCCATGACCTGACGTAGTAAGATATCACGCTCGAATGGCTGGCGATCCCGCGCCGATGTAGTGGTTGAATGCTTTGCCGCAGTCCGTCCCAAGGTGCACCTCTGCCCCAATCCGGGCTTCATTTGGCTCCTGATTTTATGGCAATCCCGCTAAGTTTGAATTTCGTGAATCAAATCAATTTTATCCATGATTTTAACCAAAACTTAAATTAGTGGGGGATGGCACACCCTTTCAGGTTCAAGCACAAGGCTGTTTCTGATAGTGTATAAATGGTTAATTCCGTGGCCAAAAGGCCCTTCTGGACATAAGAGGCAAGTTGAAATCAACTCTTGTCCAGGAGTTGGCGGCGGAAAGATTAGGGGCCAAAAGCCCAGTTAGAGGATGCGCGTAGTATGGCAAAACAACCCACTGAAAGCCGCCGCCGGAGCGTAGGACCAGCCCTTGAAGGTCCTGCAACTTCCGCTGCCGAGGCGCCTTCAGCCCCTTTGCGCTCCCGGCCTGCCAACGAAAACGATCCGGCATCAGCCAATGTTTTGAAACGTCTCCGCCGTCCCCCCTCCTATGAGGTAATCTGGGTTTCCGTTCTGCTTTCCTTCGTTTGGGCTGCTGGCTGGTTCTGGGTTTACAAGGACGTGCTAACCGGTGCACGGGGTGCGTCGCCTGCCGAATTCCTGCAGGGACTTGCCCTTCTCATCCTCCCGGTACTGGGCCTGATGGCCATCGCCTATTTTCAGTGGCGCGCCCAGCAGCTGCGTCAGGTCTCGGAAATTCTGATGCATCAGGCCATGCGCCTGATCCGTCCGCAAGATATCGCGACAGACGGCTTGACCTCGATCGCCCAGGCTGTGCGCCAGGAAGTGGATCTTCTGGTCGGTGGTGTGGAGCACGCCATTCAGCGTGCTTCGGCTCTTGAAGAAATTGTCCACAAGGAAATCTCCGCAGTTGAGCGGGCGTTCGGCTCCAATGAGGATCGCATCCGCAATCTCGTGGGCGGTCTCGAGGCGCAGCGTAACGCCTTGCAGCAAACTTCTTCAATGGTGAATTCGGATGCGCAGCCCATGTTGCAGCGTCTGGAAACCAACACCCAGAACCTGAACCAGGTTGTCAGCATGGCGCTCACCACTTTTGGTCGCCTTGAAGAAGGTCTGAAGGGGTCAACGGCCGACCTTCATACGACAATTGAAAGCGTAGCCCAACGTGCTGCAGAAACCGGACAGGAAATTGGTGGTCACTCGGCTCAGTTTGAGCGCATGTCCACCATGTTGGTTACTGACTTCCGCGGTTTGTCTGCACAGTTGCAGGACTACATCCAGTCTCTGAACTTCACGGCTTCCAATCTCGGCGCAGAAACGCGTAAGTTCGGCACAGAAATGCAGGGCATGGAACAGAATCTCGTTCAGCTTTTGCATCAGAGCGCTGATCGCATTGTCGGCGTGCATAAGGATATTTCTCAAAACATCGAACGCGTTTCAGGGACGATTGTTTCCGAGATCGACGGCGCGAGCATGCGCTTCAATGATCGTTTCCTGCAGACCGGCAAGGACCTCGTCACCAGCCTTGATCAATCGTCCAACTCGATGGTGTCGCAGTTGGGTGCATCAGGGTCGGGCCTGATGGGAACCATTCAGTCTTCTGCCGAGAAATATGCACAAGCTCTGACCGAAGCTTCCTCCCGCCTCGACAACAGCGCCGTTTCCGTGACGGCCAATTTGGGCCATATGGCCAAGCAACTTGCACAAGACATGCAGGGGGTAAGCTCCAACGTCAACGATCTGCTTGTCTCGACCAGCGGCACCATCGCCGCCCACCTCAAGGAAACAGGTGAAATCGTCAGCCGCCAGATGCAGGATTCGGGTCTTGCTTTGGCGCAGAACATTGAAGCTTCCGGCGGCGGTGTCACTGATCGCCTGATCACCGTTTCCGATCAGTTCGTGGAAAAACTGGAAACCACCCGCTTCGGCCTCGAGTTCGAGCTTCTTCGACGCGACGAAGAATCTCAGCGACAAGCTGGACGAATCTTCCAATAGCATTTTCGGAAGACTTAATGGAGCAACTGCCGCCGTTGTTGAACAGCTCAACATCGTCAGTGACCAGGTCAACGGTAAGCTCGATACAACGCTGTCTCTGGCAAGTGAGCAAATTGCCTCTGCAACAGAAACTCTTGCGGGTAAGCTCGATACTTCGTCGAACAAGCTGTCTACCCTTCTGAATGCCACGCAGCAGAGCCTCGGTAACCAGATGGAACAAGCTACCGTCGAGATCGAGGCGCTGTTTAACCAGAACACACGAATGTTGACTGAACAGTTGGAGGAAAGTTCCAGCTCGGTAACTAACGCTTTCGCCGAAACCGCTGTCCGTGCCTCGAGTACGCTGGATAGCACCGCGTCACAGGTGACGAACAAGATCAACGAAGCCAGTGAACTGGTTCTGGCTCGTCTGCAGGGTTCGGCTACGGAATTGGGTAACCGCTTCGACATCGCGACAGACCATCTGGAGGCTGTCACCGGCGAAGTGTCGAAGAGGCTCGATGGGCAAGGCAAGCGCTTTGCCGATCTCCTCGACCAGGCCTCGGGTCAGATCTTCACCGATCTTGGCAAGGCACGTGATGCATTCGCTGAAGGTCTCGGCGAAACCACCTTGCAGATTTCGGGCCGCTTCGAACAAGAGACAGGTCTTTTGGTCACGCGCATCGATAAAGCTGTGGAGGGTTTGGACCAGGCCGGTTCCGTCTCCGCCCACAGGCTTGACGAGGCGTCCCAAAAGTTTGCCAAGCACGTCGCGACTACGCAATCCACGCTTACGAGCCAGTTGGTCAACGCTGCAACCGACATCGACCAGAAGCTGGAGTCGGTCTCGATGCAGCTGACCGGCAAGCTTGAGATGACAGGCAGCCGTGTTTCAGAACGCCTTGATGATGTCTCGGCACTGGTGGAGAAATCTGTCGACAAGTTCAACACCGAGATGGAACACATGCTCCAGTCTCGCCGCGACATGCTCGACAATCTCGTGGCTGATGCCAACAAGCGGGCCACGGATGTCGATAAATCAATGGCCAGCTATATGAGCCTGATTGAAGAAAGCCTGAGTGCCGCCGAACAGCGCGCCTCTCAGATCAGTCGCGTGGTCGCAGATCAGAGTGCTGCCGCACTCGCCCGCGTCGAGGAAGAACTGCAACGCCTCGAATCGAATTCGACAGGACAGGTGAGTCAGGCAGCCCGCACGATGCGCGAGCAGCACGAGCGCGCGATGGCAAGCATGAATGAAATGCTGTCATCCACTGCGGCGGACTTCCAGCAGACCGCCCAGGACATGCGCATCACCGCCCAGCAGGTGGTGAAGGATATCGACACTGCGCGTGGCGAGCTCAAGCGCGCTGTGGTTGACCTGCCCGAAGAGACACGCACCAATGCGGACAATATGCGCCGTGTTGTCGCCGATCAGATCAGTGCGCTGAATGCACTCGCGGAAGTCGTGCGCCGCCAGACCGGCGGCCTCGATTTCTCAGGCCCCGGCTTTCTCGGCGCGCGCACCACGCCGGTTCGCGGCGAAAGTGGATCAGCCCCCGCGGCGACCGCCACGCGAGCCGCTGCTGCAGAAGCGCCGCGCAAGGAATTGCCGGCGGCAAACGCCAATAACAAGCGCGCCAGTCTCGCCAAGGAGGTAGAGGCGGCAACCGAGAAGCTCAACGTCGCAGCGCGCGAGGTGGTGGAAGCGATCGAAGGCCAGCTCCCACGCGATCTCGAGAAGCGTTACACATCATCTGACAAGGGCGTCTACACGACGCGCCTTTACGAAAGCCGCGGCCGCAAGATGATCAAGACTCTGGAGACGCGTTACGCCGAAGAACGCCTGCTTCGCACACGAGTTCAAACCTACAACCGCGTTTTCGAAAAGCTGCTCGATGCCATTTCGGAAGCCGAAGGTGGTGACGCTGTGATGGAACAGGTTTTGGCATCTGAGCAAGGCCGCATCTACGTCATGCTTGCCGAAGCATCCGGCCGCCTGCCCAGCCAAAGCTGAACTTTGCTGAAGGCCAAAACGTCTAGCGAAAGCTTCCCCATTGCGGGAACTTTCACGATCTCGCGTGGATCGAAAACATCAGCCGACGTGGTGGTGGTGCAATTGGAGCGAAACGGCGTGCGCGGCTGGGGTGAGGGTGTTCCCTACCCGCGCTATGGTGAAAGCGTTCCGCAATGTCTGGAAGCCCTGACCGAAGCACTGCAGATCATTGAGCAGGGTGTCAGGCGCACAGACTTGATCAGATTGAAATTGCCCAAGGCCGCGCAGAATGCGTTGGATTGTGCACTTTGGGATCTGGAAGCCAAGGAAGCACGCAGGCCAGCTTGGCAGCTTGCCGATCTTCAGAGCCCCGAGCCATGTATTACGGCCTTCACCATAAGCCTCGACGCGCCAGAAGCCATGTTTGAAGCCACGCGCCAGGCTGCAGACTATCCGTTGCTCAAGGTCAAATTGGGCAAAGCGGGGGATGAAGAGCGAATTGCGGCCGTGCGTGCAGCTGCTCCTCATAAGCGGCTGCTGGTTGACGCCAATGAAGGTTGGACCTCAAACAACGTCGAGTTCATGCTCGCCTGCTGCGCCAAGGCGGGTGTCGAATTGGTTGAGCAGCCCCTGCCCCAAGGTCAAGATGAGATCCTCGCGCACATCAAGCACCCTGCCATCATTTGCGCTGACGAAAGCGCCCATGACAGACTATCACTCCCTGAACTTAAAGGCCGATACGACGCGGTCAACATCAAGCTCGACAAGACAGGCGGACTGACCGAGGCATTGCACATGGCGCACGCTGCACGCGAGCAAGGTTTCAAGATCATGGTGGGCTGCATGCTGGCAAGCTCACTCGGCATGGCCCCTGCTTTCTTGGTTGCCCAGTTGGCAGATTATGTGGACCTTGATGGGCCCCTCTGGTTGAAAAAGGACCGCATACCCGGCATCAGCTATGACTCGGGCCTCATGCAGCCGCCTCCACCTGCACTTTGGGGCTGAGTTTCACAAGGTTGAATACAGCAACCGCAAGGCCAATCAGCGCAATGACGCCGGTGAAGATGAAGGCGTGCCCACCGTAGCGGTCATAGAGTGGGCCGGAAGCCCAAGTGACGCTGGACAGCAGAAGGCCAGAAGCAAAGGCGGTGTAAAGCCCTTGCGCGGTATTGCGCAGATTGACGGGCACGTTGAGCCGGATGAAATGCATCAGCGAGAGATGTGCCGTGGCAAATGAGACGCAGTGCAGAACTTGCAGCATGCAGGTGATGGAATAATCCGTCACATAAGCCATGGCAAACCAGCGGATCACGGCGCCTGTCAAACCAATGCAAAGCAACACCGATAGCGGTACACGGCGCAGGATTGCACCCGACGAAAAAAACAAGGTTGCCTCTGCCAAAATTCCTGCTGCCCACAGCATGCCGATCTGGAATGTGTTGAATCCCAGGTTGGTCCAATGCACCGTGCTCACGGAATAGAGCATCCCGTGACTGCTGTTGGACAGGCTGGCAGCCAACAGAAAGACGGTGAAGCGCGAAGCAAAAAGAAATTTGAACGCGGGGCCCAATTGCAGAGCCGATACCTGAATGTGATGCGGTGGCGTCGGTGGTTCGGGGGGCAGAATGAAGGTGGCAACAATTGCCACCGCCTGCGCGCCTGTGATCAGAAGCATTGTATCTTGCGCGGGGATGACAGTGAGCAAGGCGCCTGCAATCAGGCTGCCAGCCAAAAAGCTGAGCGACGCCCATAGCCGCAAGCGTCCATATTCGATTCCCAGCCGGGAAGACGTGTCAACACTAAATCCTTCGATCAATGGAAAGACAGGCGCGAAGAGAACCGCAGCCACGAGCCCGATAATGATAATCGCTTTATAAGTCACCATCTGTGACAGCAGGCCGTAGGCCAGAAACGATAGGACGGCGCACCCCCTGATCACCATGAAGCGGCGACCGGTGGTATCGGCAATTGCAGCGAACAGCGGCGCCCCTACCACGCGCATGGCAGTCATGGCAGCGACAACCGCAGCGATTTGAGGAATGTTCAGGCCTTGCGCTTGCAGCCACAAAGGCAGGAACGGCAATTGCATGCCCGAGCCGATCATCAGCAGGGAATAACAAAGAGAAAATCGCAGTCCGTAAGCGCGCGCGTTCATCGTTTCAGGAATTTTCGAGCAATCAGAAGATCCGCTCAGCTCAATGACTTAGGCAGCAACCACAAACAACCAATCACCACCAGGAACGAGGACTAAACGAAAGATTCACCAGTTTCCACGATAAAGGCCGCAAGTGGCACTTGTGCCGTTTGCATGTCAGTGAGTTCGGGGTGTTTGTATGAGTGGTTTGGGTCAGGAGCAGGCAGGCTCTTATGATGAGATCCTGGCCGCCGTGAAGGAAACAGCGCGCGGCCGCTGGTTTCTCGAAACCTTTGAAGACCGCGTCAAGGCCACAGAATCTTCGCGCATCCTCGATGCGATTTCCCGCCTTGAAAATCACATTCAATCTGTCGGCGGTTCTGAGGGTGATGCCATATTGGTTCGCCAGGCGCGCGATGCCATTGCCGCCGCTCGCCGCGATATCGCAGGCATGAACAATTCCTCCCAAGGTCTTTCCGCAGAAGGGCAGTTGTTTGATAGGTTGGCCATGCTCTCGCGCCAGGCCTTTTCTGGTCCTCCCAATGCCGGCCGTGGCATTGAACGCGCTCTGCGGCTCGTGGCTGATTTGGATCAGACATTTTTTTCACCAAACGTGCTTGCGCCACAGCCAGTGCCCGCCACTGCATTTTTTGCGCAGGATGAAGCGATTTTCGAACCAGCACCAACAGCCAAATTGCCGGCACCTGAACTTCCCGGCCAGCCGAGCCCTCAAGCCAAGGGTGCCACAGTCACCATCCATCATTTGAATGCGCCGCCCTCAGCGGATGATCTCGTTGAAAATGCACGTGCACCGGGAGAAGCCCCATCAAGTTCTCTGTCGTCGGTCATCATTGAAAGCGAAGGCACGGTGACCGTGCCCAACAGCCGCATCATGATCATCCGCCGCAGTGCCGAGGAAATGGAAGCCTTGCCGCTGATCGACAGTGAAAACGAAACACATCCCGAAACCAGCGCTGCCTGATTTTGCTAGCAGCGCGCTGATTTAAATCAAATTTTACCAAACTCGGGCAAGTTGGCTCAGGGACGAAGTGAGTCAATAAAGTGTTTAAGTCGAGTTTCAACCGCAGGCATGTTCTGCAGATGGCAGCCGCCTTGCCTTTAACTTGGGCCACCTCGGCTCTTGCAGAGGATCCCGCCAGCGTTGGTTCCATTTCCTCGATCGCGCCACGCATTGCGATGCAGGGCAAGCTTGCGACCAAAACGGAAATTCTTGCCGGCCAGGGCCAGGCCCCGATGCTGACCCTGGGCTCTTTGGAAGCGCTGCAGGGCGCCATCGCACTCTATGAGGAAATTGTTGCCGGTGGCGGATGGCCGACATTGCCGCCCGGCCACTACGATAACAAATCATCGCCGCAGATGATCACCAAACTGCGCCAGCGTCTGGTGCGGGAAGGTTATCTCGATTTCGACACGTTGACCTCTGCCGATGCCGGGCAATGGGATGTCGCTTTGACCGGCGCACTCAAATCCTTCCAGTACAATCATGGCGCCTTGCCAACGGGCAAAGTCGACGAGCGCACGCGGCAGGAGCTCAACATTGCCGCTGATGCACGCCTGTTCACTCTGAAAGAGAATGCACCACGCATCGCGGAGCATGTGCGTGATCTCGGTCCACGCTATGTGGCAGTCAACATTCCGGGTGCGCAGCTCGAAACGGTGGAATTGGGTGATCTCTACTCGCGGCACAACGTCGTTGTCGGCAAGCTAGACCGGCCGACACCTTCGCTCAAAAGTAAAGTGAGCGACATCGTCTTCAACCCGACATGGAGCGCACCAGCCTCCATTGTTGCCAAGGACATCATTCCAAAGTTCATGGCCGACCGATCCTATCTTCGCCAGTTGGGTATCCATGTCTATGACGGCGTTGGTGGCATGGAAATCGATCCCATGACCGTGGATTGGAAAGTAACGCCCGCTGATCGCTATGTCTTCCGCCAGGATCCAGGCGACCAGAACGCTTTGGCAAATGTGAAGATCAACTTTCCCAACAAATACATGGTCTATATGCACGACACACCGCACCGCAATCTCTTTGCCACCAACAACCGGTGGGAAAGCTCGGGTTGCGTGCGCGTCGATAAGGTTGAAAAGCTCATCACCTGGATCATGGACGGCCAGGACGGCTACGACGAAGAAAATTTCGCACCCATCATTGAAAGCCGGGAAACCCAGCAGGTGAAAGTGCAACGTGGACCTGACGTACGTTTCATGTATCTCACCGCATGGGCCACGGAAGATGGCCGCGTCAATTTCCGGCCTGATGTCTACAAGCTTGATGGCAAAGGTTTCATTCTCGGCCAGCCCGAACCTCTGGTTTGAAGTCCCCGCGCATCAATCAGTGATATCCGCCGTGGGTGTCAGTCTTTCCGCGGAACACCCAGTAGGCATGGGCGGTGTAGATCAGGATGATCGGCAAAAGCACCACGGTGCCCGCAAGCAGGAACCGCAGACTCACATCCGGTCCTGCGGCCTGCCAGATCGTCACTGAAGTGGGAACAATATAGGGAAAGAAGCTGACACCAAGGCCGGCAAAACAGGTGATGAAAACACCCAGCGCTCCCACGAAAGGCAGCCATTCCGAGTCACCCGCCAGGCCGATCCAGAAGGCCGCGGCACAGCCGAGAAGCAGAAGCGGAACTACCGAACTGTAAAGCAGGGCGGGCCAGGCAAACCATTTGGTGAAATAGTCCGCATTGATGAAAGGTGTCCACAGGCTCACCGCCCCGATGAGAACCAGTGTGGCGATGCCCAGAATGCGCGCCTCGCGTTTGGCATTTTTCTGCAAGGGACCGCTGGTCTTCATGATCAGC
This sequence comes from uncultured Alphaproteobacteria bacterium, assembly GCA_963758815.1. Taxonomy (GTDB): domain Bacteria; phylum Pseudomonadota; class Alphaproteobacteria; order Rhizobiales; family Aestuariivirgaceae; genus Aestuariivirga. Next base: position 712,716 of record CAVWWQ010000003.1, read on the forward strand.
CAGCACGCGCCCAGCAGGCTGTAGCCCACAACGACAGCGATGCCCGTGAGAATGCTGAAAAGCGAAAGCCAGTCGAACGGCCCACCCGCATAGGCTCGCCCGGCGACGGGAATGCCATGAACCAGCGTTCCCAGCGATACCCCCTGCCCGAACGCAGCCAGGATGGAGCCCACCATGAACGACCTTTCCCACCAGTGCCGGGAATTGACGCTGCGCGGCCGGAACTCGAATGCCACGCCGCGCAAGATGAGACCCAACAGCATGACCACGAGCGGCAAATAAAGTGCGGGAAGAATGATGCTGTAGGCCAAGGGGAAAACGGCAAGCAATCCGCCGCCGCCAAGCACCAGCCACGTTTCATTGCCATCCCACACCGGCGCGACACTGTTCATCATGATATCGCGGTCTTCTTTTTTGGGATGCACCACAAACAGCGCGCCGATACCGAGATCAAACCCGTCCAGGACCACATAGGCCAGAACCGCAATGGCAATCAGGAAAGCCCAAATGAGAGGGTAATCAAGCGCCATGTTGATCTCCTTGTGCTTCACTCATGGAAGCTGACCGCAATGGTCCTTCTTCAAGAACCGGCACATCGGTTTGAGGCCCTGCGATAAACAGGCGGATGAGATAAACCACACCCGCACCAAAGATCACGATGTAAGTCAGGACAAAAGCGAGCAGTGAAAAACCGACCAGCGGTGCGGGAACCGGCGAGATCGAGTCCTTGGTCAGCAGATGCCCGTAAACAGTGAAGGGTTGGCGGCCCACTTCCGTGGTGATCCAGCCAGCCAAGACCGCTATGAAGCCGGCGGGCGCCATGGCGGTTGCGGCCCACAGGAAAGGCCGCGTGCTGTAAAGTTGGCCACGCCACCGCAGATAAAGGCTCCACAATCCAAGCCCGAAGATCAGAAAACCGAGACCGACCATCAGCCGGAATGACCAGAACACGATTGCCGCCTTGGGCCGCACCTCGCGCGGAAAGTCCTTGAGGCCCTTCACCTCGCCGTTAAGATCATGAGTGAGGATCAGCGACCCCAGCCTGGGGATTTCGATGGCGTAGCGCGTCACTTCCGCCTCGTCATCGGGCAACCCGAAGAGAATGAGCGGTTGACCAGCCCTGGTTTCGTAATCACCTTCCATCGCCGCAACCTTGGCAGGTTGATGTTCAAGTGTGTTCAGGCCGTGCAAGTCCCCTGCCACGATCTGCACCGGCGCGACTAATGTCGCCATCCACATGGCCATCGACAGCATCTTGCGCGAGGCCGCTTCGTCGGGTCGCTTCAATACATGAATCGCACCCACCCCACCAACTACAAGAGCAGTGGTGAGATAGGCTGCGAGCACCATGTGCGCGAAACGGTAGGGCACCGATGGATTAAAGATCACCGCCCACCAGTCCGTGGGTATGAATTGCCCATCGGCATTGATGGCAAAGCCCTGGGGTGTCTGCATCCAGCTGTTGGCGATCAGGATCCACACCGCGGAAACCAGAGTGCCCGCTGCCACCATCAGGGTGGCAAAGAAATGTATCTTCTTTCCCACACGCTCGACGCCAAACAGCATGACACCGAGAAAACCAGCTTCGAGGAAAAAGGCCGAGAACACCTCGTAGCCCATCAGCGGACCAATGACAGGCCCTGCCTTGTCCGAGAACACGGACCAGTTGGTGCCGAACTCGTAGGACATCACCAGGCCCGACACGACACCCATGCCGAACACTACCGCAAAGATTTTCTTCCAGTAGTCGAAGAGCTGGCGATAGACGATCTTTCCAGTCTGCAGCCATAGGAATTCGAGAACGGCAAGATAACTGGCCAGTCCGATCGAAAAGGCTGGAAAGACAATATGGAATGAAACCGTGAACGCAAACTGCGCCCGCGCCAGAGTCAATACGTCGATGCCTGACATCATGCATGTCTCCCGTCGAGGCGACGCCTCAATCAGAACCGTATTCTAGACCTTCTAGCCATTCGTTCCCTGCGTCAAAGCAGCCCTGCGGCATCACCGCGTCAGGGCAGGTTGTCACGCATGAAGATATCGATGCGGATGCGTTCCTGCGCCTCGATCAGCGGTGCATTGTCGGCCCGCGCCATCAACACGCGAACCGCTGAGCGCACCTCGTGGCCCGCATCCTGGTTGATGATGACGTCAATCGTGCCGCGGATCAACGCACGGCGCGAGCCATCCGTCACTTCATGCGCGATGAAAACAATATGTTTGGCACGTCCTCCCACTTCCAGCGCCGTCGTGATGCCGGCGGTGCCGCCACCCACATTGTAGATGCCAAGCAGGTCTGGATGCTCGCGCAGCAGCTGTTTGGCCAGTTCCTCGCTGCGCTCCATGTCATCGCGGGACTCCCGCACCGGCAGAACCTGCAGATCGGGAAACTCATGGGCCATTACCTGCTCAAAACCGAACTGGCGTTCGATATGGTCACGCAGCGCCAATGAGCCTGCAAACAGCCCCACCTTGCCTTTTCGTCCGGCAAGAAAACGCCCCATGAGGCCAGCGGCTGTTCGTCCTGCGGAGGAATTGTCGATGCCGGCATAATGCGTGCGCTTCGAGCCTGGCACGTCTGACACCAGAGTGACGACCGCAACGCCCTTCGCCATCAGTGCATTGATCGCTTCCCGCACAGCCGGATGATCAAGCGCCACCACCGCCACGCCATCAATGCCCTCTTCCAGACCATCGAGAACTTTTGCGAGCAGCGGCCCGTCAAAGACATCGACGCGTTTCACCATGATCGAAACACGTTCACCTGCCATGCGCTTGGCCGCCGCTTCGGTTTCGTCGGAAATGCGGTTCATGAATTCGCCCGCGGTATTGGGCAGTACAAACCAGAACCGGTATTCGCGGCCGCGCGCCAGGCGCGCGGCAATGCGGTCTGGCTGATAGTTCAGCTCACGGATGGCGGATTCAACCTTCTCGATGGTACGCGCTTTGACACCCGGCCTGCGATTGAGCACCCGGTCGATGGTTGCCACCGAAACCCCGGCCTTCTGCGCCACATCTTGGATTGTTATCTTTGCCATCATTGTTTTGAAGCGAATCTATCAACCCTTGTCAAACGCCAATCATTCCGTCATCAACAGCTGATGGCATATCCTCTCAAGCTGGCCGCAGACATCGGTGGCACGTTTACCGATATCGTTCTCGAACAGGGCCCAAGACGCTGGAGCGGCAAGGTCCTTACCACCACAAAGGAACCCGAAGTTGCCGTGCTCGAAGGCCTGCAAATGGTACTCAGGGACGCGGGATTTGCTCCAAAGGATGTCGATGTCTTTATCCACGGCACGACTCTCGCCACCAATGCGCTGATCGAACGCAAGGGCGCCAAGACAGCCTTCATCACCACCGAAGGTTTCCGTGACGTGATCGAGCAAGGCTACGAGAAGCGCTTCGATCACTATGACCTGATGATCGACCGCGCCGTGCCGCTGGTCGAACGCCACCTGCGCCTGCCAATCAGGGAACGTCTCGCCGTCAATGGCGATGTGCTGATCCCGCTTGATGAATCCGCAATCCCCAAAATTGCTGAGACCATCAGGGTGGAAGGCTGCAAGGCTGTGGCCATTGGCCTGCTTCATGCTTACGCCCACCCCAAGCATGAAGCGCGTGTCGCCCAACTGTTGCGTGCGCTGCTGCCACAGGATGTCACCATCTGTATGTCATCAGAGGTGGCGCCTGAAATTCGTGAATATGAGCGCTTCTCGACCACTGTCGCCAACGCCTATGTACGCCCGTTGATGGCGAGCTATCTCTTCCGCCTGCGCGACGGTTTGGCCAGCATGGGTCTTGATGCACCGCTTTACCTGATGATGTCCGGCGGTGGCCTCACAACACTTGAAACCGCGGCGCGTTTCCCCATCCGCCTGGTTGAATCCGGTCCGGCAGGCGGCGCCATTCTTGCCAGCCGCATGGCGCAAAGTTTGAAGCTGCCGGAAGTTCTGTCTTTCGACATGGGTGGCACGACCGCCAAGATCTGCCTGCTCTCTCATGCAGAGCCCGAACGCGCGCACCGCTTCGAGATCGCGCGCGCCTATAAGGACATGAAGGGCTCGGGCATTCCGGTCCGCATTCCAGTGATCGAGATGGTAGAAATTGGCGCCGGAGGCGGTTCCATCGCCCGTGTTGATAAACTTGGCCGCCTCACGGTTGGCCCGGATAGCGCAGGCTCCACACCAGGGCCGGTGTCTTATGGCCGTGGCGGCACCAATCCCACTGTCACAGATGCTAATGTTTGCCTGGGCAAGATCGATCCGGAGTTTTTCGCTGGCGGCAAGGTCAAGCTCGACAGTGAAGCCGCACAGGCCGCTTTCGTTGAGCATATTGGCGACAAGCTCAACCTGAAGGATTTCTGGCCCGCTGCTGGCGTGGCAGAGATCGTCGAAGAAAACATGGCCAACGCTGCGCGTGTCCATGCCATCGAGCGCGGCAAGGATATTGCAACGTGTGTGATGATCGCCTTCGGTGGCGGCGCTCCGCTCCATGCCTGCCGCCTCGCGGAAAAGGTTGGCGTGTCAAAGATCATCGTGCCCCAAGGCGCAGGCGTGGGTTCCGCCATCGGATTCCTGCAGGCACCTGTCGCTTATGAAATCACCAGAAGTGCGGCCGTCAACCTCGATGAGTTTGAAGCCTCCAAGGTGAATCAACTGCTGAAGGGCATGGCAGAAGCCGCTGAATTGGTTGTAAAACCAGCGATGCAAAGCGGCAAACCGAGGCTGATCATCAAGGCAGATTGCCGCTATGTGGGCCAGGGCCACGAAATCCAGATTGTCATTCCGGTGCGCAACCTCACCAACGCCGATGGCAAAAAATTGAAAGCTGAATTCGAAAAGGCCTACAAGGCCGTTTACGGCCTCACCATTCCCAACCAGCAGGCTGAAGCCATCACCTGGTCGGTGACGTCATCGTCACCCATTCCGAAGGTCGAAACCGCAAAAAAGGCGCCAAGAAAAGCGCCGCCCAAACCCTTGCGCAGCCGCCGCATTTTTGATGCGGCTGCCGGAAAACTGGTTTCAGCTCCTGTGTACTGGCGCTTCGACATGAAGCCGGGCGCTAACATCAAGGGCCCAGCCATCATAGCCGAATATGAGACATCGACCATTGTCGGCAGCCGCTTCAACGCGGAAATCAACAGCCTCGGCCAGATCGTCATGGAGCGCACGAAATGAGCAAAGCTGCACTCGAAGCCATCCGCACCCAGGTGATGTGGAACCGCCTTATCTCGGTTGTCGAAGAACAGGCTCAGTCCCTGCTGCGCACCGCTTTTGGAACAATCACGCGTGAAGCCGGTGACCTGTCGGCGGGCGTCTACGACACCGAAGGCCGCATGATTGCGCAGGCCATGACCGGCACGCCAGGTCATGTGAACACCATGGCCACCGCTGTGAAGCATTTCTTCCAGTGGTATCCGCAATCGTCAATGAAGCCCGGCGATGTCTTCGTCACCAATGATCCCTGGCTCGGCACTGGCCACCTCTTCGATTATGTGATGATGACGCCGGTGTTCCTGGGCAAGAAGCTTGTCGCCTTCTTTGCATCCACTTGCCACCTGATCGACGTCGGCGGCATCGGCTTTTCGGCCAAGGGCAACTCCTCTTACGAGGAAGGCCTCTATATACCGCATATGTATATGCGCCGCGAAGGCGTTCTCAACGACGATCTGATGAAGGTCATCCTTGGCAACAGCCGCAGTCCCATCGAAGTCAAAGGCGATATTCTTTCGCTGGTGTCAGCCAATGATACAGGCGCGCGCCGCCTCGTCGAGATGATGACAGAATTCAAGATGGCATCGCTCGACAAGCTGGCGAAGCACATCCTGACCCAATCTGAAAAAGGCGCACGCGAGGCCATCAAGACGCTGCCGGATGGTGAATGGTCCTACGACATGCCGCTCGATGGCTACGAGAAGCCTGTTACCATCAAGGCCAGGCTGAAGATCAGGCAGGGCAAGGTGACGGTCGATTATCGCGGCACGTCACCGGTTTCGATTTTCGGCATCAACAGCCCGCGCACTTACACGGAAGCCTACACTGTGTTCGCCTTGAAGGCCGTTATCGCGCCGCATGTGCCGAACAATATCGGCTCGCTCTCATGCTTCGATATCGAAACCGAGCCGCATACCATTGTCGATCCCATCCGCCCCTCACCCGTCACCTCGCGCCACGTCACGGGCCAGATGCTGGCTGATGCCGTTTTTGGCTGCCTGTGCCAGGCCCTGCCCGGCAAGGTTCAGGCCGAGAGCGCGGGCTCAATCTGGATGCTGATGTTCAACTCGGCCCATGGCCGCGTTGGCCCAGAAGAACTGAAGGGCGCACAGCACTTTGCGACGCTGGCCATCGGGCTTGGTGGTTTGGGCGGACGCCCCGGCAAGGATGGTCTCTCTTGCGTGGCCTTCCCATCAGGAATTGGCGGCATTCCCGTCGAGATCATCGAAGGCCAATGCCCGTTGTGGTTTGAGGAAAAACAGTTCCTGCCCAACTCGGGTGGCGATGGCGAATGGCGCGGCGGTCTCTCGCAGCGTTTCATCGTCAAGAACCGCGATCCGCATCCCTTTACCATCTCGGCCGCCACGTTCGACCGCATCAACAATCCGGCGCAGGGTCGCGACGGCGGCAGGCCCGGTTCCAAAGGCGTGGCAAAGCTCGGCAGCGGTTCGCATCTGCCTGACAAGGGCATTCATCTGGTGCCGGTCGGTGATAGCCTGATCGTTGAACTGCCAGGCGGCGCCGGCTTTGGCGATCCGGGAAAACGCAAATCAGAGTTGCGCGATGCCGACAGCAAGGCAGGTTTGGTCACATGAAGCTTTCCCCCGATCACATCGCACAATACCGCGCCGATGGTGCCACCGTGGTGCGCGGCCTGTTCTCGCCCGCCCAGATGAAACTGCTGGAACAGGGCATTGAGCGCAACATGGCAGAACCCAGTTCCCTCGCCATTGTCGCCAGCAAACCAGAAGACCCCGGCTATTTCATCGAAGACTTCTGCAACTGGCAGCGCATCCCGGAATACCGCCGCTTCGTCTTTGAAAGCCCCGCTGCCGAGGTGGCGGGCCAATTGATGGGCACCAGGCAAGTACGTCTCTATCACGATCATCTTTTGGTCAAGGAACCCAAGACGGTGGCCAGGACGCCTTGGCACCAGGACCAGCCTTATTACAACATCGATGGCTTCATGAATGTCTCGATGTGGCTTCCGGTTGACCCTGTGCCCGCCGGAAGCACGCTGAAATTCGTCGCCGGTTCACACAGCGGCGGCTGGCTGATGCCGCGTTCCTTCATGGACAACGAAGCCAAGTGGTTCCCGGAAGGCACGTTGAAGGACATGCCCGACATTGACGGCAATCCCGGCAAGTTCAAGGTGCTGGCCTGGGCCTTGGAGCCGGGCGATGCTGTATTCTTCCACATGCTGACACTTCATGGCGCCGGTGGCGTCGCTGGTGGCAACCGCCGCCGCGTGCTCTCGGTGCGGTTTATCGGCGATGATGTGACCCACGCGCCGCGCAAGTGGCGCACCTCGCCACCCTTCCCCGGCCTTGCTGATCGACTTCCCGCAGGTGCGGCCATGACCGATGATGAGTTTCCGGTGCTGTGGGAAGCTTGAAGCCCATCGCGAATTTTCTGGGTGCTGCCTGTGTGGCCGCTGTTTGCTGTGTGACATCTGCGGCACACGCTTCCGATGCGGCTGAACTCAATATCCTGGGATTTTCAGATGACCAGCGTTATTTCGCCTTTGAACAATTTGGCATTCAGGATGGCTCGGGCTTTGCCTATTCCGATGTCTTTGTCGTCGACCTGCGCAACGACACATGGGTATCCGGGGGGCCAATTCACGAACAGGCCAAGGAAGAGACTAACGAATTAGCTGATATCCGGAACGCGGCGCTCAAGAAATATGACGCGCTGAAGAAGACCTACGCCATTTCTGCGCCAGCCCAGCTTCTTGCGCGCAACGCTGTGACCGAGGTCATTGCAGACCGCAAGACCATGAGTTTCGACCGCTGGCATCTCAGCAGCGAATTTGGCTCCACCCCTGTGGTGTTCGACAGCCAGAAAGAAACACGTTTCAATCTCAGGCTTGCAGAAAAGCCGCTTCCGGCGCCTGCGTCCTGCCCGAAAGACATGGGCGACATGCAAGGTTTCGATCTGCATTTAAGCGGGCAGAGTATCGCGGAACACGTTGTTTTTTCCGATGACAAACTGCCTGCCTCGCGTGGTTGCCCCCTAGGCTATGATATCCAGGCCATTGTCGCGGGCTACGGATATGATGCACCAAACAAGCTTGTCGCCATCATTGGAGTCTATTCCATCGGTTTCGAAGGCAAGGACCTGCGCTATATGGCCGTGCCGGTGAACACGGCAGCCGAATGATCACGTCACCGCCGCCTTCATCTTGAATTTCGGCTTGTCCCAAAGCCGCTTCGAGAGCACCGCGTACAGGTGTTCGACCGCATCATGAACATCGGCATATGACACATAGAGCGGCGTGAAGCCGAAGCGCATCAGGTTGGGCGCGCGGAAATCGCCAATCACCTTGCGCGCGATCAGGGCCTGCATCACTGCGTAGGCCTCATCATGCGCCAGGCAGACATGGCTGCCCCGGTTGTCCCAATCACGCGAGCCAAAAAGCGAAATTCCGAACTTGCCACAGCGCGCCTCGGCCAGTTCGGCAAACATGGCGCACTGCTTTTTTGCCTTCGCATGGAGCTTCTCCATGTTGACGCCCTTCCACACATCCATGGCCGCATCAAGCGCCACCATGTTGAGGATCGGCTGCGTGCCGCATTGAAAGCGGGCAACCCCTTGGGCCGGTTCAAACTCCTGCGCAAAGGCAAAGGGTTTGGCGTGTCCCCACCATCCTACCAGAGCGGGCACGACTTCATTCTGCAATCGCGGATGCACAAAAATAAAGGCCGGTGCGCCCGGTCCGCCATTCAGATATTTGTAGGTGCAGCCGATGGCGAAATCGGCATCGACCTCCATCAGCCGGCCCGGCACCGCGCCCGCGCTATGCGCCAGGTCCCAGATCATCAGAGCACCCCTGGCATGGGCCTTTTCGGTGATCGCCCTCATGTCGTGGCGGCGCGCCGAGCGATAATCGACTTCCGTGATCATGACGGCAGCGATGCCGTCATCAATCGCATCCATTACGCACTCAGGATCAACAACTTTGAGTGTGTATTCGTCAGCCAGAAATCGTGTCAGGCCCTGCGCCACATAGAGGTCGGAAGGGAAGTTGCCGTTGTCGGACAGGATCACCTTGCGTTCGCGGCGTTTTGCAAGAGAGGCACTCAACACCTTGAAGAGATTCACGGAAATCGTGTCGGCCACAATGACACTGCCAGGTGCCGCGCCGATCACCTTGGCAATCTTGTCGCCGATAACTTGTGGCAGATGAAACCAGCCATGCTTGTTCCATGACGTGATGAGATCCCTGCCCCACTCCACTTCAACCGCATGTTTTACCTTGGCTTTCGCAGCTTTCGGCAACACCCCGAGAGAATTGCCATCGAGATAGATCGTGCCTCTCGGCAACGCGAAAGCCTTCCTCTTGGCACGGAAAGGATCGGCGCGGTCCAGCGCCAGGGCATCTTTGCGGTTCATGGCTCCTCCAGATTGCAAATTCGCCACAAAGCCACATAATCTGCAAGGATGCGTCTGATCTGCCTGATCTTTATTGCGGCTGCGGTTTTCATTGCTCCCGCATGGGCGGCGGATCTTACGCCTGGCGAAGCCTATATCCTGATCAAGAAGGCAAGGCCCACCGTCATCGAGGCCGATGGCTGGGCTAGCGATCTGCTGGATGTCATGCAGACGCAATCAATTCCAGAAAGCCGCGAGAACGTCTGCGCCGCCATTGCGGTCATCGATCAGGAGTCCAATTTTATCGCCAACCCCACAGTCCCGGGTCTTGGCAAACTGGCCGAAAAGGCATTGCGCGACAAGCTCGGCCGTTATCCTATCGTGGGCGCTTTGGCGCTTGAGTTTCTCGATACACATCCCAAGGCGGAATCCAGCTATCTGCAGCGTATCCGCACGGCGCGCACCGAGCGCGACCTTGATCTGACTTATCGCGCCATGGTCAATGATTTTTCCAGCACCAGCAATATGTCACTCATCGTGCAAAGCGGCCTGATGAACCGCCTGATCGAGGACCGGAACAACATCTCGACTGTCGGCTCAATGCAGGTCTCCGTGCGTTTCGCACTGGATGAAGCGCGCAAACGCCGTTACCTGCCGATGACCTTGAGCGATGATTATGCCGTGCGCGATGATCTCTACACGAGGCACGGCGGCATGTATTACGGCATCAAGCAATTGCTCGGCTACAACACCGGCTACGACCGCAAGATCTATCGCTTCGCCGACTATAATGCCGGGCGATATTCCAGCCGCAACGCCGCCTTCCAGCACATTGTCAGCCTGCTGACGAAGCAAAAGCTGGCGCGCGACGGTGACCTGCTGACCTACGACAAGAATGGCAATGCGCTACCAGCTATAAGCACAACGGAACTGGCCATCCGCAGTCTCAACACCAATGCGCAACTCGGCCTATCGGAAACACAGATTCGCAGCGACCTGCTGCTGGAAAAGGCCGATGATTTCGCCACCTCGCAAACCTTCATCAAGGTGAAGGATGCTTACTTCAAGTCTTTTGGAAAGCCCGCACCCTTTGCGGAACTACCCGGCATCGATCTCTCCAGCCCAAAGCTGTAGCCACAAGATGACCACAGCCTCATATGCGACGAGCGTTGATCGCCGCTACGGCAAGTGCATGGCGGTCAAGCTTTAGGGACGAAGCCGTCCTTGATGCCGGGATAGCCATTCACCGGTGGCGAAGACCAACCCTTCGGCGCATGCGCTGGCGCGTAGATTTCCACCAGCAACGGATGGCAGACGGACTTGTCGCTGGAATGTTCATCGCCACAGTCCCCGCCAGGGCAGGTCGATAGCGCACCCAGGAGATCGATTTCCGCAAAGAATTCGATGAAGTCACCGGGCCGCACCGGTGTGGCCTTCATGAAATACTGCCCCGTATCGCGCGTGAAACCTGTGCACATGAAGACATTCAGCACATCATGGATGAATGGCTCGGCGGCGGCTTGCGTCCGGCCGGTCTTCGCTGCGAAAGCGCGTGTCAGGTTGGAATGGCAGCAATAATGGTAGTCATCGCCCGAGAGCAGCTTATGCGTATAGGGATCGCAGCGCGTGCCGATGACATCATGTACGCTGCCGCCAAATTCGTCGAAGCCATACCAGTCCAGCGTGTCTTCGGTGATGGTCGCCATTGGACGCAGATAAGGCAGGTTGCTCCAAAGCCGGTCGCCCGTGGAAACGTGCGTGCCATGCAGCGCGCGGGTTTTTCCGGAAAAGAAGCGTTCCACATGATTACTGGCATGCCACAGATTGAGATCGCCGACCTGCGGGCCTTCCACTGAGACGATGCGGAAGAAATGCCCCGCGGGCACCTCGAATGATTTCGCATCACGCGGTGGCACCAGCACTTCCCCGGTCTTCCTCCAGCCATCTCGAGCGGCACGATAGGCAGGCAGATCGGGCTTCGGCAAGCTTTCCACCGGATAGCAGATGACCGGTTTCACCGCCTTCTTGGCGGCAGCATCAATGGGCCTTGCGTTCTCGGGGTGGGCCGGTTTCATGACCAGTCCAGAACGACTTTTCCGCAGGCACCCTGCTTCATCAAGGCGAAGCCCTGAGCGAATTCCGCCGCCTTCATGCGGTGGGTGATGACCTTGCGCACATCAAGCCCCGATTGCAGCATGGCGATCATCTTGTACCAGGTCTCGAACATCTCGCGGCCATAGATGCCCTTGATGGTGAGCGACTTGAAGATCAGCCGGTTCCAGTCCACCTGCGTTGGCTTGGCGGGAATGCCCAGCATGGCAATCTTGCCACCCATGATCATGTGATCAACCATCTGGTCAAAGGCCTGCGGCGCGCCTGACATTTCAAGCCCGATGTCAAAACCTTCCTGCATGTGCAGTTTGGCCATGACATCGCGCAGGTTCTCGCGGCTGACATTGACGGTCACCGCATCCGTAACTTGGTTGCAGAGTTCGAGCCGGTAATCATTGACATCCGTCACCACGATATGCCGCGCGCCGACATGGCGGCACACTGCTGCGGCCATGATGCCGATGGGACCGGCACCCGTAATCAGCACATCTTCACCAATGAGATCAAAGGACAAAGCCGTATGCACGGCATTGCCCAGAGGATCCAGAACAGCGCCGATCTCGTCATCAACTTCCGGCGGCAGATGAATGGCATTGAAGGCCGGAATTTTGAGATACTCGGCAAAAGCGCCCGGCACGTTCACACCCACGCCCTTGGTTTCGGGATCGAGGTGGAAATGCCCGGCACGCGCCATGCGGCTTTTCATGCCGATCAGATGGCCCTCGCCCGATACACGGTCACCCACCTTTACACTCCGCACATGCGAACCGGCATCCACGACACGGCCAGCAAATTCGTGGCCCACCACCATGGGAACTGGGATCGTCTTCTGCGCCCATTCATCCCATTTCCAGATGTGCAGGTCCGTGCCGCAAATGCCAGTCTTGGCCACTTGGATAATGATGTCGTCTGGTCCCATTTGCGGCTTCGGCTCGTCACGCATGACCAGGCCTTCGGCGCGTTCGGCTTTGACCAAGGCCCTCATGCGATCACCTTCAATTTTTTGCCCACCTTGATGAACGCTGCCGCGGCGGCCTCGACATCGCGCGTCGAATGTGCCGCCGACATTTGCGTGCGGATGCGCGCCTTGCCCTGTGGCACCACCGGATAGAAGAAGCCGGTGACATAGATGCCTTCAGCGTAAAGTTCGCGGGCCATGTCCTGCGCCAACTTCGCCTCGCCCAGCATCACCGGAATGATCGGGTGCTCGCCTGGCTGCAGCGTGAAGCCGGCAGCGGTCATAATCTGGCGGAAGAGATGCGCATTGGCGAAAAGCCGTTCGCGCAAATCATCACCCTGCTCGGCCATATCAATCGCCGTCAAACTCGCGGCCACAATCGGCGGCGGCAGAGCGTTGGAAAAAAGATAGGGCCGCGCCCGCTGGCGCATCAGATCGATCACCGGCTGCGACGCCGCGATATAGCCGCCCGCTGAGCCACCCAGCGCCTTGCCCAGCGTTCCGGTAAGGATATCAACTTTGATGCCCGCGCGTGCCGGCGTGCCTGCACCCTTCGGTCCCGTGAAGCCCGTGGCGTGGCAATCATCCACCATGATCAGTGCATCATATTTATCGGCCAGCACGCGCACGGTTTTGAGATCGGCGAAGAAGCCATCCATCGAAAACACGCCATCGGTAGCAATCACGATGCGGCGGGCACCACCGGCCTTGGCTTCCTTCAGCTTGGCCTCAAGATCATTCATGTCATTGTTCGCGTAGCGGAAGCGCTTGGCCTTGGAGAGCCGGATGCCGTCGATGATCGAAGCGTGATTCAGCGCATCGGAAATGATCGCGTCCTGCTCGCCAAATAAAGGCTCGAAAACAGCGCCATTGGCATCAAAGCACGCGGCAAAGAGAATGGAATCCTCCATGCCGAGATATCTGGCAATGCGTGCCTCGAGCTGCTTGTGCAGGTCGGTGGTGCCGCAGATAAAGCGCACCGAGGCCATGCCGAAGCCGTGGCTGTCCAGCGCCTCCTTGGCGGCGGCAATCAGCGCAGGGTGATTGGCCAGCCCGAGATAATTGTTGGCGCAAAAATTGAGAACGTCATGCTTGCCACTGACCGTGATATGCGCCGATTGCGACGATGTGATATCGCGCTCCACTTTCCACAAGCGATTGGTCTCTGATGGCTTGCAGCTCGTCGGCAAGCGATTGGGCAAACGCTGTCATGGGCAGTGTCCTTTGGCGGAAGCTTTAGCCGATCCAGCTTCGCGGCGTGAGTGAGTTCTTTAGCCCCCGGGCACTCGCGGCATCAGGTAAATCTCAGCACCCTCCGGCAGCACGGTATCCCATTGGTCGCGGAAAATCCGGCCGTCAATGGAGACAGCCACACCGCGCTTGATCTGTGGCTCCATCCCGGGGTGCTGCTCAGACAGTTTACGAAACAGCTCACGGATAGTCTTGGCGTCGATGGAAACAGACTGTGCGCCATCAGCAAACGGCCGCAAGGCGCCCCACAGCTTAACTTCAACCATCAGGCAGGCTTCGCGCCCTTCTCCATCAGGTCATCGACCACGCCGCCGGAAATGCCCTGGCCCATCATGGTGAAGTCGCCCTTCTCGAACATTGCCTCGCCGGCATCGAAGATTGCCTTGTGCGTGAGCCGCGCTAGGGCCGAACCGAGTGAAATACGCGCCACGCCAAGCTTGCCAAATTCCACCCGGGAGAGCTTCGCAAGGCCGCCCACGGCCAAGGCGTTGACCGGCTTCTTCGTTGCTTTGCACACGTCGCGCAGGGCATCGACTGAGGGTGGCACCGGCACGTAAAGACAATCAGCGCCAGCCTCGTCAAAGGCCCGAATGCGGCGCAAGGCTTCCGCCATGTCGTAGCTCTCGTTCATCACGCCATCGGCGCGCGCAACCAGAACAAAATCACGGGGCAACGCACGCGCAGCCGCCGCAGCGGCCTTGATACGCTCAACCGCCAGATCGAAATCGTAGGAACCGTAGCCCGGCGCATCGGTATCTTCGATGGAGATGCCCGCCAAGCCTACTTCCGCGGCCAGTCGCACGGTCTCGGCCACGAAATCCGGCGCGGCGCCAAAACCATTTTCAAAATCACCCGAAACCGGCAATGGCGTCGCCTTCACCAGTGATTCAGCATGAGCCAGCGCCTCATCGCGGCTTACATGCCCATTGTCAGGCCTGCCCAGCGTAAAGGCATGCGCCGATGAGGATGTAGCCAGCGCTTCCGCCCCCATTCCCGCAAGCATCCGGGCCGAACCAACATCCCAGGCATTCGCAAGAATAAATGGAATTCCCGGCCTGTGCAGCGCGCGGAACGCCGGACCGGGATCATGCCTTGCCATCCTTAGGCCTTGGCCGCCTTCAGTGATTTCAACACGCGCGGTGGCGACATCGGAATATGTGTCTGGCGCACACCAGTGGCGTTGCTCATCGCGATGGCCAAGGCGGCCAGCGGCGGCACGATCGAAGTTTCACCCACGCCGCGCACCCCATAAGGGTGATGCGGATTGGGGATTTCCAGGATTTGTGTGTCGATGAACGGCAAGTCCGAGCAGACCGGAATGCGGTAGTCGAGGAAGCCGGCATTCTGCAGCCGGCCATCTTTGCCATAGACATATTCTTCGTTCAGCGCCCAGCCGATGCCTTGCGCGGCACCACCCTGGTACTGACCTTCGACATAAGAAGGATGCAGCGCCTTGCCGGCATCCTGGATCACCGTGTAGCGCTTCACCAGGCTGCGGCCGGTTTCAGGGTCAACCTCGATGTCGGCAATATGTGTGGCGAAAGAAACACCCGCGCCATCCGCCGAGATTTCAGCATGGCCTGCAACAGGCCCGCCGGTGTTGGCCGCCTGCGCGGCGATTTCCTTCAGCGTCAGCGGCGCGCGGTTGCCATGGTGCGTGCCGATGGCATGGGCCGCACCGTCTTTCCACTCCACTTCATCGACACCAATTTCCCATGTCTTCGCGGCGCGTTCACGCAACACTGTAATGGCATTGCGCGCAGCAAAAATGGCGGCCATTGAGCTGGAGAATGTGCCACGGCTGCCGTCGGTCATATCGTTGTGGCCGAGCGATGAAGTGTCGGCGACAATCGAACGGACAGTGTCGTAAGGCACGCCGAATTCTTCTGCCACTGCCATGGCGATGGCGGCCCGCGAGCCACCGACGTCAATCGTGCCCTGCGCCACGGTGACGAAACCGTCGGGCGTCACGTTGAGGTCAACGCAGGTCTGGCCGCCGAAATTGAACCAGAAACCGCAGGCCATGCCGCGGCCCTGGTTCTTGCCCAGAGGCGCTTTCATATGCGGATGGTTCTTGGCGGCCTGCAGCGTCGGTCCGATGCCAATGGGGCCATAAACCGGGCCGTAGGAAGACTTGGTGCCTTCCTTGGCGGCATTCTTGATGCGGAAATCAATCGGGTCCATGCCGAGCTTTTCGGCCATTTCTTCAACCGTACTCTCGATGGCAAAGGCAGCTGCCGGTGCCGAAGGGGCGCGGTAGGCCGCACATTTCGGACGGTTAACAATCACGTCTTTCGAAACCGTCTTGACGTTCTTGAGGTCATAGCAGGCGAAAGCCGTCATTGCTCCGAATTCGGCCCAGTTGGCGGGGAACGCGCCTCCCTGATAGCGCAACTCCGCCCAGGCCGCGGTGATCGTGCCGTCTTTCTTGGCACCGATCTTCACGTCAACAGACGTTGAAGACGTAGGCCCCGTGCAGCGGAAAACCTCATCGCGCGTCATGGTAAGTTTCACCGGCCGGTTGGCCTTGCGTGAAAGTGCCAGCGCCAAGGGCTCCGCCCAGATATGCGTCTTGCCGCCGAAGCCGCCACCGATTTCCGACGAGGTGACACGCAGCTTGTTGGCATCCATGCCCAGCAGCGTGGCGCACTGGTTGCGGTAGACAAAGTGGCCTTGCGTGCACACCCACATTTCCGCCGTGCCATCCGGCGACATGGAGGCCGTGCACGGAATGCGGTTCGATATAGCCCTGATGCGTCTGCTCGGTCTTGTAGGACCGTTCGACAATCACATCGGCTTCCTTGAAGCCCGCTTCCACATCGCCATGGCCATATTCGGCCTGCTTGTTGTGATTGGTGGCCGCCTTCATTTCCGGCAGTCCTTCCGTGACGATATGATCGTGAATGACCGGCGCGCCCTTGGCCAGCGCCTCATCCACATCCGTTACATGCGGAAGAATCCTGTACTTCACGTCAATGAGTTTCAGCGCCTTGCGGGCCGTCGTTGCGTCAATGGCAGCGACCGCAGCCACCGCGTGGCCATCATAAAGCGCCTTCTTGCGCGCCATGCAGTTTTCCAGAATGTCGAACATGCCACGGTCACCGCCCGTGTGATCGGGTAAATCCTTCGACGTAATCACGGCTTTCACGCCCGACAGTTTTTCAGCCTTCGATGTGTCGATCTTTTCAATGACTGCATGGGCGTGCGGCGAACGCAGCACGAGGCCCACAAGCTGGCCCGGCATGTTGTAATCTGCGCCATAACGGGCACGGCCCGTCACCTTGTCGATGCCATCAGGCCGGCGCACGCGCGTGCCGATGACCTTGAATTGCTTTTTGACGATATCAGGATTCATTGCATCAATGGCCATGGCTCAGCCTCTCATTTCTTTGGCGGCGGCCTGAACGGCACGCACGATCTTGTCATAGCCGGTGCAGCGGCAGAGATTACCGGCCAGGCCAAAACGGATTTCTTCTTCAGATGGATCCGGACTTTTGCGCAGCAAAGCTTGCGCCGCCATCAGGAAACCTGGTGTGCAGATGCCACATTGCAGCGCAGCATGGTCGATGAATTGCTGCTGCAGCGGATGCAGCTTGGCGCCATCGGCCATGCCTTCAATCGTCTCGACGGTCTTGCCATCCATTTCCGCGCCAAGCACCAGACACGAACAGACAAGACGGCCATCCAGGATCACCGAGCATGCGCCGCAGTCACCCGTGCCGCAGCCTTCCTTGGCGCCAGAGAGGCCAAGGCGGTTGCGCAGCACATCGAGCAGCACTTCGTCTTCGGCGCAGGTGAATTCGGCATGATCGCCATTCACGGTTGTTGAAACATGAACACCCATATTACATTCCTCCGGCGCGGGAATAAGCCGCTTCTGCCGCGCGGCGGGCAAGCACGCCAGCCACCTCGGTGCGGAACTCGACCGTGCCACGCTTGTCATCAATCGGTTTGCAGGCAGCAGAACACGCCGCTGCGAGTTTCTTTTTCGCCTCGTCATCAAGCTTGCTGCCGATGATCGCCTTGGCTGCGTCCTTCACCAGGATCGCGGTAATGGCGACAGCACCGAGTGCCACGCGGGCATCCTTGATCACACCTTTCGCGTCCAGCGTAAGGTTGACCGCGCAGGACACGACTGCGATGTCCATTTCGGTGCGCGGAATGAAGCGCAGATAGGCATCCGCCGAGCGTGGCGGCCGCTTTGGCAATTCAATGGCACTGATGAATTCGCCTTTTTTCAAATTGGTGCGGCCCACGCCGGCAGGCACATCTTCAACCGCGACCTTGCGGGAACCTTTGGGCGATGTCAGCACCACCTTGGCACCCGCGGCCATCAACCCGGGGACGCTGTCAGCAGCCGGGGATGCATTGCACAGGTTGCCGACCATGGTGCAGCGGCCCTGCACCTGTTTTGAACCGATGAGGCTCGCGCCTTCAACGATGCCGGGCCAGGCCTTGACCAGGTCCTTGTTTTCGCCAAGTGCGGCGCACGGCACAGCTGCACCGATTATGAAGCCTGATGAAGACTTTTTGATCTCTTTAATGCCCTTGATGGCCTTGATATCGACAATGAGATCAGGCTCGACCACGCCTGCCTTCATCTTCACGAGAAGGTCCGTTCCTCCAGCCAAAACAAAGGCTTTGCCCTTTTCCTTGGCCAAGGCACTGGCCGCTTCTTTCGCTGTACTCGGTTGTATATAACGCATTGATTCCGCCTGTGAAGTTTCAATTCGAAGCCTAGGATATCGCCTCGTTCAAGGTCAACAGGACGACATATTATCAGCTGCATAGCTGATCTTCATCACGTTCTATCAACGCTCATAAATGGCTCTATTACGCCATAGTGCGCTTCATTGAGTACACTATTGTAGGCGTATGTCACCGGCATTGCGCACTTTCTGCGCAATCCAGTTCATAAAAAAATGGGGCGGAATCTTTCAACCACTGAAAAAAATTCTTTATCTGTCCGTCTCGCTGACGCAAATTGCGCGCGCCGACTAAGGCCTTCTGATGGCCTGCCACACCCCTCTGCCGGGGGTTCGCGCGAAGGACGGTGTGTGCCCCCAGCCGCTCCGTTTTTCTCGCCGCCGCGAGGCGGTGGCAGGCGTCAGTTGCACAAACTCCGCAGTGATGTGAAAGTGCCGCCACCATGACGACGGCCGCCGACAAAGCCCGCAATCTCAAGATCTGGCGCGGAGACCCTACCCTTGAGCTTCTCAAGGGCGGCGTCAGCAATGCCGGCTTCAAGGTCACCGATTCCTCAGGGACCTATGTAGCGCGCATCGGCGAGGACTACCCGTTTCATCAGGTCTCGCGGGCGCGTGAAGCCATTGCGGCGCGCGCGGCCTTCAGCGCAGGCCTTTCGCCAGAGATAATCCATGCAGCTGATGGCGTGATGGTGTTGCGTTATGTGACGGCCCGCACCTATGAGGAAGCCGATGTCCGCAACAACTGGCAGGCCTGCGTCGATATTGTCAAACGTTGCCACCGCGAAATGCCGCGACAGATTTTGGGCCAGGGCGCGATCTTCTGGGTGTTCCAGATCATCCGCGACTATGGTGCAACACTCACCGCCAGAAACCACGCACGCGCGCGTGAAGTGCCGCGCTGGAACGCGATTGTGAATGATATGGAGGCCGCACAGGTGCCTCTTCCCATCATCTTCGGCCACCATGATCTACTGCCCACGAATTTTCTCGATGACGGCAACCGTCTGTGGCTGATCGACTGGGAATATGGTGCGTTCGGCACGGCGATGTTCGATCTCGCCAATCTTGCTGCCGCCAATTCATTCAATGACGATCTCGAACACAAAATGCTCGCCCTCTATTTTGGCAGAGAGCCTGACACGCCCCTTCTCCGTGCTTTCCTGGCCATGAAGGTCGCGGCTGCCTTGCGTGAAGCGACATGGGGCATGATCTCGGAGCTCTTCCTCAATGCGCCGGGCGTCGACTATGTTGCCTATGCCGCCGAATATCTGGGCCGCTTTGAAGCCATTCTCAAAACCTACGAACAACGGTTCAAAAAATCATGAGTGAAAATCTGCCGAGCGAAGCCCAGGTCATTGTGATCGGCGGCGGCATCATCGGCTGTTCGACAGCCTATCATCTGGCCCGCGACCACAAGGCCGATGTCATCCTGCTTGAGCAGAACAAGATCACCTCCGGCTCGACTTGGCATGCAGCGGGACTGGTCGGCCAGCTGCGTTCATCAGCCTCGATCACGCAGGTACTCAAATATTCTGTCGATCTCTATAAGAAACTGGAAGCCGAGACCGGACTGCAGACTGGCTGGAAAATGACCGGATGTTTGCGGCTGGCCACCAATGAAGACCGCTGGACCGAGTTCAAGCGCCTCGCCACGACAGCGCAAAGCTTTGGCATGGAGATGCAGCTGCTATCACCCGCTGAAACTCGGAAGCTCTGGCCGCTGCTCGATGTGTCTGATCTCGTCGGCTCAACCTTCCTGCCCACCGATGGCCAGGCTTCACCCTCTGATATCACACAGGCCCTGGCCAAGGGAGCGCGCATGCACGGGGCCACGCTGCTTGAAGGTGTGCGTGTCGAAGGTTTTGAAATGGAAGGCGGCCATGTAAGAGCCGTAAAGACCAACCGGGGCAGCATCAAATGCGAACGCGTGGTCAATTGCGGCGGCCAATGGGCCAGGCAAATTGGCGCCATGGCTGGCGTTTCGGTGCCGCTGCAGCCGGTGAAACATCAATATGTGATCACCGAGAAGGTGGAAGGTCTCGCCAAGGATGCGCCCACCATCCGCGATCCTGACCGCCGCACCTATTTCAAGGAAGAAGTCGGCGGTCTTGTGTTTGGCGGCTATGAACCCGATCCGATTTCCTGGGATGTGGCCGAGGTGCCATCGACATTCGAGTTCCAGCTGTTCGAAGATGACTGGGATCATTTCGAGCAGCATATGGGTCAGGCGCTGGCCCGCGTGCCCTCGCTGGAAAAAACCGGGATCAAGAAAATGATCAACGGCCCGGAAAGCTTCACGCCCGATGGCAACTTCATCCTGGGCCGCGCACCCGAACTCGAAAATTTCTACATGGGTTGTGGTTTCAATGCCTTTGGCATTGCATCGGGTGGCGGCGCTGGCTGGGTTCTCGCTGACTGGGTGATGAAAGGCGAGGCACCCACTGATCTGTGGAGCGTCGATATCCGCCGCTTCTCGGAACTCCACCGTGACCGCGTGTTCGTTAATGAGCGCACTCTCGAAGCCTATGGCAAGCACTACACGGTGGCCTTCCCGCATGAGGAATATGTCTCGGGGCGTCCCAAGCTGAAGTCTCCGCTCTATGAAAGCCTCAAACAGTCTGGCGCCTGCTTTGGCTCCAAGCTGGGATGGGAGCGTCCCAACTGGTTTGCACCCAAGGGCACCAAGGCTGAAGATATCTACACGATGGGCCGCCAGAACTGGTTTGCGCAGGTGGGTGCTGAGCACAAGGCCACGCGCGAAACCGCAGGCCTGTTCGATCAATCCTCATTCGCCAAGTTCGAACTCAAAGGCAAGGATGCCTACGCTGCCCTGCAATATATCTGTGCTAACCAGATCCCTGCGAAAGACCACCGGCTGGTCTACACCCAGCTGCTCAATACGCGTGGCGGCATCGAATGCGATCTGACCGTTGCGCGATTGGCGGCGGATCACTTTTACATCGTGACAGGCACCGGCTTCCGCACCCATGACTTTCATTGGATCAGGGATCACATCCCGGAAGGTATGGATGCAAAACTTAGTGACATCACTGAAGCTTGGGGAACCCTTTCATTGATGGGCCCCAAGTCGCGCGCCATGTTGGCCGCGGTCACTAAGGACGATGTGTCCAGCGCGAATTTCAAATTCGGTGATGCCTGGTTTATCACCCTTGCAGGGCAGAAGGTTCTTGCACTGCGCGTCACCTATGTCGGAGAGCTGGGATTTGAACTGCACGCGCCGATTTCCGCATTGCCCGGCATCCACGAAGCGCTCGTTGCTCAGGGCGCGGTGAACTGCGGCTACCGCGCCATTGAATCCCTGCGTCTTGAAAAAGGCTACCGTGCCTGGGGCGCCGACATCACACCCAACGACACGCCGTTGGAAGCAGGCCTTGGCTGGGCGGTGAAGTTCAGGAGCAACGAAGATTTCATCGGCCGCAAAGTTCTGGAAGAAAAACGTGGCGAGCCGTTCAAAAAGATGATGGCGGGCTTCACCACTGAGCGTGAAGACATTGTGCTTGTCGGCCGCGAAACCATTTTGCGCGATGGCAAGTTCGCGGGCTACCTGACCTCAGGCGGCTATGGCTATACCATGGGCAAACCCATCGGCTACGGCTATCTGCGCCATGCCGAAGGTGTCACCGAAGATTGGGCGACATCTGGATCCTACGAACTCGTGGTGGCACAGGAGCGCGTGAAGGCGAAAGTCCACCTTGCCCCGCTTTATGATCCTGAGAATGTGAGGGTGAAAGGATAAGTCCTTTCCCAACGCTATTCGTCATTCCCGCGAAAGCGGGAATCTCTGTTTCTTCCACATCCGCACTCCAAAACAGAGATGCCCGCTTTCGCGGGCATGACGGTTGTTCAATGTGGTTTCCTGCTCATCACTGGTCGATCTGTCTGCCCATGATGGCCAGCGCCTGCTGATAGACCGTCGCCGCATTCCAGCCCTGGATCGCCGCAAAGTTCGGCTCACCCGGCTGATAGCCGGCACCGCGGCGCCAGCCATGACCCTTGAGGTAATTCGCCGTCGAAGACAGCGCCACTTCCTTGTTGGTCAGCGAACCACCTGTGCCATAGGCGAAAATGTTTTTTGGCATGAATTGCGTCTGGCCCACTTCACCATGCATCGCGCCAATCGAATTGGCTGACAGCACACCACGGTCCACGAGTTTCAATGCGGCTACCAGCTGCTCGGTGAAATAGTCATGGCGGCGGCAGTCATAGGCGAGCGAGGCCACGGCAGAGACCGTGTTCTGGTTTCCGGTGACCGCACCAAAGCCCGTCTCCATGCCCCAGATCGCAATGATCGGGCCCGGCGGCACGCCATAGCGCGATTCAATTGAGGCAAAGAGTCCGGCATTGGCCGCTTTCAGGGAACGGCCCCGCGCCACGATGGCCTGGGCGCCACGCAGCCGCATGAATTCATTAAGCCCAAGATGCATGCTCTTCTGGTGGCGGTCGGCATAAATGGTCTTGGTGGCGTAACGGGTGGAGGCCAAAGCAGAAAGCCCACGCGGGCCAATGCCCGCCGCCTTGGCTTCTGGCGCGAAGGCCGATTTCCAGGCTTCAAAACCACCAGCATCATTGCCGCATTGCGCGGCATGCGCCGTGCTACAAACCGCGCTTAAGAACAACAACATTGCAACCAAAATACGCATCTTTGAACATCCCCTGAAGTCCGCCCGCTATCACTGCCCGGACTCGTGTCTGCGGTCAACGCTGGGCCAAGCGGATCACATCCTTGTATCCAGATGGGTTTGTCCTTGCCATTTCGTTCGGCGTTGACTATTTTCCGTTCTGTATAAAGAACGAGAGAGTTATGTCACTGAATTCCCATGGTCTTTTTGCCGAGCGCGTCACCGATGTGCAGCATTACACCGACCGTTTGTTTCGTTTCCGGATCACGCGCCCACAGTCGCTGCGCTTCCGCTCGGGCGAATTCGTCATGCTTGGACTGCCCTCGGAAGGCAAGCCCCTGCTCCGCGCCTATTCCATTGCCAGCCCAAGCTGGGATGAAAGCCTGGAATTCTTTTCAATTAAAGTCCCCGGCGGCCCGCTCACCGAACGGCTGCAGACCATCAAGCCGGGCGACGAAATTCTCCTGCGCTCCAAGACCACCGGCACATTGGTGAATGACGCGCTGTTGCCCGGCAAGCGCCTGTTCATGCTCTCGACCGGAACCGGCATTGCACCTTTCGTTTCGATCATGCGCGATCCCGAAACCTACGAGAAATTCGAGACCCTCGTGCTCGCCCATACCTGTCGCACCAAAGCCGAGCTGCAATACGGCTTCGATTCAGTTTCTGCCACCAGGGAAGATCCGCTGGTGGGAGAGGAAGCCACGTCGCGCCTGCATCATTTTGCTTCAACCACACGCGAAGACAGTACGCATCGCGGCCGCATCACCCATCTCATCCAGTCCGGTGAATTCTTCCGCTCGCTGAATATCGCCGGGTTTGATCCGGCTCATGACCGCATCATGATGTGCGGCTCGATGAACATGATCAAGGATGTCAAAGCGATGCTGGAACCTCTTGGTTTCGTTGAAGGTTCGAACACCGAACCGGGAAGCTTCGTGGTCGAGCGGGCCTTCGTGGGATAGCGCGAAGGCGTCACAATCTCGACACACCCCACATGCTTCATCGGACTGTGAAAGTCCGATTCACCCCCTTCGAGGGCCATAGCCTGCAAGATGGCTTGGCGCTCGGCAAAGAGGCCGCACTTGGCCTCGTTTCAGTGCGCATGTCGTGGGTGGCGTTTCATCTCGACTACGTGGTCTTCCCGCCTGTCATTCTCGCCTGCCTGGCGGTTTCAGCGCGCAATCTCGACGCGCTGCATG
Organism: uncultured Alphaproteobacteria bacterium; assembly: GCA_963758815.1. Lineage (GTDB taxonomy): Bacteria > Pseudomonadota > Alphaproteobacteria > Rhizobiales > Aestuariivirgaceae > Aestuariivirga. The sequence continues at coordinate 737,178 of CAVWWQ010000003.1, forward strand.
TGAGTCTGCTGTACGCGCTCGGCCTGTTTGTGTGGACCTTCGCCGAATATGTCCTGCACCGCTACGCACTGCATAAATGGCCCTATTTCGCGGCGTTTCACGAAGCGCATCATGATGAACCGCGCGCCATGGTGGCGGCACCCACGCTGTTTTCCGTCGCCTTCTTCTTTGTGCTTTTCTATGCGCCAGCCTGGTTTTTTCTGGGACAGGCGAACGCACTGGCCTGGTTTGCCGGCTTCCTCACCGGTTACGTTGCTTTTGCCGCCGTGCATCACATGGTCCATCACGCCGAACGGCATGGCAAGCTCTTGCGCTACTTCAAGAGGCTGCACGCCATTCATCATCATGGCGACACCGGAAAAAATTTCGGCGTGACGACCCATCTCTGGGATGTTGTGTTCGGCACCTATTCGCCAAGCCTGAAAAGAAGAACGGGAAAGGCCTGACGGCCCTACTGCGTCGCCGCCTTCGTGCCGCCAAACCATTTGGCATAGAGCGCGTCATAGGTGCCGTCTTCCTGCAGCTTGAGCAGCGCTTCGCTCACCGGTTTCCGTAGCGCCGATCCCTGCGGAAACAGGATGCCGTAGTTTTCGCGCTTCAGCATGCCACCGACGAGGCGGACTTTTCCCTGTCCCTTGTTGGCGGCGTAATAGAGAAGAACCGGCGCATCAAATAGCACCGCGTCGATCTGCTTGTTCTCGAGTGCTAAAAAAGCGTCTTCGATCTTGGAGTATTCCGCAGGCTCGACCCGCATCACACGCAGGAAGCTCGCAGCCGTGCTGCCCGGCGTTGTGCCCACCTTGCGCCCCGGCAGGTCTCCCGGGCCATTGATGTCGCCCTTCAGCTGTTGCACCGTGAGCACCGTCGTGATCGTCGCCGTGAAGTAGGACATGAACACCGCGCTCACCAGAATGAGGATCGTGGAAAGGAGCCGGCCCCAGCCTGAGAACACCGGATCAGGCTGCTGTCCTGCTGCCGCACCCGTCGCCCACCACATGGCGTGAAAGATGCCGGGAAAATAATTGGGCGGGAACATGTGGTTGTCGTGCTTGCGCTCGAAGAACCAGGCGATATGAGCGGGGATCACGATCAGTGCTGCCAGAACACCGAGAAGGATGGGGACCCCGCCCGTGCTGAGCAGGGTCCACACCTGCCGCCACGAAAAACCCTGGTCGGCATCATCGCGCACCATGATCTGCAGGCCTGAGTCAAACATCGGCTGCGAGAAATCGAACTGGTCTTCGCGCTCGGAGGTGATTGAAATGGCAGAAATGGCGAGATCACCCTCGCCCGCCTTCACGCCGTCGAGAATGTCCTTCACATTGTTCTTTTCGACAAAAGTGTAGGAACGCCCAAGCTCCTTGGCGACGGCCTGCCAGAGATCGACCGAAAAGCCGGAATAGGTGTCGCCATCCTTCATCACGAAGGGTGTCACCGCGCGGGTGACGACACGCAAGTCATCCGATGTCTGCGCGCGCGAGGAAACCGGCAGCAGCGCCACCAGCACCAGAAGAGTGAGCCCGATTGCCGCACGAAAGAGTGATGTCATGACCTTCCCCGGAAGGCCAATTGATCACAACAGCTTGCGTTTGGCCAGATTGCGCATCAGGGCGGCAACACCGAACTCCCACGGCGCCGCCTTGCTGGTGAGCACCACGCGGTTGCGCAGCGTGCCCAGCGTAGGTGTCGAAATCTCCACCACGTCATCGGTGTGATGGGTGAAGCCCTTGCCCTTTTCGCCACGGTCATCGACGGGCGCGAACATCGTGCCGAGATAGACGACGAGCCCGTCGGGATACTGGTGGTTCTCGTTGATCGCATGGGCGACGATCTCGCTCGGGTCGCGGCTGATCAAGGCCATGTTGGAATGCCCCGACATCACGAAGCCGTCCTTGCCCGTCACCTTCATCGCGAGTTCGGCTTTGCGCACATGATCGAGACTGAAGCCCTTGTCGAAGAAGCGGATGAACGGCCCCAGCGAGGCTGAGGCATTGTTGTCTTTCGCCTTGCCCAGCAGCAGGGCCGAACGGCCCTCGAAATCGCGCAGGTTGACGTCATTGCCGAGCGTGGCCCCCACGATGGTGCCCTTGGAGGAAACCACCATCACGATCTCGGGCTCGGGATTGTTCCATGTCGACTTGGGATGGATGCCCACCTCCATGTTGTGCGCCACCGACGACAGCACCGGCGCCTTGGTGAAGATCTCGGCATCAGGCCCGATCCCCACTTCGAGATACTGGCTCCAGGCATTGGCCTTGATCAGCGCCTCCTTCAACGCCATCGCCTTGTCGGAGCCCGGCTTGATGGCGCGCAGGTCGCCACCCACCAACTCATTGATGGTGGCGCGGATGCCGGCGGCAGCAGCATGCATCGCCGCGTGTCTTTTCCTCGATCACGCGTTCGAGCATCGAGGCGGCAAAGGTCACACCCGCCGCCTTCACCACCTGCAGGTCGATGGAGAGAGCAGCCAGGGCTTCGCCTTCTTGTGCTTCTTCGGATCAGTATTGGCGATCACATCGGCAACCTTGCCGATCGATCTTGCCCTTGGCCTTCTTCAGCGCCTTGGCCGGGTTCTTTTCCTCGCACAGGTCGCGCATGGTGGCGAAGGACTTGCTGACATCAATGAGCCTGTCGCCTTCCACCTTGACGACGGCCGGCCCCACCTTGGGCAGCCATACCCGCCCGGCCAGCGTGCCTTCGGCAGGAAGATCAGGATGGGACATGGCAACTCCTTACAGCATTGTTTTTATTGTGCAGATGCGAAATCCGCGGCGCGAACTCAAACACCTTCCATTGTCATGTTCAAGTGTCACCAGCTTGTCGCAAGCCCAAAGGTTTGATGTGCGTAAATGGCCCCGAATCACTAAGCTGGGCCGTCGCTGGGAGGATGCTGGCATGAACTTTGTGCGCTACGCGCTGGAGGAACGGTACTGGCTTCTGACCGGCACCGTGCTCCTCTCCATCATCTGCCTTGTGTTCTTCCCGCTGCTGCCCGCCTGGGACACCGAGATCGGCTTTATCGGCGTCATCGCGATTGCCCTCGCCCTCGTCGGCATCCACGACATGATCCAGCGCCGTCACGCCATCCTGCGCAACTATCCGATCATGGGCCACTTGCGCTTCATCTTTGAAAAGATCAGGCCGGAGCTGCGCCAGTATTTCTTTGAGGCCGACACCGACGGCAAGCCGTTCCCGCGCGAGCGCCGCGCCATCGTCTACCAGCGCGCCAAGAACCAGCTCGACAAGCGCCCCTTCGGCACCCACAACGAAGCCTATGCGGCAGGCTTTGAATGGATGCTGCATTCGATCATGCCGGCCCCGGTGTCGGAGCAGCTGTTCCGCACAACGATCGGCGGGCCCGACTGCAAGCAGCCCTACAATTCTTCGATCTTCAACATCTCGGCGATGAGTTATGGCTCGCTCTCCGCCAATGCCATTCGCGCGTTGAACAAGGGCGCCAAGATCGGCAACTTCGCGCATGACACCGGCGAAGGCTCGGTCAGCCCCTATCACCGCGAAGGCGGTGGTGACCTGATCTGGGAAATCGGCTCCGGCTATTTCGGCTGCCGCAATCTCGATGGCTCGTTCTCGGCGGAGAATTTCGCCCGCACCGCCGCCGAGCCGCAGATCAAGATGATCGAGATCAAGCTCAGCCAGGGCGCAAAGCCCGGTCATGGCGGCGTGCTGCCCGGCCCCAAGGTGACATCAGAAATCGCCGCCATCCGCGGTGTCGCTGAAGGCGTCGACTGCAATTCGCCCGCGCGCCACTCGGCCTTTTCGACGCCGAAGGAACTGATCGAATTCGTCGCCAAGCTGCGCGATCTGTCAGGCGGCAAGCCCACGGGCTTCAAGCTCTGCATCGGCCACCGCACCGAATTTTTCGCCATCGTGAAGGCGATGATGGAGACGGGTGTCACACCGGATTTCATCGTCATTGACGGCAAGGAAGGCGGCACCGGTGCCGCGCCTGCCGAATTCATCGACAATCTTGGCATGCCGATGCGCGACGGCCTCGCCTTCGTGCATGGCGCACTCACGGGTGCGGGCCTGCGCGACAAGATCAAGCTCGGTTGTGCCGGCAAGATCATCACCGGCTTTGACATGGCGCGTGTCTTTGCGCTGGGCGCGGACTGGTGCAACGCCGCGCGCGGCTTCATGTTCGCAGTGGGCTGCATCCAGGCGCAGAGCTGCCACACCGGCCATTGCCCGACGGGCGTTGCGACCCAGGACAAGATGCGCCAGCGCGCCATCGTGGTCGGCGACAAGGCCACGCGCGTCGCCAACTTCCACAGGGAAACGGTGAAGTCGCTGGCCGAGCTTCTCGCCGCTGCGGGGCTGTCATCACCGAAGGATCTGAAGCCGCACCACATCCTGCGCCGCGGTGGTGCCGGCAAGGTGGTCTCGCTCGCCAACCAGATCGTGATGCTGCATGACGGTGACCTGGTGAACGGCAAGATGCCGGAGCCGTGGCGGAGGCCGTGGAACACGGCGCTGGCGGATAGGTTTTAAGAAAAAAGCGCCATTGCGGGCTCGCAGCATTCAAAAAGAGTAAGAAACAGCGTCGAAATTTGCCACATACACAAGAGTCCGAACTCGCAAATAAAATTGACGTTGAGATCGTCAGCTTAACTTACTATTTACCAAACCAACGGAGTGCTGCTCCAATGAGCATCGTCTATACGATTGGCTATGAAGGCAGCGACATTGAGCAATTTATTGCTACTCTAAGGCCGTCAAAATCCATACTCTTGTAGACGTTCGTGCCGTGGCAATTTCACGAAAGCGCGGTTTTTCCAAGAAAGCATTACAGGCTCGTTTGGAAAGCGAGGGTATAGCTTACGTTCATTTGATTGCTCTTGGTGACCCAAAGCCTGGAAGAGAAGCAGCTAGAAATGGGGAAATGACCAAATTCCAAAAAATCTATGATCCACATCTTCAGACGAAAGACGCTGCTGACGCGATCCTCGACCTTGGAAAGTTGGTATCAGCAAAAGCAAGCTGTTTGATGTGTTTCGAACGAGAGCCAATGTCTTGCCATAGGCTAATAGTGGCAAATGCTTTAAGTAAGAAAGGCATAGCAGTATTTAATTTGTTCACAGACAAAGCAGCCGCTTATGTCAATAACGCCAAAAAAATGCCGCGTCACAATTCTCGTCAAGGCGTTGCCGCGGCCTAGCAAAAATTATGGCGAAACTGTTTGCTGCGCTGGCGTCACCAGCGACGGGCAGTGGAAAAGACTTTACCCAGTCAGGTTTCGACATTTGCAAGGCGCTCAAAGCTTCAGCCGTTGGGATAACGTTGAATTCAAATATCGAGCACCCACTCACGACATCCGCACTGAAAGCTGTCACGTTTTTGAGGACAGCATCTCCATAGGTGGAAAGATGCCTGTACGTGAAAGAGCGCGCCTTCTGAATCCCATAATCGTTGGCTCTGCCGAGGAAGCTACAAGCCGAGGGCAATCTCTTGCTCTTATACGTCCAACTCAGACACGCTTTATCATCAAGAAAAAAACGGCCTTCAATATCGAGCGCGAAGTCGCTTCCTTCAACGCAGCTGCTAGACAGACATCTTTATTGGACAAAGAACTCGCCACTTTTAACCCCGCTCCGTTTCATTTCGCTTTCAAATTTGATGATCAGAGTGGTCAACACACATATAGCTGTGGTGATTGGGAAGTGTCGGCTATGTTCTACAATGGACGTCGTCGCGACGGCGAAGCAAAAACGCTTCAGTGGATGAAAGAGGTTTTTGACGAAGAGTATCCTTCAAAGGGAATGGCATTCGCATTGGGAAATATTGCCAAACGTCCCCAGACTTGGCAGTTATTGGGCGTGATCAGACTGGATGAACTAAATGAGCCAGAATTAAAATTCTGAATTTCATTTTCACAGTGTTCTTCAACAATCTTCAAAATTTGACATTGCGCAGTAACTAGGAAAATCAATCATTTCACCTTCCTCGACCTGCCGGTGATGGATGGCATCAAACACACGGTGAATCCGGCAAGCCTGCGCACTGCTCTATTAAAGCTGACCGATGCGTGTTTTTTTCGCATGCTTTCCCGTTTCAAAATCAGGCGTGAAAATTGCCGGAGCGGACAAAATCGTGAAGTGATTTCCCGGTCCCATGAATGGAGGAACACAGAACCAGCGGCGCGCCCCTGATGCGCTTAAAGGCAAGACTGAATGAAACCCGGTCACATCAAAGGATATGAATCGGAACCGTAAGTCCATTCCGTGCGGAACTGGTTGTCCCTCTCCTGCACCAGAACCTGAGACTCCTGCCCCCGGGTTCCGCCCGTGCGGGCTGCATCAACCGCAGTGCTGATCGCCATAGACCGCGTGGCAAAGGGACCATAGTGCTGCCCGTTCACGCTGATCTTCCATTGGTTGTCGTGGAGTACGACCAGATATTGCGCGCGCGCCATCAGAGTTCCCCCCATGAGTGATTCGCGCTGTCACCTTATCAAAGTGACGGAATCACGTCGAACCCCGCGTGAGGCACAGGCCGTTCACCCGTCCGGGCTGCTGCCGCGCTTGCCGGGCGTAGCAGTCCTGATACGGGATGGCGTGGCAGGGGGACAAAGCCGCGGGGGGTGAAAGCCCGGTCCCATGGGCTGGGGGCACACAGAACCGGGAGTCGTCCTTGCCCCCGGCAGGAGGGCAAATCAGCCCAAAAAGCCGATGCAGCATCTGAATGCAAATTTGCAAACACGCAATGCAAAATTTCCCCACTGTGGAAATTGCGTTAGCGAATGTTCACTGCCAGACGGATGGGAAAGCCTCAGGCAGCGCCGGGTACAGTTTGTTAACGCTGTGGGTACGCGTGCACGGAACGATCACGCTGCCGACGAGTTGCCTCTACAACAAAGCAAAAACAGTATTTGGCTCATTTACCCCATGCGCACGACCCGGAAATCCAGCAAGAACAATCACCGCCCCGAACCGGGGCAAGGGCAGCAGCGCCCTGTCCCATCAGCTGATCCACGATATCGCGAAAAAGCTGCGCCAGGCCTATTGCAATGTCGCGATTGCGGACTCCTCATCAGACTTTGAGAGCCTCATGCGCCGGTTGGACGCCGCCGGCCAGGGCACGCTGAATTCAGAGTAGATCCGCAGCACGCTACTCGGCCGCGACGCCAGCAAAAGCGGCCACATTCTCACGCTTGCGGAACTGGCTCGGCGGTGCGCCCATGATGCGCTTGAAGGCGCGGCTGAAGGATGCTTCCGAAGTCGTAACCAAGCTTTTCGGCAACGAGGGCCACGCGTTGGCCCTCGCGCAGCCACTGATGGGCCTGCTGCATGCGCGTGCGCACCACATAGCGCGCCGGGGTTTCACCCACGGCATCGGCAAAGCGCTGCGCAAAGCCGGAGCGCGAGGCGCCCATCAGCCTGGCGAGTTCCTCGACACTCCAGTCATGCGACGGATCAAAATGGATGGCGGCCAGCACGCGGCCGATCTCGGGGTTTTTCACCGCGGCGATCCAGCCCGATGACTCAGCGCCGCCATGTTCCACCCAGGTGCGGATGATGGTGGCGGTGAGCACATCGGCCAGCCGCGCCAGCATGCCGCCGGAGCCGACGCGGTTCATCTCCGCTTCGCGCATCATGGCATCGAGCAGCGGCGGAATGGTGGGCTCGCTCGCTGCAAGATCGCGCGTCTGCATCACATCGGGCATCATCTTCAACAGCGGATGATGCTTGTCGACATTGAAGCGCATGACGGCGAAGAACAGGCGGTTGCCGCCTTCCGTGCCCGGGCACTGCACATCGATGATGCCATCGCACAAAGTCTTGCGAGGCAGGCTTGCGAACGGTTTGGGCACAAGGCCCGGTTCGCTCGCCAGCACATGCGTGTCGCCGCGCGGCAGCAGCACGGCATCGCCGGGCTTGAGCTGCATCCAGTCGCCCGCCGGCGTCTGCAGCCAGGCCGAACCCGCCGCGAGAAAATGGAAGCGCGCCGCCTCGCCTGCCGGAAACGTCGTGGCCCACGGCGCGCAAGGCTGGCAGCGGCCATATTCAACGCCATCAAGCCTCAGGCCACGCAGCATCTCGGTCAGGGCGTCGGTCATTGCATACCTCTTATTCGCTGGACGATTTGGCAAGTAATTTGGACTTCCTAGCATAGAAACTCCAGAAAATCACTTGTAATGATGCTGCAATGCAAACTACACAGGTCGTAGGCGGAGAATGACGATGGACAGCCTGATTTCAGAAAAAGTGATCGCCGTGGACGAGCGGACCGAGCCCTTGTGGGCCGCCGTGGTTTCGCTGGCGCTGGGCGTCTTCGCACTGGTGACAGCCGAATTCCTGCCCGCCAGCCTGTTGACGCCGATGGCGCGTGACCTGGGCGTCAGCATTGGCGCAGCCGGACAATCGGTCACCACCACCTCGATCGTGGCAGGATTTGCCGGCATCGGAGTCGTGGTCGGCACCACCCGCCTCGACCGGCGCAATGTGCTGCTAGCGCTCACCGGCCTGCTTGTGACGTCCAGCATCATGGCCTCCTTCGCCAGCGGCCTCACCATGCTGCTCGTCTCGCGCTTCCTGCTCGGCATCGGCCTCGGCGGTTTCTGGGCCATGTCGGTGGCGCTTGCGATGCGCCTCGTGCCTGCCCGGCTGATGCCGCGCGCCATGTCGATCATCATGGGCGGCGTGTCACTGGCCACCGTTTGTGCCGCACCGATTGGCGCCTGGGTCGGAGCAACCCTCGGCTGGCGCTTCGCCTTTGCCATTCCCGCCGTGCTCGGCACCATCACATTCCTTATGCAGGCCGTCTTCATCCCCGCCTTGCCGCCGACGACAACAGCCAGTTTCGCGACGCTGGCGGCGGTTCTGCGCCGCCCGGCGATGCGCCTGTGCCTCGGCACCATCCTTCTCGTGGTGACCGGGCATTTCGCCGGCTTCACCTACATTCGCCCCTTCATGGAAGATGTTCCGCATTTCGGCATCGAGGCTGTCTCGGCGATCCTGCTGTTCTTCGGCATCGGCGGCTTTGTCGGCAATATCGTGGGCGGCTTCCTCGCTGAACGCAGCACGCGCCTGGGCTTGGCCACGGCGGCTTCGGGCATCGCTGCTGCGATGTTCATCACCGCCTTTGCCGGCGCGTCTCCGGTTGTGGCCGCTGCCGCGATTGTCCTGTGGGGCCTGTCGTTCGGCGCGTTCCCAGTGAACGTTCAGGCCTTCCTCACCCAGGCCGCACCAGATGCCGCAGAAAGTGCAGGCGCCTTGATGCTGACAGCCTTCCAGATCGCGATCTCGGCCGGCGCCATTGTTGGCGGCCTGCTCATCGATCGCATCGGCTCGCTAGGGGTCTTCGGATTTGCAGGGGTGATGGCGCTGGCGGGCACGCTGCTGATTTCATCGGTCAGGGGCATCCGCCTGCAAACGGCGTAGAGTCATGCGGCACTCGCCTGCTGCAGAAACTGCACCAACGGTTGCAGCATCGGCTTGTGGCTTTTGGCCTTGAGATAGATCAGGTGATAGGCATGACCGAGTGGCAGCGCGTGCGGTGAAAGCGCCACCAGCTTCCCGTTGCGTACATCTTCCGCCGCCAGCATTCTCTGCCCCAGCGCCACGCCAAGGCCGCGCGCCGCCAGATCAAGCGCCAGACTGGAATGGCTGGTCTGATGGCCAGAGGCACGAAGCTTTCGTGCGCCTGCAAAACGATTGCACCAATCCTGCCATGAAGGCCGCGATGCAAAGTCCCGCCCCCAGTCTGTGTGTATCAGATCTTCATCCGGCACGGCGGCGAGATCGTCAGCCACGCGGTGACGCGACACATAGGAAGGTGCTGCGAGCGGCAGCAGCTCATCCTGCCTGAGAAAATGTGATTCAAGTTTGGGCGACGATGACGCACCATAGCCGAGTCGCAGATCGACCTGCGCCTCATCAAGATCGGCAAGCGCTTCTTCACTGCGCAGCTCAAAGCGGAACTCGGCATGCGATGCCGCAAAGCGCGCCAGCTGCGGCACCAGCCAGCGCTCACTCAGCGACGGAAGCGAACTGATGACCAGGCGCGAGCGTGGCCGCGTGTTCATGGCGCGCGCCGTCGACTGCGCGATGTCGTCGAAAGCGCGGTGGATGTTGCCGAAGATTTCAGCGCCCGCATCGGTCAGCACCACGCGGTTGTTGAGCCGCGTGAACAGGCGCTTGTCGAGGTAGGCCTCGAGGTTGCGGATGTGCTGGCTGACGGCTGCGGGGCTGACCTTCAGCTCTTCCGCGGCGCCGACATATGAGCCTGCGCGCGCGGCGGCCTCGAAGGCGCGCAAGGCATTGAGCGGTGGCAAAGAGAGGGTCATTGAGGAAGTATTTCTAAGCCAGACTAACAATTTGCCCGCTTGTCAGCAAGTTTATCTATGCCAGACTGGCCGCAGGAGCTTTCCCATGCATGACATTCTCGATCTCGCCCGTTACCCGCTGCATCAGCCCGGCACCCCGGAATGGCAGGCTCTGGTGCAAAAATGCCAGGACGAACTCGACCGTGAGGGCATGTTCAATCTCGAAGGCTTCATGAGGCCGGAAGCATTGAAAAAAGCGATGGCCGAGATCAGGCCGGTGATGGAGACGCTCTCTTTCGTCCACAAGCGCAAGCACAACGTTTATTTCAGGAAAGACGTGCCAGGGATCACCGAAGGTCACCCTGCCCTCAACATGGTCGACACCATCAACCACACTGTCTGCGCCGACCAGATTCCGCAGAGCACGCTGATGTGGGTCTATGAGTGGCCGCACTTCGCCGTCTTTCTCGCGGCCGTGATGAAGAAGGATGTTCTTTATCCGATGCGCGATCCGCTCGCGCGCGCCAATGTCATGTGTTACCGCGAGGGCGAAGCCTTGAACTGGCACTTCGACCGTTCCGAATTCACCACCACGCTTTTGTTACAGGCGCCTTCGGGCGGTGGCGAGTTTGAATACCGCAAGGATCTGCGCTCCGCGGCCGATCCGAATTTCGAAGGCGTGGCGAAAGCACTGCGCGGGCAGGATGCAGAAGTGCGCCAGCTGCAGCTTTCAGCTGGCACACTCAATGTGTTTCGCGGCGTCAACACGCTGCACCGCGTCACACCATGCAAGGGTCCTGAACGAACGCTACATTGCCGTGCTCTCATACTATGAGCGCCCCGGCGTGATGTTCTCCAAGGAAGAGCAGATCGGCTTTTACGGCCGCGCTGCCTGATCCCTTAGCCGATCGCCTGATCAAGATCAGCGATCAAGTCAGCCACATCCTCGATACCCACCGACAGGCGCACCACATCCGGCGTGGCGCCTGCCTTTTCCAATTGCTCTGGCGTCAACTGGCTGTGCGTCGTCGAAGCCGGATGGATGATGAGCGAGCGCGTGTCGCCGATATTGGCGAGATGCGAAAACAGCTTCACCGATGACACGACCTTAACGCCCGCGTCATAGCCACCCTTGAGGCCGAAAGTGAACACCGCCCCGGCGCCACGCGGCGCATATTTCTTCTGCAGCGCGTGATACTTGCTGTCCGGCAGGCCGGCATAGTTCACCCACGCCACCTTCGGATTCTTCTTCAGCCATTGCGCCACCGCCAACGCATTGTCGCAATGCCGCTGCATGCGCAGGCCCAGCGTTTCCATGCCGGTCAAGATGTAGAAGGCGTTCTGCGGCGCAATCGATGGCCCAAGGTCGCGCAGGCCAAGCACACGGCAGGCAATCGCAAAGGCAACCGGCGGCAGGGCCTTGTGCAGCACCACGCCGTGATAAGACTCATTCGGCTCTGATAGCAGCGGATATTTCTTCGACGCCGACCAATCAAAATTGCCGCCATCGACAATGACGCCGCCCATCGAATTGCCATGCCCGCCCATGAACTTTGTGAGCGAATGCACCACGATATTGGCGCCGTGTTTGAATGGCTGGCATAGGTAAGGCGTGGCCAGCGTGTTGTCGACAATGAGCGGTACGCCAGCCTTCTTGGCAATCTTGGCAATCGCCTCGATGTCGGTGACGATACCGCCGGGATTGGCGATGGATTCGATGAAGATCGCCTTGGTCTTCGGCGACACGGCCTTTTCAATCGTGCTGATGTCTTCAGCATCGGCCCATTTCACATTCCAGCCGAAGGACTTGAACGACTGGCCGAACTGGTTGATCGAACCGCCATAAAGCTGGCGAACCGCGACGAATTCATCGCCCGGTGTCATCAGCGTGTGGAAGATCAGCATCTGTGCCGCATGGCCCGAGGCCACCGCGAGCGCAGCGGTGCCGCCTTCCAGCGCCGCGACCTTCGCTTCCAGAACGCCCTGCGTGGGGTTCATGATGCGGGTGTAGATGTTGCCGAATTCCTTCAGCGCGAAAAGATTGGCCGCGTGCTGCACATCGCGGAAGGCATAGGCCGTGGTTTGATAGATGGGTGTGACACGGGCGCCTGTCGTTGGATCAGGGGCCGCACCGGCATGGATGGCGAGCGTGTCGAAGCCTTGAGGTTTTTCTGTCATGATTGTCTCCTTACGCGTGTGGGCGGAGCCTATTCCCGGAAACCTTGCCGCCAAGGTGAAGATTTCTCATCGGATTTGAGAATTCCTCAGGTCGAGCAAATCAAGAAACTCACATCGCCGGCGTCTTGATCCCTTTGATCGCGCAGGCGGCTCTTACTGTGTTGTAGAGCAGGCAGGCAATCGTCATCGGGCCGACACCGCCGGGAACCGGGGTGATGGCGCCAGCCACTTTTTCACAGGACGCAAAATCGCAATCGCCGACCAGCTTGGCCTTGCCGTCGCGCTCGATGCGGTTGATGCCGACATCGATCACCGTGGCACCCGGCTTGATCCAGTCGCCCTTCACCATTTCCGGCGCGGCCAACAGCGGCGATGACGAGATCAGCCCGACGCACGATCGACGGCAAATCCTTCGACTTCGAATGCGCGATGGTCACCGTGCAATTCTCGGCCAGCAGCAACTGCGCCACCGGCTTGCCGACGATGTTGGAACGGCCGATCACCACGGCATTCACGCCATCGAGCTTGCCGAGCACATCCTTGGCCAGCATCACGCAGCCGGTCGGCGTGCAGGCGACCAGCGCATCCTGCCCCGTAGACAGACGGCCCACATTCACGACGTGGAAACCGTCCACATCCTTGGCGGGATCAATGGCGTTCAGCACCTTGGCGCTATCGATTTGCTTGGGCAGCGGCATCTGCACCAGAATGCCATGCACCGCCGGGTCCTTGTTCAGCTTGTCGACCAGTGCGAGGAGATCGGCTTCCGAGGTTTCGGCAGGAAGCTTGTGCTCCCACGAATTCATGCCGACTTCGACCGTCTGCTTGGCCTTGTTGGCGACATAGACTTTCGAGGCGGGATCTTCACCCACCAGCACCACGGCAAGGCCCGGCGTCAGGCCGTTGTCCGCTTTCAGCGTGGCAACTGCCGCAGCGATGCGCTTGCGCAGGCCTTCCGCAAAAGCTTTTCCGTCAATGAGTTTGGCCATGGTGAAGTTCCTCAAGGCTTGCATTATTAACAGTCATCCCGACGAAAGTCGGGACCCAGGCATTCGACCCGCTCAGAGGGCGTGAAAGTCTGGGTCTCGGCGTTCGCCGGGATGACGATATCAAAAACTAGAACAACCCTTCGATCTGGCCATTAGGGCCGAGGCCGATGACTTCCGCCGACGGCACCTTGGGCAGGCCCGGCATGGTCATGATCTCACCGCAGACGACCACGATGAATTCCGCACCGGCCGAGAGGCGCACTTCGCGGATCGGGATCGTGTGGTTGCTCGGCGCGCCCTTCAGGTTCGGGTCGGTCGAGAACGAATACTGCGTCTTGGCCATGCAGATCGGGAACTTGCCGTAGCCTGCGGCTTCCCAGGTCTTCAGCTGGTCGCGCACGCTCTTGTCGGCGATCACATCGTCGGCGCGGTAGATTTCGCGGGCGATGGTCTTCACCTTGTCGAACAGCGAGAGTTCTTCGCCATAGATCGGCTTGAACTGCGAGCCCTTCTCGGCCAGCGTCACGACGTGCTTGGCCAGCGCTTCGGTGCCCTTGGAGCCTTCGGCCCAGTGGGTGCACTTGAAGGCTTCCACGCCATGTTCCTTGGCAAAGGCCTTGATCACTTCGATCTCGGCATCGGTGTCGGCGATGAAGTGGTTGATGGCGACAGCAATCGGCACGCCGAACTTCTTGAGGTTCTCGAGGTGGCGGCCCAGATTGGCGCAGCCCTTCTTGAGGGCTTCGACATTTTCCTTCTTCAGGTCTTCCTTGGCGACGCCGCCATGCATCTTGAGCGCGCGCACGGTGGCGACGATCACGGCAGCAGCCGGCGTCAGGCCCGCCTTGCGGCACTTGATGTCGAAGAACTTTTCAGCGCCGAGGTCAGCGCCGAAGCCCGCTTCGGTGACCACATAGTCGGCAAGCTTCAGAGCCGTCTGCGTGGCCATGACCGAGTTGCAGCCATGGGCAATGTTGGCGAACGGGCCGCCATGCACGAAGGCCGGATTGTTTTCGAGCGTCTGCACCAGGTTGGGCTGCAGCGCGTCCTTCAGCAGAACGACCATGGCGCCCGGTGCCTTGATGTCCTTGGCGAGAACCGGGCTCTTGTCCTTCTTGTAGGCCACGACGATCTGGCCGATGCGGCGCTCCAGGTCGGCAATCGAGGTCGACGAGGCAAAGGATGGCCATGATTTCCGAGGCCACCGTGATGTCGAAACCGGCTTCGCGCGGATAGCCATTGGCCACACCGCCCAGTGAGCAGACGATTTCGCGCAGCGCGCGGTCATTCATGTCCATCACGCGGCGCCAGGCCACGCGGCGCGTGTCGATGCCGAGCTCATTGCCCCAATAGATGTGATTGTCGATCATCGCCGACAGCAGGTTGTGGGCCGAGGTGATGGCGTGGAAGTCGCCAGTGAAATGCAGGTTGATGTCTTCCATCGGCACGATCTGGGCGTAGCCGCCGCCAGCCGCGCCACCCTTCATGCCGAAGCACGGGCCGAGCGAAGGCTCGCGCAGTGCAACGATGGCCTTCTTGCCGATCTTGTTCAGGCCGTCGCCCAGGCCGACCGTCGTGGTGGTCTTGCCTTCGCCCGCTGGTGTCGGGTTGATGGCGGTGACGAGGATCAGCTTGCCGTTCGGCTTGGATTTCAGCGTGTCGATATAAGACAGTGTCACCTTGGCCTTGGTGTGGCCGTAGGGAACCAGATCCGCCTCCGGAATGCCCAGCTTCTTGCCGATCTCCATGATCGGTTTCATCTTGGCTTCGCGGGCAATCTCAATGTCGCTCTTAACAGTCATGGGCTTCCTCAGCAGTGGCGTTTGGGTGGCGCACCATAAGCACATGTTCCCATGACCTGAAAAACAAATTCGCCACAGGAACATCACTCCGCGACAACGCGCAGTGAAAACGGCACGGCGCGAAGCGAGACAAATTCTGAAAATTTGGGCTTCTGGCGCAAACCGGAAGCCCGTCGTCATTCAGCCGATGTTTTTTACCAGTGGTGCCAGCGGCGCCAACGATGATTGGGGAAACAATGAAAACCTTCGGGCCGGGATGGAAACCAGGAGGGCAAGTGAATTTCGGGCGGCAATGCCCATAGGGACCAAGCGTCATGCCTGGACCACAACCCATGGCAACATGCTGGAGAAGCGGGTTGTCTGAGTTGGAAAGAGCAACGCCAACGGGGAACGCTTCAGCTGATGTGGCAAGTCCAAGGCCCGCCGACAAGAAGGCGGCCGCGAGCATGATGCGAAGTTTCACGATAATCCTCCATTGATGATGCGCGTGATGAGCAGATTTAGACCGCGGCGCAAAGCGCGGCCCAATGTCTCCAGGGCAACACATGATGATGGTGGATTCGCGAAGCGGATTGCATCTCTTTTGTTAAATTTTGGACAGGATATGTAGCGCAAAAAATCACCCTTTGTGCCGATCACGACCAGCGATATGTCGCTTTTGCGACGAAAGAGACGCTATTCACATACCATCTTGTCTTGCACGCTAAGCTTGTCTATGGTCCTGCGGTCGAGTTTTTCAGGTTGGCGCGCTAGCTCTGCACTTGCAACACAAGCGCCATTGCTTCTCCCTTCCAGAATTCGATGTCCGGTGAATCGCGTGCCGCGGTGAATCGGATCTAATTTCGACCCTAGAAGGAAAGTCTATGCAAAAAGGCACTGTGAAGTGGTTCAACACCCAGAAGGGCTATGGGTTCATTCAGCCGGAAGCCGGTGGTCCTGACGTGTTCGTCCACATCAGCGCGGTTGAACGCGCCGGGTTGCGTGGCCTCAACGAAGGCCAGAAGGTCAGCTACGAAATCGTGGCCGACAAGCGCACCGGCAAGTCTGCCGCTGACCAGCTCCAGGCCATCTAAAACCTGAACGGCGGGCCCACGCACAACGGGGGCGAAGGCCTGGTCTAAGATATCGAGAAGAGTGCCGCACATCTCAGCACCGGGGTGTGCGGCCTGTCTTCAAAGTGGCAAAACATTGAATACATATAATAATTTGAATGCTACTTGCATTTAAGAACATTTTGCTCCATATGCAGGCTGTCGAGTTGCGGCCGGTTGGCTTGGCTCCGTGCTTTCTAAATGATTGCGCTTTAGCCTGTTTAATTTCCAAGACATCGATACATCGTTGGACACGTTGAAGTGTTACGGCAAAGGCGCATTTATTAAGACAAGGAGTTTGCGTGGCTACAGGTACTGTAAAATGGTTTAACGCCCAGAAGGGCTTTGGCTTTATCGCTCCAGATGGCGGCGGTCAGGATGTGTTCGTTCACATCAGCGCGGTTGAACGCGCTGGCCTGTCCGGCTTGAAGGACGGCCAGAAGATTTCGTTTGAAGTTGAAAAGGACCGCCGCACAGGCAAGTCCTCAGCTGGCAGCCTCAAGGCTGAATAACGCTATTATTCACTCTCGCTGACCACGGACGTACTGGCAGCAAGACTGGATAATCAGGAGGTCGGACGCATGTCCGGCCTTTTTATTTTGCCTTGCGATACCCATCTATGGTGCTGCGGCCATATCGGTCTAAAGGCTCTAAGGAGACGATGGTGCAGGAAAAAGAAAATCCCCCGAAACGAATGTCGTCAATGGAAAAGGCGCAGTTGACGGATTCGACCGCAAGGCAAATCATCTTCGCCGAACGCGTGCTTCATGCAAGCAAGACCGAACGCCTGAAGGCACTGCGCCTTGAACAGGAGGCTTCGAATCCTCTGCCGACAGAGGTCAGCAAGCCAAATACAAGAAAAAGAAAACTGCAAAAATGATGTCTCCGGAATGATGAAGACCGGCAGCTTTGAAACCGCATAAAAGAAATTAAAATTTTCACTTTACTCCGGGCTGCCAGAACAACTCGTGCCGCTAGGCGACGAAACCTCTCTTTTTGGTGGCTTTTCATCCCGCCGTTTTTTCATCACGGCCCGAAAATTTTTTTGAAACTCTTCCCTCCCGCATTTCGTCTCCCTTGATACCCAGTCGCTGAACTGGCTCAAGAGCAGGAGGATTTTCCGTGACGTCATTCCGTAAACTGATTGTGTCAGTGGCCGCCGCATCGGCTGTGGCCACCAGTGTTGCCATCGCCAATCCCATGGTGGGCGGTGCTGCAATGTACCCGACCAAGAACATCATACAGAACGCGCTGAATTCGAAGGATCACACTACCCTGGTGGCCGCGGTGAAAGCCGCCGGACTGGTGGATACGCTCCAGGGTGCCGGCCCCTTCACTGTCCTTGCGCCAACCAATGAAGCATTTGCCGCTCTTCCGGCGGGCACCGTGCAGACGCTTCTGAAACCCGAAAACAAGGCAAAGCTTGTCAAAATCCTCACCTGCCACGTCATTCCGGGCCGCGTGATGGCATCCACCATCATGAGCATGGCGAAGGCTGACGGCGGCACGCATGAAGTGACCACAGTAGGCGGCTGCAAACTGTGGCTCTCCTCCAAGGCTGGCCATGTTTACATCAGAGATGAAATGGGCGGCGTTGCCAAAGTCACCATTGCCAATGTGAAGCAATCCAATGGCGTCATCCACGTGATCAACCATGTTCTACTCCCTAAGTCATGATGACTGAGGGATAGGGCGACGGCGTGCTCCGCCGGTCTGGTACAGCCGGCGGAGTATTCCATCATCTTCCGCATCATCCATTTTAACAAACAACTTTAAAGCCCTTCAGATGGAGGCGCTCACAGGAGATCTATATGAAACTCAATCGTCGTAATGTATTTGCCTCTGCCGCCCTGGCCATATCCTTCCTCGGTGCCGGAATGGTGTTTGCTGCCAATCCCGACGTGGGTGGGGCGGCGATGTTCGAAAACAAGAACATTGTTGAAAATGCCCTCAACTCCAAAGACCACACGACACTCGTTGCTGCCGTAAAGGCCGCCGGGCTGGTGGATACTTTGCAGGGCAAAGGCCCCTTCACGGTGTTTGCACCAACCAATGAGGCCTTTGCTGCGCTTCCCGCAGGCACCGTTGACTCGCTTCTGAAGCCCGAGAACAAGGACAAGCTCGTCAAGATTCTGACGTGCCACGTTGTTCCGGCTGCCGCCATGGCTGCAGATGTCGCCGCGATGGCAAAGGCGGATGGCGGTTCTCACGAAGTCACAACGGTTGGTGGTTGCAAACTCAAGCTTGCTGCAGCTGACGGCAAGGTTACCGTGACCGACGAGACGGGCGCTGTTGCCAATGTCACGATTGCAGACGTCAAGCAGTCCAACGGCGTCATCCACGTCATCGACAAGGTATTGTTGCCCAAGTCGTAACCCTTCCACACACTTGGGTGCGTGCTCCGTTGGCAAAGTGACGTCAGCGGAGCATTGCCATTTGAAACGATATGAAATGGAATTGATGAACGCCCCACCGAGATATGAGGCATTCCGGCAGAAGGCGGCCAGACTCTTTCTGGTGGCGATCTATCTTGCGGCAGGCATTTTGCACGTGATGCTGCCTGGGCCGTTTCTCTTCATTTTACCGCACTGGGTACCTGAACCTCGGTTCACGATTTTCATCACAGGCCTGTGCGAGATTGCAGGTGCGATCGGTCTATGTACTGCAAGGTACCGGAGACCTGCGGGTGTGGCACTGGCGCTCTACGCAGTCGCAGTTTTTCCAGCCAACATCAACCATGCCCAGCTGGACCTGGCCAGCGCCCATCCCGTTCTCGGATGGTGGTATCACATTCCACGGCTTGCGCTTCAGCCCGTTCTAGTGTGGCTGGCGTTGTGGGTATCACGTCCCGGCAATAATTTTTAGGTCACTGCGCCTGGGAGCAGGTAGCCCATGCAGTCGGCCTGAAGAGAAAAAGCCGGCGTGGAAAACCTAGACCCTCAAGAGCCGATCCACCTTCAAGTGAAATGCACGGCCGTCGTATTTGCGCCGCACAGAAGTACGGCCACGCGCTCGCCAGGCTCGGGCTCGTATTTGCCGGACAGAAGCGCTGCAAAAGCCGCAGCCCCGCCCGGCTCCGCCACCACCCGCATCTCGCGCCACAGCCTTCGCTGTGCCTCGCGGATATCATCATCAGAAACCAGCACGTTCTCGCTGATATAGCGCTGCGCGACCGGAAACATCATTTCGCCCACGCGCTTGGGCGAAAGTGAATCGGAGGCAATGCCTTCCGTGGGCGCATCAACCGGCTTGCCTGCTGCTAATGCCATATGCAAAGTCGGCGAGCCATCGGGCTCTACCGCCACGATTTTCACGCGATTTTCAAACCAGGCGGCAATCCCGCCAATGAGACCGCCGCCGCCGACAGCAACCAGAAGTGTCTGCGTTTCAGGCGCGTCTTCCTCCAGCTCCAATCCCACTGTGCCCTGCCCCAGCATGGTCTCTGCCTGTTCGAAAGCATGGATCGGCATCGCGCCGGTCCTGCTCACATGTTCCTGGCTCGCGGCCAGTGCGTCGGCGTAGCGAGCACCACCAATCATCAGTGCCGCGCCATAGGAGCGGATCGCATCGGCCTTGGCAGGTGAGGTCACTTCCGGAACAAAGATGGTGGCCTCGTGCCCGGTGGCCCGCGCCGCGTAGGCCACGGCGGCACCGTGATTGCCGCCTGATGCCGCCACCACACCGACTGATGGCACAGGCCGAGTCAGCAAATTAGCGAACGCGCCCCGCGCCTTGAACGAACCAGAGACCTGCATGTATTCATGCTTGAAGATGATCTCGGGCAGAGCGAGGCCAAAATCCGCACCCTTTACGCGGCCAACAGGCGTACGGCGGATATGCGACTTGATGGCGTTATAGGCCTCCGAAATTGCCTTTCGTGAAACAGTCATGACTTCAAACTAAGAGGGTTTCGAGAAGATCACACTGGCATTCACACCGCCAAAGCCGAAACCATTCGAGAGCACATGGCTGAATGACTTCTTCTCGGCTTTAGGTCCGACCAGTGTCAGTCCTTCCGCGGCTTCGTCTGGATTGTTCAAATTGAGCGTCGGCGGCATCACACCCTTGATCAGCGCCATCACGGCGAAAATCGCTTCAATACCGCCTGCGGCACCGAGCAGATGACCAGTCGATGACTTGGTGGCACTGATTGCAGCGTCACTGCCAGCACCGAACAAGCGCTTGATGGCGATGAGCTCACCCTTGTCGCCCACCGGCGTTGAGGTGGAATGCGCATTGATGTGCCCGATGTCTGAAGGCGACAATTTCGCATCCTTGAGCGCGATTTCCATGGCGCGACGCGCGCCTTCACCGTCATCCGGACCGGCGGTCAAATGATAGGCATCGGCCGTCGTTCCATAGCCTGACAATTCCGCGATGATCTTGGCGCCACGCTTCTTGGCATGTTCTTCCGACTCGAGAACCAACACGCCAGCGCCCTCGCCCATGACAAAACCATCGCGTTCTTTGTCAAACGGCCGCGATGCTTCTGCCGGCCTGTCGGCAAATCCGGTCGAGAGAGCGCGCGCCGCCGCAAATCCACCCAGTGACACGCGGTCGATGCAGGCTTCGGCTCCGCCACAGATCGCAACATCGGCTTCGCCGGAACGAATGAGGCGGGCTGCATCACCGATGGCTTGCACACCTGCCGCGCATGCGGTCACCGGCGCACCAAGCGGTCCGCGAAATCCATGCATGATGGAAATCCATCCCGAAGAAAGATTGGCCAAAAACGCTGGCACAGTGAATGGCGACAGACGGCGCGTGCCCGATTGCGCCACCGTCTCGATCGCGTGCTTGATAGTGATAAAGCCACCAATGCCTGAAGCAATGATCGTGGCTGTGCGGTTGCGATCATCTTCGGTTTCCGGCTTCCAGCCTGCTTGCGCAATCGCTTCATTGGCGGCCTGGATGGCAAAGATGATGAACTTGTCCATCTTGCGCTGGTCCTTGGGCGGCACGGCCTTGTCGGGATCGAAGCCTGCCTCGGCATCTTCGGAAATCAGCGGCACAACGCCTGCAACCTTGGCATTGAGGTCAGGCACCACCTCGTCCGGAAGGCGGCGCAGGCCAGACTGTCCGGCAACCAGACGCTGCCAAACCTTGTCGACACCCACGCCGAGTGGCGACACGATTCCCATGCCGGTGACCACGACTTTGGTTCTGGCCATTATGTTCTCTCCTGTTCATGAACCGCTCGCGCGGCTTTTTCGATATCTCGTAAGGCGGAGCGCGTTTGCAAAAATTTGCCACTCAACTCCAGCGCCAAATCATTTTGTGCCTTGCGCCAGACTTTGGCACCCTTTTTGACAAGGGCAAGGCCTTTGGACGTGAGCTTCATGGTCTTTCCACGGCGGCCACGACCGTCATCGGAGGTCACCAAGCCCTGGCGCTCCAGGACGGCCAGATTTCTCAGCAGCGCGGAGGCTTCAAGATCGAGGCTCCGTGCCAGCGTGGCAACCGAGGCTTCGGGCTCCTGATTCACCGCGATCAACACGCTGAACTGAGTGGCGCGAAGGCCCACCGCCGCAAGGCGGCTGTCGAGCACCTTGGACACCGCACGCGCCGCCGCCCGCGCACGATAGCCGATGCATTCTTCCGGAATATGGGCGAGATCCAGCATTAACCTGTATATACAGGATTAGTTAGGCGCAAACAACCTAGCGCAGGAAGGCCTGCACTGCTGCCCATTCCTGCGGTCGCACCTCATGCCCACCGCCATGCCACACGGCCTCGACATCAGCTCCCTGCTCCGTGAACCAGGTTTTAAGGCGCTGTGTCAGCGGCGCAGGACAGATCGGATCGTGCTCTCCTGCGGTGATCAGCACGCGCCGGTCTTCAAGCCCGGCCACTGGTTGCGGTTGCCAAGGGATCAGCGGATGCATCAGCACCACATCGTGAAAAAGATCAGGCTTGGCCATCACCACCGAAGCCAGAATGTTGGCGCCATTGGAGTAGCCGAGTCCGATGACGCGTGAAGGCGAAAGCCGCGCGATCTGTTCCGCCACGAAGTTTGCCATTGTCTGCGTCCGCGCCGCCAGATCCTCCATGTCATAGACGCCTTCGGCATTGCGCTTGAAGAAGCGCAGCATGCCGTGCTCCGACACATCACCACGCGGCGAGATCACATGAGCATCGGGCATGAGCTGCCGCGCCACGTCGAGAAACTGCGTCTCATCACCGCCCGTGCCGTGGAACACGAAGAACAGCGGAGCGCCGGGTTTCCCCGGCGTCTCTTTGAAGGTGTAGCTCATTTCAAGCCGCGTCCGAAATCGGCTGTAAGGTCTTTTCCAAAACCGGACGCAGATGCTGGTGCTGTTGCGGCAGTTTCAATGCTTCACCCAGATGGGCAAGCTCTTCATCGCGCACAAAGCCCGGCTCATTGGTCGAGACTTCGAACAGCACACCACCTGGTGTGCGGAAATAGATCGCCCAGAAATAATCGCGGTCAATGACCGGCGTCACCTGATAGCCGGTGTCGATCAGGGCTTTGCGCACCTCGAGCTGCTTTTCGCGGTTGTCGACCGCGAAGGCAACATGATGCACCGAGCCACTACCGGCCCGCGCCAGCGGCGCGCCGGGCAGCGTTTCAATGTCGATGACATGCGCGCCATTGCCGTTGTGTTCGAGCGCGAAGCGATGGATGTTGCCGTGTTTCCCGGCATCGCCGTAGCCCATGTATTTGAGAAGCTCGGCCGTAGCACCTTCATCGCGCAAGCGAAGTTCGGTGGAGTGAAAGCCACGGATGGCATGCGCTGCATCAACGCCACCATGCGTCCATGGCGTGCGCGGATCATTCTCGGTTTCGACCAGAGCAAAACTGTCGCCATCAACGCCGGAGAAATGCAGGCGCTTGGCGCCGAAACTTTCATCCTCGCGCAAATTCGCAACCTTGTGTGCGGTGAGACGCTCCTTCCAGTAACCGAGCGAACCCTTGGGCACAGCAAAGAGGGTGGTGCCAACTTCGCCGGTGCCGAAATGCGCCGGGCCGATATTGGGGAACGGGAAATAGGTCATCACCGTGCCGGGCGTGCCCTGCTCGTCGCCGTAATAGAGGTGATAGACGTCAGGCGCGTCGAAATTGACCGTCTTCTTCACCCGGCGCAGGCCGAGTGTTTTGGTGAAGAAGTGATTGTTGTTCTGGGCGTCACCGGCAAACGATGTGACGTGATGCAGCCCCTTGATGTCCTTGATCATGATGTTTCTCGCTTTCGTTGCAGCAAACTTGGGCGCGAAATCGTCATTCAACAATCCGCAATAAATGCTATTATCTATTTCATTATTTGAAATAATAGTATTGATATGATTGGAAAAATAGAGCGTATTCAAGTCTTTATGGAAGTGGCACGACGCGAAAGCTTTTCCGCCGCAGCTCGCGCCCTGAACATTTCGCCCGCTGCCGCCACCCGGCTGGTGGCCGAACTGGAACGCGACCTTGGCGTCCAGATCCTGGTACGCACCACGCGCAAGGTGGCGCTAACGGCTGCAGGCTCGATTTATCTCGAAAAGGCGGGGGCGGCGTTGGGACAACTGCAGGCGGCGGATGAATTCGTGCGCGCCGAACAGAACCAGCTCGCCGGTCGGCTGCGTGTCAGCGCACCGCTGTCTTTCGGCCTGCGCTATCTCGCCACCGCCATCAACCGCTTCCGCATTCTGCATGACAGGATCAACATCACGCTGACGCTCGATGACAGCATGGCGGACCTGCTCACCGACGACTTCGACATGGCATTGCGCATTTCGGGGCCACCGAAGGATATTTCCGCCATCTGGCGCAAGATTGCACCCGTGCCACGCGTCATCATCGCCAGCCCCAGCTATCTTGCGCGCCGCGGCACACCGGACAATCGCGGCGGCGCTGCGCGAACACAATTGCCTGGGTTATGCACACCTCGCCGACGGTCCGAACTGGACCTTGAAGAGGGGTGCGAAGATAGAAACCATGCCCGCTTCCGCCTTTTGTTTTTCCTGCAACAATGGCGATGTGCTGGCCGATCTTGCAACGCTTGGCGAAGGCATCGCCGTGCTGCCACGCTTCATCGTCGAGGACCGCATTAAAAGCGGAGCGCTGCGGGAAATTCTCAGCGACTGGAAAGCGCCCGAGATTTTCCTCGGCGCCGTCTATCCGCCTTTCGAGAGACTGCCGGCCAAGGTAGACCTCTTCACCCGCTTCATCGAAGACGCACTGAGCACTTCCGTCTGAGGGAGCGCCCATGTTAATCCACGGGGGAGGAGATTCCATGCTGCCGGGTCTCACCACGCTCCTGTTGTTTCAGCTCATCGGTGAAGTGATCTCCTATTTCACCGGCGGCCTCGTGCCCGGGCCGGTAATCGGCATGGCGCTGATTTTCGTGGCGCTGACACTGGCCCATGACAATGCCCGCGCGGAGCCATTACGCATCTCCATCATCGGCGCCGCCAGCATACTGCTCGCCAATCTCGGATTGCTCTTTGTGCCAGCCGGTGTGGGCGTGGGCCAGCATCTCGATATCGTCGCTTCGAACGGCGTGGCGCTAGCCATCACCATTCTTTGTTCTCTCGTGCTCACCATGATCGCCACGGTCTGGGCCTTCATCCTTGCCAAGCGCTATTGGAGCAGCCGCACATGAACACCGGCCTCTGGGTCTATCTCTCTGCCTCGCCGCTTCTCTGGCTCACCTTCACGCTGGTCGTCTGGGCCATTGCGCAGATGATCTTCGAGCGCGCCAACAAGAACCCGGCCCTCAACCCGGTTCTGCTGTCGATGCTGATCATCGTGCCGGTGCTCAAGCTGCTCTCGGTCGACTACAAGACCTATTTCGACGGCGCGCAGTTCATCCATTTCCTGCTCGGCCCCGCCACCGTGGCGCTGGGCATTCCGCTTTATCAGCGCATCGCCACGGTACGCGCCAGCCTCGTTCCCATGCTTTTCGCGTTGCTGGTCGGTTGCGTCGTGGCAATCGTCTCCACAATTTTCATTGGCCGCGCCCTTGGCCTGTCGCCGCTCATCGTCGCATCCATCGCGCCAAAATCGGCCACCACCGCCGTAGCCATGGCGATTTCGTCAAGCCTGCATGGCGATCCGGGCCTCACCGCGGCGGTGGTGCTGGTAACCGGCGTATGTGGCGCCATCATTGTGACTCCACTGATGAACGCCATGCGCATCACTGATTATTCGGCACGCGGCTTCGCAGCGGGTCTCGCATCACACGGGTTGGGAACGGCGCGCGCCTTCTCGGTTCATCCCGACGCCGGGTTGTTTGCCGGCCTGGCAATGGGCCTCAACGCAGCGCTGACCTCTCTGCTCATTCATCTCTTTCTTTAGGCGGTCAGCGCGGCCGCAGCCGCCTGCCCCGACAGATATGCGCCATGTGCAGTGGCGAAGGTGTCGGGTGATGTGGCTTCTCCGGCAAACACCAACCTGCCATCCCAATCGGTTCCCGAGAGTGCTTTTCGCGTCTCGCCTGAAGTGCCCACGGTGTGAAACGAATAAGAACCCAGCGTCAGCTCATCCTGCGACCAGCGTGTGATTTGCATCGCAGTCGGCGGCGCAAAGTCTGAACCAAACATGCTGCGCAACGCCTGCATCGCACCATCAAGTGTGGCCCGGTCATCCAGTTTTTCCAGCGCCCGCGCCTGCGAACCACCGTGAAAGGCAATCAGCACAGGCCTTCCCTCGGCCCGCG
Source organism: uncultured Alphaproteobacteria bacterium (assembly GCA_963758815.1). Lineage (GTDB taxonomy): Bacteria > Pseudomonadota > Alphaproteobacteria > Rhizobiales > Aestuariivirgaceae > Aestuariivirga. The sequence continues at coordinate 763,185 of CAVWWQ010000003.1, forward strand.
CGAGGCTCATCCATTGCGACCACTCACCGGGCTTCGGCCCCAGCCACGCGATATTATCGATGTCCGAGGGCCAGGCCACCTTGTCGAACTTGAGGAAGCACTTGTTGAGAAGCCCCATGCCGAGCGCATCAATGGCGGCCTGCCGCGCTGGCGCCAGCGGCGTGCCGAAATGAATTTGTCCGGCCTTCAAGGCGCCGAGCGGCACAGTGACCACCACATGATCCACCTCCTCCACTTCACCATCGGAAAGCATCACCTTCACGCCGCGCAAGGTCGGCGCCAGTGCGATCACCTTGCGGCGCGGTCTGATATCGAGGCCTTTCGCCAGAACGCGCGCGATCTGGTCATAACCCTGAGGGAATACATCGTCACTGCCAGCCATCTCGCGCTCATCGTCGATATGCAACGCCGAAACCTCGCTCCAGTCACCGGCAAATTCCTGCTCAATGGAGTCGTTGATGTAATCGCGCACCCGGCGGCGCAGATGTTCATCAGCCTTCTGCCAGTCGGGTGAGGCCTGCACAGCATCGGCCAACGACACGTCATGGTCTGCGGCAACGGCGGCCCGCGCCGCCTTCACCAAATCCTGGGCCGGTGACATTTCCATGTCGGAGTCGAGCTTGCTGCCTTTCTCATCAAGTGTGAGATCGGCGTCATAACTGGTTGATTGCATGGTAATGTTTGACTGCCGCGCGATGGCGGCAAGCGGATTGTCATCCAGCCCATAAACCCAACTCGCGCCCAGATCGACTGGCATCCCCGGCCACAGCCGCGACGTCCAGATGCGTCCCCCAATGCGGCTGCGCGCTTCCAGCACTATCACTTGTGCTCCAGCTGCCTTGAGGTCACGCGCCGCGGCGAGCCCCGCAAGCCCTGCGCCAATCACAATCACACGCTTGCCCCCCAGTGTTGGCGCCGCACGGGCAGGCGTAAGCGCAAATCCAAGCAGCCCGGAAACGGCTGCACGCCGCGTCAGATGCAAATGTGAGTGGTGCATTAGGGCAAAAGACCCTTGAGGTCGGTGACCCGGTCCTCCGTAAGGCCGGCGCGGCAGCCGCCGACCAGCGGCCCCTCGCCCGAGCCGCCATGCATCGGAAGCCCGGCCATCGCACATTCGGCATCGCGGTAGGCCAGCCAGGCACGCTGCGACGCGATCACGGTTTTGGTATAGTCATGCGCGCCCGGGTTGTCGCTGTTCTGGTCATTTTCCTCCGCCCAAGCCTTGACCTTGGGCCACAGCGCGTTGAGATCCTTGTCGGCCTTCTCGAAGGCGATGTCGTTGCACTGGTTTTCACTGGCCGTATCGGGTGGGTTCTTGCAGTCGAGTTTGTCGTCGGCATGCGCTGCGCTGTGCAACAGCAAAGTCGCCACGAGTGCCGCCACGACAAACTTCATTGCGGCCCGCCATCCTGTAGCTCTTTGATGCGCGCATTGGTGGCATCAGCGAGGCATTGGTTGACAAGCATCGGCTCGAGCGAGCCGCCGTGGGCGGAAAATCCAAGCCATGTGCATTGCGCGTCACGATAGGCGAGCCAAGCCTTCTGCGAAGCCATCAGTGCGTCGAGATATTCATGCTTGCCAGTGTCCTTGTCATTGTTTTCGGCGTCGGCTTTAATCTTGGGCCAAACAGCGTTGAGCTCCTTGTCGGCCTTGGTGTAGGCGAGACCGGCGCATAGTGTCATGTCGTTCTGGGTTTGCGGATCCTTGCAGTTGGGCGCATCATCGGCAAAGGCCAAGGCACCCGGAACCAGCAGCGCCAGCAGCAATGGTAACCATTTCATCAGGCAATTCCCCCTCTCATTGCCAACACGGCAATGCTTGCCATATTGTCCGCCAAAATCAAATCAGGGCAACCTGAATTAAAGGCAATCATGGCTGATCCCACCTACTATGCGCCACATGGCGGCCTGCCGCCGCAAACCCAGCTACTGAGCGGCCGCGCCATCTTCACCACATCTTACGCCTTCATCCCCAAGGGCGTGATGCAGGACATCGTCACCAGCGAATTGCCCTTCTGGGAAAAGACGCGCTGCTGGATTTTGGCGCGCCCGCTTTCCGGCTTTTCCGAAACCTTCTGCGAATACATCATGGAGGTGTCGCCCGGCGGCGGCAGCAAAACTCCGGAGCCGGATGTGGAAGCACAGGCCGTGCTGTTCGTCATGGAAGGCAAGAGCACCTTGAACATTGCCGGCAAAAGCCATGCGCTGGAGCCCGGCTCCTATGCCTATATTCCCGCCGGAACGGCCTGGAGCATTCGGCAATGACAGCAAGGCGCCCTGCCGCTTTCATGTGGGTGCGCAAGGCCTATGAGGCGGTGAAGGTATCGACAGGCCGGAGGCTTTCGTGCGTCAATGAACATGACATCGTGCCGGGCGCCATGCCGGGCATCAAAAGGCGTGTGGTCGACAACGCGCTTTGTTTCGCCAACCGATCTGCGCCACGACATGCATGTCAACATCGTGAACTTCGAGCCCGGCGGCGTGATCCCTTTCATGGAAACCCATGTCATGGAGCACGGGCTTTACGTGCTGGAAGGCAAGGCCGTCTACCGCCTCAACAATGACTGGGTGGAAGTGGAAGCCGGCGACTTCATGTGGCTGCGCGCTTTCTGTCCGCAGGCCTGTTATGCCGGTGGACCGGGCCGCTTCCGCTATCTGCTCTACAAGGATGTGAACCGCCATCCCAAGCTGCGCTACAGATGAAGATTGAAAAGCTGACGCGCGAAGCCTTCGCCGCCTTTGGCGAGGTGATCGAGGCGCAAGGCGCCAAACGCTACACCATCAATCAGGGTTTCGCCGAACGCTTCGATGATCCTGGCAAGGATCGACGTGATTGATAACGGCGAAGTGAAAGTCTCATTGTTTGAAGTAAATCCCCGCCCGCGGCCGATTGCGATTGACCTGATGGAGCGCCATCCGCTCGGCTCGCAGGCCTTCTATCCGCTGCAGGATGAGGAATGGCTGGTGCTGGTCTGTGATGATCCGCGCGATGAGGCGAGTTACCGCTGTTTTCGCGCCAACGGGCAGCAGGGCGTAAACTATGCGCGCAACACCTGGCATTTTCCGCTGTTGGTCTTTGCGCCCTCGCGCTTCATCGTCGTTGACCGCAGGGGTCTCGGCAACAATCTCGAAGAAGTGAAGCTGGAAAAGCCGTTGCTGGTGCCTGCCTAATTGGCCAGTCTTTTCACCAGGCCTTCCAGTTTCTGCACGTCTTCATTGGGTGTCGCAAAGGACAGCACCAGCCGTGCGCAGCATTCGTCAGCGGCGAGCCCGTCCAGCGGCCATTCATAGAACTTTACACCCTCTTTTTCGAGAGCGTCAAACAAGCGGCGCGGCATGATCGGGAACACTTCATTGGCTTCCGTGGGTGCGGCCAGCCGCATGCCATTTGACCGAGGTGAAGGCCGTGGCGACTTCCGTGGCCAGCGCCATTGGCGCGCCGCGCGTTCTCCAGCCACAACCCGTCCTTCAGATAGGCCAGCATCTGCGCCGAGAGGAAGCGGCCCTTGGACAGAAGCTGCCCGGCACGCTTGCGGCGGTAGAGGAAATCCTCCGCCAGATCCTCATCGAAGAACACCACGCTTTCAAGGATCATCGCGCCATTCTTGGTGCCGCCAAATGACAACACATCAATGCCAAAGCGCCACGTCATTTCCGCCGGCGTGCAATTCAGCGAGACCAGCGCATTCGCAAAGCGCGCGCCGTCCATATGCACTTTCATGCCGGCCTTGTGCGCAACAGTGGTGAGCGCCTTGATTTCAGCCGGCGTATAGACCGCACCCAATTCCGTGGCCTGGGAGATGGAAATGGCCGAGGGCTTGGGCCCGTGTTCACCATGAACATATTGCGCGATCTTCGCTTCAACTGCAGCAGGCAGAGATTTTGTTGTTGACGCCAGGCACGGTGAGCAGCTTGGCTCCGCCGGTGAACAGTTCCGGGCAGTTGCATTCGTCAGTGCTGATATGGGCATCCGCGTGGCAGATGATGCCGCCATAGGACGGCGAGAGTGCCGAAAGTGACAATGAATTGGCGCCCGTGCCATTCATCACCAAGAATGCCTTCACCGGCTTCTCAAAAACCTTGGAAAGTTCAGCCTCAGCCTCTTTCGCACCGTCATCATGGCAATAAGACACATCGGTCAGCCGCGTATTCGCCGCAACGATCGCCTCCATGATTTTGGGATGCACGCCATACACATTGTCGGAATTGAAATTCATGGTTTACTTTCTAGCGCATCGAACGAGCAAGTTGAAGACTTGCGAGAGAAAAGATGCGCCATTTTTAAATAGTTACAGCAGCTTATCGACGATCGTTCGATCGTCGGCTGCGGTAACGGGAAGGACACGTCCGGGGTTGAGAATGTTTTTCGGGTCAAATGTCTGCTTGAGGGCACGCATCATCGCAAGCTCGACGGGCGATTTGATCTTCAGCATATCCGGCGCCTTGAGTTTGCCGATACCATGTTCAGCGCTGATCGAGCCATTGCGTTTCAAGACTTCTGCAAAGACCACCTCATTCATCGCCGGCCACTGCGCAAGGTAAGCCTGCTTGTCCATGCCGATGGGCTGGCTGATGTTGAAATGGATGTTGCCATCACCGAGATGGCCGAAAGGGCAAGGCCGCGCACCCGGCATGAAGCGGATAACAGCGGCCATCGCCTCTTCGATGAAATCCGGCACACGCGAAACCGGCACCGAAACATCATGCTTGATCGAGCCGCCTTCAAACTTTTGGCTTTCCGACAGGCTTTCGCGCATGTGCCAGAAGCTCTGCCGCTGTGCTTCGGATTGCGCAAGCGCGGCATCGCTGATGACCCCATGTGTCAGCGCCTCTTCCAGGCAGGCCTCCGACCTGCTCTGCCGTGCCATCAGCAATTTCAAACAGCACATACCAGGGCGAAGGCGTTGTGAGCGGATTGACCGCCTGCATATGTTGTACGGCAAATTCGACGCCGATGGCGGGCAGCAGTTCGAACGCCACCACGCGGTTACCGCTCGCCGCCTTGACGAGATGCAGCAAATCAAGCGCCGCCTTGGGCGAAGGCACGGCGCAGAAACAGGTGTCATGGCGGCGCGGGCGCGGGAACAGCTTCAACACCGCGGCGGTGATGACACCCAGCGTACCTTCCGCCCCGATGAACAGATCCTTGAGGTCATAGCCGGTGTTGTCCTTGCGCAAGCCGCGCAATCCATTCCAGATGCGGCCATCGGCCAGCACCACTTCGAGGCCCAGGCACAGCTCGCGCGCGTTGCCATAGGCCAGCACGTTGAGGCCACCGGCATTGCTCGAGAGATTGCCGCCGATCCGCGCCGAGCCTTCCGAAGCCAGCGACAGCGGGAACAGCCGGTCCACTGCCTTCCGCGGCCTGCTGCACCGTCTTGAGGATGCAGCCCGCCTCCACCGTGATGGTGTTGTTGTCAGCATCGACAGCAATGATCTCTGGTCATCCGGTCGAGGGACAGCAGCACCTCATCACCCTGCGGGATCTGGCCATTGACGAGACCGGTGTTGCCGGACTGCGGCACGATCTTGGTGTTGGTCTCATGCGCGAGCTTCAGGATCGCGGAAACCTCTTCGGCATTCGCGGGCCGCAGCACCACCGGTGTGGTGCCGCGCCAGAGGTCGCGCCATTCCTTGAGATAGGCGACCTGATCCGCAGGCTCAGTGATCGCATTTTTGGCGCCCACGATGGCGACGAACTTGTCGATCAGCGCGCGGTCCATGCTCAACTCCGTGGTGCCGCTGCGCGGGCAAGGCGGTCATTGATCGCTTCACCAAGGCCCCGCATGGGAATGGGTGCGACCGCAATCACGTCAGGCTTCTGCGCGTCAAGCTGGTGCAGCATGGCAAAGAGATTGGCCGCAGCCTCCACCACATCGCCGCTACGCGACAGGTTGAGCGGCGCATCCTGATGTGCCAAAACCCAGCCGCGCCTCGCCTGCCTGCCAGTCCCTGGCATTGAGGCGCATCTTTGCATGCGGCGCATAGTGGCTTTCGAGCTGGCCCGGCGCATGCAGCGGCCCACCCTGTTCCGCAGCGGCCAGCGGCCGTCCCAGAGCCTCTTCGATTTTCTCGCGCGCCAAGCCCGCCCGCACGCAGCAGACGCGGCGTATCATCAAGCAGGCTGACAATGGTGGACTTCAAGCCCCACGGCGCAGGGCCCGCCATCGAGAATGAAATCGACCTTGTCGCCGAGACCGTCACGCACATGCTGTGCGGTGGTCGGGCTGATGCGGCCGGATGGATTGGCCGAAGGCGCCACCACCGGGCGGCCCACCTCGCGCAACAGTTCCTGCGCCAGCGCATGCTGCGGCACGCGCAATGCCAGCGATGGCAGGCCCGCGGAGGCGAGCAGCGAAACCGGGCAACCTTCCTTGCGTGGCAGAACCAGCGTCAGGGGCCCCGGCCAGAACCGCGCCGCCAGGGTCAGCGCCAGCGCTAGAAAACTGCGCCAGTTCAAACGCGGCTTCGACATCGGTTACATGTGCGATCAGCGGGTTGAACAGAGGGCGGCCCTTGGCCTCGAAAATGCGCGCCACGGCGCGGTCCTGGGTGGCGTCGGCACCCAGCCCATAAACCGTCTCCGTGGGGAACGCGGCCAATCCGCCCTTCCGCAGGATTTCCGCTGCCTTTTCAACATCCGTCATGGCCGCGGCCTATAGCGCACCTCACCGCCAAGGGGAAATGCCAGCTCTCCCTGGAACCCGTTCCTTCCCCGCCGCGTTGAAACGTCACCCACTCAAATTCCAAAGCGCAGGAGATGAGACATGGAATTGAGCACCGCCAAAACCTTTACCAGCTTTTCCGTGGACGACATGGGCAAGGCCAAGAAATTTTACGGCAAGACCCTCGGCCTGAAGGTGCAGGAGACCCCGATGGGCCTTGAGCTGCATCTCGCCGGTGGCGGCCTGCCCGTCTTCATCTATCAGTCCAATGACTACCATGCGCCTGAACATACGGTGCTGAACTTTATGGTCAAAGACATTGACGCCGCCATCGATGATCTGGCTGCCAGGGGCGTCAAGATGGAAATATACGACGAGAAGGACATCAAGACCGATACCAAGGGCATCATGCGCACCAAGCTCGGCGATCAAGGACCCAAGGCCATCGCCTGGTTCAAGGACCCCGCTGACCACATTCTGTCTTTGATCGAGGAGTGACTGGCCAGAGTCAGCCAAATCAAAGGCTTGTATTGATCGGCGGAGGGCATCGCGCTACTGACCACACATGCCCACGCTCGTCTACTCCCACCCCGCGTCCCTGGCGCATGAAACGCCGCCCGGGCATCCGGAACGGATTGACCGCATCCGCGCCGTGCATCAGATGATCAGTCGCCGCATTTCGCTCAGTGCATCCACCGCGAAGCGCCGCTGGGCCAGGAAGAAGATATTCTGCGGGCCCACACAGAGGAGCTCTATCAGCGGGTACTAGCGGCAGCACCCGAGAGCGGATTTGAATATCTCGACAGCGACACGGTGATGAGCCCCGGCACCCTGCCTGCGGTCCTGCGCGCGGTCGGCGGTTCCTGTGCGGCCGTCGATGCCGTAATCGCCGGCGAAGCGCAGAACGCTTTCATCGCCATGCGCCCGCCCGGCCATCACGCCGAGCACAACCGCGCCATGGGCTTCTGCTTCTTCAACCATGCCGCCATTGCCGCCCTGCATGCCCGCGCCAAGCATGGCCTCACGCGCATTGCCGTCGTCGATTTCGACGTGCATCACGGCAATGGCACGCAGGATATTTTCTGGTCGGATGAGAACCTGTTCTATGGCTCGACCCATCAGATGCCGCTTTACCCCGGTACTGGCTCACGCAGCGAAACCGGCGTCGGCAACATTTTCAATGCGCCATTGAAGGCAGGCGATGGCGGCGAGGAATTCCGAGAGGCGATGAACGGCATCATCCTCCCCTCCCTCAATCTGTTCGAGCCCGAATTGCTGATCATCTCTGCAGGTTTTGACGCCCATGTGCGTGACCCGCTCGGCAGTCTTGAACTTGAGGAAGAAGATTTCGCCTGGGCCACGCTTGCAGCTCATGGAAATCGCCGATACCCATTGCGACGGCAAAATTGTTTCGGTGCTCGAGGGCGGCTATGATCTGCAGGGCCTGGCCGGTGGCGTGGGTGTGCATCTGCAGGCGCTGATGCATGGCTCCGCCATCATGGACGGCCAGGACGAAGAAGAGGAAACGGACAATGAGTGAAGCCAGCGATATTCCGGCGATGACCTTCGAGAAGGCGCTGGCCGAGCTTGAAACCATCGTGGCCAAGCTCGAGAGCGGCAAGGTTGACCTTGAGGATTCGATCAAGATCTATGAGCGTGGCGAAGCCTTGCGCAAGCATTGCGAGGGCAAGCTGGCGGAAGCCGAAGCCCGCATCGAGAAGATCACCCTGTCGCCGCAGGGCAAGCCCATTGGTGTCACCAAGCTGGATGTGGAGTGACCAAGCTTCGGCTTGACGAAGCTCTGGTGGCGCGCGGGCTCTACTCCTCACGCGCCCGGGCCCGCGATGCCGTATTGCGCGGCACCGTGCGGGTGAACGGCGAACCAGCGCGCAAGCCCTCGCAGACCATTGCCGAGAGTGCCAAGCTTCACACCGAAGACCAGGCGCAAGCTTATGTGTCGCGCGCCGCGCTGAAGCTCATCGTTGCGCTCGATCATTTCAAATTCCGGTCAAAGGCCGCCGCTGCCTCGATCTTGGCGCATCAACGGGTGGTTTCACCCAGGTGCTGCTGGAACGCGGCGCCTCACAAGTGATCGCCATTGATGTCGGCCATAGCCAGATGACCCTGCAGGATGAACGCATTGATCTGCGCGAAGGCGTCAATGCCCGTGATCTGACGCGCGATGATGTGCCGGAAGATGTCTCGCTTGTCGTCTGCGATGTGAGCTTCATTCCGCTGTCCATCGCTCTTGCCTCCGGCCATGGAGCTTGCAGCGGAAGGCGCGCATCTGGTGGCGCTGATCAAGCCTCAGTTCGAAGTGGGCCGCGGAGCCATCGGCAAAGGCGGCCTGGTGAAGGATGAAGCACTGCATCAGCAGGTCTGCGCAAGTGTTTCTGATTTCATCACAAAACAGGGATGGCGTGTGCTGGGCGTGATCCCCTCGCCCATGGAAGGCGGCGACGGAAATGCCGAATTTCTGATCGCCGGCTCTTGAAGGGCTAGACCTGGCTCAACGCCTGATCGATATCGGCGATCAGGTCGTTCACGTTTTCAATGCCGACTGAAACGCGCACCAGATTGTCGGGCAGCGAACTGGTCGGGCCCTCCACCGTCTTGCGGTGCTCGGCCAGACTTTCCACGCCGCCTAATGACGTTGCGGGTGCAATCACCTTCAGCAAGGTGCAGAAGCGCCGCGCGCCTTCGAGATCGGCCTTGACCAGCAGGCTCAACATGCCGCCATAGCCGCCCGTCATCTGTTTCTTGGCGATGGCATGGCCGTTCTGGCTGGCAAGGCCGGGATAAAGCACACGCTCGATCTTCGGATGGTTGGAGAAATGCCGCGCAATGGCGAGCGCATTGCCCGTCGCCTGATTGTAGCGCAGGAACAGCGTGCGCAAACCCCGCAGCAGCAGCCAGCATTCAAACGGCGGCAGCGGAGAGCCGGTGATGGTGCGCAAGCGTGCGATTTCCTGCCAGCGCGCATTAACCTCGCGCGTGACCAAAGCACCCGCCAACACATCACTATGGCCGTTGAAATATTTGGTGGCCGAATGAAAGACGATATCGGCCCCAAGGGTGAGCGGATTGCAGGCCACGGCGCCGAGCGAAGTCGCATCGACCGCGAGAATGGCACCCACCTTGTGCGCGGCCTGCAGCGGCAGCGGCAATGTCGAGCACGTCCCACGTCGGGTTGATCGGCGTCTCGATCCACACCAGATCGGTCTTCGGTGTGATCGCCGCAGCCAAGGCTGACGGATTGCTCTGATCAAACAGCGTGAGTGAAATGCGGCCCTTCTTTTCCAGCTCCTGCAGCCAGGCACGCACGCCGTAATACATCACCTTCGGCGCCACCACATGGGCGCCCTGCGGAATGGTCTCGGTCAGCGCCGTCACCGCCGCCATGCCGGAGGCAAACATCAGCGCCGCGGCGCCCTTTTCCAGTGCTGCGATGGTGCCTTCCAGCGCCCACAGATTGGGCGTGCCGTTGCGCTGATAATTTTCCTTGAGCTTCGGCTGGTAGCTTTCATCGCGCGCATAGGTCGTCGTCATGTAGAGCGGCGGGGAAACCGCGCCTGTCGCCGGATCAACTCCGGAAAGGCTCTGTGCGGCAATCGTCTCCGGCCGCAGGTTTTCGTTTCTGCTCATGGATAAAGCTTCGTCTTACTCCACGAAGCTTCCGGATCGGGGCGGCGGAACACCACGCGGTCATGCAGGCGGAACGGTCTGTCGTGCCAGAATTCAATCGACAGCGGACGGATACGGAAGCCACTCCAGTAAGGCGGGCGTGGCACGTTGCCGAGCGCATATTGCGCTGTGTACATCGCCACCGAGGTTTCCAAAGCAAAGCGCCCTTCCAGCGGGCGCGACTGCGCGCTCGCCCAGGCGCCGATGCGACTGTCACGCGGGCGCGACGCGAAATAGGCATCCGCCTCGGCCTCGCTCACTTTCTCAGCGACGCCACGCACCCGAACCTGACGGCGCAAGCTCTTCCAGTGAAACACCAAAGCCGCTTTCTGGGTGCCAAGAATTTCTTGGCCCTTCTGGCTCTCGAAATTGGTGTAAAATACAAAACCACGCTCATCGAAACCCTTGAGCAGCACCATGCGCGCATTGGGCAGGCCCTCCTCATCGACGGTGGCTAAAGTCATGGCATTGGCATCATTAGGCTCGGACGCTTCGGCATCCTTGAGCCACTCGCCAAAGAGCGCCAGCGGATCGTCACGTTCGGTGAAGCCCTGCTGCGCCGTCGTAACCTTGAGACGTTCAAAATCCATTACTTCTCCACCACGGTTTTAAGATTGGCGAGGCCCTTATCAAAATCACCGCCCACAATCTTGTCCATGTTGAAGGCAAAGCCCAACAGCCGGAACATGAAAGGCCGCTGCCCGCGCATTTCCCAGCGCAGCCGCGTGCCCTTGCCTGCGGGCGTGAGTGTAAATTCCGTCACGTTGTTGGCTTTGAAGGGCTTCAGGAAATGCAGGTCGAGTTGCATGCGCTTTGCGGGTTCCGACTGCGTGATTTCCATGTTGCCTTCACCCACATTGCGGTTGCCAACCCAGGCATATTTCGCACCAACGCCTGCCTCCGGCCCAGTGTAGTTGCGGTGCAAATGGGGGTCTAGCTTTTCCCATGGCGACCAATGGGTCCAGTTGTGAAAATTGTTGATCTGCTCGAAAACCTTGGCTGGCGCGGCGGCGAATTCAGCTTCGCGCACCACGCTGAAACTTGGCGATTGCAATGCCCCATAAGCCAACAACGCTGCGATGATGACAACAACCGCGATCAGGACAATCCACATGTGAAACGCTCCTCACTTCGTGAGGTAAGCATAGAGGCTGTCCAGCGTGCCGGTCCAGCCTCCCTTCATGCCTTCATGAGCGGCGTGGAATGTCTGGGCCTCAGTGTCATCAATGCCGGCATAGACCCAGCTGACACGCAGTTTCGTCTGCTTCGGACCTTCCGGAATAAGCTCAACGATAGTCACCAGTTCCAGCGGCCAGGTTGGCGCCATGGGATGACGCATGATTCCACCCTGCGGATCAGAAAAGCTTTGCAGATAAACCAGCCTGCTGTTCGGGGTGATTTCCTTGTAGGTGACCATGCCCCACATCTCCTGCCCGTTGGCACTGGCGGTGCCGTAGTGATAGGTGCCGCCGGGCTTGAGGTTTTGCTCGGCCTTGATCACCTTCATGCCGGGCGCGGCCATCCAGTGCTTGAGATCCTCAACGCTCGTGCAGGCCTGAAACAGGCGCTCCTGCGACGCCGGAAAAGAACGTTCGATCTGAAAGCGGTTCTTCGCCGCCACCATCGGCGCAACATAGGCCGCCAGACGGTCAAGGTTCTGCCGCCCGCCTTCCGTGGCGCCAAAGCTCACCAGATTGTCACGGTTGGCCATGCTCTCCTCGTTGAGGCGCAATTCGATCCGGGTCTTGCCTTCGCCTTCGTCAAACAGCTCGATCTCGCCGATGAACTTGTGATCAACATCGCCTTCGCCGCCATTGTCATGAAACCACTTCATGTAGCGCGGCGGTTCGAGTTCGCGGTACACGATACGGTTAGGCCAGTCTTTGCCGTCTGGCCCATGCATGGTGAACAGGATCTGGCCGCCCACCCGAACATCCATTTGCCTGATAGTGTTGCGGAAGCCATCCGGCCCCCAATACTGTTTGAAATGTTCCGGTGCGGTGAGCACTCTCCACACCAGATCGCGCGGCGCTACCAGCAAGCGTGTGGTGATGATCTGCGGCTTGTCTTCGGGAAGAATGGTCTTCGAAAGGCTGGTCATGATCTACTCCTTCAACGTACTTAAATATTCGGCGAGACGGTCCAGCCGCTGTTCCCAGCCGGCACGGTAATGCTGCAGCCAGTCGTCCACTTCACGGAAGCCTTCCGGCGAAAGTTTGCACGGCCGCTGCTGCGCCGCGCGGCTGCGGGTGATGAGCCCTGCCCCTTCCAGCACCTTGATGTGCTTCGAGATGGCGGGAAGGCTCATGTCGAAAGGTTGGGCCAACTCGTTGACAGTGGCCTCACCGTTGCGCAGCCGCGCCAGCATGGCGCGCCGCGTCGGGTCGGCAAGCGCCTGGAGCTTGAGGCTGAGCAGATCAGGCGTCATCGCCGTCAGTTCAGAATGCTTTTCTTGAGCGTGAGTACGCTGCCAGGGCCAGATACCGCGCCGAACAGAAGTCCCGCCGCAAAAGGGAAGTGGCTGACAAAGGCGCCGAAGTTCAGGCCCTCCGCATCTTTCGACCAGGTGCTCGCACCATGAAAGGCGAAGGCGAGGAACACGACATAGATGGCTGCCAGAATGCAGGCTTCGCGGAAATAGGCGCCAGTCAGAAAGCAGAGCACCAGCGCGAGTTCAAACACCATTGCGCACCAGGCCAACGGCAGCGAAAGTGGAAAGCCTGCCGCGCCGATAAATTGCGCTGTCATGTTGATATCCATGACTTTGAACGCAAAGCCCATGGTGAACATCGCCGCCATGATCAGGCGCGCGAGCAACAGCGTACCGGTTTTCCAGCCTTGATAATCATCGGAAACGATCGCAGGCATACGGTCCTCCTTATTTAATTATTCAGTTAATTAACTTGTGAGTTAAGTATAGAAACCGAAACCGTCTGTCAATGGCGTAACTCTTCCTTTCGGAATAGTTCTGTGCAAAGAGGCCGAAGCGATTTTTCCAGCATCGCGCCATCACATAAAAATTTGGGGCTAATATGAGCGATAACAAGGGTTTGATGGCAGGAAAACGCGGCCTGATCATGGGCGTGGCCAACAACCGCTCAATCGCCTGGGGCATTTCCAAGGCCTGTGCCGCTCACGGTGCTGAGCTCGCTTTCACCTATCAGGGCGACGCCTTGAAAAAGCGCGTCGAACCTCTTGCTGAAGAACTGGGTTCCAAGATCGTAGTGCCCTGCGATGTATCCGACATGGCCTCGATCGATGGTGCATTCGCCGCGCTTAAGGATAAGTGGGACTCGATCGATTTCCTCGTCCACGCGATAGCCTTTTCCGACAAGGACGAGCTGACGGGCCGCTACATCGACACAACGCCGGCCAACTTCACCAACACCATGTTTATCTCGATCTATTCTTTTACCGCTGTCGCCCAGCGTGCGGAGAAGATGATGAGCAAGGGTGGCTCAATGTTGACGCTCACCTATTACGGTGCCGAGAAGTGGATGCCGCATTATAACGTGATGGGTGTTGCGAAGGCCGGTCTCGAAGCCTCAGTGCGCTACATGGCGGCAGACCTGGGCGAAAAGAACATCCGCGTCAACGCCATTTCGGCGGGCCCGATCAAGACACTCGCTGCATCGGGTATCGGTGACTTCCGCTACATTCTTAAATGGAACGAATATAACGCGCCGCTGCGCCGGACTGTTACGATCGATGAAGTCGGTGACAGCGGCATGTATATGCTTTCCGATCTCTCGCGCAGTGTCACCGGCGAAATCCTTCACGTAGACTCTGGCTATCACATCGTCGGCATGAAGAACCCCACAGCGCCCGATATGTCCGCACTCGGCAGCGAATAGAAGCATCCCTCAATCACAGATGCGCCTGCCGCCGCTCTATTACATCCGCCATGGCGAAACTGACTGGAACAAGCAGGGTCTGATCCAGGGTTGGATCGACACCGATCTCAATGAACTCGGGCGCGCACAGGCCCGCGACTTGGCGCAGGCCCTGATCTCCCGTCAAAGCGAACTCAACGATTTCGATTTCTTCGTTTCACCGCAGCGCCGCGCGCAGGACACGATGCGCGCTATAGCGGAAGCTCAGGGCCGCGACTTTTCCACCATCACGTCGGACGCGAGGCTGCGTGAATTGGGTTTTGGAATTTGGGAAGGAAGGCCTTTCTGGGAGCTGAAAGCCTCACCGATCTATCCCGCTGACCCGGAGGGCCGTTACACCTTCCGTCCGGATGGTGGCGAATCCTATGAAGACGGCGTGGCGCGCGTGACCAGTTTCCTTTCGGAGCTCAAGGGTCCTGCCCTCATTGTGGCCCATGGTGCCGTCGGACGCTGCCTGATGGGTTATGTCACGGGGCTTCCGGGCGACTCGATCGTTGATCTTGCCACCCCACAGGGCTGCTATTGCAAGTTGGAGAACGGCACGGCCAGCTGGTTCGACGCCAGCCATTCGCGGCTTTAGCCTTGACGGTAAAAGGCGCATGACTTTTGCGACGGTCCGTTGCAAAAAGGGGCCATGTCGCACAACACATTCGGCCATCTCTTCCGCGTCACAACTTTCGGAGAAAGCCACGGGCCTGCCATCGGCACGGTGGTGGATGGCTGCCCGCCCAATCTGCTGATCTCGAACGAACTCATCCAGAGCTTTCTCGACAAGCGCAAGCCGGGCCAAAACCGCTTCACCACGCAACGCCAGGAAGCCGATCAGGTCGAGATTCTCTCCGGTGTTTTCGAGGACGAGCGCACGGATGGCCTGCGCACCACCGGCACGCCGATCGCGCTTCTGATCCGCAACACCGACCAGCGCTCGAAGGACTATGCCGAGATCCGCGACAAGTTTCGCCCCGGCCATGCCGATTTCACCTACCAGCAGAAATACGGCATCCGCGATTACCGCGGTGGCGGCCGCTCCAGCGCGCGCGAGACGGCCTGCCGTGTGGCAGCCGGCGCAGTGGCGCGCCTTGTCATTCCTGAAGTCAAGGTCAGAGGCTGTCTTGTGCAGATGGGTCCGCACAAGATCAATCGCAAGAACTGGGACTGGAGTGAGGTCGAACGCAATCCCTTCTTCTCGCCCGATCCTGAAGCCGCAAAATTTTGGGAGGATTATCTCGATGGCGTCCGCAAGGCCGGTTCGTCCTGCGGTGCGATCATAGAAGTGACTGCCTCAAACGTACCCGCCGGTTGGGGCGCACCAATCTATGGCAAGCTCGACGCCGAACTTGCTTCCGCCATGATGGGCATCAACGCAGTGAAAGGTGTTGAGATTGGCGATGGCTTTGCGGCTGCGGCCTTGAGCGGCGAAGAGAATGCTGATGAAATCCGCATGCGCCGCGGCAAGCCCGAATTTCAGGCCAACCATGCCGGAGGCATCCTGGGTGGCATATCAACGGGACAAGATGTCGTAGTGCGCTTTGCTGTCAAGCCCACCTCCTCCATTCTCAGTGAGCGCAAGACGGTGACCAAGGGTGGCGAAGAAACCGGCATCAGCACCAAGGGCCGCCATGATCCCTGCGTCGGCATCCGCGCCGTGCCAGTGGGCGAAGCCATGATGGCTTGCGTGCTGGCAGACGCCTTCCTCAGGCACCGTGGTCAAGTGGGCGAAGGCTCTCACTGAACCATCTCCGCCTCGACCAGATAGCGTTGCTTGCCATGCGCAATGGCATCGAACGGATAGCAGGTTGAAAGTACAAGGTTGAAGCCGGGCGCGAAGCGGTCGATACCGGAATTGTCTGCATCAGCAATGCGCGTGCCGGTCACGCGATAATCGAAACGCAATCCGTCATCGCGTGTCAGGCTCACAATATCGCCCACCTGCACATCCTTCAGAAAAGCAAAATGCGTGTCACGGTGCGCGGCAATAACCGATGTGCCGCGCTCGCCCGGCCGTGACGTTTCATCAAGCAGCGATGGGCCGAAGGCCAGGGCTTCACCAGAGGCGCCCTTGAGCACGATGGCCTCAGCACCAATGCGGTGAATCTCAAGCCGGGCCACAGGGCGGGTATCGGCCCAGCTCCAGGCTTTCACCGGTTTTCCGGTGACAATGGTCTGCGTAAAGGCCCGTTCAAGGAGAAATTGCGCCAGCTCGGCCTTGGCGTGGATGTAGACGGCCTTGCCGCCCAGCATGAGGGCCGCACGCAATCAGCAGCAGCCCGAAGATCTTGCGGAGATCAATACTCCCTCCCCGTTTCCGGGGAGGGAGTGCCGCGTGGAAGGCGATGCTCATGCCATCTCCTTCTTGCCACGCAGCATTGCAAAGCCAGCCAGGCCAAGAAGGGCGGCGAGCAGCATCAGCAGCCGGGCGTCGGTCGCGGTCTGCGGCAAGGCGACCGGCGCAGCGGCAGCAGCATCCGCCATCTTCGCCTTGATCGGCTGCAGCATGTCAGCCTCGGTCTTCTGCAGCATGGACGGCTCGCCCTCGCCCTTCGGTCCAAAGACGCTCTCCCACACCCAGCCAGCCGGCAGGTTGAGCGGCACATCGGCGCGCGTCAGCACATAGCCGGGTGGACGCTTGGGCGACTTGTCGATGGCAATCAGCGAGGTCTGGCTCGACACCAGCTGGTGTTCAAGAGCCACCGCCAGCACTGCCTTGTCGGCGTCCGCCTGCTGCATCTGGCCAAGCGTGGTCGCAACTTCGATCTCGCCGATCTTGCGTCGCGCCCACAGCTTGGCAATGCCATTGCCCTGCGCGGCCTGATCGAGTGGCAGGCTCACTTCCCATGGCTGGTCGCCAATCTTGCCAGTGAGCTTGACGGTGCCGGCCAGAGCCTTGTCGTCAGCAAAGAACATCACGGGTTCGCCGCGATAGACGTCCGGAAGGTTTTCCGGTGTGATCTTCGCGGAAGAGCCGGCGATTTCGGCCTTGAGGTCGGTGATGACCGGATGGCCGATCTTGCCGAAAAGCTCGGTCATGCGGGCATTGAGCTGGGTGTTGTCACCGATGTTGGTATAGGTGCCGCGGCCCAGTTCAGCAGCATGGGTCATGAGATAGGTGTTGGGCGCCGAGCCGATGCCCACCATGAACACGCGGCTGCGGCCACGGCCATGGGCGATGGCATCGAACAGTTGCTGCTCATTGCTGATCTCGCCATCGGTGATGAACACCACCTGGCGGAGATGGTTCTTGTCGGTAGGCGTCAGATCAGAAAGTGCTGCCACCATCGGCGGCACCATCTCGGTTCCACCACTGGCCTGCAAGGCATTCACATAGTCCTTGGCCTTCTGCACATTGCCTTCCGAGGCTGGGATGCTGCCACCAAAGACATTGGTCATCGTGTCGTCAAAGCGAATGACATTGAAGAGATCAGTAGGCTTCAGCTGCGACAGGCCATAGAGAAGGCTGTCCCTGGCCTGCGGCATCGAAGCGCCTTCCATCGAACCGGAATTGTCGATGACAAAGGTGATGTCACGCGGCGTTTCCGTAGCAGGACCATTGACGTCCGGCGGTGTAATAAAACCAAGAAGATAATCATGGCCGCTCACGTTCTGCTTGAACAGGCCAGCCTGCGGCGCAGAACCCTTGGCTGTCCACGTCAGTTCAAAGTCACGGTCCGCAGGAATAATACCAGACAATGTAACGACTTTGGTCTGCGGGCCTTTGTCGGCAACATCGACACTGTGAAACGAGCTTTTCACGTCTCCGAGGTCAAAACCGGCATTGAGGTTGACGGTGATTGAAACCGGATTGGTGATGCCATCGGTCTTCGGATCAAGAACCGGCGGCTGCGGCACTTCCGTAGTGCTGGTGCCGAGTCCGTTCTTGAAATCGACGCTCTGCACGATGGGAGCGGGTTGATAGCGCGGTGCCACAACGAGGGGCAGGCGCAGCGAATAGGTGCCGCCGCTTTGCGCTACGGTTTCCTGATATTCGATCTGCACCAGAATCTTTTCATGCGGACCGATATTGGCCACCGAATTGGTGAACATGTTGGGGCGGAGCTGTTCGAGCAGCGCTGCCGATTGTCCTTTGGCCTTCGCCTCTTCGTATTCCTGCTTGGCCTGCTGCTTTTCCTTCACCTCACCAACAATGACATGGGTGCCGGAAACGATTTTCAGCGTGTCGACAGCGGAGTTATCGGGAAGCGGGAAAACATAGACGCCTTCGATCCACTGGTCGGACGGATTGTAGAACTGCTGGGTGACAGTGGTGCGGGCCGTCGGCCCCGAAACCGTGGTGGTGTAGTCGGTTGCGACTTTTGGCGCTTCGATGAAGTGGTTGGGGTCCTTCGTCTTGAGCAGCAACGCGCCCGACTGCATATCGTTGATGCCAACCAGGGCGAAAGCTGCCTTGGCCAAGATGAAAAAGCTTGAGAGAAAAATAAAGGCGGCCGCCAGGATTGGCTTTTGCCTGAGATGGGAAATGAACACGTCGTCCTCCATGAGAAAGGTGGGTTAAGTTGCCCCTGCCCTTGGATAGGCGGCCGTGCCGCTGCGCCGCCAATGTGAAGAACTGCAATCTTTGTCCACGCCCAGCCAACACAGGTTGAAGAGTCATGGCCGATGTGGAATTGTGCGGAAACGTACGGTTTTGTCCGGGTGCTCCAGGAAGATAATGAACGACGACGATCTGTCAGAAAGCGAAAGCCGAGCTATCGGCCAAACCATCCGCGAGGAGCTGGCGCGCAAGCGCATGACGAGACAGCTTTTGGCTGACAAGGCCAAGATCAGCCTGTCGACAATTGAAAAGGCATTGTCCGGTCAGCGACCCTTCACACTGGCCACGGTGGTGCGTCTCGAGGAAGCGCTGCAATTGCCCTTGCGCAAGGTGCGGCCCGGCAATGCGCCATCCCACACCACCGCTCCGCCTGAAATGGGCTCCTATTCGCATGGCGCCGTGTCGTGGCTGGAGGGCGAATATCTGACGCTGCGCCCCTCCTTTTCAACGCCGGACGCGGTCTATGCCTATTCAACCCAGATCAAATGGGACTCGACACTTTCCCATCTTTGTTTCCACGAATCCGAGCGGCAGGACCCGCAATACAAACAGGATGGCTTTGTCTCGGTGCCGCACCAGTCAGGCTATGTCTATCTCGTCACCAACAAGCTGGGCCAATACCGCATGGTGATGCTGACCCGTCCAATTATCAGTGGCGAGATGTATGGACTTCTCACTACCTTGCAATCGGGCCGGGCTTCACATCTCACGCCGATTGCAACGCCGGTGGTTCTGGCGCCGGTCAAGAACTTCGGCGCCGATATCGAATTCGGACTGATCGAAACCAGCACGAAATGGCATGAGCGTTACCGCAAGCTTCTGCGGCGCGCGGTGGAAGAACCGTTCGTGGTATTGCTCAAATAGAAAATCCATCATCCGAACCTGCACACCGCCAGCGGCCTGATATCCTGCAATCTTTGTTGCAGAAGCTGGTTGATCGGACTGTGCGGCTTTAACGCGACACGCTCCGTAACCAGGGTTTCCGCCAATGCCACCTCGTCGGCGCGCAAGGCGGCCTCAGTCAGCGTCAGGTGGATGAGGTCGCACTGCGCAAGTGAACCGCCGCAGCGGTCTGAGATTTCACGCACACGCAAAAGCTGGGCAATGCATCCGGTGTAATCACGCCGTGCGAAATCACCCATCGCCTGACAGAGCGGCAGCGCCAGGGCGTGCTCGGGGCCTTCCACATCCCCTTCGATTGTTTGTGACCGCGCCAGGACGGAAAGGAGCCGCTTTGACGCAATCATGCGGCCAGCCGACACGAACGCCATCATAGCATGCGGTGCAAAGAATGGGCGTACATTGAGCGGTGTCAGCTCAAGCCATTGCCGCGCCAGATGTTGCCAGCGGAAGCCAACGTCAAAATCCAGCAGCTGCAGGCGCCACAGCAATGATGAGGCATCGGCCAATGCCGCCGCATCCATCGCTTTGACTTTCATGATCTCGCGGTCATAGACATCGAGCGCCTTCTGCCGATCATCGGCTTCGAGATAAAACAGGGCCCGGTGCCAGGCCAGATGCACCGAGAACTCGGTGCCTTCCGTCCAGCTTGCTTCGGTCTCAGCCAGAAGCGCCAGGCCTTCATGGGCACGGCCTTCCATTTCAAAAACATGCGCCAGAACGTGAATGGCCGCTGGCAAGCCTTTTTCGAGAACGAGGGCCTGTCTCGCCTGATGCTCGGCCTCGCGGTACCGGCCACATTCCTCAAGTGCGAAAGCATGCATGGCAAGCACCGAGGGATATCCAGGCATTTCCGGTTGCCAATGCTTCAAGGCGACGGCAACGCGCTGCAGAAGTTGCAATCTCTGTCCGAGGTGAAAGTCGAGCGCGTGTGCCACTATCAGAGCCAGAACATCACTTGGATGAGTTTCAAGTATGGCCCCATAGGCCTCGAGTGCCTGTTTCGCGTCACCTGAAAGCCAGATCCGCGCGGCATGGGCATGAAGCTGCGGCAAGCTTGATTCAGCGCAATCCGCATTGTCGATGACCGTCAAGCTCCGCGCCAGCTCAAGCCGCTGCGCGCGCGCACCTGTCCGCACGATGAGTGCTGCACGCAGGCAATGGCCAAACACGCTTTGTGGTTCCAGCTTAAGCAGCCGTGCAACTTCGGCACCGGCATGGCCACGATAGGTCAAGGCGCCATGCAGCGCCTCGCTGAAGGCTGGACTCGTCCGGGATTTCTCCTCGGCCCATGGATCAGATTGTGGCACAAAAATCGTCTTCATCGCATCTCAACTTATGAAAAAGGGAGCGCGGCCACACTGGATCATCAGTGTAGTCGCGCTTTGGTATGAAAAGCCAGCCGCCGGGGCGGCTGGAATTATTCTGGAAGAACGACGCCGCTGCCACCCATCTCCGCCGGTAAATCCTTCATTTTCGGAAGGCCATCCTTCATCGGCAGCACAGTCTCCGCGTAGTTCACATGCACTCCCGGCTTGAACTCGACGGAGGGAATGGTCGCCGCATAAACGTCAATCACGCCCCAGCCGGGGTGTACATTCATCAGGTGGCCGCCGCACTTGGTGCAATACTTGCGCTCGCTGCGCGGCGTCTTGGAATAGGTGCCGATGTGTTTTTCACCCTTCGTCACCTTCACCGTATCTGGCTTCCATAGCGTGAAGGCATTGACGGGCCCTGCCGACCACGAGCGGCAGGATTCGCAATGACAGTAACCCATTGCCTCCGGCTTGCCTTCAACTTCGATGGCAACGCTGCCACAAAAACATTGTCCAGTGTGTTTCATGTTCGTTTTCCTTGCTTTGAACAGTTTCCAGAATGCGAAATTCACTTGAGGTCGCGGCTCGCTTCGCGCGCGACGTAACCAATTTCACTGCGGCTTATGCCAATATCCTTTAGCATCCAGTCATCCAGGCCATTGAGACTCTGCTCGGTTCGCAGGCGTAACTGCCAGCGCTGCAACGCATCCCAGATCGATTTGATGATAAGGACGCCGACCGAACGCCGCGACTTGCGCTGCAATGTATTTATTGTAGCGGATGTACTTATTGTAGCAGGCGGACGCAGGCGAATTTCAGTAGTGCAACTCATAGGGATCTCCATTTTTAGTGTGCTGGACTCTGGCGGGAACACGAGCTAAGACGCGGTTCTATTCCAGAACGCCCTCGTCAAATGAATTCACCCCCGTGAATCCGGGTCAGTGGGAATTACCTAGTTTCCCGGCCGTATAAACGGAATGATCAGTTCACCGAACGAGATGACAGCTCGTCCAATTCTGTCCTGCGAACAAACATGATTGACCCGCTCTCTGATGTGCTTGGTTCTATCCGGTTAACCGGTGGCGTTTTTCTGGACGCGCAATTCACCGAGCCTTGGGCCGTGCTTTCGCACATGACCCCCACAGATCGCCGGCTCTTTGATTTGCAGCCGGCGCAGATCATTGCGTTCCACTTCGTTCTTTCAGGCAAGCTCATTGCAGAGGTTGATGGCGAGCCCGCAATCGAAGCTGAGCAAGGCGACATTGTGCTCGTGCCACGCAACGAACCGCACCGGCTGCTGAGCTCTCACAATGTCGAAGCGGTAGACGCACACAAATTGATGTCAGGCTCAGGCCCGCAAGACATGATCCAGATCAGGCATGGCGGCGGAGGCAACAAGACCCACATGGTCTGCGGTTTTCTCGCAAGCAACGACAGTTTCAACCCTCTGATCGAAATTCTGCCCCGGATGTTGCGTGTCGACATGAAAGCCGCAACTTCGCGGGAATGGATGGACGCATCCATGCGCTATGCCACGATTGGTGCGGCAAATAAGAAATTTGCCTCATCGAATGTGATGGCGCGTCTGTCAGAATTGCTGCTGATGGAAGCCGTGCGTCAATATTCGACGACCCGGACGAATGAAGAGACCGGTTGGCTGAAAGGCGTTCGTGACAGGCAAGTGGGCCGGGCGCTCTCCTTGATGCATAGTGATCTCGCCGCATGTTGGTGCGCGAATGAACTTGCGGCTCAGGCGGGCATGTCGCGCAGCGCATTTGTTGATCGTTTCACCCGCCTTATGGGTGTGCCCCCCATCCGCTATCTGGCACGATGGCGGCTTGGGGTGGCGCGGCACCAGCTGAGAGAATCGGACAAGACTGTCCAGCAGCTTGCGCCCACGGTGGGCTATGCCTCCGAAGAAGCTTTCAGCCGCGCCTTCAAGCGCGAGTTCGGTGTGTCACCAAGCGAGTGGCGCCAACAAGCCAGCTGATGTTCTAAGTACACGGCTCGGCGGAAGTTCAGCCCAAAAAACTTCCACGGGTCAGCGCTATAATCAGCAGTGAGAGACCAACCAAACCCGAGAAGAGTCTCAGCTTGTGCCAACGCCACCAGGCGTCACGCAGAACCGTCCAGTCAACTGGCGGCGCTGCGGACTGCCACGCAATGACCTTGGCGTTGATCGGCTGATTGATGAAGCGCGTGACGATGCCGGCGAACACAAAACCCACCATCGCTACGAGGATGATCGCGCAGCGTACAAATTCACCGCGAACCAGCACGGCGGTGATCAGGGTGGACAGGATGGTGACACCACCCAGCAGAGGCATCATCTGGTTAAGCTTGCGGATGCCCTGTTGTTGCTGATTGATATAGGTCACCGCGTCAAGCCCAACGGGATCAAACAGCAGCCACATTCCGAACATTGCGCCGACCACGAGTGCCGCCATCAACAGGCTGGCAAAACTGAAAGCATTTTCAAGCATCATATCGTCCTTTAACATCCGTCTTGCATTAATATTAGTCCTAATATAGTTAGGATGAATATTTGTAAAGCGGAAAATGCGCTGTGGCCAAAACTAAGCGAAACTACAATTCCAACCTTCGTCAGGAGGCTGCCTCTCACACACGCCGGGCGATCATTGATGCCGCGCGCAGGCTCTTCATCGAACGCGGCTACGCGGCTGCAACCATGCAGGATATTGCTGCGGCAGCGGGGATCACGCTCGACACCGTCTATGCGTCCATCGGAAAGAAGCCTGCTCTCTTCCGCTTGCTGATCGAAAGCGCAATTTCCGGCATGGACAGTGCCGTGCCGGCAGAACAGCGCGATTATGTGAAAGCTATCCGCGCCGAATCCGATGCACGAAAAAAGCTGGCGATCTATGCGAACGCGCTTGGTGCGATCCAGCCGCGATTGGCACCCCTGTTCCGCGTCTTGCAGCAAGCGGCCGTGATCGATCCAGGCCTTGGTGCGCTGTGGGCTGAAATCGCCAGGCGCCGTGCCGCCAACATGGAATTGTTGGCCAAGGACCTTATTGCAAGTGATGGTTTACGACGTGAACTTTCCCAACGCCGTGTCGCTGACATCCTGTGGAGCATGAACGCTCCAGAATTTTACCTGCTGTTGGTTGAAAGTCGAGGTTGGACACCGGCGGAATACGAAAACTGGCTGGCGGATGCCTGGGCTCGCCTGCTTATCGACTAATTCAATCGCGCCGCCTTGATCCACCAAGTTGGATTTTGAGCGGCGAGCTGTGCCGCCGTCTGTTGCGCCAGCTCAAAGTTCGTCGTTTCGACAAAACAGGTCGCACCCGAACCCGACATGCGAGGCAACCCCACCCCGCTCTTCTCAAGGGCGCTCAACACTTGAGCAATGATCGGCTGAACCCGGATCGCAGCTTGCGTCATATCATTGCGCCAGACATCGCTGCCGCCATTATGCGCCTGGCCTGGCTGCAAGCCCATCTCGCGGAACACATCAGTTGTGCCGACAGCCACGCCCGGGTTGGCCAGAACCAAAGCAGCGGGAAGTGGATATTCCAGGTCATGCAGCTGCTCGCCGATGCCGGTCATCCGGCAGGCCCGTCCCGAAAGGCACACCGGCACATCGGCACCAAGAGCCACCGCCAGAGCCCGGCGATGCACATCATCGAGCTTCTGTCCCACAAGGCGCAGACAGGCCCGAACCATGGCCGCCGCATCGGCTGAGCCACCGCCAATGCCCGCCGCAACAGGAATGTTCTTTTCCAGCTGCACCGAAACCTTGGGCAGCGGGAACAGATTTGAAAGATGCCGCCACGCCTTGAAAATAAGATTGTCTTCGCCCGGAGGCACATGCGCGGCAAAAGGGCCTGAAACACCCAGCGTATTTTGCTCCGCGTGCTTCAAGGTCAGCGTATCGGAACAATCCGCAAAAGCGACAATGGAAGAAAGTTCATGATAGCCGTCAGCCCGGCGCCCAAGAACATGCAGCGCCAGATTGATCTTGGCCCGTGCCTCTTCCTTGATAGCGTCCATTACCCGTTAGTGGGTTTCGCCGGGTCGGTTGATCCACCTGCGGGCTGTGGCGCGGCGGAATTATCCGCAGGCTTGGTATCATCCGGCATGCCGTCTTTCACCTTGGCTTGGATCCGTGGCAGGTCTTCGGCGTCCGGGTGATTGTCCAACGCGTGCTGCCACTGGAACTTGGCCTCAAGTGTGCGGCCAGCCTTCCAGTACACATCGCCCAAATGCTCGGCAATGATCGGATCAGACGGGATGAGGTCAACCGCGCGCTCGCAATAAGTGACCGCCTGGTCATAGTCGCGCAGCGTGTAATAGGCCCAGCCCAGGCTGTCGGTGATGTAGCCATCATTCGGCTTCAGGCTCACGGCCTTCTTCACCATCGCGATGGCTTCATCGATGTTCTCGTTGCGCGTGATCATCGAATAGCCGAGGTAGTTCAGAACTGAGGGATCATCCTTAGACAAGGCCAGCGCCTTGCGGAAATCTGCTTCCGACTTGTCGTATTGCTTGAGATGGTCATAGGCAATGCCACGGTCATAATAGACACGCCAAGTGCTCGGGTCATTTTCCGGAAGCAGTGCCAGTGCCTTGGCATAAGTGTCAGCCGCGTCCTGATCCTTGTCCGTCGTGCGCTGGATACCCGCGAGCGTGATCAGTGCATCGGTATTTTTGGGATCTCGCGCAATCACCTGCTGCAAGCGGTCCATTGCATCTTGGCTCTTGTCCATGCGGTGCAGGTTCACGGCGATCTCCGTGTCAGCATAGTTGCGCAGCAGCGAGCCCTTGGGAATCTGGTCATAGCTGGCGTTCGATTGATCGTAGAGCTTGAGCCCGGACTGAACGCCACCCAGTGTCGTGAGGACAAACTGTTTGTCAGGGCTCGCAGCAAGAGCAAGCTGCGAATAGACCAAGGCCGCGTCTGCTGTCTGGTCGACATTGAGGGCCGCCGCGACCGAAAACAGCACTTCCCCCGCCCCGCCAAGTGCCGTGCCCACGAAAGGCTTGGGTTTGGGCGCATTTGGCAGATCAGCGAGGGTTTTTTCGATCAACAGGTTCTGCTGACCGCCGGAGAGAAAATCCTTGTACACCTTGGTCGCATCATCCTTGCGGCCCTGGCGTTCGAGCCAGTTGCCATAAGCCTGCACGATGCGCAGCGACGTGGGCGCCAATTCATAGGCTTTCTTGTAGGCAACTTCGGCCCGAATGTTGGAACCGAGATAGTCGCTGATCAGCGCTGCATGGAAGGCCTTGTAATTGGCGAACGCATCTTGGCTGTCGAGTTTGTCGAGTTCGTGCATCGCCGCGTTGAGTGAGTTCTCGCCAGCATAGGTCCAGGCATTGAGCAGCGACGAGGTCAGAACACCGAATGGCGTGTAGGCTGCCTCGTTGAAATTCTCGCGTGCCTGGCCATAGTGCCGGTTGCGGAACTCCTTGAGGCCAAGCAGGATGCGTGCGGTGCGCTGCTGGCTGTTGAAGGTGAGAACTTTCGGCGCCAGTGCCTCTGCTGCTGCAAGGTCGCCCTGCATCACCTGGGTCTGGAACAAGCGCTCGGCGAGCAATCCATTGGAGGGATCAAGCTTCAGCGCCCGGCCCGTGAATTCCACCGTCGCTGGAAGGTCAAGATTCCGCAGTGCCGTGCGCGATGCAAGATACTCACCAGAAAGCGAAGTCGAGTTTGATGAGGTTGCTGCCATGGCCATCGGAGCAACAAACACGCCGAGGACAAGAAGTGAAATTCCAATGTGCCGCATAAGCAATCCTTGAGCAGGTTGAAGGGCCCGATTCAGGCCAGGATTGCGGCATTTCTACAGCATGGGTGGCAAATGTCGAATGGCTTTTCCGACAGGTTACAGATCCGTTTAGGCAAAAAAAAGCCCTGCGAAATCAACCTCGCAGGGCCTTGCAGGAGGAAATTGTTACGAAGCGAGGCGCATCGCTAGGATCTGGTTGGCAATGTTGGAAAAGGCCGCATCCAGCGAGGTCGTGTCGGCATTCACCACATGGCTGGCATCGGTGGCGCAATTGTTCGCCAGAGCCACACGGTTCGCATAGCTCGTGTCGAGCTGGAAGGTGATGACGAAGACTTCAACGCCCGATGTCTTGATCGCTGAGCATACGCTGTTGGCCTGCGTATAGACGTCGCCATTGGAAGGCGCGCAGCCGATGTGATCGACTGGGCTGCCCGAGCCAACCACTGACTGATAATAGGGGTTGCCGGGAGAGCCAAGCACCGGATCGTTGCCGGTGATGACGCCATTGCACATGGCGCTGTTATATTCACCATCAGTCATCAGAACCATGACCTTTTTCACGCGCTGTGTAAGATCTGGCGTCGTCAGCTTGTCGTAGCCGGCAGGAACACTGTTGCCGGACCAGAAGCCAAAACTCGGCGAGAGGCTATACCAGCCCCAGGCAATGCCCACCTGCCCCGCAGTCGAGTTGCCTGCCACCATGTTACTGATGGTGGTGGTCAAAGCCGTCTTGTTGGTCGTCAAGCCCTGGAAGGACGTAACCGTACATCCGTTGCCACTGCCCTGATAGGCACGGCCCACCGGGTACATGCTCACCGCAGCATCAGTGTAGGCCTGCGCACCAACGCGCTCCGTCACGCAATTGGTGATTGGAAACGTGCGCTGACAGACTGCGCTGGAATTCTTTGCATAATTGTTGCAGCTCGTGGACATACCTGCGGTATAGGTCGACGACGTGTTAAAGGTATAGTTGGCGTAGCCTGGCGACGTGCTGGTTCCTGCCGTGATAGTTGCCGCGCAAAGCCGCAGCCAAGGCAGCCGTGCCTGGGTTCACGCTGTTGTTATAGGGAATTTCCGCAACCTTGGTATAGAACAGGCCCTGCGTATCCGGCACCACCGTGTTGATGAATTTGGTGGCCGCGGTCTTGAGATCAGCGATTGCCGTATTGCCGGTTTTGGCATTGGTGCTGTTCATCGAGTTGGTGTTGTCGAGTACCAGCGACACTTCGAGATTGACGCCCGACTTCTGCACCGTGGAGGTGCCGTTGACGGCAAGCGTGGTCTTTCCGACAATCGACATGAAATAGGTGGTGAGGGTAACAGTCGCCGATGCGGTCACCGTGGTGCCGCTATTGACGATGGCAAAGTTTGAGACCTGCGCATCCGAATTGTTGGTGTAATTCTGGGTCAGGAAAGGTGCTGCTTTTGTGGTCAGCGTGGCATTATCCGTATAGGCCAGTGACGCAGCATAAAGCGCAGCCGTATCGAGTGATGCGAGAAGCTCGGTCCGGGCATTGGCGGCGCGTTCGTAATCGACCGCCGCACCCACTGAAACGATGAGCGGGATCATCGACAGGCCCGTAATCATGGAGATATTACCACGGTCCTGCAGCGAGAACCGCGAGAACCGCTTAACGAGACCTTTTACCAGCTGACGCAGGCACATGTCACAACCACTCCACACAAATCCAACCTCGAGATTTAGTGGAGAAACCTGAACAACTGCTTGCTGCGAAACATCAACTTGTCTGAGTCAGGCCCGGAAGGCCCAAATCTGGGCGCAGGGTAAACGGCCTCTTAACCTATTTTAAATCCTACATGTTCGGATAATTTGGCCCCTCGCCACCTTGCGGAACGGTCCACAGAATGTTTTGTGACGGGTCTTTGATATCGCAGGTTTTGCAGTGCACACAGTTCTGGTGATTGATCTGGAAGCGCGGTTCGCGGCCTTCCTCCGAAATCACTTCGTATACGCCGGCCGGGCAATAACGCTGCGCCGGCTCGTCCCAGGTGGGCAGGTTGACATGCGATCGGAACAGACGGATCCTTGAGTTTGAGATGCGAAGGCTCATCTTCCTCATGGGCCGTCGCCGAGAAGGCAACATCGGTCAGCCTGTCAAAGGACAGAACACCGTCCGGCTTCGGATATTCAATCTTTTTTGACTCTGTTGCGGTTTTCAACGCCGCATAGTCAGGCTTCCCATGTTTCCAGGTGCCGAGACCAAAGCCGAACAATGACTGCAGCCACATGTCGAGGCCACCAAGGCTCATGCCAAAGACCAGACCCAGCTTCGACCACATGGGTTTCACGTTCTTGACCTTCTTGAGATCCTGGTAAACCCATGAATGCTCATAGGCATTCTGATAATCAGTGAGCTGGTCAGCCTCGCGGCCAATCTGAAGCGCGGCAACCGCAGCTTCCGCTGCCATCATGCCGGTCTTCATCGCATTGTGGCTGCCCTTGATGCGCGGCACATTCACAAAACCAGCTGAACAGCCGATCAGCACGCCGCCGGGGAAAGTCAGCTTCGGCACGGATTGCAATCCGCCTTCGGTAATGGCCCGCGCGCCATAGGCGATGCGCCGGCCCCCTTCGAGAACCTGCGCAATCATCGGATGATGCTTGAAGCGCTGGAATTCCATGTAGGGATAGAGATACGGGTTCGAGTAATTCAAATGCACCACGAAACCGATCGATACCAGGTTGTCCTCGAGGTGATACATGAACGAGCCGCCACCGGTCTTGATGCCCAGCGGCCAGCCCATCGTGTGGGTGACCTGGCCCTGCTTGTGGTTCTCAGGCTTCACCTCCCAGAGTTCCTTCATGCCCAAGCCGAACTTCTGCGGCTCGCTATCCTTGGAGAGTTCGAACTTGGCGATAATTTCTTTGGCGAGTGAACCGCGCACGCCTTCGGCAATGAAGACATATTTGCCGCGCAGTTCCATGCCCGGCTGATAGTCCGGCTTGTGCGTCCCGTCCTTGGCAATGCCCATGACGCCCGCGACGACGCCGGCCACCGAACCATCTTCGCGGTACAGAACTTCCGAGGCGGCAAAGCCCGGATAGATTTCAACTCCCAGGCCTTCGGCCTGTGTCGCCAGCCAGCGGCACACATTGCCGAGCGAAACCGCATAATTACCATGGTTGTTCATCAATGGCGGCATCAGGAAATTGGGAATGCGCAACGCCCCCGCTTTGCCCAGCACATAGAACCGGTCTTGTTTCACTTCGGTGGTGAGCGGTGCGCCCTTTTCCTTCCAGTCGGGAATCAGCTCATTGAGCGCGATGGGGTCGATCACGGCGCCCGAAAGAATGTGTGCGCCCACTTCTGAACCCTTTTCCAGTACGCACACGGTGGTGTCAGGCGACAGCTGCTTGACGCGGATCGCGGCGGCGAGACCGGCAGGTCCCGCACCTACGATCACCACGTCATATTCCATTGCCTCGCGCTGGATCTCACTCACGGTTTCAGTTCCCTTGTTTGGACCGATGTTATAGTCTGGGAATTCATCAGAATAGAAGCCAATTGAGACATGGAAACCAAGCCGGACGACGCGGTCAATGCCGCAGGGTTTAGCAGCGCTGCTGACGCAATGGCTTGGCTTGTTGCCATGGGCGCGGACGAGATCATCCTCGAAAATCCAGTTGATCGCTTTGCCGAAAGTGCCAAGGCCGAAAAGGCAAAGCCCGCACCCACGCACAACTTTGTCGCCGCTCCGCCGCCGCGCCCCGTGCCTGTGGCTGTTGCCATCACGGCTGCAACCGCTCCTGAGCAATGCAACTCAATCGCTGATCTCAGACAGGCCCTGAATTTTTTTGAGAGCCATCCGTTGCGGAAATCCGCAACGCAATTGTCCTTCTTCGAGGGACCGGAGACAGCTCAGATTTTGATTGTATCAGACCGGCCGCGCAATGAAGAAGACAAGTCGGGTCTCGTCTTTGCAGGAAAAGCACGGATCCTGCTGGCCAACATGCTCGGCGCCATTCAGTTGAAGCTTGAAGATGTGGCGCTGATGAACCTCATTCCCTGGCGCCCACCGGGCAATCGCCATCCAAGCGAGGCCGAGATCAGCGCCGTGCTGCCCTTTGCCCGCCGTGCGCTCGATTTGGTTAAGCCGCGCCTCATTCTTTCCTTCGGCGCCCTGCCCGGCCAGCATCTTGCAGGAGGAGATGCTTCGATCCTGCGCCAGCGCGGCAAGTGGCACACATTGGGTAACAGCGCGCTACTTGCGACATTACATCCGGATGAGTTACTCAAGCATCCACTGCAAAAGAAACTCGCCTGGCGCGACCTGCAAGTGTTCAGCGAAAGACTGTCATGACCGATCGCAGTTTCATGCCGGTGGGTATCGCCGTGCTTACCGTTTCCGACACACGCACCCTGGCGGATGACAAGTCAGGCCAGACATTGGCGGACCGCATCACTGCGGCAGGTCATAAACTTGCTGGCCGCGTCATTGTCAAAGATAGCATCACCGCCATCCGCGCTGCCACGCGCAAATTCCTCAAGGACCCGAATGTCGATGTGGTGATTTCAACCGGCGGCACCGGCCTCACCGGCCGCGATGTCACCATTGAGGCGATGCGCGGATTGTTCGAGAAGGAAATCGAAGGTTTCGGTGTCGTCTTTCACATGATTTCCTTTCAGAAGATCAGTACCTCGACGATGCAGTCGCGCGCCACCGCCGGTGTGGCCAAGGGCAAATACATTTTCTGCCTGCCCGGTTCGCCCGGCGCCTGCCGCGATGGCTGGGACGAGATTCTCGTGCACCAGCTCGACTATCGCCACACGCCGTGCAATTTCATCGAAATCCTGCCGCGGCTCGAGGAAGGCCTGCGGCGAAAATAAAGCTATGCCGCCACGCGCTGGAAGCGCGACAGGCCAATGCCGCTGACAATGGCAAGACCGAGCATCAGCACCAGACCACCGATGATTTGCACGGCAGACAAAGTTTCCCCGAGAAACACCACGGCTGCGATCAATCCAACCGGCGTCATCAGGAGCACGAAAGGTACGGCCTGGTCGACGCGCACACGCTTCAGCAGCGTGAACCATGTCATATACGCTACATAGAAGCCGAAGAAGCCGACGAAGCACAGAAGCAGCAACATAGGCCATGTCGCCGTCTGAATGGACTCGATCTGCCCATGTTCAAGAAGCAGCGTGGCGACAAGCAGCTGCGGCGTGGCAAACCAGGCATTGGCTTTCAGTGTCATCACGCCGGAATCTTTTGAAAGCAGGCGGGCGCACACCTGCCCCGCTGCCCACACAAAACCGCTGACCACGATCATCATCACCGGGATCAAGGGTGGTTTTTTCTCTGGAAGACCAATCACGATACCCACACCGATGAGCGCCACCACGGTTCCCAGAACCCGCGTGCTGTTGAGCTTTTCCCCCGCCAGCAACCAGCCCAGAATGACACCGGCAGGCACTTGCGTCTGCAGCACCAGATTGGCCGTGGTCGCATCCACATCGCGCACCGCATAAAACAGAAGCGCGCCTTGAATTGTTACGGCCAGTGCCGAAATCAGCAGTAGCCGTGGCCAAGGTGTCTTGAACGGTTGCGGATGGGTGAAGGCCATCACAATGCCTATGGTGGCATAGACTAAAAACATCACGAAAAGCGGCGGGAAATGCTGCACCACGGGCTTCGCCAAAGCGAAGGTCAACCCCCAGCACAGGGGTGGCATGAGAGCGAGACCGAGATCGCGGGACTGCATGGGGGCTCCTCCATGCTTCAACTCAGGCGCGAGTGCAAGTTTGTTCTTGTTTCGTTCCAGAAATTTGTGTAGAGATTCGCCATGGTCACCGTCCTCGACAAACGTCCTTCCTCCGGGCTCGACATCGGAGCCATGGGAACCGGTAAGCTTACCTCCCTGCCCCAGCTCGAACGTGGCCGTGGCGCCAGGATGAATCCGGCCCCGCGCTATGACCAGCAAGCGACAGATTTTGTGGATGATGGCTGGCAGTCGCTGTCGGAACTACCGCGGCTGAAGACAGAAATTTTTACTGAGTCGCCCAAGACCATCATCGCCCGCAACCAGTCGCCCGACATTTCCTTCGACCGTTCGATCAATCCCTACCGGGGTTGCGAGCATGGCTGCGTCTATTGTTACGCGCGACCGACCCACGCCTATATGGGCCTGTCGCCCGGTCTCGATTTCGAGAGCAAGCTTTTCATCAAGCCGAACGCGGCGGCACTCCTCCGGGAGGAACTATCCGCGACCAACTACACCCCGGCCACGATTGCACTGGGCGCTAATACTGATCCCTATCAGCCCATTGAACGCGATTACCGGATCACCCGCAGCGTCATCGAGGTTCTCAAGGAATTCAACCATCCCTTTGGCATCGTGACCAAATCGGCCAATGTGCTGCGCGATATCGATCTCTTGAAACCGATGGCGGAACTGGGCCTGGTGAAGGTCGCGATTTCGGTGACTTCGCTGGATCCCAAGCTCGCCCGCAGCATGGAGCCCCGCGCCTCGACGCCCCCGAAGCGGCTGGCAGCATTAGAAATCTTGTCAAAGGCCGGTATCCCCACAGTGGTGATGATTGGTCCCGTCATTCCCGGCCTCAACGACAGCGAGATCGACAACATTCTGAAGGCGGCACGCAATGCCGGCGTGAAGGAAGCGGGCTACACCATGCTGCGCCTGCCGCTGGAGGTGAAGGACATCTTCAAGGATTGGCTCCAGAAGGAATATCCGGAACGCGCCGCTAAGGTTATGAGCTTGGTGAAGTCAGTGCGTGGCGGAAAAGAGAACGATCCGAATTTTGGCACCCGCATGGCTGGCCAAGGGCCTTATGCCTGGGCCATTGGACGCCGATTCCAGCTTGCCTGCCAGCGTCTCGGTCTCAATGCTAGCCGCGTGAAGCTGCGCACCGATCTATTCCACAAGCCGCCCCAGCCCGGCCAGCAGATGCCTTTGCTTTAGGGCGCGTCTACTCGCAGCGGATAACCTGACCCGTGATGGCGCCTTCGATGGCCTTAGCAAAGGCAAAACCTACACGCACATCGGAAACTGGTTGATGCCCGGGGAACGCGCCTTCATAGCGCTGCATCGCCGAGACCAGCACACCTGGGCTGACAGAATTGATCCGGATGCCGCGTGGCATTTCAATCGCAGCAGCTTTCACGAAAGAGTCGATGGCGCCATCGCAGGCTGAGGCATTGGCACCTTCGCGAATCGGGTCATGTGAAAGAATGCCACTCGTCAGCGTGAACGAACCGCTATCCTTCACATGCGGAAGACCAAGCAGAACCAGATTGATCTGGCTCATCACCTTGGCGCGTAGGCCATCAAGAAATTGCTCCGGCATCATCTGCGCCAGCGGGCCAAAATGGGAATCACCCACACAGGCTACCACTGCATCAAGCTGCCCGACCTTCTTGTACATCGCGGTGACCGAAGCTTCATCAGCCACATCAACCCTCACGGTGCCAGATGTGCGCCCCGCGACGATGAACTCATGTCCCTTGCTCAGGCCCGCAATCGCGGCGCGACCGACGAGCCCCGCTCCACCGACGACAAGAATAAGCACGAGACTATTCGGCTTTCGGCGAACCGAGGCCCTTCAGCTTGGCAAAGACGGAGTCGGCATCGAGCTCTTTCGTCTGCGATAATGGTGAAGCAGCTTCTGCAACGCGCTGCTTTTCGGCTTCCGAAGCAGCATATGCCGCAGTTCCCACAACTTCATGCGCCGGGATCAAAGTGCGCGGTGCCTCACTGTCACCAGACACTTTCTTCGCACCCTTGGCGGCGGCCTTCTGCACGGCAAGATCAAGCTCGAGCTGCGAGCACAAACCAAGGCTCACCGGATCGACCGGCTTGATGTTCTGCACATTCCAGTGCGAGCGTTCGCGCACCTGTCCAATGGTGTGCTTGGTGGTGCCGACAAGCTTCATGATCGCGGCATCGGGAAGCTCGGGATGATAACGCAGCAGCCACATGATGGCATCGGGCCGGTCACCGCGGCGCGATACGGGCGTGTAGCGCGGCCCGGCCGTCGAAAGCTTGAGCGGCACGTTCACCTTGGAAACCACGAGCGACATCGAATAGCTCGGATCAGCCTCACCCTTCTGGATTTCCTCACGGGTCAGTTGCCCAGCGGTCACCGGATCAAGGCCCTTGATGCCAGCGGCAACGTCACCATCGGCAATGCCCTTCACTTCCAACTCATGCAGGCTGCACAGATCGGCAATCTGCCTGAACGAGAGCGAGGTATTTTCGACGAGCCAAACCGCGGTAGCCTTGGGCATCAATGGTGCGGACATGTGTTTTCTCCTTTTCGGAACCGAGTAGCGGGCTCCGAGGCGCAAATGACATAACAGTGTCTGGGATGGCGGCTATATAGAGAGTGCGCATGGCCTTGGCAATGGCTGGAAATTCAGCGCATGAACGCAGTTATCCTGCGGGCCTAAATTGTTGCATCATGGAGGAAAGCTGCCTCATGCCTGAAAGCCGTCCACCTGCACTCGTTGAACTCAAAATTGAACCAGTTTCATCGGCGAATCAGAACGCCTTTGAGTCAGTGTTGAGAGCTTCGATTGACAGGCAGAAAGTCGTTCACCTTAAGATGGATAGCGATGTTAAGATGGGCAGCGGGGCTGGCGCTGCCATCATCGCTGCCGACAGCGAGGCTGAACTCGATGCATTCTGCGAACAGCTAAAGTTACATCAGATCGACTTCAAGGTCGGCGCCCCGCAGGTGGCTTACCGTGAGGCGATCACCCGCAAGATCACCAAGGACTACACCCACAAGAAGCAGACCGGTGGCACGGGACAATACGCCCGCGTCATCCTCGAGATCGAACCCGCCGACAAGGGCGCTGGCAACTCGTTCGAATCGAAGGTCGTTGGCGGTTCGGTGCCCAAGGAATACATCCCCGGCGTTGAAAAGGGCCTGAACTCGGTTCTCACCTCTGGTCCGCTCATTGGCTTCCCGGTTGTGGACTTGAAGGTCGCCCTGATTGACGGCGCCTATCATGACGTTGAACTCGTCGGCGATCGCCTTCGAAATCGCCACCCGCGCTGCGATGCGCGAGGCCTTTGAAACGGCTGGCCCGGTTCTGCTCGAGCCGATCATGAAGGTCGAAGTCACCGCGCCTGATGAATTCCTCGGTGGCGTCATTGGCGACCTCAACTCACGCCGTGGCCAG
The DNA here is from genome assembly GCA_963758815.1 of uncultured Alphaproteobacteria bacterium. Classification (GTDB taxonomy): domain Bacteria; phylum Pseudomonadota; class Alphaproteobacteria; order Rhizobiales; family Aestuariivirgaceae; genus Aestuariivirga. Next base: position 799,115 of record CAVWWQ010000003.1, read on the forward strand.
ATCATGGGCTCCTCGACACGCGGCAACGCGCAGATCGTGAATGCGATGGTCCCGCTCGCCAACATGTTTGGCTACATCAACAACCTGCGTTCGATGTCCCAGGGCCGCGCGTCCTACACAATGCAGTTCAGTCACTATCAGGCCGCACCTCCGGGTCCTGATCCAGACATGTTTCCACCTGCAGTCGGCATGCGAATATAACGGCGATCCGTCAGTTCAAGACCAACACAATCTTGCCCATATGGGCATTGCTTTCCATCAGCTGGTGCGCCGCCGCAGCCTCGGCCAGCGGGAAGGTCTTGAAAATCTGCGGGCGGCATTTGCCAGCCTCAAGCAGAGGCCAAACATTCTTTTCCAACGCCTTGGCGATGCTGGCTTTTTCGGCGACAGTCCGTGGCCGCAAGGTGGAACCGGTATAGGTCAGCCGTTTCACCATGATCGGCAGAAAATCTGCCGTCACCAGCGAGGATTCCTGAAAGGCAATTTGCACGATCCGGCCATGAAGTGCGGCGACGGCCAGGTTGCGCGCCACATAGGAGCCGCCCACCATGTCGAGGATGACATCGGCACGCAGGTCCTTGTCTTTCATCACCGCAACGAAGTCCTGATTTTTATAGTTGATGGCAAGTGAAGCACCTAAGTTCTCAGCAAACCGGCACTTGTCATCCGACCCCACCGTGGTCAGCACCTTTGCCCCGAAGGCTAACGCGAGCTGGATGGCCGTGCTGCCGATCCCGGATGAGCCGCCGTGGATCAGGATGGTTTCGCCTGATTTCAGCGCCCCACGCTCGAAAACGTTGGTCCATACGGTAAAATAGGTTTCGGGCAAGGCCGCAGCCTCAATAAGGCTCATACCCTTGGGCATTGGCAGGCAGTTATCTTCCGCCGCAACGGCATAGGCCGCATAGCCACCGCCCGGAATGAGCGCGCACACTTTATCGCCTGTTTTGAATCGCTTGCAGCCTTTGCCCAGCTCCACCACCTCGCCTGCGACTTCGAGACCCAGCGTTTCCGGTGCACCAGCCGGCGGTGGATAGCCACCTTTGCGCTGCAGCACGTCCGGTCTGTTAACCCCCGCAGCCGCCACCTTGACCAGCACCTGCCCAGCTGCAGGTTTTGGCCGTGGCACCGAGCCAGAAACCAGGACCTCCGGCCCGCCAAACTGAGTCATTTGAATAGCTTGCATCTGCTCCATAGTGGGACTCCTCTGGCCTTCACTTGCCGGGTTAATTCTTCTGTTGCATCATCCTAACACAGGAGCACGGCAGCCCATGGACCTCGAAGACGCCCCCCTCAAGAAGCCAGGCATGGTTATCGGAGAGAACCTTGATTCGATTTCAGAAGCCGAATTGGGACAGCGGATTCTTGTTTTGGAGTCGGAAATCACGCGTATTCGTGCCGAAATCGCAAAAAAACAGGCGTCCAAGGCCGCTGCAGACAGTTTTTTCAAAATTTGAGCCTGATTTTTGCTTTGCTATTAACGGTTGAGTAATAATTAACATTTACATTCGTGACCAACCCAGAGCTTCTGGGTTTCTCCGAGTGGTTTTCCACTCTGTTTGACGCCTCCCTGTTAAAAACTCAAAGCCGCGCTTGTCGCGGCTTTTTTTTGGCCCCGAACTTGCTCGTCATCCACAGGTATATGGAAATTTGAAAATGCGTTTGACGGTTGGAGGCCGCAAAGTATGATCAATTTCGGGCCAGTAAGTCAGTTTGGTGGGGTTAGTAGAATGGCAATCGGAAAACCGGTGTCAGGCGCGATCGATTTTCTCGCGAAATTCACGGGTTCTGAGCAGTTTGAGAAGACCTTCAAGGAAGGCATGAGCCTTGTGGAGGAAACTGCCAATTATCTCGACGGTGATGGCCGTAATGATTCGCGTGTCCTCGACCGGGCGGGCGCCATTGCCTATGCCACGGAGTCCATGCGCCTGACGACACGGCTAATGCAGATGGCCTCCTGGCTGCTCCTGCAGCGTGCCATTGTCACCGGTGAGCTGACCGGAAGCGAAGTCCAGCGCGAAAAACACCGTATCAATCTGAATGATATCGGCCGCGGCAATTCGATCCGTGGGTCTGAAACCATGCCCAGCGACTTGAAGGCCTTGGTTGACCGGTCTTTGCGATTGCTTGAGCGCATCCGCACTCTGGACTCAATGCTTCAGACCAAATCCGAACAGGTGCCTGCTTCGATCGTGAGCCCGGTCAGCGCCCAGCTTTCGATGATCGAACGCGCCTTCCGCGCACACTGAAGTTTACTCCCCCTGCAAATTAAAAAACCCGGCTGAAAAGCCGGGTTTTCTTTAGGGAAATCGAGAGCTTACTTCTTCTTATTAAGGAAGGAGAACTTGTCGTTAAAGCGCGACACGCGGCCACCACGGTCCATGATCGTCTGCTGGCCACCGGTCCAGGCCGGATGCGACTTCGGGTCGATGTCGAGCGAAAGCGTATCGCCCGGCTTGCCATAGGTCGAGCGAGTCACGAATTTGGTGCCGTCGGTCATGACAACGGTGATCGGATGATAGTCGGGATGCGCGTCGGCTTTCATGGTTCAATCTCTTGGTTTGAAAAGAATGCGGCCGAAAGCGTCACTTCCGGCCCGGTCGGACGCGGTCTATAGGGGATTTCAATTTTGGACACAACCCCTCCCCATGACCCTGTCGAACCTGAATAAAACCTTCGGCCCAGCCCAGGTTTCGAGCCGCTGCTGGAGCTGGCGCCCCATCTGACGCGCTATAGGTTCCAGATCGCGGCCGGCGCTGGTTGCGTTGTTTGTCGCTTCGGTCGCCACCTTGGTGGTGCCGATCGCGGCGCGGCAGCATCGTCGATCACGGCTTCTCCGCCCAGAACGCCGCATTGGTGAACCAGTATTTCATCTTCATGTTCCTGGTGGTGTTCGTGCTCGCCGTGGGCTCGGCCCTGCGCCAGTATTATGTGACATGGCTGGGCGAACGCGTGGTGGCCGACATTCGCGAGGCCCTGTTCCGCCACCTGACGACACTCACACCCTCTTTTTTTGAAACGCAGAAGACCGGCGATGTCGTCTCGCGCCTGACCGCAGATACAACTCTGATCAAATCGGCCTTCTCGTCGACGGCTTCGATTGCACTCCGCAACATCGTCATGCTGGCCGGCGCGCTGGCGATGATGGTCTATACATCACCGCGCATGAGCGGCCTGGCAGCACTCGCCATCCCGCTCGTCGTGTTGCCCCTGCGATATTATGGCCGGCGTGTGCGCGGTCTGTCGCGCATCGCCCAGGACACGCTGGCGGAAAGTGCGGCTTTCGCGCAGGAGCGGCTGGCCGGCATCGTCGCCATCCAGTCCAACACGCAGGAACCCGCCACCGTAGCAAGCTTCGCCAAGGCCAATGAAGCGGTTTTTGCGGCGGCGCGAACCCGCACCTTTGCCCGTGCCTTTCTGGTCTTTGGCGTCATCCTCGTGGCCTTTGGCGCGATTGTCGGCCTGCTCTGGTTTGGCGCACAGGCAGGTGCTCACCGGTGAAATGAGCGGCGGCACGCTGACCCAGTTTCTGATCTACGCCATTCTGGGCGGCAGCTCGCTGAGCCAGCTTTCGGAAGTGTGGGGTGAGCTGCAGCAGGCGGCTGGTGCCGCTGAGCGCATCAGCGAGTTGATGGCCGAAAAGCCGGCGATCAGCTTCTCCTCCAGCGCCCACACCCTTGCCGGTTCCTGTGCGTGGCGAAGTTGTGCTTTACCCATGTTGATTTCACCTATTCCGCCAATGCCAAGACGCCAGTGCTGCATGATGTGAGCTTCACCGCGAGGCCCGGCAAAGTGGTGGCCATTGTCGGACCGTCAGGTGCTGGCAAAACCACACTCTATGCCTTGCTTCAGCGGTTCCGCGAGCCGGACAAAGGCATGATCACGCTGGATGGCATCGACATTTCAAATTTTGCGCTCGACGACTTGCGCGGAGAGATCGCCAGTGTGCCGCAGGATCCAACGATTTTCTCAGGGACAATTGCCGAGAACATTCGCCTTGGCCGACCAGAAGCCAGTGATGCGGAAGTCGCGATTGCGGCCAAAGCAGCACGCGTTGCAGAGTTTGTCGAAAGACTGCCGCAAAAATATCAATCGGTGCTGGGCGAGCGCGGCATTACCCTGTCTGGTGGCCAGCGCCAGCGCCTCGCAATCGCCCGGGCCATTCTGCGCGGCAGCCCGGTTCTGCTGCTCGATGAAGCTACATCAGCGCTCGATGCCGAAAGCGAAGCGCTCATCCAGGAAGCACTGGAAACCATTTCAAAGGGACGGACCACACTGGTGATCGCGCATCGTCTGGCCACCGTCCGCCATGCCGACAACATCATCGTGCTCGATCAGGGCCGCATCGTCGCCCAAGGTACGCATGCGCAGCTGGTCAAGAAAAGCCCGCTCTACGCGCGCCTCGCCAAACTGCAGTTCAGTGCCTGAGATTATTTTTCGGTCAGCTTGAGTTCGATGCGGCGGTTTTCCGCCTTGGCCTCTTCCGTGTCACCGGGCGCCAACGGTTGAAACTCGCCAAAGCCAGCTGCCGCAAGATGGTCAGGCGACACGCCTTGCGCAATCAGGAACTTCACCACCGCGATGGCACGTGCCGACGAAAGCTCCCAGTTCGAGGCGAACTTGGTGCCCACCAAAATCGGATCCTTGTCGGTGTGACCATCAACACGGAGTACCCAATTCAAGTCGGAAGGGATTTCCGTTTCAAGTTGCTTGAGTGCGTCAGCAAGCTTCGTCATCTCGGCTTGGCCTGCGTCGCTCAGGTCAGCACCACCCTTGGGAAACAGTACTTCCGACTGGAAGACGAAACGATCGCCGACCACAAGAATATCAGAACGCTGCGACAGGATCTGACGCAGGCGGCCAAAGAACTCGGAGCGGTATTTCGAAAGCTCTTCGACCTTCTGCGCCAAAGCCAGATTGAGCCGTTTGCCAAGATCGGCAACCTGCGCTTCCGAACTCTTGTTGCGGGCCTCTGAATCATCCAGCAGCGAAGAAATCGTATTCAACTGGCGCCGCAGTGCCGCGATCTGCTGGTTCAAAAGTTCGACTTTTGCTAGTGCATCGGAGGAAATCTTCTTTTCGCTATCAAGCGCCGTCTGCAGACCGGTGATTGTATTGCCCGCACCAGCGCCCTTGGCATTTTCATCCTGAAGGCTGTTCAAAAGATCAGCAGTCTTGGCTTTCTGGGCGTTGAGATCATCAGTCAGTGACAGCATCTGCGCATCAGAATCCGCCTTGCTGGCTTTCTCCAAAGCCAGGAGCTGTGTCAGCTCGTCGATCTGTGAACGCAATTGCCCCAGTGCTGAATCCTGCCCAGAGATTTGCCGGGCCAACAAAAACTGCGCAATCATGAACACCGAAAGGAGGAATGTGATGACCAGCAACAGCTGCGCCATGGCGTCAACAAAGCCTGGCCAGTAAGGCGCATCCTCTCCCTGCCCCCGTCCCCGTCGTGACAGCCGTGCCAAGCTACTTGCCTAACTGCCGCACGAGCAAGCGCTGGATCTCACTCTGCTGCACCTGCTGCTGCTGAATCCATTGCCGCACCATCTTCTGCTCTTCACGCATCTGTTGCACCAGTGTGGCCACTGCATCGGCCAGATCCTCGGCCGCACCGGTCGACGCCGGATCAGCCTTGCCGTTGCCGCGCGACTGTTCAAGATGGCCTCCCAGGCGCTCTATCGATTTCTGCAGGTTTTGCAGGTCAAGCCGCAGGAAGGCCGGCATGGTGGAACCACCGCCTTCGCCAGCCTGCACATCGGTGATGGTCGAGAGCCAGTCTTCCAGTTGATAGTAGAAGCGGTTCTGTGCCTGGCTGGCCTTGAGATCAAGGAAACCGAGAATTAATGAACCGGCGAGACCAAAGAGCGATGACGAGAATGACAGGCCCATGCCGGCGAGCGGCTTTTGCAGGCCGGTCTTGAGCTCTTCGAACACATTGCTCGACTGCGCCGAACTGACATCAAGCCCGCGGATCGCATCGCCCACCGAGGTGACAGTAGCGAGTAGGCCCCAGAACGTGCCGAGCAGACCAAGGAAAATCAGCAGGCCCACAAGATAGCGCAGAAGGTCGCGGCTTTCATCAAGGCGCGAGGCCAGAGAGTCCAGCAGTGAGCGCATGGTCTGGGGTGACAGCACGGTGCGGCCAGAGGCATCGCCAAGGATGGTGGCAATCGGCGACAACAAATTGGGCGGAGATTCTTGTGAACCCTGCCCGAGCCGGAAATTATTGACCCAATTGACCTCAGGCATCAGGCGCCACACCATGCGGTAGGCATAAAGTGTGCCCAAAATGAGCGCGGCAACAATCAGGCCATTGAGGCCAGGATTGGCCATGAAGGCATTCTTGATATTGGGGAAGAGGACGGCCGCGATGACAGCGACCACCAGCGTGAACACCGCCATGTGCACCAGGTGCACCCGCGGCTGTTCTACGATTATCGCTTCCTGCGCCATTGCATCCCCGTTTCTTGCCTCCGGTTCCGGCCGACCTTAGCTCAGATTTCAGGGGAGAGTAGCAAATTCACCCTCGTCATCAACTGCGATCAGCACCGGCTGGCTTGGGTTGCCATGAGGGGCCACTGCGGCCAAAAAATGACCGGACGCTGGCCAGCGCGCATTCCTCCGAGGCAAGCTCGGCCTGAAAAATGTCAGGGACGAATTGCGCCACGTCTTCGGACGGGACGAAGACTACGGGACCAGATGCCCCGCAGCACGGAAGATGCGGTACCACTCTTCGCGCGTCAGGTGGATATCAGAAGCGTTCGCCATTTCCACGATGCGCTTAGCATTGGTAGTGCCGGCTATCACCTGTATATTGGCTGGATGCCGGATGATCCACGCTGTCGCGATGCCGGTCGCTGTCGACTGGTGGGCTTTCGCCAGATCATCGAGAACATCATTCAGTTCAGCATAGTCCTTGCGGTCACCAATGAAGACGCCTTCGAAAAAGCCTTTCTGGAAGGGCGACCAGGCCTGCAGCATCATGCCCTTGAGGCGCGAATAATCGAGGAGCCCGATATCACGATCAATGGATTGATCGAGGCCTCCCATATTGATCGCAATGCCCTGAGTGACCAGATTGGCATGGGCGATGGAGAACTGTACCTGGTTGAAGAGTAGCGGCTGCTTCACGGCGGATTTCAGCAGTTCGATCTGGCCCGGCGTCTGGTTGGAAACACCAAAATGCCGGACCTTGCCCGTGGCATGGAGCTTGTCGAAGGCCTCAGCGATTTCTTCCGGTTCCATCAGCGTATCCGGCCGGTGCAGAAGCAGCACGTCCATGTATTCGGTCTTCAGCGCCTTCAGCGATTCATCGACGCTCTTCAGGATGTGAGGCTTGGAGAAATCGAAATAAGGACCGCTGGTGACGATGCCCACCTTGCTCTGGATGATGATCTTGGCGCGCTGGGCAGCCGAGAGCTTCACGGCATCGCCAAAGCGCGATTCGCACACATGCGGCTTGCCGCCATAGATGTCGGCATGATCGATCATGGTGACGCCGACATCAAGCGCCGCGCGGAACAGCGCGTCGATATCTTGGTCCGCCATGTCCTTGATGCGCATCATGCCGAGCACAACGCTCGGTACGGTGAGAGACGAGTGCGGAACTTTATAGGTCTTCATTGCCTACCCCATCGATTTGTTGATTTCTTCCGTCATCTTCTTGGCATCGCCGAACAGCATCAGCGTGTTGTCGCGCCAGAACAGCGGATTATCGACGCCGGCATAGCCGGACGACATGCCGCGCTTGATGAACATCACCGTCTTGGCCTTCCACACTTCGAGGACCGGCATGCCGAAGATCGGCGAGGTTGGATCGTCCTTGGCGGAAGGGTTGGTCACGTCATTGGCGCCGATCACGAAAGCAATGTCGGCCTGCGGGAATTCTGAATTGATATCCTCGAGTTCGAATACTTCGTCATAAGGCACATTGGCCTCGGCCAGCAGCACATTCATGTGTCCCGGCATGCGGCCCGCCACCGGATGGATGGCATATTTCACCGTGACACCATTGGCCTTGAGATGGTCGGCCATCTCACGCAGGGCATGCTGCGCTTGGGCCACGGCCATGCCATAGCCCGGCACGATGATGACGGAGGAAGCATTCTTCATCATGAAGGCCGCGTCCTCGGCCGAACCCTGCTTGACCGGCTTGGCTTCGCCGCCGGCCGCAGGCCCGGCGCTAACCCCGCCAAAGCCACCAAGAATGACCGAGATAAAGGAGCGGTTCATGCCCTTGCACATGATGTAGGACAGGATGGCACCGGACGAGCCGACCAGGGCACCAGTGATGATGAGCGCTGTATTGTGCAGCGTGAAACCGATGCCCGCGGCTGCCCAACCGGAATAGGAGTTCAGCATCGAAACCACGACCGGCATGTCGGCGCCGCCGATGGGAATAATCAGCAGGAAACCCAGTGCGAGGCTGATGAGCACAATCAGCCAGAAATCAACCTGGCTTTGGCCTTCAAAAAAGCCGTATATGAAAAAGACAAGTGCAAGGCCGAGTACAATGTTGATGACATGGCGCGCCGGCAGCATGATGGGCGCACCTGACATTCGGCCATCAAGCTTCAGGAAGGCGATGATTGAGCCTGTGAAGGTCACGGCACCAATGGCCACGCCCAGCGCCATCTCGATGCGGCTCTGGGCATGGATCAGGCCATCCATCGCAATGCCAAAGGCATCAGGTGCATAGAAGGCCGCGGCAGCCACAAAAACAGCTGCCAAACCGACCAGCGAGTGAAAGGCAGCCACCAGCTGCGGCATGGCCGTCATCGCAATGGTGCGGGCCATGTAAGCGCCGATGCCACCGCCAATGGCGATGCCGGCAATGATGAGAACCCAGACCAGTGGGCTCGTCGGTGCGGCAACAGCAAGCGTGGTGAGAATCGCAATCGCCATGCCCGCCATGCCGTAGGTATTGCCCTGGCGCGACGTCGCAGGCGACGAAAGCCCGCGCAGCGCCATGATGAACAGCGCGCCTGAAACGAGATAAAGAAGGGCCGCGAGATTGACGCTCATCTCACTTGTCCTTCTTCTTGTACATCGCGAGCATGCGGTTGGTGACGAGGAAGCCACCGAAGATGTTCACCGAAGCCAGCACCAGCGCCAGGAAACCGAAGATCATCGCAAGGACCGAGCCCGAGGCAATCGCACCTGCTCCAACCGCCAAGAGCGCACCCACCACGATGACGGATGAGATCGCGTTGGTGACCGACATCAGGGGCGTGTGCAATGCGGGTGTGACGTTCCAAACCACATAGTAGCCAACGAAGACTGCCAGCACGAAGATCGAAAACAGATAGACAAAGGGGTCAACCAGCTGATCCATTATCTTGTTCCTTGGAACATGGGATGCACCAGTGCGCCATCCTTGGCGATCAACGTGCCCTTGATGAGTTCATCATCGAAATTGATGGCAAGCTTGCCGTCCTTGCCGATCATGGTGTCAAGGAAGTTGGCAAGGTTCTTGGCGAACAGCGGTGTCGCATTGCCTGCGAGCCTGCCCGCGAGATTGACAGTGCCAATGATCGAGACACCCTTGTGGTTCACGATCTGGTCAGGCTTGGAGAGCGGGCAGTTGCCGCCGCGCTCGACCGCAAGATCGACGATGACCGAACCGGGCTTCATGCTTTCAACCATTTCTTTGGTAATCAGCACCGGAGCGGGGCGGCCGGGAATGAGTGCGGTGGTGATGACAATGTCTTGGTTCTTCACATGGTCGGCCACCAGCTTGGCCTGTTTGGCCTTGTCTTCGGCTGAAAGTTCTTTGGCATAGCCGCCGGATGTCGCGGCATCGGCTACATCGGCGAACACGAATTTGGCGCCAAGCGATTTGACCTGTTCTTCCGTCGCCTTGCGCACGTCAGTGGCAGAAACGATACCTCCGAGACGGCGCGCGGTGGCGATCGCCTGCAGGCCAGCAACGCCGACACCCATGATGAAGACCTTTGCAGCCGGCACTGTCCCTGCTGCTGTCATCATCATCGGCATAGCCCTGCCGAAATATGCCGCGGCATCAATCACCGCCTTGTAGCCTGCGAGATTTGCCTGCGAGGAGAGAATATCCATGCTCTGCGCACGCGTGATGCGCGGCATCAGCTCCATGGCAAAGGCTGTGACACCGCTCTTGGCAATCGCTTCCAATCCCTTGCGATCGCCATAAGGCTCGAGCCCGGCAACCAGCACGGCGCCTTTGCGCATGGCCTTGATAACGGCATCGGAGGGTCGGCGCACCGAAAGGACGACATCGGCATCCTTCACCACATCGGGCCCTTTGCCAATGGTGGCACCTGCCGCTTTGTAATCGGCATCAGAAATATTGGAACCAGCCCCCGCCCCGGACTGCACCGCGACTTCGAAGCCCTTTTTGACATAGGCTTTCACCGCCTCGGCTGAAACCGCACTGCGGCTTTCACCCGGAACTGCCTCAGCAGCAACCGCAAGCTTCATGATGAAAACCTGCTGGAACTAGAAATGAACGAGGTTGCCGACGAGCAGCCCGTAAACCACCAGGATGACAACCGGAAGCAGCCACTTGCCACCGGCTTTCATGGCGATCAGCGTCGCAATGCTGCCAATGATGATGCCCCCGAAACCCAAAACCAGGTTCAGCGGAAAATCAACGAAGCGAAAATCGACCAGCGCCACCAGAACGAAGAAGCAATGCAATGCCCCGGCAATCGACCAGTGCAGGAAGCCCTCATAGGTCGCGCGGTGCGCGTCCATGCCACTGAGGACAGGTTGCGAAGAAGAGTGTGAATGATCTGCCATATCCGATTCCCTTTGCCCTTTAACTCGTTCCTGTAAAGGAGGCGGAGCCCGCCTGCAATCGCCCCTGTTTGTCGCGGGGTCGACAGGCCATGCCAAACTCTCAAACAATGACGATTGCCGTTACTGGTTGCGATGCACTATATCCACCGCAACGCAATAAAATCCAGCCGAATTGTGGGCTTAAACCCCAATCCGGATGAAGTTTTGGAAATGAGGACCATCATGGACCTGAACAACAAGATTTGCCTCGTGACCGGTGCCGCTTCAGGGATCGGACGCGGCATTGCCACCAGGTTTCATGCCAGTGGCGCTCGAGTGGTGATTGCCGACGTGAATGCCGAAGTGGCCAAGACCACGGCCAATGCCTTCAATGCCAGGAAGCCACACAGCGCCATGAGCCTTGTGATGGACGTGACCAACGAAGACCAGGTCAATGCGGGTGTAGCCGAGATCATAAATTCCTGGGGCGGGATTGATGTGCTGGTTTCCAACGCTGGTGTGCAGATCGTTCACCGGCTTGAGGAATTTCCCTTTGCCGAATGGAAAAAAGTGCTGGCCATCCATCTCGATGGCGCCTTCCTCACCTCAAAGGCGGTGCTGCCGCACATGTATAAGCAGAAGTCGGGCTCAATCATCTTCATGGGTTCGGTACATTCCAAGCTCGCCTCGCCTCTCAAGGCGGCCTATGTCACCGCCAAGCATGGCCTGCTTGGCCTCGCCCGCACGCTGTCGAAAGAAGGCGCGGAACATGGTGTGCGCACCAATGTCATCTGCCCCGGCTTTGTGAAAACACCGCTTGTCGAAAAGCAAATTCCCGAACAGGCAAAGACACTCGGCATCTCTGAAGAAGAAGTCGTGAAGAAGGTCATGCTCGGCGGCACCGTCGATGGCGAATTCACCACGCTCGAAGATGTAGCGGAGGTTGCCTTCACCTTTGCGGCCTTCCCAACAAATGCGCTGACCGGCCAATCACTCGTCGTCAGCCATGGCTGGTTTATGGAGTAATGGATCTCTACTGTGCCGGTGCGCTGAAATCATCAAAGCGCCCGGCTGGCGCCGGAGCGGCTATGCCCACTGTGAACAACTTTTCCGCATCACTGCCCGGGGCAGCGGCAATGCCGATGGTGCTGGCTGAAGCGGCCTGTTGCGCTGCCTTCTCACTTTCAACTGCAGCAGCAATGTCCTTGCTGCCCTGCGCGGCAGTTGTCGCGTCAACACCTTCCTGACCGAAGATCGGTTCTTCCTCATCGGGTGCCGGTGCAGTAGTCACTGGAGGGATGCTGACGGGCGGAGCCGTCACCTGTGGCACACTCGCCTGTTGTTGGAGCTGTGTCTGGTCAGGCACCGGCTGTTGAACTACAGGCGCCGTGGCATCAGGCGCAGGCTGTGCCGCTGCGACGGGTGCGGTGGCATCGGGTGCTGATTGAGGAATAACCGGCGTTGCAGCTTCGGGTGCCGGCAAGGAAGGCGCGGCCACGCCCTTCAAGGCGGCAAATGCAAGCTGCCCCAACCGGTTATTGCCCTGCTTCAGGAAGGTGATGCCATCGCTTTCGCGCAAGCGCCTGTCGGCGCCCGCCTCGTCAGGCCCTCGATCCGTGTAGCCACCTTCTGCGCTAAGGAACGGCTTGCGCAAGTCAATGAAGGTTGCCCCCTTGGCCGTGGCGTGTACCCGCTGCGTTTCTGTTAGATTTTGCAGATCGGCATCAAGCGCCGGGTCGCCCACCGGAGGTTCGCCCATCCAGAAGACCTGGATGTTCTGCGCCTGGAGCGCATCCATCACCGCATCGACACGCGCGCCATAGGCCGCATCCCATTCCGGCGTGCCAAATTTCAGCACATTGCCATTATCACGGATGTCTCGCCGGTCATTGATGCCGATCAGCACAATGGCCGCGGCAAAGTTCTTGCCCTCGGTCATCTTCGGAATGGCCGCGGCCCAATCATAAAGTTCAGGACGTGCCAGACCTGAAGCTTCATTGAATCGGTTGACCACTTGCACCGTGGCATCATCTTGCGCAGCGCGGCCAAGGCCAGCACCCATGCCGCCCGCCATTTGATCTCCGATGATGAGCACGCGGCGCACAGCAGGCTGTTGATCCGCATCTGCCGGTGGTGTCTGGGCTTGATCCTGTGTCACCGGGGCATCTGGTACTACTGCAGGCATTGCTGGCTGCTGCGTATCAGGCGCTGTCGTACCGTCCGTTGCATCCTGCGCATGAAGCGCAAGCGGAGCGACTCCGGAAAGAAACACAGTCAGCAGCAGGCGGGAAAAACGCATGTCCTGTCCTAACCACCTTGGCGCAAGCGCTCAAGCACCTTGCGCGTCGGGAAACCATCGAGCGCCATGCCCACTTTTTTCTGGTAGCCCAGCACCGCTTCATAAGTCTTGGCGCCAAAGCGCCCGTCGGCGCCACTGGTATCAAAACCCAGCCGCGTCAATCGGTTCTGCATCTCGACGCGTTCCTTGTAAGTGAGATCGGTATTCTGTGGTGGCCATGCAGCCTGCACGGGTGGCCCACCGCCCATGCGGTCACCCAACATCGCCACCGCCAATGCATAACCGTGGCTATAATTGTAGGCGAGCAGCGCCAGGAAGTTCTGCGTCACCAGAAACACCGGGCCATCGATGCCTTGCGGGATCATCACGAAGGCCTTCGCAGTGGGCGCCGAGAAATGATCGCCAACGGCAGGCTTGATGCCCATCTGCTCCCAGTCTGCCACCGTTTTCCAGTGGCTGCGGCCGATGAGGGCGCGGTCGAAGCCATCGGGCAATTTCGCCTCCCAACCCCAAGGCCGGTCGCCCTTCCAGCCATTCTGCGCTAGGTAATGTGCGGTCGAAGCCAGTGCATCTTCCTTCGAGCCCCAGATATCCTTCTTGCCATCGCCCGTCCAATCGACAGCAAACGCAAGATAGCTCGTGGGAATGAATTGCGTGTGGCCCAGGGCGGCCGCCCAAGAGCCGGTGAAATTATCCGGTGTCTTGATGCCACGCTTCAAGATGGTGAAAGCGGCCACCAACTGCTCGCGCGCATATTGTTTCTTGTTGCCGTAATACATCAGCGTTGCGAGCGAACGCATGACAGACATCGAACCCATGTCCTTGCCATAGTTCGATTCAACGCCCCAGATGCCGACCAGGATCCTTTTGTCGACACCATATTTGGCCTGGATGGCATTCAGAAGGTCGGCGTTCTGCGAAAGGATTGTCTTGCCCACTGTCGATGCGGATCGGCGTCACGGTCTTGTCGAGATATTCCGAGGTGGTGGATTTGAATTCAGGCTGGTTGTTGGCAAGCTTGATGACTGTGGGATCAGGGTCGGTGATGCCTTTGAATGCCGCATCGAAAAGATCGCGCGAAAAGCCGGCTGCCTTCACCTGCGGCCAGAGCGACTGGATGAACGCCTCGAACTTGGCATCTGCGTTGGCCGGCGTGGCCAAAGCCGCGGCACAGAGAAGGGCGAGAATGAATTTTCGCATCGAGGCTCCCGCGATTTAGGATTCGGTTGATCCTATCAAGCTGTGGCAATTTGATGAACCGGATTCAAGCGCTTTAACGGCGGCTTTCGATCGCCATGCGGACTGCAAGGCCCCCGAGCACCGTACCCATCATCCAGCGCTGCACCGCTGCAAATCCGGGTCGCTGTCGCAGGAACTGCGCAATTGAACCCGCCCCCATCGCAATCATCGCGTTGACCGAGATACTAACGACAATCTGGATTGCACCCAACATAAGTGCCTGGGAAAGCACCGGTCCCGCCGCCGGATCGATGAATTGCGGCAAGAGCGATAAATAGAGCACCGCGATCTTGGGGTTCAGGAGATTGGTCAGAAGGCCCATCAGGAACAGTTTGTGCGCATTGTCCTTCGGCAGAAGCTTGACCTCGAAGAGCGAACGCCCACCGGGCTTCAAGGCCTGCCAGGCCAGCCACATGAGATAGGTAGCACCGGCGAGCCGGAGCGTGTCATAGGCATAAGGCACCGCCATCAGAAGTGCAGTGATGCCGAACGCCGCGCACAGCATGTAGAACACAAAGCCAAGCGCCACGCCGCAGAGCGAAATCAATCCTGCCACTCTGCCTTGTGTTATGGAGCGCGACACGAGGTAGATCATGTTTGGGCCCGGTGTCAGCACCATCCCCAGGGCAACAAAAGCAAAGGCAACGATGTGTGCGGTATGCGGCATTCGCCCACCATAAGTTTATAACTGACATGCAGCAAGTTGAGTAACTTGCGCCGCCGTCACAAAGAAATCACAATAGAAAAGTGGATTTTTGGAAAAAAGAAGTGTCTATTATTTGCACTGCCGATACCGGATTTTGCCGAAAACGGGCGGCAGCAGATACAATTGGTGCTCCAACTCAAACACTAAGGAGGCTGTCATGTCCAAAATTCAACAGACAATTGACGCGCGCCTGAGTGATGACCTTGCTCAGCGCAAATTGATTGACGTAAATCAGGTTGCGGTCGCCGTACAGCGCGAATTTCCAAGCGTCTCGCTTCAGGAAGTTGCCGATCTGGTGACTGAGAAGGTTCTGTCCGCCCGCGGCAATGCCGCTTGGGAAGGCGTCCACTAAAATTTAAGATGCAGCACTGAGATCATGGTCTCGCGCGTTACGGCGCGCGAGATGCTTTTCCCAGTTGAGTGCTGACTGAACAATCAAGTCAAGATCATTGTATTTGGGCTGCCATCCCAGCACGTCGCGCACTTTCTGTGCACCAGCGACGATGCCGGCGGGGTCGCCCGCGCGGCGTGACACAAGCCTGTGTTTTACCGGACCACCCTGCGCCTTTTCGACGGCGCGGATGACTTCGAGTACCGAATAGCCCTTGCCATAACCGCAATTGAAGATGCCGCTGTCGCCACCAGCACGCAGATGGCGAAGAGCATCCATATGTGCTGCGATGAGATCGCTGACATGAATGTAGTCGCGCAGGCACGTGCCGTCTGGTGTCGGGATAGTCCGTGCCGAACACATCCATGGAGGCGCGCTGGCCCAACGCCGTCTGACAGGCCACCTTGATCAAATGCGTGGCGCGCGGCGTGGATTGGCCCGAACGGCCTTTTGGATCGGCCCCAGCCACGTTGAAATAGCGCAGGGCTACAAAATTCAGGCCGTAGGCTGCATGCGAATCCCGCAGCATCTGCTCCGTCATCAGCTTTGACGTGCCATAGGGTGAAATCGGCGCAGGTGTTTCGTCTTCAAACACCGGCATGGTCTGCGGATTGCCATAGACGGCAGCCGTCGATGAGAAGATGAAATTCTTCACGCCACCCTTCACGGCAGCAGCCATCAGTGCGCGCGATTTGACCGTATTGTTGAGATAATAGCCCAAGTGGATCGGAAACCGATTCTGGCACCACAATCGAGCCTGCAAAATGCACGATGGCATCGATCTTGTGATCCTTGATGATCTTGCCAACCAGCGCTTCATCGCCAATGTCACCTTCGACAAGTTTCGCCTGCGGCGCAATGGCCCAGGCAAAGCCCGTCGACAGATTATCGAGCACTAGGATGTCTTCACGGGCATCGGCCAGCGCCAGCACCATGTGGCTGCCGATATAGCCCGCCCCACCCGTCACCAGAACTGCCATGCCGGAACTCCTAACGCTTCGTATCTAAAGAATGGAACACTTATGACCCATTTGACGTTTCACAACACGTAACTTCCGCGGTAGAGTGGGCTGCGCGCGGAATTCTGGTAAAAAAAGTGTAAATAGAGGGGCCTTTCCAGCATGATACGTCCAATCAAGACGGCGGTATTTCCGGTGGCAGGTTTGGGAACGCGGTTTTTGCCTGCCACCAAAGCCATGCCCAAGGAAATGCTGACCGTTGTCGACAAGCCGCTCATCCAGCATGTCGTGGAAGAAGCAGCTGACGCAGGAGTGGATCATTTTGTTTTCGTGACCGGCCGCAACAAGGGCGTCATCGAAGACCATTTCGACAAGCAATATGAACTGGAAAGCACGTTGCGAAAGCGCGGCAAGTCGGTCCAGTTGTCAACACTGGAAGCCGATCTACCCGGTGCTGGCCAGACCAGCTTCACCCGCCAGCAGGAGCCGCTTGGTCTAGGCCACGCCGATCTGGTGTGCCCGCCACCTCGTCGGCCATGAACCCTTTGCCGTGTTGCTTCCTGATATGCTGATCAAGGCCTCCCCTGGCTGCCTCAAACAGATGGTTGAAGTTTACAATCAGCGCGGTGGCGGCAACATCATTGCCGTCGAGGAAGCGGCCTGGGAAAACGTGCATCGCTATGGCGTGGTGGCACCGAAGGACTGGCAGGATAATCACTTTTCTATTTCCGCCATGGTCGAAAAACCGAAGACTGAAGATGCACCGTCCAACCTCATCATCTCGGGCCGTTACATTCTGCAGCCGGAAATTTTCGGTGAGATCGAGAAGGTGAAGCCGGGTTCTGGTGGCGAGATTCAGATCACTGATGCGATGATTGCCCTCAGTGCTTATCAGCCGTTCTCAGGTCTGCGTTTTCAAGGCATGACCTATGACTGCGGCGACAAGGTGGGCTTTCTTGCCGCCAATGTCGCTTTTGCGATGGATCATCCGGAACTCGCCGATGCCTTCAAGATCGCATTGCAGGATGTAATCTCCAAGCATGGCGGCTATCTGAGCTGGAACGGCAACAGCGATCTTGCTCAGGTGCTGCAGGAATTGAAAGCCGGCGTGCCGGAAGAGAGCGCCGAAGACACACCGCCTGAGAAGCGTGCCGCTGGTTAAGGCCTGATGACAACGCCGATCATCGCGCGCTGTTCGTCGTAATTGGAATCGGCGGCAGCGGCTGTGAACCATGTGCTTTGCAGCGTGCCACTCAGCGACAGATAGGGGTTGAGTTTCCACTCCGCGCCGGCGCTTGCAACGGTTGTTGTGTCGGCACCAATGGACACATCCTCTAGTGTAATTGCACCACCTGCATGAATTGAAACATTGTCGCGCAGCGCATAGCTCGCAGTGAGACCAGCATTCCAGCTTGGCGTCGCAGAAACATTGATATCCGTGGCATCATTAAGCGCCACGCCCGTTGTCGCCACAACGCTGAACAGCGGTGTCGGACTCCATGTCAGATTGCCGCCGACGCCGAGGGCCATCGCTGTCTGCAGAGCCGGATCATCGTAACTGCGCGCGATAAAGTTGCCGGAAATTTCACCCTGCCAGATCGGCCCGTCATTCAGTTCCAGACCAACGGCCGCACCATAGCCTTGCGAGTTCCGCTGTTGCCCGTTGCGGTCGAATTGTTCGTCATGCTCACGCATATCGTACGAAAGTTCGACGAACGGTTTCAGCCGCGCACCCTCGTCACCCCAAGTGCCACGCGCCGTGAAAACCGGACTCCAGAAATTGCGGTCTGCGTTGCTTTCGATGCCGCCGCCTGAAAGCGTGACATCACCGTACTCATAGCGATTGACCGCCGCCTTGAAGCGCATCTGCGCCGGGCCAAAATCATGAGTCAGCGCGGCATAGGAGCCATAAGCGAGATCGCGGCGACCAGAAACCGTGTCCGAAGGAACGGAGTCGGATCCGGGCGGCGCCTGGGTCAGCGCCAGATTGGCGTTGAATTCAGCGAACGTATCGCGGCGGATGTCGAGGCGGAATGTGGTGGTGGCAGATCCCGTCGTCGTATTCGCATCGGGATGGTTGAGATAGTCTGTGAATGTGCCGGAGACGGCGCCGGTCCACTCGTGCACCGGCCATTTCGATTGGAATGTCAGTCCGGGCGTAATCGCAAAGCCGGTATCGCTTTGCCGGTTGGTGGGCGACAGATAGACATTGTTGGTTGCAAGGCCATCGATTTCCATGGTCGGGCGAAGCTCGAACACGCCGTCATCAAACCCGGACGTGGAATAGGGATCGAAGGTGGATTTGCGGAGTTTTTTCGGAGGTGCCGTGGTCGCGTCCGTGAGTGGCACCGCGACGGGTGGCGGTGGCGCAGTCAACACCTCCATCGGCTTTGTCAGATCGGCGTCATCGGTGAGGAACTTGGTTAGCGCGCTTTCTGCAAACGCCACATGGCTTGCCGCAACAAGCAAGACTGCACTGCCCCACACAATACGCCACTGACCCATGCCTCTTCATAGGAAAACATCGTTAACAACGACTTAGTCAGCGCCGCGGAGACAAACCATTGATAAAAAGTGACACACCGGCATGCACGGCGTCTTCGAGGCTGAGTTCACTTCGGAATTTGGGCGTGGCAAAAAGCTTGGGCTTCAGCAACCCACAATGAACCAGCTCGGCATATTGCATGGCCGCATGCCTGGGGTTCGCCTGTTTCAACGTTCCATCATCCATCTTGCGCTGGAGATAGGGCGCAATCTGCCCGATCGAATAGGCGGGGCCGGCCTCATAAAATGCATGGCCAACCTCGGGAAATTTGGCTGCAACCCCAAGGACCATGCGGGCATAGGCAACCGACTCGTCGGATGTGATGAGCTGCGACATGCGCAAACCCAAATCGTACAAAACATCAAAAATGGGCCGGGACTCATCGCCAATGTAGATCGCCTGCTCTGCCTGGCGGCGCCGGTCCTGGAACACAAGGGCTTCAAAAAGCTTTTCTTTCGATGGAAAGTAAGCGTACAGAGTGCCCTTCGAGACGCCCGCCGCCTTCACAATATCGTTCATGCTGGCCGCGTCGAACCCCTGTTCAAGGAAGGTTTTTCGTGCGCCTTCAAGGATTTGCTGGCGTTTGGCGCCGTCTTGGCTGTCGTCTGTCTGAAGTGCGGCTTGGATCATGATCTCAAATTTTTCATCCGAACTGAACGGTTCGGTCTTGTAAATAACATCGGAACGTGATACTTGCAAGCCCATAACGAACCGTTCGGTTCAAATTTTGAACTTCCTGGCTTAAAAATGATCACGGCCAGGCATCTATCCCACGAAGAGAGAAGTCAGTCATGTCGAGCCCGGCTCTAAAGTCTAATGCCAATGAAGCCCTGAAGCCGAGCCTCGTGCCACCGCCTGGCCAGTCATCTTCGGGTACTCACTCCCCTTCTCCTGCCCCAACTTCGCCGAAAAAGGCTTCTCCGCTGCGCCGGATCCTTATCGGTGTCGTGGCAATTGCCGCCATCGCCGCTGCAGCGAAGTTCGGTTACGAATATTGGACCGTTGGCCGTTTCGAAGTTTCAACCGACGATGCCTATGTAAAGGCTGACACATCTGTCGTTTCGACCAAGGTTGCGGGCCTTGTCACTGAAACGCCGGTTCTCAACAACACGGCCGTGAAGTCGGGCGATGTCATCCTCAAGCTTGATGACACCGATTACAAGCTGGCTTTGGCGCAGGCCAAGGCCAACATCGATACGCAGACGGCAGCCATCACTGTAATCGCCAAGCAGAAGACGGCGCAGCAGGCACAGGTCAATTCCGCCGAGGCCCAGGTCAATGCCGCGCAGGCCGCTCTGCAGAGCGCCCAGGCAACCCAGACCAACGCCCAGCAGACGCAAGCGCGTGCGGCCCAGTTGGCGAAACAGTCTTTCGGCACGCAACAGGCTCTTGATGATGCCAATCGCGCTGTGCTGACGGCCAACGCCAGCGTGGCACAGGCTCAGGCCGGAATTGTGCAGGCTCAGGCCGGCGTAACGGCCGCTCAGGCTCAGCTCGAAGTGCTGGATGCCAATGCGGCCCAGGCCGGCAGTGTTCTGGAAGGCATGAATGTCGCGCTTCAGAAGGCGCAGCATGATCTTGACTCCGCCGAGATCAAAGCCCCCTTTGATGGCGTGGTCGCCAATCGTGCTGTGGCGCCGGGCGAATATGTCGGCCCCGGCACCAACTTGATGGCCTTGGTTCCGGTGCAGCTCTCCTTCATCACGGCGAACTTCAAGGAAACCCAGATTGCTGACCTCCACCCCGGCCAGAAGGTTGACATCACGGTTGATGCCTTCAAGGGCCAGGATTTCCAGGGCACGGTACAGAGCGTGGCACCGGCTTCGGGTGCCGAGTTTTCGTTGCTGCCGCCGGACAACGCGACAGGCAACTTCACCAAGATCACCCAGCGCATACCAGTCAAGATCGTCCTCCCGGAAGATCTTTCCAGGAAGCTGAAGCCCGGCATGTCGGTCGCCGTGTCGGTTGACCTCCGCGACAAGGGCGCCGACGGTCAGGACGGCAACTAAGGTTCGTTCTGATGTCTGCAACTGCCACCATGCCTCCACAGGCCCCTGCACGAAGCGACGCTGTGCCCACCAGGCACATCGTTGCTTTCATCTTCATGGTCTTCGGCATGTTCATGGCGATTTTGGACATTCAGATCGTCTCGGCCTCCCTCGCCGAAATTCAGGCCGGCATCTCGGCCAGCGCCGACGAGATCACTTGGGTGCAAACCAGTTATCTGATCGCGGAAGTGGTGATGATTCCGCTCTCCGGCACGCTCACCCGCATCTTCTCGACGCGTTGGCTCTTTGTGGCTTCCGCAGCAAGTTTCACCTTGATGAGCCTGATGTGCGCGCTTTCAAGCTCCATAAATGAAATGATGGTGTGGCGCGCGCTGCAGGGCTTCCTCGGCGGCGCGATGATCCCAACTGTTTTCGCCACTTCGTTCACCGTTTTTCCGCCGCGCCTGCGCAACGTGATATCGCCTGTGATCGGCCTCATTGCGACACTGGCGCCAACCATCGGCCCCACCGTGGGCGGCTATCTCACGGAGGTTTTCTCCTGGCACTGGCTGTTTCTGGTCAACATCGTTCCCGGCATCATTGTCACCATCGGCACCTGGGCGACGATTGATTTCGACAAGCCGAATTACAGCCTGATCAAGTCATTCGACTGGACGGGGCTCGCATTGCTTGCGGTCTTCCTCGGCACACTGGAATATGTGCTGGAAGAAGGACCCGCTGACGACTGGCTCAATTCCGACGTCATCCGCAATCTTATGCTGGCATGCGTGCTTTCAGGCAGCTTCTTTTTTTGGCGCATGTTCACCAAGGCCAATCCCCTGGTGGAATTCACCGCCTTCAAGAACCGCAATTTCACCGCCGGTTGCATCTTCTCCTTCACCATGGGCATCGGCCTCTATGGCCTGACCTATCTCTATCCGGTCTATCTCGCCCGCATTCAGAACTATTCATCGATGATGATCGGCGAAACCATGTTCGTGACCGGCGTCGCCATGTTCCTGACCGCGCCCATCGCCGGCCGGCTTTCCTCGAAAGTTGACCCGCGCATCATGATCGGCGGCGGCTTTGTGGGCTTTGCCATTGGCACCTGGCAGGCGCACTACATCACCTCTGATTGGGCCTTCTATGAACTGCTCGTGCCGCAGATCTTGCGCGGCGTTTCCCTGATGATGTGCATGGTGACGGTCACCAATGTCGCGCTCGGCACGCTTGCGCCCATGGAATTGCGCGGCGCATCCGGCCTGTTCAACCTCACCCGCAACCTGGGTGGTGCTGTAGGCCTTGCGCTCATCAACACCACCATGAACAACCGCTTCGACCTGCATTTGCAGCGCCTGCATGAAAGCGTGAATTGGGCGTCTACACAGGCCAACACCACTTTGAACGATTTGACCCATGCCTTTTCACCTCTGGGTTCGAATGCTGGCCTCGCGGCATTGAAGCAGCTGTCGCTGATCACACGCCGGCAGGCTTTCACTTTGGCCATTGCTGACATCTTCTTTGTGCTCACCATCCTTTTTCTTGGCATCGTGCTGATGCTCCCTCTGCTGCAGAAGCCGAAGGCACCTGCCGGCGGCGGTGGCGGCGGACATTAGCTCAATAGCTGGACGAGCGCAGCGAACGAGCAAGTTGCAGACTTGCGAGAGCAAAGCTGCGTAAATAAACGTCATTCAACCGTCACCTGAATCGCGTTTGAGCGCATGCCATGCGCATTCTCATCGTGACCGATGCCTGGCCACCGCAGGTCAATGGCGTGGTCCGGACACTGCAGACAGTGGGCCGCAAACTCATCGAAATGGGCCATGACGTCCACTTCTTCACGCCCGATGGCCGCAAGACTTGGGCCGTACCCAACTACCCTGAAATCTTGTTGAGCCTCGTCGGCGCCAAGACCATCGGCCGCGAGATCGATGCGTTGAAGCCGGAAGCCATCCATATCGCCACCGAGGGCCCATTGGGCTGGGCGGCGCGCAAGGCTTGCCTGCGACGCAATCTCCCCTTTACCACCAGCTTCCACACACGCTTTGCTGAATATCTCGCCTTGCGCATTCCCGTGCCTGGCACAGCAGCCTTTATCTGGTCTGTCCTGCGCCGTTTCCACCTGCCGGCCCGTGCCGTGATGGTGCCGACGCAGACGATTGCCACACTCCTTTCGGAAAAGCGCTTCCGCAACCTAAGGACCTGGACGCGCGGCGTCGATCAGAAGAATTTCAAGCCCACAAGGAAGCGCGATTTTTTTGACCTCCCGCGCCCCATCCTTGCGCATGCAGGCAGGTTGACCAAGGAAAAGAACATCGAGGCTTTTCTCAAGCTCGATGTGCCGGGCACCAAGGTCGTGATCGGCGACGGCCCTGACAAGGCCGAGTTGCAACAGCGCTATCCCGATGTGCACTTCACCGGCTATCTGGTGGAAGCCGATTTGGCAGCAGCACTTGCCAGCGCCGACTGTTTCATTTTCCCGAGCGTCACCGACACCTTCGGTCTGGTGATGATCGAGGCCATGGCCTGCGGCACGCCTGTTGCCGCTTTCCCGGTGCCCAGCCCGGTTGACGTGATCGAACAGGGTGTGACTGGCGTCATGGATGCCGATCTCTCCAGGGCCATCATTGAAGCGATGAAGCTCGACCGCAAGAAGGTGCGCGCCGCCGCCGAAAAATTTACCTGGGAAGAAACAGCGAGACTTTTCGCAAGCTGGCTGGCGCCCATTCCTGCCGAACAACTTGCAAAAACGTCATCTGCTGCTGTGCAGCCCGCCGAAGCAGTTTCCTGAAAATCAGGCGCTGCGCTTGGTGCCGTAGAAAGGCTGGCTGCGTTCGCGGCGATAGGCCCGCACGGCTTCGCCAAAGGCTGTGAACAGCTTCACCGAATCCGGATTTTGCGCGGCCCGGTATTCCGGATGCCACTGCGTCCCGAAGGCAAATGTACGCGCACCCTTCACCGAAATGGCTTCGATAATGCCGTCAGGGGCGATCGCTTCCACCTCAAGCCCTTTGCCAAGCACCTTGATGCCCTGTCGATGCACTGAGTTGATCTCGGTTTCCGTCTTGCCGAGGATGCGGTTCAGCAAACCGCCCTTCTCGATGCTGATCTTGTGCGCCAGCCTGTAGCGCGTGTCCGGATCTTCACCATGGCCGCGGTGATCAAGCCTGTTGGAAACATTCTGGATTTCGGTGGCGAGCGTGCCGCCCATCACCACATTGAGTTCCTGGAAACCGCGGCAGATGCAGAACAGCGGCATGCCGCGGTCGATGACGGCGCGGATGAGTTTCAGTGTCGTCTGGTCCCGGCCATGATCAAATGGCTCGTGCGCCTCGGTTGCCTCTTCGCCGTAATGCGGCGGATGCACGTTTGAGACAGCACCCGTCATCAGGACACCATCGAAATGATCAAGCAGCGCATTGATCTGTGTTTCATCGATCATCGACGGAATCATCGCCGTCAAGACCTTGGATACATCCGTCAGCGCACGAACATATTTGTCACCGAGCGAATGAAACAGGAAACCTGATTTTTCGTAAGTGTCAGCTGGAAGGCCGACAAGGGGCATGGTGTCTGGGGGCATGTCTCACAACATAGGAAGAAATGATTTCCACATTATGCCTGCGGCAGCGGCCAAAGCCAAGGTCCAAGCCATGCTCCAGCGCAGGCGCAGCAGCGCCACACCTGCAAGGCAGGTAAGAATAAGTGCAGCAAAATCAAAACCGTTAACATCTGGAAACCACACCGGAACCGGTCCCGAATGCCGCGTGACCTGTCCGAAGATCACATGCAGGCCAAACCACAACGCGAGGTTAAGGATAACGCCGGTGACAGCGGCCGTAACCCGCCGCAACGCCGCCGCCACACGGCCCCAACGCTGCAGGAATTCAATGTAGGGCGCACCGACAAATATCCACAGGAAGCATGGCGCAAAGGTCATCCACAGATAAACCAGCCCACCCGCCATGCCGGCAAGAATTCCACCCTGCACCTTCGCCGCCGCCAGCACACCGACGAATTGTCCAACCAGAATAAGTGGCCCCGGCGTTGTTTCAGCCAGCCCCAATCCATCCATCATTTGTGGTGCGGTGAGCCAATGCCGCGCCTCCACCACATCCTGTGCCATATAGGAGAGCACCGCATAGGCGCCCCCAAACGTCACAATGGCGAGCTTGGAGAAGAATATGCCGAGCACTGTGAACACGCTGCCTGGAATGAAGAGCGCCATCAGCGCCAGAGGCGCCAGCCAGATCACGAGCCACAGTGCGAGCTGCTGCAACGTGTCGGAAAATCGCGGTAAGCTCACCGGCGCCATGGGTTGTTCCTGCTTCGGCGCCGTCAGAAAGCCGAACAGCAAGGCGGCAATGATCACCAGTGGAAAGGGAATGTTGAAACAGTACAGCGCCACGAAAGCCAGCAACGCCACGGCAACATCAGTCCAGCCCTTGAGCGCGCGCCGCGCCACGCGCAGCAGCGCCTCCAGCACGATGACAAGCACCGCAGCCTTGACGCCCCAGAACAGGCTCTGAATCAGCGGCACGTCACCAAACGTGAGATAGAGCAGAGACAACGCGAACATCACTACGGCACCAGGCAGCACGAACAGTAGCCCGGCCCACAGCCCGCCGCGCCAGCCATGCATTTTCCACCCAACATAGGTTGCAAGCTGCATCGCCTCCGGCCCCGGCAGCAGCATGCAAAAGTTGAGTGCGTTCAGAAACTCGGCTTCGGAAATCAGCTTGCGCTCGTCGATAACCTCGCGGTGCATCAGCGCGATCTGTCCAGCCGGCCCGCCGAAGGAAAGGCAGCCGATCTTGGCCCACATGCGCCTGGCTTCGGCGGAAGTTATCATTTCATTTGACGGCAGACATGACCCAACACATGCGCAGCGATGCGTGCCGCCGTAAACGCAGCCGTGCCTGCAAAATCCTTCGCCGGCACAAATTCCACCATGGAGAAACCCGCAATTCGCGCTTTGTTCGCCACGCCGGCAATGAGGTCGAGCACATGCTGGAAACCAAGGCCGCCAGGCGATGGATAAGCCACCGCCGGCATGATGGAGGAATCGAGGACATCGAGGTCAAGTGAGATCAGGCAATGGCTGCCCGGCTCCACATGGTGCAAAACTTCATTCACACCCTTTTGCAGTATCTGCCGGCTCGTAAACAGATGGGCACCCCACTCCTGCGCCCTTTGCACTTCTTGTTCACGCGCACTTCCCATGCCGCGTGCTCCCGCCTGAACGATACGCCAGACATGCGCCATTTCAGACGCGCGCCGCATGGTCGAGGAAAAGCCCATGCGTTCGCCGAAACGTTCATCACGCCAGTCGATATGCGCATCGATCTGCAGGATCATGATGGGGGGCCCGCCGGAAAAGGCCTCGATGAAGGGAATGGGTACCGAGTCGTCACCGCCAAACATCACGGGCACGGCCCCGGCATCAAGTATGGCTTTGGTGACATCAGTGATCTTGCGCCGGTTGCCGCGGCCATCTCTAGGAGTCGTGGGCAAGTTACCCAAGTCCACGGCCTTGAAGGAGGGATTGGGAAGAAGCGGCGCTTCAAAGTCAAAGTCCCAATGCGAAATCCAGTCAGCATCAGCGGCAATTGCTGCGCGGATCGCATCACCAGAGCCAGCATGCACACGGTTGTCGATCGTCTTGTAGGGTGTGCCATGCGGGACCGCAAAGATGGCTGCCTGCGCACCCTTGGCAGACTTTGCCTTGCTGATGCCGAGGAAAGCTGGCGTTTGCGGGGCCTTGACCATGCCGCAACCTAACGCAGCTACCCTCTAGGCAGCAACATGGGAAGAAGGGCCAAGCTTGGATTTGGGCCAACGCACACGCGAAGCCGGCAGCGTCAGGCGCGCTTCGGTGCCAACGCCCACCTGCCCGTCCAGCACCAGGTCACCGCCATGGAGCCGTGCCACTTTGCGGGCAATCGAAAGTCCGAGGCCCATGCCGCCAAAGCGGCGGTTGCTGCCATTGTCGACCTGCACAAAAGGCTCGAAGACGCGCCGCGCATTCTCCGGCGAAATGCCGATGCCCGTGTCTTTCACAGAGATCACCAGATTGTGTGCCGAATCACGCCGCATGTCGATGCGCACCGTGCTGCCCCTCGATGAAAATTTGATGGCGTTGGTCAGAAGGTTGAGAACGACTTGCTTCAACCGTGTGAGGTCGCCCGTCACTTCCACATCATCCACAACTTCGGCAATCATCGAAATGCCCTGCTGCATGGCATTGTCGCGCACAATCTTGACAGTGACTTCGATGAGCTCGGCCATGTCATTGGGCTGTTCATGAAGCTGAACATCGCCGCGCTCCATGCGCGTTGTCTCAAGCACATCGTTGATCAGGCCTTGCAGGTGCCGCGCACTCTCCAGAATGGTGGCGAGATATTCACGCCGCGCCGAGAGCGGCAGCCTGTCGGCCTGTGCCGCACTCATCACCTCGCTGAAACCAACAATCGCGTTGATCGGCGTGCGCAACTCATGGCTCATGACGGCAAGAAACTGCGCACGGGTTTCAAGCGCTCTCTGCGCTTCGTCACGGGCGTCGGCAATTTCAAGTTCCTGCTTGCGCTGGAGTGTGACATCCCGGGTGACGCCGCGATAGCCATCGAAATGGCCTTCCGCATCATCCAGGGGTTTCGCGGAAAACCGCCAGTGCTTGATGCCATCAGCACCATGTGTCTCGATGAGCGCATCACTGATCGTCTCGCGTGCCGCCAGCCGCTGTGCCAGTTCGGGCGAAAAACGCAGAATGAAATTTTCGACGAAATCCGTGCCGACAAAATTGTGCTGTGGAGCGCCGAGCAACTCTGCAAGCTTCGGTGAATGGAATGTGAGCTGGCCCTGTCGGTCGGTTTCCCACATCCAGTCGCGGATCTCGTCGCCGAAGTCGTGCAGCAACAGTTTGATGACTTCGGCATCGTGCTTCATGGAACGCTCAATGATGATGCGCCGCCGGAAACCAAAGCTCAGGATCAACATCACACTGACGACCGCAACCGCCGCTCCCAGTCCGATGAACAGGGTATAAAGGCCGCTGCCACCCTCAAGCTGGATGGCATGCGCCACCAGAAACGCCACGGGCGCCAGGACAAACTGCAGTGAAGTCGCCGGCAGGCGAACCGTACACAGCAGCGCCACGAAAATCGTCACCATGGCGAGAAGCTCGATCAGGTCGCGCGCTAGAAACGATGTGCTGGGCGAAATGACCATCACCGCCCAGCCCCACACCAGGTTCAGGGCAAGCCCGGCGAACGGCCCAAAAATCAGAACCTGTTTTGCCTTTTTGCGCGTACGTCCGGCTTGCCCCAGTGCGAAATAGGAGAGCAGGATCATGGTCTCGACGAACAGGCTTGCGGCAATCCATGGTGCGAGATGAAAGACAGGAATGGATACGAAGGCCAAACCGGCGACGGCAATGGTCGCATACAGGTGGAACGCCGCCAGGATCGGCAGCACGGTCCGTGTTTCTTCGAGTTGATAGCCAATAACCTCGCCGTCCCTGTCGGAAAACAGCGAGATTAGCGCCTCCCTCAGCCCAGTCTTTTCAGTGCGCCAATGCATACCATTCAACCCGATCCGGTCTGCCCTCCGGATCCAGTTCCAAAACTGTGATGTGATGCCGCATCCGGGTTAATTTCTTCTAGACATTCTGGACCTTGCCGCCTGAAGGGGGCAAAAGGTGCCCGCTCATGATGAATCTTCCTCCCGGCCATCCCCCGGTTCCGGCGCGAAAAATCGGCCTTTTGCTGATCAATCTCGGTACCCCGGAGGCCACCGACTACGGCTCCATGCGCCGCTACTTGAAGGAGTTCCTGAGTGACCGCCGCGTGATCGAAACCAACCCGCTCGTGTGGTGGTTCATTCTCAACGGCGTCATTCTCAACATTCGCCCGCAGCGCTCCGGCAAGGCATATGCAGCGATCTGGAACCGCGAATTGAATGAAAGTCCCCTGAAGACCTTTACACGGGCCCAAACTGAAAAAATAAGGGCCTCTATGGGGCAATCAGACAAGTTTATGGTCGACTGGGCGATGCGCTATGGAAAGCCTGCAATTGGCGAAAAATTGAAGGAATTGAAGGCCCAAGGCTGCGACCGCATTGTGCTGTTTCCGCTCTATCCGCAATATTCTGCCGCTACCACGGCCACAGCTTTGGATAAGGCCTACGACACACTTGCCACGCTGCGCTGGCAGCCCGCCATTCGCACTGTACCGCCCTATTACGATCACCCGGCCTATATAGATGCGATCGCAGGGTCGCTGAAAAACGCCATGGCCGCCCTCACTTGGAAACCCGACCGCATTCTCATCGCCTTTCACGGGTTGCCACGTGAATATCTCGACAAGGGCGATCCCTATCACTGTCACTGCCAGAAGACGGCACGCCTGGTTCGGGAAAAGCTGGGCCTATCTGCCGACTTTGCGCCGCTGGTGTTCCAGTCGCGCTTCGGTCGCGCCGAATGGTTGAAGCCCTATGCCAAGGAAATGGTGGAGACGCTGCCATCACAGGGCGTCAAAAATCTGCTGATGATCTCACCAGGCTTTGCCGCCGACTGCGTCGAGACACTGGAAGAGCTGGCCATTGGATTGCAGGAAACCTTTCACCATTCGGGCGGCAACAACTTTGCCGTCGTTCCCTGTCTCAATGACAGCGACGCCTCGATCGCCATGCTGGCACAACTCGCGCGCAACGAACTGTCAGGCTGGCTTTAGCCCAAAACAAAAAACTTACCTTTCAATCAGTTAGCACGAAATCCTGAACCGCGTTGCTAACCATATTCACCGATTGACCACCACAATAAATTCCTATCCGTCTTGAAAAGGACACGCTGCCTTCTTAGATTGACATTAGAGTTGGAGGGCTGCGTTCATGTTCCAAGGTGCTGGTTACTTCGTTCTTG
This sequence comes from uncultured Alphaproteobacteria bacterium, assembly GCA_963758815.1. Lineage (GTDB taxonomy): Bacteria > Pseudomonadota > Alphaproteobacteria > Rhizobiales > Aestuariivirgaceae > Aestuariivirga. The sequence goes on from CAVWWQ010000003.1 coordinate 828,917, forward strand.
TGCTTTTGGTGGTCGTCGCGTTTTATATCATCCGCGCCATCCGCATGGTTCCCCAAGGTTACAACTATACAGTTGAACGCTTCGGCAAATATACCATGACGCTGAAACCCGGCCTCAGCCTCATTGTGCCTTTCATCGACCGTATCGGCTACAAGCAGAACATGATGGAGCGCGTCCTCCAGGTTCCCTCGCAGGAAGTGATTACGCGCGACAACGCCTCGGTGACGGTTGACGGTGTTGCCTTCTTCCAGGTGATGGATGCAGCGCGTGCCTCCTATGAAATCAACAATCTCGACAACGCCATCCTCAACATGGTGATGACACAGATCCGCACCGTGATGGGCTCGATGGAGTTAGACCACCTGCTGTCGCAGCGCGACGAAATCAACCACAAGCTTCTGGGCAGCGTCGACCAGGCGACCCAGACCTGGGGCGTCAAGATGACCCGCATTGAAATCAAGGACATTACGCCGCCGCGTGACCTTGTCGAAAGCATGGGCCGGCAGATGAAGGCCGAGCGTGACAAGCGCGCCGTCATTCTTGAGGCTGAAGGCCAGCGCGGCGCGGCGATCCTGCGTGCCGAAGGTGAGAAACAGGCCATCGTACTGAATGCCGAAGCTGAAAAGGAAGCAGCCTTCCGGGCAGCCGAAGCCCGTGAACGTTCCGCTGAGGCCGAAGCCAAGGCGACTCAGGTGGTGAGCGAAGCCATTGCCAATGGCAGCGTTCAGGCCATCAATTATTTTGTCGCCAATAATTATGTGAAGGCATTGGAAGCGCTGGCGCAGTCACCCAACCAGAAGGTGCTGATGCTGCCGATTGATGCAACCTCGATCCTCGGTTCGATCGGCGGCATTGCCGAACTCGCCAAGGAAGCTTTCAATACCAACTCCAGCAGCGGCAACACGGCGCCGACACCGCGGCCGTCCGCCGCCGACTGTGCCACGGAGCTGAGCGAGGGAGAAATCCATGAACCAACTTTTTCCAGAGTTCGGCCCTTATTTCTGGTGGATTCTCGCGGGCTTATTGCTCATCGCCGAAATGATCCAGCCTGGCTTCTTCATGATCTGGCTTGCGGCCGCTGCGGCATTGACTGCACTTATCCATTTTCTTGCTCCGATGTCCTGGCAGGCTGAGGTCGCCATCTTTGCCGTTCTTTCGGCCATCGTGGTTGCACTGTCGTGGCGCATCGTCACCCGGAGCTGGGCGGTGTCATCTGATAAACCTAATCTCAACCAGCGTAACTCAGCTTTGGTTGGCCATACCTATCCGCTGTTTGAAGCGATTATTGATGGCACCGGCAAGATCAAGGCTGAAGACACCTTGTGGGACGTGCGTGGACCTGATCTTCCAAAGGGAGCATTGATCAAGGTGACCGCCACCGACGGCCTGCGCCTGATCGTCGCCAAAAACTAGAGCAGCGCTTCCAAGTCTGTGAGTGAAGTTACGACAGTGGTCAGCGTGCCCGGCAGTCTTTCATCGGGAACTGGCGCACGCTTGACCCTAACAGCCCTGAAACCAAACTGGGCAGCACCATGCGCATCCCAGCCGTTGGCCGAGACAAAACAAATCCCAGCCGCATCATGAATGCCAAACTTTTGCGTGGCCAAGCGGTACACTCGCCGGCTCGGCTTGTAGATGCCAACATCCTCCACCGATATCACGAATTCAAAAATCTTTTCCCAGCCCGCATGGCGCACCACAGCATCGAGCATCGATGGGCTTCCATTGGAAAGAATAGCCAACCGCCTGCCTTTACTGCGCAAGACCTGCAGTGCCTTGCCAGCTTCCGGAAATGGGTCAAGCACGAGAAGCCCCGACATCAGCTCATCCGCAAGGCCCGTCTCGGTGATGCCGAGACTGTCGAGCGAGAAGTCTAAGGCCTCGCGCGTCACATGCCAGAAATCGGCATGAACCCCAGTGAGACTGCGCACCCAAGCATATTCCAACTGTTTCGCCCGCCACAGCGCACTCAACGCTTGAGCTTTATCGCCAAGAATGGGCGCTTGCTTGTTCACCGGCGCAGCAATGTCGAACAGCGTGCCATAGGCGTCAAAAACCACCGCCTGCACGTCGTCAAGCCTTCTTACGAGATCACCCACCATGGGCGGAAGAATACCAACGGCCCCTGAGTCTCAATAGGCAAGGTGACTGGTTTTCAACCGATGGATTGCAGGACGGGAAACTGCTCCAGAAGCCAATACGACACTGATTGCATTGAGCCTGTCAGGAACATCACACCGGCAAGAACCAGCAGAGCACCCATCACCTTTTCCACCATGCTAAGCTTGGACCTGAAGCGTGCAAAGAACCCAAGGAAGCCATTGATGGCCGCGGCTGAAATCAGGAACGGAATACCGAGCCCCAGCGAATAGACGGCAAGCAGAAGAGCCCCGCGCGAAACGCTTTCTGTGCTCGCGGCTATCGAGAGAATGGCGGCCAGCACCGGCCCGATGCACGGCGTCCAGCCGAAAGCGAAAGCCAAGCCTATGGCATAGGCGCCAAGCAAACCCACCGGTTTTTCGGCCGTGTGATAGCGCTTCTCGCGCGCCAGAAAGCCGAGCTTGAACACGCCGAGAAAATTGAGGCCCATGATGATGATGAAGACACCGGCGATACGGGCAAGCAGAGGCAGCTGGTCACGCAGCACCTGCCCCAGCCACGACGCCGTGGCGCCCAGCGCCACGAACACCGTGGCAAAACCCAGCACAAAGGCCAACGCCGGCAGCAGCACGCGTGAGCGCGCGGCCGTTGCCCTCTTCGCGCTTCAGGTCATCCAGCGAAACCCCGCTGATGAACACGAGATAGGGCGGCACCAGCGGCAGCACGCAGGGGCTTAAGAAAGACAGGAGGCCGGCAAAAGCAGCAGCCCCCCACGATACATTCAGATCCATGCAGTCAAGTCCATGTCGTTAAGTCCATGTCAGGCAACCCGGCTTTCATGCCGCGTGTTTGCACCAGGTCGGGTGTTTGCGCACTGCACTTTATGTCACAGGCGCGTGACCTTTGGCAGACCCATGCGACCAAGCGCCCATTCGCTGAGCGCACTATTTCATGCAAACTTGCCAGAGTGACCGACCACGAGCTGAGGCATAGCCTGAACGACGAACTGCATGGCCGCACCGGCCTGCGCATTACCGCCCCTGCCCGCATCACCCACCTTGCCTTCACGCTGTCGGAAGGCGACCCCGAACCCGCACCACGGCTGACGGAACTGGCCGAAAGCCTTGGCAGTGAAGCGCCCGATTCCAGCGCGTTTCACATGTACCTTGAGGTCGCCGGTGGCCATATCCGCTTTGAACGCCACGGCGAATTCTACCGCATCGCCATCATCGCCGACGGCAAACAGCCCGCCGGCGCCGAAGCCATTGACCTCGTGCCCGCGCCGTGGGTGGAGGGCCTGCCGGGTAAAAGACTGGTGGCCATCCACACTCATCTTCTTTCCAAGAGTGACAAGACTCCCAGCGAGGCAGCCCTGCTTCGAGCTTTTGGCCATGATGATCTCGCGGTTTCACTGGTGGCGCAGGGCCAGGCCATGGTTTGGACTGATTTCCGCATCAAGGCCGATGGTTTCACTCGCATCCTCGTGCAGGACAAGGGCTTGGCACCGCTACGCTTGGGGCGTGTCATCCGCCGCGTGCATGAGATCGAAACCTACCGCATGATGTCGTTGCTGGCCTTGCCTCTGGCCCGCGCTGCACAAGGCGAATTGCGCAAGCTCGAGCAGGAACTTCACGAGGTGGTGCTGAACCTCACCGAAGACATGCCGGCCGAGCATGATGCCATCATGCTCGCAAGCCTTTCGGTGGTTGCCCGCAAGGTAGAAGAGCTTTCCAACCGCACAAATTATCGTTTTGCGGCCACCAGAGCCTATTCGGCCTTGGTTGAAAAGCGCGTCGCGGAGCTGCAGGAAGTAAAGGTCGCCAATTTCCAGCGCATCGGCGCCTTTCTCGACCGGCGCTTCGGCCCCGCCATTGCCACCTGCAATGCCGTGATGCGGCGCATCGAAAGCCTAGCCACGCGCTCGGAGCGTGCCAACAACCTGCTGCGCACCCGCGTTGATATTGCCTTGGAAAGCCAGAACCAGGCGCTGCTGCGCTCGATGGACCGTCGCGCCAGGCAGCAACTCGTCCTGCAGGAAACGGTGGAAGGGCTGTCAGTGGTAGCGATCAGCTATTACCTCATCGCCATCGCTTCGAAATTCTTTGATGCCTTTCCAACAATGGAAGAAAGCGGCCTCGCAAGGCCGCTTACCATTGTCGGGATTCCGCTGGTTCTGCTTCTGGTGTGGTCGGGCCTGAAGCGCCTGAGAAAAAGATTGAAGGACTAAAGCGTGTTCCGCGAAAGTTGGAGGCTTTTGCGAAAAGAACACGCTCCATCCAAAGCCTACTCAGCCGCAGCCCGCTTTGGCAGCACCCAATTGGGCCGCGGAAAATGGCAGGTATAGCCGTTGGGATATTTCTCAAGATAATCCTGGTGCTCGGGCTCAGCTTCCCAGAAATCACCCACCGGCTGCACTTCTGTCACCACCTTGCCTGGCCACAGGCCAGAGGCTTCCACATCTGCAATCGTGTCGAGCGCCACCTTCTTCTGCGTCTCATTGATGTAATAGATCGCCGAGCGGTAACCCATGCCCATGTCATTGCCCTGGCGGTTCTTGGTCGTCGGATCATGGATCTGGAAGAAAAGCTCCAGGATGCGGCGATAGCTGGTCTTCGCCGGATCGAACATGATCTCGATACCCTCGGCATGAGTGCCGTGGTTGCGATATGTCGCATTCTTCACGTCGCCACCCGTATAACCCACGCGTGTCGCGGTTACGCCCGGCAGCTTCCGGATCAAATCCTGCATGCCCCAGAAACATCCGCCGGCCAAGACTGCACGTTCTGTCGTCATGTCATTCTCCTTTTCGGATCCAGAGATAGGCATCAATCGAGCCCTTGCCCAGTGCGGCAGCGCTCAAGTTGTGCACGCGGCCTATCACAATTCCGTGCTTAGGCGGAGACCTTCAATGTGGCCTCAAGCCCCCCAGCAAAAGATCGGTAATCGCCTTCTTGGTGCGCTCGCGGGCCGGCTCGCCGCCCAGCACTGATTCCACCTGCGCGGCAAAATCGGCATAGTGCTGGGTCACCGCCCAAATCGCGAAAATGAGATGCGGCGCATCCACGGGTTTCATCTTGCCCGCCTCAATCCAGCCCCGGATGACGTTCGTCTTTTCATCCACAAGGTCGCGCAGCGGACCTTTCAGAAAGCCCTGCACATGCGGTGCGCCATGGAGAATCTCATTGGCAAAAAGCCGTGATGCCTGAGGATTGGCGAATGACATGTCGGTCTTGTCGGAAATATAGCGCGCCAGTTCTGTGAACGGATCACGCGCGCCATCGAGAACACGAAGCGGCTTCAGCCATTCATCCAGCGTTTCTTCCAGTAAAGCGACATAGATGTCTTCCTTGCGCCGGAAGTAATAGAGCAGGTTTGGTTTGGAAAGCCCGGCCTTTTCGGCAATCTGGTCAACACGTGAGCCGCGGAAGCCATATGTGGAAAAAACTTCCAGCGCTGCCTTGAGAATCACTGCCCTGTTTTGATGCTGGATGCGCGATTCTGGGCATCTTCGCCTTCGTTCTGGGCATAACTCATCCTGTTATTTCTTGATCAGATGGTCAAGAGCAGTTACCGTGCCGGGAAAATAGACCGCGGGGAGTACGGGTTGGCGGCAAGCGTTATTTCTGCACAGGATTTGGGCCTCATTTTCCAGACGGGTGATGGTGCAGTCGAGGCCCTGTCGAAGATCAATCTGGATGTTCAGGAAGGCGAATTCGTTTCTTTCATCGGCCCTTCGGGCTGCGGCAAGACCACGCTTTTGCGCGCCATCGCCAATCTCGAAAATCCCACCTCCGGCACGCTGACGGTCAATGGCATGAGCGCCGAACAGGCACGCTGGGCGCGTGCCTATGGCTATGTGTTCCAGGCGCCTGCCCTGCTGCCCTGGCGTACGGTTGAGAACAACGTCGCGTTACCTCTCGAGATCATGGGGCTCGATGACGTGAAGGGCCGCGTGGCCCGCAATCTGGATCTCGTCAATCTCTCGGGATTTGACAAAAAATTTCCCTGGCAGCTCTCCGGTGGCATGCAGCAGCGCGTCTCCATAGCCCGAGCGCTCGCCTTTGATCCGCATCTTTTGCTGATGGATGAACCCTTCGGTGCGCTTGACGAAATTGTGCGCGACAAGCTGAACCAGCAACTTCTTGAGCTTTGGGCACGCACCAACAAGACCATCGTCTTCGTGACCCACTCCATTCCCGAAGCCGTGTTTCTCTCAACCAGGATCGTGGTCATGTCGCCACGTCCGGGCCGCATCATTGATGTCATCGACGTTGACCTGCCGAAGGATCGCATCCTCGACATCCGCGAGACACCGCAATTCCTCAAGATCGCACATCGCGTGCGCGAAGGCTTGAAGGCGGGACATTCCTATGAAGATTGATGTTGCGCGCAATCTTCTGCCTCTGGCGACCGTCTGTTTCATCATCCTGATCGCTTGGTATCTCGCCTGCATTCCGATGAACCACGTGTTGACGGCAAACAAGATCGCCAATGCAGGTGGCGGGCTTGGCAATTGGTTGTGGTTCTCGTGGAACGAGGGCCGTCCCGTTCTCCCTTCGCCGCATCAGGTCATCCGTGAAATCTGGAACACCGTCTTTGCGGTTGAGCCATGGTCGATCAAATCGCTGATCTTCCATCTCTGGATCACACTCTCATCGACACTGGTTGGTTTTCTGATGGGCGGCTTGCTCGGAATCATGCTCGCCATCGGCATCGTCCATGTTGGCTCACTTGAGAAAAGCCTGATGCCCTGGGTCATCGCCTCGCAGACCATTCCCATCCTCGCCATTGCGCCGATGCTGATTGTGGTGCTGGGGAAAACCGGCCTTCCCGATCTTATCACCAAGGCCACAATCTCCGCCTACCTCTGCTTCTTCCCCGTCACCATTGGCATGGTGAAGGGCCTGCGCTCACCTGATGTGATGCAGCAGGATCTGATGCGCACTTATAATGCCTCGGCGGCGCAAACCTTGTGGAAGCTGCGCCTGCCCGCGTCCCTGCCATTCCTTTTCGCATCGCTGAAAGTCTCTGTGGCAATCGCTCTCACGGGCGCCATCGTCGCCGAACTGCCGACCGGCGCCATCGCTGGCATCGGCGTGCGCCTTCTTAACGGCTCCTATTATGGCAACACCTTGCAGATCTGGAGCGCGCTGTTCGTGGCCGCCTTTGCCGCGGCTGCCTTGGTATGGGCGCTCGGTGAACTTGAACGGCTGAGTCTCTCCCGCATGGGAGCCAAGCCATGATCCGCGCCATCGCTACTTTGGTGATAGCGGTGCTGGCCATGCTGCTCATCGGGTTTGGCTTTGGCGGCGTCGAACCGGTCCAGGGGACTTATTGGTTCCTATCGCTGCTCTTTGTCATTGCCAGCTGGATTGCGGCCTGGTGCGTGGGCTGGATTCTCGATCTGGCGGTGAAAGGCCGGATCAGCCGCTTCGTGGTTCCTGCCGCCTTCGGCGTAGCGATCATCGCCGGGTGGGAAGCCTATGTGCACGCCTCGGCTATTCCCATTGTGCTGCTGCCCTCGCCTTCGGAAATCTGGGCCAAGCTTTCGGCTTCAATTCCGACTCTGACGGCCGACTTTGTCCAGACCTTCGTCCGCGCGGTCATCCCCGGCTGGCTGATCGGCTCCGGTTCCGGATTTCTCGTGGCCTTGCTTTGTGACCGCAATGATTTCCTGCGCCGCGGCCTCCTTCCTTTGGGCAACCTGGTGGCGGCACTTCCCATCGTCGGCATCGCACCCATCCTTGTAATGTGGTTCGGATTTGATTGGCCGTCCAAGGCCGCCATGGTCGTGATCATGACCTTCTTTCCCATGCTCATCAACACGCTGGCCGGCCTCAATGCCTCGGGCCACATGGAGCGGGATCTGATGACATCTTACGCCTCGAACTGGGCCACCACGCTGCTCAAGTTGCGGCTTCCGGCCGCGATGCCTTTCATTTTCAACGCGCTCAAAATCAATTCGACGCTGGCCCTGATCGGTGCCATCGTGGCCGAATTCTTTGGAACCCCCATTGTCGGCATGGGCTTCCGCATGTCCACCGAGGTGGGCAAGGCCAATCTGGATCTGGTCTGGGCGGAAATCACAGTGGCTGCCGTGGCGGGTTCGCTATTTTATGGGTGCCTTTCGCTCCTCGAGCGCAGGGTCACCTTCTGGCATCCGTCCTACCGGAGGTAGGGCGCGACAGGTGAGGTAGAAAAAAGGAGAAAATGGAATGAAAAAATATCTGATAGGCGCAGCGGCGCTGGCAGCACTCGCTGCCTCGGCGATCTCGGCTTCCGCTGCTGACAAGGTGACGATCCAGCTGAAATGGGTGGCACAGGCCCAGTTCGCCGGTTATTACGTCGCCCAGGAAAAGGGCTTCTACAAGGATGCCGGCCTTGACGTGACGATCAAGCCAGGCGGCCCAGATATTGCCCCTGAGCAGGTCATCGCCGGCGGTGGCGCTGACGTCATCGTTGACTGGATGCCAGCCGCCCTCGCCAGCCGCGAGAAGGGAAACAAGCTCGTCAACATCGCGCAGGTCTACAAGCGCTCCGGCCTGATGCTGACCTGCCGCAAGGAAACCGGCATCAAGACCCCGGCCGACTTCAAGGGCAAGACGCTCGGCGTCTGGTTCTTCGGCAATGAATATCCCTTCCTCGCCTGGATGGCGAAGCTCGGCCTCAAGCCCGACACCGACATCAAGGTTTTGAAGCAGGGCTTCAACGTTGATCCGCTGTTGCAAAAGCAGGCCGATTGCATCTCGACCATGACCTACAACGAATATCATCAGGTGCTCGAAGCCGGCGTGAAGCCGGAAGACCTCGTGGTTTTCAAATATGAAGACCAGGGCGTCTCCACGTTGGAAGACGGCCTCTATGTCGAGGAAGACAAGCTCAAGGATCCGAAGTTCGTCGAAACCATGGCGAAGTTCGTCAAGGCTTCGATGAAGGGCTGGGAAGAAGCCCGCAAGGATCCGAAGGGCGCTGTGGCCGCCGTGCTGAAGAATGATGCCTCCGGTTCACAAACCGAAGAGCATCAGACCAGCATGATCGAGGAAGTGAACAAGCTCACCGAAGGCACCGATGGCACGCTCGACACCGCTGCTGCCGACCGCACGGTAGCTGAGCTTCTCGCCGGTGGTTCTGATCCGGTCATCACCAAGAAGCCGGAAGGCGCCTGGACTGACGTGGTCACCAAGGCCGCCGCCGCGATGAAGTAACACAATCTACCCTCTCCCATGTCCGCATGGGAGAGGGATTTTACGGAAGGCTCAGTCTTCCTTGATGACGTGCCACACACCCTTCATGCCGTCGCCCTTCATGTCGCCCTTGGCGGCATCGTCCTTGAAGAAATAGACCGGCTTGCCGTCATAAACCCACTGCATAGCGCCATCCTTGCGCTTGGTCATCGTCCATTCGCCGTTCGCCTTGTCACTGGCTTCTGCCATGTAGGGCGGCCAGTACGTGGCGCATTGGTCATAGCACGCTGATTCCGTGCCCGAGTCCTTGTCGAACGTGTAAAGTGTCATGCCATTCTTGGCCGTCACCATGCCATCTGCCAGCGCCGCCGTGCTGGCCATGGCGAGGCCCGCTGCGGCGATCATCGCAAACTTGAACATACTTTTCTCCTTGAGCTTCCCGTGCCGTGTAAGGCTTCATTACCAAACGGCACATGGCGGTTACGCAAAGGCTTCGGCGCCTATTCCCTTTGGATGCCCCTTCGCATAGGATTTGGGCCTGCAAAAACGTCAAACAAGGTAGCGAAATCATGTCGATCCTCATCAAGGGCGGAACTGTCGTCAACGCGGATGTGTCGGAGAAAGCCGATGTTCTGATCGATGATGGCAAGATCGTCGCTGTCGGCCACAATCTGAAGGGCGACAAGATCGTGGACGCCGTGGGTTGCTATGTCATGCCGGGCGGCATTGACCCGCACACCCATCTCGAAATGCCCTTCATGGGCACCACCACTGCCGACGATTTCGAAAGTGGCACCAAGGCGGGCCTCGCGGGCGGCACCACGATGGTGGTGGACTTTTGCCTGCCCGCCCCGGGCGAAAGCCTGCTCAAGGCGTATCAGGCATGGCGCCACAAGGGCGAAAAGGCAGCCGCCGATTACGGCCTGCATATGGCCATCACCCAGTGGTCGCCGATGATCCATGACGAGATGGAAACCGTGGTGAAGACCTACGGCATCAACACCTTCAAGCATTTCATGGCCTACAAGGGCGCGCTGATGGTGAATGACGACGAGATGTATAACTCGTTCAAGCGCTGCGCCGAGCTCGGCGCCCTGCCCCTTGTCCATGCCGAGAATGGCGACGTGGTGGCGCGCATGCAGGCCGATCTTCTGGCGCGTGGCGTCACCGGTCCGGAAGGCCACAGCTATTCGCGCCCACCGGAGGTCGAAGGCGAGGCGGCTAACCGGGCGATCATGATTGCCGACATGGCGGGTGTGCCACTCTATATCGTGCATGTTTCCTGCGAGCAGACGCATGACGCCATCCGCCGCGCCAAGCAGGCGGGCCAGCGCGTCTATGGCGAGCCGCTCATCCAGTTCCTGACGCTTGATGACAGCGAATACCAGAACAAGGATTGGGACCACGCAGCCGGTCGCGTGATGTCGCCACCATTTCGCAACAAGAAACACCAGGATTCATTGTGGGCAGGCTTGCAGTCCGGCACGCTTTCGGTGGTGGCGACCGATCATGCCGCCTTCACTCAGAAGCAAAAGCGCATGGGTGCGAACAATTTCACGCAAATTCCCAACGGCACCGGTGGCCTGCAGGACCGCATGCCGGTTCTGTGGACGGCAGGCGTCAACACCGGCCGCCTGACCAAGGAGGAATTCGTCGCCGCCACCTCGGCCAACATTGCGAAAATCCTGAACATCTATCCGCGCAAGGGCGCGGTGCGTACCGGTGCTGATGCCGACCTCATCATCTGGGACCCCAAGGCGACCAAGACCATCAGCGCCAAGACGCAGGAAAGCCGCATCGAATACAACGTGTTTGAAGGTTATCAATGCACCGGATTGCCGCGCACTGTCTTTTCAGGAGGCCGTGTAGCTTATGAGGAAGGCAAGGTTCTGGCCAAGGCGGGCGACGGCAAATACATCGAGCGCCCCGCCAACCCAGCCGGTCCATCAGGCCAACGCCATCTGGAAAGGTCTACACCCAGCCCAAGGGCGTGAAGCGGATTGAAGTGACGCCGTGAGTTATCGTAATGCCCTATTCCACAAAGCAAACGAAATCAATAAAGAGCCGACCATTGGCTACGACGAAATAAAGGGCGACGGACAACTTCCGCATTGGAGATTGGAAAAGAGTATCTCGCTTTTGAGCGTTCAAGGAATTTCATTTCGACAAAGAAGCTGCACTCGAAATTGCAGAGCGGGCGTTAGCGGCAAATCGTCGTGGAGAAAGTTTGGGTCTGGTTCTCGAACGCGAGCCGAACAATCCAGCCGACAAGAACGCGATAAAGGTAATCGGAAAATGTGGAACAACTGAACTCCATATTGGGTAGTGGATCGCGATAAGAACTGCTGATAATGGATGCTCATATTTTCCCAGCTGCATTGGCGGGCGAATTTTACAGCCTTTATCGGTCGCAAAATAATTTCCCATTGATATTGCGCTTTTTCGTCGAAGCGCTGACCAAAATCCGCTTTACCCCTCCAACCGGCTATCGGCAGCAAAGACTTCTTCAGGCGATTTCAGACGAGATAATCTGATAATTTCAGATCATGGAGCCTAGAAGACAACAAGCGATCTATTTCCTAGGCTAGATCTAATTAAACCATAGCATATTAAGCGTGCAAGATTGCAATCTTAGTATTTTTGAAAGACGATGTGAAAGAAATATGCGTGGTCGAAATCCCTGTAGACGGAAAAGGATGAAGTCGCATTCGCTGTTGAGCGAGTTGTGGATGCAAAGCAAATCTCAGTGTCCGAACTTTCCGATCTGGTTGAAATCTTTGTGGGTGCTGATGACAAGGTGACTTCCAAAGAGAAAGAGGCTTTGGATTTAAATTGGCTTGCGCTCAGTCACGAAACTCCCTGTCACATTCAGTTGCGGAATAACCGTACAACAGATTTACTAGCAATTTATTCTTATCGAACTATTATGATAATTAAAACTGAACCTGAAAGGAGGGAGCCACGTGCGCCACGTTCCCATATTGGTGGTTCAGTATGCAGCGCCCGCTGGAGATGATCCACGCAATCACCCCGCAAGCGCCTGCGCAATAGCTGCGAAGGCTTTGATCGTCCGGACTTCCATAGCGTCATTCACCGGCTCCGGCTGCGATGAGAATTTCACCGCCGTCACTTCCGCTGCCGGATTGACGTAGATCCACTGCCCATGAATGCCGATGGCATAGAAACTGCCATCCGCATCATTGGCCTTGTACCATTTGGAACGGTAGCTGCCTTGCGGAAACAGATGGGTCATGCTGCCCCGTGCCCACGCCGCACGCGAACCCTGTTGCTTGATGTCATCCACCCAGGCTTGCGGCACGATCTGCCGGCCATGGGCGACGCCGCCGTTCCGCATCAATTCGCCGACCCGCGCCAGATCGCGCAGCGTGGTGTTGATGCCGCCCGCCGTGCGGGCGCCGCCCTTGCCATCGATGGTGACAAACGCATCGGCTTCAGCACCCAGCGGCTTCCAGAGTTTTTCCGACATCAACCTGGCAAAGGGTAGGCCCGACGCCCGTTCCAGAATCCATCCCAAAAGGTCAGAATTTGGCGACACGTAGTAGAATTTTTCGCCATGGCACGAATGCGCGCGCTTCACCGTGGCGAGGAATTCGTGCAGGCCGCCGGTCCCGAAGTCCGGGTTCGGCGGATTCCAGCCGGTGGAAACACGGTAGCGTGCAAAGTCGCCTTTGGCGTCGAGATAGTCTTCCACAAAATCGAGGTCGACCGTCATGTCCAGCACATGCCGCACCGTGCAATCACCATAGGCCGAGGCCTTCACTTCCGGCAGGTATTGCGTAACCGGCGCATCGGGGTCGAGCTTGCCTTCCGCCACCAGCACACCCGCCAGCGTGCCAGTCACGGATTTGCTGACCGAGAACAGGATGTGGCGCGTCTCTGCCGCCATATTGGGATAGGTTTCGGCAACAACCTCGCCCCGGTGCAGGACAACAAAACCATCAGTGAAAGTCTCGTCCAGAAACCCGGCAAAGGTGCCATCATCCAGTTTCATTGCGCGAAGATCCAGCGCCGCTCCCATCGGCAGTTGCGCCGTTGGTCCATGGGCAATGGGTGCGGTGGCGATCAGCTGGTCAACGTGAGTGAAGCTCCAGCGGTTATGCGGCGCGGTGCGCCAGTTGGACAGGTCGGCTGATTTCTGGGTCATGTCTGAAATCTGGCCGAGCCCGGCACGGTTGGCAAGATGATCTCAGGCCGCGAACGCCACCCAAAATGGGAAGCGACGGGTTCAGCCCTCCATTGACGTCAATTCGAGTGCCATGTCGGGAACACCGCTCGTCGATTGGCATTATCCGCTTGGGTGATGAAGACAATTCCACGAGTGGAAGAATTGGGGGGAACGCGATGAACAGGATTTTCCGGTCTTTTCTGAATCTTGCCGCCTCATTCTCACTCGTTACTTTCGCCGGCGCCATGCCCGGCAGCGCTGCAGCCTTCAGGCAGAGCTATTGTCTCCGCATGGCTGGGGGAAATGTCGATCCCAATCCCGTCTGCTACCGCAGCAACCGCATGTGCCTCAACATGAGAGATCGCCAGATCCAGTATTGGCGCAGGACCGGCGTCACCATCACAGCAAGCTGCGCCATCAATCTGCGTTAGTAATCGTCTGCTGCGCGTTTCAGCGCGGCAGCAGGGTTTTCGGTGATCACATCGCCATGTGAGACGATGATGCGCCGCAAGCTTGGAATGGACGCCCACGCCCTGAATTTGTCGGCCACTGCCTCATTGTCACGCACATACATGCGGCGCACAAAGCGGGACGTACGCGGGCGATCGACACCAAAGCCGAACAGCCGCGCCATGATCTGGGCGCCTACTCCCTCGGGGTGCCGAACATGAGCGAGAATGTCGTTGAGGATGAGCGTCACGCCATCGCGGTGCGTGACAGTGAGCGCAAATTCGTCGGCCTTCATGCCCGGCACAAGCTCAAAATGAATGGCCGGGTCATTGATGATGTCATGTGTCGCAGTAACAGGAGCCGCTTCGCGCACCGCTGCCTCGCCTTCCGGCGGCGCGATGACTTTTGCGTCAGGATAGCGCGCCACCCAGGCATGGAGATCCAACCGGTGCCCGCGATTGGGAACGATGAGGAATTTCACAGCGGCCGAGCGCATCAATCTTCGACATTTGCGGCTCGTTGAGAGAGACTGCACTCCAGATGGCGCTGCCCCCGCCCTGCAATGCCAGCACCGTCATCCGCCGCGGAAACCTGCCAAGCGGCATGACGATGGAGCCCTGCACACTCATGATTCCTTCGGAAATTGTCTCCAGGGCATGATGCGGTTGCACAATCCACGTCGTGTTGAGCTTGGGCATCCATAACCTCCGTTTAAGGCAACGGCAGGTCGCAGAAAATGTTCCTGCTGTGTCGTCAAGTGAACACTCGCTCGCAATCGGCTCGGAATCGTGCCACAACCACAGGCTGAAACGAGGAAACACTATGATCCGCCACACTGCCGTCTTCCGTCTGAGACATGCCATCGGTTCCACGCAGGAAGCGGATTTCCTGACCACAATTCTGCAGCTCAAGACCATTCCAGGCGTCGAAAAGTTTGAGCTTCTGCGCCAAATTAGCCCCAAGTCGGAATATCACTACGGGGTCTCGATGGAATTCAAGGATCACGCTGCCTACAAAGGCTACAATGAACACCCCGAGCATGTCGCCTTCGTCAAGACGCGCTGGGTGCCGGAAGTCGCGGCCTTCACCGAAATCGACTACGTCCCGGTCTAGGCTGTCTCAGGCGTTTTGGCGCCAACCAGTGTCATGAACTTGTCACATGACTCCGATGAGTAGTCCTAAATCCCATCGCTGTTCATCTAAGTGATGGTTGGTAAAAGGCGGAGCGCAAGTGACAGACAGTGACGTTAAAGTTGATATCACCGACATGAATGGCACGATCACCCTCGTTTCTTTGACAGGGCGCATGGACGTGAAGGGCGCGCTGGCCGTGGATGGCGCGTTCGATGCGGTCGCCAACAGCAAGCAGAAGCTCATTATCGACCTTTCTGGTGTTTCCTTCCTTGCGTCGCTGGGAATTCGCACCCTTATCAGCACCTGCAAGACCTTGGCCGCCAGAGGCGGTGACTTGGTTTTGCTAAATCCGCAACCCAATGTGCAAAAAGTTCTGACCTCAAGCGGTGTCGATACTGTCATCAAGACCGTACATGACCTGAACGAAGCCCAGAAAATCCTGAATTCGTGAACGCGGCCCACCAGCACAAGCCAAAGGCTGAAGTATTTCAGCGAAATTTCAGCGGCACTTGGGATGACATTTTTGCAGCAGCGGCATGGCTGGATGACATAGCGCACGCTTTGAATCTGCCAGACCAGACACTCTTCAACATGCAGGTTTGTCTCGAGGAGATTTTCACCAACATCGTGAAGCATGGCGGAAGCGATGTGCAGACAAAATCAGCAAAATCACCCATAGTCGCACTGAGCATTTCATCGACAGACGAAGCTACCGTGCTTGCGATCGAAGACAATGCCAAACCGTTTGATGTAGCAGCCGCCGAGGCCCATGCCATTGATCGGCCCTTGTCAGAGTTGAAGCCCGGAGGACTGGGCGTTCAGTTGATCAAGAGCTTTGCGAATGAAATAGCCTACGAACCGGCAGGCTTGGGCAATCGCGTAATACTCCGATTTCTACACTAGCTATCAATGAACCCGCTATCACCATCAACACCTGACGGGATCACCGCTGTCTTGATGGCCGCCCTTGGCGACTTACCTCTGGAGGAAATTGCTGCCGGTGAGGTTTTGGCGCACCAAGGTGAAAGCAGCACCTCCGCTTTCTTCGTGCTGGAAGGAACCGTCGGCATCTTCGCTGATAATCGCTTCGGCACAGTTTCCTTGTCATCACTTTCGGGCCCAAAGTTGGTGGGAGAAATTTCAGCGCTCGCCGGAATACCACGCACTGCCAGCATCAAAACGACAACCGCTGTCAGGTTGCAGCGCATCGATCAAGCCACATTGCTTGCTTTGGGCCGCAGCAACCCGGAACTTCTGTTGCAGGTAATTGGCAACCTCGGCTATCAGTTGGATGCGATAAATCGCACTGTCAGCCTCTACAGCCACGCACTCACTGCACTGGGCAAGCGTGAGTTCGACCCCCGCATTCTGGAAGAACTTTCGAACCCTCCGCCCGCACTCGCCGTCTTTTCCAGCGCCTTCCGCCACTTTGCCATAGAGATTACGGCCAAACGGCAGCAAGAGGATGAACTGGCAAGCGCGGCTCTTATTCAACAATCCTTTTTGCCAAAGCCCGAGGCACTGGCAGCGGTAAACGGTCTAATCGATATTGCAGCTTGCATGCGCCCGGCCCGCGAAGTGGGCGGCGACTTTTATGATTTCTTCATGCTTGATGCTGACCATGCCGCCATTGTCATTGGCGATGTCTGCGGCAAGGGCATCGCCGCCAGCCTGTTCATGGCCGTGACCGTCACCGCTCTGCGCACGGCCGCGGATGAACAAAAGGAAGTGGGCGCAACCGTCGCGCGTGCCAATACTGTGCTCTGCCGCGACAATGCCGCCAACATGTTTGCCACGGCGTTTTACGGCGTACTCAACCTGCGCACGGGAGAGCTTGTCTACTGCAATTGCGGGCACAACGCCCCTCTGCAGTTGTCGGCATCAGGTGAATCCAGAAGCCTGCCGGCGACCGGCCTGCCCGTTGCCCTGTTCGCCAACCGCAACGCAGCGGTGGTGACAACCACTCTGGCCCCTGGCGATACGCTGGTGCTTTATACTGATGGTGTGACGGAAGCCATGAATGCTGCACAGGACGAATATGGTGATGAAGCTCTGGCCGCCACGCTCGAAACCATCCGCGGACGAGCCGCAACTGATACAATCTCCGCCATCTTCAGCAGCGTGGACACCTTCGCCAACGGCGCCGAACAGTCCGACGACATTACCTGCTTGGTGATACGCCGCTGACCGGTTAGTGGCACTGGCCCGTCCTGCCGCCGAAAAGCCCGGAAAAACGCATTTTCTGATCGAGAACGATTTGACTGCCCGAGGCGGCCTCGAAAATATCCGAAAAGTGGGGCTGCGTGGCGAGATCGAAAATGGTCTCTTGCCTGTCTATCAGGATTTTGAACTGTTGCCCGGGAGTGATGGAGGTGAGCAGCATCTTACCAAGCGGTTCACCGGCGGGGCCCACGCAATCCAGCGTGCGGTTGGCAAAGGATTGTTCCGGATATGACAGAGTGTAACCCGCGCCAAAATAACGCCAGGCCATGCCGGCAACAAAGAATGCCGCGGCCAGGGCGAACACCCATGTCCGCGACATACAGGATTACTCCGCCGCCTGTTTCCGCATCGGATTGTTCGGATGCGTTGTCCAGTTGGCATAATCGGGATTGATCGGCTTCTTGGTGCGCTCATCCACGCCGGATGTCTGCCTCACCATGGTGATGCAATTTTCCACTGGGCACACCTCGATGCACAGGTTGCAGGCCACGCATTCATTGTCCATCACCTCGAAATGGCGGACGCCATTCTTCTCCTTCATGATGGCCTGGTGTGACGTGTCCTCACAGGCGGCATAGCAGCGGCCGCACTTGATGCAGGCATCCTGATCGATCTTCGCCTTGGTGATGTAGTTGAGATTGAGATATTGCCAGTCGGTGACATTCGGCACGGCCTTGCCGCGGAAATCCTCTATCGTCTTATAGCCCTTCTCATCCATCCAGCGCGACAAGCCGGACTTCATCTCCTCGACAATGCGGAAGCCATAGGTCATCGCCGCCGTGCAGACCTGCGCATTGCCGGCCGACATGGCGATGAATTCCGCCGCATCGCGCCAGGTAGTGATGCCGCCAATCGCAGAGATCGGCAGGCCACGCCGTCTCCGGATCGCGCGCGATTTCCGACACCATCGAAAGCGCAATCGGCTTAACAGCAGGGCCACAATAGCCGCCATGCGAACCTTTGCCGTCAATCGTCGGCATCGGCGCCATATTGTCGAGATCGACATGGGTGATGGAATTGATCGTGTTGATGAGAGAAACTGCATCAGCGCCGCCTGCTTTCGCCGCGCGGGCGGGCTTGCGGATATCAGTGATGTTCGGTGTCAGTTTCACGATCACCGGCATGCGGGTATATTGCTTGCACCAGCGTGCCACCATCTCGATATATTCGGGCACCTGGCCCACAGCAGCGCCCATACCACGTTCCGACATGCCATGCGGGCAGCCAAAATTGAGCTCGATGCCATCGGCTTCGGTGTCCTCGATCTGGCTGAGAATCTTCTTCCACGGTGCTTCCTCGCAAGGCACCATCAGGGAAATGACCACGGCGCGATCCTTCCACTCACGCTTCACCTTCTTGATCTCCTGGAGATTGATCTCCAAAGGCCGGTCGGTGATCAACTCAATATTGTTGAGGCCCAGCAGGCGGCGGTCGGCGCCGTGAATAGCGCCGTAGCGTGGACCGTTGACATTGACCACCGGCGGGCCTTCCTCGCCCAGCGTCTTCCACACAACACCCCCCCAGCCCGCCTTGAAGGCGCGCACAACGTTGTATTCCTTATCAGTGGGCGGCGCGGAAGCCAGCCAGAACGGATTGGGCGACTTGATGCCGACGAAATTCGAACGAAGGTCTGCCATGGGGTTATCCCTTCAGAAAAACGTTGATCGCTTCAGCCGCGCGGCGGCCATCGTCGACAGCAGCAACCGTGAGCGCCTTATTGCCGGCCACGCAATCGCCGCCGGCCCAGACCTTTTCGCGCGACGTGCGCTTCTCGGCATCCACCTTGATGCGCCCATCGGCCAGATCTAGCGTACCATTGCTAATGTCGATGAAGTTCTGGCCGATCGCCTTGAACACCACGTCCGCCGCCATTTCATAGGTTTTGCCGGTGCCCTCCAGCTTCTTGGCCTTGATCGCGGTATGCTCGACCTTGAGCCCGATGACCTTGCCACCCTTGGTGATCAGCTTCTTCGGCATCACCCAGTCGCGGATGGTCACGCCATGCGTCTGCGCCAGTTCCTGCTCGAAGCCCGATGCTTTCATCTGGTCTTGGCCGCGGCGGTAGAGGATGGTCACTTCTTCTGCGCCCAGCAGCTTCGATTGGACAGCAACGTCCACCGCCGTCATGCCGCCGCCGATCACCGCCACGCTGCGGCCAACTTTCAGCTTCGATAAATCCTTCGCCTGACGGAGATCGGCAATATAAGCCACCGCG
Source organism: uncultured Alphaproteobacteria bacterium (assembly GCA_963758815.1). GTDB lineage: Bacteria > Pseudomonadota > Alphaproteobacteria > Rhizobiales > Aestuariivirgaceae > Aestuariivirga. Next base: position 848,409 of record CAVWWQ010000003.1, read on the forward strand.
TCTTCCACGCCGTCAGTGTCTTCATCCTTGATGCCCAGCGCATTGACGCCCGCATAGCCAAGGCCCAGGAACACAGCGTCATAGTCGTTCTCCAGCTGCGCGAGTTTCAGCTTCTTGCCCAATTTCTGGCCATACCGAATATTGATGCCGCCGATCTCCAGAATGAAGTCCACTTCTCTCTGCGCAAAGTCATCGACAGTCTTGTAGGCAGCAATGCCATATTCATTGAGGCCGCCAGCCTTCTTCTTGCTGTCGAACACGGTGACGTCATGCCCATGCATGGCGAGTCGGTGCGCGCAGGCGAGACCGGCAGGACCTGCACCGACGACAGCGACTTTCTTTCCGGTCTTTTCAGCGCGCGTGTAGGGATGCCCCTCATCCATCACACTATCGGTTGCGTAGCGCTGCAACAGCCCGATCTTCACCGGCTTGCCCTCAGCGGTTTCGCGTACACAAGCTTCTTCACACAGTGTTTCGGTGGGGCATACGCGGGCACACATGCCACCCAGAATGTTCTGGTCAAAAATGGTCTTCGCCGCCGTTGCGGATGGCCCGCCTGAATCTCGCGGATGAACATCGGAATGTCGATCGAGGTCGGGCAGGCCTGCTGGCATGGCGCATCGGCGCAGAAATAGCACCGGTCGCTTTCGACCAGCGCTTCGTGGTGATCAAGTGGCGGATGCAGGTCCGCGAAATTCGCTTGCAGCTGATTTTTATTCAGCCGCTTCGCCTGGATATCTGGTGCCTGCGCCATTCGCCCTCTCCCTCGGGTAAGGAAAGACGCTAACTCTGTTTGTCCAATTGGTCAAAAATTTTCTGGGAAGAAAATCCGACCACCATGCTCAGGAATAGGAGGCATCATGCGCCAGCACAGCATTGAGAAGCACTTGCGCCCCGGCTGCACATTCTTCAAGCGTCGTCAACTCTTCTTCATTGTGCGAAATGCCGCCCAGACAGGGCACGAAGATCATCGTTGTCGGCGCCACGCGCGCAATGTAGGCCGCATCATGCCCCGCACCTGAAGCCATGTCACGCGATGAGAAGCCGGCCTGTTTCACACCGTCACGCACGCACTGGATCAGCTCTGGTGCAAACTTCACCGCAGGCGAATTCCAGATGCGTTTCTCCTCGATGACCACACGCCCCTCTTCTGCGATCCTATTGACGGCGGCGCGGTACTCTTTCTCCATCTTGTCGAGTTCGGCCTCATCCGGATGACGCAGGTCGATGGTGAAGAACACCTCGCCCGGCACCACATTGCGGCTATTCGGCCGGTTCTCAATCAGGCCCACCGAGGCAACCCCCGGCAGATGCTTGAAGCCGATGTCGTTGATCGCATCGATCATCTTTGCGGCCGCCAGCAGCGCATTCTTTCGCAGACCCATCGGCGTGGCACCCGTATGGCTTTCCTGGCCCTTCAACGTGATCTCATACCAGCGCATGCCCTGAACGCCGGTGACGACGCCCACCATCTTGCTCTCAGCCTCAAGAATCGGCCCCTGCTCGATATGCAGCTCGAACATCGAACTGAATTTCACCCCACCCGCCTTGTGCTTGCCCTTGTAACCGATGCGCTCCAGCTCATCGCCCAGCCTGATGCCTTGCCGGTCTTCGCGGCTCCAGGCAAATTCCGGCGTGAATACGCCGGCATAAACGCCCGAGCACAGCATCGCCGGCGCAAAGCGCGAGCCTTCTTCATTGGTCCAGTTGGCAATCATGATCGGCGCATTGGTTTCGTAGCCCATATCAACCAGTGTACGCATCGCTTCCAGCGCCCCCAGCACACCAAGCACGCCGTCGAACTTGCCGCCCGTCGGCTGTGTATCGAGATGCGAACCCATGGCAATCGGAGCCATGTCCTTGCGCTTGCCAGGCCGCGTGGCGAACATGTTGCCCACTTCATCGACTTCAACGGTGCAACCCAGCTTCTCGCATTCAGCCTTGAACCAGTCGCGCACCTTTTTGTCTTCATCCGACACAGTCAGGCGCTTGATGCCGCCCTTGGGCGTGCCGCCAAACTTGGCCGTTTCCATGAGTGCGTCCCAGAGACGCTGCGGATTGATGACGAGATTGGATTTGCCTGACATGAACACCTCAAGAAGAAGGTGCATTACAGCATGGCTTTGACCCTTTGGTCAAAATCGATAGCGCGATGACTCTAGAAAATCAGCCAGATGATGGCGACAATGATCAACAAGCTCACCAAATAGGGCAAGAAGGGTATGGGCGACTGCTCGCGCTCTTCGTTCAGTCGCTCGCGCAGGATCTGAAGCCGGACATTTTCGCCAATTTCCGGGGGCCATCCTTGCCCCGTCCGCAAGGCATGCTCGACATCCTCGCGGCTGGGAGTGAAAGGCATCGCCACATCATGGAGGATGGGTAGATGTGCTGGACGCTGTGCCGCAGCTCCCAGATCGGGATCGGCATAGGCATTATCGTTTGTGGAAGATTGCGTCCATCCGCGCCCATGCTGCGCTTCTTTTGACTTGATGAGCGCCTCTGATGTGAAGGCACCCAACCGTTGAACGATATCTTTGGGAATTGGCTCTTCGGCCGCAAATGCCTCATATTGCGCCAGGCCGGCTCGCCCGGCTTCCGTCTTGGCGAGCGTCTTTTCAAGATTTTCCAACCGCGTGGCTGCATCTTTGGCTTCGACAAGCAAGTCAGCCAAGGCAGCCAGTTGTAGCTTCTGGTCGCCATTGCCATTTCCCTTCGACGCCTCATTGCGAAGAAGATTGATCAGGACATGTACGGGATTGACCATCATCGCGGCACGAACGACGGCGGCCTACTTGGCAAAAAGATTCTGCCTGACCTTGTCACTTGGAACATAGTTGAACTGCTCCATTTCGACATTGCGGACCACATCCGGTCCGAGCTTGCGGTTGGCAATGGTGGTGACAAGTTGCGCCACAGCTTCAAAGTCACTGGGCTTGATGCTCGGAAGGCCCTTTGAATAATAGGTATAGGCTGCTTCAAAAGCGGCACTGGCAAGATAGGGTGAAAGATCAAGCTTATCGTTTTCCAGCTTGCTCTTGTCGACTTCGCTGCGCACACGGAAAATCAGGTAGCCATCAACATGGCCGTTCACCACCACTGGCGCACCCGTCATGTCGGTCATCACCTGTTCAAGCTCAGGCGCCTTCGGTCCACCGGCCTTTTTGGAATCGTCCCCGCCAAGGGCCGTGCCCAGAAACATGCCAACGCCCACCATGGCGACACCGACCAGCCCTGCCATGAGCATTTTGAACATCGAACGTCCTATTGCTTGCGGCTGTAGGTCCCGTCAGCGCTTTCCGCGAGAGCAGCCTTGGTCAGGATCGAAGTGATTTCATTCATCGCGTTGAGCTGGGCTTGGAGAAGCTGATGGTTCTTCTCGACAAGCTCCCGGACGCCGCGCAACCGGTCAGCCATGGCCGTCTTTGCAGCCTTGCTATCGTCGGCGCGCTGAAGGATCATGAGTTCGCGCAGGATCTGGTTTTTGCGCACCACATAGGGGCCATGTTCATAGGCCGCCTGGCCCTCAAGCTTAGCGTTTTCTTCCAGAAGGACATTCTCAAGTTTGGAAAGTGCGCCCTCAAGAATAACGATGCTACCTTTTTCCTGGTCCAGTCCGTGGCCGGGTGAGAGCATGCTCATGATGGATCTCCGGCTGTCACGTTACTGCCGGCAAAAGGCGTGATCTTCCAATTCGGGGCCTGTCCAAGCGGCAGCTGGCTGAACAGACTGAAAGATTGGTGTGGAACCGAGGAGGTCGTCGTGCGCGAACCAAAGTGCAATAAGTCTGATTTAGCCACCGCCTGCCCCATTTGTTCGACAGCGAAGCTGCGCCACGTATCTCCTGCGAGGCCACTGCCATAGATGCTCTTGTCCGAATCCTGCGGCATCATTGAGTCAACCATTTTGTTCATCAATGTGCCCTCAAGACCGAGCATCGCTTTGGTCTTGGCATCGCTGGACGGCACTTTGGACGATGCCAGTTGAGCCGGTGAAGCCAAACTATCCGATTTTTCTCCGGCTTGAACGTTCTTGCCCGTGAACTTGCGCACGACATCTGCAAAATTGGCAGTTTGAACAGGGTTTGAAGTAGGAGCGCCTGTCTTCTGTGTAAAGCGGGCGGCCGCCAATTTCTGGTCAACTGCGCCGAGCACACTGGTAATCAGATCTACTGACATGGAACAAGCCACTCCTGACAATCGTACCAGAGTAGCGTGTCGAACTTGCCGCTAGCTTACGGCAGATCGCCCACTCATCCAATCCTCGATACCTTCTTCCATCACGGCTTCGTCGGCCATCAGCCGGAACTGCGATCCCTTGAACTGAAGCCGCTCAATGATCATTTCCAAACGCGTCTGCTCTCGCTCTGCCCTGATGACATCCGCGCGCAGCTGTTCGCGTTGCACTTGCAGGTCGCGCAAACTCTTCGAAATATTTTTGGCATTGAAAAGGCCGCTACCGCTAAAGCTGTCGATCTTGCCCAAAGCGCGTTCACGGCTTAATTCGCATGCAGAAACGGCGGTATTAAGCGCGCTGATTTTCTGCTTGTGCCATTCCAGCAATTTTCCGTGAGCCGATATGAGACGCTGAACCCGCTTGAGATTGTCCATCACTGAAATCCGTTTGTAAGAAAGCCACGATAAGCGTCCACGGCCAGAAGCAACATTGTGGGGCTGACGAGGGCCAGAACCACCAGTGAAACCATGGTCAGGAGACCGGTGAAGGCAAAATAGACCGAAAGCTGAGGTGTCATGCGGTTGGCAATACCGAGCGCCAGATTGACCACGATCGTCAGCACGATAAAGGGGCTGGCCATCTGCAGCGAGACGACCGATGTCTGCGACAGGATCGAAATCATGCGCGGCATAGCCCACTCAAAATCCAGGAATTTACCTGACGGAATGGTCTCATAACTGCCCACCAAAGCCTGAATAGTAATCAGATGCAGGCCGGAAGCGAGCACCAGCGCGGTGAATCCCATGGAAAGCAGAGACACAATATGGCTTTCACCATCCTGATCATCAATCGATTGGCCCGGAATGCCGGCAAGTCCGATCGCATTGATGATGAAAGTTCCAGCAAAGCGCGCCGCGTGGATAAAACAAAATCCCCAGAAACCTAATACAAAGCCAACCGCGATTTCAGATAGGACATAAATGGCGATGCCGGAATTGGAGGCGTCCGGAACTTGTTCCGGCTTAACGACAAGCGGCGCAATGGCTGCTGACACCGCCAGCGCCAACAGCACACGGACCATTGCTGGATAACGCGGGCCAGATAGTGCGGGCATCGCCGCAAACGCCAGACCAACGCGGCAAACGACCAGAAAATATCCGACAAACCAGTTGAAGACGGCGGGCGTCAAGAAACTGCACCCAGAAGCTCCAGCTTGACGGCTTTTGCCACTTCCATATGCGAAAGGACCGGCAAATTGGGAAACACACGGTCAATCACCATGCGCACATACGGGCGCGCCTCTGGTGAGCATGACAGCGCAAAACTCAACCCTATCTCAAGCTGCTTCTTGATGGCTTTCGTCGCGTCGGCAACGAAGGATTCCAGGTTCCTGGGTTCAATATCAAATTCGATGACTTCGCCCTTGTTGTCGCGGCGAAGAGCCTGGAGGAATGAACCATCCCACGTAGTGCCGAGACGCAGTACACGTAGCGTGCCTTCTTCGGCTATGTCGCCACAGATCTGCTGAGCGACCCGCATGCGCACGTGTTCAGCAATGATTTCCGGTTTTCGCGAATGGGGCGCAATCTCAGCAACCGCTTCCAAAATCTGGTGCAGGTTACGGATCGAGACGCGTTCGGCCAGCAGCAGTTTCATAACCGCCTGCAGGGATGAGAAACTCAACAGGCCTGGCACAATTTCATCCAGGAGCTTCTTGTATTCGGGTTCCAAACCCTCAGTGATGCCGCGCAGATCTCGGTATGAGAACAACAAAGCCAGGTTGTTGCGGATGACTTCCGAGAGATGTGTGAGCATCACCGACATCACATCTACCGGATTGAAATTCTGCGCTTGGAGCTCGGTATTGAACATGTCAGGCACCCACATGGCATCAAGGCCGAAAGCCGGCTCTTTGACCATGTCGCCTGGCACATCCGGCGGCACGCGGCCAGAGGTCACCACCAGTAATTCGCCAGGACGCAATTCATATCCGGCGACAAGCGTGCCATGCACCTTGATGGCGTATTGCTTGGCAGCAAGCGTCAGATCATTCGTAAGCTTGATATCGGGGATGACAAAGCCGTATTGAATGGCAAACTTCTTGCGCATCTTGTTGACGCGCTGCGCCAATTCGCTTTGCGAAATCAGCATAGTTGCCGAAAGCTGCCGCCCCAGCAAAAGCTCAATCTCTGGCACTTGCAGCATTTTTTTGGTCGAGTTCGCTGCCTCTGCAACCTTGGCATCATCTGCTGTGCGCTTTGCGGTAGCGACCACTTGTTGCTCTTTGTTGCGATTGGCCGTGACAACATAAGCCATGGTTCCAAATGCACAGGAGATCAGGAAAAAAGGCAGGAACGGCAGACCCGGCATCAACGACAATAAACCGAGCATGCACGCTGCCATGACCAGTGCGCGCGGATAGCCGCCGAGCTGCTTGACGATGGCCTGCTCTACTGTGCCTTTGTTTCCGCCCTTGGAAACCAGAAGGCCAGCAGCGAGCGAAATAATCAGTGCCGGAATCTGCGTGACGAGACCATCACCCACGGTCAATTTGATGAAGGTGTCGGCCGCCGTGCCGACATCAAGACCATGCCGGGTGATGCCGATAATAATGCCGCCGAAAGAGTTGATAAAAGTGATGATGAGGCCAGCGATGGCATCGCCACGCACGAATTTCGATGCACCGTCCATCGAGCCATAGAATGAGCTTTCCTGCTCCAGTTCCGAACGGCGGTGGCGGGCTTCTTTTTCGTCAATGAGGCCTGAAGAGAGATCGGCGTCAATGGCCATCTGCTTGCCGGGAATGGCATCCAGCGTGAAACGCGCGCCCACTTCGGCGATACGTGTTGCACCTTTCGAGATCACGATGAAGTTCACCGTGAGCAGAATGACAAATACGACTGCACCAATTACAAAGTCACCGCCCATCACGAGGTCGGCAAAACCACCCACCATATTGCCGGCGGCATGTGTGCCTTCTGCACCATGGGTAAGAATAAGGCGGGTTGTGGCAACGTTGAGCGCCAGGCGCAACATCGTAGTGACCAGAAGGACCAATGGAAATGCCGAGAAGTCCAGCGGCCTTTCAATCCACAGTGACACCATCAAAATGAGAATGGCGATGGATACGGACAGCGACAACGCCACATCCAGAAGGAAGGGCGGAATCGGGATGAACAATATCGCAAGGATGAGCGCAATGCCGATGGCAAATGAGATATCCGTCGACTTGCGGGGAGCGGACCAGCTGGCGTCCAAAGTCGTCATGATTCAGCGCTAGAAGCCGGAGGCTATTCGTTCGTACGTGGTTTCGGTCAGGGCCTGGAGCTGTGTGCCGACGAATGCCGCGGACGCCATCGCAGAGAGGAATACCACGATCATCTTGGGCACGAAGGTCAAAGTCGATTCCTGCACCTGTGTCAGAGCCTGGAATAAAGCAATCACGATGCCCACGATCATCGCTGGCAGGACCAAAGGCGCACAGATCCAGATCACCGAGCGCAGCGCCATCTGGATCAGCTCAAGGGCATCGACTTCATTCATGAGACTATCCGTTAATGGTAATGCCGCCGGAAATGTCGAAACTTGAACCGTCCTGAAGCACGGCTGATGTGCCCGAAGACGTAATTTGGATCGACTTCACAATGCCCGAAGCGCCTGTCACCGGCGAGGTGACGCTCTTCCCAATCAGGGAGGCACCCGTTTGGGCCTGCGTGTAACTCAGAAGCTGGTCGAGCTTGGTGTTCGTCTGGATGGTCTGTCCCACACTGCTGAACTGCGCGAGCTGGGCGAGCATCTGCGTCTGGTCGACAGGTGCAGTCGGATCCTGAGATTTCATCTGCTCCAGAAGCAGCTTGAGGAAGGAATTGTAGTCAAGATTGGCGGACTGGGCGGCATCGGAAGACGTCGTGGTCGACGCCGTGTTCGTGGTGGGCGTCGTTGATCCGACACTGGGAACTGACATTAGGCTGCTCTTTCTGTGGACACGCGCGCGGCGGCAGGTGTTGCATTTTCGTTGTCGAGATCGAACGAACGGCGCAGCAACTTCAGTGCGCCAAAATAATCTGCGGCTTCAACCAGCTGCTCGACTTCCGAAAGACATGATCGGTAGGCATCGGCGCGGGCCAAAGTGCGGAGCTTGCCGGAAAATGCACGAAACAGGTGCATGACCATTTGCGCATTGCCCGGGTCCATGAGCATGGTCTGAACAATGAAGTAAACCTGCTCAAGGGGGCGCTTCGCGTCTTCCTGCTGCATGATATGGGCTTCGAGAAGGAACTGTGCGTCGTTGAGCAGTTCAATCGATCCGCGGCGGTCCAGACGGATGACGGCACCATTCAAAAACAGCTTTTCATTGCGTTTGAGATGGATTTTCATGCGCTACGCAACCCCTTCAGGATAATCTCGGAGACTTCGATCAAAGGCTGAAAGCCCTTCCTCTTGCCCTGGCGCACGGCCTCGACATATTTCAGCGCCCATATGCCGATGGAAATGATTTTGGCCTTTAGCTCTTGGGGCAGCAGGTTCTCCGCTGAGGCCAGATCCTCAAGAAAAACGCCCCACAGGCGGCTCACAAAAAACATGGCCTCGACCGACTCTCGCGTACCTGAGCCTTTTGACTCAGCCACGCGCATCAGCTTGATCGAGTGATCGAGAGCACTGACTTCGTTTTGCCGGATTTTGGTGGAAGTTTCGCCAGCAACTTCGTCATAAAGTTTTTTATACATCTATTTCAGGCACCAACTGGGAGGTATTGCAGCAAACTTAGTTGTGAAAGCTTGCCTGTAACTGCGTAGTTGGCCTGGAGCTGGCTCATCAGCAGGTTGACCCGCGTGGCTGCTTCAGTGCTGTCGACCCCTTCAGTATCTTGGATTTGGCCCTGAAGGATGTTTTTGATTGAACTCTGCTGGGCAGAGACCTGAGAAAGGGTCTGCTGACCTACACCAATTCTAGACTCGATCTCGCCAAATTCCTGCACGGCATCCGCCGTTTTTGTCGTGGCATAATCAATGACGGACTGAAAGGTGCTCTGGTTAAGCTGACCGACACCGGCATCCTTCACGGCCACCATGGCCATCATCATGTCCTTGAAGGCCTGTTCGTTGGAATTTGCCGATACGTCCACAGTTTGCGAAGAGCTGATCCGCGACTTGAGATTGATATCAGAGGCAGCGCTAAAATTGGTCGACCAGGACGAACCGTTGAACAGCTGCTCGAATGGTCCCGTCAGGAAGCCCTGCATTTGGGAAGGCGTGATATTCACCGCCTGCGAATCTGTTTTCGGGAAGCCAAAATAAGACTGGAAAGCCGAATCGAAAGACGCTTCAGCAGAGCCGCCTGAATAGGTGCTGAGCGGAGGTGTATCGGTGTTCTGCCCTCCCATGAGGTATTGGCCGCTATAGCTCACATTCACAGCCTGCTGGAATGTCTGCATTTGCAGGTCCGAAGCATCCGTTATCAATGATTGCCCATTCACGGCGCCACGCGCGCCAGTCAATGTGCTGAGGAAGGAATTGGCTGAGGTGACGATCGACTGCAAAGATGACTGGGTAGCATTGGCCTTGTTGGCGGCCTGAGTATTGCTGTCAATGAACTGCGAAGTATCGGAAAGCGCCAGACGCCAGTTGAGATTGCGTGATACATTTGTGCCCAGCGTCAGATTGACGTCGTTATAGCGCCCCGTGCTCAGCTCGGTTTGAGCCGCCTGCAAGTCCTGGCTGCTCTGGCGCAGGCTATCCTGGGTGTTGAGCAGCATCGCGAGGTTTGAAACGCCGTTGAGAAGCATATCAGTTCACTGAATTCATAAGGTCACCAAGCATTTGGTTGACTGTGGTCAGAACTTTCGCCGACGCCTGATAGGATTTCTCGATTGAAAGAAGATTAGCCATTTCGGTATCGAGGCTCACGCCCGTGGCGCTCAACAACGCATCTTGGGCGCGGCTGGCGGTAGCACTCGCGGCGGTGGACGCGGTGGTAGCGGTAGAGCGCCCTCCTTCCACCCAACCTGCTGAATCCGTGGCAAGGCCAGCAAGCGTATTGGTGGTGGAAAGCTTGGTCGCCGAGGAAAAGGTTTGTGGCTGCCCAAGAGCAGTGATCAGCGACGCCAGACGCGATTGGTATCCCACCACACCTGTCGAGTTATACGTATAGGCAGCACCATTGGCGCCGCCATCACGCAGCAGAAAAGCATTTCCACCTGCAGACACATCGAAGGCGGCATTGATCTTGATGGAGGCGGCAAGACCAGGCACCAAAGTCCCGGAGGCAGGAACTGTTGGCGAGCCAGCGTAGCTGAAAAGGCCAGTGGCATCGGGCTGAGTTGCCGGTGTTCCCTGATCCTTTTCGGAAAATGTAGTGATCAGTGTCCGGGCAATCTCGTCAAGCTGGTTCTGGTAGGTCGGGGCGATTTCATCACGGACCTTGGCCAGCGCTGCAATGCGGCCGGTGTTGGAAGGCATCGGCGATGATGCACCAGTAATCGGAACACCATCGGCATAGACGGCCTGCCCGGTGCTCGCGGCAGCGAGCGTGGGTGATGCTGTAAATGTAACCTTGCGTGCCGTGCGGTCATAGAGCGTTACACCACCGTCGGTGTAGATCGCCATGCTGCCATCGGAACGCTGCGTGGTGCGAATGCCAATTTCGGCAGAAATCTGCTTTAGAACTGCATCGCGCTGGTCTTGCGCCGATGCTTTCTGATCTCCTGAGAGCGTGCCGCTGGCAATGGAATTATCCAGTGTCTGAAACTGGGCCAGAAGAGTGTTGACCGTCGCAACCGACGTTGCGATGCCGGCATCAGCCTGCTCTCGCACCGTTTCCACCGAGCTGGATGCGCCATTGAGAATGGAAGCCAGTCCGGATGCCGTCGTTACGGCCTGCGTGGCTAGCGTCGTATTGGATGGATCAAACTCAGCGCTCTGCAAAGCCTGCTGAAGCTGATTGATGCCCCAGGCCACAGAACCATCATCCTGAACGTCACCAACCGTTGCACTCAGCGAATTATAGGCATCCAGAATTGAAGACTGAGCGGAGGAATTGCTGTTTGCCTGCAACAATGCATCCGTGAGCTGCTTGGACGCGGCGCGTTGTGTGCCAGTAACGCGCACCGAACCATCGAGATTGGTCGTAAGCACAGCCTGTTCACGGCTGTAATCCGGGTCACTGGCGCGCGTGACGTTGCGTGAAGTGACATTGCTCTGCGTTGATGTGACGAGAAGCCCGGAGAGAGCGCTGGAAAGTGCAGACGTTAACCCGCTCATTTCAGGCGATCATCCACCGTCAGCGCTTCAGATTGACCAGCACGTCCATGAGGTCGGCGCCAGTCTGGAACACCTTCGAATTGGCCGTGTAGCTGCGCTGCGCATCAATCATTTCGGTAAATTGCGTTGCAATATCGGCCGTCGACTGTTCCAGCACGCCCGAGCTGATCGAGCCAAGGCCCGGGTCCTGCGGGAAGCCAATATGCAAGCTGCCTGAGCGTGAATTGGTCGTGAAAACATTGCCCGACAGTGCGTCGAGGTTGTCCGGGCTTGCAACAGACGCCAATGGAATGCGGGCAATGGCCTTGCGTGTGCCGTTGTCGTAGGCGACATAAACAGTGCCGTCATTGGCAATTTCGACGAGCTTGGCAGCACTGGCCTTGTTGCCGTTTGCCTGTGCTGACACCACCGAGTAATCGGTTGCGAGTTCAGTTGTGCCCGAAAAATCGAGAGTCATGGGCTGACCGCCGGGGACTGCGATGGAGAGCGATGTATTGGCACCGGTCAACTGGCCATTGGCAGGGTCGAAATTCAATGTCTTGGTATCCAGCGGACCCGAACTGTAAGGAATTCCACCTGTCGAAGCATCTGCATCCGCCTGGTTGTAGGCTGTGACTTCCCACGTATCCGGGCCAGTTTTCGTCATGTAGAGATCGAGCGTGATCTGCTGCCCCTGATTGCCATAGACAACCATCGATGATTTCTCAGTGGCTGTGGCGCCGCCTGGCGGATTGGTCGATGGCAGAGGCCCTGCTGACGCAGGAGCCTCCGACGGGAAATTGGCCTGGAATGTTGCCGTGGTAGATGGCACCGCGGCAAGTTGTGTGCTGCTGACGGTTAAAGGCTGGAGACCAGCATAGCCGTTGACGACAATGCTTGGGTCACCATTGGTGATGGGGTAACCCATGAGCGTGTAACCCGCCGAATTGACGAGTTCTCCATCGGCATTCGGCGTGAAATTGCCAGCACGCGTAAGATAGTTCTGTCCAGTGGCGTCCTGCACCATGAAGAAACCCTGGCCTTGGATGGCGAGGTCGGTGGTGGAACTGGTGGAAACCAGAGTGCCTTGCCCACTTACGAGTCGGCGCGTTTCGACCTCAATCGAACCTGAATTATAGGATGACAAGCCGTTATCGATCAGAAGCGAGGAGAATTGCGTCTCCACTTCCTTGTAACCCGAAGTGTTAGAATTGGCGACATTGTCTGAAACAGCCGAGATGCGGCTGGCCTGCGCGGCCATACCCGAGGCACTTGTGCGCATAACTCCATAAAGGCTCATTCATAAGCTCCCACTGACTGCGACGAGTTTCGCATGTGCATCTTGCGGCAGGCTGTAATTCGCCAACCTTTTACCTGTTCTACCTGTAGTAGCGGCAAAAGTTGCGCGACTCGTCGGTCCACGCACCAAAGCCAGTGGCCACCAGATTCCTGATGACGGTACACACGTAAAGTTTTTGCTCAGCTGGCTTGCGTGGGCTGGCATGATAGCGCGCAACGGCTGCTGTCCATCCGCCTTCACTTTCCTTCAGCTGCTTCAGAAACCGTGCCGCATAAAGGATGTTGGTGTGTGGATCGAGCATCGCCTCGACCGACGGAAAATTCGAACCGTGGTAATAGAAATTGACCTGCATGCAGCCAAGATCAATGAGCTTGACGCCCTGGCGTCGCGCCTTTTGAAACTCACGCATGGCATCGTTCTGCGAATAGGTGATGACTGATCTGCCCTGCACATTCAGCGCATAGGGATGGAGGCTGCCCTTGTTGCCGGATTCCGTCATGCCGACGGCATAAAGCACACCAAGCGGCACATTTTCTGATTGCGAAATGGCTGGGAGAAACTGCTCGCAGGCCTTGCCATCTTGGATGGCAGCGGTCGCTCCAGTGTTAGAGATATATATCGCCAGCAGCGTCGCGGCGAACACCTGAAGACTGAGGCGCAGCATCCGCTGAACTGTGCCCAAATCCATCCTGGGCCGTACCTGGGGAAAAGCCAGAACCGTCTTGTCTTCCACCATGTTGCAACTGTCCTGATTGCGATCCATCACCAGAGAAGTTCGGATTGTTGAAATTTTGCCCCGGCGCCTGGTTTTGCGCGGATTGGTCTTTGGAAGAAAAGTCGAGATTATCTGCCGCAAACCCGGGCAGCACTTGTTGCAAAGCTTTCACCAGCTCTGCAGATCCGGCCTTGAGGCTGTCGGAAGTCGATGGCAGATCGGAATCCAGACTGATCTTGATTTTCCCGTTGCTTGAACTCAGACGCACGGAGACATCGCCCAAACCTTCAGGATGGAGCGTGATTGCCAGAACTCTAGGGGTCTGCAGCACAATTGTGTTGGCAACGCCAACGCTGGAAAGATTCGGCACCTCTTGCACAATGCGGTCAGCCACCTGCAGTGTCGGTGATGGTGCAGGAGATTGAGCACCTCCGGGACCGATAGGCATCTGATCCATCAAAGTGCCCGCAGTTTTGTTGGAAGTAGGTCTTAAATCTTTGCTTTCCGCGCCCATCTGCTTAGAGGCACCAGGTTGTTTACCTTGTATTTTTGGAAGGTTTTCAGGTGTCGGGATAGAGAGTTTGCCCTGCGAGCCGGAAATGAAATCAGAAGCATCTGGCGTGTCCAAACTCTGCTGTGTTTTGCCCTTCTCGGGAGATCCAGCATGAGCGGCCGGCACATCGGGGATTTCTCCCGGCGTGGACAGCTTTGCCGTGGCAGCTTTTCCATTGCTTTGCCCGTCAGGCCCGACTTTTCCATGCTCGCTTTCAACTTTGGCGGATAAATGATGGAAAGAACCAAAAGCCATCAAGCCTGCGGCAAAGCCGGGCGAAAATGGAGCGCTCAGAATTGCTGAAGGGCCTGTCTCGCCTTCCATTTCGTCGTCTTTGCTGGCATTTTCTCGATCGTCACTGTCGTTCCGGCTATCGGCACCAGGTTCGCGTCGCGCAAACTTTTCCTCGACTTGCCCAAGCAGCGATCCGAATTCGCCCTGCAGCGCAGTGAAATCAACATTGGAATTTTCAGGCTTTTTCTCTTTTTGGGCTGCAGCGGCTTCGGCCTTCATTTTGGCCTGGCGATAGTCAGACAGCTGCACAAATGAAGCCTGCTTGTTGACATTGCGCCCAGAAACGCCGCGGCCCGTCCCTGCTGCACCAGGCCTCTTCGGGAAAGCTGTGACGCCTGGCCCCAGATTGTTGCCACCACCATTTCCTGGATCGATGGTTTTCACTGCGCAACTCCCTCCAAAGCCTTATCTGTAGACTTCAATTGTTGTGCGACACTTGCGCCGAGCTGTTGGATGGCATCAAAATCCTCAAAGGGCCGTTGTGGCCCGTAAGCCGTAGGAAGCGATGGCGCATCGGCAAAAGCAATGCCTGTCGCCAAGAGTGCCGCTGATTTCAGCAGTTGTTGGTCCGCGGGATCAGCCATTTTCCCGTCCAAAAGTGCCAATTCCTCAGGAGCGATGCCTCCTTCGCCCACGGCACAGGCCATGTCATAAAGCCTCGCCCTGGAGTAATCTGCGCCAATTTCCAATGCCCGCTTGGAAATCTTGGTGAAGGCATAGTGGCATAATCGCTTCTGGCCATCACGCAAGGCAGCGGTTTGCAAGGCCTGTAAGAAGGTGGCCTGCCCCTCAGACGGAAGACTGTCGATGAGAAGATTAAGATCAAGCTCAGAAATGCCGGACTTGTTCTTCTCAAAATTCATGATGCCGTTGGCCAGATCGAGAACGAAATCATTGAAATACAGCGAGCGCGGAAAGCGCCTTTCATAACGCTGGGCCCAGTAGACAAAATCCCGATTGACAAGTTGGGCGGCAGAGAATTCCGCAAGACGGCGCGTCGACGCTTCTTCCACCAATGTACCAAGCATCATGTTTGCAGCCTCGGCCAGCATATCGCGCCGCTTTTCATAACTTTGATCAGCCTGAAGTTGCGACTGCATCATCAAAAGACGGGCAGCAACGGGTGGTGGAAAACCCGCAGGGTCCAGTTTCAGAAGTTTGGCTTTGGCGACCTTTTCATCTCCCTTCACAAAGGCGATGGCAGCTTCCAACATCTGCCTGCGGCGGGTGCTGGTTCTGATCTTTTGCAGGACAAGATCGCCAAGTTCGGGCATGCCGCCGGAGAGGACATAGATCGTCACCGCATCAACTTCCGAACCATCCATCGTATCCGGAGGATCGCTGAGTGTCTGGCGAACCTGGATCATGGCATCCTTCAGGCGCATATTCGCTGCATCATCACCATGAGCCATGGCCGCGAGTTCCACTTGGATTTGTCGGACCTGTTTGACCAAAGCGCTGTTGGCTATCACATTGGCATCGCTGCTTTCCAAATCAGTGTCGGCCTTGTCAAGAATCGCCAGAGCGGCAAGTGAATTGGGATCATTTGCATCGTCCCTCTCGAAGCCAATCTTGGCCAGCGTCGTCTGAATGATCGGAACCTTTGGACCAAAGCGCAGGAAGCTACCTACGCCACCACCAATCACAAGCAGGGCAACCAGTGCGATGATCGTCTTTTTTCCGAGCTTGGGAAGTTTCACGATTTTCACCTACTTTCTGAGTAGGAATTCCACCCGCCGGTTTTCTGCTGCCAGCGGATCTGTATTTTCAAGCGGACTCGTTGAGCCATAACCTTCAATTTTGAAGATGCGCGATTCCTCAAGCCCCCCTTGCACCAGCATATAACTCGCCATGTGCGCGCGTGATGTTGAAAGCTGCCAGTTGTCATAGCGCAGCGTGTGATATTGCCGGGAATCGGTGTGTCCACGGATCACGACCTTGCCATTGTCTTTCTCGAGTATTTTGCCGATCGCACCAACCACCGCAACAAGCGGTGGCGTCGGAGCCGCAGAGCCGATTTCAAACATGGAATGATCAGCTTTATCACTCAGGATGATGAGCAGGCCTTCATCTGTCATTTTCACGATTATATTGACGCTATCTTCCACTCCCGCCTGCACGGCCGCATCGACAATTTCCTTGCGCGTCGCTTCTGCCTGGGCCTGATCTGCAGGCTTGATATCAGCCTTGTCCTTTTGATCTGCCGGTTTCTCTTCTGCAGTCTTGGCGCTGGCCGCCTTGTCTGAAGTGGATGGGCTGGCAGCGGCGGGCAATTTCACATCCTTGGAAATGCCGGCAAGGTCCACATTGGTGCCACGTAGCGTTGCGGCAGCGACCTCCATATTGGCATCAGTCCCAAGATCGGTTGCGGCCGTACCCGGCTCCTGTTTGCCGTCGCTCGCCTTGCCGTCAGAAATCTTGTCGCTGGCATTCTCAATCACTTTGGACGAGGCCCCGCCCTGTGACGCAGATTTGACCACAACATCTGCAGCCGTTGAATTAGCTTCAGACTCTATTTCGCCGACGTCGCTGCTCTTCTTGCCTTCGCGTAGCGCCTCCCAGGCCTTCGGGTCAAAGGGATCGCCGGTCTTTTCGGTCACGACTTCAACCATGCGTCCCGCGGGTTTGCCACTGCCCTCCGATGCAATCTTGTCCAGTGCCTTGTAGGGATCATGCATGAGCTGATCCTCTACTTTTTCTGCAGAGCTTTGCGTGGCGTCGGTCTTGCCGGCACCCTTGTTTTCCGACACATCACCAGTCTTGTCCGAGCTGCTCACGGTGTCGACGTTTGTCTTGCTCTCGGAATGTTTGGTGTTGTTGATGTCCTTGAGACCTTTGCCTCCCGGCGCAGGGTCAGTCATCTTGATGGGGTTGAAGTAGCTGGCTACGCGCGACCGCGTCGATTCATTGGCCGAGTTGACCAACCACATGACAAGGAAAAACGCCATCATTGCGGTCACGAAATCGGCATAGGCAATCTTCCAGCCACCGCCGTGGTGACCATCATGATCACCTCCATGGCTCCGGCGAATAATGAGGATCTCACCGTGCCTTTCGGGCTTTTCCTCAAGATCCATCATGGCAGCAGACTTTTGAGGCGTTCTTGCCAGGCTCCGATCTCTGTCCTGATTGAGGTATTGCCTAGACGAGCGTGAAGCTCATCATCGTCAGACAAGTTGAGTTATGACTGGAATTTCAAGATCAGCGAGTTTTTGCTTCACGGCTTCCTGAAAAGCATCGGGCACCTCGGCTACGAGATTCTTGGCAACATCCTTGCCCAAGGCGACGGCGATTGCGTTGCAGAAATCCTCAACGGCGGATTGAGAAATCTGCATTCCGAGCCAGGGACGCAATATGGCATTGAACGTTTCACTCCACACTGTCCTCGTTGTTGACGAGAAAGTCTCGACGGTCGCACGCAATCTTCCTGCAAACTCATGAACGAGATTGCCGGCTTTCGCCTGCTGAATGTTTGCCTCGTCGCAACGCACATTCAGCATGCTCACATCGAGCAAGCCTTCGACAATGGCATCAAAGTCGGCAGCAGAAGATTCGGCGCTGTCGTCAAATTCCGACAACATTCCATTGGAAAAAAACCCCCGCGCTGGCCGCTTGCGGGACCATTCGGCCAGCGGGATCATGCGGCCTCGTCAGCGTTCGTCGAAAGCCATTGCTTGAGAACTTGCGCCGCCCGATTTACATCCCCGCCTACAACACGGTTTAGCCGGTCACGGGGATCATTGGGATCGATACGCCCAGAGTCGCCAAAACTGGCGAATTCGGATGAGCCCGGTAGGCCGAGACTCGGGTCAGATCCAAGGCTCGCCATTCCATTGGCCGCACCAAGCATCTGTTGCTCAGGAACGCGAGGCGGCTCGCGTCCAAGCTCCGCCATGAAACGCAGCACTGGCTTCACGCCAAGCATCAGAACAACGATCGCCGTACCGATCAGGGCCAAGGCGTTGATCATGGTGCCCAGGTTACCCTTCAGGATTTCCATGAAAGAAGGACCGCTCAAAGGCTCAAGCGTGGCATCTTCAGGAGCGAAATCGACGACTGTGACATGCACCAGATCGCCACGCTTTTCATCAAAGCCCGCCGCCGATTTGACAATGTCCTCGATATCGGCGACCTGTGCATCGATTTTCTTGGGATCGGCATTAGGCCCTTGAAGTTTCTCCAGAGCCTGACGGTTCAGCACGACGGCGACCGACTGCTTGTCGACACGGTAACCATCCGACTGCGTCGCGGTCTGTTTGCTGTTGACCTCGTAATTGACCGTCTCTTCCTTGCTTTCCTTTTTCTTGGAGTTCTGGTCACCGCCGCCACCCGAGGCAGACTTCACTTCCTGGGGAATATTCTGGTCAACAGAGACGCTTTGGCCACCGCCACTTCCATCGCTGCTTTGATCAGACGATTTGACTGTACGCATCGAGCGTTCGACTTTTGAATCTGGATCGAAATTGGTTTCGCTGATCTGGCGCTTGTCGATATTCAGGCTGGTGGTAACGCTGACGCGAACATTGTTCATGCCAGCAATCGGAGCCAGGGTGCGTTCAATCCGTTCCTGGGTTTCTTGCGAGACCGATTTTTCCAAATCCAGCATCTTGTCGCCCTCAGACGACGTGGCAATGCCGGCATTCAGCAAGGTGCCGTCTGTCGTCAGGACAGTCACATGCTCGGGCAGCATGCCGGGAATGGCCGCGGCGACGATTTGCCGGATGGAGCCGATCGTCGATTCAGACGGCCGGCCAGTGGTGCGGATCACCACCGACGCGGTCGGCTGGTCGTCCTTGGTGTGAAAGCTGTTGTCCGGCTTGAGAGCCAGATGAACGCGGGCTGTCTTGATGCCATCAAGCTGTTGGATGGTGCGGACGAGTTCACCTTCAAGTGCGCGCACCCGCGTGATCTGCTGCATGAAGGAAGTAAGGCCCAGGGATCCCATCTGGTCGAAGAGTTGGTAGCCAGACTTGTCGCTTTTGGGCAAACCCTTCTCTGCCAGGATCATGCGCGCCTGAGCCGTCTTGCCGAAATCGACAAGAACAGATGTGCCCGCCTCGTTGACATCGAAGGGAATGCCCGCTTCCGACAAAACAAGCCCGATCTGGTTCACATCATCCGGGCCAAGGCCCGAATACAGAACCTGCCGCACCGGCTTGTTGAAAAGCACGAAACTCGCAGTAAGGAGGGCCGCAAAAACCAGCATCGCGACAACGAGCGGCATCGCCCGCCTCATGCCAAGGTTTTTGAGGGCCGCCACCACCAGATTGAGAAACTTCATAAGTTAACTCACAGAATAGAGACGAGCGATCAATGCGAACGTTCTAGGTCCGCTTATTTGAAGAGAGCCAAGATCGCCTGACTGCTTTGATTGGCAATGGACAGCGACTGCGTGCCGAGCTGTTGCTGGACCTGCAGGGCTTGCAGTTTGGTCGACTCGTCGCTCATGTCGGCGTCCACCAATGTGCCCACACCGCTGGTGATGGCATCCATGAGAGACTGGACAAAGCTCGATTGCGCTGTGATGCGCGTCTGTAGGGCGCCAACGTCGGCGGCAGCCGTCGTCATCTTCTGGACCGCCTTGTCAACCCAGTTGATCATCTGCGTCAGGTCGGCGGTGTCATTGGCCGAGTCAGTCATTGTAGAGATATCGAGTGTCGCCACCGAATACTGCACGTTGCCATTGGTTGTCGTATCGGTCGCGTCCAGGATGCCCGACTGGTTGTTTGCATCGTAAAGCTTCACATTGTCGTCATTGAAAGTGATGGTTTGAAGCGAGACGCCGCTTGCACCACGTGAAAACGAAGAAATGATCGACTTTGTAGGATTGTAGCCCGGAGAACCGGAATCGACGGAAAGCCAATTTTCACCGGAGAAGCTGGCCGAATCGGCTGTGGACTTCAATTGCCCTTGCAAAGAGGCGATTTCTGCCTGGATCTTTGCTTTATCAACACCGGGTTGTGCTGCTGCGACGAGCTTGTCCTTGATCTGCTGCGCAACGGTAATGGCGGAGTTCAGCGCCGTGTAAGTGATATTCGCATTCGCCGAGCCGAGTCCCAGCGCATCCTTGACGGTCGAGAGCGAGGAATTATCGGACTTCATCGTGGTCGCGATCGACCAATAAGCCGCATTGTCCTGTGCCCCGTTCACACGGAGGCCGGTTGAAATGCGTTCCTGAGTTTGATCTAGTTTGCTTTGTGTTGCCTGCAGGGCTTCAAGCGCCGTCATAGCCGCACGGTTGGTATTAATACTCGTCATCCCAAAACCCTTCGTTTGTCATCAACAGAAGTGCGACATTCCGGACCGTGCCGGGGACGACGAAAAGGCTTCATGCCAAGTAGCCGGAGCCACCTTCGTCATGAAGCCTAATTTGGGACAATATAGTTAACCCAAGGTTAAGCGCCCGCCCGAAGACGGGACGCTTCCCTAAGGAATTCAGTTATATGGCCTGTGCTCTTACTTGAAGAGGCTCAGGATGGCTGAAGAGCTCTGGTTGGCAATCGACAGGGCCTGCGTGGCAAGCTGCTGCTGAACCTGCAGAGCCTGCAGCTTCGTCGATTCCGTAGTCATGTCGGCATCAACCAGGGCGCCAACACCCTTGTCGATCGAATCCGTCAAGCTCTGGATGAACGACTGCTGGCTGGAGATGCGGGTTTGTGCGGCACCAAGATTGGCAGCGGAAGTGGTCATCGAGCTGATGGCAGCGTCAACACCGTTGATCATCTGGGTCAGCGTCGCCTGGTCAGTAGCCGAGTCGGTCAAAGCCGACACGTCAAGCGTCGAAACCGAAGTCGTGCCCGTGCCAGCGGCGAAGGTTTTGTCCAAGATGCCGGCAGCGCCGTTCGAATCAAAAAGCTTCGAAGAAGTGACGCTCACATCGATCGTGCCGATCGTGATGCCCGTGGCGCCGCGGGTATAGGACGAAACGATGGACATCGTGGCATTATATGTGGTGGCGCCCGAGTCCACCGAAAGAATGTTCTTGCCGGAGAACGAGCTTGAGTCAGCAATGCTCTTGAGCTGGCTCTGCAGCTGGGTGATGTCGGCCTGGATCTTGGTGCGGTCCACGCCCTGGGCGGTGGCAGAGGTCAGGTCGTCCTTGATCTTCTGGGCAATGGTCAAGGCCTGGTTGGTGCCGTTATAGGCAACATCGATTGCGGAAGAGCCGAGGCTCAAAGCGTCATTGACGGTCTTGATGGAGCTCTCGTCCGACTTCATGGTGGTGGAAATCGACCAGTAGGCAGCGTTATCTTGGGCGCTGCTGACCTTGAGGCCGGTGGAAATGCGGTTCTGGGTGGCAGTCAACTGGCTGTTGATTGACATCAGGTTCTTCAGCGCTGTCATGGCAGCGGTGTTTGTCAAAATGCTCGACATGTTACGACTCCAAATAATTCGATCTTGGTTGGGGAAACATGCCGGATCAGAGCCGGAATATCAGGAAATGCGAGACTGCCGCGCGTGTGCGCCCTGACATGTGTATCAATGTAGACGCGAGACTTTAAAATTCAGTTACGGGCAAGCTTTGCACTTTGCCAAAGCAGTTAACATGAATTTTCGCTTACGATCAGTGGAAAGAGCGGACGAGGCTGCCGGCAAGAAGCGTCCAGCCGTCAATCAGCACGAAGAACAGAATCTTGAACGGAAGCGAAAGCACCGTTGGCGGCAGCATCATCATGCCCATGGACATGGTGATGGTCGCAACCGCGAGATCAATGATGAGGAATGGCAAGACAATGAGAAAGCCGATCTCAAAACCGCGGCGCAATTCCGAAAGCATGAAGGCCGGAACCAGAATGCGAAGATCATTGGCCGAAGGCTCGGCACCAAATTCGGATTCTGACGCAAGACCTTGAAATAGCGCCAGTTCTTTCTCTCGCACATTATGAAGCATGAAGTCTTTGAACGGGCCCGTTGTCTTGTCAAAAGCGTCCTGCTCCGTGATCTGTCCGTCAGAATAGGGTTTGATGCCGTCCGTCCACGCCTTGTCCAGGGTTGGCGCCATGATGAAGCTGGTCAGAAACAGAGCCAGGGAGATCAGGATTACATTGGCGGGTGTGCTTTGCATGCCAAGGCCACTGCGCAGGAATGAAAGGGCCACAATGATGCGGGTGAAACTGGTCACCATCACCACGATACTGGGCGCCAGCGACAGAACCGAGAACAACAATATATATTGTATGATCCGGCCCGAGGCCAACCCCTCGAGACCTTGAACAAACTGGCCAGTGCTCGGTGTGGTGGATGGCGCGGCCTGAGCCAGCGCAAATCCCGTCTGCATTAGAAATGCAGCTAACAGAAAGTAAACACGCTTCATTCGACGATGAAGCCCGTCATCAATACGGCTCGGACCTGGCCACCAGAAGCGCTTCGCACAATTTCATTGAGATCCATATTGAGGAAACTGACGCTGTCAGGTCCGCTGACATCAGTCAGTTTGAGAGTCTTGAGGTATTCGAGAATCTTCGGGGTCACGACTTGCGCAATGTCTGCCGGCTTTGCATCACCCGACTTCCGAACCGCAAGCGAACCTTCCAGGCGTATCCAGGACGTGCTGGGTACGGCCAGATTGGCAACGACAGGTATCAAGGGCACCAGTGCCGTATCACCGAGATCGAGCGCCATCGCTTTCTGTTGTGAAGCAAGAAGGCTGTCACTGTGCGCCTCAGCCTTTGCATCGGCATCGGCCGCTTTATCACCATGGGTATCAACTGCGGCAGGTGCAGCCTCGGGACCAGTCTTGCTGATGGGATCTGTGGGTGTGGCAGCAGCAACAGCGGCGGGCTTGGCCACGGTTGGGCCTGGCGCAATGGAATCCGGCGGCTTGGCCAGCATTTTGGACAAGCCAAAGCCCGTGCCAAGGCCGACCACGGCAATCATCAGCACCGGCACCAGAAGCTGGACGATACCGCCCTTTGGCTTTTCACTATCCGCCATGCGGGCAATTAGAAGGGACTAATCTTGTCCCAAAGTTGCATACCCAAACGGACTTCTGGCTGAGAAGCTTGACGATGCCGCCCTTTGGCTTTTCGCCGCCAGCCACAACGGCAATTAGAAGGGATTAAGCTTGTTCCAAATTTGCATGCCCCAATGGGGTCGTTGCTGGTCGTTTACGTTGCCAGAGCCACCATAGGCAATCCGAGCCTCGGCAATCCTGTCATACTCTATGCTGTTGTCGGGCGCGATGTTGCGGGGATCGACGATCCCGGAAATCCGCACAATGCGCTTTTCGTAGTTGACCAGCGTTTCCTGCGAGCCCTGCACAACAAGCGAACCATTGGGCAGCACCTGACGTACGATGGCGGCCACGGCAATATTCAGCTTTTCCGACCGCTGCACCGTGCCCTGCCCGGAATTTGTGGCGCTCAGTGAACTGTTGAGGGAACCGGTGCCATTCAGAAAAGGTAGCGGGGTCGCAGCAGTCGCCGAACCGGCATAGGACGCCTTACGCTGACCATCTGTGGAAATGTCGAATTTTGCATTGTCATTCATCGAGACTTTGACAGTCACCAAGTCGCCAACCTGGTGGGCGCGAGCATCGCGGAAGTAATCTGCCGGACCGCCAACCCAAGTTCGTGCGGTCATTGGTGTCGGGTGTCATGGCCTGGTTGATCGAATCCGTCTGAATATTGTCATTGAGACCGCTGCCAACAGGTGACAGATCGGGCGCCCATTCATGAAGCCGATCAGTATATTTCGAGCACCCGGCCAGTGAGCAGGCACAGCAACAAATGCACTCCAATACGATTGACTGACTTCACGATTTATCGCCCTGTAGTAGCTTCGAATCCGCGGCCATAATTGCAACCAGCATGGCAGCCTTTTTGGGTTCCATCTCAACGAGGATAGCGCTGGTTTTCTTTGGGTTAAGCTTGCGCAAAATGGCCGACGCCGTCAGATCATCAAGCTTGGAAAGCTCGGTCGCGGCCGAGGATGCGTCCATGGTTTGATAGATCTTGACGATGGCGTCCGTCGCCTGAGCCAAGATTTCCTGCCGCCTGCCCACCCAGTCCTGCAAAAGTGCGGTTTTCTGGTCCAATTCTTTGAGCTTGGTTGCAATGTCATTCTGCATGCCCTGAAGCTCTGCCTTGGCGCGGTTGTCGCGCGCCTTCTGGGCATCCTGAAGGAAGGCGTCACAATAGTCTCGTGACAGTGAGCCTGTCGGCGAAGGCAATGGTGTGGATGCGTCATCAGCCTTTGCTCCCAGTCCACTTATGCAAAGGCATGCAATCGCCAGTCCCGAGGCTGAAACGACTCTGAATTTATGGAGAGAGGCAAATCCACTCATTGAATGATGAGCTCCGCCTGCAAGGCACCAGCCGCCTTGATTGACTGAAGGATGGCGATCATGTCCAAGGGTTTGAGGCCCATGCGATTGAGCCCGGTCACCAGCGTTTCGAGCGTCGGTCCCTGCAAGATCGCCAGTTTGGAATTGCTCTGATCGACCGACACATCGGTGGACGGCAGCACGACCGTTTTGCCATCCGAGAGCGGCTGAGGTTGCGAAGCGATGGGCTGCTCGGTGACCTTGATGACAATATTGCCATGGGACACGGCCACTGGCGACAAGCGTACATTCTCGCCCATAACGATTGTTCCATTCTTCTCGTCAATGACGATGCGGGCAGCGGTCTCCGGCTCAATCTTTAGTTCGCCAATTTCTGAGAAAAGCTGTGAAGCTGACAAGGCCTTTGGCCGTTGAATATCAATGCTGCGGAAGTCATGCGCCTGTGCAATCTTTGAACCGAAATGCTTCAGAGCATAGAAGTTGATAGCCTTCTCAACCAATGTCGCAGTTCTGAAATCCGGATTGGTGAGTTGAAGCGCAAAATTGTCGAGACTGTTGATGTCTGCCGTATTATCCTTTTCGACGATGGCTCCGTTCGGAATACGTCCCGTCGTCGGCACGCCCTGCGTTACCGTTGTGGCCGCACCGCCCGCCGAAAAACCGCCAGCAGCCACGGGGCCCTGCGCCACCGCGAATACCTCACCATTGGCGGCAAGCAGAGGAGTCATCACCAGAATGCCGCCATTGAGCGAAGTCGCATCGCCAAGAGAAGAAACACTGACATCAATGCGGCTGCCCTGGGCAATGAAAGGCGGCAAGGTCGCAGTGACGACCACTGCTGCGACATTTTTTGAGCCCATGGAACCCGATTCAACTTTGACGCCCAGTTTCTGCAGCATCGACTGCATGGAGCTTTCAGTGAAGGGTTCGGCCTTCAGGCTATCGCCAGTGCCTGCAAGACCTAACACCAGACCGTAGCCGACGAGTTGATTGTCCCGCATACCCTGGACAGTAGTAATGTCCTTGATGCGGCTTTCACCCCAAGCTGCGTGGCAGACCAACATGGCCATGCCGAACAAGATCCAGCGCAGGAGTTTCATTTTGCTGAAACGCTCAGGCTGCCATCAGACTGAGCCTGGGCATTCACTGTCACGCCGCTCGCGGGATTGCGGCAAGAAACGATGTCGCCAATCCCGCCATCCTGCTGCGGAATAAGCACACCCTGGATATCAATGCCGTCTGCGATGAAGTGCGCGACTGTGATCTTGCCTTTGCGGACTGCTGGAACGGTCTCGATGGCGCTCAGTGGCACCGGCTTGCCCGGGATCAGCGATTTGGTGGCCATCATCCGGTCGAGTTGCCCAAAATCAGTGACAAAATTGGCCTTGGCAACCGGGGTGACTTCGAAATCCTTGGAAAAAAAATCTGTGGCACCGATCTCCTGGCCAGCCTGGAGCTGCACGAACCGGCACCGGTATAGACATAACTTCTGCCGAAGCGAGCACTGGCAACGCCGCACAAAGTAGAGCCGCAAAGGCGAGTACTTTATGGGCGAAAGTCCGCACGGATCAGCGCATGCCCTTGGTGATGACACTCGACATGTCGTCAGCAGCCTGGATGACCTTCGAGTTCAATTCGTAGACACGCTGCGCTGAAATCAGATCAGTGATTTCCTGCACAGGGTCGACGTTAGATTGTTCCAGATAGCCCTGCTCAAGGGTGCCGAATGACGTGTCTCCAGGATTGCCTGTTGTCGGCGCACCTGAAGCTTCTGTTTCCTGAAACAGGTTGCCACCCAGGGCATGCAAGCCTGCCGGATTGACGAAGTTGCGCGAGCGTCAGTTGGCCAAGGCTGGTTTCTCGTGCCGTTGCCGACGGTCGCGAAGATTTCGCCTGTCTTGTTGACGGTGACAGCGGTCGTGTTCTGAGGAATGGTGATATTGGGGATCAGAGGCGAGTCCATCACCCGTCACAATCTGACCGTTGGCATCAGTATTCAGGCTGCCATCACGCGTATAGACGGTCTGGCCATTTGCACCCTGCACCTGCAACCAGCCCTGACCGTTAACTGCGAGGTCAAGCTGGTTGTCCGTGTTTACAATCGGTCCTTGGATATTGATCGTGCGGATCGACGACAGCTTGACGCCAAGTCCAAGCTCGGCGCCTTCTGGAATGAGATTGTCTCCGCTGACACTGAAGGCACCGACGAATTCTTCTCCATTTGATAGAGAAGATCGGTGAACTCAGCGCGCGAGCGCTTGAAGCCGGTCGTATTGGCATTGGCGATATTGTTGGCGATGACTTCAACATTGGTTTGTTGAGCGCTCATGCCGGTTGCGGCAATCGAAAGAATACGCATTACTACCTCACACTTGCATTCGGGTCAGTTCGAGAAGGCTGCTCACCGCCTTGTCGCGGACGGAAACCAGCGTGGTCACCGCGCGTTCGGCTTCCATGACTTGTTGCACGACCTGCTGGACGGGCATGGTGCCGTTGATGCCGGCCGCAGCGGCGCTTTCGCCCTGCTGAACAGCCTGGGCCAGATGCTTGGCGAAATCGCCCACATCCTTGACCATGCCGCCAGCAGAAGCAGGGCCTGTGGTCGATTGCGCTGGGCATTGCCGCAGCCAAAGCCTATGATCGCAGCGCTCAATCATGCCGTAACTCCTCAAGAGATCGACAAGGCTCGAGGCCATGTCCCTGCCCTGCTTGATCACTTGCAGATTAGCCTCGTAGGAACGCAGCGCCTGCTTCATGTCGGTCATCTCAACAATCATGTTCACATTGGGCATCTTCACATTTCCATCCTTGTCGGCGGCCGGATGGCCTGGAATGATGCTCGGTCCGGAACGGCGTCGTGTCGACGCCATTCGGGATCTGCCATGATGACCGACGCGTCTTTGGTCGAGTCATAAACTTCCTGAAAAGCTTACCGTTTTGCGACGGTAGGGATCGGACCCTGCGGTCTTGCCGGTCGAATCCGCGTTGGCGATATTCTCGGCAATCACCTTCATGCGCAAAGACTGGGCATAGAGGCCCGAAAATGCTGTGGCGCCGGCAGATGAAATAGGATCAGTCATGATCAGCTCTTCACGCTCATGAGGTACATATGCTGGAACATGCGGGCGATGCCGGTGTCGAATGACATCTGCCGCGATGTGTCGCCGATTGTGGCCATCTCCTTTTCGAGCACCACATCGTTGCCCGAATGCGAGACATCCTGGTTATTCTGGAAAGAGACTTCGTAGTCACCTGATGGATCGGTGCTGCCATTCAGGTGGCTGGAAGATGTTTTGGCCAATTCAAGGCCTCCGGCATCCGTCAGGGCCTGCTGGAAATCGCCGATTTGCTTGGCGCGGAAGCCGGGCGAATCAGAATGCGCGACATTCTCGGCAGCAACGGAGTAACGCTGGCCCAGATAATCCACATGACGCGACACTACCGAAAAAATATCCAAAGCCAGCCTCATACCAACCCATGCTCGGGCTATCATGCCGGGCTTGCACCAACCTTATGCGAGACGGCGGGCCGCCAGACGCTTGCGCATTTCAATGTAGTGGATGATCTCTGCGATGGCCTGGTAGAATTCGGGCTGGATCATCGAGCCAACTTCACATGACTTGTGAAGTGAACGCGCCAAAGGCTTGTCCTCGATCACGGAAATATTGTTGTTTGCACAGAATTCCCTGATCTTGAGTGCCAGGCTATCGAGGCCCTTGGCTATCACGACGGGCGCCCCGCCTTCGCTTGGCACGTAACGTAGCGCCACGGCAAAGTGAGTGGGATTGACAACCACCATCGTGGCTTTCGGCAATTCCGCCATCATGCGTTTGCGCGCACGCTGGCGGCCAATGGCCTTGATGCGCTCCTTGAGCTGCATGTCACCTTCAGTCTGCTTTAATTCTTCCTTCACTTCTTGCCGCGTCATGCGCAGATCTTTGTGCCACTTGATGCGCGTGACGACCGTATCAAGCATGGCAAGCAAAAAGGCAAAAATACAAATTGGCGCCAGGATCGATTTGGAAAAATCAAGGATGTGTGCTGGCAAATTGCCAATGTCGGCGGCGAGGTCCCCTGCGAGTTCCGCAAAATTTCCACTGAACACATGATAGAGGAGCAAAGCCACAATCGCGATCTTGGCAATGGACTTGGCAAATTCCATAAGGCCCTGCGTGCCAAAAATGCGTTTGGCATTTGCAACGGGCGAGATCCGTTCAAATTTCGGCATAAGCCGGTCAAGCGCGGCGCTGGGAACATTCTGGCCAATGGAGCCGATGATCCCGCCTATGCCGACCACGGCCACAAAGGGAAGCAATGTCAGAAACGCCGCCTGTGAAATACGTGCGAATGGTGAAGGCAGCATCCGTGCCATTGCCGAATGAAATCTCATCGAGATGATCAAAAGAGTTCTGCAGCACCAGGAAAAGCTTATGGGTTGAGCTGGCTCCAACAAGCGTGATGGCCAAAAGTGCTGCCGCCAAGGAGGCAAAGGTTACGGTCTCACGCGAAAAGGGTACATTGCCCTTCTCTATCGTGTCGGTGATGCGTTTGTGAGAAGGCTTTTCGGTCTTGCTTTCGCGGTCAGCGATATCGCTCATTGAGCGGCTGCTGCCTTCGGCTCTTCGCCACTTCAGGAATTTCGATGTCACCGCTGCGGATCATTTGAACTGCCAAATCGGCAATCTTGCGCCGTGCCACAACTGTATCTTTGCGTGGCTGCGACGTATCGCCTTGCAGCTCGAACTCGACCATGCGCCGCGCACGTGCGCCCAGCGAAGACAGGATGCCTTCCTTCAGCCCCGCTTCGGCGCTGAAAAGTGCCGGAATGACAAGTTCGGTCGGAACACGGTCAAACAGGCGGGTACGGAATTTCTGCTCAAGTTTTTCAATGTCTTCGAACATGAAGATCATCTTGCGCAGCGTTTTCATTTCTTCCGGATTGGTTTTTGCCAGATCTTCCAGCAGATCCGACGACTGCTGCCGGTCAAGCTTGTTGACCACCGCGGCCATCTTGTCGATCTTGGAGCTCTTGTCCTTGCCGGCAGCGACAGTGAAGAAGTCTTCGGACAAAGTCGCTTCCAGTGCTCGGACGGCAACGGACGCCACATCATTGAGGCTCAGCATGCGTGAAACGACATTCTTGGAAATGCCCCGCGGAAGAAGAGCAATGCACCGTGCACTCAGGTCCGGCGGCAACCGGGACAAGACAACAGCAGTCGTCTGCTCGCCTTCGTCCAAAAGATAGGGCACCAACGTGGTTTC
The DNA here is from genome assembly GCA_963758815.1 of uncultured Alphaproteobacteria bacterium. Taxonomy (GTDB): domain Bacteria; phylum Pseudomonadota; class Alphaproteobacteria; order Rhizobiales; family Aestuariivirgaceae; genus Aestuariivirga. The sequence continues at coordinate 878,229 of CAVWWQ010000003.1, forward strand.
AAGGCCAGCTTTGAACTTGACCCAAACGCTCTCACCTTCCTCGGGCTGGTCCTTGCCCATGATGGCGGCAAGTTCCTTGGCCGGAAACGCAGCCTCGAGAAGCGAAATGATTTCAGTCGATCCAGCGGAGATTCCCAGTGCCTCGACAAATTCAGTGGTAAACTCATCGATGAGCGGTTCGACATCGCCGGAGTTGAGCGAACCCAGATGGCCGGAAGATTCAACAATCTGGCGCACGTCGGCAGGCGCAAAGCGCTTGAGCAAGTCAACCGCAATTGTGTTGTCGAGCGAGGCGAGAAGAATCGCAACTTTTTCCGCCTGGGTGCGGTAGCCGCCTTGTCCCAATTGCAAGGAATCACTCAGCGAGCCAGTCATCTTCCTGGTTTCGACGTGCATCATAGGCTGGGCGGACTTCCGACAATTTCCTTGATTTTCACGGCCAGGCGTTCGCCCTCACCCTCGAGCACGAAAAGCTCGCCGGTTGCGATCTTGCAGCCATTGACGATTACCGAGATCGGCTCGCCCAGCTTCTGATCCAGCGAAAACAGTGAACCCGCGCGCAGGGAAAGCAGCTCTGATAATGGAAGTTTCGCCGAGCCAAGCATGACCTGAACAGTAACCGGCACCTTCGCGAAGGAGGCCGAAAGTGCGTTCGCCTGCGCCTGGCCGGGAGAGTTGGCTTCTGGGGAAGTGTTGATTTCGCTGGAGGTTGACATGGTTGTGATCACACGGGTTCAATGGTTTCGTCGGCAGCATCGTCAAGGACCACAATATCGATGCTGTCCTTGTTGAAGTTCATGGCCCCTTCGCAAATGAAGCGGTCTTCAAAATTGATCAAAATGGGACTGGACGTACCAATCGAGAGCGGAAAAATTTCACCTGGCTTCATGCCCAGCACCTTGTCCAATGGGAAAAGTTGCGGTTTGAGAAAGGCCGTGACTTCAAATGGACAGTCATCCATCACGGTGCGCGCGGTAGGAGCCTTGTCGGCATCAGGTTGCACGACCACACCGAGCACAAGCGGCAGATCTTCAAGCCGGAAATAGATCAGCACTTCACCTGCCATTGAGAATGCATTGAGCAGGAGCCGAAGACACGCACAGGTTTCCGCTGGAGGTTCATCGAGCGCCCTTTGCTCCGTTTCGGCTTTGGCTTCTTCAAGCACGACGTGATGAGTGAGATTGGCTGCCGCAGGAATGGTGAAAACCAGAGTCTTCAAGACGGCTTCCTTGAGATTCCTTTCGAACTTGGATGGCGGCCGCTGACCGTCGCTTTCCACCGAGGCTATGCCGTTGCCACCCAACGTCAATTCCCCGATTAAATAGTCAAAAGGCCTGTCGGCGTCAGCCCAGATCCGCAACGGACGGACGCCAGACGCAAAGCGGAAATGATGATGCACCTGCTGCGCAGCCGACAAGGTCTCGATGGTATAGCCTGCAATTGAGCACTTCACCGGCGCTGTATTGAAAGCTTGCAGTTCGCCACAGAAATTGTGGGCCACGGATTTGAAAAACGACTCAAACTGCGTCAGGCTTTCTGCCTTGGGCACAAGTCCGGCCCTGAGACGTTCAGCTGTGAGTGGCTTTGCTGTCGTCATGGTGCGCTTCCTGCCTAAGCCGCCTTCTTGGCGGCAGCATCAAGCGTTGCTTGCTCCAGCTCATTTGCGGTTGGGCGCTCGTAAGCAGACACCGCTTTGCGGCCATGTTCCACGGCGACCTGCGGCATGCTGCCATTCATGAATGCAATGATTGTTTGCTTCGCAATGACGTAGATGCGCGCCTTCTTCTCGCGCACTATTTTGATCTTGGATGCGAGTGGCCCAAACAGGCCGTAGGAGAACAGAATGCCGGCAAAAGTGCCCACCAGAGCGGCACCGATGAGGTGGCCCAGCACTTCCGGCGGCTGGTCAATGGCACCCATGGCCTTGATCACGCCAAGCACGGCAGCAACAATGCCAAGAGCTGGAAGCGAGTCTGCAATCGCCGTCACCGCCATATACACCTTGAGCTTGTCACGCATGATGGTCTGGATTTCTTCTTCCATCAGTGACTCAATTTCGTGGGGCCGCGCGCTGCCAATCAACACCAGGCGGCAATAGTCACAGATGAAGGTGGTAAGATCGTGATTCTTGAGGACACTGGGATAGGCCTTGAAAATATCCGATTCACCCGGCTGGTCGATATGCGCTTCCATTTCAGATTTTGTCTTGGCGCGCATTTCGCGCAACAGGACGAACAGGAGAGCCAGGATATCCAGATAATCAGTGCGCTTCGGCATCGATTCCTTGATCGCCTCGCCCATGGCTTTTCCGGCGTCTTTCACGATCTTCATCGGGTTTCCGACCAGAAACACGCCCATCGCCGAACCGAGGATGATCACGTACTCGTAGGGTTGCCACAGCACGGCCATATGGCCGCCCATCATGACAAAGCTGCCGAGCAGGCAGACGCAAATGATCACCAAACCCAATACAAAAGTCATGCTCGAACCTCTGTCAAAAACTAGGGCCGAAACCTTGCGCCAAGCTATTGGAAAGAGGTCAGTTCGCGGCAAGCTGGTCCGCCTAGGCTGCGGCCGCAAACTCAGGGTTGTTTCATGGTTGGTCTGGTTACCAGTTATAATCTCATGACCGCGAACGCATCGCGGACAATGAACCAAATCGCCAGCCAGCCCCAGGCGGCACGCGACATCGCCTATTTCAAGGCCAATATCGGCAATATCAAATCTGTCGATGACTTCATGAACAACGCGAAGATCTACAACTTCGTGATGCAGGCCTATGGCTTGAGCGACATGACCTATGCCAAGGCCTTTATCAAGAAAGCGCTGACTGAAGGCGTTGACAGTTCAGATGCGTTTGCGGTTAAGCTTTCCGATCCGCGCTTCAAGGCGCTGGTGTCCGCCTTCAATTTTGCCCGCAACGGTGCAAGCACCACCTCCGACACGACACTTGCAGCAAAGCACGGTCGACAAGTATCTGGAAAACCAGCTTGAGACCCAGGCCGGGCAGCAAAGCGACGGCCTTCGCCTTGCGCTCTATTTCAAGGCCAACATCGCCACCGTATCGACGAACTATGGAATTCTCGCAGATAAGGCGCTGTATGAGGTGGTGCGAACCACGCTCGGAATGCCTGCCGCAATGTCTTCCGTGGACATCGACAAGCAAGCGAGCAGATCATCGGCCAGAAATTCAAACTGGACAGACATGCAGGATCCGAAGAAGCTTGACAGCTTCGTGAAGCGCTTCCTCGCCATGTATGACATGCAGAACAACACCACGGCCCAATCCAATCCCGCTGTGCAAATCATGGCAGGATCAGAGCACCGGGATAGACATGAATACAATTCTCTCCCTGCAGTCCATCAAGAGATTTGGTCCTGATGGAATCAAGCACCTACGTTGCCCTTTCTGGCCAGATCGCGCTTGAGCGCCGCATGGCCACCCTCGCGCAGAATATCGCCAATGCCTAATACAGTCGGCTACCGCGGCGAGGTTCTGGATTTCAAGGCCATCGCGTCCCGGGTCGGTCCCTCGGTTACGGATTTTGCTTTGCCGGGCGATACTCATGTTGATCAATCCAACGGCGGCCTTTCGCAGACCAAGAATCCACTCGACATTGCTGTGAAAGGCCAGGGTTTTTTTGGCTTTCAGGACAGCAATGGCGCGTTGACTTATTCGCGGGACGGCCGGCTGACACTCGCCAGTGATGGCCGCCTTTTGAACAGCGCGGGGGCGGCGATCGTCGATTCCGGTGGTGCATCCATTCAGCTGGATCCCAACAGTCCCGACGTTGCGATCGGGCCAGACGGAAGTATTTTGCAGAGCCGGTGCCAAGAAAGGCCAGGTCGGTCTCTATCAACTGGATTTCACCGGAGGCTTTGATCGAAGCGCCGGTGCGAGTTTCACGCCCAAGCAGACGCCGACCGCCTTGACTGATTTCAACCAGAACGGCGTCATTCAGGGTTACATGGAAGACTCGAACGTCAACGCCGCAACGGCAATGACAAGCCTGATCCAGATCAGTCGTGCTTTCGAAGCCATCAGCAGTCTTTCAGAACGCGCAAGCGATGCGCAGAAATCTGCCATCGATGTGCTGGGCTCGCGCTAGGCACCGACAGTCAAGGCAATTCATTTGACGCTCAACGAATCTGACGCCGGCATTGCTGATTTCATCTCCGAGATGAGATCCCCCGGTGCCATGATTTCAGTGGAAGGCCAACTCACCGCGATTGGACCAAAAGGTTTGGTTGCGAAAGGCCTGTCACATCTTGCAGGTTTGGAAGACTTCGTCGCCATCAAAGGCAAGACCGGGCAATCGCTCGCTGAAGTTGTTTTCGTGGACAAGGATCAGATCATTGCCAAGCCATTGGATGGCGATGCGCAAGTTTACCTGGGAGACACCGTCAGGGCCATTGGCAAGCCGCGCTTTTATCCTCACGAACACTGGAAAGGCCGGCTTATTTCCGCAACCGCCGAACCGCTGGATGGCAAAGGCCCGCTACCTGAAGGCCAGAAAGGTGTGACCTACTCCGGCAAGGCTGTGGCCGCAGTGGAGCGTGCTGCCATCACAACGAAGCTGATAACTGGGGTCAAATCCATCGATCTGTTCACGCCTCTTTGTTATGGGCAGCGAATGGGCATCTTTGCCGGCTCGGGTGTTGGCAAATCAACTTTGATGGGCATGCTTGCTGCGTCGCCGGGTTTCGACTGTGCTGTCATCGCCCTTGTCGGCGAGCGCGGACGTGAAGTGACAGAGTTCGTCCATGAAGTATTCGGGGCCCGCCTTATCAAAATCCATCGTGATTATTGCGACCGGCGACGAATCGGCATCGATGCGCAAGCGCGCTGCCCTGCTCGCTGCATCCATCGCAGAATGGTTTCGCGATCAGGGGCAGAATGTCCTTCTGATGATGGATTCGCTGACGCGTTACGCGCAGGCTCTCCGTGAGCTGGCGCTTGCAGGGGGTGAACCACCTGTCTCGCGCGGCTTTCCGCCGAGCGTGTTCAGCGCCCTGCCCCAGATTCTGGAGCGTGCTGGCCCCGGTCCCAAGGGGGGTGGCACCATTACCGGGATTTTTTCCGTGCTCGTCGAAGGTGATAATCACAACGAACCCGTGGCTGATGCGGTACGTGGCACACTCGACGGCCATATTGTGCTGGACCGGCGAATCGCTGCGGCAGGTCGTTTCCCCGCCGTCGATCTTTTGGGATCGATTTCCCGGTTGTCGCACAAAGCCCACACCGCGGAAGAAGCCCGCATCGCGACGGAAATGAGAAAACTGGTCGATCGTTATGAAGATTCTGCGCGATCTGCGCGCGCTTGGTGGCTATCAGCCCGGCAAGGATTCAGAGTTGGACCGGGCGCTGCAGCTCGTGCCGAAGCTTTATGCCATGCTGGGTCAATCGCCCGGCCAACCGCCAAATCAGAATATCATTTCGTTGGCTGGCGACCTGCTGAAGCCCACCGGAAAAAACTAGGGCGCAGACAAGTCTGCGCCCTCAAAACAAATTCTATCAGTTTTATTACGCGGCTTCGGCCATGCGCCCAACGAGCTGATAGCCCAGGAAACGCTGCGTATCGATCGGATCGTAACCCAGCTGGTTGCGCAATTTCTTGCGCAGCTTCGAAATGTGGCTTTCGACCACGCACTCTTCAACATTTTCTTCGAGCACACCGTAAATGGCCGCAAAAATCTGAGCGCGCGTAAGGCGGCGGCCACGGTTGACCGCGAGATAATCCAGAATGCGCCGCTCGCGGCGTGGCAAATCAAGTGACTTGCCGTTGATCAGCGGGTCGCGACCATCGCCAAAAATTGTCAAACCATCTTCGGACCACAAAGTATTCTGTTCGGCCGAAGCTTGGTCTTGCCCGTGACGGCGGCGAATGGCGCTCAGCCGCGCGATGATTTCTTTGGCATGCACAGGCTTGCGAACCACATCATCAGCTCCAGCCTGGAACAACTTTAGCGTCGTATCCAATGCCGCAGCATCGCTCAACGCGATAGCAGGAATGTGGGTGCGGTTGCGAATATTTCGGGTCATGTTTTCACGGGAATCGAATTCGCCGAGAACAATGCCCTCAATGGAAGCGAGATCGATCTCTGGACAGGTTTGAAACCAGGATACAAAGTCTTCGGGATCGAACGAGATCGCGGAATAGCCTTCGCGCCCTATCGTAGTTTTATAAGCTTCTGCCACCTCTGCGCGGTGATCAACGACAACAATCATGTTCTGCCCTCTGGCCCCCAGGACTTATTCCCCAGTTGAGCCAAATTTCTGCCGGATTGGTAAATCATTGGTTAAGAATCGCGGCGCGAGTGACACTAAGCCCGCGAAAATTCCCAAAATCGTACAGTGAAACTTAACGGCCGTTAAGGAGTTGTTGACGATTGCCTGACATCGCCGCATTTCGGTTGCAGAAATTTTGCGCCACCACCGTAACGCTGTTCACTGCCGAGTTCCTGATGATCGGCGCCACGCTGACATCTGTCATCGCCTGGATCTCTGCAAAATCGGCGTGCGGACTTGCCGGAGCGCTGGTCGATTAACCGCAATCTAACCATCCTGAGTTCAGTCTGAGTTCATATCGGGGTTGAGATAATTGATTCTGGGGATGACGATTGTCGCCTGCGGGGACGGTCGCGTGGAGGGATGTGATGTCGGTAAGGCTGAAAGTAGTGGAGCCAGGAGATCCAACCCTGCCCCAGGACAAAGTTGCGGTGCTGGAAGAGCGGATCAAGCTTCTCGAAGCAGTCATCGACAATTTCCCCGGAGGGATTATTCTCACCGACAAGGACCTCAATGTGGTGGTTTGCAACCGCCAACAGCGAGCCCTGCTCGAATATCCTGACTCACTTTTCGATGGTCAGAATCCCTCTCTTCGTGAACTTTTCCACTTTAACGCCGCCCGGGGCGAATATGGTCCCGGTGAGGTCACCGAAATCGTTGCCAGCAAAATGGAGCTTGTACGCAGGCGCGAAGCCCATGCCTATGAGCGCCGCCGACCCAATGGTCAGATAATTGAAATCCGTGGCGTCCCGCTGGCCAGCGGTGGGTTCGTAACCAGCTACAACGATGTCAGCGAAAACCGCAAACACCAGGCATTGATTGCCGATTTGGCACTCACCGACCCACTGACCGGTCTCGCCAACCGCAGGCTTTTGCGTGAACACTTCCAGCAGGCCATCGCCCGCGCCAAACGTGGCGAAGGTTTCGCGGTGCATTACATTGATCTTGATCGCTTTAAGCCAATCAACGACACATATGGTCACGATGCGGGTGACGCCGTGTTGTCCGAGGTGGCAAACCGCTTGCGCAGCACAATTCGCGACACTGACACTGTCGCGCGCATTGGCGGTGACGAATTCGTAATCCTGCAATCCAAGGCCAAGACGCAAAGATCCGCGCGTGACATGGCCGACCGCATTCGCACCATCATTGCCAAGCCAATTTTGTTTAAGGACAAGCCACTCCTTGTTGGAGCAAGTATCGGCATTGCCCTTTCAGGCCGGACTCTCAATGACATGGATGAGTTGTTGCGCCGTGCCGATGCCGCGCTTTATCACAGCAAGCAATCTGGCCGGAACCGTGTGTCGTTCTATCAGATGAAAGCGGATCAGCGCGCCTACGCGACCTGATCAAAACTGCGCAAGAATTGCGTGGCTTGCGCTACCTGAGCTTCGAGGGGTTGGGCGATATCGATCGTGATGGCACGCTCGTCTGCGCCAGGTTTTTCCAACGTGGCCAACTGGCTGTCCAAAAGGGACGCCGGCATGAAATGGCCCTTACGGCGCCCAATGCGGCTCTCAAGGATTTGCCTTGGGCCATAAAGATGGATGAATGACACCGGCCGTCCTGCGGCTTCAATGATGCGCTGCCGGTAAACGCGCTTCAGTGCCGAGCAGGATGCGATGCAGCCTTCCGGCCCCTTGAGACTCGCTCCCACGCGGGCGAGCCAAGGCCAACGGTCATCATCTGTCAGAGCAATGCCCCGAGACATTTTGGCGACGTTCTCTTGAGCATGGAGCGCGTCACCTTCGACAAACATCACGCCAAGGCGTTTGGCCAAAGCTTCACCCAGCGTGGTTTTTCCGCTGCTGGCAACGCCCATCATCACTGCTGCACCCGTAAACATCTCAAAGCACCGACGTGATCCCGCCATCGACGTATAGAATGTGACCGTTGATGAACGATGATGCCGGTGAAGCGAGGAAAATCGCGGCACCGATGAGTTCGCTCACCTCGCCCCAGCGCCCGGCTGGTGTACGTTTCTCAAGCCACGCCGAGAACTCGGCATTCTCAACCAGTGCCTTATTGAGTGGCGTCTTGAAATAGCCAGGACCAATCGCGTTCACTTGAATGTTGTGCTTGGCCCAATCGGCGCACATGCCCTTGGTCAGCATTTTGATGGCGCCCTTGCTCGCCGTGTAGGGAGCTATCGACGGGCGGCCGAGTTCACTTTGAACCGAAGCCACATTGATAATCTTGCCCCGTTTGCGGCTTATCATGTTCCTTACAACTGCTTTGCCAACGATGAATGCGCTTTCCACATTCACCCGCATCAGTTCACGCCATTTTTCCAGCGGAAAATCTTCCAGCGGCGTGCGGAACTGCATGCCAGCATTGTTGAACAGAATGTCAATGGCGCCAACGTCTCGTTCAATCGCGGCAATTGCCGTCTCCACTTCATCTTCTTCTGTGGCATCAAATGGACTTGCATGAACCGGGGCATGAAATGATTGCAAACTCTGCACAGCCTTATCCAGCTTCGTCCTGTCCCGCCCGTTGAGAACAACAGTTGCCCCCGCGCGGGCCAACCCTTCCGCAACAGCAAAGCCAATGCCCTGGCTTGAACCCGTCACAAGCGCTACCTGTCCTTTAAGGTCAAACAGTTGATCGAGCATGGTATTCTTTCAGACCTTATGTATGATGCCATCGGGTTGCGGGAATGTCCCCACCGATAACTTGCCGGGTGAAATCTTGCCAGCACAATCAAAGCCTTCACTTCTCTTGATGGGAGAACTTCCGGTGCGTGACACGGAAGCATTGGAGAGGGACTTTGTTGTCCACCGTTATTGGCAGGTGCCTGACAAACCGGCGCTATTGAAGTCCATAGCTGGCGAGGTCCGGGCCATTGCAACGCGCGGCGACCTGGGAGTCAGTGCCGAGGTGATGAATGCCTTGCCCAAGCTGGAGATTATCAGCTGTTTTGGCGTGGGCGTGGATGCCATCGATTTGAATGCCGCCAAAGCCAAAAAAGTGCACGTCACCAACACGCCGGACGTGCTGACGGAGGATGTGGCCGATCTAGCCTTCGCCTTGATGCTTGGAATTGCCCGCCAGATTCCACAGGCTGACCGGTTCACGCGGTTGGGCCACTGGACCAAAGGAACCTTTCAACTGCTCAACCGCGTCAATCACAAACGTCTTGGAATCGTGGGGCTTGGCCGCATTGGTCTCGCCATCGCCAAGCGCGCCGAGGGCTTCAGCATGGAGATATCCTACTGCACCCGCACGCGGCGGACGGACGTACCCTACCAGCACTACGCCACACCTGCCGAACTCGCCGCGCAGTGCGATTACATGATCGCAATATTGCCGGGCGGCGCCGCCACGCAAAACGTCATCGATGGCAAGGTTTTCGAAGCATTGGGGCCAAAGGGGTTTTTCATCAATGTCGCGCGCGGTTCTGTCGTCGATGAGGAGGCGTTGCTGCAGGCTCTGGAGCAGCGCAAGATCGCAGGTGCCGCACTCGACGTCTACTGGAATGAACCCAACATCAATCCACGGTTCCTTGCCTTGAACAATGTCGTCCTGCATCCCCATGGCGGCAGTGGAACGGTGGAAACGCGGCAGGCCATGGGCCAGCTGGTGCGCGACAACTTGTCGGCACATTTTGCTGGGCGCCCACTTCTGACGCCAGTTGTCTAGAAGGTCTTAGTTCACCCAGCCGCCATCGATGATGTGGATTTGCCCTGTGGTGTATGTGGCTGTGGCCAGATAGAGCGCCAGGTCAGCAATCTCCTCAGGCTTGCCCAGGCGACCTATGGGCTGGCGTGAAGTGAAAGCTTTTTTCGCCGCCTCATAGTCGCCTTGCGCACGCAGTCGCTGGTCCAGCGATGGGCTTTCAACAGTTCCGGGACAAATCGCATTGCAGCGGATGCCGCTTCCCACATAGTCGGCAGCGACGGACTTGGTGAGGCCGATGACGGCCGCTTTGCTCATCCCATAGACAAAACGGTTCGGCACACCTTTTACACTGGAGGCCACTGATGCCATGTTGATAATGCAGCCGCTTTTTTTCTCCAGCATGGCGGGAACGCCGCCTTGATGGTTCGCACCATGGAGCGGACATTGAGATTGATGGCGACATCGAAATCACTATCGGAAGCTTCCAGGATGGAGCCGGCATGAACAAAGCCAGCGCAGTTGAACAGGATGTCCAGCGGCCAAGACCACCCACAAATTTGTCCACCGCGAGCCGTGTCGGTCACGTCGAGCAACTTCGGTTTCGATTTTGGCTTCGCTCTTGAGCGCAGTCAAGCGTGGTCTGGTTGATGTCCGTGGCGAAGACATGCGCGCCTTGTGCGGCAAAGGCAATTGCAGTTGCCCGGCCAATGCCCTGCCCCGCGGCAGTGATCAGAACTTTTTGGCCTTTCAACGTATTGCTCATATTTCCTCCAGCGCAAGTTGAGCATCCCTAACCCACCTGAAAAGGCTTTGCAAAGGCAACAGTCAATACCGCGTGACCAGCCGGTAACCTTCGGGAAAATAGAGCCGCACATAGGTGACGGATTTGCCTTGCAGCCAGGTCGTTCGCTCGGAAAGCAGGCTTGGCTGGGATGGAGACATGCCAAGCAAGGCAGCGACTGGCTTTGTCGGCAAGATAGCGGCGAAAGACAATTCAACTTCTGTAAAGGGCACCCGTTCGACCAGCCATTCATTAGGCCCCTGAGTTGAAAAATCCTGGACGGCAGCCTCAGGCAGGGTTTGCAGATTGATCCAGCGCTCTTCAACTTGATACGGAGACTTGTCGGCAAGATGTAGACAAAGCAGATGCAGCACTTTGTTTTCCGGCAAAAGACCAAGCCGCCTGCGCGTATCGCTGTCAACCTCGACAACGGCACACTTTGCCAGACGATAGCTATAGACGGCACCTGCTTGCTCTATTTCCTGTCGGATCAGCGGAATGGCAAAACGCGCCGACCGCAAGGGCGATGGCCGGACGCGCGTGCCGCCCTTGCGCTTGCGCTCGAGATACCCGAGATCCACAAGTTCGCGCATGGCACGGTGCGCTGTGGCTCGCGCAACACCAAATTGCGCCGCAAGTTCAATTTCACCCGGAACAAGCATGCTTGGTTTCCAGCGGCCCGAACGGATGCGCCGCAACAATTCATCACGGATATCGCGATATCCAGCTGCAGCCTGCGCTTTTGCCTTCATGGAATGGCCCATATCGTTCTAGACAAGGGACCCAGGCAACGGAGCAGCATTATGAAAATCATTTCGCCGAAAGATTTCATCGCCATGCCGTGGAAAAACGGCGGTGGTGTCACTCGCGAAATCGCCAGGCACGAGGAACATGGCAAACTGGTGTGGCGCTTCTCGATCGCCGACGTGACCAGCGATGGACCGTTCTCGAGGTTTGAAGGGCTGGCGCGCATTTTAACTGTCATCGAAGGCGCCGGCCTCAAACTCTCTACGCCGCAAGGAGCATTGCTTGCCCTGCCAATGGAGCCATTGGCATTTTCGGGTGACTTGCCCGTAAGCAGCACACGCCTCAATGGCAACGTGCGGGATTTCAACGTGATATATGATCCAGCTTTGGTTTCCGCCGAAATGAGCATGGAACGCGGCATCGTCGCTCTGGAAGCTGATGCGGGCTTTCTGGTCCATACAGCGCTTTTGACGGGCGAGTCCAAAGTGCGTGGCCAACTGGTGGCGGCCGGCAGTTTCATTCTTCTCGAGGAAGGTGCGGTGCGGCTCGAAAGTACGGCACCCATGTTGTGTGTGACCCTGCGCACCATCAAGGCTACATAAGCGCGCGCAGCCGCGCCATGGTCTTGCGGAAGCGCGCCGCGATCATCTCAGCATGAACGTGATGGCCGCCTTTCACCTGATGGCGGCCAGCAGACCAGACATCAGTGACGACATGGTCGGAGGCCGCGAAGACCCAGCCGTCCAACAGTTGGTTTTCAGCAAGGCCGCATAGCGCCGGGTGATGGCTGTCGATGGCAACCAGATCAGCGAGCTTGCCCTCAGCGATCACGCCCACATCGCGGCCCAGAGCCTGTGCGCTACCCTTCGCTGCTTCATTGTAAAGGAAGGTGCCGACCGAGCCCTGTTCCGGCACCATGACATTGCGCGAGAGATCGCGCAGGCGCTGCGAATATTCCAGTGTGCGCAACTCTTCCGCCAGCGCGATCCGTACATTGGAGTCAGAGCCGACGCCGAACTTGCCATGAGCGGCCAACCAGCCTGGCCCATTGAACGGCCCATCACCGAGATTGGCTTCGGTGATCGGGCACAGACCCGCTACCGCGCCTGATTGCGCCAGGCGCCTTGTCTCATCCGCCGTCATGTGCGTGGCGTGGATCGTGCACCAATGGCTGTCGACCGGCGCATTTGCCAAAAGCCAATCCACCGGCCGTTTCCCCAGCCACGCTTGAATGTCTTCCACTTCCTTGGGCTGCTCGGCCACATGGATGTGGACGGGTTTGCCCTGCGCCAAAGGCAGCGCCGCCTTCAGATCATCTGGCGAAGTGGCGCGCAGCGAATGTGGCGCAATACCTACCCGCGCATCGCCCTTGGCCATGGCGCGGCAGGCTTCCACCAACTTGCCGAAACGCGCCACGTCATTGTTGAATCGTAACTGGCCACCCGCCAGCTCCTTCTTGCCCGCGCCGCCATAAGTATAAAGTACAGGTAGATGAGTGAGGCCGATGCCGCTTTCACTCGCCGCTGCAAAGATGCGCGCTGAAAGTTGGGCGAGATTGTCATAGGGCACGCCACCCTTCTGGTGATGCACATAATGAAATTCGCCAACGGAAGCGTATCCCGCTTCCAGCATCTCGACGAAAACCTGCGCGGCGATGCTCTCGATGTCGTCGGGTGTGAGATGTTCGAGGAAACGGTACATGGTCTCGCGCCAGGTCCAGAAACTTTCGCGCCCCGCCACGCGGTGCTCGGTCATCCCCGCCATGGCGCGCTGGAAGGAATGTGAATGCAAGTTGCCCAGCGCCGGCAGCAAGGTATCGACGCGCGTGTCGTCAGCTTCCGGCTTTGCGTTCCGAGCAAGCTGGGTAATTTGCCCATTTTCCACAGTGAGCCGCACATCATGTGCGAAGGCTTCGTTGATCCAGGCCCGTTTTGCGAAAATCATCTCCATCGGCCTGATTATTATGTCTAGACATAATAATTGCAAGAGGCTAAAAACACAAAAATGACCCCCGAACCCATGCTTCTTATCAACGGCACTGCCGCCACCATGGCGGGCGGGAGCTATGGGTTGATTGAAGATGTGTCGATTGCCTGTGACGGCGGCCAAATCCGCTGGATCGGCCGACGATCTGAATGCCCGCCCGAATTCAGGACATTGAAGCCGCATGATCTTGGCAGCCGGCTGGTCACGCCCGCGTTGATCGATTGCCACACGCATATTGTCTATGGCGGTGACCGCGCCAAGGAATTCGAGATGCGTCTCAAGGGTGCCACATATGAAGAAGTAGCTCGTGCCGGTGGCGGCATTGTTTCCACCGTCAGGGCCACGCGACAGGCCAGCGTCGATCAACTGGTGCAGTCTGCCCTGCCGCGCATTGATGCGCTGATCGCCGAAGGGGTCGCAGTTATCGAGATCAAGTCCGGCTACGGTCTCGACCGTGATACCGAACTCAACATGCTGCGCGCGGCCCGCGCAATCCAGAAGCTGCGCCCGGTCAAGATCGTCACGAGTTTCCTTGGCGCCCATGCTATTCCGCCCGAATATAAAGATCGCGCCGACGCCTATATCGACGAGGTCTGCATCCCCGCGCTGAAGGCCGCCCATGCCGAGAAGCTCGTCGATGCGGTCGATGGATTCTGCGAAGGCATTGCTTTCTCGCCCGCACAAATCACCCGCGTGTTCGATGTGGCGAAATCGATACGCCTGCCCATCAAGCTGCATGCCGAGCAGCTGTCCAACCTGCATGGCGCGGCACTCGCCGCCAGCTATGGCGCGCTATCGGTCGAGCATCTGGAATATGTCGACGAAGCAGGCGTCCTTGCCATGGCCAAGGCCGGCAGCGTCGCCACGATCTTGCCCGGCGCTTTCTACACCTTGCGCGAAAAGCAAGCGCCGCCGATCGAGCTGTTCCGCAAGCACAAGGTGCCAATGGCGGTGTCCACCGATGCCAATCCCGGCTCATCGCCGATGACCTCGCTTCTTCTCGCCATGAACATGGCTTGCACACTCTTCCGCATGACGCCGGAAGAAGCCCTGCTCGGCACCACGGCGCATGCCGCCAGGGCGCTCAATGTTGCAGGCGGTGTGCTGAAACAAGGTGCGCCCGCCAACTTTGCTATCTGGAACATCGCCCATCCCGCCGAACTCTCCTACCGCATCGGCTTCAACCCGCTGCATCAACGCCTCGTTGGATCATTCGCATGACGCTCACGCTGAAACCCGGACACGCCACGCTCGACGACCTGCGCAAGATTTACCGCGATGGTGAGGCGGTCAAACTGCATGATAGCGCCAAGGCCTCGATTGAAGCTTCAGCTCAAATTGTGACGCGCGCCGCGCAGGGCAATGTGCCGGTCTATGGTGTCAATACTGGCTTCGGCAAACTCGCCTCAGTCTCCATTCCGCCGGGCGATACCGCGAAGCTGCAGCGCAATCTCATTCTCAGCCATTGCGCCGGAGTCGGTGAAGAAACGCCGGAAAATGTCACGCGCCTGATGATGGCGCTGAAACTGTTGTCCCTGGGCCGGGGAGCCTCGGGCGTGCGCTGGGATCTTGTCGTGCTGCTCGAAGGCATGCTCGAAAAAGGCGTCACACCCGTTGTCCCGGCACAGGGCTCGGTCGGCGCATCCGGCGATCTGGCACCGCTCGCCCATATGACCGCCGTGATCATCGGCGAAGGCGAAGCGCGCTACCAGGGCGAGCGCATGCGCGGCCCTGATGCGTTGAAGAAAGCTGGCCTCGCCCCCATTGCACTCGGGCCCAAGGAAGGCCTGGCCTTCATCAACGGTACACAGTTCTCCACCGCCTACGCGCTGGCGGGATTGTTCGACGCCTGGACGGCGGCGCAATCGGCGCTTGTCACCTCAGCACTGTCCACCGATGCGATCATGGGTTCGACAGCGCCGCTGCAGCCGGAGATTCATGAGCTGCGTGGCCATGCGGGCCAGATCGAAGCCGCTTCGGTGATGCGCGCGCTGCTCGATGGTTCGGTGATCCGCGAAAGCCACCGCGAGGGTGACAGCCGCGTGCAGGACCCATACTGCATCCGCTGCCAGCCACAGGTGACGGGTGCTGCAATGGATGTGTTGCGCATGGCGGCGCGCACGCTGGAGATCGAGGCCAACGCGGCCACCGATAATCCGCTGGTCCTGAAATCCACGGGCGAGATCGTCTCGGGCGGCAATTTCCATGCTGAGCCCGTGGGCTTTGCCGCTGACATGATGGCGCTGGCCATTTCCGAAATCGGCGCCATCGCCCAGCGCCGCGTGGCGCTGATGGTGGACCCGACTTTGTCTTTCGACCTGCCGCCATTCCTCACGCCAAATCCCGGTCTCAACTCCGGCTTCATGATTGCCGAAGTGACGAGCGCCGCTCTCATGAGTGAGAACAAGCATCTTGCCACACCTTGCGTCACCGACTCGACGCCGACCTCCGCCAATCAGGAAGACCATGTTTCGATGGCAGCACACGGCGCGCGCCGTCTCTCACGCATGAATGCCAACCTGCAGCGCATCTTGGGCATCGAGCTGCTCTGCGCCGCGCAGGGTATCGAATTCCGTGCGCCGCTGGTCACATCCAAGCCACTGCAATCGGTGATCAAGCATCTGCGCGGCAGTGTGGCCACGCTGGGTGATGACCGCTATATCGCCCCAGATCTGGAAAAGGCGGCAACGCTGATTGCCAATGGCTCCATTGCCGCGTCCGCTTCCGTGGCGTTGCCAGATTTCGAATGAACCCGGTTGAAACCAGGCGCGGCGATGGGCCGGTGATCCTCGGCTTTCCGCACGGGGGCACCATTGTCCCGGCGAAGATTGCCCAACACCTGAATGACACGGGCCGGTTGCTGGAAGATACTGACTGGCACATTGCCCAGCTCTATGAGGGACTGCTGCCCTCGGCCACCACCGTTGCCGCCACTTTTCATCGCTATGTGATCGACGCCAATCGTGACCCTGCCGGCGTTTCGCTTTATCCTGGCCAGAACACGACGGGGCTGTGCCCCACCACCGATTTCGACGGCAAGCCGATCTGGCAGAGTGAGCCCAAGGACGATGATATCGCCGCCCGGCTCAAGAAATTCCATGTGCCCTATCATGCAGCACTTGCCGCCGAGGTCGCGCGTGTGAAAGCCATGCATGGCGTGGCGATTGTCTATGACTGCCATTCTATCCGTTCGCAGATTCCATTCCTGTTTGAAGGCACTTTGCCAACGCTCAACATCGGCACGGACATGGGCAAGACCTGCGATGCTAAAATCGAGCAGCGCACCTTCGCCATCGCCAAGGCTTCCGGCTTCACTCATATCCTGAATGGCCGTTTCCGCGGCGGCTGGACCACGCGGCATTATGGCCAGCCCGCAACCGGCGTGCATGCCATCCAGATGGAAATCACACAGAACGCCTATCTCGAAACCGAGGCGCAGCCATTCACTTACTCTGAAGCGAAGAGCGCTGAACTTCGCCCACATCTCAAAGCCATTCTCGAAACGCTTGAACAAACTGCCAAGGAAATTGCCCATGGATAATCCGCGCCACAACACCCGCGACGTCTACCCGCCAACCGGAACCGAGATCACCGCCAAGAGCTGGCTGACCGAAGCGCCGATGCGCATGCTGATGAACAATCTGCATCCCGACGTGGCGGAAAATCCGCATGAGCTCGTCGTCTATGGCGGCATCGGCCGCGCGGCGCGCACCTGGAAGGATTTCGATCTCATCGTCTCGTCACTGAAGATCGCTCGAAGCCGATGAAACGCTGATCGTGCAATCGGGCCGCCCGGTCGCCGTGATCAAGACGCACGCCGATGCGCCGCGCGTGCTGATCGCCAATTCCAATCTCGTGCCGCGCTGGGCCACTTGGGATCACTTCAACGAGCTCGATAAGAAGGGCTTGATGATGTACGGCCAGATGACGGCCGGCTCCTGGATCTATATCGGCACCCAGGGCATCGTGCAGGGCACCTATGAAACCTTCGCCGAAGCTGGCCGCCAGCATTACAATGGCAGCCTCAAGGGCAAATGGATCTTGACCGGCGGTCTCGGTGGCATGGGCGGCGCACAGCCGCTCGCCGCTGTCATGGCCGGCGCCTGCTGCCTCGCTGTCGAATGCGATGAGACGCGCATCGATTTCCGCCTGCGTACGCGTTACGTCGATGCCAAGGCCAGGACGTTGGACGAAGCATTGGCCATGATCGATCGATGGACGAAAGCTGGTGAAGCGAAATCCGTCGGCCTGCTCGGCAATGCAGCTGAAGTGTTTCCGGAAATTTACAAACGCATGAAGGCGGGTGGCATGCGGCCTGACATCGTCACCGATCAAACCTCGGCACATGATCCGCTGCATGGCTATCTGCCCCTCGGCTGGAAGGTTGGCGACTGGCGCGCCCGGCAGGAAACCGATCCAAAAGCAGTTGAAAAAGCCGCGCGCGAGTCGATGAAGAAACATGTCGCCGCGATGGTGGATTTCTGGAATGCCGGCGTGCCTACACTCGACTACGGCAACAACATCCGCCAGGTGGCGAAGGATGAAGGCCTGGAAAACGCTTTCGCCTTCCCCGGCTTTGTGCCGGCTTACATTCGCCCGCTGTTCTGCCGTGGCATCGGCCCGTTCCGCTGGTGCGCGCTGTCAGGCGATCCGGAAGATATCTACAAGACCGATGCAGCGATGAAGAAGCTGTTCCCGGAGAATGCCCATCTGCACCGCTGGCTCGACATGGCGCGCGAACGCATCGCCTTCCAGGGCCTGCCGGCGCGCATCTGCTGGATTGGCCTCGGCGATCGTCACCGTGCCGGCCTGATGTTCAATGAAATGGTGAAGAGCGGCGAGCTGAAAGCACCGGTCGTCATTGGCCGCGATCATCTCGATTCAGGTTCTGTCGCCTCACCGAACCGCGAAACGGAAGCAATGAAGGATGGCTCCGATGCCGTGTCCGACTGGCCGCTGCTCAACGCGCTGATCAATACCGCCAGCGGCGCGACCTGGGTTTCGCTGCATCATGGCGGCGGCGTGGGCATGGGCTATTCGCAGCATTCCGGCGTCGTCATCTGCGCTGACGGCACCGAAGAAGCCGCCAAGCGCCTCGCCCGCGTGTTGTGGAACGACCCGGCCTCCGGCGTGTGGCGCCATGCCGATGCCGGCTATGACATCGCCATCGAAGCCGCGAAGAAGAACGGACTACGTTTGCCCGCGATTTTGGGGAACTAAGCTATTTGAACTTGGTCAAAGCCAATTTCAGGTCTTTCATCGCTTTGGTGCAGAGTGCCTCGTCAACGGCGGCAAATCCCATCAGCAGGCCCTGACGCGCAGGCTTGAATCGGTATTGCATCGAGAGCGGCGACACGTTCACATCATGCCCGCGGGCGGCGGTGGCGACCGTCTTGTCCAACCACTTTCCACGCAGGAAGCCGACCAGTTGAATGCCTGAATCGGTGCGCCCCAATTCCATCCACGGGCTCAGGTACTTTTCAAACTCCGCCATGAAATGGATGCGTCGTCCGGCATAGACGCGCCGCATGTGCCGCAAATGGCGCGAGAGATAACCTTCGTCGATGAAATCAGCCAAGGCGGCCTGCGTCATGAGCGGGGCAAACTGTCCCGTGGCGCTCAGTGCGGCGTTGACCGCATCGCGCATGACGCGTTGGCACCACCATGTAGCCAAGCCGCATGGCGGGAAACAAAATCTTGGCGAAAGTTCCAACAAAAACCACGCGTTCGCGTGCGGCGACACCTTGCAGCGCGGGGATCGGCTGGCCCTGGAAGCGGTACTCGCTGTCATAGTCGTCTTCGATGATCCACGCGCCCCATTTGTCGGCGAGGCTGATGAGATTGAGCCGCTGCTCCATGCTCATGGTGAGGCCCAGTGGGTAATT
The DNA here is from genome assembly GCA_963758815.1 of uncultured Alphaproteobacteria bacterium. GTDB lineage: Bacteria > Pseudomonadota > Alphaproteobacteria > Rhizobiales > Aestuariivirgaceae > Aestuariivirga. The sequence goes on from CAVWWQ010000003.1 coordinate 897,538, forward strand.
GCAGGACGGGGTTACGAAAATAAGCTTGGGTCTGCGCTTCGGCGGTGTGAGATCCCATCCCCCTGCCCCCACGCGTAGTGGCTCCAGCCTGGCCCCTGCCGACAAAAACGCGGCGGCGGCGCCATAATAACCGGGCTCCTCCATCCACACGCTGTCGCCCTTGTCCAGCAACAGCCGCGCCAAAAGATCGAACGCCGACTGCGCGCCATTGGTGATGATGATCTGGTCCGGTTCGCAATCAACACCGCGTGACGTGGAAAGATAGCGCGCCAGCGCCTCACAGAGCGGTGGATATCCGGGGACATGATAGGTGCCAAAAAGATCATTGCGCGCCTGTTTTGCGCGCCGCGTCAGAAGTTTGGACCATGTGTTGAACGGAAAATTCTGCGAATCCGGAAGCCCGGGATGGAACGCAAGCACATCGGGCGCCGCCATGATGAAAGGGCTGCTTGGCCATGATTTTGCCGCGGCGCGAAAGCAGTTCATTCGAGCGGCAGTTTCTTTTCAGGTGGCAGTTCATGATGCAGCGGCAAGCCATTGACCAACGGCGTTTTTCCATGTGCGATGGTGATGAAGCCTTCGACCGCCAATTGCTCGTAGGCGGCAATCACCGTGTTGCGCCCCAGCATGAGATCGCGCGCCAGTTGCCGCGTTGCGGGAAGCCCGGTGCCGCTCGGCAGAATTCTCCGTTCAACGAGGCGGCGCAGCTGTTGATAGAGCTGCCGGTGCAGCGTCGTTTCGGCCTTGCGGTTCAACACGATGTTTTCGATGGAAAAGGTGATCGCCAAAGTGGTTCCTCAAAAAAGATGTGAACTGGTTCTTAGCTTAAGGACCAGTCCAGCGTTAGCCTCAACCGCAAAACAGCCTGCAAGGGCATGGGAGCGGAATGGGGCGGATCAGAATTGGCGTCATCGGCGGGGGCACCATTGCCCAGGTCGAGCATATCCCAATCTCTTGTTTCTGAAGGACAAGTTTGATCTGTGGGCGTCTGCGACCCGTCTGCTTCCACGCGCCGGTTCATGCAGGAAAGTCACGGCATCAAGGGCTTTGCTCAGCCGTCTGAGCTGATCGCAGTGCCGGCTTGATGCCGTTGTCATCGCCTCGCCTGACGCACTGCACAAGGAACAGGTGCTCGCGGCTTTCGCCAAAGGCCTGCATGTCTTCTGCGAAAACCGCTGTGTTACGGCACACAGGACATCGACGAACTGATCAGCCGCGCGGGATGCAGCGGAAACGGTGCTGCAGGTCGGCTACATGAAGCGTTTTGACCCCGCTATGAGGCGGCACTGAACCTGCTGCCTGGCACGGCGGATAAGCTGCGCCAGATCGTCGGTCGAAGTGAATGATCCCGACGCATGGCCTTTCGTCATGCAGCATAACACCCACCGGGCCAGTGATGTGGCAGCCGATCTCATCAACACGTTCCAGGGCAAAGCAGCGCGAACAGGCCCTGCGCGCTGTCGGAACAGCGCTGGATGACGTGAGCCTGTCGCGGCTTCTGCTCGGCGCCTATTCGTCGTCGATCGTGCATGACGTGAACGCCGTTCATGGCCTGCTCGATCACTGGCGTCGCCGAGGGCGAAGTGGTCGGCGCCAGCCTCTTTGCCGGTGGCACGGGCGGACAGGGCACCGTCAGCCTGCTCGGCGGCCAGGCGCTGTGGACCATGTCGCATCTCAGCCATCGGGAAGCTGCCGCATTACAGCGAGCGCATCGCACTTCTATTTCGATGATTTCGCGCTCGAGCTGGAATTCCCCTCGCCCTATCTCAATCATCAGCCGACACGCCTGACGGTCCGCACCGGCAACGGCGAGAAGCTTTCAGCCGAGACCATCGCATGCCGGCTACAAGGAAGCCTTCGTCGAGGAGATGAACGGCTTTCATGGTCGGCGATCGTCGAAGGCACGCCCGTCCGCAACACCGCCGAACATGCCGCGCGCGACATGGAGCTGCTCTGCCGAGCTGGCGCGCTGGCAGCTCGCACAATCAAGCAAAAGGAGTTGCGCTCGTGAAGGTTCGCATCGGCATCAACCCCATCACCTGGACCAATGATGACGTCCCCGAACTGGGCGGCGACACGCCGCTGGAAACCTGCCTCACCGAGACCAAGCAGGCCGGCTATGCCGGAACCGAACTCGGCGGCAAGTTCCCGCGCCAGTCCGCGGTGCTGAAGCCGATCATGCAGCACTATGGCCTCGACATCATTTCCGGCTGGTATGATGGCCGCTGCGCTGAAAAGGAAGTCGATGCCGAGATGGAGGCGATCACGCCGCATCTGCAGCTGCTGAAGGACATGGGCGCGAAACATGTGGTCTATGCCGATACCTCGCTCGGCCGCCACGGTGCCATCTGGGATCCGATCTCGAAGCGCCCTTCCCTCTCTGATGCAGAATGGCCGGCCTATGGCAAGAAGCTCACGGCGCTGGCCGAGAAGATGGCGGACTTCGGCGTCGCGCATGGCCTTCCATCATCACATGGGCACCATCGTCGAGACCGATGAGGAGGTCGACAAGATGATGAGATACACCGGCGAGGCCGTGGGCCTGCTTTACGACACCGGCCATTCTTCGTTTCGCCGGCGGCGATCCGCTCGCTCTGGTCAAGCGCATGTGAAGCGCATCGTGCATGTGCATTGCAAGGATCCGCGCAAGGCCATGCTGGAACAAGGCCCGCGCGCGAAGACATGAGCTTCATGGGCGCGGTCATGGAAGGCATCTTCACCGTGCCGGGCGACGGCTCGATCGATTACGTGCCCATCCTCAAGATCCTGGCCGACAACGGTTACAGCGGCTGGCTTGTGGTCGAGGCCGAACAGGACCCCAAGAAAGCCAATCCCCTGATCTATGCTACGATGGGTTTCAACAACCTGTCGCGCATGGCGAAGGAAGCTGGATTTGAGGTGACTGCGTAGATCGAACCTGCACTTTGCACGAACTTGTCAGAGTGCAGAAAAGTTGAATCGCCCATAGAGGACTATGAACGCCGCGCGAAGGCGGCATAACAGGAGGAGGGTACCATGGTTACAAAAAGAGAAATGCTGAAGTCACTGCTCGGCGTTGCCGCCGCCGTGACCTTATATGTGGGGCTTGGCGCATCCGCCTACGCCGCTGACCAGACGCGCGTCGTCTTCGTCACCCACGGCCAGAGCGGCGATCCTTACTGGTCGGTCGTCAAGAACGGCATGGATGATGCCGCCAAGACACTCGGCGTGAAGGCCGAATATATTTCGCCCGAAACGTTCGACATGGCCAAGATCGGCCAGATGATTGATGCCGCCGCGGCTTCGAAGCCGGACGGCCTGGTGGTTTCGATCCCCGATGACGCCGCCATCTCCCCGCCATGTCAAAAGCGGTCGCCGCCGGCATTCCGGTGATCGTGATCGATTCCGGCGGCTCGGAGCTGACCCACGAACTCGGCGGCCTGCTGTTCATGGGTCAGGATGAATTCCAGGCCGGCGTCATGGCCGGCGAACGCATCAAGGCTCTGGGCATCACCAAGGCCGTCTGCTCCAACCACGAAGTCGGCAATTCCAGCCTTGATGACCGCTGCAACGGTTTGCCAGAAGGGCCTGGGCGTCGACGTGCCGGTGCTCAACGGCGTGATGGACCCGACCGAAGAGAAGAACCGCGTCATCGCCTATCTGACGGCGCATACGGACACGCAGTTCGTTCTCGCCGTCGGCGCCACCGGTGCTGAGCCGATGCTCGTCGCGCTTGAAGGAAATGGGTCTGTCGGGCAAGGTGAAGACCGGCACTTTCGATCTCTCGCCCAACGTCCTGCAGGCCATCGTCGACGGCAAGATGGAATGGGGCATCGACGCCCAGCAATATGCCATGGGCTACATCCCGGTTGCGATGTTCGACCTCTGGAAGAAGTACAAGATCTCGCCGATCGCCGACTATCCGACCGGCCCCGGCTTCGTCACCAAGGACACGGCCGCCGCGGTGATCGAACTGTCCAAGCAGGGTAAGCGCTGACATCGGTGCGGCCGGGCCTCGACACCGGCCGCACTTCTTTCCAGGGATAGAGCAGCCATGACATCAGCATCACCACAGACGAACGAGTGCGAACGCGTCTCACTGCCTCAGCCGGCTGTTGAGCAGGCCAGAGCTCGGCGCGGTCGCCGGCACCGATTCTGGTCTTCATTTTCTTTGCCATCGTGGCCGGCTCAAGCGGCCTGTTCAGCGCCAAGGGCATCGTCAACTTCCTCGAAGTCTCGGCCCAGCTCGGCATTCTTGCCGCCCCCGTGGCCCTGCTGATGATCGCCGGCGAATTCGATCTGTCGTCTGGCTCGATGATCGGCTTTGCCGGCATCGTCATCGCCATTCCTGCCGTCTTCTGGCGCTGGCCGGTTTGGGTTTCGCATCATTTTCGCCTTCGCCGTCTGCGGCGCCATCGGCGCGCTGAACGGCATGGCGTCGTCAGGACCGGGCTGCCGTCTTTCATCGTGACGCTGGGTGGCCTGTTCATGCTGCGCGGCCTCACCTTGGCCTGACGCGCGGCATTTCGGGCCGCACGCAGGTCTCCGGCATTCACGCGCTGGCCGAGAACGATCCGCTGAACGGCCTGTTTTCGAGCCAGGTGTTCTCCGGTCCCGATTGCCTGGCTGGCCGAGCATCGGTCTCATCGGCAAGCGTGCCGACGGCCTGCCGTGCGATCAGCGGCATTCCGGTCTCGATCGTCTGGTGGATCGTGCTCACGCTGTTCTGCTCCTGGCTTCTGACGCGCACGCCGCTTCGGCAACTGGATCTTCGCCTCCGGCGGTGACGCCAATGCCGCGCGTAATCTCGGCGTGCCGGTGGCGCGCACCAAGATCATTCTGTTCATCATGACGGCCTGGTCGGCCACACTGTTTGCCGCAATCCAGGTGCTTGGTCACCGGCTCGGCGGACACGCTGCGCGGCACGCAGAAGGAATTCGAAGCCATCATCGCCGTGGTCATCGGTGGCACGCTGCTGACCGGCGGCTACGGCTCGGCCATGGGCGCATTGTTCGGCGCACTGATCTTCGGCGTCGTGCAGATGGGCATCTTCTACACCGGCATCGACACCGACTGGTTCAAGCTGTTCATGGGCGCCATGATGGTGATCGCCGTGCTCTTCAACAGCTATGTGCGCAACCGCGCCATGAGGAGCCGCTGATGGCAACGCCTCTCGTCGAACTGAAATCGGTCAGCAAATATTTCGGCACCGTCATCGCGCTCAAGGACGTGTCCTTCGATGTCGGCCCTGGCGAAGTGCATTGCCTGCTCGGCGACAATGGCGCCGGCAAGTCGACGCTGATCAAGACCCTGTCTGGCGTCTACACGCCGGATGAAGGCGAGATCCTCGTCAATGGCAAGCCGGCGCGCTTTGGCTCGCCCAAGGAAACGCTGCGATAGCGGCATCGCCACGGTCTACCAGGATCTGGCGCTCGTGCCGCTGATGAGCGTGGCGCGCAATTTCTTCCTGGGCCGCGAGCCGGTGCGCCGCTTTGGCCCCATTGTCCAGCTCGATCTCGACAAGGCCAATGCACCGCACAGCGCGAGCTGCAAGGACATGGGCATCCAATTGCGCGACCCCGAACAGCCGGTCGGCACACTGTCAGGCGGCGAGCGCCAGTGCCTGGCCATCGCGCGCGCCATCTCATTTCGGCGCCAAGGTGCTGATCCTCGACGAGCCGACATCGGCGCTGGGCGTCCACCAGGCATCGATGGTGCTGAAGCTGATCGTCCAGTCCAAGGCACGCGGCATCGGCGTGATCTTCATTTCGCACAACGTCCACCACGCCTATGTCTGTCGGTGACCGCTTCACCGTCCTCAAGCGCGGCCGTAGCACCGGCACCTACGACAAGGAGAACATCACCCGCGACCAGCTGCTGGCCCTGATGGCGGGCGGCAAGGAACTTGTCGATCTCGAAGCTGAAATCGCCAAGCTTGGTGCAAAGCGGGCGTCGGCTCAATGAAGCAACTCGGCGTCGCCCTGATCGGCACGGGCTTCATGGGAAAGTGCCATGCCTTGGCCTATGGCTCGGTGAAAGCTGCCTATGGCGACGTGCCGGAAATCCGCAAAATCGCGCTGTGCGATGTCGATGCCGGTCACGCTGCCAAATGCGCCGATCAATTCGGCTTCGAACGCAGCACCACCAACTGGCATGATCTGCTGTCTGATCCGAAGGTCGATATTCTTTCCGTCACGTCGCCCAATGGCCTCCACCGCGAAATGGCAGTGGCCGCTCTGGAAGCCGGAAAGCATGTGTGGTGCGAAAAGCCCATGGCCCTTACGCTGGCAGACGCCAAGGCCATGGCGGCGGCCGCCACGAAAGCAAAAGGCCAAGCCACGGCCCTGGGCTACGGTTATTTACGGAACCCTGCCCTGCAATTTGCCAAGAAGCTGATTGCCGAAGGCGCGATCGGAACACCCTTTGATTTTCGCGGCAGCGTCGATGAAGACTATATGGCCGATGCCAGCCTGCCCTGGTCATGGCGTCTTTCGGCAAAGGAGGCTGGCCTCGGCACATTGGGCGATCTGACTGTCCATCTCATATCTCTCGCGCAGGAATTGATGGGTGATATCAGTTCACTCTCAGCAATGATTGATGTGGTTCATCGAGGAACGGCCGGTCCCCAATTCCGACAAGAAAGGCCGCGTCGAAAATGAAGACATTGCCCATGCCTTGGTGCGCTTCCAATCCGGCGCGCGCGGCACCTTGGCCTCAAGCCGCATCGCACACGGCAAGAAGAACGGTCTCAAAATAGAGGTTCACGGTTCGCGTGGCACGCTGTGGCTCGACAATGAGCGCATGAACGAACTCAACCTTTTCATCGCGGAAGGGCCAACCGAGCGGCAGGGCTTCCGCCGCATCCTTTCGGCACCTGTACATCCCGAATATGCCCGACTCTGCCCAGCACCCGGTCACGGTCTCGGCTTCAACGAACTGAAGGTGATTGAACTCGCCGAGCTCTTGCGCGCTATTGAAGGCAAGCCGTCGCAATCCATGACTTTTGAACGCGGTCTCGGCATCGAGCGCGTCATCCATGCCATGGCCAAATCCGGCAAGGATGGCACTTGGATCGAGCCCGATAGTCTCTAGATCAGTTTGACGGTCGGCGGCCTAAGCCGCTTTCAGCTTCAGCATGTCATCCTGGAGCGCGCGCAATTCAAAAATGCGCGTTGTCGTATCAACAGCCACATTGGAACTCGTCAGCAGTTCGCCCTTCTTGATAGGCTTGGTGACTTTGCCGCCATCAAGAAGCCCACAAGGAACGCCTTTGGCTGCGAGGGCATCGCCCACCGTCATGATCCAGGCGCGATATGTATATTCGCCGATGGCATCAAGCTTGTCGCCTGGCTTCAGATCCTTCTTGGCAACGGCACAGACCTCTGACGTAGGGCGTGGCAATGGCACCATGTCCGCCATGCCGTAGAGGGCGGCACGCGCACACGACAATGGCACTTCAAGCGAAGTGAGATGATAGGGGCGGATGAATTTGAAATACGGCCCTTTTCCAACCTTGAGATCAACCAGTCGTTCATGGATGCGCTCATGCGGCGCCTTGGTGATGACGAACACTCCGGGCGCGACACCTTTGCCGATGGAATAATCCACCACGCCAGAGCGTGAAAGCATGCCGCCATCTTCCTTGGGGCACAGCACACTGGCGAGATCATCAAGCGTTGCCGCCGGACCATGCATGCCCGGCTTATCGGGAACGAGACCCGTGGCATTGGAAATGGCCGCCATCTCGACCATGGTCTTGGAGCCATCGACAAACTCCACCAGCATGCGCGCATTCATGTTGCGCTGTTTGGCTTCAGCTGCATATTGATCCGGCGTCGCTTCGATATTGAGCGGATTGTTCTTGCCCTTGCCTGCCGCAACAATGGGATAGCCAAGGCTTTGCACGAAATTGATGAGTTCAATGCACGATGAGGGTTCATCGCCGGCACCCAGCGTGTAAACCACATTGTGCTTGGCGGCCTGGCTCATCAGATACGCGCCAATGGTCACGTCAGCTTCCACATTCATCATGACGAGATGCTTGCCGTGCTCCATGGCGGTGAGGCCAATGGATGCACCAACGCCTGGACGGCCCGTGGCATCGATCACCACGTCGATATGAGGCGAGCGGATGACAAGCTGCGCGTCGCTCGTGATGGCAGTGCGCCCGAACTCCATGATGGAGTCGAACTGGCTCTGCGAGCTGGCTTCTGCATGTGTGCCCGCGGCACGTCCGGCAATGGCAAGCGCCTTGCTGGCAGCGGAAAGATTGATGTCAGCAATGGCCGCAACTGTCAGTCCAGGCATCTGGCCGCACTGGGTGACGATGTCGGTCCCCATCTCGCCGCTGCCGATGAGACCAACGCGAATGGGATGCCCGCGCTCGCTGGCACGCTGAGCAAGATCGTCACGTAAATGACCGGCATGAACATGACGCGCAGACTTTCCGCCCAAATCTTTCAAAGCAACCCTCCCGTCGATTTTTCAATTAAGATACTTTTGTTTCGGAACAAGTCAATATGATCTATTTGTCACCGAAACTTTGAAACTGAAAATTTGAACGGTGATTTGGCGCAATGGAAAATGATTTAAGGCCGTTTATGACGCGATTTGTATCGCTTTAGAGCGCAATGGAGCGCGATCAGGAGAGGGCATCCCGCTTCTGCCCCGCAATCGCGTCATTCTGGTGAAGCGCCGTGCGGAACGCCGGTACGTCGGGCCATTCCCAGTTGGGCGTATTGCCAAACAGAAGATCGAGGAAACCAGGTGCCGTCGACACATTTTCAGCCACGTTTTCCCTGAATGAATTCCAGAACTTAGGATCGTCGGCCAGTTTCTGGTCAATCAGTTGCGGGTGATGAAGATCGGAAAGAACCGCAACCGCCATCGAGATGCAATAATTCGTATAAACATAGCCTTCTGGCCAAGACGTTGTTGTGTCACCCAATTTTACAGGACCAACACCCTGCAGCGACGCCAAAGGCCTCGCGATAAACAACTGCTTGAGCATCAATCCCGCGGCACAAAATACGAAATCTGCCCTGTTAACAGCGGCATACTGCCGCGACGCTTCGAATTCATCGCGCCAGTTCGAAAAGGCTGCTGCCAAGGCCACCGCATCCACGTCTGGCTTACTGTCGACACCAGAAAACAGCAGCTCGACATTGCGGCTGAAATTATCGAGCACCACCCGGAACCGGCGCGCCTGATGCGCGAGGTCGCTGCTACCCTGCACTTCTTCGGCTAAGGGGATTAACATCGTAAAATCCTATAACTTGATTTTTACCACGGCCGGGGTTGAATTGACCATATGAATATTCAGGTTAAGCCTATGGGACAAATCGTTAATCATGCAACCTGTGTGGCAGCCGGCATGCGCGATGGCCTCCGAACAGCACAATTTTATGCACGAGACATGACGGGAGCGGATGGCAGCCGGTCCGGCAAACCCCATAATCCAACGGCACTTTCCAAGGCCGTGGCCCTCGCCGCCCGCAAGTTCGACGGCGGGCTTTCCCGTGCAGCGGATATCTCTGTGCGCATGTTAAATCCGCGGTGGCGCAATCTTCCCTCGCCCTTTGATACAGCGGCTCGAAATCGCGTCATTTCCGATCTCATCAGCAAGCCAGCGTCATTTAACTCGGAATTTACTGCATATTTCTTCCGCGCCACACGGCACATTCTGGAACGCTGGACCGAACCACCGACACTGGTGCTTGAACACCGGATTAAATCCGTGCGCCGTGACCTTGTGATTGATCATGCAGATGGAACGGCGCCGTCCTCTGCTGTCTTGGCTCAAGTCTTGGTGCGTTTGATTCGCGTGCGCCCCATTGCCAAAGTCGGCAAAGCCAAATCTCCCTTCCAATTTTTGGACGAGATTGATGCCAATATTCCCGTAATGGCTGCTGCCAGCTTGGCATTGCTGCTGGCACAGGAAGGCCGTCCGCGCGAGACTGTCGACGAAGACGATTTTCTGGGCATATCTGGTGTGCTGTTGGCATCGAAGACGCGCGACATTGAAAAGGCTGTCGACTCAAATGACACAGCAGCCCTTGCGGCCATCCTCGACAGCGTGATCTTGAGCTATTGATCAGGCGAGCATCAAGACGGGGTCTTCAATCAGCGTCTTGAAAGCCTGTAGCAGCTTGGCACCCACCGCACCGTCAATGACGCGATGATCGCAAGACAGATTGACTTCCATTTGCTTCATCAGAACCGGCTGCTGGTCACGGTACGAAACGTTCAAAGTGGCACCAATGGCCAGAATGGTGGCCTGCGGTGGATTGATAATGGCGGTAAAACCTTCCACGCCAAACATGCCGAGATTGGAAATAGATGCCGATCCGCCCTGATATTCGGCTGGCTGCAGCTTTCGTGTCCGTGCACGCGCCGCAAAATCTTTCATCTCGGTTGATATCTGTGACAATGTCTTGGTTTCAGCCGAACGCAAGACCGGCGTGAAAAGCCCTCCTTCGATGGCAACGGCAACACCAACATCGCTTGCCCTGTGCTGCTGCACGCCATTGTCGACGTATGAAACATTTGCTTCAGGCACTTGCTGCAAGGCCAACGCCATGGCCTTGATGATGAAATCATTAACCGAAAGCTTCACACCGCTCGCCTTGGCCAGCTGCACATTCAGGCGCTCACGGATTTCAACAAGCTTGTCGACGGTGCAGGTCGCACGCAGATAGAAATGCGGTACCGTCTGTTTGGATTGCGTGAGGCGCTGCGCAATGGTACGACGCATGCCGTCGAAGGGACGAACATCGAGGCCAGCTTCTTGCGCGGCGCTCACTGCCGCCGGCATTACAAGCGCGGATTTGGAGGCACCGATATCCGCCGCGACAATACGGCCATGCGGACCACTGCCAGCTATTTGGACGAGCGAAAGCCCAGCCTGACGTGCCAATCTGCGCGCCAGAGGCGTGGCGCGCGGCGCCGAACCATTCAAAGCTGAAACTACGGAAGCTGACGATACGCTAGATGCGGCTTTTGGAATAACTGCCGAAGATACGGCTACTGAAACTTGTGGCTTCGGCACCAAAGCCATGTCCTGCTTCTCGCCGTCAGCAAAAATCATGGCGACAACAGTACCAATCGCGATTGGTGTACCTGTGGAAGTTTCCCGGATTCGAATTGTGCCGTTTGCCGGAGATTCAATCTCCATGGCTGCCTTATCAGTTTCAATATCAAAAACGGCTTGGCCCTTTTTCACTTGGTCGCCATCGGCGACATACCATTTGGACACGATGCCTGTAGCCATATCCATGTCGACCTTGGGCAGGATGACTTCAGTGGCCATGGTTCAGAGTCGCCCTTTCACCAGATTCCGCAGGCCCACCACGATATCGTCAACCTGAGGAACCGCGGCCTTTTCAAGAACAGGATTATAAGGAATAGGAACTTCGGCGCCACCGAGGCGCAGAATGGGCGCATCAAGATAATCGAAAGCCTCGCTTTCAGCGATCATGGCACTAATCTCGGCGCCAATGCCGTATGACTTAACGCCTTCGTAGACACATGCAAGACGCGTTGTCTTCTTCACGCTTTCAATGATGGTGGCCGTGTCAATCGGCCGGATGGTGCGAAGATCGATCACCTCAAGGTCAATGCCTTCACCCGAAAGTATTTCGGCAGCTTCGAGCGACTTGGGTACCATGATGCCGGCGGCCACAACCGAAGCATCATTGCCCGCGCGGCGGATCACTGCCTTGCCGATGGGCGTCTTGTACATGGCCTCCGGCACAGGGCCTTTTACCTTGTAGAGGAGCTTGTGCTCGAACACCAGGACGGGATCTGGATCATCGATGGCAGCAAGCAGCAACCCCTTTGCATCTTCTGCTGTTGCCGGTTCGACAACCTTCAGGCCGGGCACATGACCAAACCATGCCTCAAGGGATTGGGAGTGTTGGGCCGCAGCTCCCGTGCCTGAACCGCAGGGAAGCCGGAAAACCACCGGCACCGAAACCTTGCCGCCCAGCATGAAGCGGATCTTGGCCGCCTGATTGACAATCTGCTCCATCGCCAGGGATGCAAAATCTGAAAATTGGAATTCATAGACCGGTCGAGCCCCCGCCAGTGCCGCACCCACGGCAACACCCGCACCACCAAGCTCTGAAATCGGTGTATCAATCACGCGCTCTTCGCCAAAGCGCTGCACCAGATCTCCGGTGACCTGAAACGCGCCACCATAGACGCCGATGTCCTCGCCCATGATGAAGACACGTGGATCGGCTTCCATGGCTTGGGCCAACGCTTCCTGGATGGCCTGCGAATAGCTCAGTTCACGTGCGCTCATGCGGCACCTGCAGGGGAATAAACATCGCGCGTGAGGGACTCGATGGTAGGAGCCGTGCCAGCTTGCGCGAATTCAAACGCCTTCTGCAATTCGTCTTCGACTTCGCTCCGCAACACTTCAATCTCTTTCTCAGAAAGAATGCCGAATGTGTTGAGTTCGCTCTGGAAAGCCGGAATGGGATCCCTGCCCTTCCATTCCTCAATCTCTTCCTTGGTGCGGTAACGGTTGCGATCGGAGCGAGAGTGACCTCTCGTGCGGTAGGTTTTGCATTCGATGAGTGTGGGCCCGTCCCCGCGCCGCGCCCGCGCCACTGCATCCGCCATGGCCTCATTCACATCGGCGATGCTGTTGCCATCCACGATGACGCCTGGCATGCCATAGGCCGCCGCACGGTCAGCAATGTTTTTGACGGCGGTCGAGCGCGCGGTCGAAACCGACATGCCATATTGGTTGTTCTCGCAGACATAGATCACCGGCAGCTTCCACACACCGGCCATGTTCAGCGATTCGTGGAACGCCCCTTCATTATTGGCGCCATCGCCGAAGAAGCACACGGCCACATCGCTGCTCTTGCGCTGCTTGATGGCCAGCGCAGCACCTGTGGCCAGTGGCAAGCCGCCGCCCACGATGCCGTTGGCACCAAGATTGCCAGTGGCCGGATCAGCGATATGCATGGATCCGCCGCGGCCACGGCAATAGCCCTCTTCCTTGCCGAAAAATTCGGCAAACATCAGCTTCACATCGGCACCTTTGCCAATGCAGTGCCCGTGCCCGCGATGCGTGGATGTAATGTAGTCGGCATTGCTGAGATCCATGCAGATGCCGACAGCACTGCCTTCCTGGCCAATGGAAAGATGCATGGTGCCATGCGTCAAGCCTCGCACGTAGGACTCCTCAGCCAATTCCTCAAAACGGCGGATCAACCACATCTTGCGCAGCGCTTCACGCAGCTGTTCCTTGCTGTGCTTGGCATAGAACGGCCGTGCATTGGCTGCGGCTTGGGTTTCGGACTTGTTTTTGCTCATGATCTTGAACCTTCATCGCGTCACGGGCGCAAACTGCACCCTTTGATGGATGATCTCCTATGAAACATTTGTATTTTTGATGTCAATATGTATCAAAATAAAAGTGGTTTGGACTGGCCGCATTTTCATGAGGCCGCGCCCACCAGCCTGATCACAGTGCGCTTCGCCTTCAGCACGCTGGCCGGACTCATGCTCAGCTCGGTCAATCCCATTTCCACAAAGGCCGGAATGAGATCCTCGCGCGCCGCCGCCTCGCCGCACATGCCCACCATGATGCCTGCCTCCCGCCCGGCCTTGGCAACCAGACGGATGGCACTCATCACTGCCGGATGTGACACATCATTAAGGGCGGCAACTTGCGGGTTAAGCCTGTCTGCCGCCATCACATATTGCGTCAGGTCATTGGTGCCGATCGAAAAGAAGGCAACCTCCCGGGAAAGTTCGGGGGCGTTCAAGACGGCGGCTGGTGTCTCCACCATGATGCCCAGATCGAAACGCTTATAGGGCTTGTTTTCAACCTCCAGCTCAGCCACGCATTCGTCGATGAGGGCCCGCGTGCGGCGCACTTCCGTGACATCCACCACCATCGGGATCATCACCTTGATCGCACCGTGGACAGAAGCACGGAGCAACGCGCGGAGTTGGGGCTTGAAGATATCGGGCCGATCGAGGCACATGCGGATGCCGCGCCAGCCAAGGAATGGGTTTTCCTCATGCGGGAAGTCAATCCCCGCAACGGGCTTGTCGCCACCGATATCAAGTGTGCGGATGATGACTGGGTAGGGAATGAACGCCGCGGCAACCTTGCCATAGACATCCACCTGCTCATCTTCATCAGGCAGACGGCTCGACTGCATGAACAATAGCTCTGTCCGGAACAGACCGACACCCATCGCACCAGCAGCTTGAGCCGCATCGACTTCCTGCAGTGAGCCAATATTGGCAGCGACCTCAATAATGGTACCGTTCGCGAGCCTTGGCACCACATCCCTGTAAGTCTTCAGTGCGATAAGTTCCTGCTGAGCAGCAGAGCGACGTGATTCGAAAGTTTTCAAGACCTCGGCAGAAGGATCTGGCACTGTCTCCCCAGTCGTGCCGTCCAGCGCGACAACTTTGGCGTGGCGCAGGGCGGTGATGGCATCGCCAACACCCAGCACCGCAGGAATGGAATGCGAGCGTGCAATGATGGCAATATGCGAGGTTCTGGAGCCCTTGGAACAGATCAGACCGCCAATTTTCTTGACTGGCGCTTTGGCAAGTTCAAACGCTCCAAGATCGTCAGCAACAACGATGGCGCCGTCAGGCACGGCAGCAAGGTCGGCATCTTCCTTGCCCATCGCGGCCAAGGCGAGTTGGCGGCCTATCGCCAGGAAATCATCAGCGCGCGCGCGTTGGTAAGGATCATCCATCTTGGCAAAGGCATCGGCGTTCTGACCTATGACCGCCAGGATGGCGCTCACGGCCGGTGAGCCATCACGGACCATGGCTGTCATCTCGGTGCGCATGCCATCATCATTCGCCAATTCCAGAAGCGCCATGATGATGGTGCGATTGGTCACATCGAGCCCGGGTTGACCGAGGCTCTTGTTCATCTGGTCACTGACGCCGGAAAATGCAGCATTGAGGTGTCCGAGTTCGATATCAATCTCTGCGCCATGGCGGGGCCGCGGATCCGCAACGATAATTTCCGGAAAAAAGGGAAAGACTATCCCGACGGCCACTCCTTCGGATGCACCAAGACCCGAGGCTGGCTCTCGGGTGACGGGCTTGGGTGCGGCTGCAACAAGCGCCGGCGCAACCGGCGCGCCGTCGTCATCAAGTCCAGCTTCAGGATTCTCGAGATAGGCAGTAAGTTCTGCGATCGCCTGGTCTTCATCCTCACCGGAAACCCGCAGGGTGATCTCGTCATTCTCCTTGACCGCAAGGAGCATGACTTTGACGGAACTTTTGGCGTTGCCTGATTTCCCGTTGCTGAGAAGCTCGATATCGCTGGCAAAACTTTTCGCCAGCTTCACAAAGCGTGTTGCAGGACGGGCATGAAGGCCTTCGCGGACCCGGACAACAACTTGACGCTCAAACATGCCGGCATTGCTTCCTTTTGGAACTCTCTCAGGAGATCGTAATGGTCTGCCCAACCTTCAAGCTCTTGGTGAGATCCACCGGGGCAATCACCGTAGCGCAGATTTCGCCCGGACGCTCGGCCTGCCCGGCATCGTTGAAATTGATGACAACATGACCCATGTCCCTGACCTTTTGCCATGCTGTCGAACCGACTGCGGTGACCTTTGCAGACACATTTCCAATGCGGATTTCAGCGCCAATGCCAGGAGCACTGGCCGAGGCCACACCTTGCACCGCGTGCAACACTGAAACTTCGGCGAGTTCGGGCGGCGCACCTTCGGCAAACAGGATCACGACGCCATTTTCAGCAAGCGATTCAACCTCGGGCCCGACTGCTACGATTCGCGTGTTCAACAGCATATTCTATTCTCTCAGTTGGTGTGCCGGTGGTGACCGGGACGCATTGAAAGTGGGGGGCATCCCGGCCACGTGAAAGCAGGCGAGGGAAAGGCAAACGTCTCTTCCGCAGTGTCTGCTTCCGGCTTGATCGATGGGCGGTCGGGTGCAACGCCGGACCGCCCATCTCACATCGTGTCAGAGCACAACGAGGCTCACGAGATAGGCGATAACCACGGATATGGGACCCATGATCTGGCGGCTGATCAGAACCGCCGGCACGCCGATTTCGATGGTTTTCGGTTTGGCTTCACCCAGCGCCAGTCCAACCGGAACAAAGTCGCAGCCCACCTGCGTATTGTAGGCAAACAGGGCGGGCAAAGACATTGCGGGAGAGATCGTGCCATTGGCGATCTGCGGACCGATGAGGGCCACGCCAATGACCTGTGCGATCACAGCACCCGGTCCAAGGATCGGCGACAGGAACGGCAGGCCGCAGATCGCAGACAGGATGAAAAGGCCAACGATGTTGTTGGCCAGCGGACCCATCAAGTGGGCCAGCACAGTCGCCGATGCCGGTATAGAGGATGAGACCGATCAACATGGTCACGAACGCCATGAACGGCAGCACGTTACGCACCACCTGGTCGATGGTGCGGCGGCCGGCATTGAAGAAGATGCCGACGATCTTGCCCATCACGCGGCCGATCGAGGAGATCAGGCCAATGATGCCGCCTTGACCATCATCATCTTCTGCAACCGCGGCTGCCATTGCAGCTGCTGCCGCAGGAGCGTTGGCCGCACTGGACACGCCCGCGGCTGTGGGCGTCACAGAACCGTCTGCCATTGCCATATCCTTTGTCGTAACGCCGGAGACGTAGATATCTTCGGTGATGAATTGAGCCATCGGGCCGGCCTGGCCGACCTGGTTGAGATTGATGGTGGGAATGCGCTTGCGGGGATAAACGCCGCAGCGCGCCGTACCGCCGCAATCGACAACCACAGCCGCCATTTCGCTTTCCAGCGGCGGATGCTTGAAGCCGTCGATGGCTTCGCCTCCCGTCAATTCGGCGAGACGCCTGGCTACTGGATGAATGCCGCCACCGGTCACTGACGCGATCTTGTTGCGCTGGTCGGTCGGCTTGATCACGAGAGGACCACCCCAACCACCCCGGCCGGCGGAAACTTTTACTGCTTTGAATTCTTTTGCCATGTGTGCTGCTCCCGATCTTACAGGCTATCGAGATCAACGCCTTGGCGGCGAGCCAAGACCTTGGTGATGTATTCGGTGACGATGCCCTTCAGCAGGATCACGACAAGGCCCACGATGGCGTACCAGAGTGCAACCTGCACGTGATAGCTGGCCGAAACCTTGCCGTTCTTTTCGAGATCGAGCAGAGCTACCAGCACGCCGCCCCAGACGAAATATTCGCCGGGATTGACGTGCGGGAAGAGGCCCAGCGGCGGATGCACATAGGACACGGCGGCATCGTAAAAGGCCGGCTTGTGTTTTTCCTCCAGGAACGTGCCGAACGTATAGGCCATCGGGTTGGTCAGGAAGAAAACCGCCAGCACGCGGAAGAATGGTGTAACGCGTCAGGGCGGTTTTCCCCGCCCACTGCGCCATGCCATGCACGCGGTCTTCACCGATAAGGCCGGTCAGGGCGTAAAAGGCGGTCATCAGGACGACGAGGGTCGGAATGATGCCGGTGACGAAGCCCACGAATACTTCACCGCCCTTCTGGAAGATGCCGATGAAGTGCGTGGCCAGCCAGACGAGCCAGCCGCCCTGGGATTCCTGCGGAACATTCTTCAGCTGCTCGCGCAGCTGGTCGGCGGTCACAGGATCATCGACGAGGATCACCCTTGCAGCATTGGCACCATGGTGCCAATGATCGACCACGGCTTGGGTCACCACCGGCAGATGCTGTGCTGCATCCCCCAGGTGTCCCATCATTTGTACTATTGCCATCGTTTTCTCCCTTTCTTTGGCAGTCTTATTGCGCGCAAAGTTTACGCATGCGCCAATTCGGGAGCTGCCTTTTGAATGGCAGTTTCCCTATCCCGCTGTACGCGAAGAATCTGTGTGAGGGCACTTTCAGCGGCAGTGCGCAGGCTTGATTTTTCCGGCTTCTTGGCCAGTTCCTGCTGCAATTCCGGAACGCTGAGTCCCGTGTATTCCGGCATGTCCTTGAAGTCGGCAAAGAACGTCATGCCCTGCATGACAAGAAAGCGCTCAACCTTGAGCGCCTTGTCAGCCACGATCATGACAATGGCGCCGCGTCCAAGGCGCCGCGGACTATGCCCCGTGCCGAGATAGCCGGTTTGATAGTCTTTCTGCAGCGTGGACAGGTTGCGTGTGTAGCGGCGTGTCTGATACCACACGCCAACCGTCTGCAGCCCCCAAAGCACCACCCAGAAAATCAGCAAGACTTGCCAACCAGGTAAATTCATTATCCTTCCCCTCGGCGAATCCACGGTCTTATGCCGCAGTTGCTCACCTGCCGAATTCAGCCGTTAATGTACATTTGTATCTGTTCAAGTCAATATGTTTCGAATAACCTTTTCGGAGGATACCCTAAAATTGCCCCCTTGCCGAGCGCTGGATCAAGCTTATGAAACGCTCGAACAGGATGCACCGCAGCAGAAATCACAAGCACACGTCATGAAATCAGTGGCTGGAATCGAGCTTTTCATTTTTGACTGCGATGGTGTGCTGGTTGACAGCGAACCTCTTTCCGCAAATGCACACAAAACGGTTTATGCACGCCATGGGGTAGCTGTGGATGAAGCGCTCATGCAGAGTTGCATCGGCATGAAACAGAAGGACATCATCGCCAGGATCAAGACCGCGACGGGCTTCGAGTTGCCTGATTCGGGGATCTTGGAGATATGGAGAGAGGCGGAGCGCGCCATCCGCGCCGGCCTTCACCCTACCCCGGGTTTTGTCGATTTTATCAGGAAACTCGAGACGCCACGCTGTGTAGCCTCTTCATCCGCTCCCGAGCGCATCCATCTGAGTCTGGAGACTGCCGGCCTGATGCCCTTCTTCAACGATGACCTGATCTTTAGTTCCAGCATGGTGAAACACGGCAAGCCGGCTCCAGACCTTTTCCTTTTCGCCGCATCTCGGTGCAATGCAGAGCCCGATACATGCGTTGTCGCCGAAGATTCCACCGCAGGTGTACAAGGCGCCGTCGCCGCTGGCATGAGGGTGATCGGCTACACCGGTGGCAGCCACAGTTATCCGGGCCACGCTGAACGTTTGCAGCAAGCGGGTGCGCATGTCGTTTGCAACTCATGGACCGACATAACCCAATATCTTGCGCATGACCTTGAGTTCGGAGTGAAGGCATAGCTTAAGTTGCCTGACTTGTACTCCTCTACTACAGTGAATAAATAAAGCAGAGCACGTGGCGACCAAGAAAAAGAATATCCAGGACGAACCCAACCGCTCTGGCGGGCGTATCGCGCGCAACAGGATGCGCATCGCATGGATGTACTATGTCGAGGGACTGACCCAGAGCGAAATCGCCGATACATTGGGAATTGGACGCGTCACTGTCATCCGCAACATCAATGAGGCCATCAATCAGCATGAGGTGCGGATCTGGATTACTGGGCATATCGCCGAATGCCTCGACCTCGAAAAGCAGCTGAAAGCCGCTTTCAATCTCGATGATGCCATCGTCGTGCCTGAACCTGCAAATCCCGCCCATACGGCAAAGGTGATCGGCGCAGCAGCCGGCATGTATGTCTCAGACCAGATGACCAATGATTGTTGTGTCGGTGTGGGCTGGGGTGCCACTCTGTTTGAGTCTCTGCAGACATTGACCAAGCGCGAACTCAAGAATGTTGAGGTTGTGTCACTGCTGGGCGGCATTGTGCAGGCACGCCGTTTCAACCCGGCGGAATTTGCCTGGCAATTCGCCAGTATCATGGGTGCGGATTGCTACCTCCTTGCGGCGCCGGCGCTGGTCGATTCTCCGCGCACCCGTCAAGCACTCCTTGAGCGTTGTGGATTGAATGAAGTTTTGGAACGCAGCGACAGGATGGATATGGCCTTGCTTTCGGTCGGCACCACGGCGGCAACCTCCACCGCATTTCGGTTCGGTTTCCTCAACAATCAGGATCGTCAATCGCTGATTGAAAAGGGCGCAGTCGGTGATCTTCTCTACAATTACTTCGACATTGACGGGAAGCTCGTCAAACATCCAATTAACGAGCGCGTCATATCCATGCCAATTGAAAGACTCCGCACTGTGCCGAAACGCGTGATGATTTCAGGCGGTCACGACAAGGTCGATGCCCTGATAGGTGGCATGAAAATGGTCAATGCCAATGTTTTGATCACCAACGAAAACACCGCCCAGGAATTGCTCGAGCGCGCTTCTGCGCCTCGCTGAATTTAATTCAAGACTAAGCCATCGGCCGAGAAAATGTGCATGTTTGCGGATTCGAATGTGAGATGGAGATCATGTCCGCGCGTGGCTGGCGGCTCGCCGCGCAATTCGATAATCACACGTTCACCACTATCAAGTTCGCAGTGGGCATAGCCCAGCTCACCCAATCTTTCGACAAGATCAAGCCTTGCACTGAGCTTTCCGGCTCCGCGGGCAATCGACATATGTTCCGGCCGAACGCCCAGAAACAATTTTTCGCCAGCTCCGCTCTTCACGGATTTTGGCAGCGCTATCTCCGCGCCTGACTTTGTTTGTGCCGTGCCCTTCCCCGTCGTGACCAGATCAATCATGTTCATTGCTGGTGAACCGATGAAGTTGGCGACAAACCGGTTGGCGGGCTTGTAATAGAGATCAAGCGGCTTGCCGACTTGCTCAATGCGGCCCTGGTTCATCACCACGATCTTGTCGGCCAAAGTCATGGCCTCTACCTGGTCATGCGTGACGTAGACAATCGTGGCCTTCAGCAGCTTGTGCAGCTTGGCGATTTCGACGCGGGTATTCACACGCAACGCTGCATCGAGATTGGACAGCGGCTCGTCAAACAGGAATACCTGCGGCTTGCGCACGATCGCGCGGCCGATGGCGACGCGCTGGCGCTGGCCACCTGAAAGTTCTCGCGGGCGGCGCTTGAGCAATGGCTCCAATTGCAAGATGCGCGCGGCTTCCGTGACGCGTGACCTGATTTCTTCCCTCGGCATTTTTGTGAAACGCAGACCGAAGCCCATGTTCTTTTCCACGCTCATGTGCGGGTAGAGCGCATAAGACTGGAAGACCATGGCGATCTCACGCTGGGCCGGTGGCAGATCATTCACCACCCGGCCGCCGATATTGATGGCGCCGGAATTAATCGGCTCGAGGCCGGCAATGGTGCGCAACAGCGTGGACTTGCCGCAGCCCGAGGGTCCGACCAGTACAACAAAGGAGCCATCATCGACATCGAGATTGATGTCTTTCAGCACATCGACTGGGCCGTAGGACTTCTTGAGAGCCGTGATCGAGACTTGCGCCATGGAATGCCTATTTCACCGCGCCGGAGGTCAAGCCGCGGATCAGTTGCCGTGAGAACAGGATGTAGAAAATCAAAACCGGCACGATGGCCGTCGAGAGGGCGGCGAGCACTGCGTTCCAGTCCGTGATGTACTGGCCGAGGAATTGCTGCACGCCGAGGGTGATGGTCTGCTTGCCGCCCGACGGAGCGAGGATCAGCGGAAACCACAAGTCGTTCCACACCGGGATCATGGTGAAGACAGCGACCGTGGCCATCGCCGGGCGCAGCAGCGGCAGGACGATGTAGAAGAAGATGTGGTATTCAGAAAGGCCGTCGCAGCGCGCGGCTTCGCGCAGGTCCTTCGGGATTTGGCTCATGAATTCGCTGAGAATGAAGACGGCGAGCGGCAGGTTTTGCGCCACGTAAACACAGAATCAGCGCCGTGAGCGTATTGATCAGATTCAATCCGCTGATCATCGAGATGATGGCAACCGAGCCAAGGCGAATCGGCACCATGATGCCGATGGCAAGATAAAGGCCGATCATGGTGTTGAAGCGGAATTTGTATTCCGACAGCGCCCAGGCCGCCATGGCGCCGAACAGAAGCGTGAAGAAGATGGTGCCCAGGGTCACGGTGATGGAGTTCAGATAGTAGGTGGCAATCGCGCCATCCGAGAACACCCGGCTGTAGCCAATGAGATCGAAGGTCGTGGGCAGCGGCGGGGTGAGCGGTGAAAGAAAGATGGCGCGCTTGGCTTTGAACGAATTGAAGATGACCAGCAGGATCGGGAACAATGCGAGGCAGGTGTAGGCTACCAGCACGACATGGACTGAGAGTTTGGATATGGCGCGCTTCGACATTCATCAGAAAGAATACCGCTGCATGCGGCGCTGGATGAGGAACAGATAGATCATCACGCCAATGAGAATGAAGATGAACATCATCGTGGCAATGGTGGAGCCCATGGTCTTGTCCCCCAACTGCAGCTGGTTACCAAAAAAGGTGCGGTAGAACAGCGTCCCCATGATGTCGGTCGAATAATTGGGGCCAGCGAGTGCGCCTTCTGTCACGTAGATCAGATCAAAGGCGTTGAAGTTGTTGACGAAAGTCAGCACCGAAACAAGCCCAATGGTCGGCCAGATCAGCGGCAGTTTCACATGGAAGAAAGTCTGCCACTGGTTGAGGCCGTCGACAGTGGCCGCATCGACGAGTTCATCAGGGATCGCCAGCAGTGCGGTGTAGATCAGGATCATCGGAATGCCGACGAACTGCCACACCGAAATCAGCGAAATGGTGAGCAGTGCGGTGTGTTCCTCACCCAGATAGGGGCCGAAAAGAAAACCCAGATGCAGCGCCACCAGAAACATTTTCCAGATGCCCCAGAGCGGGCTGAGGATCAGCTGCCAGACAAAGCCGATGATGACGACCGACAGCATGGTCGGCATGAAAATCAGTGTGCGATAGGTGTTACGCAGGCGAAGCTGCGGCAGGCTGAGCAGGGCGGCGAGTGCCAGACCAATCGGGTTCTGCACGCACATGTGAATGACGAAGAACAGGCAGTTGTTGCAGAAAGGCGTTCCAGAACGGCTTCGACCAGGTCGTGTCGCCAAGCAGCGTGTAGAAATTGCCGAGTCCATTGAATGTTTCCGGTGCGCTTTGATGGCGCAGGTAGAGCGAGTCTACGATGGTGGCGAGCAGCGGATAGACCGAGAAGGCCGAATAGATGATCACTGCCGGCAACAGGAAGAAGGCCAGTACGCGCCAGTAGCGCCCGCGGCTCATCCCTACCAGTTGAATGTGACTTTGATCAGACATCCGTTTGCCCGTCATGTTCGACACCCGGTGCCCGGCCAAACAAAAACGCCGCCTCCACTCTATGACTGGAGGCGGCGCGTTGTCATGTCATTACTTCTGCTGTGGCTTGTACCACTTGGCAAGGCCATCCTGAATCTGCTTGGCAGCATCTTCCGGGGTCTGCGTGCCATTGATCACGTTGGCCGACACGGTCCACAGTTCGTTTTCCATGTTCGGCGTGCCGCGCGACAGGATCTGGTAGCTGTCACGGATGGTCGACTTGCACTGGCCGCGCCAGGACACGAAGGTCTGGGCTACGTCGTCCTTCACTTCCACCTTGTTGTTCGACAGCGGGTAGAAACCCGGCAACGCGTTGGCGAAGATGTTGGCGAATTCACCCGAGCCGATCCAGTCCAGGAACACCGCAGCGTCCTTGGTATTCTTGCCTTTCGCGTTCATGCCAATGCCAATGTCGGTGTGGTCCGAGATGTAGCAATCCTTGGCGCCATCCGGGGTGGGCGGCGGGAAAGCACCCATGTTCACGTTCTGCGCGCGGAAGGTGGAAATATCCCACGAACCGGCCGCGTAGATGGCACCCTTGCCGAGGCCGAACAGGTTCTGGCTGTCCGGATAGGCCTGGGCCTTGTAGCCGTCACCGAGATAAGGCGCCCACTTGGCGAGAGCCTTGAACGTGTCGACATAAGGCGCATCGGTGAACTTCTGGGTGCCGTCGATCAGAGCCTTTCGGCCTTCTTCGCCGTGCCAGTAGTTCGGGCCGATATTCTGGAAGCCCATGGTGGCGGCTTCCCACTGGTCCTTGGTGCCCATGACCAGCGGCGTGTACTTGCCGTCAGCCTTGATCTTGTCGAGAACGGCGTAGAAATCCTTCTCGGTCTTGGGTTCCGAGAGGCCCAGTTCCTTGAAGATGTCCTTGTTGTAGATGAAGCCGTGGATCACAGCGCCCATCGGTACGCAGAAGGTTGTCTTGCCGTCGTCGGTGGTCCATGCGGAGCGGGCGACATCCGAGAAGTTTTTCATGTTCGGCAGATCGTTTACCGAGGCGAGATAACCCTTGTTGTAAAGTTCAAGCGAAGCATCGAACGGACGGCAGGTAATGATGTCACCGGCTGTGCCGCCTTCGAGCTTGGCGTTCAGCGCGGCATTGTATTCCTTCGGTGCGGTCGGGCTGAAGGTCACATGAATATCCGGATGAGCCTTCTGGAACGCCGGGATGATCTGGTCTTTCCAGATCGACGCATCATCATTACGCCAGCTTTCGATGACGAGGTCACCGGCTGAGGCATATGTTGCCATGGCGCAGACGCCAAAGGCAGCAAGCGCTGCGATCTTCATTGTATTTTTCAACATTGTTGTACTCCCTGTCAGTGTTGATTTCATTCTTTTGCCGCAGCCAGTTCAGCCAAGGCTAACCGCAAATTGTCTCGAGAACCAGCCAGAAGCTCTGCGGCGGCTTCCGTGGATTGGGCACCTGCACATAACAAAATGGCGGGCTTGATCTTGCCCGCCTTTGTCAATGCCGATGCTGCTTCGCTCTGCGTCACACCGGTGATTTCGCTCACAATGGTTGCCGCCCGCTCGCGAAGCTTTCCATTCTCCGGTCGCATCGCCACCATCATGCCGTCGTGGACACCGCCGAGTTTGATGCAGGTCAACGTCGAGAGAAAATTGAGTGCCGCTTTCTGTGCTGTTCCCGCTCCCATGCGGGTCGAGCCGGCAATGACTTCAGCACCGGACTGCAGCACGATTTCAATTTCAGCCACCTTGCCAAGTGGTGAGTTCGGAACATTGACAATGGCGATCACGATTGCGCCGCGTGACTTGGCTTCTTCTGCGGCAGCAACAGTGTAGGGCGTCCGCCCCGAAGCAGCGACACAGACGATGGCGTCATTGCTGCCGCACGCACGGGCCGCGGCAATTGCGTCTTCGACGCTGTCTTCCTTGTCGGCCAGCGTTTCGAACATGGCTTCCTTGCCACCGGCGATCAGATAATCAATCTGGCTTTCACTGATATCGTAGGTGGCAGGAAGTTCCGAGCCATCAAGAACCGCAAGGCGGATTGATGAACCAGCTCCAGCATAGAAAAGCTTGCCACCCTTGCGCAGTTGCGCAGAAATTGCTTCCGCTCCTCGGGAAATTGATGGCAATGCTTTGCGAACCGATGCAACCGCGCGTTCTTGACCAGCCTGCAGCGCCTCTAGAATTTGCGCATCCGGCCACGCATCAATTCCTGCGTATTCCTTTTCGATGACTTCAGTCTGCCTGACCGGACGTGACATGGCAAAACCATACCACAATACTACCAGTTGTCTACAGGAATTTGTTAATAGAAAATCTTCATATTTTTATTTAAACGAATTCAAGAAGATAGGGACCATAAAGAATTGGTTTGCAGATTGGTATTGCTGTGGTATTGTGCGCCATGGCTCTTCAGCAGATGTACTTCCTGGGCGTTGATGGCGGGGGCAGCCGCTGTCGTGCACGCATCCGGGATAACTCGGGCAATATGCTCGCGGAAGCGCAGGGTGGGGCCTCAAACATCTACCAGGATTTCGATCAGGCCTTCGCCACCATTCTGAAAACCTCTGAAGAAGCTGCGGCAAAAGCTGGCCTGTCGCTGAACCAGATTCACGCAGGATTGGGGCTCGCCGGGCTTGTCACTTCGGTTGACGGTGAACGCGTTTTAAAACTCAAACTGCCTTTTGCCTCTGTCGTTGCCGACAACGATGCGGCGGCGGCTTGCATTGGTGCCTTTGGCGGTGCCGACGGCGGAATTGTGATCGCCGGCACAGGTTCGATCAGTTTCGGCATGGTCGAAGGCGCGCGTCACATGGTGGGCGGCTGGGGCTTTGCACTCGGCGATCATGGGTCCGGTGCGTGGATCGGGCACCATGCCGCGCGGCGCGCCGCACTTGCCATCGACGGACTGCTGCAGCCGACACCACTCATCGAAAAAGTGATGGCGCGCGCCGGTTCAAATCGCAGGGATCTCACCTATTGGTCCGAAAAATCAACACCGAAAGATTTCGCGCAATTTGCCCCAACGGTTTTTGAATGTGCGGCGGCAGGTGATGTGCATGCCATGACCATTCTGATCGAAGGCGCTTCCGCGATTTCGAATCTCGGCCGCGCCCTGCTCGCGCGTGGGGTGCGTCAATTGTGTCTGCTTGGTGGTCTTTCGCAAACCTACCTGCCGTATCTCGATGCTGACATGCGCCGCGTTCTGGTACCGGCCAAGGCTGATGCTGTGGACGGCGCCATCATGTTGGCACGGCGCTCACAAGGGCTGGAGGCTGTGCCATGAGCACCCCAGGCCAGCTGGTGTTTTCCCGGGCAAGCTTTGATGCTCCAGATGACGGGCCGCTCTACTTGCGTCTGAAGAAATTCGTCAGGGATGCAACCAGCGCCGGTGATTTGCGCCGGGGCGATGCCATACCCAGTGAACGTGATGTCGCCGAACTCCTCAACGTCTCACGCGTGACGGTACGCAAGGCTTTCTCCGAACTCGTGCATGAGGGCGTGCTCACCAAGAAACGCGGATCGGGCACCTATGTTGGCGGACCTGTCATCAGGGTTGAACAGCCACTGTCCCGCTTGACCTCCTTTACCGAGGATATGAAATCGCGTGGCTTGACAACGCGAGCCGAAGTTCTGTCACAGCAGACAACGGTTGCCACACCCGAGGAGGCGCTCAAGCTTTCCCTGTCGCCCAACGATCGTGTGTCCCGCTGGCGGCGTTTGCGCTTTGCCAATGATCTGCCGATTGCGATTGAGCATGCGGTCATTCCGGAGCGCTTCTTGCCCGACGTGTCCGCGGTTCAGGGTTCACTTTATGCGGCGCTTGATTTGTGGGGATTCCGGCCCGTCCGCGCGCTGCAACGGCTGCACGCTGTAGCGCTCGATGCTGAGGTCGCCGAACTTCTTGAGGTACCTAACGCCAGCCCCGCCCTTTTCATTGAGCGCATGTCCTATCTGGCGGATGGGCGCGCGGTTGAATTCACGACGTCACACTACCGTGGCGATTCGTATGACTTCGTCGCAGAACTGACTCTCGCGACCGAGGCCGCATCATGAGCCTGATGAAACAGGAAGCCCTGGAGGCGCCCGAGGCTGTCGCACGATTCCTTGCCGGGAATGCTGCCGGTCTGAAAGCGCTTGCGGCACGCTTGCGTGCCGCCCCACCCTCGGTCATCCTGACCGCCGCCCGCGGCAGCTCCGATCACGCCGCCACCTACCTTAAATATATGGTGGAAATCCTGCTTGGCATTCCCTGTGCTTCTGTTGGCGCATCAGTGGCTTCGGTCTGGCATTCAAAGCTTCGTCTTAACAATGCAGTATGCATTACCATCTCGCAGTCGGGCAAAAGTCCTGATATCGTAAGTTTGCAGGAGGCAGCCCGCACCGCTGGTGCCCTGACGATCGCACTGGTCAACCAGCCGGACTCACCTGTAGGTCACGGTGCAGACTTCTGTTTCCCACTTTGTGCCGGCCCCGAAAGAAGCGTGGCGGCCACCAAAAGCTTCATCGCTTCGTTGGTCGCAGGCGCCGCAATTGCCGCGCATTGGTCGGACGACAAGGACTTGCTGGCACATCTTGCTGATCTTCCGCAGAAACTGGTGGCCGCATCTGGTATCACCTGGCCGGCCTTCGCTGAAACCGCTGCGATCTCGCGATCTCTATATGTTTTGGGTCGTGGGCCAGGCTTGGCCGTTGCAGCTGAATGCGCGCTGAAATTGAAGGAGACCTGCGCGCTGCATGCCGAAGCCCTGTCTTTCGCGGAAGTCATGCATGGGCCCCTGGAGCTGGTGCACAAGGATTTTCCAGTGCTCGCCTTCTCGCCCAATGACCTGGCGAAGGCCAACTCGCAGGAAGCCCTCGCCAAGATTCGGGCAGCAGGCGCAAACGTATTTGCCGTTGAAGATGGCGCACTGCCCTATGCCAGCACCGGACACCCAATGCTCGATCCCATCGCCATGGTGCAATCAGCCTATCTCACGATTGAAACGGTTGCGCAAAAGCTCGGGCGTGATCCTGACAAGCCACGCCTGCTCTCGAAAGTGACCGAGACCGTCTGATGCAGAAGGCTCTCACGGCAAAACGCATTTTCACCGGCGAGGAATTCCTGCAGGAACATGTGGTCATCCTGGCTGGCCGTGAGATTTCGGCGATTGTTCCGCTCGCAACGGTGAAACCTGATCTCCCTGTCACCGATTTGGGCGATGGCATCCTGGCTCCCGGTTTCATTGATGTTCAGGTCAACGGCGGCGGCGGCGTCAATTTCAATGACGAGCCAAATGAAGCCGGCATCACCAGGATGGTGAAGGCCCACCGCAAGTTCGGCACAACGGGCATTTTCCCCACGGTCATCACCGACAGACCGGAGATCACCCGTCAGGCCGCGCAGGCGATTTCCGAAATCCACGGAAAACTGCCTGAGGTTCTCGGTATCCACATCGAAGGCCCCTTCCTCGACCCGGCGCGGAAAGGTGCCCACGACCCGAACTTGATCCGCGTGTTGACTGCAAGCGACATGAAATGGCTCAAGGGCCTTTCGTGTGAGCAAATTCTTCTCACAGTGGCCCCGAACAAGGTTTCCCCTGCTGATATCGAGGAACTGGCCAAGTCAGGCATTCACGTTTCGCTCGGCCACGCCGAAGCTGATGCCAATGACGTGAATGAAGCTTTGGCGGCGGGCGCCAGCGGTTTCACCCACCTTTTCAACGCCATGAGTCAAATCAGTCCGCGCCAACCCGGCATGGTGGGCAGCGCCCTTCTTTCCACGGCATTCGTCGGCCTCATTGCCGATGGCCTCCATGTGGACGATGACGTGCTGCGTCTCGTTTTCGCGGTAAAGGATCGCCGCCGCATCATGCTGGTGACCGACGCCATGGCCACTGCTGCGAGCAACGTGAAGCATTTCGCACTGCAAGGCCGTCAGGTCGACCTGAAAGATGGCAGGTTGCAGCTGGCTGACGGTACCCTGGCCGGCTCAAACCTCACCATGGATGAAGCCGTGCGCCATTGCGTGAACAAGACTGGCTTGCCGCTGGAGGATGCTCTGCGCATGGCCTCATTGAATCCCGCCCAGTTCATGGGCCTCGGCACCAAACTTGGCCGCGTTGCGCCCCGGTATCTGGCAAGCCTGGTTCATCTGGACGACGGGTTGAATGTTAAAAATACCTGGGTTGAAGGCGAATGAAAAAAATCAGAGTTCTGGTTGTCGGTGTTGGTGGCATGGGCCTCAGCCATGCGCGCGCCTATGCAGCCAACAGTGGTTTCGAACTTGTTGGCCTTTGCAGCCGCGGCATTGATCAGCGCCCAGCATTGAAGATCGAGTTTCCGGACACCGCCCAATTTAACGACTATGAGTCGGCGCTTAAAACGTTGAGACCTGACGCCGTGTCGATCAACACCTGGCCTGACACCCACGCACAATATGCGCGCATGGCTCTGGAAGCAGGCGCGCACATCTTTATCGAAAAACCCTTGGCACAGACGGTTGAAGAAGCCAGGGCCATCGCGGCACTGGCCAAATCCAAAAATCGCAAACTGGTGATCGGCTATATTCTGCGCGTGCACCCATCCTGGATCAAATTCGTCGAGATCGGCCGCACTTTGGGCAAACCGCTGGTCATGCGCATGAACCTCAATCAGCAGTCATCAGGCGCGCAGTGGGCCGTGCACAAGCACTTGATGGATTCGATAAGCCCCCTCGTGGACTGTGGCGTGCATTATCTCGATGTGATGTGTCAGGTGACACGCGCCAGGCCTGTGGCCGTTCATGCGGTGGGAGCCAAGCTCACCAATGAAATCAGCGCCAACATGTATAACTATGGTCATTTGCATGTCAGTTTCGATGATGGCTCTGTCGGCTGGTACGAGGCGGGCTGGGGTCCGATGATGAGTGAGACAGCTTTCTTCGTGAAGGACATGATCGGCCCCAAGGGCTCGGTGTCCATTGCGATGGACGAAAAGAAGTCAGGCTCCGCCGATGTCGACAGCCACACCAAAACCAGCGCCTTGCGCGTGCATCACAGCGAATTGAATTCAGCTGGCGCTTTTCAGCGCAAGGACGATCTCATTTCCATGGAAGACGAGCCTGGTCATCAGGAGCTTTGCAACCGCGAGCAGGCTGTTTTTCTTGACGCGATCTTGAATGACCGTGATCTCGATGCTCACGTTGAAGACGCCATCCGTTCACTTCAGATCGTCTTGGCCGCAGATAGAAGCGTGCGAACCGGAGAGGTCGTCAAGCTGGCTTGATCAGCTCACCCTGTGCAAATGCACGACGCGTGCTGACTTTTCAGATTTCAACGGCTCGTTTCCCAGAAAATCGGTCACGAAGTCACTGGCGGGATGCTGGCGGATCTGCGCTGGCGAACCAATTTGCTCGAAGCGGCCGTCATTCATGATGGCGACGCGGTCGGCCAGCTCAAATGCTTCATCTTGATCATGGGTTACGAAAACCGTCGTGTGGCCGGTGCGATGATGCAAGTCACGCAACCATTGCCGCAGATCCTTGCGGATCTTGGCATCAAGAGCGCCAAAGGGTTCATCGAGCAGCAGCACACGCGGCTCAATCGCCAATGCGCGCGCGAGAGCGACGCGCTGGCGCTGCCCTCCTGAAAGCTGTGATGGATAACGGCCTCCCAGCCCTTCCAGTTGGATCAAATCAAGCAATTTCCCCACGCGAGCACGAATGTCGGTCCCTGTGGGGCGTTGCCGGCGCGGCCGGGCTCGAAGTCCGAAAGCAATATTATCCTCGACCGTCATGTGGCGGAAAAGAGCATAATGCTGGAATACGAAACCAATACGGCGGTCGCGCAGGGAAAGCTGCCGCGCGTTGATGTCACCAAAGAGAATCTCGCCATGATCCTGGTGTTCGAGGCCCGCGATGGTGCGCAGCAAGGTGGTCTTTCCGGAACCGGAGGGACCCAGCAATGCAAGCAGTTCACCGCCGTCGATAGTCAGGGACACGTTGCGCAGCACCTGCGTGCCGCGGAAGTTCTTCTCGATATTCTTGATCTGAACAGAAACTGTCATGACGATACCTCAATGCTTTCGGCTGGCGGCTAGTTCATCGGCGTAGCGCCATTCGAGGATGGATTTCAAAAGAAGCGTGATGAGAGCAAGCCCTGCCAGCAACGTGGCGACAGCAAAGGCAGCGGCGAAGTTGTATTCGTTGTAAAGAATTTCGATCTGCAGCGGCAAAGTGTTGGTCAGCCCGCGGATATGTCCCGATACAACCGAAACCGCACCGAATTCACCCATCGCACGTGCATTGCATAGCAGCACGCCATAAAGCAGAGCCCATTTCACGTTGGGCAAGGTAACATGCCAAAACGTGTAAAAGCCTGATGCGCCAAGCGAGAGCCCCGCTTCCTCTTCGTCTGATCCCTGCGCTTCCATCAACGGAATAAGTTCGCGGGCCACAAAAGGAAAAGTCACGAATACGGTGGCAAGTACTATGCCGGGCACGGCAAAGATGATGCTGACATTGTGCACTTTCAGCCACGGTCCAAGCCAGCCTTGAGCGCCAAAAATAAGAACGTAGACCAAACCGGAAATCACCGGTGACACCGAAAATGGCAAATCGATCAGCGAGAGCAGCAAGCTTTTGCCAGCGAAATTGTATTTGCAGATCGCCCATGAGGCGCAAAGGCCGAAGACAGCATTGAAGGGCACGGCAATTGCCGCAACAGTCAAAGTGAGTCGCAGGGCTGCGCGTGTTTCAGGATCACTGAGTGCTAAGAGATATACGGATATGCCTTTACGCAGCGCTTCCGAGAAGACAATGATCAGCGGCAGCATTAGAACCACAGCCAGGAAGGCAAGCGCGATGCCTATCAACAACCAGCGGGTGGGAGCCTGTTCGCGGGTCGCCTCAGACGCGCTCATGACGGCTCCTCAGACGCGCTTGCAGGCGATTGATCAACAGGAGAACAGTCAGCGAAATCGCCAGCATCACCGTGGCAATGACCGTCGCTCCGGCATAGTCGAACTCTTCAAGTTTGATCACGATGAGAAGTGGTGCGATTTCGGAGACGAGGGGAATATTGCCTGCAACAAAAATAACTGAGCCATATTCACCCACGGCACGCGCAAAGGCCAGGGCAGAGCCAGTCAACAGCGCAGGATAGATCGCCGGAAGAATGACCTGGTGCACGGTGCGCCAGCGCCCTGCCCCAAGCAACGCCGCCGCTTCCTCAATCTCCGGTTCAACTTCTGCCAGCACCGGCTCAACGCTGCGCACGACAAAAGGCAGTCCGACAAAGATAAGCGCAATAACAACACCAAGGGGCGTGAAGGCGATCCTGAATCCCATTGAAGCGGCGAGTGAGCCGATCCAGCCATTGGGCGCATAAAGCGTTGCCAGCGCAATGCCGGCGACAGCCGTGGGAAGCGCAAAGGGCAGATCGATGGCCGCGTCGACCAATCGTCTTCCCGGAAATTTATAGCGCACCAGCACCCAGGCGATGAGCAGACCAAAAATCGCATCGACAATGGCGGCAATCGCAGCCGCGCCAAATGAGAGGCGCAGGGCAGCAAGGTTGCGGGAGCTGGTTGCCAGTTCCCAGAACGCGGATGGCCCAACCGAGGCTGCTTTGAGAACCAGCGCCGCAAGCGGGATCAGCACCACCAGCGTAAGCGCCACAAGTGTAAAGCCCAGCGTCACCCCGAAACCTGGGATGACGCTGGCTTGTTTCAGGCGCGGGAGGACAAGCGCCTGACTCACTTAATTTGTGGCCTTATAAATCTGGTCGAAGACGCCGCCATCATTGAAGAATTTGGCCTGCGCCTTGCCCCATCCACCAAAATCCTTGTCAATCGAAACAAGATCGAGTTTCGGCAGCTTGGCGAGATCGGCCGGATCGGCGGCTGACGGATCTGACGGGCGGTAGTGGAGATGGGCCGCAATCTTCTGCGCCGGAGCCGTGAAAAGATAATCGATATAGGCCTTGGCCTGCTTTTCCGTCCCGTTTGCCTTGGCGTTTTCGCTGACAACCGCCACCGGCGTCTCGGCATTGATGGAAACAGAAGGATAGACAATGTCGAACTTGTCGGCGCCAAACTCGTCCAGCGCCAGATAGGCATCGCTTTCCCACGAAATCAGCACGTCGCCCAATCCACGCTCGGCAAAGGTCGTGGTGGAACCGCGCGCACCGGTGTCGAGAACCGGCACATTTTTGTAAACCGCAGCAATGTAATCCTGGGTTTTGGCTTCATCGCCACCATTGGCCTTCAGGCCCCAGGCCCAGGCCGCGAGGAAGTTCCAGCGCGCACCGCCGGAGGTCTTCGGATTGGGCGTAATCACCTGATGTTCCAGCTTTAGCAAGATCGCCCCAGTCCTTGATTCCCTTGGGATTTCCCTTCTTCACCAGGAACACGATGGTCGAGCTGAACGGCGTGGAATTATGGGGTTCGAGCGTGGCCCAGTTGGCGGGGAGAAGTTTGCCCTTGGATGCGATGGCATCGATGTCGCCGGCCAGTGCCAACGTCACGACATCAGCCTTGAGGCCATCGATCACTGCCCGGGCCTGCTTGCCGGAACCGCCATGTGATTGATTGATGGTGATATTTTCACCGGTCTTGGTCTTCCAGTCGGCGGCAAAGGACTCGTTGATCGCCTTGTACAGCTCGCGCGTCGGATCATAGGATACGTTCAAAAGCGTCGAATCTGCCCACGCAGCGCTACCTGAGAGCGCAACAAGGGCCACCGACACAACCAGTCCAAGCTTTCTCAATTTCATGACCTTCTCCTTTAAGAACTCAATGTCGATATACTACACC
Source organism: uncultured Alphaproteobacteria bacterium (assembly GCA_963758815.1). GTDB lineage: Bacteria > Pseudomonadota > Alphaproteobacteria > Rhizobiales > Aestuariivirgaceae > Aestuariivirga. The sequence continues at coordinate 931,358 of CAVWWQ010000003.1, forward strand.
AACTAAGTAGTGTATCAACCCCTTTGTTCCGCAAAAAGAACGAAACGTACTTTTAGAAAAACTGAAGGAAACTCAATGCGCCGGCAAAACGATGTCCGACTGGTGCATCACCTGCGCCAGTGACGTGGTCTCCAGCGCCGTCAGGTAATCGCTGTAGGCCTTGGCAAAGGCCAGCCGCACTTCGCAATGTGACTCGCTCCTGCAATCGGCACATTTCTTGTAGGCCGTCCTTGAAAGACAAGGCAGGGGTGCGATCGGCCCATCAATCGCCCGCAGCATCGGGCCGATATAGATAAGGTCCGCAGGCTTGAGCAGCTCATAGCCGCCATCGCGCCCGCGCCGTGAAGTGATGTACCCCGCCGATTTCAGCGCCAGCAGGATCTGCTCGAGAAACTTCTTCGGCAGCTTCTCCTGTTCGGAAAGCTCGCGGATCTGGAGGCCCTTGCCGCTTGTGGTGCGCGCCAGCGCCACCATCGCCTTGAAGGCATAACGGGCACGTTGTGAAATCATGCCCCTATTTAGAGACGAATGCGGGCCCGATACAAGCCCGCGCCTAGCCCATCAAGTTGGGCGGCCAGGGATATTCGCGGAAGCGCTCTGATCCGGCGCCATCAAAAAGCTCGGCATAGACCAGCTCGCTGCTCACCGCATGATGCGAAGGTTTGCGCGCATCATCTGCTGAGGAGGCCTTACCCTCCACGCCAAAAAATTTCCGGACCGCGTGAATGAGACCAGCCATCATGCGGCCCTCCGCTGTTCGGGTTGCAGTGTCCCGAACAGCTGCTCGATCTGCGCGCGCTGTACACCGTCACGCCGCATCACATCCTGAACGATGGGATCATCCAGCATCTCGCGCAGCGTCAATTCACGGTCGACATATCCGGTCTTGCGGTGCAGCAGCATCATCGCCTCCTTTGGGGATGCGGCAAGTGTCAGCGAAAAAAAGGCCCGGAACAATTGAGTTATCCTGGCTTCAGGCCGCAACAGTTTTGAGGGTGTTGCGTGCCGCAGCACCGCCACCCTGCCCTGTCGCCTCGCCCCGCAGCCAGTCGCGGAAGAACGAAACCTTGGGCAGGTTCAGCTTCGCTTTCGGCGCAACCATGTAATAGCCGAAGTTCACCGGCACTTCGGTGGAGAACAGCCGCACCAGCCTGCCGGACTTCACATCCGCGTCGGCCAGCGTGGCCTTGGCCAGCGCCACGCCACGCCCGAGGATCGCCGCCTCCAGCACCAGGCTCGCCTGGTTGAATCGCGGGCCACGCGCGGAATCAATCTCGGTGTGGCCAGCCGCACGCAGCCACATGTCCCATCCCGGGCAGGAGGGATCATTGTCGGGGCTGTCATCATGCAGCAGCACATGATGCGTAAGATCAGCGAGTGACTTCAGCGGCCGTTCGCCTTTCAGCAGTGCCGGGCTGCATACGGGAAAGACTGATTCCGAAAGCAGCTTCTCGCTGTGCAGTTCGGCATAGGAGCCGCCGCCATAGCGGATGGCGACATCGACAGCATCGCGCGCGAAATCCACCAGCGTCATTGAAGCCGAAACATTGACATCGATTTCCGGGTGCTGGCTCTGGAATTCATGCAGGCGCGGCAGCAGCCACTTCGAGGCGAAGGAAGGCGCCACACTGACATTGAGAGCGCCCGTCTCACCCAGGGATTCAATGGCATCAATGGCACCCTGGAAGCTGGCGAAGCCCTGCTGGATGTGCGGCAGCGCCGCATGCCCGGCGTCGGTCAGCGCAATGCCCCGGCCCGAACGCCCAAGCACCGGCATGCCGATGAAATCTTCCAGCAGCCGCAGCTGGTGGCTGATGGCGGCCGGAGACACGCTCAGTTCCTCCGCGGCCAGAGACACGCTCAGGTTACGGGCGGCGGATTTCGAATGCTTTCAGGGCATTGAGCGGTGGCAGGGTGCGTTTCATGGCTTAAATCTTATACTCTATCAATTTAATAGAGTTTGCTAATCGCTTCGATGCCCGGACGCAAGAGCAATCTAATAGTGATGTTGAGTGGGCTTAAATAAACTCCCAGTGAGCTCTAGTGAGCTTCATAAGGCCTCATAACCGCGCCATAGCGGCGTCAGTGAACGAAAAAAGGCCAGGATGGACTGTCCTCATGCCCCGACTCGGCGTGGGCCATGATTAACAAACTCTGAATGTTCGCTTCAGGCCGGATTCAAGGCGCGCATGACAAAACGGCAATCCTCAAGACCGCAATCGCGCGGCCTGTAAAGGAGACCAGTCATGAAGAATATCACTCTTGCCGTTATCGCCCTTTCGCTCGCTGCAGGTTTTGCCCCCGCGGCATTTGCCGGACAGAACCAGGGCTACAAGGAACAGTGCGCCATCAGCCACGGCAACTGGAACAATGCCCCGGTCGACAGCTGCTACACGCTGGAATACGGCCATGGCCACCAGTCTGAAGCAACTGTCTCGCGCTCGGCGAACGCCACCTGATCCACACTGCCCCGGCACTGATCATGCCGGGGTTATTTTTTTCCGCTTGGTTTGACATGACTCTTCGGTCACGCGAACGTTATTGGATCAACGTGAATGTTATTGGGATCAGACCCATGAGCCTGCTCTGATAGGTTGCGATTATCAAATCGCACAACAAGAGAGGACTCCCTATGAAAAACTCAATAAAGATTCTAACCGCAGTATTCGCGTTGACAGCAGGTGCATCGGCTTTTGCCGGCGGTGCCAGCGCAGCCGCGATGTCCAAGCACGACCTCATGATGATGAAGCCGATGTGGTGCACAATGTCTCACGGCAGCGAGCCGTTCTGCCTTTCTTACCCCAAGGCTCATGCGATGATGATGAAGAAGCCAGGCATGAAGATGGAAAAGATGTGGTGCTCAATGTCTCATGGCAGCGAGCCGCTGTGCATTCCGGTCAGCGACTACAAGATGAAGATGATGCACGCGAAGTAATCTCTCTGGCATCCTCCGGAGAGGGCCGTCACGTCAGAATTGGCGTGGCGGCTTTTTTATGGGAAGCCGCCGTGGCCAGTCATTGCCCGCCATGTCCAGACCCGCCAAATTTCGCGACCCCCACCACTTCCGTCACCCCAGCGCAAGCTGGGGTCCAGCTTTCTTCATCGGAGAGAGCTAAGCTGGTAGCGCCGCCCCCTCACCTTGGAGAAGCTGGAGCTTCGCTCGGGGTAGCCAAGTCGTTGGCATGGCGATTAAGATTGATTTCGCCGCCCTTGTGGCCCTTTGTGTCGAAGGCATAAGGTTTGGAGGACGTGTGAGGGCCGGGGAGCCTTATGGGGAATACTAAACACGAGGGAATACCATAACGAGCATGGGTTTATTCGCTCGTTTTCATAGTTCTGATTGGGGCTCTTCCGAGCCTATCCCCCAATTGCAGCCATTACGAAAAAAACGGCTACTCCCAAAATAAACCAACCAAGATTGTCACGGTTTGCGATGAGGCAAATTGCCAGACCAAGAAAGAGGAATTCGATGAGGGCCGTTATCATGCATGCCAAACTGCGCCCTTCTTAAGTATCAGCGATTTTTTCATTAGCTATGGGTTTAGGGTTGGCGAAGACCCTATCGCTCTTTTCACTTTCTTTCTACTTGGCCACCATTGGCCTCATGGTATCGACAGCATTGCTCTGGCGCGCTGGCGAAAAGCAATATGGAGTTACGAAACAAGCCGCTGATGCTGCCGATCTCAGCGCCAGAGCAGCCATTGCCATTGAGTTGCCGATAATCCGTATCAATCCGTGGCCTCTTTCTCGGTTCTAGTAGCAGTGGGTCCCGTCAAGGCTATTGGATTGGAGATCTCATTTTCTCAAATCTCGGAAGGACTAAGGCTTTCCCAATCGAAATTCAGCTTGGCTTCGCGATAGGCAACAGTTTACCGGAATCCCCAATTTACCAGTTCTCCAAGCCCTTCCTCCCGAACTACATCATCGAACCGAACCCTAATGTAACGCCCAAAATGTCCATGATAGAGTTTGATTTTGAAGTGAGCGGCGAATTTAAAGATAGGATCACAAGGAATGAAATGAATTTGTGGGTCTATTGCAATCTTATTTATCTCGACTTCATGCAAAATAGACATCAAGCCGGATTTTGCTGGCTCAGGCATGAAAACATTGGAACGGGGACTTTCCGCAGCGATGCAACTCCTGCCTATAATAAGAAAACAAAAAACTGCGGCCCAGGCCGCTTGCCTGCGCACAGCGCGCTGTTAACCCAAGGTCCATCTCCGGTAGTTACGCGGCCAATTAGTAATAAGCTTGTGGCGTTTGCGTTACGGCGCCGCCTTTCACAGCGCTAAAAATTCCCAACCGGCCCCGACAGCGAAACAAAAAACAGCGCCGCGCCGAAGAGCAGAATGCCGGCCCCTCCCCCAAGGCGCAGCACGCTGTTGAGGCCGGACAGCCAGCGGTCATCGCGCGAGGCCAGACGTTCCGCGAGCTTCTTGGAATAGACGGCGAGTGTCGCCACCGCAGACACGGTCGCAAAGGTGCCAAGGGCCATGACAAAGGTGGCGATGATGCCGATGCCATACATGCCGAGCGCATTGGCAAAGAGCAGCACCAGAAGGCCGCCGGTGCACGGCCTGATGCCCACGGCGAGGGACAGCGAGATTGCCCGCTTCCACGACCATCCCCGTGAAACGTCAGACGGTGCGGGAACATGGGCATGGCCGCAGCCGCAATCTGGTCCATGTTCATGGTCATGCGCCATATTGACTGGAAGCGGATTGACGATCTCGAAGTGATGGCCTGTGGGCGATGCGGCACTGACATGGGTCACACTTGCCGGCGGCGACACCATCCGCATCACCGGCGCGAACACCTTCAGGGATTTGAGCCCCGTCCACAGCAGATAGGCGCCCATCACCGCAATGAGCCCGAAGCTGACGCTCTCCAGATATCCGGCCATGTTCTTGGCGGCAGAGCCAGCACCTTTGAGCAAAAGCAACGCGCCAGACACCAGCAGGATGGCGACCAGTGCCTGCACGATCGAACTCATGAAGGCGACGAGAATGCCGCGCCGCAATTGACTCTCGGTGGCCAGCAGCCAGCCGGAAATGACCGCCTTGCCATGGCCCGGCCCCGCCGCATGGAAAACGCCGTAAGCCAGGCTGAGCAGCATCAGCGTCCACGCCGCTGTCCAGGAATTTTCCTGCTGCAGGCTGCGCATCGATTTCGCCATCGCGCCATAGAAGTTCTGCTGCTGGTCGCGCAGCCACAGCACCGGGTCTTCGAAGAAGGGCGTCACCTGCAGCGAACCATCAGGGTTCTTGGGCGGCACCAGCAGGCGTCTCTTGTCAAAAGGCTTCTGCAGCTCGCTTGTTGCGGCGGGCTGCTGCTGCGCAAAGGCGCTGACAGCGTGGAACTCCGCCACGCCGGCGATCAACAGAAAGATGCACAACAGCCATTTCTTCATGATGGGGTGCACGTCACCTTGGCGGGCTGGGCAAACATGCCGCCGAAATCCTCGCCATTTTCAGGTTTCCAGTTCTTGTCCTTGGTGGACAGCATCTGCTTGGTCTGGTCAATCGATGTGTCGCTCGGAATGGGCATCAGCATCGCCTCGCAGCCTTGCGCCAAAGGTTTGGAAATGAGCAGCGCCTTGTCACTCACATATTCAAAGTCGATGAAGAACTCCGGGTCATAGACCTTGAGCGTCACTTCGCCCTTGCGCGGATCCAGGGGGTGTTCCAGCGGCACGCTGAAAAGCAAAGTCAGGCGCCCATCCTTCACGTTGTAGTGCTGGTCGCCATCCTGCGCCTTGCCGATCTTCTGCGGCTCGCCGTTGAAGCGGAAGAAGATGAAATAGCCGTAATCCGAAAGAGCGCTGAGGTTTTCATCGGTCAGCCGTTTCATCTCTTCGGGGCTGTAGCTGCCGTCCGGCATCTTGGTGAAACCATCGAGCGCATCCTGGGCATAGGCCTTGTCGGTGGTCCATTGCACCCGCACGCCCGGTGATCAGGCCATCATCCGAAACCAGCAGCTGCGAGCGCATGTCGGCCCACACATGCGGATGCGCCAGGGCCGCGCCACAACTCGCGCAGAGGAAAGCCAGCGGCAATGCGAGCCTGCGCTTCACGGGCATGCCAGCAACAATGTCCTGGCGAAAAGGCTGCCATAGTCGGTGGGGGAATTGGGCTTCCAGTCCGTGCCGTGGGTGGCCAGCATCGCGCGCGTGAGATCGACCGTGTTGTCGGCGGGAACCGCCGAGAGCGCCACATGACAGCCCTTCGGCGCATCGGCATTGGCCGCCAGGGTTTCATCGGACAGATATTCCATGTCGATGAAGAACGACGGATCGTAGACCTTCAAAGAAACGGAGGAATCCCCAGGGTTTACAGGTTGTTGCAGCATGGCATTAAAGCTCAATGTGAACCGGCCGTCGGCGGCCATGCTTCCCCTCGCATCATCCACACCCTTCAGTTCGAGAAGCCGGTCTTGGACAAAGAATGAGGTGAAATAGTGATAGGCCGCGAGGTCGTTCATGTTGGCGTCTACAAGCCCCTGCAGCTCTTCCGCACTTAATTTTCCGTCATGATTTGTGTCGAGGTTTTCGGTGGCAAAGCTGCTGTAGCCAGGGTCGAATATCCATGTTTGCGCCACACCGGTGACGCTGCCATCCGGCCCATAGAGAAAATGCGCCACGGCATTGCTCCAGATATGCGGATGGGCCGCTGCCTGGGAAACGAAGCCCATGAAAAAGCACAGGATAATGCAGGCACGGCTCATGCGCCCTGTTTAGCGCGCCCGGCCTGAAGCCCCAAAGACTTATGGATTACGAACCGTTCATGGCCGCAACCAGCAGGCCGACATTATGTTTGAACATTTCAGATAGCTGGCCCCGGGCTTCATCCGGTGCCGAGAGCGCCTCGGCATAAAGCTGCCGCCGGCCTGGACGCCGGTTTCGTTGGCAATCTGCTTCACAACGCGCGGGTCATTGGCATGTTCTCGAAGAAATAGCGCCTTCACATGCTCCGTCTTGATCTGGGTGATCAGCTTGGCAACGCCCGCCGCCGAGGGTTCGGCATCGGTCGACAGGCCCACCGGCGCCTCGAAGTTCACGCCCATATTCGCGGCCGAAATAGCCAAACGCATCATGGGTGGTAGGATCACCAGCCGGTCGTGCGGAATGGTGGTGACCTTGGTCCTTCATCTCGGAATCAAGCGCGCTCAGTCAGCAGTGTAAGGCATCGGCATTTTGGCCTGAAGTCGCAGCATCCTTCGGATCGGCCTTGCAAGGCCGGCCACAATGTTCTTCACATAGATCACGCCATTGGCAAGGTCTTCCACGCATGCGGGTCGGTGACCTTCTTGCCGTCATCCTCCATGTGGCGCGATTTGATACCTGTGCGGGCCGTCACCGGCTCTCCCTTGAAGCCGGAGGATTGACGAACCGCGTCCATCCAGCCTTCAAGCCCACGCCATTGAGAAGACTACTTCGGCCGCCTTGACCGACTTGGCATCGTCGGGCGTCGGCTCATAGACATGCGTGTCGCCATTCGGGCCGACAATGGTCTTGACATCGACAAGGTCTCCGCCAACGTTTTTCACCACATCGGCGAGAATTGAAAAGCTCGCCACGGCGTTGATGTCTTTGCTGTGGCTGGCGTGCCAGGGCGATCGCGGATGACGGCAGAACGGCAAATAGAAAGTCTCTGCTCTTCATCGATATCTCCTTCTTGAGTTAGCCCGCAAGATGCGGGCGCGGCAACAGGCGCCTCAGAGCCCCCGATGGAGCGAGAAGCAGGGAGACGCCGTAAATCGGGCTCGCCGTCAGGATGATGGTGGGGCCCGAGGCAAAACCCAGGTGAAAGGAAACCACCAGCCCGACGAGCCGGAAATCGAGGCCGTGCAGGCGGCGATCAGCCACCATGCGGGGAATCTCCGCGCCCAGAACTGCGCCACGGCTGCCGGCAGCATCATCAGTCCGACCGCCATCAATGTGCCCAAGCGTCTGGAAGCGGCGACGAGATTGATCACCACGAGAAACAGGAAGAGCAGATGGTAGAGAAGCCGCGGCCGCTGACCGCGCGCAGAAAGGCGGGATCGAAGCATTCTGCGACCAGCGGCCGGTAGACCAGCGCCAGGGCCACCAGGGTAAAGGAAGCAATGCCGGCCACCAGATAGAGCGCGGGCGCGTCGATGGCGAGGATGGTGCCGAAGAGGACATGCAGCAGGTCGACATTCGAACCCCGGAGCGAGACGATGAGCACGCCGGCGCGAGCGACATAAGGTAGAAAGCTCGCGAAGCTGGCGTCCTCGCGCAACACCGTCGTGCGACTGACAACACCTGAGAGCAGCGTCACAAGCAGGCCCACGACAAGCCCGCCCAGGCCCATGGCGGTCTGGGAGAGACCGGCGACCAGAAAGCCTAGGGCCGCGCCGGGGAGCACCGCATGGCACAGGGCATCGCCGACAAGGCTCATGCGCCGGAGCATCAGGAGGACACCACCGGCCTGATCCGAGGCCAAGCGAGACGAGGCCGACCAGGGCCCGGCGCATGAAGCCAAATTCGACAAAGGGGCCGAGAACAAATCGTGCAGGGTCATGCGGCGTCCCGATGCGGTGCACCGGCGCGTGATCGTCCCAGCGTTCGGCCATGGCGCGCGCCCGCAGGAGATTTTGCGGCGACAGAACTCTCGGCCGTCGCACCCCAGGCAATACTTCGCGGGCCAGCAGGATCGTATCCGGGAAATGTTCGCGCACCTGATCGAAGTCATGCAGGACCGCGATGACGGTGCGGCCTTCGCCATGCCAGCGCGGCAAGCGCGAGCAAGATCATCGTGGTCTTCCTGTCAATCGCGGTGAACGGTTCATCCAGCAGGATGATCCTTGCATCCTGAAGCAGCAGACGCGCAAAAAGCACCCTTTGAAACTGCCCAGCCGAAAGCGAGCCGATGGGGCGGCGCTCGAAACCCTCAAGACCCACGCCTGCCATGGCCTTTTCGGCCTGCCCGGCAATCTCCGTCGCTGACGCCACGAATCCGCCGATCCGTCGCCATGCGCCCAGGAGAACGAAATCGGCCACCGTCAGCGGGAAACTGCGGTCAAGTTCAGCCGCTTGCGGAAGATAGCGCAAAATCGTGTGCCGAAAAACCGCCGTGATCGATCGCGCCCTCGGAGATCGGGCTGCTGCCCATGATCGCTTTGATAAGCGTTGACTTGCCGGCGCCATTCGGGCCGACAATCGCCGTCAGGCTGCCCGTGGCGAAGGACCCACTGACATGGTGCACCGCCGGATGACGGTCATAGGCGACCGTCAGGTTTGAGAGCGCAATGGCTGTCATGGGAGCGCGACCGCCCATGCAACGGCGAGCCAAAGTCCCGCCAGGACGATTGCGACCGCGAGCAAACGCGCTGCCGCCGCGGACGCGATCACAGAGGACAGGAAGGGGCTGCGGTTCGGGGGAACGGACAACGTCAAACCTCCGCTTCAGCCGCAGCGGCAGACAATGCGATATCTCATTCCTTGGGGCTCCCTCTTCCCTGGCACTTGGTGCACAGGCCCGAGAGCTCGACATTCATCGCCTGGATCTTGAAACCATGCGCCTTGCGCTGGTTCACCTTCGCGGTGCGTTCGGCATCGAACTCGGCCACGGTTCCACATTCAAGGCAGATCATGAAACCCGGCGGCGAGCCCTTGTGTGCGCAGGAGCAAGCCACAAAAGCATTGAGAGAGGCGACACGGTGCACATCACCCCGCGCCATCAACCGCTCCAGCGAACGGTAAACCTGTGCAGGCGCCTTTATACCAACGTCATGTTTTTCATGCAGCGCGCCCAGAATATCGTAGGCCGACATCGGCTTGCGGGCGGCCGAAAGCACGCGAAAAATGGCGCTATCATGCGGCGTCGATTTGATATTCTGCAAAGCCAAGGATAAGACCTTTTGTTATAATATAACATCTCATATGCAAACCAGCATGGCCTGTCAAGCGCAGGTGAAAAGCGATCTTCATCGTCGATGTGGCATGGTTTAAAAGGTCCGACGACGAAATTGCACACCGCGTCGGCACATGGGGTGACATGTTGATTGAAAAACAGGCATCTCTTTTGGTTCGACAATTAGCACTTGCGAAACATGACCTTGCAGCGCAACTTATTCCTTCAAAGGTGTCATGACTGCGTTTTTTGATGAAATGAATGGCAAGGGGGCTCAACCCCGTGAGCCTTATCTCGAGGTGGCGAAATGGCTGAACAGCCTCAGCCCTGACGCGGTCAAAAAAGCCCTTTCAGACGCCGAATCCATCTTCCGGAAACAGGGCATCACCTTTGCCGTCTATGGTTCGGGCGAAACTTCTGAACGGCTCATTCCCTTCGACATAGTGCCGCGCGTTTTTGCCGCCTACGAATGGCGCCGCCTCTCTGCTGGCATCGAGCAGCGTGTGCGCGCGCTGAACACCTTCCTGCATGACATCTATCATCGCCAGGAAATCATCCGGTCAGGCCGTATCCCGCGTGAAGCCATCATCCAGAACGAGGCTTTCGTGCCTGAAATGATAGGGCTTGATCCTGCACGCGGCATCTATTCGCACATCATCGGCATCGACATCGTCCGCACCAGCGACAACGAATTCTATGTGCTGGAAGACAATTGCCGCACACCTTCTGGTGTGTCCTACATGTTGGAAGACCGGGAGGCGATGATGTTCCTCTTCCCGCAGCTCTTCGCCCGCCAGCGCGTGGCGCCCGTTGAGAACTACCCGGCGATGTTGCGCTCAACCCTGGAAAGTGTCGCGCCGCCAGCTTGCAAGGGCGAGCCCGTCATCGTTCTGCTGACGCCGGGCATTCACAACTCGGCCTTCTTCGAACATGCCTTCCTCGCCGACGAAATGGGCGTGGAGCTTTGCGAAGGCAACGATCTCTTTGTGTCCGACGGTTGGCTCTATATGCGCACGACACAGGAACCGCAGAAAGTCGATGTGGTCTATCGCCGACTGGATGATGTCTTCTTGGATCCCCTGACCTTCCGTCCGGATTCGTCACTTGGCATTCCGGGCATCTTTGATGTGTACCGTGCCGGACGCGTGACGCTGGTGAACGCACCGGGAACCGGCCTGGCTGATGACAAGGCGATCTACTCCTACATTCCCGATGTCATCGAATTCTACACCGGCGAACGGCCGCTGCTCAAAAACGTGCCCACATGGCGCTGCAGCGACAAAGACGGTCTCGGTTATGTGCTGGATCATCTTTCCGAGCTGGTGGTGAAGGAAGTTCATGGTTCCGGTGGCTATGGCATGCTGGTGGGGCCGACCTCCACCAAGGAACAGATCGAAACCTTCCGCGCCAAGCTCAAGGGCAATCCGGGCAATTATATTGCGCAGCCCACGCTCGCACTGTCGACAACGCCGACCTATACCGAGAATGGGATTGCGCCACGCCATGTTGATCTGCGTCCCTTCGTGCTGTCAGGCGACAAGATCAGGATCACGCCCGGCGGATTCACTCGTGTCGCCTTGAAAGAAGGCTCGCTGGTGGTGAATTCGAGCCAGGGCGGCGGCACTAAAGACACTTGGGTTTTGGAGGACTGAGCCGGAATGCTGGGACGCACCGCCTCTTCTCTGTTCTGGATGAGCCGCTATTTCGAGCGTGCGGAAAACATGGCGCGCCTGCTGGAGGTGGGATACCGCATTTCACTGATGCCTGGCACGCTTGAGGGCCACCGTGATGACTGGCGCTCCACCCTGCTCAGCGCCGCCTGCGCGCAAGGCTATGACCGGAAATACAAGGATCTCACCGCAGAGCATGTCATCAATTACCTGCTGTTTGATCTCGACAACACGTCCTCGATCAAGTCCTGCCTGATGACCGCGCGCAACAATGGCCGCGCCGTACGCACCGCCCTCACCCGCGATGTGTGGGAAAGCATCAATTCCACCTGGAACGAATTCAATCAGATACCCCCGGAAAGCGTCAGCACAGCGAGGCTGCCGGAGTTTTTGGAATGGATCAGGCAGCGCTCCATGGCATTCCGGGGTTCCCTGCTCGGCACCATGCTGCGCACCGACAACTATTATTTCAGCCAGCTTGGCAACTTCATCGAACGCGCCGATTCCACCGCACGAATTCTCGACGTGAAGTATTACATCCTGCTTCCACGTCCGACGGATGTCGGCGGGGAACTCGATATCCAGCAATGGGGCACCATTCTGCGCTCAGTCTCTGCGCACCGTGCCTATCGATGGTTCTACCGCGAGAGCCGGTATCAACCCTGGCTGGTGGCCGAATTCTTGATCCTGCGTGAAGAGATGCCGCGTTCACTGTCCTTCGCCTATCAATGGGTCAACACCGCACTGAAGGGGCTTGGCCACTACTACGGTCATCGCTACGAATGCCACACGCTGGCGGAGCAACAATATCACGCGTTGAAGCACGCCAAGATGGATGACATCTTCCGCGGCGGCCTTCACGAATTTCTGCAGAACTTCATCCAGTCCAATGCACGGCTTTCGCAATCCATTGCGCAAACCTATAATTTCCCGTGATGCCATGCGCCTTCATGTAAAGCACGTCACCAACTACGAATATGACACGCCGGTGGATTACACGGTGCAGCGCCTGCTCCTCACACCCCGGCCCTATGCCGCGCAGAAAATCCTGAACTGGAAGGTCGATGCGCCGGGGATCACAACTGCGATGCATTACGAAGATGCCTTCAGCAATCCCGTGCATCTCATCACCTCCGGCAAGACATCTGGCTCTTATGCCATTGTGGCTGAAGGCCTCGTGGAAGTTGACGATGTTGCCGGCTTGGTCCAGGGCCTCAATATCCGCGTGCCTGACCATGTCTTCCTGCGCCAGACGTCTTCGACACAACCCAGCGAAGCCATGCTGGAGACCCTGTCGAAAGTGACATTGAAACCCGGCGGCACGCTGAATTTCCTGCATGAGCTCATGGCCGCCATCCATGAGCGGGTAACCTATGAGACAGGCACGACCCATGCCCAGACGACCGCTGCGGAGGCCTTCGCGCAGGGCCGTGGCGTCTGCCAGGACCATACCCATGTGTTGATCGGATTGGCGCGGGCAAGCCGCATTCCGGCGCGTTATATCACCGGCTACCTGATGGCGGGCGAAGACGCACCCTCGCCTGCCGCCCATGCCTGGGCCGAGGCGCTGGTGCCGGACTTGGGCTGGGTGGGTTTCGATGCGGCCAACGCCAAATGCCCCACCGACCAATATGTCCGCGTGGCAACCGGCCTCGACGCCCTTGGGGACGACGCCCGTCCGGGGTTGCCGCCGGGGCGGCGCCACTGAGACTATGACGGTCGAGGTCCGCGTCGGAATGGCGCAGCAATAGGCGGTTACCACGCCGGTGAAACCCTTTTGCGCAAAGCCAAAACCCTGTCTTAATATTGGGCAGGGTTGGGGCCGGGTGATTCCTGCCTCGGGGAGGTTATGGGCTTGAAAACGATATGACCTATTGCGTCGGACTGCTGATCGATGAAGGCCTGGTCATGGCCGCTGACACCCGCACTAATGCCGGGCTCGATAATGTCGGCAAATTCAAGAAACTGCACACCTGGGCAAGCAATGGCGAGCGTGTCTTTGTATTGCTCAGCGCGGGTAACCTCGCCCTTACTCAGGCCGTCATCAGCCTGATTGATGAAGCCATGCAGGGTCCCAAGGCGCGCAAATCCGCCTCATCGCTTTTTGCCGCCAAGACCATGTTCCAGGCCGCCCGCATCGTGGGAAGCGCGGTGCGCGAAGTGCGCAAGATCGATGGTGAGCATCTGGGCGCGGAGAGCGAGGCTTTTTCAGCGAGTTTCATTTTCGGCGGTCAGATCGGCAAGGAGAAGCCACGCCTGTTCCAGATTTATGCCGAGGGCAATTTCATCGAGGCAACGCAGGACACGCCCTTCTTCCAGATAGGCGAACACAAATACGGCAAGCCTATTCTCGACCGTGTGGCGGATGCCTCAATGACGCTGGGTGATGCCGCCAAGATGATCCTTGTATCCTTCGATTCCACCTTGCGCTCAAATCTCAGCGTCGGCCTGCCGATCGACATGCTGACCTATGAAACCAACAGCCTGAAGTTCGAGCACATCAAGCGCATCGGCCAGGACGACCCTTATTTCCGCATGGTGTCGAGCGAATGGTCGAAGGCGCTGCGCGCCGCCTTCAAGAACATCGCACCGCTGGATATCTAGCTACCGCTAGACCATCACCAGACTTCGGGCTTTTTCGTCCTGCAAAGCTTCATGATTACCGGCATGGACAACGCGGCCGCGGTTGAGAATGACGAAGCTGTCGGCCAGGCGGCGCGCGAATTCGAAATACTGCTCGACCAGGATGACCGACATGGTACCCCTGTCGCGCAGCATGGCGATGACGCGCTCAATGTCCTTGATGATCGACGGCTGGATGCCTTCTGTCGGTTCGTCCAGCAAAAGAAGCTTCGGGCGCATCACCAGCGCACGGCCAATCGCAAGCTGTTGCTGCTGGCCGCCGGAGAGATCGCCGCCACGCCGGTGCATCATCGATTTCAAAACCGGGAACAGTTCGAAGATTTCGTCGGGAATGTTGCGGTCCTTGCGTGAGAGCCCGGCAAATCCGGTTTTCAGGTTTTCCTCAACCGTCAGGCTGGAGAATATCTCGCGCCCCTGCGGCACCAGTGCAATGCCTGCACGCGCGCGTTTGTCAGCGGCAAGGCGGGTGATGTCCACCCCGTTGAACATGATCTTGCCGCTGCGCGCCTGCGCCAGACCTGCAATGGCGCGGATCAGGCTGGTCTTTCCCGTCCCATTGCGGCCCAGGATGCAGGTGATCTTGCCCGGTTCGGCGCTGACCGACACATCACTGAGGGCGCGGCTCGCGCCATAATAAATTGAAACGGATTCGGCACTCAGCATCTCAGCGCCCCAGATAGACTTCGACAACACGCGGGTTGTCCTGCACCGTGGCCAGCGAGCCTTCGGCGAGAACCGAGCCTTCATGCAGCACCGTCACGCGCACATCGAGCGCCGCAATGAAATCCATGTCGTGTTCGACCACCACCACGGATTTTTCGCCCGCGATGCGCTTGAGGAGTTGAGCCGTTTTAGCTGTTTCGGCATCGGTCATGCCTGCCACCGGCTCATCGACCAGCAATAGCTCCGGTTCCTGCATCAGCAGCATGCCGATTTCGAGCCACTGCTTCTGGCCGTGGCTCAAGTTTGCCGCTCGCGCGTTGCGTTGCTCGGTGAGATTGATGAGTTCGAGATTCTCCTCGATTTTCTTTTTGTCCGCCGCAGCGGCTTTCCAGCGCAGCGCCGCGAAGGGCGAGCGATTGGCCTTGAGCGCCAGTTCCAGATTGCGCCACACGGTATGGTTCTCGAACACGGTGGGCTTCTGGAATTTGCGGCCGATGCCGAGATTGGCAATCGCCGCCTCGTCATGCTGGGTGAGATCGATGTTGCCGAAGGTGACACGGCCTTCATCCGGCCTGGTCTTGCCGGTGATCACATCCATCATGGTGGATTTACCCGCGCCATTGGGCCCGATGATGGCGCGCATCTCGCCGCGCTTGACGTCGAGGCCCAGCTTGTTCAGTGCCTTGAAGCCATCAAAGGACACGCTCACGCCTTCAAGATAGAGCAGCGTGTCGCCATGCTGTTTGGTCTCCGGAGGGATCATTCAGCGGCCTCGGGCGTGAGCTGTGCTGCGGCTTCCCGCTTGCGCCAGCGGGACCAGCCGGAGAAGGTTCCGGCGAGGCCCTTCGGCATGAACAGCGTGACTGCAATGAAGAGAGCACCCAGCACATAGAGCCAGGCATCAGGCAGTGCGCCGGTGAACCAGCTTTTCGCCGCGTTCACGACTACAGCACCGAGAGCAGCACCCCACAACGTGCCACGGCCGCCAAGCGCTACCCAGATCACCGCTTCAATCGAATTCGTTGGTGCAAATTCAGATGGATTGATGATGCCCACCTGCGGCACATAAAGTGCGCCCGCAATGCCCGCCATCACCGCAGAGACCACGAAGACGAAGAGCTTGTAGTTTTCGGCGCGGTAGCCGAGGAAGCGCACCCGCGCTTCGGCATCACGGATGCCGGCCAGAACCCAGCCGAGTTTCGACAGCACGATCACCCGTGCAATGATGAAACAGGCCGCGAGCGCCAGCGCCGAAAGGGCAAAGAGCACGGCGCGCGTAGTGGCGGCCTGTACCGGATAACCGAGGATGTCCTTGAAATCAGTGAGGCCGTTATTGCCACCAAAGCCCATGTCGTTGCGGAAGAAGGCCAGCAGCAGCGCATAGGTCATGGCCTGGGTGATGATCGAAAGATAAACCCCCGTCACGCGCGAGCGGAAGGCAAACCAGCCGAACACCAGCGCCAGCACGCCGGGTGCCAGCAGCACCATGAAGGCAGCGAACGGAAACCAGTCAAAACCATACCAGTACCAGGGCAGGCTTTTCCAGTTCAGGAACACCATGAAATCTGGAAGATCAGCGTTGCCATAGACACCGCGCGCGCCGATCTGACGCATCAAATACATGCCAAGCGCATAACCGCCGAGCGCGAAAAACGCACCGTGGCCCAGGCTCAGAATGCCGCAATAACCCCACACCAGATCAACCGAGAGCGCGAGCAATGCGTAACACAGGTATTTGCCGAACAGCGTCACGCCATAGTCAGGAAAGTGCAGCGCACTGGTTTCGGGAACTGCCAGGTTCAACACCGGAACAAGGAATGCCAGCACGATCAAAAGCAGGGAAAAGATGATCGCAGGACGGTCGAGAAGCTTGTTGGACACGGGGGTTGTCATGCGTCGACCCAGCGTCCCTTGAGAGCAAACAGACCCCGAGGCCGCTTCTGGATGAAGAGGATGACGCAAATCAGGATGATGATCTTGCCGAGCACGGCGCCGGCAAAGGGTTCAAGAAATTTGTTGGCAATGCCGAGCGCCATCGCGCCAGCAAGCGTTCCCCACAGATTACCGACACCGCCGAAAACCACGACGAGGAAGCTGTCGATGATATAGTTCTGGCCGAGGTTGGGGCTGACATTGTCAATTTGCGTCAGTGCCACACCGGCGAGACCGGCAATGCCGGAGCCCAGACCGAAGGTCAGCGTATCGACCCACGCCGCCTTGATGCCCATGGCGCGCGCCATCGGCCGGTTCTGCGTGACAGCCCGCATCTGCAGCCCGATGGGCGAGCGCTTCATGAGAAGCATGAGGCCGAAGAAGATGACCAGCGTGAAACCCACAATCACAATGCGGTTCATGGTGAGCGAGAGGCCGTTGGTGATGTCGATGGAACCGCCCATCCAGCTCGGTGCCGAAACATCCTTGTTGGTGGGACCGAACAGCGAGCGCACCCCCTGTTGCAGGATGAGTGAAAGACCAAATGTAGCGAGCAATGTTTCCAGCGGCCGACCATACAGAAAACGGATGATGGTCCGCTCAATCGCCATGCCGAGTGCACCCGTGATGACGAAAGCGACGGGCACAGAAATGATCAGCGCATAGTCCAGCGCACCCGGAATATAGGTGGCGATGAATTGCTGGGTCACATAGGCGGAATAGGCGCCCACCATGACCAGTTCGCCATGGGCCATGTTGATGATGCCCATCACACCAAAGGTGATGGCAAGGCCGATCGCGGCCAGCAGAAGAACTGAGCCCAGCGAAACACCGAACCAGAGATTTTGCGCCAATGTCCAGACGGCCTGGCCATTCTGGATCGACGTTGCGGCCGCAGCTGCCGCTGATTTCACCGGATCGTTGGCGGAGGCCGCAACGGCCGAAAGCAAGGCCGCTGTGTCACGGTCGCCCACGCCCTTGAGGACTTCAATGGCGGCAAGCTTGTCGGCATCCGGGCGTTGCGAATTGAGCACAGCGGCGGCAAAAGCCTGTTTCATCAATGCAAGGGTGGACGGATCTTTTTCGGCGGCAACCGCCTTTTCCAGGGCATCGACGGCGGAAGCGTCGCCGGACTTCAGGATCGCCTGGGCGGCAGCCTTGCGGGTTGCGATATCAGAGCTAAACAAGGTGAGACCGCTCTTGGCCGAGCTGATAACACCGCGCAGCGCATTATTGACCTTCACTTTTTCCAGATCGGCCTTCGCGGCAGTACCGACTTCCTTGTTGGTCGCCGGATCAATCAACGTAACGGGATCAGCATCGCCCTTGATGATAAAGACCGTCTTGTCGGCCTTGCGCATGTAGAGATCGCCGGATTCCAGTGCATCGAGCACCGGAAGGGCCGCTGCATCACCAGAGGCGACCAAAGCCGTAATGGCAGTCTCGCGCGCCTTGAAATCCCCCTGCCCCAGCGCATTGACCAAGGACGCAGTATCCGCCCAGGCACTCAAGCCGAAGCACAAGAGCCACAGAGTAGAAAACAAAAACAGGCGAATGGCGCGCGGCAAATTGATACCTGTGAAAAGAAGGGCCCGTTTCCCGGGAGGAGCGTGAAACGGGCCCTGGAGGTCTGGCTGCCTCAACAGCCGCCAGTTCTTAAGTAACGCCACCACACTTGCCGGTCTTCACGTTGAAGTTTCCGCAGCTGAGGGGTTTGCGCCAATCCGAGATCAGGTCTTTTGAGCCTGGTAGGTAGTCCGACCATTCGTCGCCCGCGACGAGGCCCGGCGTCTGCCAGACGATGTCGAACTGACCGTCTTCCTGGATTTCGCCGATATAGACGGGCTTGGTGATGTGGTGGTTCGGCATCATCGTGGCATAGCCGCCGGTCAGGTTCGGAACTGACACGCCGATGATGGCATCGAGCACCGGATCGGTGTCGGTGGTGCCGGCCTTGGTCACGGCGCCAACCCACATGTTGAAGCCAATGAAGTGGGCTTCCATCGGGTCGTTGGACACACGCTTCGGATTCTTGGTGTAGTCCTGCCACGACTTGATGAAGTCCTTGTTGATCGGCGTGTCGACCGACATGAAGTAGTTCCAGGCGGCGAGATGGCCGACCAGAGGCTTGCGGTCGATACCGGCGATTTCTTCTTCGCCGACAGAGAAGGCGCAGACCGGAATGTCCGTGGCCTTGACGCCTTGCGAACCGAGTTCCTTGTAGAACGGAACATTGGCGTCGCCATTGATCGTCGAAACCACGGCGGTCTTCTTGCCGGCCGAGCCGAACTTCTTGATGTCCGACACGATCGACTGCCAATCGGACTGACCGAATGGCGTGTAGTTGATCATGATGTCGTCCGGAGCAACCTTCAGGATGTCCTTGAGATAGGTTTCGAGGATCTTGTTGGTGGTGCGCGGATAGACATAGTCTGTGCCGGCGAGCACCCAGCGCTTCACGCCTTGGGCGGCGAGATAATCGACCGCCGGGATGGCCTGCTGGTTCGGAGCCGCGCCCGTGTAGAACACGTTCTTCTGGCTTTCCTCGCCTTCGTACTGCACCGGATAGAAGAGCAGGCTGTTCAGCTCTTGGAAGACCGGCAGTACCGATTTGCGCGACACCGAGGTCCAGCAGCCGAACACGGCCACGCACTTGTCCTTGGAAATCAGCTCACGCGCTTTTTCGGCAAAAAGCGGCCAGTTTGAAGCCGGGTCAACGACCACGCCTTCCAGTTTCTTGCCCAGCAAGCCGCCCTTGGCGTTTTGCTGGTCGATCAGCATGAGCATCACGTCTTTCAGCGTGGTTTCGCTGATCGCCATGGTGCCCGAAAGCGAATGAAGAATGCCGACCTTGATGGTCTCGCCATCAGCGAAAGCATATTGCGGCACGCCCATTGTCGCGGCCAAAGCCCCGAAGGCTGCCGCGGATTTCAGAAATCCCCGTCTCGTAGTCATTATGTATGGCTCCCTGTTATTGCATTGCACAACAACGCAAGGGCCGTGCCAGTTTTAACTTTTTATTAACTAGCTGGAATCATGGGGATTTCATGATTGAGCAAAAATCAGGCAGCTGAATATTTGCTCAAAGAACAGACTTTCAGGCACCCATCTGCGAAAACATTGTGCAACGCACTTAAATGCGGCGACAATGCTAAGCTGAAGCTTCTGCCAGATGGGCGTTCACCGAGTCACGGAACTTGGTGCGCAGCATCATTTCCTCGGAACGGAGGATCAATGCTTCGGCATCCGTGCCGTCGCGCGGGGCCAGGGCCAAACCACGTGCAACCGTGAGGCAGATGCGGTGCGAGTCGATGGCAATAGGCTGGCGCGACGCTTCAACCAGGCGGCGTTCAAGGGCGAAAACATCCGAAGGTTTAGCAACGTTGGTCTGCACCACGATGAAACGGTCACCGCCCAGCCTTGCGCAATAATCATTGTCACGAATCGTATGTGCCAGGCGCTGGCCCAGCGCATCAAGCACCACCTTGCTCACATCCGTGCCAACATCCTTGATCACCTGGTCAAACTTGTCGACATCCAGACAGTGGATGGCGACAACACGGCCAGCCTTGAGACCGGAGAGCAGGCCGGTGAGCTTTTCCAGAAGTTCATCGCGCGACAACAGCGCGTCGCGGCGCTCGTTATTCACCCCAACCCTGACCGTCTCGTGTTGCTGACGTTCTTCGGTGACGTCGAGATAAATGGTGAGAAATCCGCCTGTAGGCAAGGGAACACCACGGATTTGCAGGATCGTGCCATTGGGCCGACTGCGTTCGTAGACGTGTTCAACACGCTTGTGCGCTAACGCCATGCGTTCAGCAACCAGAGCTTCCGCATCGCCTTTGCCATATTCGCCACGCAAGGCATTGTAGCGGTAGATCTGTTCAAGTGTCGGCATGCCGAAATCAAAAAGGTCTGGCGAATAATCCAGCATCTGCTTGAGTTTGCTGTTGCACATCACCATCCGCAAATTGGCATCGAAAACGCAAATTCCGCCTGGAAAATATTCGGCAATGATATCGAGCAGGTTATCTGTAGCCGGTGCGCGGGAGGCGTGACGGTCCATCGCCGAACGAAGCGCATCAATTGATGGTAAAGAAGAACTTGCCAGCATCTTGATATCCATAAAAATCGTAAACCCACTCCACATGTGGGTCAGGACATCAGACCTACGCCGGCATCATTCATGATTCCTTGCCAAGCATCTGGAAAGCGCAGTGCTGGTTAAGGGCGGTAATGGTAAATGGGGAAAATTTTAGTTAATCGGGCGCCACGGCGTGGCAGCACACCTCAATCCCGTTCTTGATGCGGGGGGCTGGATCTTCAACCCGGCAGCGGTCAAACGCGATCGGGCAACGCGGATGGAATGTGCAGCCAGGCGGCGGCGCCAACGGCGAGGGAAGTTCGCCTTGCAGGACGATGCGCTGGCGCTTTCTGGCCGGAATGGCCATCGGTGTGGCTGAGAGCAAGGCCTGCGTATAGGGATGTTGCGGGTTTGCAAAGATGTTGGCCGCTGGTCCTTGCTCGACGACACGCCCGAGATACATCACCATCACCTCATCGGCGATGTGGCGCACCACGGCGAGATCATGGCTAATGAAAAGATAAGCCAGATTGCGTTTGACCTGCAGTTCCGCCAGCAGATTCAGGACTTGCGCCTGAATGGAAATGTCGAGGGCCGATACAGGTTCGTCCAGAACAAGAAGTTCGGGTTCAAGGATCAGCGCGCGCGCAATGGCGATACGCTGCCGCTGCCCGCCGGAGAACATGTGCGGATAGCGGCCATAGTGTTCCGGCCGCAGTCCCACTGCTTCCATGATGGCCCTGACTTTTTCAACGCGCTCCGCATGACTGAGGCCGGTATTGATGATCAGCGGCTCCTCAAGAATGGAACCAATCTTCTGGCGCGGATTCAGCGACCCGTAGGGATTCTGAAACACGATTTGCACGCGAGACCGCAGCGCGCGCAGAACCGCCCGCGAAGCACCGACAATCTGCTGCCCATCAAGTTCCAGGGTTCCAGCAGTTGGTGGCTCGATCATGGTGACCATGCGCGCCAATGTGGATTTGCCGCATCCCGATTCTCCAACCACGGCAAGCGTCTTGCCGCGCGCCAGGGTGAAGCTTGCCCCGTCGACGGCCTTCAGTGTCGCAGGCTCCCGTAACGCGCCGCGCGGCACTTGATAATGCTGTTTCAGGTTTTGCGCGGAGATGACGAGATTCATGCGGCGCTCCAGCGGATAGTGGCACAAGGCGCCATCATTATACGGCGGCGGAATGGTCCGGCACCGGTCATCGGCCTTGTTGCAGCGGGGGCTGAACAGGCAGCCTGCCGGCCTGTCGAACTGCCCCGGCACCACCCCGGGAATGGAGGGAAGCACCCTGCCTTGCGCCCGCTCTGGCAGGGCCGAGAGCAGCGCAGCCGTATACGGATGGCGCGGCAGCGAGAACAGGCCTTCCACCGGCTGCTCTTCCACCTTCTGCCCCGCATATTGCACCGAGACGCGATCGGCGGTTTCCGCCACCACGCCCATGGAATGGGTGATGAGCACGAGGCCCATGCCCGTTTCCGTCTGCAGGCGCATCAGCAGATCGAGGATCTGCTCCTGGATGGTGACATCGAGCGCGGTCGTGGGTTCATCGGCAATGAGCAGTTTGGGGAGCAGGCGATGCGCCATGGCGATCATGACGCGCTGGCTCATGCCGCCCGACATCTGATGCGGAAAGGCGCGCAGCCGCGCCTCCGGCGCTGGAATTCCGACTTGCCTGCAGGAGCTCGATGGCGCGCGCATGAGCGTCCTGTCTTGCTCAAGGTTCAGATGCGAGCGCAGCACCTCCTCGATCTGGAAGCCCACCGTGAAACAGGGATTGAGGCTCGACATCGGCTCCTGGAAGATCATGGCGATGTCCTTGCCGATGATCTCGCGCCTCTGTTGCGGACTGAGCGCCAGCAAGTCTGGCCATCGAAGTTCATCCGTCGGCGGTGACCGTGGCGGTCGGCGGCAGCAGGCCCATCACCGCCAGCATCTCGACCGACTTTGCCGGAGCCGGATTCGCCCACGATGGCCAGGACCTCGCGCGGCATCGACGGTCTGCGAGATCGATGCCCTCGACGGCGTGGAACCGGCCGACGCGATGTGTCGAAGGAAACCGTGAGGTTCCTGATTTCGAGCAGCGCCATGTCAGCTCCGCTTCAGCTTGCGGGTCGAGGGCATCGCGCAGGCCGTCGCCCATGAGGTTGATGGCGAGCACGGTGATCGAGGATGCAGAGGCCCGGGAGCGTCACCACCCACCAGGCGCGCAGGATGAATTCGCGCGCTTCGGCGAGCATGGTGCCCCATTCGGGCGTCGGCGGCTGGGCGCCCATGCCGAGGAAGCCCAGCGCCGCCGCCTCGAGAATGGCGTTCGAGAAGCTGAGCGTCGCCTGGACGATCAGCGGCGCGAGGCAGTTGGGCAGGATGGTGATCAGCATCAGCCGGATGTGGCCCGGCGCCGGCGAGGCGGGCCGAGACCACGTATTCGCGGTTCTTTTCGGCCATCACCGCGGCGCGGGTCAGGCGGGCGAAATGCGGCTGCAGCACGATGGCGATGGCGATCATGGCGTTGACGAGGCCGGGCCCGAGGATGGCGACCAGCACCAGCGCCAGCAGCAGCGAGGGGAAGGCCAGGATGACGTCCATGACGCGCATGATGACGACATCGACGACGCCGCGGAAATAGCCGGCGAGCAGGCCGAGGATCACGCCCGAGATCAGCGACGCTGGTGACCACGAAGAGGCCGATCAGCAGCGAAAAGCGCGAGCCGAAGATCAGGCGCGAAAGCATGTCGCGGCCGAGATCGTCGGTGCCGAGCAGGAACTGCCAGCTGCCGCCATCCTGCCAGACGGGCGGCTGCAGCAGGAATGTCGCGGAACTGCTCGTCGGGATCGTGCGGCGCGAGCAGCGGCGCGAAGAGCGCGATCAGGATCAGCAGCACGAAGACGACGAGCCCGATCGACGGCGCCGCGGTTGCTGCGAGAAATAGTGCCAGAATTCGCGCGAGCACCTGCAGACGCGCGTCGCGCGGTCGATGACGATCGGGGCGATTTCGGTGCGAGTGTCGTCGGCCATGCTATCTGCACCCGGATGCGCGGATTGATGACGGCGTAGAGCAGGTCGACGAGCAGGTTGACCAGCATGACGACGACGGCGATGAGCAGCAGGCCGCCCTGCACCACCGTGTAGTCGCGGTGGCCGATGGCATCGATCATCCATTTGCCGATGCCCGGCCAGGAGAAGATCGTTTCGGTCAGCACCGCGCCGGCCAGCAGCGTGCCGACCTGCAGGCCGATGGTGGTGACCACCGGGATCAGCGCGTTGCGGAAGGCGTGGAAGCGCGGTGACGCGGCGCTCGGTCAGGCCCTTGGCGCGGGCGGTGCGCACGTAGTCTTCGCCCAGCACCTCGAGCATGGCCGAGCGGGTCTGGCGCGCGATGACGGCGAGCGGAATGGTGCCGAGCACGATCGAGGGCAGGATCAGATGCTGCACGGCCGACTGGAAGGCGCCCTTCTGGCCGGACAGCAGGCTGTCGATCAGCATGAAGCCGGTGATGGGCTTGAAATAGATGTCGAGGTCGATGCGGCCCTGACACCGGGAACCAGTGCAGGCCGGCGGCGAAGACGATGATGAGCAGCAGGCCCCACCAGAAGATCGGCATCGAATAGCCGACGAGGCGCCGTGCCCATGGTGAGCTGGTCGATCCAGGTGTCGCGGCTGCGTGGCGGCGAGCATGCCGAACAGCACGCCGAAGATCGATGGCGAAGATCATGGCGCAGATGGACAGCTCGACCGTCGCCGGGAACAGCGTGCAGGAACTCGCTGCGTGATCGGAGTGCGTGGTTGCTGAGCGAGGTGCCGAGATCGCCGTGCAGGGCCCGCCAGAGATAGTCGAGATATTGCTGCCAGATCGGCCGGTCGAGGCCGAACTGGTGGAGCAGCTGCGGCGCGCCGCTCGGCGCTCATCGAGCGCTCGCCGGCGAGCACATCGACGGGATCGCCGGGCAGCAGGCGGATGAAGCTGAACGACAGGATGGAAATCCCGAGGAAGGTCGGGATGACCAGCGCCAGCCGATTGAGGATGAAACGCAGCATGGAGGGAAGGAGCGGCGGAGCCGAAGCGCCCCCGCCCGTCATGTGTGACTTATTCGGCGATGTCGACGGTCTCGAAGTGGTGGAGACCGAACGGATCGATCACGTAGCCGGTGACCTTCTTGGACATCGGCATGGTGACGACCGAGTGGGCGAGCAGCGACACCGGCATGTCCTTGTCGAAGATCACCTGCGCCTGCTCGTAGAGCTTGGCGCGCTCGGCCTGGTCGGTCACCTCCGCGGCCTTCTTCAGCAGCGCGTCGAAGTCCTTGTTGCACCACTCGCGCGCGGTTGCCGCCACCGACGGCGCGCACAGCCGAAGTTGGGCGTGAAGAAGTTGTCCGGATCGCCATTGTCGCCGGTCCAGCCGATGATCACCGCACCGTCGCGGTCGACGCGGCTTGCTGGTCCTTGAGGTACTCGGCCCAGTCGACCGAGTAGATGGTCGGCGGTGACGCCGACCTTGGCGAAATCGGCCTGGATCATCTCGGCGGCGCGTCTTGGCGTCGGGCATGTAGGGACGGCTGACACGGGCATGGCCCAGATCTTGACGGTCAGGTCCTTGACGCCGGCCTTGTCGAGCATCTTCTTGGCCTTGGCCGGATCGTAGGGGTCGCCCTTCACGTGCCTTGTTGTAGCTCCACATGGTGGGCGGCAGCGCGTGGTCGCGACCTGGCCCTGGCCCTGGTACACGGCCTTGATCAGGGCCTTCTTGTCGATGGCCATGTCGAGCGCCTTGCGGACGTCGGCATTGTCGAACGGCTTCTGCTGGGTGTTGTACCACAGCGCAGCCGAAGTTGAGGCCCTTCTCCTGGATGGCCTGTCAGGTCCGGATCGTTCTTGATCGCAGCGACGTCGGCCGGGTTCGGATAGGCCATGACCTCGCATTCGCCGGCCTTGCAGGCTCTGCAGGCGGGCCGTGGCGTCCTTGTTGATCGAGAACACCAGATTGTCGATCTTGACCTTGCCGCCCCAATAGTCGGGGTTGGCCTTGAAGCGGATGTTGGCGTCCTTCTGGTAGTCGACGAAGATGAACGGGCCGGTGCCGACCGGCTTGTCGTTCATCTGGGCGACGTTGTTGGCCGCGGCGAGCTAGTCGGCATATTCCTTGGAGACGATTTCGGCGAAGGGCATGGCGAGGTTGGCGATGCATCGGCGCGTTCGGGCGTCTTGAGGTCGAGCTCGACGGTGTAGTCGTCGATCTTCTTGATGCCGGCGACCTGGTCGGGCATGCCCATGTCGCCCCAATAGGCGATAGGTCGCGTCGGGCAGATACGGCCTTGCCGTCGAGCTGGCGCTGGAAGGAATACACCACGTCGTCGGCGTTGAACTCGCGGGTCGGCGTGAACCAGTCGGTGGTCTGCCACTTGACGCCATGGCGCAGGTGGAAGGTGTAGGTGAGGCCATCCTTGGAGATGTCCCACTTCTCGGCGAGCGCCGGCTGCACTTCGGTGGTGCCGAGCTTGAACTTGACCAGGCCTTCATAGGTCGCGAGCTGCACGTCCTGCGTGGTGCCGTCTTCATAGAAGCCGGGATCGAAGCCCTCGGGCGAGCCTTCCGAGCAATAGACCAGTGTCTTGGCATTTGCGGCCCCGGCGGACAGCATCGTGCCAACCAAAAATGTTGCAGCTAAACCTGCGGTGAGTTTCATGATGTTCTCCCTGTTATAAACCGTTGCGTGAACGGTCTCTGGGAGGAACTAAGCACGTCTTTTTCATTTGGTCAAAAAACGTGCAGGAGCACAAGAAAATGGGGCGAATCGACAGCAAAGCTTATCAGCCGCCCAAATCTTCCCTCATTATTTCCAGCTCAAGCCAGCGGTTTTCGCTGGCCTCAAGCTCATCGGCCGCCTGTTTGTGGCGAAGCGAAACCTTTTCAAACCGGGCTGGGTCGCGCGCGAACAGACTGAAATCACCAAGGTCCCTTTCAAGGGTGACAAGCTCTGCCTTCAGGGCATCCATCCTGGCCGGCAGGGTTTCAAGTGCATATTTCTCATTGAACGAAAGCTTGCGCTTGGGTTGGCTCTGCGGCCGGGCAGGCACAGACGACTCTGATTTCGGTTTGGCTTCAACCTTGGTCTTGCGCGCTTCCACCCCTGCCCCGCGCTGCGCCAGCATGTCGGAATAGCCGCCAGCATATTCAGTCCATTTGCCCTCGCCTTCAAACATCAGGACGGAGGTGGCGAGCTTATCAAGAAAGTCACGGTCATGGCTGACGAGCAACACAGTGCCTTTATATTCAGCAAGCAGCTCCTGCAACAGATCAAGTGTTTCCAGATCAAGATCATTGGTCGGTTCGTCCAGCACCAACACGTTTGAGGGCTTGGCCAGCTCGCGCGCGAGAATCAGGCGGGCACGCTCACCACCGGACAAAACAGAAACTGGCGTGCGCGCCTGTTCGGGCCGAAACAGAAAATCCTGCATGTAGGTGACGACATGCTTGGTCTCGCCATTGAGGGTGACGGATTGTCCACGCCCCGCTGTAATCACATCCTGCACCATGTCATCAGGTTTCAGGCTGGCACGCGACTGATCGAGTTTCACCACTTGCAGATTGGTGCCGTGTTTCACATCGCCAGAATCGGGTTCGAGTACGCCAGTAATCAATTTGATGAGCGTCGTCTTGCCGGCACCATTCGGACCGACGATGGCAAGCCGGTCACCGCGCAAGATAAGCAGGTTGAGATTTGCAACGATGGTCCGGTCGCCAAAACTCTTGTTGAGCTTTTCGGCTTCGAACACCAGACGCCCTCCAAGCTCGCCTGCCGATGCCGCAAGTTTCACCACACCCTGCTGGCCGACATATTCGCGGCGCTCTTTCCGCATGGAAGCAAGAAGCCCAACACGGCGCATGTTGCGTTTACGCCGTGCCGTCACGCCGTAACGCATCCAATGCTCTTCGGTCGCAATGCGCTGTGCGAGTTTTGATTGCGCGGTTTCTTCCTCTTCCAGAACCTTGTCACGCCACTCTTCGAAGAACGCGAAGCCACAATTCAATCGCCGCGTCTGGCCACGGTCGAGCCAAACCGTGCGATTGGATAGTCGCTCAAGAAAGCGCCGGTCATGGCTGATGAGAATGAAAGCGGAGCGCAGACCTTTCAGCTCCTCTTCCAGCCACTCAATCGCCGGAAGATCGAGATGGTTGGTCGGCTCATCAAGCAACAACACATCGGGCTCTGGCGCCAGGGTGCGAGCAAGTGCGGCACGGCGCATTTCTCCACCCGAAAGAGTGTTGGGGTTCTCGTTTCCGGTGAGGCCGAGCTGGCTGAGGTAGTGCCGTGCGCGATAAGGATCATCCGTCGGCCCAAGGCCAGCTTCGGCATAGGTCAGCACAGAGTCGAAACCGGTAAAATCTGGCTCCTGCGGCAAATAACGCACGGTTGTTCCGGGCTGCAGCCAGCGCGCGCCGGAATCCTGCTCGATCAAACCCGCAGCAATTTTGAGCAGTGTGGATTTGCCAGAACCGTTGCGGCCCACGAGGCACATGCGGTCATCGCCGTGCAGCATCAATTCGGCACCATCAAGCACAGGCCTGCCCCCGAAGGTCAGGCCTATGCCCTGCATGTTGAGAATGAGATCAGCCACGCCGCGAGGTATCGCGGAATGGCTGAAAACTCAAGCTTCGCGGTAAGCGCCTGTCTTCTTGGCGACAAATGTCGAGATGTAATCCTGGAGCCCGGGGCTCAGGCAATCATAGGGCTCGAGCCCGATGGACTTGAGGCGCTTGCGAATGGCTGGCATCTTCGAGGGTGGCGTACCACTTTCAATGACCGACGAGACGAAAGCGGCAAAGCCCGGAGGCGACCAGCCTTTCTGCTTGGACAATTCAGTGTGAATGAAGGTGAGGCCGGTGAACGGATGGTTTTCGCGCCGTACCGGACCATGCATGTGAACGCCACAGCCCGTGCATGCATGGCGCAGGATCAGGGCACTCTCGTCCACGATCTTGAGCTTTTGGCCATTGCTGACCACGTTCACCTTGTCGCTGGGAACGACAGCGACGACAGAGAGCATGGCGCCATCGGGCTTCCAGCATTTGGTGCAGCCGCAGGCGTGGTTGTAAGCCGACTGCGCACTGATCTCGACCACAACCGGATCGGTGGTGCAGTGGCATGTGAGCGTGCCGCCGGCAAAGCTCTTCGGAGCGGACTTTGAAAAGCCGCGATCAATGCTGTGATGCAGCGCAAGTGCCGGAGCGCTTGCCTTTTTAGCCTTTGCTTTCTTGGCCGCCTTCTTTGGGGCCTTCTTGCTTGTTTTCTTCGCCATGTAGTTCCTCCTTGTTGCAGATATTAGTAGATGACAACACTCCTGATGGATTTACCCTGATGCATCAGGTCGAATGCATCATTGATCTTTTCGAGCGGCATGGTGTGGGTGATCATCGGATCGATCTGGATCTTTCCACCCAAGTACCACTCCACAATCTTCGGCACGTCAGTGCGGCCCCGCGCACCACCGAAGGCCGTGCCTTTCCAGGTGCGGCCCGTGACCAGTTGGAACGGGCGTGTCGAGATTTCCTGGCCAGCGCCCGCAACGCCAATGATGATCGACTGCCCCCAGCCGCGGTGCGAGCACTCGAGCGCCTGCCGCATCACCTTCACATTGCCGGTGCAGTCGAAGGTGTAATCAGCGCCACCAATCTGGTCGGCGCCGCGCTTCGTCATGTTGACGATATGCGGAACAACATCGCCTTCGATCTTGGTGGGGTTGACGAAATGCGTCATGCCGAAGCGTTCGCCCCATTCCTTCTTGCTGTCATTGACATCGACACCAATGATCATGTCAGCGCCTGCGAGCTTCAGGCCCTGAATGACATTGAGCCCAATGCCTCCAAGGCCAAACACCACGCCGGTTGCGCCTGCTTCGACCTTGGCCGTGTTGATGACAGCACCCACGCCCGTGGTCACGCCGCAGCCGATGTAGCAGATCTTGTCGAATGGCGCGGCCGGGTTGACCTTGGCGACAGCGATTTCAGGCAGCACCGTGTAATTCGAGAAGGTCGAGCAGCCCATATAGTGATGAATCTGCTGGCCTTTATAGGAGAACCGCGACGTGCCATCCGGCATGACGCCCTGGCCCTGCGTGGCACGGATCGCGGTGCACAGATTGGTTTTGCGTGAAAGGCATGACGGACATTCCCGGCATTCCGGCGTGTAAAGCGGAATGACGTGATCGCCTTTCTTCACGGATTTCACGCCGGGGCCAACCTCCACCACAACACCCGCACCTTCATGGCCCAGGATGGCGGGGAAGAGACCTTCCGGATCAGACCCCGAGAGCGTGAATTCATCCGTGTGGCAAATGCCGGTGGCCTTGATCTCGACCAGAACTTCGCCCGCCTTCGGGCCATCCAGATCGACCTCGACAATCTCGAGGGGCTTTCCCGCCGCAAAGGCAACGGCCGCACGGGTTTTCATGCATTCCTCCCGGAAAAATTTTTTTCGAGCCTAACACAGGCCTTGGGAACAGCAAGTGGCTTGGTGTTTTCAATGCGGTGCGTTTTCGCTAAGACGGCCGTGAACGGAATGCTCATGAAAAAATACGGCCTGAATATTGACGATCTCCTCTTCAATTTTATCGAAGCTGAGGCCCTGCCTGGCACCGGGATTGAACCTGATGCTTTCTGGAAAGGCTTCTCCGAGATCGCCAACGGGCTGGCGCCCAAAAACCGCACTTTGCTCAAGTTCCGTGATGACCTTCAGGCCAAGATCGATGACTGGAATAAATCCAACCGCCAGAAATTCGATGCAGCGGCTTACAACTCCTTCCTGACTTCGATTGGTTACCTCGTCCCAGAAGGCCCGGACTTCAAGGTGACGACCCAGAACGTCGATCCCGAGATTGCATTGGTCGCCGGCCCGCAGCTGGTGGTGCCGGTCTCCAATGCCCGCTTCGCCTTGAATGCGGCCAATGCCCGCTGGGGTTCGCTCTATGATGCGCTCTATGGCACCGATGCCCTGGGCCATCCCTCGGGCAAGGTGTACGATCCGATCCACGGCGCCAAGGTGATCGCCTGGGCCCGCGGCCTTCTCGATGTCGCGGCACCGCTCAAATCTGGCAAGTGGGCCGAGCTCAAGAGCTTCAGCCCGGATGCGCTCAAGGATCAAACTCAGTTCGCTGGCAAAGGGCAAGGCCGCGACAGCGTGCTGCTGCGCAATCACGGCCTGCACATCGAGCTGATCTTCGACCGCAGCACCGAGATTGGAAAATCCGATGCACTAGGCATCTCCGATATCATAATTGAATCCGCCGTCACCACCATCATGGACTGCGAAGATTCGGTCGCTGCCGTGGACGCTGAAGACAAGGTTCTGGTCTATCACAACTGGCTGGGCCTGATGAAAGGCGACCTGTCTGAAGAAATTTCGAAAGGCGGCAAGACTTTCACCCGGAAACTGAACCCCGACCGCCAATATATTGATGCCGCTAACAAAAGTTTCACTCTGCCCGGCCGCTCGCTCATGCTGGTCCGCAATGTCGGACACCTGATGACCAATCCCGCGATCAGGCTGGAGGATGGCAGCGAGATCCCCGAAGGCATTATGGACGCGATGATCACCTCAACCATAGCGTTGCATGACGTCGGCAAGAATGGGCGCCAGGGCAACAGCCGCGCTGGCAGCGTCTACATCGTCAAGCCGAAAATGCATGGGCCGGAAGAAGTGGCCTTCGCCTGCGAGATTTTCTCGCCGCGTCGAAGCTGTGCTGGGCATTAAGCCCGACACGCTCAAGATCGGCATCATGGATGAAGAGCGCCGCACCACGGCTAATCTCAAGGAATGCATTCGTCAGGCCAGCGAGCGCATTTTTTTCATCAACACCGGCTTCCTCGACCGCACCGGAGATGAAATCCATACCTCGATGGAATTGGGGCCGATGGTCCGCAAGGGCGACATGAAACAGGCGACATGGATTGGCGCCTATGAAAACTGGAATGTCGACAAGGGCCTGACACTCGGCCTTCCGGGCCATGCCCAGATCGGCAAAGGCATGTGGGCCATTCCCGACCGGATGGCCGAAATGCTGGCCCAGAAGATTGCACACCCCAAGGCTGGCGCCAACACCGCCTGGGTGCCATCGCCCACCGCAGCGACGCTTCATGCCACGCACTACCACCGGGTGAACGTGCATGCCATGCAGGATCAATTGAAATCGCGTATTCCCGCCAAGCTCGATGACATCCTCACCATTCCCGTGGTGACGCGTCCGAACTGGACGGCCTCCGATATTCAGAAGGAACTCGACAACAACGCCCAGGGCCTCTTGGGCTATGTCGTGCGTTGGGTCGATCAGGGCGTGGGTTGTTCGAAAGTGCCGGACATCGACAATGTCGGCTTGATGGAAGACCGCGCCACCTTGCGCATTTCCTCGCAGCACATCGCCAATTGGCTGAAGCATGGTGTTGTGACGCGCGCGCAGGTCGTGGAGACTCTGAAACGCATGGCCCAAGTGGTCGACGGGCAGAACACCGATGATCCGCTTTATCGTCCGATGGCGCCCGACTATGAAAAGTCGTTCGCCTTCCAGGCCGCGTCTGATCTGATTTTCAAGGGCACCGAACAGCCCAACGGCTACACGGAACCCCTGCTCCATGCCTACCGGTTGAAGGCAAAGGCGCGGTCCTAGTTTTCTTTCTGTCCCAGAACGCGCTCATTGCGCCGCGCCAGCATCGCATGGGTGCGCTCGGTTGCACCCGGGCCTGCCTCCATGCGCACATCGCGGTAGCTGAGTTTGCGGCCGTGTGCATTCTTCACCGCAATCTCTTCGATGGGCTCGCCACTTTCAGCATCGACAAGAGCGACCGGCGGCGCATGTGAAAGCCATTTGTCACCCCATTGGCTCAGCGCCACGATGATGGGATAAAGCTCCTCACCTTTTGGCGTCAGGCGGTAGCCATCGGTATTGGCGCGGTCCCCACAGGGATAGCGCTCAATGACGCCAGCTTCGATCAGACGCTCGAGACGTGCCGTGAGAATGTTGCGGGCAATGCCCAGCCTCTGCTGGAATTCATCGAAGCGCCGCGTGCCCTGCAGGCATTCGCGCACGATGAGCAAGCTCCACCATTCGCCCACTTCATCCAGTGAACGGGCCACCGAGCAATTCATTTCCTGAAAGCTTTTGCGCTGCATGTGTCTGTTTTCCCTAAGATAGTTTTATCACAAAACTTTTATCGCCAAAATAGTTGCATTATAAAACCATCTAGGCTATTTAGTTGCGTAATGCAACTGAAATGGTTTTGGCGATAGGAGTTTCAAGATGGATCGGCGCTTGTTGGTTTTGGCATTGGGCATGTTTGCGCTCGGCACAGACTCCTTCGTGGTGGCGGGCGTGCTGCCGCAGATCGCGCACCATTTTAACGTTTCAATCGGTGCAGCCGGACAGTTGACCACCGCCTATGCGCTGACTTACGCACTGTTGGCCCCCACCATTGCCGCGCTGGCGGCCAGTGTGCCGCGCAAGCAGCTGATGCTGTCTGCCCTCGGGCTCTTTGTTGTTTCCAACTTGATTACGGCCGCCGCACCCACCTTCGGCATCGCGCTTCTCTCCCGCATGCTGGCGGGCTTGGGTGCGGCGATGTTCTCGCCGACCGCGACGGGCGCAGGCTCAATGCTGGTTCCGCCAGAAAAGCGCGGCTTTGCGATTTCAATCATCATTGCCGGTCTCACGGCTGCAACCGCCATGGGCTCGCCCGCCGGCGCCGTGATCGGTGGCCTCGGCGACTGGCGCTGGACCATGGTTTTCGTATCTGTACTTGGCGCTGCTTCGCTAATCGGAGTCTGGGCCTTGCTGCCACACCTGCCATTGCCGCCAGCCGTCACCTTGCGTGAGCGCCTGGCGCCGCTGGCGGACCGCCGCGTGCAGCTGACCTTGGCGACCACGCTGCTCACCATGACTGGCTTCTTCACCGTCTACACCTATTTCGCTGTGGTGTTTGACCGTGCAATTGGTGGCAGCGCGACCATACTGGGCGCCCTGCTCGTGGCTTGGGGCCTGATGGGAACCATTTCGAACCTTGTGGCTGGACGTCTGATCGACAAGGTTGGCTCGCGCAAGGTTCTGCTCACCACATTGAGCGTCGCTGCCGTCAACATTGCCTTGATGCCCTGGACAGGTGCGACGCTCTGGACCGCTGCCATCGCCATTGCGGTGTGGGGCGGCTTCGGTTGGGGCGTGCTCGCACCACAGCAGCACAGGCTTGTGACGCTTGCACCATCTTCAGCACCTGTGCTGTTGGGTCTCAACACCTCAGGCACCTATCTGGGTGTGTCGATTGCCGGTATCGCCGGTGCGTCAGGCCTTCAGGTTTTGGGGGCGCATGAGTTGCCCTTGCTCGGTGCGGCCCTCGTGGTGATGGCGCTGGTGATCTCTGAATTTGCCAGCCGCCACATTGCCCGCGTGGCAGCGCCCGCCCGGAAAAAGCACCGCCGCCTTGTGCCGGTGATGGATTAAAGGCTCAGCGCGGTTTCGGCTTCCGGCTTGAAGCAGGCATCAAGCACCTTCTGCAGATCGGCGGCCCGGCGGAAATCCGGGTCGCCATTCTTGCCGGTCACCACCGCGGTTACGAATTTGCGGTAATTGGTTTCAACCGGCTCGGGCTTCACTGGCCGCCACGCCAGCGTGTGAACATCCTCGCCGGTGCACGCACGGCACTCCGTCCAGTCTTCCATGTGCTTGACTTCGACCGCACCCTTGGTGCCGAAAATCCGCAAATGCAATTCATTGCCATGACCCGGTGTTGAAGCGGCTGGCCTGGATCACGGCCAGCGCGCCATTGGGAAGCTCCGCAGACATAACGGCACTGTCATTGGCATCAAGCACATACTGGCCAATCTTGTCGCCAGGTGCCTTGCTGAAAGTCTTGAGCCTCGCCTGAAGTGAAATTGGCATCATGCCCGTGCCAAAGGCCATGAAATCAAGAATGTGAATGCCGACATCGCCGAGCACGCCTTTGGAACCGTGAGCCTGCGACAGCCGCCACAGCCACTTGTCTTCTGTGTCCCAGCGGCCCCAGTGGTGGCCGACAAGCCAGCTCTGGCGATAGCTTGCTTCAACATGGCGGATTTCGCCGAGCTCACCTGTCTCCACCAGACGACGCGCCATGTGGATGGCGGGAACGTTGCGGTAAGTCAGGTTCACCATGTTGATGAGCTTGTTCTTGTCAGCCGTTGTCGCCATGTCATCGGCAAGCTTGAAATTCTCGGCCAGCGGCTTTTCGCAGAACACATGCTTCTTGGCGGCCAAGAAGTTTCATCGTTGTCGGATAATGGATCCATCCGGCGTGACATTGGCAGCTGCATCGAACTCACCCCAGGCGATGGCCTTGCCGAGATCGGTGAAATGCTTCGGAATATCGAACTTCGTAGCGAATTCCTCGGCGCGTCCAGGCGCCACATCAACAGTGGCCACCAGTTCACAACGCGGATCCTGCTGGAAGGCGGCGGCATGGCTCGCAGCCATGCCGCCAGTACCCAGGATCAGAAGACGAACTTTTGAAGATGCGGGCGACTTGAGCATGTCTTTCTCGGTTACCGGAAGCCTTCCTGACCGGCTTCATGCAATGTCGGGCCCTTGACCTCAAGTGGAACCGGCGCCTTGTCATGCGGGACATTAGGCGCGTCATGAATGCCCTTCCACTTTGCCGTGCCGTTATAGGCCCAGCGCGTGGCATTGCGGATCACCCGCAGCACTTCCGGGTTCTTGTAGGTGGGATAGGCTTCGTGTCCGGGCCGGAAATAGAAGATCTTTCCGGCGCCACGCTGATAGGTGACACCTGAGCGGAACACTTCGCCACCCTCGAACCATGAGATCATCACGGTCTCCATCGGCTCGGGAATCGAGAAGGGCTCGCCATACATTTCTTCGTGTTCGATAAAAATCTGCTCCGGCAGGCCTTCGGCAATGGGATGATTGCGGTTGAGAATCCACACGCGCTCATTCTCGCCCGCCTCGCGCCATTTCAGCGCGCAAGGTGTACCCATCAGCCGCTTGAAGATTTTCGAGAAGTGGCCGGAATGGAGGACGATCAGTCCCATGCCTTCCCACACCCGCTTGGCCACCCGCTCGACGATCTCGTCCTTCACTTCGCCATGGGCGACATGGCCCCACCACAAGAGCACATCGGTTTCATCCAAACGCTTCTGCGAAAGGCCATGTTCGGCATCGTCATCCAGCCGGGCCTGTGAAACGAGAAAATCCCTGTCGCCATCGAAGGCCTTCTTCAGCGCGCCATCCATGCCTTGGGGATAGAGGCTCGCCACCAGCTTGTTCTTCTTCTCGTGGCGGTGTTCGTGCCAAATCAGTGTGCGGATCATTTTGACAAACCTTATTTCAAAGTGAGATAGGCCGCACCGCCCGGGCCAAAGGACAAGGCGCCATTCTTGGCCTCGGCGCGCAGCGAGGAATCCCGAATGAGAGCGGCCTCATTTGGCAACTCATAGCTGGCGGGCGCATTGCCGAAATTGAACACGCAAAGCAGCTTGTCGTCGCCCTCGCCGCGCTCGAAGGCCAGTACATCGCCTTCGCTGGGCAGGATTTTGATCGACCCCTCGCGCAAGGCCGGATGCTTTTTGCGCAAGGCCAGGAAGCGCCGGTAGGCCGCGTAAATCGACTCCGGATTTTTCACCTGCGTATCGGCCGCCACCTGTTGATGTGCCGGATTGACCGGCAGCCAGGTCTGGTTCGCGGTGGAAAAATCGGCCTGCGAGACATGTCTCTCCCAGGCCATCGGCGTGCGGCAGCCATCGCGGCCCTTGAATTCCGGCCAGAAGACTTTGCCATACGGATCCTGGATCTGATCGTAGGTCAGTTCACTTTCGGTGAACCCCAGTTCCTCGCCCTGATAGAGGCAGATCGAACCACGCAGGCCACAGAGCAATGCAATCGAGAACGTGGCCAGTGTTTCACGGTCAGGAATAAACCCGGCCCAGCGGGTCACATGACGGGTCACGTCGTGATTGGAAAAGGCCCAACAGGCCCAGCTGTCGGTCGCGACGCTTTCGAAGGCAGCGATTGTCTTTTCCGTGTGTTCCTTGCCAAAGGCAGCGCTCAGGAACTCGAAGGCATAGCACATATGCAGGCGGTTGCGGCCGCGGGTATATTCCGCGATGGTCTGCAGCGACCTGTGGCCGTCGCCCACTTCCCCCACAGTGGTGGTCGCGCCAAACTCGTCGAGCAGGGCGCGCAGCTTTTCCAGAAACAGCAGGTTTTCCGGCCGCGTCTTGTCGTAGACATGATCCTGCCAGCCATAGGGATTAACCCGCGGCACATCACTGACCAGGCGGTCCGGAAATGGCGGATTGTCGCGCAACGCGGGATCGTGAGTGTAGTAGTTCACCGTGTCGAGGCGAAAGCCGTCGACGCCCAATTCCAGCCAGAAGCGGGCCACACCGAGCAGTTCTTCCACCACTCTCGGGTTGTGGAAGTTGAGATCCGGCTGCTCCTTGAGGAAGTTATGGAAGTAATACTGCAGGCGGCGTGCTTCCCACTCCCATGCGCCGCCACCGAAGATCGAAAGCCAGTTGTTGGGCGGCGTGCCATCCGCTCTGGCATCAGCCCAGACATAGTAGTCAGCATATTCATTGTCGCGCGACAGCCGGCTGGCCTTGAACCAGGGATGCTGGTTCGACGTGTGCGACAGCACCAAATCTATGATCACTTTCAGGCCCAATTCCTTGGCCCTGCCCATCATCGCCTTGAAATCGGCAATGGTGCCGAACATCGGATCGACGCCTTTGTAATCGCTGACGTCATAGCCGAAATCGAGCATGGGCGAAGTGAAGAAGGGCGACAGCCAAATGGCGTCGACACCCAGCTCTGCGATGTGTTCAAGCCTCGCGGTGATGCCCTTCAGATCGCCAATGCCATCGCCATTGCTGTCCTGATAGGAGCGCGGGTAAACTTGATAGATCGAAGCGCCACGCCACCAATTCAAGTCAACCGCCACGCCAAATCTCCGTCACACCCGATAAACAGACAACTCACATCGCTGTGCCGTCGGGTTTGAACCGATGCACTTTTCCATCTGCCGGCGCAATTGAAACCTTTGCATCGACATCATGACGCGAGGTGCCGGTTTCGCGGATGATGACGGGGTCGCCAGTTCCCATGTCTACGAAGGAATAGGTGTCAGAGCCCATTTTTTCCGCGTGAATGACTTTGCCTTGCCAGCCGCCTTTGGAGACGAACTCCATGTGCTCCGAGCGTACACCGATGGTATGGGCCTTGTAGGTTTCCGCAAATTTGCCGGAGAGGAAATTCATCTTCGGCGAGCCGATGAAACCGGCGACGAAAAGATTGACCGGCTTCTCGTAAAGCTCGAGCGGCGTACCCACCTGCTCCACCAGCCCGTCACGCAGCACACAGATGCGGTCTGCCAAAGTCATGGCCTCGACCTGGTCATGGGTAACATAGATCATCGTCGTTTTGCCCATCGAGTGATGCAGCTTGGCAATCTCAAGCCGCGTTGCCACACGCAATGCGGCATCAAGATTGGAAAGCGGCTCATCGAAGAGGAACACCTTTGGGTCGCGCACAATGGCGCGGCCGATGGCGACGCGCTGGCGCTGGCCGCCGGATAACTGCTTCGGCAGTCGGTCCAGATATTGCGCGATCTGCAGCATCTGCGCTGCCTTGGTGACACGCGCCTTGACTTCCTCAGGTCCACCGCCCGCCAGCTTCAAGCCGAAAGCCATGTTGTCGTAGACCGTCATGTGCGGATAGAGCGCATAGGATTGAAACACCATGGCAATGCCACGCTGTGATGGTGCCAACGCGTTGACCACTTGGCCGTCGAACGACAGTGTCCCCGAAGTGATGTCCTCCAATCCGGAAATCAGCCGCAGCAAAGTGGATTTGCCGCACCCTGAAGGGCCGACAAACACCATGAACTCGCCAGCTTCGATATCGAGGTCCACGCCTTTGATGACATGGACCGCACCAAAGGATTTCGTGACATTCTTGAGTTGGATATTGGCCATGACTTACCCCTTGACCCCGCCAGCCGTGAGGCCGGAGACGATTTTGCGTTGAAAGATGAGTACCAGTGCAACGAGCGGCACCGTCACAATCACCGAAGCAGCCATGATCAGGCCCCATGGAATCTCGTGCGTCGAAGCGCCGGAAAGCTTGGCAATGCCGACGGGCACGGTGACAGCATTGGGATTTGATGACGCAAAGGTCAGCGCGAAAAGATATTCATTCCAGGCGGCGATGAAGGCAAGAAGGCCGGTCGTGACCAAAGCCGGCCACATCAGCGGCATGAAGATGCGGGTGATGATGACCCAGGGCGAAGCACCATCGACAATGGCGGCTTCTTCCAGTTCCACCGGCAATTCACGCATGAAGGTGGTCAGCACCCAGACGGTGAAGGGCAGCGTGAATATCGTGTACGAGAAGATCAGTGACCAATCCGTGCCGTAAACGCCAAGGCGGTTGATCACCTGATAGAGCCCGGCCAGAACCGCCACCTGCGGAAACATCGAAACGGCAAGAATGGTCATCAGCAGCAGGCCGCGTCCCCTGAACCTGACGCGGGACAGCGAATAGGCGGCCGTCACTGAAAAGAACAGCGCCACAATCACGGTGAGTGAGGAAACCCACAGCGAGTTCCACAGATTGCGCAGGAAGTTGCCCTGGCCGTCAAACAGCACCCCGGCGTAGTTTTCGAGCGAAAAGCTGGTGGGCAGATAGGAAATCTCAAACAGCGCTGTGCCGGATTTGAAACTGGTAATGATGGCATAATAGAAGGGGAACACCGCCTGCACGACGATGAACACCACGAAGGCATAGAAGGCGACAGTCTTGTACCAGGCCGTTTTCATTGGCTGCCTCCGCTCAGATTGACGCGGCCAATCTTGATGTACAGCGTCACCATGATGAGCAGGAAGAGGAACAGCAAAGTCGACTCGGCCGAGCCATAGGCGAACTTGTCGAAATCAAAGAGGTTCTCGCGCGCAATGACTGACATGGTCTTGGTCTGTGATGAGTTGGGCGTGAGGATATAGACGAGGTCAAAAATACGCAGGGCATCGAGCAGGCGGAAGATCACCGCCACCATGAGCGCCGGGCGGATCAGCGGCAGCGTAATCTTGAAGAACACCTTGATCGGTGACACGCCATCAATGGACGCCGCCTCATAGACATCACCCGGAACCTGCTGCAACCCGGCCAGGATGAGCAGCGCCATGAAAGGCAGCGTCTTCCAGGTGTCGACGGCGACGACCGCGATCATCGAATAGTTGGCATCAGCGGCCCAGGCAATCTTCTGGCTGATGAGGCCAAGGCGCAGCAGCATGTCATTGATGATGCCAAGCTGGTCATTGAGCATCCAGCCCCACATCTTGGCTGACACCACGGTTGGAATGGCCCAGGGAATGAGGATCGCGGCACGCACGATGCCGCGCCCCTTGAAATTGGCGTTGAGGACCAGCGCAACCGCAAGGCCAAGCAAGGTTTCAAGCGTCACCGAAACGATGCCGAAACGCACCGTGTTCCACACGGCACCCCACCACGCCTTGTCCATCAGCACGCCGCCATAGAGTCGTGGCGCCGCTGTCCGTATGCAAGACGCGGAAATAATTCTTGAAGCCCACCCATTTTGCATCAGGAAGATGCAGCAGCGAGGCATCGGTAAAGGAAAACCAGATTGTAAGCAGCAGGGGATAGGCAGCAACAATCGCCAGAACCAGCATCATGGGCGACAGGAACAGCCAAGCCGCGCGCTGGCGCCCGGCCAGCAACTCATTGCGCATGGGCGCTTGTGGAGGTTCGGTTGCAGTGCTCATCGAAACCAGCCCCTTTTTCGCAGTGTGCGGAACTTCATATGCAGTCGGAGGAAAAGGTCCGCAGGCGACGGAGGATGGCCTCCTGCGGACGTTCAGAAAGCGTGACTGTTATTTCCAGCCATCGCCCCTGAGGTCGGTAAGCTTGGCTTCGAGATTGGCCAAATTGTCTGCCGCCGTGCCATTGCCCGAGAGCGTGTCATGCACCGCCGTCCAGAACAGGTTGGACACTTCATTGTATTGGCCCTTTGTGGGAGCCGACGGGCGCGGCACGGCCTGGGCAAAGATATCCTTCCACTTCACCAATACCGGCTGCTTCGCCTTCAGGTCCGGATCGTCATAGACCGACATGATGGTCGGCAGATGCGATTGCTCAATGGCGTTGGCCTTCTGCGTATCTTTGGAAGTCAGCCACAGCGCCAGCTTGATGGCTTCGTCCTGGTGCGTCGAATACTTCGACACGGCAAGGTTCCAGCCGCCCAGGGTTGCGGCGGATGAACCACTGTCACCAGCCGGCAGCGGCTCGACGTCAAACTGGTCCTTCACTTTGCTGTCCGCGCTGTTGCCCAGCGCATAGGCATAGGGCCAGTTGCGCATGAAGACGGAATTGCCAGTTTGCCATACGCCGCGGGCCTCTTCTTCCTGATAGGCCAAGGCACCTTTCGGCGCGATCGTGCCGATCCATCCCTTGACACGGTCAAGAGCTGCGGCGGCCTTGGGATTGTTGATCGAAATCTTGCCATCGGCTTCGACGATCTGGCCGCCGCCATTGGACTTCACCCATTCCAGCGCATCGCAGGTGAGACCTTCATAGGCATTTCCCTGAAACACAAAGCCCTGGAGGTCAGCATTCTTTTCACCGTCAA
Source organism: uncultured Alphaproteobacteria bacterium (assembly GCA_963758815.1). Lineage (GTDB taxonomy): Bacteria > Pseudomonadota > Alphaproteobacteria > Rhizobiales > Aestuariivirgaceae > Aestuariivirga. The sequence goes on from CAVWWQ010000003.1 coordinate 972,915, forward strand.
GGACAGTCTTGGCATCAGCCGCCATTTCATCCCAGGTCTTCGGCGGAGCGAGTTTATATTTGTCCAGCAGATCCTTCCGGTAATAGAGCGCCGGCGCGTCGGTGAAATAGGGCAGCGCCACCAGCTTGCCGTTCACCGTCTGCGATTCAATGATCGAGGGGAAATGGTCCTTGACCACATCCTTGGCGGCGGCGGTGAGGTCGGTGAACTGGTCGGCGAGCTGGGGCGCCCAGATCACATCGGTGAAATACAGGTCGATGTCGGTGTTGCCCGAAGCCAGCCACAACTTGTACTGGCCGAACTGGTCAGAGGTTGATGAAGGCATGGCCACAACCTTGGCATTGTTGCCGGTGGCCTTGTTGTATTCATCGAGCTTTTCTTGCAGGAACTTCGAGATCTCCGCCGGTGTTGCCCAGACACGAGATTGAGATCCACTGCCATGGCCTTGGCGGCCAGCAGGCTCATGCCCATAAGGGCCGCGGCTAACGCGGTTTTGAATTTCATTGCAGGTCCTCCGGTGAATGATCCATCACAACAGGAGGCGCAACGAGACCTTCATGCAGGCAAACCGCACAAACCAAGTGTTCCTCCCAGAACAAGCCGCCCGGATACCTCATATTTAAAGACCTTGAGGATTTTCCCAAACCGCTTTGAAGGCTGAGACGCTAACATGGGTAATGCAAACGTCAAGAAGAATATGGAATCGTGAACATTTCCGCGCCGTAATATCGAAACGGGCTATCTCATCGACAAAATTTGTATTACAAATTGAAAGCGCTTTGGAGATCGTCGGAAGAGAAAACGCATGAATCTCAAGGAATTCGCCGGGCAACTTTCGCTGTCGCAGACGACAGTCAGTCGCGCTTTGAATGGCTATCCGGAAGTCAGCGAGGAAACACGGCGCCGTGTTGTCGAGCAGGCAAACAGGTTGGGTTATCGGCCCAACGCACATGCCAGGCGGTTGGCGACAGGGCGCTCGCATGCCATCGGTTATGTCTTCCCGTCAGACCGGTCGATCATGATCGATCCCATCTTTTCAGATTTCATTGCAGGCGCATCAGATTTTCAGGCCTCGCGCGGTTATGAAACCTTGCTGCATGCAGGCGGCCAGGAAGACGAAATGGATGTCTACCGCCGCTACGCGGAAGGCGGTCTCGTCGACGGTGTCATTGTACAGGCTCCGCATGTGGATGATGGGCGCCTTACCCTGCTCGACCAGCTCCGCCTCCCCTACGTCGTGCACGGCAGGGCCAGCCATCGCGAAGATGGTTATGCGTGGCTCGATATTGACAATCGGGGTGCGTTCCACCGCGCCACCAAACTGCTGTTAGACCTTGGCCATCGCCGTATCGGTCTGTTGAATGGTCTCGAATATCTCACCTTCGCTTTGCACAGGCGTGAAGGTTATGAACAAGCCCTGCACGAACGTGGCCTCAAGATTGATCCCGCGATCATGTTTTCGGGTCTCATGACAGAAGAGAACGGCTATCGTCACGCCAAGCGCATACTGCAGCAACGTCCGCGTCCCACGGCCCTTCTCCTCTCAAGCATGATGATGGTTTCAGGTGCGCTCCGCGCGGTCCATGAGCTAAATCTGAAGCTTGGTTCTGATGTCTCTTTTATTGGTCATGACGATGGCTTGCCTTTCCTCAACGCCGAAGGTCTGGTGCCTTCTCTCACCACCACCAGTTCTTCCATTCGCGCAGCAGGAAGCCGTGTTGCTGAATTGCTGCTCGCACGCATTGAATCGCCACACGGTGAATTGGCGCAGGAGCTTTGGAATGTTGACCTGATCGTGCGCGGATCAACCGGCCCAGCGCCCGATTGACTCTCGGTGGGTCACATGAAATGACCTCTTGATGTCGGAAAACCGCTTTTCACTTGCAGGCCGCAGGGCCATGGTCACCGGTGGCACGCGCGGGATTGGCCTTGCTTTGGCGCGCGGGCTGGCCGAGGCCGGCGCTGATGTCGCCATCACCGCACGTGACGAAGCAGAACTGGCCCAGGCCGCCGAGGGTTTGAAGACCACGGGCCGCATCATCCACACCGAACAGATGGATGTACGTCAGGTGGCGAGCTGCCGCCAGGCAACGGTGAAATGCGCCTCCGCTTTGGGCGGACTTGATATTGTCATCAACAATGCCGGCATGGAAAAGGTCACCCCCTCGCTTGATGTTGACGAAGGAACTTGGGATGCGATTATCGACACCAATCTCAAGGGCGCATTCTTCGTCTCACAGGCCGCAGCGCGACAGATGAAGAAGGGCGCCATTCTCAATATCTGCTCACTGACCTCAGAACGTGGCATTCCAACCGCTGTTCCTTATGGCGCCTCCAAGACGGCCCTGCTCGGGATGACACGGGCCTTGGCGGTGGAATGGGCGCCTTTGGGAATTCGCGTCAACGCTATCGAACCCGGCTACTTCCGCACTGCTTTGACTGAAGACTTTTATCAGGATCAAACCTGGACCAAATCCATGGAAAACCGTATTCCACTGAAACGCTTCGGCCAGTTGGATGATCTTGTGGGAGCCGCCGTCTTCTTGGTATCTGACGCGGCAAGCTATATCACCGGCAGCGTGCTGGCCATCGATGGCGGAACGCTCGCTTCTCTTTAATTGGACGAGCAATGACGAAGATCAATTTCCACGAACTCGCAAAGCTTTCCAGGGAGCAACGCGCCAAGCTCCTCCAACGCGTGGAGACTGATCTTTCTGCCTTTGAGGAAAAGGTGAAGCCAATCCTCGCCGCCATTCAGAAGGAAGGTGATGAAGCGCTGGCCCGCTTCGCGCCGTGATTTTGACAAGGCGCCGGTGAAGGCTTCTGAGATCGCCTCCACCGAGGCTGACTTTGCCGCTGCCGAAAAATCGCTTGACCCAAAAGTCCGCGAAGCCATGGAATTTGCCGCAGGCTCGATCCGCAAGTTCCACACCGACCAGATGCCGGAAGAAATGTGGCTGCATGAAATCCGTCCCGGCGCTTTCGCAGGTGATCGCGCCGGTCCCATTCCATCGGTTGCTTGCTATGTGCCGCGCGGCAAGGGCGCGTTTCCCTCAGTGGCCTTGATGACCACCATTCCGGCCAAGGTCGCCGGTGTGGAAGATATCTCGATCATCACCCCGCCGGGGCCGGACGGAAAAATCGATGACGCAACACTGGTGGCCGCGCGCATGGCGGGCGTGAAGAACGTCTACAAGGCCGGCGGCGCGCAGGGCATTGGCGCGGCAGCTTACGGCACGCAGACCATCAGGAAAGTCTCAAAAGTCATAGGCCCCGGCAGCCCATGGGTAGCGGCAGCAAAACGCCTCGTCTCACATTTGCTCGACACCGGCACACCGGCTGGGCCTTCAGAGGTAATCATCTTTGCCGATGACACGGTGGATGGCCGCCTTGCAGCACTTGATCTGCTGATCGAGTCTGAACATGGGCCGGACAGTTCCGCCTACATCGTCACGGCGTCGCGCCGCGTGGCGGAGGAAGCGCTCGCTGCCATTCCGGAATACTGGAAGCAGATGGGCGAGCAGCGCGTCTCATTTTCCTCAACCGTCCTCGGTGGCCCAATTGGCGGCATCATTTTGGCCAAGGACGAAGACGACGCCATCGCCTTCTGCAATGAATACGCGCCAGAGCACCTCGAGGTGTTGGCCAAGGAGCCGTTCCAGTATCTTGGTCGCCTCAAACATGCCGGTGAAATTCTGCTTGGCGAATACACACCGACCACGCTCGGCAATTACGTGATCGGCCCGGACCATGTATTGCCCACCTCAGGTTGGGCGCGCACGGGGTCTGCTCTCTCGGTATTCGATTTCCTGAAGCGCACGTCGATCGCTTATGTCACGTCAAAAGGCTATCCGGAACTTGCCAAACACGCGCAACAATTGGCGCGCTACGAAGGCTTTGACGGGCACGGAAATGCCGTGTCTCATCTGCGCGATAAAATTCTTAAGAAACCATCATAACAGGAGCTGCCAACATGTTGAACCGCCGTACTCTTCTCAAAGCCTCCGCTGCCATGCCCTTCGCGTCTTTCGCAGGCAGTGCCTTTGCCGATGACCTTCCCGCCAAGCCCGAAGCAGGTGACATCAAGATGGGCATCGAACCCTGGCTCGGCTATGGCCAGTGGCACATCGCAGCCAAGAAAGGCCTTTTCGCCGCTCAAGGCCTCGGAAAGGTCGATATCGTGAGCTTCGACACCGACGCCGACATCAATGCGGCTCTTGCCTCTGGCCAGCTCAATTGCGGCAACATCGCCACCCACACGGCGATGAACTTCATCGCTGCAGGCCTGCCGATCAAGATCGTGATGCTAATGGATGTCTCCAAGACAGCAGACGCAATGATCTCGGATGGTTCAGTCACCGACATCAAGGGCCTGAAGGGCAAGCAGGTGGCTTATGAGGAGGGCACGACCTCTGACATTCTTTTGAATTACGCGCTTTCGCAGAATGGCATGACCATCGCTGACATTGAAAAAGTGCCAATGCCCGCCGCGGACGCCGGCTCTGCTCTGATCGGCGGCAAGGTGCCGGTAGCCGTGACCTATGAACCCTATTTGACCATCGCCAAGCAGAAAAGCGACAAGGTCAAGATGATCTACAGTGCCGGTGAGGACCCAGGCCTGATCTCGGACGTTTTCGTGGTACGCGAAGAATTCCTCAAGTCAAAGCCCGGCCAGGTCGTGGCGCTGCTGAAGGCCTGGGATGCGGCATTGGCCGATTACCGCAAGGACACCGAAGGCGGCCGCGCCATCATCTCGGAAGCCGTAGGCGCAAAGCCCGATGAACTCGCCACTGCCTTTGATGGTGTGGTCTATTATTCGATTGCAGAAAACAAGGAGCAGATGTCAGGTGACTTCGTCAAGAAGGTGATCCCTGACGTCCATGCGGCGGCCCGCAAGGCGGGTATCTTGCAGAAGGATGTTGATCTCTCCAACGCCATCGACACGCGCTTTGTCGACGCTGCTGCCGGCAAGTGAGTCCCAAACCATTCAGATTGGGCGCGCGGATTTCTTCGCGCGCCTTTTTCACGATTGCGGCGCTTGTCTTCGCCGGCCTGGCTGTGGTGTGGGCCGCAACAACTGAGACGGGATTGATTGATCCGCTGTTTCTCCCCGCGCCATCACATGTAGTGAAGCGGTTATATGAACTGGCGCAAACGGGTGATCTCTTTGTCGATATGGGTGTTTCCATCTACCGTATCGCCATCGGCTTTCTTGCGTCCACCATTGTGGCGTTGCCCATTGGCATTCTCATCGGATGCTATGGCCGCTGGGAAGCAGCAATAGAACCCTTTGTGGATTTCATCCGCTACATGCCAGTCGTGGCCTTCGTGCCGCTCACTATTTTGTGGGCGGGCACGGGTGATCTGCAAAAACTCGTCATCATTTTCCTTGGCACATTCTTCCAGCAGGTGCTGCTGGTGATGGACAACGTGAAATCGGTGCCGAAGGATTTCATCAATCTCGGCCGCACGCTGCAGATGCCGGAGCGGCGCATTCTGTCACGTATTGTGTTGCCTTCGGCCATGCCCGCAATCTGGGACACGCTGCGCATCTCTCTGGGCTGGGCCTGGACCTGGCTCGTCGTTGCTGAACTCGTCGCGGCCACAACAGGCCTTGGCTATCGCATCACCGTAGCCAAGCGCTATTTCGCCACCGATACAATATTCGGCTACCTGTTGATCCTCGGAATCCTGGGCCTGCTCACCGACCAAGTGATGAAGGCACTGGGCCATCGTTTTTTCCGCTATCTGGATATCCGTTGATGAGATTGGCGATCCGGGGTCTAAGCAAAGTGTTCAGGAGCGACCGGGGCGAAACCGTGGCTCTTCAGGGCGTTGATCTCGAGATTGGCGAGAACGAGTTCGTCTCGCTGGTCGGCACATCGGGTTGCGGCAAGTCCACTTTGCTCTCCATCGCCGCTGGCCTCGAACGGCAAACCTCCGGATTGATCACCATCAATGACATGGAGATTGAGGCGCCGGGGCTTGACCGCGGTGTGGTGTTCCAGTCCTACACACTGCTGCCCTGGCTCACGGCACAACAGAACGTCGAATTCGCGCTACGTGAAAGCGGCGCCGCCAAGGCCGACATTGCCGGGATTGCGCAGGAACATCTGAAACTCGTCGGTCTTGAGGGCTTTATGCAGGCCTATCCGGCAGAGCTTTCCGGCGGCATGAAGCAGCGCGTGGCGATTGCGCGCGCCCTTTCCTACCGCCCCAAAGTGCTGTTGATGGATGAACCCTTCGGCGCACTTGATGCGCTCACCCGCCATCACATGCAGGAACTGCTTACTGGCATCTGGGAAAAACATCGGCTCACCGTGCTGTTCATCACTCATGATGTCGAAGAAGCTGTCTATCTTTCCGATCGCGTGGCAGTGATGACCAATCGTCCAGGGCGCATCAAGCGCATCATTCCCATAACGCTGCCGCGCCCACGTCATTATGACATGGTGGCTTCACCCAGCTTTCAGCTATTGCACCGGGCGGTTCTCGATGAAATCCGCTCAGAAAGCCTGAAGCAGTTCTAGGAACCATCGCGGAATTCAATCCCTTGGGCGGAAAAGTTGCTGATATGTTTGATCTTAACAGCGACAGACATCACTCAATTATATAATCCTATCACATGCCTACCATGCCTGTATTCACACCATGAGCAGAGGTATGAGAGCCGGACGCGAGACTACAGCGTTCTCAAGGGGTGCGCTCGCAGCGGCTTTGTCCCGCGCAACGGACCTGGCCATCGGCCAGCCGATAGGCTTTGCACTTCGCGTTGCGGTTCTCGCTGAACGTCTTGCTCTCGCCTCTGGGTTTTCTGATTCAGAGCGGCGCGCGGTATTTTATCAGGCGATGCTCTGCAACATTGGCTGCAACTCCGAAGCAACTGCACTGGCTGCCCTCGTTGGGGACGAAATCGCGTTCCGCCGCGACTATGCCCGCATCGATCAGGCCAATGCCAAGGAAGTGGGCAGGCTCATCCGCACCCATCTGCGCAAGGCCAATGCCGAAATCGGCATCTTTGCCGGCCTTATCAATATCCTCAGAGGCATGCGCGGCAGCAAACGCGACCTCGTTGAAATCCTGCGCGGCCAGAATGAAGTGGCCCAAAAACTGGGCGAAAGGCTTGGCCTGGACAGTGAAATCTGCCGTGCTCTCGGGCAGTCTCATGCCCGCTGGGATGGGCAGGGCCTTCCGGACGGCCTCGCGGGGTCTTCAATCGCATCAGCTGCACGCGCGGTCCGCGTGGCACAAGACATGCTCATCTTCAAACAGGCATTCGGGCGCGGCCAGGCAATTGCCTTGCTGCGCGAACGTTCCGGCAAAGTATATGAGCCGAAACTGGTTGCGGAACTGGAAGACCGCGCCAGCGGACTGCTCGCCGGGCTCGATGAACTCAATACCTTCGATACGCTCGAGACCCTGCCCGGCCACGATGAATGGCTGACGGAATCCGAACTTGAAGAAGGCCTGTTCGCAATCGCCGACTTCATCGACATCAAATCACCCTTCAACATGGGTCATTCGCGCGCCCTCGCCGTGCTGGTGGAGCTTTCCGGCAAAGCCGCCAATCTGCCAGCCGATCTGGTGAAAACCATGCGGCAGGCGACACTTCTGCACGACATCGGCCAGTCCAGCGTTTCCGCGCGTATCTTCGACAAACCTGGCATCTTCAATTGGGCCGACAGGGAAGCCACCAAGCTTCACACCTATCATGGCGAGCGCATCCTGGAAGTTTCTCCCGCTTTCACGAAGTTGGGCGCACTGGTTGGACGCCATCATGAGCGACTTGACGGCACTGGTTACCATCGTGGTGCCGCCGCATCCGCTTTATCTGCAGACGTGCGCGTCCTGGCTGCAGCAGAAGCCTATCAGGGCAGGACCGAGGCCCGCGCGCATCGCAAGGCGCTGCTGCAGCAAGACGCAAGACAGGCATTGCAGGGGGAAGCCAAGGCCGGAAAGCTGGATCCCCGCGCCGTGCAAGCCGTGCTCACGGCAGCAAGCCAGCGCATGTCATACCGGCCGCAGGCCCGCGACCGCCTGACGCCGCGCGAAGTGGATATCCTGCGTGCCATGGCGGATGGGCTTTCGCGCCGGCAGACCGCCCGCAAGCTGGGAATTTCCACCACCGTGCTGGACGAGAACCAGCAAAGCATCTTTGGAAAACTCAAGGTCAGAAGCCGCGGCGCCGCCATTCTCTATGCGGTTGAACAAGGCCTGGCGGGCCAGCCTTCGGTGTGGCGGCCCACAAAATAAAGGCCCCGCTGTAGCCAGCGGAGCCTTGATGATTCACTAAAGTCCGATCAGATCTTGCCGATATCGACGTCCTTCGTCTCACGCAGGAATGCGATGCCGAAAACCGCGCAGATCGCTGCGAAGATGACCGGATACCAGATGCCCGCGAAGATATTGCCCGTGTAGGCCACATAGGCCGTGGCAAACAGCGGCAGCAAGCCACCAAACCAGCCATTGCCGATGTGATACGGAAACGACATCGACGTATAGCGCACATTGGCCGGGAACATTTCCACCAGGAAGGCGGCGATAGGCCCATAAACCAGCGCCACGTAGAGCATCATCACCCAGACAATGGCGATGGCACCCACATAGTTGATGTTGGCAGGCTTGGCGAAGGATGGCTTGATTTCCGTGACATTGACCGTCGAGCCACCATCAGCGCCGGTTTGCGGCGCCTCGATGATATTGACCGCGGCGACTGGCTTGGCATTGGCGTCAGCCGTCTTCCGGGCTTCATTGATGATCTTCTCAACGTCAGCCGGCTTTTTGTCGGTCTGGGCCTGCATCAGCGCATCTGTCTGGTCCTTGGTCAGGGTGACGGGTGCCGACGCTGCTGTCAGATGTGGATAACCTGCATCAGCGAGCGCCTTCGACCAACCGGAAGCCGAGAAACCTTCAATCTTGGTCCCGTTGATATCGAGCGTGGCCTTGCTGCCTGCATCGCCATTGGCCGATGTGAACGATAATGCCATTTGAAGTCAGCAGCGATTTGGCCTTGTCGCAGTCGCCCGACACCGTCCAGCCGGCAATCGGGAAGATGGTGAAATGGCACTGTGCCGGATCAGCTGTCACCGTGATCTTGGCCGTGTCATTGAACTTGGTCAGTTCAGGATTGACCGCATTCGCCAGCATGTGGAACAGCGGGAAATAGGTCAGCACGGCCAGGATGCAGCCTGCCATGATGATTTTGAGCCGGCCAATGCGGTCAGACAGGCTTCCGACCAATACAAAGAACGGCGTGCCCAGCAGCACTGCGATGGCCATAATCCAGTAGGCGTCGTTCCAACTGGCTTTGAGCGGCCCGCCGATGAAGAACAGCGCGTAGAATTGCGCCGTGTACCACACCACGCCCTGCCCCATCGTGGCGCCCAGAATGGCAAGCAGCACATATTTGTTGTTGGGTGACTTGAAGAGAGAATCGCGGATCGGTGACAGCGAACGCTTGCCTTCCGCCTTCATCCTCTGGAACACCGGGGATTCATCAAGCTTGAGACGGATCCAGACTGAGAAGATCAGAAGTATGGCAGAGGCGAGGAATGGAATGCGCCAGCCCCAGCTCTTGAATTCACTGGGATCCATGTATTTGCGCAATGCACCGATGACCAGCAATGACAGGAAAAAGCCGATCGTGGCGGTGGTCTGGATCCAGCTGGTGGAATAGCCGCGACGGCCCTGGCGGGCGTGTTCGGCAACATAGGTGGCAGCGCCACCATACTCACCACCCAGCGCGAGGCCCTGGATGAGGCGGATCAACACCAGCAACACAGGTGCAAGCTCGCCAATGGCGGCATAGGTCGGCAGCAAACCGACGAGGAAGGTCGAAAGGCCCATCACGACGATGGTGATCAGGAAGGTGTGCTTGCGGCCCAGAATGTCGCCGATGCGGCCAAAGAACAGCGCACCGAAGGGGCGCACCAGGAAGCCCGCCGCATAGGCGGCCAACGCACCGAGCAGCCCCCATGTCGGGTTATCCGGCGGAAAGAACAGCGCCGCAAAGAATGGGGCCAAAGTGGCGTAAAGATAGAAATCGTACCATTCAAAGATGGTGCCCGTCGAAGAAGCGAGAATGACGAATCGTTCGTCCTGCGTCAGCCCCGCACCTTGCCTCGCAGAGGCGTGATTAAGATTGGACATATGGTGCTCCCTAGCGTTTCCCTGGGGCAGGCGACTCTCTGATGGAATCTTCATGCCCAACCTTAAGTTAGCGGGCGGAACCCATTGCGTCCACAGGGGATTGGTTAATTCCAGGATACCGAACCCCGGCGCTGCGGAGCACCGTACTTTCATTTTTTCATTTGTTTTGAACAGGCGAAATGCCTAGTTTCGGCGCACGGCATTGCAACCAGAAGGAAAAGTTGATGCGCCTCCTCCTTTCAGCCCTTGCTCTCGCGGCCATTGGTCTTGCAGTACCAGCCTCCGCCATGGATGGCGTCAATGTTGACACCGGCGACGCGATCACCGTTGACGACGGAACCAATTTTAATGTCGGCGATGTGATCGCAGTCTATGACACCGACGGCAACGAAATGGATGTTGAAATCCAGTCGGTGAACGACAATGGCACGACCGTTGATCTCGATGTCGTCGATCAGGATTCCGGTGACGGCGCTTCGCTGGAATTCACCAAATAGGCCACCTGATTTGTATTAGGTGATAAGAGCCGCAATCTCGGCCCGCAATTCATCCATGCCAAACCCGCGTTCGGCTGACGTGAGATGAATGGAAGGTACGGCGGCAGCGCGCTTCTTCACATGGGCCAGCGTTTCCGCCTGAAGCTCCGCCAATTCGTGGCGGTTGATCTTGTCGCACTTTGTGATGATGATCTGATAGGGAACGGCGGCATCATCAAGCATGTCAAACATCTCGATATCTGGCGTCATCACGCCATGGCGCGCATCGATCAGGGAAAATGCACGCGTCAGCCCCACCCGCCCCCGTAAATAGGCTTTCAGCGTGTTCTGCCACTGCCTGACGTCTTTTTTCGACGCCTTGGCAAAGCCGTATCCTGGCATGTCCACAAGCGTCAGCCTTTCACCGATATCAAAAAAGTTGAGTTCGCGCGTGCGACCGGGCGTATTGGATGCACGCGCCAAACCGTTCACGCCGGTGAGCGCATTGATCAGCGAAGATTTGCCGACATTGGAACGCCCCGCGAAGGCGATCTCGATGCCTCTGACGGCTGGCAGTTGCTCGAGCGCGGCAACGCCCAACCTGAACTGCGCTTGGCCATTGAAAAGGCGACGCCCAGCCTGAAGCTGCGCCTCGCTGAAACCCGTCACGTCGCCGTTGGCTTCTTGCTCATGAAGGGCAAGGAGTTCCTGATATTGCCGAACAGGTTCAGCTCCGTGCCATGCTTCTTCATGATGTAGCTCTGCTGCACGATGGAGAGGAAATTGCTCCAGGCCCAGTAGATCACCAGGCCTGCGGGGAATGAACCCAGCGAGAATGTGAAGATGACCGGCATCCAGTTGAAGAGCTGGGCTTGTACCGGATCAGGCGGTGCCGGGTTGAGGCGCATCTGCACCCACATGGTGATGCCCATGAGCAGCGGCCAGAAGCCGATCATCAGCGCATGGGGCGGTGTCCAGGGAATAAGGCCGAAGAGATTAAACAACGTCGTCGGATCGGGTGCGGAGAGATCGTGGATCCAGCCAAAGAACGGCGCATGGCGCAATTCAATCGTGGTCAGGATCACCTTGTAGAGCGAGAAGAAGACAGGAATCTGCACGAAGATCGGAAGGCAGCCCGCCATCGGGTTCACCTTTTCGGCTTTGTACAGCGCCATGGTTTCCTGCTGCTGCTTCACCTTGTCATCAGGATATTTCTCCTTGATGGCATCCATCTGCGGCTTCAGGTTCTTCATCTTGCTCATCGAAGCATAGGACTTGTTGGCAAGCGGGAAGACAGCCGCCTTCACCAGCACCGTGACGATCAGAATGGCGATGCCGAAATTTCCGACGATCGAATGCACGAAGGAGACGAGATAGAACATCGCCTTGGTGATCGGCGCGAACCAGCCCCAGTCGATCATCAGGTCGAAAGCGTTCGAAATTGTATTTGTCGTAGATGGCATTGATCGTCTTGACGATCTTGGCGCCGGCATAGACATGGTCCTCATAGCTGGCGCTGCCGCCCGCCGGCACGGTGATCGGCTCGTCCGAAAGGTAGTCGGTCTGATAGCCATCGCGTCCCGGAATTTTCACAAAGCGATACGCCGCATCGACCTTCGTCTTCTGGTCCGGAATGATCATCGTGGCCCAGTACTTGTCGGTGAAGCCGAGCCAACCGCCAGTGCTGGTGATCGTTGCGGGCGCATCCGGATCTTTCTTCATCGCCGCGTATTTGTGTTCTTCCAGGCCCTTGTTCTGAACGCCTAGCGCGCCTTCGTAAAACACCCAGTAGCCAGCAACGGTAGGCGTATCCTGACGCTGGACGCGGGCATAAGGTATAAGATCGACAGGGTTTGTGCCGCTGTTGTTCACTGTCTGCTTGACCGAGAACAGATAATCGTCGCTGAGAGAAATCACGCGGGTGAATTTCAGCCCTTCACCATTGTCCCACGTCAGGGTGACTGGAGATTGCGTGGTGAGGACGGCATTTTCATCGGCCTGCCATTCGGTCTTGGAGTCAGGAACCTTGGTCGCAGCACCTGGAAGCGGGCGCATGCCCTGCTCCACAAAATAGCCATTGTGTGTCCCCGAAGGCGTGAGCAGCGTGACGATCGGGCTCTTCGGATCAATGGTCTCGTGATAATTGTTGAGATGGAGATCATCGAGTTGCGCGCCCGTGAGATTGATCGAACCTGAAAGGTCAGGCGTGTCGATCTTGATGCGCTTGGTGGCCGCCAGCACGACTGCAGGATCGCGGACCGTGGAGTCTGCCGTGACTGACATTTCCGCGGTGGTCTTCTGCTGGATGGCGGCTTCCTGTTCGGCAAGCTTGGCGTGCGGAGCGGCATAATAATACTGCCACCCGAATACGATGAGCATCGACAGGGCCACTGCCATGATCATGTTCTTCATGTCGAATTGCGGGCGTTGCGGCTGGCTCATGGTTTTTCCGTCGTTGAAGCAGCCTTGCCATGAAGGCGGTTGGCAGCAGAGATAAGGTCGGATTTCAGAATGTCAAAGTCTTGCGACATGGCGGCGGCGCGGCCGACCAGCACATAATCAAAAGATGGACGCGCGACGCCGGAAAGGCCCAGCCGCGCGGCTTCCCGCAGGCGCCGCTTGATGCGGTTGCGGACCACGGCATTGCCAAGCTTCTTGGTGCAGGTAAAGCCGACGCGCGCCGGCGCGTCATCAGCGCGCACGCGCATTTGCAGAACGAAAGATGAAGTGCTCCACGAGAAAGCCTTCGCGGCGGCAACGAAATCCTGCCTCCGCTTCAAGGTCTGCATGGGCAGGAAAGCTTAGGCCGAAAGCCGCTTGCGGCCCTTGGCGCGGCGGCGGCGGATCACGTTACGGCCACCAACAGTTTCCATGCGCGAACGGAAGCCATGGCGGCGCTTGCGAACCAGCTTCGAGGGTTGATAGGTGCGTTTCTGCGGCATGGCTCCGATTCCAACAATCTGCTCAAGCTCTTGGAATTATTACACATAATTTCCGGAAAACTGGAGCAGAACCAATAGGTTTTGCAAAAGTTGCGCCGCTTATGCGGAAGATTGCTGCGATTGTCAACTTTGGCCGGGATTTCGCGCTTTTAGACATGGACAATTCACGCTGCAGCCGGTGCCGACCCCAACTTTAGGCGGATGTGAGCAACGGGCCTTAAATCCCTCTTTCATCCATGACATTTCCCTGTACCGTCAGATCAGCTATCACCTGCGGATGGATGCAAAAACGACTTCGATACCGCAGCAGACCCGGCGCTTTCCCGCCAGCCTGTCCAGTCGGGTTCTCCTCATGACCATCATCTTCGTGATGCTCGGCGAAATCCTGATCTTCCTGCCATCGATCAGCAATTTCCGCGTCCAATGGCTGAAGACCCGCGTGGCCCAGGCCGAAATTGCCGCCCTCGCATTGGAAGCGGCCCCCGATGAAATGGTCGATACGCAACTGCGCATGGCCTTGTTGAAAGGCGCAGGCGTCGAGGCTGTTGCGGTGATGCGCGGCGATGCCAAATCGCTGGTGCTCAAGAATGACAATCTCGGTACGGCCGATGAAACCTTCGATCTGCGCGGCGGCAAGGGTTATCTCGCAATCATCCCGGCCTTTGAGGTGATGTTCCTCTCAAACGACCGCATGGTCAACGTCATCGACGTCCCGCCGGCGATGACCGGCACCTCGATGGAAATCGCCGTTCACGAATGGCCTCTGCGCGATGCCATGATCGATTTTGGCCTGAGTGTGCTGGGTGTTTCCGTGGTGCTGGCCTTCATCGTCGCAGGCCTGATTTTCACCGCCCTCAACCGCGCTTTGGTGCGTCCGATGCGAAGGCTGACTTCCAACATGATGGCCTTTGCGGCCCAGCCCGAGGACCAGAACCTCATCATTTCGCCCAGTGGCCGCAATGATGAAATCGGCATCGCGGAAAGGGAGCTGCAATCCATGCAGCAACAGCTGCAAACCATGCTGCAGCAGAAAAGCCGTCTCGCGGCGCTAGGCCTGGCAGTCAGCAAGGTCAGCCACGATCTGCGCAACATGCTGACATCGGCACAATTGATTTCAGATCGGTTGGGAACCGTGCAGGATTCCAGGGTGCAGCGATTTGCGCCAAAACTGATCGCATCTCTGGGCCGTGCCATTTCCTTCCTGAACCGCACGCTTACCTATGGCCAGGCGCAGGAACAGCCGCCCAAGCGCGAACACATTCAGCTGAAGCCCATGGTGACCGATGTGTTCGAGACCCTGCGCCTGCAGGACAAGAACATCGAATTCGCTGAAAACGTTGCTCCGGGTCTCTGCGTGGATGCGGACAGGGAACAGCTCTCCCGCGTTCTCACCAATCTTGTTCGAAATGCCATTCAGGCAATCGAGGCCCGCCCACAGGCTAAAGATAAAATCCAGATCGATGCGGCAAGAGAAGGAAAGTCTGTGGTGATCTGGGTGCGAGACACCGGGCCTGGAATTCCCCTTGCCATACGCGGAAAGCTGTTTCAGGCTTTTCAGACGGCAGCGAGGCCGGGCGGTACCGGATTGGGCCTTGCGATATCTGCCGAACTTATCCACGCCCACGGCGGCAGCATCCGCGTGGCAGAAAGTTCAGAACAGGGCACAAGTCTGGAAATCATCTTGCCCGACCAGAATGGGTCGTAAAACGAAGAAATCTCAGGCTTGCATTCACCTCACTGACATACTAACACGACGCCGGAATTGCGCTGCAGGCCTCTGAGCCTGCGTCACGCATCAGGCGCCCGTAGCTCAGCTGGATCAGAGCACCAGACTACGAATCTGGGGGTCAGAGGTTCGAATCCTTTCGGGCGCGCCACTCATTTACAGTTCGCTGGAATTTGCCGCACTCGACAAACAGGGCACTGGATACAAACACCCGCCTTCCAATGCTCGGGCCGAAGTCCGAAAGCCACCCGCTCAAGTTCCTCGATGGAAACGAGCAATTGGATCTTGAACACCTCTTTGATGCTCTTACCCTTGAGTTTGTCCACTTGCCGGACTTGCCACGCTGGAAATCGGAAAAAGGCGCCATTTTTACTGCTGTCGCATCCGATTGATATGCGGAGCGTGACGATAGCAACTGGCGCTGAACAGGTTCCTTCATCAAGTATCCGTGCGAAAGTCGCCACAGGAACCATACATTGCCGACGCAGTTCCTCCTGCATCTCCGTGCGCTGTTGCACGCAGCGCCGAAATCATAAGATCAAACGGTGCTCGAGGCGTCGAAGATCAACCATTTAAGGAGTACATCAATGTCAGACCCGAAGAAGCCTAACCCAGACCCGGCTTACAGCAACCCTTGGGGTACGCAACGCGACAACCGCCGCGGCACCATCATGGGTGGTGACCCAAATAACGGAAGACCCGGCGGTCCCGAAAACCCGAAATGGGTGGATGCCGATAATTCTGAAGGCAAGAGTGAAAAGCCGACATTACCTGAAAATGCGGACCAAGAAGCCGGCGAGCAGGCTTGGCGGCAATTGGGAGAAAGCTTTGGCACCGCGGCCAAGGAGAGCTCCCGGACGCATGAGCAACCTGCATCGCACATCAAATCAAAGCCAGATGATCGATCCAAGTAATGCGCTGTGACAGCGTTCCTGAGGACGCATCAGTTCTGCATGAAAGGCCCGATGGCGCGAAATACTGCTCAATTTTCTGTCTCGTATCTTGAGAACGAATAAGTCAGTTTGAAAACGAATGTGCGGAACTTTCGCGCACAATCACCGTTTTGCCATAATCGAAACTGTTCACGGAGAGTTTTTTTATGGGACGTGGAATTCTTTTGTGGCTGCTGGGCGTGCCAATTCCAATCATCATCCTGCTCGCCATTTTTGCTCATCACTGAAGTCACAATAATTGGCCCGAAGTCCGATCAGGCTATGCATGGAGAACAACAATGAATGGAATTATCTACTTGGTCGGCTTGGTTGTCGTAATCATGGCCGTTCTCTCTTTCTTTGGTCTGCATTAGGTTCGAGGTAAGAGATGAGCGATTTTAGCCGTCCCACTGTTTCCGCCGCCGCCGTTGATGACCGGGGTTCCTATGTTGATTGGGGGGCTGTGTTTGCGGGTATCATACTGGCCTCCGCAATTTCTGTGGTTCTCCTCGAATTCGGATCCGCGATTGGATTGAGTTTCGCCTCGTTCTCGACGAAGGGCTATGCCATCGCGGCCGGCATCGGTGCCGCCTTGTGGTTTCTCTGGGTGCAGGTTTCGAGCTTCATGGCAGGCGCCTATTTGACCGGTCGCCTCAGAAAGCCAATGCTCGAATCCACCGAGCATGAAACAGAGGTGAGAGACGGCTCTCACGGTTTGGTGATGTGGGCGGGTTGCACATTGATTGGTGCTGTTCTGGCCCTTGGTGGAGCGTCTTGGCTTGCGGGTTCAGTTGGAAGCGTCGTGAAAACAGCCACGGAAACCGCCGGCGTGGCTGCGCCCGCAGCGATGCAATACTATTCCGACACCCTGCTTCGTGCTGCCCCACAAGCGGCAGGTGACAGAGGTGACAGAAATGCCCTGTCGAGCGAAATCAATACCATTCTTGCCCGCTCCGCACTTGCTGCACCGACCGATGATGACAAGGCGTACCTGGCTCAAGTCGTTGCCCAACAGACTGGTGTTAACCCCGACGATGCCAAGGCACGCGTCGATAAAACTTACGCCGCGATTGAAAGTGCGAAATCTGATGCTGCCAAGGCGGCTGAAACGGCGCGCAAGGTTTCTATTATAGCCGCTTTCCTGCTTGCCGCCTCGATGCTTGTGAGCGCCGCAGCAGCATATTGGGCGGCTTGCTCCGGAGGACGGCACCGCAAGGAAGCTGCAGTATTTGAAGGCTTTTTCCGCCGGGTCCCTTAGGAGTTGTGCAAGCAAACATGTCACGCAAGGACCAACAGCAACCGGCGAAACTCAAGACTCTGAAACTTTTCGCACTTTGCATCTCAAGTTGCGCAGTGGTGCGGGAGTCCCTACGCATTCGGCATAGCCGTTGGCATAGTTCTGATATGGGCACTGGCCGGACCCTTTTTTGGCTACTCCGAAAACTGGCAGATTGTCATAAATACGGGTACGACAATCATCACCTTCCTGATGGTGTTTGTCATTCAAAGCAGTCAGAACCGCGATGGCCTGGCGCTGCAACTCAAGCTGGATGAGATCATCAGGACGGTGGAGGGTGCACGCAATGCTTTGGTCACCGCAGAAGACATGGACGAAACTGAGCTCAAGAAACTCAAGTCGTCATTTGAAGGCATTGCCAAGGGTTCGCGGGCCGGCGGCAGCTTAAGCGCAGAGACGACTGCGGCAAGCGATGAGGATTTTGACCAATCGCGCGCTCCGAAGTTCGCTGCGAATGCCAGGAAATCAAGGCCCCGGAATACGCGATCAGTCCGGTCAAAGTAATAGAGGCTGGGCAAACCCTGCAGAGAAAAGCATCCGAACGAAATCAGGACGCTGGACTACGCCTTCAAAATGGGACGGTGAACCAAACTGCCTTCGCCAACGTAGGTAGATCTGAGGTTTGAAGGGGAACCTGAGTATGGCCTATGGCATTGCGTATCTCGCCTGTTTGATTGTTTTCGGCGCCATTGATGCGTTGTGGATTTCAACCATGGCTGCACAGCTTTACAGGCCAACTTTGGGTGACATTCTATTGACCAACCTCAGGCTGGTTCCCGCACTGATATTCTATTTCCTTTTTCCTATCGGTCTCCTGGTGTTTGCCGTGGCGCCGGCGCTGCGCAGCGAGTCATGGACGACAGCGATCATCTATGGGGCGATCTTCGGTGCCTTTGCCTATGGCACCTATGACCTGACCAACTATGCCACCCTTCGCAACTGGACGGCACAGATCACACTCATTGATATCGTGTATGGGACAATCGTAGCGGGTACAGCTTCAGTGGCGGGCTATTGGGCTGTTAAAATTTTCCTCGGACAAAGTGTAGGCTAGTTCGACACAGGCCTCAGGCGATACTGGCTGATCCCCCAGCATCTTCCACCGCCATATCCAAATAGTCCTGCTGTCGCGAGAAAGAACAGGCGCCAGCGGCGGCGCCACAATGCTGCATCTTTTCCGTAGGTTCGAATGAGAACTTCATCGATCTCGTCAAGCCGGCGGTCGAAGTTGGCAAGCCAGAAATTGGCGGTGCGCTGGTAGTTGTCGCCACTCCACTGCCATTCCGCTTCGATACCGAAATCGCGGTTGCAATACTTCATCAAGTCATGGCTTGGCATGATTCCGCCGGTGAAGAAATGTGCGGCAATCCAATCTTCCGGGTTTTCATGGTCAAACCGGTACGGAACCGAATGATGGGTGAAGACATGGACGAGCATCCGTCCATATGGTCTGAGCCAAGTTCGCGCTCGCGCCAGAAGCGCGGGCCAATTCGACATATGCTCAAACATCTCCACCGAAACGATACGATCGAACTTTTCCAGCGTGTCAAAGCTGTTCATGTCGGAAGTCACAACGATCAGATTGTCGAGGTTTCGTGTCCGGGCTTCAGCTTCGATATATCTGCGCTGCAACACCGAGTTCGACACAGCGGTGATCCGGGCCTTGGGGAAATGTTCAGCCATCCACAATGACAGCGAACCCCATCCACAGCCCAGCTCAAGAACATGCTGCCCATCATCGAGCAAAGCGTTCTCTACCGTCTTTGAAAGTGCGATTTCCTCCGCTTCGGCAAGCGATGCCGCCGGGCTTGGAAAGAGGGCCGAGGAATATTTGAGGCGCGGTCCCAGAACCAGCTTGAAGAAGTCAGAAGGCACTTCATAATGCTGGATGTTGGCAGCGGCGGTGTGAATGGCGATGGGATAGTCGTCCATCGATGCCGCAAAAGCAGCGCTTGTTCCCGTTGGCGCGGATAAGAGACGCCGCTCTGTCTGGCCGACCATCCGCTTGATCGCCGCGCGCGTGATGACGTCGGGCCAGGGCAAGCGTTCGCCAATCGAAGTCATGTGCTGTGCGAGGGTCATCGGCGCTCAGCAGTTCTTGGCAAGGGGAAAAAGGCGTGCGTGCGCTTCTGGTACTCTTTGTAGCGCGCGCCGCGCGTGGCCAACATGTGTTCCTCAAGTGGCGGAATTCCGGAAACAAACATCAACAGCCAATACATGCAAAGAGGCGCTGACAGAGCGAGCCATCCCCACGGATAGTTACCCGAAAAATCGAGGGCAATGATCGCGTAGCCACACCAGCTCAACCACTGGAAAAAATAATTGGGATGACGCGACCAGGACCAGAGCCCCACATCGCAAATCGCACCTTTTTCATGGGTGGCCTGGAATTGGCGCAACTGCTGGTCGGCGAGCGCTTCGCCACCAATGGCGATGAGGACAACCAGAAAGCCCAGACCATCGAGTATTCGAAACCCGGGCTGGGGCGTACCGGCAGCAAGAAGCAATGCCAGAGCAAGAGGAATTGAAACCAACGCCTGCTTCTGCATAAGCCAGAACATCTGTCGCGGCGCATTTGCGCCCCATCCTTGAAGAAGCTTGGCGTAGCGTGGATCATCTTTGCGTTGCCGGTTCCGGCCCGCAATATGGGATCCCAATCTCAATACCCAGACAACAAGCAATATGGCGATCGATGCATGCCGCCAGAAAGCGCCGGGCATGGCGAAGGATCCCACCACACCGGTTAATCCCAGTGTGACCGTCCATGTGACGTCAACCCAGCCCGCATTCCTGGTCTTCCACCAAGCGACCCAGGCCACGCTCATGCCCACACCGAGCGCAACGGCAACAAAAAAAAGCGCGGCGATCAATTCAACAGGTGTCATGAGGCCGTGTCACAAATTGACGAAAGGCTGAATCAACTTGCCTATCCAGCTCTCGAAACGCACTTCCCCACGCAGAGCAATGAGACAGACACAAGGCGCACCCACCTCAACGAAAGGGTGATGTTCTATTGCATCATCGGCCTCGTCAAAATCCCCGGGGCCGTAATGTCCGCCTGCATGGGAAAATGCACCTTCCAGCACACATGTCCATTCCGTGCCTGTGTGCTGATGCCGCGGCAGCCACGTTCCGCCAGCAGCGCGCAGCATGAAAACACGGGTCTCGCTAGCCTCATTCAGATCAACAGACCGCCACTGCACGCGTGGTCCAATCCAGCGCCATTTCCCAAGTTTGAAACGGTCCAGCGCATGACCCGGGTGAGGTTCCTGAACATCCCGTGACGAGGCCCGTTCAATCTTCGCCCAGGTTCTCTCCAGGGCGTCATCATCCATGGCCGCGGGCTTTTCAGCGTCAAGCAAAGCGCCGCCCGCCTTGTCAAGCAAACTCAGATAGTCTGAACAGTGCTGACAGTGCTCAACATGCGTTTCCACCACGAGATGGCGCCCAACATCAAGCCGGCCATTGGCATAATCGACAAGCGTGAATTCAGTCGGGTGATGAAAAATCGTCATTTTAGATCCCCCAACAGGGGCCGGAGTTTGCCGTAAGCAAGGCGCAGGCGCGACTTCACTGTGCCGAGCGGGATATCCAGGAGTGAAGCAATTTCACTGTGTGGCTTGTCTTCAAAAAATGCCAATCTCACTAACTGCAACTGTTCCCGAGGCAGTGAAGCAAGCGCAGCGGCAACACGCTCCTTCTGCTCGCCATCCAGCAGCACTTCGTCAGCTCTTGAGGGATCCTCAAGATCGTCAGGCACTTCAACGGCAATGCCACTGCGCAGCTTCCGGCGGAACAGGTCGACACCGAGATTTCTGGCAATCGAAAAAATCCACGCCGACGCGTCGGAGCGCCCGGGATCAAAAGTTGTGGCCCGCCGCCAAACCCGTGCCATGGCTTCCTGTGCCACGTCTTCAGCGGATTGGGCGTCCAGCCCCCTCTTGATCATGAAAGCCTTTAAGCGCGGCCCATAATGCTCAAACAGGGTCACAAAAGCCTGGCGGTCCTTGTCGAGCGCGATTGCCAGGATCAGGTGGTTGAAGTCGATATGTTCCATCTGCCTTGAAACTAAGTCTGAGTTCAGCCCGTTTGGCAAGAACCGACCGACCTTCAGAATAGTGGTCGGTCCTTGTTTCAGAATATCCCTTGAAAGGCATACGTCCATGATATTCGACAATACGGCTGCCCCCGCATGGCGGATCACCGGCCAAACTGTGATCCGTTGAGCTGCCATGGCCGTATCCAGATCTATGAACCCGCGAGGTAAACGAAAATCAGTTGCGGTCATTGGAGCGGGTGTGGCTGGTCTGTCCGCCGCCTGGCATATTGGTAAACACCACAACGTGACGGTCTATGAGGCCGGGCAAAGATTGGGCGGGCATTCCAACACGGTGACTGTCCATGAAGACGGGAAGACCCTTGCAATTGATACGGGCTTTATCGTCTTCAACACATTCACCTATCCCAACCTCGTGGCGCTGTTTCAGCATCTGGGCGTGGAAACTGAAGAATCCAACATGTCCTTTGCCGTTTCGCTCGAAGACGGACAGGTGGAATATTCCGGAGCCGGACTTGGCGGGTTGTTCGCACAAAAGGCAAATCTCTTCCGCCCGCGCTTTTGGGCCATGCTCTGCCAACTGGTGCGCTTTTACCGGCGCGCACCACAGCTTCTTGACCGGCTTGAACCCTCAATGACTCTGGGCGACCTGTTACAACGTGATCGCTATAGCAATGCTTTTGCTGAAGACCATCTGCTGCCGATGGCGGGCGCCATTTGGTCAGCTCCGCCCGAAGCGCTTCTGGCCTACCCTGCCCGCGCCTTCATTCAGTTTTTTCAGAACCATGGACTTTTTAATCTGGGCTCGCGTCCCATCTGGCGGAACGTGGCTGGTGGCAGCAAAACCTATGTCGAGAAACTCGCACAAGCGATTGGCCCCAATTTTCGGCTCGGGTCTGACATCACCTGTGTGACATCGCATGAACACGGCGTTGCAGTGCATGACCGGCTCGGCGGTTCGCAGAGCTTTGATCAGCTCGTGATTGCGACACCGGCCCACGAAGCTTTGCGGTTGATTGAGAGCCCCACATCTGAAGAGCAGAGCATTCTCGGCGCTTTCTGCTACAGCAAGAACGTCACTTGCCTTCATCGCGACGTGACGCTCATGCCAAGGAGACAATCTGTCTGGTCAAGCTGGAACCATCTAAGCAGTGCGGGCCAAACCTATGTCAGTTATTGGATGAACAGCCTGCAACGGCTCGAAACCAATCAGGATTACTTCGTCACCCTCAATCCACCGCGCGAACCCGATCACGTTCTTTACCGGATGACCTATGAGCATCCCCTGTTTGATAGCAAAGCTTTGCTGGCCCAGAAGCGGCTCGGCTCACTGCAGGGAAAGCGCAAGATCTGGTTCTGCGGTTCCTATTGCGGCTCGGGTTTTCATGAAGATGCCTTGCAGGCAGGACTTGCCGTGGCTGAAGCGATATCCGGCTGCAAGCGGCCATGGCAAGCAGCGGATGAACCGACACACATCAGCCCGGCTTCCGGCCTGGAATATGCCGCGTGACGGAGCGCTCTGCCCTCTACAGAGGCCGTGTCATGCATCGGCGGCTTCAACCCAAGCGCCACTCATTGCGCTACAATGTTTTCTGGATCGCAATCGATCTGGACGACCTTGAAAATCTCGACAAGCAGCTCAACCTGTTCAGTCATAATCGCTTCAATGTCTTCAGCTTTCATGACAAGGATTATGGCGATGGCCATTCTCCAAGACAGTGGATCAGCGAACAGCTTTCGATGGTAGGAATTCCGGAAGCAGGCGCCCAGGTTCGATTAGTGACCATGCCGCGCATTTTTGGCTATGCCTTCAACCCCATCAGTATCTATTACTGTTCGCGCGCTGATGACACGTTGGCGGCCGTCCTCTATGAAGTGCACAACACCTTTGGCGAAAGGCATAGCTACCTTTTTGCAGTGAGCGACCCGCCGCAACGCCACAGATCGAATAAGGCCTTCCATGTCTCGCCTTTTCTGGGCATGGATATGAACTATGCTTTCCGTACTGCCGCTCCGGACGAGCGTTTGGCTCTGGAAATCATGGCCTATCAAGGAGGGCGACCGGTCTTGACTGCTGTAATGATGGGACGACGCACAACATTGAATGATAGAAATTTGGTGAGCGCCCTGTTGGCGATGCCCCTGCTTACCTTGAAAGTCACCGCAGCGATCCATTGGCACGCACTCATTCTATGGTTCAAGGGCTTGCGGATTTATCACAAGCCATTGCCCCCTTCTGAAACAACCTCATTCATATCCTCGCAAGGGCGCCCATGAGTTTGGACGGGCGCACGAAACTTGCCGGAACAGCCAGCAGCTCTTCATTTCTTGAATGGTTTTTTGAACGGGCCCTTTGCCGTCTCCTGCCGGATGTTCAAGCTGGTCATCTGGAATTGACCCTTCCCTCAAGGTCCATCATCAGGCGGGGTCTGCCCAAGAAATACCCCGCGGCAAAAATGGAAATTCGCCGTTGGCGCACCTTGCTGAAACTCGTGCTTCACGGCGATGCCGGTTTTGCCAATGCCTATGAAAACGGCGACGTTGCCATCGAAGATATCTCCGCGCTGTTTGATTTCGTTTTGCTCAACAGGGCCGCACTGGAAAAATCCATGTCGCCTTCCAAAATCGGGCTTGCATTAAGTCGGCTGAGGCACCGACTGCGCCGCAACGATCGAAAGGGCAGTCAGCGCAACATTTCAGCTCACTACGATCTTGGCAACGATTTCTATCGCGCCTGGCTGGATGAGAGCATGAGCTATTCCTCCGCCCTGTTCGAAGCGGAAGACCAATCTCTCGAAGATGCTCAGCGTAAAAAGATCATTCGGATAATTGAATTGTTGCAGCCAAAAGCGCGGTCCAGGGTGCTGGAAATCGGTTGTGGCTGGGGCGCATTGATGGAAGAACTGGTCAGCGGCTTTCAGTGCAATGTGACGGGCATCACCCTCTCGCATGAACAGGCAGCATACGCGCAGTCAAGGCTTGCAGGCGCCATCGCCAAGGGAAGCGCCGCCGTGAGACTGAAGGACTATCGCGATTGCAAGGAGCAATTTGATCGCATCGTTTCGGTTGAGATGATTGAGGCGGTAGGTGAAGACTATTGGCCGGTCTATTTTTCGACGCTTCGGAATTGTCTCACAGGTGATGGCATCGCGGTCATACAGGCCATAACGATCACGGAAGAGAGATTTGCCGTCTACCGCGAAGAACCGGACTTCATTCAACAGCGCATCTTTCCAGGCGGCATGTTACCCACCGTGGGCGCTATCGAAAAGCATGCCAAACGTGCCGGACTCAACCTCGCTCACACAGAGTTTTTTGGAGCGAGCTACGCACAAACTCTTGCCGAATGGCGCCGCCGCTTCAATGCCGCCTGGCCAAAGATCAAACCGCTTGGTTTTGACGAACGCTTCAAGAGGCTTTGGAACTATTATCTCGCTTACTGCGAAGCGGGCTTCCAGCATCAGGCGACCAATGTTGGCTTTTATGTATTGAAGGTTGCAACCTAGGCATCCTGTTTCAAAAGTCCGCCCGCGAACCCTCGGCGTTTCTGCCATTTGGCTCGCATTCGCCATGTCTCCCAGAACATGTTGCTCAGATCAACTGCTCCCCAAGCTCATGAGCGAATTCTTGGAACGTCCTTCTCATCCGAAACTAATAACCTGACTCCATTGGAACGATGTTGCGGGTCGCGCGTTGGGCGATAGCGCAACATGAAGGAGTTTTAATAATGTCAAAATCACCAATCTTTTCAACGATAGCATTGGGCGCCATTTTGATGGTTGGCGGCATTGCAGCAGTTACCCCTGCCAATGCAGCGCCGCCCTGTCCTCCGGGAGCTCAATGCGGCCCCGGCAATAATGGCGGAATGGGTGGAATGCACAAACCAAAACCTCCATCCGGCAATCAGCAAGGGCAGAATAACAATGGCGACAACATGGATTGGAAGCATCACCGCCGCCATCATGGCCATTCAGGCGCCGATTTTGGCGTCGGGATTTACCTCGGCGACGGCTACAACAACGGTTATTACGGGCGCCGCAACTATGTAAGCTGCGGCGAAGCGCGTGGAATTGTGCGCGCCAATGGTTTCCGTAATGTACGTACCCAGAGTTGCGCTCCCGGTAACTATCGCTTCCTCGGCAGCAAGCGTGGAGCGGTGTTTGCGGTAGTGGTATCAGGTCGCGGTCGCATTATCGCTGTGAATAGATGGTAGCCTCATTCGCATAACGCTCCTCACATTGGTCAGGCAAAAAAGAAGGCATGACACATTGTCATGCCTTCATCGAAGAGGTTGAAGGTAAAATTACTTGCCGGAGGCGATATGTGAACCGATGTTGGAGAACTGGGTGCTGATGTTGCCGGCGAGGGTGGGCATCACGACAACCAGGGCAACACCCATGGCAGCAGCAATCACGCCATATTCAATAGCGGTAACACCAGAGTCAGAACGCAGGAATTTCTTGAACATCAAAATCTCCATGGAATTTTTTTGTTGAGGAATGGCTGGTCAAACGAGAACTCTGCCCTGGATTGTGCGGAGAATTCCGTGAATCCAGAATGCAAACGTAATATCCTACAATGTGCACTCGTGCACAATTCTGCATTGCATTTGCGGTAAAGCCAACCTTTATGAACTATCTGTTATTTTGGGGATATTATTAACCACACGTGGATGGATTTCAGCTCTGCCGGAACATGCGTGCCGTGATCTTTCCCCACTGTTTCATTCCATCCAATGGTTCTTGACCGGGAGATTTCTTCCTTCCGGCTTGAATGGCGCGCCTTGAGCAGGTCATGCCGTGTCACAATGCCCACTTCGGTATGGTCCTTGGCTGCAACCACTGGAACGCGGCCGTTGCCGGTTTGCAGAATGATATCCGCAATGACCCCAATAGGCGTGTCAGGATAAACGCAAGGTTGAAAAGCGTTCGGAAGCGTATCGGCCAGCGTTGTGTCTTGCGGAACAGGTCCCTCCTGCCAGGCCACTGCATCGCCACGCGATGACCAAGCCAATGAGTTTTCCTGCACCATCGACAAACGGATAGCTGCGGTAACGCGCCCGCAGCAAACATGGTGACAACCTCCGAAACCAGCATGGCACTCGACAGGTTAATGGGATCATGCGTCATGATCTGCCCGGCCTGGACGTAGGGTCAGGCCGGCTGCGGTAGATGCCACAGCAGGTTCTTGCCCAGCGCCACCAAGAGATCTGTCTGCGAAACAATGCCCAAGAGGTGCTGGCGGTCATCGACAATCAGAACATTGTGCGTATGACCATTGGTCAGAGCCGGAAGCAAGCTGATGGCTGGATCGGTAGGATGGGCCATCGCAGGTGTCGTAAAAGGTAAAGTCTTGCCGTCATGGAACGCTTCAAGTTCGTCAAGCCCAATTGCGCCAAGAAGCTTGTCGGACTCGTCGACAACCGGAAGGGAGCGAAGATGATGCTCTCTCAACAACATGCGGATGTTGTCAGGTTCGGCATTCTTCCGAACCTTAACCACGTCGCGTGACATGATATCTGAACAGGAGATGTCACCATGCGTCCGGACCAGTGCACGCTGTTCCACCCGGCGCAGCAATGCGTCGATATCGTTGCGGTCAATGTCGAGCGTTTCATGGAGATCGGCAATCGCCCCGTCGATATCCGCCGCCGAGAAGCCGATGCGCTCCGGTGCCGGTTTATCCGCGGTCTTGTGGATGTTGACCGCCACCGGGGCGGCGCGATGCGGATAATTGTGCCTCGAAAGCTTGTGGAAGATCACACCAAGTCCCACCAAGGCGATGGAATTGATCGCCACCGGAACCAGCGGAAACCAAAAGCCCGCATCCCGCACGGCGGCTCCGCCAACCACAGCGGTAAGTGCCGCAGCGCCTCCCGGCGGATGCAGGGACCGTGTGAATGACATCGCCAGAATGGCCAGGCCCACGGCGATACCAATGGCATAGACGGGATCATTGACGAGATGCAGGGCGGTGACACCAGCAAAGGCAGAAATCGTGTTTCCGCCGATGACCGGCCATGGCTGTGCCAGGGGACTCGCCGGCACGGCGAAAAGAAGTACCGCCGATGCGCCCATGGGTGCCACGATGTAGGGTAAAGATGCGCTATGGCCGAACACGAGCCCGCAGATCAACCCTGTCAGGCAGATTGCAACCAGGGCCCCCACACAAGCCCAGAGCCGGTCACCAAGAGAGGCACCGGAGAGAATGGGATAAAAGAACCGCAATTTTCTAGGCTGGCCGGTGGAAGCAGAAGGGGTGGGAGACATTGCGCCGTGTCGCTGCCGTTGTGAGCGCCGGACACATGCAACAGTTGTCCGATGGTTTCAAGGGCATTCGCCCGGAAGCTGATACGGCGGTCATCTAGGGAATGACCGTCAGCTGCGCCCTCATCATCGGATGAAACCGGCAAAAGACTTCCACATCTCCTGCCTTGGTCAATGTGAACATACCCTCACTTCCCGGCGGAAGATCGAGGTCAAACGAGCCGTCCCTCGCTGTAGCCGTGTGGCGGAACAAATCGCTGTTATGCCACTTCAGTGTGTCACCGACATGGAGTTCTGCCGGAGCCATCCCAAACTGCATGTTCTTGATGTGGACAACATAAGTTTGGGAGGCGTCGGCCTGTCCAACACTTTCCAGCACGATGAAGACCGCAGCGCTCAGTATTGAGCGCCGCGAAACTTTTGCATTTCTCATTTCAGCATCTGAGCCAGATGCTCGGCATGGGCCTGATGTTCCTGGAACAGCTTGAGTCCTGTTTGCAGCAGACTTTTCAATTCAGCGTTCTGAGTATCGGGGATGAGAGTGGAGCTCAGGGCACCATTGACAGTCTTGTGATAGGCCACCTCATTTTCGATATAGGCATGATCAAATGCCGTGCCTGAGAGTGACTTCAGCTTTGCCGCCGTCTCGGTGGCCTGTTTGCTCAAGGCATAGCTGGTGGCGTTTTCTTCCGGTTTTACGTTGAGCTTCTTGAGCAGGGCCAATGCCTGGTCGTTCACCGCCGCATGGTCACGCGCCATGGTTTCAGCAAAGGCCTTCACCTCTGCATTCGAAGTTTTCGACAGAGCCAGTTTCGCTGCATCGACGTCGATCTGCCCGGCCGTATAGGCGATATGGGCAATTTGCGGGTCGGTTAGCTTTGCATCATCGGCAAAGGCTGAATGGCCAAACGCAACCAGAGTGCTGACGAGTAGTAGTTTTTTGAACATCACATCCTCCATGAACAACGCGCATTGGATGCCGCGAGGCTGTTTAAGGTTCCCAGATGGAAATGTAATTCTCCGGGAACCTTTCTCCCGCCCTGTCATCTAATGGCTATTTGTGGGACATTGGCCGCCATGCCGGATACTCAAACCCTGTCGAAAATGGACTATGTCGCCATGGGAGACGCCGAACTCGCCGCGGCCTCGTTGAACGGAAACCAGGACGCTTTCCGGCTGATCATGCGCCGCCACAACCAGCAGCTTTTCCGTGTTGCCCGCAGCATTCTCCAGGATGATGCCGAAGCAGAAGATGCATTGCAGGAAAGCTATGTTCTGGCCTTCGCCGCCCTGGCAACTTTCCGCGGTGGTTCCAGTTTGCTGACGTGGCTTACACGCATCGTGATCAATGAGGCCAGGGGACGGCTGCGGCAGAGGCGCAGGGTCTTCTCGAACCTGGACGCCGTGGAAGGCGCCCAGCTTAACGGTGCTTCCGTGGTGTCATTTCCTGGCGGCGAGCCGATTGCCAGTCCCGAAGCTGAGACCGCGAGAGCCGAGATTGGTAAGTTCATTGCACAGGCCGTGGACCGGTTGCCCGAACCTTTCCGTCTGGTTTTCGTGCTTCGTGACGTACAGGAATGTTCTGTCGAGGAAACCGCAGGAATTCTGGGGCTGAAGCAGGAAACGGTGAAAACCCGCTTGCACCGGGCGCGGCGCCTGCTGCGCGCACGGCTTGAAGACACACTCGCGTCGGCGATGCACGACGCGTTTCCGTTTTTGGGCAAGCGCTGCGAGGCGATGGCGGAGAAAGTCATCGACAGATTGAACCGGAAGGGTTCATGGCCGGTGTTTCGTCTGGATGACAGCAGACCTTGAAAATCGCAGATCGGATATTCTCTCGTGGCGAGCGGTCGAACGCACCCGGTTGAGAAACGCCAGGCTTGCGCTTTCCGCCGAACAGCGCACGGAGCTTGCCGTGTCTGTTGCGCGGCATCTTGATGCGCTTTTGGCATCGCTGTTTGGAAACATCTCTGGCCGTGTGGTGTCTGCCTATTGGCCCATCAAGGCCGAGCTTGATCTGCGCTTCTGGATGCAAGCCCTGCACTCGCATGGTGTCAAAATCGCCTTGCCTGTGGTTGAGACAAAGGCCGCACCGCTGGCCTTCCGGGCTTGGGAACCCGGCGCCAAAATGGAGAAGGGCTTCTGGGGTATCCCTGTGCCTGCCGCGTCCGCAGCGCCTCTCACTCCGCAGATTTCCCTGGCCCCGCTTGTGGGATGGGACGCATCAGGCTTCCGCCTTGGCTATGGCGGCGGTTATTTCGACCGAACGCTTGCCGCCCTCAAACCATCGCCCTTTGTCATCGGCGTTGGCCTGCAAGCTGCACAGATCCCGTCGATTCAACCCCTGCCCCATGACATCAGGCTGAATGCGATCATCACCGAGACAGGAGTTCAATATCGAGCGGGGTGACGAGCCGCTCCAGCACAGCAGCGCTGACGGGCAGGTCATGAATTCAAAGCCGAAATGCCATTGCGCAAGTCAATCTTTTACGGAAAGATGCTGCGCAAATGAGCAACACACCCAATCGCTGGAAACGCTACGCCGACTGGGATGAACGCCCATTGCGGCTTGACCGTTTCGCCGCTGAAGACCCCGCTCACGGCTTTTCTGCCTTTTCCAGTCCCGCAGATCCGAAACCTGGTCTCAGCATCAATTCCGGCCGTGTGATTTCGCTTGATGGCGTTTTAGAGCGCGACTTCGATATGATCGACCGCTTCATCGCACGCCATCATATCGATCCAGGCATCGCGCCGGAAGCCATGGCCATGGATTCTGGCGAGGTCGCACGGATGCTCGTCGATATGCATGTGCCGCGCGAAAAGCTGGTGCGGCTTGCCCATGGCATGACGCCGGCCAAGCTGGCCGATGTGGTTTCGCGTCTCAATGCACTGGAAATTGCTTTTGCCTATTCGAAAATGCGGGCGCGCAAGACACCGGGTAACCAGGCGCATGTCACCAACGCCAAGGACGATCCGCTGCAGCTCGCTGCTGATGCGGCGACCGCGGTGGCCTTCGGGTTTGATGAAATCGAAACCACCATGCGCGTTTCGCGCAACGCCTGGAGCAATGCCCTGGCCTGTGCCGTGGGTGGCGCTGTTGGCCGCTGGGGTACGCTGTTCCAGTGTTCAAGCGAAGAGGCGGAAGAGCTGCGGATCGGCATGGCGGGCTTTACGTCCTATGCCGAAACTGTCTCCGTCTATGGCACGGAAAAGAGTTTTACTGACGGCGACGATACGCCGTGGTCCAAAGCCTTCCTTGCCGCAGCCTACGCCTCGCGCGGCATCAAGATGCGCTGCACCTCGGGCGCCGGTTCGGAACTTCTGATGGGTTTTCACGAGTCGAAATCCCTGCTCTATCTCGAAGCGCGCTGCCTCTGCCTGCAGCGTGGCATGGGTGTGCAAGGCACGCAGAATGGCGGCATCGATGGAGCGCCAGTGACGGCTACGGTGCCCGGTGGCGTGCGCGAATTGATGGCGGAAAACCTGATCGCCGTGTGGCTCGATCTCGAATGTGCATCGGGCAATGATGCCAGGACAACGGAATCCGAAATCCGTGTTGGGGCCAAAATCCTGCCCTTTCTGGTGGCAGGCTCGGATCTTATCTGCTCAGGTTTTGGCTCCATCCTCGCCTATGACAACAGTTTCAATCCATCGCTGTTCAACGGCGAGGAAATGGAAGACTATCTCGTTCTTCAGCGCGATTTTGAGGCCGATGGCGGCCTGACACCGCTGCCGGAATCGCGTGCCACCGAACTGCGCCAGCGAGCCGTCGACGCACTCGATGCCGTGTTCGAGGAACTTGGACTTGCCAAGGTAACCGGCAGCATGAAGGCGAGCGTGGTAGCTGCCTCGGGCTCTCAAGAAACCCAGAGCTTCACCCCACGCGATGCGTCCCTGATCAGCGAGAAGATCAAGGAACGCAATCTGGACGTTGTCGCTGTCATCAAGGCTCTGGCCAAGCGCGGCTTCAAGGAAGAGGCGGAAAATCTTCTGGCACTGGTGAAATTGCGCTTGTCTGGCGACTATCTGCAAACCTCCGCCATGGTGCGCGGCGGCCGCATTATCAGTGCCGTCAATGATCCCAACGACTATCTCGGTCCCGGCTCTGGCTACCGCGTTTCGGAAAGCCGCAGGCTGGAACTCAATTCCATCCGTGATGTCATCGACCAAAAGGAAGTGCTGCGCCAGGAAGCCCAACATGAAAAGCCGGAGAAATTGCGCATCCGCTACAAGTCGATCGGCGAGGCGCATCCCGGCGGCGACAAAAAGGAAGTGGTGATCGGCATCAGCCCGGCCTTCGGCCTGAAGTTGTTCCAGACCACGGCGGGCCATAATCTCTCGGAAATTCTCGGCACCCTCACCAATGCAATCAAGGCGCGCGGGCTGAAGCCCCGCATCGTGCGCTTCAATCACACGGCGGATACCTCTTTCCTGGGTCTATCGGCTGCGCGGCTTTCAGGCTCGGGCATTGGCATCGGCATTCAGGCCAAAGGCACAGCCGTGATCCATCAGCGGACCGTTGCCGCATAACAATCTTGAACTTTTCTCAAATGCGCCGATCACGCGGATTGAACACTACAAGGGCATGGGCAGCAATGCCGCCGCCTACGCCTTGGGTGAAATGCCGGAGCCTGTCGTTGTGCCGACCAAGGGCGAAGCGATGGGTTCGCGCTATCATGCCCGCACGGCTCTCATTTACGCCATCGAAACGGAACTGACACGCGAAGGCGCTGCCCCGGAAGAAATCGAAGTGAGTTTCATCGGAGGCAGGCCATGAAGCGGCAAAGATTATCCGCTGGCCGAGACGGCACCGCACTCCGTCAAAGGCCAGCGCGGCAAGTCCTATAGCGACATCACGCTTGATGCAGTGCTGAAAGGCGAGGTCACCATGGAAGATTTGCGCATCACACCCGGTGCGTTGCGCGCCCAGGCTGAAATTTCACGCGATGTGAACCGCCCTACGCTCGCCAAGAATTTCGAACGCGCGGCTGAACTCGTGGCCGTGCCGCAGGAATTCATCATGCAGGCCTATGAGCTGCTGCGGCCCGGGCGCGCCAAGTCGAAGAATGATCTGCTCGCCGCCGCCAAGACCATGCGCGAGACCTACAAGGCCCATGACATTGCGGCCTTCATCGAGGAAGCCGCGCAGACTTACGAAGAACGTGGGCTTTTCATCAAACGCTTCTGAGGACTGAATGAGCTGGAAAACAGATTTCCGTTCTCTTTATTATGACTGGCGCGCCCGAACCGGATGATCCCAAGCTTAATCCCAGGGAAACAGCGCTCCTCGTCATCGACGTCCAGAACACTTATCTGGTGCGGCCGGACCGTGCCTCGCTGAGCCCCGACGAACAGCGCCGTTATGACCTGTGGACGCCCTTTCACGAGCGCATGCACAGGCAGGTCATCCCGCGCACCGCGAAGATGCTGTCTTTCGCCCGCAAGGCCGGAATTGAGTGCCTCTTTGCCCGAATCGCCTCGCACACCAAAGATGGCCGCGAACGCTCGCTTTCCCAGAAACTGCCGGGTTGGAACAACCTGCTTCTGCCCATGGACGAGATGCCGTCCCAGTTGGTTCCTGAGCTTCAGCCCATGGGTGATGAAATCGTGGTCACCAAGACCACGGATTCAGCACTGACCGGCACCAATCTGCGCCTCATTCTGCACAATCTCGGCGTCAGGACAGTGATTTGCGCCGGGATTTTTACAGATCAATGCGTTTCCTCGACCGTCCGAAGCCTCGCCGATGAGAGTTTTGCAGTCATCGTGCTTGAGGATTGTTGTGCCGCTGCGACCGAAGACCTGCACCGGAAAGAGCTCGAAATCATCAACATGATCTACTGTCACGTGATGTCCAGCTCTGAGCTTTACCGGCTCTCCACCTTGTCAAGCTCCTGAAATTGGATTTAGCTGACGCTTGAGCTGCATCTGAATCGGGGGGTTCAAGGCAGCCTTAGTGCAACACATTGGAGGGGTTGATGGCTGAAGCCAAACTCGCCGGCAGAGCCGGAGTCATAGATATTTCTAGTCAACAAGGTGTGAACAAGCTGCAGTCGAAGGCTGTCGGTCTTGCGGGCGTCTTGTTTCTGGCGGTCACGGGCGCTGCGCCCATGTCTGCCATGTTGGGTAACGTACCGTTTGCAGCAGGCTATGGTGTGGGCAGCTATACGCCCGCGGCTTTCCTGCTGGCGACCATCGTGCTCACCGTTTTCTCGATCGGCTATGCCGCCATGGCATCGCGCGTATCGAGCGTGGGCGGGTTCTATTCCTTCATCAGTCAAGGCATTGGCCGCGAAGTCGGCATGTCAGCGGGCATCGCATCTTTTGCCTGCTACTCGATCTTCGAAGCTTCACTCACTGGTCTCTTTGCCTTCTTCGGCAATGACTGGCTGAAGGTGCATTTGGGCATCAATGTACCATGGCTGGTTCTGGCACTGATCATGCTCGCCGTGATTGCGGTTCTCTCCTACCGCGATGTCAAACTTTCGGCACGCATCCTCGGCATTGCGCTGATCTCCGAAGTCATCATGCTAGCCATCTTCGCACTCGGCGTGCTGTTCCATGGCGGCGGCACCAACCTGACGGGTGAATCACTCAACGTGTTCCATGTGTTCACGCCGGTTGTGGCGCAGAAGGTGGGAACGGTGGACATTCCCGCTGGTGCGGCCGCCGTGGGCATCTTCATGGCGTTCTGGTCCTGGGTCGGTTTCGAAATGGCACCCAACTATGCGGAAGAATCCAGAGATCCAAAACGCATCGTTCCGCAGTCCCTGATCCTTTCGGTGATCGGGCTTGGCGTGTTCTACACCTTTGTCAGCTGGACAGCCGTCGGTGCTTATCCCACAGAAGGTGATATGCTGGCGAAGTCCTTCTCTGATGGCGTCAATTTCTTCCTGTCGCCAATCAAGGATTTTGTCGGTTCATGGGCCTTCGAGCTGATGTCACTGCTGATCCTGACAAGCTCCTTTGCCTGCGGCATGGCTTTCCACAACACGGCTTCGCGCTACATGTATTCGCTGGGCCGTGAAGGTGTGCTGCCGAAGCTTCGTCGCGGAAACGCACGATCATCACAAGAGCCCGCACAAGGCTTCCTTCGTGCAGTCGGGTCTCGCGGCCTTGTGGGTGATCCTGTATGGACTGGGCTATGGCTTCGACGATCCTTCGGCGCAAGCCTGGCTGGGCGTCTACACGCTCTTCGCCGTGTTGGGCACAGGCCTGCTGCTTGTCCTGCAAGCCGTGGTATCGCTCGCCATCATCATGTGGTTCCGCAAGAATGGCGGCGGCAATGTGATCACCACGGTGATTGCGCCGGCGATCTCCTTCCTGGTGCAGATTTGGCTGGTGTATACACTGGTCGCCAATCTCGCCACGCTGGGCGGCACCAATGGCTTTGCCAACAGCATTCCCTATGTCGGCCTGGCGATTCTCATCGTCGGCCTGGTCTGGGGCTTTGTTTTGAAGTCGGTCAATCCGACCGCCTACCAGAACATCGGCCATATGGTGAATGAAGAGAACTGATCTGATCTAGTTCATTCGAGGGGACAGCTCGCGCTGTCCCCTTTTTTGTTTGGAGGTTTTCATGACCACTTCGCTGCAGGGCAGATCCGTTATCGTAACGGGGGGATCAAAGGGCATTGGCAAAGGCATCGCGCGTGTCTTTGCCGAGGCGGGTGCCAGGGTTGCAATCCTTGCCCGCCATGAAGATCGGGCAAAAGCTGCCGCGGCCGAAATCGGCCATGGCGCAATCGGGCTTGCCGGAGACGTGACAGACGCCACATCGCTGGAGAAGTCTTTCGCGGCGGCGGCGAAAGCCCATGGCGGCATCGATGTGCTTTGCGCCAATGCCGGCATCTTTCCGCAGGCCAGACTTGAGGAGATGAGCGAAGCGCAGTGGGACGAAGTGGCTGACACCAACCTCAAGGGCACTTTCTTCGCGGTCCAGAAAGCCCTGCCCTATCTGAAAAAATCCGATCAGGGCCGCGTCATCCTCACCTCATCGATCACCGGGCCGATCACCGGTTTTCCAGGCTGGGCACATTATGGTGCGAGCAAGGCGGGCCAGCTGGGCTTCATGCGCACCGCCTGCATCGAGCTTGCGAAATATGGCATCACCGTCAATGCCGTGATGCCCGGCAATATTTTGACCGAGGGAATGATCGCGATGGGTCAGGATTATATCGATACAATGGCGAATTCCATTCCACTCAGGAAACTGGGAACCGTTGAAGACATCGGTCACGCCGCGCTCTTTTTCGCTTCGAAGGAGGCAGCCTATGTCACCGGGCAGACGATTGTCGTGGACGGCGGGCAAGTGGTGCCCGAGAGCCTGGATGCCCTGGCGCAAGCCTAGGCAGATTGCGAGAGATAGGCCTCGCACAGCCTCGTGGTGCCGTCTGTGTAGTTCAGACCCATGGATTTAGCGAGATCGGTTTCAGAGTGAGAACCGATCCAGGCGACCAGCAGCAGGCGGCGCAGCATTACAAAGGTCGGAATCTCGTCTTCATCTTCCTTCAACAGTGCCGTCACCTTGCGGTAGCCCGCTTTCCAGGCTTCCAGCAAGGCTGGCACCTGTGGCTCATGTTCGTAGAATGAAACTGGTGTCGCAGCGTCATACATGTGCCAGCCGAAACCACAGTCATCAAAATCAATCACTTTCACAGAGCGCCCATCAATCAAGAGATTAGCGAGACGCAGATCGCAATGAATGAGACCGAAGCGTTCCGGGCCTTTGCCGTAGGCCGCTAAACGCTTGCCGATCACATCGACAGTTCGCTGAAATAGTCTCGCCTTCCCGCCATCCACACCCATGCCATCGCGCCACCGGCCCCAATGCGGACCAGCATCGCCAAGGCTTGTCTCGAAATCCCAGGTGTGGCGTTGGAACCACTCAGGGCGCTGCCACTGCTGGGTGTGCAGGTGCATGCGCGCCGTCACTTCACCCAGAACCTCGAAGGGTTGCTGCAACGCCTCGCCAATACCAGGCTCGGCTCCTTCTTCCCACTCCGAGAGCACCACATGGCGCGGCTCATTCATGCGCGGATGGCTGACGAGCTGGATGATCTCCCCGTCGATCCCCCTGACCGGCTTCGGTGTCATCACCACACTCTTGGACCGCAAATCCGTCAGCCAGGCAAGCTCGGAGGCAATCGCAGTCTTCGAATGATAACCGTCGCGATGGATGCGCAATGCCCAGCGCTCGCCATCTGGCGCTTCGATCTTGTAGGTGGCATTTTCCGACAGGTTGATCATTTTCACCGCACAGTTGCGCGGCAGGTCGAAATGGTTGACAGCCGTCTGGGCTGTTTCGAGCAACACCGCCAACTGCATCTCATGTGGCAGCGCATCGAAATCACTCATGTTGTCTTGGCCTGCTGCAACAATTCTCGCGCCCGCGGCATGGCAGCGTCAAACTTCTCCAGAATTTCAGCGCACAATTCCGGCGTCAGAAGTACACCCGGCTTCCATTGCAGCACACGTTTGTCGAGTGAGGAGAAGATGGCCCACACGCCATTTTCATAAAGCGCGCGCGAGACGTGGACTGCGCCTTCCGGGTGGTTGGAGAATTCCAAACCCAGGATCAGGCCCTTTTGGCGTACGCCGGTAAAGATATCACCGTGCTTGGCCCGCATTTTCGCCATGCCGTCAGCCATGAATTGGGTGACCTTCCCGACATTGGCGATCACTTCTGGCCGCTGCAACATCTCGATCACCTTGTAAGCCACCACGCAGCCCAATTCGGCCCCGCCGGTTGTCGACATATGCGCCGCACCATCTTCCTTGAGCCAGCCACCGGCCCGTTCATCAACAAGGCAGGCACTGATCGGATAAAGCCCGCCACCAAGGCCCTTGGCGGTCACCATGATGTCAGGCTCGATGCCATAGGCCTGCCAGCCCCACATGGAGCCTGTGCGCATCAATCCGGTCTGGACCTCGTCGGCGATATACATCGCGCCATATTTGCGGGCGAGATCACGGCAGGCCGACAGATAGCCCTGATTAGGCAAGGGAAAACCATAGGTGGCCGGAATCGTTTCCATGATGACCGCCGCCACGTCGTTGCCTTTCAGTGCCTGCTCCATGGCGTCGGCATCGTTGAAAGGCACCTGCGCGAATTCATCGGGCCGTTCGCTCAGAAAGATCTTGGTGAAGCGGTCATCGCCGGTCGCCACCGAAAGACCCGAATGGCCGTGATAACCCTTGATGATTGAGACTATCTTGCGGCGTTTGGTAGCATAGCGAGCGCTTTTGAGCGCGATCTCCACGGCTTCAGCACCACCTGCGCCGAAAATCGCATAGGCCATGCCTGGCGCTGCCTCGACCAGCGATTTTGACAGGGCCGCACGCGCCGCCGACGGGAACCAGTGATTACCAATATCGAAGATATCGAGCGCCTGCTTCAGCGTCTCGACCAATTCCGGATGGCGATGGCCAAGATTGTATGTACCGCCGTTCAGATGCAGGTCAATCAGACTGCGGCCCGAAAGGTCGGTGATGCGATAGCCCTCGCGCCTGCCTATGACGAGATCAATGCCCGCCTTCTGCCAAAACTGCGTCTTGTCGGGATTCCAGTAGCGGATGGACGTGTCGATCACCTCTTGCTTGGAGGCGAATTTGAAGGGACCAAAATCGAACATCCGCCGAATTGGGCATGAAATCGCGCGGCGATCAAGCATTGCATGCCGCAAGGTCGTTATGGCATTCAGATGGACATGAAGCCTGAAATTCTTGTGCCCTGCGGATTGCGCCTCGGCGAAGCGCCGGTGTGGCTAGCCCAGAAGAACCTTCTGCTGTGGATTGATCTGCCAACGGCGCAGTTCTGGCGGCACAATGTCAAGACGGGCGCCACGAAGAACGATGTTCTGGCCGTTGAACCACTGCTCGGTGCGCTCGCTCCAACCAATGATCCGGACGTGGTCGTGCTTACACACCGCACCGGCATTTCGTTTCTCAATATTGAAACGCTTGCCATCACGCCCTTCACCGACCCTGAAAAGGGTCGCGATGGCGTCATGTACAATGATGCCAAGATCGACCGCCTGGGCCGGTTGTGGGCCGGCACATCGCATGTCACCGAGCTGGAGCCGCGCGGAGCGCTCTGGATTATTGACACACAAAAGCGCGCCACTCTGGTGGATACGGGTTTCGCCATTGCCAATGGCCCGGCTTTTTCGCCTGATGGCCGCACGGCCTATTTCAGTGACTCGCTCGCGCGGCAAATTCTCGCTTATGATATTGCGGAGAATGGTCGCGTTTCTGGCCGCCGCATCTTCTGCAAATTTGCCGAAGAGGAAGGTTTGCCCGATGGGCTCACCGTCGACAGTGAAGGTTTTATTTGGGTGGCGCACTGGGCCGGAGCACGCGTCACCCGCCGCAATCTTAAAGGCGAGGTTGTCGCACGCATCGATATCCCCTCACCACATGTCACCAGCCTGTGCTTTGGCGGCGAAGGCTATTCGCAACTCTTCATTACCACCGCCTGGGATGCGGTGGATGAAGCCACGCGCAAAACTTGTCCGCAGGCCGGTCATCTTTTCCGTGTCGCACCCGGGATTGCTGGCTTGGTTGAACCGCTCTTCAAGGTGCGTGATAATTAAAAAATTATAAGGCCACAATGAGCTTCACTCAGCGTAATGAAGCGCCATTTAGATGCCACTGGACGCCACTCAAAAGGAGAATGGTCAATGGCTAGTCTGGGAGCGGAAAGTGACATGCGGCTTGGCCACGTCCGTCTTTTAGCTCCAAAACCGGCCTTTCCACACGGCATCGGTCTTGCGCATAGGAGCAGCGCGGATGGAAGCGGCACCCGGAAGGCGGATTGATGGGGCTTGGCACGTCGCCTTGCAGTACAATGCGTTTGCGCCCGGGCATATTTTCGCGGTCCGGCACGGGTACAGCAGAAATCAGCGCTTGCGTATAGGGATGTTTGGGACGCGCAAATATGTCATCGGTCGAACCAAGTTCAATGATTGATCCGAGATACATCACCGCAATGCGGGTGGAGACTTGCCGCACCACACTCAGGTCGTGTGACACAAATACATAAGTAAGGTTCAATTTCTGCTGTAAGTCGATCAGCAGATTAACGATTTGTGCCTGTACTGAAACATCAAGCGCGGAAACCGGTTCATCAAGCACCAGCATCTTTGGTTCCAGAGCAATGGCGCGTGCAATGCCGATGCGCTGCCTCTGCCCACCAGAAAACTCGTGTGGAAATCGTTCCGCGTGATCAGGCAGGAGGCCCACATCGCGCAGCAACCCCGCCACTTTTTCTCCAATCTCCATTTCCGAAAGATTTGTATGGATGCGAAAGGGCTCGGCAATCAAATCGCGCACCCGGCGCCGCGGATTGAGCGAGGCAGAAGGATCTTGAAAAACCATCTGGAGCTTGGCCCGTAGCTTGCGCATGCTGTGCGGAGATAAATTCGTGATGTCGGTGCCGTCGAATTCAAGCTCACCATCGCTGACTTCGTAAAGCCTGATCAGACAACGGCTGAGCGTCGACTTCCCGCAGCCGCTTTCGCCAACAAGGCCGATGGTCTCGCCTGTCTGGATATCGAGCGAGACATTATCCACTGCATGCACGATGCGCAGGCCTTGCGCCGAAAAGCGGGAGCCTACCTTGAAACGCTTGGACACTTTGCGGGCAGCGTACATCACTTCAGTCATGTGGATGGACTTTGAAACAGGCGGCTGTATGTACTCCGCCTTCAAGCGGCGGAATGAGGGCGCATGGCTCGAAGCGATAGGGGCAGCGCGGCGCAAACGCACAGCCTGTGCCGCGGTTGAACAATGAAGGTGGCATGCCGGGGATGACTTTTAGCCGCTTCGGCTTCTCACCAGTAAGCGGTGGAATAGTTTCGAGGAGCGCCTGCGTATAAGGATGCTGCGGGTGTCGGAATATTTCAGTCTTGCTTGCGCTCTCAACGATCCGGCCAGCATACATCACCATCACCCGGTCAGCGAGCTCGGAGATCACACCCATAGCGTGAGTAATAAAGACAATGGCCGCCTTGTGTTCACGCTGCAACCGACGCACAAGATCAAGGATCTGTGCCTGCACCGTGCAGTCAAGTGCGGTCGTCGGTTCATCGGCAACCAGCAGCGACGGATTGTTGGAAAGAGCCATGGCAATCACTGCGCGTTGGCGCATGCCACCCGAAAGCTGATGCGGAAAGCGATGCACA
Source organism: uncultured Alphaproteobacteria bacterium (assembly GCA_963758815.1). GTDB lineage: Bacteria > Pseudomonadota > Alphaproteobacteria > Rhizobiales > Aestuariivirgaceae > Aestuariivirga. The sequence goes on from CAVWWQ010000003.1 coordinate 1,013,944, forward strand.
GCTTCTTGAGGTTTCGGAATATTCACCTCGGCAAGAAGTTGCACGGCACGGTCCAATGCTGACCGCCTGCTAATCTTCTGATGCGTGGTGATCTGTTCCGCAATCTGCTCGCCGATGGTATAAACGGGCGTCAATGCGGTCATCGGATCCTGGAAAATCATCGCCATGTCGCGACCACGCAGTTTCCTGAGCTCTGATGGGGCCATGCCTACAAGCTCACGGCCACGCAGCATGATCGAACCCGTCACGAAGGCATTGGGATCATTGATCAAGCCCATGACCGCAAGAAGCGAGACTGTTTTGCCGGAACCGGACTCGCCCACAACACCGAGAATCTCTCCTTCGCTCACATCAAACGAGACATGGTCGATGGCCAGAACCGTGCCTTGTTCGGTACGGAAAGACACGCAGAGATCGCGGACCTGCAGCATCAGCTGTCTCGCACGCGCGGGTCGAGGAAAATATAACTAACGTCCACCAGTGCGTTAGCGATGACCACAAAAAATGATGCATAAAGCACGGTGGTCATGATGATGGGTAAATCTAGAGAAAGCAGCGCATCGTACGTGAGTTTGCCCACGCCATGCAGATTGAAGACCACTTCTGTGAGCAGCGCCGAACCGCCAACCAGTGCGCCAAAATCCAATCCGAACAGGGTCACGAAGCTGATAAGTGACGTGCGCAAGGCATGTTTGAGCAGGATGCGCGTTTCGGAAAGGCCCTTGGCGCGCGCCGTGCGCACGTAATCTTCCTGCATCGCTTCGATCAGATTGGCGCGCAGCACACGGCCATAAAGTCCGATATAAAGAATGGCAAGTGTGATCCAGGGAATGACCAGAGACAGAAACCAGCCTTTTGGATCTTCGGTGAGCGGCACATATCCCAGAGGTGGAACCCATGAGAACATCCAGGTGTCCTTGAGGCGGCTCTGTGTAATGAGATTCATGACCGATCCCAGCCAGAAAACCGGCATGGAAATGCCGATGAGGCCCAGTGCCATCAGCAATTTGTCGGGCCAGCGCCCACGCGTCGCGGCCGCGATAACCCCAATGAGTATGGCAAAGACCACCCAGAGAATGGCGGCGCCGATGACCAATGAAAGCGTAACAGGAATTGTATCAATCACCGCCGGCACCACCTTCCAGCCGCGATTGACGAAAGAAGTTAGGTCGCCGGTGATAAAAATGCGCTTCATCATGAGGAGAAACTGCATGTAGAAGGGTTGGTCGAAGCCGAAGCTCTTGCGCACGGCCTCCAGAACTTCCGGGCTTGCGTTGCGGCCGGCAATTCGGGCAGCCGGGTCGGAGCCCGGCGTTGCAAAAAAAATCGCAAAGACGGTAACGCTGATCCCAAGCAGGACAAACAGCATCTGTCCGAAACGCCGCAAAATGGCCCAGATCACTAAGAGCCACCCAATTTTATTTTGGAGCGCGGATCAAGCGCATCGCGCAGACCATCGCCGAAAACGTTGAGTACCAGTACCGTAAGCACGATTGCAAAGCCCGGTGCCAGCGAAACCCACGGGCGCGAGTACAGGAGACCCTGCCCATCTTCGATGATGGTGCCCCATGAGGCATCTGGTGGCTGCACCCCGATGGAAAGATAGGAAAGCGCTGACTCCGTCAAAATATTGATGGCCAGCATCAGCGGCGCGAACACGATCAATGTCGTGGTGAGATTGGGCAGAATCTCGCGCCAGAGTATGCGCCCACTTGAAGCGCCGAGCCCGATCGCCGCCATCACAAACTCACTTCTGCGCAGCGAAAGTACCTGCCCTCGGACTGGGCGCGCGACATAAGGCACATAGACAAGGCCAATGATGAAGATGGGAAGCCACAAGCTGCCGGACTCGATGGTGAAAGGCCCGATATCAAGGCCATGGGCAATCAGAACGATAGAAAGCGAAATGGCGAGAAGATAGATTGGAAACGCCCACATGATGTCAAGAACCCGCGAAATCACCGTGTCGATAAGGCCACCAAAAAAACCTGAAACCAAACCTAATGCCGTGGCCAAGGACAAGGTGAGAGCCGTTGATGCCCCCGCAATCAGAAACGAATTCAGTCCGCCATAAAGCAGTCGCGCCATCACATCGCGGCCTTGGTTATCTGCACCAAGAAAATAATTTCCCAAGCGCCAGGTGGGCCCGATGGGATTATATCCAAGACCGAGGCCTTCGGTGGATTGCTCCATGACCGGCACATCCTGCCCGTCAATCTGGATCGTCGCATCGAGTGTGGATTTAAAAGGATCAACTCCGGCCCAGTGCGCATAGAGCGGCGCCATCAAACAAGCGGCAAGGATCAGCACGAAACCAATGAGCGATATTACAGCCGCGCGGTCACGCGACAAGCGACGAACAGCCGTGGCCCAGGGGCCACGGCTTTTGCTTGGTGGACGTATTACATCGGTGGTCAACTAGGTCATTTCACCCAGGACTGTGTCACCATCCAGTAATACTGATAGTTGAATTGAAAATTACCAAGACGCTTCGACGTGAAGTCGAGGTGCTTCGGCGTGAACAGGCCAGCTGCTGGCGAAGCATCCGTTACTTCCTTGTCAATCCCAGCCCAGGCTTTGTTGGCGCCTGCCGGATCCGTGACACCTTGTGCCAAAGCAGCATCCATCTTGGCTTGCACACCCTTGTCACACCAGCCCGAGATATTGATCGAGCTGTCCGAACCCGGCGAGAACGAAGCGCAACCAAAGAGGATGTTCAGGAAGTCCGACGCAGCCGGATAATCCTGATACCACTGCGTGATCGACATCTGCACTTTATTGTTGGTGTTCTGGATGTAGGTGAACTGGATGTCCGGCGAGATCGGCTTCACATCCGCATCATAGCCAAGATCCTTGAGCACACTCTGAAGGTAGACGGCAATTGACTTCGAGACCGTTTTATCTTCGGCAATAATCGTTACCTTCTGGCCCTTTGTGCCGGATTCTTCGACCAGTTTCTTCGCTTTGTCGAGATCGGGCGCTGACCACTTTGCACCTGGGTTCTTGGTGTAGGGGCAATAGTCTTCATGCCCAGGGAAACCGGGCGGGAGGACTTGGCATACCGGAGAAGCGAGTACCGGGCCGCCGAAGAGATTGACCAGCTGTTTGCGATCGATTGCAAAGTTTACGGCCTGGCGCGCCTTGATATTGTCGAAAGGCGCAAGGTTTGTGTTCATGGGCAGGTACCACCAAGCGGTGAGTGGTGTCACATGGACCTGGTCCTTGTACTTGGTGCCCATTTCCTGCAGGCGATCAGCCGGCGCTTCATCGAAGGCCCAATCGTATTCACCATTTTCAACCGCGGTGATTTGGGCTTCTTCATCTGGTCCGAAATCATATTGCACCACGTCCGGATAGCCATCCGGCTGCGCATCTTCGCTCCACACCTTGAAGTTCGGGTTGCGCGCCATCACCATGCCCTTGTTGGGGTCATAGGATTGCACCATGTACGCACCTGTGCCCGGAATTGGCACCGAGCCTGCGTCCTGTGTGGGCGCATCAGCTGGCAGGATCACAGAATGTGGCAGGCCCAGCTTGTCGATGAATTCGGCATCAGGCCGCGTCAGATTGATGGTCACCGTGCTGTTGGCTTCGTCGGCCACGACGCCACCATCGAGCGTGCAGCTTTTGGCATCCTTGAGGCATGCATCAGCACCGACAATCACGCTGTAGAAGCCGCCTGCCGTCGGACTTGAAACCTTGAAGATGCGCTGGAAGGACGCAACCACATCCTTCACGGTCAGTTCCTGGCCGTTGGAGAACTTGATGCCTTTGCGGATCTTGAACACATAGGTCTTGCCGTCATTGGTGGGCTTTGGAATTTCCTCGGCGATATCCGGCACCTTGGTGAAGCCGTCTTTACCGTCGGCCTTCTTGAAGGCGACAAGGCCATCGTAAAGGCTTTGATAGATCTGCCAGTATTGGAGGGTGTAGTTGATATGTGGGTCGAGCGTGCCAGCCGCGGCATGCGCCACGATCTTCATTGTTCCGCCGCGGTGCTCAGGCATATATTTTGCCGACGCAGGGCTGACCGCCTGTGTGGCAATCAGGGCTGCAGCTGCGACACCAATCCAATACTTCTTCATGTTGTCTCCGTGTTGATATCAGTCATTCTTGTTCAGGAAATCGCCGACGTTTCTCATGCAGAGTTCCTGTTCCTCGACATGGGGCATATGACTTGAATTGCCGTAGATCTCGCCAATGGCGCCCTTGATCTTGTCCTTGAAGGGTTGCACGCAGGCTGGCGTTGCTTCATCGTAATAGCCGGAGAGCACATAGGTCGGCACATTGATGCGTTTCAGCCGGTCAATGACATTCCAATTTTTCAGCGTGCCTACAACGAAGAATTCGTTTGGCCCATTCATGGTGTGGTAGACGGTGGGATCCTGCCCGATCTGGTCGAAAGAGGCTTTCACCTCTTTCGGAAACGGTACCACGCGGCAGACATGCCGCTCATAAACCCAGTTTGTGGCGTCCTGATAATCCTTGCTCGAAGTGGTACCAGCCTTTTCGTGCTTATTCAGCGCATCCTGAATGGGCTTGGGCATCAGCGAGCGCATGCGCATGGCCTCAGAAACCCACAACTTCATTGAGGCCGGTGAATTCGCAATGGTCAACGACTTGAGGCCCCTGGACCGCGCAATGCCAAATTCGGACGCCAGCATGCCGCCCCAGCTCTGGCCCAAGACATGATATTTTTCTCTTTGACCAAGATGATCGATGAGATTGTTCAGCTCGTCGATGAAAAGTTCGACCGTCCAGAACTTCTTGCCCTTGTCCGGAAGATGCGTGGACTTCCCGCAGCCAAGCTGGTCGTAGTGAATAACGGCACGGCCCGTATTCGCCAGCAGCTTATAGGCATCAACATAATTATGGGCCGCACCCGGCCCACCATGAAGGATGAAGACAGGCGGTTTCTGAGATGAGAGATCACCGGTCACCCGGTACCAGGTCTCATACGCACCAAACTTCGCACGCCCCTGCGTCTGCCTTAGTCGGGCCATTCCAGCCTCTTTTGCAATTTGCAGCTTGAAGCCTATGACGCCCTGTTTAATCTGGCAATGGCCCTCTGATGAAATATTGGTGAAAGATAAGAACTGCATGAAATGTAATCACACCATCCATAATCATGCCTGTCATTGCGGCTGGGATAACGCGAATGCGCCAGCCTTGACTATCAAGCCAGGTGAGACAATCGAGTTTGAAACGCAGGACAGTTCAGGTGGACAGCTGGATGCAAAATCCACGCTGGAGGACTTGAAGAAGCTGGATTTCTCCAAGGTCAATCCGGTGACTGGACCGGTGTATGTCGATGGCGCCGAACCCGGCGATGCTTTGAAAATCACACTTCTGGAAATGGGGCCGTCGGGCTGGGGTTGGACGGCCAATATTCCAGGCTTCGGCCTGCTTGCCGACCAGTTCAAGGAGCCTGCACTTAACATCTGGACTTACGACAAGTCGTCTCTGGCACCAGCACTCTTCGGCACGAACGCGCGCATACCACTCAAGCCATTCTGTGGCACCATTGGCCTGGCACCCGCTGAAACCGGAGTGCACTCCATCGTTCCGCCGCGGCGCATGGGCGGTAACATGGATATCCGCGACATGGGTGTCGGCACCGAACTTTATCTGCCTATCGAGGTGAAGGGCGCCCTATTTAGTGTGGGCGATACCCATGCCGCACAAGGTGACGGCGAAGTTTGCGGCACGGCGATTGAAAGCCCCTGCACGGTGGCGGCCAAGTTTGAGCTGATTAAGGGTGCCAAATTGGAATTTCCACGTTTTCGTACCTCTGGACCCGTGACGCGCCATCTTGATGGCAAAGGTTACGATGCGGCAACCGGCATCGGGCCCAATCTGATGACGGCAGCGAAAGATGCTGTCTCCGGCATGATCGACCTGCTCTGCAAACAACAAGGCCTGAGTGCAATCGAAGCCTACATGCTCTGTTCGGTTTGCGGCGACCTGCGCATCAGCGAGATCGTCGATATGCCGAACTGGGTGGTTAGCTTCTATTTTCCCCGTATTGTCTTTGAGTAAAACATGACCATCATAGTGGCTGAAAAGAATGTAGTGGCAGAATCTGCCGCCGGTGTTGTCGTTATCGTACGTTATGGCACCGCTCTAGGGCCAGAAGGTGTAAAGCTAGACAAGCTCACCCGTGGCGTTGTGGCCAAAGCTTGTGCCGCGCCACGCTACAAGGGTGACGTCGCAGAGACGGTGGACATACTGGCTCCGCCGAGTGTTGCGGCAAACCGCATCATCGTCTTGGGTCTCGGTGAAGAAAAATCGCTTACATCGCTCACAGCTACCAAGGCTGGCGCCAAACTGGCTGAGGTTTTGGAAAAGGAAAGTGAAACAGAGGCCACTCTGCTATTCGATGCGCCGCAGGGCATATCCGTCGCGCCAGCCGAAATCCTTTCCCGCATCATCTTCGGACTGCGCCTGCGTCACTATCGCTTCCAGTTGATGCCCCGCAGTGACAAGCACCACGATATCCATCTCACCATCTCAGCCAGCAACACAGATGCCAAAGCGCTCACACGCGTTGACGCTGTGGCCGAAGGTGTCATCCTGGCGCGTACCTTGATCAATTTCCCTGCCAGCCATCTGAACCCGGACAATTTCGCAGATCATCTCGCGCCGCTGAAGGATGTCGGCATCAAGATTGAGGTGCTGGAATTTGCCGATCTCAAGAAGCTCGGCATGAATGCAGTGCTTGCCGTGGGCAATGGCTCGGCGCGTCTCCCTCGTGTGATCGTGCTCACTTATCGTGGTCATGGAGCGCCTGATCAACCGGTTGCACTCGTGGGCAAAGGCATATGCTTTGATGCTGGCGGCCTTGTCATCAAAACCGGGCCGCAGATGTTCGGCATGAAAGCTGACATGTCTGGCGCTGCTGCGGTAATCGGTACCATGCTGGCGCTCGCCAAACAGAAAGCGCCTGTACACATCGCAGGTGTTCTTGGCGTGGCCGAGAACATGCTCTCTGGAACATCCTATAAGCCCGGCGACATCATCACCACCATGTCGGGCCGTACCGTCGAGGTCTATGACACCGACTGCGAAGGCCGCATGGTTCTCGCTGATATCCTGCACTACACCGCCACCCGTTTCAAACCGAGCGCCATGGTTGATCTTGCAACACTGACCTATTCCATCATGCGAGGTCTTGGTCATGTCTTTGCCGGACTGTTCACAACTCATGATGATCTGGCCGATGGGCTGCTCGCGGCGGGCGAGAAGGTAGGCGAGCGCTTCTGGCGCATGCCGCTTGATCCAGCCTATGACGAAGATCTCAGATCACCGGTCGCTGATCTTCGCCAGCACGCAAAAAATTTGGAAGAAGGCGACGCCCCATTTGCGGCAGCATTCCTGCGCCATTTCGCTGAAGGCACGCCTTGGGTACATCTTGACATCGCCGGCAAGGAACTCATTGATGAAGACCGCCCCCTGCACCGCGCCGGTGGCACGGGCTTCGGTGTCCAGCTTCTGGAAGAATGGATTCATGGCTCAATTAAAGCCTGAACAGGATTTTCAATTAACGCATCATTGCTGCAACATTGCCGCCATCGACGGTAATCACCGCGCCGGTGCTGGTACGCGCCTTGACCAGATGCACGAATGCGGCTGCCACATCTTCAGGTCGCACTTCGCGTTTTAGAAGATTCCCGCGCAAATAGGCCTCGGGCGACACGCCACGCGCTTTGCTGCGCTCGGCCACCATAGCATCGGTCATCAGACCCGTGCGAATGCGGTCAGCATTGACTGCGTTGGATGTGATTCCGGAAGCACCATGCTCAATGGCATATTGGCGCATGAGGGCAAGCAGTGCCGCCTTCGAGGTGCCATAGGGTCCGAAATCGGGACCAGGATTTACCGCCTGCTTTGAAACATTGAAAACAAGTGCCCCACCCGTGCGCTGCTTCTCCATGACGCGCACGGTAGCGCGAGCCACGTAATGATGGCCCCAGAAATTGAGAGCAAACGACTTCTCGAATTCGGCGTCAGTCACTGACAGCAGGGCGCCCTGAAATGCTGCACCGGCATTTGAGATCAGAATGTCGACACCACCGAAGGCGCTGACAACCTTTGCCACCGCCTCATCCACGGCTTTTGCATCCGTCACATCACAAACAACGGCGAGCCCTCCCACGCCCTCGGCAGCTTTTGAGGCAGCATCCGCGGAGACATCAAAAATCGCAACCTCGGCCCCTTCGTCGCGCAATTGCTTCGCCACAGCGAGACCAAGTCCACTGGCTGCTCCGGTGACAATCGCCACCTGCCGCGACAACGGTTTTTCAGCGACTTTGGCAAGCTTGGCCTGCTCCAGCGACCAGTATTCAATGTCGAACAAATCAGACTCTGGAAGCGGTGCCCAACCGCCGATGCCTTCTGCCTTGGTAATGACATCGACCGTAGCTTCCGAAACATCCCCGGCAACCTTTGCTCCCTTGGCTGAGCTGCCGGCAGCAAAAATGCCAAGTCCCGCGACATAGAAAACCCGCGGCAGCGGATCGAGCATCACCTTGCCGCCACCCACACGCACATTGTTGCGCTCGAAGTAGGCTTTGTAGTCGGCGACATAGGCGGCCAAGGCCTCGTCGAGAACCTTTGAAAACGCATCAAGATTGCCCGCTTCGGGTGCGGGCAAGGCAACGCCCTTGCGCTTGATATGAATGACATGCTCCGGCGTGGCATTGCCGCGCGACACTAGATCGGCAGCGCTGACGGCGTTGCAGAGGTCCAGAATTTGCTGACTCGTGCGAAAAGTCAAAACCATCCGCTTGGGTAGGCCTTCGATGGCGGTCGGTTGCGCCAGACGTCCACGCAAGATCGGCATGATGTCGGCAGGCGTGGCTAATTCCTTAGGTTGTGACTTTGCGGTGAAAGGCTTTGCGCGGCCCTTGGCCAGACGCTGCTCCGCCTGATCTACCATCTTGATCATCGCCTCGTACGATGTGCGCGCATCGTCGGACCAGGTGAAAATACCGTGCTTCAGCAGGATCATGCTGGTTGCTTTAGGTGCCGCGGCCAAAGCTTTAGCGCAAGCCCTGGCCAGATCAAATCCCGGCATGACATAGGGTACTATGATGCTGTCGGGGTAAAGTTCTCGGATCAGCTTCTCGCCATCCGGCTGGTTGGTTAGTGCCACGATCGCATTGGCATGAGTGTGGTCCACATGCTTGGCTGGAATGAGTGCGTGCAGGATGGCTTCGACAGATGGATTGGGCGCTGCCGGGTCCATCAGCAGTCGGCGCTGCTGCAGCACCATGTCAACATCAGAGAGCTTTTCTAACTTTGCCAATGCCGCAACATCGTTCAAACGCACGGCTGGCAACCCCGCGGGTTCGATGGTGCCCATGTCCCAGCCGCTGCCCTTGACGCAAAGCCTGAAACTTCGCTTCCATCGGCCTCAGTGAAAATCGTCTTGACCGAAGTATTGCCGCCCCCATGCAGAACCATCTCGGGATCAACGCCCAAAAGCCTAGTGGTGTATGTCCGGATGGCGAGATCGCGGTTCAGCCCGGCTTTGACATAACCTTCGACCACCGATTGAAATTCGGTGTCGTTCCAGCGCGACTTCATGCCCTGCTCCGTTTTAAGAATTTTCCATCCAGCAATTGCCGCGCCGTTTCTTCATCCGTGACAAGGATCGATACCAGTCCCAATGACAGAATGGCGTGCAGCACACCGAGCTTTTCAAGTCCACCCGAAGCGAGAATGACGCTTGGCACACGCTTCAGGTCGCTGACATCAAGCGCGATTACACGCCGGTTGATCGGATGGTCAACGACTTGGCCATTGATATCGATGAATTGAGAACACAAGTCACCAACTGCACCTGCGGCCACAAGCGATTTGATGTCTTGGTCATCAATCAACTTCAGCCGGCGCATCGTCGCGCTTTTATCGAGGCCGCCGACCGAAACGAAGGCAAGGTCGATATTGCGGGCATGTTCAAATGCATCGATGACGGATGTCTGCGAGCGCAGGATTTTGGCGCTGTCTTCCCCATCGGCAAAGGCCGGTGCAGCAATGTAAAAGCAGTTTGCACCATATATATCTGCCAGACGTGATGCGGTTTCATGGGTGTTTAACACCGAGCCCTGGGTAAGTCCGCCGATCAACGACACTACGGAAAGGTCGCGCACTGTCCGGCGCTCCATCGTCGTCACCGACAGACGCAATGTACGGCCCCATCCCACGCCGACAGACATGCCATCCGTGAGCCGGTCCGAAACAGCGTGTCCGGCCGCCATTGCGATGGAACGCGGCAAGTCTGCTGCATCCACCGGCGTCGGCACAACCAAGGCCAGTTTCAAACCGTAGCGTCGTTCAAGTTTTGCCTCCGTTTCCATCGCCAGCGAAGCGTTCACACGCACTTGAACAATGCCGCGTTCTCGCGCCTGCGCCAACAACCGGTTGATGCGGATGCGGTTGACATCAAGTTTGCGGGCTATGTCGTTCTGAGTGAGGCCTTCGACATAGTAGGCCCAGGCAGCGCGGGCCATTAGCAGCTCTTCTGATTCAGGCGCACGGGCCGGCACAACGGAACGGCTGGAAGGTACTTCGCGCATCTTTTTTGAATTTGATCGGTCCCGCGGTGTCATTGCCGTGGTCATGAAGGAGCATTTTGGCGCATGAAGCGCTGCCAGTCTATTTTCATTGGTTCGTCACGGCAGATAGCAGCAACAATCGCTTGCGAGAATGGCATGCGGTCGGCCGGAAGCCGTCCGTCAGCCCACATCATTTCCAGTTGAGGACCGATGGCCCTGGCAAGTTCGGCGCCTTCCACCGTGTCGTTCTGCATGTTTTCAGCCTTTGCCTGTGAGTAGTTATGCCCCAGACCGAGTAGGCGTCCCATGCGGGAATTGCGGCCGGCAAGACAAGTTACATAGAGGTCACCTACCCCAGACAGTCCGTCGACTGACGAAACATCACCACCAAGCCCTTCGACCAGAATTCGCAATTCATATAGGGCCTGAGAAAACAGGCCAGCAGCGAGATTGTACATTTTGGCAGCATTGGCCACAGGTTGCGTGACCTCGACATGCCCGGCGGCCCAACCGACACCGAGTGCAAAGAAATTCTTGAAGGCCGCGCAAACTTCCACGCCGACCACGTCATCAGATGGCCGGGCGTGGTAGAAAGGCGCATCAAGAAGTTGAATTGTCTTCGCCAATATCACCTTATTGGCCCCTGTCACGACGACCATCGTGTCACGCAAGGCAGCAAGTTCAGCCGCAATGCAGGGTCCGCCCACCGCCATGACAGGAACTTCGAAACCCAAACGGCTGCGAAGTTCACGCGCCACGATTTTCGGAAATACGGCGATGTCTTTGCCTTCCGGCTTCAGACCCTTGGTGATCATCAAAACCGGGACAGCTTTAGTGAGTGTCTCGCATAGGCGCGCAATGGCCCAATCCACGCCGGCAGAAGACACACCCAGGATGACAACATCGGCAGCATCTGGTTGTGTCTTGAAAAACTCGGTCCACTGATGCGCCCTAACGCTATCAGGCAACGCAATGTTCAGCTTGGGGTGATGCCCATTTCCCTGCACCGAACGGATAATATCCTGGTCCAGATGCGTTCCAACCAGATCAACATGATGCCCGGATGCAGCCAAGGGCATCGACATGGCCGATCCCATAACCCCTGCTCCTAAAATAACGATGCGCGACATGATGCAATTCCGGCTTTCGTCAGGCTCTCACTCAATCCTTTTTCCCGAGGCGGCATCAAAAAGATGCACACGCTCCAGGATCGGCACTAAGGCGAGCGTGTCGCCTCGTACAGCAGAAATGCGTTCACTGGAAATGGCACAGATCTCTTGCCCGGTAACATCACCATAAATATGGATCTCCGGACCCGTTGGTTCGATGGTCGCGACAACGATCCTGATCGGACCCTTTTCGCTAAATTTGAGGTGCTCAGGTCTGATCCCGTAGAGAATATCCCTCCCCGGGCCGATCTTCACTTTGGGTGGCAGCGGAAGTTCTGTGCCATCTGAAAGCTGTGCGGCAATGCCGCCTTTTGCGCCGGACACCGTCTTTGCGGCCAGCAAGTTCATCGTAGGTGAACCAATGAATTCCGCAACGAAGCGGTTTTGCGGCCGGTCATAGACTTCGAGGGGCGCGCCCTGCTGTTCGATAATGCCATCCCGCATGATGACGATCACATCAGCCATGGTCATTGCTTCGATCTGGTCATGCGTCACGTACACGGTTGTCGTTTCCAAACGCTCGTGAAGCTCCTTGATCTCCGTGCGCATTTGAACGCGCAATTTCGCATCGAGATTTGAAAGTGGCTCGTCGAAGAGAAACACTGCCGGATCACGCACGATGGCACGGCCCATGGCAACGCGCTGACGCTGCCCGCCGGAAAGCTGGCGCGGATAGCGATCCAGATAGGGGGTCAGATTGAGAATTGACGCCGCCCACTCAACCTTTTTACGGATTTCGTCCTTCGGCATCTTCTTCAAATTCATCGAAAATGCCATGTTGTCGAAAACCTTCATGTGGGCGTAGAGCGCGTAGTTCTGGAACACCATCGCGATGTCGCGATCCTTGGGATGAACCGCGTTGACAACACGCCCATCTATGGAAATTTCGCCTGAGGAGATCGTCTCCAGACCAGCGATCATTCGCAACAGCGTAGACTTGCCGCAGCCGGACGGACCAAGGAGCACCACCAGCGCTCCGTCAGCAATATCGAGATCAAGGCCGTGAATGACCTCGGTATCACCGTAGGATTTGCGGATATTGCGGATCGTCACGGGCGCCATGGCAGTATCCTCAATTTGCAACCGGTTGATGAGTGTTTCGGGTGGACAAAATGGCCTGCGAAATTTCTGCAAACCCTGCTGCACCACGTGATGGCGCAATATAGCTGGGCAAAGCCTCTATTCTGCCTTCGAAATCTGCAACATTGGCAACGCCACAGCTATTGGGAAAATAGTTGAACATGGGCGCATCATTGGGGCTGTCGCCGCAATAGATAAATTCCATCTGATGCGCATCGAGATCAAGGCCGAGCACCTCACTTACAAAAAGCCGCGTCATCGTCAGCTTGTCATAACTGCCAAACCAGCCATTGACGTGGATGGACGACACTTTCGCCGTAGCACCCTCCTCCCTGTAGACCGCGACAATGCGATCGATGGTGTCAGCAGAAAGAGCGGGAACATCTTCGGCAAAATCGATTGCCAGATCGCTTTCCCGGTATCCTTGGTCGGATGCAATGGCGGCACCTGGTATTTCGGCGAGCACCCGCCGTGCGATCTTCTGGAGCTTTTGACGGCCTGCCAGGCGCTGGTCTTCATTGTGAAAAAAGCGCCGCTCCATGCGCTTTGCGCTGTGATCGTAGCGGAAATAAAATGCACCGTTTTCCCCGACAACACCGGCCACGGGCCAAAATCTCGCGATCATGTCGCACCAGCCCGCCGGCCGCCCCGTGATGGCGACCACGGTGAGACCCGCCTGCGAAAGCCTTTCGATGGCAACATAGGATGATGATGGCAACGCGCCATCCGTCGTGATGGTGTCATCAATATCGGTAAAAACACCTCGCAAGTTCTTGCGCGTTGTAATCGGCATTTCAGCAAGCGGCCTCACAAACCCTCCTCATCCAGAAAAGACTCGAGCAAACCGGCGTCATCGGCAAAATCGAGGAAAGACCAGCGGCCGCGAATCTCGCGGGCATATTTCAACGCATCACGATAGACCGGGCGCTTCAGGCCCAAGCCATCGGCATCTATGGGGCCGCCCGCGGAGCGCAAAACACCTTCCATGGTTGCCAGTGGCAGGGTCATGGCTTGCAGTTCCTTCCGCAACGTCGGCCACAGTTGCTTAAGCTTGGTATTGAATGCTGCAGCACCTTTCACATCGAGTGCTTTTTTGCGTGCTTCGGCAATGCAGAAGGGACCGATGTCCGGGCCATAGCGCCGCAACATGCCAGCCTCATCTACTATGGTCGGCCCGATCTCTGGCAATATCTCCATCGCCAAGAGCTTGTGCTGCAAACGGGCAATCGTCAGCGATGCCACGCCCACCTGCTGGCCATGTGTCGTGCCGGGATGGGCATCGCCGGCAAACATGTCGATCCAGTGCGAAACCTGGTGTTCGCCCATGGAGCCATGATGTGAGACGCCGGTGAAGCACACACCGAAGCCACACAATGTCAAAATCCGGTGCAGGTGGCCGACGGCGGCAATATCGCCACGCTTCAAGTCGGGTGCCGAAGCGATCATCGCTGGCTCATCATCGCGTTGAAGAAGGTAAGGCGTTTCCGAGTAGAACGTGCCGAAAAGCCTGTGAGATGCCCACCAGTCAATTTGCGCCGTGGGCCGGCACAGGCTGTCACCCAGGCCGGCCGCGTTCAGATGGGCCGGCGCAGCCGCTGAAACCGCGAGATCAAGGAAGATGCCGCGCGGTGCATGGGAGGGTAAGGATGTCTTGAAACCGTTGGCCAAGGTGACCGACGCGGTGGAAGCGGCATAACCATTCATCGACGCCGCCGTTCCAAATGTTGCAAATCTCCGGCCATCCAGAAATGTGGCGTGTTTGCAGGAATCCGAGACAACTCCGGAGCCCACCGCAACGACACCATCTGCATGACGGGTCAGTTCCTGGATTTTCGCGATCGTAGGTTCGTCGCAGGCCAAGTCGTCCCCCGTCAGCACGACCTCATCGACAGCAGCAATGGAGCGCAATGAACGCGCCACGCGGCGTCCCATCGCCTCCACCGTGTTGGCATCTGAAACCACGGCCAGCCGCGTCCCGAGCTTGAGAGGCGCAACCAGATCAGCCTCGGCACCATCGAAGCTTTCTTGAATATTGATGGTCTCAAACGGCATTGCCGCCGTTTTTCCCGTTGAAGGATCTTTCCAGCGCCCAGCGATAATGTCATCGATGAGCGCATTCCAGTCATGAGTTCCCGCTGGCTGGCGCGCGGTCATGCTTCAACTCCTGAATCTGCGAAGGCGGAGAGCCGCTCATTCCAGTTCGCCATCATCGGCCATAAATCACGATAGATCGCGATCAATTCTCGGTATCGGTCATGGGCCTTTGCGTCTGGCGTAAAGAGTCTCGTGATATCACCCGCCATGGCCGCAGAAGCATCTCTGATAGTATGAAACCATCCGGCGCCCTTGGCCGCTGCCATGGCGGCACCAAGGGAGGACGCTTCAACGGTCGAAGAACGCAGCACATTGCGCCCAGATGCATCCGCGAGAATCTGGCACCACAAGTCCGAGACCGATCCGCCACCAATGGCCACATAGTGATCGATAGGTTTTCCCGTCACTTCTGCGGCCTTGTCTGTGGCGAGGGCTTGCTCGAAGCAAAGGCCCTCCAAAACGGCGCGGTACACATGGCCGCGCTTGTGGGAGCCACTTAATCCCGCCATCACGCCGCGTGCTTCCGAACGCCAGTAAGGCGTCATGACGCCGACCCAATAGGGCAGCAGCAATATGCCGCCTGCGCCAATGCCCGCAACCGCTGCTTCGGACTCGAGGATTTTGTAAACGTCAGGCTCCTTCTGCGGGTCTGCCCTGAACATCTCATGCACAATCCAGTTCACGAGAAATGTGCCGGAGCGCAACACGCTTTCGAAAATGTAACCCTCCTCGGCAATCGCACCCATGGTGCGGAAGGCCCGGTCAATGCCATAGCCCTGCGAATAAACACCCGATACCAAAGCGGTTCCCATGTTCACATATGCACGGCCCGGCTCAAACACGTTCACACCGGTGCCCGCGCATTGCCCATCCCCACCACCAGCAACAACTGGGGTCCCCGGTCTGAGCCCTGTCGCAGCGGTCGCTTCTGCAGTCAAAGTGCCCATGATCTCACCGGGATGCGCGAGGCCAGGAAAATTCTTGCGCTCAAGCCCGACGGCATTCATCAGTTCGTCAGCGTGAGTCCATTGGCCGAGATTGAGAAATCCTGCGGGGTCAGCCGAAGATACGGAAGTGAGGAATTTTCCTGTAAGCCGGTAGGTCAAATAGGCATGGACTTCGGTAATCTTGCGAAATCGCTTGAAAAGCTCCGGCTCACGTTTCTTCATCCACAGCAACCGGTAAATACAGGGCGTCACATCGCAGGGCTTTCCCGTCAGATGGTGGATGCCGTCAGCACCAAAAATTTCGATCAGATCCTGGACTTCAACTTTGGCCCGCTCGTCGAGCCACACCGTGCCCGCCCGCACCGGCCGGTCATGTTCATCGAGAGGGACAAAGGTTTCTCGCTGGTTTGAAATCGCAATTGCTGCAATCCGTTCAGCGCTTACATGACTGGTGACTTGGCGCAGAGACTCAACCATCGAGTCCCACCATTCGCTCGATTCTTGTTCAAACCAGCCCGGATGCGGATTGAGTAGATTCACCGAGGCACGGCCTTCAACGACGATGCGGCCCGCACGGTCAAAGGCAATTGCCTTGGTCGCTGTGGTCGAAGAGTCGATGCCGATGACGAGATCTTTGGTCATGCCCTGCCGTTAGCACACGTGAAGTCAAAGAAGGGAGGCGGACACGATGCCGCCTCCCCAAGTTGGCGAGGAAGATTATAGTCCAGCGTCTGCAACGCCCTTGTTGATCGAGTCTGCAATCGTGTCCATGCACTTCTTGGCATCGCCGCCAAAGTCTTGGCCCGTGAGCAGTTTGCCGAGGTTGACCGGGATCTCGTTGTTCGAAAAGCCAGCCCACAGTGGCATATCCGGTTCCGAAGCCATGTTGTTGTCGATGATCCACTTGACCGTCTCAAGATGGCGCGTGGTGCCCGGACCTACCTTGGCCTTTTCCTTCACACGCGGATCAGCGAAGGACGACAGGCGCATCGGCGCGAAACCGCCAATCAGCGTGCAACGCGTCATGACGTCTTTCGAACAGGCCCATTGCATGAAAATCCACGCGGCATCGGGGTTCTTGGAATATTTCGACAAGGAGAGGTTGGATCCGCCCTGGTGTGCGTAGTTCGGGATTTCGCCGAAGCCCGCATCTTCCACCTTGCGCAGTGGCTTGCCGACCAGCGGATGCGCCGGCATCCACAGGCCCTTGACCTTGGAGTCATCAGCATCAAGGCCCGGGAAGAATTCATCCCAGGATTGGATCAGAGCCACCTGCCCTGCCGTCATCATCTGCGCTTGTCCGTCCCATGTTGAGTTCAGGGATTCCGGCGGCGCGTTCTTCACCCATTCCTGGTAACGCTTGAGGCCGGCGATGCCAGCTTCATCGTTACCGGAGAATTTCTTGTCCTTGGTGAAGATCGAACCGCCTTCATTCCAGACCATCTGGGTCCAGTCGCAGTTCAGCGAGTAGTGGCCGGACTTGGCCTGCAGGCCCGTGCCATACATGCCGTTGGCCTTTTCGGCTTCCGTGATCTTCTTGACGGCATCGGTGAACTCATCCGGCGACGTCGGAACCTTGATGCCATGCTTGTCAAGCACGTCCTGCCGATACATCAGCATGAAGATCGGGATGTCGAAGGGAATGCCAGTCCAGTTGCCGTTGATCAGGGTAAGACCTTCGACCAGCGGCTTGGAGAAATCATCCCAGTCGAAGTTCGGCATAGCCAAATCTGGCTTCTGCTTATAGTAGGCAATCGGATCGAAAACGTCCTGGGCAAACGTCGCCATCCATGATTGATCGAGATAATAGAGGTCATAAGTGCCGAGTTGGCCCTGAACGTCCTGTGTGGCTTTTGCGAGCACTTGCTCCAGCGGTACGATCTCGATTTCAACTTCGATGCCGGTTGGATCCGTGAACTCCTTCTTGATCTTGTCCAGCACGACGGTGGGTGGCGTGGCTTCCGAGGTGTAGCGGATCTTGGTGCCTTTGAACTTCGAGCCGACATCCGCCAGCCATTTGTTCACGTCCGGATTACCCTCGGCGTAAGCGGGTGAACCAATCAGGCTGAGGTCACCGCGGAAACCGCGTGTGCTACCCAGCATGCCGGCGGAGAAGGCCGAGAAGCCTACGCCTGCCATGCCCATTTTCTTCAAGAAGTCGCGCTTGCTGATGCGACGCGCCGTAAAGTCGTTGGCCGCATCGACAACAAACGTCTTCTTGTCATGTTCCTTAAAACTCATTTCCGGTTCCTCCTGAGAGTTGCTCTTATGATCTCGCCCGCAGACTCATTCCTTGAGGGAGCCAAGGGTAAGTCCACGGACGAGATGGCGTTGGACAAGCAGAATGAAAATGAAGCTCGGAATCACCGCTGCTGTGCCCAGCGCGGTGATGAAACCCCACTCATTGCCTGTCGAAGTCACGAATGTCTGAATTTTGACTGGCACCGTCCGGATGTCAGTCGTGAGAAAGAGGGACAGAAGAAATTCTGTCCACGAAAAGATGAAACAGAGAACGGCGCAGGCAGCGACCCCGCCTTTGACCATGGGCAACACCACGCGCCGGAATGTCACCCAGCGGGTAGCGCCATCAATCATCGCCGCTTCGTCCACATCCTTCGGCACATCGTCAAAGAAAGATTTCAGCAGCAAGACCGCGATGGGCAGGTTCATCAGTGCATAGATGAGAATGAGCCCGAGATAGCCCCTGTAGAGACTGTCGGTATCGCGCATACCAAAGGATTTGTAGATTGTGACCAACGGTACCAAAATCGCGATTGGCGGCAGAAAGCGTTGCCCTAAAACCCAATTGAGGTAGGCTGTGCGGCCCCTGAAGTTCATCCGTGAAAGCGCATAGGCAGCAAGCAGGGCCACTGTAACAGTAACTGCAGTGGCGCCCAGCGACACGATGGCCGAGTCAAGGATGGAATGGCGCGAGTCATATGAACTACTGCCGCCCACACCCATTCCGATCCCTTGGTCGATGGCAAGTTCCGAACGAGAGCGTCCAAAAAGCGTCACGGCATAGTTGATCAGCGTCGGCACGAAGTCGAACCAAACCACACGGTCCTTATCAAAGACTGCAGAATTGGGTTTGATCGATGTCAGTGCCCACCAAAATAGGGGAAACATGAAGATGCCGGTAATCAGTACCGCGATTACATCTCTCAGGATTTGCCATGGACGCGACTGTTCCATCTCTACAGCCTCACCCGAGCCACGCGCATGAATATCGTCGATACGACAATAACCAGCAGCAGCGTCGAAAGCGCCACCGTCGAGGCATAGGGAAAATCAGCATTGCCGAAATAGATGCGCCCTGCATAGGACGTCATGGTTTCCGTCGCGGTACCCGGACCGGAATCCGTCATCACCTTCACGTAATCGAAAGTGCGGAACAAATCGATGCCCCGGATAAGGACCGCGATCGCGATGACCTTGCTCATCAACGGCAGGGTGATCTTGAAAAACGCCTGAATGGCGCTGGCTCCGTCGATGGCCGCCGCCTCGAAAGGCTCCTTGGGTAATGAACGCAGGCCCGCCAGCATGATGAGCACCATGAATGGCGTCCATTGCCAGATTTCAGCCAGAAGAACGCCGGCGAGAGCCGTGGAGGCATGGCCAAGGATGGAAAACCCCGTAGGAAGCAGCCCCGTGGCAATGAGTCCACGGCTCAGAACACCGAACGAACCATTTTCCATCAGCAGAAACATCATCGCCGTAACCGCGGGTGGCAACACAAGCGGCAAGGTCATCAAGGCGCGTAAAACACCATAGCCCTTGCGGTCACTGTCCAGCAGCAAGGCGATCAGCATACCCAGCACAAGTTCAACAACGAGTGCTGCGCCAGTGTAAAGCAACGTGTTGAAAAGTGCATTCCACACCCGGTCATCGTGCAGCGCTTTTAGCCAGTTGTAAGCCGGGTCCCAGACATTGATGCGCGTGACCGGATTGCGCTTATGCAGCGACAGCCAGATCGCGTAGAGCAGTGGGTAGATACCGAAGACAGTCATCATCGCTGCTGATGGCAACAACCACGGAAGCGGGTGTTCGGACGCTAAAAAACGCGGAAGAGCAAAGCTTCTTGCCGCCGGCGCAGGGATACTCTGGAGGCCTTTTTCGGCCATCTCCACCTCGTTTCCGCCCGTCTCCCGCACATTGGAACCTTGCAATCACAAGATTGAACAAATGTTCTGTGCCGTTTCAAAATTTCACTCACCATACAAAAAAAGGAAACCTTGTCAACGTGCCAGCCACGCAGTTGCGGGAAAACGTCAGCAATGAAATTCAGATTTTCTGGCGGTACTTCTCGGCTTCCCAATGGGTCAGGGCGTAGAGATCAGCGGAACTGAGCGCTCGCAATGCGGTGCCTGAAGGAATTCTGCGCAAAACGTCTGCAAGGCATCGACCCATCGCCTCGACGGCCGTTTTAGCCTGCCGGTGGACCAACGTTCCAACGCCTTCCAACGCTACCAGCGGCGGAGAGTTGAAAAAGTTCGTCGCCACGCCATCACCCAGAAATACGACATGATCGGGATAGAACACCTTGTCCCTGCCGCGGCTCAGAACATCAGGAGCCATCGCCAATGCGTGGACTTCGCCATCATTTGCCGGAACATAATCGGTGCCAGCCGCCACTTTTTCGAGTTCCACTTTCTTGGGCACCGGTGAATGAATAGCTGGAAGCTCAAGTACCATGCATACTTTTTCCAGCAGTTGTTCTGCTTCAGCGACGGAATCAGCGGCCACCACCAGTCCGTGATTGCCGAGCACCAGAACATCGGTCTCCGCTCTGAGCCGCGCTGAAATCGCCCTGGCGAGCGGCAAACCGGGCCGCGCATAAGGTACGAAAGCCCAGTCAAAGCCTTTCAACTTTTGCAACAAAATTGTTTCCGCATCTTCCTGAATGGCGTGAGCGATGGTGTTCACGCAATGAACATGCAGGACAACTTTTTGCGGCATAAGGCCGTGTACGGTCGTTTCAATGGATGGACGCAAGCTATCGGTGTTGAGATCCTTGCGCACGAACTCGACACAGGTTTCGCAGCGCGGGTCCTGTTCGGAAAGTCCTTTCAGCATGTCGTCCAGCTGCACTGGCACGAAAATATCACGGCCAATGGCATCTTTCAGCCAGGTGCCTGAGGCCTTGATCCACAACACACCATCCTGCTTCAGCGACGTGTTGCCACCAGCGGCTTGCACCAGCAGCGGATCGGCCCCTACGCGGGCAGAAAGAGATCGCAACCTTTCCAGCTCTGTCATTTCAACGCCCTCATCACATATTCAGGCTTCACACGAATATCGCTCATCTTCAAACCTTCAGACACGCCACTGAGAATAAGAAGTGTGGAAAGGCCAGCCCCCTTGCCACCTGCAACATCATGTTCGGTGCTGTCGCCGACGCAGAGCACACGGCGCGGGTTGCCCAATAGCTTCAGAGCCGCCTGGTAGATCTCGGGGTAAGGTTTGCCAATCCATTTTATCTCACCTCCCATTTCCGCATAAACATCAGCGATGGCACCGGGCGCAGGCAAAAGGCCATGAGAAGTGATCATCAGCTTGTCGGGGTTGCAGCATAACATCGGCAGCGAACAGCTTTTCAGCAAGGTTCGGTATTCGTCCAGGCTTGTTTGCGGTGCGTTTGATCCCAGGACAACCACAATATCTGCCTGGCTCATCGATGACACGAAATCCACGCCTTCAAATCCGTAATTCTCACCGTCTTTGCCAATTGCAAAAACTTTTTTTCCTTTGACCTGCGCGTAAGCGAGTTCGCCTGAGCTGAGAAGATTGTGGACGTAATCACGTGGAATACCGAGCTTAAGAAGCCGGGCCATATTGTCCGCCGACCGCTTGCCGGAATTGGTGAGCGCCACCACGGGCACACGGTGCTCGTACAGCACCTTCAAGGCCGCAAGCGTACCCGGATAAAGTTTCTTGCCATCATGCATGACGCCGAACTGATCAATGAGCATCGCATCGAACTCTGCAGCGATTTCAGAGATCGAGTCGATCTCGATCACGATACACCCCGCCATGCGAGAAGTGCCGTTCCAACCGCCGCATGTTCACTTAATGTCGGCGAGGCCGGAACGCCAAGTTTCCCAAGCCTGATGGATGTCCATGCTTTGTTGCTCGCGCCACCACCAAGACTGCGAATGCTTTTGAGTGGTGTCGCTCCGAATTCTTGAAGCCGCTGATATCCAAGCGCTTCCACATCCGCGACTCCCTCCAGCAAGCCCTGAAAGAAGACACAGTCGTCACCCGGTCTCGGTGTGACCCGCGGCGCATACTCAGCATCGTTCACTGGAAATCGCTCTCCAACAGCAGGTAAGGGATAATAGTTCAGCCCTGTCGGCACGTCAGGTTTCAAGCGCATCATCATCTCTTCCATCTGTTGCGGCGTAAAGAATTGCAGCAATGCTGCGCCTCCGGAATTCGATGCACCGCCAGCTAGCCATTGATCACCAACCCTGTGGCTGTAGATGCCATATTGAGGCGCGAAAATCGGGCGAGCCGAAAGCAGTTTGAGCGTGAGCGATGTGCCAAGCGATGTCACGCCATCTCCCACGTTCTTGGCGCCGCTGGCCAGAAAAGCCGCACAGCCATCGGTCGTACCGGCTACGATTGCCAGATCTTTGGGCAGATGAAAATGATCCGCCATCGCGGCGGAAATCTGGCTTATGGCGGTGCCAGCTGGAAGAACTCGTGGAAGCAGAGACGGCGACAGACCTGTCTCATAAATCCAGTTGGGCCATTGCCTGGCAACAGGATCGTAGCCCGTTTTTAATGCGTTATTCTCATCGCTGAGATCATAGCGCCCACAGAATTTTCCCAGAAGCCAGTCAGCCTGATGAACAATGCGATGGGCATTGCCTCGAAGCTCCAAGGCGCGGGCCAAAGGTGAAGTCTTGCCGCGTGCCTGCAAATCCGGCGGTGCAGCTGCGTCTACCGCCGCGACACTCCCGTTACTGGCGACATCATTGTACATCGATGCCAGGGACAAAGGCTCTCCCTGCCCGTCCACCGCCAGAACCGTGCCCGATGTTCCATCGATAGCCAAAGCAACCGGACGGACACTGCCAAGCTCTATTTTGGCAAAAACCTGCTCTAATGCTGCCCACCAATCGCGCGGATCTTGCTGGTGCCTGCCACTTGCCGAAGAAAAACCCGCCAGGGGCGCACTGGCCAACGCAGCTGCTTCACCATCACGCCCCACTGCCGCAACGCGAATACCGGACGTCCCGACATCAATTCCCAGTGTTACGTCCAAATCTTATGCTCCCCGCCACCCGGGGCGATTGCCGGGCTCTTCATTCAGTATCTGCGGCCTGAGGCCCATACCCTGCAAGCCCAAGAAGCACCCAAAGCATAAGAGTTGACACAAACCTTTGAATTGAATAATAAATTCATCGGCCATAGGGGCCATCCAGAGTGGCGCTGGACTCAACCAGAGGCGAACATGTGGGACAGGGATTGTCATGTTCGAAGAATGGAAGTTCAAGCGCACCTTTCGCAAGGGTGTCAGGCGGGGTGGATTTTCTGACGACGAGATCGTCAGGCTTCAATCCTGCAACATCAGCGAAGAGTTCCGCTCGCAGTTCTGCAATCGCGAATACGCTGAACAGACCGCGCACATAAAAAAGCAGATCGAGCGCACTCGCCGTTGCTCAGCCGAACAGGAACAAGAACTCACATCCATTGCCGAAATCATGGGCATCAATATCACCATGAGTCGCAAGATCAGGATGGCCCGCGAGCTTTGGGCCGCCGAGAACGGAGAACAGCTCTATCTTGAAAATGTCCCCAGCCACCTGCTGATGACATGGGGTGAACAATGTCTGTTTGTGGAGCAATCACTGCTCCATCAGCGTCGCCTGCCCAAATCGGGAGCTACGCAGCATTTCGAAACGTCTTATGGCTCTCGTAATCCATTCCTGGATACACTGCCTGACTATCAGTCGGTCGATCAGGCACCGGCACTTGGCGATGGCGTTCTCGCCATCACCACGAAGCGCCTGATCTTCGACTATCTCGAGCACATGATAACGGTGAGCTTCAACCGGGTGATTGATGTAAGGCCGCTCTCGGACGGCATTGTTGTCATCATCTCGGATGGGCCTGAGCACCTTTTCAGATTGCCGTATCTTCACGCAGAATATGCCACACTCGTATTGCGTGAGGTCGTCTCAAATCAACGACACGCACTCTTCGGTTCAAATTTCAACCAGAATCCAGCTGGTTTTGGCCGGAATCTCAACGTTTTCGCCCGACCGCAGATCAGCCGCCCCTTCTGACATCTCGTTCAAATCCTGCGTATTGTGCTCAGGTCTCTGAGCCATTTCAACCGATTGAACTCGTTGTTCTGGCAATAGGCGATTTTGTTACCGATTGCGAGTTGCCGAATTCATCGCCCGCAAGACGAGAGGATTGTTCCTTTGTAACAAGATAAGCGTGGCGAGCTCACTGGCGCAGCCACGCTGAACGCCGCTCAACTGCTCTTATTTTTCGAAAAAAGCCTGTTGCCGATCAGATAGCCAACACCCAACATGAGCGTTGTTGCCGCGACGAGATTTTCACCTGTCAGCAGATCGGCCGCTGCAACATCAGGGTCGGTACTGTCTGCATCTTCCTTCAACCGCGCCTTTGCAGTCCGGTTTGCACTGCTTTTCAGCATGGCACGGGCCCCAACAAAGGCGATGACAGCAATGACAAGAAAGCCCAAGCCCACAATGAGGTTCGCCGTAACCGCATCGTAGTGGTCGCGGAGCGCAACCCATCCAGACGCAACGAGGAAGACTAATCCAGCAAGAACGGCAAATCCTGCCACCAGAAAGCTAGCCACCCCCAAGATCAATTTCTTCAATCGCAAACGCAGCCTGTCTTTGACTGCGCCTATTGAAATCAATTTGGACAATAGATCCATGTGGACTTTGTTATTTCCGTGCAGATGCACCCAGAATAATGCCGATACCCAGCGCTGCTGTCAAAGCCATGACAGGGGTCCGCGCAACAAGATTTTCAAACCTGGTTACCGTGCTGCCAAGCAAGGATGTCGCGGTGTTTAACGCCTGCTGGCCCAGAACCTGGGATTCATCACCGGCATTGCGGAACGACTTGGCGGCTTCATCCATGGTAGACTGAGCTGCAACATTGGCATGGTTACCCATGCGCCGTGCCGCGCGGCGTGTCGTATCCGTGTAGGACTGGGCAGTTTCAGATGCTGTTTCACTCATTGCTGAGACCGCCTCACGCGCTACACCGCGAATACCGCCGCGCTTGAAACCGTTCGATTTATTTGAAGCAATCGTCATTGTCCTCCCCTTTAAAATCCCAAAAGGAGAACGAAGTGGAAAAATCTTAGTTCCCGTTGGACGAAGTTTTCGTGCTGACGGCTGCCTGGAATTCAGCCGCTGACGCGAACTCGTGGGCGGATTGCGCATCCAGGATTTCTGCCAGCCGGGCCCGTGCACGGTTAACGCGGCTTTTGATCGTGCCTACGGCCACGCCACAGATATGGGCCGCCTCTTCATAGGACATGTCGGAGGCAGTGACCAACAATAACGCTTCGCGCTGGTCTTCTGCCAACTTCTGCAGCGCCGATTTCATGTCGCCAAAATCAAGCTTGGAATGTTGTTCGGGCATCACCGCAAGACGGGCCGCGAACTCACCTTCTGCATCCTCAACCTCGCGCTTGCGCTTGCGCAACAAGGTGTAAAATTCATTGCGCAGGATTGTATAAAGCCAAGCGCGCATGTTGGTGCCGACCATGAAGCCGTCACGGTTGGCCCACGCCTTCATCATCGTTTCCTGCAAAAGATCATCCGCACGGTCGGCACGGCCGGAAAGCGCAATCGCAAAAGCACGCAAGCCAGGCATGGCCGCAAGCATTTGGCGGCGGAATTCCGTGTTATCAGACGCGGAGGTCATGAGGGGGATATGGGGATCGTTTACGGTTTTTCAGCCACGGCTTTGTCAAGCCGGTCAAGCAAATCGAGAAACTGATCGGGGATCGGCTCTTCGGTGATCTGCCGGTAAAAGGCCTTCAGTTTGGTGTTTACGGCGTCTTCAACCACCTTCCGATGACCACCGATAGCCGAAGAACCCTTTGATTTTTTTGGGAATTCCATTTCCTAAGTCTCGATACGCATTGACATTTATCACGTCATTTCCAGTGAAATCAATAAATGAGCGTGCACCGCAAAAGTTCCCGAATAAAAAAACTTCTGGAACAAATTAGCCGTTCACGCATTAAAACCCGGCTAACTATACCCAATTCCGCCAAGATAAATTAAGCAGCATCGAGAATTGAACACATGTCCATTTCAGCAACAATCGCGCCACATCTCCCATTGCTCCGTCGTTTTGCACGCGCGCTCACTGGCACCCAGCAGAGCGGCGACAAATACGTCGTGGCCTTGTTTGAAAGCTTCATCGCTGATCCGGCGCCAATTCAGAACACGACCAACCCCAAAATCGCCCTTTATGCTGGCCTGTGCAAAATCTGGTCCTCTTTTGGCATCAATGGCGTGCCTGACCGCAAGGTCGAAGGTTGGGAAGCAAACGTGCATGACAAGCTTTCAGGCCTGGGCGGTTCCTCGCGCCTGGTCTTTCTGCTCCGCGCCCTTGATGACTTCAGTTTCGAAGACATCGGCAAAATCCTCGGCAAGTCACCACAGGAAGTGGATGAACTCTACGATGTTGCCAACCGGGAAATTGCCAACATGATGTCCTCGGACGTCCTGATCATTGAGGACGAGCCTCTGATCGCCATGGATCTGGCGGATATTGTGAAGTCACTCGGCCATCATCCCATCGCCGTCGCCCGTACGCACAAGGAAGCGCTTCAGGTCGCTGGTTCGGGCAAAAAGCCGCAACTCATCCTTTCCGACATTCAACTGGCCGATGGCAGCTCCGGCATTGATGCCGTGAACGATCTCCTCAAGATGTTTCAAGTGCCGGTGATCTTCATCACCGCGTTTCCGGAACGTTTGCTAACAGGTGAAAAGCCGGAGCCCGCCTTTCTGATCACCAAGCCCTTCTCGCCGGAAATGGTAAAGGCGGTGATTTCGCAAGCGCTCTTTTTCCAGGGCAAGGCTGCCGCCGAACTCGATAATCGGAAGGCCGTGCAGCCGGCATAAAAAAAGAAAGAGGCCGCCCTGGAGGGCGGCCTCAATTCTCCATAGCTATTCACATTAGCCGGCGGAGAGCGAAGCGCGCAGCATCCATGCTGCCTTGTCGTGGAATTTCACACAATCAACGAGAATGTCATTGGTTCCGATATCGCCAGCGCTGTCAGCGAGATCAGCGGCCGCTTTGGCCTTTTCGCTGCCAGCCTCGTGAAGCTCAATCAGTTGTTTGGTTGCCTGACGGACATCGTTGTTGTTCAAAGTGCCCTTAATGATGAACTCCCCAGTGGAGGTTAGTGGCACGGAACGCCCAAGCTGGCGGATTCGTTCGGCAATGATATCCACTGTTTCAAAGAGCTCGCCATATTGCTTTTCTGTTAACAGATGGAAGGCAATGAAATTGGCACCTTGGGCATTCCAGTGCGCCAACTGTGTTGTCACAGTGAGATTATAAGTTCCCATGAGTACGCTCTCGAGGGAGGCGATTACTGATTTGCTGTGATCTTCTGTAGGAGTTTTTTTGTCGGAAAGCTTGGTTACAGACATGTATTTTTCCCTCAAACAACGTGGAACACATAAAGCAATATGATGATCGGTATGGGCAGCCCCAGCAGCCACAAAAGAACGCCTCTCATGTTGTTATTACCTCCATTGGCGGATCTGCCTGACAACGCACGCCCGTGGAGCCTGGTTCCCGGCTGGCCCGTCGAGAAAGGTACCGAAAACACCAAACGGGCTGTGGAATTCCCAACGGAGCCGGAACTTAATCCGCCGAGAAGCGTATACTGATGCTACGGTGATCCAAGTCCACTCATGTTGAGAGCAATTCGGGAGCAACGCCGCACAATTGTGTCGGGCATCTTGACCACAGTTATCGCGACAGCTGTGACCTTTGGGTTGGAGTGGAGCTTTTCTGAAAAAGCTCGTCAAGACCGCGCGGAGATTGATTTTCGGCAAGTAGAACAATCCTTTAAGGTTGCAGCGGCGCAGCTTGTAGGAGCGGCGACATTTCTTCACGAGGCCCGGGATCCACCCCGGACTTTCTCTACATTCTTGGACCAGGCGAGCCTCAGCAGCAGCCCATCTGCGCTTTGGCTTGCGGTGCGCAAGTTTCCCGACGGCACGCCTTCGGGAAACATCACGACGACCTTGCAAAAAGAGCTAGACGATTCCGGCTTTCAGCTCGCTGACACGCCCCAAGTAGGAAAGTCTTTTTCCGTTGGAGTTCTCAACGCGGGAAAATGGGAAAACCCTCCGCTTGGCAAGGCGGTGGAATTTAAAAACGAAAATCTTTCCGGTCCTGGCTTGAGTGAGTTCGTGCCCGCGGACAAAATGAACGTCCAGTTTTTTGCCAATGCCACAGGCACTGCTGTTCCAAATAATTATCTCTGGATTTCACAAGCGACAATAATGGGCACAGCACCTGATGCGCCTCAGCTGCTGGTGATGCGTGGAATAAATCTGGATCGTCTCGCCGATTTTCTGAACCTGCCCTCACGTTCAGATGTCCAGTTGGCACTCAATACGGAAGGCGATGCAGTCAGTCATCCGTTTGGGCCGGGATGGGTGGACCGCGCGATTGATATTCGCGGCGGGAAATTGCTCGTGGGCATCAAGCCGTCGAGAGATGCGCCGGAAGCCGAGCTTTGGGTTCTCACTCTTCTGGCAGGTCTGGGGTTGACGTCAGCATGGGTTGCCTGGAATGCCGGCCAGGCCGTATCGAAACGTGCCAACAACTTGACCACTGTACTTTCAACTGTGGAAAGCAAGCTCGCGGCCAAAACAGAAAAGGAAGAGGCCTTCTTCGATTTTTCTGCGGCAGCGAGTTGCGAGACGGATGCCAACACCGGAAAACTTCTTCGAGTCAATGACGAGTTTTGCCGGATGATGGGCTATTCCCGTGCTCAACTTCTCACGATGACCTTCCGCGACATCAGTCACCCGGATGACTTGCAATATGGAGATGAAAAGATCCAGGAAGCCATTGGCGCCGGACGATCGCAATTCGAAAAGCGTTATTTGCGCGGCGACGGTTCGGCGATCTGGGCCATCGTTACCACCCGCCGGTATGATGACCCTGTCCTCCGCCAACGCTATTTCTTGACATCAATTGTCGATATCACTGAGCGTAAGCGCGGCGAGCAAATCAAGAACCAGCTGCTGCGCGAGCTTTCACACCGGGCGCGTAATACCATGCAGCTCGCAGTGACCATTGCGCGTCAAACGCAGAAGACGTCGCGTAATGTGGCAGATTACGAAAGGAAAGTCGTTTCGCGGCTTTCAGCGATAAACCTCGCTCAAGATCTCCTGTTCGAAACCGACTGGATGTCGGCGGATGCTTCGAAGATCGCCCGCCGCATCTTTGAGTCTTTCTTGGGCGATGAAATCAAGGTTTCCATCCCATCTATAGCTCTTCCTACCCAGCACGCCCAAACTTTTGCGCTCGCCATGAATGAACTCGCTGCCAATGCGCTTCAGATGATAGAAGACGGCGAACGCCACGAGATTTCGCTTGTCGGAGAAATCGGGAAAAGTACGCCTGAGACGAAGGCGCTCAATTTGAGGCTTCGCATTGAAAATCCGGGAAAACCGATACGCCCACGGCGATCAGGCTTCGGCCATCAGATGCTTATGAGGGGCCTTCCCGACCAATTCTCGGGATCTGCACAGGAGAGCTGGACACAAGAAGAATACTTGTACAGTGCCAGCCTTCCTTTGCCTGTTCCTTCCTGATCTTTGCCCTCAACTTCTGTAGGCGACAGATACACCCTGTTCAGATGCCGGAAAAGCGCGGGTCTGCACGATATTGTGGCTGTCATTCTGCGCAATTGCACTTACGATTGGAATGGCCGTCAATTGCCAAAATGCCAAAAATAACACGCTCGTAATCTTAAACATCTTCAGTCCCTCGGATTTCTTAAGACTGCACGCCTTGAGAGATTTTTAATCTGCGCAAAGGCACGTTCTGTGAAAAGAACGCGCTCAATTTGCGAAAGTTCCAGCGTATTCAGCTTTCTTCAATTGGTATGATGAGTTAGCAAGATTGCCGGGTCTTGAATTAAATTGCGGCAACCGGTTGCTTGTTCTACTCCACGAAAATGCTTCCGCGACTCTCCTCGGCGATGTGGCTGCTCGGCTTCGCTTTGCTCGTCATCGTGC
Source organism: uncultured Alphaproteobacteria bacterium (assembly GCA_963758815.1). Classification (GTDB taxonomy): domain Bacteria; phylum Pseudomonadota; class Alphaproteobacteria; order Rhizobiales; family Aestuariivirgaceae; genus Aestuariivirga. The sequence goes on from CAVWWQ010000003.1 coordinate 1,044,078, forward strand.
TGCTGCTGGGAACCCAACTGACAAGCGCACTGGACGTGCAGCAAACCCAGCTTGCCTTTCGCACCACGGTTCACGAATTGATCAAGGCAGAACTGGATGCTGAAACGGCCCAGCGTGGATTTTTGCTGACCGGTGATCAATCATATCTCCAGCCTTTCGAAACGTCAGAGCAGCAAATCCCCACTCTCCTCGCCACCTTCAAGCTGCAGCTCGAAAAGATAGGCATGGTGCCGGGCGACGACGCCGATCTCAATACCATTGACGATTTATCGCGATCAAAGCTCGACGAAATCAAGCAGACAATTGATCTCGCTCAAAATGGAAACGCCGTTGCGGCGCTCGACATGGTGAAGTCTGGCAAAGGCAAGAATTTCATGGACCAGATTCGCCAGGCGACGGACAACATTCTTGGCCGCAAATTTCAACAAAGCATCGACATTCAGAATACCTTCCGCCGTTTATTGCCTTGGTGCGGCCTGGCGCTTCTCTTGCTGTTTCCGGTTCTGGGTTTTCAATTTGCGAGTGATCTGAAACGACGGGAAACAGAACGCAAGCGCCTTTCCTTCCGTTCCGAGGAGCTGGAAAAACTGGTGGAACAGCGCACCGGGGATCTGAAACGCGAAGCGCAACGGGTAGAAGCATTGCTTTCAGATGCCACACACCGCGTGGGCAACAACATTTCCATTGTGGCAAGCCTGGTCTCACTGCAGGCCCGCGAATCCAAAGATGAAAGCGTGAAACGCGCGCTGGAGGATGTACGCGGACGCATTCAGGCCATTGGCGCCAGCCAGAGACGGTTTCAACTCGCCAGCCATGATGGCTTCGTGGATTACCGCCCGCAGATCGGCATGATGCTCGACGAGTTGCGCGAACTTGCCACGCTGCACGGCATCGAGATCATTCAGGATCTCGCGCCGCTCGAAATTCCGGCAAGGGATTCCCTTTCGATTTCGGTGATTGTCAACGAATTTGTCACCAATGCGATCAGGCATGCTTTCGGCGGGCGGATGGGCGGAAAAATTGTGGTGACGCTGAAGGCGCTGAACAGCACAACCGATCAGGGATCCAACACCGGGGTGTTTTTGTCTGTTCAGGATGATGGCCGAGGAAACATCAAGGAGTCGGGTGGTGAAAGCGGCATCGGCAGTAAGATCATCGAACTGATGATGCAGAGCCTGAATGCGCAATGGGCTGGATCGACAGACCTTGTAGCGCCCCTGACTGGACACAACGCCTATCTCGAAATCCAAATCCCCTGGCGTCCACAATCGTGAGAAAATGATTGGCTGGGGCGGGAGGGATCGAACCTCCGAATGCCGGAATCAAAATCCGGTGCCTTACCGCTTGGCGACGCCCCAACTGAAAACGGCCCCCCGAAGGGGCCAATGGCCGGCACAAAATGCGGCGGCGCGAGGCGCTCTATAGCCACATCAGTGCGCCAGAGCAATCGTCTTGCACCCCCGGAATTCTCTGTTTATAGGAGCGCCACCAGATCGGAGTGTAGCGCAGTCTGGTAGCGCACCTGCTTCGGGAGCAGGGGGTCGGAGGTTCGAATCCTCTCACTCCGACCATTTCCCCTAAATGTCAGACGTACAAGTTTTCGAAGCCTGCTTCACCACGATGGGGATCATGAGATCGCCCCAGAATCCGCCTTCGGCATGGTGGCGTGCACCGCGCTGCAGCTCAACTGAAAGTCCCGCATCAACGGCGGCGATCACCGCATTGTTAAGCCTGTGCAATTCGTTGGCGAGCTGGCGGATGGCATGGCTCTGTTTTTCGTTCATTGAACTCGTCTGAGCCTCGGCCCGGTCGCGCACATGGGTTTGCAGCATGGTGTCCTCCTATTCTGCGGCCTTGAATTGCTGATGTTCGGTGGAATCCTTCATCGCCGTTGTTGATGATGTTCCGCCCGTGATGGTGGTCGAGACGAGATCGAAATAGCCGGTCCCGACTTCACGCTGATGCCGCGTCGCTGTGTAGCCCTGTAATTCCGAAGCAAACTCCGCCTCCTGCAGACGCGAATAGGCCGTCATCTGTTCGGCCGCATAACCGCGCGCCAGTTCGAACATGCCATGATTGAGTTGATGGAAGCCGGCCAACGTGATGAATTGGAACTTGTAGCCCATGGCTCCCAGTTCGCACTGGAACTTTGCAATGGTTGCCTCATCAAGCTTCTTCTTCCAGTTGAAGCTGGGAGAGCAATTATAGGCCAGCATCTTGCGGGGATGATCTTTCCGCACCGCTTCGGCGAACTTCTTCGCTTGCGCCAGATCGGGAGTCGAAGTCTCCATCCAGATCAGGTCACAATGGGGCGCATAAGCAATCGCACGCGCAATGCACGGAGCCATGCCGTTCTTCACATGATAGAAGCCCTCCGGCGTACGCGCGTCAGAAAGCACGAAAGGCTTGTCATTCTCGTCAATGTCGGAAGTGATGAGCTTGGCTGCCTCGGCGTCGGTGCGTGCGACAATCAGCGTTGGCACGCCCATCACGTCTGCGGCCAAACGCGCCGCATTGAGATTGCGGATATGCGCCGATGTTGGAATGAGGACCTTGCCGCCCAGATGGCCGCATTTCTTTTCGGAGGCGAGCTGGTCTTCAAAGTGCACACCGGCCACGCCGGCTTCAATATAGGCCTTCATGATCTCGAAGGCATTGAGCGGCCCGCCAAAACCCGCTTCGGCATCGGCGACGATCGGCGCAAACCAGGTCTCGACGCTCTTGTGGCCCTCGGCATGTTCAATCTGGTCAGCGCGTTGCAGTGTCCTGTTGATCTTGCGCGCCAGTTCCGGTCCGGAATTCGCTGGATAGAGGGACTGATCGGGATACATGGCCCCGGCGACATTGGCATCCGCCGCCACCTGCCAGCCGGAAAGATAGATGGCCTTGAGCCCGGCGCGCACCATCTGCATGGCCTGATTGCCAGAGAGTGCGCCAAGCGCATTGGTGAAAGGCTCATCTTGCAGCAGCTGCCACAACCGTTTGGCGCCCATTTCGGCGAGCGTGTAACGCTGGGTGATGGAACCCCGCAGCCTCTGGACCTCTCCGGCGCTGTAGGGCCGCCTAATCCCGTCAAATCTTTTGTAAGGTGCAGTCGGAATCAGGGCTTCAAAACTTGTCATAGGATTCTCCAAAAGAGTGGTTATGACAAGTCTTTACACATCAACTGGCAATTTTGACTGGAAGAACGCCCATTCATCGAGTAATTGTGTATAGTTTTGTAAATCTATCAATACAGTTATGTAAATCCTGTCAATGAACCAGACCAAGATCTTTGCCGGGTCCCGTTTGCGCCGCCTGCGGCTCAAGCGCGGCCTCAGCCAATCGGCTTTTGCGGAAAGCCTCGGCCTCTCGCCGAGCTATCTCAATCTCATGGAGCGCGACCAGCGGCCACTGACGGCTCAGGTTGTTCTCAGGCTTTCATCCATGGAGGGCATCGACGTTTCGGAATTAGCGGCGGATGAAGCGGCGCACGCGCTGCTCCAGCCCATCCGGGAGATGCTGGCCGACCCCCTGCTGCAGGGCGAGGTGCCGCCCGGAAACGAGACGAGGGAACTGCTGCATGCTGCGCCCAACTTTGCACAAGCGGCCCTGAAACTGTTCTCCGCCTACCGTGAATCACTCAAGCGCCTAGCCGATGCCGCGCGCGGCGCCCCCCCTTCCACTACATCGCTGCAAATCGATGATTGGCTTGCCGAGCGTCGTTTCGAAGAGCTTGAAGACCTCGCTGAAGACATTTGGAGCGAGCTTGCACCCAAGGATGATGTCCTTGGCGGCCTCAAGGCGCGGCTGCGCTCGAGCCTCGGCATTGATACCCGCATCCTTCCGGCAACTATCCTCGGCATGGATCGCGCGCGTTACGACCGTCACAGCCAGCGGCTGATGATTTCGGAGAGATTGAACTTCGAGGATCGCATCTTCGAAACCGCGCATCTCCTTGCGCGGCTCGAAGGCAAGGAAAAGCTTGAAAGCATTTGCGCAGCCTCGCCATTCACCGCGGATGCGCAGAGCATGAGGCACGTAAAGGCCTATCTCACCGATGCACTGGCCCTGATGATCCTTTGTCCGCGCGGAAAATTCTCGGCTTCATCGGAAGAATTGAAAAACGATGTGTGTACACTGGCGCGCCGCTTCTCGATTTCAGTAACCAACGCCATGGCGCGGCAGGCCATGTTGTTTGACGAAGTCGGTTTCTTGGCTCTCGAGACCACCGGACAGGTGACAAGGCGTGTCGGAAAACTTCCCTTCTTTCTCAGCAAAGATTTCCCGCTCTGTGGTCAGCTTCCGCTTTTTGATGAAGAAGTGAATTGGCATGCCGCCACCATGCAGCCGCTTGAAGGAAAGTCCTTCTCGGTTTTGGCCCACCGCGAGGGCACGATAAATGTTGCTCTGTTCACTGCGCCAGCGGATTTACCAAAGCGCCCCTTCGGCATCGCCTGCCGCCTGTGTGATGTTGCGCATTGTGCGCGGCGCAGCGCTGAAAGCACCACGCGCCCTGCCGGTCTCAACAACTACATTCGTGGAATGACAGACTACGAGCCGGTGTGATCAGCGCTTCAAGCCTGACCATGCGCTGGAAAGCGCAAAACCTCCAATGATCGACTTGATCACGTCACCCAGCACGAAGGGCAGAATGCCGTATTGAAAAGAGGCCATGACTGTGTCGCCAAATTCCATTCCTTTGGTGGCCATGAACCAGGTGCCCAGCCACAGCACGCCCGGCACATAGATCAAGCCAGCGCCAACGAGCGAAGCCACCACCATCTTGCCGAGCGAGGAAATCCAGCCGCTCTGCGCCAGATAGCCGACAACCGCAGCGGCGAGAATGAAGCCAGCGATATAACCCAGCGTGGGCGTCGGGAAGATGTAATCAAGCTTGTCATCAAAAAGGCCACTCTTGCCACCGGAGAAGAATGGCAGGCCAATGGCACCTTCAAAGGCATAGAGTGTGAGCGTGGCCGCACCTAGCCGCAGGCCGTAGGCACCGCCAACCAGCAATACGGCCAGGGTTTGCAGCGTCATCGGCACCGGCCAGAAGGGCACGGTGATCTGCGCCGAGCCTGCAACAATCAGGCTTCCCACCACTGCCAGAATGACATTGCGCAACGCGGCGTTTTCAACAGGCATCAGGCGGGTGGCAAGCGAAGTCGTCATGAAAGTCTCCTTTATGACCAAACTATTAGCCTTGGGTAAAAGCAACCGCAAGGCGGTTCAGGACACCGTCGGAAGATGCCAGACTGTCCAGAATGGTGAAGTGATTAGCACCCTCAATTTCAATGGCATGGGGCTTCATGCCCGCCCACACATGCGCGAGTGTCCCGGTCTGGCGAAAGAATTCTTCCGACTCTTCGGCGCCCACGGCCAGCACCAGAGGTGCCGCCGTCTTCGGCGTCACACCTGTCAGGCTCCAAGTCTCGGCTGATGTCATTGTCAGCTGCAGCGGATCGCGCAGGCTGGTGTTGATCAGGGGGATCAGATTGAAAACACCTGACAGCGACATCACCCCGGCAAAGGGCTGGAGAGGCAGGCCGTGCGTGGTCCAATTCTCGGTGAGATAGGCTGCCGCAAGATAACCACCAGCTGAATGTCCGCTGACCACCACGGCCCCGCGCTCCACTGGGCTCAACACCTTGCTATAGAGATGCGCGAAAGCCCTGAGGCAGGAGGCGCGGATGTCAGGAACGGTCACCTGCGGCGCCAGCGGATAATTAACGAGAGCAACCGAAAGCCCCTGCTCCAGAAAACTGTCGGCAACCCAGCTCGTCTCGGTCTTGGTGAATTCGATCCAATAGCCGCCATGAATGAAGACGAAACAGCCCTTGGCATTCTGTGCGGGAAAATAATCCAGAACCTCGCGCGGATCCGGCCCGTAGCGGATATCGGGAATGAAGGAGAATTTTCGCCGCGTTTCGGCGGCCTGATGTTCCCAGCGCCGAAGGAAGGAAGCCGCATCGGCAACCGTAAGGCTGGGCATGTATTGCCGTTCAAACCAGTCAGCTTTGCTCATGCAGCGCCTCAAGATTTGGCACGCGCGGATCAATGGGTGTCAGAGACCCGAGCCCCAGCGCATCCTCGATCCAGCGCGTCATGCTCAGCAGCTTGGCTTCCTGCCGGTTGGGGGCGATCACCTGCAGGCCCGACGGGCAAGCCAGACGCCGTGAATCCGCAGGGCATCGAAAGCGCCGGGCAGGCACAGAGCGTGGCCACGGCCGCAATCAGCAGCCAGTCCACATAGGTTTCAAACTCAACGCCCGCGCATGATGTGACAAAACGCTCTGCAACCGGAAACGGCGGCACAATCGTGGCCGGACACAGCAGCAGGTCATAGGTGCTGAGGAACTCATGCATCTTCCGGAACATCGCGCCACGTTCGGCTTCGGCAATCGCAATCTCCTCACCGCTCAGGCGCAAACCCTTTTCGATGTTCCAGATCACTTCCGGCTTCAGGAGATCACGATGGTCCTGCAACAAACCGCGCATGCCGGTGGCAAAGCCCAGTGCGCGCAAAGTCTGGAAGCAATGCATGGCTTCACTGAGATCAGGATGCGCCTCTTCGACAATCACGCCTTCTCCAGCAAACTTCGCTGCCGCAGCCAGAATGAGCGTCGCGACTTCCGGATCAACCGGCGTGATGCCGAGATTGCGGCTCACGGCAACGCGCTTCGGCTTTCTTGGCGTGGCAACAGCATTCTGGAAACTGACGCATCTTGCGCGGCAGGGAAAGCGGATCGCCCGCTTCAGCCCCACTCATCGCATCGAGCAGCAACGCCAGATCCGTGATATTGCGCGCCATCGGCCCTTCCACGCCCAATGTGCCATCGATCTTGCTGAATACGCTGGCGGCAACCCGTCCAGGCGAAGGCCGCAGTCCCACGACCCCGCAGAAACTGGCCGGATTGCGCAAGCTGCCCCCCATGTCGGAACCATGGGCCAGCCATGCCATGCCGGTAGCTAGGGCGGCGGCGGCCCCGCCTGAAGAGCCCGCCGCCGACAACGCCATGTTCCAAGGGTTTCGGGTCACCCCGAAAACGTCATTAAAGGTGTGTCCGCCTGCCCCGAACTCGGGCGTATTCGACATCGCAAAAATCAGGCCACCCTCGCCTTCGAGATGTTGCACCAGAAGGTCGGAGGTTTCGGCGATCCGGTTGGCAAAGATGCGCGAGCCTTGGGTGGAGCGAACCCCCGCCACATCGGTGAGGTCCTTGATTGGCACCGGCAGGCCCGCCAAAACTCCGCGCTTCTCCATGGGCCGTTTCATCAATTCACGGGCATTCCGTTCCGCGCGGTCAAAACACAACGTCACGAGCGCATTGATTTTTGGATTGGTCTCCGCCACGTGGGCTTGCAGAACCGCGAGACATTCTAATGGCGAAACTTCACCTGCTTTGAGCCAACCCACCACCTCGCGCGCTGAAGCGCGAATGAGGTCATGCATGGCTCGCCCGCATCTTCATGGCAAGATGTGGCGAAAGCCAGAACGGCGGTAGCCAGGCCGCCATGTTGCTGAACGGCAGCACCTCCGGCTTCAGGCAGATGCCCAGCGTGTTCATCATGAAATCGCGCCTTGCTTCGATGCGTTGCCACGCCTCCGGATATTTTGCGGCAAAAGCCGAACGCAGGGACACATCGGCAAGCGCAATGCCATCCTCGATATTCGCCATGAAGTAGTCCGTGCCAGTTGCCGGGATGATGTCGCACTGCAGCGCCATGCCCGAGCGCAACCGGATACTGCTGCCCTTCTTCATCGGCGAATGCACCCACTCGTCGAGATGGATGTAGTGCCCAGGGTTAAGGCCGATACCAAAGAAACTGTCGCCCACCAGCTCCATGACACGGCTATAGACTTCGCCTCCCGTCACACCGAGACCGATGGTTTCATACCAGGCCACAGCAGACGCAAAATAGGGCGCAACCAGTTTGCTGGTATAGTCTCGAATGCCAGGCTGAAGGTCCTCGGCACTGACCGCCAGAAAACCGGCCCGGCAATTGAGAGCACCCATCAGCCCCACGCCAAGCACAATCGGATCGCCCAGCTCCATCACCCGGAACGAAGGACTGGGCAGCCCATATTTGGCGCGCGGCCCCGAACACATGTTGATGTGCACCGAGAGCGGAAAACCATCAAAGCCCATCTTGCTGCAGGCTTCATATTCGCTCATCCCCGGCCTGGCGCCGAGCACCACATTCCTCACGCGCTGCGAAGAATGCGTGGCTGCAAATTCAAAGCGCGCCAGCTGATCCACTTCGTTGATGATGCGCAGGCCATCGACCGGGTTCATGAACAGGTCGGCCGCGTTGCGCACATGGCCAAACTGCTTCAGCGTTTCCACCAGATAATGCGGTGTCTCGAACCAGTCAGGGTCATAGCGTCCGCTCTCATCTTCGTAGCCCTTCCAGCCCGCAAGCCCAATCGCCATGCCCGGTCGCAAGCCCGCCTGCTGAAAAAGATGCTGCAATGGCTTTTCCTGATCACGCGGCTGGCCCATCAGGCTGAGGTGCTGCCAAAGCGCGCGGTCAAAATCCCCTGCTGCGGTTTCGGCATAGGGAAAGCCCTCATTGCCGGTAAACAGCATGGGACGCCTGTCCTTCGTCACCACGAGCAGAGCTTCTTCGAAGCGCGGATCATAGCCTGTGGCCCAGGAAATATTGGCGACATGCTCGCGGTCGCCATAAATCACCACGGCATCGAGGCCTTTCGCCGAGAAGGCGGAGCGCAGCCGGTCAATGCGGGCTTGATAGATACTGCGACCCAGAATCGGCTCGCTACTGGGGAGTCCAAATTCGGGAAGTGTGACGGGGGCAAGGACAGAACGGCGCATGGAGAGACCTTAACAGCCTCAAAGGTCCTGCGCCAACTGGTGCCATGGAATCCGGTTGAGCGGCCCCAGTCGCCAGCGTAAAACCGCCACAACCCAAGGAGCTTATCATGAACGCACCCATCACCCGCCAACCGGCCGGATCCAACAAGGCCTGGGTCGAGCGCCGCGCCAAGGCCGTGTCGCGCGGCATCAGCATGGGTGCGCCCGTCATGGCCGACAGGGCAGAAAATTCCGAAATCTGGGATATTGAAGGCAACCGCTACGTCGACTTTGGCGGTGGCATTGCCGTGGTCAACACCGGCCACCGCCATCCATCTGGTGATGAAGCGTGTTTATGAACAGCTCGAGAAGGTCACCCACACCTGCGCCATGGTGATGCCCTATGAGCCTTTCATCGAAGTCTGTGAAAAGCTCAATGCCGTAGCGCCTATTTCCGGCGAGAAGAAATCAGCTTTGGTCACGACCGGCGCCGAAGCGGTCGAGAACGCGATCAAGTTTGCCCGCGCCTATACCGGCCGCAGTGATGTCATTGCGTTCCATGGCGGCTTTCATGGCCGAACGCTGTTGGGCATGGCGCTGACTGGCAAGGTCGCACCCTACAAGCTGAAATTTGGCCCCATGCCTCCCGGCATCTGGCATGTGCCATTCCCGGTCGCGCACCGGAACATCTCGGTGGAGGAATCAATCCACGCGATCGAACTCCTGTTCAAGTGTGACGTCGAGCCGAGCCGTGTGGCCGCCATCATCATTGAACCTGTGCAGGGCGAAGGCGGCTTCTACGTGGCTCCCAAGGAACTGATGGTGCGCCTGCGCAAGCTCTGTGACGAGCATGGCATTCTCTTGATCGCCGATGAAATCCAGTCGGGTTTTGGCCGCACCGGCAAGTTTTTTGCCATGGAGCATTTCGGCGTCGAGCCGGATCTGATGACCGCAGCCAAGTCTTTGGCCGGTGGTTTCCCGCTCGCCGCCGTGGTCGGCAAGGCCGCGATCATGGATGCGCCCGATCCGGGCGGCATCGGCGGCACCTATGCTGGCAATGCCGTGGCCTGTGCTGCCGCACTTGGCGTGTTCGAAGCCTTCGAAAAGGAAGATCTTCTGAACAAGGCGCTGAAGCAGGGTGAAACCATCATGAAGCGCATGCAGGCCATCAAGGACAAGGGCAAGGGCATGCCGATTGGCGACATTCGAGGCCTCGGCGCCATGTGCGCCTTCGACGTGGTGACCAAGGCCGGTTCACACGAGCCCGATGCCGCGGGCACCAAGGCGCTGGTTGCAAAATGCCTGGAGCGGGGCCTGTTGATCCTGTCCTGCGGTGTCTATGCCAACACCATCCGCCTGCTCACGCCACTGACAGCATCTGATCTGGTTCTGAAAGAAGGTCTCGACATTCTCGAAGCGGCGATCACCGGCAACTGAGCATGGCGAAATATGTTCTCTATGGTGGGCCGGGTTCCGGTTCCGTCTCGGTGGAAGCGGCTTTGCGCGAGGCTGGTGCTGATTTTGAAACTGTGCACGTCGACACCAGCAGGAAAGAGCATTTCGACAAGGCTTTCACCGCCATCAATCCACGCCAGCAGATTCCGGCTTTGATTTTGCCTGACGGCACGGTGCTGACCGAGGCTGCAGCCATCATGCTGCACATCGCCGATGCTTTTCCAAAAGCAAATTTGGCGCCAAGGCCCGGCAGCACTGCGCGTGCGCTTCATGACCGCTGGCTCGTCTTCCTCGCCGTCAATATCTACGAAGGCGAACTGCGCAAAGCCTATTCCGGCCGCTATTCGGATGATCCCGGACACGCTTCTTCCATCGCCAGCGCTGCCGTCAAATATGTCGAGCGGCACTATCTCATCCTGGAAAAACAGATCAGCGCCGGGCCGTATTTCCTCGGCCACCCGTTTTCAGTTCTCGACATCTATATCTGGATGCTGGCGCAGTGGATGGAACAGGATTGGCTTGCAGAAAACTGCCCCAAGGTGCTGGCCTTGGCAAATGCCGTGAAGGCGCGGCCACACATCAAACCTGTGCAGGATGCGCATTTCAATCAATCAAGTATATAATGCGATTTAAAGCAGAAAGAATGAAAAATATCCTTTACTCATTTTTTCTTCTTTTGGCGGCTTTCGTTCCACGCGCCGGAGCTGTGACACTCGTCGAGTATCACATGCACATGCAACCATCGCCCGCAGGCGAAAGGCGCGTGGCCCTCACTTTTGATGCCTGTACTGGAAAAACCGACGAGCGCATCATGAGGGCCCTGCTCGAGAATGAGATCAAGGCCACCATCTTCGTGACTGGCCGATGGCTGAAGCGTAACCCTGCCACCATAGCGACATTGAAGGCACATCCTGAACTTTTCGAAGTCGAAAATCACGGCGCCAGGCACGTTCCGGCCATTGATGTGCCGGAGCCGGTGTTTGGTCTGGTGCCGGCGGGCTCGCCCAAAGCCGTGGCGGCGGAGGTGGAAGATGGCGCGGCTGCCGTGCAGAGACAATTTTACCACTGGCCACGCTGGTATCGTGGTGCGGCAGCCGAATACACGGCAAGCTCGCTCGAACTTATCAAGTCGCTCGGCTTCGACGTGGGCGGCTTTTCCATGTCAGGCGATGGCGGCGCCAGCTGGTCCAGGGAACATGCGGCCCATGTGATCAGCGAGGCCAGGGATGGCGATGTCATCATTGCGCATATCAATCAGCCTACGCGGCCCGCGGGCGATGGCGTGGTGGAGGGCATTTTGAAATTGAAGTCCGAAGGTTTCAGCTTCGTGCGCTTGAACGAGGGGTTTTGACCCTCACCGCTTTGCGGGCGACAGATCCTTGATCGCCGCGACATGTGCAGCAATGTTTTCCCTGCTGTAAGGCGTGTGAATCCGCGTGGTGCTGGCCGGGTTAAAGCCCAGCCCCAGTTTTTCCTCCGGACGCCAGGATTTCAAAGGCCGGAAAGGCCGCGGCACAAAATTCCCGCCGCAGGTGGGGCAGACATTGTGCAGCACGTTTTCTACACAATCCGCACAATAGGTGCATTCATAGGTGCAGATGCGTGCCTCCGCGCTGTGCGGCGGCAAATCCTTGTCGCAGAGTTCGCAATTCGGCCTCAATTCCAGTCGCGCCATGACGTGATCCTTCGTGCTTTCCGCTTACCGCGGCAATGTCGTTTCACCCATCAGGAATTGATCGACCGCACTGGCAGCCTGGCGGCCTTCGCGGATAGCCCACACCACCAGCGATTGCCCACGCCGCATGTCACCAGCCGAGAACACCTTGTCCACCGACGTCTTATATTCCCTGACAGTGGCATCGACATTGCCGCGCGGATCGAGTTTGACCCCAAGGCTTTTGAGCATGCCTTCCTGCACCGGATGCACAAAGCCCATGGCGAGCAGCACCAGATCGGCCTTCAGCTCAAATTCGCTGCCAGGAATTTCCTTCATGTCGGCAACCGACACGCGCGCATTTCAGGATCTTTACATCGCCGTTCTGGCCTTCCAGCGATTTGGTGAGAACGGAAAAGTCTCGCTCCGCACCTTCCTGATGCGACGATGACGTGCGCAGCTTCATCGGCCAGTTTGGCCAGGTAAGCGCCTTGTTTTCCTTCTCCGGCGGCTTCGGCATGATTTCAATTTGTGTCACCGAAAGCGCACCCTGACGCACCGAAGTGCCGATGCAGTCCGAGCCCGTGTCACCGCCGCCCACGACCACCACATGCTTGCCTGTCGCCAGGATCGGCCGGTTATCAAGCGGCGGTTCCTTCGAGACGCGGCGGTTCTGCTGCGGCAGGAACTCCATGGCGAAATGCACGCCGTTGAGTTCACGCCCCGGAATGGGAAGATCACGCGGCTTTTCCGAACCGCCAGTCAGCACCACGGCATCAAAACTGTCGATCAGCTGCTTGGCATCCTGCGTCACACCAATGTGTGCGCCATAGTGGAAGCTGACACCTTCGGCTTCCATCTGCGACACGCGGCGATCAATGAGATGCTTTTCCATCTTGAAGTCGGGAATGCCGTAACGCATCAGCCCGCCAGCCTTGGCGTTCTTCTCGAACAGATGCACCTCATGGCCAGCGCGCGCCAATTGCTGGGCGGCGGCGAGCCCGGAAGGACCGGAGCCCACCACGGCAACCTTCTTGCCCGTTCTGTCAGCGGCAATGATCGGCTTCAGCCAGCCATTTTCCCACGCCTTGTCAACGATGGCACACTCGATCGTCTTGATGGTGACAGGGTTGTCGTCAATGTTCAGCGTGCACGACGCTTCGCAGGGCGCAGGACAGACGCGCCCGGTGAATTCCGGGAAGTTGTTGGTGGAATGGAGGTTGCGCGAAGCCTCTTCCCACTGGCTGTGATAGACGAGGTCATTCCAGTCCGGAATCTGGTTATTCACCGGGCAGCCAGTGTGGCAGTAGGGAATGCCACAATTCATGCAGCGCGCCGCCTGTGTCTTGGTGCCTTCATCGCCCAGCGGAATGAAGAACTCATTATAGTTGCGCACTCGGTCAGCCGCCGGTGCATATTTGCGATCCTGCCGGTCGATCTCGAGGAAGCCCGTGATCTTGCCCATCTTACGCGCTCCTCTTGACGCCAACCGTCATGCCGTCAGACGTTTCCTGCGCCTTCTCAAGGTCCTTGAGCGCACGCGCATATTCAACCGGCATAACCTTCACGAACTTCGGCAGATAGTCGCCCCAATTATCGAGGATCACTTTGGCGCGGCTTGACCCTGTGTATTTGTAATGGCGCGCCAGAAGCTCGTGGATGCGACTGCCGTCATTGCGGTCCATCTTCGAGGTGATGTCGACAAGCCCGTGGCCTTCAAGATCACCGCCATGATGCATTTTTCTTTCCAGCAATTCCTCCTCTTCCGGGATCGGCTGAAGATCGACCATCGAAAGATTGCAGCGTTTCTCGAAGCTATTGTCCTCATCGAGCACATAGGCGACACCACCCGACATGCCGGCGGCAAAGTTGCGGCCTGTGGGCCCGATCACCAGCACGCAACCACCTGTCATGTATTCACAGCCGTGGTCGCCGACACCTTCAACGACGGCGACAGCGCCCGAGTTGCGCACGGCAAAGCGTTCACCCGCCACGCCGCGGAAATAACATTCACCGGTGATGGCGCCGTAAAGCACGGTGTTGCCGACAATGATCGAGTTCTCCGGAGTAAAGCCGATATTCTCGGCAGGCTTGATGATGATCTTGCCGCCCGAGAGACCCTTGCCGACATAGTCGTTGCCTTCGCCGGTCAAATCGAGCGTCACGCCATGCGCAGCCCATGCGCCAAAACTTTGCCCCGAGGTGCCTGTCAGCTTCACCGTGATTGTGTCCTCCGGCAGGCCTTCATGGCCGAAGCGCTTGGCGACTTCGCCCGAGAGCATGGCGCCCGCCGTGCGGTCGCGGTTCCGGATCTTGCTTTCAATGACAACACTCTCGCGCTTTTCCAGCGCGGGCGCAGCCTTCGCAATCAGTGTCGCGGTCGAGAATCTTGTCGATGCCGTGGTCCTGCGCCTGCACGCGGCGTGTCGCGACCGGGCCCGTCACATCGGCCTTGGCGAAGAGCTTGGTGAAGTCGAGGCCCTTGGCCTTCCAATGCGCAATCGCCTTCTTGGTGTCGAGCCATTCGGTCTTGCCGATCAGCTCTTCAAACTTCTTGATGCCGAGGCTTGCCATGAGCCCGCGCAGCTCTTCAGCCACGAAGAAGAAGAAGTTGATGACATGCTCGGGCTGGCCCTTGAAGCGCTTGCGCAGTTCGGGGTCTTGCGTCGCCACGCCTACGGGACAGGTGTTGAGATGGCACTTGCGCATCATGATGCAACCCGCTGCAATCAAAGGCGCTGTGGCAAAACCGATTTCATCGGCGCCGAGCAGCGCTGCAACCAGCACGTCACGGCCGGAGCGGATGCCACCATCGGCCTGCACCGCAGATGCGGCCGCGCAGATCATTGGCCACCAGCGTCTGCTGCGTTTCAGCCAGCCCGATTTCCCAGGGTGAGCCTGCATGCTTGATCGAAGTGAGTGGCGAAGCACCCGTGCCCCCTTCATAGCCTGAGATCGTGACATGGTCGGCATGGGCCTTGGAGACGCCTGCGGCCACCGTGCCGACACCCACTTCGGAAACCAGCTTCACCGACACAAGGCCCGCTGGATTCACGTTCTTCAGATCGAAGATCAGCTGCGCGAGATCTTCAATCGAATAGATGTCATGATGCGGCGGTGGCGAGATCAGACCCACGCCGGGCGTCGAATGGCGCACCTTGGCGATCACGCTGTCAACCTTGTGGCCTGGCAGCTGCCCGCCTTCGCCGGGCTTGGCACCCTGCGCCATCTTGATCTGCATCATGTCGGAGTTGACCAGATATTCCGCCGTGACGCCAAAGCGGCCCGAGGCCACCTGCTTGATGGCCGAGCGCATCGAGTCGCCATTGGGCAGCGGCTTGAAGCGGTCGGATTCCTCACCGCCCTCGCCCGTGTTCGACCGTCCGCCGATGCGGTTCATCGCAATGGCCAGCGTCGTATGCGCCTCGCGGCTGATCGAGCCATAGGACATGGCCCCCGTGGCAAAACGTCGGACGATGTCCTTGGCCGGTTCGACCTCTTCGAGCGCCACAGGCTGCCTGCCCATTTCTTCCGCCGTCTTGATGCGGAACAGGCCCCGGATCGTCTTCAGCTTCTCGTTCTGTTCATTGATGTGGCGCGCATATTCCTTGTACTTGTCGAGCGAATTGCCGCGCACCGCATGCTGCAGCGAGGAGACGGTCTCTGCCGTCCACACATGCGCTTCACCGCGCATGCGCTGCGCATAGTCGCCGCCAACATCGAGTGACGTGGTCAGAACCGGATTGAGGCCGAAGGCATCTTCGTGGCGGCGGAAGGTTTCTTCGGCAATCTCGGCGAGGCCCACACCTTCGATGTTGGTCGCCGTGCCGGTGAAATACTTCTTCACGAAGTCCGACGAAAGACCCACGGCATCGAAAATCTGCGCGCCGCAATAGGACTGATAGGTCGAGATGCCCATCTTCGACATCACCTTGAGGATGCCCTTGTCGACCGCCTTGATGAAGCGCTTTACTGCTTCATAGCCGCTGATCTTTTCATCGAGCGTCGGCAGCATCGCTTCCAGCGTTTCGAAAGCGAGATAGGGGTTGATCGCCTCGGCGCCATAACCAGCGAGCGTGCAGAACTGGTGCACCTCGCGCGGCTCGCCCGATTCCACCACCAGTCCCACTTGTGTGCGCAGACCCTTGCGGATCAGGTGATGATGCGTCGCGGAAGTCGCGAGCAGCGACGGAATGGGCACGCGCTCGGCAGAAACGGCGCGGTCTGAAAGGATGATGATGTTATAGCCGTCATGCACGGCGCGTTCCGCGAGCATGCACACGCTGTCGAGTGCGGCTTCCATATATTCAGGGCCGTTGGCGACATCGTAGGTGATGTCGAGTGTCGCTGTCTTGAACGGGTTGTCACGCACCGAGCCTATGTTGCGAATACGCTCCAGCTCCTCATTGGTGAGGATCGGCTGCGACACTTCAAGCCGCATGTGGTTCGATGTGCCCTTGAGATCGAGCAGATTGGGGCGCGGGCCGATGAAGGAGACAAGACTCATCACCAGTTCTTCGCGGATCGGATCGATAGGCGGATTGGTCACCTGCGCAAAGTTCTGCTTGAAGTAAGTGTCCAGCATCTTGGAGCGGTCTGACAGCGCCGAGATCGGTGCATCATTGCCCATCGAGCCCACGGCTTCTTGGCCTGTTTCCGCCATCGGCGCCATCAGAATGGCGAGATCTTCCTTGGTGTAGCCGAAGGCCTGCTGCCTATCGAGCAGCGGCACGGTGATCTTGGGCCGTGCCGTCTTCGCCTTGGGCAGGTCGCGCAACACAACTTGCGTGCGCTTCAACCATTCCTTGTAGGGATGCGCGGTCGAAAGCTCCTTCTTCAGGTCTTCATCCGAGATGATCGACTTCTTCTCAAGGTCGATGAGCAGCATCTTGCCGGGCTGCAGGCGCCATTTGTGATTGATCTTGCTTTCATCGAATTCAAGACAGCCCATTTCCGAGGCCGCCATGATGAAGCCGTCATCCGTGGTGAGATAGCGCGACGGACGCAAGCCGTTGCGGTCCAGCGTGGCGCCAATGACCTTGCCATCGGTGAACACCATGGCGGCGGGGCCATCCCACGGCTCCATCATTGCGGCGTGATGTTCATAGAAAGCACGGCGGTCGTCATCCATCAGCGGATTGCCGGCCCATGCCTCGGGGATCATCATCATCATGGCATGCGGCAGCGAATAACCGCCCATGTAGAGAAGCTCGAGTGCGTTATCGAAAATCGCGGTGTCGGACTGGCCTTCGAACGAGATCGGCCACAGCTTGGCGAGATCGCCGCCCAAAACATCCGACTTCATGTTGGCCTGGCGCGCCGCCATCCAGTTGAAGTTGCCGCGCACCGTGTTGATTTCGCCATTGTGGCAGATGAAGCGGTAGGGATGCGCCAGCGGCCAACTTGGGAAGGTGTTGGTGGAAAAACGTTGATGCACCAGCGCAAAAGCCGATTGCACACGCGCGTCCTTCAGGTCGAGATAATATTCCGAAACATCCTTGCCGAGGACGAGGCCTTTGTAGACCACCGTGCGGCACGAGACAGAAACTGGATAATAGGCACGCCCCTTGGCGCCCAGCACATCATGCACGCGGTTCGAAACCACCTTGCGGCACACAAACAGCTTGCGCTCGAAATGCGCTTCATCACGGATGGTCGGGCCCTTGCCCATGAACACCTGGCGGTGGATGGGCTCTGTGCCCTTCACCGAATAGCCAAGCACCGATGAATTCACCGGTACATCGCGCCAGCCCAGAACCTTCAGGCCTTCATCGCGCGCCGCTTCCCACCAAATGCGCTCGATGTCCTGCCGGTAAACGGAATCGCGCGGCATGAACAGGAACCCCACGCCATAGTTCCCGGCACTGGGCAGCTCAAAGCCCAGGCTCTTGGCTTCTGCAGCAAAGAACTCATGCGGAATTTGGATAAGAATCCCGGCGCCATCGCCGGCCTTCGGGTCAGCACCAACAGCGCCGCGGTGTTCAAGGTTGCGCAGGATGTCGAGGCCACGCGTGACGATCTCGTGGCTCTTCTTGTTGTGGATGTTGGCGTAGAGGCCAATGCCGCAGGCATCATGTTCGTTGCGCGGGTCATAGAGGCCATGGGCGGGCTTCATGCCTTCCGGCAGAAAAACAGGCTCGGTCATGTGTCAGCCTCCTCAACAGGACAGTTATGCTGACCTTTTCAAGCACCAGACGGAAACGCAAGCAAGGAAATAATGAATTCGATTCATAAAACGAAACAAAGTTGCGTGATCAGTCTTTAGGCACGCTGCTTTCTAGATTTCTGTCAAACTGTTCCCGGGCAACCTGCATCTCTCCAGCATGGTCGGCCACCCAGTCCCAGAGATGACAGACGACCGGTCCCAGCTTGTGGCCCAGCACCGTGCGCTGATATTCAACTCGCGGCGGGATCACAGGATAGATCTGCCGCGCGACAAGACCAAGACGCTCCATCTGCCGCAATGTCTGGGTCAGCATTTTCTGACTCACGCCGGGTATCGCCTTGCGCAGCTGCGTGAAGCGTTGCGGCCTGCCATCGGCAAGCTCTTCCAGAACCAGCATCGTCCACTTGTCGGCAATGTTGCCCAGAAGCTCGATGGTCAGCGCTTCAATTTCGGGCGGATAACTGGGCACATGATGTTGCGCCCCGTCCGTGACTTCATCGAGATGCTCGGTTCTATCATCCATGAGCTTTTGTCATCTCAACGAGATTTTGTTTGTCTGAACCACCCACGGAACCACTCCCGATGAAACCGGCGATACGCAGGGCTTCCGGAGTATAGATATTGCGTAAATCCGCCATCACTGGGGTCCGCATGAGCCCTGCCAGCCTCTTCAAATCCAAATTCCGGAACAGCATCCATTCAGTCAACACAACCACCATATCTGCCTTTTTTGCGGCCTCATAAGGATCTTCAAACCAGGAAACCATCGGAAGCAAAACAGCGCCATGGCGCTCCCCCTGAGGATCCACAGCGCGCAAAACTGCACCCAACTTGGAAAGTTCCGGCAAGATCGTGAGTGATGGCGCCTCTCGCATATCGTCAGTGCCCGCCTTGAATGTCACACCGAAAATCGCCAGCGTTTTTCCGTGCAGATCATTGTCTGCAAGTGCAAGAACCTTTTGCACCATGCGCAATTTGGTGCGTTCATTACTTTCTTCAGTTGCCTCGACAATCGGCAACCGGATGCCAAGGCCCCGTCCTTGCGAAATAAGCGCGCGGGTGTCTTTGGGAAAGCATGAACCGCCAAAACCCGGGCCCGAATTCAGAAATTTGCGCCCGATGCGTTCGTCATGCCCCATCCCGGTGGCCACATCCTGAATATTTGCTCCCACCAGCTCACAAAATTCCGCCATCTCATTGATGAAGGCAATTTTTGCTGCCAGAAATCCATTGGAGGCAAATTTGACGAGTTCAGCACTTTCGAAGTCCGTGTGCAGGACCGCCACATTTTTTTCGATCCAAGGCGCATAAACTTCATCAAGCACAGAGCGCGCGCGCATGCTTTCAACACCGAGAACAATGCGATCAGGATTCATGAAATCAAAGACGGCACTGCCTTCACGCAGGAATTCCGGATTGGAGGCAATTTCAAAATCAACATTTGAAAAAGCCGATTTCATGGCTTCACCGACATTGCGAACCGTTCCCGGCGGAACCGTGGACTTCACAACGATAATCTTGAAGGCTTTGATTGCCGCAGCAATTTCCAACGCGGCAGAAAAAACTTGGGAAAGGTCAGATGATTTTCCATCAACCGCAGTTGGCGTTCCCACAGCGATAAACACCACATCCGATGAATGCACGGTTTCAGCGATGCTTGTCGTGAACACAAGCCGTCCTTCGCCCTGCATCTCCGAAATCATGTCTTCGAGACCCGGTTCAAAAATTGGCGAAACACCGGTCTTCAGTAAATCAATTTTATCTGCGTTGACATCTGCACAAATAATATTGTGACCTGTCTTCGCCAGGCAAGTGGCTGTAACAAGACCGATATATCCGCTTCCGATAATTCCTATTTTCATTTTGCCCCAGATAATTATCAGTCGTTTCAGCTATGTGACGCACAGATTTAGCGATTTGAAATAGTCTATAGTCTTATTCAATCCCTCGCGAAGTTGCACCTGGGGTTCCCAAGCAAGTTCTTTTTTCGCCCTTGAAATATCAGGACGACGCTGCTTTGGATCATCCGAGGGCAAAGGTTCGAAGACCAGTTTGGATTTTGAACCAGTCGCAGCCAGAATCAACTGTGCAAGTTCAACCATATTGAATTCATACGGATTGCCAAGATTGATAGGCCCGTTGATATTTGCGGGCGCTTTTGCCAATGCCAATAATCCCGCAATCAAATCGTCGACATAGCAGAAGGATCTCGTTTGAGTGCCATCGCCGTAAACCGGCACAGGTTCCTGGCGCAAAGCTTTCACAATAAAATTGGAAACCACGCGGCCATCTTTCTCATCCATCCGCGGCCCGTAGGTGTTAAAAATACGCGCTACCTTCACATCCATGTTATGAATACGACGAAAGTCAAAACACAGGGTTTCGGCCGCGCGCTTTCCTTCGTCATAACACGAGCGCTCACCCATTGAATTTACGTGTCCCCAATAATCTTCCCGTTGTGGATGCTCAAGCGGATCCCCGTAAACCTCGCTGGTTGACGCTTGAATGAGCTTTGCATCTTTTGTTTTTGCAAGTTCAAGCAAGTTCAAAGTGCCCAAGACTGAAGTTTTGAGTGTTCCTATCGGATCTGCCTGATAGTGAACTGGTGAGGCCGGACAGGCTAAATTAAAAATGACATCCAGATGGCCGTCGATCCGTAATGGCGCCTGAATGTCATGTCTTAATAACTCAAACTTTGAGTTCTTTGACAGATGGTCGAGATTTTTCACGACCCCAGTTTGAAAATTGTCGGCGCCAATCACGAAATGCCCGCGCGATAGCAGGGCATCTACAAGGTGAGAACCGAGAAACCCGGCAGCCCCGGCAACAAGGATTTTTTGACCTGCCCGCAAATCTGAATTTGCGTTCAAAGCCGATCAATCCATATCTGTGACAACTGCGAACGCAGCATAGATTTACAGTATCCTTTTTGTGCCTATGAATTTTTTGGGTGCCTACTTTCGTTTGCACCGCACAATTCTACATCAGACTTCTAGAACAAGGAGCACAAGATGAAAATTAATATCATTACAGGTGGCAGCCGCGGCCTTGGCAGGTCCATGGCCCTGCATGTGGCCGACAGGGGCCAGGATTCGATCATCACCTACAACAGCAGGAGGGAAGACGCTGATGCAGTGGTGAAGGCCATTGAAGCCAAGGGCCGCAAGGCCGTGGCCATTCAGCTTGATGTTTCAAAACCTGCAACGTTTGATGCCTTCGTGGCGGGCGTGAAGCAGGCGCTTTCCACCTCCTGGAAGACCCAGAAATTCGACCACCTCGTCAATAACGCCGGCACTGGCATGTACACGCCGATCGCCGATGTCACCGAAGAGAAATGGGATGAAATCATGACCATTCATCTCAAGGCTCCCTTCTTCCTGACGCAGAAGCTGCTGCCGCTAATCAATGATGGCGGCAAGATCATCAATGTGTCTTCGGGTCTCGCACGCTTTTCCTACCCAGGTTCGTCATCCTACGCGATGATGAAGGGCGGTATTGAGGTCTTTACCCGCTATCTCGCCAAGGAACTGGGCTCGCGCCGCATCTCGGCAAACACCCTTGCACCCGGGGCCATCGAAACCGACTTCGGCGGCGGCCGCACCCGCGATAACAAGGAGATCAATACTGCGATTGCCGGCAACACCGCCCTGGGCCGCGTCGGCCTGCCGGATGACATTGGCGCCCTGGCAGCGGCCATGCTGTCAGATGACTTTCGCTGGGTGAACGGCCAGCGCATAGAGGCCACGGGTGGCATGTTTCTGTAGAGTCGATTATCGAGGCCGGGTTTCAGACCTGGCCTCGGACCTCCCCAGCCGTTCCTGCGCATCGCGGATGAGATCGCGCACCAGATCAGAAGCATTGGCGTAGCGGCCGCTGGCGACCTGCCCGTCAATCCATTCGCGCATCTTGTCGGGCAGGGAAACATTCATTGTGGCCATAAAAAAGTGGCTATTCGATTTGGCAAAGTTTGGCAAGCTTTGCCAAATCATCTATCCAGTAAATGCAATCTGCCAATTCGTGGCCGTCCCAATCATATGTGCCGGTTCTTGTCAATTTAGCACCCAGGGATTCATAAAATACCCGCGCAGGTTGATTATCCCGCAAGACACCAACGGTGAGCGAAGTCCCGCCACGTGCCCGCCATTTGGCGGCCGCCTGAGCCATTAGGTTCCGGCCAATCCCGCGCCTATGCTGCGCCGCAGCAATATACAATGCCCAGACATGGCCGTCCTGGCTTGTGATGAGCTGTTCGGGTGCTGGCCCCGCGATGATGAAACCCACGGGCTGATCAGCCACATAGGCCCCAATCACGATGCGTTCGGCGGTGGCCAGCACGCCCTCCCACATGGGCAGACGCTTTTCGGCTGAAAAACTGGCCAGTAAATCGGCTGGCACATAGGGCGGATAGGCCTCCCGCCAGCATTGCACATGGAGAGCTGCAAAAGCCTGTGCTTCCTCGGGCATGGGCCGGCGGTAGGTTACGGGTGCTTCCATTGCGCCTTCTTAGCGTGGGCACCCGCGCAAATCACCTAATGCCGTTCGTCAGTCATCACCCAGCGGTCACGGCGTTCACCGCGCCGTAGCAGCGACACCTTCACCTCCATGCGTGTCCGCTCATGATTAAGCAGGCGCAACAAGTCGTCAACGCCCTGCACCTGATGACCATCGACAGCAATGATGAGGTCGCCGGACTTGATATCGGCGCCCTCAGCTGGTCCATTCTTGGTGACATTCATCACCCGCACACCCGAAAGCTGGTCAACATCCGCAAACCGCGCCACGTGGCGCGGGATTTCTGTTGAAGCGCCTTCGATGCCCAAGCTGGCGCGCCGCACCTTGCCGTAGCGCAGGATCTGGGTCAGCACATCAAGTGCAGTATTGGCAGCAACCGAAAAACAGATGCCCTGGGCCATCGGGATGATGGCGGTGTTGATGCCGATGACCCGGCCCTTCGAATCGACCAATGGCCCACCGGAATTGCCGGGGTTCAAGGCGGCGTCAGTCTGGATCACATCATCGATCAGGCGGCCGGTGCCGGAGCGCATGCTGCGCCCAAGTGCACTTACAATCCCCGACGTGACCGTCTGCTCGAAGCCCAGCGGATTGCCCAAGGCAATAGCAATCTGCCCGCGCTTCACCAGGCGCGAGTCGAAAAAGTCGAGCGCCGGCGCCTTCAGTATGGAATCGGTGCGCAACACGGCGATATCAGTATGCGGATCATCACCCAGAATGCGCGCCGTCCCGCGCTGGCCATCAGCGCTGGTCAGCGTGATTTCGGATGCGCCATGCACCACATGGCTGTTGGTCATCACGATACCGTCCGAGGCCAGGATCAGGCCGGAGCCGATCCCGGCAGGCCTGCCGCTCTTGGAAACGGCAACCTGCACCACGGCCGGACCCGCCCTATCCACGGCATGAATCACGGTGCTTGAATAGGCATCGAATATCTCGGCATCGCCAACTGGCGACACGGCTGAATCGATTTCTAAATTGTACATGCTGGTTTCTCCACCAATTCAGGTGGGAGCATCAATCGAGCGTTTCAAGTTCGTCAATGAAGCTTGAAATAACCGAAAGCCCTTTCTGCCAGAAATTGGGATCGGTGGCATCGAGGCCGAAAGGTTTCAGCAATTCTGAATGATGCTTGGTGCCGCCGGCCTTCAGCATCTCAAAGTACTTTTCCTGAAAGCCCTTCTCGCTTTCACGGTAGCGCGCATAGAGAGAATTCACCAGGCAATCACCGAAGGCGTAGGCGTAGACATAAAAGGGCGAGTGAATGAAATGGCCGATGTAAGTCCAGAAACTCTCATAGCCGGGGCCAAACGCAATGCCCTCGCCAAGACTTTCTTTCTGCACCTCGAGCCAGAATTGATTGATCTGGTCCGGCGTCAGCTCACCCTCCTTGCGCGCCGTGTGCAGCTTGCGCTCAAATTGATAAAACGCAATCTGGCGCACGACGGTGTTGATCATATCCTCCGTCTTGCCGGCGAGCAGAACCTTGCGCTTCTTTTTGTCGGTCGTGGCATTGAGCAGCGACTGAAAGGTGAGCATCTCGCCGAAGACGGATGCGGTTTCAGCCAGCGTCAGCGGCGTGGACGCCATCAAGGCCCCCTGCTTTGCCGCCAGCACCTGGTGCACGCCGTGCCCCAGCTCATGCGCCAGCGTCATCACATCGCGGGTCTTGCCCATATAATTGAGCAGCACATAGGGATGGGCTGAGGGCACCGTCGGGTGCGCGAAAGCACCCGGTGCCTTTCCGGGGCGCGTCGGTGCATCGATCCATTTCTGGTCAAAGAAGGTCTTGGCGATGGAAGCCATCTGGGGTGCAAAATCACCGTAAGCCTTGAGCACGATACGCTCGGCCTCGACCCACGGCACATCACGCGTGTCTTCATGTGGCAAGGGCGCATTGCGATCCCAGTGCATGAGCTTGTCCTTGCCCAGCCATTTTGCCTTCATCTTGTAATAGCGGTGCGAAAGCTGCGGATAGGCTGCACTCACCGCTGCCACCAGCGCATCAACCACCTCCGGTTCGACCCGGTTGGAAAGATGGCGTGCGGCAGCAATGTCCTTGAAGCCGCGCCACTTGTCGGAAATATCCTTGTCCTTCGCCAGCGTGTTGGTGATCAGCGTGAAAAGCTTGAGATTGGCGGTAAATGTCTTCGCCAAGGCATCGGAGGCAGCCTTGCGCTTTGCTTCCTCCGGGTTCTGCATCAGGTTGAGCGTGGGTTCCAGCGTCAGCTCTTCGCCAGCCACATGGAAACGCAGGCCGGCCATGGTCTCGTCAAACAGACGGTTAAACGCACCAAAGCTAGTCTGTGATTTTTCCAGGAAGAGCTGCTCGGTCTTGTCGTCGAGCTGATAGGGCTTTTCGGCGCGGAGATTATCGAGCCACGGTTTGTAATGGGCCAGCGCCGGAACTTTGAGCGCTTTATCCAGTGCCGCATCATTGATGCGGTTAAGTTCAAGCTCGAAGAACAGTAGCTGGGTTGAAATGTCCGTCATCTTGTCGCTGACATCGCCGTAAAACTTCGCCCGCGCCGAATCCGTCGTATCGCCGACATAGTAGAGCTGGGCATAGGAGCCCACACGGCCAAGAAGATCGGAAAGCGCTTCATAGCCTTTGATCGCAGCCGCAAGCTGGGTGCCATCATAGCCTGTGACCTTGCCGCGATGGACTTCGGCAAAGGCTTTTGCCTCCTTCGCACCACGCGCGAGATCGGCTTGGAATTGCGATGAATCTGGGGCCGGATAAAGATCGGAAAGGTTCCATTCCGGCAGGTGTTCGACTGAGGCCAAGACTGGCTCCTTCACTGTGTGCTGTGCAGCACATATGGAGCAGTGCTGCGGTCAATTCAATATTTCAGAAAATGTGGAGATTTCTCAGGCGGATCGGTGTGTCCAAATCGTCTAGGATGTTAATTAGCCCTTTACCAATCCGGCGCAAGGTACAGGCTCTTCAAACGTCCGGTTCCGGTGCCACAGATGCATCTTTCCGGGGAAGCTGGCTCCAGACTTGGTGTGTTGAGAAATACTTGATGTCCTATCGCGTTTTAATCATCGAAGACGAGCCCGCACAGCGCCGAATCCTCGAGGAGATGATAAAGCGGTTTGGCTTTGAAGCCTTGACAGCGGAAAATGGTCAGAAGGGTTTGGAAGTTCTGCTGAGCTCTGCGGGGTCATCGGTCAATCTCGTGATTCTTGACCTGATGATGCCGGGCATGACCGGCCTTGAATTCCTCGAGAGGCTCGAAACCGTAAGGGGCGATCTGCCCGTCATTGTGCAGACCTCGCAAGGCTCAATCGAAACCGTCGTCAAGGCGATGCGCGCCGGTGCCGATGACTTTGTGGTGAAGCCGATTTCGCCGGAGCGCCTGCGCATCTCGATCCAGAATCTGCTCAAGGTCAACGCGCTCACGGAAGAAGTGAAACGACTCAATAAGAAAGTTTCAGGCGCGCTCAAGTTTGATGATCTCGTCGCCACATCTGGCGGCATGGCCAATGTTCTCAGACTCGGCCGCCGCGGCGCGCAGTCGAACATTCCCATTTTGATCGAAGGTGAATCCGGCGTCGGCAAGGAAATGATCGCACGTGCTATACAGGGCGAAAGCGAACGCGCCGGTCGGGCTTTCGTTGCCGTCAATTGTGGCGCCATCCCGGAAAACCTGGTCGAGTCGATTCTCTTCGGGCATGAGAAGGGTTCTTTCACCGGCGCTACCGGCAAGCATATCGGCAAGTTCCAGGAAGCGGATGGCGGCACGCTGTTCCTGGATGAAGTGGCCGATCTGCCACTCGACATGCAGGTAAAGCTGCTGCGCGCTATTCAGGAAGGCGAGATTGATCCTGTCGGCGCTCGCAAGCCGGTCAAGATCAACATTCGCCTGGTCTCGGCGACCAACAAGAACATGATCGAAATGGTGAAGGCAGGCCGCTTCCGCGAAGACCTGTATTATCGCCTGAACGTATTTCCAATCATGGTGCCGGCCCTGCGCGACCGTAAGGAAGACATCCCCGCACTCGTTAATCACTTTATCACCAAGCTCTCGGCGGAAGAGGGCCGCAAGGTGCATGGCATCACTCAACACGCACTTGATCTGTTGAAGGCCTATAGCTGGCCCGGCAATGTGCGCCAGATTGAAAACACCATCTTCCGCGCCATCGTGCTTTGCGAAACCGAAGTACTCGATATTGCGGACTTCCCCCAGATCGCGGCTCTGGTCGAAGGTTTCGAGGTCATGATTCCGCCGGCGCCAGCACCTGTCGTGAAAAAACCTGAAGGCGTGAAGCCGGTTCAGGGTCAGGTGAGCGACGGCAACGCGCTCGGTGTGTCGATTGTGACAGACGGTGGTCACATTCGCACATTGGAAGAAGTTGAAGCCGACATGATCCGCCTGGCGATGCAGCGTTACCGCGGACAGATGTCGGAGGTGGCACGCAAATTGGGCATCGGCCGTTCAACACTGTATCGCAAAATGCGTGATCTCGGGCTTGAGGAAGCGGCTGGTTCATAACAGTCGTCGGGGCGCGACTACAGTTTTTCATTGAATCGCCACAAAGGCGTGTATATTGCTAAATCGCAAATCACAAAAAACGGTGTACATTCAATGCCAAAGCTTGGCGCCAAGCTCCTGTTAGGGTTGTCGGTTTTGGCTTTGGCGGCTTCGCCCGCCAGCGCTGACCAAAACCATCCAAATTTTTTCGATATGCTGTTTGGTGGCGGCAATCACCGCAACAACAATAATAATGATCTGTATGGTGGCGACAGAACACCGTGGTGGGCCAAAAACGGCGTGCAGCCCTACAACGACAAGCGCAGCCGCTTGCGCATTTCGCAGTCGGACGCCTCCGACCCTGAAGCGCAGATTCCAGGCCTTGGCATGGGTACGGTCAAATACTCCGCTCCTGTCATAACGCCTGTATTCGATGCTTCTTTCATCTCGCTGCAGGAAGCTACTCCCGAAGCCGAAGCCATCCGCGTAGTCCTTTCCGACAAGACGACGCAGATCAAGGCGCAGGATGCGGAGAAAAAATCAATCCTCGCCTTTTACAAGGCGCGCGAGTTCGCGCCTGTGTGGACGGCAGCGGGGCATCTTGCACCGCGCGCCGATGACGTTTTGAAGACGCTGGCATCGGCAGGAGAAGATGGTCTCAATGCCAATAACTATCTGCCCGAGGTTTTGACCAGCTTCGACGATGCTGAGACCCAAGTGGGCACCGATGCCGTCAAGCGCGCACGTCTTGACGTCGGGCTGACACTGGCTGCGTTGCACTATGCGCGTCAGATGACAGGCGGTCAGTTCGATCCAAACAAGCTCTCTCTCTACAATGACATCAAGGTGACGCCGGTTGATACCGATGAAGCATTGAAGCATATTCTGACGTCAACAGTGCCCGCAGCCTATCTCAAGAGCCTTGCACCCAAGAATCCTGAATACGCTGTTTTCAAGTCTGAACTGGCCAAGCTCGCCGACTCCGGCGCTGACAAGTTTACGCCCATTCCCGCCGGCGCGTCGGTTGGTCCGGGCAAATCCGATGCGCGCATGCCGCTGGTGCGTCAGCGCCTGCAACAGCTGGGCTTTATCGGTGGTGATGGTCCTGCGCCCGACGACCAGAACAAGCTCGATCAGGACCTTGCCATCAGCCTGATGGCTTTCCAGACGTCACAAAAGTTGAAGCCAACCGGCAAGTTTGATGCAGCAACACTGAAGGCGCTCAACAAAAATGAAGCTTATCTTCAGCGCCTGAAACTGATCGCCAGCATGGAACGTTTGCGCTGGCTGCCTTCGAACCTTGGCAATCGCTATGTTTTGGTCAACCAGGCCGCCTTCAACGTCAATGTGATGAGCGATGGCAAATCCGTTTGGAAAAGCCGCGTCATCGTCGGCCAGCAGACCAAACAGACTTATTCCTTTTACAACCAGATCCAGACCGTGGTGTTCAATCCGCGCTGGGGTGTTCCGGCCTCGATCATTGTCAATGAATACGCGCCGAAGATGCGCAAGGACCCGGGCTATCTTGACCGCAACAATTTCATCGTCGTCGATCAGCGCGGTAACCGCATCGATACCCAGTCGATCGACTGGTACAATGTCGGCCGCAACCCCAACTTTGGCATGCAGCAGCTCGCAGGCGGCGGCAATGCACTGGGTGAGCTCAAGTTCCTGTTCCCCAACTCGCATGACATCTACATGCATGACACGCCGACCAAGGATCTCTTCAAGGATCCGGTGCGTGCCTACAGCCATGGCTGCGTGCGTGTGCAGAACCCGCGTGAATTCGCGCAGGTGCTGCTGAACTGGAGCTCGGACGCCGTGGTCAGAAGCCTGGGAAATTCCGAAACCCATTCCGTCACGCTGCCTCAGAAGGTGCCGGTTTATCTCACCTACTTCACGGCCTGGACCGACGACACCGGCAAGATCCAGTACTACGATGACATCTATGGCCGGGACGAAGCCATGGCCAAGGCCTTTGCCTATGATGTCGGCATGAGCAAATCCGGCAGCGCCGATGTCGTGGCGCAGACGACAACACCCCCGCAAGCCCCGGTTTCAGGCGGAATTACACAGAATTGAAGGCCGATTCCCGTCCGGATCTTGTTCCGTTCAAAAGTGGGCAGAGTTGATTAAATTGCAATTCATTCTTTGCTAAACATCTGAATTAAGAGCACATTAAGGTTCTTGGGGCAGCATCGGATTAACCATGAGTCTGCCACATGGTGGCCTCATTCTTGTTGAAAGTGCTGTTTGCGTGTTAGGGTTAAGTCCGCGTTGACCTGACGGAGACTAATTTAGGAGAGGGGCTCCGGCCCGGTGTGAGTTGTGTAATGGGTTCTAGTTCAGCCGTGTCGGAACAGCATCGAACTTTGTCAAAGCGCTTGAAGAAAACCCTTGCCGCCTGTGCGGTATCGGCCTTGTTCGCCATTGGCGGGCTTGCCCCCGTCATTGCGGGCGGCGAAACGCGCACCCTTTCGCTCTATCACATCCATACCGGCGAAAGCTTGACCGTCACCTACATGAAGGATGGCCGCTACGTGCCGTCTGCCATGAAGCAGATCAACTATCTGCTGCGTGACTGGCGCCGCAACGAAGTGATTACCATCGATCCGCGCACCGTCGACCTGGTGTGGGAGCTGCATGAAGATTTGGGTTCGCATGAACCTGTCCGCATTGTCTGCGGCTATCGGTCTGCGCAGACCAACGCCTTGCTGCACCGCATCGGCCGCCATGTAGCCAAGGAAAGCCAGCACATTCAGGGCAAGGCCATCGACTTCTATCTGTCGGACGTCCCGACCCTCAAGATCCGCAACGTGGCGCTTGTCCGTCAGGTGGGCGGCGTGGGCTATTACAGCTCCTCGGGCGGCCCGACAGGCTTCCTGCATGTTGACTCAGGCCACGTTCGCCATTGGGGCCCCTATATTTCGCCGTCGCAGATGGCGCAGATTTTCCGCGACGGCCAGAAATATGTAGGCCGCCGTCTCACGTCTCCGGCCAATGCCGCAGATGATACCGCCGTTGCATCGAACGACAGCGGCAGCAAGCAGGCGCCACAAGGCTTCATTGGCAGGCTTTTGGGCATTAAGGGCAAACAGGCCCCCGCGCCGAGCCAGGTGGCTGATATCAGCCCAGATCCGGGAGCTTCCGCGAGTGACCAGGCCGACATGGCTGATCTCAGCTCTGATGCTTCTGCCACACCCGCCAAGCCGACAGTGGGCAAAAGCGTGACGCAGGCCCAGATGGCTTCCCTAGGCGATTTGGCCCAGGATGCATCACAGACACCCAAGACCAAGACGCTGAAGGCTGTGGCCGCAAGCGCGGACGATTCAGAAGATGACACCGCAGATGTTCCGGACAGCGGTGTAAAGCAGGCCCGCCTGATTCCCAAGCCACGTATCAAGCCGATTGAAATCATGCTCATGGCTGCGGCCAACATGAAGACACCATCGCAACTGATCCGCATCAATGCCGCTTCAGCCCCGCCGCCAAGTCAGACGGGCCATGATGCGCCCTCGCCTGTGGCTGACAGCCTAGGCACCTTGATGGAAGCCGCTTCCATTGGTGATGTGCCCCAAAAGCCTGCTGCAAAGCCCAAGTCCACTCTTGCCGCCGATCTCAAGAATGGCACTGCAAATGGTATTCCGGTGATCAAGCCGTTGATTGCATCAGTTTCAACCGACACCAACTGGTGGCCGCAACTTATGTTGCGAGGCGACGCCGCAATCCGCCGTAATGGCCAGCCACCGCTCATCGGGACGCGTGAACCCAATTCCTTGCCGAAGCCAGCCAATATTGCGGCACTGGCCGGTGGAAGCAGTGCCTATGCCGCTGATCTGCCTGAAGAGCAGCGTCCTGCCGATGGCAAGGGTGACCTTGCTGTAAACGAAGACGGCAAGTCCGACCTGAGCTCAGCTAACTAAGCGCCTTTTTTAAATCCAGCTAGATTTTCGGGCGATCCTTGTCGATCTGCTCAAGCTCGGCCCGAACCGCATCGAGATGCGGGTTGATGGCGAGTGCCGCTGCGAAAGCATCGGTCGCATCGTCGTAGCGTTTCAGTGCCTGCAAGACGAGGCCCTTCCCGGCCAAGGCCCCAAAGTTTCGGGGTTCAAGATCAAGCGCGTGGTCAAGATCAATGAGCGCCGCATCGTAACGCCCCTGGAGATAATAGAGCGACGCGCGGCGGTTCCAGGCTTCGGCATAGGTCGGATAGGTTTCGAGCGCCTGTGACAGCATGACTTCCGCTACGTCGAGGTCGCCATTGGTGATGGCAGCGGACGATTCACGCAGCAGAACTTCAGCTGTCGGAGAATCGTTGCGCGACCAGATTTCCCAGATTTCAGCTTCGGTGCGGGCAACATCGACACTCACAGGCGTGGTGTGAAGTTTGGCCAGCAGGCCGTCGAGCCGCGCCTGCCGCAGCGCATCCGGATTTTGTTGTCCGGCAGGCACAGGTGCAGGAGCATCTTGTGTGTCATCGGCCCAGGCAGTCACGGAAAGAACGGCGAGCATTGCGAGCGTGGCAGAAATGCGCATGGCCAAAGTTTAGCTTATCAGCCGCCCAAACAAAACAAGCCACGCAAGGGATCGCCCCGCGTGGCTCCAATCAAACGGCAATGCCTTAGCCCTGGCGCGCCTTGAAACGCGGATTGGTCTTGTTGATGATATACACCCGGCCCTTGCGGCGGATCAGCTTGTTGTCACGATGGCGCTTGGCCAGCGATTTCAGGGAGTTACGAACCTTCATAGGCAATCCATATGTAAGAAAAGGGCCAAAGGCCCCGGTTGAGCGTTCGCATAAGGGAACCCTTCCAGCCTGTCAACCAGTGATGTAAATGGCTGCAGATGGAATCAAACAGTGATTTTTGGATCAGTGTGGTGGTTTTCGTGGCTGGCATCCTTTTGATGGTGGCCATGTACCGGCTGGAGAAACAGCCAAAGGGCAATCTCAACCCCCGCCTCTTGCCCACGACACTGGTCCTGTTGATTGGACTTGTCATAGCATTGGGCGCGGGCTTCCATTTGCTGGCCTACGCCGGTATCAAGCCGCCCGTTCATTGACTGTAGGTTTCGCGTAGAACCTTCTTCTGCACCTTACCCATCGCATTGCGCGGCAGCTCGGGTACGAAATGGATGGCCTTTGGAATCTTGAAGGCAGCCAGGCTTTTACGCAATGTTACAGTGAGGGCAGTTGCATCGCCTTGCACGCCCTTCTCCAGAACTACTACCGCAGTCACGGCTTCACCAAAATCCGGATGTGGCACCCCAATCACCGCCGACTCGATCACGCCAGGCAGCGCATCGATCTTTTCCTCGATCTCCTTGGGATAGACATTGAGCCCGCCCGTGATGATGAGATCACTGCCGCGGCCAGCAATGACCAGATAGCCATCCTCGTCAAAATGCCCCAAGTCTCCGGTGATGAAATAGCCATCATCGGTGAATGAAGCACGCGTCTTCTCCTCATTGCGCCAATAACCGCATGTCACGTTGGGGCCCTTCACCTCAACCATACCGTCCCTGACTCGCACTGAGATGCCCGGCAAAGCCTTTCCCACTGTGCCAGGCTTGCGCGCAGCTTCGTAAGGGTTTGACGTATTCATGTTGGTTTCGGTCATGCCATAGCGTTCAAGAATGGCATGGCCCGTGCGCAACTCAAAACTGTGATGCGTATCGGCAAGCAGTGGCGCAGAACCAGATACAAACAGCCGCATGCTGCGGCACAGCTCTTGGGTGAGATCTGGGCTCTGCAATAACCTCGTATAAAACGTCGGCACGCCCATCAGCACGGTCGCCTGCGGAATGAGTGCGATCACATCAACGGTGTCAAACTTGCGGCGGAACAGCATACGCGCATTCGAGAGAAAAACTGTATTGGTGGCGACGAAGAGACCGTGCGTGTGATAGACAGGCAATGCGTGAATCAGCACATCGGATGAGGTGAAACGCCACTCCTGCACCAGTGCCTCGGCATTGGACAGGAGATTGCCTTGAGAGAGCATCGCGCCTTTGGATTTTCCCGTGGTGCCGGAAGTGTAGAGAATGGCGCTGAGTGTTTCGGCGCTGGATGGATAATCAGCAAAGTCAGACGATGGTGTGGTGGCAAGATCCATCAGAGTGCCACCACCCTTTTCATCAAGGGTAAGCACCTTGGCCCGCGCGGAGGTCGAACTGCCTGGCGCAGCGACAAAAATCGAAGGCTCCGCATCGCCCAGAAAATATGAAACCTCTTCTGCGGTATAGGCAGAATTGAGCGGCAGAAACACCAGCCCCGCCCTCACGCAGGCATAAAACAATGCCACAGCTTCGACCGATTTTTCGACCTGCACAGCGATGCGGTCTTGTGGCATTGCTCCGGCCGCCACCAACGCATGCGCAAGCCGGCCCGTCAGATGCCAGAAATCGCCGTAACTAAAATTGCGCCCATCGTCGCTCACGACAAACAGCGTCCTTGGATTTTGGCGCGCTGCAACGGCCGCAAAACTCATGCCCTGAGCAATGCCTCAACTTCGGCAAGCTGCGGCATGGAAGGCGCGGTGCCATGTCGTGTCACTGAAATTCCGGCCACGGCGCTGCCAAAACGGGCGGCATCTTCAGGCTTTGCACCGCGCGCCAATGCCGCCGCAAATCCGCCGTTGAACGCGTCACCGGCACCCGTGGTATCGATGACCTTGCCTGCCGAATAGATTGGAATGTGTGCGTTCCCCGCCTTGCCATGCAGAAGTGCACCTTGCCCGCCCAGCGTGATCAGCGCCGTACCCACACCTTTTTTGAGTAAGACATCGGCAGCCTTTTTGGCGTTGTCGACATTGGTCACTTCGACACCTGTCAACATAGTCGCCTCGCTCTCATTGGGCGTGGCATAATCACAATAGCGATAAATCTCTTCATCCAGCGCTGCCGCCGGTGCGGGATTGAAAATCGTGGTCACCCCGGATTCCTTGGCCAACTTCAGAGCATATTGCCCAACAGCAACCGGCGTTTCGAGCTGCGTCATGAACACCGCGGAAGATGTGATCGCATCACGCGCCGCATCGACATCAGAAATGCCAACCTGCCCTGCCGCACCCGGCACCACGATGATGGCATTGGCGCCCGTGCCTTCCTGGACAAAAATATAGGCCGCACCCGAGGCATGCTGCTCATCGCGCGGAACACGCGCGACAATGCCCTCACGCGCATACATGTCGAGCGCGATATCGCCAAAGGCATCCTTGCCCACGCGTGAAATGAAGGTGACCTTCGCACCGGCCCGCGCGCAAGCCACAGCCTGGTTCGAGCCCTTGCCGCCCGGGCCCAAGCTGAACTTGGACCCAATCAAGGTTTCTCCCATTATCGGTTGGCGCGGGGCGGCAAAGGCAAGATCAGCCGCGTAAATGCCGAGAATGGCAACACCTGACTTGGCCATGGCTCAGAACTTCTGATCGGGAGAAATCACGCCCATTTTGAAAATGAAACAGCCATAGAAGCGGCGCTCATGCGTTTGAATCACCGCAAAGCTCTTCTTCGCCACCTCGTAGAAGGCAAAGCGTTCCACCCCAACCAGCTTGAACTTGCCTGCGCCTTCAGCCGCATCGATTTCTTTCTGCACCTCCTGGTGGACAGGCAAAAGCTCATCCGGCTTGCCCATCACTTCCATGCGGCGTGCGGCGTCGTTGACAAATGAGTCGAGTGGAAATTGCGACAAGATGGCGCGAACGGTGGTCGGATCATCCGCATCAATGCGCAGGGCTCGGCCAAAGGCCGTCTTCTTGGCAACCGATTCTGATGGAAAATTGGTGTCGGCGATAACGAGATCATCGCCATGACCCATCTGGCGCAAGGCAAAAAGCACGCCCGCATTGAGCAGCGGATGCACGGTCTTCAGCATGAAATCCTCCCGGTTTTCCGATGACACTATTCAGCCTTCATCAAATTTGCAAACTGCGCTAGCACTAAGGTGAGCAAAGTGAGGGACTGCCATGCGTATTGAAGCTATTTCCCCGGGGGCCAATGTTCCCAAAGAGATCAATGTCATTGTTGAAGTGCCGGTCGGCGGCGAGCCAATCAAATATGAAATGGACAAGACCGCAGGCACCCTGGTGGTCGACCGGTTCCTGTATACTTCCATGCGCTATCCCGGCAACTATGGCTTCATTCCACACACGCTGTCGGATGACGGCGATCCGGTGGATGTGCTGATCGCCAACCAGCGTGCGATCATTCCCGGTGCGGTAGTGGCCTGCCGGCCCGTGGGTGTGCTGAAAATGCAGGATGAGGCGGGATACGATGAGAAAGTTATAGCCGTCCCCGTCCCACGTCTCACGCGCCGCTACGAGAGCATTCACAACTATCTCGACATGCCCGAAATCACCATCAAGCAGATCGAGCACTTCTTTGAACACTACAAGGATCTTGAGCAGGGCAAATGGGTGAAGATGGCCGGCTGGGGCAATGCCATCGATGCTGAAAAGTTAATTCTTGAAGGCATTGAGCGTCTCAAAAAGAAGAAATAACCAGCTGTTAACCATAGTTAATTCTTTACTAACGGCTTGTGCCATTGCAGGATGAACCAGATGCGGCGCTCTGAGACTGTGGGTTCGTCATGCGTAAGCTTGGATATTGGGGATGCGCCGTTGCCCTAGCGGCTTCGGTTCTTGGAATTGCACCTGCTCTGGCAAATGATGACACGATCACGCTGAGCTGCGATCAATATGCAACTCAGTTTGCCGATCACGCCAGCCGTGATGACATGCAGATGGCAACCGCCCGTGAAACTTCAGCTCCGGGCAAGGTGCTGGTGATCGCCGCCGGGCAGAAATTTTTCATGCCGCCGCGCGCCGTTGATGATGAAGGCATGGCGCCAAAGTCAGTCTGGCAGCGCATGCGCGATTACAACACTGCCTATTCGGACGCCTTTTGGCGTTGCCGTTACAGTGTCGGCGTTGTGGTCGACGTCCGCCGTTAAACAGCGGTTTTCAATAAGCGCGGGAAATACAGAAAGCGACGGCTTCAGTCAGCGCGTCTTTCCATTCACTATCCGGGAAAATCGCCAGCGCGTCACAGGCAATTGAGCCATAGTGCCGGGCGCGCTCAATCGTGTCCGACAGTGAATTGTGTTTGTGCATCAGCTTGGTCGCATAGGTAAGGTCATCGGGCGTCTGCTCGCCCTCCTCCATCACCCGCTTCCAGAACTTGCGTTCCTTTTCACCGCCCCGGCGGAATGAAAGAACCACCGGCAGGGTGATCTTGCGTTCACGAAAATCGTCCCCCACCGATTTGCCGAGTTCCGCCTGCTTTCCCGAATAGTCCAGCGCATCATCAACCAGCTGAAAGGCAATGCCGAGATTTCGCCCGTAGGATTCCAGCGCCTCCTGCTCGTTACGGGGCCGCCCCGCAATGACGGCACCCACCTTGCCTGCCGCCTGAAATAGCGCCGCCGTCTTGGCGCCCACAACCTTGAGATAGGAATCCTCGGTGGTGGCAGTGTCCTGTGAAACCGCAAGCTGGAGAACTTCGCCCTCGGCAATGGTGCAGGCGGCATCGGAAAGAATGCGCAGGCTGTCGAGCGAACCCGTTTCAACCATCATCTTGAACGATTGCCCCAGAAGATAGTCGCCAACCAGAACCGAGGCCTGGTTGCCCCAGATCACCCGTGCCGCTTCCTTGCCGCGGCGCATGTCGCTTTCATCAACCACATCATCATGCAGCAGGGTTGCCGTGTGCATGAATTCTACCGCCATGGCGAGCTTGATATGCTGCAGGCCGTCATACCCGCACATGCGCGCCGCCGCGACCGTCAGCATCGGCCGGATACGCTTGCCGCCGGAATTGATCAGATGGCCGGCGAGCTCGGGAATCAGTTCGACATGGCTCTGGGCTTTTTCCATGATGAAGTCATTGACCCGCGCCATGTCGGTGCTGGTCAGGGCGACCAGCCGGTCCAAAGTGGCTTTTGGCTTCTCGCCAGCCCCATCAAACGCAATTACGACGCCCATATTAACCTCTTTTTTCCCAACTATGCCGATACAACCTGGAACACCGAAGGTGGCGCATTGCCGCTGGCCATAGGACATCGCTCTTGGTAACGCTAGAGTAACCATACCCGTTTAACTTTGGGGGCT
This sequence comes from uncultured Alphaproteobacteria bacterium, assembly GCA_963758815.1. Classification (GTDB taxonomy): domain Bacteria; phylum Pseudomonadota; class Alphaproteobacteria; order Rhizobiales; family Aestuariivirgaceae; genus Aestuariivirga. The sequence continues at coordinate 1,081,244 of CAVWWQ010000003.1, forward strand.
CATGAACCTGGCTTCTGAGACAGCCATCTCGGCAGGGCACCGCTCAGCCGCCACAGCACCGTCATCCATGACGGATGACGCCTTCTTGGGCGGCCGCCTGCAGGTCCTGCAGCCTGAAAAAGGCTATCGGGCCGGCATCGACGCAGTGTTTCTGGCTGCGACCATCCCCGCTGCATCTGGCGATACGATTTTCGAAGCTGGCATCGGTGGCGGTGTGGCTTCGCTTTGCCTTTTGGCGCGTGTTCCCGATATTCACGTCACCGGCATTGAAGTCAGCACCCGCTACGCCGTTCTGTGTGAGCAGAACGCCAAGCGCAACGGCTACACCGACGCACTTCGTGTGGTGCAGGCCGATGTAAAGGACGCCTTGCGCAAGGATATGGCGACCATGCCGGAACATGGATCTTTCGCCCATGCGTTCGCCAATCCGCCTTTCTTTGAGGAAGGCCGCGTCACTCCGCCGTCCAGCATCCTGAAGGCACAGGCCCATGCCTTCGGCCCGGAAGATCTTGATCTCTGGATCAAACTGCTGCACGCGATGGTGCGCATTCGCGGCACTGTCACCATGGTTCACCGCGCCGATGCACTGGGTAAGCTCATGGCTGCCATGGAACCACGCTTCGGCGACATCCGTATCGCACCGCTTTACAGCCGCCTGGGCAATGCCGCCAGCCGCGTCATTGTCCAGGGCACCAAGGGCTCGCGTGCCCCTTTGTCCCTGCTGCCGGGTCTTGCCATGCACAACGACGACAACAGTTTCTCCCCCGATGCCGAGGCCGTGCTGCGTGACGGCGCCGCCTGGCGCCTGCGTTAGTCAATACCGGCAAAGCTTGAACTCACCGCCAGGTTTTCCTATCTCCTTCTGATGTTTAATCGTTTGAAGCGCCTGGTGCGAGGCTCGCGCCCTCTGGTCCATGTTGTGCGGCTCGAAGGTGTCATTTCGCCGGGCCGCAGTGTCTCCACCAATATCAATGCCAAAAACCTGGAAGGAATTCTGAAAAAGGCGTTCCGTAAGAATGTTGCGGCGGTGGCCCTGGCCATCAATTGCCCGGGTGGCTCGCCCGTGCAATCGGCCCTGATTTCCAGCCGTATCCGCGCATTGGCCGCGGAACATAAGATCCCTGTGCTCGCATTCTGCGAGGATGTTGCGGCATCCGGTGGCTATTGGCTGGCCTGTTCTGCCGACGAAATCTACGCCGATGAAAATTCCATTGTCGGATCAATTGGCGTGATTGCAGCCACCTTTGGTTTTCCCAAGGCGCTGGCCAAGCTCGGCGTCGAACGCCGTGTTTATACGGCGGGGCTTTCAAAAAGCACCAATGACCCCTTCCGGCCCGAAAATCCGGACGATGTCAAAAAGCTCAAGGTGATTCTTGACGACATGCATGAAAGTTTCAAGGCACTGGTGCGCGCAAGGCGCGGAGCGAAACTGAAGGGTAACGAAAAGGAATTATTCTCGGGCGCTTACTGGACAGGAAATCGTGCTGAAAAATTGGGCCTTGTGGACGGAATTGGACACATGAATGCAGTGCTGAAATCAAGGTTTGGCGACAAGGTCGAGATCAGGGAGATCAAGGAACCCAAAGGTTTCGGTGCGCGTTGGTTGGGACTGGGTGCGCGCCATGCTTTGGCCACAGAGTTTGGTGACGCTGCCCTTACGGTGCTGGAGCAACGTGCCTTGTGGTCGCGCTTCGGCTTGTGATAGCTTCGCTGTGTAAGGAGACATGCCATGGGGCTTTTGCGTAGTTTGATGGTGCTGGTCCTCGGCTATGTCGCCGTGATGACGGTGAAGCGCATTATGGAGGCCGCTGAGGCCCAGAAGATCAAGGTGAAGGCTAAGGCAGAACAAGCCACAGCCAAGATTCCAACCTTGAAGCTTGATCCTGTCACTGGCTATTATCGCCCCGAAGCGTGAGCCCTGACGTAGAAGCAAGGCTGGCGGAGGTCTACACCTCCGCTTCTCAGGAAAAGCTTTCCAAGACCTATGATGAATGGGCGTCAAGCTATGACGCCGACATGCTGGCGACGGGCTATGCCCATCCTGCCGTGATTTGCGGGCTGACATCCCGCTTCGTTCCTCGTTTGGATGCGCCCATTCTCGATGCGGGTGTGGGTACCGGCAATATCGGCGTACTATTGCACACCTTGGGTTATATCAATCTGCACGGTATCGACATGTCACAAGGCATGCTGGAAAAAGCGAAAGCGCGCGGCGTCTACATGGCTTTGCATCAAGGCGTTTTGGGCGAGAAGCTCGATCTCGCCGACGGTGCCTATGATACCATCATTTCAACCGGAACTTTCACCACCGGCCATGCGCCAGCTTCGGCCTTTGATGAACTCACGCGCGCTTTGAAGAACAACGGCCACATCATTTTCACCATGGGCACAACGGTCTGGACCAAAAGTGGCTTTGCCAAAAAGCTGGCTGCTCTATGCGAACAGGGACTGCTGAAGCCGGTCTGGGAAAGTGTCGTCTATCATCCCATGCCGCATTCCAGGACCGAGAGCCATCTCACCACAAAAGCCTACGTTTATCAGCGCACTTGACCCTTTGCGGGGCCGTCATCTATTGCGGCCCCATGACGCTGCAGCCGACCAAAGCTTTCCAGGACCTGATTCTGACACTTCACAGCTATTGGTCGGCCCAAGGCTGCGTGATTCTCCAACCCTATGACATGGAAGTCGGTGCTGGCACATTTCATCCTGCCACCACATTGCGTTCAATTGGTCCCAGGCATTGGAATGCCGCCTATGTGCAGCCCTCGCGCCGCCCCAAGGATGGCCGCTATGGCGAAAATCCCAACCGGCTGCAGCATTATTACCAATATCAAGTCATCATGAAGCCCTCGCCGCCCAATTTGCAGGAACTCTATCTGGGCTCGTTGAAGGCCATCGGTATCGACAGCAATATCCATGACCTGCGCTTTGTGGAAGACGATTGGGAAAGCCCAACACTCGGCGCCTGGGGCCTGGGCTGGGAAGTCTGGTGCGATGGCATGGAAGTGTCGCAGTTCACCTATTTCCAGCAAGTCGGCGGTCTCGACTGCAATCCGGTCTCCGGCGAACTCACCTACGGCCTCGAACGCCTGGCAATGTATGTGCAGGGCGTCGACAATGTATATGACTTGAATTTCAATGGCCTCGAGGGCGCCGGCAAGATCACCTATGGCGATGTCTTCCTGCAAGCCGAGCAGGAATATTCGCGCTTCAATTTTGAATATGCCGACACCGGAATTCTCCTCCAGCACTTCAAGGATGCCGAGAAGGAATGCGCCGCCCTGCTCGCTGCCGGTGAAAAAGACGGCAAGCATGAACTGGCCCTGCCCGCCTACGACCAGTGCATCAAGGCAAGCCATGCCTTCAACCTGCTCGATGCGCGCGGCGTGATTTCCGTCACCGAACGCCAGGCTTACATTTTGCGCGTGCGTGAACTCGCCAAAGCCTGTTGCCTCGCCTGGACCAAGACTGCGGGCGGCTCCGCCGCGACGACAGGAGGCCGTGCCTGATGTCAGAGCTTCTGGTCGAACTGTTCTCCGAGGAAATTCCAGCCCGGATGCAGGTGAAGGCAGCGGAAGATCTGCGCACACTGGTCACCAATGCTTTGGTGGAAGCAGGCCTTGTTTATGAAGGCGCGCGCCAGCATGCCACGCCGCGCCGTCTTGTGCTTTCTGTTGAAGGCCTTCCTGACAAGGCCAGGGATGTTTCCGAAGAACGCAAGGGCCCGCGTGTTGATGCACCACAGCCCGCCATTGATGGTTTCCTGAAATCGACCGGGCTGAAACTAAAGCAGTTGACGGTGCAGGACGACAAGAAGGGCAAGTTTTACATTGCTAACATCAAGACGCGCCGGCCGCAACACCACCGATATCATTGCGGAAATCCTGCCGAAGATAATCCGCGATTTTCCGTGGCCGAAATCGATGCGCTGGGGCTCGAGCAATCTGCGCTGGGTGCGCCCGCTGCATTCCATCATCTGCACCTTTGATGGTGAAGTCGTGCCGTTCGAGATCGAAGGTATCAAGAGTGGCAACACCACGCGTGGCCACCGCTTCCTTTCCGCAGGCACCATCAGCGTGAAACGCTTCGAAGACTATGACGCGGCCCTCCACAAGGTCTACGTCATCGTCGATGAAAAGGCCCGTGCTGAAGCGATCCGCCATGATGCACGCACCCTGGCCATGGCGCAGGGTCTCGAGTTGATCGAGGACGAAGGCCTGCTCAAGGAAGTGGCGGGCCTCGTCGAATGGCCCGTGGTTCTGATGGGCTCTTTCGATGAGAGTTTCCTTTCGCTACCGCAGGAAGTCATCATCACCACGATCAAGAACAACCAGAAATGCTTCTGTCTGCGCGCCAGGAACGGCAAGCTTGCCAATAAATATATCATGGTTGCCAATCAGGTGGCCTCCGATGGCGGCAAGGTCATCATCGCTGGAACAACAAGGTGATCGCCGCGCGCCTGTCTGACGCCAAATTCTTCTGGGATCAGGACCGCAAGGTGAAGCTGCGAAGAGTTGCTTCCCAAGCTCGATGCCATCACCTTCCATGCCAAGTTGGCATCGCAGGGTGAGCGCGTGAAGCGCGTCGAGGAATTGGCTGGCTGAAATCGCCAGGTCCATTGGCGCTGATCCGGGCAAGGCGAAACAGGCCGCGCATCTGGCCAAGGCCGATCTCGTTTCCGGCATGGTCGGCGAATTCCCTGAGCTTCAGGGCCTGATGGGCGCGCTACTACGCGCTCGACCAGGGCATGGATGCGGAAGTGGCCGACGCCATCCGCGATCATTACAAGCCCCAAGGCCCGTCTGACACGATCCCCGAAACCGCGTCGGCCAGGCGGTGTCGCTTGCCGACAAACTGGACACACTGGTCGGCTTCTGGGCCATCGACGAAAAGCCGACAGGCTCTAAAGATCCCTATGCTTTGCGCCGTGCGGCGCTCGGTGTCATCCGTACTATTCTCGACAAGAATCTCCGCCTGCCACTGAGCAAAGCGGGCGAAGACCTTCTGGTTTTCTTCGCCGATCGCCTGAAAGTCTATCTGAAGGATCAGGGCGCGCGTCATGATCTGATTGATGCTGTGTTTGCCCTTGGCGGGCAGGATGATCTCCTCATGATCACGCGCCGTGTCGAGGCGCTGTCGAATTTTCTCAATACTGATGACGGCAAGAATCTTCTCGCTGGCGTCAAGCGCGCCTCCAACATTCTCAAGATCGAGGAGAAGAAGGACGGCCAGAGCTACAAGGGCGATGTCAATCCACAGCAGCTGATCAAGGGCGAGGAAAAGGCGCTGCATACGGCGATCAACCAGGCCGCAGCCCAGGCCCGCAAGGCCATTGAACACGAAGACTTTGAAGCGGCCATGCGCGCCATGGCCAAGCTGCGCGCACCCGTCGATGCCTTCTTTGATGGCGTCACCGTCAACGACAAGGACCAGACATTCCGCGCCAATCGCTTGCGCTTGTTAAATCGCATCCGCGAAGCCACCGCCGAAGTCGCCGATTTTTCAAGGATTGAAGGCTAAACCCGCCTTGGCCTTTACTTCGCGGGGCAGCGCGCAATAATCGCCGCAATCAATCACTGATTCTGGGGCGCCGTGTCCAAACCGCATTTCCGCACCGAAAAACAGGCCTTCGCTGAAGGTCACGCTTTCGTTTGCGGCGTCGATGAAGCGGGCTGCGGTCCCTGGGCGGGGCCAGTGAGCGCTGCGGCTGTCATTCTCGATCCGAAGAAAATTCCCAAGGGTCTCAATGACTCAAAGCAATTGCCCGAGGCGAAACGCGAACAGCTCTATATCGAAATCATGGCGAGGGCCGATGTCGGCATCGGTATTGCTTCCGCGGCCGAAATCGATGAACTCAATATCTTGCAGGCGCGCTTTCTGGCCATGAGCCGTGCCGTGGCGTGCCTGAAATCGGCACCCACGCTGGCATTGATTGATGGCAACCGGGCACCGAAACTGTCCTGCACCATGATCACCATCATCGACGGCGATGCCATTTCCCAATCGATCGCCGCGGCCTCGATCATCGCCAAGGTCACGCGCGACCGCCTGATGCAGGAAATGGACAGGCTCTTTCCGCTCTATGGTTTTGCACAGCACAAAGGCTACGGCACGCCCGTGCATGCGCAGGCGTTGCAAACGCATGGCCCTTGCGCCGAGCATCGCAAAAGTTTTGCGCCGGTGCGCGAATGGTACGAGCGAACCATTGCTATCACGCCATTAACCATGTCTCGAGCTTTCAATTCACCTTGAGACTCCGAGGACTCATAACGTCAGCTTCAGTGTGTGGAGTTGCGTATGGGTTTCGAGACGAAAGTTGGCATCAAGCCTCTCATCGATCAGGTGTTGATCGGGGATTGTCTCGAACAGCTCAAGAAAATTCCCGCCAATTCCGTTGATCTCGTCTTCGCCGATCCGCCCTACAATTTGCAGCTCGGCGGCGAACTGAAGCGTCCCGATGAAAGCAAGGTCGATGCCGTCGATGATGACTGGGATAAATTTGAATCGCTTGCCACCTACGATGCATTCTCCAAAGCCTGGCTCGCCGAATGCCGCCGCGTGCTGAAACCAAACGGCGCGCTGTGGGTGATTGGCTCCTATCACAATATTTTCCGCGTCGGCACGGTATTGCAGGATCTGGGCTTCTGGCTGCTCAATGATGTGATCTGGCGAAAAACCAATCCCATGCCGAATTTCCGTGGCCGCCGTTTTACCAACGCGCATGAAACGCTGATCTGGGCGTCAAAGTCGCAGGAGAGCAAATACACCTTCCACTATGAAGCCATGAAAGTGTTCAATGACGATGTGCAGATGCGCAGCGACTGGACGCTTGCCCTGTGCACCGGCGGCGAGCGCCTGAAAAACGAAGACGGCAACAAGCTCCATCCCACCCAGAAGCCCGAAGCCCTGCTCCAGCGCGTGCTGCTCTCCACCACCAATCCCGGCGATGTGGTGCTTGATCCCTTCTTTGGCACCGGCACGACCGGTGCCGTGGCGCGAGCACTGGGGCGTCACTTCATCGGTGTCGAGCGCGAACGCAAATATGCAGCTGCTGCCTTGGAGCGCATCGAGATGGTTGAGCGTCTGACCGAAGAAGCTTTGAAGACCACCACAAGCAAGCGCGCCGAACCGCGCATTCCCTTTGGTGTTCTGATTGAGCGCGGCCTCGTCAAGGCGGGTGAACGTCTTTACGATCACACCCAGCGCATCGCCGCCATCGTCCGTGCCGATGGCTCAATTGCCTCGAAAGCCGAGTCGGGTTCAATTCACCGCGTCGGCGCACTGGTGCAGAATGCTGAAGCCTGCAACGGCTGGACCTTCTGGCACATCCGCCGCGGCACCAACTTGGTGCCGATCGATCTCCTGCGCCAGCAGATCCGCCAGGAAATGGCGCAAGCCGCGGCCTGACACCCTTCATTGCTTTGACCTGTGCTTGAGCGTAAGGAGCCGGCCATGAAAGCCCGCACCAAAACCGCATTCCTGTTCGACATGGATGGCACGCTGCTCGACAGCGTTTACGAACACGTCATGGCCTGGGGCCAGGCGCTGCATGAAAGCAAGATCGACGTGCCGGTTTGGAAAATCCACCGCCGCATCGGCATGTCGGGCGGGCTTTTCACCGCGGCGCTTACCCGCGAACTGGGCCATGATCTCGATGAAGCCACCAAGACCAGGCTGCGCGACCGCCATGCCGAAATCTACAATGCGATTTCAGCGCGCATCCAGCCGCTGCCTGGTGCGGTCCAGCTGCTGCACCATCTTTCCGCCAATGACATTCCCTGGGCCATCGCAACATCGAGCCAGATGAAGACCGCCGCACCCGTGCTGGCCAAATTCGGCGTCGATCCGGCCAGGCATGTGGTGGTGACGCGCGATATGGTGCGTTACGCCAAGCCCGATCCCGATCTCTTCCTCGCCGCTGCTGAAAAGCTCGGTGTCGACATCGCTGAATCCTGTGTCGTCGGCGATGCGGTCTGGGACATGCTCGCTTCAAAGCGCGCCCATGCGCTGGGCATCGGCTTCTTGTCCGGCGGCTATGGCGAAGACGAATTGATCCGTGCCGGCGCTTACCGCGTGTTTGATGATCCAGCCGACATGCTCACCCATATCGACGAAGTGGGCGGCCGCCGTTAGTTCATCTTTTCAGAACATGCGCGGCGACCTTGCGCATGACCGAGGGCAAAGCCTCATGCTGCAAATCATCGATTGAGACAAAGCGGCTGCTCAATTGAACAGCGTCGGCTGAAGCCCGCCAAATAGTCATCTCGAAATGGAAATGCGTGAAGGTGTGCGCGACAATGCCCGGCACGCGCTCCCAGTCTGCAGCGAAAGGCGGAGCGAATTCTTCCTGTTCTGCAAGCCATCCACTCGATGGGAATTCGGTCATGCCGGCGAGCAGCCCTTTCATTGGCCGTTGCCGTACTAAGACCTCACCTCTTTCGTTGCCGATCCAGTAGATATGGGCGTGTCGCGTTGGCACAGATTTCTTGGGCGTTTTTCGCGGCAATTCGGATTGCAAGTTTTTCGCCCTCGCCACGCATTTCTCAAGCCACGGGCAGATGCCGCAGGCCGGGGATTTCGGCGTGCAGATCGTGGCGCCGAGATCCATCATCGCCTGGGCAAAGTCACCCGCGCGGTTATCCGGCACCAATGCTTCAGCCAGCGCCTTGATCCGGGGTTTCGAAGAAGGCAGAGGTTCGGTGACACCAAAATAGCGGCTGATCACGCGTTCGACGTTGCCGTCGACGGCGACCGCAGGAATATCAAAGGCGATCGCAGCAATGGCGCCCGCCGTATATGGCCCGATGCCCGGCAGGCTGCGCAAGCCTTCAATGCTTGCTGGGAATTTACCGTGATGCGCGGCCACTACCATCCCGGCACAGGCATGAAGATTGCGGGCCCGCGCATAATAGCCAAGTCCGGCCCAGGCTTTCAGCACATCATTCAAGGGAGCAGCCGCCAGAGCTTCTACCGTGGGCCAGAGCTGCACGAATTTCAAAAAATAATCTTTGACCGCGGCAACCGTGGTCTGCTGCAGCATGATTTCGGAAAGCCACACGCGGTAAGGGTCAGGCTTTGCCATGCGCCATGGCAACACCCGCGCATGTCGGTCATACCAGTCAAGCAGCAGCACAGCTTCAGGCGCGGCATTCCGCCCTTGTTCCGCCACGGTTTTCGGGGAAAGATCGCCCGGCAAAATGGAATCCCTGAACAAACATTTCGCTGCCATCGCCAAGGAGGCGTTTCAGCGCCACGGCTTTGCCAGCGAACAGATTGCTGCGCAATGGCCGGTGATTGCCGGTGACAGTCTGGCCAGTGTGGCGCGCCCCGAACGCATCAAATGGCCACGTTCAGCGGGAGAAAAGCTTCAGGGCGGCACTTTGGTGCTGCGCGCACCGGCAGGCCGCGCCCTTGAAGTGCATTATGAAATTCCCAGGCTCATTGAGCGTCTCAATCAGTTTCTGGGCTATGGCGCAATTCAGAATATCAAAGTCGTGCAGACGCCTGATCTTCCACCTGCTGCAAAAACGCCAAAGCTGGCGCCCCGGCCTTCCGTCATCAAGGCTTGGGAAGGCGCCATGACGGGCATCGAGGACGCAGATTTGAAGGCGGCACTTGGCCGGCTGGGCAGTCAGGTCAACCCGCAAGGGCCCACTCCCGCCTTCTCCACAGGTCCAATTCCGGATTTTGACCAACCTCCAACTTCGAGTAGGAAACTGACATGATTCATCTGAACCGCCGGACCCTGCTGCTCGGCCTGAGTGTCGCAGCCACGGGCCTCGCCACCAGCGCATTTGCCGATGACACCACCACCAAGGTGGATGGCGCTTCGGGAGCCGTTGATCTTTCTGACCTCACCACGCCACCTGAAGAAGGCGACATGGTCCTGGGGCCTGACGATGCGAAAGTCACCATTGTTGAATATGCTTCCGCTTCCTGCCCGCATTGCGCCGCCTTCTACAAGGATGACTTCACAAAGCTGAAGGCTGACTACATCGATACCGGCAAGGTGCGTTTCATCTTCCGCGAATTCCCGCACAACGACCAGGCGCTTGCCGCCTTCATGGTGGCGCGCTGCGCGCCCAAGGAAAAATATTGGCCTCTGATCGACGTGTTCTTCACCACCCAGGAAAAATGGGTGCCAGACGCTTATAACCAGCTGAAAAACATTGCACAGCAGGCCGGCATGTCGGCTGCCGATTTCGAGGCCTGCCTGAAGAACGAGAAGGTCGCCAAGGCCATTCTTGACGTCCGTGAAAAAGGCGCCAAGAAATACGGCATCGACGGCATTCCCTATATCTTTATCAACGGCAAGAAGGCATTTGCCGGTGAAGCGAGCTATGACGATCTCAAGGCCGCCATCGACCCCTTGCTGAAATAACGCTAAGAGGCTCTATGAAATTTGCCAAACTGCGGCTGACAGGTTTCAAATCCTTCGTAGAGCCCACTGAAATCGTCATCGAACGAGGCCTCACCGGCGTGGTAGGGCCAAACGGTTGCGGCAAGTCCAACTTGCTCGAGGCCCTGCGCTGGGTCATGGGCGAAAACTCATACAAGTCAATGCGCGCCTCCGGCATGGAAGACGTGATCTTCTCCGGCACCACCCAGCGCCCCGCCCGCAACATGGCCGAAGTGCTGGTTACGCTTCACAACGACGACCGCACCGCGCCGCCAGCTTACAATGACGAGGAGATGCTGGAAATCTCGCGCGAGATCGTGCGCGACGAAGGCTCGACCTACAAGGTCAATGGCTCGGAAGTGCGCGCCCGCGATGTGCAGCTCCTTTTCGCCGATGTGTCCACAGGCTCGCGTTCGCCAGCCTTGGTGCGCCAGGGGCAGATCTCCGAGATCATCAATGCCAAGCCGCAGTCCCGCCGCCTCATTCTCGAAGAGGCGGCCGGCATCACTGGCCTTCACACCCGCCGGCATGAAGCCGAACTGAAGCTCAAGGCCGCAGAAGCGAATATGGCGCGGCTTGATGATGTCACGTCGCAGCTCGAAACCCAGCTCGCCAGCCTGAAACGTCAGGCGCGCCAGGCGGTGCGCTACAAGCAGCTATCCGCCGATATCCGCAAGTTTGAAGCCGCAGGCCTGCATGTGAATTGGCGCGATGCTGCAGCGTCTCTGCAGGCGGATACGGATGCGCTCGATCAGGCCACACGCCATCTTGCCGCCCAGACGCTTTCGGCTTCTGAAAAACTGCGCCACCGCGATTCTCTGGGCGAGGCCCTGCCCGGCCTGCGTGAGCAGGAAGCCTACAAGGCCGCCATGCTCCAGCGCATCACGCTGGAACGCGCCAGCCTTGATGAAGAAGAAAAACGCGTTGAACAACGCCTCAATGAGCTGAAGCAGCGCCGTACCCAGGCTGGTAGCGATCTCGCGCGCGAACAGGGCCTGGTGCAGGACACTGAAGCCGTCATTGCCAAACTCGTGGCCGAGGCTGAAGGCCTCAACGCTGCGAGCGGCAGTGACGTCACGCTCCGGGAAGAAGCCGCAACGGCGCTGCAGGCCGCAGCGGCAAGCCTGGCGCAGGCGCAGGAGGCGGCTGATGCCGCCAACGCCAAATTGGCTGAATTGGCCGCACAGCGCGCCGCCTTCGAGCGCGCCATTGTCGATCATCAATCGCGCATTGCCCGCATTGAGCGGCAGGCTGCCGATATTGCCATGCGCCAGCAGGAATTGGCCGGCCGCACGGGTTCGTCCGAAGATGGTACCACTCTGGCCCAGGCAGTCTCTCACGCCGAAAAGGCCATGGCAGACTCCGAACAGGCCTCCAGCCATTCAGAAGTGGCGCTTCGTGTGGCCCGCCAACTCGAAACCGACAAGCGCAATGCCCATGATGAGGCACGCCGCAAGGCTGACCGCCTGCAGACCGAAGCCAGCACGCTGAACAAGCTGCTGACCGCGGGTGGTGGCGATCTCTGGCCTTCGCTCGTTGACCAGATTCAGGTGAGGCCGGGCTATGAGGCCGCACTGGGGGCCGCCCTTGGCGAAGACATGGAAGCCTCTGCCGATGAAGGTGCACCCGTGTTCTGGCGTGGCCTGCCACCGCTCGATGGCGCTGCGTCCCTGCCTGCGGATGCGCAGCCACTCAGCAACTTCGTGCAAGGCCCGTCGGCACTCAACCGCGTGCTTTCGCATGTTGGCGTGGTCTCGCGCGCCGTGGGTGCCGCCCTGCAGCCGCAGCTCCGCCCCGGCCAACGTCTTGTCTCGGTCGAAGGTGATCTCTGGCGTTGGGATGGTTTCACCGCCGCCGCCGACGCGCCAAGCGCTGCTGCCAAGCGTCTGGCTGAGCGCAACCGGCTTTCCGAACTCGAAAGCGAAACCCATGACGCGGTTGCTGCGGCTCAATCCGCGAAAGACGAATTCGAGCAGGCACGGCTGGCAGTGGAAACCGGCCAGCGCACCGAGAAAGAAAAACGCGAGGCCTGGCGTGCCGCCACCTCGGCACTCGATGTTGCCCGCCGCGCGCTGCAGACGCATGAGCGCCGCATGGCGGAAACCGCCGCGCAAAGCTCTGCCCTCGCAGAGTCGGCGATGCAAAACCGGTCACAGCTGGAAGAAGCTCAAGGCCAGCTTTCCGCTTCACAGGTTGAAGCCGCCAATCTTCCTGCCAATGATGGCCTGACCGCCGATGCCCAGCGTTTCCGCGATGCCCTCAATGGTGAACGCGGCATCTATGCCGAAGCCCGCGCCCGTCACGACAATCTGGAACGCGATGCAAAAATGCGCGCCGACCGCCTTGCCGTCATCGCGCGTGAACAGCAGGAATGGCAGGCCCGCGCCACGAGAGCGCGGGAACAGGCTGCACACCTCAACCAGCGTCTGGAAGAAACCGAGGCTGCACTCGCTGAGCTGCAGCAGATGCCGCAGGTTCTGGCCGACAAGCGCCTGAAGCTGATGAATACCTTGTCGGAAGCCGAGGCCGAGCGCCGTGCTGCCGGTGACCGTCTCGCTGAAGCGGAAAATGCCGTCCGTGAAGCTGATCAGGTCCTGCGCGCCGCGCAGGAACAGGCCGCCAGGGCGCGTGAGGAACATGCGCGTCTGGGGGCGAGGCTCGAAGCCTCGACTTCACGGCACCACGCTTCCGTCGCCCGCATCCACGATGCCCTGCAATGCGAGCCGCATGAGGTTCTCGCCAGGTCGGAAATGCCGGAAGCCGAACTGCCATCCCACGAGGACATTGAAAAGAAGCTCGCCGGTTTGCGCGAAGACCGCGAGCGCCTCGGTGCCGTCAATCTGCGCGCCGACGAAGAGGCCCAGGCGGTAGGCGAGCAGGTCGACAAGATGAAGGCCGAAAAGGAAGAGTTGGTGCAGGCCATTGCCAAGCTGCGCGGCGGCATTGGCTCGCTCAACCGCGAGGGCCGCCAGCGCCTGCTCGATGCCTTTGAAACCGTGAACACCAAGTTTGGCGAGCTGTTCACCACGCTTTTCGAAGGCGGCAGGGCCGAGCTGCAGCTGGTGGAATCTGATGATCCGCTGGAAGCCGGTCTCGAGATCATGGCCAATCCGCCCGGCAAGAGGCCAACCACGCTCTCGCTGTTGTCAGGCGGCGAACAGACACTGACCGCGCTCTCGCTGATCTTCGCCGTGTTCCTGACCAACCCGTCGCCGATCTGCGTGCTCGACGAAGTCGATGCGCCGCTCGACGATCACAATGTCGAGCGCTTCTGTAACCTGCTTGATGCCATGCTGCAGCGGACCGAGACGCGCTTCTTGATCATTACCCATCACCCGCTCACCATGGCGCGCATGCACCGCCTGTTCGGCGTCACCATGATGGAGCGCGGCGTGTCGCAGCTCGTGTCGGTCAATCTCGAGGAAGCCGAACAGCTCGCCGAAGCGTCATGACCACCAATGTGGTCTTCGATCTGGGCGCGGTTTTGATCGACTGGAACCCGCGCCACATGTATCGCGAAGTTTTCAATGATGACGCCAGGATGGAATGGTTCCTCGCCAATGTCTGTCATGGTGACTGGAACCTGGCGCAGGACAAGGGCCGCTCCTTCGATGAGGGTGTGAAGGAAGCCACCGCCCGCCATCCAAGCCATGCCAGAGAGATCGCCCTCTACCGTGACCGCTGGATGGACATGATCAACGGCGCGATCGATGGAACGGTGGACATCTTGCAGGAGCTGCATGACAGGGGAACACCCCTTTTTGCCATCACCAACTGGAATGGCGATACCTACCGCGCCACGGAGCCGCGATTTCCTTTCCTGCAGCTTTTCCGTGACATCGTCGTTTCGGGAGACGAGAAGATATTGAAGCCTGAACCCGCCATTTTCGAGCTTCTGGCCAAACGCAATGGCATCCGCCTTGACCAGTCGATCTTCATCGACGACAGCCTGAAGAACGTCAAAGGCGCAGAAGCCGTCGGCATGGCGGGCCACCATTTTACCAGCCCCGGAAACCCTGCGCGCCGACCTCGTGGCGCGGGGGATTCTAGAGCGTTTTGGCTTAGTCAAAATCGCCCCGAATTTCTATTTGTCCATCAACTTTTCTCCCCTTGACGACTCCATCAAAGGGCATGTTGATCTAATTCCACCGAGCTTTTTCAGACTTTTCGACCCAGCTTTAAAAACGTTTGCGCAACAACGGCTTGCGGCGCGAATCCGCGTCTTGACACATGAAAGCCCCGTAACTATCAAGAGCGCGCTTTGAAAAGGGCCTCGAGAGCCCTTCTTTTGCACGGGGTGGTTCAACAACATGGCACGGCCGGGCGGAACGAAGGGCAAGGACGAGGACGACCAGTCAAAGCTCGGCGACATTTCCGCCCGTCTGAATGATCTTTCCAGCCGCCTTTCGGCTGAAAAACGTGAAACCGGACAGTCGAAAAAGGCGTCGGCGCAATACCAGGGGGCTTCGGACTATTCCAAGGGTTACCGCCTCGCCAGTGAATTTGTCGCTGGCGTTCTGGTGGGTGGGGCCGTGGGGTATGGGTTGGACAGGCTGTTCAACACATTGCCGGTGTTCCTGATCATCTTGTTGCTTGCAGGCTTCGGCGCTGGCATTTTGAACATGTCGCGCGCGGCGAACAGAACGCCTCCAACGCCTGCCGAGCTGGCCAAGATGCCAAAGCCTGATGACGACGAAGACGAGGACAAATAGTGGTAAACGATCCCATTCACCAATTCCGGATCCACAACATCTTCGGGCCGTGGCACATCTTCGGCTACGATATCGGCTTCACCAACTCCAATCTGTTCATGTTCGTCATTGTGGCCTTCTGCACGATCTTCCTGCTCGCGGCCGCGGGTCCGAAGGCCATGATTCCGGGCCGCTTCCAGTCGGTGGGCGAGCTCTGGTACAGCTTCATTCACAACATGGTGGACAATGTGCTGGGCCATGACGGCGCCAAGTTCTTCCCGCTGGTGTTCTCGCTGTTCTCTTTCGTACTCGTGGCCAACATGCTCGGCATGTTCCCCTATTTCTTCACCGTCACCAGCCAGGTGGTGGTCACCGCCTCGCTGGCGGTTTTTGTCGTCGGCCTCGTGGTGGTGATCGGCCTCTGGAAGCACGGCCTCGGCTGGTTCAAGCTTTTCGTGCCTTCGGGCGTGCCGATTTTCATCCTGCCCTTCATTTCGCTGATTGAAATCATTTCCTTCCTGTCGCGCCCGGTCTCGCTCGGCCTTCGTCTCTTCGGCAACATGCTCGCGGGCCACATCGTGCTGAAGGTCTTTGCCGGTTTCGTGGTCAGCTTGGTGGCTCTCGGCATCGGCGGCATCATCGGTTCGCTGGCCCCCCTGCTCATGGCGGTGGCGCTCACTGCGCTGGAATTCCTGGTCGCCTTCCTTCAGGCCTTCGTCTTCGCCATTCTCACCTGCGTCTATCTCAAGGACGCGCTTCACACCCATCACTAACCAACACTTCAACAGTCCAACTTTTCAAGGAGAACAAAATGGACGCATCTGCAGCAAAACTCATCGGCGCTGGTATCGCATGCATTGGCATGGGTGGTGCCGGCATCGGTGTCGGCATCATCTTCGGCAACTTCGTATCGGGCGCCCTGCGCAACCCGGCTGCCGCTGGCGCCCAGTTCACCAACGCGCTGATCGGTGCGGCTCTTGCTGAAGGTCTCGGCATCTTCTCGCTCGTCGTCGCCCTCCTTCTCCTCTTTGTGTCGTAATCAAAGCGGAATACGCGATCGAAGGCTGGCCCCATTCCGGGCCGGTTCAGGCATTTGGGTAAGGCAAGATGGCAACCACTGAAACAACGGAAGCAACTGGTCACGAAGCAGGCGGCAAATTTCCGCCGCTCGATTCCTCGACCTTTCCTTCACAGCTGTTCTGGCTGGTGATCCTTTTTGCCGCCATGTACCTGCTGATGAGCCGCGTGGTGTTGCCGCGCATGGGCGCCATTCTCTCGGCACGCCGCGGCCAGATCAATGGTGACATCGCCAAGGCCCAGGCCCTCAAGAACGAAACCGAGGCTGCGCTGAAGGCTTACGAAAAGTCGCTCGCCGATGCCCGCGCCAACGCCAACGACATCGCCAGGAAGACGCGCGATGAAGTCAAGGCCGAGGTTGAGGCCGAGCAGCACAAGCTTGATGCTTCGCTGGCCTCCAAGATCAAGGCGGCTGAAGACCGCGTCGGAAAATCCAAGGCCAAGGCCCTGGAGTCAGTGGAAGACATCGCAGCCGAATCCGCTGCTGAAATCGTCAGCGCGCTGACCGGAACCAAGGTTCTCAAGACCGCGGCAACCAAGGCCGTCGGCACGGCAGCCAAGGCCTGAGGGGGAATACGACATGTTTGATCAAACCTTCTACGCCTTTGTTGCCCTGATGCTTTTCTTCGGCGTCGTGGTTTGGGCCGGCGCTCACAAGAAAGCGGGTGCTGCCCTGGATGATCGCGCTGCGGCGATTGCCAAGGAACTGGCCGACGCCAGAAAGCTCCGCGAAGACGCTGAAAAGCTTCTCGCTGACTACAAGCAGAAGAAGCTCGATGCCGAGAAGGAAGCAGCGGATATCATTGCCAGCGCCAAATCTCAGGCGCAGGAATATGCCGAAGAGGCCAAGGCAAAGCTGACGGAAACGTTGGCCCGCCGCACCAAGCAGGCAGAAATGAAGATTGCCCAGGCCGAAGCGGTCGCCACCAAGGAAGTCCGCCGCCGCGCCGCCGATCTTGCCATTGCCGCCGCGGGCACCTTGATTGCCAGCCAGAAGGGCAACGCCAAGCTGATCACCGATTCCATTGCCGCGGTAAAAGCCAAGGCCAACTAAGCTAACTTCTCCATCGGCGGACTTGATCCGCCCATCCAGTCCCGAAGCACGACCATTCCTCCGTCATGCCAGCGCAGGCTGGCATCCCGCTTGACCGCAAGCCGTGAACATGAGGCCAAGCTGGACCCCAGCTTCCGCCGGGGTGACGGTATTCATCGAGGATGTAGCAGGGCTGATCTCGCCATGAGAGCCTGCCCCGGACTTGATCGCGAAGGGAGACATTCGCTGTCGCGATGCACCTCAGCACGAGCCCTTAAACCTGTGGTCCCTTTTGCCCCAGAAGATTGTCGACCGAAAAAGCCTCATCGAGCTGTGCGCCCGTCATCAGCCCTTGCGCCAGGACGACATCACGCACTGAACGTGCCGCTGTGCAGGGCCTCCTTGGCCACAGCGCTGGCCTTGGCATAGCCGACATAGGGATTGATCGCCGTCACCGCCACGAGAGAGTTTTCCAGCAGCACCTGGCAGCGCTGCCGGTCAGCTTCGATGCCGTTGATGCATTTCTCGCGCAGCACCTTTATGCCGCGCGTCAGCATGCGCATCGATTGCAGGATGTTAAAGACAATGACCGGCTCCATGGCGTTGAGCTGCAGTTGCCCCGCTTCGGCCCCGAGCGTCACGGTGAGATCATTGCCAATGACCTGGAAGGCAATCTGGTTGACCACTTCAGGGATCACCGGGTTGACCTTGCCCGGCATGATCGAGGAACCCGCCTGCACCGCAGGCAGGCGGATTTCGCCGAACCCGGCGCGTGGCCCGCTGTTGAGAAGCCGCAGGTCATTGCAGATCTTGGACAGCTTCACCGCGACGCGCTTGAGCACGCCGGAAAATGTCACGAAGGCGCCCATGTCCGAAGTCGCCTCGATGAGGTTGCCGGCGCCAATCACTTTTTCCCCCGACACAGCCCACAGATGCCGGATCGCCGACTCGGCATAGCCCGAAGGCGTATTGATGCCGGTGCCGATGGCCGTGCCGCCGAGATTGATCTCGCGCAGCAGGTCCGCCACTTCCGTCAGCCGGTCGATGTCTTCGCCGATGGTGACGGCAAAGGCGCCAAACTCATCGCCCAGCCGCATCGGAACCGCATCCATGAGCTGGGTGCGGCCCACCTTGAGGATGTCATAGAACTCGATGGCCTTGGCCATGAACGAGGCCTTGAGCGCCTTGATCTCAGCAACCAGTGCCGGGCACATGCGCACCATGGTGAGGCGCACAGCGGAGGGATAGGCATCGTTGGTGGACTGCGACAGGTTCACATGGTCGTTGGGATGGATGACGGCATAATTGCCCGCTGGCCTCTGCAGCTCGCGCAGCGCCAGATTGGCGATCACCTCATTGGCATTCATGTTGGTGGACGTGCCAGCCCCGCCCTGCAGCATGTCGACCACAAAGGCATCGTGGGCTTCACCGGCGATGATCCGGTCGCAGGCCCGCAAAATGGCGCCGCCCACGCGGCTGTCCAAGCGCCCAGTTCCATGTTGGCCAGCGCCGCCGCCTTCTTTACCATTGCCAGCGTCTGGATCAGCTCGGGATAATCGCCGAGATGCGTGCCCGTGATCGGAAAGTTCGCCGCCGCCCGCGCCGTGTGCACGCCGTAAAGCGCATCCGCCGGCAAACTCATCTCGCCGAGGGAATCCGCCTCGCGCCTGATATGGGCCATGCTATCTCCTACTCTGCCGCCTGCAGATAATCCTCCATTGGCGGACAGGCGCAAATGAGATTTCGGTCACCATAGACATTGTCAACGCGCTTGACTGGCGGCCAGTATTTGAAGCCGTGGTCACCCAGCGGGAAGAAGGCCTGTGCTTTCTGGTAGGGGTGCTTCCACTCGCCCATCAGGTCCTTGTGCGTGTGCGGCGCATTCTTGAGGACATTGTCGGTCTTGTCGGCGCGACCGGAGGCCACCTCATCAATTTCCTTGCGGATGGCGATCATCGCATCGCAGAAGCGGTCAAGCTCACCCTTGGCTTCGCTCTCCGTAGGCTCCACCATCAATGTATCGACCACGGGAAATGACATGGTGGGGGCATGGAAACCATAATCCGCCAGGCGCTTGGCCACATCCTCGACACCGAGGCCTTTTTCTTTCAGCCAGCGCAGATCGAGAATGCATTCATGCGCCACCGTGCCCTGAGGACCTGTGTACAGAATGGGGAATGAATCTTTCAATCGCTCCGCCATGTAGTTGGCATTGAGGATGGCCATCTTGGTAGCCTCGGTCAGCCCGTCACCGCCCATCATCGCGATATACATCCACGAAATCACGAGGATTGAAGCAGAGCCATAAGGTGCTGCCGAAACCTCACCCTGTGTGCCGCTCGGCAGCTTCACCACCGGATGACCTGGAAGGTAGGGCGCAAGAAACTTGCGCACCCCAATGGGGCCCATGCCGGGTCCGCCACCGCCATGCGGGATGCAGAAGGTCTTGTGCAGGTTCATATGGCAGACATCCGCACCCAGCTCGGCTGGTCGCATCAGGCCAACTTGAGCATTTAAATTGGCGCCATCGAAGTACACTAGACCATTATGACGGTGAATGATGGCGCATATATCGATAATGGAATCCTCATAAACGCCGTGTGTGGACGGATAAGTGATCATCAAGGCAGCGAGATGATCTGCGTGCTGCTTGGCTTTTGCTTCTAGATCAGCAACATCCACATTGCCCTGCGCATCACAGGCCACGACCACGATCTTCATTCCGCACATCGCCGCCGATGCCGGATTGGTGCCATGTGCCGACACCGGGATCAGGCAGACATCACGGTTTTTCCCACCATTTTCATCATGATAGCCGCGGATTGCCATGAGACCGGCATACTCGCCCTGGCTGCCGGCATTGGGCTGCAGTGACACGGCATCAAAGCCCGTGATCTCGCACAGCATCTTCTCAAGGCTGGCAAAAAGCGCGGCATATCCCTTGGTTTGAGAAGGCGGTGCAAAGGGATGAATTTGCCCGATTTCCGGCCACGTGACCGGGATCATTTCTGCCGCCGCATTGAGCTTCATGGTGCAGGAACCCAATGGAATCATGGCCTGATCCAGCGCCAGGTCCTTCCCCTGCAAGAGGCGCATGTAACGCATCATTTCGGTCTCGGTGCGGTAGCGATGGAACACCGGATGCGTGAGATAGGCTGACTGGCGCTTGAGGTTCAGCGGAATGCCGCCAATAGCTGGCGCTCCTTTGCTGCCGAAGATTTCAATCAATGTTTCAAGTGTTTGATCTGTCGTGGTTTCATCCAATGACACACCCACATGATCGCCATCAAAGCGCAGATTGATCTGCAACTTTTCAGCAGCCAATCGCCAAGCACCTGCATCCTTCACTTTGATGGTGATCGTATCGAAGAAGCTTTCTGAAATAAGAGAATGCCCGGCAACCTTTGCCGCACCGGCCAGCTTTTGTGCCTTGAGATGAATACCTTCAGCCATGGCCTTCAGGCCTTCCGGCCCATGCCAGCAGGCATAGAAGCCCGCCATGACCGCAAGCAGCACCTGGGCCGTGCAAATGTTCGACGTCGCCTTGTCGCGGCGGATATGCTGCTCACGCGTCTGCAAGGCCATGCGGAGCGCACGGTTGCCTGAGGCGTCCACAGATACGCCAATCAGGCGCCCCGGCATTACCCGCTTCAACTCATCTTTCACCGCGAAGAAGGCAGCATGTGGCCCGCCAAAGCCCATGGGCACACCAAAGCGCTGCGCCGAACCCAAAGCAATATCCGCACCCAATTCGCCGGGTGATTTCAGCAGCGTGAGCGCCAGCAAGTCTGTCGCCATGATGGCGAGTGCACCAGCATCATGCAGCTTGGCAATTACTGCAGCATAATCACGCACCGTTCCGGATGAACCAGGATATGACAGCAAAGCACCAAAGACTTTCGATGCATCCAGCTTCGCCACATCATCAATCACCAGATCAATGCCAAAGCCCTTGGCGCGCGTTTCGAGAACGCCAATGGTCTGCGGATGCGTGTCCCTGTCGACGAAAAACATATTCGCCTGAGACTTCGCCACGCGCCTTGCCATAGCCATGGCTTCAGCCGCAGCCGTCGCTTCATCAAGCAGGGAGGCATTGGCAATGTCGAGCCCCGTGAGATCCATCACCATCTGCTGGAAGTTCAAGAGCGCCTCAAGTCGTCCCTGGCTTACTTCGGCCTGGTAGGGCGTATAGGCCGTATACCAACCTGGATTTTCCAGCACATTGCGCAGGATCACTGGTGGCGTATGCGTGCCGTAATAGCCCATGCCCATAAGTGACGTAAAAATCTGGTTTTTCCCGGCCATTGCCTTCAGCTTCGCTAACGCCTCTGCCTCGCTCAAAGCGGGCTCCATCTTCAACGCGCGCTCGCTTCGCAACTTTGCAGGCACGGCTTTGGCAATGAAATCGTCAAGCGAAGCGGCGCCCAACTGCTTCAGCATCGCGGCGCGTTCACTGTCATTCGGTCCAATATGGCGGGAGGCAAAAGGCACAGTCATGTTCAACCTGCAAATTTGTCGTAAGCGGCCTTGTCCATCAGCTCGTTGAGCTCCGCCTCATTGGCGAGCTTCACCTTGAAGAACCAGCCTTGGCCCTCTGGCGCGCGGTTGACGAGTGCAGGGTCGCCTGCCAGCTCGTCATTCACCGCAACAACTTCGCCCGAAACTGGAACATAGACATCCGACGCAGCCTTGACGCTTTCGACCACGGCGACACTTTCATGCGCCTTTACAGTGCGGCCGACCTTCGGCAGGTCGACAAACACCACATCACCCAACTGGCCTTGTGCGTGGTTCGAAATCCCGACTGTTGCAACACCACCTTCAACGGTGACCCATTCGTGATCCTTGGAATATTTCATGGCTGTTTCCTCTGTTATCGTTTGAAGCGGTTGGGAAGGAAGGGAAGCGCCGCAATTTGTGCTGGCAAAGCGGTACCTCGCACGATGAGCTGCACTGGCGTTCCGGAGTTTGCATAAGCGGTTTCAACGTAGCCCATGGCAATAGGTCCGTTCACTGAAGGCCCGAAACCGCCGGATGTAATCACGCCAATTTTGCGGCCGCTTTCATCTTGGATTTCGGTGCCATCGCGTGCCGGGGCACGGCCATCCGGCTTGATGCCAACGCGCTTGCGCGACACACCACCCAAAAGTTCGCGCTGCACGCGGTGCGCGCCGATAAAGCCACCATCTGCACGTCGCCGCTTGGCAATGGACCATTGCAGTTGCGCTTCGATCGGCGATGTCGCCTTGTCGATATCATGACCATAAAGGCACAGGCCCGCTTCCAGGCGTAAGCTGTCACGCGCGCCAAGACCAATCGGCCTCACGTCAGGATTTTCGAGCAGCTTGTTCCACAGTACCGGCGCATCCTGGGCTTCGACCGAAAGCTCAAAACCGTCTTCACCGGTATAGCCCGAGCGCGACACATGTGCCTCAATACCGGCAAGTTCAAAACGTCCCGAATGCATGAAAGCCAAATCCTTCACGGCTGGGTTGAGTACTGAAAGCACACTCTCGGCCTTTGGCCCTTGCAGCGCCATCAGCGCCAGAGAGTCGTAACGCTTGAAAATCAGTCCCGGTGGCAGGTTTTCCTCGATATGGGCAAAGTCAAAGCCTTTGCGCGAGGCATTGACCACCACATAGAGCGAGCCCTCAAGACCCTTCCAGTTGGAATGCGTGATCATCAAGTCATCGCTGATCCCGCCCTGGACATTGAGAAGCTGCGAATAGCGCTGCTGGCCGGGCTTGAGACTCAGCACATCCGCGGGCACCAGCATTTCCATGGCGCGCGCCGTTGTCTCGAAATCAGGACCAGTGATCGAACACTGGCCCATATGCGAAACTTCAAACAGCCCCGCGTGCTCACGCGTCCATTTGTGCTCGGCCATGATGCCGCTGGGATATTGAACAGGCATGTCATAGCCCGCGAAGGGCACCATCTTGGCGCCCAAGGCGACATGCAGATCATAAAGGGGGGTGCGCCGCAGCGCGCTTTCATCCATTCTCATTCTCCTGACAGCACAGCAAACACGGCCTTCGCCATGTTGCCCCCTCTGTCAGGAACCTGAGAGTTTTCGCCTGCCCCGTCACTCCGACACAGGGCCTGCTTTCTCCTTCGGTGAGCGGCGTTTTCACACGCCCCTGCTCTCCAGAGTCAGATCCACTTCGCGGTCCTTTTGCCTGAGAGTTTCCGGGGCGGTTGCTCCTTCGGCTTTGGGGCGGGCCCAATCTCTCCCGCTATAGTGGTGACGCTTAACATCCAAAATGATAGAAGTTTCAGGTATCAAGTCAAGCCGGAGGTCCCCGCTATGCGCTTTCCCCTTTGGGGCTTTTCCCTGCCCTGGGCTCCGGTCCGGCGGGAAATCAGGCGCAGCTTCTCCAAAGTGGGTGACAGGCGCGTAACCTACTACCTGCGGCGCGATGGGCATTTCGAATATGCCATTGAGAAGCTCAGTCCAAACGTGGCGCCCGCTGAAAGGTGGGGCGGCGACGAATGGCGCGTGACTTATCAATCGGAAGCATTTGACGCTTTGGATAAGGCCAAGCACAATGCCGCCGAAAGCTTCGACTGGATCGAGCAAGCATGAATATAAGGGAGGAACCGCGTGTTCTATGGAGAGCCGGAAGGCACAGGCTACGACATCATCGATAAGCGCTTTAAAAACCTGACCACCGGCCATGGCCGCGTGGAACGGCTGTGGACGGGCGCGCGCTGGACAGAAGGGCCAGCCTGGTTCCCTGCAGGACGCTATCTCGTGTTTTCCGATATCCCCAACAATCGCATGATGCGTTACGACGAATGCGATGGCCATGTATCGGTGTTCCGCAAGCCCTCCAACAACTCGAACGGCAATACCACCGACCGCGAAGGCCGCCTCGTCACCTGCGAACATCTCACCCGCCGCGTAACCCGCACCGAGCATGATGGCTCGATCACCATTCTCGCTGAACGTTATGACGGCATGCGCTTCAATTCGCCAAACGACGTGGTCGTGAAAAGTGACGGCTCGATCTGGTTCACCGACCCGAGCTACGGCATTCTGGGTGACTACGAGGGCGGCAAGACCGATCCCGATCTCGATCGTTGCAACGTCTATCGCATCGATGGCCAGTCTGGCGAGATTACCATCGTCGCCAATGATTTTGAAAAGCCCAACGGTCTTGCCTTCTCGCCCGATGAAAAATTTCTTTACATCGCCGACACTGGCATCACCCACAAGGATGGTGGACCAAAACACATTCGCAAGTTCAAGGTGAATGGCGCAAAACTCTCCGGAGGGGAGGTTTTCGCCGATTGTGTTTCTGGCCTGTTTGACGGCTTCCGCATCGACACCGATGGCCGCATCTGGACGTCGGCGGGAGATGGCGTGCACTGCTATCTTCCCGATGGCGCACTCATAGGCAAGGTACTCATCCCGGAAATTGTCGCCAATGTCTGCTGGGGCGGCGCGAGGCTGAACCGCTTGTTTATCTGCGGCACAACTTCGCTTTATTCTGTCTACCTCGCCATCAACGGCAAGATGTAGACAGCCTGCGCGTTAGGCGTAGGCGCCGTGACAGTGTTTGAACTTTTTGCCTGAGCCGCAGGGACAGTCGTCGTTGCGCGAAACCTTGCCCCAGGTTTCGGGTTTTTGCGGATTAAACGCGGCAGGACGTGCCTTGGTTCGTGGTGGCGGCTCAGCGAGCATGGTCATGTCGCCGACAATCACCTGTTGCTCGCCACCTTCGTCGCGCCCAGTGGTGGCGTCCACGTGATGCATGTCCATCGGCGGCAGTGGCGTCATGTCAGGCAGTTCCTGAGCTCCTGTTGAGCCAGGCTGCTGGAATTGCAGTTGTACGCGCATCAGCTGTCCAGTCACGGACTCGCGCAGGCGCGCCACCATGTCCTGAAAGAGATTAAACCCTTCAGTCTTGTATTCATTGAGCGGATCGCGTTGACCATAGCCGCGCAAGTGAATGACCTGGCGCAGATAGTCATTGCTGATGATGTGCTCGCGCCACAGCCGGTCCAGTGTTTGCAGGAGAACTGATTTTTCGATCTGTTGCGGCAGGTCCTGGCCCGGCATCGCAGTGCTCCATTCGGCGCGCTTGTCCGCATAGGCCTTGTCCACCGCTTCAATCACGCGCTCATGGATCTGCTCGTCGGCAATTCCCTCTTCCTTGGCCCAGTCTTCGACCGGAAAGTCGATGGCGACAACATCACGCAGTTTTTCGCGCAAGCCTACGGCATCCCACTGCTCGGCATAGGCGTTCTTTGGAATGTGCTTTTCGACAGCGTCATTGACCACATCGTGACGCATGTCAGCGACGGTCTCTGTCACTTCTTCACCCTTCATGATCGAGATGCGCTGGTCGAAGATGACCTTGCGCTGGTCGTTCATCACGTTGTCGAACTTGAGAAGGTTCTTGCGGATATCGAAATTGCGTGCCTCAACCTTTTTCTGCGCCGTAACCAAGGCCTTGTCGATCCAGGTTGAGACAATGGCCTCGCCCTCTTTGAGGCCGAGTTTCTGCAGCATGCCGTCGAGACGGTCTGTCCCGAAGATGCGCATCAGATCATCCTGCAGTGAAAGATAGAAGCGTGAACGGCCCGGGTCGCCCTGGCGGCCGGAACGGCCACGGAGCTGATTGTCGATGCGCCGGCTTTCATGACGCTCTGTGCCGATCACAAAAAGACCGCCCGCATCAATAACGATGCGCTTGTTGGACTCGATCTCATCCTTGATCTTCTGGATGGCGCGCTGGCGTTCAGGTCCCTCCAGCTGTCCAGCCAATTCCTGCTCGACACGCATGTCGAGATTGCCGCCAAGCTTGATGTCGGTGCCACGGCCCGCCATGTTCGTTGCGATGGTGACAGCACCCGGCGCACCAGCCTGTGCAATGATCTGTGCTTCCTGCTCGTGATAGCGTGCATTCAAGACATTGTGTGGAATGTCAGCAGATGTAAGCGCTTGTGAAAGCTGTTCCGACTTTTCAATCGAAGCTGTGCCGACCAGAACCGGCTGGTGACGCGCACGTGCATCACGTATCGTTTCAATGATGGCGGTGAACTTCTCCCGCTCGGTGCGGTAGACTTCGTCGTTCTGGTCCTGACGCGCCACAGCCACGTTGGTCGGCACCTCAAGAACATCAAGGCCATAAATATCGAGAAATTCATCGACTTCGGTCAGCGCCGTGCCCGTCATGCCGGCGAGCTTCTCATACATGCGGAAATAGTTCTGGAAGGTGATCGAGGCCATCGTCACGTTTTCAGGCTGAACCTGGACATGCTCCTTGGCCTCAATGGCCTGGTGCAGGCCTTCGGAATATCGCCGGCCCGGCATCATGCGCCCGGTAAATTCATCAATGATGACAACCTCGCCATCCTTGACGATGTAGTCCTTGTCCAGCGTGAAAAGCTTGTGGGCACGCAGCGCATTCTGGATATGATGAACGATGGTGACGTTGGCGGCATCGTAAAGTGTGCCTTCCTTGAGCACGCCGGTTGCCGTCAACATCTGCTCGAGATGCTCATTGCCCGCTTCGGTGAGTGTCACCTGACGCTGTTTCTCATCAAGCTCGTAGTCTTCCGCCCTCAGTTGCGGGATATACGGGTCAAGGACGTTGTAGAGATCGGACTTGTCTTCCGACGGACCTGAAATGATCAACGGGGTTCGCGCTTCATCGATCAGGATCGAGTCCACTTCGTCGACAATGGCGTAGTTGTGCCCGCGCTGCACCATTTCTTCGAGATGATACTTCATGTTGTCGCGGAGATAGTCGAAGCCCAACTCGTTGTTGGTGCCGTAAGTGATGTCGCAGGCATAGGCGGCGCGGCGCTGGTTGTCGTCAAGGCCATGAACGATAACGCCTGTGCTCATGCCGAGCGCACTGTAGACTTTGCCCATCCAGTCGGCGTCGCGCTTGGCAAGATAGTCGTTCACCGTCACGACATGAACGCCCTTGCTTTCAAGCGCGTTAAGGTAAACGGCAAGTGTCGCCACCAGCGTCTTGCCTTCGCCAGTCTTCATTTCCGAAATCGTGCCGGAATTCAGCACCATGCCGCCGACCATCTGCACATCAAAATGCCTGAGGCCTAAGGATCGCTTGGATGCCTCACGCACGGCTGCAAAAGCTGGAATGAGAAGATCGTCGATGCTCTTGCCGGAGGCCAGATCCTGCCGGAACTGGACCGTGAGATTTTTCAGCTCCTC
Organism: uncultured Alphaproteobacteria bacterium; assembly: GCA_963758815.1. Classification (GTDB taxonomy): domain Bacteria; phylum Pseudomonadota; class Alphaproteobacteria; order Rhizobiales; family Aestuariivirgaceae; genus Aestuariivirga. Next base: position 1,108,636 of record CAVWWQ010000003.1, read on the forward strand.
GTCGCTAAGCGCTTCATATTTAGGCTCCAAGGCATTGATCGCAGGCACCTTCTTTTCGAAGGCAGCCAATTTGCGTGTGTTGGTCGTGCCAAAGACCTTGGCGGCAAGATTGCCCAATCCGAGCATGTGATTCGATCCTACGGGGCGAAAGCCCTAATGGTTTAAGCGATTTGGCCCGCGTATAGCCCAGAGATCAGGGTTCGGGAAACCCTCAATTCCTGCCAGTTGAAATAGGCAGACGGTTAAGGCCTTTCAACCTGTTGCTCCCCGGCAACATTGCTCTGAAAAGGCATATTGTTGCCTTGTTTCGCTTCCATTGGCCCCATATACGGACGCGCTACGGGCAAAATTTGATGGATTCCATGAAAGACGTTCACTTTTCTTTGAAAGCCGCCCTGCTCATTGGTATTTTGAGCTTTGGTTTGGCCGCACCCGCTTTCGCCCAAACCACAACCAATTCGTCTCTCGCCGGTGATGACAAAACCGTGGCCACCGTGAATGGCTATGAAATCAAGACTTCTGAAGTCCGCATGGCCTTTGATGATGTGATCGGCCAGTTGCCGAACATGCCAGCCAAGTTGCGGTTTCCCTTCGTGGTTGAGTTCCTGATCGAGCGCCATCTCTTGGCCCAGGTCGCAGCCAAGGAAGGCACGGCCGAAAGCGAAGACTACAAGCGCCGTCTTGCGGCCTATCAGGCCAAGGCCCTGCGTGACTCCTACCTCGCAGAGAAAATCGCACCTTCCATTACCGAAGCTGAAATCAAGGCTGCCTACGAAAAAGAAGCTTCAAAGGTTCAGCAGACCGAGCGCATCCGTGCCCGTCACATTCTGGTGGCAACCGAGAAGGAAGCCAACGACATCGAAGCCAAGCTCAAGACTGGCGCCAAGTTCGAAGATCTGGCCAAGCAATATTCGCTGGATGGCTCGAAGGATTATGGTGGCGACCTTGGCTATTTCACCGCGCCGGAAATGGTTCCGGAATTCTCCAAGGCGGCCTTTGCCATGAAGGTCGGCGAAATTTCTGATCCCGTGAAGACCCAGTATGGTTGGCACGTCATCCGCCTTGATGATCGCAAGATGGGCTCGGCCCAGCCTTATGATCAGGTCAAGGATGCAATCAAGAGTGTACTCGTCCGTGACAAGGTGCAGGCGCTTCTCGCCTCACTGCAAGGTACGGCCAAGGTTGAAATCCTTGATCCGGATTTGAAGAAGGCGCAGGAAGAAACTCAGGCCCAGCAGAAAGCACTGCAGGCCAAGCAGAAGCAGAACGGTGCAGCAGCGGCCGTGCAGGGCCAGACCGACGACAGTGGCAAGGGTGACCTTGCGCTTCCCGGTGCGGACGACCAACAACAAAACTAAGGACGCAGCGACATGGCGCATGCCGTTTCACCCCTTGCGCCATCAACCTTTCCGGAGCTGCCCGCTCTGGCCGGTGTCAAGCTGGCCGCGGCCGCAACGGGCATCCGCTACAAGAACCGTCCCGATGTGCTGCTTGCCGTCATGCCTGAAGGCACGACTGTTGCAGGCAGTCTGACGCGCTCCAAATCACGCTCGGCGCCAGTCGATTGGTGTGCTGCCAACCTTAAGCAAGGCAAGGCACGCGCGCTTGTGGTCAATGCTGGCAACGCCAATGCCTTTACCGGCAAGGCCGGTGTCGCGACAGTCAGGGCTGTAGCCCAGGCTGCGGCCAGGGTCTTGGGCTGCAAGCAAGCAGAAGTCTTTCAAGCCTCCACTGGTGTAATCGGCGAGCCGCTAAGTCCTGCTCCCATCACGGGGGCCCTTCCCGGTCTTGCAAACCTGGCCAACGCCGATGCCTGGGACATGGCCGCCAAGGCGATCATGACCACGGATACTTTTCAGAAGGTGGCCACGGCTACAGCAAAGCTTGATGGCAAGACCATCACCATCAATGGCATCGCCAAAGGCTCGGGCATGATTGCTCCGGACATGGCGACCATGCTGGTCTTCATTTTCACCGATGCTGCAATTCCAGCCAAGGTTCTCCAGGCTTTGCTGACTGCAGCCGTTAATCCGTCCTTCAACTGCATCACGGTAGACGGCGATACCTCAACCTCCGATACGGTATTGCTCTTCGCGACCGGTGCGGCAGGTGCTGTCAAAGGCTTGAAATCGCCCACCGACAAGCGGCTTGCTGGTTTTGCCAAGGCGCTCAACGGCTTGTGCCTCGATCTTGCCATTCAGGTCGCCAAGGACGGCGAAGGTGCGCAGAAACTCATCGAAATCCGGATTACAGGCGCTGAAGACAATGCCGCCGCGCACAAGATCGGCATGACAATAGCCAATTCGCCTCTGGTCAAGACCGCGATTGCAGGTGAGGACGCCAACTGGGGCCGCATTGTCATGGCCATTGGCAAGTCAGGCGAGAAGGCAATCCGGGATAAGCTGCGCATCAAGATTGGTGGCGTCACTGTTGCTGCCAAAGGCATGAAACATCCAGACTACCGCGAAGCCGAAATCATGCCCCACATGAAGGGTCGCGATATCAGGATTGAAGCTGACATTGGTGTTGGCAAGGGCACCGCCACCGTGTGGACTTGTGATCTTACCCACGGTTATATCGACATCAACGGCTCCTACCGGAGCTAGTTTTCTCGTATGAAACGCCTGTTGGTTTCAGCCGTCGCCCTGATTGATGCCGATGGCCGTATCCTTCTGGCCAAGCGCCCGGAGGGAAAATCGCTTGCCGGCTTGTGGGAATTTCCCGGTGGCAAGGTTGAAGATGGCGAAACACCGGAGCAAGCACTGATCAGGGAACTCAGGGAAGAACTCGGCATCGATGTCGAACACGCCTGCCTGGCGCCGCTGACATTCGCCTCGCACGCTTACGAACATTTCCATCTTTTAATGCCGCTCTATGTGTGCCGCCGCTGGAAAGGCATCCCTCGCTCACTCGAGGGACAGCAATTGAAATGGGTTCATGCGCGGGATTTGCGAAGCCATCCCATGCCGCCAGCTGATCTCCCACTCATTCCTCATCTTGAGGACTTGCTTTAGCTTCAGCTCCTGCCAACACTGGGCCGATGAGAAATTTCCAACTGCCTGGCCGTTCGCCGCTTCGCGTTACCGAAGCAGCCGTGGCAACATCACATCCGCTGGCCAGCGCATCTGCTCTCAATACCCTCAAGGCCGGCGGCAATGCCATTGATGCAGCGGTCAGTGCCGCAGCCGTTCTCGCTGTTGTCGAACCGCAATCGACCGGCATCGGCGGCGACGGGTTCATGCTCTACGCGCCAAAGGGTGCCGACAAAATCATCGGCTTCAACGGATCTGGCCGTGCACCGCAGGCCGCACATCTCGAATGGTTCGAGCAGAACCGCATCACAGAAATTGAACAGCATAGCCCACATGCGGTGACCATTCCGGGTGTGGTTGATATGTGGTCGCAAGTGATCGCCGATCACGGCACGATGGAACTGGGCCGCGTTCTGGAAGATGCAATCCGCTACGCCGCAGAAGGTTACGCGGTGGCTGACCGTGTCGCATTTGACTGGCAACGCGAGGCGGCAACGCTGGCGCACGACAAAACTGCCGCTGCGCGCTTTCTGCCGGTGCCGCAGCCCGGAGACATTCACACACAGCCGGAACTCGCTGAAACCTTGCGCTTGATTGCAAAGTTCGGACGCGATGGCTTCTATCGGGGCCCAGTGGCCGAAGACATGGTCCAACATCTGCAAACGCTCGGTGGTTTGCACAGCATCGACGACTTTGCAGTCGCCAAAGGCCAATATGTGAAGCCGGTCACGACGTCTTACCGGGGACGGCATATTCATCAGATCCCACCGAACAACCAGGGCCTCACCGCGCTCCTGATGCTGAACATTCTTGAGGGATTTGATCTCGGTAAAATTCAGGCCTTTTCAGCAGAGCGGTTGCATCTGGAAATCGAGGCTGCACGTCTCGCTTACAAGGTCCGGGATGAACAGTTGGGCGATCCAAATCACGCACCTGTCCCCATCTCCACCCTACTTGCCAAGGAATTCGCGGCCCATTTGCGGAAACGCATCAAACGCGACCGCGCCATGACAGACCTGAAGCCAATCAAGCTTGAAATGTCCGACACGGTCTATCTCTGTGTCGTGGACCGTGACCGCAACGCCGTGAGTTTCATCAATTCGATCTTTCATTCGTTCGGCTCTGGCATCATGGGCCCAAAATCAGGCGTTCTGTTGCAAAACCGCGGCATGAGCTTCCGCATCGACCGTACTCATCACAATGGCATCGCACCGGGGAAACAGCCCTTGCACACGATCATGCCTGGCATGGTGACGAACGACGGCCGCGCCGAGATGCCTTACGGGGTGATGGGCGGCGATTTCCAGCCATTCGGCCACGCACACCTCATCCAGAACATTTTTGATTTCGATATGGATCCGCAGGCTGCGCTCGATGCGCCGCGCGTTTTCGCCAGCGAAGGCGCGGTGATGGCCGAGGACAGTATTGACAGCGCAACCCGCAAGGCACTCCGGGAACTTGGCCACGAAGTTGTCGATGCGCCGGAACCTTTGGGCGGCGGTCAGGCGATCAGGATTGACTGGGACAAAGGCACACTGACGGCGGGCTCCGATCCACGCAAGGATGGCTGTGCCATCGGCTATTAGTGTCTAGACACCGCGGTAGGCCATCGACGCCATCATGCCGCTATTCATGTGATAGAGATGGTGGCAGTGGAACGCCCATCGTCCAGGATTGTCGGCATCGAAGCGAACGGTGGCGACATTGTCCGGTGGAATGAGGATGGTATCGCGAATGGCACCATGGAAGGGCTTGCCGTTCAGCGCCGTCACCTGAAAATAATGCCCGTGCAGATGCATGGGATGCGCCATACTGGAGACATTGTGCATGGTGAGTTCGACGCGCTCATCCTTGCGCACCGTAAACAGCACATCATGCATCATGGGTTTACCGTTGAAGCCCCATGCGTAGCCATTCCTGCCTCCGGTCAAACGCACGAATTCGCGCTGCTTGACGGGACGATCTGTCGGATCATAGGCGGCATGAAGCCGCGTCTCGAAGTCAAGGCCGATGATCGCCCCTGCTTCGCCCTGATCCGATAATTTGGCAATCGGCGCATCCCCTGCCCGCAGGAAAATACCACCACGCAACTTGGCTCCTTCGCATTGGAACAGGATGGGCCATGCACGGGCATCTTTCGGGAGTGTAATGCGCACGTCAGCCCGCTGAGCAATGGCAAGCGGAAACTGTGAAACAACCAGTGGCTTGATGGCATTGCCATCCACCGCAATAAGCTGTCCTTGCAATGCGCCGAGATCGACCCACAGGTTGGTCGCGGCCGCGCCATTGATGAGACGCAGGCGCAACGTGCTGCCGGGTTCAACCGTAACCACTTCCGGGTCATCAAGTGTCCGGTCATTGGCGAGAAACGCATCGAACAGCACGTCAGCTGCCATCATCATGCCGGGCATCGTCGCCATGTTGTGTTCGCCCTCCGCCATCTTCATGCCGGGCATTTTCATGTCCATGTGCATGGCATGACCACCGCCTCCGCCTTGCAGTTCGGCAAGGATGTCTGCCGGGTCACGGAATGTGAAGTCATGCAGGATCACCACATGTTCCTGGTCATCGAACCGCGGCTTCGCGACTTCACGGACAATCAGTGGAGCTGCCAGCAACTGCTGTTCCTGCAGGCCAAGATGTGAATGCATCCAGTGCGTGCCGACACGCTTGTTGTTGAAGTAGTAGTGCCGGATTTCACCTGCCTCCTGTGCCGGTGCAGAAAGGCCAGGAACGCCGTCCAATGATGTCGGCGGTGTAAGCCCATGCCAGTGAATGGCCGTTGGTTCAGCGAGTTCGTTGTGCAACTCGACATCGAAAGGTGAGCCATAAACAAGATCAAGGCCCGGCACGCCATTGTCCTGGGTGATGCCAAAGACCTTCGCTGCCTTGCCCTTGACCTCAAGAATGCGCGATTTGACAAAAAGCCGTTGCGTGACGGTGTCGGCCTTGGCCAAGCGGGCCACCCCTAAAGTGGCAGCGGATTGCAGGAAAAGGCGGCGGTTGATCATCAAAGACATTTAGCATCCACGATATGGATTATTCCATGACATCGGTGAAATGCGTTCAGGCTTAGAGGCCGCGCCCAATGCCCATGAATTTTTCACGCCGCTGCGTGCGCAGCGCTTCTGAAGACAACCCATCATAACTGGAAAGCACCCGGGCTAGGGCCTTGCGCGTGGCAGCAATCACCTCTTCGGGCATGCGCTGCGCGCCACCCAGCGGTTCGGCGATGATTTCATCAATCACGCCGAATTTCTTCAGATCCTGCGCTGTAATCTTGAGCGCCACCGCGGCATCCTTTTTGCGCTCCGGATCGCGCCACAGGATGGAAGCGGCCCCCTCGGGTGAAATCACGCTGTAGATCGCATGTTCCAGCATCAGAACAGTGTTGGCCGTCGCAATGGCAATGGCGCCGCCCGAACCTCCTTCGCCGATGATGACCGAAATAATGGGCACGCCAAGCGAAAGGCAGCAATCGGTCGAGCGGGCAATGGCTTCGGCCTGACCGCGTTCCTCAGCTTCAACGCCGGGATAGGCGCCAGACGTATCGACAAAGGTAATAACGGGGAGACCAAATTTCTCGGCCAATTCCATGAGCCTGACAGCTTTGCGGTAGCCTTCAGGCTTGGCCATGCCGAAATTGTGCTTGATGCGGCTTTCGGTGTCGGAGCCTTTTTCTTGGCCGATCACCACCACCGCTTGGCCGTCAAACCGACCGATGCCGCCCACTACGGCCTCATCTTCGGCAAACTTGCGGTCACCTGCGAGAGGGGCATAATCGGTAATCAGCGCTTCGATATAATTCTTGGCGTGGGGCCGCTGTTCGTGCCGGGCGACTTGCGCCTTCTGCCATGGCGTAAGATTTTGATAGAGATCAGCCAGAATCTTGTTGGCTTTTCTTTCAAGCGACCGCACCTCATCGGCGATCGAAACCGTTGCATCTCCTTGAGCCAGCGCACGCAGCTCGGCAATTTTTGCCTCAAGCTCAGCGACTGGAGCCTCAAAATCAAGGAATTGGATCATACCGCCTCAAAGCATTTCACAGGGCCAGTTACTGGCGTTTGACGGGTGCAAAGTCAACCCGCGCGGGCCTTGCGTCTGGGGGAAAGCGGGTGAAACTGCTCAACGGCATCTTTCAGCCGCTCAGCCTGCACATGCGTGTAAATCTGGGTTGTGGAAATGTCGGCGTGCCCAAGAAGCTGCTGCACGCTGCGCAGGTCGGCTCCCGCGGCCAGCAGTTCCGAGGCAAAGACGTGGCGCAGGACGTGCGGAGATACGAGATCAGCATGAACGCCCGCTTCCCGCGCCAGGGACTTCAATTCCAGTGCAAAATGCTGCCTTGTCAGAACGCCTTGCGCCCCATGAGATGGGAACAGATATTTGGGCTCGCCATCTGCCTGCTCCCGGAGCAGCGGTACATATTGCGCCAATACAGCACGCGCCGCACCGGAAAGCGGCACCATGCGTTCACGGCCACCCTTGCCCTTCACCAGCAGGAATTCATCTCCACTCATCACTGCACGGTAGGAAAGCGCGATCAATTCTGATACGCGAAGTCCCGTCGCCGCCAACACTGTGAGAAGCGCGTAAAGCCGCCATGCCCGGAAAATACCCAAACCCTTTGCTGTTTGGGTATGGGCTGCCGCCGCGTCCATCATTTTGCTGACATCGCCGCGGCCGAGAATTTTGGGGAGCCGCGGTGCCGCGCGCGGACCTTCAACAATCGCTGCAGGATTTTCGGTTGTCCTGCCTTCAGCAAGCAGGAAGCCATGAAACTGTTTGATGGCAGAAAGCCGCCGCGCCGCTGTGGCGCGTGCCAGACCCAGGCGATCGGCCTCGGCTTGAAAGTCACGGACATCCTGCGTCACGGCCTTCAACGCCGACGAACCCCGCAAATTCAGGAAGGCCAGCCACTGATCCAGATCACGCCGATACGCCGCTATCGAGTTTTTGGCTGCACCACGTTCCGCACTCATCATTTCGAGAAAGCGCTCACGCAGGCGCGTGTCGAGATCAGTGTTGGCGAAGCTTGTCATGAGGCAGAAGCCGCGTAATTTCCGTCTGTTCAGGTGGGAAAGAGGCAAGCGCCAGCGCTGTTCCATAGACAGCGCCGACAATCACGCCAATGACGAGGAGGAACTTCAGCGTATCGGGCATATTAATCCTGTCCTTAATCATAGGGGCTGTGAGCGAGAATGCCAAATGCTTCCGCTTTGCGCTTCAAGCCCCCATGCTCTAAAAGCTTCGTTAATGGCAAGACGTTCTATTAACGATGATATTGGGGAGGCGCGCGAATGCCTGGGCAACCGGGCAATTGTTCTTGTCGGCCTCATGGGCGCGGGAAAATCAAGCGTGGGCCGCAGGCTGGCTGAAAAGTTGGGGTTGCACTTTGTTGATGCCGATCACGAAATTGAGGCAGCCGCTGGCAAGACGATTCCCGAAATCTTCACCGACCACGGCGAGGAATATTTCCGCGAGGGTGAACGTCGCGTGATTGCGCGTCTTCTCGAAGACGGCCGCCAGGTTCTGGCGACTGGTGGTGGCGCCTATATGGACAGCGGAACCCGTGAACGCGTGCGCGACCGGGGCATCTCCGTCTGGCTCAAGGCCGATCTTGATCTGCTTTTAAGGCGTGTCAGCAAGCGCAACGACCGTCCCTTGCTGCAAAAGGAAAGCCCGGCCGTGGTGCTCGAGCGTCTCATCAAGATGCGTTATCCCGTTTATGCGCTCGCGGATGTCATCGTCGAAAGCCGCGATGTCCAGCTTGGCCAAATGGTCAATGATGTGATTCGCGCCATGACAGTGTGGCCTGGCATGAAAGCGCTATCCGATGCCAACTGAAACGGTGCAGGTTGATCTTGCGGGCCGCAGCTATGACATCCGGATCGGTCGAGGCCTGCTTGCCTCGGCAGGAAAACAGATTTCGCCGCTTCTGAAGCGCAAGCGCGTCGCAATTGTAACTGACAGCAACGTCGCTCAAGCGCATCTTCCCGCTTTGCTCACCGCGCTTTCCGCTGAAGGCATCGAGGCGACAACTATAACTGTGCCCGCAGGAGAGAGCACCAAGAGCTATGCTCATCTCGCTGAAGTTTGTGATCGTCTTCTGGCCGACGGTGTCGAACGCAAGGATGTCGTGATCGCTTTCGGTGGCGGTGTCATTGGCGACCTGGCCGGCTTTGCCGCGGCAGTGCTGCGCCGGGGGGTGAATTTCATCCAGATTCCGACTTCGCTTCTGGCGCAAGTGGATAGCTCGGTAGGCGGCAAGACCGGCATCAACTCCAAACATGGCAAAAATCTCGTCGGCGCGTTCCATCAGCCCATTCTTGTCTTGTCGGATCTCGATGTTCTGGCCACCCTCCCGCAGCGCCAGCGCGCTGCCGGTTACGCCGAAGTGGCGAAATACGGACTTCTTGGCAATTCATCATTTTTTACTTGGCTTGAAAGCCATGTCGAAAAAATCATGGCAAATGAGATTGCTGCGACAGCCCAGGCGGTTCGTGTTTCTTGCGAGATGAAGGCCAGGATCGTGGCCGAAGATGAAACAGAAACCGGCATTCGGGCGCTGCTCAATCTCGGCCACACATTCGGCCACGCCCTGGAAGCGGCAACTGGCTATTCAGACACATTGCTCCATGGCGAAGCGGTTGCCATCGGCATGGTGCAGGCTTTCGGCTTTTCCGAAATGCTCGGTCACTGTCAGCAGGGACTGAGCCGCACGGTGGCAGACCACTTGCGGAAAGCCGGTCTTCCCACCCACATGGGGGAGATCAAGGCCATATTGCCGCCACCGGAAGCCCTTCTCAATCTCATGTATCAGGACAAGAAGGCCGAGGGCGGTGCCCTCACATTCATACTCGCACGCGGCATTGGTGATGCCTTCATTGCAAAGGGTGTCGACCCCGCAAAGGTCTTGGCTTTCCTCAATCTGGATATTGCCAAGAAAGGCCTGGCCCGCGCATGAGCGAAGACATCTGGATGGCGGTCGTCGCGGTTGCGAGCTGCATCGTCATCGCCGCCTTTTTCTCCGGCGCCGAAACCGGCCTCACCACAGCTTCCCGCGCCCGTCTTAACGAGATGGAACGGCGCGGCTCGAAGCGGGCGAGTCTTGTATTGCGGCTTACGAATTCCCCCGAACGCCTGATCGGCTCGATCCTTTTGGGCAGTTCGCTCGCCATGGTCTCCGCCTCCTCCATCGCTACGCTCGCTCTGACGAAAGTGTTCGGTGAAGCCGGCGCCGTCATCGCCTCGGCAGCCATGGCCGTATTGCTGCTTATCTTCGCAGAGGTGATGCCCAAGACTTACGCCATCACTTATCCGGAAAGGGCGGCTCTTCTTGTGGCGCCCCTGATGCGTGTGATCGTCGCCGTCCTCGGACCGCTGGTTGTCACCGTCGAATACATCGTCAGAAAGGTCTTGAAGCTTTTTGGCCTGGACACGGAAAATGTCGAGAGCATTCTCTCTTTCCACGAAGAACTCCGTGGCGCGATCGACCTTCATCACAAGGAAGGTGAAATCGTCAAAAAGGATCGCGACATGTTGGGCGGCCTTCTTGATCTCAAGGATCTCGAAGTCCATGACATTATGGTTCACCGCACCAAGATGATCATGATCGACGCCAGGGATCCACTGCCTCAGATTGTTGAGCAGGTCTTGAAAAGCGGCAAGACCCGCCTGCCCGTCTTCAAGGAGAACCAGGACAATATTATCGGCGTCCTCCATGCCAAAAGCATGTTCCAGGCTCTTCAGGAACAGGGCGGCGATGCCTCGAAGATCAAGCTTGAATCAATCCTGAATGACCCGTGGTTCGTGCCTGATACGCGTCCGTTGGAGGATCAGCTCAATGGCTTCCTGCGGCGTAAGTCCCACTTTGCCATCGTTGTTGACGAATATGGTGAGGTGCAGGGACTGATTACACTTGAAGATATCATTGAAGAGATCGTTGGTGACATCACGGATGAATTCGACGCCGTCTCGAACGGTGTGCGTAAGCAGAAAGATGGATCATATATGATCGATGGGACAGTGCCATTGCGCGATATCAACCGGGCGCTGGATTGGCACTTGCCCGATGAAGAGGCAACAACTCTCGCGGGATTGATTATCCACGAAGCGCGCATGATTCCCGACGCTGGCCAGGTCTTCAATTTTCATGGCTTCCGCTTCGAAATCCTGAAAAAGCGCCGCCAGCAATTAACTGTGATAAGGGTGGACAAGGCCGAACCATCGTCGGCATCGCATCCGGCTCCGCTGACAGCCTCTGAAAGCAGTGCAACCTAGCGGATGCTCACTTCAAGAGCCAGGGCATGCACCTTGGACTTGAGCTCGGATGCGAGCAAATCGTTAATCATCCGGTGCTGGGCCACACGGGATTTGCCTTCGAAGGAAGAAGATGCAATGCGTACGCGGAAATGGCTTTCGCCGCTTGGGTGGGCACCGGCATGACCATGGTGCTGATGCGACTCGTCGATGACCTCCAGCCGGGACGGCGTAAAGGCCTGCTGTAATTTGGCCGCTATTTTCTGGCCCGTTGGCCCCAGAGAATCCTGCATTGTGACAAGGGTTCCGGTTGAATTCCTCACATTCGAAAACTATACTTTGGCCCTTCATGAAACTCGATTCAAAAATTTTCGACAAGATTCGCATCAAGAAAGAGCCGACAGCCAAGGAAAAGGCTGAGGCGGCGGTAAAACCCTGCGAATGGCCTGGCTGCGACAAGCCTGCACGCCATCGTGCTCCCAAAGGCCGGGGCGCTGACGGTCAGTATTGGAATTATTGCACCGCCCATACGCAGCAGTACAACAAGACCTACAATTACTTTTCGGGCATGGATAGCGCGTCAGAAGCCGCATTCCAGAAAGATTCTCATACGGGACATCGCCCAACTTGGAAACTTGGCCAGAATGGGCCTGCCTTTGCTGGTTCAAAGCGCCGGACGGCAAAATATATTGAAGATCCGCTTAATATCTTGCTGAAAGAACGCATCAAGACCAATGCCAAGCATGGCAAGCAGCTGCGCCGCAGCGAGCTTGAGGCGCTGCAGGCGCTTGGGCTTCCCGAGGACTCCAAGCCGGAAGAGGTCAAGGCCAAGTACAAGACCTTGGTGAAGCGTTTGCATCCCGATGCCAATCAGGGCAGCCGCGCCAATGAAGACACCTTGAAGGCTGTCATCAAGGCATATGATACACTGAGAGCCACTGGCTTCTGCTGACTTGCCCTCCCGCTGGCAACCCACTAGAAGCATTTCCCGTAAACAAAAGTTCAGTCATGTCACAGTCCTCCAGTCTCACCGGCCTTCCTGATACCAAGGTCTCGGTGTCCCAGATTTTCGGCTTCGATTCCAATATGGAAGTTGCCGGCTTTTTCTGAACGTAGCGAACACGTTCCGGATATTGATTCAGATTATCTGTTCAACCGCGAAACCACGCTGGCCATCCTCGCGGGCTTTGCCTATAACCGCCGCGTCATGGTGACTGGCTATCATGGCACCGGCAAATCGACTCATATCGAGCAGGTTGCGGCACGCCTCAATTGGCCCTGTATCCGTATCAACCTCGACAGTCACATCAGCCGCATCGACCTCATCGGCAAGGATGCCATCGTTCTGAAGGAAGGCAAGCAGGTCACCGAGTTCCGGGAGGGCATTTTGCCCTGGGCCTATCAGCATAACGTCGCCCTCGTGTTTGACGAATATGATGCCGGCCGGCCAGACGTGATGTTCGTCATCCAGCGCATTCTCGAAAGCTCGGGCAAGCTTACCCTGCTTGACCAGTCGCGTGTTTTGCGCCCGCATCAGGCCTTCCGCCTTTTTGCCACCGCCAACACGGTCGGTCTCGGCGATACCACCGGCCTCTATCACGGCACGCAGCAGATCAATCAGGCCCAGATGGACCGCTGGTCCATCGTCACCGCGCTCAACTATCTGCCTCATGGAGATGAAGTTGGCATCGTTCTGTCGAAGAACAAATCTTACGACACCGAAAAGGGCCGCAAGACCATCGCCAACATGGTGCGTGTTGCTGATCTGACGCGCAACGCCTTCATGCAGGGCGATCTGTCGACCGTGATGAGCCCGCGCACGGTTATCACCTGGGCGCAGAATGCCGAAATCTTCGGCGATGTCGGCTTTGGCTTCCGCGTCACGTTCCTCAACAAGTGCGATGAGCTTGAGCGCGCCATCGTGGCCGAATTTTACCAACGTTGTTTTGGCGAGGACCTTCCTGAATCCGCGGCGCGGATTCAGATCGCGTAACACCTCATGGCGGCGAAGGACGAAAGAGCCGAACGCTTCAAGGAAGTTCTGGGCACGGCCATGAAGTCCATGGCCAACGACCCGGAACTGAACGTGAGCTTCGGGAGCGACCAGCCGCAACTTGTCGGCCACAAGGTGAAATTGCCGCAAGTGTCTGGCGTGGCCAATCCCTCAGATGTTGCAGTGACGCGCGGCCTCGCTGACAGTTTCTCGCTTCGTCTTGCCAATCACTCTGATGATGTTCACGGCCGTTATCTGCCCGAAGGCAAGAATGCACGAGCGGTCTTTGAAGCGGTCGAACAGGCCCGCGTTGAAGCCATTGGAGCACGCGCCATGCCCGGCGTGGCCTCCAACCTTTCTGCCATGCTCGACGACAAATATGGCCGCATCATCGTCAACCGGCCGTCGAACAACCGCAAGGATACTCCACTCGAAGAAGCAGTGGGATTGATCCTGCGCGAAAAGCTGACAGGCGCGCTGCCGCCTCCTGCCACGCGCACCTATGTCGATCTCTGGCGTGATTGGGTTGAAGAGCGCGCCGGCGAAAAATTCAAAAGTCTGGAAACGGCACTGCTCGACCAGCAAGCCTTCGCCCGCCTCTCGCGTGAGCTGATCGCTTCTCTCGATATGGCCGATGAGCTCGGAGAAGACCCCGACCAGGCCGAGCAGAACGACGAGCAAGATTCGTCCGACGATTCGGGCGAACAATCCGAGACGCCACAGGGCGAAGATCAGGAAAGTCAGCAATCCGCAGCCGAAGAACAGGAAGCCGCCGAAGGTGATACCGAGTCTTCTGAAATGGATGCGCAGCAGGCGGAGTCTGATGAACTGCCTGATGATCTCGAAGGCGAGCAAATGGACGACGGCGAGGAACCGTGGCGCCCGCAATTGCCCTTTTCATCCCTTTCCAATGAGGATTTCTACCGCGTTTACGCGCACCAGTTCGATGAAGTGGTGAGCGCCGATGATCTCTGCGACACCGATGAGCTCACACGGCTGCGCGCCTATCTCGACAAGCAGCTGGCTAATGTTCAGGGTGTGGTGGCCAGGCTTGCCAATCGCCTGCAGCGCCGCCTGATGGCGCAGCAGAACCGCTCCTGGGACTTCGATCTCGAAGAGGGTGTGCTTGATGCCGCGCGTCTGACGCGTGTCATCATCGATCCTTTGCACGCGCTCTCCTTCAAGCAGGAACAGGACACCAAATTCCGCGATACGGTGGTGAGCCTGCTGCTCGACAATTCAGGCTCCATGCGTGGCCGGCCGATCACCGTGGCGGCGACTTGCGCCGACATTCTGGCCCGCACGCTGGAACGGTGTGGCGTGAAGGTCGAAATCCTTGGCTTCACCACCAAAGCCTGGAAGGGCGGGCAGTCGCGCGAGAAATGGCTCGCCGATGGCAAGCCCACCAATCCTGGCCGTCTCAATGACCTGCGCCATATCATCTATAAGTCAGCAGACGAGCCATGGCGCCGTGCCCGGAAAAATCTGGGCCTCATGATGCGAGAGGGCCTGCTCAAGGAAAACATCGATGGTGAGGCCCTGATCTGGGCCCACAACCGTTTGCTGGGCCGCACGGAGCAGCGCCGCATTCTCATGGTCATTTCAGATGGTGCGCCGGTTGACGATTCAACGCTCAGCGTCAACTCCGGCAACTATCTCGAAAAGCACCTGCGCCAGGTGATCACGGATATCGAAGCCCGTTCACCCATTGAATTGATCGCCATTGGCATTGGCCACGACGTGACACGTTATTACCAGCGCGCTGTCACCATCATCGATGCCGAGGAACTCGGTGGCGCCATGACGGAAAAGCTGGCAGAGCTTTTCGATGAACACGCCCAGGAAGCTCCGCGCCGCCGCCGCACCCGTCATTGAGACTGAACGTCTGCATCTGCGGCCGCTGCTTGCCACGGATCTCGATGCCTTCCACACCATGTATGCCGACCCGCTGGTCTACAGATATCTCACCGGCAAGCCGCTCTCGCGCGAAGATGCATGGCAGCGCATGCTGCGGCTTTCCGGACTATGGGTGTTGATGGGCTATGGCTATTGGGCGTTGGAGGACAAGACCACCGGCCAACTCGCCGGCATTGCAGGGTTTGCTGAATTTCACCGCGCCATTAAACCCAGCATCGACGGTAAACCTGAATTTGGCTGGGCCTTGGCGAGTCCCTTCCATGGCAGGCGTCTCTCGACTGAAGCTGTTCAGGCAATCCAGGCTTGGGGTGATGATGATCTGGAAGCACCCGTCACATCCTGCATCATCCACGCGCAGAATATGGTTTCCCGGCATCTCGCACAAAAGATCGGTTTCAAGGTTGTTGGCGAAGGCACCTACAATGGTGATCCCACTTACGTGCTGCTGCGCGAACACCCGCCCGTAAATTGATCATTCATATTTCGCGAGAAAATCCTCGACGCTCAGCGCCTTCATGTCGGAAACTGCTTCGCCCAGCCTGTCATGCGGCCAATCCCACCATGCCAATGCAATGATGCGGCTTTTGACATTCTCGGAAAAACGCCACTTGATGTGCGATGCCGCAACCCCGCCGACGATTTCGTAAGGCGCAACATCCTTGGTGACCACTGACCCGGCTCCCACCACCGCGCCATGCCCGATTGATAGTCCCGGCATCACCACGGCACCATGTCCGATCCACACGTCATGGCCGATCAACACCCGCGCATCACGCCGTTCTTCACGAAAGTCCTTGTCGACCTTGGCATAAAGAAAATATTCGTTCGGCCGGTAAGTGATCTTGTGCTGCGAGATGCGGTCAACGGGATGAGCAAGTGCATTGATCCGGGCATTTGACGCAATCGCGCAGAATTTGCCGATATCAGCGTAGATCGCTTCTGCCCCGCGCTCGACATAGCTGTAATCACCAAGCGTGCATTCCGCCAGCATCACGCGCTCAGCAATATCAGTGAACGCCCCAAGCGCGCAGTCGCGCAACTGCGCGGACGCATGGATGCGCGGGCTTCCATCGCGCGGGGCATTGTTGCTGTGGCGGCCTGGACTTTTCGGCATCGCAATCAAGATAACAAAAAAGCCGCTCGGGCGAGCGGCTTTTGAAATTCAGAATGAACGCCGATCAGGCAGCCTTCTGGGCTTCCGTCTTCTTGGCGATCGAACGCTTCAGCTTCAGGGCCTTGTCGGAAAGTTTTTCATTTTTGGCCTTGAGCAGGAACGCATCGAGGCCGCCGGCGTGTTCGACCGACTTCAGCGCAATGGCGCTGACGCGCAGATTGTAGGACAGCCCCATCGCATCGCTCATCAGGCTCACTTCGCACAGGTTCGGCATGAACCGGGTGCGGGTCTTGTTATTGGCGTGGGATACCTTGTTGCCCTTAAGCCAGCCTTTGCCAGTCAGATCACAGCGGCGCGACATTGAAAATCTCCAAAGAAAATGGGCCGGAAACAGGCGTTCCGGCCAACGTTGCGGGTTCGATAAGATGAGCGCCCGGGAATGTCAAGCCAACTTGGGATTGACCCTTCCGCACAGCGCCCGAAACCAAATTCCCGCTTCGGCACAATTTCTTAACAACACGCATGCCGTCCGCGCTCAGGAACAACAACATAACATGTCATAAAACATCAAATTTGTATGCGCGGCAGATGAAGCCACAAGCACTGGCGTGAACAAAACGGGAATATCCACAGATCCGCGATTCGGGCACCCTATGTTCCGCCGAAGAACGCTTTCTTAACAGCAAGATAGCTTGTGCGTCTGGCGCTCAAGGATACATTAACGAACGCATCCAAAAGTTAACCGGCAACTGCCGGATTTGCTCGCATTTTACGCATTTTGAAGCCCGCGATAGTGTGCAAAACGCTGAATTCCCAAGGAACAAAAGCTGAATCGAGAACCATCCGCGATTCGGGCGCGAAACGTTCCCGTTTGAATCCAAGGCTTTCCGCGCTGATTCAGAATGAAACAGTGTTCAACAGCCAAAGGCTTGACCGTTGGCGCCTGGGCCTCCATGTGAGTTGCTGAAAGATTGTGATGCCGACGCCTCGCCCCGTCACTGCCGTTCTGGGGCCCACCAATACCGGAAAAACTCACTACGCCGTCGAGCGCATGCTGGCGCATGGGCGCGGCATGATCGGTCTGCCGCTGCGGCTGCTCGCCCGGGAAATCTACGACCGTGTCCGCCTGCGTACCGGTGATCATCAGGTAGCACTCATCACCGGCGAGGAACGCATCGTGCCGGCCCATCCAAATTATTGGGTTTGTACCGTCGAGGCCATGCCGACAGACATCAGCGTACCGTTTCTTGCCATCGACGAAGTGCAGCTCTGCGCCGATTTCGAACGTGGCCACGTCTTTACCGACCGTGTGCTCCATCGGCGTGGCAGCGAAGAGACATTGCTTTTGGGAGCCGCCACCATGCGCCCCATTCTGGAAAAACTGGTGCCGGAGATGCACTACACCGCCCGGCCTCGCCTTTCGAAATTGACTTATGCCGGCCAGAAGAAGCTTTCCCGCCTGCCGCCCCGCTCAGCCATCGTCGCCTTCACCGCAGAGATGGTCTATGCCGTGGCCGAACACATCAGGAGGCAGCGTGGTGGCGCCGCAGTGGTCATGGGATCGCTTTCACCACGCACGCGCAATGCCCAGGTGGCGCTGTTTCAAAGCGGGGATGTTGATTATCTCGTGGCAACCGATGCCATTGGCATGGGCCTCAACATGGACGTCAACCATGTCGCCTTCGCCTCGACGCGCAAGTTTGATGGCTTCCAGTTCCGCCAATTGAATCCGGGTGAATTGGGTCAGGTCGCGGGCCGCGCCGGCCGTTACATGAATGATGGCACCTTCGGCGTGTCGGCCGAGGCCGAACCCTTTGATCAGGAAACCATTGAACGGCTTGAAAACCACAATTTCGATGCCGTGCGCCAGTTGCAATGGCGCAACCGTGATCTTGATTTCAGCTCGCTGGACACACTGCGCAAAAGCCTCGGCCACTTGCCACAGCGGGAGGGCCTGACACGGGCACAGCCCGCCCCGGATGTGCTGGCGCTGGAAGCGATTCTGCGCGATGACGAGACGTCAAGCCTCATCACCTCGCAGCAGCAGGTGAGACGCGCCTGGGATGCCTGCCAGGTCCCTGACTACCGCAATATTTCTCCTGCCGAACACGCCCATCTGGTGTCGCGTGTCATCCAGTTTCTGTCAAAAGGCGACGGCTTTGTTTCGGAGGATTGGTTTGCTCGTCAGCTTGCCCATAGCGAAAATCTTGAAGGTGGCATTGATGCGATTGCCACACGTATTTCCCATGTGCGGACATGGACATTCATTGCCAACCGTGCCGACTGGCTGGAAGCACCGCTTTACTGGCAAACCCGCACCAAAGAGATCGAAGACCGTCTCTCGGACGTCTTGCATGAGCGATTGACTCAGCGTTTCATAGACCGCAGAACCAGTGTATTGTTGCGGCGTCTGGCCAAGAAGGAAGGGTTGATGACGAGTATTGAAGCGGGCGGCGAAGTCCACGTCGAAGGGGAATTCGTCGGTCGCATTGAGGGTCTGAATTTCAAGCCCGATGTCGCCGGTGCGGCCACTGAATTGCAGGCCCTCAAGGCCGCCAGTCTCGCTGCCGTGACAGCCGAGATTATCGCTCGCGCCCAAGCCCTGGCCGCAACGCCTGACACCGAGCTGAAGTTGAGCCGCCATGGCTACATCACCTGGTCAGGCCATCCCGTGGGCCGCCTGCGGGCCGGTGACAATGCCTTGCGTCCGCAAGCCGAGGTGCTTGCCGAAGATGTTCTGCAAGGTCCGGCCCGAGAAGAGGTGCGTGACCGCCTGCAGAAATTCATTCAGCGCCATATCGCTTCGACGCTCGAGCCCTTGCTCAAGCTGGAAGAGGCGGAAGGCTTCGAAGCCCCGGCCCGCGGCATGGCGTTCCGGCTGGTCGAATCTTTCGGCGTGCTGCCGCGTGAACAGGTGGCCGAGGAGGTGAAAGCCTTGAGCCAGGAAGACCGCGCCAAGCTCCGCATCCAGGGCGTACGCTTCGGTGCCTTCACGATCTTCCTGCCCAATTTGCTGAAGCCCGCTGCAACGGAGTTACGTCTCCTGTTGTGGTGGCTGAACAGCCACAGGGGCGAAGAGATTATTCCGGCCCCGCCGCCCAATGGTCTGACCTCGACGGCCGCCGACACAGCGCAGCTCGCTGGATTCTACAACCTCTCGGGTTATCGCGTGTGCGGACGCCGCGCAGTGCGTGTTGACATGCTGGAACGCCTGTCGGACCTGATCCGCGACCGCGTCTTCTGGAAGCCACGTATCGAGACTGAACAACGCCCGGCTGGCAGTGTTGAGGGTGGAGGTTTCACCGTGGTGCCCGACATGATGTCGCTGGTGGGCTGCTCGGGTGAAGAATTTGAAGAGATCCTCGTAAGCCTGGGCTTCCGCGCGCAAAAGCGCATGGTGCCAAAGCCCGTTCACACTGTTCAAATGGCCACACCAGCACCTGCGGCATCGCCCGATGTTGATCCTGCCACGGCGGCTGAGCCAGCGCTGGTGGAGGGAGTAGACGCGGCCACACCTGTCTCGTCTCCTGAAGCACCGGCACCTGAGGAGGCCACCGTATCTGAGGTGGTAGACGAAGCTGCCGCGACACCGGAAAATGTCGAGGTTAATGTCTGGTGGCCCAAGGACACAGGCCCTTTCCGCGCCAAGCCTAACCGGCCGCCGAGGCGTCCTGAAGGCGAACGCCATGGGGGCCAGCCCGGCAAGGGCAAGCCCCAGCGTTTTGGCGACCGCAAGCGCGGCACCAAGTCGGATCAGCGCCCTCCGCCCCGTCCACCGCGCCCTGAAAAGCCGATGGATCCTAATTCACCTTTTGCCAAGCTTCTGGCGCTCAAGGAACAGATGAAGGGTAACTGAGCTGTCACAACGTCTCGACAAGTGGCTGGTCTATGCCCGCTTTGTGAAGCACCGTTCCACCGCCTGCGAGCTGATCGAGGCTGGTCATGTCCGGATCAACCGCACGCGCGCCTCAAAGCCCAGCCAGAGTCTCAAGCAGGGCGATGTATTGACCTTGGCTCTGCTTGGCCACGTGCGTGTGATCAGGGTCCTGAGCGAAGCCGAACGCCGCGGCTCTGCCCCCGATGCACGGGCCCTCTACGAAGACATTGCACCGCAGCAGACAACCTCTTCCCTGCCTGAGAATATCAGTGCATAAGCCCCATCTAGACTGGTTTAGACGTCATTATCGAGCTGATTACGTGAACTGACATGACCTACATCGTCACCGAAAACTGCATTAAATGCAAATACTTGGACTGCGTGGAAGTATGCCCCGTCGACTGTTTTTACGAGGGCGAAAACATGCTGGTGATCCATCCCGACGAATGCATTGACTGCGGGGTATGCGAACCCGAATGTCCGGCCGATGCCATCAAGCCAGACACCGAGCCAGGCCTCGAAAAATGGCTGCAGCTCAACACCGAATACGCGCCAAAATGGCCGAACATCACCCAGAAGCGGGACGCTCCGGCAGACGCTAAGGAGTTTGATGGCAAGCCCGGCAAGTTTGAGGCTCATTTTTCCCCGAATCCGGGCGAGGGCGACTGAGCTTTAAGAACCCGGGCTGAAATGCTGCATTACGAGCGCAAATTCTGAATTCCCGTTAACCATATTCCGCCCTTTGCAGTGGAAATGGGCCGTGTACGGACGGTCCTGTCTTTAAAAATCCTTAAATCTGTGCTATATACGCAACATGTACAAATTCACAGTCTGACAGATCCGGGTCTCAAGACTCGGATTTTTTAACGCCCTCTCAATGGCTTAGTCAGGCATTTTAACAGGCGGTAAGTAACATGGCACATGCAAAAGCAAAAAAGTCGGCAGCCAAGGCCAGCAAGACGGTGAAAAAGGTCAAGTTGAAAGCCAAGACGGCGCCCAAGGCCAAGACGGCCCCCAAGAAGCATTCCAAGCCTGTGGCCAAGGCCGCGCACAAGCCGCATGCCCCTCATAAGCATGTAACAGCGCATAAGCCTGCAAAGCCAGTCGCGGCAAAGCCGGTTGCGGCTCCTGCGAAGCAGCCTGCCGCAGCACCCGTGGCCAAGGCCCCCACAGCGCCTGCTGTCCCTGCGCCCAAGAAGATCAACTTCAAGGTCGGCGAACTGGTCGTTTATCCGGCCCATGGCGTTGGCAAGATTTCCAACGTCGAGGAGCAGGAAATCGCCGGCGTGAAGCTCGAGCTCTATATCGTCGATTTCGAGAAGGAAAAGCTCCGTCTCAAGGTGCCGACCAACCGCGCCGAACAGAAGGGCATGCGCCATCTGGCCGACCGCGCCATGGTCGAACAGGCCATGAAGGTCATCCGCGGCCGTGCCCGTATCAAGCGCACCATGTGGTCCGCCGTGCCCAGGAATATGATGCAAAGATCAATTCCGGCGACCTGATCTCGGTTGCAGAAGTGGTCCGCGATCTCTATCGCTCCGACCGCCAGCCTGAGCAGAGCTATTCCGAACGCCAGCTTTTCGAACAGGCCCTCGGCCGCTTCGCTCGTGAACTCGCTGCTGTGCGCAAGGTCGATGAAGACCAATGCACCCGTGAGCTTGAGGAATATCTCGCCCGCAACGCCAAGCGTGGAGCCACCCCTGGCGAGAAATCTGAAGACGAAAGCGCTGAGGAAGCAGCATAAGCATTCCAGTTTTACAGCACTGAAATGGAAAGGCCGGGTATTTTCCCGGCCTTTTTATTTGCGTCAGGCTTTCATGTCCCCCGCGCTGATGCCGGCTACCTCGACCGGCTTCTTCATGGCGTCGCGTCTAAAAGGCTCGCCCAGTTCCTGGTTGATCATCGCTTCTATGAGCGTGGTCTTGCCATGCTTCATCTGGTCGTCGATCGCCTTATGCAAAGCCGCCGTCAGCTCATCCATGGTGCGCGCCACAACACCCTGCAGGCCGCAAGCCTTGGCGATGCCGGCATAGGACACGCCTTCGTCCAATTCCGTGCCGACAAAATTGTCATCATACCACAGCGTCGAATTGCGCTTTTCGGCACCCCATTGATAGTTGCGGAACACTATCTGCGTCACCGCCGGCCATTCCTTGCGGCCAATGGCAGTGAGTTCGGTGACGGCTATGCCAAAGGCGCCGTCGCCCGAGAAGCCGACGACCGGCACATCCGGGCAGGCAATCTTGGCGCCGACGACGGAAGGCAGGCCATAGCCGCACGGACCAAAAAGACCCGGCGCCAGATATTTGCGGCCTTCATCGAAGGTCGGATAGGCATTGCCGATGGCGCAGTTGTTGCCGATGTCGGAGGAAATGATCGCCTCGCGCGGCAGTGCCGACTGAATCGCGCGCCACGCCATGCGCGGGCTCATCCAATCGGGCTTCGCCTTCCTCGCGCGCTCGTTCCAGGTGGTTCCCGGATCGTCATTCTCATGGTCCATCGACGAGAGCTGCTGGGCCCAGCGGCTCTTCGTCGTGGCGATGAGATCCTTGCGCGCCTGGCGGCCTTGATCGCCCGCCGCAGCCGAAAGCTTCCGCAGGATGCCTTCCGCAACTTTCTTCGCATCGCCGATAATGCCGACCGTCACCTTCTTGGTGAGGCCGATGCGCGCCGGATTGATATCGACCTGGATGATCTTCGCCTGCTTCGGCCAGTAGTCGAGGCCGTAACCCGGCAGCGTCGAGAACGGATTGAGGCGCGTGCCGAGGCAGAGCACCACATCGGCCTGCTGGATCAGTTCCATGCCCGCCTTCGAGCCATTGTAGCCAAGCGGCCCCGCGAAGAGCGGATGCTTGCCGGGGAAGGCATCATTGTGCTGGTAACCCACGCACACCGGCGCATCGAGCTTTTCAGCGAGCTTCATCGAAGCTGGGATCGCCCCGCCCAGCACCACGCCGGCGCCATTGAGGATCACCGGGAACTTGGCTTCTGACAGCAGCTTGGCGGCGGCAGCAATCGCATCATCGCCACCCGAGGGTCGTTCGAAATCCACAATCGCCGGCAGATCGACATCGATCACCTGCGTGAAGTAATCGCGCGGCACGTTGATCTGCGCTGGCGCAGACTGGCGCTTGGCATTCATGATCACGCGGTTCAGCACTTCCGCCATGCGCGACGGATCGCGCACTTCTTCCTGGTAGCACACCATGTCCTTGAACAATGCCAGTTGCTCCACTTCCTGGAAGCCACCCTGCCCGATCGTCTTGTTGGCGGCCTGCGGTGTCACCAGAAGCACCGGCGAGTGGTTCCAGTAGGCGGTCTTCACCGCGGTGACGAAATTGGTGATGCCCGGGCCGTTCTGCGCGATCATCATCGACATCTTGCCGGAGGCTCTCGTGTAGCCATCGGCCATCATGCCGCCCGAGCCTTCATGCGCGCAATCCCAGAAGCGGATGCCGGCCTTGGGGAAGATGTCCGAGATCGGCATGAACGCCGAACCGATAATGCCGAACACATCAGCAATGCCGTGCATCTGCAGCACTTTCACAAAGGCTTCTTCGGTGGTCATTTTCATTGGGGCAAACTCCGGAATTTGGGAATGCCGCACCATACAAGTTCTCTGGCACCATTCTAGGTCCAGTTTGCGCCGACCATTCCCGTCAGTGTCACGCTCTTTCCGTCGCCCTGCTTACTTCCTTTCGTCACCCCGGCGAAAGCCAGGGCCCAGCTTTGGAACGTGAGGCAACCTCCGCAAGCTGGATTCCGTGTCGCGTATACGTTTTGCTGCGCAAAACGCTCACTTGCACGGAATGACGGAGGGGGAAAATCAGCTCGTGAAAAAGCCATCCGGAAAAAGCAAGAAGGAGGAGAATGGGCATACGCGATCAGTTTTCATCTCTTCCGCGTCCACTTCAAAAACCCGAAGCAGAATTTGGAACACCACCCTTCTTGTGGCGTGTGAAAGGCACGTTTTCACAGCCACGAAACTGAGCACCGCGCCATTTTTTGCGCTATGCTCAGGCCATCAACAAGTTTGCAGGGAGCTCCATGTGAGCCGCGCCTTTGTGAATGACGACACGCTCGCGCAGGCGTCGGAAACCGTGCTTCCGGATCGCCCGGTTTCGCCGCATCCCAACCTGGTCACCGAAACGGGCCTGCAAGCGCTGGAGCATGAGCTGCAGCTTGCCAGGGACGCGCTGGCGCTCGCTGTCAAAGCCGAAGATGCGCAGGAACGGAACCGGCAATCCGCCGTGCCACTGCGCGATATCCGCTACTATTCGGAGCGCCTGCGAACCGCGCAGCTGGTGCCGCCTGCGGCATCGCCGGAACCGTGGGCTTCGGCAACAGCGGTTTCCCTGCGCTATGATGACGGGCGCAAGGTGACCTACCGGATTGTGGGCGAGGATGAAGCCGACCCCGCCAAGGGGCTGATCTCCTATGTCTCGCCCGTGGCGCGCGGTCTCACCGGCAAGGCGGTGGGCGACGAGATCACCGTGGGCGGCCATGACATCGAGATCCTGGGCATTTCATAAATCGCAGCCCATCGCCTTGGCGATAAGCTGCATGTCGCTTCTTCGATTTCGAAAAAAGCCGAGGCGGAATTTATGAACCCCAGCTTTTCTGGCCGCGCGTGAAGGACAGTTTTCGGAAGCAGCGGCTGGATGGGCGCAGGGGTTGGCCTCGCGCCACGCCACATCGCGGCGGAAGGCCTTGAAGCTGCCCATCTCGCCTTCGTAGGGATCGCCTTCCTTCACCACGCCGATGGCGGTGAAGGCCTGCAGCTTCTCATCACCGCCATAGGCTTCCACCGGCGAGTAATAGGCGATGACGTCGCCGGGCGTCATGCGCTTCAAGGGCGCAAGCTTGCCGTGATTGACTTGCATGAAGGAGCCGGCCACACCGCGCGCGATATGGTCGGCAGCAGCAACGCCAATCCAGTAGCGGCGTGCGCTCATGTCGGCGCGAAGACGCGCAGGCGGTTGCCATCCGGGTCGGCCACCGTGAAGGTGTAGCCGAAATCGAGATGCGTGGGCTCTTGCAGCACGGCAGCGCCGATCTCCTTGGCGGAGGCAAAGAACTGGTCGACGGTGGGATCGGTTTCCACCTGGAAGCCTACCTCATTGCTGCCCGTGGGCGCCGTCGGCGCGGGCTTCACATCGGCGCGCTTCCACAGGCCCAGCATGGTGGGCGGCGTCAGCGCGAACATGGCAAAGCCGGGCGAGGCCTCGACGGGCGCGGCGCGCAGCAGCTTCTCGTAGAAGGCGGCGGATTTCATCGGATCATCAACATAGAGGATGAATGAGTGTGTGGGCATGGCGGTTCTCCTGTGTGGGAGACGTGATAGCAGGCCGAAATGTCAGTATATGTCAGCAGGCTGCTGACAGGTTTGCACTCGACGCGCAAGCCCTCAGCTAATGTTGACTCCGAAGCTGGTCAGACTAAATGAGAACGCTACCACTGCACCTGTTCGATTCTTGAGGCACCCGTCGCAAGCATGATGAGGCGGTCCATGCCCAGGGCCACACCGGAAGCTTCGGGCATCAGTGTGAGGGCCTCCAGCAGCTCTTCGTCAATCGGATAGCGCTCGCCATAGATGCGCGCCTTGATCTCCATCTCCTCCTCGAAGCGGCGGCGCTGTTCTTGTGCATCGGTGAGTTCGCCAAAGCCATTGGCCAGTTCCACGCCCGCCGCATAAAGCTCGAAGCGCTCGGCGACGCGTGCATCATGCGGCGCGACGCGGGCCAGTGCCGCCTCGCAGGATGGATATTCATAAAAGACCGTGATGCGGCCGTCGCCCAGATGCGGCTCGACCTTTTCGACGAGGATGCGGCTGAAGAGATCGCTCCAGCTTTCATCAGGTTGAAAGGCGACCGGGCTTTGCTGCGCCAGCGCATCCCGGTTGGGCGTGTTGCCATCCAGCGTGGAGAGCAGATCGACACCGGCATATTTCTGGAAGCCTTCCGCCACCGTCAGCCATTCAACATCTGCTGCGGGGTCGCACACGCGCCCGCGCCACTCGAACGTCTTGCCCGCTGCCGCCAGCCGCACCAGAGCCACCGTGTCATCGATGATGCCGCGGTAAGGCGCTTTCGCCCGGTACCATTCCAGCATGGTGAATTCCGGCGCATGCGTCGCCGTCTGTTCCCGGTTGCGGAACACATGGCCGAGATAGAAAATCCGTTCCTCGCCCGCCGCCAGCAGCTTCTTGCAATGAAATTCCGGCGAGGTGTGCAGATAGCGTGGATGCGCCACGCCATCAGGCCCGATCAGCTCCGTCTTGAAGCCATGCAGATGCGCCTCATTGCCGGGCGAAACCTGCAGGGCCGGCACGTCGACCTCGAGAAAATCCCGCTCGGCGAACCACGCCCGCGTGGCCGTCAGGATGCGGTTGCGCGCCAGCAGGAAAGCGCGCCGGTCTTCATGGCGCGAGGGATGAAACCAGGGCTTTTCAGGCGGGTTCATTGGGGTTGGCTTTAACCTTTGGCCCTGCTATGAGGCGCGCAACCTTCCAATTCAATCCCAAATTTCAGGATAAAACTCGTGGTTAAAGTCATCGCCTCCGGCGTGCGCAAGGGCAATGTGATCGAGCATGAAGACGGCAAGCTTTATGTCGTGCTGAAGGCCGAAAGCATGCATCCCGGCAAGGGCACGCCGACCACCACCATCGACATGCGCCGCATCTCGGACGGCGTGAAGACCGTGGTGCGCTACAAGACCACCGATTCGATGGAACGTGCCTTCGTTGAAACCATCATGCACACCTATCTCTATCAGGATGGCGACAATTACGTGTTCATGAACCCAACGACCTTCGAGCAGGTGAATCTGCCAGCCGACATGGTTGGCGATTTCGCGCCCTATCTGCAGGAAGGCATGGAATGCCAGATCGCGCTCTTTAACGAAGCGCCGATCTCGATTGAAATTCCGCAGCGCATCACGCTTGAGATCACCGATACCGAGCCGGCGATCAAGAACCAAACGGCCTCGTCATCCTTCAAGCCGGCCATGCTCTCCAACGGCGTGCGCACCATGGTGCCGCCGCATGTCACCTCGGGCACGCGCATCGTCGTTGACACCGCTGACGGCTCCTACGTCGAGCGCGCTAAAGATTAGGTTTTAAAGAGATTTCTCACCGCTTCATGCGGCAGGCACGGGCTGCGATGACCTTCGCGGCCCATCATCGTTTCATTGGCGGTGAGCGCGTTGAGCACCGCTTCTTCGGTGGCATAGACGCAGGCCGCATAGAAATCATTGATGAAGCTCCACGGCACGAAATCAGCGGTGGCGAGATCAGCCTTGTCCGGCGTGGTTTCAGCGTAACCGCTGTCCCACGCCTTGTCGTTGGCGGTGGAGAAGGCGAGGAAGATATCGCCGGAGAAATGCGAGCCCGTGGTGCCGGTGCGCGCGAGGCCCAGTGGCATGCGCCGCGCCAGCGCCTGCAACTGGCCTGGCAGCAAAGGCGCATCGGTTGCGAGAACGCCGATGCATGAACCGGCACCTTCCAGCTTGCCGTTGAAATAATCCGCCATTGGATTGTCGATGAGCAGGTTTCGTCCCAGCGCGTGGCCCGCCACCATCAGCTCGGAGCGCGAACCGAAATTGCACTGCAGGAAAATGCCAACAGTGTAGGTCACACCGCCAAAGGACACCAGCCGCGAGGCCGTGCCATTGCCGCCCTTGAAGCCATAGCAGTTCATGCCGGTGCCACCGCCGACCGAGCCTTCCTCGATGGCACCACCTCTTGCCGCCTCGATGGCAAGCCCGGTCATCTCGGGCGTGACATGAGATCCGTTGATATCATTGAGATAGCCATCCCAGGTTTCGCCGACGACCGGCAGCAGCCATTCCACCGCAACTTCCGGCTTGTTCTTGGCCACCCAATCAATGACGCCGCGATGCACAGGCCCTACCGCGTGCGTATTGGTGATCATAACCGGCGTGTTGAAGCTGCCCGCCTCATTGATCCAGTGCGCCCCTGTCATCTCGCCATTGCCGTTAAAGGAATGAAAGCCAGCGGCACAGGCGCGGCCTATGCCTTCACGCCCGCGCGGCAGGATGGCGGTGACACCCGTGCGCACCGCATCACCCGCGATCAGCGTGTGATAGCCCACCGTGACACCCGTCACATCGGTAATGGCATTGCACGGGCCAGGATCACCTAGAAACGGAACACCGAGCAGGCGCGCTCTGGCTTTGCCCGCAGGCGTGTTGCGATGGAAAGGCAACGCCATTAGGCCCTCCCCGCTTCGCTCGACAGCATCGCCGATGAAACGCCCAGCTTGTGGAGCGCCGCCTCGTGCAGCCCCTCATGCGTGGTGCCGAAGACAAGCTCGAAATCGGCATCACAATGCAGCCAGCCATTGCGCAGGATTTCACTTTCAAGCTGGCCGGGGCTCCACCCGGCATAGCCGAGCGCCAGAATCTTGCGTGACGGACCCTTGCCCTTCGCCACCGCCTTCAGAATGTCGACCGTCGCAGTCAGTGCGAACTGGGAATCAACCTTCAGCGTCTCTTCCGATTGATAATCGGAACTGTGCAGCACAAATCCCTGGAACTGCTTCACCGGCCCGCCAAGCATTACTGGGAGCTGCAGTATCTCTTCGGATGTCTGGTCAAGATCAAGCTTTTCGGCCAGATCGGCAAATACCATGCGGGGTGCTGGCTTGTTGATCACGATGCCCATCGCACCGTCATCACCGTGCACGCACATGAAAACCACTGATTTCGCGAAATCATCCCCTTGGATCGAGGGCATGGCGATCAGGAGCTTTCCGGCCAGGGTCGTCCGCTTGATCATGAGAACACCATAATGCCAAAACATTCTGACAGGAAGGTGATTGGCGGAGGGAGGTTCCTTCATCTAATAGGCAATTTATGAACCGAAGGCATTTTTTGGGCGCCGCTGGGTTACTGCTGTGCGCCTCGCAGGCATCCGCCGCACAGGACTGGCAGGCGCGTCTTATACGAGGCAAGCGCGACGGCAATGTCCAGTGGGCCGGTCTCCAAGTCATGCTGGCGCCCGGATGGAAGACTTACTGGCGCGTGCCGGGCGAAGCAGGAATTCCACCCCAGATTACAGTGAAAGGAACTGGCATTTCAGACGTGGCAGTGGACTATCCGCTGCCCAGGCGCCTCGTCGATGCCAGTGGTGAAGCCATCGGCTATCACGATGAAGTCCTGTTTCCAATCCGGCTGACCCTGACAGGAAATGATAT
Organism: uncultured Alphaproteobacteria bacterium; assembly: GCA_963758815.1. Lineage (GTDB taxonomy): Bacteria > Pseudomonadota > Alphaproteobacteria > Rhizobiales > Aestuariivirgaceae > Aestuariivirga. The sequence continues at coordinate 1,138,043 of CAVWWQ010000003.1, forward strand.
TGGCGATGCCAAACTGTCAGCCTTCTTCGGCGTGTGTCAGGAGATCTGCAAACCCGCCAAATTTGAAGGCGACGTCGCATCAGCAGCAGAGGATGACGTGCTGATTGCGGCTTGGCAGCAGAAGGTGCCCATGACTGGAAATTTTGTCACCGCAGCCAAGAGCGAAAACAACATCCTGTCGCTGAATCTGGCGCAACCAACCGAAGACATCTTCGTTGAAGGTCCTGAGGGACTCTATTTCCGCAAACCTGAGATCAAAGGCAGGGCAGCAACCTTGATCTGCGACGGCTTGGAGAGCGGTCAGACGTTGAAAAACCTCTCCTTGCGCCTCACCGCTTCGGTGGGTGGAAAAGGCCTTGAACAGACCGTGACGGCGGCCTAAGCGCTTCAAAACCGGAGAAAAATATGATCAAGGTCGGCGACAAATTGCCCGCAGCAGAATTCATCAGCTTCAATGCCGACGGGCAGGTCAAGCTTTCCACAGATCAGGTTTTTGCAGGCAAAAGAGTTGTTTTGTTCGCCGTGCCCGGTGCATTCACACCCACCTGCACCATGAACCATCTGCCCGGCTTCATCGACAATGCTGAGGCCATCAAGGCCAAAGGTGTTGACACCATTGCCTGTACCGCGGTGAACGATCCGCATGTCATGAAAGCCTGGAGCAAGCATTCGGGTGCTGATGGCAAGATCCTGATGCTGGCGGATGGCAATGGCACTTTCGCCAAGGCTGTCGGTCTTGATGTCGATTTGTCAGGCCCCGGCATGGGCCTGCGCTCGAAGCGCTATTCCATGATCGTCGACAATGGCGTGGTGAAAGCGCTCAACGTGGAGGAAAAATCCGGCGTCAATGTGTCCGGCGCCGACACCATCCTGACGCAGCTCTAATTTTTCGCGGCCTTTCGGCTTTTTTTGAACGGCTCCATGCCGAGTCGCGCCAGCTCGTCGGCGCGCTCATTATGTTCGTGGCCAGCATGGCCTTTCACCCAGCGCCATGAAATCTCGTGCTTGTGCAGCGCCTCATCGAGCGCCTGCCACAGCTCGGCGTTTTTAACCGGCTTCTTGTCAGCGGTCTTCCAGCCATTGCGCTTCCAGCCATGAATCCATTTGGTGATGCCGTCCTTCACATATTGTGAATCGACATGCATTTCGACCTTGACCGGACGCTTCAGGGCCTTCAGCGCCTCGATCGCAGCGGTCAGTTCCATCCGGTTGTTGGTGGTTTGAGATTCCCCGCCGTGAAGCTCCTTCCGTGTGCCATTGTAATCGAGAATGGCGCCCCAGCCGCCCGGTCCAGGATTGCCGGAACAGGCGCCGTCCGTGTGGATGACAACGGGACCTAAACTCATGCTGAAGCAGGTGCCTGCGGCCGCAGCTCGCGCGGCAGTTTGAAGGAGACATTTTCTTCGCGCAGATCAACCTTTTCCACCGTCACATCATAGTGGCTGCGGAAGGCATCAATGATTTCATTGACCAGCACTTCCGGCGCCGAAGCGCCCGCAGTCAAGCCGATCGTCTTGAGATTCTGCAGAGAGGGCCAATCGAGATCAGTGGCGCGCTGCACCAGAAAGCCACGCGAGCAGCCATTCTTGAGGCCCACTTCCACAAGCCGCTTGGAATTGGACGAATTGGGCGCACCCACCACGAACAGTGCGTCAATATCTTTGGCGATTGATTTCACCGCATCCTGCCGGTTGGTCGTCGCATAGCAGATGTCTTCGCGCGTCGGTCCCTTGATGCCGGGAAAACGATTGAGCAGCACCGCAATGACATCCTTGGTATCATCAACGGACAGCGTGGTCTGCGTCACATAGGCAAGCTTCGCCGGGTCCTGCACTGCAAGCCGTTCGGCATCTTCCGTTGTTTCAATCAACGTCATCGCATTTGCTGGCAACTGACCCATGGTGCCGATCACTTCCGGGTGACCCTTGTGACCGATCAGGATGATATGCAGCCCCTGGTCGTGATGACGTTGCGCCTCCATGTGAACCTTGGTCACCAGCGGGCATGTGGCATCGATCTGGAACAGGGTCCGGCGCTTGGCTTCTGCTGGCACTGCTTTGGGCACACCATGCGCCGAGAAAATCACCGGACGATCACCCGACGGAATTTCATCAAGCTCATCGACGAAGACGGCGCCTTTCGCTTTCAGCCCGTCCACCACGAACTTGTTGTGCACGATCTCGTGGCGCACATAGACCGGAGCGCCATAGATTTCGAGCGCGCGCTCCACGACATCGATGGCGCGCACCACCCCGGCGCAAAATCCGCGTGGTGCCGCCAGCAGGATCTTCAGCGGAGGCAAATTCATGGCCTTGGAATGTGCGGCAGCGGGCAGCTTGTCAACACTCATTGCGCGCCTTCCTGCCGCAGCACAGCGCGCATCACATGATAGCGCCCGTCATGGCCGAAGGGCGGTCCCAATAGATTGCCGTGGAGCGGCTGTTCGTTGCAAAAGCTCCAGTCGCATCAAGATCCGGCAGCAGGATGGGATCGCTGTGTTCGGCGCATCTGCGATCAAGGTCGGTTCGGACCAAGGACCCGGAAGGCGCGGGCGCAACCCTCACCCCGCTGATTGCCGCAGCCATAAAGCATCAGCCAGCGGCCGAGCGGCACGTTCCATTCCACTTGAAATTTGCTGCACGATTTTCCGGCGAAAAGACTTTCGCCTTTTACCCGGATTCCACATGCCATCTGCGTCGGTGTGTCTCTGCCACCGGTTAAAGCCTACCCAATTGACGCTGCCTGAAAGGCCACGCCCGGTGAAAAAATCCCAACTTCGGGAACGGCCAAACGCCTTAGTGGTGCAAAAGCCAGATAAGGTGCATTATTTCCTCCGGTCGACTTCACCAAAAACATAAAAGCCCTCCCCGCGCTCGTCATCGTGCGCAGCCACGGCGTAAGTCAGCTCAAACCCTTTGGGCTTGAGGCAGCCATTCTTTCGGCCCCGATGACGAGGCCCCACCTTCCGCGGCAACATCGGGCAGAACCCATGTGCATCCGAATGCAAGTCGGTGTCACAGACTGCCTCAGATGGCCCGCAAGCATCACCGGCGGCTGCGCAAAACACACGCTGCTGAAGACGGAAATAAAGACGATTGTGGCCCCAAGGCGAAACATGGAACCTTATAGCAACCATGGAAGCTGGAATCTTGCGCCATTTCACAATGACGGTGCGATGACGCCGGCCCCGAATGCAATTTTTCTAAATGCGGCATTCCGATCCCGAACGAAAGAGCACTGCCTTGCATTAGAATGAGGCCATGTCCGCCATCATTGAATCCTTCCCCCGCACCCAAACTCTGCGCAGCTGGCGCAATTCCGACATTCTTGACCGCCTGCGCAGGTCACGCGATGTCACCCACAATATCAGGCACAGGGGACTTGTTCATGAGCTGCCCTCGCGGGACGCTCTGAAACTCGTCCTGGGCAAACTTTGCGCCGCTTTGTTCCCAACGCATTTTGGCCAGGCACTCTTTCCCAACGGCAGCGTTGATGTCTTTGTCGCAGGTTGTCTCAACGACGCCCTGCCTCGCCTTCAGGAGCAGGTTGCCCGTAGCTTGCAGTTTGATCTTGTGCAACGCGAGGGCGATGCCGAGCTGCAGCAGCGCGCCGAGGCCATCACCAATGGCTTTTCCGAACGCCTACCCGAAATCCGGAACATTCTGGTCAACGATTTCCGCGCCGCCTATCGCGGCGATCCGGCGGCTGAAACCATGGCGGAGATCGTGCTGGGTTACCGCGGCACGCTGGCCATCATCTATCACCGCCTCGCACATGAACTCTATACCCGCGGTGTGCATCTGGTGGCGCGGCTCATTTCAGACATCGCATTGGCCGATACAGGCATAGACATTCATCCCGCAGCCCTGATTGGTGAAAGCTTCTTCATTGATCACGGCACAGGTGTTGTGATTGGCCAGACCGCAGAAATTGGAAAAAATGTCCGGCTCTATCAGGCCGTAACCCTGGGCGCCAAACGTTTCGAGGAAACCGAGGACGGCTCTCTGGTCAAAGGCGTGCCGCGCCATCCGGTCATTGAAGATGATGTCGTGATCTATGCCGGCGCCACGATCTTGGGCCGCATCACCATCGGAAAGGGCTCAGTTATTGGCGGCAATGTCTGGCTCACCCATTCTGTGCCGGCGGCCAGCATCATCACCCAGGCGCAGACGCAGGCGGTCTAGATCTGCGTCGAAGATGCGCTTCGTTATGCGGTCGCCCGCCCAATCAGGTAGACAACCGGAGCAGCAGCAAGACAATAAAACCCGAAATAATGCCACCGATTGGAATTGAGCCAGCCGGAAAGCCATCGCAAGGCAAAAAGCCCCGCGCCAAAGCTGAAAGCAAGCCCGAGAACACCGGGCTCAAACATCCCCAGAAATTCACCAAACTGGTGCATCGGAAGATCGCCGCGCGCTTGGTAAAGTCGGTACAGTTCACGGCCGAGAACTGCCGGCGTCAGCACGACGGCCAGCGCGAAACTGAACTCTTCCGATATCTGCCGCGAGGCACCGGCCATGATTCCCATTGAAATGGTGGCGCCTGAACGCGAAAAACCTCGGAACGGCAGGCACAGGCCCTGAACTGCGCCGATGGCCGTCGCCCGCGTCATGTTCAGAATCTCATGGCGTTCCGGAAAGCGCGAAGAGATCAGGATGAACACGCCAGCAGCTGCCAACGCGATGGCAATCAGGGTCAGGTTGCCGAACAGGTCTTCGATCTGAAAATGGGCGGCATCAAACGCAAAAACATGCCGGATGAGCTCTTGCAGACCAAGTCCAATGATGCCCGTCGAGATCGTCGCCACCCCGATAAGGATCACGGCATTGATGAAATGACGCGTTGACGCAAAATAGGCTCCGCACCATGACCGCCAGAAATAGAAGATGACGGCAAGCATGGTTCCGCAGTGAAGCATGACCAGCTGAAACGTCATTTCGGGACTTGAAGGGTCAAGCCCCAGAAGCTTTTCCGCCACGATGACATGGGCCGAACTGGAAACCGGCAAAAGCTCCGCGATCCCTTGAATGATCGAGAGCAAGAGAATTTTGAAAAGCATCAAGATAAAAGTTCCAATCGGCAATCGGCCCCTCGAATGGGCTTCAAAGGCCGATTTGGCATAACTGCAGGCGCAACGCATCTTACGGGCGCGTAATGCGCTCACGTTGAAAAATTTGATGCCGTTGATTGGGGATCATGTCCTGCATTTAACCGAATAGCATCGCCAAATAATCTAGGATCAGCTAGCGGCTCTCGGACGACCACGGAAAATTGAGATAGTGGTCACGGCTATCATAGCAAATGTTGCCATACATCCTGAGATATTCATCACGCCGCTTCGGATCGGCATAGACTACACCGGGATTTGCGAGGTCGGCATTGTAGGTCGCGATCGTCGCAGATGTCAGCGCGCGAGGCAGGATATCCATGGCTTGCGGCACGCTCTTGCCTTCAAGCCAGTCCGCCGCCTGCCAGCCCAAGGCATAGCCAAAGATGGGCGAGGCCAGGCTGACCGTCATCTTGTAGGGGCCACCTTTCTCGATGTCGGTGACTGCTTCAGGTTCACCATCGATTCCACCGAGAAATTGGTCCGGCCTGTCCTTGTGGGCATCGCGCAAGGCGTCCAGCGCGCCCAGCACCACCGTATCGGCGCCCAACACCACGTCGACATTGGGATTGGCAAGCAGGATCGTTTTCATGGTCTTGTAGCCGCCGGAACGGTCAACGGTTTCGGGCGAGATATCGGCAATGATGTTGACCTCCGGCAGAGGATCGAGTGACTCACGCATCGCCTTGAAGCGGGGCGCCAGGAATTGCAGACTATCATGGGTAAGAAGCACCACATCCGCTTTGCCCCCAAGATGCTGCTTGATGTATTCAACCGCCGCATCACCCAGTACCTTTCCGGTCAGATACTGGGGCGCATTCAGAATGGTGGTTGCGGGCGGAGGCACCACGGCCGCAACGTAAGTGCCGCGCGCCATGAGCTGCTGCAGGCTGTAACTCAGCGTAGCAGGATTGATGGGCGCAACGACAACGGCACCCGCCCGTTCCGCATAGAGCTGCTGCTCCTGCTCGATCATCTTGTCGGGATCGTTATTGGCAAGCAAAGTACGAAAAGGCAGGTTGCGATCTTTGGCAGCGGCCGCCAATCCGCTCTTGGTTCCTTGCATGAAGTCGCGCTCATTGTCCTGCGAAAAGACCAGTTCCTTCGTGACATCGGATGGCGGCCTGCAGGCCGGTGCTGCGGGGTCGAAAGCAGGAAGAACGACAGGATCGGTGATCCCTGGCGGCAGATCCTCGGCATGACCCTGCGCGAATTGAAATGCCAGCATGCCCGCCGCCACAGCTTGCCGCAGGCTACGAAGCATTTTGCCTTTTCGCGGCCGTGCCAGCTGTTTTCGACTCCGTATCATTTAGGAATTGCTGCAAGGGAAACGTGAGGGTTGCGATCGTGCCGGGATCGCCGTCCCTGTAGGCTATTTCAGCCGCAAGGCTGATCGCCATCGCGCCCACGATCTTGGTACCAAAGCCTGTGCCTTGAGGCTTGGTCTTTGTGTCATATCCAACGCCGTCATCGCTGACTGTCAATTGTCCCTTGTTGTCGCCTACCACCTTGAGCTCAATACGGATTTCGCCCTTTCCATCGGGATAGGCATATTTGAGAGCATTGCTGACCCATTCGTTCAGCACCACACCGAGGCTGATGCTGAGATCGATCGGCATCTTGATGGCGGCAATATCAGAACTGATCCTGATCTCAAGACGATCGTTGAGGATCGAAGTCTGGATATTGGCAAGAAGTCCCGCCAGATAATCATCGAGCGAAACAAAGCGCACGTCACCGGTGGTATAAAGTTTCCGGTGCACGAGCGAGACCGCATAGATGCGGTCTCGGGTCTCAGCCAGAGCGTTCTTCGCCGCCTTGTCGGTCACGAAATTGGCCTGCATCTTGACCAGCGTCGAAACCATGGTGAGGCTGTTGGCAACACGGTGATTGACTTCCGCAAGCAGGCTTTCGGCCCGGTCGCGCGCACCGCGCAACTGCTCATTGACGTGGGCGAGATCTTCGGTGCGCTGCCGTACACGCTCCTCCAGTCCGGAATTGAGCAGTGAGACTTCGCGCTGCGCTGCGTCATCCTGCGTGTATAATTTCGCACAAGATTGCAATGATAGCCGCCATTGCCACAATGATCAGAGCGCCGATGATGGAAACGAAGCGCAGTTGGGCGGCATTTTTTTTCTGCTCGTCTACACGTCCAACGAGACGTTCATCTGCTGCCCGGATAATCCCGCTGACATAGACATTGGCCTCATCCATGAGCGCCTTGCCGCGGTTGGTCTGGACCATGGCCATAGCATCAGCCTCGCGCCGCTCTTGTTGCAAGGCGATGGTCTGATCGATCTCTCCAAGTTTCTGCTCAACCACATCGGCAAGACGATCACGCGCCGCCTGCAGTTCAGGATAAGTCGACAGCGCGCCCTGCATGAGTTGTATCTGCTTGCGTGCCTGTGTCTTCGCGACATCGTAGGGCGCGAGATAGATTTCATTGTGTGTATAGAGATACCCGCGCTGGCTGGACTCTGCCGATTGCAAGGCACTCCGCAGGTCCACAGCTTCACCGCGGACCATGCGCGCAGCGACAACTTCTTGAAAAATAAACTGCGAACGCTCATTGAGCCAGAAGGTTGTTATGACAATCGCTGCAAGAGCCAGGAAACCAACGATCAGAGGAGCGATGGCCAGGCGAGGCTCAAGATAACGAACCATCTAACCGCCTGAACTTTGGAATGCCAACATCGGCACTTATAGCCATGAGGGAAGAATGGTTACAAGCTAAGACATTGGAACCGCGTGATTTCTTATATTGCAAATAAAAAGGCCCCGCCTGACGCGGGGCCCCAAATTCTGCGATCTAGCGCTTGTCGCTGCCGGATTGATAGCCACCCTGTTGCTTGCCACCCTGTTGATGTCCGCCCTGCTGTGTGCGGCCACCGCCCTGTTGCTCCTGCTGGTTTTTTTGGCCATCGTTGCCGCGCTGTTGGTCGTTATGCTTGTCACCCTGATTGGCGTTATTCATGATAATCTCCTGTTCGAGGATTTGAAAAAGCGAATTTTTACGTTCGCCAACGGTAAAACGCCTTCGATTCCAGACGAGTTCCGATGATTTTGGCACTCAAACATTAAATGATGGAACGCCTGCAATTTGAACCAAAGATCGTTGACGGGCAGCTACTCGCAATGATCACTTGTGATCACCCAGCAGAGCGAATTTTTTAGCGATCTTTCATGGCGAGGAAGATGCCTGCGCCCATGATCAGCGCAATGCCGATCACAGCGAAGAATCCCGGCAGTTGATGCCAGACGACAAAGCTGAACAGGATGGCCCAAATCATCGACGAAAATTCGAACGGCGCCACAAAACTGGAATCTGCAAGGCGATAGGCATGCGTATACATGACCATCAGCACTCCCGTCGTGATACCCAGACCTGAAATCAGGGCGAGATCTGACAGTGTCGGCAAGGTCCAGCCGCGCGTCAGATAATCGATGCTGACATGATCAGTCACGCGAAAGTCGCCACCGCCAAAAATGAGCGACAACACCATGGCAACAGCAAAGTACATGGCGGTCTGCCAAAAGGCCAAGGGTATAGCCGTCGAAGAACTTGCGAGCGGCCGGGTCAGGATGTTGCCGAACGCGTAAAAAAGCGCGGAAATCAGGGCCAATATTGCAATCGGCTCAAAAAGCGCCGTGCCTGGCCTGAGAATGAACAGCACGCCCCCAAATCCCGTGCCCACAGCCAGCCAGCGGAATATCGGGATTCGCTCCTTCAGAAAAAGCGCAGCCAGCGGCACAACCAGAAGAGGCATGGTGAAATACATCGCCACCACCTCTGGATAGGGCATCGCGGCCGCTGCGACATAAAACAATGTGCTGGCCACGGCGAGAAGCAGCCCACGCAATAACGCAAGTTTGAAATCAGGAATCCGCAATGAATGAACCCCACTGCGCTGCCATGCCGTCACACCGATACAGATCAACGCCACACCACAGCGGATCGTTTGCATTTCATGAAAGGGGTATGAACCGCTCAACCATTTGATCGTGACATCCTGAAGCGAAGTTATGAAACACGCGGCGCAAACCCAGACCAGAGCAACCAGGCGCTGGTCGGGCCGCACGTTAGTCACGTGGATTTCAGCTCGATCCATTCTTACCTGCAGCAAATCCTGAACATGGGCATCTAGCCGATTCCCGATCTAATCTCAAAACCGGCAAATCCAGCCAGTGGCTCAACTTGAGGAGATGAACTTCGCAATGTGCGCAACACGCATCGCAGGAATCAGGAGAGTACATGCTCGATAAATGCTGCACCCAACCAGGCTGATGCGCCACCCAGAATGGTCGAAAGCAGACGCAGTTCGGCGTCCTGCACGATGTCGGTCTGCGCAAAGGCGAGCAGCAGCAGAATGCTGGTTGTCACCGCTGCACTGAACAGCCCGTAACTGGTGCGTGGAGAAGGCTGCAGAGCGAAGGTCACAGCCAGGGAAATGACGAGCATGACGCTCACATAGATAAGGTGATGCGGCGCAATGCTGAATAGTGTGAAGGCTATGAGGCAACCGGCAAGCGTCCCGATGGTGCGATGCCAGATGCGCTGCTGCGTGTTCTGCAGGTTGGGACGCAAGATGAGCATGGCGGTTAGGGTCGGCCACGATACATTCGGAATGCCAATGGCGTGAGCCAGAAGAGACGTTGCGCCAACCACGGCCCCGACCACCACTCCAAACTTGAATGCGCCGACTGCACCTGTCTGGGTCGCAACCGGTGGCATGACATGAGAAGATGTTCGAAAAACCGTTCCCATGAAAATGATACCGGTCACCTCCACCGCATTGCCCGCAAAGACGATCTGGCTGTGGCTGAAAGCAGTCACGAGATCAGACGGGAAATGCCCACCGACAATGAAGGCGACGGCCAGCTGCAAATAAACCAGCCAGAATTGTGGGTGGCCAAGTGAACCGAACCCCACGCCACCTGCGACAAAAAAACATCCCACGGCATAGAAGAACGTATGTTCGCCGGCCAGGGAGCCGATCAACGAGGTAAACGGCGTGCCGAGCGCAACGAGGAAGATGGAATCCCAGCGAAAGAACCCGAGGCTGCGTCCAGCTGAAATGCCGACTGAGAGAGCCGCGCCGGCTGCAATTGCGGCTTCAGCCAGATGCCCAGTTGCCAAACCATAGATAATGATCAAGGCAATGCCTGGCCCGGCGAGCAGGGTCTGCCGCCAATGAACCTGCTCCAACAGCCGACTAGCGCTAGGCATCACAAAATCTCACAGATACATCGCAAGATTATGAGGTGCCTGCCGAAATTGAAAGATGCAGCATGGGAGCCTATTGTCTGAGCAGCATAATTCGGAGAGGTAGGCGATGATGGACTGGAAGAGCGTGCTGCAGACGGCGCAAAAGGGAAACTTGAAGCCGCCGCGGCGGGTTGAGAAAACCGAAAGCGAGTGGCGCAAACAACTCTCCCCGGAGCAATTCCAGGTGATGCGCCTCAAGGGCACGGAACGTCCTTTCAGCAGCGACATGTGTTCTTTATTCGTGCCCGGCCGCTACGCCTGCGCCTGTTGCAGCACTGAGCTTTTTGATTCAGCTACCAAATTTGAAAGTGGCACTGGCTGGCCCAGCTTTACGGCACCCGTCGCAGAGAATGCGGTCGCTTACCACGTTGATCTCACCCATGGCATGCAGAGGGTCGAAGTGACCTGCAACATATGCGATGCCCATCTCGGTCACGTCTTTCCGGATGGTCCCGCGCCTAGCGGCTTGCGGTTCTGCATGAACGCGTTGTCGCTGAAGAAGGTCTAACCCGTCTGGATCCTGATAGAATAGGTTTCTTGTTGTCGTTTCCGCGTGCCCGGGAACCAAAGAGCCAACGTAACGTTCAAATGCCGTTCGGAAGGACTTCCCATGTTCGAGTTGGCATTTATTGTCTTTGTCGTCGCTTTTGGTCTTGTGGCAATGCCCACGGACGATCTGCCGTGTTGACCTGCCCAAACTTATAATCATTCCTAAACTATGTTTTTTGAGCGGTTTGTGATACCTCTGTCATCAGATTCAAACGCTTGTGGGAATGAGTGATGCTGGGCGCAAGTGAAATCCTGTGGCACGCTTCCGTGGCTGTGGCGGCTGCACGAACAACCGAGCAGCTGGCCCGGTCATTGCTCGACTTGCTGCTCAAAACAACGGCCTTTGATTGCGCCTATCTCACATCCATTGATTTCGAGGCAGCCAAGCAAACCATCCTGTTTTCGAGAAGCGACGGCAACATCCAGATCATCGAAGGAAAATCCTTCCAATGGAATGACAGCTTGTGCAAGCGCGCCCTCGAAGACGTCGAGGATTTTGAAAAAAACCACGCAATTCACTGCAATGATTCACCCGGGGCCCGCGCGCTAGGTATCAAGATGTATGCTGGCCGGCCGGTCTATCTTGCGGATGATCAGATCTATGGCACACTTTGCGTGGCCAATTCGAAAGACCGTCCGCTCTCAACCGAAGCAAAACATGCGCTTTGGCTGTTCGCCTCGCTTATCAGTCAGCAAGTCCAGCGTGACAGACTGGCGGATGAATTGGAGAGCACAAAGCGCTCGCTGGTAAACGCGCAACGCAAGGCCTCACAGCCCGGTTCCACACTTCTCGCCTGACACGGCTGGATCTGATCTATTTTCAATATTGATCAACGAAATCACTGGCCTCCCGGAAGGGATTCGAACCCCTGACCCCAGGTTTAGGAAACCTGTGCTCTATCCTGCTGAGCTACCGGGAGGTGGAAGGGTTGGTAGCACGGCTCCCTGTCAAATCAAAGCATAGTGGACGGGCCTGGGCGTTCCGTCGCCGCCGTTGACCGGCGTGATATCCATCGGGCAGGCCGAGAAAACCACAATGCAGTCCATCATGGCCTTGAGCACGAGGTAATCTCCCGGCTTGTTTGTAGGGCGCTTGAGTTCCATCGCGCTGTTGTTGCTGATCTCGACATTCATCCAGAGATTGAGCGGGTTGGGCACGCTGGTTGCATCAAAGCCAGCGTGAAAAAGTGCTTCCAGAAAATTGTCGCGGCAATTGCGATGCCCTGGCGCACAGCCATAATGCTTGTACAGCCACTTGTCGCAACAGGCGCAGAGTGTGTCGTGCAGGCCCGCCGAGGTATCTTCCTCAATCAACAGCATCGGAGAGCGGCGGTTGCTGAGAAGGGCATCCCCTTTTCCCGGGAAAAGTTTTCCGAGCATCCGGCGCGTATGTTCAACCGACATATATTCACTGCTGTCACGCCAGTTCAGAGCCCAGGCATCGACCGTCTGGCCACCAAAAGTATTGATGAGCTTGAGTCGTTGCCCCTGCTGCAGCGGCACCGCCTTGCCATAACCGCCAGCTATTTCTCCAGATTGGGTCATGTTCAAAGTTGAGCCAGAACCTGCCGCACGCTTGTGCCCAGCTTGTCACAAATTTCTTCCAGCTCCGCATCCGTGGCATTATAGGGCGGTGAAATGATGATGATATCGCCATTGATGCCATCGACATTGCCGCCGACGGGATAGCAGATCAGGCCATTCTCGAAGGCCTGCTGCCGCACCCGCATGAACAAGCGCCTTTCTGCTGGAAAGGGTTGCTTGGTCTTGGGATCCTGCACCAGCTCTATACCCTGGAAATAACCGCGGCCCCGGATATCGCCCACCTGTTCAATACCGGACAGCGCTTTTTTCAATAAACTGCGTAACTTGCTTTCATTGGCGGCGACACGTTCGACAAGCTTCTCGCGTGTCACAATGTTCTGCACGGCAACGCCTGCCGCACAGCAGGCCGTATGCCCCGTGAAAGTGTGGCCTGTCTGCGGCGTGTGGTCGATGGCCTTACTTACTTGGGCCGAATAGATCGCGGCCCCGAGTGGGAGATAACCAGCGGCCAAGCCCTTGGCCACGGCCATGATGTCAGGTTGGACACCATCTCGTTCGAGCGCACGCCATGTGCCGGCGCGCCCGGCGCCGCACATCACTTCATCGGCAATCATCAGCACACCGTGCCGGTTGCAAATCTCGCGCACGCGCTTGCCGTAGCCCTCCGGCGACGGAACGCAGCCACCAGCCGCACCCACGACAGGTTCAAAAATATAGGCCGCAATGGTCTCAGGTCCCTCGCGCAGAATAGCATGTTCCAATTCAAGCGCCGCGACCTCAGCAAGGGTTTCGGGCGTGGCACTTGCGATGGGTCTATAGGCATTGACCGGCGAAATCCGCACCGCTTCTATCAGCGCACCCTCATAGGCTTTCTTGCGCTCCAGAAAGCCGGAGACAGAAAGCGCCCCCAGCGTGTTGCCATGCCAGCTGCGCTCACGGGCGATGAACTTGCGCCGAGACGTTTGTCCGACTGCAGTCTGGTACTGCAACGCCAGCTTGAGACAGCTTTCCACAGCTTCTGAGCCGCCGGTCACGAAGATCACATGCCGAAGGTCGCCACCGCAACGTCGTGTCACGATTTCGGTCAGCTCCTCCAATGCATCGGTAGTGAAGGTGGTGCGGTAGCCATGCGCCAGTCGCGCCATCTGGTCGGCAACGGCGGCATTCACCTCTTCATTGCCATGGCCGATGCAATAGACCGAAGGCCCGCCTGAACCGTCGATGTAGATCTTGCCCTCGGCATCATGGAGGTAACAGCCCTGCCCCCAGACCACCTTCGGAAGATTGTGCGTGGCAAGGATGGAGGCTGGCAATTCACGGTTCATGCGCTTAATCTAGTCGCAAAACCCCGAGCAAAACCAGTGTCATGAGCATCGCCTACCGCCCCATGCGCCCCGGCCAGGAGGATGCCGTGGCGACTTTCGTCCGCCAGTTACCAAAAGACCTCGGTCTTGACGTGGCCGTGGCCATCACCGGCGCGCATCTGCGCGCCTGGCGGGATGATGTGAAGGTGATGGTAGCCGAGGAGGCAGGATTGCTCTGTGGAGCTTGTGTATGGTTTGTGACCTATTCCACTTGGCGCGCTGCCAAAGGCGCGCATATCAGTGATATTTATGTGCTGGGACATTTACGCCATCGCCGCATCGGTGAAGCACTGCTCCGTGCTGTAGCAAGGGAGGCAGCCAAGACCGGCATCACCTTTCTGCGCCTTGACGTGACAACCACCACGCCACGCCCGCGCCAGTTCTATGAACGCCTGGGCTTTGTCGCCGATGAAGAAGATCTGAACCTGTTTCTTGAACCCGAAACCTTCAACGCTTTCATTACGGAGAAAATTACATGACCATCCGCAACGTCGGCCTCATCGGCGCAGGCCTCATGGGCCATGGCATCGGCAAGAATGTCGTGACCAAGGGCTTCGGCCTCCATGTACTCAGCCGCAAGAACCGCGCCCCGATTGAGAGCCTCCTATCGCATGGTGCCAAGGAGGCTGCCGACATCGCAGCACTCGTCAAGGCCTCCGACATGATCATCCTTTGCGTCACCGGCACGCCGCAGGTCGAGGAGATTATCTACGGAAAGGGAGGTGTGCTGGAAAATGCCAAGCCGGGGCTGGTCATTGCCGATTGTTCGACGGCGGAGCCCCATTCCACCATCAAGGTTGCCTCCGATATCAAGACCAAGGGCATGGACTTCGTCGACACTCCAATGACCAGAACCCCGAAGGAAGCCGAGGCCGGCAAACTCGGGCTGATGGTCGGCGGTGAGAAAACCGTCCTCGATCAGATAGAGCCAGTGCTGCAATGCTTTTCCGATTTGATTGTGCGTACGGGTGCCGTGGGAACCGCCCATCAAGTGAAGCTCATCAACAATTTCCTGTCGCTCAGCAATGCCGCTGTGGCCGCCGAAGCGATCACGGTTGCGGCAAAGGCGGGCGTTGACATGGAGGCGCTGCGCGAGATCATCATGGGTGGTGGTGGCGCATCGGTGATGTTCGGTCGTCTGATCAATGTTCCGCTCTCTGATGACGACAGCCATGCCAAATTCGCCATCCGCAATGCCAGGAAAGACCTGCGCTACTACACCAACATGACCGAGAACATGCCGGTGGCCTCCTACCTCGCCGAACAGGTGCACCAGACCTACGTGCTGGCCGACACCTTGGGTTTCGGTGAACGTTTCGTGCCACGGCTGATTGACATGATGATGCAGAATGCTGGACTGAAAAAGAAAAGCTAGCTTGCTTTTGGGGTTTTTTCGCCGCCTGGAGGCAGACCGAAAATAGAAGGCAATTCCTCGGCATCTTCTTGTGGGTCAGAAGTATCGGACACGATGTCGTTGGCTGCCATGGCAAAGCCAGGTGTTGAGTTATCTGGTGCTGCCAGTTCGCCAAACCGGGGACTCTGTTTCAGGGTCGAATTTTCGCGGGAAGCCAGAAGCGAGGGAATGCGCGGCAGCACCGTCGGCCCATCGCGCTCATCATCATTGTTGTGGGCGTCCTCGGTTTTCTCGGCTTCCACCGGAACCACACCGGGTCGCGCTTGCCGCAAGAGGCGCGCGCCGGCAGCTTCTGCCGTTTCGGGTACGCCAAGGAAATAGCCCTGCCCCAGCGTACAGCCTAAGGCCGCCAGCATGTCGATCTGCTGCTGGGTTTCTATGCCTTCGGCAACGACGACCATTCCGAGACTCTGCGCCAGCGTGGCAATCGAGCTGATGATGGTGGCGTTGCGCTCTTCGAAATCCTCGCCCAGCACAAAGGAGCGGTCAAGCTTTAACGTATCGAACGGGAAATCACGCAGCGAAGCAAGACTTGAAAAGCCCGTTCCAAAATCGTCACAAGCCAGGCTGACACCCATACCCCGAAGCTGCTTCATAACCGAGGCACTGCGCTCTGGCTGGCGCATGATCACGGTTTCAGTAATCTCGATCTTGAGACTACTATGTTCCAGAGATTCCTTGTCCAGCACCTTCATCACGTTGATGGCAAAGAAGGGGCTTGTGAGTTGAGTGGCGGATACATTGACCGAAACAAAGAATGGCTTGCCCCGCATGTGCACCCGTTGCCAGATGCCGAGCTGCCGTGCCACGCCGGACAGCATGAACTGGCTGATATCCGACATCAGGCCGGAGGCATCAGCGACATCCATGAATTCCGAGGGTGGCAACAACCCATGGACCGGGTGACGCCAGCGCGCCAGTGCCTCGAAGCCACGAACTTCCATGGTCAGAAGATCGACGATCGGCTGATAGAAGATTTCGATCTCGTTGTTGGGCACTGCTTTATGCAGGTCGGATTCAAGCGAGAAACGATGCGCGCGGCTATCGCGCATGTTGCTCTTGAAAAATACGGCGCGCTTGCCGCCCTGGTTCAGAGCCTCCATCAGGGCAACATTGGATTGGTCCGTGAGTTCCTTGATCGCAGCTCCAGTGGAACTTGACTCTGATATGCCCACGCTCGCCGTCACCGCAATGTGCTGGGCGCCGCGCTGGATGGCTGTGCCTACAACGCGTTCGATGCTTTTGGCAAAATCCCTGAAATCGCCCCGCAAGTCGCTTTCCTGGCAGTGCAGGACAAATTGACTGCCCCGCTGGCGCGCCACCGTTTCATCTGGGCCGACCAGGCTCTGCAGCCGCTCGGCCACCACCTTCAGGATCATGTCACCCGTATCATGGCCGAGACCCTCATTGAGGGCCTTGAACCGGTCGATGTCGACCGTGACGATCCGGAAAGGCATCGCCCCTTGCGCTGACTGGCTGCGTTCAATGCGATCCATGAATAACGCCGCGTTGGCAAGACCTGTGACGTGATCGTGAAGCGCGCCACGCACGACATTTTCGGCGACCGATTTCAGTCGGTCGATGTTGGTCAGCGTCCCGAGACAACAATCGACCGCGTTGCCGATGCCCGCAAGTGCTCTGGCGCGCAGTTCATACCAGTTATAGCTGCCGTCGCTGCTGCGCAGGCGCAGTTCAAGCTGGATGCGCTCGCCCGGTTTATAGGTGTCACGCTCGGCTACGTTGAGATAGGCCGGAAGATCAAGCGGATGCATGGCACCGTGCAGCATCGCGCGGGAATCGCTCTCCCAGGGTTCAGGTGGCATGTCGAGTAGTTTCGGCATTTCGAGGCCGACCCCCAACTGCTCATCAAGCGGGCGCCATTCCCACATCACATGCCGGCCACCTGACAAGGCGAGATCGGCCATTTCAGATTCAACCAACGACACACGTAGCGACGGGATGCGAAAGATCGCAAAACGCAACAGCACAACGCTCATGACGACGAGAAGAAGAACAGCACCACCCGACAGGGCAGGTGCTGCCACATCCACTGGCAGCGAGTTGGTTTCGACGGCCACCGCAAGAGCCGAATAGGCCACAAGGGCAATCCAGAATATCAGCCAGGAATCGACACTCGCGCGCGCCTGCCGCCGAATGATGCCCACAATAAGCCCGGTCACTGCGAGAAGGACAAATGCCATGCGCGCGATCACCATGGCCTGCTCCGGATGAACCAAACCATATCCGGCAATCGCAATCGCCACACCTGCCATGCAACCCATGGCAATGCCGAAAGCCGAGCGGAATAGCGAAAAATCAGTGAAAACAGCGAGGCAGATCGCAAGCGTGCCAACCAGAGCACTTTCGATGATCGCGCGGATCACATTCTGACCCACCATGCTCAGGGCCATCGGCCCCGCGAAGCCAAGATCAAGCTCGACAAACAGGGCCATCGTCAGTGCAAACGACCAGCCTGCCAGAAGCGTGCGGTGCCGCCTGACAGCAAACAGCCACATCAGGCCAAGCAGGATGATGACCAGCCCACCGTCACACAGGCCTTTGATATAGGAGAACTCCGAGGGGAGCATGGTGATGGCAATCAGGTTTTTCATGGCAAGCGGGTAGCTGTTTTAATCCGGTCAAAGCCACCCTGTGGCATCAGCTTGCATCGCGAAAATCAGGGATGCAACGACCAAACACACAGCAGGATCAGCCATCAACCGGCGATTCGAAAAACCAACTTAACCACACCATGATGCAATGGCGATGCGTGAGTGCAGGAAATCACCAGCCATGATCGACATTGCGGCCAAATAGCAGGTGATCCTCCCAACGTCCGGCGATCTTGGCATAAGCCTTCGCAAAGCCCTCTTGTTGGAAACCGCATTTCAGCAACAGATGCCGTGACACATCATTGTGGGGCAGGCACGCCGCCTCGATGCGGTGAAAGCCGAAACGGCTGTGCGCGACGGAGATCAGCGTCACCAGCGCATCTTTCATGAAGCCATTGCCGGCATAAGGCGCACCCATCCAATAGCCGAGTGTGGATGATTGCGAGACCCCGCGGCGCACATGACTGAGGCTGATCCCACCCAGGAGATCATGCGAGCGGTTATCAAGGATGAAAAAATTATAGCCTTCGTCGTCGCGCGCCCGCTGGTCATAGATGCGGATGCGCTGGCGGAAAGCGGAACGCGAAAATTCATCCGCAGCCCAGACCGGTTCCCATTTTTCGAGGAACGCACGGCTGACCTGCCGCAGACCCACCCAGGCCTCGAAATCGTCAACTACGGGTGCGCGCAAGTAGCTTTTGTGCCCGGAAATGGACTGGTGCAGCTCCGCTTTTCCAAACAGGAACAGCGGATCACCTTTTCTTTTTGGAAAACCGCGCTGCGAGAGCCGCGTGGCTCTCAAGCGATGAAAGCTGGCCTACAGCACTCATCGAAGGCACCGACGCGCCAAAGATTTCAGCGGCAAGCTCGCGCACCTGATCGACTGTGACCGCCTCGATCTTGGCAACCAGCGTCTTGATGTCAGGCACCTCACCAAAGGCAAGATATTGCCGCGCAATCTGGTCGGCGCGCGATGAAGCACTTTCGAGATTCATCACGATCGAAGCCTTGAGCTGCACCTTGGCGCGCTCCAGTTCCTTGGGTGTGATCTCATCCATCATTGAATGCATGACAGCGGCAGTGACCGCAATGAGTTCCGGTGTGTGATCGGGCGAAGTCGCGGCATAGACACCAAGCTGGCCGGTGTCTTCATAGGTGGTGCCGAACGCAAACACGCTGTAACACAGGCCGCGCTTTTCACGCACCTCCTGAAACAGACGCGAGGACATGCCGCCACCCAGGATACTGGCCAGAACCTGAAGCTGATAGACCCGCGGATCACGGTAATTGGGTGCCGGGAACGAGACCACAAGATGGGTCTGATCCAAGGGCTTCTGCTCAGTCATGGCATCAGCACCGAAATGCGGCGGCTGCCGCTGCGGCAAATGACCCTGCGGCAGATGGCCGAAATGCCTCTCGGCCTCGGCCACGAATTCCTTGTGGTCAACATTGCCGACCCCGCAGACGACCATGCGCGAAGCCCAGTAATTGCGCTCACGCCAGGCGAGCATTTGCTCGCGCGTCATGGTGCGCACCAGTTCCTCTGTCCCCAGAATGCTGCGGCCGAGTGGATGATTGCCATAGGAGGCGGACTGCGCCAGCTCGAACACCAGGTCGTCGGGCTGGTCTTTCGAGGCGGCAATCTCTTGCAGGATCACGTCACGCTCGCGCTCCATCTCTTCTTCCTCGAGCGTCGAGGACGTGAAAATATCGGCAAGAATATCCATCGCCAGGGGCCAGTCGCTTTTCAGCGTGCGGGCATAATAGGTGGTGGTTTCCATCCCGGTGGCGGCATTGATTTCGCCGCCGGCGCTTTCAATTTCCTCGGCAATGTCCTTGGCCCGGCGCCGCTTGGTGCCCTTGAAGGCCATATGTTCGAGAAAGTGGGCAACACCGTTTTCCTGGGTCATCTCGTCCCGGGCTCCGGCCTTGACCCAGATCCCCAGGGCCACCGACTCCAAATGAGGCATAGTTTGCGTAAGGACGCTTAACCCATTGCGAAGCCTGGTGATCTCGACTGACATAGACCTCCTTCAGCGTTTCTGCTGGCGGAGGATGAACTCCTGTACGGCACTGACGCTGTTGGGAAGTATTGTGAAACTTTCTTTGGCATTCATCAAGTGCTGAAGTCGCGAAGGTAAACGAGGCGTCTCTCCGGTGGCGGCCTTGACCGCGTCGGGAAACTTGGCCGGATGGGCGGTTGAAAGCGTGACCATGGGGCTCTTTGTGGTTGTCGCATAGGCGGCTTTCAAGGCCACTGCGGTATGCGGATCGATGAGTTCGCCCGTGTCCGCATGAATTTTGGCCATCATCGCCGCGGTATCGTCTTCCGATGTTGCCGACGACGAAAACTCAGCCCGGATCGCCTTGAGAGCAGGCGATGTCAGGCTGAAGGCCTGTGACTGGGTAAGGCTTCCCATGGCCGCGCGCACCGCCGCCGGGTTGCGGTTATTGGCGAGATAGACCAGCCGCTCGAAGTTGCTCGACACCTGTATATCCATGGAAGGGCTGATTGTTGGGTGAACGCCTGTCACCTCGTAGCGCCCCGATTTCAACGTCCGGTCGAGGATGTCATTGCTGTTGGTGGCAATGATCAGTTGATCGATGGGAAGCCCCATCCGCTTGGCCATGAGGCCTGCAAACACATTGCCGAAATTACCGGTGGGCACAGTAAAGCTCACCTCGCGGTCGGGTGCGCCGAGGCTCAGGCCCGCATAAAAATAATAGACGATCTGGGCCATGATCCGGCCCCAGTTGATCGAGTTGACGCCGGCAAGCCCCATCTCGTCGCGGAATTTGTGATCATTGAACAGCGCCTTCACGATCGCCTGGCAGTCGTCGAAATTGCCCTCAAGCGCGATGTTGTGAATGGAAGGACTGCTTACCGTGGTCATCTGCTTGCGCTGAATGTCTGAAACACGGCCGTGGGGGTAAAGAATGAACAGCGTGGCTTGTGCGCTTTTCTCAAAAGCCGCAACCGCCGCACCACCCGTGTCGCCTGATGTTGCAGCAATGATGACAGCGTGCTTTTTGTGCCGCGCCAGTGACCAATCCATCATCCGCGACAGAAGCTGCATCGCCACGTCCTTGAAGGCGATGGTGGGACCGTGGAACAGCTCAAGCAAATAGTGATTGGGCGCAAGCTGCTTGAGCGGAACTGTGGCGGTATGATCGAAGGTGGCATAAGCCTCCGCGATCATGCGCTTCAGATCCTTCTGCGGGATCGAGCCTGCCGTGAAGCGTGAGCATATGGCAAAGGCGACATCGGCATAGGGTTTGCCACGCAGCGCCTTGATTTCGGTCTTGCTCAGCTTGGGAAAACGCTCCGGCACATAGAGGCCACCGTCCCGGGCAAGGCCTGAAAGCATGGCGCCTTCGAAACTGAGCTTGGGCGCTTCACCGCGCGTCGAAATGTATTTCATGGGCCGCTGCCATACGCAACTTGCTCCGGCACTTCAAGGATCAGGCTTTTTCAACACAAAGGCCAAAGTGACGCCGGCAAGAGCCATCGCCAGTCCAAACCAGGTAATGGCATAGCCGAGATGGTTGTTGCGCAATTCCACTTTGGGCTCGGTTGCATCAAAGCCCGATGTATTTTCCAGCGCCTGCATCACGACGCGCGGTGCATCGGCGGGCATTTGGGCTGCTTTTTCCATCGCAGGCAGGTCCCACCAGAACCACATATTGGTGGCCTCGTCATTGTCGCTATCGAAGATGCCTCGGCCAAAGCCATGCAGACGCAGGACGCCGGTCAGTTCGGTCACCGGCTGTGTGGATTGCGCGCGGTCAGCAGTGCCTCCCAGATCGGCCAGCACAGTTGATCCATCCGCGCTCCGGAACGGCGCCAGAGCCTCCCAGCCCGGTCCGCCCTTGTAGGAAATCTGCTTGAACAGCACATGATTGGTATCAAGCGTGCCCATAGCCGAAACCTTGAGATACTCGATATCCTCACCCGCCTGCAGCCGCTTTAAGGCATCGGCAAGCGGCACTGGAGCAGCTGCCATCCGGGCTTCAAGTTCGGCGATCAAACCTTCTTTCCAGGCGAGACGCTTAAGCTGCCACGTTCCGAGTGAGCACAGGATGGCGATTCCCACTGCGCTCGCCACAAGAACCGAACCGATCCGGCGTTTGCCGCTCAATGCAGCCGGCCCTCATGGGCATTGGTCTTCCATTGCTGGGCAATGAGCAGGCCCTTGATCGGCCGCAGCATCAGCATGGG
This sequence comes from uncultured Alphaproteobacteria bacterium, assembly GCA_963758815.1. Classification (GTDB taxonomy): domain Bacteria; phylum Pseudomonadota; class Alphaproteobacteria; order Rhizobiales; family Aestuariivirgaceae; genus Aestuariivirga. The sequence goes on from CAVWWQ010000003.1 coordinate 1,160,119, forward strand.
CACCACAACGATGAGCAGAAGTCCGACAATGGCATGAACCCAATAGGGCGGGCTGTAGATGCCTTCGAGTGCGAAAATGCTTCCCACGCCAACAATGCAGGCGAACAGCATCACGAACCAGACAGCCCCATCGCCGGCATCGGCAAAACCGTAGGACAGGCCACAGTTCTTGCACTCTTTGGCAACTGTCAGATAGCCGTCAAACAGCTGGCCGCGCCCGCAACGCGGGCATTTCCCGCGCATGCCTGTTTTGACTGGCGAATAGTCCGGATAGTAGTTGTCGTCCATTATTCGACGGGCATGATCCCGCCGTGGTTGCCCCAGACATAGATGCACACGAACAGGAACAGCCAGACGACGTCAACGAAGTGCCAGTACCAGGCGGCCGCTTCGAAACCGAAATGCTGCTTCGGGGTGAAGTCGCCCTTCAATGCGCGCAGCCAGCAAATAATCAAAAAAATCGTGCCGACGACCACATGAAAGCCGTGGAAACCCGTGGCCATGAAGAAGGTCGAGCCATAAATGTTGCCGCCATTGGCGTTCGAGAACGCAAAGGCGGCATGGGCATATTCATAAGCCTGAACGCAGGTAAAGCAGATGCCGAGGATGATGGTGACACCAAGGCCCCAGACCAAGCCCTTCCGGTCATTGCCGAGCAACGCATGGTGTGCCCAGGTGACAGTCGTGCCCGAGGTGAGCAAGATCAGCGTGTTGAGCAGCGGCAAATGGAAGGGATCGAACACCACGGTGCCTTTTGGTGGCCAGATGCCTCCCGTTGCGGCCACGCGCGCCGCAAGTTTTGCCTCACCGGCAAACAATGAGGCATCGAAGAAGGCCCAGAACCACGCCACGAAGAACATCACTTCGGAGGCGATGAACAGCAGCATGCCATAGCGCAGATGCAGCGCCACAACAGGGGTATGGTCACCAGCATGGGCTTCATGGATGACATCGCGCCACCACATGAACATGGTGTAGAGCACCATGGCGAAACCGATCGCAAGAACATAGGAGGGCGAACCGTGCATCCATGTCACTGCACCGACGGCCGTCACGAAAGCAGCGATGGCGCCCACAAAGGGCCACCAGCTGGGATTCACCAGATGATAGTCATGATGTTTGGCATGTGAATCAGCCATCGTGTCGCTCCTCAATTCGTACTTGCTTGCCTCTGCTCGTCGGCAGCTTTGGCAGGATAAAAAGTATAAGACAAAGTGATTTCCTCGGTGTCGCGGCCATCAGCATCCTGGAGGATGCCGGGATCAACAAAGAAGACCACAGGAAATTCGGCATGCTCGCCAGGCTTGAGCGTTTGCTTGGTGAAGCAGAAGCACTGGATTTTGTTGAAGTAGGCCCCGGCCGTCGGCGGCGTGACGTTGTAAACGGCACTGCCCGTGCTCTCTTCGGAACCAAGATTGATGGCCTCGAAATAGGCCATGTTCTGCTCACCGATGCGCACCCGCATGACGGTTTGCTTTGGCTCGAAACGCCATCCCAGTTGCGATGAAGTATTGGCATCAAAGCGGACCGATATGAACCTGTTGGTGGCTTGGTCGGGGGCCTTCTCGGCGCGCTGCGTGGTGCCACCAAAGCCTGTCTGCTGGCAGAAGACGCGGTAGAGAGGCACCGAGGCGTAAGCCATTCCCACCATGGCGGCAAAGAACAAGGCTGCACCAATCGCAACACGGCGGTTCTGAACCGGATCGGGGCGCACCGGCTTCGCCATCAGCCACCACCCTTTAATTTGTAGATCGTGGTGATGAAAACGATGATGATGAAAGCCACCAGCGCCAGCGCCATGGCAATGGCACGAGTACGCCGCCGTTTCATGTCTTGGGGCGAAAAGGCGCGAACCTGTCTCTGATCGGCCATCATAGTACCGCCGCAAAAGCCGGAAGGTTAAGCAGCTTTTCCGCGAGGATCAGCGCAAACAGTGAGAACAACCATAGGATGGAAAAGCCGAACAGGCTCTTGGCTGTTTTGTCGCCAATATCGTTTTCACCGAGCCAGAAAAGCTCAGAGGCCTTGAATACGAAAGCCAGTGTCATAAGGCCTGCACCAGCAGCATAGAGCCCACCAGCAACTCCGGTCAGTGCGGGAAGTGCCGCTGCCGGCAAGCACAGCACAGCATAAATCAGGATCTGTTTGCGGGTTTCAGCCCGGCCATGGACATTGGGCAGCATGGGAATGCCAGCCTTGGCGTAGTCACCTTCGCGGAACAGGGCGAGCGCCCAGAAATGCGGCGGAGTCCACATGAAGATCAAAAGAAAAAGGGCAATGGCACCGAGATCAATACGGCCAGTCACGGCCACCCAGGAAATCATCGGTGGGAACGCCCCGGCCGCACCACCGATCACGATGTTCTGCGGCGTGCGGCGCTTGAGGCCCATGGTATAGATCACGACATAGAAGAAGATGGTGAAGGCAAGAAGCGCCGCCGACTGTACGTTGACCATCAGGCCCAGCATCACGATGGATGCGATGGCCAGCGTCATGCCAAAGCCCAGGGCCTCGCCAGGCAGGATCGCACCGGATGGCACGGGCCGGTTGGCAGTGCGCCGCATCAAAGCATCGATATCACCGTCATACCACATGTTGAGCGCACCCGATGCGCCTGCTCCGATAGCGATGCACAGGATGGTGATGAATCCAAACCATGGATGAATATGCCCCGGCGCCGCAACGAGACCGACGATGGCGGTAAACACCACCAGCGACATCACCCGCGGTTTCAGCAGTGCAAAATAATCGCGCACTGAACCTTGGCCGGAGGCCTCGGCACTCAGTGCGGGATCATATGTGTTGTTGAGGCTCAAAGTCCCCCCTTACTTGATCACCGGCAGTTCATTGAACTGGTGGAAGGGCGGTGGCGAAGGCAGTGTCCATTCCAGCGTGGTGGCACCCTCGCCCCACGGGTTGGCGGGCGCAGGCACCTTGCGGGCGTAAGCCGAGAACATGCCGTAAAGGAAAACCAGCACGGCGAAACCGGAGATGTAGGAGCCGACCGACGAGACATAGTTCCAGCCCGCAAATGCAGCCGGATAGTCGATATAGCGGCGCGGCATGCCGGCAAGACCGAGGAAGTGCTGCGGGAAGAACACCAGGTTGACGCCTATGAACGTCATCCAGAAATGCAACTTTGGCGATAGTCTCATTGTACATGTAGCCGGTGATCTTCGGGAACCAGAAGTACCAGCCGCCGAAGATCGCGAACACGGCACCCAGCGACAGCACGTAGTGGAAGTGCGCCACCACATAATAGGTGTCTTGCATGTCGCGGTCGATGCCGGCATTGGCCAGAACCACGCCCGTCACACCACCCACGTGTGAACAGGAAGATGAAGCCGATGGCCCACAGCATGGGCGGACGGAACTCAATCGAGCCGCCCCACATCGTGGCGATCCACGAGAAGATCTTGATGCCGGTTGGCACCGCGATGATCATCGTGGCGGCCGTGAAATAGGCCTGCGTGTCAGCCGCCATGCCGACGGTGTACATGTGGTGCGCCCACACGACAAAGCCGACCACACCGATCGCCACCATGGCATAGGCCATGCCGAGATAGCCGAAGATCGGCTTTTTCGAGAACGTGGAGATGATCTGGCTGACAATGCCGAAGCCAGGGAGAATGAGGATGTAGACTTCCGGATGGCCGAAGAACCAGAACAGATGCTGGAACAGCAGCGGGTCACCGCCCTTGCGATGGCACGAAGAATGACGTGCCGAAATTGCGGTCGGTGAGCAGCATGGTGATCGCGCCGGCAAGCACCGGCAAAGCCAACAGCAGCAGGAAAACGGTCACCAGCACCGACCAGACGAAGAGCGGCATCTTGTGCAGCGTCATGCCGGGTGCCCGCATGTTGAAGATTGTGGTGATGAAGTTGATGGCGCCCAGGATCGACGAAGCACCAGCAAGATGCAGCGACAGAATGGCAAAATCCATGGCCGGCCCCGGCTGTCCTGCAGTCGAGGACAGCGGCGGATAAATCGTCCAGCCACCGCCGACACCATGCATGCCGGGAGGGCCTTCCACGAACATCGAGATGATGAGAAGAGAGAAGGCCGGAACGAGCAGCCAGAACGAAATGTTGTTCATGCGCGGGAAGGCCATGTCCGGCGCACCGATCATCAGGGGCACAAACCAGTTGCCAAAACCGCCAATCATGGCGGGCATCACCATGAAGAAGATCATGATCAGTCCGTGCGCCGTGACAAAGGCATTGTACATCTGCTTGCCGTTATCAAGGGCAGCATCGGCGGAAACGCCGTAAACCATCTGCGCGAGGCCCTTGAAGATCTGGATGCCCGGCTCTTGCAGCTCCATGCGCATCAGGATCGAGAGAATGCCGCCGATGACGCCGGCGATGATGGCAAACCACAGATACATCGTGCCGATGTCCTTGTGGTTCGTGGACTTGATGTAACGCAGGATGCCCGATGGATCTTGCGTGGGCATGATCATCATGCATTGCGTGTGCGTCGGCCATGGTAGCGTCCTCAAATCTCAGTTCGATGCAACCTGATCCGCCGGGCGGATGGTCTTCAGGAAATCAGTTAGTTCATCCGGCTTGGGTCCCTTGAGCTCAAGATCAGACCAAGCCTTGAATTTGTCGTCGGAAACCGCCCACACCTCGATCGGCATGAAAGCATGGTCCTTGCCGCACAGTTCCGAGCACTGGCCATGATAGATGCCTTCGCGCGTCACTTGGAACCAGTCTTCATTGAGACGTCCGGGGATGGCGTCGATTTTCACGCCGAAGGATGGCATGGCCCAGGAATGGATGATCCCTTCCGGGTCCGAGGTCACGATGATCTTGACGGTCTTGCCCACCGGCACCACGACGGGAACATCGGTGGAAAGGAGATAGGGCACACCGGCCGCCTGTGCCTTGTCTTCAGGAAGCAGATAGGAGGTGAAGGAAACTTTCGGCGTTTTGTCGTCATTGAGGCCGAGATCGGGATAGTCATAGGTCCAGTTCCACGACGGGTTCCCCGTGATCTTGATCGTCATGTCGCCTTTGGGGATCACGCGCTCAAGATAGAGAAGCTTGAAGGAGGGAATGGCCACTGCTGCCAGGATCAGGACCGGTACGATAGTCCAGACCACTTCGATCAGCGAGTTATGTGTGGTCTGTGACGGAACCGGATTGGCCTTGGCGTTGAACCGCACCATCACATAGACAAGCAGCCCAAGCACGAAGAGCACAATCAACGTGATCAGGATCACCATGTAGTTGTGAAAGGTAATGATGAATTCCTGGACCGGTGTCGCGGCGTCCTGAAGTCCAAGCTGCCAGTCAACAGGATGCCCCGCAGCGGCAAGTGCCATGGCTGGCCCTGCCAAAAGCCCTGAAATGAATGCCGGAATGCGTGATTTGATCCAATTCATTGCGTGCCTACCCCAAATCTGTCCAGCGCGAACTACAGGCGGTTGGTGAACCACATTCCAGTGCCGCCTGCAACTCGACGAGGCGCGGCAAAACGTCATTGTGATTCAAGCTTCCGCGGACTCCCGAATTCCGCCTCAATTCCCATCGAATGAGGTTGGAATAGTGCGTAATTAGCACGAAATTGCATGTTGTGTTTGCCATATATGGCGGCTATGCCGCCCAAGTTTCCAACCAGGGGGAATCAGATCGTGAAATTCCGGACATTTTGCCACTTGTCATTTTCCGCTGCGATCGCGCTCGCAATGGCAAACGCGTCCAGCGTCATGGCCCAGACAACGGCAGGGCAGACCGGCACCGATCAGCAGCAGCCTGCACCTCCGCCACCTGGTCTCGGACCACGTGTAAACGCACAGCCGCAGCAGGATCCCAATCAACCGCCACAGCCCAATGTCGAAACTGTCGCCACCCACAATGGCTGGGTTGTGCAGTGCGGCGATATTCCGGCACAGAACGGGCAGCCCGCTGCCAAGGCCTGCGGCATGACTCGCGCCGGCAACAGCGACAAGGAACAGAAGATCGGTATCACGCTGATCGTCAAGCGCCTCAAGGGTCAGGACGGCAAGATTCAGACCATGATGGATGCCTGGGCTCCGATCGGTGTCTATTTGCCCACCGGTGTCGCCATGGAAATCGATGGCACAGCCTTGGATGGCCGCATGTCATTTACCCGCTGCATCCCGCGCGCTTGTAACGCCTTTGGCGAAGCATCCGATGTGACCTTGAAGAAGTTTACCAAGGGCAAGGCCATCACCTTTTACATCTATGACCGCCCTGGCAATGGTTATCCGGTGAAGTTTCCGCTGCAGGGTTTTGCCGATGGCCTTGCTGATCTCGATAAATATCTGCCCGATATACCTGTAGCTGCGGCTCCGGCACCGGCGGACCCGGCTCCGGCAGCACCAAAGAAAAAATAGGTTTTCCTGCAGAGTTCTACAGTTTCACAAGGCCCGCCCTTTTATCGGCGGGCCTTTTTGCTTATCTAGGGACGATGAAACAGCCAGCACAACATGACATGGAAGGCTTGGGAGGCGATCAGGCCCTCAAGCTCGTCAGCGAGACCTTGAAGTCAGCCGATGACGGCGAGCTTTTTATTGAACGCACTCAGTCGGAAAGTCTCGTCTTTGACGATGGCCGCCTGCGCGGCGCAACTTTTGACCAGAGCGAAGGCTTTGGCCTGCGCGCCGTCACCGGTGAGACGGCAGCCTATGCGCATTCCACTCTGCTCACGCCGGAATCATTGCAGCAAGCCGCACAGACCTGCGCTTCGATTCTGAACCACGGCCAGGAAGCCAAGGTCGATCTTTCACCTGCCCGCACCGATCTCAAACTTTACGGCCCCTTCAATCCGGTTGAGGCGATGAGCTTTGGTTCCAAGATCAATCTTCTCGAAGACGCGGATGCCTTCACCCGCAGTCTTGACCCGCGTGTCTCGCAGGTGTCGGTGAGCGTTGGATCGTCCTGGCAGAAAGTGACCATCGCGCGGAGTGATGGCAGCATCTACTACGACACGCGCCCCCTCACCCGCTTCGGTATCTCTGTCACCACCAAGGACAATCGCACTTCCGGCCAAGGCACTCACGGTTTCGGCGGCCGTGCCGCACCTCTCACCTATCTGACTGAAGCCAACTGGAAAGAATGCGCCAGGGAGGCCGTGCGACAAGCTCTTGTGGGCCTCGAAGCGGACGCGGCACCGGCGGGCGAAATGGATGTGCTGCTCGGCCCCGGCTGGCCCGGCATTCTGCTGCATGAAGCCATCGGCCATGGACTGGAAGGCGACTTCAACCGCAAGGGCACATCCGCTTTCGCAGGCCTGATGGGCCAGATGATCGCTTCGGATGAAGTGACCATCGTCGATGACGGCACCATTCCGGACCGCCGCGGCTCGATCTCCATCGATGACGAAGGCACATCACCCAACTGCACCACGCTGATCGAGAACGGCAAGCTCGTCGGCTTCATGCAGGACCGGCTCAATGCCCGCCTCATGGGTGTGAAACCAACCGGCAATGGCAGCCGCCAATCCTATGCCTATGTGCCACTGCCGCGCATGACCAACACCTACATGCTCAACGGCAAGCGCCATCCCGATGAAATCCGCGCCTCGATCAAGAAGGGCCTCTATGCCAAGAGCTTTGGCGGCGGCCAGGTTGACATCACCTCGGGCAAATTCGTCTTCACCTGCACCGAGGCTTATCTCATTGAAGACGGCAAGATCGGCAAGCCCGGTGAAAGGCGCCATCCTCATTGGTTCTGGTGCCGATGCGTTGAAGCGCATCGCCATGGTCGGCAATGACATGTCGCTTGATCCCGGCATCGGCACCTGCGGCAAGGCCGGCCAGGGTGTGCCGGTCGGTGTCGGCCAGCCCAGTCTGCGTATCAACAACCTGACGGTTGGCGGCACGGCGACTACGTGACACGGCCGGAAGACTCGTCATCTTCGACATGGATGACGTGCTTTGCCACTATGATCTGGGTCGAAGGCTGCGTGCGCTGGCCACACTTGGCGGTGTGACACCGCGCGACGTCCGTGCTGCGGTCTGGGATTCAGGCTTTGAGGATCTCGCCGATCAGGGTGGCTATGCCGAGATCGAGCACTATCTTGCGGAATTCAGCACGCGGCTGGGCCGCACCATCACCTTGGAACAATGGATTGGCGCGCGGCGCGAAGCCATGTCGCCAAACCATGATGTGCTGTCATTGGCTGAAAAACTGGTGGCCGGCAAGCCAGGCTCGCGATCTACACCAACAACGGCCCGGTGGTGAAAAACCATCTCGATCAGCTCTTTCCCGAAGCCGCGAAAATCATCGACCTGCGTTTCTGCTCTTACGAATTCGGCACCAAGAAACCCGATCCCGAAAGCTATCGCCGCCTGCTGAAGGCGCTTGGGCCGCGAGCCGGAAAGCGGCTGGTTCATCGACGACAAGAAATCCAATGTCGAAGGCGCGCGCATTGCAGGCCTGCGCGCCCATCATTATACGGGCTTCGATAAATTTTCTGCTGAGGCAGTCCAGCAAGGCTTTGATCTTTGACCGACACCCGCGCCCGTTTTCTTCATGGTTCGATTTTCCGCCATGTGGTCGTGATGACGCTGACCGGTGCGCTTGGCCTGATGACGCTCTTTATCGTCGATCTCGCCGATCTCTATTTCCTCAGCCGCTTGGGCGATACCAACATCACCGCAGCGATTGGTTTTGCTGGAACACTTGATTTCGCCAATCTCTCGCTCACCATCGGCACCGGCATAGCTGCGGCGGCCCTGGTGTCGCGCAACCTCGGCGCAGGAAAGCCCGAGCGCGCCAGGCAATTTGCGTCCAACACCATGCTGGTTTCTCTCTTGGTGAGCGCGATCTATACGCTGGGCGTTGACATCTTTATCGGTCCCATTCTTTCGGCCTTGGGCGCCACCGGTGAAGCGGGTCATCTCGCCAAGATTTTTGTCTGGACCATTTCACCGGGCTTCGTTTGCCTCGCGGGCGCACTGGCCTGTTCATTCAGCCTGCGTGGACTGGGTGACGCAAGACGCGCCATGTTCATTACCTTGGCGGCAGCGATTGGCACGGTGGTGCTCGACCCGATTTTCATCTTTGTCTTCGGCTGGGGTATCCAGGGCGCTGCCGCCGCCAATGCCATTTCCTGCGTGATCGCCTTTGTAGTGGGCTTTCACGGCCTGCACCGTGTTCATGGTTTTCTTGCGCCCGTGTCATGGTCTGGCCTGCGCCGCGATTTACCAGACATCACGGCCATCGCCCTGCCAGCTGTGATCTCGCAGCTGGCAACGCCTTTTGCCGCCGCCTACCTAACCTATGTCTTGTCATCGTATGGCAACGAGATTGTCGCCGCGGGCACGGTGGTGAATCGCATTGTGCCGGTAGCGTTTGGCATTATCTTTTCACTGTCAGGATCCGTCGGTCCGATCATCGGCCAGAATTTCGGTGCGGGCGACTTTCACCGCGTGACCAGAACCTTGCGCGACAGCATTGCCTTCGCTTTCTGCTACGCGCTTGCGACGTCCCTGATCCTGTTTCTGTTCCGGCATGAGCTGGCTGCGGCTTTCAGCGTAACAGGGCGGGCGGCAGAACTTGTGGTGTTCTTCGCGACTTATATCGCGGTGACTTGGGCCTTTGTCGGCACGCAATTCGTGGCCATGGCGGCCTTCAATAATCTCGGAAAACCAACCTATTCAACGCTGCTGAACTGGGGGAAATCCACCCTCGGCACGATCCCCTTTGCCTTGGCAGGTGCTGCCATTGCCGGACCGGAGGGGATCATGGTTGGTGTCGGGTTGGGTGGAATCGTGTTTGGAGTGGTTTCAATCGCGATAGCCTGGCGGCTGGTCAGGCGGCTTAGCACAACTGTTGCAACTGCTTCTTCTGCCAGCGCCGCCTGACGACTTCGATCAGCTGAGCCAGCGGGCCCTAACCTTCCATGCTGAACCGAACTGCTGGGCCTGATGATATGCGAAGTCGTCCATGATCTATTCCTTTCCGTGATGAATTGTTGATTATTCATCGCAGAAATCGATTGATTAATCCAACGAATGTATTTTATAACTCTCATCAAGAAATGTGATGGATAGGCAAATGACCCCCAATCTCGACATTGACCAGCTCAAGACCTTCCTGGCGATCATTGATACCGGCAGCTACACCCGTGCCGGCGAAGAGGTGAACAAGACCCAGTCTGCCGTCTCTATGCAGATGAAAAGACTGGAAGAAACGCTAGGGCGACCGCTTTTCGTCAAGGATGGCCGCGGCATCCGCTTCACTGCCGATGGCGAGCGGCTTATCGAATATGCGCGCAAGCTGGTGGCGCTGAGTGATGAAGCGGTGTCCTATTTCACCAAGCCGGACATTGCCGGCACGGTGCGCTTTGGCACCCCGGATGATTATGCCGATATCTTCCTGCCCGAGATCCTGGCGCGCTTCCACCGCACCCATCCGTCCGTGAATGTCGAGGTGGAATGCCACCCGTCGGATATTCTCGCCGAGCGAATCCGCAACAGCGAGCTCGATGTGGCCGCCGTGACCTTCAATGGCGGTGACGTTTATGGTGAGGCCCTGACCAGTGCCGAACTCGTCTGGGTCACCTCGCAAAAGCACGCCACCCATTCCATGGATGTCCTGCCTGTGGCCGCGGCCTCATCATCTTGCAGCTGGCGCAAGCTGGTGGAACAGGCCCTGATCAAGATCACACGGCCGTATCGCATCGCCTATATCAGCCCAAATTTCTCGACCATCCAGGCTTGCGTGCAGCAGGGCCTTGCCGTGTCCGCCATGCCGATGATCTGCGTGAAGCCCGGTATGCGCGTGCTGACCGAGGCCGAAGGCTTCCCGCGTCTCGGCGCTTTCGAAATCGGTTTGATGCAGCGCCCCGGCCAGCTCAGCCGCGGCGCGCAGGCACTGGCGCAGCATGTGCGCGAAAGCCTGAGCAGCAAGGGCATGAACATCCGCCTGATGGCGGCAGAGTGATTAGGTTCAGAACGCTTCTGTCTTGAAGACTTCCTTCACGTCGCCCTTCCAGGCGCCGTGATAGAGATCGAGCAGCCGCTCCGCATGGGTCTTGCCGCTGTCGGTAATTTCATCGAGCACATCGAGAAACGGCTCTTCGCCAAAGCCGCGCCGCTTCAATCCTTCACGCGCCAGCGTCAGAACCTGTTTGGCCAGCTGTTGCAACGAGCGGCCCCGGAACGTGGCATTGAGGCCGCGCTTCGGCACCTCATGACGCAGCTGCTGGCGCTCGGTGGCCGAAGCCCCCTTCACCAGATCCCAGGCTGCATCAAGCGAGGATTGATCATAAAGGATGCCGCCCCACAGTGCCGGCAAGGCACAGAGCATCGCGCCCTTGCCCACATCCGAGCCGCGCATCTCGAGATAGCGCTTGAGACGCACTTCCGGAAAAATAGTGGTCAGATGGTCGGCCCAGTCACGCAGTGTCGGCAATTCGCCAGGAAGCTGCGGCAGCCGGCCATTGAGAAAGGCACGGAAACTTTCGCCGGCACAATTCACGAACTTGTCATTGCGAATGACGAAATACATCGGCACGTCGAGTGCATACTCGACATAACGCTCGAAGCCGAAGCCATCTTCAAAGGCAAAGGGCAACATGCCGGCGCGGGCATTGTCGGTGTCCTCCCAGACATGCGAACGGAATGACAGGAAGCCATTGGGCTTGCCTTCGAGGAACGGCGAATTGGCAAACAGCGCCGTGCCCAGGGGCTGCAGCGCCAGCGACACGCGCAACTTCTTCACCATGTCGGCCTCATCGCCGAAATCGAGATTGACCTGCACCGTGCAGGTGCGGAACATCATGTCACGTCCAAGCGTGCCGACCTTGTCCATATAGGGCGCCATGATGCCGTAGCGGCCTTTGGGCATGACCGGCGTTTCGGCGCGTGTCCAGACCGGCGAAGCGCCAAGGCCCAGGAAGCCGATGCCGAGTTCATCACCGATGACTTTGACTTGGCGCAAATGTTCCGTGACTTCGCCGCACGTGTCATTGACGGTCGTGAGCGGTGCGCCTGAAAGCTCGAACTGCCCGCCGGGTTCAAGAGAAATATTGGCAAGCGAATTCGGGTCGGAGAGCGCGATGATGTTCTCGCCTTCGTAAACGCCTTCCCAGCCAAAGCGGTTACGCAAGCCTTCCAGCAGTGCCTTGATCGAGCTCTTGCCGGAATAAGGCACCGGACGCAGCGTATCCTTCAGGAACGCAAACTTCTCGTGCTCCGTGCCCATGCGCCACTGTTCGCGCGGCTTCATGCCCTGCTCGAAATAGCTGATCAGTTGCGCCTTGTTGTCAATGCGCGTGCGCCCAGCTTCAGTCTCTGGTGTTGGTCCGCTCAAATATCTACCCCTGGCAAGAGGGCTGACATAGGCATTCCGGATGATACCAGCAAGTCAAATAAAACCGCCGTGGTTACCTTTTGCGCCAGTCGCCAAGGGAGGCCTGGACCAGCTCAGAATGGCCACCGCCGCCGTATCCGCCCGCATGATGCGCGGGCCCAGGCTGAGGGCCGTCACATAGGGCAGGCTCTTCAGATGCGCGCGTTCCTCGATGGTGAAGCCGCCCTCGGGTCCAACCAGAATGGCAGCTGGCGTTGAAAGCAGCGACAGCGCTTGCAGCGGGTCGGCGATCTCCGCCGTCTCGTCGCAATAGACCAGCGCGCGTTTGGCGTTCCATCCCGTAAGCGCGCGCGCCAGTGGCAAGGGCTCCATCACCTCGGGCACAAACACCAGATTGCACTGCTCTGCCGCCTCGACGGCATTGGCGCGCATGCGCTCAAGATTGACGCGCTCGGCAATGGTGCGCGCGGTAATGACGGGCCTGAGCCGCCGCACGCCAAGTTCGGTCGCCTTCTGCACCAGATAGTCAAGCCGTGAATGTTTGAGCGGCGCGAAGAGATAGTCGATGTCTGGCGGAGGCTTCGCCGCACTGGTCAGCCGCTCCAGCCGGATGATCACCTTCTTCTTGGCGGACTCGGCGAGATGCGCCAGAAATTCTCCATCCCAGGCATTGAACACCGACACCACATCACCTGGCGCGAGGCGCATGACTGACTGCAGATAGTGGCTTTGTTCCGGCCCTAAAGTCACTTCGGCAGTGGGTTTCAGACGCTGGTCAACAAACAAACGGGGTGTGGTTTTTGCCATCTTCCGCGTGTATCACGGCGCCCATGAACCGCGCCACCGAAACCACCATCCATGATGCCGTCAAGGCCCATTGGGTGGAGAGCCTGCCCGCAGGCGTGGTGCCCTATGCCCAGCTCATGCGCCTCGACCGGCCGATCGGCTGGTGGCTTCTTTTGCTGCCCTGCTGGTGGGGCCTGTGCCTCGCGCAGCTGGCACAGGGCGGCGGTTGGCCCAATATCTATTACGCTGTGTTGTTCCTGATCGGCGCCATCGCCATGCGCGCGGCGGGCTGCGTGGTGAATGATCTCGCCGACCAGGATTTCGACGCCAAAGTGGAGCGCACCCGCAACCGGCCTTTGCCCTCGGGCCGTGTGTCACGCAAAAGCGCTTTGATCTTTCTCGCTGCCCTGCTGCTGGTGGGTCTCATCGTCCTGTTGCAGCTCAACCCCCTGACCATTGAAACCGCCATTGCCTCGCTTGCGATCGTTGCGGTCTATCCCTTCATGAAGCGGGTGACCTACGTGCCGCAGCTGGTTCTGGGTCTGGCCTTCAACTGGGGCGCACTGGTGGGTTTCACCGCAGTGGCGGGCCAGTTCGCGCCTGCCTGTTTCATGCTTTATCTCGCCGGCATCTTCTGGACGCTGGCCTATGACACCATCTACGCCCATCAGGACAAGGAAGATGACATCCTGATCGGCGTCAAATCGACAGCACTGCTCTTTGGCAAGTCCACCCGCATCTGGCTCGTCATTTTCTTTGCGGCGTCGCTCATCTGCCTGCATCTGGCGCTGCGCCTTGCATCTGCACCGACCATCGCCCATATCGGCATCATCCTCGCTGCCTTCCAGGCTCTCTGGCAGGTGGCGCGCTTTGATGACACAGACAGCGCCCGCTGCCTGCAGCTCTTTCGTTCCAACCGGAATTTCGGACTGCTGGTCCTCGCGGGCATGATTTTAGGTTGCCTGATACCATGACCACTGATCTTCTCGGCCTTGCCCAAGAAACCCTCGACCTTGTTCTGAAAGCCGGCGCCTCCGCCGCCGATGTGATGGTGGTGGAACGCCGCGACGCCTCGATCTCGATCCGTGAAGGCACGGTTGAGGAACTGGAACAGGCCGAGGCGCGCGAAGTGGGACTGCGCGTCTTTGCGGGAGAATCTTCCGCCACCATCGCCAGCAGCGTGCTGACCAAAGACGCCCGCAAGACTTTGGCCGAACGTGCATTGGCCATGGCCAAGCTTGCCCCGCCCGATCCTTTCTCCGGTCTTGCCGCACCCGAACAATTGGCCAAGTCCGAAACCGATCTCGACATGGTGTCGTCCACCTTCCCCGAGATGGCAGATCTGAAGCGCTTGGTGGAAGAGACAGAAAAGGCAGCCAAGGCCGTGAAAGGCGTCAGCAAGAGTGGCGGGGTTGGCGCCTCGTCATCCTCCAGCAACATCGCGCTGGCTTCATCCAACGGCTTTGCCAAGGCCTATCAGCGCACCGGCTTCAGCCTGTCGGCGGGTATGATTGCCGGTGAAGGCACCAACATGGTGCGCGACTATGATGGCCACTCGGCCGCGCATTTCTCCGACCTCGAAAGCCCGCAGAAGATCGGCACCACAGCGGGCGAGCGCACCATCCGCCGCATCAATCCCCACAAGCTGAAGAGCCAGGCTGTGCCGGTGATCTATGACCGCCGCGTGGCGGCCGGACTGCTTGGCCATCTCGCCGGTGCCATCAATGGTGCCAGCGTGGCGCGCGGCGTGAGCTTCCTGAAAGAAAAAATGGGGCAGCAGATTTTCAAATCTGATGTCACCGTCATTGACGATCCGTTGCGCAAGCGCGGCCATGCCTCAAAAAGCTTCGATGCCGAAGGCCTGCCGACACAACGCCGTGCCTTCATCGACAAGGGCGTACTCACTTCATGGGTGCTCGATCTGCGCTCGGCGCGGCAGCTTGGGTTGCAATCGACCGGCAATGCCTCGCGCGGCCTCGCCTCCCAACCCTCGCCTTCAACCACCAATCTTCATCTTGAGCCCGGCACGCAATCGCTGCCCGACATGATCAAGTCTCTCAAGAAAGGCCTGCTGATTACTGAATTCATCGGCTCGTCGATCAATGGCGCCACCGGGGATTACAGCCGCGGTGCTTCGGGCTTCTGGATTGAGAATGGCGAAATCCAATATCCGGTGAGCGAAATCACCGTTGCCGGCAATCTCGTCGATATGTTCCTGCATCTCACCCCGGCAAATGATCTCGAATTCCGCAGCTCAACCAACGCGCCTTCCTGCCTCATCGAGGGCATGACCATTGCCGGACGCTGATCTGCTTAAATCCGCCTTGGTAAAGGCGGGTGAGGTGGCACTCGCCCATTTCGGAAAAAGCCCGGAGCAATGGCAGAAGAAGGATGGCTCGCTCCTCACCGCCGCCGATCTCGACGTCAATGACGTGCTGCATGAGATGTTGAGCAAGGCACGGCCGGATTATGGCTGGCTGTCCGAGGAAGGACCCGATGATCCGCAGCGCCTCTCCCGCAGGCTGTGTTGGATACTCGATCCCATCGACGGCACACGCAGTTTCGCCGGCGGCCGCGATGAGTGGTGTGTGGCCCTTGCATTGGTGGAAGATGGCAAGCCCATGATTTCTGGCATTCATCATCCCCTGACTCGCAAGCTTTATCTTGCGGAGCGCGGCAAGGGTGCCAGCTGCAATGGTGCGGCAATCAAGGTTCATGACGGCGCATCGCTTGCCGGCGCCAGGCTGGCAGCGCGTTCGCAGGCGCGCAGGCGTCTTGAAGGCTCAGGCTATGAGCAGGTCAATGTGGCCCATGTGCCGCAGCTCGCGCGCCTCGCACTTCTCGCGGAAGGCAGCGTCGACATCGTTCTGTCATTGGGGTGGAAGCATGATTGGGACGTCGCCGCCGGTGCTCTTCTGGTGAGCGAGGCCGGAGGCAAGATCACCACCGAGAGAGGTGCGGCCATGATCTTCAATCAGGCGCGCCCGCAGCAGGATGGGCTTGTCGCGGCGGGGATTTTACGCCACGCTGCAGTGCAGCAATTCATGGAGACGACATGACCGCCAAGATCCCTGCAAGAACAGCTCATCCATCTCGTGTTCGGGGGCGAACTATCAGATGTGAGCGGTGTCACCTTCAAGGATCTCGCAAAACTTGATGTGGTGGGCTTCTATCCCAACTATGCCACGGCTCATCAGGCCTGGCTTGGCAAGGCACGTGAGACCATCGACAACGCGCAGATGCGCTATTTCATCGTGCATCTGCACCGCCTTCTTGATCCGGCGGAAGAAGATTAGCAGCGTGCAATCGATATAGCCCTGCACAAGAAAATGCCGCCGACTCATCGTGCAGGAGTCGGCGGCCTTTTCTTGGTTTTTGGATGTTCATTACTTCGCAGTCACAGCCTTGGCCGCCTTCTCGATCAGCGCAGCGACGACTTCCGGCTTCGAAACATAAATCGCATGGCTTCCGGCGGCTTCCGCAACTGTTGCCTTGGCGCGGGCGGCCATCTGGCGCTGGGCAGGCGGCGGGATCATGTGATCTTCGGTGGCCACCAGATACCATGAGGGCTTGGTCTTCCAGGCGGGGTCAGTCACCGCGCCAGCCAGGGCATTCACACCCCAGGGAACCTGGGAGTCGGCCATGAAGGCAGCCTTTTCTTCACTGACATCTGCAGCAAATGATGCATGGAACTTTTCCTTGTCGAGGAACAGGAAGCCATTCTGCGGCGGGAGGATCGGCGGGACCGATGCGCCCGGAGGCGGATTGGCGATCAGGCTTTGCACTGACTCGCCTTTGTCCGGCGCAAAGGCGGCGATATAGACCACACCCTTCACCTTCGGATCGGTGCCGGCTTCGGTCACCACCACACCGCCATAGGAATGGCCGACCAGGATGACAGGGCTTTTGGCTTCCGAAATGACCTGCTTGGTGGCCGCGACGTCATCGGCGAGCGAGGTCGTGGGGTTCTGCACGATGCTGACATTGTAACCATCCTTCTTCAGGATCTTGTAGACGCCTTCCCAACCGGCACCGTCGACGAAGCCCCCGTGAACCAGAACGACGGTGGCAGCTAATGTTGCGAGTCCAGACATGATGTTTCTCCTTGTTGTGTTTGCGGCGGATCATTCCGCTGCGATGAGTGAAACACTGCTTGATTTTGACCTAGCTGTGTAGTTCTACTTACTGGGCGTACCCCTAACCAAACAGCTAGGTAGAAAAATGAAATGGATGGACCGTGTCGGCCGGCGCGTGAAACTGCGTGATTTGCATATCATGTTGGTGGTGGCCGAGGCCGGCAGCATGACCCGCGCGGCAGAAGCGCTCGCCGTGTCCTACCCCGTTGTCTCCAAAACCATCTCGGATCTGGAACACACCCTCGGGGTCAAACTGTTCGACCGCAGCTCGACCGGCATCGCACCCACGCATTACGGCCAGGCGCTGCTGAAATCCGGCGTGGCCGTGTTCGACGAAATGCGCAAAGGTCTGCAGCAGATCGACTTCATCAGGAATCCCGATGCTGGTGAATTGAAGATCGGCTCATCGATCGTCATCGATTCCGGCATGCTTCCCACAGCCATTGAGCGTTTTCTGGAAGCCTATCCCCGCGCCTCGCTCAATGTAACGCCGGAGAACATCGCTACACAGCAATACGATAATTTGCGTGAACGCAATGTCGAATTGGCCCTCGGTCGCCTGCCGACCGTTATGAATGAGCCTGATCTCGTGGCTGAAACGCTGTTCGATGAACCGAATGTCTTGGTCGCGGGGATTGACAGCCCCCTCACGCGCCGCCGGAAACTGCAGCTGGCGGATCTCATGAATGAAACTTGGGTGATGCCGCAACCGGGGAGTCTGGCGCGCAGCTTCCAAGAAGAGTCTTTCCGCCTCAGTGGCGTCTCCACGCCATCAGCCGCCATCCAGACGGTCTCACTTCATCTCTATATGCGGCTGATCGAGACGGGCCGCTGGATCGGCCTAGTGCCCGCTTCCGTCATGCGTTTCGAAGGCAAGCAGATGCGCTTGAAAGCTCTTCCGGTGGTGATCAAGTCGCCACCCGCACCGGTCGGGTTTGTCACGGTAAAGGATCGCACCCTTTCACCGCTCGCAGAGCGCTTTATCGATTGCATCAGGAAAGTGGCGCGTTCAGATGATGCGCAAACAATGAACAAAAGCAAAACTGCCTAAATCAGCCCCTTGGCCTGAATCTCCGCCAGCGGGAACGGCAACGGCTTGTGTTGTGACAGCAGCATGCGGGCGCGCTCGCAATCCTGCTTCATCTGTGCGATCAGCGCCTCGACAGACGTGAAGCTCTGGTCTGAACGGATCAATTCGACAAAGCTGACGATAAGCTCGCGGCCATAGAGATCGAGCGTCTGGTCGAGAAGATAGACCTCGAAGAACGTGCGGTTGGTATTGAAGGTCGGCCGGTCGCCGAAATAACCGGCCCCCATCCATGTGGGACTCGATTTGCCTGCTTCGCGCACCAGCGTGGCATAGATGCCGCGCGCCGGTTCAATGCCCGCTTCCACCACGATGTTGGCGGTGGGAAAGCCGATGGTGCGGCCGCGCTGGTCGCCCTGCACCACTGTGCCGGTGATCATCCAGTCATAGCCGAGATCGCGCGCCGCTTGCGCAGGCTGGCCGTGGCGCAGCGCGTTGCGAATGTTACTTGATGAAATGCCGAGATGACCCGCGGCCTCATCCGTCACTTCTGCAACTGTGGTGACGGCGAGCCCGAGCTGGCGCAGCGTGTCGGAATGGCCGCTGCGGTCAGCGCCAAAATGAAAATCGAAGCCGGTGACGACGTGTGAAGCGCCGAGGCGCTCCGTCAGTTCCTGGATTACAAACGCGTCCGGTGCCATGCAGGCGATCTCGGAGTCAAAACCGACCACCGACACAAATTCCGCACCCAGAGCTTTCAGCAAACGCAATTTGAGCGGCAGAGGCGTCAACCGGAAGATCGGCTGCGCGGGGCGGAAGAAGCTGCGCGGATGCGGCTCAAAAGTGACAACACCCCATGATTTTCCTTCCGCCTTGGCGAGATCGCGCGACTTCGCCAGCAGGGTCTGGTGGCCACGATGTACACCATCGAAATTACCGATGGCGACAACGCCGCCACGCATTTTCTGCGGCAAGGGATTTCCGGCCGAAACCTCAAACATGGCGGGAACTGCTAGCTAAATTGTCAGGTCCAGTAAAGCTCGCGCATCGAATGCACGATCTCCGCCTGCGGATAGCGCTTGCGCACTTCATCTTCGGCGCCCGGCCCGGCATTGATGCCACCCGAAATGAAAACACAGGCCAGCTTGTTCTGGATGGCGCCCAGAATATCTGTCTCCGGGCCATCGCCAATGGCGAGTACTGAAGACCGTGGCGGGTTGCCGGCGCGCTCCAGCGCCAGGTCATAGATCGGCGCGAAAGGCTTGCCTGCCATCAAAACTCTTCCACCAATACTTTCGTAAAGATCGGCCAGGGCGCCGGCGCAGGGCAGCAAATCCTTGCCCTTGCGCACCACCCGGTCAGGATTGGCACAGATCATCAGCAGATCGTGATCCCTCATATCCCGCAGCAGCGGCAGATAATCTTCGGGCTTTTCATGATACTCATCACGCAATCCAATGCAGACACAGGCCTTGGCTTCAGCGATGGAAACCCGCTTGATGGGAAGGCCTTCGAACAGGGAAAGATCCTGTTCGGGACCGAGATGAAATACCTGTCCGCCACCATGCGCCATCATCAGCGTGCGCGTGACATCACCCGACGTCACCATGTCGTCAAAGGCGGCACGCGGCACGCCGATACGATCAAGCGATTTCTCGATGATGGTTTTGGGCCGTGGCGCATTGGTGATGAGGATGACCCTGCCACCATGGGCGCGGTGCTGTTCCAAAGCATGGACGGCCGTTGCGAAAGGCTTGTGCCCATCATGGATGACACCCCACACGTCGCACAGCCAGACGGGATAACGCCCGGACAGATGCTTCATGAATTAAGCGGCGATATTGATGTGCGAGGGCGCAGCTTGCGTGCTGCTGCCTGCAGCCTGCTTTACGCGGCGCGGTTCGGCAAAGCACGGGCCACAGGCGAGGCGCGAAACACTGGCGAGCCTGGGCACCAGATCGGGATTGCGCACATCCATGACAACCAGCTGGACACGCGACAGCCGCGCCAGCTGTGCAAAGCCGATGAGCGAACCCGAGAAACCTTCGGTTTCCAGTTTCGCAGCGGCAATGCCGACATAGCGCACATTGAGTGTGTTCATGGCCTGAAGATCAAGTCCGGCAACGGAAGCCTGCACCAGGGCGAAGTGCTGGCCGCGGCGCGCAATGCGAGCCAGACCTTCAAGGCCTCGTGTCGAAAGTCCCGCAAGCGAAGCGTGAGACAGTTCAAACACCAGCCCGGGCGCCACAGAACTGGCGCGTTCGCACTCGGCAAGGATCTGCGTCAGCGTCTTGTCATCAGCGAGCGTTTCAGCGCCAATGCCCAGCATGATGCAAAGATCAGGATCGCGTGCCCTAAGCCGCATCAGCAGTGAAAGACATTCACGTGCCGCCCGCAGATCAAGCGACGGGCGTGTGCCCATGCGTGCCACATATTGCATCAGCTGGTCGCTGTCGATTTCCTGGCCTTCAACATCCATCGAGACATGCACGCGGTAATGTGCCGTGCGCTGTGTTTGCATGTCGACGATGGGTTCGAGCGCCAGATGAATGACGTCGCGCAGCTGTGCCGCTGGCGGAGGTGCGGCAATAACCGGCTCCGTCAGGAAAACTGGTTCAACATGCATTTCCATCTGCGGTTCTTCATACATGTGAGGCGCAGGTTCAGGCTCGCGGTTGGCGATCTGTGATGACAACGCATCCTTCAGCGCTGCATATGACGTCTTCAGGTCGGAAAGACCGTGGGCCACGGCATCGGTATGGCGGCGCCCTTCATTTTCAAGAAGCGAGAGACGCGAGCGCAGTGCTTCCTGGCCATTGTGGCTTTCAGAGCGGATGTCGAAAATCTGCCGCGAGAGCCGCGTGATGGCGGAACCGATGCGCTGGTCCTGTTGCGCGAGGTAACCAAAGAGAATGAGTTGCGCGAGACCAAGAAGCCCAAGACCTGTGGCGACGGCCAGTGTGGTGTCTGCACCCCCCGCCAGCAGATAAGCCAAGGCTGCACCCGCTCCAAGTAGAGTCAGGCAAAAGCTAATCAGATATCCCCAATCTTGCTTCAAATCCCCGGCCTTCAGCGTCCACCCCTCGCCCAAGTCAACGCTACCGGCGAATCACAAAGCCAGAGAGTAAACATTCTCTGGCCTGCTGTGAATCCCTCGGCGTAAGATCGGCGTAAGGTTAAAGGCTGGCCACCGACTTCAGGACCGCCGGCAGACGTTCGCCCAGCAATTCATCAATCTGGTTCTCGCTGATAATCAGCGGCGGCGACAGCGCGATCGTGTCAGCCGTGATGCGGATCAGAAGCCCATGGTCATGGAAGGCGTTTTCCATGGCCTTGTAGGCGCGCAGGCCCGGCTTGCCGTCCACCGGCTTCAGATCAAAGGCGGCGACGAGGCCCATGGTGCGGATGTCTTCAATGAGCTGATTGCCCTGCAGCTTGAAGCAGGCATCGGCCCAGCGGTCTTCCAGCTTGGCCGCACGCTCGAAAAGCTGCTCGTCACGATAGACATCGAGCGTTGCAACACCGGCAGCCGCAGCCATCGGGTGGCCGGTATAGGTATAGCCATGGAACAGCTCGATCACATGCTCGGCACCGCTCATGAAGGCATCGTAGATGCCCTGGCGTGCCATCACGCCGCCCATCGGCACGGTGCCGGAGGTGACACCTTTGGCAAAGGTGAGCAGATCGGGTGTCACACCGAAGCGCTCGGCGGCAAAAGACGCACCGAGACGGCCAAAGCCCGTGATCACTTCATCAAAAATCAGCAGGATGCCGTGCTTGGTACAGATCTCGCGCAGCTTCTTGAGATAGCCCTTGGGCGGCGGCAGCACGCCGGTGGAACCGGCCATCGGCTCGACAATCACGGCAGCAATGGTCGAAGCGTCATGCAGTGCGACCAGGCGTTCAAGCTCTTCCGCCAGATGCGCCCCCCAGTTGGGCTCGCCGCGGGTAAAGGCCTGCTCCTTGCGGTTATAGGTGTGCGGCAGGTGGTCCACCCCCGCCAGCATCGCACCAAACCATTTGCGGTTGGCGACCATGCCGCCCACAGAGATGCCACCAAAGTTGACACCATGATAGCCGCGCTCGCGGCCAATGAGGCGCGTGCGCGTACCTTCGCCGCGCGCGCGGTGATAGGCGAGCGCGATCTTGAGAGCGGAGTCAGCGGCTTCCGAGCCGGAGTTGCAGAAGAAGGCGTAATTGAGATCGCCCGGCGCCATCATCGACAGGCGCGAAGCGAGTTCGAACACCTTGGGGTGGCCGTACTGGAAGGTCGGCGCAAAATCGAGCTCGGCTGCCGACTCTTGGATGGCCTTGACAATCGGTTCGCGGCAATGGCCGGCATTGGTGCACCACAGGCCAGCGCTGCCATCCAGGATCGCATTGCCCTTGATGTCGTAGTAATGCATGTCCTTGGCGCGGGCAATCATGCGCGGACGGGCCTTGAAGGCGCGGTTCGGCGTGAAGCCCATCCAGAAAGATTCAAGGTTGTTGGGTGATGGTTCCCAATTGCCGGGTTTCACGGGTTTGTTCATGGCGGCTCACTCCTGTTGCAGGCTTTGCCGCTCATTAGCAGAAGTACAGGCACGGTGAAATGCACCAGTTCAGCCCGTCAGGGCATGCCACACCGTAAATCCAGCCACCACAAAGAAAATCGCGCCGCAGACACGCCCAATGGTGATCGTGACCTGCGGGTTTCCGGTGAGAAGTTCGCGCGATTTGGCTGCCGCCACGCCCAATCCGCCATAAATGGCAAACTGCGTGACAACGGTCAGAATTCCCATCGCAAGCGCCTGCGCCCAGACGGGTCCAAAGCGCGGCTGGATGAAGGTCGGATAGACCGCCACCACGAACATGTAGGCCTTGGGATTGAGCACACAGGTGACAAAGCCTTGGCCGAATGCGGATGCCACGCTGCGCTTCGGGGCCGTGCCAATGGCGTCAACAGTGATTGAAGACCGGATCAGCGTGTAACCCACCCACGCCATATAAACCGCACTCGCAAGCAGGATCACGGTGATCAGCTGTGGCGCCAGCGTGGTGATGAGGCCTACAAAGAACGCCCCAAAGATAGTGTGGTAAATGCCACCGAGATTGATGCCGAGCACGGCGGCAAGTCCTGCTGCGCGGCCACCGGTCAGGGAATTGGCAATGACAAAGAACATGTCCATGCCCGGCACAATGATGATGCCGGACAGCAGCACGAAATAAAGCCACAGATTTTGCGCATAGGTCATCGGGCTGCCTATCGCATGGCAGGCTGTCAGTTTCTTGCAGCAGCCACTTTTCAAAGCCGTCACCTCTGCGCAGGCAGGGGTCCCACTAGCCCGAGCGCAGAGATAGAGATCATGAGTAAATCGGGATCCCCGCCTACGCGGAGATGACGAACCTAACTGGCAAGCTCCGCCTGCTTCTTCTTGGAGAGCCCCTCCAGCACTAACTGGTGGCTCTGCTTCAGATATTTCTTCAGATCCGCATCGCTCATGCTCTCGTCACTCTGCCACTGGATCCACTTGATGCCGCGCGAGGCGAAATAGGGTGCGGGCCGCAGTCCCGGTTGGCTTTTCAGAAGCTCGTAACTCATTGGCGATGTCTTGAAGGTGATGCCTTTATGTTTGCCCCATGAGGCTGGTGCATGGATGGCAAAGACCTTGCCGCCCACTTTCCACACATCGGCGCCGTCCCATTGAACCACATGGATGGCATGAGGCAGCGAACGGCAAAAGGCGTTGAAACTTCGCGACTTCATAGCTCCGAGTTAGCGCGTGTTGCGAAAGGACGGAAGCTGCTATCGTAGCTGCAATGACGGCTGACGAAACTTATGCCCTGATCGACGCCTGCTCGCCCTATCTCAAAGCCTTGCGTGAGAGCCACATGGAGTTTGCAGCACAAATTATGGCGGGCAGCCATGAAAAGGAGCTTGTGCGCCTGCATGATAGCTTGAACGAAGCCAAACAGGCTACATCGCGCGATGAAGCTGCCCGTCTGCTGCGTCAAGCCAAGCAGAAACTGGCGCTGCTGGTGGCGCTCTGCGATCTCTCAGGAAAGTGGAAGCTGCCGCAAGTCACTGAAGCCCTTACCCGTTTTGCCGATGCCGCCGTCAATGCCGCTCTCGCCTTTCTCTGGCGTCAGGAACAAGCCAAGGGCACGCTGCACGCCGATGCTCCCGTCGGACAGGCCTATCTCATCTTTGCCATGGGCAAGATGGGGGCCTTTGAACTCAACTACTCCAGCGACATCGACCTCATCGTCTTCTACGATCCCGAAACGGCGCCGCTTGCAGATGGAGCTGAGCCCGCGCTGTTCTTTGTGAAGCTGACGCGCAATCTGGTGAGCCTGCTGCAGGATGTAACGGAAGATGGCTATGTCTTCCGCACCGATTTGCGCCTGCGCCCCGACCCGCGCGCCACTCAGGTCGCGATCAATATCGAGGCTGCCGCCAACTACTATGAGACCCAGGGTCAGAACTGGGAACGCGCCGCCATGATCAAGGCGCGCGCCTGCGCGGGTGACACCGCACTCGGCGAAGAATTCATGGCGCGCATGAAGCCTTATATCTGGCGCAAATATCTCGACTTTGCTGCCATTGCCGATGTGCAGTCGATGAAGCGGCAGATCCACGCTGTCAAAGGCCATGGCGAGATCGCGGTCATGGGCCACAATCTCAAGCTGGGTCGCGGCGGCATCCGTGAGATCGAGTTCTTCGCCCAGACACAGCAGTTGATCGCCGGCGGCCGCAATCCGGCGCTTCGTTGCATCAAGACCTGCGATGCACTTGATGCACTGGCGCAGGCAAAATGGATCACGCCCCAGACAGCCACCGAGTTGAAAGACGCCTATGCTTTCCTGCGCATGCTCGAACATCGCGCCCAGATGGTGAATGACCAGCAGACCCACGACACGCCGTCCGATCCGGTACAGTTTGAAATCTATGCGCGCTTTGCCGGTTTCGCCTCGGGAGCCGCACTGGCCGTAAAATTGCGCGCAACACTGCAGTGTGTGCAGGATCACTATGCCGCGCTGTTTGAATCGGCCTCCGAACTCGGGACCGGCGAAGGCAGTCTTGTCTTCACCGGTGCGGACGATGATCCGGCCACGCTCGAGACGCTGCGCCGCTTGGGCTATGCGCAGGTCACCGAAGTCGCCGCCATCATCCGCGCCTGGCATTTCGGCCGTTACCGCGCCACAAGAACAGCGCGCGCCCGCGAGTTGCTCACCGAACTGATGCCGCTGCTTCTGAAAGCGCTGGCAGAGGGCAGTGAGGCCGACCGCGCCTTCTTTGCTTTCGACAAGTTCCTGCAAAGTCTCCCCTCTGGCGTGCAATTGCTCTCGATGCTGAAGGCCAGCCCGCGCATGCTGGCGCTGATCGCGCAAGTGCTGGGCTCAGCCCCGCGTCTGGCTGAAAAGATCAGCGCCCAGCCACGCATCCTTGAAGCGGTGACGGCACCGGATTTCTTTTCCGCCCTGCCCAATGCGGAAATGCTGCACGCCGAGATCGCCGCGCTCATTCCGGCTGAAGCCGCGCTCGAAGAAACCATGGACCTCGCCCGCATCTTTGCGCGTGAAAAGAATTTCCGTGTCGGTGTGCGCATCCTTTCTGAAACCATCAGTGCGGAAGAAGCAGGTCTGGGATTCTCCATTGTAGCGGATGTGGTGCTGACGCGGCTGCTGGCGGCCATCCAAAAGGAAATGAAAGCCAGGCACGGCACATTGAAAGGCGGTGCCTGCATCGTGATGGGCCTCGGCAAGCTCGGCGGCCGCGAAATGACCGCCGCCTCCGATCTCGACATCATGGTGATCTACGATCACGACCCTTCGGCTGAACAATCCGATGGCGCGCGGCCTTTGGCACCTACACAATATTACGCACGGTTGACGCAGATGCTTGTATCCGCACTAAGCGCCCCTACCAGCGAAGGCATTCTGTACGATGTTGACATGCGCCTGCGCCCCTCTGGTTCCAAGGGGCCGCTCGCTGTGGGATTGTCTTCTTTCGAGAGCTACCACAAGGCCGAGGCCTGGACCTGGGAACGCATGGCGATGACCCGCGCCCGGCCCATTGCCGGAGATCAGGAACTGGCCCGCCGCATTGAAGGCATCCTGGCAACAACTTTGGCCATTCCGCGTGATGCGGCCGTATCTAAGAACAACATCATTGACATGCGCGCGCTCATGCTGAGGGAACATCCGCCCGACAATCTCTGGGACCTGAAACGCGTGCGCGGCGGCCAGATCGAGATCGAATTCATCGCGCAATATCTTGAACTCATTGCAGGAGGCGCGCACCAGGATTTGCGCCACGCCAATACGGCGCAAGTCCTTGCAACAGCGCGTTTTTTAAAACTCCTGAAGCCCGGTGAAGCTGAAACTCTGGAAACAGCCCTCGCACTTTATCAGCGCCTCACCCATGTGCTGCGCCTTTGTATTGCTGGCCGCTTCGATGCACAAACGGCACCCAAACGCCTGATCGAAACCCTGTGCCAGGCGGCGGGCCAGCCTGACCTTTCAGCAACAGAGGCCTATCTCACTGAGAACCAGGAGAGAGTGAACGCCATCTTCACTGAACTGATCGGACGTCCCTGAGTATTTCGCACTTGCAGCATGAGCCAAACTCGGTTGTGATGCTGTCGCATGCCTTCTCTCATCGAAAAATGTGATCCGGCACTGAGGCGGTCTTTTGCCAAGGGCACGGTCTTATTGCCGGAAGGCCATAATACTGGAAGGCTTTATGTACTCGCTTCGGGCGCCGTCGAAGTTTTGCGCGGGGATACGCAGGTCGCGGTGGTGAACGATGCCGGTGCAGTGTTCGGCGAAATGTCGGTTCTCTTGGGAACACCGCACACTGCCACGGTGCGCGCGTTCACGGATGTCGAGGCCTATGAGTATCAGAACGCTGAAGCCTTCATGAACTCCGATCCCGCCATCACCTTTGCAATTGCACGACTCCTCGCCCAGCGCCTCAATAGCGCCACCACTTATCTTGTTGATCTCAAGCGCCAATATGCCGGCAGCGGCAACCATCTCGGCATGGTGAGTTCGGTGCTGGCGAGCTTGATCAACCAGCCGGAGCGGAATTATGATCCGGGCTCGGACCGGGAGCCCGATCACCGGATGTAAGCCAAGCGGGTGCTGCCGTGAGTGGCGGAATGGGTCGCGTCAAAGCCTGATCGAGCTTCACGCTCTGCGCTCCCATCATCGAAAACCATGCGATTTCATTGGCTTTCGTATCGAAGATCATATGCGCCGGCGGCACGCCGGGATGCTGGCCGACGTTGAACACCCAGGTTCGGCCTGCAACATGATCGACCCACGAACCGGCGCGCGTGAACGGCGACTGGTGCACATGTCCGGAGAACACCATGTCCGGCTGATACTCTTCGATCCAACTCTTAAGCACTTGATCACCCAGCGATTTGCTGCCCGACCATGACACAGGAGAATCCGCGACCGGCGCGTGATGCACCCAGAACCAGTGCTTTTTCGGCTTCGCCGCATCACGCGCCAGCTGCTGGCCAAGCCTTGCCTGCGCCTTCGGCCCATCCCACCAGCGGCACAGCGTAATCAGTGTCTCATCGATCATTATAGTGGCGTCATCGGCGTCTAGTCCGTGACTATTCAGCTCTAAAATCCATCGAGAGACCTTCTCGCCATCCTGATCTCGGCTGTCGAGGTCATGGTTGCCGGAACAGGTGACGACCCGCGTCTTCGATTTCAGGATCTCGAGATACTTGGAGAGCACCACGATCTGCGCGCGGCCATCGACGGCCGAGCTGAGGTCGACATGGTCTCCGGCAATGATCACGAGATCGTAGTGCGGCGCCTGCGCCACCAGCCAGTCATATTGCGGCAGCGAATAGTGCAGGTCGGCGACAATGAGACAGCGCAATGAAAACCCCGGAAGATCAAGAAGAAACCCGGTCGCAATGATGGTGCCTCAAAACAAAGCCTGTCAATGCATTGTCACGCCGCAACCTGCATAGGACTTTAATCTTGACAGCGCGCGCTGGATCGGCTATGGAACGGTAATTCCCGGAAGTGCCGACCGGCATCACGTTGACGCGACAGCGTGATGTGCATTAGCCTCGAACGACCTGAGGGGTGAAACAATGACTGAGCACCATTCTCACAAAATAGCGGATATTCAACACGAGCTGCACAGTCACCTGCCCTCCGATCCGGCGTTGCGCGTCAAGGCATTGGAAAGCCTGCTGATCGAGAAAAATCTCGTCGACCCAAAAACTGTGGATGCATGGATCGAACTTTATACCGAAGAGGTCGGGCCGAAGCGCGGCGCCAAAGTCGTGGCCAGAGCCTGGACTGATGCTCAATACAAAAAGCGCCTGCTCGCAAGCGGCACTGAAGCCATCAGAGACTTCGGATTTGAGGGCTCGGCCACAGGCCACTTGCGCGTGATTGAAAATACACCCGGGGTTCACAATCTCGTCGTTTGTACCTTGTGCTCATGTTACCCGCATTCCATTCTCGGCATTCAGCCCAACTGGTACAAAACCGCCGCATACCGGTCGCGTGCTGTCCGCGATCCACGAGGCGTGCTGAATGAATTTGGTGTCGAACTCCCCGAGGATGTAGAAATCCGCATATGGGACAGCACCGCTGAATTGCGCTATCTGGTCTTGCCTGAAAAACCCAAGGGCACAGATGGATGGGATGAAGCCAGGCTCGCCGGCATTGTCACGCGCAATTCCATGATCGGCACGCAGCGGGATCTGCCGTTGACGCGCGAAAAGTCTGCCTGATGGATGGCATTCACGATCTTGGAGGAAAGCAGGGCTTTGGCCCTGTTGACGTCCATGAAAACGAAGATCCGTTTCACGCGCCCTGGGAAGCCCGCCTCTACGGCATCGTCAGGGGCCTCACGCGCGCCAAAGACTGGAATATTGATTGGTTTCGCCACTGCAGGGAGCTGGCCGACCCTGTCGAATATTTGACCAGAGGTTATTACGATCAGTGGCTCATGGCCTACGGCGCGATGATGGTCAATTCCGGCATGGCCACGGTCAAGGAGGTCGCCACCGGCCATTCGACAACGGCTGCGGCAGGGTTTCCATCTCCCATGCCTCCGGGCGCAATCATGGGGTCGCTCAAGACCGTCACCAGCTTTCAGCGGAAAGCCAGCACTGAGCCCCGGTTTGCCGTTGGTCAAAAAGTAAGAACAGTGGCTAACGGTCATTCGGGACATACACGGCTGCCAGCCTATGCGCGCGGTCGCACCGGCGTCATCGAAACGTATCACGGGTTCCATGTCTTTCCTGACGCCAATGCCCATGGGACAGAACGGGCCGAGCCACTTTACACCGTCGTGTTTGATCACGCCGAACTGTGGCCGGAATCCACTTTGGCGAAGGGCTTCGTGGCACTCGATCTGTGGGAAAGCTACTTTGAGCCAGGATAGCCAAAGCCTGTTTGGCCCTCTCGCTGTTCAGGACAACGAAGCGGCGTTCTCCGAACCGTGGCAGGTGCAGGTCATGGCGCTCGCTTTTGCGGCCTCGAACAGCGGCATTTTTTCTCCCACGGAATGGTCGGAAGCTTTCGGAGCAGAGCTGCGGAAAAACGCGGCCGGCAATGTGCCGGACGAACGCGACAGCTACTACCAGGCGGCACTTCGTGCCTTGCAGGTGCTTCTGCAAGCCCATGGCACGCTCTCCGGCGAAACCATCCTGCACCGGGAAGAGGCTTGGCGGCACGCCTATCTCCACACGCCGCACGGCATGCCGGTTGAGCTGGGTGCGGCTGACCACTGAAACTGCATCCAAACTCTGACCTGATCTGACCTGAAATGCGTGATTTAACCTTTTCGCGGTCTACGGCCTGCCGCCTGAAAATTATGTCAGCCATCCGCCCTTGACTCTCCATCGCCTCCCTCTTATGTGAGCCCCAGCTATTGGCACTCATAATTCTTGAGTGCTAACAGCAGTTGAACTCGCTCAGCGATGGTTCAAAAAAACTTTAAAAACAACGTTCTAGAGGAGAACTTCTCATGAAATTCCGTCCATTGCACGACCGGGTGGTTGTGAAACGGGTTGAAGAAGACACCAAGACCAAGGGTGGCATCATCATCCCTGAAACGGCTCAGGAAAAGCCGCAGCAGGGCAAGGTTGTGGCCGTTGGCCCAGGTGGCCGCGACGAGGCTGGCAAGCTTACCCCCATCGACATCAAGAAGGGTGACACCATCCTGTTCGGCAAGTGGTCCGGCACCGAAGTGAAGATCGACGGCGAAGAGCTGCTGATCATGAAGGAATCCGATGTCATGGGCGTGCTCGAGAAGTAACTCGAGGCAACCCTGCAACATCAATGTCAATTGAAAAGAGGAATTGAACAATGGCTGCTAAAGAAGTCCGTTTCGGCGGTGAAGCCCGCGAGAAGATGCTCCGCGGCGTCGACATTCTCGCCAATGCTGTAAAAGTGACCTTGGGCCCCAAGGGCCGCAACGTCATCATCGACAAGTCCTTCGGTGCCCCGCGCACGACGAAGGACGGTGTCACCGTTGCCAAGGAAATCGAACTCGAAGACAAGTTCGAGAACATGGGCGCCCAGATGGTGCGCGAAGTTGCCTCCAAGACCAATGACATGGCAGGCGACGGCACCACCACCGCAACCGTGCTCGCTCAAGCAATTGTGCGCGAAGGCGCCAAGAACGTCGCTGCCGGCATGAACCCGATGGATCTGAAGCGCGGCATCGATCTCGCCGTGGCTGTGGCCATTGATGACGTGAAGAAGCGCTCGAAGAAGGTCAAGGGCACCGAGGAAGTGGCCCAGGTTGGCACCATCTCCGCCAATGGCGACAAGGAAATCGGCGACATGATCGCCAAGGCCATGCAGAAGGTCGGCAACGAGGGTGTCATCACCGTCGAGGAAGCCAAGACCGCCGAGACCGAACTCGATGTCGTTGAAGGCATGCAGTTCGACCGTGGCTATCTCTCGCCCTACTTCATCACCAACGCCGACAAGATGGTGGTTGAGCTTGAAGATGCCTACATCCTCCTGCACGAAAAGAAGCTTTCGAGCCTGCAGCCGATGCTGCCGATCCTCGAGGCCGTGGTGCAGACCTCGAAGCCCCTCCTCATCATTGCCGAAGACATCGAAGGCGAAGCCCTGGCCACCCTCGTGGTCAACAAGCTGCGCGGCGGCCTCAAGATCGCTGCCGTCAAGGCCCCGGGCTTTGGTGACCGCCGCAAGGCCATGCTCGAAGACATCGCCACCCTGACGGGCGGCCAGATGATTGCCGAAGACCTCGGCATCAAGCTGGAGAGCGTGTCCCTCGACATGCTCGGCCGCGCCAAGAAGATCCGCGTCGACAAGGAAAACACCACCATTGTTGACGGTTCCGGCAAGAAGGCTGACATCGTCGGCCGCATCGCCCAGATCAAGCAGCAGATCGAGGAAACCACCTCGGACTACGACAAGGAAAAGCTGCAGGAACGTCTTGCCAAGCTTGCGGGCGGCGTTGCCGTCATCAAGGTCGGCGGCTCGACCGAAATCGAAGTGAAGGAAAAGAAGGACCGCGTTGACGACGCGCTGAACGCCACGCGTGCAGCCGTTGAAGAAGGTGTGGTTCCCGGCGGCGGCGTTGCCCTGCTGCGCGCCAAGAAGGCTGTTGATGCCCTGCATAACGACAATGCCGACATCTTGGCCGGCATCAAGATCGTGTCGAAGGCGCTCGAAGCGCCGATCCGTCAGATCGTTGAGAACGCTGGCGTCGAAGGCTCGATCGTTGTCGGCAAGCTGTTGGAGAAATCCGGCAACTACGGCTTCAACGCCCAGACCGAAGAATATGTCGACATGGTCACCGCCGGCATCATCGACCCGACCAAGGTTGTGCGCGTGGCGCTGCAGGATGCAGCCTCGGTTGCAGCCCTGCTGATCACCACCGAAGCCATGATTGCCGAGCGTCCGAAGGACAAGGCTCCGTCCATGCCTGGCGGCGGCGGCGGAATGGGCGGCATGGGCGGCATGGACTTCTAAGTCCAGCGCTCAGTAGCCAGGCTGAAAACAATGAACCCCGGTGGCAACACCGGGGTTTTTATTTCAATCCTGCTTCAAGTGACTCTGGCGGCCATACGTTGACAGCCTAGCTTCCGGTCTATCATTCTGAAAACCGGAGTTGGGCAAATGAGCAAACGGCTTGAAGCTATGCGGGCCAATCCAAAGGGTGGATGGCGGATTGAAGATGTGGAAGCCGTTTGCCGTGAGTACGGAATCTTTTGCCAGCCACCACGAGGTGGAGGTTCTCATTATAAGATCGCCCACAAAAATCTACCGGAAAAGCTGGTAATTCCCTACAAACGCCCGATTAAACCTGTCTATATCCGAGACTTGGTTGCATTTGTGGATCGCGCTATAAAGGCCTCATGAAGAAGCTGGAATACACTGTGTTCGTCGAACCGCTGTCGGAAGAAGACGGTGGCGGCTTCCTTGCGGTTGTGCCTGATTTGCCAGGATGCAAGAGCGACGGCGAAACACCAGCCGAGGCCTTGGCAAATGTCGAAGATGCCATTGTGTCCTGGATTGAGGCAGCCAATGACATGGGTCATAAGATACCTTCACCTACGAAGCATTTCGCACTCGCTGGCTAGATTTTCCTTTCGCGTCTTGTCACTACTGAAGCCATGATTGTTGAGTAGGCGAAGGACAAGGCAGCAGCCATGTCCGGCGGCGGCATGGACTTCATAGGCTGCATGGACTTCTGAAGTCCGGACGCTCAGTCAGCCAAGGCTGAAAACAATGAACCCCGGTGGCAACACCGGGGTTTTTGTTTGCGCCATGTCTCCGAGCATTGGATGTTCGGCTGCCTGCTCATTCGCTCAACATTGATTCATTTTGGTCCGGCTTTCCAGCTTCCCGTTTACCACACATGTCCTGGCTGGCCATTTGTTAATGTCTTCGTTACCAGCGGCGGGCCATCGGTTTGGTTTGCGCTTTATCAAAACGCACCAGCGAGACGGGGAACGGCAACATGAAAATCGGTGACTTGCTTGTGGCAAAGGGCTTTGCCACGCCAGCGGATATTGACCGCGCCGTTCAACACCAGGTTGCCAATGGCGGGCGCATCGGCGACAGCCTGGCAGCCCTGGGGATTGTCACCCACGAGGTGATTGAAAAGCTGGTGAACGAGGCGCCTCAGGCGCCTGCCACTTTGGCGGCCACCGGCATTGACCCAACCGCCCTGCTCGATCTGATGATCAAGGGCATGTATTCCGAAAGCCTTGAGACCGCCTCGCAGATCGTCGAAGCCCTGCGTCTGCCCAACAATGTCGTCAATCAGCTCTTGACCGATGCCAAGGAGCGCAAGTGGATCGAAGCCCTGGCCTCTGCCGGCCTGGGCGAACAACGCCTGGCCTTGACCCGCGCCGGCCGCGAATGGGCCGGAGATGCTGTTTCGCGCTGCGGCTATTTCGGCCCCGCACCTGTCTCACTGCCTGAGTTCCAGGCGCGCATCGAAAGCCAGCGCGTGTCTAACGAGCATGTGACGCGCAAGGATCTCGATTCCGCCTTCAATGGCCTTGCCATGACAGACCGCTTCATCAGCCGGCTTGGCCCGGCCGTGAACTCTGGCAGCGCCATCCTGATCTATGGCCCCGCGGGCAATGGCAAGACCACCGTTGCCGAAATCGTCGGCAAGATCTTCCAGAACGTGATCTATGTGCCGTACTGCGTCGATATCGATGGCGAGATCATGAAGGTCTATGATCCTGCCATTCACCGCAAGGTGGCCGATTCACCGGAGCCTGCAGGCGCCAACGGTCTGCGCAAGAGCCGCGTCGATATGCGCTGGGTGGCCTGCCACCGTCCCAT
Organism: uncultured Alphaproteobacteria bacterium; assembly: GCA_963758815.1. GTDB lineage: Bacteria > Pseudomonadota > Alphaproteobacteria > Rhizobiales > Aestuariivirgaceae > Aestuariivirga. Next base: position 1,194,169 of record CAVWWQ010000003.1, read on the forward strand.
GGTGATCACCGGCGGCGAACTCACCATTGAAATGCTCGACCTGAAATACAACCCGATTGCCAAATTCTATGAAGCCCCGCTGCACATCAAGGCGCTGAACGGCACGTTCCTGATCGACGACTTTGGCCGCCAGCGCGCCAAGCCCGAGGACATTCTCAACCGCTGGATCGTTCCGCTGAACAGCAGGCTGGACTATTTGACGCTGCACACCGGCAAGAGCGTGATGATCCCGTTTGACGAGATCGTCATCTTCTCGACCAACCTGCACCCGGATGACCTGATGGATCCCGCCTTCCAGCGCCGGATCAGCTACAAACTGGAAACGGTCGAGCCTTCGGCTGAACTCTTCACCAAGGTGTTCAAGAGCGCGGCCTTGAAGCATGGCCTGAGCGTGACTGACCCGGTGCTTGCGCAGGTGTTGCAGGAAATCAAGGCCAACAAGGCGCCACTGGCCTATTTCCAGCCCAAGTTCATCGTTGAGCAGGTTCTGGCCTCGTGCAAGTTTGAATGCATCAAGCCGCAGTTCACCGTGGAAAATGTGACCGACGCCTTGGCCAATCTGTTCGTGAAAAAGAATGACGGCAGCATGTTCGGCGTGAAGCGCAGCAACGCGGCCTGAGCCCAATCCTGCCTCGTCTATTTTCCGGTCAGCTTTTCTGAACTTTGACCTTTCGGTCCAAGTTCAGGTTGAGCTAAACCCCGCGCATCATGATCCGCATTGATGCCATTTCCAAACAGAACGGCCACCAGCTTCTCTTTGTCGAGGCTTCGGCAGCACTCAATCGCGGCGAGAAGATCGGGCTTAGTCGGCCCCAATGGCGCGGGCAAAACCACGCTGTTCCGCATGATAACCGGGCGCGAAGAGCCGGATGAAGGCACTGTCGCCGTCGAGCGCGGGCTGACCATCGGCTATTTCAGCCAGGACGTGGGCGAGATGTCAGGCCGCAGCGCCGTGGCTGAAACCATGGAGGGCGCAGGCCCCATCGCCGCCGTGGCAAAGGAGCTGAAGGAACTTGAACACGCCATGGCCGACCCAGAGCGCGTGGATGAGATGGACGCCATCATCGCGCGCTATGGCGAGGTGCAGCATGAGTTCGAAAAGCTCGATGGCTATGCCCAGGAGGCGCGCGCCCGCGAAGTGCTGGCAGGCTTATCCTTCAGCCAGGAGATGATGGACGGCGATGTCGGCAAGCTCTCCGGCGGCTGGAAGATGCGCGTGGCCTTGGCGCGAATTCTTTTGATGAAGCCCGGTTGCATGCTGCTCGACGAGCCCTCGAACCATCTCGATCTCGAAAGCCTGATCTGGCTGGAAAACTTCCTCAAGGCCTATGACGGCATCCTGCTGATGACGTCGCACGACCGCGAATTCATGAACCGCATCGTGACCAAGATCATCGAGATCGATGGCGGCAAGCTCACGACCTATTCCGGCGATTACGAGTTCTATGAACAGCAGCGCGCGCTCAATGAAAAGCAGCAGCAGGCTTCATTCGAACGGCAACAGGCGATGTTGGCCAAGGAACTGGAATTCATCGCCCGCTTCAAGGCGCGCGCTTCGCATGCCGCACAGGTGCAGAGCCGCGTCAAGAAGCTGGAAAAGATTGACCGCGTCGAGCCGCCGAAGCGGCGCGAGACGGTGGCTTTCGAATTCCAGCAGGCACCCCGCTCCGGCGAGGATGTCGCCACACTCAGTGGCATCCACAAGGCTTATGGCGCCAAGACGATTTACGATGGGTTGGATTTCCAGATCCGCCGCAAAGAGCGCTGGTGCCTGATGGGCGTCAATGGCGCAGGCAAATCCACCTTGCTGAAATTGATCGCAGGCGCCGCCGAACCGGACAAAGGCAGCGTGACGGTCGGCGCATCCGTGAAGATGGGCTATTTCGCGCAGCATGCCATGGAACTTCTCAACGGCGAGGACACGGTGTTTGAAAGCCTGCAGCACGCCTTCCCGCACGCCACGCAAGGCGCGCTGCGCACGCTCGCCGGCTGCTTCGGCTTTTCCGGCGATGACATCGAGAAGAAATGCCGCGTGCTTTCTGGCGGCGAGAAGGCTCGCCTGGTGATGGCGCAGATGCTTTATGATCCGCCAAACTTCCTGGTGCTGGACGAGCCCACCAACCATCTCGATCTTCTGACCAAGGAAATGCTGATCAATGCGCTGGCCGATTTCGAAGGCACGATGCTGTTCGTCAGCCACGACCGGCATTTTCTCGCCGAGCTTTCCAACCGCGTGCTCGAGCTGACGCCCGAAGGCATCCACCGCTATGACGGCGGCTATACGGAATATGTCGAACGCACCGGCTACGAGGCGCCTGGAATACACGCGTAAGCGCGCGTTCCGAAAAAGTTGCAGACTTTTTCGATCAGAACTCGCGCAATTAAATCAATGTAAGCGCCACTCGCTACCGACGAACTTGAACTCGGCCGGGGTGATGAGCCCTGCATGCGCCACGCGCACCTGTTCCAGTGGCCCTTCCAGCTTGTGCGCCCAGAAATCCAGAAACTTTTGGAGCTTTGGAAAATTCGGCGCCAGGTCATATTCCTGCCAGACGAAAGTCTGCAGCAGGTGCCGGTAGTCCGGCATGTGATAGAGAATTTCAGCCGTGGTCAGGCCATAGCCTGCCATTTGCAGTGCGAAGCTGCGGTCAGCCATCGGGTTAACCTCCGCAATCCATGACAGCGCTATGACGCGCTCAAATCATTGCCATCGGGTTAAGGCGGCGCCAATGCGCGCCAAACTCTGGCAAGCTTCGCGATACCGGTCAGCAAGACGCGGCCCCGACCCCGCAAGGCCGGGACCCCGCATGTTTTAGGGCGTCGAAGGCAACCTTTCATCATCGGCAGGTGGCGTCCCTGTATCATCCTGTGCGCCCGACATCATCGCACCCACCTTGTCGAGAACCGGCACGAAGGCATCGAGGCACACCTTGATTGATTCCGTGCCGCAGTCGACGCGCATGCTGATGTCGCCGCCGAGATGGAGATCAAGACTGGCATGGGGCGGTGGTGGTGGTGGCATGCCCATCGGGCCTCTCGGTCCATGCGGAGGCGGTGGCGGCGGGCCTTTACCCGGTGGAGGCGGCGGCGCATCCGCACCTGGAGGCGGCGGCGCATCGGCCTGATCGGCCGAAGGTGGCGGCGGCGGATTTTGCTGGCTCAACGCCGGCACGGAGAGAACTGCCAAAACGGCAGCGGAGATCAGAATTTTGGAGATCATATATTCCTTCACTTTCAGTGGGCCGTTGAAGAAGGGCCTGCACAACGAACAGCTTTCACCGAAATTTGGTTCCCGCCTGCTGCTGATTGACAACGCGGCACACCCATAGTCAGTTCACCCCTGGGCTTGCACAACGCGAGGTTCGACATGCTGCATGTTGCGAAACGATACTGGTGGCTGATGCTGCTGCGCGGCGTCCTGGCCATTCTTCTGGGCCTGTTCTGCTTCTTCAATCCGCTGGCCGCGGCTATCACCATGGTGACGGTCTGGGCGGTCTTTGCCTTGGTCGATGGCATCACCGCTTTGTGGTTTGCGATGTCGGGCTCGACGGGTGAGCACCGCTGGCTGCTGATCCTGCAGGGCGTGATCGGCATTCTCTTCGGCATCTGGGTGTTGATGGCTCCAGGCTTTGCCACGCTGGGACTGGTGGCGCTGATCGCCGCCTGGAGCCTTGTCATCGGCGTCTTGCAGATTGCCTTCGGCTTTGCCTATCGCAAGGAGATCACCGGCGAGTTCTGGATCATCCTTTCAGGGATCATCACCGTAATCTTCGGTATCTATCTGCTCGCGAATCCGGCTGCGGGCCTGATCTCGATCCTGTGGATCATGGGCGCCTATGCCATCATCTTCGGCGTGATGCTGGTGGCTTTCGCCTTGCGCATCAGACAGGCGCCTGCCCGCGCCATCTGATTTCGGCTATTCGGCCGGCGGTGACATCGGCTTGTTCATCCGCGCTACCTTCTTGGCATAGCGCGCATCCATGCGCGCCTGGCCTTCCTTGCTGCCGTCATGGAAGGTGCCGAACCACTTGTCGAACGGGATGAGCCCGTCGCCATAGTTCACCTCGAAATGCTTGTGGTGCAGGTAATGGATATAGGCATGGGTATCGATGCCGCCATTTTCGCCCACCTCCATCTTCTCAAATCCGACATGGCCCGGAATGGCGCCAAAGCCTGCGCGGTGCAACTGATAGATCGCGAGGATCGGATTTGACGGGATGATCACCTGCCAGAAGGCCATGCCGAGATAGAGCAGCAGCTCCACCGGATGCATCGACAATGACGAATAGGGTGATGGATTGACCGAGTTATGATGCACCGAATGCACATGCTTGTAGAGGAACGGCACATGGATCAGGCGGTGGATCAGATAGAAATGCGTCTCATGGATGATCGGGATCACCAGGACGAGGACAGCGCAGTAATAGGGGTGCTCGGAGAAGGAAATCCACGGCACATAACCTTTGGCATAGAGATAGAGGATTGCGACTTCGATCGCCGTCCAGATCGGCATGGCGTGGAACAGGATGCGCAGGCACGAGTCGACATCCTGGCGTTTGAACCAGAACACATCGCTCTGCTTGTCGGCCGGGAACTGGCCATTGTACTTGAAGCGGTTGCCCTGCGCGCGGAATGTATAAAGCCTGAGCTGGAACACGCCGAAGAAGGCAAACAAAGCAACGGTGTTGATGACAAAGAGCCTGAGGATCCAGCTCCAGGTGGCCCAGCTGGCAAGATCGAAAACCCTGATCACCTCCACATCCGGCACCACCCAGTACCACCAGGCAAAGGCCGAAGCGAAGAAGATGACATCATAAGGCAGGAAGTAATGCGGCAGCCATTTCAGCACCGTCATTGGCTGTGGCGGGAAACGCCAGATCGGCGCAATATCTGCTGGCTCCTTGGGCTGCCAGTCACCGCGCTTGTTGCGCGTTCCAAATTTGAGGTCATCCATGCTAAAAATCCTCCGGATGCGCCATTTTACAAAGAGGGTTGGTTGATTGACAAGTTGTAGGGATCAGAGTTCATTTTACGAGAAAGCCTTGTGACGCTTACATGGAATGGAGGATGGCCATATCGGCCAGCAAAACTGGCGCATTTTTTCGCATTTTCTTTCATCACTCATATTGTTGCATTTGCGCCATGAGTGCTGTGGGCCCAAGACACGGCTGATCCAATTTGCTGCTCGCCCTCCTCATCCTCATTCTGGCGATTGCCGGTACACTCTATGTGCTCCGCATCACCCATCCGCTGCCCGAAAGCCATGGCAGCATGGATGTGGCCGAACGTCCGAGGAAATCGGCACGCCTGGCATTGCTCTATGGCAAGCGCACAGGCAAGGAGCGCCTCAAGACCGGTATCTATCCCTTGGGTGAAGGCCGCGAGGCTTTGTCGATCAGGCTCGATCTCGCCCGCCTCGCCGACCACTCCATCGATATTCAGTACTATATCTGGAACAACGACCTGACGGGGCTGTTTCTGCTTCAGGCGCTGGTTGTTGCTGCCGACCGGGGTGTGAAGGTCCGTATCATCATCGACGACAACACCACCGCCGCTACCGGAGCCATGTGGGCCGCTGCTGCCCAGCACCCCAATATTGCCGTGAAGCTGTTCAACCCGTTCCGCATGCGGCGCTTCCGGTTGGTCAACTTCGCCATGGACTTTATGCGGCTGAACCGGCGCATGCATAACAAGAGCTTTGTGGTCGATGGCCGCGCCTGCGTGGTGGGTGGCCGCAATATTGGCGACAATTACTTTGCCGCGCAGGCCGGAGTCCATTTCACCGACATGGATGTGCTGGCGGTGGGCGAGGTCGTGTCCCATGTCGCCGAAGCGTTTCCAGGGTTATTGGACCTGCGGGTCGGTGTATGATGCCCGCGATTTTCTGGGCCGGCACAGGGCCGCAACCCTCGATCTTCTGCGCGAAGGCATGCAGCAGCTTGAACAGAGCCCGGAAGGCCAGGCCTTGACCGGCGCTTTGGCCAAGTTTTCCTCTTCCGCGCTGATTGCCGAAGGCAAGCTTCCGCTCGATTGGGCCCCAGCGAGCCTCGTGGTCGACGATCCCAAGAAAGGCCTGGGCGCCCTTCCCTACTCCCAGCTCGTCATTGGCAGATTGCGGCTCATCCTCGAGCAGAGCGTCAAGGAGCTGCAGATTGCATCCGCCTATTTTGTGCCTGGCACGCGCGGCGCGGAATTCCTGCGCCGGCTGGCGCACCAGGGCATCGCGGTGCAGGTTCTCACCAATTCGCTCTCGTCCAATAACCTGATATCGGTGCATGCGGGCTATGCCCGCTATCGCAAGAAACTCTTGCGCGCCAAGGTCGAGCTTTACGAACTTAAATCCGTCGGTGGCCCCGATCCTGTGAGTTCGACAAAGCGTTCCAAGATCCAGAAATTCTTTGGTGCGTCGAGTTCAACCCTTCACGCCAAAGTTTTCATCGTCGATCGCAAAAAGGTGTTCATCAGTTCCTTCAATTTTGACCCACGTTCAACTTATCTGAACTGTGAGATGGGCATTCTCATTGAGAGCCAGATGCTGGCCAAGAAGCAGCTTCGCTTGATGGAAGGCAGGCTTGAGCAGAATTCCTACCGCGTGGTGTTGCTTGAAGGCCATCGTCTGGTCTGGCTCGACATGCAAAAACGGCCGATAGAGGTTCTTGCCCGAGAACCTGACACGAAATTCGGACGCCGGCTTGTTGTCTGGATGATCAGCAAATTGCCCATGGAGTGGTTGCTCTGACGATGCTCAAGGTCGCTTCCTACAACGTTCACAAATGCATCGGGACAGATGGCAAGTTCGCACCGGAGCGGGTGTTGAAAGTCCTGCACGAGATTGACGCGGATGTCGTGGCTTTGCAGGAGGCCGATCTCCGCTTCGGCGACAAGCGCGGCCTGCTCAACCTTGAACAACTGCGCGAGATGACAAATCTCGTGCCGGCGCAACTGCCGAATGCGGGCCACAATCACGGCTGGCGCGGCAATGTCGTGCTGTCGCGCGAATCCATGGTGTTGAAGACAGAGCAGATCATTCTTCCCGGTGTCGAACCACGCGGCGCGGTCGTCGTCGACATGATGATCCGGAATGAGCATTTGCGCGTCATTGCCACGCATTTTGGCCTTCTGCGCCACTCCCGCGCGCAGCAGGTTGAACGCGTGCTCGAAGCAGCCCAAGACCCGAAGCCTTCCTGCACCATCCTGATGGGCGACCTTAATGAATGGCGCACTGGCAAGCGCTCGGCCTTGACGGGGCTGGAACCTATCTTTGGTTCAGTGACAAATTTCGTGCCGAGCTTTCCGGCACGCTTCCCGATCCTGGCGCTGGACCGCATCCTCTGCAACCCACGCGACCGCCTCAAGGACATTACCGTGCACAGCTCGCCTTTGGCGCGCAAGGCCTCGGATCACTTGCCCTTGACGGCAGCGTTGCGGGTTACAGCCTAGCCCTTCGCCGCCGCCTCGAACTTGGCGATGTCCATCTTGGTCATCTCCATCATGGCGGCGAAAATGCGTTTCTTGGCTTCCGGAGCACTCGTCGTCATCAATTCAACGAAACGCTTCGGCGTGATCTGCCAGGAGTGGCCCCATTTGTCCTTCACCCAGCCACAGGCAGACGTCTTGCCACCCTTGCTGAAATGATCCCAAAGCCGGTCGGTTTCCTTCTGGTCATCGGTATAAATTACAGTGGAGTGGCTTTCATTGGGGGTAAATATTGGCCCGCCATTGATCAGATGGAACTGCTTTCCATCGAGTAGCAGATGCACCAGCATGATCTGGCCGGCCTGCGCGCTGGGCGCGTCCGTTGGGTAGCGGTCTATGCCGGTGATTTTCGAATTAGGAATGCCAGCCACATAGAGATTGGCCGCTTCCTCAGCACCTTCGCCGGTTGTGTACCACAGCATGGTTGCGGTTTTTTGCGATTGCCAGGCGCTCATTTGGATCTCCCGTCAAAATGTTGTGATTTCAGTTCACGCGGTTCGACGCCTTCTAGACAGTTGACATTGATGGCCATGGTGGGTGTGCCGTCCGGCGCCGTCGCCTTGGCGAAACTCTCAATGCCGCAGGTCTTGCAGAAGAGATGGTGGATACGATGCTTGTTGAAGAGATATTCAGTCTGCGCGTCTGCGCCGCGGTCCAGCGTGAAAGCTGGCGACGGGTGCAAAGGCCAGCACCGAGCCCAACCGCTGGCAGCGTGAACAGTTACAGGTAATCGTCTTGTCCAGATCGACATCCACCTCATAGTGGACCGCACCGCATTGGCAGCCGCCGTGATAATGCTGAACCGCCATTATGCCGGCCCCTGCAGCAGTTCGACAAACTGCGCCAGCTGCTTGAGCGAGTCCTGCCATCCGAGATTGCACATCTCCTGCGGGATCACGTCGGGAACGCCTTCTTGTGTGATCGACAGATCCGTGCCGCAGGACACTTTCTTCAGCACCACAGTCACCTTGAGTTCTCCCGGGAGGTTGGGATCATCAAATTTGTCTGTGTAGACAATCCGTTCGCCGGGCTTGAGTTCCTTGTAGCTGCCGCCAAAACTGTGGCCGTTGCCGCTGTCGAACTCGGTGAAGCTCATCTTGAACGTGCCGCCCACCTTGGCATCGAGATGATGCACCGTGCAGGTGTAGCCTGCGGGCGGCAGCCATTTGGCTTGTGCCGCCGGATCAAGAAAAGCCTTGTAGACGCGCGCCGGCGGTGCCTTGAGCACGCGGTGAAATGTAAGTGTGTATCCCATAGTGTTTCCTTTACGCTTTTGATTACTTGGTCTTCGACAGCAGATTGAAAAAGCCGCCTTGCGGATCCTGTGCGTTGACAATCCACATGCCACCGGGCACTTCATGCGGGCCCATCAGCACCTTGCCGCCAGCCTTGGTGAGGCGCTCGGCGGCTTTGTCGATGCCGTCGACGAAGAAATAATAGGCCCAAAGCGGCATCGGCATTTCGGCAAACTTCTTCATCATGCCGCCGGTATCCTGACCATTGATTTGCCACAGCTGATAGTCACCGTGTTCACCCATTGGCATCGTGGCACCCTTGGTCCAACCAAACATCTCGGAATAGAACTCCCAGGCCTTATTGAGGTCACCCGCATGGAGCTCGTTCCAGCCTACCGTGCCGATAGCGCCGGGCGCCGGCATCTTGCGCTCCTCAGCGCTGAGCGGCTTCATGATGTTGAAGTGGGCACCGGTGGGATCAGCAAGCACCGCCAGGCGCAACATGCCCGGCACATCCCATGGCTCGCGCTTCACCTCACCACCAAGTTTCTTTGCCTGCGCCGCAGCGGCATCAACATCAGGCGTATAGACATAGCCCGACCAGAACGGCGGCATGCCCTTGAGATGGGGAGGTGTATCCATGATGCCGATGACACCGGCCTCGCCGGCCTTCCCGACCACATAGCCATCCATCGGTGGATCGAAGGTCCAGCCCACCACGTCACCATAGAATTTCTGGGCCGCCTCGACGTCGTTCGTCATCAGGTCGTGCCAGACAAATGGGTTTTGCATACTCAATCCTCCTTTACGTGGTGAAACAGCAGTTCAATGTAGCGGCGCAGATGCACGATCATGTCATCAGCGGTGGCGCGGTCGTTTGTGGCCTTGGCGAGCACGAAGGCCCCCTGCAATACGGCCTGCGTGTGAAGGGCAAGCGACCGTGGCGACCATGAGGCTTGAGGGGCATGCCGCGCCTTGGCGGCCACGGCCATTTTTTCCACAGTTGCAGCGTGGGTGGTGATCCCAACCAGGCACGCTTCGCGAATAGCTGGGCTTGCCTCATATTTTTCCTGCACCATGGTACCGAGGAAGCAGGTGAATTCGGGAAGTGTGCGGTCTTTCAAAAGTTCGCGGCGGAATTCGACATAGCCTATGAGCTGATCGAGCGGATCTTCGAAGAGATGATAAGACGCCTGCTCAAAGGCGGCACCCGTCACCTCGGTCCAATATTTGGTCGCGGCGACGGCAAGGTCTTCCTTGCTGGCAAAGTGATGAAAGAAGGCGCCTTTTGTGACACTTGCTGCCCTGCACAGGTCATCGACAGAGGTGCCGTCATAGCCTTCCTCTCGCACCAGCCTGAGAGCGGCAGAAAGAAGCTTGGTTCTGGTTTCCACGGTAGACATAGCACCATAATACCGACTGGTTGGTATGTGTCAAGATATAAAATGCTTTCACCTATAAAACGGGAACATCCGCATCACATTTGGGTTCCATTGAAGGCCGAAGAGCGGTGACGACAGGCAGCCGAGATTTTAAAATTAAAATTCTCCCCTATCTCCGGATCAGAGGTGGGATTAATTCTTGCTCACCTGGAACCGGGAACGGAATTACACCTTAAGAACCGTCTACTGCGCTGCTATGCAGCATAAATCCAGAAATTGAGGACAACATATGGGCCGGGCGGCGAAGGTGGGGGTTGGCATTGTGGTGGTTGCTGGGCTGATCTTCGCCCAGGTGAAGTATGACCTATCCAGCCGGATCATGAACATGGTGCATCCGGCAGTAGTAACCCAGACATCAGACGCACAGGGACAGCAACCAACGCAAGGCGGCAAGAGCTCCAGCACAACCCAGACCGGACGCCGTGGCGGCAACGGTCCCGTGCTCGTCAAGCTCGACCAGGTGACCAAGAAGGATTTCCCGCTCATCGAACGCAACTACGGCAACATGGCCTCGCCACAGGTGGTGAACATCAATGCCCGCATCGACAGCCAGGTGACCAAGGTTAATGTTCAGGATGGCCAGATGGTGAAGTCGGGCGACATTCTGGTTGAACTCGATGACCGTGCACTGCAGGCGCAGCTGGCCAAGGATAATGCTACCCTCGCCAAGGATCAGGCCACCCTTGTCAATGCCCAGACCACGCTTGAACGCGCCCAGATGCTCTTTTCAAAAAACGCCGGGCCCAAGCAGGACGTGGACAACGCCGTGGCCGTCCAACAGGCCGCGTCCAAGACCATTGATGCCGATCAGGCCGTGATCGACGCAGATAAGGTCCAGCTCGATTTCGCCAAGATCAGGGCGCCCTTTGACGGCAAGCTTGGTGCGGTGAATGCAGTTCCCGGCATGCTGGTGAATTCTTCGGCATCGACCACTGCCTTGATGACCATCACCCAGATGCAGCCTCTGAAGGTGAGCTTCCGCTTGCCGGAACAGGTTCTGCCTTCATTGCGCTCGCAGATGGATGCAAATGGCATCCTGCCGAAAGGCGGCGACAGCAAATTTGTCGTTCGCGTCTACGCGTCGGGTTCACAGGATCTGCTCGACACCGGCAAGCTGACATTCATTGACTCGAGCGTGGACCAGAACTCGGGAACCATCGGCCTGTCGGGCGAGATTGCCAATACCAAGCTGACCCTGTGGCCCGGCCAGCAGGTTAATGTCGAACTCGAATATGGAAAGATCTCGGACGCGCTCACGCTGCCGTCCGTCGCCGTTCAGCAGGGCCAGATCGGCGCCTATGTCTGGGTAGTGGACGACCAGAACAAGGTCAAGGCAACGCCTGTCAAAGTCGCACGCTATGAAGGCGATGAAGCTTCCGTCGATGGTCTTGCCGAAGGCACCAAGGTGGTGATTGAGGGTCAGGCCAAACTGGCAGATGGCGCCGAGATCCGCACCAGCGATGCCAAGCCGCAAGCCCAGGATAACAGCGCAAAGTCGGCAGATGCCACGCAGCTTGTATCGTCAGGCGGTGCCGAGGCCGCGACCCCTGATACGGCGGCCATGAAAAAGAAAGACACCGCCAAGCAGGGCACGGCCGCAGGAACGACCCAGCCATGAACATTTCCGCGTTCTGCATAAACCGGCCCGTTGCCACGATCCTGATGTCCGTGGCCGTCCTGTTGGGCGGCCTGTTTGCGTGGAAGCAGCTTCCTGTCGCAGCCCTTCCCAGCGCCGAATTCCCGACCATCAGCGTGTCTGCGCAGCTGCCCGGTGCCTCGCCGGACATCATGGCGACATCGGTGGCAACCCCGCTGATCAAGCAGTTTTCCACCATTGCCGGCGTTGACACGATTTCCTCCTCAAGCTCGCTCGGCTCGACCAGCATCACCATCCAGTTCGTGCTCAACCGCCCGATTGATGCCGCTGCATCTGACGTGCAGGCCGCCATTTCGCGCACCTTGCGCCGGTTGCCGCCAAACATGACCGACCCGCCCAGCTACCGCAAGGTGAACCCCGCCGATGCGCCGGTGCTGCTGATGGCGTTGAAGAGCAAGTTGGTGAACATGACGGAACTCGACGATATCGCCGAGAACATCCTTTCACCCACCATTTCCACCATCGACGGCGTGGCGCAGGTCTTGATCTTTGGTTCGCAGCAATATGCCGTGCGCATCGAGATTGATCCGGACAAGTTGTCGGCGCGCGGGATCACCGTGGCGCAGTTGCAGGCTGCGGTGGCCTCCGCCAACAGCATTGCCCCGCTCGGCACCCTGATCGCTGGGCCGCAGCAATTGACGCTCATCGCTGATACCCAGCTTTCCAATGCCTCCGAATTCTCCAACCAGGTGATTGCCACACGCAACGGCAACGATGTGCGTCTGAAGGACGTGGCGCGGGTGATCGATTCGGTGGCCAATACCCAATCCGCCGCAAGCTATGACGGCACGCGTGCCATCATCCTGGCCGTGCAGCGCCAACCCGATGCCAACACCGTGCAGGTGGTGGAAAAAGTGAAGGCCATATTGCCTGATCTGGAGCAGCAGATTCCTGCCGCTGCCGAACTTGCGGTGATGAGCGATCGTTCCACCTCGATCCGTGCCGCAGTCGAGGACTCGCTCACCACCCTGGGCATGACGATCGTGCTTGTCATCATCATCTGCTACGTCTTCATCCGCTCAATCCGTGCGACCATCATTCCGGCAATCGCGGTGCCCATCTCTCTGATCGGCACACTGGGTCTCATGTATCTGTTCGGGTTTTCCATCGACAATATCTCGCTGATGGGCATTACCCTCGCCGTGGGCCTCGTCGTGGACGATGCCATCGTGATGATGGAGAACATTGTTCGCCACATGGAGGAAGAGCACAAGGGACCGTTCCGCGCGGCTTTGGATGGCTCAAGCGAAGTGGGCTTCACCATTCTTTCGATTTCGCTCTCCCTGGTGGCCGTCTTCATTCCTGTGCTGCTGATGGGGGGAGTTATCGGCCGCATCTTTAACGAATTTGCGGTCGTCGTGACCGTGGCCATCCTTGTCTCGATGTTTGTTTCGCTCACCTTGACGCCGATGATGTCGTCGCGTGTGTTGAGCGAAGACCATACACCGGGCTTTCTCGGCCGCATTTTCGAGTTGATCCTCAATGGCCTGACCAACGCCTATGAAGCGATGCTCAACATCTGTCTGCGCTTCCATCCGCTGGTGTTCGTGGTTTTTCTCGCCACCGTTGGTGCCACGATATTCATGTTCAACACACTGCCGAAAGGCTTTTTCCCCACGGAAGACATCGGTCAGCTTCAGATTTCGACCCAGGGCCGCCAGGACATTTCCTACGCCACCATGAAGGACCTGCAGGACCAGCTCGCGGCAAAGGTCAGCAAATATCCCGGTGTCGCGCATCTCGCCTCTGCGGTGGGCTCGGGCGCTGGTGCCGTCAACCAAGGCCGCATGTTCGTGGAACTCAAGGACAAGAAGGATCGCGGCAACCTCAATCAGGTTTTGGGCGATCTGCGCAAGATCCTGTCCTCAGTCCCGGGCATGACCGCTACAGCCAACCCGGTACAAAACCTGTCCATCGGCGCAAGGGCTGGTGCTGCCGCCAACCAGATTATCGTGCAGGCGCTGGATTATGACCAGATGTATGACTGGGCCCAGAAACTGACCGACGCCATGTCGAAGGACCGCGCTTACTTCGCTGACGTCACCACCGACGCGCAGATCACGGCACAGCAGGCCCATCTCGTCGTTGATTTCAACAAGATGGCGGCCCTTGGTGTCACAACTGACACCTTGCGCAATACGCTTTATGCAGGCCTTGGTAATGACCAGGTGGCGACTATATACAAGTCCGGCAACTCCTATGAAGTGATCGCCGAACTTGACCCAGCTCAGGACTGGACGCCCGAACGCCTGCAAACTCTCCAGGTCGCGACCGGCACGGGCTCGCTCGTCCCGCTTGCCTCGTTCTCGCAGATCGAGCGCGGTGTCGGCGCCCTCACCATGAACCAGCAGGGCCAGCTGCCAGCCGTCTCGGTATCCTATAACCTGCCGCAGGGCGTGGCTCTTGGCTCCACCATTACGGAAGTGAACAAACTGAAGGCCGACCTCAATTGGCCGACCACTGTTTCAACCGGCTTCTACGGCACCACCAAGACCTTCCAGGATTCAACCGCCGGCCAGGGCTGGCTGATCCTTGGCGCCATCATGACGATCTACATCATCTTGGGCATTCTCTATGAAAGCTTCATCCATCCGCTGACCATTCTCTCCGGTCTGCCAGCCGCTGCAGCGGGGGCCTTGGGCGCGCTCTGGCTCTTTGGCTTTGACCTTTCCATCATCGCCGTCATTGGACTCCTGATGCTGATCGGCATCGTGAAGAAGAATGCCATCATGATGATCGACGTTGCCATCAGGCTGCGTCGCGAAGGCTTGTCGCCGCGCGATGCCATTCACAAGGCCTGCCTCATGCGTTTCCGCCCGATCATGATGACAACATTGGCCGCCTTGATGGGTTCTCTGCCCATCGCGCTCGCAGCAGGTGCCTCATCAGAGTTGCGCCAGCCCCTCGGCGTTGCCGTGGTCGGCGGCCTGGTGATTTCACAGGCGCTGACACTTTTCATTACGCCAGTACTCTACGTCTACATGGAAACCATCTCGACCTGGCTGACCCAGCGCAAGCATGCCTCGGAATCCGAGATCGAAGTGGGCCATCACCAACCCCTTCCCTCCGGCATACAGCAGCCGGCGGAATAAACAGCCCTCGCTTACTGCCCGGTCAGCTTGGCGATGAACTCCGGCGTGGGGTAGCTGTCGGCAGGCCAGCCCAGCTTTTTCTGCTCGGCCTTGACCGCCGCGCGTGTGCCAGCACCAATCTTGCCGTCGGCCTTGCCGACATCATAGCCCTTAGCATCGAGGAAATTCTGTAGCGCCACCACCTGCTGGTAGCTCGGCACATTGACGCTTGCCCGGCCTGGTGAGACGACAGGGGCACCAGCAATGCGCGTGGCGAGATAGGCCGCCGTCGTGGAATAGATCAGGCTCTCATTCCACTTCATGTAGGCTTTGAGAAAGTTGGGATAGGCCAGAAACGCCGGGCCATCCTTTCCCATGGGCAGGAGCAATGCTGCAGGCATCTTGTCGGCCTTGACCGGCTGTCCGTCACCCGTGGTGATGCCCCATTTGGCCCACTCCGCGCGCGTATGCGTGATGGCAAGATCGGCCTGGTCCCACGGCAGATCCTGCGTGACTTTCACTTCCTGTAGCCACGGCTGTCCGCCAACCCAGCCGCTTTTCTTGAGCAGGTTGGCGGTGGAAGCAATCACGTCCGGCACGGAATCACGCAAGTTCACCTTGCCGTCGCCGTCAAAATCCACGCCGCTGGTGTCATAGTCGTAGGCCATGAATTGCGTTTGGCCGATTTCTCCTGCCCAGGCACCACGCATCTGCTCCGGCGTCAGCCAGCCCTTCTCCATGAGGTGCAGCGCGGGAATGATCTGCGGGCGGAATTTTTCCGGCCGACGGCAATCCCACGCGAGCGTCACTAGCGATTGCACCGTGGGGGAGTCACCCATGAAGCCGCCGAAATCGGTCTCCAGCGCCCAGAACGCTGTAATCACCGGTGCGGGCACGCCATATTTCTGTTCCACCGCATCGAAAGTCGCCTTGTTCTTGGCAATCAACGCGCGGCCTTTGGTGACGCGGGCCTCAGTCGCCATCTTCCCGGAAAATTGCAGGAAACTCTGTGCAAAGACATTCTGCGCCCGGTCACGCTTGATGATGCCGGGATCATATTGCGCGCTGTCGAGGACAGCGAGTGCAGGGCCGGAGACGCCCTGCGCCACCGCCTCCTTCCTCACCTGTGCCTTGAAACCGTCGAAGCCATCGGCAGTGTTGCCGCACGAGGCGGCCATCGCGGCCGGTGTGGCAAACCCAAGCGCGGCACCAAGGACAAAAGGCAAGACTTTCATGAATACTCCCGAATCAAGATGGCCGATAAAATCGCTATTCCCCGGCGCCGTCAAACGCCAGATCAGTGGCTGACAGGCTGTTGCGGGCCCTTCAGAAATTCCTTTGGCCCCAATACAAAGGCAAGAACAAGGCCTGCCAGAATGCCGGTGGTGAGATCAACGAAGATGGTGAGCAGGAAAGTCGCGGCAAAGACGAGGGTCTCAGCTTTCATGATGGTGAGCAACCGCCGGATTTCGGTCTTGTCCGCCATGTTCCAGCATACAAGAGCAAGGATTCCAGCCAGCGCGGCAAGCGGGATGTAGCCTGCCAGGGGTGCAGCAATCAGCATGAACAGCAGCAGGAAGAGAGCATGCAGCATGCCGGAGACTGGCGTCTTGGCGCCCGCCCGCACATTCGTGGCGGTGCGCGCGATCGTGCCCGTGGCCACGATGCCGCCAAAGAGCGCCGCTCCCACATTGGCAATGCCTTGCGCCATGAGTTCCGTGCTCGAACGATGCCTGCGCCCGCTCATGCCATCGGCAACCATCGCTGACAAAAGCGATTCAATGCCGCCAAGGAGCGCCAGCGACAGCGCACTCGGCAGCAATTCAAGAACACGCGCCATGCTGACCTGTGGGATCTGCGGTGCAGGGAGACTGCTGGGAATGCCGCCAAAGCGGCTCGCAATGGTTTCGACCGCGTGCGGCAAGAAGCAGTGCGGCCAGGGAAGCGATGATGACCGCAACCAGAAGCCCCGGCCATTGCGGACGGTATTTTCGCAAGATGACGACGAGCAAGATGCTGACAGCGGCAATTCCGAAAGCCAGTGCGTTGAAGCTTCCAGACGAATTCCACAGCGCCGCAATCTTGGACATCAGAGGCCCGGGTTCGGCACCCGCGAGGTGAAGCCCGAGCAGATCCTTGACCTGGCTGGCGAAGATGATGACTGCAATGCCTGCGGTAAAACCCACCGTCACCGCATGTGGCACATAGCGGATGAAACGCCCCAACCCTGAGGCACCCACCAGAAACAGGATCACACCTGCCATCATGGTGGCGAGGAGCAACCCATCAAGTCCCTTGGTGTCGGCGATGGTGGCCACAAGAACAATGAAGGCGCCTGCGGGGCCGCCAATCTGGAAGCGGCTGCCGCCCATAAGCGAAATCAGGAACCCGCCGACAATCGATGTATAGAGCCCACGTTCTGGTGCCACATGCGAGGCAATGGCAATCGCCATCGACAGCGGCAAGCGCGACAATTGCCACGGTCAGTCCAGCGATGGCATCCGCTTTGAATTTGCCAAGATCATAGCCTTCGCGCCACGCACGGTGATCGATTTGGGATGAAGGCCGGTTTGCAGATGGGGCATGGCAAGGATGACGGTTTTTGAGTCTTTCAACTTTTCACTACAAAAGAGGCCCGCAGTTTCCCGCAGGCCTCTCAAGGCGCGGCAGCACGAGGTACCCTGCCAAAATCAGACCGGGACCGGGGGCGATACCACGGTCAACCTAGCCAAGACCCGTAATGCCAGCCCACGCCAAACCCACTGCCCGTAATAGCAACATCAAGCTTACATCATATCCGGGCCTTTGCAACGTAGGGCGCCGGAAACCCAGCTAAATCGTTATGACTCTACAATTTCGCCGCGAGCGCCTGCAGCAACTTGTCCACGCGCGCACCATTTCTTGCGTTTTCACTGACGGCAAGAACAGCGGAGGAACGGAGGATCAGACCGTCATCAAGCGTTTTCAGATGGTTGGCCGCAAGTGTTGCCCCACTCGTTGTGATGTCAACAATCAGTTCTGCATTTCCGGAAGCTGGCGCTCCTTCGGTGGCGCCAAGGCTTTCCACAATGCGGTAGCCGGTAACGCCCTTGGTGGCAAAGAAGCGGCGCGTGAGATTCATGTATTTGGTGGCCACGCGCAATCTGCGCCCATGTGTGGAATAAAACTGTTGCGCCACATCATCAAGATCTGCCATCTGCGCCACGTCAAGCCAGCAGTCGGGAACCGCGACCACGACATCGGCGGGACCAAAATTCAATTGCAGCGCCACATCGGCCACCGGATTGTCGGGCGCAATCTTCTCGCGCAGCAAATCTTCGCCGGTGATGCCGCAATCGATCTCACCAGAACGCAACGCCGACGCGATGTCGGAGGCAGAGAGAAACGCCACCTCAGTATCGTCAAGCCCGAGCAGCCGCCCGCGATAGCCACGCTCAGAGCCGATGCGCTCAATTTTGTATCCAGCACTTTCAATAAGCGCCAGCGCCTGTTCCATCAGGCGGCCCTTGGAGGGAATGCCGAAAGTGAGCACACTCATGCGAGCACCGCCTGCACGCGCTCGGTGTGAATGGCAAAGCCGATGGCGGGAATGCGCAACGGTGCGCCCAGGTCAGAGAGCATGTCGTCATAGCGTCCGCCACCGGCAATGGCGATGCCGCCCGCCTGCACCTGGAACACGAAGCCTGTGTAGTATTCGATCTCGCGCCCGAAATTCGCCGAGAAATGAAAGCGCTTGGGATTGAGCCCCTGCTCTTCCAGCGCAATCAGGCGCTTGCTGTAGGCTGTAACCGCGTCGGCAAATTGCGCACCGCCCTTGATGGCTTTCAGCTTTGCCGCGATGTCTTCGGAACCACCTTCGAGCGCAAGATAGGCTTCGAGTGTGTCAGCGGTCGCCTTTGGCAAGGCCAGCTCCGAGCGGTCCGCCAGTTTTTCAGCAAGACGCGAGGCGACTTCTTCCACGCTGCGCTGGCCCTGCTGCGGCAGATCGTTTTTATCTAGCCACGCCTGCGCCGCCTTTGCTGCATCTTGCTTGCCGATGGAATCAATCACTGCCGAAATGCTGCTGCGCCCCTTGCTCTCGCCATGAGTGAAGGAATGCAGCAGCGCCTTGAACGCGTGTGGCCGCCAGAACTGGTGCTTGAGACGCCGCCGCCAGCGGTCCGGCATCGGCGTATCGGCCAGCAGTGCCGCAAACAGGCCAACATCGCCCATCGTCACCTTGAGATTGGTCAGTCCTGCCGCTTCCAAGGCGGAAATCGCCAGCTTGAGCATGCGTGCTTCAGCGGCAATGTTGTCTGTAGCGCCAAACCACTCAAGGCCTGCCTGTGTGAACTCCTGCGGTGAGAGCCGCTCATCCGGGAAACGGAAAGCGGGGCCGAGATAGGAATAGCGCGCCTCCGCTTCGGGCTTCACTGCATGGCTCAAATGAAAGCGGCAGGCGGGAACCGTCAGATCGGGCCGCAGGCACAATTCATTGCCATCGGGATCATTGAACACGAAAGTGCGCGCACGGATGTCTTCGCCCGAACGTTCAAGGAAAATATCGGCCGGCTGGATGATGTCCGGTGCGATCTGCTCAAAGCCCGCGCGTTCCAGCACCGCCATGATGGCGGCATTCTGCTTGGCGAGGGCTTCGCGCTGCTCTGACGTGCGTCCCGCCACGCTATCCTCCATCGGCGGGTTTGACCCGCCGACCCAGTCTTCGCGTGGCTCTGGATGGGTGGATCAAGTCCGCCCATGGAGAGAGAAGAGACTTCATCCCCGCAACATCTCTTTGATCTTCTCGACGAGTTGCGCTTCCGGCACCGAGACTTGCGCCAGACGCTGGCTGGCATATTCCTCGCGCGAGGCAATGTTGGCAGCCAGCTCAGAGCCGAGACGCAGATCCTTGATCTGCACTTCGCCCTTGGCCTTTTCATCGCCACCCTGGATCACAACGAGCGGCGCGCCCCGCTTGTCGGCATATTTCATCTGCTTGCCCATGTTGCCAGTGCCGATAAACATCTCGGCGCGGATGCCCGCGGCACGCAGCTCCTGAACAAATTTCCAGTAGTCGCCCTGACGGTCCTTATCCATCACCGTGACAATGACGGGTGCGAGCGTGTCCTGCGTCGCCGCCTTGCCGACCAGCTTCAGCGCGGAATAGAGTCGCGACACACCGATCGAAAAGCCTGTGGCCGGCGTCGATTGTCCAGTGAAGCGCGCGACAAGATCGTCATAGCGCCCGCCGCCGCCGACCGAGCCGAAGCGCACGGTGTTGCCGTCTTCGTCCTTGGTCTCCATCAGCAGTTCGCATTCAAAGACAGCGCCGGTATAATATTCAAGGCCGCGCACAACGGTCGGATCGATCCGAATCCGATCAGCGCCATAACCGGCGCTGCATCAGTGAGATTCAGCAATTGTCGACGCAGTCTCTGCCGAGCCCAGCTCGAACTGTCTGCATTCCAGACTTGATAAGACTTTCGCTGCCAAGATCGATGCAAGATCGTCAGTCAGAGTCATTCGTTCCGCATCTAAGCGTGCCGAAAGATTCAAGTCAAGCAATACTTCGATTGCTTGAGCTGTCGTAAGTTCTGCACCCTTGGTGAAGTCTCCGCTTTCGTCCTTTCGTCCCTTGCCAAGAGGATGCGCGAACGCCATTCGGCCCGAGGCGGTCAAGCTTATCGATAGCGCGCAGAACTACTAGACGCGTGATCTCATCTATTGATCATCCGATACGATCCAACTGCTTCAAGTAATGCCATCCAGAATTTTGCGACTGTTGACCTTCAACACATATTGCCCACGCGCGATCCCCAGCGCCTCCATCGTATCCGCCGCCATCATGCACACTTCAGCATCGGCAGCCGGCGAAGACGATCCCACCGTGTCGGCGTCGAACTGCATGAACTGGCGGAAGCGGCCCGGGCCCGGCTTTTCGTTGCGGAACACCCAGCCCTGCCGGTAGCTGCGGAACGGTGTCGGCAGCTTCAGATGGTTCTCGGCCACATAGCGGGCCAGCGGCGCCGTCAGGTCATAGCGCAGCGACAGCCACTGCTCGTCGTCATCCTGGAAGGAAAAGACGCCGGCATTGGGCCGGTCCTGATCCGGCAGGAATTTGCCCGAGCGCATCGGTATATTCGACGAAAGGCTGCTCGACCGGCTCAAAGCCATAGGACTCATAAACCCGCTGGATGGTGGCCAGCATGGCGCGCACGCCACGGATTTCATCGGCGTCAATATCACGAAACCCCCGGGCCACGCGGGCCTTGGGGCGGGAGGCTTTGGCTTTGTCGGTCATGCCGGGCTTGTAATGGATGGACCGTTCCGGAGCAAGAACGGCAGCCCCAATGGCTTAACGGTCGCGCTTCACCACTTGGCGCTGCACGCCCAGCCCGTCGATGCCGATGACCATCTTGTCGCCCGGCTTCAGATACTGCGGCGGTTTCATGCCCATGCCCACCCCCGGCGGGGTGCCGGTCGTGATGATGTCACCCGGCAACAGCGTGAAGAACTGCGACAGATAGGCCACGATAAAGGCGACGCCATAGACCATGGTCTTGGTCGAGCCGTCCTGCACCATTTTGCCATTGAGCTCGAGCCAGAGATGCATGTTTTGCGGGTCCTTGACTTCGTCCCTCGTCACCAGCCAGGGCCCGATGGGACCGAACGTGTCGTAGGACTTGCCCTTGGTCCACTGCCCGGAACGCTCGGCCTGGAATTCGCGCTCGGAAAGATCGTTGACTGTGCAATAGCCTGCTACATATTTGAGCGCATCGGCTTCCTTGATGTTCTTGGCCCTGCGCCCGATGATGACGCCGAGTTCCACTTCCCAGTCTGACTTTTCTGACTTGGGCGGAATGGTGATCACGTCATTGGGGCCGCAGATGCACGACACCTGCTTGGTGAAAATAATAGGCTCCGGCGGCACCTTCATGCCGCTCTCGGCGGCATGGTCTGAATAATTGAGGCCAATGGCGATGAACTTCTGCGAGCCCGCCACACAGGCGCCGATGCGCGGCTTGCCCGGCACCAGCGGCAGCTTGGCAACATTGACCTTCTTCAGTTTGGCAAGGCCAGCGGGAGAGATAGCCTCGCCATCAATGTCCTTGATGACTTTGGCCAGGCTGCGGATCTTGCCGTGCTGGTCGAGAATGCCCGGCTTTTCCTTGCCTTTCGGGCCATAACGCAGAAGTTTCATGTCGCCTCCAATGTGCGTGATCAGCAAAAGTGGACGCCGGTTTTGCGTCCGATCACGCACATCTCTAACGAATCGATCACGTTTTGTCAGTTTTGAATTTTCAATTCAAAACTGACCGTGATCGCGCGAAATGCTGTGATGCCAGCGCGGTTTATAGCCTTTGGCCAGAATTGCAACGATGGAGGTTGGGGTGAGAATGCGAGCCTCGCGGGGCATGGGCGCCGCCGCGTCATAACCATCAAAGGACCAGCGCAAAAGTTTCCCATTTTTGCAGGCATAAGCCGCGCCATTCCATTCCACCATTGCACCATCGGGCAAATACGAGGGATCGCCAAACAGCGACGCAGACAACCGTTCCTGATGCAATTTCCGGTCAAACCCATCGACTTTTTGGTTATCCAGAAATGCTTTGGCCTCCTGTCTCCGGCAGAAGAAACAGGGCCGGTGGCCAGCGGCCAGCGCCGTCACCTCATCGAGAAAGAACAGCGAGGTGTAGCCCGGCCCCATCGCCTCGTGATGCATGTTCTTGTAATGCAGCTCGCAAGCAATCCAGTGATGCGTGGCCCAGCGCCTCTTGCTCAGCGTCTTGTCATTACGGTGAAACTTGCCGCCACGGTTGCCCAGCATGGTGCCGCGGCTTGGAACGGCGTGCAGTTCACCCCAGGGGTCAACGCGATTTTGGAATGCCATAGTCGAGAAGATTGTGCCGGCCCACATTGGCTATGCTGCGTTCGCCGCACAGGCCCATGGTAATCGACAGCTCGGACTGGATAATCTCCAGCGCGCGGGTCACACCCGCTTCGCCGCCAGCACCCAGCCCGTAGACAAAGGCGCGGCCAATGTATGTGCCTTTGGCGCCAATGGCCAAGGCGCGCATCACATCAATGCCGGTGCGGATGCCGCCGTCGATATGAACCTCGATCTTCTTGCCCACCGCATCGACGACAGGCCCGAGCATGTCGATGGTGGCGGAGGCGCCATCAAGCTGCCGCCCGCCATGGTTGGAGACGATGATGGCATCAGCTCCGGTCTTGGCAGCGAGTTTTGCATCATCTACATCATTGATGCCCTTGAGGATGAGCTTGCCGTCCCATTGCTTGCGAATGAATTCGACCGATGACCAGTCGAGCGTCGGATCAAACTGGCTGTTGGTCCAGGCGCCAAAATCGGCAAGGCTCGCCACATCCTTGGCATGGCCGAAGACATTGCCGAAACGCCGGTTCTTGGTGCCCAGCATGCCCAGCGACCAACGTGGCTTGGTTGCCATGTTGAGCATGTTCCGGACGGTGAGCTTCGGCGGTGAGGAAATGCCGTTCTTCCGGTCGAGATGGCGCTGGCCAAGAATCTGCAAATCAAGCGTCAGCACCAGGGCCGAACACTTGGCTGCCTTGGCGCGCTGCACCAACCGCGTGGTGAAGTCGCGGTCGCGCATCATGTAGAGCTGCAGCCAGATCGGCCTGGTGACCGCAGCCGCCACATCTTCCAGCGAACAGATGCTCATGGTCGAGAGCGTGAACGGCACGCCGAACTTCTCCGCCGCGCGAGCCGCGTGTATTTCGCCATCGGCGTGGTTCATGCCACAGGAACCAACCGGCGCCAGCGCCACTGGCATGGACACGTCCTGCCCCACCATCGCTGAAGCGGTCGAGCGGTTGTCAATGTTGCGCGCCACCCGCTGGCGCAGATGATATTTGGCAAAGGCGGTGGTGTTCTCGATGAACGTGCTGGTGGTGTACGACCCCGACTCGCAATAGTCGTAGAACATTTTGGGCACGCGCTTTTTGTAGAGCACGCGCAGGTCTTCGATGGCAGGAAACTGATCGGGGTTCATGATCTCCTCCCATAACGCAGCGGCTGGTTAAAGACAAATTCACAAGGCGCGCGCACGGAGCCCAGTCTTCTTCGCAATTCCTTAACGACCTGAACGAGATGTAACGCAAAAACCCGCGAAAAACAGGCTCAAGCAAGCCCCGCGCGCCAAGCCTTGACCAAAGCCAAGGAGCCTTTCATGCAGGTCAATTCCAATTCCGGATCGCAAATTCTTGAACTGTGGAGCACGCGCCGCCAGTCGATCCAGAACATGGTCAAGGACGTGCAGAGCGGGGACACGGCCGGCGCGCAACAGGCACTTATACAGCTCCAGCAGACGGATCAGTCGCTCGGCATCAACGAGGGTAGCTCCGATGATTCATCGTCGGGCACCTCCAGTCGGCCCGGACGTCCGCACATGGACCTTTCCAATCTCGTCTCCGCCGTACAGTCCGGCGATCTTTCTGCTGCCCAGAACGCTTGGCAGCAGGTGCAGGCCAACATGTCGAATTCTCCCTATGGCGGCAATGAAAGTCCCGGCAGCAACCTGCGTGGCATGGCAAAAGATCTGACCAGTCTTCTGAATGCTGTCAACTCAGGTGACTCGGACAGCATGCAATCAGCCGCAACAGCTGTGGCACAAGATCTGCGGGCTTTCACCAGCCAAACTACGGATGCCACGCAACAGGCGGCTTCAGCAACAGATACCTCAACCAGCACCGATCCAAGCAAAACGCTGATTGGCGATCTGCAGAACTTGATCAGCGCCGCACAATCAGGCGACACTTCTTCCGCGCAATCGGCTGAACAGAAACTGCAGCAGGATTTGCAGACCGCCATGTCAGATGGCCCCAAGCATGCTGGACATCATCACCATCATCACGGCGGTGGCGCACCTGCAGTCAGTGCCGCGACTTCCTCCGCCTCCACCTTGACGACTTCAGACCCCGCCGCGGCCAATACATCGGATCCGGCATCCACCGATTCAGACGCCGCCAATATCTTGACGGGCTGATTTTCGAAGCCGGATGGCGTCTGGAAATTTGGAAAATATCTGCTGTCGCTGAAGACTCGACTGCTTTGAAAGATGGTACCACCTCCCGGGCTCGAACCGGGGACCCCCAGATCCACAATCTGGTGCTCTAACCAACTGAGCTAAGGCGGCGCCTTACAGTTAACGCCAGCTTAAAACCTCTGCGCACTGCAACACTGAACCTGTTAGCGGCAACGCTTTTCAATTTCAACCGGCAAAACCGGACCGGATTAATCCACAGGCGCGAGAAAGGTGCTTAATAAACCTTTAACAGCGCTGGACCTTTTCCACAAAACTTGTTTATTTCCGCTGTAGCGCTCGGAGTAAGTGGAATTTGTCGAACAAGCCATTGCAAACGCTGGAGGATTTACGCCAGTCTTCAGACGCGGCTTGGCTGTGGGATGTAACACGCGGCCGTGTGGTTTGGGCCAATAGTGCAGGCGTGGTGGCCTTCGATGCGGCTTCGGTCTTTGAGCTTGTCGATCGTCCCTTCGATCCTGAAGAGCCCGGTCTTCAAACCCTGTCCGAGCTCCAGCAAAGCCTGTCGCGCGAAAGCGCCGTGACCGTGGTTCTGGATTTCCCGTCTCTCGGCAAGGCCGATCCTCTGACCTGCGATTGCTGGATTCATACCCTTGCCGATGGCCGCGATGGCATCATCGCTGTCGCGCAAAGCCCAACACGCAATGCAGCATTTTCGCACTTTGAACTGTTTGAGGACTTGCCCTCTGCCACCTGTGCGCTGGCTCCGACCGGCGGCATTATTTTTGCCAACGAAATGGCGCGTAGCCTTTTCAACAGCAGAACCATCTCTCACTTGGCGCAGCTGTTGCTGCCAGAAAGCCAGGCTGAAAACATCCTGAACCGTTTGGGGCAGGCGAAACTCGTCAGCCTCATCTCGTCTTATGTCAGCCCCTATGGCACGCGTGAGGCTCGCTTCACATTGAAGCGCATTCATCAGGAAGGTGATGTCTACGCCTTGATGACAATGGAGGACATCACCGAGCGCCGCCAACTGGAACGCCAGATGCAGACGGGCCAACTGCAAGACCCTTTGGGCACGCCTGAACGCCCGGCCTCCGAAGATATCAGCCGGAAAAGTTCCGGAGCCGTTGTCACGCCTGAAAGACCTCAGGCGCAAGGGTCAAAGCAACCCAAAGCAGAAAAACCAGCAGCCACTGAAAAACCCACCGGGGTTCCGAAACCCGAACCGCTAAAGGTTGTCGCAGCAGCGTCGCCGCCTAGCACTCCATCACCGCCAACATTTCCCTTCCCAAAACCGTTGCTCGAGGCGTTCGAGAAAAGTCCCCTGCCTCTCGCGATCTGCCAGAATGGCAGACCTGCCTATGCCAACCAGATGTTGGCCCGCCTTTTGGGTTATGCTGATGCCGCATCTTTGATGGCAAGCAAATCGCTCTGGCAAACGCTCAGTCAAATCCCGGCGCGCCAAGGAACAGTGAGCTTGCCCAAGGCCGATGGCGGCACCATTGAGCTCGTGGTCCATCGCCAGCTCGTGCCGTGGCAGAATGGCGGTGCCGACCAATTCAAATTCGAGCAGCCGCGCAGACGGCCAGGACGTCCCTCGGAAACCCCACCCGCGCCAGCCCCCGAACCTCGACATCTGGAAATCGCGCCGCTCGCAACTGTCCCGGCAGAGTCAACTCCTCTGCATGTTACGCCAACCAATGAAAAGGAGCTGCGCTCGATCCTCGACATTGCTTCTGATGGTATCATCACGCTGGAGAAGGATGGCTCGATCAAGGATTTCTCGGCCGGTGCTGAAGCGATCTTCGGTTACCGCAACGCAGAAGTTTTGAAGCGCCCCTTCATCAGCTTGCTCAGCCCAGAAAGCGCAACAATCGTCAAAGACTACCTTGCTGGCCTAGATGGCGAAGGTCTCGCCAGTGTTTTCAACGACGGCCGCGAGGTTACCGGCGTTGTCAAGCAGGGCGGCCACGTGCCGCTCTTTCTTAATATTGGACGCCTGCAGGCGGGCCTGTCTTCCCACTATTGCGTCGTGGTCCGCGACATCACCAACTGGAAACGCACCGAACGCGAGCTCAGGGATGCCAAGGATGCTGCCGAACAGGCGAGCCGGCACAAGTCAGATTTTCTCGCCCGCGTAAGCCATGAACTGCGCACGCCCCTTAACGCCATCATGGGTTTTTCAGAAATCATGCGCATGGGCCAATATGGCGAGATCGCCAATGAACGTTATCGTGGCTACCTGAACGACATCCATGCCTCAGGCAGTCACCTGCTCGCCATGATCAATGATCTTCTTGATCTCTCCAAGATCGAAGCTGGGCGGATGGAACTCAATTTCACCGCTGTCAGCCTGCTGGATTGTTTTGACCATGCTTCGAACCTGCTGCAGGAACAGGCCACGCGAGCACGCGTACTGCTGCGCCGTGCCTTCCCCGATAATTTGCCGCGCGTGGTGGCTGATCAGCGCGCCATGCGCCAGGTGATGCTCAACCTTCTTTCCAATGGCATCAAATACACCGATGCTGGAGGCCAAGTGATCGTCTCGGCCCTGATCGGGCCAAATGGTGCACTCGCTTTGCGCCTACAGGACACGGGCATCGGCATGACGGAAGGCGAATTGAAGAAGGCTTTGCAGCCTTTCATGCGCATCGATACCCCAGGCCGCGATCGCCAGGGGACCGGCCTTGGTCTACCGCTCACCAAGGCATTGGTGGAAGCCAACCGTGCGGCCTTTTCCATGTCGAGCGAACCACACAAGGGCACTTTGGTCGAAATCACATTTCCGACCACCCGCGTCCTCGCTGATTGAGTTCATCGCTGGCTTCAGCCATGCTGGAACGATGATCCGGGTCCAGGAACAACCTTTCGATGCGGGTGCGGAGTTGGCCGCACTGCGCAAGGGGCGTATTGATATCGGTGGTTTTGCCTTGTTCGTCGGCAGCGTGCGCGATCTCTCGGACGGGCAAGTCAGTCTCGGCGCTAACCCTTGAGCATTATCCCGGCATGACCGAAAGCGCCCTGTCTGAGATCGAAGCCGAGGCACGCAGCCGCTGGCCATTGCAGGAAACGCTGGTAATTCATCGCTACGGACGCATGGAGCCGGGCGAAGATATTGTCCTCGTCATTGCCGCTTCCGCCCACCGCGAAGCTGCTTTCGAGGCCTGCGCCTTCATCATGGACTGGCTGAAGACCAAAGCGCCGTTCTGGAAAATTGAGGAAGGATCCAGCGGCAAGCACTGGGTGGATGCCAAAAGCAGTGATGATGAAGCCGCTGCGCGCTGGCGCAAACCGCAATAAGGCTTTTGCCCCTCCTCCTTTCATGGCAAGTTCTGGAAAAATCAGGGAGTGAACATGTCCATCGCGGAAATTGGCGTCATTGGCATGAGCGTGATGGGTTCAAATCTCGCGCTCAATATTGCCGAAAAAGGCTTCAAGGTTGCGATTTGGAATCGCCACACAGAGCGCACCAAGGAAGTGATGGCCAATGCCGGCAAACTTGCCTCCAACATCACCGCCTGCAAGACCTGGAAGAGTTGAAGGCAGCTATCCGCCCGCCGCGTCCGGTCATCATCATGGTCAAGGCTGGAGAGCCTGTGGATCAGGTCATGGACCAGCTTCGGCCTCTGCTTGAGGCACATGATATTCTCATTGATGCCGGTAACGCGAATTTCCGCGACACCATGCGGCGCTTTGAGACTCTGAAGGACACTGGACTCACATTTATTGGCATGGGGGTTTCAGGCGGCGAGGAAGGTGCGCGGCACGGACCCTCGATCATGGTGGGTGGGCTGGAAAGCTCTTATCAGCGCATAGAAAAGGTGCTGACCGCCATCTCCGCCAAATACAAGGGCGAGCCTTGCTCCGCGTGGCTTGGCCCCAATGGTGCGGGCCATTTCGTCAAGACCATTCACAACGGCATTGAATATGCCGACATGCAGATGATCTCCGAAATTTACGGTTTGATGCGCGATGGTCTGGGCATGAAGGCCGCCGAAATCGCCAAGGTCTTTGGCGATTGGAACAAGGGCCGCCTCAATTCTTATCTGATCGAAATCACGCAAAAAGTGATGAGCGTCGTTGATGCCAAGGCCAAGAAACCCATCGTCGACGTGATCGTCGACCGTGCAGGCCAAAAGGGCACCGGAAAATGGTCGGTCATCGAGGCGCAGAATCTCGCCATCAATGCCTCCGCCATTGAGGCGGCAGTGGATGCCCGCATCATGTCGGCTCTGAAACCGGAGAGGGAAAAGGCCGATAAAGCCTACAAGCTTCCTAAGAAGAAGATGTCGGTGAAATCCCGCACCGCCTTCCTGAAACAGCTCGAAGGCGCATTGTACGCCGGAAAGATTGCCGCCTATGCGCAAGGCTTTGCCGTCATGGAAGCGGCCTCCAAGGAATTTGGCTGGAATGTGCCGCTCGGCACCGTGGCAGCGATCTGGCGCAATGGTTGTATCATCCGCTCGCAGTTCCTCGGCGAAATCACCAGGGCCTTTGCTGGCAACAAGGGTGGCAACCTGCTGATGGCGCCGGCTTTTATCAAGATGATGAAAAAGGATCACGCGGCCTTGCGTGCCGTCGTGTCGCAAAGCGCCTTGACTGGGGCGCCTGCCCCTGCCCTTTCAAATGCGCTTTCTTATTTTGACGGTTACCGGCAATCCCGCGGCACTGCCAATCTGATCCAGGCACAGCGCGATTTCTTTGGCGCCCATGGATTTGAGCGTGCTGGCGAAAGTGGCGCTTTCCATGGACCTTGGGGTGGTCATGGCTGACACGGAGAAATATCCGCGCGACATGCGAGGTTATGGGCAGAAAACGCCCGATCCGAGATGGCCCGGCGGGGCATATGTCGCCGTGCAGTTTGTGCTCAACTATGAGGAAGGTGGAGAAAACTGCATTCTCCATGGTGATGCCGCGTCAGAAGCATTCCTTTCAGAGATCGTGGGAGCACAGCCTTGGGTAGGCCAGCGCCACTGGAACATGGAGTCGATTTACGAGTATGGCGCGCGCGCGGGCTTCTGGCGCATGCATCGGCTATTCACCAGCCGCAAAATCCCCCTTACCATCTACGGCGTGGCAACCGCCCTGCAGCGCTCGCCGGAACAGGTCCAAGCTATGAAAAAGGCGGGCTGGGAAATCGCCAGCCACGGTTGGAAATGGGTGGAACACAAGGACATGTCAGAGGAAGTGGAACGTGCCTCCATTGCCGAAGCTATCCGCATTCATACGGAAATGATCGGCCAACGCCCGCTCGGCTGGTATACCGGTCGCTGCTCAATGAACACCACCAGTTTGGTGATGGAAGAAGGCGGCTTCCTCTATTCATCGGACGACTATGCCGATGATCTGCCCTATTTTCTGGACAAGCCAGATGGCAAAAAACACCTGATCATTCCCTACACACTTGATGCCAACGACATGCGCTTCGCTACCCCGCAGGGCTTCAACACTGGCGAACATTTCTATCAATATCTGAGGGATTCCTTCGACTATCTCTATGAGGAAGGAAAGAAAGGTGCCCCAAAGATGATGTCGGTCGGACTGCATTGCCGGCTCGTCGGGCGGCCGGGCCGGGCCTTGGGTCTCGCAAAATTTGTCGATTACATTGGAAAGAAAAAAAAGGTCTGGGTTCCCCGTAGGATCGATATCGCACGCCATTGGTGGAAGGAGTTTGGTTAGTTTGGCGGTCAGACTAACAATCCCTTAACCCTCCTAACCAATTTGTAAAAATTTGAATCATGCCATTCAGGCTTGAATAAGCTCCCATTCTATCGCTGTGTTTTTCGCCAAAATGGAACACATCGATGGCCCTGACCGTTCTGACGACCAGCCAGATCATTAATCAGCTTGACAGTGGTTCTCATTGGACCGGCTCGACCATCACCTATTCACTTCCCACCTCCAAGACCTTCATGAAAGGGTCGAGCGAGCTCAATAGCTTCACCGCATTGAGCACCACACAGCAGGTCGCCATGGCAAATCTCGCCATCACACTTTGGGCCGATTTGATCGCAAAGCCTGTCGTCAGCAACGGTACCGGCTCCGCCAATATTACGATGGGCTATTTCCTCGATAGCACCGGATCCGACTACGCCCATACGTATTTCCCGACGACAGGCAGCGTGTGGTTCAATCGCTATTTTGATGGCACCCATTACGGCACGACAAACGATCTCGTGCATCCCACGATCGGCATGCATGGCTTTGCCACTTTCATCCACGAAATGGGCCATGCTTTCGGTCTCGAACATGCCGGCAATTACAACGCGGGCGCAAGGCACGCCGGAACCTGGCAGCTATCAGGACAGCACGGTCTATTCCATCATGTCGTACTTCGGCCCCAGCATGGGCGACGGCACCGACAGCAACACGGGCCAACTCTACAGCAAGGAAATCGCCTGGGGAAATTGGCTGGGCTATGATGCCCAGACGCCGATGCTTGATGATATTCTGACGATGCAGAATATCTATGGTGTCTCCACCACGACACGTACTGGCGATACCGTTTACGGCTTCAACTCGACGATCACAGGGTCAGAAGCCGCCATCTACAATTTCTCGCAAAATGCTCATCCCATCATGTGCGTTTTCAATTCCTCCGGCAACGACACACTGGACTTGAGTGGCTACACAACAAATTCAATTGTCGATTTGCATTCAGGTGCGTTCAGCTCCTTCGATGGCATGATCAACAATTTCTCCATTGCCTATAGCTGCACCATTGAAAATGCCATTGGCGGTTCTGGCAATGACACGCTGACGGCCAACGATGCCGGTGACACTCTGAAGGGCAATGCCGGCAACGACACACTGATTGGCGGTGCAGGCAATGACACGTTGAACGGTGGCGCAGGTAACGATATCATCAAGGCCAGCAACGGCTCCGATGTCATAGATGGCGGCGCAGATTCCGACACGCTCATATATTCAGGCGCTTACAGCAGCTATATCATCACCTACGATGCCACCAGCAAACGACTTCCTGATCAAAAAGCCCGACGGCAGCACTGACACAGTGACCAACGTCGAAAGCTTCCAGTTCTCCGATGTCACCATGACGGCGGCGCAGTTGCAGGCCGGTGCAGGAACCGGACACAACACCCCCCGCCACCGCCACCGTCGCTCCAGGATCATGTAGCGGCCGTTGCCAGCAATCCGACAGTGACCATTGCGGGCACCGGCACGACCTATATCACCTTTGATATCCATCTGACTGCCGCCGCAACTCAAGCCGAAACTGTCAACTATGTCATCGCTGGCTCTGGCAATAGTCCCGTTCCGGCAGGCCTTCTTTCCGGTCCTCTCAGCGGCACCGCTTCATTTGCCGCTGGTGATACAGACCAGACGGTAACGATTGCGTTGCAAAATCTGGGTGTGACAGCGGCCACTTCAGCCTTGAGCATCACCCTGTCAAACCCTTCCTCAACCTTTGGTTGATCGACACCTCAAGCGCAACAACGACCATTTCATCACCCTTCAAGGTCATCAATGGCTCAACCGCCAACAACAGTCTGAATGGCATCAACCGGCGCTGACAAGATTTTTGGCCTTGCCGGCAATGACACCATCAACGGCGGCAAAGGCAACGACATCATTATTGGTGGCGCTGGAGCAGACAAAATGACTGGCGGCGCCGGCAACGATATTTTTGTCTTTACCACGCTCTCCGATGCCATAGCGCCAACAATAACCACCACGATAACCAGGGGCCACACCACAACCACTATGTCTCCTGCAGATCTCATCACCGATTTCACATCGGGTCAGGACAAGATTGATCTTTCGCTGATTGATGCCATTAGCGCAACGAGCGGCGACGACGCATTTCATCTGACCGCAAACAATGGAAACGGCGCCTTTACAAATACTGCAGGCGAATTGCATTGGTACATTCAAAACAACACGCACCTTTGTCGAAGGCGATGTGAACGGCGATGGCAAAGCAGATTTCCAGATCCAGCTGACAGGCAATCATCCTCTGACAGCGTCAGACTTCATTCTATAGAAGCAGCATCAGTCCACTCTGCCGCAATGGCATGGGGCTGGCATCGACAGTTGTTCACTTTTGATAGCGCGCCCAATCGCATGGCAGGCCCGCAGGGTGGCCGCCATGAATTTCGGATTGATGAATTCCGGCCATGTGGAAAGCTTCACGATCACCATCTGATATTGCCAGCTGATATAGATGAGCTGGCCGAACACGCCGCGGCACATCAGCGTCTCGGTGTTCGGGGTCCTCAATCCAGAACTGATTATGATAGGCCCCGCGCGGAAGAATGTTTGAATACGGCGTACCAAATTTGGTGTGGTCACCGTTGCGCGTTGCCTCAATCCAGTTTGACGGAATGATCCCACCGCCACCTTCCAGGATCAGCTGACCAAAACGACCATAATCCCGCAAACAGGCATTGAGCCCGCCATCCGCAATGGCATAGCCGGCGGGATCCACGGTGAAGTTAGCGCTCTCTTCCATCCCCGCTTTTTGCCAGATCTGTTCGGAAAGAAGCTGCGGCAGGCGTTTGCCCGTAACACGTTCCATCGCAAAGGCCAGCACATCGGTCTCAATCGAGCGGTATTCAAACTTGTCGCCATGGGGCCATGCCTGCTGTTTCAGCCCGAGGATCAGCTCCCACATATGCCGCGGCCATTTGAAATGGGGATCGCTGCCGGGAGGTGGCGCCTTCCAGCCCGAAGCGACATCCACTTGGCCGATATCGGAATAAGGATCGGTATATT
Organism: uncultured Alphaproteobacteria bacterium; assembly: GCA_963758815.1. GTDB lineage: Bacteria > Pseudomonadota > Alphaproteobacteria > Rhizobiales > Aestuariivirgaceae > Aestuariivirga. The sequence continues at coordinate 1,227,790 of CAVWWQ010000003.1, forward strand.
CCTCGTTGAAGCGCACGCCCGATGACATATCGAGCACCTGCTGCAACGAAGCGCCATTCCACGCCGTGCTTTTTAGTTCCGGCAAATATTCAGTGACTGGCGCCTTCACATCAAGCAGGCCCTTGCCGATCAGGATGCCAGCCAGCGCTCCGGTAAAGGACTTGGCAACCGATTGCGAGAGATGCAGCGAGCGCTCATCCATGCCATTGAAGTAGCGCTCAAAGGCAATGGCGTCATTCTTGATGACAAGAACACCATCCGCAAAAGTCTCTTCAAAGAATGCTGATAACGGTACTTCGCCATTGAAGCCCTGCACTGGAAGTACGTCCAAGCGCCACCTCTTTGCGCGCGAATTCACGCACTGGCCCCCGCCCACGCCAGACTTCGGCCGTGGGCAGGATTTCGCGCACATGCTGGAACGACCACCTGTTGTAAGGTGGCCGGTCCCAGTCCTGTTTCGGAACGATCACTTTTTCAGGTTCGTCCAGATCTTGTTGTAAATCTCGACAACTTCAGGAGAACACGGCGGTACGAACTCCGGCGTCGGCGAACCGGCCGGCGCATTGATTTCAGGCGATTCCGCGAGATTCTTGTCCATGAAAGCGTGGCTGCCCGCAATGCCGTTGTCATAACCGGCGAAGGCAGAAATTAACGCGGCATTTTCCGGATCCATGACGAAGTTCTGGAACAGCTTGGCATTGTCCATGTTGGCCGCACCTTTGAGCACAGCCACATTGTCCATCCAGCCCTCGATGCCTTCCTTCGGATGCGCGAAAGCCACCGTCGGAATCTTCTGGCGCATGCGGTAGGCCGCACCATTCCACGTCATCGACGCGGTCACATCGCCCGCTGTCATCAGCGTGATCGTGTCATAGCTCATCGTCTTCCACGCCGGCTTGGCAGCCATCAAAACATCAGAGACTTTTTTAAGATCTTCCTTGTTGGCCGAGCAGCGCGGAACACCCGCATAACGTTCGGCCGCATGAATGGTCGAATTGATGTCGTCGAGAATGTTCACCTTGCCCTTGAGCTCATCGGGCGTATTGAACAGGATGGCATAAGTGTTGATGTCACCCTTGTATTTCGCAGTGTCGATTGCGAAGGCGGTCATGCCGAACTGCCACGGCACCGAATAGTGGCGGCCATCATCCCAATACACATGCACGAATTCCGGGCGCATGTTCTTGAAGTTGTCCATCTTGTTGGGTTCGGTCGGCTCCAGCAAACCCTCATCCGACATCAGCTTCACGGCGTAATCCGAAGGCACCACGATGTCGTAGCCAGAGTTGCCGGCGCGCACCTTGGACATCATCGTCTCGTTGGAATCATAAGAATCCAGCGTCACCTTCACATCGTATTTGGCTTCGAATTTCTTGATCAGATCGGGGTTGGTGTAATCACCCCAATTGAAAATATGCAATTCACCTGCGGCCATCGCCGGCGAAGCCACAAGCAGGAGCATTGCTGCCGCCGTGGTAGCTTTCAGAAAAGTCTTCATGTCAGTCTCCCTGGGTTAAATATGTCACGAGGTATTGAGCCGGTTGCGCCGCGATGTGATGAATGACATCGCTACAAAACCGACGGAAACGAGAATAAGCAGCGTGGAAATGGCGTTGATCTCAGGCGTCAGTGGCTTTCTGATCTTGTCCCAGATGAACAGCGGCAGTGTGGTCTGGCCTGGCCCCGCCACCAGCTGTGTGATGGTGAAATCATCAAAGGAAATGATGAAAGCCAGTGCCGCCCCCGACACGATGCCCGGCGAAAGCAGCGGCAGGGTGATGCGGCGGAAGGCCTGGGCCGGCGTGGCATAAAGGTCGGCCGCCGCCTGTTCCAATGTCAGGTCCATGTCCTGCAGCCGCGCGCGGATCGGCATGAAGGCAAAGGGAATGCAGAACACTGAATGCACCAGAATGAGATTGCCGATGCCGAAGTTCAAATTGAGTTTGCCCGCCAGCAAAGCGAAAAACGACAGGCTGGCGACTGCCGTGATGATCTCCGGCACCATCAGCGGAAGGTTGATCAGCATCAACGCTGCATCAAGCCCCCGCCAGGCTTTCACCCGCGTCATCGCCACCGCTGCCAGCGTGGCGCAAATGGTAGAAATGATCGTGGCCGAAATCGAAATGGTCATCGTGTTCTTGGCCGCGCTGAAGAAATCTGCATTCTGCAGCGCCACGCCATACCATTTGAGGCTGATCCCTTCCCACCGCATGATCAGGTCACCGGCATTGAAGGAAAATAGTACGAGGATCAGGATGGGTGCATAGAGGATAACCAGGCAGAAGATGGCGATGGCCTTGAAGCCAGGCTGGCCCTTCAGGTCGAGCTGCTTGTTAGCCATGCTGCACCTTGCCCGACGTATATTTCGAATAGAACCGCAGCGCCACCAGCACCGCCGCCATCAGGATCAAAGCCTGCGCGCAGCCCAGAGGCCAATTGCGGCCTGAACCAAATTGCTGCGCAATCAGGCTGCCGATCATCAAGTGCTTGCCGCCGCCCAGGATCAGCGGCGTGACATAGGCACCAAGGGCCGGAATGAAGACCAGCAGGCAGCCAGCGATGATTCCAGGCTTGGCAATCGGAATGACGATGCGCCGCAAAACCGCACCGCGTGTTGCGTAAAGGTCAAACCCCGCCTCCACCAGCCGGAAATCCAGCTTTTCGAGGCTGGCATAGAGCGGCAGGATCATGAAGGGCAGGAAGGAATAGAGAAGGCCGATCACCACGGCAAAATCGGTGAACAGCATCGTGATGGGATGGTCGATGACATGCAGCCACATGAGGAGCCCATTGATAAGGCCCTCGTCGCGGATGATGAACATGATGGCCAGCGTACGCACCAGAAGATTCGACCAGAAAGGAATGGTGATCATCAGCACCCACAGGTTCCGCTGCGCTGGCGGCCGTGTCGCCATGAAATAGGCGGTGGGAAAACCGACACACAGGCAAAAAATGGTGGTGATCAAGGCAAAGCCCAGTGACCGCAGATAGATCATCAGGAAATCTGAACTGAACTGCAGCGTGTCGTCAAAAATGTCGCGCTGGAACAGGAAGTTCAAATAGGCATCGGTAGAGAAAATCCACTGCACGCCGCCGTAAGGTGCGGCTTTCAGGAATGAATAGACCACGATCAGCAGCAGCGGCACCGCGCCAAAAAGGGCGACGACCAGGATAGCCGGCAGCGACAGCAGAACGTTACGCCTGGCCTCGCGAGCGTAACCGTCTTTTGCGGCCTGGCTTTCCGTGTTCATCTTCAATCTGCCACGACCTGCGCCGTTCCAGGCGTAATCGCAATGCCATAGGTCTTGCCGGTTTCCACGCTGCTGACGCCGTGTCCAATGTTCTGCTGCCGCACGACGAAACGCGAACCGTCACTCAGCTTCAGATGCACATGCGTATCAGTGCCGAGATAGACCACATTTTCGGCAACACCTGTGAGCGCACCCTTTTTGACCGCGCCGATTGTCGCATGTTCGGGCCGCACCACGATGGTCACGTCCCCCTTGCCGGAGCTGCCAGAAGTGAGAGCCAATTCGCCTCCTGCGGCGAGCTTTGCCGCCTTGCCAGAAATGGCCGCCCGCAGAAAATTCGTCTCGCCAATGAAATTGGCCACGAAGCGGTTGGCAGGCCGTTGATAGATTTCTGTCGGCACACCCATCTGCAGGATGTGGCCCTTGTTCATCACCGCGATACGGTCCGACATTGTCAGCGCTTCTTCCTGATCGTGGGTGACGAAGATGAAGGTGATGCCGGTTTCGGCTTGCATGCGCTTGAGCTCGATCTGCATGTCCTTGCGAAGTTTGGCATCCAGCGCCGAAAGCGGCTCATCCAGTAGCAATACTTGCGGCTTTGGTGCCAGCGCACGCGCCAGCGCCACGCGCTGTTGTTGCCCGCCTGAAATTTGTGACGTGCGCCTCGCGCCCAGCTCTTCCATGCGCACCAGCTTCAGCATTTCAGCCACGCGCGCACTTGATCTCATCCACCGGCTTGCCCAGCATCTGCAGGCCGAAGGCAATGTTGTCGGCCACTGTCATATGCGGGAACAGCGCATAAGACTGGAACACGGTATTCACCGGCCGCTTGAACGGCGGCAATTCGGCAATATCCTTGCCGTGCAGAAGAATTGCCCCTTCCGTCGGATACTCGAAACCGGCAATCAGCCGCAGCAGTGTGGTCTTGCCGCAGCCCGAAGGCCCCAGCAGTGTGAAGAACTCGTTCTCGCGGATTTGAACGGAAACGTCGTCCAGCGCCTTGAAGCTGCCGCCCTTGCCATCGGCAAAGACTTTGGAGACGTCTTTCACTGCGATGGCTATGGCTTCAGGCATGAACCCCGTCCCGGCTTAAGAGCACCTTGTACAAGTCGGGCCTCCGGTCACGGAACACGCCCCACGAGCGACGCAACGCGCCGATCTCTTTCAGATCAACATCAGCAATGCGGAAACCCTCTTCCATCCGGTCCATCTCTGCAAGCTTTTCGCCCTGATAGTCTGCAATGAAGGACCGGCCATAGAAGGTGACAATGCGGCCATCGGGCGCAGTCTCGGTCCCTACACGGTTCGAAGCCAGGAGTGGCATGATGTTGGCCCCCGCATGGCCGCGCATCACATTCTGCCAATGCGTGCTGGAATCGTATTGCGGATTGGGCGGTTCGGAGCCGATGGCGGTGGGATAGAGCAGGATTTCGGCGCCCATTAGCGCCATCGCCCGCGCCGTTTCCGGAAACCACTGGTCCCAGCAGATGCCGAGCCCGATCCGGCCCAAGGCCGTGTCCCAAACCTTGAAGCCGGTATCACCCGGCGCGAAATAGAACTTCTCCTGATAGCCTCGCCCATCGGGAATATGGCTCTTGCGGTAAAAGCCCAATTCCGAGCCATCGGCGTCGACAATCACAGTCGTGTTGTAATGCACTTGGCCGGCGCGCTCGAACACGCTGATAGGCAAAACCACGCCCAGCTCTTTCGCCAGGGCCTTGAAGCGCGCGACCGTTTTGTGCTTCGGCAACTCCTCCGCGGTGCTCAGGAACTTTGCATGCTGTTCGATGCAGAAATAATCCGCATCAAACAGCTCCTGCACCAGAACAAGCTGGGCACCTGCTTTCGCGGCTTGCCGTACCACAGCTTCGGCAGCGTCGCAGTTGTCCTGCCACGTGCCGCGAGATTTCATCTGGGTGACGGCAAGTTTCGTCATCCGTTTTCGAAACCCTCAAGCATATTGACGGTGTTGATGCCGATCTGTTCGACGGCATAGCCGCCTTCCATCACGATCAAAGTTGGCAGTTTGAGCTTTGCAATTACACCGCCATAAGTGATGAAATCTGTACTCTCAAGTTTAAGTGGACTGATCGGATCGTCCTTGTAGGTATCGACCCCCAACGAGACGACCAGCACATCCGGCTTGTAGGCTTCGATCTTCTTGATCGCCTCAGCAAGCGCGGCACCCCACACATCATATTTGCTACCGGGCGCGATCGGATAATTGATATTGTAGCCTTCGCCCTTTCCCGCACCCTTCTCATCGGCATAACCAAGGAAAGTAGGGATAGGTCGTTTCCGGCGCACCATGCAGCGAGATGAACAGGACATCGTCGCGCTTGTAGAAAATGTCTTGCGTGCCGTTGCCGTGATGTACATCGACATCCAGAATGGCGACACGCTTGGCGCCATCCATGAGGAAACCTTCGGCTGCAATTGCCGCATTGTTGATGAAGCAATAGCCGCCATAGAGGTCATAATGCGCATGATGTCCCGGCGGGCGGCACAGCGCGAAAGCGGATTTGCGCCACCCGAAACGATCTTCTGGGCTGTCTGCGCCACCGAGGCCGAAGCCTTCGCGGCTGTCCATGTGCCGGCGGTGATCGCCGTCTCCAGCGAGTGGGTGAAATAGCCGACCTTGCCATCAATCACCTTGGGAACGCGCTGGCGCAGGCCACGATTGGGAAATCCTGCTGCCAGGATTTCGCCACGAAAGCCGGCAGCAATCCATTCGTCCCAGCAGGTTTCAAGGAAATGCAGGAAATCCGCGCCATGCACCCGGGACACCGGCTTGGGGTCATAGGCCTTGGGCGCGAATGAGATCGGTCATCTTCCGCTTTTTCAGCTCCCGCAAGATATATTCCATGCGCGACGGCCGTTCGAAAGGTGTCACAAATTCCCCGCCGGCCAATTCACCTTGCGGGAAATGATTACGGTGCTCTTCCGAAAAGACGATCTGCATGGAATTGGATTTCTCCCCGATACCCCTTGGGAAGCAACATGTCATGGCATTGTGGACATTGTCAAAATCGACCAGAAAATATCCGCAAAGGAACTTGGGCCGCGTACTTGTCAGTATCCTGCAAGGTAGCAACGCGCAAATTTCAACCAGAAGTCGACATAGGGAACCAAATGAGTCTGGTCGACTTAAGCTGATAGAGGCCGGTGAACACCCGGTTGAATTCCGGAGAATTCAGATGAGAGACCTGATTATCGTCATTGCACTGGCAGCCTTTGCGTCAACCATGGCCGTTGCTCAGACGGTACAGCTTCGAAACCCGCGCCCCCATTGAGTTGGCAAGCAACTAACGCAGGCTGCCCTGCCCCTTATTCGGCGGGCACAGCTTCGAGATCGTGGAAGGCCGCCTTGTAGGGGCGCGCCGTAGGCGGCAATTCCCGCTTCAAATAGTAATCCTCATAGCACATCTGGCGCAGCACCACGGGCCAAACCTCCCTGTAGGCATGCCACATGGAGGGATTGGGCGCTGGCAGATCATGCTTGATCAGTTCATGCAGGCGCGGCAGCGCGTGATAGGGGATCATGGGGAACATATGATGTTCGACATGATAGTTCATATTCCAATAAATCCAACGGCTTACGGGATTTAAATAGACCGTCCGGGTGTTGAGACGGTGGTCTATAACGTTCTCAGCAAGACCAATATGCTGCAATAGTCCGGTCAATACCATGTGCCAGGTGCCATAGAGGCGCGGCAGGCCGATCAGCATCAGCGGCAAGAATGAACGCATCAAGATCGCCAGTGCGATTGTGGCAATGTAAATCGCGATATGCCAGCGGGCCGCGGTGACAGCCTTGGGTTGTTCTTGCTCCGGGATATAGCTCTTCTCATCCGCCGAAAGATTGCCCATCGCATTGCGGAACAGGGTCGGCAGCGAATACCTGAAATCCAGCAGTCCTGTGAACATAAGGCCCACCTTGAGAAGCACCGGCGGCCGCATGACGGCGATTTCAGCATCGCGTCCGACAATGATCGTGTCGGTATGGTGACGTGCATGGCTCCAGCGCCAATTGACCGGGTTCCGCATCTGCATGAAGGACGCGATGTTGTAGACCACATCATTCATCCAGCCCGTACGAAAGGCAGTGCCGTGCCCGCATTCATGCCAGCGAGAGTCACTGGCGGAAGCATAGAGCACGCCATAAACGGCAAAGAACGGCACGCACCACCATGTCCCCCAGGTCCAGATTGCACCGGCGGCCGACAAGATGATCAAGCCAAGCCAGAGGATGGTGTCTCGGATCGCTGGACCGTCCCGGCGCTGCATCAGCTCCTTCATCGTCGCGCGCGGGACCTCGGAGTGGTACCACTCGGCCGAGGCAAGCCCGGTCTCCACCGCCTTGCGCGAACTTTCGCCGACCAGGCTGTAATCGCGCTTTTTCGATTTTCCGCTCATGTTACCTCCAGTCCTCTGTAGGTCATTGGAGTCTCCACAACCATTCCATACAAGCCGTTTTGGCGGAACTTGCCGTCCAGAAACGCCTTGGCGCGTGGCACATCATCTTCCGACAGATGTTCGATGATCATCGGAATGTTCGGATGCTTTTCCGAAAGGCGCTTGAGATAGAGATCGTAGTTCAGGGAGCCAAGCCCCGGGGCCGGCAGCTCAATTTCGCCAACGCCACGGAATGTATGGCTTTCAAGTGCATTGACATCTCCCATATCAGCATGTTTTTCCGATTTGTCTGTGCCTGAGCGCTTCACATCCTTGGCATGCGCGATCTTGATCTTGTCCGTCAGCGTGTCAAAAACCTGATTCAGGATCTGGTCCATCTTTTCAATGTTGTGGGCCTCAAAATAGTTCGTAGGATCCATGAGCAGGCCAAGGCCCTGATGATCGACGCGCGCAAACATTTTCACGGTCTCCTCGACTGAACCAACAACATTGTTCACATAGGTTTCAAGAAGGAAGACAGCACCATGGTCATAAGCCGTTTGTGCCAGATCAACGATCACCTTGCGGCATTCCTCAAAGCCTTCTTCAGTCTTGTTCTTGGGATGATGCACCCAGTCAGAATCGGTGTTGTAGGTACCGGTTTCAGAGATCACGTAGGGTGTGCCGAAATGGCGGGCGTTACGGATAATCTCCTTGAGGTAGCCGATGCGCCTTTCACGCTCGGCCTTATCGGGATGGATGATATTGGTGTAGCCCGAGACGCAGCAAATCGGCAGGTTGTGGTCACGGAACGTGTCTCGCACCTTCTTGGCCTTGTCCTTGGTGATCTGGCCAGCGGAGAGATCGATATCCTTGAAATGCAGATCAAGCTGCACAGTGTTGAAATTGAGCGCTCTGATCTTCTCGGCTGTCTCCTTCACACCGTAGGGGAAGTAGCCCGTGAAAATGCCAGCCTGCATCATGATGGTTTCCTCCGCGATTGATTATTGGATTGAGATTTCAGAAAGCGCGACAGTCCGGCGTTCGGCCATGGAGCGGTAGCCCGCTTCAACCAGCGCCATGGTCTTGACATTGTCGGCAATCGACAAGGCGGGAGCATCGCCAGTGGCAACGGCGTGTTGCAGCTGCTCCATCACGCCAATAAAGGCATGGGGAAACCACATCGTTTTCCAGCTTGGCGTCATCCATTTACCGTGGGTGTCACGAATCGAGTTATAGCTCAAGGTCGAAGGAGTGCCCGTGGGCCAGCCAATCGTGCCCTTGGCGACGCCTTGAGTCCCGTCCACGCGGAAGTTGATGTGCTGGTCATTATCATAGCCATCCTGGCGCGGACCAGACCAGACATCCTCCAAAGAAACCGCCATCACGCCGTTCTTAAAGTTTATCGTCGAGACCGCGATGCCATCCTTGTGCGGGAAAGTTGTGCGCGGGTCCTTGCGGGTTTGGGCCGTCACATCGATCGGGTCGCCGAACAGAAAGCGCAGCACATCCAGATGATGCACGCTCATGTTGGAGTAAGTCAGTCTGTCATAGGATTGCAGGAATGTCTGCCAATGCGGAATGGCATGCATGTCAATCTGTGCAAAAACAATTTCACCGAGCGCGCCGCTGTCAATCAGCTGCTTGAGTACACGCATTGATTGGTCATAGCGCATGTTTTGGTTGACGGAGATGATCTTGCCTGCCGTCTTCGCCTCATCCCGCAAGGCAATGGCTTCATCAAGGGAGAGAGCCAGAGGCTTCTGCGCGAGAATGGCCTTGATATGAGGCTGTTTCAGCGCATGGCGGATGAGTGCCGGCTGCTGATCGGGCGGAAACGCCAGATCAACGATTTCGATCGACATGTCTTCGATCAACTTTTCCGGCGTGTCATGCACACGGGTGATGCCCCAGCGCCTTGCGACCTTCTCTGCGTTGCCTTTGGTGCGAGAGGCAATGGCACCCACCTTGAAGCCAGCCTCCTTATAAGCGGCAAGATGACATTCGGCCATGATCATCCCCGCTCCAATGCAGCCGATGGTGGACTGCTTTGAGCGAACCTTGACATCAGGTTCAAACGTCATCGCATTCATGTTGAATGTCTCCTGCTCTGTATCGGCCGTCTCATGCGACGGCCGTGCCAGTGGACGTCAAGCTCAGCTTTTAGGTCATGAAAAGTCCATCATCCTCAATCCCGTTTTAAACATCAATTAAAATCAATTCCACTCACACAAACAAAGACAAACTCGATTTTGCACAGTATCTTGAAAGAGATACGCATCATGATGTCCTATGCAAGTATCCATTATAAAATGATGTAAAATGATGGATATTCGTTCCACAAAGCTGGGCAAAAACCCACGATCCGTCTGCTTCATGATCACGTCGAAGTGGTCCGTTCGCTGTCATCTTGATCTCGCAACCATGGACAACGTCTACGCAGACGATGGTGGCATCGCGCATGCCCGGAAGAATGACATGGGGTTTTCGAGTGAAAATATTGCGGAAACCTGATTTCATTTTTTCTAAATTGCGCCAGCAAACACGAAGGCTCATTTGCGGGCCTGTGTGGAGCATGCCATAATCGAAAACAGGTGCTGAAAATCCAGTCGTTAGGCAATCTGGAACAATAGGCGGAACCGCGAATTAAAGCCGTCGGTGGTGTGCTCGGCTACAGCAATCAAACCAAGCTGATGTCGATGTCTGAGAGGGTCATTCCATGTTGCATCTATCGAATTCCAAGCTGTCCCGCAGATCTGTGCTCGCGGGTCTGGCAGCTGCTCCATTGGCCACTGGCCTTCCGTGCCCAGCGAGCGCAGCTGGTGCGCTCAACATCTACAGCTGGCCCGATTATTTCTCGAAAGACGATCTCGCCGCCTATCAAGCCAAGAGTGGTGTGACGCCAAACATTGCGACCTACAACGACAATGGTGCGCTGTTTGCCAAGCTGAACAGCCCAGCAGGCGCGGGTTTCGATATCGTCGTTCCAAGCTCTGGCTGGATCAAGCAGCTTGCAGACAAGAAATTGCTGCAGGAGCTTGATCACAGCAAGATCGACTTTGGGGCGCTCGACCCCTCTCTCCTGAATCGCGACTTTGATCCGGGTAACAAATACTCAATCCCCAAGGATTGGGGCCTTCTGGGCGTGGTCTACAATCCCGACATTGTCGGACGCGAGATCAAGACCTGGCAGGATTTCTTCGATGCGGGTGCCAAGCCGGAAGTGTCAGGCAAGGTGCGCCTCACCAAAGATCCCGGTGAAACCGTAGGTCCCGCCCTTTGGCTTGCCGGCAAGGATTGGAACAAGGCGACCGCAGATGATATCCGCGGCACGGCGGACTTTCTCAAAGGCTTCGCCAAACATGTCAAAACCTTTGCCAGTTTCGATCCCGCCGCATTGGCCAATGGGTCTATCGTACTTGCACAGGCCAATCAGGCTGCGGCACGCGGCGCAATCCAACAGAATCCCAAATTGAAGTGGGTGGTGCCAGGTCCGTGGAGTGAAATCTGGATCGACAACTACGCGATTGCCGCTAAGGCGCAAAACACTGACCAGGCCTATGACTTCCTCAAATTCTTCCTCTCGCCCGATATTCAGGTGAAGGAAACCGAATATCTCGGCTATCCTGCCGCCATTGCAGGCCTCCAGGCCAAGCTTTCCAGCGATACCAAGAACGCCGATTTGATTTTTGGTGGCAATGGTCTCGATTTCTCCAAGCTCACTTCCTTCATCGTCAATCCGGAAACGATTGGCGTCTATCAGGAAGTGCAGAATGCCGTGCAGGCAGCAGCCGGGCAATGAGACTTGAGTGAGTTCCGCGGAAACTGACAAGGCACCAACGGCCAGACAGGCACTGTTTTCTGGCCGGTGGTTTTACCACGCCGTGGCTGCGGCTCCGATCATTTGGCTTAGTCTTTTCTTCGTTGTTCCACTGCTCATAACCATTGTCGTCTCTTTCTTTCACGCCACATTCGGTGGCATCTCTCCATCATTCACGCTCGAAAATTATGCGACTGCTCTATCCGGTTTTTATCTCTCCGCATTTTTCCGCACATTGCGCTTTGCCTTCTTGGGATCGAGCCTCTGTATTCTGGCGAGCTACCCGGTGGCACTGTTCATTGCCCGGCAAAATCCAAAGCTTCGCGCCCTTTCGTTGCTCGCCGTGCTTGTGCCCTATTTCAGCAGCTTCCTGATCAGGGTCATGAGCTGGCAGATCATTCTTGCCCGCGGCGGGCCGCTCGAATTCGTGCTGAACCTTATTGGATTGCACACCGGGCCGCTGGACATCCTCGATACCCAGACGGCAGTGTTCATAGGCATTGTCTATGCCTACATGCCGATTGCCATCATTCCAATGGTGCTGGTTATCTCACGCATTGCGCCTGAATATGCCGAAGCGAGCAGCGATCTCGGCGCATCGCGATGGAGCACTTTCTGGTACATCACCCTGCCTCTCTCGCGGCCAGGCATTGCCACGGCAGCATTGTTGACGGCTGTTCCGATGCTTGGAGAACTTGTCATCCCCATGCTGCTCGGCGGAGACAAGGGTGTGCTGATCGGCATGGCCATCGCTTCACAATATCTCGGCGCGCAGAACTATCCGGTCGGATCTGCCATGGCGGTATTGATCTTGATCGCCGCGTGCGTGATCTTGGCCGTGCTCTCTAAAGCCACTCGCGGCTTTGAGGAGCTGGGAGCATGAGGAAAACCAGTCCACCCTTGGTAATTTGGTATATGCTGGCCATTGCCTTTCTCTTCGCGCCGATTGCAACCTCGCTCATCTATTCCTTTAATCTGGGCTCGTTGGGCAAGCAGACATCAACCTTTACCGGATGGACTGTGTCCTGGTTCTTTGATGCTTGGACCAATGGATCGTTGCGTCAGTCGATGCTCACCAGCCTGAAGGCGTCCTTCTGGGCTGCACTCATTGCCGTCGTGATGGGAACCTGCCTTGGCCTCGCAATGGCCCGGCATCCGTCAGCCATCACGCGCCGCCTCGCCTCGCTCCTCGTCAATACCCTGCTGGTGATACCCGAGACGGTGATCGGCGTGTCCCTGTTGCTCTTCTACGCCGAGTCGGGATTTGCGCTGGGATTGACCACACTGGTCTTGGGTATTTCGTCTCTGGGCATTGCCGTGACAGCGCTCATCGTGCGGGCTGGCTTGTTGACGCTCGACAAGTCGTTGGAAGAGGCCGCCATGGACCTTGGCGCCAATCAATGGCAGGTATTGAAGGACATCATCCTTCCTCATCTTGCACCCGCCATCATCGTCGCGGCGCTGGTCAGCTATGTTTTCGCCTTTGATAATCTGGTCATTTCCAATTTTCTCTCCACACCCGTAGTGAACACCCTGCCTGTCTATCTTTTCGGTAGTTTGCAATATGGACCTTCGCCGGCAATTTATGCTGCAGCGACGAGTATTTTTGGTCTCACATTGGTACTTCTGGCGGTGGCAATGGTCATCTACGTGTCAACCTTTGGACGTAAGGTGGTGACTGCTAAGTGACTGCACCTTTCTCACCACCCAACGCGCTTCTCAACCTGCCGGCTTTCCCTGCCCATGGGTACGCCAATTTGGCAGACCGTCTGAAAGCACTGATGCACACAAAGTCTGATGTCGTGTTTGTTCAGGCAGAAGCCATTGTCGCGCTCGAAGCATCGGCTCACAGCTTGGGCCATCGAGGCATGACAGCCCTCAACATCGTGACCAGCCCCTATGGCCACTTCTATGGTGAATGGCTGAGGCGGGCGGGTGCAACGGTGCATGATCTCATCGCTGCCGAAGGCCTGCCGGTCGAGATGTCAGAAGTAATCCGACAATGCTCCATCTTACCCAAAATTGACGTGATAGCCGTAGTTCATGCGGAAACCTCAAGTGGAATCCTCAACCCTCTCGCCGATATCGCCACAGTCGCGCATGAATACGGGGCATTGCTGATCGTGGATGCTGTCGCCTCCGTGGGAGGGCACGAGCTCAATGTTGATCAACTGGGCATCGATGTCTGCGTGATCGGTCCACAGAAGGCTTTGGGTGGCCCGGCAGGCCTGTCCGCCTTGTCAATTTCGGGGCGCGCCTGGCATGTCATGGCCAATTCACCCAAATCGAGCCCCTCGGTGCTCAATCTGCTCGATCTCAAGTCGTCTTGGCTCGACAACGGGCGAGTGGCCGTGCCCGGTATGCCCTCGGCACTGGAGTTTTGGGCATTGGACGCTGCGCTCACGCGCATTGAAGAAGAAGGAATTGAGGCAGTGCTAGCGCGGCATGCGTTGGCCGGCAGAGCCATGCGCGCGGCCTTGAAAGCACTCGGCCTAGAGATATGGATCAATACTGATGCTCAGGCTTCGAATCTGGCGACAGCCTTCGAAATTCCAGAGAATATTGATGCAAAAACGGCGATCATGAAAGCAAACGATCTGGGCGCCTTCGTTTCGCCCTGCCATGGAATATCAAACACACAGCTCCTGCGCATAGACCACACCGGTGCCCGTGCTACGTCAGCAGCAGTTCTTGCCAATGTCATGGCGTTGGGAGCAGCGCTGAAAGATTTGGATGTCGATGTCGATTTGAATGCGGCTGCCCGGCAACTGACGAAGATCCTTGCCGCCTAGAATCTATTCCAGATTGGTATGGTTCGCACGCATGGCATCTGGCGTCACTTTCAGGATGTCACGCAGGCGCAGGATCATGATCTCGAAAAGTAAGAACAGAGCACCTTCGAAAAGTGAACCCATCGGCAGGATCGAAGACACTTTCTTCCCCTGATCATTGGCCATGGTCTGTGCTGGCAGCGTAAGCACATAGTCAGCCATGGCGGCACCCTTGCTTTTCGGCTGCGCCGTGATGAACAGGATCTTGGCGCCCGCTTCCTTGGCCACACCCATAAGCGCCAGGGCCGTGGAAATCTGCCCAGGTCCACAGGTGACGATGAACAGATCACCTTCGCCCACCGGTGGTGTGGTCATGTCGCCTTCAACCGCAACATTGAGGCCCATATGATAAAGCCGCATGGCAAAACCCATGATCTGCAGCCGCTCGCGGCCACCACCAAAGACCACGATCTTCTTCGCCTTTGCGATCATGTCCAAGGCATGATCGACTTCACTCTCATTGATTTTGTCAAACACACCGCCCAGTTCGGCCAGCGCAGACGCATAAAGAGACGACATACTTTCTCCTGAGCTCATGAATCAAAATTTGGTGGAAAAATCGTCACCTTCAACGAAGTCGATGAAACTATTATTATCCCGGTGACAACGCTTTACACTGCACGAAGTTGCCGGCGGACCTTGAACCCGATCCAGACAAAAATGGCTAGGTTAATCAGTTGTGCGACGGCAAAGGGCGGCTCTGAGCCAGTGGGCGCAAAAGCGTTCAATGGCGGCAACTTCTGGAAACTCTGCGCAATGGTTACAAGGACGAGAAAGAACACATTGGCGACCAGACCGAGCCCATAAACCTTGCGCCAGAGGCCCGAAAGGCCAAAGACGAAACGTCCAACCAGCATCAACACGATGATGATTGAAGCCAAAATGCCGGTGCCGAGCGCAGGTGTGAAACCATGCAATGGAAACACAAAACCTGTAACCACCACCAGAATATCTAAAATCAGGAACACGTCGATCCACAGGCGGGGCGTTGGAGCAAAATACGACCGGATCGCCACGATGCCAAAGGCGAGCGCCAGAAAACTCAACCCCGTGTGCACCAGCGTAAGCGTTGTAATATCCAATTCGATCCCTCCCTAAGATTGAGCCAATCATTAACAGACCAAATCGGAAAGCTCATTTCAAGTGCAGTTGAGCGTAACAGTCTTATCAACCGTGGCGTCGCGATTTGCGGTTACTCGGAAACAGCAAGCCCAGCGGACCTAAATCAGTGCGCGAGCTTTCAACTGCGCAATATCCGAAAAGAATTCGGTCCTCATTCTGGAGGCAATTGTCGCATCCGGTACGCGCAAAAGCGCCGATGGATGGTAAGTGATTAAAACTCGATGCCCCGCTGGATCTCCTTCGAAAGACCCGCGCCGTTTCAAAATACCTTTGCCGTTTCCGGTAAGCGCTTCCAAAGCCGTTGCACCCAGCGCCACAATTGTCCGCGGCCGGATGAAATTGATCTCATGACGCAGCCAAAAACTGCAAGTCCGGATCTCAGCTGTATTTGGCTTCTCATGAATGCGTCGTTTGCCGCGCGGCGTGAACTTGAAGTGTTTTACGGCATTAGTAATATAAACGAGTTGCGATCAATGTCGGCGGCCCGCAAAGCTTCATCAAAAATCTTGCCGGCAGGGCCTACAAAAGGACGGCCCATGACATCTTCCTGGTCACCGGGCTGTTCACCAACAAACATGACATGAGAACCTGCATTGCCTTCACCAAAAACGGTCTGTGTGGCATTTGCATAAAGAGGACAGCGTTCACAATGCCTTGCAGCTTCCTTTGCCACAGCCAGTGAAACAAAACTTTCTTCGACGCGCGGAACAATGACTGCTGGAGCTTTAATCTTGTCCAGCTTCCGTGATGCTGTTGATGGCGCCTTGTCACGCATTGCTTTGGCCTTAACCGCCGCTCCGGCAATGAGTTCCGGAATGAGACTGGCCTCTGGCAGATTTTTCCAGTATTTTTTGGCATATGTGACTGCATCGATTTCACCTTGAGCCGCGCCGGATTGAAAATACTGGCGTAATAGGCCCGCCAAAGTTCATCCATATCATCCGTCAGTTTCGCTGGTTGTCCGTCGCCAAGGTTGAATGAGAGTGCGCCGGCCAGAAATTTTGCCGTGCCTTTGGGCGTTGTGATCACCCAGTCCATATCGGCAAAGCGCTCTCGCAAAAAAAGGCGCCACATGTTCGACGATGAAGTTATCGGGCTCAAACCACGCTGCAAATTGCCGACGGCCACATTCACCATTGGCGATTTCCTTAAATCGCACGAACGCTTTCATCTTGTGGCAGTCGCGGTGAATTTCCTTGGATATTTTGCGAAGTTCACTCACCTCAGCATCGGCGGGATTTGAGAGCAACGGGGGGTCTTCCTGCAGGCGAAACAGCACACGGTACAGAAAAGAAAATCCCTTCGCATCGTGGAAGCAGGCCACTTCTTTCGCCAGTTCGAGAAAATCTCTAGGCACTTTAAGTGTTGCATCATGAGGCTCAAGGTCATCGCAGTCAGCCTTAAAAAGCCCAGCCGCTTCGCCTTCCCGTTCCCACAGAACGTGGCTGGGGTAAATCTTGTTCAAGGCAAACAGCCGTGCTTTTCGGCGCCACGTGTCATAAGCTCCAAAAACGGGAATGGCCGCGCGATAGACCATCACAGCAACGGCAATTGCTCACTTGCCACGAAGCGGTTCCGTAACGATTGACTGTCAAGCATTCCCGCCGGGGTCCAGCCCCTGGCCGTGATGAAAGATTTGGCTTTCTTCATCACAGCACCAAGACGGCGAAGCTCTTCATAGCCGAGGGTGGTTGCCATTCTGGCACTGAGAATGCGTTCGACGGCACGCGTTCCAAAACCAGGAACACGCAATAGCATTTCGCGGCTCGCTTGATTGACGTCGACAGGAAAGCGATCCCGATTGGCCAAGGCCCACGACAGTTTTGGATCGACCTCCAGATCCAGCATCCCATCCCGTGTTGCGCTCGCCACCTCATCAACACGGAAATCGTAATACCGCATGAGCCAGTCAGCCTGGTAAAGCCGGTGCTCGCGCATCAAAGGCGGCTTGATCAGGGGCAAAGCTTTTGAAGAGTCAGGGATGGGACTGAACGCGGAATAATAAACGCGCCGTAGTCCATAACTTGCATAGAGCGAGGCCGACCGCTGGAGGATGGAGGTGTCGTCGGAGGTATCGGCACCCACGATCATTTGTGTGCTTTGTCCTGCCGGTGCGAAAGTCTTTGAGATTTTCTTTTGTATCGTCTTTTCTGAAGCCGAATCGATCCTGCGCCTGATACCCGCCATGGCTTTCTTGATGTCGAGCGCATCTTTTTCAGGCGCAAAATTTTGCAGTGATTGGTCGCTCGGCATTTCGATGTTGACCGAAAGCCGGTCTGCATAAAGTCCGGCTTCTTCCACCAATCCGGCTGAAGCGCCAGGAATGGATTTCAAATGGATGTAGCCCCTGAAATGATGTTCGGTGCGCAGGGTCTTGATGATGCGCACCATATCTTCCATCGTCTTGTCGGATGATCTGATGATCCCCGAGGAAAGAAACAATCCTTCGATATAGTTCCGGCGATAGAATTCGATGGTAAGAGAAACAACTTCTTCGACTGAAAAACGCGCACGCTCTACATTGCTTGAAGCGCGGTTGATGCAAAACACGCAATCGAAGGTGCAGAAGTTCGTCATCAGGATTTTAAGAAGCGAGATACACCGGCCATCTGGCGCATAGGCATGGCAAATGCCGTGTCCTTCCGTGGAACCCAATCCTTTGCCATCAGCAGAATTTCTTTTGGAAGTTCCACTCGATGCGCAAGACGCATCATATTTCGCGGCATCGCTCAGGATTTTAAGTTTTTGCAGAAGCGAATATGTAGCCATGTTCGTGTTTTGTTCTACAACGCCAGGTAATCCGTTGCAACGTCATTTATGTTCGCAGTGAGTTTTTCAATGCTTTTGGCTCAGCAAGATCTGACGACTATTGATCACTGCCGAACTGATATTTCGTCAGGACCTGCCCCGGTTTGTTGTCAAGGCCAAGAGGTAACGCATGAAGCTCATCCCCCGATGTGAATAAGATCATAGCAGAAGCACTGAACTAATCGCAATTCAGCCAATTGATCCGGACGCTTGACAACGAAAGCGACGAACGTTCCACTTGGCACTCGCCGGACAAAAGAGGGTAGCAGTCAATATTGCACGTAAGTTTCTTGCATGAGTCCGAAAAATGAACCTAAGAATAATACGTCGGCAGACCAATGGCGTAACAGGAGAACGGGCATGAAGAATTCCAGGATGAAATGGATTGTCACCGCAGCGGCGATCGCAATGGGCGCGCAACAAGCTGCTGCCGACACCAAACTCACAATCGGCATCAGCGGCTGGACCGGCTTCGCACCACTGACGCTTGCTGCGGCCGACGGCATTTTCAAGAAGCATGGCCTTGATGTGACGTTGAAGAAGATCCCGCAGGCCACCCGCCCACTCGCCATTGCTTCCGGTGACATTCAATGCGCCGCCACCACGGTCGAGACATGGATTGTGTGGAACGCCAGCGGCGTTGCCACCAAGCAGATCTTCCAACTCGACAAGTCTTTTGGTGCTGATGGCATTGTCGCGCGCAATGACATTAAGTCGGTTGCTGATCTGAAGGGCAAGAATGTTGCCTCATCTGCACCCGGCACATCGCCCTACTTCCTACTCGCCTGGGTTCTGAACAAGAACGGCATGTCGACAAAGGATGTCAACGTTGTCAATCTTGAGCCAGATGCTGCAGCACAGGCTTTCCTCGCGGGTCAGAACGATGCAGCGGTGACCTATGAGCCCTTCATCTCCAACGTGCGTGACAAACCAGACCAGGGCCACATTATCGCGACAACGCTGGATTATCCGATGGTGCTCGACACTGTGGGCTGTACGCCGGACTTCCTGAAGGCCAACCCGACAGCCGCCAAGGACCTTGCCGACAGCTATTTCGACGCGCTGGACGAGATCAAGAACAATCAGCAGAAATCGTTTGAGACCATGGGTGCTGACGTCAAACAATCCGCCGCTGACTTTGCCGATTCCGCCAAATATCTGAAATGGGCCGACCGGGACGAGAACAAAGCTTTCTTCACCAAGGAGTTTATCGACTTCTCGAACACAGCTGCCGACCTGCTTCTGCAGATGGGCCTGATCAAGACCAAGCCCGATGTAGCGACGCTGGTTGATACCAGCGCGGTGGCCAACTAACGTCCTTATAGCGGGTGACCGGGCATGGTGCCTGGTCACCCTTTTAGGACCGTGCCCTGATGCGCCCTCTCCAGCCAATTTCGCCCGTCGCAGGGGCTATTCTTGGTGTCGTCTTCTTCATTTTCTTTGTACTGTTTTGGGCGTGGCTAACTTTAGGCGGCCATGTCAACCGCATTTTCCTCGCCGATCCTCTCTCGATGCTGAAGGATGGCTGGCGGCTGCTTGTCGAAGACAGGTTCTGGCTTGATATTCTGATCACCATCTGGCGCGTTTTTGGCGGCTTCGTGCTCGCTTCCGTTGTCGCAGTTCCGATTGGCATCGCCATGGGCGCGTGGAAACCGATCGAGGCGTTCCTTGAGCCCTTTGTATCCTTTGCGCGTTATTTGCCCGCGTCAGCCTTCATTCCGCTGCTCATTCTCTGGGCTGGCGTGGGCGAGCTTGAGAAGCTCCTCGTCATTTTTCTGGGTTCCGTGTTCCAGATCATCCTGATCATTGCGGTGAAGGTGGGTTCCACGCGACGGGATCTTGTGGAGGCCGCCTACACGTTGGGAGCCAGAGACAGCGGCATCATCCGGCGCGTGATCTTGCCCGCCAACGCACCGGAAATCGCCGAAACGTTGCGGCTCGTGCTCGGCTGGGCCTGGACTTACGTGATTGTCGCCGAACTGATCGGATCGTCTTCCGGCATCGGCTATATGATCATCAATAGTCAGTCGCGGCTGGCGACCGGGCAGATCATTTTCGGCATCATGGTCATCGGCCTCATCGGCCTGCTTTCCGACTTCGCCTTCAAGGCCCTGAACCGGGCACTGTTCCCTTGGAGCCTGGCATGAGCAAGCTTCGGGTCGACAAGGTCAGCCGCTCATTTGCAAGTGTTCATGGCGGCAGCCCCGTGCAGGCACTGACGCCTGTCAGTCTCTCGGTGGCCGCCAATGACTTCATCACCATCCTCGGTCCATCCGGCTGTGGAAAATCAACGCTGTTGCGGATCGTGGCTGGCCTGGATAGGCCGACCGCCGGGCAGGTCCTCCTCGACAACCGCACCGTGACGCGGCCGGGGCCGGATCGTGGCATGGTGTTCCAATCCTACACCCTGTTTCCCTGGCTGACCGTCGCGCAGAACATTGCATTTGGCTTGCGCGAGAAGCGCACGCCGGAAAAAGTCATTCGCGAAGCCGTGTCGCATTATATCGACATGGTTGGCCTCAAGGGCTTCGAATATCATTGGCCCAAGCAACTTTCCGGCGGCATGCAGCAACGCACCGCGATTGCCCGTGCGCTGGCCAATGACCCCGAAATTCTGCTCCTAGATGAGCCTTTTGGCGCGCTCGACAACCAGACGCGCAGCCTGATGCAGGAACTGTTGCTGGGTATTTGGGAGAAAAAGCAGAAGACGGTCCTGTTTGTCACCCATGACATCGAGGAAGCGATTTTCATGGCTTCGCGCGTGATCGTGATGAGCGCACGCCCGGGGCGCGTCAAGGCGGATATGGCTGTCAATTTCCCGCATCCGCGCCATTACACCATCAAGACCAGTCCGGAATTCTCCGCCTTGAAGGCGCGGCTCACCGAAGAAATCCGCGCTGAAGTTTCCGCCACGGCATGACGGTTTCGCCTCGCCACATCGACCATCTCGTCTTGCCGGTGCGTGATCTTGAAGCCGCCGGAGATTTTTACCAGCGTTTGGGATTTCAGGTCGGGGCGCGCAACCGCCACCCGTGGGGCACGGAAAACCGGCTGGTTCAATTCAAATCGTCTTTTCTCGAACTGGTGACCGTGGGTGATCCCGGTGCAATCCCTCAGCATGTACCAGGCTATTTCAGCTTTGGCGCCTTTGTTCAAGATTATCTGAAGCGTCGCGAAGGGTTTGCCATGTTCGTGCTCGACAGCACGGATGCAAAGTCCGATGCGGCACGTTTCAGAGCAGAAGGCATTGGCGCCTTTGAGCCCTTTTTCTTCGAGCGCAAGGGACGAAGGCCAGATGGCACGGAAACCGAAGTCGCATTCACTCTTGCCTTTGCAGTTGATCCGCAGCTGCCCAATGCATCATTCTTTCGCTGCCAGCAGCACTTCCCGGAGAATTTCTGGAACCCGGATTTCCAAATTCATCCCAATACGGCGGCGGGCATTCAGAAGGTTTCGTTAGCGGTGGCCAAACCATCGGATCACGCTGTCTTCCTGAGCCACTTCACGAATGCTGATGGCGTGGCTGGCAAAAATTGCAGCCTTCACTACGCGTTGGACAAAGGTGGCCAGCTCACTGTCGAGTCTTGCGACAATATCTCGGGGTTCTCCAGTTTCGAAATTGCCGTTTCAAATCTCACACGCGCTGAAGACTTGCTCAAGCAGGCCGCAGTACCTTTACAGACGCGTGATCATCGCCTCGTCATAGATCCGGCCACCGCTTTCGGTGTCGAAATCCGCTTCGCAGAACGGGCTGACGCTCAATAATCTCTGCCACATTAATGCCCATGTTGGGCGGCACTGAAGCTGTGCCGTCATCGCGTCTTCTGCGAAAGCGCCACGGCATTTTCTGCGCCACTCCTTGATTGCTGAAGGTGGCAGAAAATCTTCACCGTCTCTTTGAGACCAAACTCATCTGTGCTGGCAGAGCCAGCACGCAGCATCGCCAACTCAATAAGGATGACAATGATGAAGAGCCTTCTGGCCGCAGTTCTAATTTGCTTGGTTGCAACATCATCAGGCGCGCAAGCGTTTATCGCTGGTTACAACATCTGCGGCAAAAACACCGCCGCCTGGCGCCGCGCACACCATCTTGCGGTTCCCGATGGATTTGCTGTCGCTGGCTCTTGGTTGTCACTGCCGCGCCACGGCAAGCATGCAGGCTCGGTCATGGTCGTGAAGCGGCCCAACGGGCGCTATCATGTCGCCATTGTGCTTCCGAACGGCAAGTGCCACGACCCCTCCTCGCGCCACCAGGGCTGGCACGATGTCGATTGCAATCTGATCTGGCGCGGCCAATGGCGGACATTTGTCGGTTAACGCAACGGCACGAGGTATACTTGCCTTCACGGCCTAAACAGCGCGAACATCCAAAGAAACTTGACAAAGGTTACGCGCCAGCCGGTGAACTGTGGTCATCCACCAGCCTGTTTCGGCAATATCTCAATTAGTAGTTGATAGAGGCGATGCCGGCCAAACCGCATTTTTTTAAATCGAATTCATTTCACCGAACCTGCGGTCAAACCCTTGATGATGTAGCGCTCCAAAGAAATGCCAATGATGATCAGGGGCAGGATGGCTGCTGAGGAAATCGCGGCCATGGACCACCAGGAAATGCCCTGTGATCCAGTCTGGCTCGCTACCATCACCGGCAAGGTCTTGGCCTTCGTCGAGGTTAGCAAGGCCGCAAAAAAATACTCGTTCCAGCACAGGATTACCGCCAGAATGAAGGCCGCCACCATGCCGGGCAGCGCAATGGGAACGATGATCTTGAGAAAGGCGCCCCATGTGGAACAGCCATCGACGAGAGCCGCCTGCTCAAGTTCCAGCGGAATACTATCGAACTGATCACGCATGATCCAAATCACAATGGGCAAAACCGACAATGTGTAGATGAGGATCAAGCCGAAGAGAGAGTCCAGCAAAGCGAGTTCCTTGTAGAGTACAAGGAATGGCATGGCTAACACTACTGGTGGCAGAATGAGCTGCGACAAGAAGAAAAATGAGATGTCTTGGTTCTTCCAGATGAACCATTTGTACTGGAAGCGCGACAGGCCGTAGGCCGCCATGCTGCCGATCACCAGCGCCAACGCGGCCGCGCCCATTGAGGCCTCAATTGAATTCCAGAAACGGATCAGGAACTCGGTGCGCGGTGTTGAATCGGTGAGGATCGTATCCGGTGAGAGGCCGATGGCCCGAAGGCCGAGCCAAGCCGGCTGAAACTGCAGCCAAGGTACAATGTTTCCCAATTGCACATCCTTGGCCACCTTGAAGGTGGTACTGAACGTCCAATAGATCGGGAACAGGGCAATGAAAGTCCATACGAGCAGTGCCGCATAGATCAGACTTTTTCGAAGAGATGCTGGCACCACTTATTCCTGACGCTGCATGTAGCGCGATGTCAGCTTTAACAGCAGCATCACGAAAATGATGATGACGAAAAGATAGGCTTCGGCCACCATGGTTCCATAACCCACGTTCGAACGGTCCTTGTATTCGCGGAAAATAAAACTTGAAACCGTGTCAGTGGCGCCTCCCGGCCCGCCTGATGTGGTGTTGATGACGATGTCGGCCAGTTTCAGCTGGAAAATGATGCGCAGGACAATTGTGGTGATACTGACCGGCAGCATCAATGGGAACGTGATTTCCCAGAAACCGGCCCAGGCGCTGGCGCCATCGACCTTGGCCGCTTCCTGTATCTCCTTGGAGAGGGCTTGAAGACCCGCGAGAATCAGGATCATCATGAACGGGATCCATACCCAGGCATCCATGGCGGCCAACGTCGCCTTGGCGAGCCAGGGCGTGGTGAGCAACGAAGGATTTTCCCAGCCGAGATGGCGGAGAAAATTGGTCACTGGCCCAAAACGGAATTCCAGCATGGATTTGCCGATCATCCAGCTCACCGCGACCGGTGAAAGCATGAAGGGCAGGAGAAAGGCCACGCGGAAAAAGCGCTGCCCCTTGATGTCGCTGTTGAGAAGAAGCGCGAGACCGAAAGCAATGGCATATTGCACTAAAACCGTGGCCACATAGAAACCCATGTTGCCCAGAGCGTTCCATACGCGGTCATCGCCAATCATCTGGTAGAAATTCGCGAGGCCATTGAAATGCTGGCCGCTTGCGGACGACAAGTTCCAGTCGCTGAAAGCGATATAAAGACCGAAGAAGGTTGGGAAGATGACCATGGCGACAGTGAAAAACACTGCGGGCAGCACGAAGAGAGCGCGCCAACCACTTTCTCCGTGGCGAAGAATGGTGCCAAGGCAGAGAATCAGGGCCCATAGGCCAAAGCCCACAAAAACTGGAAACCAGTTCGAAAATCCAAAACTGATAAGTTCCGCGGAATAAAGGGACTGCACCGCAATCACGATGAGAAAGGTGAAAGTGGCAGCCCGCGCCAGCCACAGGCCAAGTACTTGCCGGCCAGCAGAGACGGAAGAGAAGACCGCGTCGCGGCCGAAAGCGATATGGTTGTTCATCTCACAATAGTCTGCCCCTCCGTCCGGAATGGACGGAGGGGCTTTGTATTACATCCCCAGTGAAGCTTGATAGAGCTTGATCTGGCTGTCACGGCCCAGCTGGTCCGTTAGCTTTTCCCAAGCCGCTGCGATCTGGTCTGCGCCTTCCTGCGCCTTCAGCTTGCCAGCGAAGATCTGCTGCAGAATGTCTTCGGCGGTGCTGTAGTATTGGAAGATGCCAGGAATGCGCGGTTCAATGGCGCCATTGGGGTGGTTGTAGCTGTTGAACTGCGAGTCCAAATAGTTGGTGATGAAGGTCTTGTCGTAACCCGCACCCACCCATTCATCGATGTTGTGCTGGCTGTTGCGGTAGCACTGAAAGCCTGATGGATAGGCTGCCATCCACAGCGCAATGTCTTTGCCGCCCAGATGAGCGGCGAGCGACCAGGCCGCTTTCTGCTTCTTGGGATCAGAGTCCACACGAGCCATCACGTAGATGCCCCAGCCAAGGTAGGCCAGGTTAGGCGCAAAGTTCGGGCCGGACGCCAGCTTCTCCCACTTGGCCGTCTTGGAATTATAGACATCATCGGAACCCGGCAAGATGTCGAAGGCGGCTTTGCCCTGAATGGTTGACGCGTCATTGGTGTAGACGTTGGTGCCAATGTCGCCCCACCATGAGATCATGGAACCGGTGCCAGCAAGGAACTGCTGGAAGCCCGTGGTATTCGGATCAGCATTGAGCTGGTCGGCGGGTTCTGAAGGCAGGCAGTCGATCACGTCCTGAATGGCGCGCACGAAAGCTGGATTGTTGACGCGCGGCTTCATGGTGTCGACGTCGAACAACCAGGCCTTGTCATCCGGATGCTTGGCATAGGCCGTGGCGCGGCTTTCAAGGAAGTAGAAGCCGAAGCCGCCCCAGCCCTTGCACGGGTCAAGATAGCCATAGGCGTCCTGACCGTCGATCTTTTGGCCTTTCAGGAACTTGGTTACGGCATTGACCTGCTGCCAGGTCTTCGGCACGCCCCATGGGTCCTTGTTGCCGGCCTTGGCCCAAGCATCAGCCAAGGTCTTGTCTGCAAAGACGTCCGAACGATAGTTGAAGTTGTGCGTATCACCATCCACGGTCACGCGGTACTGTTTGCCATTCCAGGTCCCCACCGGCGGCTTCAGATAGTTCACCAGATCGTCAAACTCGATCTGCTTTTTGACCCAATCCGGCATTTCGGAAGCGAGGCCTTTGCCGCAAACATCGCCCTCAAAAGGCGCGCCCATTTCAATCACGTCGAAATCCACAGTCTTGGTGGCGACCGACTGCTGCAAGCGGGCATTATAGTCAGCCTGAGCCAGATCGATCCAGCTGATCTTGACGCCGGTATAATCCGCCCATGCCTTGGACAGGCCCCGGAACAAAACGTTGTGAACGTTCTGGTTGTTGAGCCCCATGAAGGAAAGCTCGACGCCAGCAAATTCGCCCTGCTTTACATTTTGCTTCGTCGGCCCAAGGCACATTTCGCCGACCTTTTGCCAATCTGCATCCGTGGGCTGGCCTTTGCCAACGCCAGGGATTTTCAAGATCGCGGCACGCAGATCATCTGCGGCATAGGCCTTGGTCGCCAAGCTTCCGGAAGCTGCAAGCGCTCCCGCTGCTGCCGCAGTGCGAAACAATTCACGGCGGTTCAAAATCCAATTATAGTGCTCAACTTTCATTTTCTACTCCCATGCTGGTAC
The DNA here is from genome assembly GCA_963758815.1 of uncultured Alphaproteobacteria bacterium. Taxonomy (GTDB): domain Bacteria; phylum Pseudomonadota; class Alphaproteobacteria; order Rhizobiales; family Aestuariivirgaceae; genus Aestuariivirga. Next base: position 1,254,200 of record CAVWWQ010000003.1, read on the forward strand.
CCGGAAAATTATCTGCCTGAACGGCATTATTTTCTCTTGGTGACAAATTCACATGGTAATCTTACAGTTTTGGAAATTGCCGTCAAATACTGATGAGCAGACGCTGGCTTTTTCTTCTAAAAAAAGCGCGATGCGATGCAGGCGGTCAACGCATATGCATCAGGTCACGATTGCGCTCGTAGAGTGACCGAAAAATTCCATATTGCCTGTCATAGAGAGCTTGTAATTCCTCATCTGGTGAGACGGCCCGCGCTGGCCTGTTCCACTGATTGATATCACTGGCCTTCACATCTCCCACGCCCAAGGCGGCCAGAAACGCATCACCGTAGGAAGCACCTAGGGTTTGTGTTCGGACCGCCTGGTTGAAGCCGCCGATATCGGATGTGGCCTGCAACCAGATGGCGTTGTTGGTACCGCCACCCACCGCCTCGATATGCGAAATGGTTTGCCCGGCATTGGCGTAGGTTTCCATGACATGGCGCGTGCCATGGGCGATGCCTTCTAGCAGCGCGCGGTAAACGTCGCCTCGCGTGTGGGTCAGATTCAGACCGAAGATCATTCCTTTCGCATCTGGGTCATGTATCGGCGTGCGCTCTCCTGAGAAATAAGGCAGTGCTACGAGACCTTTGGCACCGGGAGGAGACAATGCGGCTTCCCCCGCCAGCGCAATGGCACCCTGCTTGGCATCTGAAAATTCATGACCAAACTGATCGCGAAACCAGTGGGTAAGAGTCCCGCTGGTGGCCAGCCCCGACATGGAAGCATGCTGACCAGGGAAAAGCCAGGGCGCGTACCAAAGCCGCGCGTCCTGCCCACGGACCGGCGTTACCAGGATGATGAAAATGGTCGAGCCATACATCAGCATCATTTGCCCGGGCGCGAGCACGCCCACGCTGACAGCTTCCGCGGCAGCATCGATCGTGCCGGCGATGACCGGCGTTCCCACGGCAAGGCCAGTTTCCTCGCCTGCCTGTTTAGTGATTGTGCCGGCAATCTCCGTCGTCCAAACAACCTCAGCCAGTTTGTCGAGTTCACAGATATCTTGAGCAAAGCGGTTGCTCCATTTTCCCTCTCCCGGAAGATAGAGCGGTGCCCAGGAACCGGCCGAGTAATGGTCAATCACATATCGGCCGGTCAGGCGATGAACGATAAAAGTGGTGGAGGTGATGAATTTATGCGCATTGGCATAAAGATCGGGACGCTTGTGTTTCAACCATTGGATTTTGGGACCAACAGACTGGCTTGTGAGCGCGTTGCCGGTTTCGGAGAGCAAAAGCGCTTCGCCGTGTTGCACTGTGAGCTGTCTGATTTCTTCTGCAGCACGCGTGTCCACGCCATAAAGCACACCGTTCATCAGCGGATGTCCGGCCTCGTCCACCGGCAGCATGCAGGGACCGATGGCGCTTGCACCGATGGCCCTGATGCTTTTGGGATTAACCTTCGAGTCTGCCAGAAGCTTCCGCGTTAGGCGCTTGAAATCGCCCCACCAGTCTTCTTCTGCGTCATGCTCGGCCCAACCCGGCTGCGGCACCTGCATCTTGTGCGGATGGGCAGCGCTCGCCACGATCTCCCCTCCAGCATCGACCAGCACTCCCTTTGATTCAAAGGTGCCAATGTCGATGCCGAGATAAAGGCTCATTGCGGATAGCAGTCCCGGTTCAGGCTGAAATCAGACTCGATGGCAGGCAGGGCAGCATTCAGAAGGTCGGTCAATTTCACCAGATCGTCGATAGCACAGACTTCCAATGAGGAATGCGTATAGCGGCAGGGAAAACCGATATCGATCGAGGCCACACCTTGCCCCACGAGCTGCACATAGGATGAATCTGTCAGCGCCCCGATATGAGCGCTGCGCTGCAGATTGATCCCGGCCTTCTTTGCGCTTCCATCGAAGAGTTTGACCAGTGCTGGATGTGGAATAGTACCATTGAGCGTACCGCGGCCATGGAAACTGAACAGGCTCATGGCCGGGCCTGCGCCCAGCGCTACATCGCCCCGTGCACCCATGTCAGGTGTGTCGGTGGCGAGAATGAGATCAAGCTGGATCGCGATATCCGGCTGCAGGACCTGGGCCGCGGTCAGCGCGCCACGCAGATTGAATTCTTCCTGCACAGAAAAGACGAGATGAATTGTGGGCTTGCCGCTTACGTCTTTCAACGCGCGCGCCACTTCGATCATCACGGCACAGGCACCGCGGTCATCAATGCTGGTGCCGCAGAGCTTACCCTCGCCCATGTCGAAAGCGCGTGGCGCATAGATCACCGGGGAGCCGACATCCACGCCGGCCGCGCGCACCGCTGCCGAGGAAGCAAATCCTGCATCGACATAGATTTCAGCATAAGGCAGCACCTTGTATTTCTCTTCCGCAGTGGTGGCGTGATGGCTCTTGTTGGCGATGATCGCCCGCACATCCCTGCCCTCGCCCACGCAAATCAGCATCTCCTGCGACGCGAGTGCTCGCTCCGGCACGCCGCCAAGACGTTCCAAACGGATCAATCCACTAGCTTCAATCTTGCGCACGACGAAACCGAGCTGGTCCATATGGGCAAAAAGCATGACCGAAGGGCGCTTCTCATCACCTTTGAGTGTAGCAATCAGATTTCCGGTACGGTCCGATGCGCTGTCAATGCCGAGTGTCTTCAGTTCTGCCGCGAGGCGCTTGCGCACCCGTGTTTCGTAGCCAGACAAGCCAGGAATCAGCATCAAATCCTTGGTGAGATTCGCCAGTCGCTTTGCGAGGCTCATCTCAGTGTCCCCGCCCCTTGCGTGCGGCATCCATGAATTTAGCGGCCCGGTCGCCATCGACGGCATTCCAGGTATTGCCATCGACCTTCAACGAAGACCCCACGATACAGCCGTCTGCCAGCTTCATCACTTCGCCTACCGTTTCGGCTTTCACGCCCGTATTGGCCAATACGGGTGTATCGAGCAGCACGCGCTTGACAGAGCCGAGATCCGACATCGCCGGCGCCTCGCCGGTAATTGCGCCGGAAACCAGAATAGCGTCAGGGATCGAGGAAAAGACGGCACTGCGCGCCCGGTCAGGCAGGCTTCGGCCATCCAGAGACGCTGCGAACTCCGCAGAAACATTGAAAAACATGGCCAGATCTTCGCGTTGAAGACGCGAGCGGTAGCGCATGGCCTTGCCGGCATTGGTCGCCCAAAGGCCCATGTCTGAAGCATAAAGCCCGGTATAGATTTCACGCACGAAAGCCGCGCCAGTTGCCGCTGCCACGGCCACACTGGCCATGCCGTCCCACAGAACATTCACGCCGAACGGCACTCTGATTTCGGCTTTCAGCACACCAATCACATGCGCCATGGTGGCGGACGACGCAATGTCGACCTCGAACTCATACGGACGATCATTCTCATTGCCGAACATCACCGCATCAACACCAGCGGACTGCAGGGCGCGCAAATCTTTTCGTGCGTCTTCAATAAGCTTTTCAACGCCTCCCGCCGCCTCATAAAGCGGTGTGCCCGGGAGGGCACCCAAATGCACCATTGCGATCACAGGCTTCTTGCCTGCAAAGATTTTGGCGAAACGTCCCGGCATGATCTTCAAATCCGCTGTCCGCTTTCGGCATCAAAAAGAAGCACGGATTTCAAATCGGGCGATAGGGAAACCTTGTCGCCGGGCTTGATCTGCAAGCGCTCGTGAAACACCCCGACGCATTTCTGATTGCCGATTTTGCTGAACAGTTGGGTTTCAGACCCCATCGGCTCAACCACGGTCACGTCTGCCGCAACACCGCCATTTCCCAATGACAGATGTTCGGGCCGGATGCCATAGATTGCAGGCCGGCCCTCGGACGCCGCAGGGGCCGTGGCCAAAGGCAATTTCACGCCATCATTGGTTTCAAAGCTCGGCTTGCTGCCGCCTTTGATCGTGCCCTTGAGCAGGTTCATCGAGGGAGACCCGATGAAGCTCGCCACAAATACATTGGCGGGTCGGTCGTAGAGCTCCAGAGGGGTGCCGACCTGCTCTACAACGCCAGCGTTCATCACCACGATGCGGTCGGCCATCGTCATGGCCTCAACCTGGTCATGCGTGACATAGACGGTCGTGGTCTTCAGGCGTTGGTGCAGTTCCTTGATTTCAGCGCGCATCTGCACGCGCAATTTGGCGTCGAGATTGGATAGAGGTTCGTCAAACAGGAACACCGCCGGATCGCGCACAATGGCACGGCCCATGGCGACACGCTGCCGCTGGCCACCGGACAGCTGACGGGGATAACGGTTGAGATAGGGCTTTAGATCAAGAATCTCGGCGGCGCGCTGCACACGCTGATCGATTTCGCTGGTCGTGGCTTTGCGCATTTTCAACGCAAAACCCATATTCTGCCTGACGGTTTTGTGTGGATAAAGCGCATAGGTCTGGAACACCATCGCGATATCACGGTCTTTCGGCGGCAGGTCATTGACGCGCCGTCCGCCGATCCTGATTTCACCGTCCGAGATGGGCTCAAGGCCCGCAATCATGCGCAACAAGGTGGATTTGCCGCAACCAGACGGACCAACCAGCGTTACAAATTCACCGTCTGGAATATCGATTGAAACGCCAAAGATAACCTGGTGCGTCCCATAAAACTTCTGAATATTGTCAATTTCGACTTGCGCCATGCCCGATATGCCGGTCTTGCGGCAAACCTTCCATTTGTTATTCCACCCAAAGGCAGTGCAGTTGAATTCGCCAACGTGGCCGCGTCAAGCAAGTTTTTCTCGCGTTAATAAGACGATTGAAAACGCGATGCTTCCAGAGCCACGCGCTTTCAGTTGGCTTTCAAGGAAAGAATTGAAGAATTTGGCCAGCATGCTTGAGGGAGCGCCACTGGAGGCTGCAGGGTTATGGTAATTTACAGAATGAAGGATTTGCTGCAGCGCAAAATATAATGCACGCTGTCAGCGAACACGCGTTTGGTTGAGGTCGAAATTTTGAAACTTGCCAACCTCCATTCTTGAACTCAATATCATTTCAACAATAGTTCATCGCGCGCCAGGGTGTGTAGGGATTTTGAGCAATCAGCCGGTCATCACATTTGAAAATGTAACCAAGAGTTTTGGCACGGTTCACGCCGTGGTGGAGAACAATCTCACGGTCGAACCGGGCGAGTTTCTTTCCATTCTCGGACCCTCAGGCTGTGGCAAAACAACCAGCCTGCGCATGATGGCGGGCTTCGAGCAGCCCACCTCCGGCGCGATTTTCATCCAGGGCCAGAACATGAACGGCGTGCCGGCCTTCAGGCGGCCCGTCAACATGGTGTTTCAACACTACGCGTTGTTCCCGCATTTTTCCGTGGCGGACAATGTGTCCTATGGCCTGCGCCAGCGTCGGCCCCGGCCCTCTTCTTCCGAACTGAAAAAATCTGTTGCCGAGGCTTTGGCCATGGTGCGGCTGACCGGCTACGAGAACCGCAAGGTCTATGAGTTGTCGGGGGGCCAGCAACAGCGGGTGGCCCTGGCACGCGCGCTCATCAACCGTCCCGCCGTCTTGTTGCTGGATGAGCCACTGGCCGCACTCGACCGCAAGCTGCGGCGAGAAATGCAGATCGAACTGCAAAATCTCCAGCGCAATGTCGGCATCACCTTTCTTCTGGTGACGCACGACCAGGAAGAGGCCTTGTCGATGTCGGATCGTGTCTGTGTCATGCGCGAGGGCCGGATTGTTCAGACCGGATCGCCGCGCGAGCTCTACGACAACCCGGTCAACTCCTACGTGGCGGGCTTCGTGGGCAAGACCAATTTCTTTCCGGCACCCGATGCCGGCAAGGTGATGAGTGTGCGGCCGGAGCTGATCGAAATCGCGCCGACGCGTACCTCGCTGCCGGCCGGCCTGCATCAGCAGCTTGAGGTCGATATCCTCAATCGCATTTTCCTGGGCGAGCATACCGAATACCGCGTGCGCCATGACCGCATGGGTGAATTCACCGTATTGAGCCCGCGAAAATCGGAAACCGCCTCGGGCGTTTTTTCCATGGGCGACAAGGCTGCGGTGGGTTGGCGCGGCGATGCCGCACAAATTCTCGACAACGTTTAACAAGGGAGACTGAAAATGAAGGACGATCAAATGACCCCCAGAAAATTTCTGGAGGAACTTCGCAGGTATGAAAAGGGTTCTGTCACGCGCCGCCACTTTCTTGGAGTCACGGGATTGGGCCTCGCCACCGCGGTGATGAGCACGGCCATGCCGGGCCTGAAGCCGCGCAAGGCCTTTGCCGAGGGCCTTTCGGGCACGGTGAATTTCACCACCTGGCCCAACTATTTCGCGCAGGAGAATATCGACAACTTCACCAAGAATACCGGCGTGAAGGTGAACGTTTCGATTTTTGGATCGAACGAAGAGATGCTGGCCAAGCTGCAGGCCGGCTCGACTGGTTGGGACTTGTTCGTGCCAACCAACTACACGATTTCAACATACAAGAAGCTCGACCTCATCGAGCCACTCGACCTGTCTCTGATCCCTCACTACGACAAGGCCGCGCAGGATCCGCAGTTCATCGGGCCCGGCACGATCGACGGCGTGCTCTATGCGATCGTGAAGGACTGGGGCACCACCGGCTATGTGGTCGACACCCGCAAGGTGAAGGATATGCCGCAGACCTGGAAAGACTTCTTCGATGCCACTAATGGCCCCCTTTCCGGCAAGGTCCTGGTGCATGATTATCAGCTCACCACCATCGGCGGTGCACTGAAGGCGCTCGGCTATTCCTTCAATTCGATCGACCCCAAGGAAAATGCCGAAGCCGAGAAACTGTTGCTGGCAACCAAGCCGCATCTGTTCGGCATCAATTCGGACTACCAGCCTTCCATGCGCAATGGGGACGCCGTGATGTCGATGTGCTGGACCAATGACGGAGCACAATTGCACCGCGACATTCCCGAGATGGAATACCGCCTCGGCAAGGACGGCGGTGAAATCTGGGCCGATCACTACGCGGTCCCGAAGGGCGCTCCGAACCGGGCCGCCGGCTATGCCTTGATGGATTATTTGCTCACGCCGGAAATCAACGCCAAGGAAGTGATCTCCAATGGCGCGCCCTCGTCCGACACCCGCGTCAACAAGCTGGTGCCGAAGGAGATGCTGGATAATCCGATCCTTTATCCGGCCAAGGAGCTTCTCTCGAAACTGGAATTCGGTGCGGCTGAAACTCTGACCAGCCCGATCCGCGCTGAAATCATGGCCCGTTTCAAGGCGGCATGATCGATGAATGAAGCGAAACACTCCCGCACGCTGACGGCATTGCTGCTGGCCCCGGCGGGAGTGTTTCTGCTGTTTCTCCTGGTACTGCCCCTGATTGTCATGGTGGTCTATTCATTCGGCATCCGTGCGCCGGAAGGCGGTTATCAGGCGGCATTCACCTTCGACAACTACTTGAACTTGCCTTCCCGAAGCAAAGCCTTCACCAACACACTATTTCTCGCGCCATTGGCAACGTTGCTCACCGTGATCTTCGCCTATCCGATGGCCTATTTTTTGGCGGTAAAGATTTCGCCGTCATGGCGCAATGCCATGCTGGTTCTGGTCATGGCGCCGTTCTGGACGAGCCAGTTGTTGCGCTACTACGCCTGGATGATGATCCTCGGCTCGAAGGGCATTCCCGGCTGGCTTGATTATTTTGGCATCGCCGATGTGCGACTGCTTAACACGCCTTACGCAGTCCTGATTGGCGCTGTTTATGGCTTCCTGCCGCTGATGGTCCCGCCAATTTTCGTCAGCTTGGAAAAGCTCGATAAGCGCCTGCTGGAGGCCTCGGCCGATCTCGGCGCCACGCCTTTCGCCAGTTTCTGGCAGGTAACCCTGCCGCTCTCGCTGCCCGGCGTGGCAACGGGCTCGATGCTTGTTTTCATCCTCTTGATGGGCGACTACATCCTGCCGCAGTTCCTCGGCGGCGGGAAAGTCTACTTCATAGGTAACGCGTTGGTGGACCTGTTCCTGCAATCGCGTAACTGGCCGTTCGGGGCCGCCGTGTCGATCGCCCTCGTCGCCATCATGTTTGCCACAGTATTTGTCTACATGCGCTTCGTGCTCGGCCGCGGCGAGCAGCGCCGCGCGGTGCTCGTCTAGACCATGCGGATCTACGCGGCACTCATCTATCTGTTTCTGTATTTCCCGATCATGCTGATCGTCGGCTTTTCCTTCAACGCTGGCAGATATGCAATGGATTGGCAGGGCTTTTCGTTTTTCTGGTACGGAAAGGCGTTCTCCAACCCGCTGATCGTCGAGGCTCTGGAAACCAGCCTGTTCGTGGCGCTCTCTACTGCTTTTCTGTCTGCCGTGATCGGCACAATGACGGCGCTGGGGCTCGAGCGTATTACCGGCCTGAAGCGCACGATCTTCGACGCCCTGCTCTATATCGCGATCATGGTGCCGGGAATTGTGATCGGTATCTCGACCTTGATTGCATTCGTCACTTTGTTCGGGATCGTGAACCCGTTCCTGCAATCCGCCTGGAACATGAAGATTGAAATGGGCATCTGGACGGTGGTCGCCGCCCATGTGCTGTTCAACCTGGCGGTGGTTTGCCTGTTGGTGCGCGCGCAGGTTGACCGGCATGGATCGCAGCCTGGTCGAGGCCTCGGAAGATCTTTACGCCACGCCCATGGGCACGTTCCGTCAGGTGGTTTTGCCACTGCTGATGCCATCCATACTGGCGGGCTTTCTCCTGTCCTTCACCTTTTCGTTTGAGGATTTCATCATCACCTTCTTCGTCGCTGGACCCAACGTGACTTTGCCGATCTACATCTTCTCGTCGATCCGCCGCGGCGTGACCCCGGAGATCAATGCGGTGGGCACCGTGGTGCTGCTGTCATCGCTGATGCTGTTGGTCCTGGCGCAGGTGATCTTGCAACGAAGCGAAAAGTCTGCACAGAAGCGGGTCTAGGATAAATATGTGGGAATACATGGTGGTGGTGGCAGTCCGCGCAGTTTATGTCATTTAAACTTATCGAGCATCTTCGTTATTTCATCGGCCGTCTGTGGATCAGCCAGTTTGCGGGCATTTTCCATATCTTTTACTGCTTCCGCGACATTTCCAATCTGCAAATAGTAAGAAGCTCTGACAAGTAGCGGCTCCGGCCGGTCAGGTGCAGAATCAATGCCGGATCGGAAATCCTCAAACGCACCGCTGGCGTCCGGCTCTGGAAGTTTCATTTTTGCCTCGCCACGGCCATCGAACGCGGCGGCATTTTTGGGATCGCGCAATGATGGCAATTGTGAAGTCAGCGATCGCAGCCCTTTGTTCGCCAACTTTCATAAGCATTTTGGCTCGATCGAACGCCGCAGGCCCATTTGTGGGATCTAGCTCAAGCGCCTTGTCAAAGCTCTCCATCGCCGCGACGCCATCATGTAAGGAAAGCGCAGTTTCACCTTTCTGAACAAAATCTGCCGAAGAGTCAGCCCAAGACGGCACGGCTAGAGGCCAGATGGCGAGGAGGCACACTACCGATCGCGGAGCCATATTCTTAAGCCCAGCGAAATATGAAAACCGCCCAGGCGATGGACAGGATAAGACCACCCCAGAGGGGCATTCCATAGAATCCGAGCCACGCCAGAAAAATGAAGCAGGTTCCAAGATGTGTCATGAAGAGTCGGTCACCCCTGGTCGTGTTCAAGTGAAAGACCCCAAGCCGAGGACCGCCACCAGGTGATAATTTTTCCCATAACCCCATCACGCCGATGCTTCCGAAAACATAGATAAAAAAAAGCACGGTGACGCGATTCCACGCCATCCACGTGCCGAGGGATTGCGTCCACCAATCAAAACTGAAAAATACCGTTGGCTGATCCATGTTGATCTCTTCTCACACCCGTCCCAACGCAAAGCCCTTGGCGATATAGTTCCGAACAAACCAAATCACGATCGCTCCGGGTATCAGCGTCAGAGATCCTGCAGCGGCAAGCAAACCAAGCTGATAGCCGGAGGCACTGGCCGTTTTTGTCATGATAGCGGCGATCGGCTTCGCTGCTACCGCCGTCAAAGTCTTGGCCAGCAAGAGTTCAACCCATGAGAACATGAAACAGAAGAAGCAGGCGACACCAATGCCGGCCACAATCGTCGGAATAAATATTTTCACAAAGAAATGTGGGAATGAGTAGCCATCGACGAAAGCCGTTTCATCAAGCTCCTTGGGAACACCTGACATAAATCCTTCGAGTATCCACACCGCTAAGGGAATATTGAAAATCGTATGAGCCAGTGCCACGGCCCAAGGCGTGTCGAACAGACCAACTTCAGAATAAAGCTGGAATACCGGCAGAGCAAAGACAGCGGGAGGAGCCATTCGGTTCGACAAAAGCCAAAAAAACAAATGCTTGTCTCCGAGAAAACGGTAACGAGAAAACGCGTAGGCGGCTGGCAATGCCACACCGACCGACAGGATGGTGTTAATCACCACATATTCAATGGAGTTGATATATCCCGTATACCAGGATGGATCAGTGAGGATGGTTTCATAGCTCTGCAGAGTAAACTGGTGCGGGTACAGGCTGAACCCACCAAGAATTTCGTTTGTGGTCTTGAACGACATGTTGAGAAGCCAATAGATCGGCGTCATCACGAATATTATGTAGAGCAAAGGGATGAAACGGGTGATGCGGCTCATGGTTCAAGCCTCCTCGTTGCGCATGGTGACAGTGTAGAACAGCCACGATAATGCAAGAATGATCAGAAAGTAGATGAGGGACATCGCGGCGGCTGGCCCTAGGTCAAACTGACCCAATGCAATTTTCACGAGATCAATCGACAAGAATGTCGTGGCGTTACCGGGGCCACCACCGGTGAGCACCGAGACTTCAGTATAGATCATGAAACTATCCATGAAGCGGAGTAGCACAGCGATGGTCAGTACGTGCCGGAGTTTGGGGAGCTGAATATAGCGGAACACCGCCCAAGGCCGGGCTCCATCCACTTTTGCTGCCTGATAGTAGGCATCTGGTATCGAAACCAAGCCCGCATAGCACAACAGAGCCACAAGGGACGTCCAATGCCATACGTCCATAAGCACGATGGTAAACCACGCCGCCACAGGTTGGCGCGTGTAGTTGTAATCTATGCCCAAACCATTGATAATTTTTGCCAGAAGCCCGATGTCAGGGAGCGCCATAATATTCCACATCGAACCCACCACGTTCCATGGAATAAGTAGCGGCAGTGACATCAACACCAAACACACCGAAACCCACATACCTTTGCGCGGCATGGTGAGAGCCACACCCAATCCAAGTGGAATTTCAATTGCCAGGACGATTGCAGAAAAGGTGATTTGCCGCAGCAAAGCGGCATGAAAACGTTCCGAATGCAGCACATCTTCAAACCAATGCACTCCGGCCCAGGTGAAGACGTTGTCTCCAAAGGTTTCCTGTATGGAAAAATTGACAACGGTCATCAATGGAACCAAGGCATTGAAAGCAACCAATGCAAAAACAGGCAACACCAAAAACCATCCCTTGTTGTTCCATGTTTTCTTCATTGTCGCTCGCCCGCCAGCCAGTCGTTTTGATAAAGAAAGGTTTTCATTGGATCAAAAATGAGATGCGCCCGCGATGATGGCACCTCAATGCCTTCCGGAACGACCACTTTAACCTGATGGCCAGCCTCCAAGACAAAATCAACGATGCGTGCGCGCCCAATATCCGAAACCTTACGAACCTGTCCCGCCAATCCGGACTTGCCAAAGGTCACAAATTCCGGACGCACACCTAATTGGAATTTCCCGGATCCGACTTTACTCGTATTCGCAGTTGCGATGTCATGGCCAAACGCCCTCGCCTTTCCTCCCCGGACTTCACACGGAAAGAGGTTCATGCCTGGCGAACCAATAAAATGACCCACAAAGGTGTGACGTGGCTTCTCAAAAAGTTCCACGGGTGTGCCCGTCTGCACTACCTCACCGTTGTTCATGACTACAACCTGATCAGCAAAAGTGAGGGCCTCAGTCTGATCATGAGTAACGTAGATCATCGTACGACGAATTTTTTGCTGCAGCTCCTTTAACTTTGAGCGCAACTGCCACTTCAAATGGGGATCAATAACAGTCAGAGGTTCATCAAACATAATCACATTGACGTCGGAGCGCACAAGACCTCGCCCGAGTGATATTTTTTGCTTGCCATCGGCTGTCAGCCCGGACGCCCGCTTATCCAACATGGGCAATAGTTCGAGCATCTCAGCAATCTGCAGAACACGAGATCTGATTTGCTCCTCCGGCACGTTTCGATTGCGCAAAGGGAAGGCAAGATTATCGCGAACCGTCATTGTGTCGTAGATCACGGGAAATTGGAAAACCTGGGCGATATTGCGTTTTTCCGGACTGAAACTTGTAACGTCGGTATCGTCAAAAAGAATGCGACCTGCAGTAGGTCGCAACAAACCAGAAATCAGATTAAGCAAAGTGGTCTTGCCGCACCCGGAAGGGCCAAGAAGCGCATAGGCACCACCATCTTCCCAAGAAAGATCCACCTCCTTTAGTGCGTAATGCGCGTCGCTCGTGGGATTTGACATGTAAGCATGTCGCAGGTGATCAATGGTAATGCGCGCCATCAGATAACTCGCTCGCCATTTTCGCTGAAATAGTACGCTTGGGTAAAATCTACGGCGAACCGCATTGGCGAGCCAACTCCGACCTTCTGCACACCGGACGACTGACTCACCCAGGTTTTGCCACCTAGATCAAAATGTATGACGCTCTCTGATCCGGAAATTTCTGCAACCAGGACATTTCCCGCAACGATTGACCCTTTGCGCGACACTGAGGAAGTGGGAACAACATGATGCGGCCTTATGGCGACGTGATAATCTCCGTCAGCGAGGCCGTCGAGAGGCGGTAAGATCAGCTTCTCGGCGCCTTCGAGAACGAACTTTCCACCGCGCTTGCTGACACGTGCGACATTGGTCGGTGGGTCGGAAAACACCTCCGCGCTCTTCAATGAATTGGGCTGACGGTATATCGTAGCGGTCGGGCCAAACTGGGTGATGCGTCCTGCGTGTAGGGTCGCCGTGTTGCCGCCGAATAACAACGCCTCGTGTGGCTCTGTCGTGGCATAAAATACAATCGCTTTTCTGCCCAAAAACAGTTTTGGCAATTCCTCGCGCAACTCCTCGCGCAGCTTGTAGTCAAGATTGGCCAAAGGCTCATCCAGGAATATGAGATCACTGTCTTTGACAAGCGCCCGAGCAATGGCGGTTCTCTGTTGTTGACCTCCCGATAGCTCATTGGGCTTACGCTCCAGCATAGCGTTTAAGCGAAGTAATTCCGCCACTTTGCCTACGCGGGACTTAATTTCTTTTTCGGACATGCGTGCAACGCGCAAGGGAGAAGCAATGTTCTCGAACACATTCATCATCGGATAGTTGATGAACTGCTGGTAGACCATGGAGACGTTTCGATTTTGGACGCTGACCCGTGTCACGTCCTTGCCGTTGTGCAAAATCTGCCCCGACGAAGGTTTCAGCGTGCCCGCCATAAGCTGGAGCAGCGTTGTCTTGCCAGCCCGCGTGGCGCCCAACAGAATATTGAAGGATCCAGGTTCGAAACAAATCGACGTCTCATAAATATGGGTCAGAGGACCTTCGCGTCGGGTTATGGCACGCAATTCGAGTGTCATTGCTTCCTCAAGACACGATCATTCTGGGCTTCGGCAAATAAGTCTAAATTCGAATAGGCCGGGGCGCACTTACGTGCGTCCCGGCCTAGGTTAGTGCAGGGAGAACGCCTATTGATGCTCTGTCCAGCGCTTGATGAGTTCGTCATAAGCGATGGTTTCACCCTTCGGTTTTTCGTTGTCGAGCTTGGCCCATGGTGCATGGTCTTTGCTCAACCATGCCGATGGATCCTTTGGCGCGTTCAGACGCGGACCACAGTCATGATAGGTATGATTGGCTTTGTCCGCAGCTTCCATACGACCCATCAATCCGTCCATTTGGTCGGCCAGACGATCAAGCGCTTGTTGAGCGGTAAACGCGCCGGAGTTAACGTCTCCAATATTTTCCCAGAACAATTGAGCAAGTTTGGGATAGTCCGGAACATTGACGCCCGTGGGAGTCCACGACACACGGTCGGGAGAGCGGTAGAATTCAATCAAACCACCAAGTTTCGGCGCACGCTCGTCAAACGATTTGTCGCGTACCGTAGAGTCTCGGATGAACGTGAGACCTACGTGACTTTTTTTCACGTCTACGGTCTTGGAGCTGATGAACTGCAGATAAAGCCACGCTGCCTTGGTGCGTATCGGATCGACGTTACGCATCAACGTTGCGGAACCCACGTCTTGGTAGCCGCGCTGTGAGCCTTCTTTCCAGTACGGACCGTGGGGCGAAGGGGCCATGCGCCACAGTGGCAGGCCCTTATCGTCTACAGTGTTGTTGCCTGAGCTCTTTGGCGTCACAAGTGAAGCAGTAAAGGCCGAATACCAGAAGATCTGTTGGGCGACGTTTCCGGTGGCAAGTGACGGAAGTGACTGGTAGAAATCAAGATCGGCAGCACCTGGGGGAGCATATTTGCGCAGCCATTCATCCCACTTTGTCACCGCGTAGACCGCTGCGGGACTATTGGCACCGCCGCCACGCGAAACCGATGCGCCGACCGGGTTGCATAAATCCTTTTCCATGCGAATGCCCCACTCGTCCACCGGACGTCCATTTGGCAATCCAGGATCAGCTTCACCGGCCATCGAGAACCAGGCGTCGGTCATGCGCCAGCCTAGATCCGGTGCACGCTTGCCGTAATCCATGTGACCGTAGATTTTGGTCCCATCGATTTCCTTCACATCGTTCGTGAAGAAATCAGCGATATCCTCATAGGCAGACCAGTTCACTGGCACACCGAGATCGTACCCGTATTTCGCTTTGAATTTTTCCTTGATCTCGGGGCGGTCAAACCAGTCCTTGCGGAACCAGTACAGATTGGCAAATTGTTGATCGGGCAATTGCCAAAGCTTGCCATCGGGTCCAGTCGTGAACGACAACCCCATATAGTCCTTAAGGTCAATGCCTGGGTTGGTCACATCCTTGCCTTCGCCAGCCATGTAGTCAGTGAGATTTATCGCCGCCTGCAGACGAGAGTGTGTGCCGATGAAGTCAGAGTCGTTGATGTAGGCATCATAGATATTGCGATTGGTCTGCATCTGCGTCTGAATGGCCTGCACCACGTCGCCTTCACCCATATATTGGTGATTGATTTTGATGCCGGTAATTTCTGTGAAGGCCTTCGCGAGCACCTTGCTTTCATATTCATGGGTCGGAATGTCTTCCGAGACGATATTGATTTCCATGCCTTTGAAGGGTTCAGCAGCCTTGATGAACCAATCCATTTCTTTCAGCTGGTCGGCTTTTGACAGGCTCGACGGCTGAAATTCGGAATCAATCCATTTTTTTGCGGCCGCTTCATCGGCATAGCTGGGCGCGGAAAGTGCAAATAGCGCGACAGCGGCTGACGCCAGAAGTCTAAGTCTCATTGCTTCCTCCATGTGTTTTTATTTTTTACCCGGATTTCATTCCGAGATTCATCTTGTATCAAACGAAAGAATTCGAAAGTCAATTGCCGCTCATAATATTCGTTATTGCGTCGCAGCGAACATTTCCGCTTGCAGAGAGGTCCAATTCGAAAATATATGAAACATTCGAACTCTAAATTCGAATTAAAAGGCAAGCTGCAGCGCCACCGACTAAGGTGGCTCTAAGGGCAACAAATGCTCATCCTAAACACTAGACAAAGTCAGATATTGGCGATCGCGAGGCAAAGCGGCAGCGTGCAAGTGGATGAACTTGCGGCTCGGTTTGATGTGACGCCCCAGACGATCCGTAAGGATTTGAACGACCTGTGCAATGCTCGCCTGCTCGCGCGCACCCACGGTGGCGCTATGTTGTCCTCTGGCGTCGAAAACATTGTCTATGAATCGCGCCGGCAAATCCTCGCGGGCGAAAAGCGTGCCATTGGCCAGCACGCCGCAAATCTCATTCCCAACAATTGCTCACTGTTCATAAATATCGGCACCACCACCGAAGAAGTTGCGCGGTCTCTGATCCACCACGAGGGCTTGCTGGTCATTACCAATAACATCCACGTTGCCACAATGTTGATGCCCAATCCGAAGATCGAGGTTGTGGTGGTCGGTGGCATGTTGCGCCGAAGCGACGGTGGTATCGTTGGTGAGCAAACCGTAGAAATGATTTCACAGTTCAAGGTCGATCACGCCGTAATGGGGGTCTCGGCGATCGATGACGACGGCGTATTGCTGGATTTTGACGTCCGCGAGGTGAGAGCTGCGCAAGCGATCATGTCGAATTCGCGCAACGTTATCTTGGTATCGGACGCTATGAAATTCACGCGTTCGGCGCCGGTCCGAATCGGCCATCTGTCACAAGTCGATATTTTTGTGACTGATGCGATTCCGCCTGATCCCATTGTTGAACTTTGCGCGCGTGAATTGGTTCAACTTGAAATCGCTAGTCCAATTGCCACCGAGCTCCCCGAACTCGCCAACGCACAATGACCTACGATTTGTTTATCATAGGAGGCGGCGTAAATGGGGCCGCAATCGCACGCGACGCCGCAGGTCGAGGGCTTAGCGTTTACTTAGCGGAAAAGGATGATTTAGCCTCAGCAACGTCTTCGGCATCGACCAAACTGATCCACGGCGGCCTTCGATACCTCGAACATTATGAATTCCGGCTCGTACGGGAAGCTTTGATTGAGCGGGAGATCCTTCTCAAATCAGCTCCGCACATAATCTGGCCATTGCGATTTGTATTGCCCTATCGCTCCGGTCTTCGGCCGCGCTGGCTGCTCCGCCTTGGTTTATTTATTTATGACCATTTGGGCGGTCGCAAAATATTGCCGGGCACACGCAGTGTGGATCTCCGCCATGATAAAGTCGGCAAGCCACTCAACGAACGCTTTGCCACGGGTTACGAATATTCAGATTGTTGGGTCGAAGACTCACGGCTTGTAGTTCTCATGGCACGGGATGCTGCAAACAAGGGCGCCGCAATCCACCCTCGAACAACAGTGCTCAAAGCCCATAGGGCAAACGGCCTCTGGCAAGTTGAGGTCGGAGGCAAAGATCAAAAACCTGAGATTGTGCTAGCCAAAGTTCTGGTCAATGCAGCCGGGCCCTGGGTGAGCGACGTTCTGGCGCGGGTCGTTGGCCGCAACAATCCAGATCGGATTCGGCTGGTCAAGGGCAGCCACATTGTGGTCGATCAACTCTACGATCACGACCAGTGTTATTTCTTTCAAAATTCAGACAATCGTGTTTGCCTGGTAACACCCTATGAAAATAAATTCACGCTTATTGGCACAACGGATGAAGATTACACCGGCAATCTGGAAGAACTGAAAATATCAACTCACGAAACAGAGTATCTTCTGGCGGCGGCCAATGCCTATTTCAAGAAGCCCGTGACCAGGGAAATGATCAAATGGTCCTACTCCGGCGTCAGGCCTCTCTATGATGATGGCGCAAGCTCCGCCCAGGAGGCCACACGAGACTATGTTCTGAAGCTGGACCAGCCAACGGACCAAGCTCCGCTGCTTTCTGTTTTTGGTGGAAAAATTACCACCCATCGCCGTTTGGCGGAGCACGCCTTGGAAAAGTTGTCGTCTTCATTTCCCAATGCTGGAGGGCCCTGGACGGCAACTGCGATGTTGCCAGGCGGAATGTCTTATGCAGACATTGATGTTTATCTGGCCGAACAACAAAAGACGTATTCATTTCTGGATCCAGGCAATGTCAGGCGTATGTTTCGGGCATACGGCATTGAGATGCAGAAGTTTCTCAAAGGCGCCAGATCTGCCGCTGACTTAGGCAGGTTTTTCGGTCCGCTGAGCGAGCGCGAGATTGATTATCTTCGTGAGCGAGAGTGGGCGCTCAATGCCGACGATATTTTGTGGCGGCGCTCCAAGTTGGGGCTGCATATGAATCGCCAAGAGATTGCCGCTTTGCGGCGACACATGGAGCAAGGTATCGGGGTCGAATCCATTCCAGTCAATGTCAACAGTCTTGCACACTAAAATCTGTTTCTCGGCAGAAACTGAGGTCCGGCTTCGCATGGTACTGCGACTGACCTTCCATAACCCCAACTACGCGGATGAAAGACATCACAACGCACTGACCTGCCGCTTCGATCACTGCGATAATGCGAACGTCACCATCAATTCGAGGCTACTCAACGTTGTAGCCGACCTTAGCTGTCAGACCTCCCACAGACAGTTTCGCGTGTTCTGCTAGAAAAGCGCACTGCTCGATGCGGCCCATAAGTTTATCCCGGCATCCACCGCGTAGCGGTCGATCTCGGTAAGCTCATCTTCAGCAAAATTTGGTGCATTGATGGCTGCAACACAATCTTCGAGCTACTCAATGCGGCTCACTCCAATAAGTGCGTTGGTCACGCGTGGATCACACAAAACCCACGCGATTGCAAATTGTGCAAGTGTTTGGCCGCGCTTCCGTGCAATCGCCGTTTCCCAGCTTCGAGGAACTCCTTCGACCAGCTGTAATACAGGCTCTCAGCTATTCCCTCACGCCGGCACAGTTCAGCGATACTGTATTCGCCGCGCAGGCCATCCAGCACGATCCTGATCTTCTCTTCAGCCAAATACTGCTTGCGCGTCGCTCTGCGGATGTCCTTCACAACCTGCTCGGACGTTCCACGTGTTTCGGATTTCTGTCTCATTTATGCACTCCGTATTGCTACGATGAGCCAGATATCCTCCGTTTTTCAAGTCATGCATTCTGTCCAATTGGTGCTGATGTCGGGCAGAAATGGACGAATGACAATCATGGAAAAATGTTTTCACACGCAGAGACCATAGGCGATATTGCCCGTAAAGTCTCTTCTAAGTCGCTCTACAGAGACCGTTTCATGCCCATATGAGCGCCAAGCCCGTGATAGTAGCGCATGAAATTTAGCACTATAGGAATTTAGGATTATCATAGGACTGGGTGGTGGAGCGAAGGGGGATCGAACCCCTGACCTCGGCATTGCGAACGCCGCGCTCTCCCAACTGAGCTACCGCCCCTCGCTGGCGGAAACACAAAACCGCCCGTGAAAGTGGCCGCAATCTAGTCAGCCCCCTCTTTCCCGTCAACAGGAGCAAGGCTTGTAAGTGGCTGATGCCAGCATTAAATCTGGTCGCAGCGAGGAGCCCATCCATGAACCCAGCAATCTGGCTGACCTATAATGTTCTCAATATCTACTGGTACATCATTCTGGCTACAGTGGTCGTCAGCTGGCTGACGGCTTTCAACATCATCAACTATTCAAATCCTTACGTGCGGCAGATCATGTCGGTGCTCGATACGCTGACAGAGCCGATCCTCGGACCGATCCGCCGCGTCATTCCGAGCATTGGCGGTTTGGATTTTTCGCCAGTCATCGTCCTGTTCATCATTTCGTTCCTGGAACAATCAGTCCTGCCCTATTTCTTCCTGAAAATCGCGGGTGGGTAGTCATCAAGGCCTTGGTTCGGCCCAAGAGATCATGCAGAGAGTTGCACTTACAGTTGTTCTGGTTGGGCTACCTGCCATCGCATGGGCTGGCTCCAACACCTCGACATATACGAGTGTCGATCTCAAAGCGTGCAAACAGATCGAGAAGCCGGATGGCTTTGTCTTTGAGGGCTCGTGGCGCTGCAAGGGTCTCGGCGGTTACAGTGTTTTTATCTCTGCCGCCAACTCGCGCGAGATGGCAGCCTTTGGCAAAAAACTTGCCAACAACTGCGCCGGGCTCAAGACTTTTTCCGGATTCAATTCAACGGGCGGCACGGTGGAATGGCGCCTAAAGAACAGCAAGCCCATCGCCGCAATCTTGCGCTGGACGGTGTCGATTGATCCGGAAGATTCCACCAAGACGGCGACTTGGCTGGTGGTGAACAAGCTGGAGAAGAATGACTCCTGCCACATGCACTATGTTTCTGGCTCCTATCCCAATGCCAATGAACAGGCGCGCAAGGCCGCCGATGCCTGGCCGAAGGATTTACCTGCGAGACACGACGTGCAGCGCCCGACGCGGAGTAGTGATTATCAATTTTATTGCACCCGGCGAAAGCCGGGCCCAGCCACGATTGATCTGTGAACCCTGCAGCTGCCGCCGGGATGGCATTGCAGGAGTGACCGGATTCTTACTCCGCCGCTTCCTTGGCGCGGCTCAGGCGTTTGCGCTCATTGGGATCAAGATGGATCTTGCGCAGGCGGATGGACTTGGGCGTGATTTCCACGAGCTCATCATCGCCGACATAGGCCAGCGCCTTTTCCAGCGACATCTTGATTGGCGGCGTCAGCACCACGGCTTCGTCCTTGCCGGAGGCGCGCACATTGGTGAGCTTCTTGCCCTTGATCACATTGAGCTCGAGATCATTGCCGCGCGTGTGCTCGCCGATGATCATGCCGGCATAGACCTTGGTGCCATGCTCGATGAACATCGGCCCGCGGTCCTGCAGGTTGAAGATGGCATAGGCCACAGCTTCACCGTCGGAATTCGACAGCAGCGCGCCGGTATGGCGGCCCGGAATCTCGCCCACATAAGGCGCATAGGCGTGGAACAGCCGGTTCATGATCGCGGTGCCGCGCGTATCGCTCAGAAGCTCGCTCTGATAGCCGATGAGGCCGCGCGTCGGCGCATGGAACACGATGCGCTGGCGGCCATGGCCCGAAGGGCGCATGTCGCGCATTTCAGCGCGGCGTTCCGACAGTTTCTGCACCACGATGCCAGTGTGGTCTTCATCAACGTCGATCACCACTTCTTCAATGGGCTCGAGCTTTTCGCCGGTCGCGGGATCGGTCTTGAACACCACGCGCGGGCGGCCCACGGTGAGCTCGAAGCCTTCGCGGCGCATCACTTCAATGAGGATGCCAAGCTGCAATTCGCCACGCCCAGCCACTTCAAAGGCATCGGTTTCAGTCTCGGACGCCGTCACCTTGAGGGCCACATTGCCTTCGGCTTCGCGCAGCAGGCGGTCACGGATGACGCGGCTCTGCACCTTGTCGCCCTCCTTGCCGGCGAGCGGCCCGTCATTGATGCGGAAGGTCATGGTGAGGGTCGGCGGATCGATGGGCTGCGCCTGGATCGGCTCGGTCACCGACGGATCGGCAATCGTGTCGGCCACGGTGGCAGTCGTCAGGCCTGAAATGGCAATGATGTCGCCGGCATAGGCCTTCTTCGACCGGAATGCGCTCCAGCCCGCGGAACGACAGAACTTTGGAGATGCGGCCGTGTTCGGCCACCTTGCCATCACTGCCCAGCGCCTTCACCGCCATGGTTGGCCTTGACCGTGCCGGACGGATGCGCCCGGTGAGCACGCGGCCCAGGAACGGATTGGCCTCGATCGTCGTCACCAGCATGCGGAACGGGCCGTCCTCGACGACCGGCGGCTTGAAATGCGAAACAATCATGTCGAACAGAGCCGCCATGTTGTCATCCTGCTTTTGTGGCGTGGTCGACATCCAGCCCTGCTTGGCGGAACCGTAGATGATCGGAAAATCAAGCTGCTCGTCGGTGGCATCAAGGGCGGCAAAGAGATCAAACACCTCATTGACCACTTCCTGGTGGCGCTGGTCCGGGCGGTCGATCTTGTTGATGACCACGATCGGCTTGAGGCCCAGCTTCAGCGCCTTGGCCAGCACGAACTTGGTCTGCGGCATCGGGCCTTCGGCGGCATCGACCAGAAGGCCGCGCCGTCCACCATGTTGAGAATGCGCTCGACTTCGCCGCCGAAATCGGCGTGGCCCGGCGTGTCGACGATGTTGATGCGCGTATCCTTCCAGGTGAGCGACGTCACTTTGGCAAGAATGGTGATGCCGCGTTCCTTTTCGAGGTCGTTGGAATCCATCGCGCGCTCGGCCACTTTCTGGTTGTCGCGGAAGGTGCCGGATTGCGACAGCAGCCTGTCGATCAGCGTGGTCTTGCCGTGGTCGACGTGGGCAATGATGGCGATATTGCGCAAATTCATGGGAGGCGCGGGCTTTCTATCAAATTGGGCGGAGTTGGCGCGCGCCTTAGCACGTGCAGCATGACGAAGCAAACACGGCGCAAGGCTGAGGACGGAGATGAAGGCCTGGATAGTGCCGAAGAGGCGCAACATCCAGAACCAGGGAGTTGGAAACAGGGTTTCCATGGGTCCCTCCTTGAGGTCGGAGGAACAATATATGAAAAAATTATTCCTGTGTCAAGGAATAAATCCTAGGTATTGCGCTTTCTTGCCGCCAACGTGCGCAGGCGCAGCGCATTGAGGCGGATGAAACCCGCAGCATCCTTCTGGTCATAGGCACCGCGATCATCCTCGAAAGTCACCAGCTCATTGTTATAGAGCGACTTCGGCGACTTGCGGCCCACCACGATCACATTGCCCTTGTAGAGCTTGAGACGCACCGTTCCTTCGACATTTTCCTGGCTCTTGTCGATCATCGCCTGCAGCATTTCGCGCTCCGGCGCAAACCAGAAGCCATAATAGATCAGCTCGGCATATTTCGGCATGAACGAGTCTTTGAGATGCGCCGCCTCGCGGTCCAGCGTCAGGCTCTCCATCGCGCGGTGCGCCACGCGAAAGGATCGTGCCGCCCGGCGTTTCATAAACACCGCGCGATTTCATGCCGACGAAACGGTTCTCCACCAGATCAAGCCGCCCGATGCCATTGTCATGGCCCAGGCGATTGAGCTCGGTGAACAGCGTGGCCGGCGACATCGCCTTGCCGTTGATGGCAATCGGGTCACCTTTCTTGAATTCGATTTCGACATAGGTGGCCTTGTCCGGCGCATCTTCCGGCGCAATGGTGCGCTGATAGACAATCGACGGCGGCTCGACCCAAGGGTCTTCCAGCACCTTGCCCTCGGAAGACGAGTGCAAAAGATTGGCATCGACCGAGAACGGCGCATCGCCGCGCTTGTCCTTGGTCACCTGGATCTGGTTCTTCTCGGCGAAGTCGATCAGATCGGTGCGACTTTTGAACTTCCATTCGCGCCAGGGTGCGATCACCTTGATGTCGGGGTTGAGCGCATAGGCGGTAAGCTCGAAACGCACCTGGTCATTGCCCTTGCCAGTGGCGCCATGGGCGATGGCATCAGCGCCGGTTTCGGCAGCGATCTCGATCAGGCGCTTGGCAATCAGCGGGCGGGCAATCGACGTGCCCAGCAGATAAACGCCCTCGTAAAGTGCATTGGCGCGGAACATCGGGAAGACGAAATCGCGGATGAATTCTTCGCGCACGTCCTCGATATAGATCTGCTTGATCCCCATCGCCTCGGCCTTCTTGCGCGCCGGCTCGATTTCGCCGCCCTGCCCCAGATCGGCAGTGAAGGTGACGACCTCGCAGCCATATTCGGTCTGCAGCCATTTCAGGATGATCGAAGTATCAAGCCCGCCCGAATAGGCGAGGACGACTTTCTTGGGTTTGGTGGACATAGATGGACCCTGCTGAATTTTCAGCCCCGTTACCAGCCTTCCCGGAAGGCGGCAACCCCGCTCAGGTCGACGCTTCTGCCTTGGCTCGCTCGCTCGCCCGGATTTTCTGGCTCTCGCTCTTGAGCTGCCCGCACGCCGCCATGATGTCGCGGCCCCTAGGCGTGCGCACCGGGCTGGCATAGCCGGCATTGTTCAGGATCTCGGCAAAAGCCTCGATCACATCCCACTCGGAACATTCGTAAGCCGTACCCGGCCACGGGTTGAACGGGATCAGGTTGACCTTGGCGGGAATGCCCTTCAGCAGTTGCACCAGCCGCTTGGCATCGTCCTTGGTGTCGTTCACACCCTTGAGCATCACATATTCAAAGGTGATGCGGCGCGCATTGCTCGAACCCGGATAGTTGCGGCAGGCTTCGAGCAGTTCCTTGATCGGATATTTCTTGTTGAGCGGCACCAGCTTGTTGCGGATTTCATCGGTCGTGCCATGCAGCGAAATCGCCAGCGACGAACCGATCTCGTCCCCAGCACGCACAATTTCCGGCACCACGCCGGACGTCGACAGCGTGATGCGGCGCTTGGACAACGACAGGCCCTCACCGTCCGAGGCGATGTCAATTGCGCCCTTCACATTGTCGAAATTATAAAGCGGCTCGCCCATGCCCATCAGCACCACATTGGTGATGTAGCGGCCGGAAGACGGCGGTTGCGGATTGGCTTCGAGATCGGTGGGCCAATCCTTGATCTTGTCGCGCGCCAGCATGATCTGGCCGGCGATTTCGCCTGCCGTGAGATTGCGCACCAGCTTCTGCGTGCCGGTATGGCAGAAGGTGCAGGTGAGCGTGCAACCCACTTGCGAAGAAATGCACAGCGTGCCGCGGTCTTCTTCCGGAATGTAAACGGTTTCGATTTCATGGCGCTGGCCGCGTTCATCAGGCGCCAGCTGCAGCAGCCATTTGCGCGTGCCGTCGGAGGAAATCTGCTCGGTGACGACTTCGGGGCGGCCCACCGCGAACATCTCGTCCAGCTTGCGCTGCATGTCCTTGGAAATATCGGTCATCACCGAAAAATCGGTAACACCACGATTGTAGATCCAGTGCCACAGCTGGCGCATGCGCATGCGGCGCTGCTTTTCGGGAACACCCGCCTCGCCGAGGACGTCAGTCAGCTGTCCGCGCGACAGCCCGACCAGTGACCTTCGCGTGTCATTGGCAATGTAGGATGCGGCAACGGGCTCCGCCGATTTGAGCAAAGTGACCATGGCCGCCATTTAGGCCATCAGCCAGGCAATTTGAAGGGCAGCGCGCTCAAATGGTCAATTGCTGGTGACAGCGACCATCGGCCCCAGCCGCGCCAGGAAATCGCTGCGCCCGATTTCGGGTGCATAAATGCTGGAAACCGAGCCATCAAGGAACAGCGCGTTCCGGCACTTCAACTCTTCAAGGAACAGCGCCGCAAAATCATGAAATGTTACCAAGTCGTTGGAAATGACAAATACGATGGTCTGGTCATCAACCATGCCCACACCATTGCGGATCTTGGCCGAAGTGCCCGTTGGCGAGAGCTTGGGATGGATGGCGCCATTGACCACCAGCATGGGGCCGGATTGTGTGGCGTAGTCGGGCTTGATGCCGGAGCGCAGGAATGCTTCGGTTTCCATCACCCCGGCCTTGCCCCCGGCAGTGTAAAACACGCCATTGGGTTTCAGGTGGAAATTGCCGGCGCCATTACGGCGATTGATCTTGTGCAGCGTACGCCCGCCCTCGACATAGAGCCCAACGGGCTTGAGTTCGTTATCGAACATTCCGGCATTCATCGCAAAACTGAGCTGATGACCTGCAGAAGCGAGTTCCTGTTCCAAGGAGGCAAAATTGCTATATGGCCGGCCTGCGGGATCAAGATTGTAAAGTGCTATCCGGTCCTTTTTCGCATCGAAGGCGCACACTGTGTAGCTCACGTCGCGGAAAAGCTGCACCTTGCAGTCGGCATGCACAAGCCCCGTCCACAACAGCGTGATCAATATGGCGAAGAAGATCCGCATGGCGTTACTTGCAAGTCGCGTCGATCTTGTCCAACGCCTTGTTAAGTCCGGTCAGCGAATAACTGTCGGTCGTCTGCGTGCCTTTCCAGCTTGTGCCTGTCACCATCAGGGCCTTGCCGGTTTTCATCGCCTTGACGATCTTGGATTCGGTGTCGGCATCGGCCGCCCAGGCGGTATCACCATTGGTATAGAGATCAAAGCTCTGCGCATCGACTTTCAATGTCACCGTCGAACTTTCCTTGAACGGATAGCCGATGATCGTCGAAATCTGTCCCTTCACCTTTCGGCTGGGGAAATGTGAAATCAGGAAATACACCGGATCGCGCTTGGCGATCTTCTTGTCGGAGTCGGTCTTCTTGGGGGCCGAGAACACATAACACACCGGTGCATTGTCGGCGTGATAGGTGAAGGCCTCCCAGTCATCGAAGGAGCCGAGCGACACCGGATCATCCGCCCATGCCGGAACCGTTGCTGCCGCCCACAAGGCTGCAGCCGCAAAACCCGCCGCCCTTCCTCTCATGATCTCACCCGCCCGTTCATTGGCTTGCTTGGGTTGGACCTACCAACCCAGGCACGCGCTTTGGCCCCAAAGCGATTCCACTTTGGCGAAACACGTGCCCGCTGTACAGACAAGAAACAAGGCTGATTTGCGGCAGGTTTCGATGCAAGACAAGACCATCCTGATTACCGGCTGCTCGTCGGGAATAGGCTACGCCTGTGCCGTCGGACTAAAAGCCCGCGGCTGGCGTGTCTTTGCCACCGTTCGCAATGACGCCGACAAGGCGCGCCTCGAAGCCGAAGGCCTTGAAGTGCTGATCATGGATTACCGCGACAGTGCCGCAGTGCAGGCCTGTGCCGCCGAAGTGGCGCGCCGCACCGGCGGCACGCTCTATGCGCTGTTCAACAATGGCGCCTATGGCCAGGTCGGCGCCGTCGAGGATCTGACACGCGCCGTGCTTGAAGAACAATTCGCTACAAACCTCTTCGGCTGGCATGAATTGACCTGTGCCTGCCTGCCGCTGATGCGTAAGCTCGGCCGTGGCCGCATCATCCAGAACTCGTCGATCCTTGGCATTGTCGCCTTGAAATGGCGCGGCGCCTACAACGCCTCAAAGTTTGCCCTCGAAGGTCTCACCGACACGCTGCGTCTCGAGCTGCG
Source organism: uncultured Alphaproteobacteria bacterium (assembly GCA_963758815.1). GTDB lineage: Bacteria > Pseudomonadota > Alphaproteobacteria > Rhizobiales > Aestuariivirgaceae > Aestuariivirga. Next base: position 1,280,794 of record CAVWWQ010000003.1, read on the forward strand.
TGGCACCGGAATCTTTGTTTCCACTATCGAGCCGGGACCGATCACCTCGCGTTTTGTCAATGCGGCGCTGGCCTCTTTCGAGCGCAACATCGATGAGACCAATTCCAACTACAAGGAAGCCTACGCCCGCCAGCGCCAGCGTCTCGGCAAGGGTGGTTCGGGAAAATTCAAATTGCCGCCGCAGGCCGTACTCGACCGCGTGCTGCACGCACTGGAAAGCCCACGGCCTCAGGCCCATTATTATGTGACAACACCCACCCATGTGGTGGGTATTGCCCGGCGCCTTTTGCCACAGCGCCTGATGGATGCCTTTCTGGCTAAGATGTCGGATCAATGACTGGCAATCTGATAATCGCCATTGCTCTGGCCGCCGTTTTCGTCGTGCTGCTGATGGGCCTGTTCAACATGATGCGCGGCGGCTCGTCGAACCGCAGCCAGATGCTCATGCGCTGGCGTGTGGGCCTGCAGTTTGTGGCGATCCTGATTGTGTTGCTGGTGGTCTGGCTGAAGCGCAGTTGACAACATCTTTTTAGCCCGACACGCTGGGCCATGTTTGACATTTCGGCAGAGCACCTTCCAGGCGCAGGGTCAGGTTCCGGTCGAATCCTGTCTGTGCGCAGCGGCGTGGGCGCCGCCATCCAGGTCCGGCAGTTTGCGACCACCCATTGCCGCCGGCTGAGTTCGATTGAGCCCGCCATCGTGCTGGTGAAGCGCGGGACCAAGCGGGTGCGAGATGCCGGAATGGAACTGGTCATGGACGAAGGTGTCGCCACCGTGTTTCCGGCGGGCTTTGATGCCGACATTGTGAATGAAGTGGATGCGCATGGCTGTTATCAGGCGCTGTCCGTGGTTTTCGCCCCGGAAGCCATCGCGGCACATGTGAGTGCTGCACCGGCGCTGACCCGCATCACGCCGCTGGAAGAAACGCCACCGGGATTGGCCGGTGCCATGGAAAGTGCGGTGGATGCGATCTGCGACACAACTTTGCCCGACCCCATTGCCCGGCACCGCATCAGTGAACTCTTGGTCTGGCTGGACCGGCGCGGCATCAGATTGTCATGTCCTTCCCAGAACGATCTGGTCACCAACATCAAACGCATCGTTGCATCGGCCCCTGAAGTGAATTGGCCGGCACCGGATGTTGCTGCGCGTCTTGCCATGAGCGAAGCCACCATGCGCAGGCGGCTGGCCCGCACCGGAACCAGCCTCAGCAAGATTCTGCTTGAAACGCGGATGCTCGCCGCTCTTACCTTGTTGCAGGCGGGTGATCAATCGGTGGTGCAGATCGCCTATGCGGTGGGTTATGAATCTCCGTCGCGTTTTGCCGGGCGCTTCCGGGAACGCTTCGGCTTTGCTCCCTCGGAGCTGCGCAAACGCGGCAGCTAGCCAGGCGCTGCGATTGATCGCCCGAGGCGCGATTTTGATCGCCGCAGAATAGAAAACGCACAGAATGAAAGTGAAGATGCACCCGTAACAGCAACGGAGATTTCATCATGAGATCGACATACTACACGATATTGGCCGTCCTGTTCTTTAATGGCACGGCCCATGCCTTTGACCTGCAAAGCACCGATGTATCCGAAGGTGGAACGTTGAAGCCTGATCAGGTCGCAAATATTTTTGGCTGCAAGGGCGGCAACATTTCCCCGGCCTTGAACTGGTCCAATCCGCCAGCGGGAACCAAGAGCTTTGCCGTTTCCCTTTATGATCCGGATGCGCCAACCGGCTCAGGCTTCTGGCATTGGTCGGCCTTTGATATTCCAGTCACGGTCACATCCTTGCCGCGTGGCGCAGCGTCAGCAGGCGGCACCATGCCTCCGGGCACGATCCAGAGCAGAGGCTGATGCCGGTGTTGAAGGCTATACGGGTGCCTGCCCGCCGCCGGGTCCGGCCCACCACTATATCTTCACAGTAAAAGCATTGAAGGTGGAAAAGCTGGGGCTGGATGGCTCGGCCAGCGGCGCGCTGATTGGTTTTGTCACCAATGGCAATAAGCTCGGCGAAGCCAGGATCACAGCGATGTACGGCCAGTAGTCAGCGCGGAACGGGAGTCTGCGTCGGTTCCCGTTCCATCTTTGGCCGCTGGATGACGAGAACCGCGGCCGCACAGATTGCCATGCCCATGATTTGAACCAGCGTCAGCGTTTCACCGAAGAGCACAAACGTCATTACTGATGAGACTGCAGGCACGAGGAAGATCAGGCTCGATACACGGCTGACTTCACCTTGATTGATCAGCATCAGCAGCAGCAAAATCGAAATGATCGACAGGACCACCACCGCCCATGCCAGCGCCGCCCAAGCCTGGAAGCTGTTATCGAACATGAAATCGCCCAACGCGAGAGAAATCGCCAATGTGGTGAGGCTCGCTCCCACATATTGCCAGACACCGCCAGTCGAAAGCGCGATGCTGCTGGCAAATTTCTTCTGGTAGACCGAGCCCAGCGAAATCGACACCGCTCCAAATACCGAAAGTCCGGCGGTGAGCGGCGAAATCCCAGTCAGCGTTGCAAAATTGATCTTGGGCGCCAACACCAGTCCGATGCCGAGAAGGCCGACCGCAAGCCCAAGCCAGTGTTTTCCTGAAACACGCTCATCCAGAATCAGCGCCGCCATGAAACTGGTGATCAGGGGCTGCAGGCCGACGATGAGGGCCGAGACACCCGCAGGCAGCCCATTGGCCACGGCCCAATAGATCGGCGCCAGATAAAGTCCGTGCAGCAACGCGCCCGCGACCGTGGCGTGAAACGCACCCCTGGCATCGGGCCATGGCGCCCGCTGCGCCAGTGCCAAAGCCAGCATGAACAACCCCGCCAAGGGAAAGCGCAGCGCCAGGAACCACACCGGCGCCACATGGCCGGCGGAAAACCGCGCGACGACAAAGCCTGTGGCCCATAGCACCACAAACACGACAGGAGCAGCCGCAACGATCAGGGGCTTGGCAGGAGAAGGAGACATGAGCAAAAGGGTGACATGAACGCTGCGACGCACTCGCTCTTGGCATTGTTTTGGAAGGCCCTCAAGCGCCTGTTTGCGGATGAGGCCATTCCCCTGGCGGGTAACTTCGCCTTCCGCATGATCTTTTCACTGTTTCCGTTTCTGATTTTCCTGACCAGCCTTGCAGGTTTCTTCGGCAGCGAAGACCTTGCCAGCCGCATCGTGACCTACCTTCTGGGCGTTGCGCCGGAAGATCTGGTGCGGCCATTTGCCAATGAAATCCGCTCCATTCTTACCGTGCCCCGCACCGGCCTTCTCAGCATCGCGGTGTTGATCACGCTGTGGAGCGCCATGGGTGGCGTCGACAGCGTACGGATCGGCCTCAACCGCGCCTATGGTGTCACGGAGACGAGGCCGGTCTGGCAGCTCTTTCTCATCGATGTGGTCTTCGTGATCACCGGCGCGATTTTTATGTTGGCCTTTTCAGTTCTTCTCGTGGCCGTGCCCGCGATCAGCCAGTATGTCGAAACTTACGAGCCGCAATGGCAGCTGCATATCAACACGCTCGAACCGCTGCGCGTGCCACTCGCGGTACTGCTTGCGGCCTTCGGCCTCTTCGTCGCGCATCGCTTCCTGCCCAATCTCAAGCTCCGGCCTCGCCATGTCTGGCCCGGCATCCTTCTCACCGTGGTGGTCTGGGTGCTGGTCACCGCAGCCTTCGCCTGGTACCTGCAGAATTTCAACAGCTTTGCCTCGACCTATGCCTCTCTTTCGGGCCTGTTTGCCTCGATGTTCCTGATTTACCAGATCGGCCTCGTGATGATCTTTGGCGGTGAGGTGAACCGCGTGCTGATGGTCTACCGTGGCCATTCGCCGGTGACCGAAAACGCCAAAGAGCCCAACTGACGGCGCTGGAAGGCCCGCAAGGCTTGACTTTTTCGCCTCAATCCATCAGAGGAAGCCTGCTTTCTGAAGGGATCCCCCTTCCGGAGGGCCAATGCGCTGCCCCAGGGCAACCCCCACAGCTTCGGCTGATTTGAAAAAGACCTTTTCTTCCAAGGGTTTGGAAAAGGCTCCACAGGGCGCGGAAACAGGACGTAGAACATGTACGCAGTCATCAAGACCGGCGGCAAACAGTATAAGGTTGCCGCCAACGAAAAAATTCTGATCGAAAAGCTCGAAGGCGAAGCTGGCGATCAGGTGGAATTCACCGATGTGCTGATGGTCGGCACCGGCTCTGATATCGCCATTGGTGCGCCGATCGTTGCGGGCGCTACCGTGGTGGGCCAGATCGAGAAGCAGGCCCGCGGGCCCCACCTCATCATCTTCAAGAAGCGCCGCCGCAAACATTACCGCCGCCGCAACGGCCACCGCCAGGACCTGACTTCGGTGATGATCACCGAAATTCTGACCGGCGGCGCCAAGCCGGCCGCCAAGGCCAAGGCCCCAAAGCCTGCTGCCGAAGCCAAGCCTGCTGAAGCACCTGCTCCGGCCACTGCCGAGGCCGCCGAAAAGCCGGCACCGAAGGCCCGCGCCAAGAAGGCAGAAACCGCCGAAGGCGCTGCACCAAAGGCTCCGGCCAAGCGCGCCAAGAAGGCCGACAAGGAATAAGGAGACAGACCCATGGCACACAAAAAAGCTGGTGGTTCATCCCGCAACGGACGTGACAGCGCAGGCCGCCGCCTCGGCGTGAAGGCCTTTGGCGGTGAAGCCGTCATTGCAGGCAACATTCTCGTGCGTCAGCGCGGCACCAAGGTTCATCCCGGCACCGGCGTTGGCATCGGCAAGGACCACACCATTTTTGCCAAGGTGAATGGCATGGTTGAGTTCCGCGGCACCAAGGGTGGCCGCCAACTCGTATCGGTCATCCCGCCGAAGGCAGCAGAATAAGCGGTAGCTGACACATAGCTGCCGGTTTACCGGCAGCATCGAATCCGAAAGGGAGCCGGGAAACCGGCTCCCTTTTTGATTTTGAGGAAACGAAAATGACCTGGAAGGAAATCGAAACGAGACGTCTGTGCTTGCGGCCCCTGCGCGCCGAGGATGAATTCATGCTGGCGGCGGCCTCAATGATTTTGAGGTGAGCCGCTGGCTTTCGCGCGTGCCCTATCCTTACACGCGCGCCGATGCGGCCAGCCTTCATCGCCGCACAAGCCGGAGGCCACTCGCGCAACCGCATCTGCGCCATCACCTTCAAGGCTGCACCCGCCGTGGTGATCGGCATGGTGTCATACGAATATCTCGAAGCCAGGAGGCGCCGGAATTCGGCTACTGGCTGGGCCGGGCCTTCTGGCGCCGTGGCATCATGTCCGAGGCGGCAACGGCCTTGCTTGCCCATGGTTTCGGCGAAGGGGTCCAGGCATTCGCTTCGGGCTACTGGAACCCGGCCTCCGGCGCATTGCTGAAGAAGCTGGGTTTCACCGAAACCGGCACCACGCGCGAGTTCAGCCTGGCGCTGGGCCATGAGGTCGAATGCGTGAAGCTTCGCCTCGACCGCGCCCGCACATTCGGCCTGTCCGGGCATGAGCGCATTCCATGAAAAAGGCCGCGCAGCATGAGAGCCGCGCGGCCGGTTACGCATTACAGATCGGGTCTGGGCCTAGAACACCATGGCCACGTAGGACGGAACCAGGCTCTTCCGCCCGAGGCCGCCATTGTGCTTCGAGGCCGCCAGACGCAGGTTGCCATGCGACGACTTCACCGCCATCGACAGATACTTGAGGCCCCACTGCACGTTGGTGGCGGGGTTATAGAGCGCCGAGCAGGAACCGCCATAGCCGATGCCGCGGGCCGTCTGGCACTTCAGCTGGAACACGCCGATTTCACCGGCGGTCCCGGTCACACCCGGATTATAGCCGGATTCGACCTTGGCGATCTTGAGGGCAAACCAGGTGGGCACGCCATGAGCCGGAGCCTGCAGACTTGATCATGCGACGACCACCCTGTCACGTGTCGCCTCGCTAACCTGCGGGATATGGGCAAGCGCACTGCGGCGGACATGGTGGTGCTTGTGCTTGTGGTGATGGCGCGTGGCTGCGTCCGCATGGCCAGCCATGGCACCGACAGCGAGGGCCGCGGTGGCCAGCGAAATTGCAACAGTCTTACGCATGTATTTATTCCTTTCAGTAAGGTCGGAGATTATGAGTCGGCTTTATCCGGCCAAGGCCGCATTTCATCTGCAAGACCGCCGACGTCTGCAGAGGAAGGCCCGTAAATCGGCCAAATGTGGCGAGAATAAGAGCCGTTCCATGACCAATTGCTTACAAGCCCTCCACATCAAATCGGATCGGAGATGCAAAACCGGAATTCCTTCGTATGATGAATTTAATCCTCATTAACTTGCTTAAAAGCATCGAAATTGAATTTCATCCCTGCAATCAGTGCATTGCTGAAAATCCGTTCAACGCGCGCACGAAAATCTCTAAGAGCCAGAGCATGAAGTTTCTCGACGAAACCAAGATTTTTGTGAAAAGCGGCGATGGCGGTGCCGGGTCGGTGTCGTTCCGGCGCGAGAAATTCATTGAATTTGGCGGCCCCGATGGTGGCGACGGCGGCAAAGGTGGCGACGTCTGGATCGAGGCGGCAGACGATCTCAATACCCTGATCGACTACCGCTACCAGCAGCACTACAAGGTGCGCACCGCAGGCCATGGCATGGGGCGCCTGCGCGCCGGTGCCAATACGCCCGATCTCGTGCTTAAGGTCCCCGCCGGCACCGAGGTGCTGGAAGAAGACCGCGAAACCCTGATTGCCGATCTCGCCAAGCTGGGTGACCGGGTGTGCGTGGCCCGGGGCGGCAATGGCGGCTTCGGCAACCACTATTTCAAGTCGGCCACCAACCGGTCGCCATATCACGCCAACCAAGGCCAGCCCGGCGAGGAACACTGGATCTGGCTGCGCATGAAGCTGATTGCCGATGCCGGAATCGTGGGCCTTCCCAATGCCGGAAAGTCGACCTTCCTGTCGGTGGTCTCGGCAGCAAAGCCCAAAATCGCGGACTATCCCTTCACCACCCTCATTCCCCAGCTCGGCGTCGTCCGGGCCGGCGCCCAGTCCTTTGTGCTCGCTGACATTCCGGGCCTGATCGAGGGCGCTTCGGAAGGAGCAGGCCTCGGCACGCGTTTTCTCGGCCATGTCGAGCGTTGCGCCGTGCTGCTGCACCTGATCGACGCCACGCAGGATGATCCGGTCACCGCACTACAAGACCATCCGGGCGGAACTGAAGGCCTATTCGCCGCTCCTGGCCAAGAAGCCGGAGATCATTGCTTTCAACAAGATCGATGCCATGAGTGCCGCAGAAGCGAAGAAAAAGGCCACCACCTTCAAGACCAAGATCAAGAAGGAGCCGCTGCTGATCTCCGCCGCCGCGCAGAAGAACATCGATCAGGCGCGTCCATGCCCTTTACCGCGTGATCGCCAAGACGCGGGCTGCGGCGAAGCTGCCGGATCCCACCGGCGTCACCACCGAGGAGTGGCGGCCGTGACCAGCCCATCCAAAAACCGCCTGCACAAGGCCAGGCGGGTGGTGGTCAAGGTGGGCTCGGCCCTCCTCGTTGACCAGAAGACCGGAACCATAAAGGCCTCATGGCTGTCTTCGCTGATTGATGACATCGCCGATCTCAAGGTCGAAGGCGCCGATGTGATCCTGGTTTCATCCGGAGCCATCGCACTCGGCAGCCGCACACTCGGCCTCGCCAAGGGCAAACTCAAACTTGAACAGAGCCAGGCCGCCGCCGCCGTGGGCCAGATAGCCTTGGCTCAGGCTTGGTCGGAGGCCTTGCGCCTCAAGAACATCGTGGCGGCACAGGTTCTGGTGACGCTGACTGATACGGAAGAACGCCGCCGCTATCTCAATGCTCGCGCCACGCTGACGACCCTGCTGGCGCAAGGTGCGGTTCCGGTCATCAACGAGAACGACACGGTGGCGACCTCCGAAATCCGCTATGGCGACAATGATAGGCTCGCTGCCCGCGTCGCCTCCATGATGTCTGCCGATGTGCTGGTGCTGCTCTCTGACATTGACGGACTCTATTCCGCACCACCCAACCAGAAGGGCGCCACCTTCATTCCCGAGCTTTCGGAAATCACGCCTGCTGTCGAAGCCATGGCCGGAAAGCCGGTCTCCGGCCTGGGCTCTGGTGGCATGATCACCAAGATCGAAGCCGGAAAGATCGCGCTTCAGGCGGGCTGCCATATGGTGATCGCTTCGGGTCATGAGCACCATCCCCTGCAGCGCGTGATCGACGGTGAGCGCTGCACCTGGTTCGTGGCCCAGGCCAATGCTAAACAGGCGCGCAAGCGCTGGATCGCCGGCACGCTGCAACCCGTGGGCCGGCTCGTTGTTGATGCCGGTGCCAGGCTGGCCTTGAGCAAGGGCAAAAGCTTGTTGCCCGCTGGGGTCAAAAACGTGACTGGCAATTTCGCCCGTGGCGACACGGTAAGCATCATCGCCGAAGGCGAGGAATTTGCGCGTGGCCTGGTCGCCTATGACGCCGAAGACGCGCGCAAGATCATCGGCCTCAAATCACATGACGTGCAGAAACTCATGGGCGCGGACTGCACCGACGAACTGATCCACCGCGACAATCTGGTGATGCTGTGAACATGAGCGAGTTGGGCAGGCGCGCCCGTGTTGCCGCCAAGGACTCTGGCGCAAGCGTCGGCCGAGCGCAAAAATGCGGCCCTGCACGGCCATGGCGCGCCACATCCGTGCGCAGGCCAAAGATATTCTCGCGGCCAATGCGCAGGGATCTCGAAGCGGCCAAATCCAAGGATCTTGAAATCCTCCTTCGTCGACCGCCTCACGCTCAATCGCAGCGCGCATCGAGGCCATGGCCAAGGGGCTTGAGGAGATCGCGGAACTGAAAGACCCGGTTGGCCGAATTCTCGACAAATGGACGAGACCCAATGGCATGGAAATCAGCCGCATCGCCGTGCCCATCGGTGTCATCGGCATCATCTATGAAAGCCGTCCAAACGTCACCGCCGATGCCGGTGGCCTTTGTCTGAAATCCGGCAACGCCGCGATTTTGCGTGGCGGCTCCGATGGTTTTGAAATCATCGAAAGCCATTGTCGCTTGCCTGCGTGCCGGTTTGCGTGATGCCAATCTTAATCAGGACGCGATCCAGATGGTCGAAACCACGGATCGTGCCGCAGTCGGAGAAATGCTGCAGGGCCTCGGTGGCGCCATTGACCTGATCGTTCCGCGTGGTGGCAAGAGTCTCGTCGCCCGCGTCCAGAACGAGGCGCGCGTGCCGGTCTTCAGTCATCTCGAAGGCATCTGCCATGTCTATGTCGACAAGGCGGCAAATCTCGACATGGCAAAAAGCATCGTGCTCAATGCCAAGATGCGCCGCACCGGTGTCTGCGGCTCCGCCGAAACCATTCTCATCGACAGAGCCGCACCACAGGACCTGAAGCCGATCATCCGTACACTGATCGATGCTGGTTGCGAAGTGCGCGGCGATGCGGCCACGCAAGCCGCCGATAAAGCCGTCAAGCCTGCAACCGAGGAAGATTGGTCCACCGAATATCTTGATGCCATCGTCTCGATGAAAGTCGTCAACGGAGTGGATGAAGCCATCGCGCATATTGCCAAATACGGTTCGCAACACACAGATTCAATCATCACTGAAGACACAGCCACGGCGGAGAAATTCCTGCGCGAAGTCGACAGCGCCATTGTGCTTCACAATGCCTCGACACAATTTGCCGATGGCGCCGAATTTGGCTTCGGCGCTGAAATCGGCATCGCCACCGGCAAGATGCACGCGCGTGGACCTGTCGGCGTCGATCAGCTTACCACTTTCAAATATCAGATCCGCGGCTCGGGACAGACGCGGCCATGATCAAGCTGCCGCCCCACGGTCCCCACCAGCGCATCGGCATCTTCGGCGGCTCCTTCAATCCCGCCCATGAAGGCCACCGCCAGGTGGCGCTTTATGCCATGAAGCGCTTGAAGCTTGATTGGGTCTGGTGGTTGGTCTCGCCGCAGAATCCGCTCAAGAGCACGGATGAGACGAGCGATTATGAAGAGCGCCTCGCCTACGCCAAGGCATTGGCCGACCATCCACGCTTTGTCGTGACCGATCTCGAAAAGCAGATGGGAAGCCACTACACCGCTGAAACCCTGCGCAAACTCAAGGCGCTGTCGAACGCGGATTTTGTCTGGATCATGGGAGCCGACAGCCTTGCCTCCATCGACCACTGGCACCAGTGGACCGAGATTTTCGGCATGATGCCGGTCGCCGTCGTCGCCCGTCCGGGCTATTCCATCCGGGCTCTCGACTCCAAGGCCGCAATCCGATACGCGCAACGGCGTATTCCCATGGACAGGCCGCAGATCCTGCCCAACAAAACCTCGCCGCGCTGGGCTTTTATTTCGATGCCGCTGCGCAAGGAAAGCTCGACGGACCTGCGGTCCCGTCGCAAAACCGTTTCATCGCTGAAGCAGTTTTTGATAAAGTGAGTCGTCAAAACAAAGGACTGAGACCCTGAGCAAGAAACCCGTAAAGGCCAAAAAGGCCGCCAAGAAACCTGCAAAAAAAGCTTTGAAGAAGGCTGCCACCAAGAAATCAGTGCCGAAAAACACAGCCAGGAAGGTGGCAAAAAAGGCGGCCAGGCCAGCAGCAAAATCTCCCGCGAAAAAGCCCGCCAAGAAAGCGGCCGTTAAAAAGGCAGCGTCAAAGAAGACGGTGGCCCGGAAGTCTGTTGCCAAGAAAGCAGTGACCCGGAAAGTTGTTGCCAGGAAAGGTGTGCCACCAAAGGCCACGCCCAAAGCTGCCATTGCCCGGCCAGCACCGAAGCCAACGCCCGCCGCGCCGGCTATTCCGCATTTTGCTGGTCCAGCCGGCCCACTGATGTCGCTGATCCTCAAGACGCTCGATGATGCCAAGGCCGAGAACACAGTGGCGATCAATCTCGAAGGCCGCTCGACCATGGCCGATGGCATGGTGGTGACCACGGGCCGTGTTGACCGCCACGTCAACGCCATTGCCGAGCAATTGCTGCACAACCTGCACCTATCCGGCAAAAAAAATATCCGCGTCGAAGGCAAGGATGCTGGTGATTGGTGTCTGGTAGATACCGGCGATGTCATCGTTCACATCTTCCGCCCGGAAGTGCGCGCTTTCTACAATCTGGAAAAGCTGTGGTCGGTTGATGCACCGAAAGACCGGCATTGAAGTCTCCATGAGCCGCGTCCGGTGAAACTCCACCTTGCGGCCATTGGCAGGCTGAAAACCGGACCTGAAAAGCAGCTTGCCGATGATTATGCCATCCGCATCAAGGCGACGGGCCGGAAAGCCGGTATTTCCAGCCTGAAGATCAGTGATTGGCCTGAAAGCCAGAAACCCAGTGCGGCAGGTCGCCTGGCGGATGAATCTCAACTCCTGTGGTCAGCCATACCCGATGGCGCTCATGTCGTAGCGCTCGATGAACGCGGCAAATCCATGGCGTCGGAGGCTTTTGCGACTCATTTGCGCAAGATCCAGGAGCGTGGGGCACATGACCTTGTTTTCATCTTGGGCGGCCCTGATGGCCACGCGCCAGCCACGCGAACCAAGGTGAATGAATTATTAGCTTTGGGCCCAATGACTTGGCCGCATCGCCTGGCGCGCATCATGCTACTGGAGCAAATTTACCGTTCCGTCACCATTCTCCTCAATCATCCCTACCACCGGGTCTGAAGGACAATCTGTCTGGCCCTAATTTCGTCATCGCGGCTTGGCAAGTACGGAAAATGACCTTGCGGCACGGCACAGGGATCGGAATTTTTGTGCTCGGCGCTGCGCTCTGGGGCACCCAAATCCACGCCGCTACACCCGAGGAAACCCAGGCCACTCTGGAATCGGTGCAAGCAACACTGGCCCAGGCCAATGCCCACATTTCGGATATCACCCAGGCCCTGCAAGCTGCGCAAGCCGCGCAGGCCGGCATATCCGCAAGGCTCGTCGATCTCGGCAAAACCATTGACGACCAGCAAGTTGCCATTGCCGACGATGAGGCCCGCATCAAAACCCTGCAAGTCGAAGCCATCTCGATTTCCAGTGATCTCGCCGCGAGGCAGGATGAGCTTTCGGTGTTGTTGTCAGGCCTGACACGCCTGCAGCAGAACCCGCCGCCTGCCCTTGTCGTTGATCCCGACCATGTCCTCGATGCGCTGCGCGGCGCCATGATGATGGGCACCGTGGTGCCGGAATTCCAGGGCAAGGCCAAGGAGCTTCGCGAGAAGCTCGACGAATTGCAGGCGGTGCGAGACGAAATCGAGACCGGCAAAGACCGCAAGAACGCGACAATCACGGCCTTGGAAGCTTCGCAGGTGCAGTTGAAAACCTTGCAGGACCAGAAGAAGGCCTTCGCCGATGCCGCTGGCCAAGATCTGGCGGCCGAACAGCAGAATGCCGCCGCCCTCGCAGGCAAGGCCAAGGATCTGCAGCAGCTGCTGACCGATCTGCAGAAGGCCAAGGACGAGGCCGAAAAACGCAAGGCCGCCGAAGCCAAGGCCGCGGCCGATGCCGCCGCCAAGGCCAGTGCGGATGCAGCCGGTGCCTCTGCGAGAGCCACTGCCGAGGCAGTTGCCAAGGCTGAGGCCGACAAGCAGGCAGCCATGCTGGGCGCGCTGAAACCGCTTTCCACCTCGAAAGGCAAGCTTCCCTATCCGGTGTCCGGCAATATCATTCGCCATTTCGGCGATGACACCGGTCTCGGCACCAAGCTCGACGGCCTGGCCTTTGCCACGGCGCCGGGCGCGCAGGTTATTGCGCCCGTTGACGGCAAGGTTGAATTCGCTGGCAGTTTCCGCTCCTACGGACAACTCTTGATCTTGGATGCGGGAGAGGGCTATCTGGTGCTGCTTGCCGGCATGAAGCAGATTTCAACGGAATTGGGCCAGACGGTCCGGGTGGGCGAGCCGGTCGGCACGATGGGTGAGGGCCCTTCGACCCTCGCCCTTCTGGGCGACACCGCCGACCATAGCCACCCTGTTTTCTATGTTGAGTTTCGCAAGGACAATGCGCCAGTGGATTCCACCGCGTGGTGGGATGCTGGCAAAAGAGAGGCCATGAGATGAAAGTGAATTCGAAGATGAAGAATTTCGGGCTGATCGCCCTTGGTGCAGTGTCGGCTGTCGCCATGCTGCAAGCCGTGAACATGGCCACGGCTTCGACCAATGCCGACACTTATAAGCTGCTTAATCTTTTCGGTGAGGTCTACGACCGTGTGCGTTCCGACTATGTCGAGAAGCCCGACGAGCAGAAGATGATGGAAGCCGCCATCAACGGTATGCTCACGTCACTTGATCCGCATTCAAACTACATGAATGCCAAGGACTACGCCGAGATGAACATCAAGACCAAGGGCGAATTTGGCGGCCTTGGCATTGAAGTCACCATGGAAAATGGCGTGATCAAGGTCGTGGCTCCCTACGACGATACCCCGGCCAAAAAGGCCGGCATCATGTCCAATGACCTGATCGTGAAGATTGACGGCAAGGATGTGCAGGGTGTCACCCTCAACGATGCTGTCGACAAGATGCGCGGCCCTGTCGGCACGCCGATCACGCTCACCATCGTGCGCGACAAGCAGGATCCCTTCGATGTCAAGATGAACCGCGACACCATCAAGATCGAATCAGTAAAGTACAACAAGGAAGGCGATGACGTCGGTTATATCCGCATCTCTGTCTTCAACGAGCAGGCTGAAAGCGGTTTGCAGAAAGCCATAGCCGATCTCGACAAGCAGATGGATGGCAAGGAGAAGGGCTTTATCGTCGATCTCCGCAATGATCCAGGTGGTCTCCTCCAGCAGGCCATTGGCGTCGCCGATGTGTTCATGGAAAAGGGCGAAGTCGTTTCAACCCGCGGCCGCAGCCCTGACCAGGTTGAACGCTACACCGCAACCAAGGGTGATCTCACCAATGGCAAGCCGCTAGTGGTGCTGATCAATGGCGGCGCGGCCTCGGCTTCGGAAATCGTGGCCGGTGCCTTGCAGGACCAGAAGCGCGCCACGATTATCGGCACGCGCTCTTTCGGCAAGGGCTCGGTGCAGACCATCATTCCGCTCGGCAATGAAGGTGCAATTCGCCTGACGACGCAGCGCTACTACACGCCGTCGGGCCGCTCGATCCAGGCCAAGGGCATCGATCCCGATATCCAGATCGATGAACCGCTGCCCCCTGAACTGCAGGGCAAGAATGTCTCTACCGAAGGTGAAGCCGGCCTCAACGGCCATCTCGCCAATCCGAACGGTGGTGATGAAGGCGGTGGCTCGTCAGCCTATGTGCCGGAGGACAAGACCAAGGACGAACAGCTCAAGGCCGCGGTTGCCTTCCTGCACGGTGAAAAAGTGGTGAGCACGGCAAAGCCCGACAGCAAGGCCGCCACGACTACCACAACGACCGACGACACCAAGCAGTCGAACTGATCAGCACGATCTTTTAAATGCAAACAGGCGGGCTTTGGCCCGCCTGTTTTTGTTAAACCGGATTGAATTTATTTTTTCGCCTGAAGGGCCGCAACGTCGAGCTTCTCGTTGACGAGGATCTTGCCGGGAGGACCAAGCACGCCCTTCTCCTGGCCATCGATCAGAAATGCGAGGCGGCCACCATCACGCGACATGGCCACCAAGCCATCACGGTTGGGCACCATGTAAGTGTCGCCCGTGTTCAGCATCTGCGTCATCACAGCGATACCTTGCGCATCTTCAATCCGCAGCCAGACAGGTGCCGTGGCCTTGAGGATAACATGCGCATCCTTGTTCTCGGATCCATAGATGCGGCCATCGGACGGCGTGGGGATTGGCGTGATCGAAGCGACCTTCAATTGGTCTTCGATATTTATCCTGTCTTGAATCTTTCTGGCGGAGTCGGATGCCACTTTGCCCGGCTTGGTTGGTTTTACCACAGGATCAGCGGTCTGATCCTGGATGAAGGCCCCGAGATCATCCGATGGATCCGAACCCGCGTCAGCTGAAGCAATTTGCTGGCCTTGCGGCAGCGGCGTGTCGGTGACCTTGACGGCGCCATTGGAGGCGGTCGCCATGTTGTCAGCCTGCGGCTTAACCTTCTTTACAGGTGCCGGCGCGGGCGCCACAGCGACGGCAACCTGCTCCTGGGCTGGCGGTGCAATGCTGACATCGCCAACATCGCCATGGTTGGAGATGGCGAAATGAGCGCCGCCGCCAATCACCAAAAATGCCGCGAGGACCGACGCGAGAACACCACCTTTGCCACCCGGATAGTTGGCAAGGCGGATGTTGAGCGACGGGATTTTGGGACCTTGGCCAAAGGGCAAGACCTTGGCACTCGAAAGGATCGGTGGATTGGCCGGATGATAGGCGCGGCGCACCACAGGTGGTGGTGGCAGGAAGGAGAGCAGATGTTCGATCAAAGGCTCGACTTCGAAACCCAGATAATTTGCGTAGCCGGCAATGAGCTCCATCGCCTCCATGCGCGGCGGCATGCGCGTGAGATCGCCGGTTTCGATGGCTTCAAGATGATAGGGATGAATGCCGGTGGCCTCGGCCACGGCCTCGATTGTCAGGCCAAACCCCTCGCGCTCACGAGAGAGAAAGTAACCGACTTCGGCGGCAGGGTTTTGGCGGCCATCAGGCTTGCGGCGTGGCGCCGAAAACATCTGCGGTTCATGGCGCGGGGAACTCAACTCGGGCACTTCAACAGTCATCACGATACTCTACGCAACAATTAACGCTCGTTTACGAACTCAACTGTCGCCCAATATGAGCAAAAATGGTGAATGCCCGATTAAGCTGGCGCAACTGTCAGATTTCGACGCCGTTTTCCTTGGCATAGGCCGAGAGCTCGGCACGGATGGAATGTTTGCCGCTGCGGATCAGCGGTTCCATATAGGCCCAGAGTCGAGATTGGTCGACCGAGCGTATCATTGCCTTCACAGGACCGATGCCGGAAGGCACCATGCTCAGTGAAGTAAGCCCCACACCGACAAGTCCCATCGCTTCCAGCGGCCGGCCACCGAGCTCACCGCACAGCGTGATGGTTTTGCCATACTGCCGGCCCTTCTCAACGATTTGCCGCATGGCCCCCAATGCCGCCGGACTGAGCGGATCATAGCGCCCGGCCAGACGTGTGTTGCCACGATCAAAGGCAAACAGGAACTGCATCAGGTCATTGGAACCCACTGAAGCAAAATCAACGGTGGGCAACAGCTGATCGAGTTGCCAAAGCAGAGAAGGAATTTCGATCATGGCGCCGAGCTTCACCGCACTGGGCAACTGGTGGCCACGCTGGGTGAGATATTTCTTCTCGTGTTCCACCACCTCGCGCGCTGCCTCGAATTCCTGAAGGTCGGCGATCATCGGGAACATGATCCTCATTTCAACACCGGCACCAGCCATCAGCATGGCGCGGATCTGGAGGTTGAGAAGGGCTGGCCGCTCCAGCGCCATGCGGATCGAACGCCAACCCAGAGCCGGGTTTTCTTCACGCGGCTGGCGCAGATAGGGCAGAACCTTGTCAGCGCCAATGTCGAGGGTGCGGAACACCACCGGCTTGCCCTGGGCCTGGTCAATGATGCTCTTGTAGTGCTTAATTTGTGACGACAGCCGCGGAAAGCGCGTGGCCAACATGAAATGCAACTCGGTGCGGTACAGGCCCACACCGGCGGCTCCTGATTCTTGGAGATGCGGCATGTCGACGACGAGACCGGCGTTGATGTTGAGCGTGATATCCTGTCCATCCTTGGTACGCGCCGGAAGATCGCGCAGCGCCTTGTAGCGCTCCTGCCTGCTGGCATAGAAGCGCACTTTCTCGGCGTAGGACTTCTCAAGTTCGACCGATGGCCGGACAAAGATTTCGGCGGCACCACCATCCAGAATAATCGGATTGCCGTCATCGACAAGATTGATGATGCCTGTCGCCTGGCCCACGGCCGGAATGCCCAGCGCCCGCGCCACGATGGCGACATGGCTGGTCTTGCCGCCTTCCTCGAGCACCACGCCGCGGATCTTGCTGCGGTCATAGTCGAGAAGCTCAGCCGGCCCCATATTGCGCGACACGACAATGGCATTATCCGGAAGATCGGTGCGCGACGCGGTGGCGACTGCACCCGTCAGATAGCGCAGCAGCCGGTTCGACAGGTCGTCGAGATCGTGCATACGCTCGCGCAAATAGGGATCAGGCGTGCGCATCAGGCGCGCGCGGTTGTCATTCTGCACGCGTTCGACCGCGGCTTCGGCCGTCAGCCCCGTCTGCACCGCCTCCTTGAGCCGCCCCAGCCAGCCCTTGTCATGGGCAAACATGCGGATGGTTTCGAGCACGTCCGAGGAATCGTTGGCACTTAAGGCTTCGCTGCCCTCCAGCAGATCATCCACCCTCTGGCGCAGGTCAACAATCGCCTCTTCGAGCCGTGCCAGCTCATAAGGGATGTTCTCCGCGATCATGTTCTGAATGCGCACGCGCGGCTCGTGCAGAACGACGCGGCCAAGGGCCAAGCCTTCCGCCAGGCTTTCACCTTTGAGAACCTGCGTGCGCAGATCGCTGGTGGGACTGATCGCCTGCTGCGGTGCCTGCAGGAAGCCGCTCGCCGCCAGGATTTCGGCCAGCACCATGGCCGTGGTTTGCAGCGCCTCCTCTTCCTCTTCGGTGTAATGGCGGCGCGTCTTGTTTTGCACCACCAGCACACCGATGACAGTGCCGCCGCGCATGATCGGCACACCAAGGAAGGAATGGAACAGCTCTTCTCCGGTCTCGGGTAGATATTTGAAGGCCGGATGGTCTTCAGCCTCGGTGAGGTTGAGGCCGATGGCCTGTTCGGCAATGAGGCCGACAAGGCCTTCGCCAGACTTCAGCTGTGACTTGTGCACGGCCTCGCTCTTGAGGCCTTCGGTGGCGTAAAGCTCAAGCACATTGTCCGGCCGCAGCACATAGACCGAGCACACTTCGGCAACCATGTTGCCGGCGATCATCATGACGATCTTGTCGAGACGGCCTTGGGCGCTCTCCTGCTCCGCCATCACCTCGCGGAGTCTTCGGAGGAGGACACGCGGGCCGAGAACGGAGTTGGGCATGCGCAGTGTCCTTAGGGCCTTAGGCCCTCTTGCCAGAAAAGTTTCATGCAGACTGCATGCATCAGCTCAGGCCTTGTCCAATCCATAAGCAGTGTGCAGGGCGCGCACTGCAAGTTCCGTGTAGGCTTCATCAATCAACACGCTGATCTTGATTTCAGACGTGGTGATGGCCTGGATGTTGATCCCCTTGTCGGCAAGGGACTTGAACATTCGGGCCGCAACACCAGCATGGCTGCGCATCCCAATCCCCACAATCGAAACTTTGGCCACGTCGGCGGAATGCGTAATATCCTGATAACTGATGTGGTCCTTGATCTTGCCCAGAACCTCGATCGCCTTGCGCAGGTCCTTGCGCGGCAGGGTAAAGGTGATGTCCGCGACCGCGCCATCGGCCGAGACATTCTGCACGATCATGTCAACGCTGATATCGGCCTCCGCCAGAGGACCGAAGATGGCAGCGGAAACGCCAGGCTTGTCCTTGACCTTGCGCAGCGAAACCTTCGCTTCATCGCGCGAATAGGCAATGCCACTGACTACATGCTGTTCCATGGATTTTTCCTCCTGGCAAACGATGGTGCCTGGGCCGTTGCCATTATGAGTGTTTTGATGGGGTGAGTCCGGCGCATCAAAGCTTGAACGCACTTGCAGCGGAACCTTGTAGACCATGGCCAGTTCAACAGAGCGTGTCTGCAGCACCTTGGCGCCAAGCGAGGCCTGCTCCAGCATCTCCTCATAGGAAATGCGGTCAAGCTTGTGAGCGGCTGTCACGATGCGCGGATCGGCGGTATAGACACCGTCAACGTCAGTATAGATATCACAAGAGGCGTTGAGCGCAGCCGCCACGGCGACAGCGGACGTATCAGACCCGCCACGCCCCAGTGTGGTCACGCGGTGGTCCGGGCCAATACCCTGGAAGCCAGTGATGACCGCAACTTGGCCCTGCTCCATGCGCTTCACAATTTCGCTGCCATTGACATTGGTCATGCGCGCCGAGCCATGAACACCGTCGGTCTCAATGGGAATTTGCCAGCCTGCCCAAGAACGTGCCGGAATACCGATTTCCTGAAGTGCGATGGCCAGAAGCCCTGCGGTGATCTGCTCGCCTGTCGCCACCACGGCATCATATTCGCGGGCATCATGGACAGGCGCCATCTGGCGGCACCAGTCAACGAGCTGGTTGGTTGCACCAGCCATGGCCGAAACCACCACGGCAACAGGCTGGCCGGCCTTCACTTCGCGCTCGACGTGGCGGGCCACGTTGCGGATGCGGTCAATGTCCGCAACCGACGTGCCACCGAATTTCATAACCAAACGGCCCATCCGGCCCAAATCCTTGTTTTATAGGCCGAAAGGAACAGCTCCTGAGCGGGAAAACAACCCCCTGTGCGGCGCGGTGTTCTCTTAGGCGACAGCACCATGATATGCAATAAGGCGACGATGAATTCCGCGTTGGAAAGCGTAAGGACAATGAATACAAACCCTGCACCTTCAAGCCTCGATCCGGCCGAGGTGGAAAAATTCTCCAAACTGGCCGCCGAATGGTGGAATCCGGATGGAAAAATGGGCGTCCTGCACAAGTTCAACCCGGTGCGACTGGCCTGGATCAAGGAGCAAATCTGTGCCCGCTTCGGTCGCGACCCCATGCAGCGCGAGCCGTTCAAAGGCCTGCGCTTTCTCGACATTGGCTGCGGCGGGGGCCTGCTCTGTGAACCGATGGCGAGACTGGGTGGGCAGGTGGTAGGGGTAGATCCTTCGGAAAAAAATATTCACACCGCCAGCGTCCACGCTTCCGAGATGGAACTTGCCATCGATTACCGGGTGGGCAAGGCCGAAGATCTGGCCGAGGCCGGCGAGACCTTCGACGTCATCCTCAACATGGAAGTGATTGAGCATGTCGGCATGCCGCAGTTCTTCCTCAAATCCTGCTGCACCATGTTGAAACCAAACGGCTTGATGTTTGTCGCCACCCTCAACCGCACATTCAAATCCTTCGGACTTGCCATCATCGGCGCCGAATATGTGCTGGGCTGGCTCCCCAAGGGCACTCACCAGTGGGAGAAATTCATCAAACCGGATGAAATGCGGTCATGGCTCGCCGACAATGGCACTCCGGTCAAGGCCGAAAGCGGCGTCACCTATCATCCGCTCGCCAAGGAGTGGCGTCGCTCCAAGGACATGGATGTGAATTATATGCTGGTGGCGCAGAAGGCCTGAGCGGAGCTCAGTTCGTGTCCTCCGGCAACACCGGTAGCGGATGCACCGGAATGCCCTCTTCCATCAGGGACTGCGCTTCATCACGCGTCGCCTGGCCGCGGATGCCGCGTTCCTCGGTTTCCTTGTAATGAATGCGCCGCGCCTCTTCTGCAAACTTGTCGCCGACATCTTCAGAATGAGCCTCGACCTCGCGGCGGTATTCACGCATCAGCTTCATCATTTCGGCCATGCGGGGATCGCCCTTGCCGGAAGCCACTGGAAGGCGCTCGGGCCTGCTATTGGACTTCACCGGAATACCCGGCGCCATCACCTGCTTTTCCACCTTGTCGCTGCCGCAATGAGTACACGTCACCAAGCCGCGCTTGAGTTGGCGGTCGAAGGCATCGCTTGACGCAAACCAGCCGTCAAATTCATGGCCTTTTTTGCACTGAAGATCGTAGTGGATCATGGCCGTCAGATAGCGAGCGCGTTTTGCCGTTTCAAGGTGAAGCTCCTTGTATTGGCCAGTGCCGGAATGCGCGCCCGCGCATCGGCGGATTGCGCCACGTCGATTTCGGCCACCAGAACACCAGGTTCGTCACCGTCAATCTCGGCTATGATCTCACCCCAGGGGTTAACCACCAGTGAATGGCCATAGGTGGCGCGGCCACCTTCGTGTTTGCCGCCCTGCGCTGCGGTCAGCACAAAGCTTCCTGTTTCGATGGCGCGCGCCCGCTGCAGCACATGCCAATGCGCCTGGCCCGTGGGCACGGTGAAGGCTGCCGGTGTGACCAGCACATTGGCCTCAGCCTGTGCGAGAGCGTGATAGAGAAGGGGAAAGCGAACGTCATAGCAGATGGTGATGCCGAGTTTGCAGAACGGCAGATCGACGACGACGGCCTCTTCGCCACCCTGATAGACGGCACTCTCGCGGTAAACATCGCCATTGGGCAGGTTCACGTCATAAAGGTGAACTTTGTCATAGGACGCCGCAATCCGGCCGTCGGGGGCAAACAGCAGCGCGCGGTTCAGCGCCATGCCGTTTTCACTCTTGAGGGCCAGTGAACCTATATGGAGCCAGCGCTTCAGCTCTTTCGCCAGTTCTGAAAAACCCTTGACCGAGATGTTATCGGCCTGGTGTGTGATCTTGGCCTTCATCGCCGGGCGGTCCGGCTCGAAAAGATTGGTGATCTCCGGAGTGACGATGAAATCAGCGCCTTGCGCCGCTGCCTGCCGGATCAGGTCTTGGGCGGCGGAGAGGTTGCGCGCCTCATCCACACCCGTGCGCAGTTGAACGAGGCCCGCCCTGAATGTCATACGCCTGCCAAAAGCGGATCAAGCCCGCCCCTCGCATCGAGTGCATGGATGGCATCACAGTCACCGACATATTTTCCGTCCACGAAAATCTGCGGCACGGTGCGCCGGCCATGGGCCTTTACAGTCATTTCGGCACGTTGCGCGGGGTCATAGGTCACATCGATCTCGTGAAACTCTGCACCTTTTTTGGTCAGGAGGGCCTTGGCGCGGTGGCAATAAGGACAGTATTCAGTGGTGTAAATCGTAATCTCGGCCATTTCATATATCAATATGAGGCCGGAACGGTGCGTTCACAAGCGCAAAGGTCAGCACATGGACGCGTGCCGCACCGGCTTTTTTCAGGGTGTCGACGCAGGCCGTGGTAGTGGCGCCCGTGGTCCGCACATCATCGACCAGAAGCACGCATTGACCGGTTAAAGTCGTCCCGTCCTGAACGCAGAATGCCCTGCGCATGTTGCGCGCCCTTGCAGCGGCATCGAGCCCGACTTGCGGCGGCGTTGCCCGCTGTCGCCGCAGGATGAGCGGCTCGAATGGCTTGTCGGCGCCCCTTGCCACCTGCTGGGCGAGAAAGGCGGCCTGGTTGAAGCGCCGCTTCCACAGCCGCCTCCAGTGTAGCGGCACCGGGACGACGAGATCGACCTCCGGCAGCAGCGGTTGCCCCGCCCGCAGCATCAACCGCGCCATGAACAGGCCAGCCTCGTTGCGATCGCCATATTTGAAGGCATGGACAAAGACCTTGGAGAGGTCGTCGAAGACGACGGCAGCGCGTGACCGGTCCCAGGCTGGCGGATGGCTCAGGGCCTGTGCCGAAAGCACACCCTCACCGGGATCATAGGGAAAGGCGGTGCCCATCACATCGCAGACCGGATCATCAAGGAAGGCGAGTTTCTGCAAGCACGAACCACAAATGGCAGCAGGCTCTTGAATGCTGACGCCGCAGGCAAGGCAACGCGGCGGGGCCAGCGCATCGAGGAACCGGCGCCAGACCAGTGGCAACCACTCCCGGAACGCAAACTGGAACTGCCTTGGCTTTTCGGCTAGCTCCTCGCTCATGACTGTGGCCATCCCCCAGATCTTTGACCGGCCACTCTATCTGGCAAGACAAGCCAAGGCCAGCGCGGTGCAACTACCGCTGCTGACACATGTGGCCGAAGATCTGGCTGATCGCCTGGCCATCGTCAGCCATCAATTTCCGGCAGTGCTGCTGATTGCACCCGCCGAAGATCCCTTTGCAGAAATCCTGCGTGCCAGCGGCAAATGCGGCACCATCACTTACCGGAAGCCTGCCAAGAGCGATGACCTCGGCCTAGTGGCTGGGAGCTACGATGCCATCTTCAGCCTTCTCGATCTGCACTGTATCAACGATGTGCCCGGCTATCTCGCGCAATGCGCCCGCAGCCTGAAGCCCGATGGGCTGTTCATGGCCTGCAGTTTTGCCGCCGAGACGCTGCACGAACTGCGCGAAGCCTGGCTCGCCGCCGAGAGTGATGTCATCGGAGGCGTGTCGCTGCGTGTCGCACCCATGATCGGGGTGCGTGAAATGGGAAGCCTTTTGCAGCGTGCAGGGCTGGCCTTGCCGGTGACTGACAGCGACCGCCTAATGCTGCGTTATGCTGGCCCGCTGGCCCTCCTCCGCGAGATCAAGGCTTTTGGCTTTGCCAATCCGCTCATCGAACGCCGCAAGACTTTCACCTCAGGACGCATGTTGGCCGCAGTCGTGGCGCAATATCAAGGCAGCAACGCTGATGCGGATGGCCGCGTGCGAGCCAGCCTTGATCTGCTCTGGGCGCTGGCCTGGAAGCCGCATGAAAGCCAACCGCAACCTATGAAACCCGGCAGCGCCACAATGAGCCTCGCCGCAGTGTTGAAGTCGCTGGATGAGGAATAACGCGACAGCATTACGCTGGTGGATTTCATCAGTTCTTGCGGTGTGAATTTTTTGGTTCAGAGCCATCTTCATCACTTTTCAGAGCACTCACATTGTGCTCGAAATAATGGAAAATGCTGTTGGCGATGATGACGAGCACGGTGGCTTCTATGGCAAAAACAAAACGTCCAAGCCCGACAAAGCAGCCCAGCGCCGCCACACACCAGACTGTTCCCGCAGTGTTGAGCCCGCGCACATGCAATCCGTCGCGCAAGATGACACCACCGGCGAGAAATCCGATACCGGTGGCGACTGGCGTTACCACGCGCCCACCCTGGTCATCTCCAAGAATGATCGCGGAAGCAATGAAGAGCGCCGCACCTGCCGCAACAAGAGCGTTGGTGTGCAATCCCGCTTCGTGCCCACGCCAGCGCCGCTCGAGACCGATAAGCCCACCCATCACCAAGGCCACCAGCAGGCGCAGCAGAATGTCCTGATCACTCATCTCCAGAGTCTAGCATGGCAACCGGGCGCGGGCGACTCCGCGGCGCTTACGAAGGTTTCATAAAAGAAAGGCCGGTCCCGCTTGTGCGAAAACCGGCCCGAAGTCACTTTGCAGGGAGAATTACTTGGCAGGCGCCTGGGTGGCGGCAGCCTTGGCGGCATCGATCAGCGGCTGTGCGTCAGCGATGCAATCCTTGATCGCTTCCTTGCCACACATCACGCCAACGCTGATGCCCTTGCCGAGCTGCAGGCGGAAGCCTTCATGATTCATCATCATGGCGCCCGGTCCACCCGGACCACGCATGCCCATCATGCCCGGGCCACCCCGGCCACCATCCGGCCCGCCTGGGCCACGGCCTTCCCAGCCACCACGATTGTCCCCATCACCGCGGCCCCAGCCATGGTGATGATGATGGCGGTGATGTCCCCACCAGCCATCGCCGCCCTGGTCATCTCCGGGCGGAGGTGGCGGGTTGTCACCATTGTCAGCCTGAGCGTTATCCTGCGCCTGGGGCTGTGGCGCGGTGGTCGTCGCTGTATTGTCAGCGAGCGCCACACCGCCCAAGATGGTCAGGGCGGCAGCGCCCATCAGCAATTTCTTCAGCATCAAAAACTCCTCTCAATATGCTGCGCCCGGAAGGGCCAGTCGTGGAGAAGACGGCACGTAGTGATGCCTCCGTCGATGGTTGCAAGAAAGTTATGATGGAAAGGTGCTGAAGCGTCCGTAGATTGCAAAAACGTCATCTAAACAACGCGAAAATGGCAGAATCTGCTCCCTATCCGACATTTTGATCGTGTTCTGGAAAACACGCCGTGGCGCGCATGGTTAACACCGCGTTAACGCTTGCCCGGTGAAACTGGCCTTTCGAATCGACTGGAATTCCATGCGCCGCGACGAACTCAAACAGCCGCTCTACAAGCGCAGCCTGGCGCAAAGGCTGTGGCAACGCCGGCCGACGGCCTTGGTTACGGCCTTCGCGATCGTTTTTGTGGGTTATGCTGTTGGTGGCACTTGGCTGATGCGCCAAAAAATGCCCTTTGCAGGCGAACCTGTCCTCACCTTCAAAGTGCCGCCTGTCGAAGTGATCAAAAAGCCAGTCATGGTTGCCGATGCCACGGCACTAAAGGCTGACGATGGCGCAGATCCGGATGATGTGGAAACCGCCTCCACTGATCCTGTCATCATCACGCCGGAGACGGCGCGCCAGAAGATCACCAAGCTTGACAGCCATGTGACCATCATCACCAATTCGCGCCCCGTTCTCACCCGCGCGCCCATCGCTGACCTGGTCGAAGATGGCAAGGACGGCCCGCTCCCGAAGATTGGCAGCAATGGCAAGAAACCTTCTGTGGCCTACGCCAAGCCGGCGTCGATGAATGATATTGGTTCTGATCAGCCCAAGATCGTGATTATCCTGGGTGGCATGGGCCTGAATGAAAAACTCACCCGCCGCGCCATTGGCGATCTTCCCGCTGATGTGACTTTTGCCTTTGCCCCCTATGGCAACAATCTGCAGTCGCAGGTCGACAAGGCACGCGATGAGGGTCACGAGGTGCTGCTGCAGCTGCCGCTTGAACCGGTCGATTTCCCGCAGACCAACCCGGGCCCAAAGACACTTCTGGCTGACAGCGATCCCTCCACTTTTCAGGACAATCTCTATTGGCTGATGAGCCGCTTTGCCGGCTATGCCGGTGTCATCAACTACATGGGTGGCAAATTCCTGTCTTCGCCAACTCCTGTGAAGAACCTTCTGGCGGAACTGAAACGCCGAGGTCTCAATTTCATGGAAGATGGCTCGTTGCCAGCATCCGTCACCGACGAAACGGCAGGCAGCATGGGCATTCCCGTGCGGCACGGCACCGCCGTGATCGACCAGAACCCCGATCCCGTCGCCATCGCCGCCGAACTCGATCAACTTGAGAAACAGGCCCAGAGCGGCGAGATTGTGATCGCAACCGGTTCCGGCCTCGACACCACCATCGATGCGGTGCGCGATTGGATCACAGCCGCCAAGGCCCGCGGTGTCATCATTCTTCCTGCCAGTGCCGCCTTCAAGGGCCGCATGGGATGACCACGAGGCCGGACATCACGGCCTATCGGCCCTGTGTTGGCATCATGCTGCTCGATCAGGAGGGATTGGCCTGGATTGGCCGCCGTTTTGAGAAGCAGAACGACGATGGCATCGGCAAATGGTGGCAGATGCCGCAAGGTGGCGTTGATGAGGGCGAAGACTTGAAGGCTGCGGCCTTGCGCGAACTCCACGAAGAAACCGGCGTCACCTCCGTCACGTTTCTCGCCGAGTCGGCCAACTGGTTTCATTACGATTTGCCGGAAAATCTGATCGGCAAATCCTGGCACGGTAAATATCGCGGCCAGAAGCAGAAATGGTTTGTCTTCCGCTTTAACGGTCGTGAGAGCGAAATCACCTTGAAGGTGCCAGGCCACAAACAGGAATTCGATGCGTGGCGCTGGGCGCGCATGGATGAGCTTCTCGAACTCATCATCCCCTTCAAGCGTGATGTTTATGTCGGTGTGCTGAAGGAATTCCGCCACCTCGGCGGCTGATCACTCAGCCCTCGTCGAAACCGCGCCGGAACGAACGCCGCCGCTGGATATTGACCGGCGGCAGGTTGGTTGTCTCATCACCTGCAAGTGCGCGCCTCACCCGGCGCAGGACCACACCACGCTGCTTGTCTGTGGCGGCCTGATCCAGGGCGTGTTGCAGCTCATGCTGCAGCGCCTGATAATCATTGTCCCAATCCGTCTTCGCCACCAGTTCATGTTCAATGCGCGGCAGGTCGCCCGAACCCTGTTCAACAAGCTTCGCAACCGGACCCGAAATGTCATAGGCCTCATCAAGTGCGGGGCGGATGATGCGGGCTTCATCCATGATCTTGCCCTTGATGTCATTGACGAGTGCGAGTTGCCGCTCTTCTTCGCCATGGGTGATGAAGAGATTGCGCGCGATGGGCTGGCGGTGTTGCAACCATTGCACCAGTTCAGGCCCGTCGGCATGGCCGGAATAATCTTCAACACTGCGAATGGTGGCCGCCACGCGAACATCCTCACCCATGATGCGCACCGTGGTGGCGCCGGCTTCGAGATCCGCACCCAGAGTTCCCGTCGCCTGATAGCCGACGAACAACACGGTGGTGGAAGCCTGCCACAGATGATTGCGAAGGTGATGGCGGATGCGCCCGGCCTCAGCCATGCCCGAAGCAGAAACAATAATGAAGAAACCGGCGAAGCGGTTCAACGCCTTTGAAATCATCGACCGATTCGGTTGTCTTGACCAATGGCGAGTTGAAAGCCCGCGCCAAGTCCGCGCCATTTTCAAGGTCTGCAGCATGCTGGCGGAAAATCTGCGTGGCCTTGTTGGCGAGCGGCGAGTCGATGAAGATCGGCGCTTGCGGAACTTTGCCCTGCTCCATCAGCATGACGATGTCAGTGATAACTTCCTGCGTGCGTTCCACCGCAAATGAAGGAATGAGCAACACACCGCCGCGCTTCGCCGCAGCTTGCAATTCAGCGGCGAGCAGTTCGCGGCGCTTGTCCTGACTGCGCTCGAAGCGGTCATAGCCGCCATAGGTCGATTCACAGATCACGTAGTCCCAGGTGGTCGGGCCCTTCGGGGTCAGGCTCCAGCATCATGTTGTCAGGACCAATGTCACCGGAGAACAGCAGACGAATGGGTTTGCCACCCTCTTGATCGATCTCGGTTTCGATTGATGAAGAGCCGAGAAGATGGCCAGCATTCCAGAAGCGCATGCGGATGCCGGGAGCAGGCGAGAACCATTCCTTGTAGGCGTGGCCGGCAAACTGTTCGAGCGCTGCCATCGCGTCGAGCAGGCCGTAGATCGGTTCCACCTGGGTGCGGCCCTTGCGTGCGGAACGCACATTGAGCTGTTTGACTTCCACTTCCTGGATGTGACCCGAGTCCGGCAGCATGATGCCGCACAAATCATTGGTGCCGAAAGTGCAGTGGATCTTTTTCTTGAAGCCGTGCTTGGTGAGCTTCGGCACAACGCCAGTGTGGTCGATGTGCGCATGTGTCAGAACCAGCGCATCGATAGTGTCTGGCTGGAACGGAAATGGGCGATAATTGAGCTGGTTCATGCTGCGTGAACCTTGGAACATGCCGCAATCCACCAGCACACGCGCTTGTTCGGTTTCGATCAGATAACAAGAGCCTGTGACGGTGCGCGTGGCGCCGTGGAAATGCAGCTTTGCGGTCATGATGGGATCGGAAGCCCGCGCGCGACCAAAGCCGACCAGGCGGCTTGCGGTGTATCTGCAAAGGTGAAGAGATCAAGATCGCGGGGATTGATCAATTTGGCATCGGCGAAGTATTTGAAGTTCACAGCGGTTGTCCAGAATTTGGTGTCATAAAGCACGACCGGAAGAGGTTTGACCATTTTCCCTGTCTGACGCAAGGTCAGCAATTCGAACAATTCGTCCATGGTGCCGAATCCGCCAGGAAACACCACCAGCGCCGCCGCGCGCATGGCAAAGTGCATCTTGCGCATGGCAAAATAGTGGAAGCGGAACGTAAGATCCGGAGTTGAGAACGGATTGGGTTCCTGCTCATTGGGAAGAGTGATGTTGTACCCGATCGAGGGTGCGCCCGCGTCGTAAGCGCCCCGGTTGGCCGCCTCCATGATGCCGGGACCTCCACCGGTGGCAATGACATTTTGACGTGGCCGTGCTGCGGAATCCTTTGCGCCGCCGTGCTCTGAACACAAATTAGCGAATGCCCGCGCTGCCTCATACCAACCTGTGCCATCACCTTCGCGCACGCGCGCCGAACCAAAAACCACCACCGTGCTCTCGATGCTCTGCAAACGCAGATTTTCTTCCGCCTTCATATATTCAAGCTGGAAGCGCAGGCCGCGCGTCGAGTCGCCGAGGAGAAAATCCTGGTCGAGAGCCGCAAGCCTGAAGGCCGGGTTTTCCATTTGTGGCTTGTTGGAAGGAAAGTCAGTCATGCGTCGTCACCGTGAACAAATTGATAGAGGGAAGCTCGCCATTCATGCCCTATCGGACACCACGCAGGGCACCGCCAAGATATTCGAAAAAGCCGGGATGATACCAGACGGCAGAGGGACCCGAGACCGGTCGTGTTTTGAGTTTCTTGGCCTCGGCAGCGGCAATGGCATCAGCGATCAGGTCAAGCGCCGCCGCTGTTTGCAGCACCGGGTAAGTCACGAAACTGTCATGAGAATCCGGTGAAAGTCGTGCCTGAGAAATGATGTTGCCCGTATCAATGCCTTCATCAACAAGATGCACAGTGACACCGCACTGCGAGTGGTCATTGCGCATCAGGGCCCAATAGGCACCGTGGGCTCCGCGATACTGCGGCGTGATGCCATGGTGAATGTTGATGACAGGGCCTCTGAGCTTGCTAAGTGTGGAAGTGCTCAGGATGCGCGTGCCGCTGATCACCACAATGTCGGGATCGTGCTTCTCAAGCAGTGAGTGGCATGCAGTTCCATTGACGCTGGTGACATGGTGAATGGCATCGTTCTGAGGCGGGATGGATTCAAGGCCATGATAGCGCAAAAGCCGTTTGAGGCGGCTCATCGCCGTCCAGTTGAGAACCGGTCGGATCAGCAGCGCAAAGCCAATTTGGCCCGCAACCTCGAAGAGTCCGAGCTTGCGGATGCGGTTTTGCACCAAGGCCAGACGCGGCACTGGCTTTTCGATGATGGCAGGGAACAGGCCAAAGCGCGCCACCAGATCGTTGTAAACGATCCAGGTCGACGGCTTATCACCCCCAAGCAGCAACAGCCTGCTGGCCATGAATTTCCCCACATTGCGTTGCGGCGGACCATGCGCGCGCAA
Source organism: uncultured Alphaproteobacteria bacterium (assembly GCA_963758815.1). Taxonomy (GTDB): domain Bacteria; phylum Pseudomonadota; class Alphaproteobacteria; order Rhizobiales; family Aestuariivirgaceae; genus Aestuariivirga. Next base: position 1,310,497 of record CAVWWQ010000003.1, read on the forward strand.
ACTTCAGGAAGAGTTAGGCGCTTGCCAACAGTATCTTCAAAAGCAACATCATTCCTAACGAAACGTGAATCCTCGAGTACCTAAAGCAGTTGCGCAATCCGTTTCTGCAGTTGCGGAATGACATCGCGTTCAAACCAGTCATTGCGCTTGAACCACCCGATATTGCGTGGGCTGGGATGCGGGAGAACCAGAAGCTTGGGCCAATGCTGTTGCCAATCATTCACGGTGTGGGTCAGACTTTGGCCTTTGGACTGCGGCAGATGCCAGGCGATGGCATATTGCCCCATCAGCAGCGTCAATTCGATTTGAGGCAGCAGGGCGAGAAGCGGCTTCCGCCATGTGGCGGCGCATTCAGGCCGTGGTGGAAGATCCCCACCTGTTCCCGTGCCTGGATAGCAGAAGCCCATCGGCAGGATGGCGAAGAGCGTCTCGTCGTAGAATTGTTCGCGCGTCACGCCGAGCCAGTTGCGCAGACGGTCGCCGGACAGATCGCTGAACGGAATGCCCGCTTCATGCGCCTTGGTGCCGGGCGCCTGCCCGACGAGCAGGATTTTTGCGCGTGGATGAAGCTGCAGGATCGGCTTGGGGCCGAGAGGCAGATGAGGCGCGCATAAGGTACAGGCGCGCGCCTCCCTGATCAGGCGTTGCGCCTTAGAGGTCACCCTCGACGCATTTCTTGGCGAGAGCCTTGTACTGCTTCTCGGTGAACTGGATCGGGTTGCCGCCGGCTGACGGATCCTTCACCGCCATGGCAGCGACTTCATCGAGACGCTTGGTGTCGATGCCGATATCGGCCAGCTTGTGCGGAATGCCGAGTTCCTTGCGCAGCGCGAGGATCCATTTCAGGAAGCCGTCGAAGCCGCCCTTGATGCCGAGATAGGCGGCGGCGCGGTCGATGTCCTTTTCGATCTTCTTGCGGTTGGCCTTCAGCACATAAGGCATGACGATGCCATTGAGCAGGCCGTGATGCGCATCATAAAGACCGCCGAACGGATGCGACAGCGCATGGATGGCGCCGAGGCCGCGCTGGAACGCCGTGGCCCCCATGGTCGAGGCGACCAGCATGTTGCCGCGCGCATCGAGATCCTTCGGACTTCTTCACCGCTTTGGCCAGGTTCTCCTTGATCAGCAGCATGCCTTCGAGCGCGATGCCCTTGGACAGCGGATGATAGAACGGCGCGGAATAGGCTTCGAGGCAATGCGCCAAAGCGTCAAAGCCGGTGGCGGCGGTGAGCTTGGCCGGCAGGCCAACCGTCAGTTCGGGATCGAGGATCGCCACTTTCGGCATGATGGCCGGATGGAAGATGATCTTCTTCTCATGCGTGTCGGGATGGGTGACCACGCCGGCGCGGCCCACTTCCGAGCCGGTGCCCGCCGTGGTCGGCACAGCGATGATCGGCGAAATGCGGCTGGCATCGGCGCGCGTCCACCAGTCGCCAATGTCTTCCAGATCGAAGACCGAAATGGACTGGCCATGCATCAGCGCAATCATCTTGCCGATATCGAGACCCGAGCCGCCGCCAAAGGCGATGACCCCGTCATGCATGCCCATCTTGTAGGCCTTCACGCCGGCGGTGATATTGGCTTCCACCGGATTGGGCCGCACATCCGAGAACAGCTGCACCGGAAGATCGGCCGCTTTCGAGATCGGCCAGAATCGTCTGCCACCATCGGCGAGGCGGCAAGGCCGGGATCGGTGACGAACAGCGGCCGCTTGATGCCATTGGCCTTGCACAGCTCGGCCAATTCCTTGATGCGGCCCGCGCCAAATTTGATCGCGGTCGGGTAGTTGAAATTGCGGTTCGGAATGGTCATCGCATCGTCCTTAAATCTTGGTCCTCAAATGGAAACTCTTGGGTCGGGTCAGCGCCTCATAGCCGATCACCGAAAGCGTGGCGCCGCGGCCGGTGTCTTTCACACCCGTCCAGGTCAAGCGCCGGGTCGAGATAGTCGCAGCGGTTCATGAACACCGTGCCGGTCTCGATCTTTTCGCCGATGGCCTGGGCGGCTGCAGCATCGTTGGTCCAGATCGCGGCGGTGAGGCCGAACTGGCTGTCATTCATCAGCTCGATGGCTTCTTCATCGGAAGAAACCTTCATGATGCCGACAACCGGCCCGAAGCTTTCATCGCGCATCACGCTCATCTGATGGTTCACATCGGTGAGGATCTGCGGCGCGAGATAAGGCGTGCCCTTCTTGCTGGCCGCGAACAGCTTTTCATCGATATGGGCTTTGGCCCCGCCACGCAGCGCCGAGGCAATCTGCTTGCGCACGAACGAAGCCGCATCGGCCTTGATCATCGGGCCGAGCGTGGTGGCCTCTTCCAGCGGTGAACCCAGAACATAGGTTTTCGTCAGTGCCACCGCGCCTTCGACGAAATCCTTGTAGAGATTCTTGTGCACATAGATGCGCTCAATGCCGCAGCAGCTCTGCCCCGAATTGAAGAACGCGCCATCAACGAGGTTTTCCACCGCATGGGCGAGATTGGCATCGGAACGCACATAGGCCGGATCCTTGCCGCCCAGCTCAAGGCCGACGCCGAGGAAATGTCCGGCCGCCGCCTGCTCAATCGCCTTGCCGCCCGGCACCGAGCCAGTGAAGCAGATCATGTTGGCAAGCTTGGATGAGATCACCTCCGCCGCCTGCTCGTGGCTCATCACCAGATTATGGAACAGGCCCTTGGGCAGGCCGGCCTTCTCGAAGGCCTTGGCGAAACGCTCGCCCACCAGCAGCGTATGCGAGGCATGCTTCAGCACCACCGCATTGCCGGCCATCAGAGCCGGAATGATCGAATTGACCGCGGTGAGATAGGGATAGTTCCACGGCGCAATGGTGAACACCACGCCCAGCGGCACGCGCTCGATGAAGCGTGTGAAGCCTTCCTTTGCCGCCGGCACGACATTGGCCAGCGCCTCTTCGGCGATGGAGATCATGTGGCGCGCGCGTTCTTCAAAGCCGCGCAATTCGCCCGCGCCATAGCGCACCGGGCGGCCCATCTGCCAGGCGAGTTCGGGAATGATCTCGTCCTTCATCGCCAGCATGGCATCAACCGCCGCCGTGCAATATTTTGCTCGCTGCGCAATCGACAGCGCAGCCCAATCCCGCTGCGCATCACGCGCCGCCGAGAAAGCGCGCCGCGATTTCTTTCTTGGATGCAAATTTCCGCTTCGCCACAATCGAACCATCGACCGGCGAGACGATTGAAATGCCCGTAGCCATGCTTAGTACCGCTCAAAACCGCGTTTGAGTTCGAGATCGGTGATGCGGCGATCGAATTCGAACTGTTCCCACTTCGCCGTATGCACATAATGGTCGATCACATCGTCGCCCATGACACTGCGCAGGAATTTCGATTCATCCAGCAGCGTCGGTCGCTTCGCGCAACGTCTTCGGAATTTCGCGCAGCTTTCGTGACGTGTCATAGACGTCGCCCGAAGCCACCGGCTCCAGCTCCATCTTCTTCTCGATGCCATCAAGGCCGGCCGCGATGAGGGCGGCAAAGGCGAGATAGGGATTGAGGTCAGCACCGCCGACGCGGCATTCGACGCGGATCGCCTTCGAATCGGCGCCGCAGATGCGGAAGCCCGCCGTGCGGTTATCGAAGCTCCACACCGCACGCGTCGGCGCGAAATGTGCCAGCCATGAAGCGCTTGTAGGAGTTGATATAGGGCGCGAGGAAATAGGTGATCTCGCTGGCATGGGCGAGTTGGCCTGCCAGATACTGCTTCATCATGGGCGACATGCCGTGTTCGCCGCCCTTTTCGAAGAAGTGCGGCGTCTTGCCATCGGCCGACCACAGCGACTGGTGGATGTGGGAGGAATTGCCAGCCATGCCGTAATCCCACTTGGCCATGAAGGTCACACCCTTGCCGGTAAAATAGGCGATTTCCTTGGCGGCATTCTTGATGATCGAATGGTTGTCCGCCATGGCAAGAGCTTCATCATACTTGACGTTGATCTCTTCCTGGCCCGGGCCCCATTCGCCCTTGGAATTTTCGACGATGATGCCGGCACCGGCGAGGCCATTGCGCAAGGCGCGCATATAGACTTCTTCCTTGGTCGTCTGCAGGATGTTGTAGTCTTCGATGTAATAACCGCCGGTCTTGAGGTTACGGTAACCTTTTTGGTGCGCGACTTCGAAGCTGTCATCGAACAGAAAGAATTCCAGCTCCGAGGCCATATAGGCCTTCATCTTCATCGCTTCGAGGCGCTTCAGCTGCTTCCTGAGGATTGCGCGTGGGCTGTGCGGTGTGTCTTCATGCGTGTGATGGTCGAGCACGTCGCAGAGCACGAGAGCCGTACCGGGAAGCCATGGCGTCTTGCGCATAGTCGAGAGATCGGGTTTCAGTACAAAGTCACCATAGCCCTTTTCCCATGACGTGGCCTTGTAGCCCGGAACCGGCTCCATCTCGATGTCGACACCGAGGAGATAGTTGCAGCCATGGGTTTCTTCATAGCCGCCATCGGCAAAATAACCGGCATGGAATCGTTTGCCGATCAGGCGCCCCTGCATGTCAACCAGCGCGGCCACCACCGTGTCGATAGTGCCGGCTTTCACTTCGGCCTTCAACTGTTCAAGAGTCAGCATGCCCGTGCTCATTTTTGTTCTCCCATTTTGGCGGCAGCCTGAAATAGCGGCATGGACAGCCGCTGCGCCCATTGTTGTTGATTGCGTTGAGTGTCAATAAGGTCATTGCAGATTTCAATCATCAAGTGATGCAAGCCGCGCGGGGCCGCATGCAAATTCAACAAATGCATGACGCCGTCCCTCGGCCCGTAGGGCTCGTTGAGCTGCACCTTGATGCCGAGGAATGACTTGATCAATTGATGAGCAAGCCATGGGTCACGGTCAAACAACAGACCGAGATCCACTTCACGGCGCTTCTCCTTATAGATGCGTGTGAAGGAATGAATGGAGACTACTGCCGTTGTCTTTGCAGAAGCAGCACGTTCATCAAGCAATTCTTCCAAGGCATGATGGAATGGCCGGTAGATCTGCTGCGTACGCGCGAGCCGTGCTTCGGCACTTAAATTGGCATTGCCAGGAATCTCGAACACTTCACTGACCAAGGGCATGGCCGATGCTGATTCCGGTGGCCGGTTGCAGTCATAGATCAGGCGGGAAAAACGCTGAACGATCAGTGGTGCATCAAGAAGACGCGTCAGAAAACGCGCCGTGCCTTCGGCACCAATGTCAAAGGCGATGTGCCGGTCGAGATCAGCATCTGTAAGGCCCAGCCGGTTGAGCGCAGCAGGAACATGATTGGAGGCATGTTCGCAAACCAGCACTATGGGCGAAGCGCCGCCCCGGTTCACCCATTCAAACGTGGCTTCGCCCTTTGGAACGATGTCCATCAACCCTCCCTTTCAGCTATCATTCCAAATGCAGAGGGGTCTGCCAAGCCATGACTGTGACGCTGCCGCTGGCGGGTCATCACATGTCGCAAAAATGAAGGTTTCCCGCTAGGCCATAAGCGAGAAGCAGGACAGGATGGCACCGCAGACCGGCAAGACATACGACTTTATCATCATCGGCTCGGGTTCAGCAGGCTCAGTGCTGGCCAGCCGCCTGTCGGAAGACGGCAAGAACAGTGTGCTGGTGCTGGAATATGGCGGCACCGACCGTGGCCCCCTAATCCAGATGCCCTCGGCCTTGTCCTATCCCATGAACATGGGCCTCTATAATTGGGGCTTTCAGACCGAGCCGGAACCGCATCTCAACAACCGGAGATTGGGCACGCCGCGCGGCAAGGTGATCGGTGGCTCAAGCTCGATCAATGGCATGGTCTATGTGCGTGGTCATGCCCGTGACTTTGACACTTGGTCAGAGATGGGCGCTACCGGCTGGGGCTTTGCCGATGTGCTGCCCTATTTCAAGCGCCAAGAGCAAGTGATCGGCGATCATTCCGAATGGCGCGGGCATGATGGGCCGCTTTATGTGCAGCGCGGCCGGCGCACAAATCCCCTCTATAAGGCCTTCATCGAAGCCGGGCGGCAGGCAGGCTATCCCGTCACCGCTGACTATAACGGCCACCAGCAAGAGGGCTTTGGCGACATGGAAATGACCGTGCACCGCGGCGTGCGTTGGTCTGCGGCCAATGCTTTCCTCTGGCCCGCAGTTAAGAAGGGGCGCATCGATCTCGAAACCCGCGCCATGGCAACCCGAATTCTGCTCGAAGGCCGAAAGGCCATCGGCGTTGAATACGTGCAGGGCGGCGAAACGAGACAAGTTTTTGCGCGTCGTGATGTCGTGCTTTCCGCTTCAACCATCAATTCGCCAGCCATCTTACAGCGCTCTGGTATCGGACCTGCAGCCGTCCTCAAAGATGCAGGCGTGGGCGTTATCCATGATCTGCCCGGTGTGGGTGGAAACCTCCAGGACCATCTCGAAGTCTATTTCCAGCTGCGTTCATTGCAGCCGATCACACTCAATTCTCGCCTTGGCCTCCTGTCCAAGGGACGGATCGGTCTCGAATGGCTGCTCTTCGGTACCGGTCTTGGCGCCACCAATCATTTTGAAAGCTGCGGCTTTATCCGTTCACGTGCCGGAATCGAATATCCCGATATCCAGTATCACTTCCTGCCTGCCGCCATGCGTTACGACGGGCGCACGGCCTTTGCTGGCCATGGCTTCCAAGTCCATGTTGGGCCTATGCGCTCAAAATCGCGGGGACACGTCCGTATCCGATCGCCAATCCCAACGAGCAACCCCGCATCCAATTCAACTATATGTCGCATGGGGATGACTGGCAGGAATTCCGCGCCTGCGTGCGCCTGACTCGTGAACTATTTCAGTCAGCAAGCGATGAGGCCCTTTGCCGGCGAGGAAATCCAGCCGGGCACCAAGGTCGCAACGGATGGCGAAATCGATAGCTTCATCCGCGAACACTGTGAAAGCGCCTATCATCCCTGCGGTACCTGCCGCATGGGATCGGCCAAGGACAAAATGTCCGTGGTCGATCCACAATGCCGCGTCATCGGGATTGAAAACCTGCGCGTGGCGGATTCATCGATCATGCCGCAAGTGACCAACGGCAACCTCAACGCACCCACTATCATGATCGGTGAAAAAGCGTCTGACCACATCCTGGGAAAACCGATGTTGCCGCCGTCCAATCTCGAGCCATGGATCAATTCCGACTGGGCTGCCAGCCAGCGTTAACTTCTGCACTCAAAACCTCTGATCACATTCATGTGGCAAAGGAAATTCAACACCCAAAGGACATTGACCGGTGCGGAATCCCGTGCAAGCATGCCTGCTAGGATTCCGGCGCATAACCGGACCGACACGGGGATGTGGTTCAACGCATAGGGCGGCACAGGGTTCGCCGCCTCTCGGGAACTTGCGAAGCCTCATAATCAACACCGAGGAGAGAAACTCATGAACGAATACGATTACAGATTGGCATCTGCTTCCCGCGCTGTTGCGCAAGGAAAGATTTCCCGCCGCGACTTCCTGCAGGTGGCGATGGCCGCCGGCTTCACGCTTTCGGCTGCCCAAGGCCTGTTTGTCACGGCGGCCCGCGCTGAAGCCAAGAAGGGCGGCCACTTCCGCCACGGCTGCGGCCACGGCCAAACCACCGATTCGCTGGATCCGGCAACCTGGTCCAACGGCTTCACCTTCCATTTTGGCCGCTCCTTCTTTGCCGCTCCGCTGACGCAGATTGGCGCAAAGAACGAAACCATCCCGCATGCTGCCGAAAGCTTCGAGCCTTCGGATGGCGCCAAGAAGTGGGTCATCAAGCTCCGTAAGGGCATCACCTATCACGACGGCCGCACCATGACGGCTGACGACGTCGTGGCCACCATGAACTATCATGTGGGTCCTGACTCCAAGTCGCCAGCCAAGGGTAACTTTGGCGGCAATATCGACACCATCAAGGCCGATGGCGCTGACACCGTCATCTTTACCCTGAAGGGCGGCCAGGCCGACTTCCCGGTTCTGCTGTCTGACTATCACATGGGCATCTATCCGTCGAAGGACGGCAAGATCGAGTGGGAAAAAGGCATCGGCGCCGGTCCTTACATCCTCAAGAACTTTGAACCGGGTGTGAAGGTCGAAGCCGAACGCAACCCGAACTATTTCAAGGATACGTGGTTCGACAGCGTCGAAATGCTTTCGATCGTTGATGTGGCCGCCCGCACCAATGCCTATCTCTCAGGCGAAGTTGACTACATCAACCGCGTCGACCTCAAGACCGTCGACATGGTGAAGAACGCGCCGGAAACCTCGCTCTATAACGTGTCGGGTTCCGCGCATTATTCCGCGCCAATGCAGGTGGACCAGGCTCCATTCGACAAGCTCGAAGTACGCCAGGCCCTGAAGTATGCGATCAACCGCCAGGAATTGGTGGACAAGATCCTCTATGGTTACGGCACCCCGGGCAATGACGTGCCGCTGTCTGGCGCAATCAAATACGCCATTAATCCGGAACCGATCTACACCTATGATCCGGACAAGGCGAAATCGCTGCTCAAGAAAGCCGGCATGGACGGTCTCAAGGTCGACTTCTCGGCTTCGGACGCTGCCTTCGCAGGCGGTGTCGACGCTGCCCTCCTCATGGCCGAACACGCCAAGAAAGCTGGCATCGAGATCAACGTGATCCGTGAACCAAATGACAGCTACTGGGATAACGTCTGGCTCAAGAAGCCATGGTGCGAATGCTATTGGGGCACGCGCACCTCGGCCGACCAGTTCCTGTCGATCTCGCTTGCTGCCGACGCCGCCTGGAATGACACGCACTGGAAGAACCCGCGCTTCAACGAGCTGCTGGTTGCCGCCCGCTCCGAAACTGACGAAAAGAAGCGTGCGGCTCAATATGCCGAAGCGCTGCAGCTCGTCCACGACGACGGCGGCCAAATGGTCCTCATGTTCAACAACTACGTGGGTGCCATGAACAACAAGATCGGCCACAACGATTTCAACACCGATCTCGACGATGACGGCGGTTATTGCTGGGAACGTTGGTGGTTCGCATAAGCGATCCTTTTATCAGAAGTTACAGACCCCGGCCGCAAGGCCGGGGTTTTTAAAAATTGAGTAGTCGTTCTTTTGCTTCAGGCAGCAAGGGCTCACTGCCTCTCAGGACTTGAGAAGCCCTCACAAGAAGACCGAGGAGAGGACCTATGAACGAATACGAACACAGGCTGGCATCTGCATCCCGCGCTGTTGCACCGGGAAAGATTTCCCGCCGTGATTTCCTGCAAGTTGCCATGGCCGCCGGATTCACATTGTCTGCAGCTCAGGGACTGTTTGCCACGGCTGCCCGCGCTGAACCCAAGAAGGGCGGTCATTTCCGCTTTGGTTGCGGCCATGGCCAGACCACCGACTCGCTCGATCCGGCCACATGGTCCAACGGTTTCACCTTCCACTTCGGCAAGTCGCTCTTTGCAGCGCCGTTGACGCAGGTCGACAACAAGAACAACGCCGTGCCGCATGCCGCAGAAAGTTTCGAGCCTTCTGACGGCGCACAAACCTGGGCTTTCAAGCTCCGCAAGGGCATTACCTATCACGACGGGCGCAGCATGACGCCGGAAGACGTGGTTGCCACCATTAATTATCACATTGGTGCTGACTCCAAGTCGCCAGCCAAAGCGGTTCTGTCCTCGATCACAGACGTCAAGGCTGATGGCAAGGACATGGTGATCTTCAAATTGAAGGGTGGCAACGCCGACTTCCCGTTCCTGCTCACCGACTATCACATGGGCATCTATCCATCGAAGGATGGCAAGATCGAATGGGAAAAGGGCATTGGCGCTGGGCCATACGCGATCAAGAACTTTGAGCCAGGGGTCAAGATCGAGGCCGAACGCAATCCGAACTTTTTCAAGGATACGTATTTCGACAGTGTTGAAATGCTGGCCATCGTCGACGTTGCCGCGCGTACCAACGCGTATCTTTCAGGCGAAGTCGACTATATCAATCGCGCTGACCGCAAAACCATCGACATGCTGAAAAATGCGCCGGATACAGCGCTTTATGACGTGCCAGGCCTTGAGCACTACACCGCGCCGATGCTGGTCGACGTTGCTCCGTTTGATAAACTTGAAGTGCGCCAGGCCATCAAATGGGCCATCAACCGTCAGGAACTGGTGGAAAAGATCCTCTATGGCTACGGCTCGCCAGGCAACGACGACCCGCTGGCCCTGTCGATGAAGTTCGCCGTCAATCCACAGCCGGTTTACAGCTACGATCCGGACAAAGCGAAATCGATCCTAAAGAAGGCTGGCCTAGACGGCCTCAAGCTCGATCTGTCGGCTTCAGACGCGGCCTTTGCCGGCGGAGTTGATGCCGCCCTGCTGATGGCCGAACAGGCCAAGAAGGCAGGAATCGAGATCAATGTGATCCGCGAGCCGAACGACAGCTATTGGGACAATGTCTGGCTCAAGAAGCCCTGGTGCGAATGCTATTGGGGTGGCCGCCCGGTCGCTGATATGTTCCTGTCAGTGTCGATGGCTGCCGACGCAACCTGGAATGACACCCATTACAGGGATCCGCACTTCAATGAGCTTCTGCTCGCGGCCCGCGCCGAGACGGATGAAAAGAAGCGCGCGTCTCAATACGCGGAAATGCAGCAGATGATTCATGATGATGGCGGTCAGCTTGTCCTGATGTTCAGCCACTATGTCGGTGCCATGACAACGAAACTCGGTCACAATGACTTTAATACCGACTTCGACGATGACGGCGGTTATTGCTGGGAGCGTTGGTGGTTCACATAAGCAATCAGGTTATCTAAAGTTGCAGACCCCGGCCCCAAGGCCGGGGTTTTTGTTTGGGACGGCGCAACCCGATGTACGCAGCGCAAAATATTTCCTTTGCGGCTGCCTTGCGCTAGAATGATGCCATGTACCGTGCTGTAACCCGCAACATCGAAATTACGGCCAAGCCTCACTTTCTTGAAGGGCAATCCAAGCCCGATGAAGGCCAATACGTCTGGGCTTACACCATCACCATCGCCAACAACGGTCGCGAGCCGGTACAGCTTTTGACCCGTCACTGGATCATTACCGACGCCTTGGGCAAGCAGCAGGAAGTCAAGGGTCCGGGCGTGGTCGGTGAACAGCCGTTGCTCCATCCCCAAGACAGCTTTACCTATTCATCTGGCTGCCCACTCACCACCCCATCCGGCCTGATGACGGGGACCTACGGCATGATCACCCATGCCGGTGAGCATTTTGAAGCCGTCATCCCTGCCTTCTCTCTCGACAGCCGTTTCGACAGCCACAGTGTGAATTGATGCCGGAACTGTCGTCTGTGGAATTGTTGGCAAAACTCGTCAGTTTTGACACCACCTCCCGCAATTCCAATTTGCCGCTTATTGAGTTTATTGAAGATTATTTACATCAGTTCAGCATTCCACATATGCGGGTCGACTACGAGGGAGGCCGCAAAACCAATCTTTACACTACGATTGGCCCCGATATCGCCGATGGTATTGTTCTGTCAGGCCACACAGATGTGGTGCCCGTCGACGGCCAAAAATGGATGTCAGACCCTTTCACACTGACTGAGCGAGACGGAAAGCTTTATGGCCGTGGCTCAGCCGATATGAAGGGCTTCATCGCGGTGGCCTTGGCCCTCGTCCCGCATTTCAAAAGCCTCAAACTGAAGCGGCCCATCCATTTCGCCTTTTCCTGCGACGAGGAAGTGGGCTGCAAGGGTGTGCGCCCCCTCGTGGCACATCTGCGCGACCACTTGAAGCGCCCGCGCGCCGTTTTTGTCGGCGAACCAACGTCTATGCGCGTGGTCAATGCGCACAAGAGCGCTGTAACCTTCAATACAGATGTGATGGGACACGAGGCGCATTCCAGCCTGACCGACCGCGGCGTCAATGCGATCATGGTGGCGGGAGACGTAATCAGTGAAATCAGCAATCTGCGCCGGGAACTGATCGCCGCGGGCGATCCCACCGGACGTTTCGATCCACCCTATTCCACCATTCATGTCGGCGTGATCAATGGTGGCACAGCCAAGAACATCATCCCGCGCCATTGCGAATTTACCTGGGAAACGCGGCTTTTGCCCACCGCTGATCATGACCTCGTGCCTAGGCGCATGGAAACACTGCGTCTGAAACTCGAATCTGAAATGAAGACAGTGGCTCAGGATGTCGGCATCAGCACAATGAAAGCCAATGAAGTGCCGGGGCTGAAGCCCGAACCCGATTCAGTAGCAGAACATCTGGCACTCCATGCCGCTGGCACCAATGCCACGCATGCGGTGTCCTATTGTACTGAAGCGGGACTGTTTCAGCAGATCGGCATCCCCGCGGTCATCTGCGGACCCGGCAATATCGAGCAGGCACACAAGCCCGACGAATTTATCGATGCCAGCCAGTTGCAGCTGTGCGAAATATTTCTCAGGAATTTGGCCGAGACTTGCTGCTGACTAGGCTAGTTTCGCTGATCTTGTAGGAAGACTTTTCCAGGAAGGCCGGATCGATCTCGACACCCCAGCCCGGAGTATCGCTGATGATCACATGGCCTTCTTCGATGCGGTACGGATCGCCAAGGAACAATCCGGTCTGCCATGGATAATAATCGAGGCCTTCAATCGAAAACTCAAGATATTTGCCCGGATTGGAAATGGCCTTGAGTAGGTGCATGGTACACATGGTGACGAGCGACATGTTCGCGGCATGCGGTGTAACGGTAAGGCCGGCAGCTTGCGCCATACCGCAAACATGAAGCGTACGCGAGATGCCCCCGAGATACATGATATCAGGCTGCACAACATCAACCGCGCGCATGCCGATCATCGTCTTCCACGCTGAGAACTCGCAATCCTGTTCGCCACCCGTGACATCGACATCAAGTGCGTCGGCAACTTCCTTGGTCTGCTCGAATTCCCAATAGGGGCAGGGTTCCTCATAATGACCAATGCCATTGGCTTCCAGCATGCGGCCCACCTCAATCGCTTTTTTTGGCGAATAACAGCTGTTGGCATCGACCAGCTTGTCGATGCCATCGCCAAGGGCCTTTGCCACATAGGGCACGATCTTTTCGGTGCGGCCCTCCCACTCATCCTTGTCGCGTCCCGTCTCGGCGCCAACGCGCCACTTGAAGGCATCAAAGCCTTTCTCATCGCGCAGCTTCAGAAAGCGCTTGGCTTCATCTTCCGGGGTGATGTCACGCTTCATTGATGATGCATAGGCGCGAAGCTTCCCCGGCTTGCCCCCCAGAAGAGAGACCACAGGTTTTTCCGCTTTCTTGCCGCGCCAGTCCCACACAGCCGTATCAAGTCCTGTCATGGCGCGGCGAAGATAAGAGCCAGGGAATTTGTGCTCCTTCTCGCCACTGGTGGCGAGGATATCATCAAGATCATCTGTATCCCGGCCCAAAGCATAAGGCGCCACCTGCCGGTGCAGGATCTCACAAGTGAGGTCAGCATTGTAGGTGGAAACCTGACCCCAACCCTGGGTGCCATCCTCCGCGGTCAGCCGGGTGAAACCAACGAAGCGGTTGGTGAACGTTTCAATACTTTCGATCTTCATTATGCGTCCAGCGCCGCCAGCCGTGCCACTTCCCGGCGCCGTTTCACCTCGTAGGCCACAGCGCAGACGACGGTGATCGCAATGATGATCATCGCCAACGCATTAATCGTGGGTGTGATGCCCGAACGCACTTTGGAGCCCACATAAACCATAAGCGTCTGCGAAGATCCGCGCGTGAAAAGCGTGGTGTTGAAATTTTCGACGGATTGGAAGAAGGCCAGAACAGCGCCGGCTCCAAGGGCCGGATAGAGATGTGGCAGCAGCACCCGACGCAGCATCTGCGTGTGTGACGCACCAAGGTCGAGAGCCGCTTCTTCCAGGCCTGCATCAAAACTCTGCAAACGCGCCAGCACCATCAGCATCACATAGGCTGCGATGAAGCTCGTCTGGCCCAAGGCCGAAAGATGAAGCCCCGCCGGCACGTTGAAGTGATTCCAGAACAGAAATGTTGAAATGCCAATCACGGCACCCGGCGTCAGCACCGGGGCGATCATTGTCGCATAAAGCAGTGTTCGGCTGCGGCCTTTCAGGCTGTTGACCAAAAGCGCGCCGGCCGTGCCGATCGGCACCGAGAGGATCACAACGCCAAGTGCGGTGAACAGCGTATTGCGTGCTGCGTCCCACATAGTTGTATCATTGTAAAGATCGATAAACCAGCGCCAGGTGAAACCCTGCCAGGGCATGATTGAGGGGAAGCGCGAATTGTTGAAGGCCGCACCGCCCATGACCACCAGCGGCACCAGCATGTAAAGCAGGAAAAGGATGGAATAGACGCGGAGAAGAGTATGGCTGGGTTTGCTTTGCATGGTCAGCCCCTCACTTGGCGATGTCGGCCAGGCCGACCTTGAAAAGGCGCATCATCAACGTCACGAACACCGTGCAGACGAGAAGCAGCAGGAAGGCGTAAGCCGCACCAGTATTCCAATCCTGGCCTTCGAACATCCAATTCTGAATAACTTCGGTAAACCAGTGCGAAGAGGGCGAGGCCAGCAATGTCGGTACCAGAATCGAGCCGACAGAAAGCATGAACACCGTCACGCAGCCCGAAGCAATGCCCGGCTTGGTGTGCGGCACAATTACGCGCCAGTGGGTCTGCCACCATTTGGCCCCCAGATCCTCCGAAGCTTCGATCTGATTGGTATCGAGAGAAGACATGGCATTGTAGAGCGGAAACAGCATGAACAGGATGTAGGAATAGGCAAGTCCGATGATGATCCCGCTATAGCCACCAAGACCCCAGGTCCAGTGGATCGGTTCAGAAATAATGCCAAGTGATTGCAGGATCACACTCAGCGGTCCCTTGAAGGCCAAGAGAATGAACCAGGAGAAGGAGCGCAACAGCTCCGACACCCACATCGGGATCACCAGAAGCAACAGATAGCTGGGCAGGCTCTTCGGTGAAATCACCTTAGAGAGATAATATGCCAGCGGATAGCAGATGCATAGCGAGAACAACGTTACCACGCAGCTGTAGAAAACAGTGACGACGAACACCCAAAGATGAATGGGCACCGTGAACGAAACCAAGCCGAGATTGATTTCAGTCGGGCTGCGAAAGAACGTAAAGTAGTTGTTGAATGAATAAAAATCCTTGGGGCCGCCCATATCCACCACGGGCAGATAGGGCCGGAATGATTGCTCGAACAAATCGAGATACGGCAGGATAACCAACACAAGCAGCCAGAAGGCCGTGAGGCCAGCGGCCAGCGTAGTCAGACCCTTTCCGTAGCGCCGCAGAAGCTCGCCCATGGCTATTCTTCCTTCTCCGCGTAGGCGACCGCCTCGCTGTCAAGCAGCACCAAGGCCTTGTCTTGATCAAAGGTGATGTTGGTTGTGGCACCAGCCTGCGGCGGCGGATTGGCCGGATCATTGCGCACTTCTGCCGAAAGTTTGTGGTTCATCTTGTCGCGCATATGCACTGTAGCAAAATTACCTTCGAAGGAGACGTCTTCCACAGTGACAGGAATGGCATTGCTTCCAGCCTTGGGTTTGGCAACAAAGGCAGTATGCTCGGGCCGCACATAAAGACGGCACTTGGAATCCCTGGTAACACCTTCACCGAAGGCCACAGCAAATTCACCCACATTGGTTTTGAATTTGCCCTCGCCCTTCGAGATCGAAGAAATCGTTCCCGTAAATTTGTTATTCTCGCCGACAAAGGAGGCGACAAATCCGTTGGCTGGATTGTTATAGATCTTTTGTGGCACGTCGACCTGTTGAATCTTGCCCCGGCTCATCACCGCAACGCGGTCAGACATCGCCAAAGCTTCACCCTGGTCGTGGGTGATGTAGATGAACGTTACATTGGTGCGCTTCTGGATGGCGCGCAGCTCGGCGCGCATGTGTTGGCGCAGCTTCAGGTCAAGCGCCGACAGCGGCTCGTCGAGCAACATAAGCTGTGGTTCAACGGCAAGGGCGCGGGCAATCGCCACACGCTGTCTCTGCCCGCCGGAAAGCTGTGACGGATAACGATCAGCCACGCCCTCAAGTTCAACCAGGTTGAGCAATTCATCCGCCTTCTTGCGGCGCGCGGACTTGTCCACACCGCGCACTTCAAGGCCGAACGCGATATTTTCCCAGACAGGCATTAATGGAAAGAGCGCGAGGTTCTGGAAGATCATGGCTGTCGGGCGCTTGTTGGGGCCGATACCCCGCATATCTTTTTCGCCGATCAGCACCTGGCCATGCGTGGGCTCGATAAAACCGGAAACCATGCGCAGAATAGTCGTCTTGCCGCAGCCCGATGGCCCGAGAAAGGAAAAGAA
The DNA here is from genome assembly GCA_963758815.1 of uncultured Alphaproteobacteria bacterium. Lineage (GTDB taxonomy): Bacteria > Pseudomonadota > Alphaproteobacteria > Rhizobiales > Aestuariivirgaceae > Aestuariivirga. The sequence goes on from CAVWWQ010000003.1 coordinate 1,326,758, forward strand.
TTCGCCCGGCTGGATTTTCACCGACACATTATCGACAGCGCGATATTTGTCGAAATCCATTGTGACGTTGCGCAACTCCACGCTTGCGGTCATGAACCCCTCGCCCCTGTATTATTTTAACCAGTCTTAATGAAAAAACGGGCGGTCGCAAGACCGCCCGGACAGAATTGTAGCACTGCTCCTAAATTAGGCAGCTTTCCATTTGTCAGCGTATTCCGAACGCAGCTTGACGAACCAAGCATCCTGCGGCGGCCACCACCACAGCTTGGAGAGCGCGTCGCCCGGATATGCGGCGTTGTAGAACGTGGTAACGTCAGGAGACATCTTGTCGATGCCGCCCTTCCCCACAGGGTTGGCGGAGAAGGCGGTGGCCCAGGCGGACGAACCTTCTGGCGTGGAAACCCACTTGGCAAATTCATGGGCCTGATCGACGTTCTTGGCGCCCTTCAACAGGACAAAGCCTTGGCTCCATGCAAAAGCGCCTTCCTTTGGAGCAAGGAAGTCGTAGCCGTCCTTTTTCAGGTTGTAGCCGGTCGAATCCCAAGTCAGGCCGATCACGGCACCATTGGCCTTGAAACCGGCCTGGGCTTCATTTTCACCGCTCCAGAAGGTAGCGATGTTCTTCTTGTGCTTGACAGCTTCGGCCAAGACGATGTCCCAGACCGCCTTCATCGTGGCTTCGTCCTTGTAGCTGTCAAGGAACGGCTTCGGCAGCTTGCCGGCCGCATCAAGCACACGGCCCATGGCAGCAAGCGAGGAGTGGGCACGCACGCAGACCTTGCTAGCAAACTTGTCATCAAATAGGTCGGCGAGGCTGATCTGACCATAACCTTCCTTCACCTCCTTCGGATCGAAGGTGATCGCTTCCGTGCCCCAGACGGAGGGGACGAACATGCGCTTGCCATTGATGTCGGCGGCGCTGCCGGCCTTCGCGCCCGGGACGCTTTCGAGATAGTTATCTGGAGCAAGTTTAGAGAGATCCCATGGCTGGATCAGGTCATTGGTGGCCCAACCCGGCAAACGGTCCGTCGTCGGCTCGGTCACGTCGACGGCTCCCGTACCAGCACCCAGCTTGGCATCGGCAAACATCGTGTCCTGGCTGTCGACTTCCTTGAAGTTGACCTTAATGCCTGTGGCCTTTTCAAACGCCGGGAAAACCGTCTTCTTCAGTTCATCATAGCCCGCCCAGCCTTCGAAGTTCAGTTCGCCTGAGGACGAGAATGCGTTCTCGACCGTCAGCGGCGCAGCAAAGCCCACAGCGCCTAAGGCGACAGCGGACTTCAGCAGGCGGCGGCGCGACACCGTGGCGGCGCGTAGCAAATCCTGCGTAGAGGTTAGTTTCGTCATGTTTGTGCTCTCCTCAAAAATACCGTCATACACCACAGGCTTATGCCGGATGTGGCGATATCAGACCTGAGTATGACTCCTGTATGACACTGTTGCAATGGGGTCCGCGCGTAGTGCCACGCCTTCATAAACCGGATTACACCACAGCGTGACGACAAATCAAAAAACCGGCAAGAGGCTCAAACTCCGGGCATTCGCGTCCAAACCGTCTTAAACGCGACTAAACCCGTTTATACTCGCTCAGGGGCGATCCTATCGATCCCGCCACCTTTGATTGGGTTTTAGAAAAGCCAAACACCCAAGGCTTGCATCCCTGTGGACAGACAAACAGCAACCGCGCTCTTTGCCCTTATCGCAAGCGCGCTTTCGCGCGTACTGGCAGCGTTGACGTCAAATTATCGTGAACAGCCTCGGAAGGCGGCCAGCGCCGGGAAGCTCAACTTAAAACTCGAAGCTCCCCAAGGATGGCATCGCCCATCTGACTGGTGGTCGCATTGGCCGGCTTGTCACCCGCGATGTCTTTGGTACGCAGACCTTTGGCCAGCACGGCGGAGATCGCAGTATCGAGCTTGTCAGCCCATTCGCCCAAACCGAACGAGTAGCGCAACGCCATGCCGAAGCTGGCGATCATCGCAATCGGATTGGCGGCTCCAGTGCCGGCAATGTCAGGCGCCGAACCATGCACCGGCTCATAGAGCGCTTTGCGGCGCTTGGTCTTGGCATCGGGTGCGCCCAGCGAGGCGGATGGCAGCATGCCGAGTGAACCGGTCAGCATGGCGGCCACATCCGACAGCACATCACCAAACAGGTTGTCGGTCACGATCACATCATACTGTTTTGGCCAGCGGACGAGCTGCATGGCGCAATTGTCAGCCAGCACATGTTCCAGTGCCACCTGCGGATACTCTTCCTTATGGATGCGCGTCACGATCTCGTTCCACAGCACGCCGGTCTTCATCACATTGCGCTTTTCGGCCGAAGACACCTTGTTCTTGCGCGTCTTGGCAAGATCGAAAGCCACGCGGGCGATGCGCTCGATCTCGAACGTGTCATAGACCTGCGTATCGATGCCGCGCTTCTGGCCATTGCCCAGATCGGTGATTGTCTTGGGTTCACCGAAATAAACACCGCCAGTGAGTTCTCGCACGATCAGGATATCGAGACCCTCCACCACATCCTTCTTGAGCGACGAAGCATCGGCAAGCGCGGGATAGCAAATGGCTGGACGCAGATTGGCAAAGAGACCGAGATCTTTCCGCAGGCGCAGAAGACCAGCTTCCGGCCTCACATCATAAGGCACTTTGTCCCACTTCGGGCCGCCGACAGCGCCGAAAAGCACCGCGTCGGAAGCCATGGCCTTAGACATATGGTCTTCTGAAATCGCCTTGCCATGCGCATCGTAGGCACAGCCGCCGACCAGCCCACGATCCGTCTCGAATGTGGCGATGCCCTGCTTGTTGAACCAGACCAGAAGTTTTTCAACTTCAGCCATCACTTCTGGGCCGATGCCGTCACCGGGAAGCAGGAACAGATTATAGGATGCCATGATGTCCTCGCAGAATGCGCGAGATGCACTAGCGGGTGGTGGGTGCGGATGCAAGTACAGCGCCCCGAGAGACCGGAGGCGCTGCATGCACAGAAGGAAATAAAGTGGAATAGCGAAGATCAGGCCTGATCGACCGATTTCTTGAATTTGTCAGCCACATTTTTCACCACGGACTTCGCATCGCCCACGGCTTTCTGCGTCTTGCCCCGGACTTCCTGGCCCAAGCCTTCCGCTTCCATGTTTTCATTGCCTACGGCGCGGCCAACGCCCTGCTTCACTTTGCCAGCGGCCTGATTGGCAAGGCCGCTCACCTTGTCAGAAGTTGCACCCATAGCTTGCTCCTTGTGATTGAAATGCACCGCACAGACGATGTCTGTCATAAAACGGCGGCGCCTGAGCAAGGTTCCCAAGAAAGGCAATCGCAATCCGATTCAAAACCAAAAGTCGGCTGGAAACAATTCTGATGCCAGGTGACGAGGTGCATGCCCAACTCTAAAGTCTGGGTGCGGGCCGGGTTTTTTGTGTTCCCCGTTCCCTCGATACGGGTTCGTATGAAAATGTGCGCCTACTTGGTCCGCCAATGACAGGATAAATCATGACCGCCAATTTTTTGAGCGAAATCACCGGTTCATTTGCAATGCCGGCCGCTGAAAATCCCACCGTCGCGATGGTCGAAGCCGCCTATCGCCATCACAAACTGGATTTTCGATATTTGAACTGCGAAGTATCGCCTGCCAACTTGGCAAATGCAGTCAAGGGTGCTCGCGCCATGAACTGGGCAGGCTTCAACTGCTCGATCCCTCATAAAGTTGCAGTAATCGCTCATCTCGACGGCTTAGGAAAATCTGCAGAAATCATTGGTGCGGTCAACACCATCGTGCGCCGCGAAAACAAGTATATTGGTGAAAACACTGATGGCCGCGGTTTTGTAAAAGCTGTGCGCGCTGTGATTGATCTCCACGGCAAACGCGTCGTGCTGTTTGGCGCAGGTGGAGCCGCGCGCGCCGTGGCTGTTGAGATGGCCTTGGCCGGTGCATCTCAGATCATGATTGTGAACCGCAGCAAGGAACGCGCATTGCCACTGGTGAGCCTGCTCAATGCAAGAACAAAAACGGCCGGCGAATACCATGCATGGGATAAGACGTTCAAAATTCCCGCCGGTACTGACATTGTCATCAATGCCACCTCTATCGGTCTGTTTCCCGACATTGATGGCAACGTTGGATATCGACCTGTTAAGTCTTGAGCCCGGCATGGTTGTTGCTGATGCCATTCCCAACCCACCAGAGACACGGCTCATCCGCAGCGCAAAAGCCCGCGGATGTAAAACGCTGGATGGCTTGGGCATGTTGATAAACCAGGGCGTGCTTGGCATCCAATATTGGACGGGGATGGAAGTTGATGCTTCGGTCATGCGCCGTGCCCTGGAAGAAATATTCGAAAGCACCGGCAGAAACTAAGACGAATTGGTACTCAACAGCTCCATAAGATAACAGGAACCAAAGATTTTCTGGAGTTCGAACTCTTTGACGACCTCACAGAAATGAGTGCAATCGCCAATAAAAAAGCGCCACCCTGGAAGGGGCGGCGCTTAACTCAGAACTCAGGCGTTCTGTAAAGGTGGTTGCGGGAGCCAGATTTGAACTGACGACCTTCAGGTTATGAGCCTGACGAGCTACCGGGCTGCTCCATCCCGCGTTAATGAGGTGCGCGGCTTGTAACAGCCGCATCACAAAATGGGAACCCCCAAAAAAACATTTTTGCGCACCGCTATGTGTGTCCTTTTGGCACGTTTTCAACCCCTATCTGCACCGTCAGTAAGTCTATGTTAATGCAAATTTTTCACACGGAAACGCTTTCGAAACCACTACCCTCTATCTTCAAGCAACGACACGCGTTGGGTGGAACCGCCTTGTGTCTCGGCCATTCGGGATTTGGTACTGCGTACCCGGATACCAGTTTGTAGAGGGGAGCTTTCGGTCACGAAAGCTCCCCTTTGTTTTGGAAAGGCCTAGCCGCGCGCCAAATTTTTCAGTGGCTGCTGCGGATCAGCAAGAATTGCAGGGTCAGGTTTCGCGCGCCGCGCGATCATCATCTCGCCCAGCTTCACGTCTCGCGCGATCGTGTTGCCTGGGCCAATGCCGCTGACTCCCACCAAAGTGCCATCGTCAGCGAGATGAAAATTGACCAGCACATCGGATGCAGGTTTTCGCATCACAATTTTTGATCCGATGTCGGGCATGCCCGCAATCTGCAGCGACAGTTCATATTGGTCAGACCAGAACCAAGGCACGGCCACATGCGGCCTGCCAGCACCGAGAAGATTTTGAACCGCACTCGCCGCCTGTTCTTGCGCCGAACGCCACGATTCCAGGCGAAGGCGGCGACCGTCAAAAAGATCGTGCGGGAAGGAACAGCAGTCGCCCGCTGCATAGATATCGGGATCGGAAGTCTGCATCCGGTCATTGCAGGCAATGCCATTCTCGATCACAAGGCCCGCTTCTTGCGCCAATCGGATTTCCGGTGCCGCACCGATGCCAGCGATAATCGTATCTGCCTTGATGACGCGGCCATCGCCCAAAGCCACAGCATTGGCGCTAATCGAACTGATGGTAACTCCCGTCAGCATTTGCACCCCTGCATCGACGTGACGCTGATGCACGATCGTAGCAATCGATTCCGGAACGCCACGCATCAAGATGCGTGGCTGCATCTCGATCAGTGAAACAACACAGCCGCGCTTGATAGCTGACGAAGCAAGCTCAAGCCCGATAAAACCACCACCGATGACCACCACACGCTGTCCAGCAACGAAACGGCGGCGCAACTCAATCGTGTCCTGATGGTCGCGCAGTGTCAGAGCATGTTCACCGCCCGCGCCCGGAAGGCGTCGTGGCTTGGCACCCGTGGCGAGAACGAGCTTTGTCATAGGGAACGCGCCATCCATCATCGAGCACCACCTGCTTGGCGCGCGGTCGATGGACTTCACCGGCACACCCAGCTTGGTCTCGACCTTCAGCGAAGCAACAATGTCGGGCTCAAGAAGCCAGATCGGCGAAGGCTCGGCCTCTTCCACGATCGAAGCTTTCGACAAAGGCGGCCTGTCATAGGGCAGATGCACTTCCTCGCCGATCAAGGTGATGGGTCCCTGATAATCCGCGGCACGGAGATTGATGCAAGCCCGGGCGCCAGCCATGCCGGCGCCCACAATCACGATTCCAGTCATGCTAAGGTTTTTCAACACCAGTTCAGAACGGCGGCAGGTCTAGCGCGCCTTGGCAATCTGGGCCAGCGCCTTGTTGAGCAGCACCTCGGCCTCATTTTGCGTCTTGGCTTCCACATAGCAGCGGAATTCCGGGGCATTTCCTGAGGGGCGCAAATGAATCACGAACCCATCAGAAAATGTCACCCGCAAACCGTCAAGACGATTGACATGCGCAATAGCACCGAAGGGCCCGAAGAAATCGGCAAGCATGGCAGGTTGCTGGAGACGACCCATTAGAGCTTGCGATGAGAGGAGCGGAAAGTGCTCCAGCCGGTCAGCCAGGGCTACCGGCAAAGAAAACTGCGTGGCAAAAGCCGAAAGTACCTGCTTGGCCAGGTGCGCCGAAGCAAGCACGGCGAGAATTGGCAGGAAACAATCGCGTGTCGGCAATGGCGTCAGCAGCCCGCGGCCAAGTTTGAAGCGTGATGCAGTAAAGAAACCGCCATTGGCCTCAAACCCGACAATGGACGGTGCACGCCGAAGCTTGGCTTTCTCCATGGCGGCGATCACAAAGGGTGAGCCAACCTTGCTGCGGATCGAGGGTCTGGGAAGATGCGCATCGAGACCGGAGTTCGACGTAATCGGCGTGACGACTGTCCTGGCTTTGAGAAAACGGGCCGTGATCAACCCGACGAGATCACCACGCAATACAGTGCCCTTCTCGTCCGCAATCAATGGCCGGTCGCCATCACCGTCCGCCGAGATGATCGCATCAAAGCGTCCGCTGGCGCACCAGTCTCTCAGCAATTGATGGGTTTCGCTGGACACTGCTTCGGTATCGACGGAAATGAATTCTTCCGATCGCGCCAGCGCTTCAACCTCGGCACCGGCATGTTGCAGGAGATCGACCAGCATGTCCCGCGCCACCGTCGAGTGTTGATAGACCCCGACTCTCATGCCTTTGAGGAGCCTGCCTGCAAACGCCGTGCGATAGCGGGCAAGGAAGGCATCAGGCCCAGAAACACTCTGCTTTTCTTTGCCTATTTTTATGGGCTTGAGCTTCGCCACGCGTGCGCTGACGGCTTTTTCATCCGCTTTGCTGATCTCGCCATCGGGCCGGTAAAACTTGATGCCGTTGCGGTCCGCCGGAATATGCGATCCCGTGATCATGATCGAGGCGCGCTTTTTGCGCATGGCTTCAAACGCCAGCGCCGGTGTCGGTACCGCGCCATAGAAAACCTCCGCCATGCCCTCAGCAGCCAAGCCAGCAGTGACATTCCGATGCAACGTTGGACTCGAGGCGCGATAATCAAGCGCCACACAGACGGAATCGCCCGTCTTGATCAGGCGCCGCGCCTTGAGATGCTGCACAAAGGCCCGGACATGAGCAACGGTGACTTCACCCGTTAGCTCATCCGCCAATCCGCGCAAGCCACTGGTACCAAATTTTGCTGCCATGGTGTCTCAGGAATGGAGCGGGCGATGGGAATCGAACCCACGACATACAGCTTGGGAAGCTGTCGTTCTACCACTGAACTACGCCCGCGGAGGAACCTCACTTCTAAGCGTTTTCAGGCTCATGTCAAAATCCACACGGTAGCCGAATGTAAAATCATCCGTTGATTCTGAGTGCAAGATTGGTCACTGGAGGCCTGATCAGTGGCGCCCATGACCCCTGCCATGGCCAGATTCACCCTCGCTTTCACCATGTCCACGGTGGTCGGAGCACTTGGGTGGCGGGGGCGGAGGTGGGGGTGGCGGAGGTGGGGGCGCTGCGGCAGCCTGAATTCTGCTCGGCGTCTCGTTGTAAGAATAAGAGGTTGACAGGCAGTTGCTCCCACCGGCACGGAACCGGCTGGAGAGCCGGTCCGGATTGGCAAGAAATGGAAACACCCGCGCAGCATCCTTGCGCGACCTGAAGCCCGCAGAAATTTTCTTTGTCTTTGAAACCCTGCCGCCCAGCTCGACATAGTCGCAGGCGCTGCTCAATGTCTGGCAGCCGTTCGCACCGCACACGCGCGCCTGTCCGCTCAACAAAGCCACATAGGCCCTGCCGCCCTGCACTGTGATATCCAGCACAGTACCGCGGATGCCGATAGTGCCATAAGGTGTTGACAATGCGTAGGCCGACGAACCGCTGGAGCCACTGATCCATCGAAACGCTCCACGTAACGTGGTAATTCCGAGCGTGGAGAATTTGTTTCCTCCACGCATCAGTGATTTGTCCAAATTGAGGCTTGCTGATGGCCCGAGGGCCAGCTTTGTGCCATCAATAAAAACCAATTCACCGCCGCCGACGCTGCTGGTCGTTACCCGCTCATGTTCGTCAACGGCAGACCCCAAAGTGAGACTTCGGCCGCTGGCCGCAAATAGAGGAAGAGCCCTGACAACATCGGCGATCTTGTCATCGGCACTTGCACATGAAGCGCCAAAATAGCTCGCAACCAAGGAAACTGACACAGCAACAACAAACGCACGCATGTAAAGCCCGTCCCACAACCAAGCACCACCAGCGTCGGAACGCTAGACAACTGCGGTTCAGGAGTCGAGTCCTTTGGACGAGAGGACAAAAGAGCCCGGTTGGCCTGCCGATTGCCTTGGCGCTGAGTAGCCAATCCCAGACACGGCGGAGCGGATGGTCCCTTCAGGCCACCGCGAAATCGTTGGCAGCGCCAACCATATACTGCACCAGCTCGGAATGGGACGTGGCCGAAGTCTTCTTGTCAGCCACCTTGTGCCCGCGGTGCATGACAATGACGCGGTCTGAGACGGCAAAGACATCGGGCATGGTATGGGTGATGAGGATCACCGGAACGCCCTGCCCGCGCAGTTTGCCAATCAATTCCAGAACCTTTTGCTGCTCCGGCACACCGAGATTGTTGGTAGGCTCGTCCATGATCATCAGCTTGGCATTCCAGTAGATTGCGCGCGCGATGGCGACGGCCTGCCGCTGGCCACCGGAGAGGCTTTCAATCGGATTGCTGAGATGGCTGAAATGGATGTCGAGCTTGTCAAGGCTCTGGCTCGCTTCCGTGAGCATGAATTTTTCATCCAGCGTCTTGAACAGGCCACCCAGCCGCGACGTCTGGGCCTCACGACCGAGGAAGATATTGGCCGGCACATCGAGATTGCTGGCCAGTGCGAGGTCCTGATAGATCGTTTCAATGCCGGCCGCCCTGGCGTCAATCGGTGTAGAGAAATTGGTGGCTTTGCCTCCAAAGATCACCTGCCCTTCTTCCGCGCGGTACACCCCGGAGACACATTTGATGAGGGTTGATTTTCCCGCGCCATTGTCACCGAGCAAGGCCACAACCTCGCCCGGATAGACATCGAGGCTGACATTGTTGACGGCAGTCAAGCCACCGAAACGCTTGGTCAAATTGGTGATCGAAAGAATGGGGTTGCTCATCATGCACCACTTCCCCGGCGCCCCAGCAACAGGTCACGTGACTGATCAATCAAAACTGCGCCGATCACCACAATGCCCACGACGATGAACTGCCAGAAGGCCTGGACATTGAGCATGACCAGACCGGTGGTGAGCACAGCGATGATCAGCGAACCGATCACGGTGCCGGTAATCGTGCCGGCCCCGCCAAAGAGACTGACACCGCCAATGATCACTGCCGCGATGGAAGATAAGAGCAATGGGTCACCGATGACCGCTGAACCGGCCGTGAAGCGCAGCGTGGACAGGAAACCGGCGAGGCCAGCAGTGATCGCCGACAGCATGTAGACCTTGATCATATGCCGGTCCACGGGGATGCCGGTGCGCACCGCCGCCTGCATGCTTCCCCCAATGGCATAGGTGTGGCGGCCGAATTTCGTGCGCCGCAGAACATAGCCGCAGATCAAGACAACAATCGCGGTGAAGACCACGGGCCAAGTGAAAATGCGGTCCATGGACCGCAACATTTCAGCAGTGACCTCCGGCTTCTGGAACGCGTAGACCCCGCCTCCTTCGCCATGAACAATGTAGAACAGGGATTCATTGCCGTAGGTGCTGATGCCGTAGGGCAGACCAATGACCGTGGTGTTTTCAGAAAACAGCAATCCGGCGCCACGCACGATAAAAGAGGTGCCCAAGGTCACGATGAAGGCCGGCACCTTCAGTTTGGCGATGATGACACCATTGATCAGACCCACAATTCCGGCGACTGCAATGGCGGCCAGCATGCCAAGGAAGACAGACAGAGGGAGCGGCAGGCCGCTGTTGAAAGCCGTGCGGATGGCAAGGGCCGAAAAGACCGAAGCGAGGCTCATCACCCAACCCACTGAAAGATCAATGCCGCCGGTGATGATCACATAGGTTTGGCCCAGGCCCAGCAGCAGAATGGGCGTAATGGCAATCAGGATATTCATGGAATTCCTGATCGTGAAAAAATTAACTCCACTCGTGGCCGGCACAGCGATGACAAAGAAAATGATCATGAGGGCGAGGAACGCCCAGGCCCAAAGCCTGCTCGCAAGAACGATCAATCGCGTGGAAAACAACTCCGGCTTCGCCGGAGCATCCTTGACAGATGCTGGCAACCTCATCCCCTGTTCAAGATCACAAAATATGCGGGCAGAGGCACCATGGAAGTGCTCCTGCCCGCCGGATTAAATCAGGGAGTCTTGTAGATGAAGCGCGAATAGTTCGGGTCGCCAACATTGTCCTTGTCGAGGATGGCAAAGCCTGTCTCGACACGCTTCGGCAGGCTGGTCACGCCATTGGCATCAGCTTGCGCGAACTCGACAGCCATATAGCCCATGTCGAAAGGCTTCTGGGCCAGAACCAGCGAGACCACACCGTTCTTCATCAGCTCGATGGCATCCTTGGTCGCGTCATAGGCCACCACCTGAACAGCACCATTGAGGCCGGCGGCCTGCACGGCAGTGCCGGCGCCCTGGGCACTGAACACGTTAGTGCCGAAGACGCCCTTGAGGTCCTTGTGTTGCTCGATTACTGCGGCAGTCTGTTGCTGCGCCTTGTTGAGGTCGTCAAGGTTGTAATCCGGGCCAAGAACCTTGATGTCCGGGAATTCCTTGGCCATCACTTCCGCAAAGCCCTTCTCGCGGCCTTCAACTGAACTGACATTCGGATTGGTGGAGTTGATGTAGACCGTGCCCTTGCCGCCAATGGCTTTGGCAAGACCGCGGGCCGAGATCCGTCCGCCTTCAACGTTGTCCGAGCCAATATAGGAGAGCGGGAACGTCACCGGGCCACCATTATAGTTGCCATCGCCGAGGAAGGTATCGACAGTGATGATCTTGATGCCCGCGTCCTGGGCTGCCTTGAGCGGAGCTACCATCTGGTCTTTATCTGTTGGCGCGATGATGATGTACTTCAGATCTCCACGCGCAATCATGGCATTGAGCAGTGGTGTCTGGGCTTCAACACCCCAGGTAGGTGGAATCTGGGTGACAACGTCAATGTTGAGGTCTTTGGCCGCCTTTTCGACACCCTTCTGCATCACCTGGTAGAACGGATCGACCACACCGGGCAGAAAACCGATCTTGATATTATCCGCGAGAGCGGCAGACGCTACCGCAACCATCGCCGCGGCCGCAACGGCAACACCCGTCAGGCCTTTACGCAACTTTTGCTTCATTGAAGTCATTTATTTCCTCCCATAGACCAGTCAGTTTACTGGTGATGGTTCTCTACCACGGCAGTGGAAGACTGTCGAATGAATCACTGTGCATGTTGCGGCGCTCTAAGTTGATCTGTGTTGCATTTTTTGAGTGCGGCGCAATGTGCGCAATAAGCGGAGTTAGAAGAACGGCTGCGGTTCACCTTTGATTTCGATCAGGTCGACGGGTGCTCCGGGCGTTGCATCATCAAAGACGCCAACGACCAGTCGGCCCGTCTTCCAGGCCAGCGTGTCGAGGTCGGTACGTTGCGCCCGGAACAATGGACCATCGGCATAGGGTACATGGCCATGAATGACATGCTTGTTGAAATAACCGCCCGGATGTTCGCTCGGGTAACGCGTCCAGATCAGCGCTTCTGGGTCTTGCTGCGCAAGCTCGATGTGACGGTCGATCCATCCATGCACATAGACCCGGTGTTGATCGATATGTGACGTCGGAAGCGCCGATGCCCAAGCCTTATGCGCCTCCGGAACAATGGCTGCATCGACGATATCGTCCTTCTTGAAACCGTAGGATATAAGCGTGCGCAACCCGCCATTATCCAGCCACCAGTCCATGGGATTGATGCCAGCGAGGCACGTCAGCATCATCTCCTCATGATTGCCTTTGAGGCAAATCCAGCGGGCGCCATCATCGGGGCCTCTCATGAGCCGTTCAATGATCTGCCGGCTTTGTGGTCCACGGTCGACATAGTCACCGAGAAAAATCAGCGTGTAGGGGCCTTCATCTTTTCTCGCCTTTATCTCGGCAATGGCTTTCTCCAGCAGGTCAAAGCGGCCATGAAGGTCAGCCAGGGCATAGGTCTTTGTCATCGTGCTTCCATCACTAAGCCAACATTAATGAAAGTCCCGTGACTTTGGCACCGTGCGCACATTGCGCGGATGCCGGTGCAGGCTGGAAGCCTGCGCCCGCCAGGATGGCGCATCCTTTTGGTCTTCCGAAAGGCAGTTCAGCTCTTCCGATCGGTCAAAGATGCGCTCCGCCACCAGATGCACCACATTGTCCTCGCTCTTTTGTACCCTGCCTTCCACCACCATCAATCGCGCGCCCATGATCTCGCGCCGGAAAAGTGGAAAGAGACGTGGCCAGACGACAACATTGACCACAGAAGTCTCGTCACTGAGGGTGACAAACACCACACCGGCATCGCCCGGCATCTGGCGTGTAAGCACGATTCCAGCACATGAAGCCGATGCGCCATCCTGCATTGTTTTGTTGATATGCTCGCAGCTGGAAACACCTTCCGCGGTGAAAAAATCGCGCAGAAAGAACATCAGATGCGCTTTGAGCGAAAGCCGCAGCATTTGATAATCGGCGACCACATGCTCGCTCATCGGCATGACCGGTAAAGGAGAGATCACCTCCTCCGGCTGCTCCTCAGCGTATGATGCTGCAAAAAGCGGCAGATCATCATCGTCCGGCAGGCGGCGCACCGCCCAGAGGATTTCACGCCTATCTTTATCAATCGATTGAAAAGTGTCCGCTTCCGCGAGAATGATCAGCGCACGTTTGGGCAGCTTCGCCCGCTTAGCGACTTCCGCTACCGTACCGTAGCGATTGCCACGGGCTGAAACCAAGGCCTTGGCCCAATCTTCCCGAAAGCCTTCTACTTGGCGGAAACCAAGACGTAAGGCCAGACCATCAGGACCTCCTTCGAGCGTATTATCCCAATCACTCTTATTCACATCGACATGGTGAACTTTCACACCGCCTTTATCTTGTGCATCACGCACGATTTCAGCCGGTGCGTAAAAACCCATGGGCTGAGAGTTGAGCAAGCGCTGCCGCAAAAGCGGCAGGATGTCGCTTTTTAAGATACGCCGACACATAGACCAGATGCGCGAAAGCCGCTGCATGACTCTCCGGAAAGCCATAAGACCCGAAGCCCTCAATCTGCTTGTAGCAACGCGCTGCAAAGTCCGGATCATAACCCCGGTTCACCATGCCGTTGATGAATTTGTCCTTATATTGGTCGATTGTACCCACATTGCGGAATGTTGCCATGGCGCGGCGCAGACCATTGGCTTCTTCTGGGGAAAATTTTGCGGCCTTGATTGCCAACTTCATCGCCTGTTCCTGAAAGAGTGGAACGCCGAAAGTTTTACCTAATACATCGTGCAATTCATCTTCCCGACCATGTTCAGGTAACGGCGAGGGATATACGACCTCCTCTTTTCCGCTACGCCGCCGTAAATAGGGATGTACCATATTACCTTGGATAGGGCCGGGCCGCACAATCGCGACTTCAATCACCAGATCATAAAATTCTTTGGGCTTCAGCCGTGGCAGCATGCTCATCTGGGCGCGGCTTTCAACCTGGAAGACGCCGATGGAATCCGCCTTCTGCAGCATTTGATAAACATCGTCTTGTTCGCGCGGCACTCGTTGCAAGCTCAAGCTTCACACCTTCATGCTTGGCATGAGTTCAAAGGATTTGCGGATGCAGGTGAGCATGCCCAGCGCCAGCACATCCACCTTCATCATGCGCAAGGCATCGATGTCATCCTTGTCCCATTCAATGAAGAAGCGGTCCTCCATCGTGGCCGGACCAATGGGTACACATTCATCTAGCCTGTCCTGCGTCAGGACAAAGCCGCCGACATGCTGTGACAGATGGCGCGGGAAACCAGCCAATTCATTGGCGAAATTGACAGCCTGAGCCAAAATTGCATTGTTCGGATCGAGTATGCCTTGTCGCAAATTACCTTCTTTAAGTTCAGTCCCCCAGCTTCCCCATACACTGCCGGCAATGCGCGCCGTCACATCCTCGGTAAGTCCAAAAACTTTCCCGACTTCTCCGATGGCGCTGCGTGAACGGTAGGAAATGACAGTGGCTGTCAGTGCCGCACGATGGCGGCCATAGCGCCTGTAGACATATTGGATCACTTCTTCGCGCCGCTGATGCTCGAAATCGACGTCGATATCGGGCGGCTCCTTCCGCTCTTCGCTGATAAAGCGCTCGAACAAAAGATCAAAAGCAGAAGGATCAACCGGTGTGACACCAAGCACGAAACAGACAGCGGAATTGGCCGCTGAGCCACGACCCTGGCAAAGAATGCCCTTGTCCCGCGCATATTTAACGATGTCATGGACGGTGAGGAAATACTCGGCAATCCTCATCTTAGCGATAAGAGACAATTCTTTAGCCAGCGCAACGTGAACTTTCTCGGGAATATTCCCATCGTACCACTTCAATGCACGTCCCCAAGCCAGATCTTCCAGATGCTGCTGCGCTGTCTTGCCTTTGGGCACCGGCTCATCAGGGTAATTGTATTTGATCTGATCAAGCGTGAATTGAATTCGCGCAGCAAAACGTTGCGTTTCGGCCACGGCCTCTGGCGTTTCTGCAAAAAGGGTTTTCATCACTTCTGCCGATTTCAAATGCCGCTCGGCATTGAGATTGAGCAACCGGCCTGCCGTATCCAGAGTCACATGCTTGCGGATACACGTCACAATATCTTGCAATTTGCGCCGCTCCGGCACGTGATAATATACATCATTGGTGGCGATGAGTGGTACGCCGATGTCACTGGCGACGTTTTTCCAGCGTCGCAACCGGCGCAGGTCATCACCAAGGTATGGCATGGAGACACCGAGCCAGACGCGGCCTGGCACCGCTTCATGCAGGATCGCAATGCCGCGGTCACATCTTCGTCTTTGGCCAACCGCGCTGCGGGCACCTTCTCCCAATCCGAATGCTTTTCATTCCACGGCTTTGCAACCTGCTCTTCTGCCAGATCATAGCGCAGCGGATGCGGCGGCAGCACAATGAGCAGGAGACCCTTCCTGCCATGTAAGCAGGTCCTCAAAGGTGAGATAGCACTCGCCCTTTGGGCGCGCGCATCTTGCCGGCACTGAGCAGCCGGCAGAGACTCCCATAGGCGGCGCGGTCCGTCGGATAAGCCAGAATGTCTGGTGCACCATCACGAAATACCAGCCGCGCACCCACCAATAGGCGCGGCTTTGGCGTGGGTATGTCCTTCAAAGCAGAATAAGCACGCACGACACCCGCCAGCGTATTACGATCGGCAATGCCAATTGCAGTATGGCCAAGAAGGGATGCCGTCAGAACCAATTCGTGGGGATGCGAGGCGCCCCGCAGGAAAGAATAATTGGTGGTCACCGCCAATTCGGCGTAGGCACTCATGCAAAGAGCCCATGCATGAACCACTGCGGCGGCTCAGCCAGCTCGAGATAAAGCCAGTAGCGATGGCCAGCATCGTCTTCGGCGCGGTAATAGTCGCGCGGGATTTGCGTGATGCCAAGCCGCCACCATTCCATCGCGATCCGCTCCGGCCCTTCCCAATGCTTGATGCTGCGCCACGCTTTGCGCCACTGCAGCCGAAGCGGATCATGCTGCATATCGACCGGCTCAGGCCGCGCCAATAAACGCAAGGGCCGGCGCGGCGCTTCCTCTTTCCCCCGGATCTTCTGCCACTGTGCTTTGGTTTCATTGACCTCCTGCGCCGGAACAACAGTCCCGGCATTCTCCGGAACATGGGTGTCTTGCGGCATGAAACGCCTGACCTGTTCGCGCCCGAAACGGGCCGCGAGACGGTCGATGAGAAAATTCACTTCCGCCTCTTCGCGCACCGATTGATCGAGCGAGATGGCTTGCATCTCCACCCGTTCAACACGCGCCGCAGCAAGACGGATCAGATCAAAACCAAAACCAGGATCGAGCGGATCAGCCAGCGCCGCCAGACGTTCGCGGAACAGTCGTCCGATAATACGCGCATCGTGCACCGGGCTGCCGGCTTCCACTGTGATCCGGCGTAATGCACCATCGGCCCGGAAGAAGCTTGCTTGCAGACGTCTTGCACCAACGCCTTTCTTTTCCATGACTGCGCAAAGCTCCAAAGAGATATCGTGCAATGCAGCCTGGATCACGGTGTCGGTGGCCACCGGCTCGGCAAAACGCTTCACCGTCCAATACTCAGGCTTGGGCAGGCGTGGGTTGATCGGCAAGCCACCGATGCCCAAAGCCTCGTCGATACGGGCTAACGTGGATGCCCCAAAGCGCGAAACAATTTCACTGCGCTTGCGGCTTGCCGTCTGGCCAATGGTTTTGAGTCCAGCACGGCGAAACGAATGTGTGGTGACCGGATCGAGCTCTAGCGCATCTATGGGCAGCGGTGATACGGCTTCTCTCTCACCACTTTCCGGCAAGATGGAGGCTTTGCGATAACGCGCCAGCACATGGGCGGCCAAGGCCGTGCCAGCAATCGCCGCATGTACGGAAAGGCGCCGGCATTTCAGCGCGTCGAGAATTGTGCTGAGCAGCGCTTTTTCATCGCCGAAAAGATGCGTTACCCCCGCAATATCAAGAAGCAACCCGTCCGGTGGATCGAGTGCCACGACAGGCGTGATCCGGTCGCACCAATCGGCAAGCTGCGTCAGCAGTTTTGCATCGGCCACCGGATTGGCGGGCACCACTTCCAATTCCGGCACCATGGCGCGCGCATTGGCCAGCGGCTGACCGACATGCAGTTTCAGCCGCGACGCGATTTCATCGACGGCCGAAAGCCGCAGGACATTCTGCACTTTTTCCGCCACCACAAGAGGTGGTCCATCAAGGGCCTCAGGCCTATGCCGCTTGAGCCTGTCGGTCGCAAGCCTCGGGAACCACAATGCCAAAAGCCGTCTTTGCATCTTCAAAGCGCCCATTGTCACAGCTCCACGCCAATACCCATTGCCCCAGCCGGCCATTACGGTTGCGGATCAGGCTCACATCGAAAACTGGCTGCCCCCAATTCTCACCTGCCATTGTTGATGCAGCAGCCTTGACCTGCCAGCGGGTCTCGGCCGCGCTGGTCTGAGGCGACGCGCCAAAACGCGACAGCACGGCAGGCACACCATGCCGTTCGCAGGCCAGCACCAGACGGCGGCTGGCCGTGAGATCGAGGATTTTCGGCTGGCCCGTGACTTCGATGATCACCGCACCAAGGCTCGCACAGGTGAGTGCATCGCCTGCCGCGCGCAGCGTATCCTTTGGCTGCGCCACCGACAGATGAACCAGCCGGGAAGGATCTAGGCCAAATTCAAAGAGGCCTATGGGACACAGGCCGCCATGTTCCTGTGCGGCATAGCTCTGTCCGATCCAGAGTAGAGGCTTCTTTTTTTCTGCCAAACGCAATGCGAGTCCGGTTACAAAGCCTGCAGCTGTAACCTCATGGCCCCCGGGTGCGAATACCTCATGCAATGCGCCGCGCCGCACCCCGCCGTTTAAAGTGTGATCTGCTTGCCGAAAGCCCAGCGGCATGAAAGGAGCCACTTCCGCCAATGCTGGCTTGGCCAAGGCTTCGCGCAGATGGGCGATCTCAGAAGCCATCCTTTGGCCGCCCGGTTTTAAAACAATCCTTGCGCCAGATTCCAGACGCTTCATGCAACGTGATGACAAGGGACAATAGGAACAGGCCGCTTCCTTGGCAGTGCAAATTTGCTGGCCAAGATATTTTAAATGCCAATGCAGTTCGAAAAGATCATGCGCATCCATGTCTGGTGCGGACATCATCACAGCTTCGTAGGTTTGCCGCGTCCCAGCGCTTGAATCCACAAAGCCAAAGCGTCCCAGAACTCGCAACACATGTGTGTCCGCCACAAAGGCACGACCGTATATATTACTGAAATTGAGTGCTGCAGCCGATACCTTGCGGCCCACACCAGGATTCTTCTCTAGTTCAACAAGAGCTTGCTCCACTGGCATCTGTGCCACATAGGCAAAGCCGTCCGGATGATTTTGCCAAAGAGTTTTGAGATAACTGGCTTTGCGCTCAGGAAATGTTACCTCAGGAATAAGTGACAAAATTTCCTCTTGCGAAGCTATCCCAAGCAAGCTCCATCGCCCATGAAAATGGGCGTCCACCCTCAAGATGGCCCGCAATGAATCTTCATCACGCGTACGCGCGCTGATGATTGATCCCGAAATCTGGTCATCAATCGTGCCGCGGTCCCGTTTGGGCTCCGGTCCAAACTGCGCAAGCAGCGATGCCCGAATAAACCGGAGGTCCACGCCGCGATCAAAAAAATCGAGAGGTCTTTGCACAAAAAGAAATAAGAACAAAACAGGAACATTGTCAATATATAAGAATCTGATTCTATTCCCCGCAGGCTTTCCGCCTGCATTGTTTCGAAAAATTCACTGCGCTAACCTCGGCCTATGCGCGCATGGATTTCATTTCAGATCCTGAAGCTTGCTGCTGCTTTTGTTCTGTTCGGGGCCTGCCTTGCTACTGCACAGGCCGAGAGCCCCAGCTTCGATTGCAAGAAAGCCTCGTCCCCGGATGAGCGCGCCATCTGCAGAAACGAAGAGCTGTCAGACCTCGATCTCATCATCGCAGATGGCTACAAACGCATGATCGATAAGGTCGGTAAAGACCAGGCCAACGTGGTCAACAGCAAATTCTTCCAGGCCCGCAAGGCCTGTGGCGCCAATGCAGCCTGTATCAATGCCGATGGCCAGGCCGAAATCCCTGCGATCCACGCCATCGATGACAGCTTTCCGACCCAGGACCAGCAATATACGCTTGATTATATCGCCTACGACTTTCTGAAAAAGCCGATGAAAATCGGCGATTGCGTCAAAAGCCAGATCGCCGAATTGGGCCCGCGCCTGTGCACGGCCGACGTCTTGGGCAATTGCCCGACAAACCTTCCCTTCGATGACACCGGCAACAGCATCAATGCCAGCAATCATATTCCTGGCGTGAGTTATGAACGTGACAGCGGTCTCGAGTCGTCAAAGATTGGTGATCCGGTGCAGATCTGCCTCACGCGCCTGCCCAAGCATTGCCCCAAAGGCGATGACCGTGGCTATTTCTGGAGATGGAAAAATCTCAGAACCGGGAAAAGCTGGGAGTTTTCCGATTCCGAGCACGATTGCGGCGGCGCTTAGGGGCTTAGCCTCTCTGCGCCTCGTCGAGGAACAACTCGCGCATCTTGCGTGACACCGGGCCGGGCTGGCCACCGCCGATGCGCTTGCCATCAATTTCAGTGACCGGCATCACGAATTGCGAAGCTGACGTGATGAAGGCCTCATCCGCCGCATAGGCTTCTTCTGGCGTGAACAGATTTTCTTCAATCGTGACACCCTGCTCATTTGCAGGGCGGAACAGCGCACGCCGCGTGCAGCCCGGCAGGTATGTCATTCACCAGCGGCCGCGTAATCACTTTGTTGTCTTCAACGAAGTGCCGCAATTTGATTTTAACTCTGGTAGCTTTGTTGACCAACTATCTCGACGAAACAGGGACACCACCGGTCTCATGTGAACTCATAATTCTCTGAGCTCCTTGCGAAGCGCGTCTTCGATTTCAGCGAAGACCCCATTCCAGTCGCCGCGCACCTTTTGCCGGAAAAGTCGCATGGTCGGATACCAAGGACTGTCGCTGCGATCCAGTAACCAACGCCAGTCAGGAATCTGCTTCAACGCCACCCATACGGGTACGCCAAGCGCTCCAGCCAGATGAGCTACGGATGTATCCGACGTGATAACCAGATCGCATAACGTCATCACGGCAGCCGTATCAAGGAAAGCCTGATCTCCTTCGATCGAATTCGTTGCCCAGCGTTTCCACTTTCATACCACCCGGCAGACTGTTCAATTGCCCTTCGCCTTCTCCCTTATGAAGACTGATCAATCTCACCCCCGGCAACCGCGCCAGCGGCTCAAACTGCGAAACTGGAAATGACCGCCCCCAATCGACATTGCTACTACTGTTGCCCTGCCAGCAAATACCAATCTTGAAATCCTCTCTGCCTATTTTTTGCTTCCATTCATCGGATCTCTGGACCTTCCACAAAAAGATATGGAGTCTGGTTTGGGATGGAAAAAATCCGAGTGTCGAAAGCCAAAGGTAAACTAAGCAAGGGACATACGTGTCAAATTCCGGCAGTTTGTCCGGATTGGGATCGATTATTTCACAGCCAAATCTGCCGTCAAACAACTTCATCAACTGAAATTGGGGAGCAAAATAGACCTTCGCTGCCATTTTCGAAACCAGTTCAATATATCTCGAAAACTGGATCGTATCGCCGAGCCCCTGCTCATGATGAATCAATATGCTCTTTCGCGGCAAGACTCGCATCGCCAAGCCATAGTGGTTTGTGCGCAAACCTGTCCTGCAAAGGGCCAAAGGGAGACCAGCGGTTTTCATATTCACTGAGTCCACGCTCAAAGTCGCCCTGCAATAGAAACTGTTGGCTTCGATTCATGCGCACTTGGGCATAATCGTCCTTCCGCGCCAGAGCCTGATCATAGCAGGACAAGGCTTCATCGAAACGCCCCAGCCGGCTCAGTACCGCCCCACGGTTGAAATATGATTCGGGAAGTCCGGGATCCAGCACCAGCGCCTTTTCAGTGCTGACCAGAGCATCATCAAGCCGCTCCATCATGCTGAGGACCGACGATCTGCTATTATGGATCGTTACATTTCCTGGCTCCAGCGCCAGCGCCCGGTCGCAATCCGCCAACGCTTCTTCGCCCCTGCCCAATGCCATGAGTGTTAAACCCCTGGCACTCAGTGCTTCTGCATAGTCCGGTCTTCAATTCAAGCGCTCGATCAAAGGCTCGCAGCGCCTCCTCATATTTTGTCGTGTACCATAGGAAAAGCCCCTTGCTGAAATGCGCTTCCACATAGTCGGGCTTTAGTTCCAATGTCCGGTCAAAAGCCAATTGCGCCTCCACCCAGCGTCCCAATTTCTGCAGTGCCCTCGCACGATTGAGCAGAGCGCCAACATGATTGAGGATTGAGTTTCAGGGCGGCGTCATAACTCGCGAGCGCGTCAGCTGGCCGGTTGAGCTTGAGATAACAATTGCCGAGATCGTTGTGACATTCCAGCTGGCGCGGCTCGATATCCAGTGCCTTGACAAAAGCGGCAGAGCGTCTTCGGCTGCCCGCTGAAGTTGAAACAGAGCTCGTGCCTTGTTGTAGATCGCCTCAGGAGAACGCGGCTCCAGCCGCAATGGCCGTGTCAAAATAATGCAAGCCTCTTCGATGCGGCCAAGCTCATACAGACAAATGCCGACATAGGTATTAGCCATGGCAGATCTCTGATCGGCTTTGAGAACCGCGCGGAAATCTTCAAGCGCGCCAGCTAAAATCCTTCCGCGAAACATTGCGCAATGCCGCGATTGACAAGGATTGCCGGCTGGCTTGGCACCAAACTTCAGCGCCTTGGAATAGGCTTCGACCGACTTTGTCCCAGTCCTGGAGGTGAAAATAGGCAAGACCCAAAAAGAAGAAGAGCTGCTGGCTCTCTTGGTTGCGTCAGGGTGAGGCGCTTGGCATTTTCCAAGGCCTCCCGATATTGGCCCGGACGCCAGCATTCTTTGGATCTGAGGAAGAGATTGGATTAGCCCAGCATGCTTCAGCTAACCTCTTCTGCGCCTCGTCGAGGAACAGTTCTCGCATCTTGCGCGACACTGGGCCGGGCTGGCCACCACCGATGCGCTTGCCATCAATTTCAGTGACCGGCATCACGAATTGCGAAGCTGACGTGATGAAGGCCTCATCCGCCGCGTAAGCTTCTTCCGGCGTGAACAGCCTTTCTTCAATCACAACGCCCTGCTCCTTCGCCAGGCGAAACAAAGCGCGCCGCGTGCAGCCAGCAAGTATCTCATTCGACAGGGGCCGCGTAATCACCTTGTTGTCTTTGACGATGAACGCGTTGTTGGACGTGCCTTCGGTAATCTTGCCATCCTGCACCATCCAGGCATCGGTGACGCCTTCTTCCACGGCCTTCTGCTTGCCGAGAACCGAGGCCAGCAGCATCACCGTCTTGATGTCGCGACGGCCCCAGCGGATATCCGGCGTGGTGATGACCTTGATGCCGGTGCGCGCATTGGGATTGTCGACAAGCGCCGCAGCCTGGGTGAAGGCAATCAGCGTTGAACTGATGTCTTTCGGAAAGTTGAACATGCGGTCGGCGACGCCGCGCGTCACTTGCATGTAGATCATGCCCTCTTTCAGGTTGTTGCGCTTCACCAGCTCCAGATGCATGGCGCGCATTTCATCTTTCGCGCAAGGCCAGGCCATCTTCAATTCATTCAGCGAACGGCCAAGGCGCTCCACATGCGCGTCATAGTCGACGAGCTTGGAATTGATGATCGGCGTCACTTCATAGACGCCATCGCCAAACAGGAAGCCGCGGTCGAAGATCGAAATCTTTGCCTCGTTTTCGGGCACATATTGACCATTCACAAAACAAATGCGGCTCATTCCAAGTCCCTTTTAACCAAGAAAAACAGGCGTCCCGCGCCTGCGAAGCAGAGGGGTTGGTTTAGTCTTGCCGGGCCGCTAGAAGCAAGGGATCGGCAACAGCGAATGGGTATATCTTGAAGCCATCACCAGCAGACAGTGCCATCACAGCCATGTTGGAGCGCGAAGCGAGGCTCTATGTCCAACGCAACCCGAGATCAGCGGCACTTTCGGCAGAGGCTTCCAAACATTGGCTACGCGGCGTTCCGATGCAATGGATGGTGGATTGGGGATTGCCCTTTCCCCTTTTCATTGAAGAAGCCCAGGGCATCACGCTGAAGGATGCCGATGGCCATGCCTATCTCGATTTCTGCCTCGGCGACACCGGCGCCATGTTCGGACATTCGCCCAAGGCGGTGGCAGATTGTCTGGCGCGCGAGGGCGCGAAAGGCCTCACCACCATGCTGCCCGCGCCAGATGCGGCTGTGGTCGGCCAGCTGCTGGAGGATCGCTTTGACTTGCCCTTCTGGCAGGTGACAGCAACAGCGTCGGATGCCAACCGCGCGGTGATCCGCTGGGCACGCGCCATCACCGGCCGCAAGAAGGTCCTTGTCTTCAATCATTGCTACCATGGCGCCGTAGATGAGACTTTTGTCACCGCAGATGACGGCGTGGTGCGCGCCGAAAAAAGCCTGGTCGGCGAACCGCGCGATCTGGCTCAATTCACCAAGGTTGTCGAATTCAATGATGTGCCAGCTCTGGAAGCGGCGCTGCATGACCGAGACGTCGCCTGTGTCCTTGCCGAACCTGTAATGACCAATGTCGGCATGGTCCTGCCGCAGGACGGTTTCCTCGAAAAACTCCGTACACTGACAAAAGAGACTGGCACGCTGCTGGTGATCGATGAAACCCACACGCTGACCTCAAGTCCAGGCGGCTATGCAAAAGGCGTCGGTCTCAAACCTGATGCATTGGTCTTCGGTAAGCCGATCGCTGGCGGCATTCCGGCCGCACTTTACGGTTTTTCGACCGAAACCGCGGCGCGCGTGCACGCTTACATGGGAAGTCGCGGCGAAGGCCGCTCCGGCATCGGTACCACACTCTCGGGTAGCCGCATTCAACTTGCACTTATACGCACGGTGCTCGAGGAATTCATGACCGACAAGGTCTTTGAAGCCTCAATTACCTTGGCCAAACGTCTTGAGCGCGGCATCGCCGATGTGATTATCAAACATGGCGTGCCCTGGCACGTCACGCGCGTGGGCGCACGCGTGGAATTCATGTGCGTGCCAAAGCCTCCAAAGAACGGTTTCGAGGCTTCGCAAGTGATCCACAAGCCCATCGATGAGGCGGTGCATCGCTATCTCTTGAACCGGGGTGTGATTGTGACACCCTTCCACAATATGATGCTGGTCTGCCCGTCAACGACGGACAGAGATGTGGATCAGCTGTTGAACGCCTTCGAAGCTTGCATAGCTGAGCTTCAGGGCTGAACGGAGAACAAAATGGCTCTGATGACCCCACGCCTGGGTGCTGAAGCGGAAACCTTCCTGCGCGCCAACCCGGACGTGCAAAGCGTAGAAGTAATCTGGACGGACATGTGCGGCGTCATCCGCGGCAAGGTTCTGCGCCGTGACGAAGTGGTGCCCGCCTGGAATGACGGGCGATTTCTGCCGATCTCGGCCTTGGTGCTCGATATCACCGGCCAGGACGTGCCCGAAACGGGGCTGGTCTTTGATGAAGGTGACCGCGATCTCCTGATGTGGCCCATCCCCGGCACCTTCGTGCGTGTGCCCTGGCTGGAAGAGCCCACGGCGCAATATACCGCTCGCCTTTGCGATCTCGATGGCAAGCCGCACTATGCCGATCCCCGCAATGCGCTGGAAGGGGTCGTCCGCAAATTCAAGGATGAGCTCAAGATGAACCCGGTGGGCGCGGTTGAACTGGAATTCTTCCTCATGGACCGCAAAAGCGCCTATGAGGATGGCAAGCCGGTGCCACCCAAATCGCTGACCAATGAATGGCGGCCAAAGCACTATCAGGCTTATCATCTGCAGGACACGGACGACTTCGCCCCCTTCTTCGCCGATCTCTATCGTTACTGCGATGTACAGGATCTTCCCGCCAAAACGCTGATTGCCGAATATGCGCCGGGCCAGATGGAAATCGTGCTGCGTCACCGCACCGACATCCTGGATGCCTGCGATGAAGCCGTCATGCTGAAGCGACTGATCAAGGCCACCGCGGAAAAGCACGGCCTGTGCGCCACCTTCATGGCCAAGCCCTACTCGGAATGGACAGGCTCCGGCATGCATATCCATGTCAGCCTCGGAGACGAACAAGGCCGCAATCTCTTTGCCGCTGATGACCCAATGACCAACGAATTGCTGCTTCATGCCATTGGTGGCCTTAAGGCAACGATGGCAGAATCGATGCTGATCTTTGCACCCAACGCAAACTCCTACCGCCGTTTCCGCCGTCACTCCTATGCGCCGGTGGCCGCAACATGGGGAATTAACAACCGCACCGTGGCTCTGCGCGTGCCAGCAGGCAATGCCAATTCCTGCCACATCGAACACCGGCCATCAGGCGCGGATGCCAATCCCTATCTGGTGATGGGTGCGATTTTGGCCGGTATGCATTACGGGATCACCGAGAAGATCGATCCGGGAGCGCCGATCGAGGGCAATGGCTATGGCAGGCGGGCGAAGCACATTCCAGGAAATTGGTTTGAAGCCATCGACGCGTTCTGGCGTGCCTCAATCTTGAAGGAATATTTCGGCAAGGAATTTGTCGACACTTTCTGCACCCTGAAGGAAGTCGAAGCTGACCGCTTCTTTGCTGAACCGACTCTACGCGACTTCGAGTGGTATCTTCGCACCGTTTAGTCGTGCTTGGTGGTCAGGCGGCTTGGCCAGACCGGGAAGAATTCATGCCAGTCGGAGAATTGTGCAACATCGGCACGCCGGGATAGGCGCGCGCCAATTCATCACGCGCCGCAAGTCCTGCATTAAGATCGGTGGCATTGATGACGGCCAGCCGGAAACCACCCGGCGGCATGGCGTGATGCGCCGCCTCTTTCGCTTCGTGGAAGGTGATCTGCAGGCTCTTGATGCCGGGCATCGCTCGCACACGGGTCTGCACGTCTTTCGGCGGGTGCACGAACTCTTCGCCATGTTCGGCAAAAAGGGGAATGGAAAAACCGCGGCGGCGTTTGTTGTCGTCGAAGTCCCAAACGCCTTCCGAATAAAGCTTGACCAAAGCCTGGACCCAGCCCGCGCCATAGAGATCACACCATTGGTCAGCAAAGCGTAAGTGAGCTTCGATGATTCCGCCGCCAATGCTTTCGAAATTCATCATGCCGGTATAGCCAGCCATGTGGCGCTTCACCCATGTCGCGATCTTGGCGGTGAGCTGCGGCCGGTTGCCGGCCTCAACGGTCCAGCAATCGAATGTGCCACCTTCACCTGCAACGCCCGTACAGTGACGGATCCAATGTAATTCACCGTCGACAACAGCACAGTCGCTGGAGACATGATCACCCGAAAACAGTTCCATCCAGAAATGGCCAGGCTGGTAGAGCCGCGCCATTTCATCGGCGTCGGAAATTACCGCACTGCCCACGCCCATGCCTTTCAAGTTGAAGATGGGCTTCGAAAACACCGGAAAACGCTCGGGCGTCACACCATGTGGACCGCAGGCCAAGCCTTGGCTTTCGGCAATAGTGAGCTTGTTGTAGACCCAGCGGTGCTGGGGGTAGAGCGCCCAGCAATCCGGATCATCAGTCGGGATCGCCACATCGTCTGGACAGGCCGCGCCTTCGAAATACTGAAAACGCCACGGATCACGCTCGAGAATAGGCATTTGGTCCCTTTAATTGGTTCCGCCTTGGCACGGAAATCACATTGTTATGATTGCAATTTGACCTTTTAACCCCTTGTGCAGCAGTTTTTTGTCAGCAGTGTAGCAGTCATAAATGCATCAAGGCCGCTCCGGTTCCGGGGCGGCTCCGAGGAGGTACCATGGTTAAAAAGCCTTCCATCAAGCTTCGCAAGGGCATGCCGAATGTGCAACTTACCAAAGAGCAATTTGCAGCGCGATTTCGTGACCGTTTCTTCGACCCGGATTTTGACGTTCTAAAAGGTGATATAGCCAAAATCATCGATGTCGCCTGGGTAGCTTATGACGACTATCACAAGAACCCCCGCAAGGTGAAAGCGGGCAAGGCTTTTGCCGATCCAGATTATCAGATGCCGGTCGAATGGCTGGCGACACGGAAGGCAATTCACGAGGCCGAACGCAGACGTGCCCAAAAAAATGGACCTCATCGCATTTTGCTCATCAATGGTTCATCGCGCTCGGACCAGAGCTGCCCAGGTGAAATGTCCAAGACCTGGCGTCTGGTTGAAATGGCGCAGAAGCTGATCGAGAAAGAGCACGGTTTTGCGGTCGATGTGCTCGATCTTAGCCGCCTTACCTCGGAATATGGCCGCATCATCTATCCCTGCAAGGCCTGCGTCTCCACCGCCCAGCCGCTCTGCCACTACCCCTGCTCCTGTTATCCCAACTTTGCCATGGGTCAGGTCAACGACTGGATGGCAGAGATCTATCCGATGTGGGCACAGGCCCATGGTATCATGATCGTGACGCCTGTGAATTGGTATCAGGCGCCCAGTGGCCTAAAATCGATGATCGACCGCCTGGTCTGTGCCGATGGTGGTAATCCTGATCCGACAACAACCGGCGGCAAGGATCCGGCGAAAGCCAAGAAGCTGGAACTCGCTGGATGGCCTTATCCAAAACATCTGGCCGGTCGGCTGTTTGCTGTCTCGGTTCATGGTGATGCGGCAGGTGTTGAAAATCTGCGTCGCATCCTGTGCGACTGGCTGGAGGATCTGGGCCTCATCAAGGCTGCTCACAGCGCCACCACTGGCTCCTATGTCGGATATTATGAACCCTATGCCACCAGCCACGATGATTTCGACAAGGACAAGGATTTCCAGGAAGAAGTGATGAATGCCGCCCGCGCGCTTGTCGCTGCGGTGAAATTGCAGCGCGCCGGTAAATTTCCTGTCGCGGATGCTGGACTGAAGCCACCACGCGAGAAATAACCGGGCGAGAACAAGGTGGCAAAATCCTCAGCCCGCCACTAAGTTGGCGCGATGGCCACCGATCACGCATCTCTCAATAAAACACCCTGGGCGTTCATCATTTCCACGCTTGTGGCGATTGTCTTCCTGGGCCTCAAATATGCTGGTGTGGATTTCGGCGCATCGGTCGTCATCATCGTCGTGGAAACGCTTCTGCTGTTTTTCGCCGTGTTCGGCTCGGTGCATCATGCGGAAATACTCGCTCTGAAGGTGGGCGAACCCTATGGCTCGATCATTCTCGCCCTTTCGGTCACCGTGATTGAGGCGGCACTGATCATCACCCAGATGGCCTCGGCCAAGCCGGGCGTGGAATTCATCGGCCGTGACGCGGTCTTTGCCACGGTGATGATCGTACTCAATGGCATTGTCGGCCTCGCCTTGCTGTTGGGCGGTGCGCGCTTTCACATCCAGCGATTCAAACTCGATGGCGCGGCAGCGGCCCTTAGCGTGCTGGCCACGCTCTGCGCGCTCTCGCTTATTCTTCCCAATTATACCGTGGCGACCGCTGGCCCCTCCTATTCAGCGCCTCAACTCGGCTTTGTCGGCCTGATCGGGCTGGCGCTTTATGCAATCTTCGTTTTTGTGCAAACCGTGCGTCACCACGACTATTTTGTCACGGGCGAAAAGCATGGTGAGGCAATTGTGCTGACCAGCAAGACCGTGACCCTGGCTTTGGTCTTCCTGCCGCTGTCGCTGATTGCCGTGGTGTTAATGGCCAAGGCGCTTTCAGGACCGATCGACTCTGCCATCGCCGCCGCCGGTCTTCCCACCGCCGTGCTCGGTGTGGTGATTGCATTCATCGTGCTACTGCCGGAAAGCATCGCTTCGTTGAAGGCTGCACGCGTCAATGATCTGCAGACCAGCCTTAATCTGGCGCTGGGCTCCGCCATTGCCACCATCGGCCTTACCATTCCCACTCTGGCGGCCTATTCGCTCTGGCATGGCGATAAATTGTCGCTCGGTATCAGCGCGCAATCCACCGCCCTGCTGGTACTCACGCTTTTCATCAGTTCGGTGACGCTGGCCACCGGCCGCACCACCATCCTGCAAGGTGCCGTTCATCTTGTGATCTTCTTCGCCTTCCTGTTCCTGACGGCTTTTCCCTGACCTCCTATGAAATATAAAATCATCGACGGCAGCTTCACGCTGCCGCATCAACGCGCCGCCGCCGGATTCGCCGACATTGTGAAATGGCAAACCGCGGGCTCGCGCCAGAGATGGCCGAACCATGTGCCTAATAAATCCTATCCCGCACCGCTGGTGCGGGTGGATGGCAAACAAATTGCGGCCACCTGGATTGGCCATTCCACCGTGCTGCTACAGGTGGCCGGCCTCAACATTCTCACCGATCCTTTTTTCTCGAAGCGCGCCAGCCCATCGCAATGGTTCGGCCCCGCGCGCGTCCGTGCGCCCGGCATTGCGCTGGAAAGTTTGCCGCCGCTGGATTTCATCCTGCTCAGCCACAGCCACTACGATCACATGGACAAGCCTGCGCTGAAATGGCTGGCGCGGCACAGCAAGGCCAAGCTGGTCACGCCGCTGCGCAATGCCCATCATGCGCCGGGTTTCGACATCACCGAACTGGACTGGGATCAATCCCATAACTTTGGCCCCATCACGATCACGGCGCTGCCTGCGCTGCATTGGTCAAAACGCACATTGTCCGACACGAACAGAAGCCTGTGGTCTGCTTTCATGGTGGAAACACCGGCAGGCCTGATCTATTTCGCTGGCGACACCGGTTTCGGCACCGGCGAGACTTTCCGCGAGGCCCGTGCGCGCTTTGGCGGGCCGCGACTTTCGCTTCTGCCGATTGGCGCTTATGAACCGCGCTGGTTCATGGGGCCCCAGCACATGAACCCGGAAGAATCCGTGCAGGCCCATGTTCTGCTCGGTAGCAAGATCAGCATTGCCATCCACCACGGCACCATACAGCTCACCGATGAAGCCATTAACGCACCAACCCTGGCATTGGCGGAAGCCCTTTCGGCCCAGGGCCGTTGCGCCGCGGAATTTTCTGGTGCCCGACATTGGCGAAACGGTCTGGATTGGCTAGAAGCCCCCCATGCCGCAATCCCCCGTCACCTGCCTTCTCGAAGCCAAGAACAAATTGGGCGAAGGCTGCCTGTGGGATGTTGACGGCCAGTGCCTGTGGTGGCTCGATATCGCGCCCACGACCAAGCTGCACATCCTCGATCCTGCGACCGGCGCCACCCGGCATTGGACCTTTCCGATAATGCTGACCTGCTTTGCGCTGGCAACTCACAACCGCCTGATCATGGGCGGAGAAAAAGGCATGTTCTTCTTTGATCCGGCAACGGGCGCATTGACCGATTTTGCCAAGCCGGAAATTGACCGTCCGAAAAACCGTGGCAATGATGGTGCAGCAGATGCCAAGGGCCGGTTCTGGATGGGCACCATGCAGCAGAACATCGCACCCGATGGCAGCGACATGGACATAGTGCAGGATTCTGGTGCACTCTACCGCGTGGGCGGCGACGGTGTCTCGAAACGCATGTTCGACAATGTCGGCGTTTCAAATGGCCCATGCTGGTCGCCGGACAATTCCATCTTTTATTTCAGCGATACCAAGAACCAGATTATCTGGGCCTTTGATTTCGATCTGGAAACCGGCAATCTCTCAAATCAGCGTGTCTTCAGCGACGACAAGGCACATGGCTATCCGGACGGTGCGACCGTCGACAGCGAGGGCTTTCTGTGGAGTGCGCGTTGGGAAGGATCTTGCGTGGTGCGCCTTGATCCCAAGGGTCGTATCGACAGGGTGGTTGATATGCCGGTAACGCGGCCCACCTGCGTAGTCTTCGGAGGACCAAATCTCGACACGGTTTATGTCACGTCGGCGGCGGCCAATCTTCCTGCTGATATACTGGCGAGGCATCCGTTACAGGGCGGCGTGTTCTGCTTCAATCCGGGCGTAACGGGCATTCCCAAATACAGATTTGGTGATGAATGAAGCCCTTTATTGCCCTGGATTGGGGCACCACATCATTTCGCGCCTACGAAGTTGATGCCGATGGTAAGGTGATTTCGGAAAAATCAGCCGCCGAAGGCATTCTTGCTGTCAAGGATCAGAAATTCGAAGAGACGCTTGAGCATCACATCGGCGGCTGGAGCAAAAGTTTGCCGGTTATAGCATCCGGGATGATCACCTCCCGGCAAGGTTGGGTCGAATGTCCGTACACGGATTGTCCTGCCGGAATCTCCGATCTCGCCAGATCGATCACCCATCGCACGACCAGCACTGCCCGCACCATCCACTTTATCACCGGCCTGCACTATAGTAGCCCCACGATTAAACATGATGTGTTGCGCGGCGAGGAAACCCAGGTGTTTGGCTCTCTCTCAACAGGTGCCACCCATTTTGTGACCCCAGGCACGCATTCGAAATGGATTGAGGTGATTGATGGCCGGTTGGAAAACTTCGCCACCTATGTCACCGGCGAAAGCTTCGCGCTGTATCGCAATCATTCCCTTCTAGGCCGTTTGATTCAGGGCGATATGCACAACGCAGACACCTTCAAGCGCGGGGTTGAGCAGGCCTTCGCCGATCCGGCCGGGTTGCTGCACATCTTGTTTTCGGCGCGCAGCCTGGGCCTCTACAATGCACTGCCGGCGGAAGGCCTGCATAGCTATCTTTCAGGTTTACTTGTCGGCCAGGAAGTGGCCCATGCCACCATGGAACATGACCGTGCGGCCCGTTATTTGGTGCTGGCCTCACCCAAAATCGGCCAGGCCTATGTCGATGCCATGACCATGGCAGGTCTCGATGTGGCGCTGGGCGATCCCTTCTGCGCGATTGCCGGTCAGCGCCTCATTGCCCATGAAGCTGGAGTCATCTGATGACACTTAACGAGGCACTTGAAGCTTGCGGCATCATCGCCATTCTGCGGGGTATCACGCCAGAGGAGGCGGTGGACGTTACGAAAATTCTCCATGATGCAGGCATCCGCATTGTCGAAGTGCCGCTCAACTCCCCGGAACCTTTTGTCTCGATCGACAAGCTCAGCAAGGCCTATGCTGGCAAGATGGTCGTGGGGGCCGGCACCGTACTCTCCGAACAGGATGTCAATGTCCTGAAGGAACATGGCGGCAGTATCTCGGTTTCGCCCGATTGCAATCCCGCTGTCATTGCGCGCGCAATTTCACTCGGCATCGATCCGTTGCCAGGTGTGTTCACGCCAACCGAAGCTTTCACTGCCATCCGCGCCGGTGCCGTGCATCTGAAATTGTTCCCCGCCGAAGCGGCTTCGCCACAGACCATCAAGGCGTGGAAGGCCGTGCTCCCCAAACACGTGAAGGTTCATGCCGTCGGTGGCGTGACACCAGACAACATGGCGGAATGGATCAAGGCTGGTGCCGCTGGTTTTGGCATCGGTTCATCGCTCTACAAGCCCGGCGCCACACGCACGCAGATCGAACAATCCGCCAAGGCCCTGGTTACAGCCTGGCAGAAAGCAAAAGGTTGATATGAAAAAAGTTGCATTGGTGACAGGCGCTGGCTCGGGCATTGGCAAGGCCTGCGCGAAAGCCTTGGCGAAGGCTGGCTATGCAGTGGTTCTCGCAGGACGCAGGTTGGATGCACTGCAGGCCACAGCGAAGGAAATCGAAGGCGAAACCCTCGCTGTCGCCACCGATGTCGCTGATCCGAAATCAGTGGCCCATCTGTTTGCCGAAACCAAGAAGAAATTTGGCCGCCTCGATGTGCTCTTTAACAACGCCGGCACCGGTGCACCCGGCACCGTCATGCTCGAGGATCTCAGCTTTGAGCAATGGCAAGGGGTAGTCATGACCAATCTCACCGGTCCCTTCCTGTGCACACAGGAGGCCTTCAAGATCATGAAGGACCAGAACCCGCGCGGTGGCCGTATTATCAATAACGGTTCGATTTCAGCGCAAGCCCCACGACCAAACTCGGCGCCATACACCTCAACCAAGCACGCCATCACGGGACTTACCAAATCGACCAGCCTCGACGGCCGCAAATATGACATTGCCTGCGGGCAGATTGATATCGGCAACGCTGCAACCGACATGACGTCGCGCATGACCGGTGGCGTGCCACAGGCTGACGGCTCGATGAAGCCGGAGCCCAGGATGGACGTGGAAGACGTGGCGCGTTCCGTGGTCTTCATGGCCTCATTGCCGCTCGATTCCAATGTCTTGACCATGACCGTAATGGCAACAAAGATGCCTCTCGTCGGCCGCGGCTGATGAAATTTACGCCACGTGTCGCCATTACCCTGACTTTCATGGCCTTTGGCGCCTTGATGGGCTCTCAGATAGGCGCAATCCCGGTTCTGAAAGCGCAATCCGGCACCAATTCATTTGTTTTTGGCGTACTTGCCGGATTCGCGACACTGGCCACCATCGTCGCAATGTCATTGGGCGGTGTTGTCGCCAGGCGCTTTGACCATCGCAGCGTTCTGCTTTTCATTCTGCCGGTTGGTTTTGCAGCACTGGTCTACAATCTTTCTGCCCAATCTGTGGTGGCCTTTGGCCTGTCCTTTATCCTGTTGAACTATGCAACTGGAACCACCGATCTCTTCATGAATGCCGAGGCTGCAGTGGTGGAACACCACGCCAGAAAACCCATCTTTGCCTCTTTTCACGGCGCAGTGTTGCTCAGTATGGGATTTTTCGGCCTGATCAGCGGTTTCATTGCCGTGAATTATGGGCCGCTTTGGGCGGCCGTTCCGGCATTGCCTCTGGTTGGAGCAGCCATTGCAGCCATCAATCATGCCATTCCACATCATCCCGTGCATCTAGCCAATGAAAAAGCGTCAAATGCCGAACTGCCCCGCAAGATCCTGATCCTGATCGGTGTGATCATTGGGCTTGATGTCGCCGCCGAACTCACCTGTGTGCAATGGTCGGGGCAACTTCTCGCCGAGTTACAACCAAATTTGGCCGCCTACTCCGGACTTGGCATCGCCTTCTATGGATTGTTTGATGGTGGCATCAGATTGGTGGGCGACCGCTTGCGGATGCGCTTTGCCGATCTGACGCTGGTTGCCGTGTCGCTCGCGGTAGGCACGCTGGGTTTCATTGTTCTGGCAATGAATCCGGGCTTTCTCATCTCGGTCTTTGCCTTCGCCATCACCGGTATGGGCTTGGGTCTGATTTTTCCCTGCCTGTTCTCCGTCGCGGCAAAGCTCGCCCCCGATGCTCGTGCGTCAGCATTGGGTCTTGTCTCATTCGTGAGCGGCCCGCCGCGTATCCTTCTGCCCTTCTTCCTGGGTTTTATTGCCCAGACCTATGGCATGAGCGCCATCTATTCCGTGTCAGTCTTGGGTGCAGCACTGGCGCTCATTTTCACTTTCTGGGTACGAAGCGAAATCGCCAAAAGAAAAGGAGCGCAAGTTTCCCTGCGCTCCGCAACTCAACACTGAAAGCTGATCAGGCAGCCTTCGTCGTGTCGATGGCTTTCAGTTTTGCCCCGCCATTGACGGGAATTTGGCGAGGCTTCAGGGCTTCCGGCACTTCACGCTTCAGGCTGATATGGAGAAGACCATTGTCCATGTCGGCACCTTTGACTTCCACATGATCAGCAAGCTGGAAACGGCGTTCAAAGCCACGGGCGGCAATGCCCTGATGCAGCATCTCGCCGGCGGGCTGCGTCTTGTCGGCCTTTTTGCCGGTGACCGTCAGGGTGTTGCCCTTGGCTTCGATGTTGACATCGTTGGGGCCAAAACCCGCCACCGCCATGGTGATGCGGTACTCATTGTCGCCAACGCGCTCAATATTATAGGGCGGATAGGATTGGGTTTCGGAAGCGGCAGCCTCATCAAGAAGCTGGAACATGCGGTCAAAGCCGACAGAGCTGCGATAGAGGGGGGTAAAGTCAAACATGTCATATTCTCCTTAAGCAATTTGACAATTACGGGCGGACCCCGAAGGCATCCGCCGCAACTCCGAAATAGGAATGGCGTTGCGGATTTCAAGAGCAGTCAAGGCTCGGATTTCACGCGATTTTTCGACATGAACATCGGATGAACGATCTCTTGGGTGTCCATTCAGACACAGCTAGGCAGAAATTTGCCCCAGGATTGCGGAGACAAGAAACTTTCCTTATCTGCCGCAATCATGCCCTTTTCCCGCGACAGGAAAGCGGCACAGACGTTGAAATGGCGCCTGATTGGAGCAGATCATGCTGAAGTTCATTCTTCCCTTGGCCATCCTGCCGGTTCTGGCCTTAAGCCAGCCCGCTGAGGCCCGCCGCTTGTTCTGGTGGCAGAACCCGGATGGAACCGTGGCTTACGACGATGGCTATGCGCCCGACAATTATGACGATCGCTATGGTCCTGATCCCTATGCCTCGGCCCAGGACCGCTTCAATGACCGCGAATACCGGATGTATCGCCGCGACATGATGCGCCGCATGCGCAAACAGGCCTATATCGACCAGAACCAACAGGATGATCCGGACTTCAATTCGAATCTTCCGTATGCGGCTCCGGTCACTCCGACCAAGCCCTCTCCCGTCAAGAAGTCCGTTCAGGCCAAGCCTGCAACCAAGCCAGTAACCCAGTCTGCCGCAACAGATACGACACAGGGTACAGCAACTCAGACCGCAAGCAGTCAGCCGGCTGCACCGAAGAAATCGTCAGGTGCCGTCACGTGTGATAAAGGACTGAGCATTGTTTCGAGTTTCGGCTTCGAAAAGGTCTCCAGCAAATCCTGCGACGGCAAGACCTTCGTCTACAGCGCCGAACGCAGCGGCAAGCCCTTCGAAATCGAAGTCAGCTCCACCAACGGCGAATTGACCGCCGTCAAGAAGCTCTAGCCGCATCAAGTCAACGGGCATGTGTGCCCGTTGGCCTTGGGAGTTGCCACTGTCCGGCAAACTGCCTAGACACGGAGCATGCAGCTGTTTCCTACGCCGGAGAACCGTGCTCCGGCCCATATTCACTGCCTTCGCGTTTACACAGCTGACAAGATCAGCTTGCGCGCTGCCTTCGTTGCACCCTCAAAATCCAAAGGCACCGTTCTCATCTTGCAGGGTCGCGCCGAATTCATCGAGCGCTATTTCGAGACCATGCAGGACCTCGTCGCCATGGGCTACGCCGTAGCGACATTCGACTGGCGGGGACAAGGCGGATCTGACCGGACATTGAAAGATCAGGTCAAAGGTCACGTCAATGATTTCAAGGAATATGATGCTGATCTCGACGCCATATACTCGCGCGTGCTCGTGGCGCACTGTCCCAAGCCCTATTATGGACTGGCCCATTCCACCGGTGGACTTGTCATGCTGCGCGCGCTTCGCGGCAAGAAATGGCTCGAGCGTGCGGTGATTACCGCCCCTCTTCTGGGTTTTCGTTACGGCAGATGGCCGCGGATGATTGCGCGTAGCCTCGCATTCAGTGTTCCGGCCATCGGGCTTGGCGCCGCCAATCTGCCAGGTTTTTCCAAGTGGCCGCTGAAACGCGAATATTTTGACGGCAACGTTCTGACCAAGAGCCGGAAACGGTGGGATCGTGACATCACCACCATTGAACAGCATCATGAACTGGTGACCGGCGCTCCAACCTATGGTTGGTTGCGGGCCGCAATTCTGTCCGTTGATGAAATCATGTCATGGCCAGCGCGGCGCGGCCCCTCCTGCCCGACCCTGATTGCGATTGCCGGTCTGGACCGCGTGGTCGACAATGACGCCACCAAGCACTTCATCAAGCGCGTTCCAGGTTTCTCCCTGTTAACAATAGCGGACTCCCAACACGAGATTCTCAACGAGAGAGATCATATCCGTGAGCATTTCCTCGCCGCAATGAAAGCTTTCCTGACAACAGGCTGATGCTGCAATGCAGCCAAACATAACATTGCAATAACTGGACGAAACCCATCTCCCACGATATTGTACGACAAATAAAAGTGAGAGAGAAATGACCAAGTCCCCGGCCAAACCCTTCAAATACCGTTCCCAGCATTGGTTCGACAATCCCGACAACGCCGACATGACGGCACTCTATCTGGAACGTTATCTGAATTATGGTTTCACCCAGGGTGAATTGCAGGGCGGCAAACCCATCATCGGCATCGCCCAGACGGGCTCTGATCTCTCGCCTTGCAACCGCGTCCATGTCGAGCTGGTAAAGCGTGTACGCGACGGCATTACCGCAGCCGGTGGCGTGCCATTTGAATTCCCCATTCATCCCATCCAGGAGACCGGAAAACGACCGACCGCCTCGCTTGATCGCAACCTTGCTTATCTCTCGCTGGTCGAAGTGCTTTACGGCTATCCGCTCGATGGCGTGGTACTGACCGTCGGTTGCGACAAGACCACGCCCGCCTGCCTGATGGCGGCGGCAACTGTCGATATTCCAGCCATCGCTCTTTCTTCCGGCCCGATGCTCAATGGCGACTACAAAGGGCAGCGCACCGGCTCGGGCACCATTGTTTGGCTCGCACGCGAAAAACTCGCGACCGGTGAGCTGGATTACAAGGGCTTTGTCGATCTCGTTGCATCTTCCGCGCCATCGACCGGCTTCTGCAACACCATGGGCACCGCGACGACGATGAATTCGCTGACCGAAGCCTTGGGCATGTGCCTGCCATTTAATGCGGCCATTCCAGCTCCCTACCGCGAACGCGGTCAGATGGCTTATGAGACGGGAAAACGCATTGTCGAGATGGTCAATGAAGATCTCACCCCGTCGAAGATCATGACACGCGAGGCTTTCGAGAATGCCATCGTTGTCAACACCGCAATTGGCGGCTCGACCAACGCGCCCAACCACCTCAATGGCATCGCCGCCCACCTCGGTATCAAGCTTGAGGTAAAGGATTGGGAGAAACACGGCTATGACTTGCCACTCCTTGTCAATCTGCAGCCTGCCGGCGAATATCTTGGCGAAGATTATCACCGCGCCGGTGGTGTTCCGGCTGTGGTCGCCGAGTTGATCAAGGCTGGCAAGATTCATGAGAATTGCATCACCGCCAATGGCAAAACCATTGGCGAAAACAACAAGGACAAGTTCACCTGGAACCGCAAGGTTATTCGCGACTTCGATGATCCCATCAAAAAACATGCCGGCTTCAAGATGCTGCACGGCAACCTTTTCGACAGCGCCATCATGAAGACAAGTGTGATCTCACCGGAATTCCGGGAGCGCTATCTCTCCAATCCGAAGGATCGCAACGCTTTTGAAGCCAAGGCCGTCGTGTTCGATGGCCCGGAAGATTACCACGCCCATATCGATGATCCGAAGCTGGCCATCGATGAGAATACCATTCTCTTCATCCGTGGCGTCGGCCCCTTGGGTTACCCAGGGGCAGCCGAAGTGGTAAACATGCGCGCACCCAATTACCTGCTCGAAAAAGGCATACGTTCCCTGCCTTGCGTGGGCGACGGCCGCCAGTCAGGTACGTCAGGCTCACCCTCCATTCTCAATGCTTCGCCGGAAGCAGCGGCAGGTGGAGGACTTGCACTCCTCAAAAACGGCGACAAGGTGCGCATCGATCTCAATACCGGTGATTGCAACATGCTGGTTTCAGCTGAGGAGCTGGAGAAACGCCGCGAAGAATTGGAGCGCAATGGCGGGTTCAAGGTGCCACCGTCGCAGACACCGTGGCAGGAAATCTTCCGCAAGGAAGTGGGTCAGTTGGCGGACGGCATGGTGCTTAAGGGTGCAACCAAGTTTCAGCGCGTCGCCAAGACCTTCGGCATTCCACGGGACAACCACTGATGCTGACGATCAAATCTCCTGGACTGAAAGCCACGTTTTCGACCTATGGCGCGCGCCTGCTGGGGCTCGAAGTTGATGGTGTCGATGTTGTCTTCGGCACGCCACTCAACGAAGCCCATGACACCTGGGACAATTCTGCCGGTGTAACCTGCGGCCGCCATGCCGGGCGCATTTCCGGTGCCCAATATGAGCTCGACGGTGAGGTTCACAAGCTCGTAGCCAACCGTGATGGTTTCCAGCTTCATGGCGGCCCCAAGGGATTTGGCAGCACGGTCTGGGACGCAAAACAGAAAGGCAGCGAAATTCATTTCACCCTGGTGAGCCCCGATGGCGACCAGGGATTCCCCGGCGAACTCCATGCCAGTGCTGTCTATGGCCTATCTGGCAACACACTCTATGCCGAGCTCACCGCCACGACCACCAAAGCGACCGTGATCAATCTCACCAATCACGCTTATTGGAATTTGGTTGGGCAGAGTGCAGGCCAGGATTCGGCGCTTGCCCAGCAAGTGCAGCTCAACGCCAGTCACTATCTGCCCGTGGACAAGAATCTCCTGCCTTCAGGTGTGATGGCCGATGTTGCAGGGACCAAATATGATTTCCGCAAGCTGCGTGCCGTAGGCCAGCCTTATGACGATTGCTTCGTGCTTGATGGCAAACGCGGCACCCTCAAGCAGGCGCTGACGCTGCGCGATCCGCAGTCACGCCGCCGCATGGAAGTGTGGACCACGGAAACTGCCGTCCAGTTCTATACGGCGCTCCATTGGAATGAGAAGCTTCCGGGAAAGGATGCGCCTTTGCATCAGCACCAAGCGATTGCGATTGAGCCGCAAAACGTGCCCGATGCACCCAACCATCCAAATTTCCCGTCGTCGTTCCTGAGGCCCGGTCGCACCTACCGCAACCGCATCGAGTGGCGCTTCAACTAAAAGAACAGCGCCGCCGCCACGCCAAAAAAGGCGAGGATGATGGCGGCCATGTAGAGCCGCAGGGTATTGGTGTAGATCTTCTCGACCCTCTCAACGGGATGCCGCATATCGAGCATCCGGTACAACACCAGCACCATGAGAATAATCGCAGGGATCATGGTCAGCGCGACGATCCAGTCCGCCGCATTGCGCATTTCGGAAACCTGGTCTTCCTTGGTGGCCCAGCCCGCCAGAAAATTCAGGAGAAACCCCATGATGATGCCCAGTGAGGTAATCATCGGCTGGCGGTAGGCAGAAATGTCTTTCATCAATGGCTCCCTGACGCCTTCATAGGAAATTATAAGGATCAACATCAAGCTGGAGGCTGAGCGAGCCCTTGGGCCGGATATCCCGCAGCCATGCGCCGAGGAAAGCTTGCAGATTTACATCACGCTGCGCCTTGACCAGAAGCCGCACCCGGTGACGGCCGCGGACCATGGCAATGGGCGCAGGAGCCGGCCCGAGAACCTGAATGCCCTCAGCCGCGGGGTGCAGCCAGCGCAACGTCACGCGCAAAGCGCCCCGTCTCGCTACCGTCCTTACCCGAAATCACGATGCCCGCGAGGCGCCCGGCGGGCGGCAACCCCGCCATTTCGCGGATGCGCTTCTCGCCGTCGAGATAGGCATCACGGTCACCGCGCGCCAAGGCCTTCATCAGCGGATGTTGCGGCAAATAGGTTTGTACCAAAGCGCGGCCCGGCTTTTCCCCACGCCCTGCGCGGCCTGCAACCTGCGCCAGAAGTGACCAGGTGCGCTCACCCGCACGCGGATCAGACGATTCAAGCGCAAGATCGGCATCGACAACACCCACCAGAGTGAGATGCGGAAAGTGATGGCCTTTGGCAACCAGCTGCGTGCCAAGGATCAGGTTGAAAGCACCTTCCTCGATCTCGCGCAGCGTGTCGCGCAGCTGCTGGCCGCGCGAGAGATCGCTCGACAGGATCGCCATGCGCGCTTCGGGAAATAGCCGCACGCATTCTTCCGCAAGGCGCTCGATGCCCGGCCCCACCGGCACCAGCTTGCCTTCTGCGCCACAGGAAGGGCAGGCCTTGGGCACGGGCTCATGATGCCCGCAATGATGGCACTGCAAGATCTGCCGGAACCGGTGTTCGACCAGCGAGGCATCGCAATCAGGACAGTTCAAGCGGTGGCCGCAGGTACGGCAAAGTGTCAAAGGTGCAAAACCACGGCGGTTAAGAAAAAGCAGCGCCTGATCGCCCGCCTGCAATGTCGCGGACACATCGCTGACCAATTGCGGTGACAGCCACTGCCCGGGCTCCAGCCTCTCATCAGTCATGTTGATGAGATGTGTGGCGGGAAGCTCGGGCCGCCCATGCCGATCCTTGAGCTTCACCAGTTCATAGCGTCCACGGTCGACATTCATCAGACTTTCGAGCGAAGGTGTCGCTGAGGAAAGAACCACCGGAAACTTGCCCAAAGTGCCGTAAAGCACCGCCATGTCGCGCGCATGATAGGGCACGCCATCGTCCTGCTTATAGGCACCTTCATGCTCTTCATCGACCACGATAAGGCCAAGCTTCGTCCACGGCAGGAACAGCGCCGAACGCGCACCGACGACGACCCGCGCTTCACCCGTCG
Source organism: uncultured Alphaproteobacteria bacterium (assembly GCA_963758815.1). Lineage (GTDB taxonomy): Bacteria > Pseudomonadota > Alphaproteobacteria > Rhizobiales > Aestuariivirgaceae > Aestuariivirga. The sequence goes on from CAVWWQ010000003.1 coordinate 1,368,112, forward strand.
CCACGCCGCGCCACACGCGTTCGCGCTCACGCGGCCGCAAGTCCGAATGCCATTGCGCCGGCTCACAGCCAAAACGCCGCTCCACGCGTGAAATGAATGGCATGGTCAAGGCAATCTCCGGCAACAGCAACAAAACCTGTTGCCCTGCCGCCAGTGCCGCGGCCATGGCCTCGAAATAGACTTCAGTCTTGCCCGAACCTGTCACCCCATCGAGCAACACGACCTTTGAACCGCGCTGTCGTCACCACTTGGCGCAACTCCTGAGCGGCCGCTAGTCTGATCAGCGCTCAGGACAAATCCGCCGCCGACCAGTTCAGGCTCGGTGAACTTCCGGTGCGGCGGCAGGGCAACTTCCTGCAACGCGCCCAGTTCGGCCAAGGCTTTGACCACGCTACTGCCAACACCTGCCGCATCCGCAAGTTCGGCTGTCTTGAGTGCAAAGCCCTGGCCAGCTGCTTCCAGAACACGCTCGCGTTGCGGCGTCATCCGTAAGGGTTTGGCCTCGCCCAGAATCCATGCGGTTTGCAGGACGGGATCTTCCAGCGCCGCCGGAACTCGCATCACCATGCGCAGCACATTGCCCATGGGTTCGAGATAATAGGCGCTCAACCAGGAAATGAACTTGCGGTGTGTCTCGGAAAGCGGCGGTGCCGGGCAACGCCGCGTTACCGGCCTGAGCTTCATATTGGTGCCATGGCTGACACCCACCTCCCAGACACAACCGTAATAACTGCGCGACCCCATCGGCACCTCGACGAAATCGCCAGGCGTCACCTCCAGCCCATCTGGGAGCGTGTAGGTGTAAGTTTGGCCCAGCGCCAACGGCAGCAACACCTCCGCGATTCTCTGGGGGTTCTCCATTTGTTCAGGAATAGTCGTGGAAGCGTGGGATTTCCAGCCTTATATCTGCCCCATGCTGACGCGCAGCCATGCCAGGCCAGAGGTTACGGAAATCGCCTATCTGGAGCCGTCCCTCTATGCCGCGCGTCTGCAGGATCAGCAGCGCCTCACGCTTTTCGAAAGCGTAATGCGTCACGAGCATTTGGGGCGCTGGTCATTTCTGGCCTGCAATCCAGCGGAAACGCTAAGCGAAGAGAGTGGCACCGCAGCCCTGGGTGAACTCCGTCAGGACCTTGACAAAAACCGTCAGGAAAACCTGCCCGGCCTGCCACCTTTTCAGGGCGGTTATGCCGGGTTACTATCTTATGACACCGGGTGGGATTTTGTCGGCGCCAAGCACACACCTCGTTTCAAGCCGCTTTGCCCCGCGCTGATCTTTCACCGCTATGACACGGTGGTAGGCTTCGACCATATGCAGGAACGGGCTTTTATCATCGGGCCTGACGCTGCGAAGCTCGAAAAGTTGCTGCGCCGCAAGCCGCCGAAGTCTGGAAGCCACGCAATCAGCACGTGGCACAGCAATTTAACCCGGCCCGCCTATGAGAAGGCAGTTCAGCGCACTATCGACTACATTCTGGCGGGCGATATTTTCCAGGCCAATATCACCCAGTGTTTTTTGGCTGACATCCCGGAAGGCTTTGATGCTTTTGCCTTTTATCAGACACTGCGCAACTGCAACCCCGCTACCTTTGCCGCCTTTCTCGACTATGGCGATGTGAAGGTCGCCTCGTCGTCCCCCGAACGCCTCGTCAAGGGCGATGGCGCGCATCTAGAAGCCCGCCCGATCAAGGGCACGCGCCGCCGCGATCCTGACCCGGCGCGCGATGCAGCTTTGGTGGCGGAACTGCAATCGAGCCGGAAAGACCGCGCCGAAAATGTCATGATCGTCGATCTTCTGCGCAACGATCTCTCTCGCGTGGCCAAGCCCGGCACTGTGAAAGTGCCGGTGCTTTGCGGCTTGGAATCCTATGCCAATGTCCATCATTTGGTTTCGGTGGTCGAAGCCGAACGCCGCGAAGGCCTTGATTCCCTTGATGTTTTGCAGGCGGTGTTTCCCGGTGGTTCGATCACAGGCGCGCCGAAAATCCGCGCCATGGAAGTGATTGCCGAACTGGAGCAACAAGCCCGTGGCCTTTATTGCGGCTCCATCGGCTATCTGGGCTTCAACGGCACCATGGATTTCAACATAGCCATCCGCACCGTGCTGTTTTCGCAGGGAAAAGCCTATATGCAGGGCGGTGGCGGCATCACCGCACGCTCGCAGCCGGCCGCCGAATACGATGAAAGTCTGACCAAGATCAGCCGCATCCGGGAGGCTTTCGCCTCATGATCCTGATCATCGACAATTACGACAGCTTCGTCTTCAACGTGGCGCGCTATTTCGAAGAGTTGGGACAAGCCACGCGCGTGGTGCGAAATGATGCTGTTTCGGATGCTGATGTTGTTGATCCTGATGTCAAAGCTGTTGTGGTTTCGCCCGGACCCTGTGCACCGAAGGAAGCCGGACAATCCCTCGACATTGTGAGAAGGCTCTCGGGCACAAGACCCATCCTCGGCATCTGTCTCGGTCATCAGGTGATCGGCGAGGCATTCGGTGCACGGGTCACGCGTGCCAGGCGCCCGCTTCACGGCGAAGCGTCGGACATCGAACATGACGGTGCAGGCATTTTTGCCGGCCTGCCGCAGAACTTTGCTGCTGGACGTTATCACTCACTCATTGTCGATGAAATCGAGGGTACGCCTTTGCGTGTCACCGCCCGCGCCGCCAATGGCGAGGTGATGGGCCTGCAGCATGAGAGCCATCCCACCTTCGGCGTACAGTTTCATCCAGAGTCGATCCTTACCGAACATGGCTATGACCTGCTGCGCAATTTCCTGAAGGCCGTGGCATGAGCATTGTGTGGAGCAATGGCCGCTTTGTGGAAAGCCTCACCCTGGACCCGGCTGAACGCGGTCTCATGTTGGGTGACGGCATTTTCGAAACGATTGCCGTGCGTGACGGCAAGGCCGTCTGGCTTGAGGCGCATCTGGCCCGCATGGAAAATGCCGCAAGCGAGCTCGGCTTTTCTTTCAATGTCAGTGACATTCGATTTGCCATCACGGCGACACTCAAGCGTTCAACCCAACCATCCGAAGTCCTGCGCGTGACGCTGACACGCGGCCCGACGGCGCGGGGCTTTGCTGTCGATGGCACCAGGCCCACGCTGGTCCTTGCGCTCAATCCCTTTGACCGCAGCCAGCTTCCCGCTTCTGTCAGGCTGGCGACATCGGCGATCCGGCGCAATGCCGCGGCACCCTCGTCGCAGTTCAAGACATTGTCCTATATCGATGCCGTGGCCGCTGCCCGCGAAGTCAGTGACCGCGCCGATGATGCGCTGATGCTCAACACCGCAGGACATGTTGCTTCGACCACCATCGCCAATATTTTCTTGCTGAACGGCAACAAACTCATCACTCCGGCGGAAGACCAGGCTATTCTTCCCGGTATCGCCCGCCAAAAGCTGATGGCGGGGGTGACGGAACTCGGTCTGGAACTTGAGAACCGGCAAGTGGCAACCAATGAACTTTTATCCGCCGAGGCCGTTTTTGTAACGAACTCGCTGCGTCTTGCATCGTCCGTGTCATCCATTGATGCTACAGCCTGTGGTACACGCAGCATTTTGCCCATCATCACATTTTTGGAGAGGAACCTGACATGAAGTTTTTTGCTGATACTGGTGACGTCAATGAAATCCGTGAAATCGATAGCATGGGTCTGCTGGATGGCGTCACTACCAATCCCACGCTCATCGCCAAGTCGGGCCGCCCGTTCAAGGATGTGATCAAGGAAATCTGCACCATCACCCAGGGGCCAGTCTCGGCCGAAGTCGCTGCCCTTGATTATGATGGCATGATGCGCGAGGCCGACATCCTGCGGAAGATCGCCAAGAACGTGGCCGTGAAGGTGCCGCTTACCATCGATGGCCTGAAGGCCTGCCGTGCGCTTTCCAAGGATGGCACCATGGTCAATGTCACCCTGTGTTTCTCACCCAACCAGGCCCTGCTTGCCGCCAAGGCGGGCGCGCATTTCATCTCGCCCTTCATTGGCCGCCTCGATGACATCCATCTCGATGGCATGGATCTCATTGCCGAAATCCGCACCATCTATGACAATTATGATTTTGATACCAACATCCTCGCTGCCTCGATCCGCACCCCCAACCACATCAAGGAAGCAGCCTTGCTGGGCTCAGACTATGCCACAGCCCCGCCCGCAGTGCTGAAGGCGCTGGTCAAGCATCCTCTGACTGACAAGGGCATCGAATCCTTCCTGGCCGACTGGAAGAAGACCGGCCAGACCATCACCTAACCCGGCGCAAAGGGCGCGCAAGTGTGCAGCGGTCGCGCACGCAAAGTTGCGTCAATGAATGTAATGTAACCGCTCATTCACCATTGCCCCGCAAGACTGGGGCAATGGAGCTTTTGTTTTCCAACTTCGCCGCCGATGCGGCGCCTGTATTGCAGGGCTGGCTTTCGGCTCTGAAGGCTGAGCGCCGTCTCGCCGGCAAGACACTGGAAGCCTATTTGCGCGACATGACGCAGTTTGGCGGCTTCCTGCGCGACCATTTGGGCGAACCTGCCACCATTCAAGGCCTTTCACAGCTGGAAGCCGGTGATTTCCGCAGTTTCATGGCGCATCGCCGCAATGATGGCCTGGAAAGCCGTTCGCTGGCCCGCCAGCTCTCCGCCATCCGCTCTTTCTTCCGTCACGCGGAACGCACCGGCGCCTTCAAATGCGTGGCCATTGCCGCCGTGCGCGCACCGAAGATTCCCCATGCCGTGCCGCGCCCACTGACGGAAAATCAATCCAGCGCCGTTATCGCCAATGAAGCGCTTCCGCATGATGAAGCCTGGATCAACGCCCGCGACCAGGCCGTGCTGGTGCTTCTTTATGGCTGTGGCCTCCGTATCTCGGAAGCGCTGTCACTGACAGTGCGTCAGGTTGAGCAGAACCCCTTGGTCGTCACCGGCAAGGGCGGCAAGACACGCCTCGTGCCCATGGTGCAAACCGCTGTCGAGGCCATTGCCGCCTACCGCAAACTGGCACCCTTCCCGCTTCTGCCGTCGGGTTTGCTGTTCCGTGGCGCCAAGGGTGGGGCCTTGTCACCCCGCATCATCCAGCTTCTGCTCGAACGTTTGCGCGGTGCGCTCAATCTGCCGGACACGGCAACACCGCATGCGCTTCGCCATTCCTTTGCATCGCATCTTCTGGGAAATGGCGCCGACCTGCGCGTCATTCAGGATCTGATGGGCCATGCGTCCTTGTCGTCAACGCAGATCTACACCGAAGTCAACCGCAAGCATCTGCTGGAGCAGTACCGCAAGGCTTTCCCGGAATAGGAATTAGGCGGCGACCCGGCCGCCCTGTATGGCAATGGCGCGCTGCACGGTGTCGAGCAGTTCCTGCGGCTGCACCGGCTTGCGCATGAATTCATAGACCTTGAGATCGGAGGCGCGCAGCTGCGTCGAACGGTCGACATCGGCGGTCACGACCACGAAGGTGGACTTGGCGCCCATGATCTGCAACGTCTCGATGACATCGAGTCCGTTCTTCAGGCTGCCGAGACGGAAATCGAAGACGCCGACGGAGAACGTCTGGTCCACCGCGAATTCCAGCGCGCTTTCGGGATCCGCAAAGCCTTTGACCTTGTAGCCGCTGTCGGCCAAGAGTTCGGCAACACTGGTCAGAAGATCAATGTCATCGTCCAGAATCAGGATATCGATATCCTTTTGCGCCACCATCGTCTCCCGCAACGTCCTGCAATGTGCGCGGATGAGGTAAACAAAGGGTTGATGTTGGAGCAACGGGCCCTCAAGTGCGCAGCGGTTGAGGGCGTAAAGTTGCTCCATCGAATTGAATTTGGCGCATCTTCCGCTTCGCAAGCAATTCTGCTTGCTCGCCCGATGCGCTAGGAGTGGATGGCCCGTCCGGCAACCGCCATCGCAGCTTCTTTCACCGCCTCGGACAACGTCGGATGGGCATGGCAGGTGCGCGCCAGATCCTCGGCCGAGCCGCCAAATTCCATCAAGACGGCAACCTCGTGGATCAGTTCACCCGCCTGTGGCCCGATGATATGGCAGCCCAGCACCTTGTCGGTCTTGGCATCGGCCAGGATTTTCACAAACCCATCGGTGGTCTGGTTCGCCTTGGCGCGGCCATTGGCGATGAACAGAAACTTGCCCGCCTTGTAGGCAACACCTGCCTGCTTCAGCTCTTCCTCGGTCTTGCCGACCGATGATACTTCCGGCGAGGTGTACACCACGCCAGGAATGACATCGTAATTCACATGTCCCGCCTGCCCCGCGAGAAGCTCGGCCACCGCGATGCCTTCATCCTCGGCCTTGTGCGCCAGCATCGGCCCCTTGATCACATCGCCGATGGCATAGATGCCGGGGACGGACGTGCCGAAATGCGGATTGACCTCAATGCGGCCACGCGCATCTTTGACAATGCCCACCGCTTCGCAGCCCAGGCCTTCGGTATTGGGCACGCGGCCCACGGCGACCAGCACCACGTCGGATGTGATCTTTTCGGCGGCACCGCCGGCTGCCGGTTCAACCGAAAGCGTAACACCGGCAGGCGTCGTCTCCGCGCCCATCACCTTGCTGGCCAGCTTGAACGCAAAGCCCTGTTTTTCCAGCAGGCGCTGGAAAGCCTTGGCCACCTCGCCGTCCATGCCGGGAAGGATGCGGTCGAGATATTCAATCACCGTGACCTTGGCACCCAGCCGCGCATAGACCGAGCCAAGCTCCAGACCAATGACGCCCGCGCCAATGACAGTGAGGGACGCCGGAATCTTCGCCAGCACCAGCGCGCCTGTGGAGGTCACGATCTTCTTTTCATCGATCGGCACGCCCTTGAGCTGGGCTGAATTCAGAACCCGTGGCGATGACGATGTTCTTCGCCTCGTGCACCGTGTCGCCGACTTTGACTTTTCCTGGGGCTACAATCGTGCCGCTGCCGCGGATCACATCGATCTTGTTTTTCTTGAACAGGAAGTCGATGCCCTTGGTGTTGCCGTCAATGGCCTCCTGCTTGAACACCATCATCTGGCCGAAATCGACCTTGGTGTCGGCCTTCAGGCCCATCTTGGGAAATGCATGCTGGCTGTCAGCCAGAAGTTCGGTGGCATGGAGCAGGGCTTTCGAAGGAATGCAGCCGACATTGAGGCATGTGCCGCCATGCGTCGCGCGCTTTTCAATGACGGCAACCTTCAGCCCAAGCTGCGCGGCACGGATGGCGCAGACATAGCCGCCAGGGCCGGTGCCGATGATGATAAGATCATGCGCCATGCTCAGAGATCCAGCAGCGCGCGTTGCGGATCTTCCAGGCCTTCCTTGATGCGCACCAGGAACGTGACCGCTTCCTTGCCATCGACGATGCGGTGGTCATAGGAGAGTGCCAGATACATCATGGGCGGATGACGACCTGGCCATTGATGGCCATCGGCCGTTCCTTGATCGCATGCATGCCGAGGATGCCGCTTTGGGGCGCGTTCAAAATCGGCGTCGACATCAGCGAACCATAGATGCCACCATTGGTGATGGTGAAGGTGCCGCCCTGCATGTCGGCGATCTGGATTTGGCCGTCACGGGCTTTCTTGCCATAGGCGGCGATGGTCTTTTCGATGCCCGCAAATGAAAGCATGTCGGCATTGCGCACCACCGGCACGACGAGGCCCTTGTCGGTGCCCACGGCGACACCGATGTTGTAGTAATTCTTGTAGACAATGTCCTCGCCGTCGATCTCGGCATTGACCGCCGGAACATCCTTCAGTGCCTGGATGGCCGCCTTCACGAAGAAGCTCATGAAGCCAAGCTTCATGCCATGCTTCTTCTCAAAGACGTCCTTGTACTGGTTGCGCAGCGCCATCACGTCAGTCATGTCCACTTCGTTGAAGGTGGTGAGCATGGCGGCCGTGTTCTGCGCATCCTTGAGGCGCCGCGCAATGGTGGCGCGCAGGCGCGTCATCTTCACGCGTTCTTCGCCACCTTCCGGTGCTGCGGGAACCGGTGCTGAAACCTGGACAGGCGCGGCAGGAGCTGCCGCGGACTTGGCTTCGACGGCGGAAATCACATCACCCTTGGTGATGCGGCCATCCTTGCCGCTGCCTGCAATGTCAGCCGGGTTGAGATTGTTTTCGGCAACACCTTTGCGCACTGCCGGCGACAAGGTCTGTTCCGCGGGCTTGGCGGCGGGAATGGACGGCGCGACAGGGGCTGGAGTGACAGCAGGCCTTGGTGCAGGGGCCGGAGAAGCAGCACCCGCCGCTCCTTCGGCGATTGAACCCAGGAGAGCGCCCACCGCGATGGTCGAACCGGACTGCGCCACGATCTTTTCGAGTTTCCCGGCCATCGGTGATGGCACTTCGACGGTCACCTTGTCGGTTTCAAGTTCGACGAGAGGCTCGTCAATCTTGACTGCATCGCCCTCCTTCTTGAACCATTTGGCGATGGTGGCCTCGGTGACGCTTTCGCCGAGGGTGGGCACGCGGATGTCTTTGCTCATGATTGCCGTCTTTCAGGAATAATGCTATGCCATCGCCTCTTCAAGGAACGTCTTCAGTTCCTTGAGGTGCTTGCTCATCAGGCCGCTGGCGGTGGACGCCGACGCAGGCCTGCCGACATAACGTGGCCGCCCATTCTTGGCCTTGATGAAATCAAGCACGCGCTCGAGATTGGGCTGCGCGAAGCCCCACGCCCCCATGTTGTAGGGTTCTTCCTGGCACCAGACGAATTCCGCCTTGGAAAAGCGCGCCAGTTCCTGGGCCAGCGCCTTGTGCGGCCACGGATAGAGCTGCTCGACGCGCAGGAGATAGATGTCATTGAGGCCGCGCTTCTCGCGCTCCTCGTAGAGATCGTAATAGACCTTGCCCGAACACAGGATCACGCGCCGGATCTTGTCGTCCTTGACGAGCTTGATCTTCTCGCTCTTGAGGAATTCGGCATCGTCCCACAAAATGCGGTGGAAGGTGGATGTGCGCCCCCATCTCATCCAGGGTCGAAACCGCCCGCTTGTGGCGCAGCAACGATTTCGGCGTCATCAGGATCAGCGGCTTTCTGAAATCACGCTTCATCTGGCGGCGCAGGATGTGGAAGTAATTGGCCGGCGTCGTGCAATTCGCCACCTGCATGTTGTCTTCGGCGCAAAGCTGCAGGAAGCGCTCGAGGCGCGCCGAGGAATGCTCCGGCCCCTGCCCTTCATAGCCATGCGGCAGCAGGCAGACGAGGCCCGACATCCGCAGCCACTTGCGTTCGGCCGATGAAATGAACTGGTCGAAGATCACCTGCGCGCCATTGGCGAAGTCGCCGAACTGCGCTTCCCACAGCACCAGCGCATTGGGTTCGGCCAGTGAATAGCCATATTCAAAGCCCAGCACCGCCTCTTCCGAAAGCATCGAGTTGATGACTTCGATCTTGGTGCTTTGATCTTTCACCAGATGATTGAGCGGCGTGTAGCGCTTCTCGCTCACCTGGTCGATCAACACGGCATGGCGCTGCGAGAATGTGCCGCGCTGCACGTCCTGGCCAGAAAGACGGATCTTGGTGCCTTCGGTGAGCAGCGTGCCGAAAGCCAGCGCCTCGCCCATGGCCCAGTCAATGCCGGTGCCATCCTCGATCATCTTGCGGCGGCCATCGAGCACGCGCTGCAACGTTTTGTGCGGTGTGAACGAGCGCGGCAGCTTGGCGAGCTTGATGCCAATATTCTTGAGATCGGAAACTTCAATACCGGTCTTGCCGCGCCGCGCATCATCCTGCGCTTCGGCGGTCTTCATGCCGGCCCAGCGGCCGTCGAGCCAGTCGGCCTTGTTGGCCTTGTAGCCCGAGGCGACACTCAGCGCGTCGTCGAGCTTCTGGCGATAGGCTGCCTTCATTTCCTCGAATTCAGCCTCGCTCATGGTGCCTTCGGCCACGAGGCGCTTGCCGTAGATGTTGACCACCGTCTCGTGCGCCGCGATGCTCTTGTACATCAGCGGCTGCGTGAAGCTCGGCTCGTCAGTCTCGTTGTGGCCGTAGCGGCGATAACAGAACATGTCGATGACAACGGGCTTCTTGAACTCCTGGCGGAACTCGGTTGCGATCTTGGCTGCAAACACCACCGCTTCCGGATCATCGCCATTCACATGGAAGATCGGCGCCTCGATCATCTTCGCGATGTCGGAGGGATAAGGCGATGAACGCGACCATAAGGGCGAGGTCGTGAAACCGATCTGGTTGTTGATGATGAAGTGGATCGAACCACCGGAACGATGGCCCTTCAGGCCTGAAAGCCCGAAACATTCGGCAATGACGCCTTGGCCCGCGAACGCCGCATCACCATGAATGAGCAGCGGCATGACCGAGATACGTTCCTTGTCGCCACGCTGGTCCTGCTTGGCTCTCGCCTTGCCCAGCACCACGGGGTCGACGATTTCGAGATGCGACGGATTGGCAGTGAGCGACAGGTGCACCGTATTGCCGTCAAACACGCGGTCCGACGACGAACCGAGATGATATTTGACGTCGCCTGAGCCTTCGACTTCATCAGGCGTCGAGGAACCACCCTGGAATTCATGGAAAATGGCCGAATACGGCTTTGCCATCACATTGGAGAGGATATTGAGGCGTCCACGGTGCGCCATGCCGAGAACGATATCGCGCAGGCCCAGCTGGCCACCGCGCTTGATGATCTGCTCGAGCGCCGGAATCATGCTTTCACCACCGTCCAGGCCGAAGCGCTTGGTGCCGGTATATTTGACGTTGAGAAACTGCTCGAAACCCTCAGCCTCGATCAACTTGTTGAGGATCGCCTTCTTGCCCTCCTTGGTGAAGGAGATGTCCTTGTTTTCACCTTCGATGCGCTGCTGGATCCACGACTTCTGCGCTGGATCAGAAATATGCATGAACTCGACACCCAAGGTGCCGCAATAGGTCTTGCGCAGGATGTCGGTAATCTGGCGGATGGTGCCTTTTTCGAGGCCCAGCACATTGTCGAGAAAAATCGGCCGGTCGAGATCGGTTTCAGTGAAACCATAGGTGGCCGGATCGAATTCCGGATAAGCCACAGGATCCTTGAGATTGAGCGGATCGAGATCGGCCGCCAGATGCCCGCGCATGCGGTATGCCCGGATCATCATCAGGGCGCGGACGGAATCCAAAGTAGCCTTGCGCACTTCGTCGGCCGAAGCTGCCGGGGCCGCCGCAGGTGTCTTGGTAGCCTCGCTTTTGCCTTCCAGCTTGACGGGCTTGGCCTTGTCGAAATTGGACCAGTTGCTGTCGAGGGCCGCGGTTATCTCGTCGGATGGACGGGCCGGCCAGTCCGGGCGTTCCCACGAAGGCCGCTGCGGCGTCGCGCCATTCTCGACTTCAGAAAAAAATTGCCGCCAATGGGTGTCCACTGCGGCCGGATTCTCTTTGAATGTGCTGTAGAGGTCTTCGATGAATTTGGCGTTGCCGCCGTAGAGGAATGACGATTGCTCGAAAGCCGCCGTCAGGTCGGTCTTGTTCATAATGTCTCACCATCGTTCAGCTCCGGCTACCGATTAATCGAAGGATCAATCGACAACTGATGACGTGGCGTTTTGACTTTTTAAAGAAAGTCAAAACGCATGGCACAATCGCCAGCTTGCCGGTCGGGCACAAGCGCCCGTGTAAACCAAATGCGTATGCGTCTATAAGAACCCAAATAAGACTGAAATATTACTTTTGCAAACGTTTCAGTTTTTTAACCAGCGTTTCCCCCAGCAAAGCCGGAGAATCGGCAACCGCGATGCCCGCGCGCTTCATCGCATCGACCTTAGAGCCCGCATCGCCCTTGCCGCCGGAAATGATGGCGCCGGCATGGCCCATGCGCCGGCCCGGAGGGGCGGTGCGCCCGGCAATGAAGCCGGCCATGGGCTTCTTTACCTTGTTCTTGCGCAGGAATTCGGCCGCATCTTCTTCAGCCGAGCCGCCGATTTCACCGATCATGATGATCGACTTGGTCTTGGGGTCGGCCAGGAACATCTCCAAAACGTCGATGAATTCCGTGCCCTTGACGGGGTCGCCGCCGATGCCCACAGCCGTCGTCTGCCCGAGACCGGCATTGGTCGTCTGGAACACCGCCTCATAGGTCAGCGTGCCGGAGCGCGAGACAATGCCAACCGAGCCTTTTTTGAAGATGTTGCCCGGCATGATGCCGATCTTGCATTCACCCGGCGTCAGCACGCCCGGGCAGTTCGGCCCGATCAGCCGCGACTTGGAACCGGACAGCGCCCGCTTCACGCGCACCATGTCAAGCACAGGAATGCCTTCGGTGATGGCGACGATCAGCGGCACTTCGGCATCAATGGCCTCGATGATGGCATCTGCCGCAAAGGGTGGCGGCACATAGATGACAGAAGCGTCGGCCCCGGTTTTTTCTCGCGCCTGCGCCACCGTGTCAAAAACCGGAAGGCCCAGATGTTTACTGCCGCCTTTGCCCGGCGTCACGCCACCCACCATCTTGGTGCCATAGGCCAATGCCGACTGCGAATGGAACGTGCCCGCCTCGCCGGTAAAGCCCTGGCAGATGACCTTGGTGTTCTTGTTGACGAGAATGGACATCAGGCAGCGTCCTTCACAGCTTTGACAATCTTCTTGGCGGCATCGTTCAAATCATCGGCGGGCAGCACATTGAGGCCGCTGTTGCGGATGATGTCCTTGCCGAGCTCCACATTCGTGCCTTCAAGGCGCACGACGAGCGGCACCTTGAGGCCCACTTCCTTGACGGCCGCCACCACGCCTTCGGCAATGATATCGCATTTCATGATGCCGCCGAAGATATTGACCAGGATGCCCTTCACCTTCGGGTCGGCAGTGATGATCTTGAACGCCGCCGTCACCTTTTCCTTGGTGGCGCCGCCGCCGACGTCGAGGAAGTTGGCCGGCTCGGCGCCGTAAAGCTTGATGATGTCCATCGTCGCCATGGCGAGGCCCGCGCCATTGACCATGCAGCCGATATTGCCATCAAGCGCCACATAAGAGAGATCGAACTTCGAGGCTTCGATTTCCTTGGAATCTTCTTCCGAGAGATCACGCAGGGCGACAATCTCGGGATGGCGCATCAGCGCATTGTCATCGAAATTCACTTTCGCATCGAGACAGATCAGCTGGTTGTCCTTGGTGACGACCAGCGGATTGATTTCGAGCAGGCTCATGTCCTTGTCGACAAAGGCCTTGTAGAGGCCGGCCACCAACTTGTTCAGCTGTTTGGCGAGATCGCCTTCCAGCTTCAGGGCGGCGGCAATGCGGCGGCCCACATAGGCGGAATATCCGGCAGCCGGATCGACATGGATGGTGGCAATTTTTTCCGGCGTCTTGTGCGCCACTTCCTCGATATCCATGCCGCCTTCGGTTGAGACGATGAAGGCGATGCGCGAGGTGGCGCGGTCCACCAGCATCGAGAGATAAAGTTCGCGGGCAATGGCCGTGCCTTCTTCGATGTAAAGGCGCTGCACCTGCTTGCCATGCGGGCCGGTCTGATGCGTCACCAGCGTCATGCCCAGCATGCGCGTGGCTTCCGCCTTCACGTCATCGATGGATTTCACCACCTTGACGCCACCGCCCTTGCCACGGCCGCCGGCATGAATCTGCGCCTTCACCACCCAGACCGGGCCGGGCTGGCCTTCGGCAGCCTTCACTGCTTCATCAACGCTGAATGCCGGTGACCCCTTGCCGGTCGCCACGCCGTATTGGCGCAGGATTTCCTTGGCTTGATATTCGTGGATGTTCATCTCGTCTCCTCTTCACCTCCCCCTTGTGGGGAGGTCGAAAATCGCATTTCACGATTTTCGGGTGGGGGTAAGCTTCAGTTCCGAACGACCCCCACCCCGGCCCTCCCCACAAGGGGGAGGGGGAAGGGAGGCCAAATGACTTACGCTAATTCAGGTGCCAGCTTCTTTGCGGCATCCATCAAGCCGTGAACAGCGGCGACCGATTTGTCGAAACCGGCCTTGTCTTCGGCGTTGAGCTGAATTTCGACAATGCGCTCGACGCCTTTTTCACCGATGACGACTGGCACACCGACATAAGTGCCCTTCACGCCATACTGGCCGTTGAGATAGGCAGCACAGGGCAGCACACGCCTGTAATCCTTGAGATAGCTCTCGGCCATGGCAATGGCCGATGAAGCGGGCGCGTAATAGGCTGAGCCAGTCTTGAGCAGGTTGACGATCTCGGCGCCGCCATCGCGGGTGCGCTGCACGATCTTGTCGATCTTCTCCTGCGTGCTCCAGCCCATCTTGATCAAATCCGGCACCGGAATGCCGGCGACGGTGGAATAACGTACCAGTGGCACCATGGTGTCACCATGACCACCCATCACGAAGGCATTCACATCCTTCACCGACACGTTGAATTCATCGGCGAGGAAATGCTGGAAGCGGGCCGAGTCGAGCACGCCGGCCATGCCAATCAGCTTGTGGGTCGGCAGGCCCGAAAATTTCTGCAGCGCCCAGACCATCACGTCGAGCGGATTGGTGATGCAGATCACAAAAGCATTGGGCGCATGCGCCTTGAGGCCTTCGCCGACCGATTTCATCACCTTGAGATTGATGCCGACGAGATCGTCGCGGCTCATGCCCGGCTTGCGCGGCACACCGGCGGTCACGATGCACACATCGGCTCCGGCGATGGCTTCATAGGAATTGGCGCCGGAGAGTTTCGCATCGAAACCTTCAACCGGGCCGGACTGCGCCAGATCGAGCGTCTTGCCCTGCGGCAGGCCTTCGGCAATGTCGAACACCACGATATCGCCAAGCTCACGCAGGGCGGCGAGATGGGCCAAGGTGCCACCGATCATGCCGCCGCCAATGAGAGCAATCTTCTTACGTGCCATGGAGACCCCTGTCATTTTGAGATGTTTTGCAGTGCAAAATTTGTGATTTCCTAGTCCTGTTGGGACTTGGCTTCAATAGTCATTTGTTGATTGCCGTTCCTCAGTCCCGAGCCCACCAGCTCTGCGACTGCATCTCGCGCAGGCGCGAGGCAGTCCTGAGAAATTCGGATTTATGGGGGCCTGTGGTGCACAGTTTTTCGGGTTCGGCGGCGGCAGTCACCACCAGACGTGTTCCCGCATCGTAAAGCGTATCGATCAGCAGGATAAAACGCTTGGCCTCATTGCGCTCGGACGCTTTCAACACCGGAACGTGAGCGACGAAGATGGTGCCATAGGTCCGCGCCAGGGCCAGATAGTCCGGCGCCCCCAAGGGCTGGCGGCACAGGGCGTCAAACTCAAACCAGCAGCAGCCATGGGCGGCATAGGGCACAGCCAGCTTGCGCCCCAGAACGTCGATTTCCTGCGGCCGGCCATTTTCCCCGTCGGCCAGCGTGTGCCAGAGTTCGGTCAGGCGAGCATCGGCTTTGTGAGAGAGCGGCGTCACATAGGTCTGGTCAGCAGCGATGCGGCCCAGGCGGTAATCCTTGCCGTCGCCCAGCTGGACCACATCCATCATCTCATTCAGCCGCGCGATGAAAGGCAGGAACAGCTGGCGGTTGAGCCCGTCCTTGTAGAGCTCGGAAGGCGGTGTGTTCGAGGTCGTGACGATGACAACGCCCCTCGCCCACAAAGCTTCGAACAGGCGACCCAGGATCATCGCATCGGCAATGTCCGAGACCTGCATTTCATCGAGACACAACAGCTTGGCATCCTTCGCAATGCCATCGGCGACTTCGGCGATGACGTCGTCGGATTTATGCGCGGCCCGCGCCGCATGGACCTCCTGCATGAAGGCATGGAAATGGACGCGGCGCTTGGGAAGGTCAGGCGCTTGCGCAAAGAAGGCATCCATCAGCATGGTCTTGCCGCGCCCGACACTACCCCAGATATAGAGGCCCTTGGGTGTATCCGGGGACTTGCCAAAAAGCCTGCCCAACAGTCCCGGCCTCTGGACCGCGAGTGATGAGGCAAGCTGATGCAATTGCGTTTCAACCGCGGCCTGCGCGGCATCAAGGCGCGGCGCAGAGATCAAAGGCCAACCGACTCCATGAAGCGGAAAAGGAGTGTGTAGTGTGCCGCCGTGATCGCCACATAGCCCAAAATGGCAATGCAGACCTGCAGCGATGTCAGCGGCATGAGCCCGGCATCGATTTTCTTGGTCTTGAGATTGCTGATGATGGCAAAGCCACCGAACATCATGATGATGGTCTGGCCCGCGGCATAGCCAAAAGCCACGATCAATATACCGAGCAGGATGAGGCCCAACTGTGCCTTGGCGCCGACCAGCCGCGACAGCACCGAGCGCAGTGCGATGCCGCCATCGAGCGGTTCTGCCGGCAGCATGTTGAAGAGATTGAGACCCGCCAAAATAATGCCGATGACCGCAAAGGCCGTCGAATGGGCAACGCCCAGGAATACCGGCACAGCACAGGCGAGTGCCGGAAGGCAGGAAAGGCCTGGTCCCATCAAGGCCGAGAACACGCTCTGCGCCTGACTTTCGAACGGCAGGCGCGGCACAGCAATGGCGCCAAGGAACGGCAGGAAAACGAGACGCCCCCAGGGTTGGCCCGTCAGCCTGAAGGCCAGCAGGTGACCGAATTCATGGAACAGCAGCGCGAAGATCAGAATCAGCGCCACATTGAGACCGAGCACCACGCCAAAAGCAGCAACGCTGATGAGCCCCGTCACCAAGGCAACGCCAATGCCAATCAGCGCCAATGGCCGCTCATTTTGCTTGCCAGTTTCCGCCATGCTCTTGAGGCGGTAGGCACTGCCCCACAGATCGGTGCGCGCCAGAAGCTGCGCCAAAAGGGCGCGGCTGCCCCAGACATAGGCGGTCTTGATCCGCGTGCCGTCACCTTCGGGCTTCAGCTCATGGCGGATTTCCAGAAGCTCGTTGTTTTCCGATTTGCCTTCAAGCCCGAGCCGCCTCATCACGACTTTGGAACCGTCCTGGATTTCGCTGACGCGGAACAGCGCTTTGATCGAGCGTATGGAACCGTTCTGCGTCGGCATCGAAAAGGTCAGTTCGAAGGTCTGTGTGACCGCATCAATGAGACGGGTGACCAGCGTGAGACGGCCCCAATGATCCGTCTTGCCGTCGACGGGGCAGACAAGATCCCACACCTTTTTGGGGCTGGCTTTGATATGCAGGCTGGTGCGTGGAGTGACCCGGGCGCGCAGAAACATGATGGCAAAAAGCAGGATGGTCAGCGGGACTTCCGGTCCTGCGTGCTGCATGACGCCGTACATGTTTCGTTACTCCTGCGCCAAAGCTAGACTGCAAGTGTTAACAGGCGGCGAAGCCTAACGGTTAAGCAATGGCACATGCGACGCGGCTGTGAGCGGCAGATGGCCCGAAAGCCGCGGGTCATCATGGACCTCGATCATCAACTTGTAGGGCATGAAGCCAACCTTGATATAGAAGCTCAGCGCCTTGGGATGGTCATAGTGGCAGGTATGCACCCACAGTCGATTGATCGGACGCGCCCAGGCCCGGGTCAGTGCTTCCCGCATCAGATTGCGCCCGGCCCCCGTGCCGACCAGCTGCGGCGCCACGCCGAAGAAGGCCAATTCGCAGTCCGGCATATTTCTGAAGTTGAGCTCAAGCAGTCCCACCGCCACGCCATCTTTCATCAAAGCGAAGGCTTCCACATCGCGGTGGCCGAGAATGTCTGCCAGTTCCGTTTCCGGCATGATCAGCCGTGAAAACCACAGAAGATCCTCGCCGATCAGCCGGAACACCTGCCTGAAAAGCGCCGTATCAGAACGTCCGAGCTTTTTGAGCGTGAAACCTGCGGGCCACTGCGCAGCCTCGATAGCCGGACGTTTCTGCATCTCAAGGCAGGTGACCAGATTGACCAGCCATCCAGGCGGCAGGTCATAATACCCCACCGGAAGATCGAGCCTGCTCATCATGCCGGCACCCGCAATCGACTTGATGGAATCCACAGATATCCGTCATCATCAAGGATCATGCACTCACGCAGGCCATGCGGCTTGTCGATGCTCGCACTGAGAACTGTAAAGCCCAGAGCGCGGGCGCGGGCTTCCGCTTCATCGGGATCGACTTCATAGGTGCGCAGTTCGACGCCAACGCCACGCGCCGGCGCATCAGCGAGAATGCCTTGTAGCGGCGTGCCGCGGTAGGTCTGGTCGGCGTGGAACATGAAGTTGTGGCCCGAGAGACGCATGGCCGCAAACAACTCCGTCTTGAAGCGCAATTCGGCGCCCAGAACTTCGGTGGCGAAGGTGATGGCGCGGGCGACATCGGTCACAATGAGGTTGAGGCCAATCCCCTGCAGGCTGCGGCCATAGTCAGGGGCGGAGGGAGCGGGTTGATCAGTCATGAAACTGACCATAGATCAAAGAAGGCCGAGTTAGTATTCCCGGACGTGAAGATGGTTTGCAGCCAGGGAATGCCACGTCATCGAGCAGTAGCGCGTGGCCCTTTTGACATCAAGGCCGCCTTGCCGCACCGCCAGCAGAAAGAAGGCGGCCATGTCCGTCGCCAATGCCGCGATGTCGTAGGAATCTTCATCTTCAAGGGCATTGGAGATACGGTCAGCCGCAGACTGGATCATCTGATCGGCCTTGCGCTGGCCCAGGGCACAGGTGGTGCGCCAGCTTTCCAGCATGTCGTTGCGCGTCAATTCGACGACCACATCTTCTTGCAGAACGAGGGGAATGTTTCCGCGCTTGCGGATATCACGAACCGGTGAATTACCCACCGCAGAAACGGGGCAGGAAATGACGAAGCCGTTCGCCAAGGGAAATCTGTCACTCATCGACGCCCCACACACAATCACTCACAACAGCCAGTCCAATTTCTGGACAGCCTGATCTCTCAGTGTGCGCCTATCGTCTTGCGATTTCGTTAAGTGTGGCAGCCAGAACTATTTGGAAGGAGCCAGCAGCCACTCATGTTCCTTGGCGTTGTGGAATTTCCACACGCGCTTTGGCCCGGCCATGACGTTGAGATAATAGAGGTCATAGCCATGGATGGTGGCACAGGGGTGATAGCCTTTGGGCACCATGACGATGTCTCCGTCTTCCACCGCCATCAACTCATCAAGCTTGCGGTCGTCGGTATAGACGCGCTGGAAGGCAAAACCCTGCGGTGGATTGAGGCGGTGATAATAGGTTTCCTCCAGCAGGCTTTCATGCGGAAGATTGTCCTTGTCGTGCTTGTGGGATGGATAGGACGACGTGCTGCCATTGGGCGTGATCACTTCAACGACCAGCAGGCTTTCAGCCGACTGATCCCATTCCGGCATGATATTGCAGACATAGCGGGTGTTGGAACCCTTGCCGCGCGTTTCGATCGACAGCGTTGCAGGGATCGATCACTTTGATCGGCATGCCGCCTTTGGCGGGTGCCGTGCAGACATTGATGACCAGATCATTCTCGGCCTTCACCGACCATTTGGCTTTCGGCGGAATGTAAACCGCCCAAGGCTTGCCCTCGAACACCGAATTGCGCTCACCGAGTACGCCATAGTCCTTGCCGTCGATAGTCACCCGGCCTTTGCCGGAAATGAAGACGATGCAGGTCTCGCGCTTGTCGTCGTTGCCCTTGGCGGTTTTGCCGGGCGCAAGTTTCCACACATCATGACCGACATATTTCCACTTGGCGGATTTCGGCGTGACCTCGATGATCTTGCCAGTCTTCTTTTTGGTTTTGATCAGCAGCTTGGGCATTAGTGGTCATTCCTCTGGCGCGCATCATTCCAAATCTTCACCAGTGATGCAAATTTCGCAGCCATCTGGTCGACGGCGGCGTCATCATTGATCTTGCCGGACAACCATTGCTCCGCAGGTCCTGCGAAAATCGTGCGGCCCACGGCAAAGCCCTTCACATGCTTGGCATTAGCGACTGCAGTGAAGCCCTTGGCCAGTTCTTCCTCCGGCGCTTCGAGACCGAGCAACACAATGCCGCGGCACAGCGGATCTTCCTTGTCGATCACCTTGCCGATTTCATCCCATGCGGTTGGGTCGGCCTGCGGCTCAAGCTTCCACCAGTCGGGCTTGATGCCCAGCGCATAAAGCTCGGTCATGGCGCGCGCGATAGTCATCTTGTCCATCGGGCCATGCTTCGAGGCGATGATCTCGATCAGCAATTCGCGGCCGACTTTGGTCGCCGCATCATAAAGCCCGCGCAGTTTGGCGGCCTGTTTGTGCTTCAGCTCGGGCGCATCATCGGGATGATAGAAGGCCAGGCACTTGATGGTATGGGTGACCGGCCATTCGACCAGGCGCGAGCCCACATCCTGTGAAAATTCAAACCGCAGCGGGCGCGAGCCCGGCTGTTCCAGCGGGCGGCCGATCCACAGGCCTAGTTTCGCCGCATCGAACATCGCATCACGGCCATAGGTATCGTCAAGCAGCGTGCCGTAACCGGGCTTGCCTTGCGACACCTTGCCGATGGCCTTCATGGCGAGGCGCTTGAACGGCGCGATCCTGTCGCGCGAGGCGCCGACCTTGTCGGCCAAGTCTTCGAGCTGCTTGCGGTGGTCAATGGCGAAGGAGAGAATTTGCTCCGGCAATTCTCGGCGCGTTGTCGCCCAGTGCAGATGACTGATCGTCTCGTCTTTCCTCAGCGCACGGAATTTCGAGCCGTTCTTCAGGAAATATTGCAGCTCATCCCAGGTCACATATTCCGGTGAACACAAGAGACGTGAGACAGCAAAGGCGCCACAGGCATTGGCCCAGGTGGCGCAGGTTTCGTAAGGTTCATCCTTCAGCCAGCCGCGCAGGAAACCTGACATGAAGGCATCGCCCGCACCGAGCACATTATAGACTTCAATCGGGAAGCCGCGGCCGACAATTCCGCCGTCAAGTGTCGGCGGAATTGCAGCTGGGTAAACCACGCAGCCCATCGGCCCACGCTTCAAGACAATCACACCTTTTGAAATCGCACGAATGCGGCGCAGCGCTTCCAGCGTATCTTCGGTGCCGCCGGCAATGGCGACTTCCTCTTCTGTGCCGATGATGAGATCGCAATCGGCGAGAATGGATTGAATATGCGCCGTCACCTTGTCACTTTTAATATAACGTTCTTCACCCGCCGCATGACCGGCGAGGCCCCAGAGGTTCGGACGGTAGTCGATATCGATCACCACCTTGCGGCCATGGGCCTTGGCGATCTTCATCGCCTTGCGCTGCGCGGCATCGGTATTGGCGCGCGCAAAATGCGTGCCGGTGACCAGCAGCGCACGCGCTGACAGCACAAAGGCCTCATCGACATCGTCTTCATTGAGAGCCGAGTCCGCGCAGTTGTCGCGGTAGAAGATCAGCGGAAAGGTCTTGTCATTCTCGACAGCAAGCAGCACCAATGCAGTGAGGCGCTGCTTGTCGGTGACGATACCTTGGGTGGATACGCCTTCGCGTCCCAACTGCTCAAGAATGAAGCGGCCCATCTGCTCATCGCCCACGCGGGTGATCAGCCCGGAGTTGAGGCCGAGGCGCGCCGTCCCGATGGCAATGTTGGTCGGTGAGCCACCAACCGACTTCGCGAAAGACGCCACATCTTCCAGCCGCGAGCCGATCTGCTGTCCATAAAGATCGACCGACGAGCGGCCCATGGTGATGACATCAAGTGCGGGCAGAGAAGATTTCGCGGCCATAGCGTTCCAACAGATTTTAGAATGTTGCCGTGTGAAACATTAATTCCAAACCGAAGTCAATATAGAACATTCATTCCATCAGCTTTGCCGCGCCGCTCCGCCACGCCCACCGTCAGAGCTCATGGCAAGCACAAGGCTGGCCGATAGTGACCGGAAGCCTTCAAAGTGCCATTCCGTCACCTCGAACCAGATTTTGGACACGGGAACGAGTGGCGAAAACGCGGAATCGGTGATCGCCACCACCGGAACGCCGCGCGCGGTTGCCGCCTGCACCAAACGCAATGTTTCTGCGGCATAGGGCGTAAAGCTGACGGCCAGAACCACATCCTGGGATGTGGCAAAACCCACCTCTTCGGGTGCAAGCCCGCCCGTTGATCCAATCAGCTGGTTTTTAACGCCCAGCTTTCCAAAGGCATATGCCATGTAAGATGTGATCGGAAAAGAACGCCGCAAACCCACCAGATAAATCCGGTCAGCCTTGGCCAGCAGCTTGATCGCCTGTTCCAGCTTTTCGCCATCCACGCGGTTGCGCAGATCCTCGATGGATTTTTCCGCTGCTTCGGCAAATCCCTGGAACAGCATGGCCGCCTTGTGCGCCTTGCTGTCGGCCCGCAGCTGCGAAAGCCTCTCTTCATAGGTCATCACCCGCTCACGCAGCCGCGACCGGAACACATCCTGCAAGTCAGAGAACCCTTGGAAGCCAAGGCTTTGTGCAAAACGCACCAGCGTGGAAGGCTGCACATCCGCCGCTTCCGCCACCGAGGCCGCCGTGCCAAAGGCCACCTCATCTGGATTATCCAGTGCATAAACAGCAACTTGCGTCAGGCGCTTGGGCAGGCTTTGCGACCGCTCCATGATCCGGTTACGCAGGCCCTCGAAGTCGCGCGGGACATCAGAAATGCTCATGCGGCGGAACTCAGCACAGCCAGTGGAACAAGCCAAGCATAATGGAATGTTTGTTCCACCATAAGCATTGACTTGACATTGCACTGCAACATGGCTATGTGACCGCCATCGCCTGTCATCAAAAGATGAATACGTGAGGCGCGACAAAGCCGCGACCGTTCCAGACAGGCCCTTTCAACCCCGACATTCCTTTCACGTGGGAAAGTTCAGCACCCGCCGAGATGGTATCCGCAATTCCGCGGTCCATCGGACGGACAGGTGTGTGCTGTCATCCCGTTCCGCAATGGAAAACTATTTTGACTCAATTTACTGACCTTGGCCTCTCCCAGAAGCTGCTCGATGCGCTCAAGCAGGAAGGCTACGAAACTCCAACCCCGATCCAGGCAAAGGCTATTCCGCCATTGCTCGAAGGCCGCGACCTCTTGGGCATCGCCCAGACCGGCACGGGCAAGACCGCTGCTTTCGCGCTGCCCATCCTCGAGCGCCTGTCGCGCCATCCTGACCGTGCCGCCAGGGGCACGACCCGGGCCTTGATCCTGTCTCCGACCCGCGAACTCGCGGCGCAGATCGGCGACAGCTTCAAGACCTATGGCAAATACATGAAGCTCTCCACTGCTGTCGTCTTCGGTGGTGTCTCCATCGGCAAGCAGGTTGAACTCTGCCGCCATGGCGTCGACATTCTTGTCGCCACGCCGGGACGCCTCGTTGACCTGATCGAACGCCGCGCCATTTCTCTGGGCAAGGTTGAAATTCTGGTTCTCGACGAAGTCGACCAGATGCTCGACCTGGGCTTCATTCACGCCATCCGCAAGATCACCGGCATGTTGCCGAAGGGCCGCCAGAACCTGTTCTTCTCGGCCACCATGCCGAAGGAAATTGCCGGCCTCGCTTCCGGACTGCTGAACAATCCCGTGCGCGTTGAAATCGCACCTGTCGCTACGACAGTTGAACGCGTCAACCAGAGCGTCATCCATGTCGACCAGCCGGGCAAGATGGCCGTGCTGAACGACCTGCTCAAGGACAACAACATGACGCGCACGCTGGTGTTTACCCGCACCAAGCACGGCGCCGACAAGGTGGTGCGTGGATTGGCGCAAGCCAACTACACGGCCTCCGCCATCCACGGCAACAAGAGCCAGGCCAACCGCGAAAAGGCGCTGGCCGGTTTCAAGAGCGGCAAGATCCTCGTGCTTGTGGCAACCGACATTGCCGCGCGCGGCATCGACGTTGATGGCGTCAGCCACGTCATCAATTATGACCTGCCGCATGTGCCGGAATCCTATGTCCACCGCATCGGCCGCACCGCGCGTGCCGGTGCTGACGGCATGGCCATTGCGCTGGTTGCAGGTGATGAACGCTCATTGCTGCGCGACATCGAACGCACCATCCGCATGAGCATTCCCGTCACCGTGCATCCGCTCGGCAAGGCCGAAGTGCCGCAGGGCGGCAAGGAACAGCGCCGCCCGAATGGCCGCGCCATGCCGCCGAAGGACCGTGGCCCGCGCGCCGACCGCATGGTCGGCGAACGCCCGCATCGTGAAAAATCCCATGGTGGCAAGTTCCATCGTGGCCAGCCGGATTTCGTGAACAAGCCGAAGCATGAAGAGCGCGCCACGTTCTGTTCAGGAAGAACCGATCGCCGCCGCCAACAAGCGCAGCGATTGGACCCCGATGCAGGGTGAGCCGACCGTGATGTACCAGAAGCCCAAGGAAAAGCGTCAGGAGAAGACCGAGCGCCCGCATCAGCCCTGGTTCAACAAGCGCTCGGAAGAACGGCCAGAACCGTGGCGGCAAGTCGCGTGACCGCAGCTTCGGCGACCGTTCGCGCGGTTCCAAGTCACACGCTGGCCGCGAAGACGGCGGCAACCGCCGTCCAGAAGGTGACCGTCCATGGACCAATCATGGCGATGCGCCCAAGCCCAGCTTCGCCGAAAACCGCGCCGAAGTGCGGGGTGAACGCGGCGATGCACCCAAGCGCGAACACAATGGCGAGCGCCGCGAGTTCCAGCCGCGCGGTGAACGCCGTGACCATCACGGTGTTGAAGCGCGCGGCGAATTCAAGCCCAAATCTCATGGCATGAAGGGCGAGCGCACCGAAGGCGGCCCGCGCAAGTCCTTCGGCTACAAGGGCAAGCCTTCCGGCAACTTTGGCGGTGGCAAGAAGTTCGGCGGAGGCCGCCCCGGCGGTTTCGGCAAGCCATCGGGCAGCAACTTCAAGCGTCCGAACCGCGCCGAAGTCTAAAGCCTGGCCTTTCAAATTCCGAAGCCCGCGATCACCTCGCGGGCTTTTTTATTTCAGAAACACCGCGCCAGGTCGGCCCATAGATCTTCTCCGTCTTCAATCCCAACGGAGAGCCGGAACACGCCGTCGCCCGCAAAGACTGCGGTAGCGCGCCTTCGCCTCTGGTCCGTGCCGGAACGTCGATGTCTCGATATCATCGGTGCCGATCCAGCAGATCAGCGAGCGGTGATGGCCGAGCGACACGGCGTAATGGATGATCTCCAGCGTGTCGATCATGCGCTGCGCCAATACGGGGCCAGCCTCATGCGTCTGGAAGGTCAGCATGCCGGAGAAATTCTTCATCTGCCGCCTGGCAAGATCATGCTGCGGATGTGAGGCAAGGCCGGGATAGAGCACGCGCTTCACCGCCGGATGCGCTTCCAGCTTCTGCGCCAGAAACAGCGCCCCCTTCTCGTGCGCCGCCATGCGCAATGGCAGCGTCGCGGCACCGCGCAGGATCAACCAGGCATTGAACGGCGACAGGATGCCGCCGAAATGCACCATGGCTTCAAGGTTGAGCGCCTTCAGATCCTGTCTCGCGGCCGACGACGCAGCCGCCCATCGCATCGCCATGGCCGCCGATATATTTGGTCAGCGAATGCATCACGAAATCAGCGCCCAGCTCCAGCGGCCGCGTGGCGAGCGGCGTGCAGTAGGTGGAATCAACCACCACATCGCGCACCCCCTTGCCATGCGCCATCTCGGCCAGCGCGCGAATGTCGGTGAGCATCATCGCCGGATTGGACGGGCTTTCGATCCACAGCATTTTGGTGTTCGGGCGGATGGCTGCCGCTACGGCATCCACATCGCTCATGTCGACATAGGAGACGGTGATGCCAAAGCGCGGCAGCGTGTCGCGCGCCAGTTCGGCAATGCCGACATAATTGCTCTCCGGCATCAGCAGATGATCGCCCGCCGAAAGCCGCCCGCAGATCAAGGCATGGCCTGCCCCCACGCCCGAGGCAAAGCACAAAGCCATCTCGCCGCCTTCGAGTGCGGCCACCTTTTCTTCCAGCTGCCGCACCGTGGGGCTGCCCACACGCGCATAGACAAAGGCCTCTTCTTCGCCCTTCTGGTCGCGCGCCGAAAAGCCGGTGAGCTGCTCCGGCGCAAAAGTTGCCGACATCACCAGATTGGGCGACGACGCGCGCGTGACCGGGTCAACAAACTCGCCCGCATGCACGGCGGTGGTGGCGATGTTCAGAGGGCCGATAGTGTTTTTCTTTTGAGGCATAGTCTTCTCCCATTTTCACTGTGCGGCACCCCCAAGCAAAAAACCAGCCTTGCGGCTGGTTCATTTGTCTCGATTGTCTGCGGCCTTACAGCGAACCTTGCAGCGCCTTCAGGTGATCGAGGTTCTCCTGCGCGCGGCGCTTGACTTCATCATCCGTCGCATCGGCCACATCTTCCTCGGCATCCTTGATCTGAGCGGCAAGTGCCGCAGCATCAAGCTCCGCCGTCGGAATGGCGCGCTCGGCCAGAACCGTAAGGCCCTGTGGATTCACTTCAGCAAAGCCGCCGCGCACGAAGATGCGGCTTGAACCCTTTGCATCCGTCACCGTCACCACGCCGGGGCGCAGTGACGTGAGCAGCGGCGCGTGCTGCGGCAGGATGGTCATTTCGCCTTCCGTGCCCGGCAGGACGACACTATCCACATCGCCCGAGAACAGCAGCTTGGAAGGCGACACCAGTTCAAAATGCAGTCCGGCCATGTTCGTGTCCTTGGTTTCATGCTTCGAGGCTTTGCTTTGCAAAGCACCTCAGCATGAGGGTCTATAAAAAGCCCTCACCCTGAGGTGCCGCGTAGCGGCCTCGAAGGGCGGGGGCCGAGAGTTAAGCAGCCTGCGCCGCGAGCTTCTTGGCCTTTTCGATGGCTTCTTCGATATTGCCAACCATGTAGAAAGCCGGTTCCGGCAGATGGTCATAGTCACCATTGGCGATGCCCTTGAAGCCCTTGATCGTGTCTTCCAGCTTCACCTGCACGCCGGGCGAACCGGTGAACACCTGGGCCACGTCGAAGGGCTGGCTCATGAAGCGCTCGATCTTGCGGGCGCGGGCCACGGCCAGTTTGTCTTCTTCGGAAAGCTCGTCCATGCCGAGAATGGCGATGATGTCCTGCAGCGCCTTGTAGCGCTGCAGAATCTGCTGCACCTGGCGGGCCACGCCGTAGTGCTCTTCGCCCACGATCGAAGGCTGCATCATGCGCGAGGTCGAATCGAGCGGGTCAACCGCCGGATAGATGCCCTTTTCGGCAATCGAACGCGACAGCACGGAGGTGGCGTCCAAATGGGCGAAGGATGTGGCCGGTGCCGGGTCGGTCAAGTCGTCGGCCGGCACGTAAATGGCCTGCACCGAGGTGATCGAACCCTTGTGCGTGGTGGTGATGCGTTCCTGCAGCGCGCCCATGTCGGTGGCCAGCGTCGGCTGGTAACCCACGGCGGAAGGAATGCGGCCGAGAAGCGCCGACACTTCCGAACCCGCCTGGGTGAAGCGGAAAATGTTGTCGACGAAGAACAGCACGTCCTGGCCCTTGTCGCGGAAGTCTTCGGCAATGGTGAGGCCGGTGAGCGCGACGCGGGCGCGGGCACCCGGCGGCTCGTTCATCTGGCCGTAAACCAGCGCACATTTCGAACCGGCGGCCGAGCCATCCTTCTTCGGATCCTTGTTCACGCCGGACTCGATCATTTCATGATAGAGGTCATTGCCTTCGCGGGTGCGTTCACCAACACCGGCGAACACCGAATAACCGCCATGCGTCTTGGCGATGTTGTTGATGAGTTCCATGATCAGCACGGTCTTGCCCACGCCGGCGCCGCCGAACAGGCCGATCTTGCCGCCCTTGGCATAAGGTGCGAGCAGGTCGACAACCTTGATGCCGGTGACGAGGATTTCAGCCTCGGTGGACTGTTCCACATATTCCGGGGCGGGCTGGTGAATGGCGCGCAGCGACTTGCTTTTGACCGGGCCGGCCATGTCGACGGGCTCGCCGATCACATTGATGATGCGGCCCAGAGTTTCATCGCCGACCGGAACCGAGATCGGAGCGCCGGTGTCGGTCACGGCCTGGCCACGCACCAGGCCTTCGGTCGCGTCCATGGCGATGCAGCGCACCGTGTTTTCACCCAGATGCTGGGCCACTTCGAGCACCAGGCGGTTGCCGCCATTGTCGGTTTCGAGTGCATTCAGGATCTGCGGCAATTCGCCGTCAAAGGCCACGTCGACGACGGCGCCCGTGACCTGTGAAACGCGCCCCGTGGCGCCCGATGATTTGGAAGCAGCTTTCTTTGCCATGATGTTTGTCCTTCCTTAGAGCGCTTCCGCGCCCGAGATGATTTCGATGAGTTCTTTGGTGATCTGGGCCTGGCGCTGGCGGTTGTATTTGATCGTCAGCTTGTTGATCATGTCGCCGGCATTGCGCGTGGCATTGTCCATCGCACTCATGCGCGCACCTTGTTCCGAGGCCGCATTTTCGAGAAGCGCGCGGAACACCTGAACCGAAATGTTGCGCGGCAGAAGCTCGGCGAGGATCACCTCTTCTTCCGGCTCGACGTCATAGACAGCACCGCCAAGATCCGGCGCCTTGCTCGTATCCACCTTGGCGGGGATGAGCTGCAAGGCCGTCGGCACCTGCTGGATCACCGATTTGAATTCCGAGAAGAAGATGGTGCAGACATCAAACTCACCCGCTTCGAACATGCTGATGATCTTTTTGCCCACGCCATCGGCGTTGTCAAAATGGACCGACTTCTGGCCACGGAAATCCACGGCCTCGACAATATATTTGCCGTAGAGGCGCTTCAGCGCGTCATTGCCCTTCTTGCCGACGGTGAAGATCTTCACGGTCTTGCCGGCAGCCAGCAGCCGCTCGGCATGTTCGCGGGCAATACGTGCAATGGATGAATTGAAACCGCCACACAGCCCGCGCTCGGCGGTGGCGACAACCAGCAGGTGAACCTGCTCGGAGCCGGTGCCCGCCAGAAGCCGGGGTGCACCATCCATGTTGACGACAGCCGAAGCGAGATTACCCAGAACCACGGCCATGCGCTCGGAATAGGGACGCGCGGCAACCGCCGCTTCCTGGGCGCGGCGCAATTTCGCCGCAGCCACCATCTGCATGGCCTTGGTGATCTTGCGTGTCGCCTTGACCGAGGCGATGCGGTTGCGAAGGTCTTTTAAGGACGGCATCGATGCGCCTTACGCAAAGCTCTTGGCAAAGGCATCAACGCCCGCCTTCAGCTTCGTCATGGTGGCATCCGAAATCGCCTTTTCAGAGCGGATCGCTTCCAGCACATCCTTGTGCTTGTCGCGGAACGTGCGCAGCAGACCGTCTTCGAAGGAACGCACCTTGGCAACCGGCAGCGTCATCGAGATAGCCATTCACGCCGGCATAGATCGAGATCACCTGCTCTTCCATCTTCAACGGCGAGAATTGCGGCTGCTTCAGGAGTTCAGTGAGGCGGGCACCACGGTTGAGCAGCCTCTGCGTGGCGGCATCAAGGTCTGAGCCGAACTGGGCGAAAGCCGCCATTTCGCGGTACTGGGCGAGCTCGCCCTTGATCTTGCCGGCAACCTGTTTCATCGCCTTGGTCTGGGCCGAAGAGCCCACGCGCGACACCGAGAGACCGACGTTCACCGCCGGGCGGATGCCCTGATAGAACAGATCGGTTTCCAGGAAGATCTGGCCGTCGGTGATCGAGATCACATTGGTCGGAATGAACGCCGACACGTCGTTGCCCTGGGTTTCGATGACCGGTAAGGCCGTCAGCGAACCAGCGCCATTGGCGTCATTGAGCTTGGCCGAACGCTCCAGCAGACGCGAGTGCAGATAGAACACGTCGCCCGGATAGGCTTCGCGGCCCGGCGGGCGGCGCAGCAGCAGCGACATCTGGCGGTAGGCCACGGCCTGTTTCGAAAGATCGTCATAGGCGATCAGCGCATGCATGCCATTGTCGCGGAAATATTCGCCCATGGTGCAGCCGGTGAAGGGTGCCAGATACTGCATCGGGGCCGGATCAGACGCGGTGGCGGCCACGATGATCGAATATTCGAGCGCGCCGTTGTCTTCCAGAACCTTCACGAACTGGGCCACCGTCGAGCGCTTCTGGCCGCAGGCGACGTAGACGCAATAGAGCTTGTCCTTTTCCGGGCCGGCCACATGGATCGGCTTCTGATTGAGGATGGCGTCAAGAATGATGGCGGTCTTGCCGGTCTGGCGGTCACCGATGACGAGCTCGCGCTGGCCGCGACCAACGGGAATGAGCGCATCAATGGCCTTGAGGCCGGTCGACATCGGCTCATGCACCGACTTGCGCGGAATGATGCCCGGCGCCTTCACGTCAACACGCGACATCTGCTTTGATTTGATCGGGCCCTTGCCGTCGATCGGGTTGCCGAGCGCGTCAACGACACGGCCGAGCAGTTCCTTGCCGACCGGCACTTCGACGATGGCGCCGGTGCGCTTGACGGTGTCGCCTTCCTTGATGTCACGGTCAGCGCCGAAGATCACCACGCCGACATTGTCGGTTTCAAGGTTCAGCGCCATGCCCTTGATGCCGCCCGGGAATTCCACCATTTCGCCGGCCTGCACATTGTCGAGGCCATAGACGCGGGCGATGCCGTCACCAACGGAGAGAACCTGGCCGATTTCGGCTACATCGGCATCCTTGCCGAAATCCTTGATCTGCTTCTTGAGAATTGATGAGATTTCGGCGGCGCGAATATCCATGTCAGGCGCTTCCCTTCATTGCGGCTTTGAGATTTTGCAGTTTGGTTTTGAGTGAATTGTCGATGAGCGTTGAGCCGATCTTGACGGTCAGGCCCCCGAGCAGAGAGGAATCGGTTTTGGTGAGAAGCTGCACGTCCTTGCCGACGCGGGCCTTGAGCGCAGCGGTCAGATCCTTGAGCTGGACGGCCGAAAGCTTTTCCGCCGAGGTGACTTCAGCCACCATCTCGCCCTTGCCTTCGGCGACAAGGGCCTGGAATGCGGCAATGGCATCCGGCAGGACAGAAAGTCTGCGGTTGTCACACAGGAGCTTCACAAAATTGAGCGCCAGGCCGGAAAGGCCGCCCTTGGCCGCGATGGCATCAATGGCCGCCATCTGGTCTTCAGACTTGAAGACAGGCGATGAAAACAGGCGCTTCAGGTCAACGGATTCAGAAAGCGACGCGGCAACGCCGGAAAGGGCCTCTGACACCGCGGAAACGGCTTTTTCCTCGGTTGCAAGATCATACAGCGCACTGGCATAACGCCCCGCCACACCGCTAGTCATGAGTTGTGCCGCCACAAGCAAGCTTTCTTAAATGTTAGCTAATGCGTGGCCTGCTAACACACAGAAACAAGACTGGCAATCCGGATTCCATGGCGGATAGCCGCAATCACAAACCAGTTGGCGCTGAAAATAAAAAGGCCCGGCGCGGGAGGAAGTGCGCCGGGCCATTTGCTCGGAGAACCTCAGGAGGAAGTGAGGTTCTCGAGCTGATAGCGTTTGATACCCATGTCAGCCAAGTCGGCGTCCGACAGGCGTGGATAGAGGGGTTGCGCCTGCCTTTTGAACGTCGCGGCCTTCTTTTGACGGAAGAACCGGGTCAACATGTTAGCGGGCTGCTTCGCGTGCGATACGCTGAATGTCAGCCCGTGCGATGCCAAGATCGGCGAGTTCGCGGTTGGTAAGGGCCTGCAGCTCGGTCACTGTCCGGCTGTAGCGCTTCCAAGTGGTAATACGGGACTTAAGAACTTCAAACATCTCTTCCTTCTCCTTTTGCTAAGGAACCATCTTTCTTCTTCTCTAGACAAAGCCAATCTAGGTGCAGTGCAGCAAAAAGAGTAATGCAAATTTTGCATGGCAAGTAATACATGAATTATTTCAGATGTTTATAATTCGGTAACATTGCCTGAGAATCATGTTGCACTGCCGTTTTAATAGGCAGTTTCTGCCCCAAACACAGTTAATCCGTTAACCCCCGTTAAGCATGTCCGTTGCCCGATTTTTTACCCTTCCCTTGTTAGCGTGCCAGAACGTGCAAGGGGCCGGACTTGTCCAATACGACTCACGACCAGATTTTCGATTTCAATGCTGCATTTGCAGAGCTTGTGACCAAGCAAGCCATTGAAACCCCTGAGGCCGTGGTCTCTGTCGACGAAGCCGGCCTGAACCAGGCATTGCAGGCTTCAGGTGAGGCTGCCTACCGCTGGACCATTGAGACCGACGAACTCATCTGGAGCAGCAACGTCACCGACATTTTGGGCTGCCCTGTGGCTGCTGTATCCACCGGCAAGCTCTTTTCCAGCCTCCTGGACGTCGAAAACGTGACGACCCGCTATGAGACCGTGATGAATGGCAGGGTCCGTGACGGCGGCAAGGGGGTTCCGTTCCAGATAGAATACATGTTTCGAAGCCAGGGCCGCGCCAATCCGGCCATTGTCTGGATCGAGGATGTCGGGCGCTGGCGTGCCGGGCCTGACGGCATTCCCAAAGTCGTCTACGGCACCGTGCGCCGCGTCGATGAACGTCACCTCCGTGAACAGCATCTGAGCTTTATCGGCAACTGCGATCCCTTGACCGGCATGATGAACCGCGGCCGCATGACCGAGGTTCTGGGCGAAGCCATCACTGTCGCTGCCAAGACGGGCGGTTCCTGCGCTTTCGCCATTGCCGCCATCAATAACCTGCCCCTCGTCAATGAGGCTTACGGCTTCCACGTCGCCGATGAGGTGATTGTGCAAGCCGGCCGGCGGCTGCGCCAGGTCATGCGCGGCGGCGATGGCATCTCGCGCTATTCCGGCGGCAAGTTCGGCATCATCCTCAATGACTGCAATGAGGAAGACCTCGAGATCGCGATGAAGCGCTATCTCACCATCATCCGCGACAATGTCATTGAAACCGGCCATGGTCCGGTCTGGGCTGCCCTTTCCATCGGCGCCATTGTCCTGCCCCATCATGCCGGCAAACCAGATGAAGCCACTGCCCGCGCCGAAGAAGCGTTGAACGAGGCTCAAAAGCTGCCATCCGACGGCTACGTTATTTACAAGCCGTCCGAGCGCCGCACCCACGAGCGCGAGCTGAACTCGCGCTGCGCCACCGAGATCATCAACTGCCTCAAGGATGAGCGTTTCAAACTGGCCTATCAGCCAGTGTTTTCTGCCGCCGATCGAAAACCGCTCTTTCACGAAGCCCTGCTCCGGATGCAGGACCGCGCCAGTGGCGAACTTATTACTGCCTCGCATCTGATCCCCGTGGCCGAACGGCTCGGTCTGGTGCGTCTCGTCGATCGCTCTGTCGTCCAGATGGTGCTGCAGACGCTGCACCGCATTCCCCATGCCCAGCTGACGATGAACATCTCGGGCACAACGGCGACAGATCCCTATTGGTACGATCAGATCCTGGACATGATCCGCGCCAATGAGGAAGCCGCAAAGCGCCTAACCGTTGAAATCACTGAAACCGTGGCCTTGAACGATCTCGCTTCAACGCGGCGCTTCGTGGAATCATTGCGCAAGGCGGGCTGCGGCGTGGCCATTGACGACTTCGGCAGCGGTTTCACCTCATTCCGCAACCTGCGCGAACTGCCCGTCACCATGGTCAAGATGGACGGCACTTTCTGTTGTGACGTGAAAGACAGCAGGGACAATGAATATGTCGTGCGCAGTCTCATCGATCTGGCACGCAAGCTTGATCTCAAGACAGTAGCGGAATGGGTCACAACCCCGGGCGACGCCGATCTCTTGACGCAGTGGGGCGCTGACTATCTCCAGGGCAATTACCTCGGTGAAGCCAAGGTTACGCTGCCTTGGGATGACGCGGCGGGCGGAACCTTCGAAATCAAACCCACGACACCGGTACGGTTGGCGGAATTGTCAGCACCCTTTTTGACGAGTGAAGAGCATGTCGAACCGGAAGCGATGGATGAAACTGAACATGAACCTGTGCTCGAGATGTTCACCTTCACTGAGCCCGAAGCTGCCTTTCAACATGCGGGCGAAGTGAATATTGAAACGGAAATTGCTGCCCCGCTTTCAATGGTTGAAGCGGTAGAACCTGAAACTCCACCAGCCGAAGTGAAATCAGAGCCGGCGCCCTTGAACGACATCGAACGCAGTCTGCAACGCATTCGCGATGCCCTGCGCAATCTGCCGTCGAAATCCACAGCGTCTGCAAAGCCCGACGGCCGCGACGCGGCCTGATCTCAATTCGGACGTTGTGAAGCGCGCCTAACGCGTGATGTTGTCCAGTTTCTGCTGCATGGCCGCAAGCTGCTGCTTCAGCACGGCCAGTTCATCCTTGCTGGCAGGGCCCGAGGCCTGTGGTTTCGGCGCGGCTTCGGCGCCATTCTTGCCCATCACGGACGCGAACGGATTGAACATTTTGGCTGCTTCATTGAACATCGCCATGTTGCGCTTGGCATGTTCTTCCATGCCCTTGAGACTGTCGCCAACACCCATCGCGTCAAGCATCTGCTTGCGGATCTTCTCCTGCTCGTTCATCAGGTTGTCGAGCGAAAATTCAAGATAGCCGGGCACGAAAGCCTGCATCTGGTCGCCATAGAAACGGATCAGCTGGCGCAGGAAATTGACCGGCAACAGGTTTTGTGTGCCCTTGTTTTCTTCTTCGAAAATGATCTGGGTTAAAACCGAGCGGGTGATATCTTCCCCGGACTTCGCATCATAAACCAGGAAGTCCTGCCCGTTTTTGACCATCAGGGACAGATCATCCAGAGTGACATAGGTGCTGGTGGCGGTGTTGTAGAGGCGGCGGTTGGCATATTTCTTGATAACCGTTGCCTGCTTGCTACCCGCCTGGCTTTGGGGTTGTTCGTCACTCACCTGTACTACTCCCAATCTGCAACCTGATGCCGGATGGAGCACCCGGAGGCTGGACTTTCCAACATTTCATCAATGTTGAAAACTTGCGCCGTGCATTGCACATTTGCAAGTGCAAAAAAATCTCGCAATTGCGCAGTCAGACGGGCTAATCTTTAACCATCAAGGCCGTCAGTCAGGAGAAAAACATGAGCGCCAGCACCGACATTGTCATCGTATCCGCCGCCCGCACCCCGGTCGGTTCTTTCAACGGCGCGCTTGCCACCCTCACCGGAGCTCAGCTCGGCACGGTGGCGATCAAGGCCGCACTCGAGCGCGCCAAGATTGAAGCGGGCCAGGTCAACGAAGTGATCCTTGGTCAGGTGTTAACCGCTGCCCAGGGACAGAACCCCGCGCGTCAGGCTTCCATTGCCGCAGGCATAGGCAAGGAGGCTCCGGCCTGGCTGATCAACCAGGTCTGTGGTTCAGGACTGCGCGCGGTTGCCTTGGGTGCGCAGCAGATCGCCCTCGGCGATGCCGCCATCGTGGTCGCTGGCGGTCAGGAATCAATGAGCAAATCCAACCACGCGGCACATCTGCGCGATGGCGTGAAGATGGGCGACTGGAATTTCATCGACACCATGATCAAGGACGGTCTTTGGGATGCCTTTAATGGCTATCATATGGGAACAACCGCCGAGAACGTCGCCAAGCAGTGGCAGATCACACGTGACCAGCAGGACGAATTTGCGGTGAAGTCGCAGAACAAGGCCGAAGCCGCACAGACGGCTGGCAAGTTCAAGGATGAGATCACCCCGGTGACCATTTCGACGCGCAAGGGCGACGTGGTGGTCGATGTCGACGAATATATCAAGAAGGGTGTCACCGTCGAAAGCATCGCCAAGCTGCGCCCGGCTTTCGCCAAGGACGGCACGGTGACGGCAGCCAACGCCTCAGGCATCAATGATGGTGCCGCTGTGGTTGTGCTGATGAGCGCTGCCGAAGCCACCAAGCGCGGCCTGACGCCGCTGGCTCGCATTGCATCCTTCGCAACTGTGGGCGTTGATCCGGCGATCATGGGCACCGGCCCCATCCCGGCGTCTCGCGCCGCGCTCAAGAAAGCGGGCTGGAATGCCGCCGATCTCGATGTGATCGAAGCCAACGAGGCCTTTGCGGCACAAGCCTGTGCGGTGAACAAGGACATGGGCTGGGACACGGCCAAGGTCAACGTCAATGGCGGCGCCATTGCCATCGGCCATCCGATCGGTGCTTCGGGTGCGCGCATCCTCAATACGCTGCTTTTTGAGATGAAGCGCTCCAACGGCAAGAAAGGCCTTGCTACATTGTGCATCGGCGGCGGCATGGGCGTTGCGATGTGCCTCGAACGCTGAATTTTCTCTCACCCTGAGGTGCCCGCGCAAGCGCGGGCCTCGAAGGGTCCACATCAGGCTCGTAGCCCATGCTTCGAGGCATCGCTGCGCGATGCGCCTCAGCATGAGGTCTGAGAAGAGTGTTGCCCCAATTTTGCCTGTGCGGCATGATCTTCCCATAAAAAACAAGAACTGGGAGGTCAGCATGAGCCGCGTTGCAGTCATTACAGGTGGAAGCCGGGGAATTGGTGCCGCTATCAGTAAGGAATTGAAGGCCAGGGGTTGCAAGGTGGCGGCGATCTATGCCGGCAATGATGCAGCTGCGGCAGCCTTTACCGCCGAGACTGGCATCAAGACCTACAAGTGTGACGTCACCTCCGCCGAAACCTGTGCCGCAACCCTGAAGCAGATCGAAACCGATCTCGGCCCCGTCGACATTCTCGTCAACAATGCCGGCATCACCCGCGATGCCATGTTCCACAAGATGTCGCTGCAGCAATGGCAGGAAGTCCTGAACACCAATCTCAATGCGCTCTTCCATATGACACAGCCCGTGTGGGGCGGCATGCGCGACCGCGGCTTTGGCCGCATCGTGTGCATTTCGTCGATCAACGGCCAGAAGGGCCAGATGGGTCAAGCCAATTATTCCGCCGCCAAGGCGGGTGAGATTGGCTTTGTGAAATCTCTCGCCCAGGAAGGTGCGGCGAAGGGCGTCACCGTCAATGCCATCTGCCCGGGCTATATCGGAACCGATATGGTGAAGGCCGTGCCGGAGAAAGTCATGAAGGAACGCATCCTGCCGCAGATCCCGGTGGGCCGCGTCGGTGAGCCGGAGGAAATTGCGCGCTGTGTCGCCTTCCTCGTCGCTGATGATGCGGGCTTCATTACGGGTGCAACCCTCACCGCCAATGGCGGCCAATACATGGTCTGATGATGTTTCCAAGCCTCGGCCTTGAGGCCAAGTCCCTGGCTTGTGAGCGTGGTGGCCGTCTGATCTTCAAGAATCTCTCCTTTGCGCTGGCCTCTGGTGAAGCATTGGCGCTGCGTGGACCTAATGGCTCGGGAAAATCATCTCTGCTGCGTTTGCTAGCAGGTTTGAACCGGCCCGTGGATGGCACGGTAAATCTCGGTGGAACAGCGCTGCCGCTTCCCGAACTCGCACATTATGTGGGGCACGCCGAAGCCATAAAGCCCGCCCTCACGGTGTGGCAGAATCTCGAATTCTGGACGCAGTTTCTGGGCGGCGTTCCGGCACGCGCCGCGCTCGAGCCTTTTCGCATGCAAAAGCTCGCCGATGATGATGTGCGCCTTCTCTCCGAAGGCCAGCGCCGCAGACTTGCGCTTTCGCGTCTCGTTGCGGTGAAGCGTCCAATCTGGTTGCTCGACGAACCAACGGTGGGCCTTGACCAGCAGGCGCTGACCGATTTGCGCCGCGAAATGGGATCACATCTGAAGGACGGCGGCATGATTCTGGCCGCTACACACGCAGAACTCGGCCTGCCCGGCATCCGCACGCTTAATCTGGAAAGCGAAAACTGATGGCCGCGCTCAAGGCCTTGCTCAGTCGCGATCTCGCCTTGGCACGCAGGCAGGGCGGCGGGCTGGCGGCTGCCTTGAGCTTTGTGCTTGCCGTCACGGTGCTGGTGCCGCTCGCGCTGGGCCCGGATCTTAATCTCCTCTCGCGCCTGGCCACCGGTCTGATGTGGCTGGCACTCTTGCTTGCTGTGCTGCTCACCGCCGACCGCATCTTCCAGCACGACCTTGAAGACGGCAGCCTCGATCTGATGACCATGACGGCTGCGCCGTTGGAAGATGATCGTCCTCATGCGCGCGCTGGCCCATTGGCTGACCGTGTCGCTGCCGCTCGCCATCATTGCGCCGCCGCTGGGACTGATGCTGAACCTCGATGTCAGCGCCTTGCCCGTACTCTGGCTCGCCATGATCACCGGCTCACTGGCGCTTTCGCTCTTGGCCGCGCTCGGCGGCGCCATTGCCGCCGGCCTGCGCCGCGGCGGCCTTCTGATCGCGATCCTGATCCTGCCTCTCTATATTCCGGTTCTGGTGTTTGGCATCTCAGCCACCAGCAGCATGCTCGGTCCGCAATCGGCGGCACCCTCGCTTCTCATTCTTGTGGCCCTCACGCTGGGCTGCCTGGTGGTGACACCCGTCGCAGCAGCAGCAGCCCTGCGTGCCTACCTGCGCTGACCGGAATATGTGTGAAACCCGCAGTGTAATAAGCTAGAACGCCCTCATGCAGAAATTCGCCAATCCCGCCATCTTTCTCAGGCTCGCCAATGCCATGCTGCCCTGGCTCTGGACGCTGACGGCTGCACTTTTTGCCGTCGGGCTTTATGGCGCGCTGGTGGCCAGCCCCGCTGACTACCAGCAAGGCGAAACCGTGCGCATCATGTATCTCCATGTGCCTGCCGCCTGGATCGGCATGTTCGCCTATGGATTCATGGCGGTGGCCAGTGCGGTGGCCCTGATCTTCCGCCACCCGCTCGCTGATGCGGCGGCAAAATCCGCAGCCCCCATCGGCGCGGTATTTTGTTTTCTTGCTCTCGCCACTGGATCGATCTGGGGCAAACCCATGTGGGGTACCTGGTGGGTATGGGATGCGCGCCTGACCTCAATGTTCATCCTGATGCTTCTCTATCTCGGCTACATCGCCATCTGGCAGGCCATAGATGATCCACATCTCGCAGCCACGCTGGCCCGCATCGTGGCTCTGGTGGGCTCGATCATTCTTCCCATCATCAAATTCTCGGTCGATTGGTGGAACACGCTGCACCAGCCTGCTTCGGTGATCCGCATGGATGGCTCGACCATCGACAAGTCCATGCTCTGGGTGCTGCTGGTAATGGGCCTCGCCTACACAACTCTTTTCGTGACTCTGCTGCTGGTTGCAATGCGCAGCGAGATCGCCGCCCGCAAGGTGCGTGCATTGCGGTTGAGCGAAATCAGGGGCCAGTGATGGATTGGACGGCCCACAATGCCGGCTTTGTGCTGGCCGCCTATATCGTGTCGGCCGTTTTCATTGTGGGATTGGTGGCGGCAATCATTGTCGCCGACCATCTCCGCGCCAAAGAACTCGGCAAGAAAAACTAGACGACAGGCCTGCGCTTCAGCTTGATCTTGGCAGGT
The DNA here is from genome assembly GCA_963758815.1 of uncultured Alphaproteobacteria bacterium. Lineage (GTDB taxonomy): Bacteria > Pseudomonadota > Alphaproteobacteria > Rhizobiales > Aestuariivirgaceae > Aestuariivirga. The sequence goes on from CAVWWQ010000003.1 coordinate 1,407,110, forward strand.
GGTGTATCATCTTCTGTCGATGCCGCATCGATCTTGTCCATCTCCTGTGCGAGTCCCGACAGACACTCCATCACCACGCGGCGATCTGCTGCAGAAAAATGCCCCAGCAACTTGCGGTCGATGTCTTCAGCACCCGATTGCGAGGCGCGCAGCATCTTCTTGCCGACGGGTGTCAGGCGGATCGCATTGGTGCGGGCATCTTCCTTGGAGCGCTTGCGTTGCAGGTAACCCTGCGCCATCAGCCGTGCAACGAGATCCGCGAGTGTCGAACGGTCGATGCCGGTGACCTTCACAAGTTCGGTCTGGCTCTTGCCTTCAAAACTGTCGACGGCGGCAAGCACGGTGAACTGGCGGTGCGTCAGGCCGCTCTTGCCAACTTCTTCCATGTAGAGGTGTACAGAAAATTGCACGGCCCGCTTGAGCAGGTGGGAAAATGAGCGCGCAAACGGCTTTGCCTCTTTTTGTGTCAACATCCCGCTTCCTGCATGAAGTACGCTCACGTGCCGCGAAAAACAGAGTGCTTCTCTCAGGTCCCCAGTCCCGACACGAAACGCCTTTCAAGCAACGCGGCTGAGTCCTAGCGAGAAGGTTTCCACCCTGCAAGCGCAAATTTCGTGTCGAACCCTGAAGGAAGCTACAAATGAATCTAAATGCAATGCAAGTCTTGACAAAGACCGATTTCTGATTCCGCCGTATACAGATGATCAGCCTGCGGAAGAAATCTTGAGGACTATTCCTTCATGTACTTTGCCATGAAAGGCGCGTTTGCAAGTGCGAAAATCAGCGTGAACACCAGAAGTCCGAAGGCCTTGAACATCACCCACACGCTGTCAGTGAAGAAAACCCAGACGACAATGTTGAGAAGACCCATGAGGATGAAGAAAAATCCCCATCTCCACGTCAGGGTACGCCAGGCCTCATCTGGCATCTCCAAGGCCGAACCCATCATGTCCTTGATGAACAGGCGCTTGAAGTAGAGACCGCCTAAAAGGATGCCGGCGAAAAGCATTTCGATCAGCGTCACCTTCAGTTTGAGATACCATGGGTCCTGCAGATAGAGCGTGATCGCGCCAAACAGGCCGACGAACACCGCCCCCAGCAGCGTGAACTTGTTGATCGTGCGTGTCACATAATAGGTGACAGCGAGCGAAATGAAGGTCGCCACCATCAGGACACCGGTGGCCCACAACAGACCAAACTTCCAGTTGGCGACGAAGAAGGCCAGCAGCGGACCCAAGTCGAGGAGCAGCTTCTGTGCCTGTGTCAGCTTTATGTTGCTCATGTCTCGTTCAGTCCCGCAATCGCCCGCGCAAAGCCTGTCGCATCGAAAGGCTGCAGGTCGTCAATGGTTTCACCCACGCCGATGGCATGGATGGGAAGTTTGAATTTCTCGGCAATGGCGACGAGAATGCCGCCCCGGGCCGTGCCGTCCAGTTTTGTCATGATAAGCCCGGTGACCCCCGCAACCTTGGTGAAAACCTCGGCCTGTGAGAGAGCATTCTGGCCCGTTGTCGCGTCAAGCACCAGCAGTACGGCGTGGGGTGCAGCCGCATCGAGTTTCTTGATGACACGCACCACCTTGTCGAGCTCATCCATCAGATGGGTCTTGTTCTGCAACCGGCCCGCGGTGTCGACAAAGAGAATGTCGGTGCCGTTTTCCTGCGCCTGTTTCAGCGCATCAAAGGCCAGGCCTGCCGCATCAGCGCCGGTGGGGCGTGAGATGGTCTCGGCACCAATGCGCTTGCCCCAGACGGTAAGCTGTTCAATCGCCGCGGCACGGAATGTGTCGCAAGCCGCAAACATCACCTTGTAGTCTTCGCTCTTGGCGATGGCGCCAAGTTTGCCGATGGTGGTGGTCTTGCCGGAGCCATTGACGCCCACGACCATGATCACGAACGGCTTCTCATGCCCAAAGTTGAACGGCACTTCGACCGGCTTCAGCACCTTGGCCACTTCGCTGGCCAGGATCTGCTTTACCTCTTCGGGGTCAATTTCCTTGTCATAGCGGCCGTGGCTCACTTGCGCGATGATGCGCTCTGCAACTGGCAGCCCGAGATCGGCCTGCACCAGCGTGTCCTCCAGATCCTGCAGGGTGTCTTTATCAAGCTTACGCTTGGTGAAGATCGAGGTGATCGAACCTGTCAGGGAACGTGACGACTTCGAGAGTCCGGTGCGGAGCCGTGAGAACCAGCCACCGCTTTGCGGCACGGCGGGCGGAAGCACGGATGCCAGAACAGGCGACGGTGCCGATTCTTCGGCGACGGGCTCAACCGGCGTGATGTCCTCAACCAGAACCGGGATCGGCGGGGCTGGAGGCGGCGGCGTTGGGATAATATAGGCTTCAACCGGGGGCGGCGGGAGCCGGTTCAGGGAGCTTCTGCTTTCACCTGTGGCTTAGGAGGCGGAGGCGCTTCTTTTCTCTCGGGCTTGGGTGGCGGCGCAGGCTTGACGGCCTTTTTGGCCAGAGCTGGTTTCGCCGGTTCTTCCTTTTTCGGAGTCTTCGTCGGCGCTTCGGCTTTGACAGCAGCCTTCTTCGGCGGCGGCGCTTCCTTCACCGGTGCTTTCTTGGGTGGAGGTGCTGGCTTGGCGCGTGCCAGCTTTTCTAATGTCTGAGCTTTCGGCGGCTTGGCAACCGGCTGGAACTGTTCCTGCATTGGAACAGGCCGCGCCACACGTTTCGTTTCCGGCGGTGGTACAACAGGTTCGGGTTCAGCTTCAGGTTCCGGCTCTGGCGGAGGGGGCGGCTCGGGCACTGGGTCAACGACAACCGGTGGCGCTGCGGGCTCTGGCGGCAGAAGAATTTCAGTCCCGGGCTCAGGTGCCACCACTTCCGGCTCAGGCGCAGGAAGGGCGGCAACGTCCGGCATTTCCGGTTTTGTCTCTTCCGCCGGTTTTCCCGTGATGCGGTTGAACAGCTTCTTGAAGAAACCGGCCATCAGATGCCCATGTGAAGGTGCGAGGCCGTAGCCGAAACCACCTTGGCCCTGACGACAGCACCCGGCATCATCGCCGTCTCAAACCGGGCCATGGCAAAATGAGGGGTGCGCCCCGTCGAAGGTGTCTCCACCAGCACGTCACGCGTGGCTCCCACTTCCTTCAACAGAAATTGCTGCAGCCGCGCTTCCCCTTTGGCCCGCAACAAGGCGGCACGGCGCTTCACCACGTCGCGGTCGACAGGCGGCATCTTGGCGGCGGGCGTTCCGGGGCGCGGCGAATAGGGAAAGACATGCAGGAAGGTCAGCCCGCATTCATCAACGATGCGCAGGGAGTTCTCGAACATCTCATCCGTCTCAGTCGGGAACCCGGCGATGATGTCGGCACCGAACACCATGTCCTTGCGCCGCGCGCGCAGGTCTTCGCAGAAGCGGATCGAATGATCGCGGCTGTGCCGCCGCTTCATGCGCTTCAGGATCATGTTGTCGCCATGCTGCAGAGAAAGATGCAGATGCGGCATCAGCCGTATCTCGCCGCTGATGATCTCAATGAGTTCATCATCAGCCTCGATGGAATCGATGGACGAGAGCCGCAGCCGCTTCAGCTCCGGCACCTGCGTGAGAATGGCAGCGAGCAGTTTTCCAAGTTTCGGCGCGCCCTCAAGATCGGCACCCCATGAGGTGAGGTCAACACCGGAGAGCACAATCTCATGATGGCCTTCCGCCGCCAGACGGCGCACCTGTTCGACCGCGTCAGCAATCGGCACCGAGCGCGAATTGCCGCGTCCAAACGGAATGATGCAGAAGGTGCAGCGGTGGTCACAGCCATTTTGCACCTGCACGAAGGCGCGGGTGCGTGCCGTCAGCCGGTCGATCATCGGCGGCCGCGTTTCCTTGACCTGCATGATGTCGGAGACATCAACGCGCGGCCGGTTGGAGTGTGGCAGCCAGGCGGAAGCCTGCAGCTTTTCCTCATTGCCCAGCACACGCGACACTTCCGGCATCGCCGCAAATGTGTCGGCCTCGGTCTGTGCCGCACAGCCCGTCACGATGATCTGCGCGTCCGGATGTTCCTTGTGCGCCTTGCGGATCGCCTGTCTGGCCTGCCGCGTGGCTTCCGCCGTCACCGCACAGGTGTTGAAGATGATCGCATCCGAAAGGCCCGCCTTTGCAGCATGCCCGCGCATGATCTCGCTCTCAAACGTGTTGAGACGGCAACCAAAAGTATGGATTTGCGTTTCGCTCACAACAGGCCTTTCGGCAGCGTCCCTTCAAAATCGAGCGCGGCAGGGCCCGGTCATCAGGATATGGCCATTGTCGGCTGTGACCGCCATCATCAGGTCGCCACCCGGCAATGTGATCTTGCATGTGGCATCGATGATCTTGAGCCGGTGTCCGGCCGCCATCGTGGCGCAGGCCGCCGTGCCGCAGGCCTTGGTCAGTCCGGCGCCACGCTCCCACACTTTCAGCAATGAACATGCTTGCGCGAGACCACCTTCGCCAGCGAGACATTGGTGCGTTCCGGGAACAGCGGGTGATGTTCGATCATCGGCCCGACCTTGGAAAGGTCAACCACATCGAGATCATTAACCCAGAAGATGCAATGCGGATTTCCGACATTGACCACTGAAGGTGAATGCAGAAGCGGCTTATCGATAGGCCCGACCTGCAGCTCGATATGGCGCGTGTCAGCGAAAGGTTCCGACAGCGGGATGTCCTGCCAACCGAATTTCGGCTTGCCCTGGTCGATGGTGACGAGATGTTCGCCGGCCTTGTGCGCCTTCAGCATGCCGCCCTTGGTTTCGATGGTCGCGACCTTCGAATGCTTTTCCTCAAAGACAAGATCGGCAATGCAGCGCGAGGCATTGCCGCAGGATGGGACTTCGCCGCCTTCCGCATTCCAGATCCGCATACGCACATCGGCGATGGACGAGTTCTCCAGCACAATCAATTGATCGCAGCCAATGCCCGACTGACGGTCGGCAATGGCACGCGCCTGCGCCTCGGAAATATCCAAGGGCTTGGCCCGGGCATCGATCACAACGAAGTCGTTGCCGAGGCCGTTCATCTTGCGGAAAGGCAGGGTCATGGCGCCGCTTATATGGGAAGTGCGCAGGTAAAAGCTAGCGGCGCACTCAGCGCGTCGGCACCGGCTTTTCACCGGAATAGTCATAGAAGCCGCGCTTGACCTTGCGGCCCAGCCAGCCTGCCTCGACATACTTAACCAGCAGCGGACACGGCCGGTATTTCGAGTCTGACAGGCCATCGTGCAGCACCTGCATGATGGCAAGGCAGGTGTCGAGCCCGATGAAATCGGCAAGCTCAAGGGGCCCCATCGGATGATGCGCGCCAAGCTTCATCGCCTTGTCGATCGCTTCCACGCCACCCACACCCTCATAAAGCGTGTAGATCGCCTCGTTGATCATCGGCAGCAAAATGCGGTTGACGATGAAGGCAGGGAAATCTTCCGAAACAGCCGTGGTCTTGCCCAGTGAGGTCACAAAATCCTGCACCGACTTGAACACCGCTTCATTGGTGGCAATGCCGCGGATGAGTTCGACAAGCTCCATCACCGGAACCGGGTTCATGAAATGTATGCCCATGAACCTGTCTGGCCGGCCCGATGAGGCGGCAAGCCGCGTGATTGAAAGCGACGAGGTGTTGGTGCCGATGATGCAGTCGGGCTTCAGATGCGGAGCGAGGCTCTCGAAAATCTGCTTCTTGATCGACTCTTTTTCAGCGGCCGCCTCGATCACCAGGTCGCAATTGCGGAAGGCCGAGAGATCGGAGGCAGAGGCGATCTTGGCCATCGCCGCGGTTTTCTGGTCTGGCGTGGATTTCCCGGCCTTGATGCGCCGGTCGAAATTCTTGGCAATGCCATCGAGCCCGGCCTGGATGCGCTCTTCCGACATGTCGTTGAGGATGACGTCATATCCGGCGGCGGCACAGGCCTGGGCAATGCCGGCGCCCATTTGCCCAGCACCAATCACGCCCACTTTCGCAATTGCCATCACGCGTCCCCTAGATCACGGTCAGTTTTGAATGAGTCATTCAAAACTGACAAAACGTGATCGATTCAATAAAGTCGTGCATGATCTGACGCAAAACCGGTGTCCACTTTTGCTGATCATGCACGAGATGCAGAAGGAGCGAAGCTATTACGCTCCGCCCCTCAACTCAAGTCTATTTCGCAACTGCAAAAACCAAGGTTAAAGTGCGCTTCCCGGCAAGCCAATGGGCTTGCCGATCGGGATTCGCGCCAAACCTTAAAGCGCCTTTTCCAGCTCCGGAACGGCAGTGAACAGATCGGCCACGAGGCCATAATCGGCGACCTGGAAGATCGGCGCTTCCTCGTCCTTGTTGATGGCCACGATGGTCTTTGAATCCTTCATGCCGGCGAGATGCTGGATCGCACCGGAAATGCCAACCGCGATGTAGAGGTCGGGGGCCACCACCTTGCCGGTCTGGCCGACCTGATAGTCGTTGGGCACATAGCCGGCATCAACCGCCGCGCGCGAGGCACCGACAGCGGCATTGAGCTTCTTGGCCACCGCTTCGAGCAGCTTGAAGTTCTCGCCCGACTGCATGCCCCGGCCACCCGAGACGATGATCTTGGCGGAGGTGAGTTCCGGACGGTCTGACTGCGTCAGGTTCTCGCTGACGTAAGACGAGAGACCCGGATTGGCCGCAGGCTTCACCGATTCAACACTCGCAGAACCGCCTTCACCGGCAGCCGGGAACGACGCAGTGCGCACCGTCACCACCTTCTTGGCGTCGGTCGATTGCACCGTCTGCACCGCATTGCCAGCATAGATCAGGCGCACGAAGGTGTCGGGCGACACCACATCAGAAATATCCGAAATCTGCATCACGTCGAGAAGTGCCGCCACGCGCGGCATGTAGTTCTTGCCGTTGGTGGTCGCAGGCGCCACGATATGGTCATAACCGGAAGCCAGCGCCACGATATTGGCCGCCATCGCTTCCGCCAGCGGACGTTCCAGATCCGGCGTGTCAATGTGAAGAACCTTCTTCACGCCAGCAAGCTTCGCCGCAGCCTTCGCAGCACCTTCAGCCTTGTGGCCAGCCACCAGCACATGCACATCGCCGCCCATCTTGGCCGCAGCCGAGAGCGCCTTGTGGGTGGCATCCTTGAGGGCCGCATTGTCATGTTCGGCAATGAGGAGAACAGCCATCAGATCGCTCCTGCTTCCTTGAGTTTCGACACCAGTTCGGCAACCGACTTCACCTTGACACCCGCCAGCCGCTTCGGCGGCTCTTCGGTCTTGACCACCTTGAGGCGGGGCTTCACGTCAGCGCCGTAATCGGCAGGCGTCTTTTCGTCGAGCGGCTTTTTCTTTGCCTTCATGATGTTGGGCAGCGAGGCATAGCGCGGTTGGTTGAGGCGCAGGTCCGTCGTCACGATCAGCGGCGTCTTCACCTTGATCTGCTGCAAGCCGCCGTCGATTTCGCGGGTGATGGTGGCTTCGCCGGAACCGAGTTCGATCTTTGAGCAGAAGGCGGCCTGCGGCCAGCCCAACAAAGCGGCCAGCATCTGGCCGGTCTGGTTGCAGTCGTCATCGATGGCCTGCTTGCCGGTGATCACGATTTCCGGTTTCTCGGCTTCAACGATGCCTTTGAGGATCTTGGCCACACCGAGTGGTTCAACATAGTCGTCATGCTTGACGAGAATGGCGCGGTCAGCACCCATGGCGAGTGCCGTGCGCAGTGTTTCCTGCGCCTGGGCCGGGCCGATGGTGACGGCGATCACTTCCGTTGCCTTGCCCGCTTCCTTCAGGCGGATCGCCTCTTCGACGCCGATTTCATCGAACGGGTTCATCGACATCTTCACATTGGCGAGCTCGACACCTGAACCATCCGCTTTCACCCGGATTTTGACGTTGTAATCAACGACGCGCTTGACCGCGACCAGAACCTTCATGAGCAGTCCTCTGTTAGGATTCGGGCGCTTCTAGGCGGGAGGCGAGCCCCAAGTCAAATGCCGCTGCGGCATTGAGGAGTCCAATTCCGTCAACCGCCAACAACCAGCTTTACCGCCAGCCAGAACATGACGAGAGCGATAAGAACATCGATGCCCGCCACACCTGCGGCCGCGACAACGGCCCCCTTAAAGCCTTGGCCCCATAGCCGATGGCAAAGAACCAGATGAAGGAGGCGGCCGAAGCCCCGGCCGCAAAAGGCGCTTGTTCGCCTTGTGGCCTGGCATTGGCCACCGAACCCACCAGCACCACCGTGTCGAGATAGACATGCGGGTTGAGCCAGGTGAACGCGGCGCACAAAGCCAGCGCTGATCCCAGGCTCTGACGGCTGGCATCGCTCTCGGTCAGCACCTGCGGATGCAGCACGCGCTGCGCCGCCTTGAAGCCATACCAGATGAGGAAGAGCAGCGCCGCCATAGCGCATCACCAGACAGGAGCTGCGGCACCAAAGCCAGCAGCGCCGCCAGTCCGTATGTGCCGCCCCAGATCAGCACGGCATCGGACAAAGCACAGAACAGGCAGATCCAGAACACATGCCGGTTGAGGACACCCTGCCGGATCACGAAGGCATTCTGCGCCCCGATGGCCACGATAAGGCTGCCACCCAGGGCCAGCCCGGCAAGTATGGCGTGAAGCATCCTACTTCGTCATCCCGACGGACGTCGGGACCCAGACTTTCAAAAAGCGCTGAGCGCGGATTTCTGGGTCCCGGCTTTCGCCGGGATGACAATGAGGGAGATGGAGCGGAATCACCGTGTTTTCCCGGGCACCCAGAGCACGTCGCCATTGCCGGCCTTGGCATTCACCCAGCGGCTGGCGACGAAGAAGAAATCCGAAAGCCGGTTGATATAGGCAATGGCACCCTCACTCACCGGCTCATTGTCCTGCGCGGCAAGTTCCACAATCAGGCGCTCCGCCCGGCGGCAGACGGTGCGGCAGACATGAAGCTGCGCCGCAGCAGGATGGCCGGCGGGCAGAACAAAAGAACGCAGCGGCGCAAGATCAGCATTCAATTCATCGATCTCTTGTTCCAGCCGCTCATACTGCTTGGGCAGAATACGAAGCGGTTCATAGTCAAGCTTCTGGCCGCGGTCCGGGACGCACAGATCAGCGCCAAGATCAAAGAGCTCATTCTGGATGCGCATCAGCATCAGGTCGAGCTTCATCAGATCATCGCCCGTGGTCGAAAGCCGCGCCACGCCGACACTCGCATTGGTTTCATCGACAGTGCCATAGGCCGCAATGCGCAAGCTCGCCTTCGAGACACGCTCGCCCGAACCGAGCGCCGTCTCGCCCTTGTCGCCGGTGCGCGTATAGATGCGATTGAGAACAACCATGGCCCGCTTTTACTCGTTCCGGAGATAGAAGCTAGGCTTGGCCGAAAGTGCGCGCACCGTTACCACCAGCCCGGCCCCGATGGTGATCACCATGGCCAGTGCCGCCGTGATGACAGCCGTCAGCGGCGAAAAAACGAATTCCATCTCGAGAGCAAAATGCGCGAGAAACCACGAGGCAATGCCGCCGACCACAATGCCGAAGCCTGCGGCCACAAGGCCCAGCAGGCCATATTCCAGCATGAAGGCGGCAAGCAGCTGCCCGCGCGTTGCACCATAGGTCTTGAGCACCACCGCTTCATAGCTCCGCGCCGAAAGCCCCGCCGCCAAAGCCCCCGCAAGAACCAGAACGCCGGTCAAAAGCGAAATCACATTGGCGCCGCGCACCGCTGCCAGCATGCGCGACAGAAGATCGCCCACCGTCTGCAGCACGTCCTTGACGCGCACCGCCGTCACTGCAGGATAGGCCGCCGCCATGGTGTTGAGCACCTGGCCTTCATCGCCGCCTTTCATTTCCGCCGTCACCAGTTCGGAATGGGGTGCCGCTTCCAGGGCCGAACGGTTGAACACCAGCACGAAATTGATGGCGAGCGATTTCCAGTCCACCTTGCGCGTCGAAGCCACCGTCGCTTCGACATCGCGGCCCAGCACATTGACGGTGATCTTGTCGCCGACCTTCATGTCAAGCGCGTCGGCGATGTCATCGGCGAGCGACACGATGGGCGGCCCTGCATAATCCTTGGTCCACCACGTCCCAGTCACCAGTGACGAGCCCTTGGGCACATCATCAGAAAAAGTGAGGCCGCGGTCACCTTTCAACACCCAGGCGCCATCTTCCTTGACCTTGACGTCCTCGGCGGGAACGCCCTTCACCTTGGAAATGCGCCCGCGCAGCATCGGCGTCTCTGAAACATCGGTGACACCCGGCTGCGAGGTGAGAAGGGTTTTGAAAGCATCGAAGTCGCTATTCTGCACATCGACAAAGAAAAATGCCGGCGCCTTGTCGGGAAGATTGGCGCGCAGTTCGCGGCTGATCGTCTGGTCGGTCAGCGCCAGGGTCACGAACAGCGAAAGCCCGAGCCCCAGCGCCATGATCACAGAGCGGGACGTAGCGCCCGGACGGTAAAGGGCCGTTACCGCCTGCCGGATGAGCAGGCCGCGCGGCTTCGGCATCAGGCTGGCAAGTTTGACGATGCCCCAGGACAGCAGCCACAACCCGGCACAGCTCGCGGCCAGCCCGCCGACAAAAGCCAGTGCCACCCATCTGTCATCAATGACCGCAACGGTGAGCCCCGCCGCCAGCGCGATCAGCAGTGCCGTCGTCACCATGATCGCAAATGGTGGCCATCCGCCTTCGGCAAATCCCAGTGCGCGGAACAGCGCCGCACCGCGGATGGAACCAATCCGCGCCAGGGGCCACAGCGAAAATGCCACTGTGATGATGAAGCCCAGCACCAGCGCAAAGACCAGGGGCCAGGGATCAAAACGCAGCGACAGCGGCAAAGGGATGATGCTGCCGAACAGCGTCTTGACCACGTAGGGTGTCGCAGCACCCAGCAGCAGCGCAATCGCCATGCCCACGCAGCTCACCAGCAGGATTTCGATGAGCGAGATCGCGATCACGTCGCGGTTCTGTGCACCAAGGCATTTCAGCACCGCGATGGTCTCGCGCCGGCGGTCAACAAAGGCCGAGACCGCATTGGCAATGCCGGCGCCGCCGATCACCAGAGCGGCAATCGAAACCAGCGTCATGAATGTGGAAACGCGGCCGACAAATTCATCGGCCCCCTGTGCGGCCTTGTCGGTCGCGCGCATGCGCCAGCCCGCTTCCGGAAACTTGCTCTTGGCCTCGTCCATCACCGCTTTGGCGGCTTTCAGCGAAGCCGCACCCGGCAGCTTGATACGGTAGGCATGAACCACGAGGCTTCCGGGCTGCACCAGGCCCGTCGCCGCCAGCTCATCCTGCGTGAACAGCACGCGTGGGCCAAGCGCGATGCCGCCGGCAATGCGGTCCGGTTCGTCATGAATGATCGAGGTGATGGCAAATTCGGCATTGCCGAGTTTCAGGGCGTCGCCAAGCTGGAGATGGAGCCGCGACAGCAGCAGCGGCTCGACCGCAACACCCTTGCGGCTGTCGCTCGACAGAAAATACAGGCGCTGGTCACGCTCGAGATCCATTTTGCCATAGAGCGGATAGGCATCATCGACAGCCTTCAACTCGACCATTGCCGAGGAGCCGCCCGCCTGTGCCATGGCGCGCATGGTGGCGACATGGCTCACCATGCCCTTGCTCTCCATCCAGGCCAGTTCGTCGGGCTTGGCCTCACGCTGCACCAGGGCGAATTCGACATCACCGCCGAGCAATATCTGTCCTTGCTCGGAAATGCCGCGTGAGACCGAAGATGCCAAGCGACCGATCATGGCAATCGCGGCCACACCCAGCGTCAGGCAGGTGAGAAGAATCCAGAAACCCTTGAGGCCGGAGCGCAGATTGCGCAACGCCAGCCGCAGCCACAGCATCAGAGATGGCCTTCTTTCACCATGCCGTCGCGCACCTCGAGGATGCGGCTGCAGCGCTTGGCAAGGTTGCGGTCATGCGTCACAAGAAGCAGCGTCGCTCCCTCTTTCGTCTGCAACTCAAACAGCAGGTCGATGATCGTGGCCCCGGTCTCCTGGTCAAGATTTCCGGTGGGTTCATCGGCGAGCAGGATTTTCGCACCAGCCGCCACGGCACGCGCAATGGCCACGCGCTGCTGCTCGCCACCCGAAAGCTGGCTCGGATAATGCGTGAGACGGTGGCTGAGGCCCACACGCTTTAGACTGTCTTCGGCGCGCGCGAAGGCATCGGTTGCACCTTTGAACTCCAGCGGCACCGCGACATTTTCGAGTGCCGTCATCGTCGGGATCAAGTGAAAGGACTGAAAGATGATGCCGATGGTGTCGCGCCGGAACTGCGCCAGCGCCGATTCCGATTTGCCGGTGAGATCAAGGCCCGCCGCTTGCACCCTTCCGCTGGTGGCAGATTCAAGCCCCGAAGCCACCATCAGCAGGGATGTCTTGCCTGATCCCGAAGGTCCGATAACCCCAATGGCTTCGCCAGTCTTGGCTTCAAAACTTACACCCTTGAGGATGTCGACCGGACCCGCATGTGACGTCAGAGTGAGCGAGACATTTTCGAATTTCAGCGCAGGGATCAAGGTCTTGTTTCCAGCAGAGGCAGGGGAGATATAGGGATCATGCGCCGCCTTTGCATGTTTCTTTTTCTGCTCTGCCTTTGCCTCACACCTGCCTCCGCCACCACCACCATTCTCGCTCTGGGCGACAGCCTGACCGCGGGCCTGGGGCTCGATCCCGGCCATGCCATGCCGGATGTGCTGCAGGCCGCGCTGAAAAAAGCCGGCAAGGATGTCACCATCATCAACGCCGGTGTATCGGGCGATACGGCAGCACAGGGGGCAGCGCGCCTCGACTGGGCCCTGACCGATGATGTGAAGGGCGATCATTCTCGAACTTGGCGCCAATGATGCGTTGCGCGGCCTGCCGCCGGAGCAGACCGATCAGGCCCTGCGTCAGGTGATGGACAAGGCCAGGGCGAGGAACCTGCCCGTGCTCATTCTGGGCATGAAGGCGCCGCCCAATCTCGGGCCCGATTATGAGGCGAAATTTAACCCCATTTATGCTCATTTGGCCGCCGATTATGGCGCACTGATCTATCCATTTTATCTCGATGGCGTGGCCGCTGATCCGCGGTCTGAATCAGGCCGACGGTATCCATCCCAATGACAAGGGTGTGACGGTCATTGTTGCCAAAATGCTGCCCCTCGTCGAACAGTTTGTAAGCAAGTTGCCATAAATCATCTTTCATATAAGTTCGTGATTCGGGCAGGCTGGCCAACAAGTTACAGGCTTGTAAATGGCGCGCCGGGCCCTGTGGGCGCAAGCTTGGGCAGGTTGCATTTTACTGCAACCAGGGCGGCGTCAAACTGACGGAGGGCTGCACCATGATGCGTTTGTTCACCGGCCTCGAACTTCCCCCAGATATTGCGCTCGACCTGAACTTCATGCAGGGCGGCATCATGGGCGCGCGCTGGATAGACCGCGAAAGCTTCCATATTACCCTGCGCTTCATCGGAGACATTGACGACGCCTTGGGCCGTGATGTCATGCTCGCTCTCGATGAAGCTGACGTTCAGCCTTTTTCCTTGAACATCAAGGGCATCGATGTCTTTGGTGGCAACAAGCCCCATGCCATCATCGCCCTGATTGAAGAGTCGGCTGAGCTGCGGCGTTTGCAGGCTTCGCAGGAGCGCATCTGCCAGCTGCTGGGCCTCGTCCCCGAAGGCCGCAAATATATTCCCCATGTCACCCTGGCACGGCTGCGCGATCCTGATCCGCATTCGCTTCGTATCTTCATTGAAAGCCACGCGCTCTATAAGTCGCGCCCCTTCGAAATCGAACGCTTCGTGCTCTTTTCCTCCAAGCCCTCGCGCGGCGGCGGGCCTTATGCGGTGGAAGAGGCCTATGGCCCTGCCTATGCTTGAGCCACCTCCGGGCTGGACCAAGGTCGAAGGCCGGGATGCGATTTTCAGGTCCTTCAAGTTCAAGGACTTCAATGCCGCCTTCGGCTTCATGGCACGCGTCGCCTTGATCGCCGAAAAGATGGATCACCACCCGGAATGGCTCAATGTTTACAACCGGGTGGACGTGACCCTCACCACCCATTCCAAGGGCGGCGTGAGCGACCTGGACATTAAGCTTGCGCAGGCAATCAATGCGCTTGTCCCTTGAATGTTTCAATGCTGCATTCCATATTCCGCATGGATCAAAGGGAGTTCGCTATGTCCGATTTTCGTAATTTTCCCCAGGCTGGTGCCTCCAGCCTTGGAATGGACCTGGGTCTCAGGTCCTATATGCTCAAGGTTTACAATTACATGGCGGGCGGTCTTGCCCTGACTGGTGCTGCCGCTTTCGGCACCTACAACATGGCTGTCGATGCCGGCGGCAACCTGACCCCATTGGGCGTCACCCTGTTCCACGGGCCGCTGATGTGGATCCTGCTTCTGGCACCCTTGGCACTGGTGTTTTTCCTGTCTTTCCGCATCCAGACAATGAGTGTTGGTGCCGCCCAGCTCACTTTCTGGGTCTATGCAGCCCTGGTTGGTGTGGGTTTCACCCCGCTGGCGCTGGTTTATACCAGTGGTTCACTCGTCCAGGCTTTCCTGGTGACGGCCGCGGCTTTCGCCTCCCTCAGCCTCTATGGCTATACGACGAAGCGTGACCTCACAGGCTTTGGTGCCTTCTTGTTCATGGGCCTGATCGGCCTCATTATAGCCTCGCTGGTGAATGTGTTCCTGCAGAACTCTGCCATGAACTTCGCCCTCTCGGTGATTGGTGTCCTCGTGTTCACCGGCCTCACCGCCTGGGACACGCAGCGCATCAAGAACATGTATTTTGCAGGTGACGATGGCGTGATGATGGGCCGCAAGGCCATCATGGGTGCGCTCACCCTCTATCTCGACTTCATCAACCTGTTCCTGAGCATTCTGCGCCTCATGGGCGACCGTCGCTAATCAAGGACAGAGAGAGTTTCAACGCCATCGGCTTTGCCGATGGCGTTTTCATTTGAGCGGTTGAAATTTAAAAGGCCTCGAAGCGAGGCCTCTTTTCCAGAACCTTCAGCACCTGGGCAAGATCATTGCCGCGGCGCATGATCAGGCCCCCCGGGGCCACCACCGAATAGAGCCCGCCTCTGCCGGAGAACTCCGGATTTTTCACGATCGAATACAGGGGTTGTTCCGAAGCGCGGCGGTGGATGTCGAAACGCGCTGCCTCCTTGCCGAAGTCCATGGCATAGTCACGCCATTCGCCCGCAGCGACCTGTCGCCCATAAACGGCGAGGATGAGAGCCAACTCCTTGCGGTCGAAGGCCACCGGCTTGTGCAGTTTATGCGGAAACGGAAGAATTTCCGAGCCGTCGCTGCTCATTGCAATCCGTTCGTCATGTCCCCGTAACATGAGGCGAAGAGGATTTTTCTGCAAGGGCGAAATTCCCCAGTTTCGCCTCAATTCAATCAAGCCTTCGTCACGATGGAGGGGCACAAATTCATCGTTGCCTCGACAGCCCGGCCGGTCGCTTTGTTTACCCCCAGCCCCTTCAAAGCCCCTGTACCGGCCGGGCCCCCTGTACCTCAGAAGGCTTGCGTAAGTGAGTCTGTGAGAATCTTAAGGCGGTCGCCAGTTGCGGCCGCCCTTTTCTTTCACGGCAGCCTTCTGATCTATCCTCTTGACGGATGTTCTGGCCTTTACGATATCCGGCGCGAACGCGGAGCAGGCTATGAGCACGGACGGCACATCCAAACCCCAGGAATTCCAGGCAGAGGTCGGCAAGCTTCTGCACATGATGGTGCATTCGGTCTATTCCGACCGCGATGTCTTCCTGCGCGAGCTCATGTCCAATGCTTCGGATGCGCTCGACAAGTTGCGCTATGAGGCGATAGCCAATCCCGGGCTTCTCGAGCAGGATCCGAAGCTTTTCATCACCATCACCCCTGACAAGACCGCCAAGACCTTGACCATAGCCGACAGCGGCATCGGCATGAGCGCCACAGAACTTACGGAAAACCTTGGCACCATAGCCAGATCCGGCACGCAGAATTTTGTCGCGGCTGCCCAGGATAAAGACGCACCGCAGCTCATCGGTCAGTTTGGCGTCGGCTTCTACGCTGCCTTCATGGTGGCCAAGGAAGTCGAGGTCTTCTCCCGCAAGGCGGGTGAGAAAACCTCCCATGTCTGGCGCTCGAACGGCGAAGGCACCTTCACCGTGGACGAAGCCGAAGCGCAGGAACGCGGCACGAAGATCGTGCTGCATTTGCGTGATGACGCGCTCGACTATCTCGAGCCCTGGAAGATCGAACAGGTCATCCACACCTATTCAGACCACATTGCCCACCCCATCATGCTGGCAGCTGAAGGCGAACCCAAGCAGATCAATTCCGCTTCCGCCATCTGGATGCGCGCCCGGTCGGAAGTGACGCCGGAACAGCACAAGGAATTCTTTGGCATCCTCAGCCATTCCACCGAAGCTCCGGCGCTGACCATTCATTACCGCGCCGAAGGGAGGCAGGAATACAATGTGCTTCTCTATGTGCCGGGCGAACGGCCTTTTGATCTTTATGACGCTGACCGCAAGGGCCGCCAGAAACTCTATGTGAAACGCGTCTTCATTGCCGATGACGCGGGCCTTCTGCCACCCTATCTGCGCTTTGTGCGTGGTGTCATCAACTCATCCGACATGCCGCTCAATCTCAGCCGCGAGATGCTGCAAAACAATCCGGATGTTGCCGCCATCCGCAAGGCCGTCACCAACCGCGTGCTGCAGGAGCTGAAGAAGCTCTCCGACAACGATGCCGCAACCTTTGCCAAGATCTGGGAGATCTTTGGTTCGGTCATCAAGGAAGGCCTCTATGAAGACTGGGAGCGCCGCGATGCCCTGTTTGAAATTGCCCGCTTCAAGACCACCACGCGCGACGCCATCACGCTGAAGGACTACATCGCCGGCCTCAAGGAAAACCAGACCGCGATCTATTATTTGACCGCAGAGGATGCCGCCAAGGCCGCCGCCAGTCCGCAGCTCGAAGGTTACAAATCGCGCGACATTGAGGTGCTGCTGCTCACCGATGCTGTCGACGCCTTCTGGGTACGCACCGCCATGGGATTTGAAGGCAAGCCCTTCAAGTCGGTGGCGCAGGGTGCCGCCGATCTCGACCAGATCAAGCCCGCCACGGAAGCGAAGGATGAGCCCAAGGACACCGCTGAAACCGCAACCCTGATTGCCGCCTTCAAGCAGGCATTGGGCCCGCGCGTTTCGGATGTGCGCGCCTCGAAGCGTTTGACGGATTCTGCCTGTTGTCTTGTCAGTGACGGGCAGTTGGACCGCACCCTGGAAAAACTCCTGTCGCGCCAGAAGGATTCTGGCGTTTCGATTTCAGCGCCGGCGCTGGAAATCAACCCAACTCATCCGCTGGTCAAGGCATTGGCCGCTGCTGTGCAGACCAAAGGTGCTTCCGCCGTCGACGATGCGGCGCATCTGCTGCTCGATCAGGCTTTCGTCATCGAAGGCGAGAACGTGACCGACCCTGCGGCCTTTGCCAAGCGCCTTGATGCCATGATGGCCAAGGCCTTCGTACGCCGTGAATCGCATCAACAAGCTATTTTTCGTCCGGTGGCTCTGGGGTTTCAGGAAAATGTTTGGCGAGCCTTGCCCTTCATAATGCGCCGCGCGGACCAAGCGGCGGCACAAGCGTCAAGTATGTCGTCCGTATTCACCTCCTTAGACATATGAAAGTCAGTTCTATTCAAATGAGCGTGAGGAAAACCGGACCGCGTCTAGAAGGCCAACCGTCGCTCCATTTCGCCTGCCAATTTGGTCTTTGAATGTTCAAGGGCACTTCTCATATTCATCTCGAAGAAGGAAACTTCCGGATGTACTTCATGCACCCTAAACTGCAAACTCGACGACATAAGATCGTCGATCTCACGCATCTTTGGGAATGATTGAAAAGATTGTTTCGGGCGGTATTCTGGCGGTGTCGTTCGCTGAAATTTTCGAGCACGATAGCTTCCGTATAGTTCTCAATTCAATTCGCGGCATGGCACGGGAAAAACTCGGGAGCAAAAGGCAATAGACTTTCGCGTTTCCCAGATAGTCTGCGGTAATTCCGCAAGGCCATATTCTGCCTTGGAAACCCAATCGGCATGTCGACAGCGATGATTTTTGCATGGTTCTTAAAATATCGGAAAATCGCCCAAGTCTAAAAAGCTTAGTTTTGAGGAAACACCCTTCCAAATCACAGCCATCCAACCCCCGGGACATCCATCAACACCAACGACAAAGTCGGTGTTCAATCGCGCGCTGAAATTCAACGCCCGCCGTCCAACACTGGCTGCAATGACAGCCTCAAGCCGGGCCATCGTCGCCGTAAAAGCCTTGTCTGCGTCCTGCTTCAGCCGGTGCGCCAGATAAAGCCCGGCAAGATAATCGCCCGTGCCATGTGGAACCTGCTCGCGCTTCACGGTAGCCACCTGCTGCACGGCATCGGCGGTGACCCGTAGCGTCAGCAATTGGTCGCCCGCGGGCACCGAGGTGACGATCACTTCCGGACGCGCCAAGGCGCGTGCGGCAGCAACCGCCTCTTCGGCATTGGCGATGGTGTGTCCCGTCAACCACGACAGCTCGAACAGATTGGGCGTCATGACGGTGGCCAAAGGCACCAGATGCATCCTGATCGCTTGTGCAACGGCTTCCGCAACATAGAGCTTGCCATTGTCGCCCATGATCGGATCAACCGTCACCAATGCCGGTTTCAGTCCGCGGATCACATCCGCTGCTTTCTCCACCTGCTGCGGCTGTGAAAAATAGCCCGTAAACACCGCATCGGTTTTTGAAAGACCATCGATCCCGGCCACGCCATCGAGCAGCGGCGCAATGTCGATGGCCCCACCCTTGGGCCGACCAAGTCCCGGATGGTTGGAGAGCAGCACGGTGGGGACCGCCAACACCTCATGGCCTTCCGCCTGCAAAGCCGGCACCGCAATCGAAAGCCCGACACTGCCGAGAACCACCTGTGAGGAGATGGCGAGAACCTTGGCCATTCAGAAAATGTTCTTTTCGAACAGCGGCTCTTTGGCCACAATGCGTTCGACGCCAAGGCGCTTGAGATCAATGGTGCGCGATGCGCCATGAATGATCATTTCAGAAATGGCATTACCTGTCGCTGGGCCCTGCTGGATGCCATGGCCTGAAAAGCCATTGCCGAAATAGAAATTGGGCAGCGTGGGATGACGTCCGATGATGCCGTTCTGGTCGAACCAGTTATAGTCATAATGCCCAACATATGAGCTGATGACCTTGAGCTCTTCAAAGACCGGAATGCGCGCCGCCGCCGAAGGCCAGATCTTTTCTTCAAACCAGTGATGCTCCATCTCCCAGTCCTTGACCTGCGGCTCCTCCTCCTCGGAGGGCGTGAAGCCAAAGAGAAAATTGCGCCCCTCCGGCCGCCAGTAGACGCCGTCGGTGTTGAACCACGCTGGCCCCTTGCGGAGTTCCTCCGGCGCCTTGGGGCAATCAACGACATAGACATAGCGCTTGGCGGCCGAGACCGGGAGATCAAAACCCACCATGCCGGCGACCTCGCCGCCCGACGTGCCTGCCGCATTGACCACAGCACCTGCCCCAAGTTTCGCCCCGCTTTTCAGCGTGACCGATTTCACTTTGTCGCCTGCCTCGATGGCGGTGACTTCGTCGGCAATATAGGTCACGCCTTTGGCGATGGCACCCTTGCGGATGAGATTGAGAAGACCATAGGGATCAAACCAGCCTTCGCCACTGCGCCCCAGGCTGCCCAGCGCGATGCCATCAAACACCGCATAGGGAAATTTTTTCCCAAGCTCGCTCTGCGACAGAAGTACGGTATCGGCACCCATGGAATTCTGCAGCGAAGCATTTTCTTCGAGCACGGCAACCGAGGCGTCACTTGCAAGCACCAGATAGCCCGTCTCGCGGAAACTGATATCGGCTTCGGGTCCGAACTCGCTCTTGAGATTGCGGATCAGATCAAGCCCGAAATTCGAAAGCCGGATATTCTCAGCATTGGAAAACTGGCGGCGGATGCCGCCCCATGATAGCGGCGTGCAGGCCTTTGCATAGGTCGGATCTTTTTCGATGACGGCAATCGAACCCTTGAACCCGTTCTTGCGCAGGAAATAGGCGGTGGAGGAGCCCACAATGGCACCTCCCACAATCACCACGTCATAATTGGTCATCCCATCACTCCGGCATCGGCTAGATAAAGCAGCACAGATGCGCTGATCGCTGCAAGTCCCGTTCCCAAGGCAATCGCACCGGATACGGCAGGCACCGCCTCATCATAGCGCTGTGCAAACAGAAACGCATTGGCGCCGGCCGGCATGGCCGCGAACAACACGGCGATCTGGGCGTAGAGCGGCGGCAGCGGAAACACAAAACGCGCCAGCACAAACACCACAACCGGCATGACGATCATTTTCATGACGATGAGCAGGAACATGCCGTTCCACGAGCCGCGCAGCGAATAGGCCGCCAGCGAGGCGCCCAGTGCAATGAGCGACGTCGGCACCGAGGAATCAGACAGCATCTGCAGCATCTTTGCCAGGATCGGATGCAGGCCCAAACCCAAGGTCCGGTATATGCCGCCAAAGATCAGCGCCAGCACGATGGCATTGGTGCCCAGGCTCTTGGCAAGTTCCCAGGCCAGGACACCCCATTTCAACCGGCCTGTGCTGCGCGCCATCTCGCGGTGCACGGTGGCCACAGTCCACATCAGCGGCGCATGCACCGAAAGGATCAGCGCCAGTGGCACACCCACAACGTCGCCGAAATGCGAGAGCGCCAGAGGCACGCCGAGGAGCCCGAGATTGCCATAGATTGCCGCCGTGCACATGACGGCACTGCCCGACTGGTTCAAACCTTCCATGTTGCGGGCGATGAGCCAGGTCAGGAAAAAAGTGATCGCCGCGCCGCCGAAAAAACACAGCCACATGCTCCAGGGCGCCGCATCGGCCATGTCCATCGTCGCCGTGCTTTGGAACAGCAGGGCGGGCAAAGCCGCATTGAAGACAAAGAGGCTGAGGCCCCTGACGGCCGAAGCATCAATGATCCTGATCCGTGCAAAGCCATAGCCCAGCACGATCATGCCGAAGACAGGAAAGACCGTGGTGAAGATGGGCGACACGGTCTTTTCCCTGTTAGTTGAGGTTTAGGCCCAGGGCCGTGCGCCCGCGACCTTCTTTTCGTAGGCGTCGATGCTCGGCGCCTTTTCCATCGTGAGGCCGATGTCATCAAGCCCGTTGAGCAGGCAGTGCTTGCGGAACGCGTCGATGTCGAACTTCACCTTGCCACCATCAGGCCCACGGATTTCCTGATTGGGAAGATCGATGGTCAGCGTGGCATTGGCGCCGCGCGAGGCGTCATCCATCAGCTTCTTCAGATCATCCGGCGAAACCTTGATCGGCAGGATGCCGTTCTTGAAACAGTTGTTGTAGAAAATGTCGGCAAAGCTCGTGGAGATCACACACTTGATGCCGAAATCGAGCAGTGCCCAGGGCGCATGCTCGCGCGACGAGCCGCAGCCGAAATTGTCACCGGCGACCAGGATCTCGGCCTTGCGGTAGGCCTGCTTGTTGAGCACGAAATCCGGCTGTTCCTTGCCTTCCTGCGTGAAGCGCATTTCATAGAACAGCGATTTGCCAAGGCCGGTGCGCTTGATTGTCTTCAGGAACTGCTTGGGGATGATCATGTCGGTATCGACATTGACGATGTTGAGCGGAGCGGCAACGCCAGTCATCACTTCAAATTTTTGCATGAGACTTCTTCCTTACGCAGCGAGATCGACGGCAGAGGCTTCATCCGCACCGATCATGAGATTGAGATTCTGCACGGCAGCGCCCGAGGCGCCCTTGCCGAGATTGTCATAGATCGCCATCAGCAGCACCTGCCCCAACGCCTCATTGGCAAAAACATGAAGCCGCATGCGGTTTGTATTGTTCAGCACTTCCGGCGAAACCTCGGCCGCACTGGCAATGTGCTGCAGCGGTGCGACTTCGATGAAGCGGGCACCTTCGAAATGTTTGGCCAGCAGGCCGTGAATTTCGGTGGCAGATGACTTGCGGCTGAGCAAATCAGTGAACAGCGGCACCGAGGTCAGCATGCCCTGGGCAAACCGGCCGACCACGGGTTCGAAGAATACATCATGGGTAAGGCCCGTATAGACCTTCATCTCAGGAAGATGCTTGTGATGGAACGTCAACCCATAGGGAAAATACTGTGGCGCGGCGTCGCCCTTGGCCACATAGTCCTCGATCATCTTCCTGCCGCCGCCAGTATAGCCCGAAACCCCGTGGTAGGAGACGGGATAGCTCTTCGGCACCAGGCCTAGAATCAAGCAGCGGCTTTACCAATGCAATGAGGCCTTGCGGCCAGCACCCGGGATTGGTCACCCGCGAAGCCCCTGCAATCTTTTCGGCTTGCACCTTGCTCATTTCCGGAAAACCATATGCCCAGTCCGGGTTCACGCGGAATGCCGTCGAAGCATCGATCACGCGGGTCTTGGATGTCGGCTTGATCAACGCGACAGCTTCCATCGCCGCCTCATCAGGCAGACAGAGAATGGCAACATCAACACCGTTCAGGAGATCGGCGCGCGCCTGCGCATCCTTGCGCCTGTCCGCCGCAATCGACACCAGTTCAAGATCGGTCCGCGCCTTCAGGCGGTCACGGATCTGGAGACCCGTGGTGCCTGCTTCGCCGTCGATGAAAATCGTGGTTTTCCGTGCCATGGCGGGGGCTTGTAGTCCTCCAAAACCGGCATTTCAACCTGAACTCAGTATGAATGCATGCCTCAGGGTGAGTTCAGTCCTGCGCGCATAGAAGAGTTCCATCAACGGTGATCCCCACCGCGAATGAAGGAAAAGGACACGACCATGAAGAAGACCCTGATTGCACTTGCTGCCGCCGCCACTCTGGCCGTCGGTCTTTCCGGTGCCGCCAAAGCTGACAGCATCTGGTTCGGCGTTGGTTCAGGCGGCCACCCGCATTTCGGCGCCAGCCTCGGATACGGAGGTTACGGCGGCTATGGTTATCCCTACTGGGGCGCTGGCTATGGCGGCGGCGACTGTGGCCCACGCCTCGTCAAGACCTGGCGCTATGACCCATGGGTCGGCCACAAGGTCCGCGTACTCAAGAAAGTTTGGGCCTGCTACTAGAGCGTTTTGACTTTTTATTGAAAAGTCAAAATCGCCCTAAGTCTCAATTGGCGATCAACTTTTCGAACCCCTGAAAGTCCGGTCCCCTGCAAAACCTGGCCTTCACCAAGCCCGCCATGCCCCTCATGGCGGGTTTCGGTTTTTAACAAGCCGCAACATCCGCCAAGCGCGGACCGCAAGGTTTCAGATCGAAATCTTAGTTGGAGCAGTCCGTGTCGCAGGCTGTCGACGGATGGTTCATGGCCTGGACGGTGGTGAAACCGGCGACGGCACCGGCAAACACGGTAAGGCCCACAAGCGCCACCAGAACCCGGCGCAGGAATTTGGCGTCGGCCTTTACGGTCACTGAACTCATTGGAAGTTTCCCCCTGTCATTATGTCCGTCCGGCCTTCCCTACCTGCGGACTTTAGACCCCAAATCGTTGGTTTTCGGTAAAATCGGCTTAGGCCGCCCGGCCATCTGTACTCAAGTTAATTTTGCCGTATGTCGACGAAATGACCGGCCAATGCTGCGGCCGCTGCCATCTGCGGGCTGACCAGGTGTGTACGCCCGCGGTAGCCCTGACGGCCCTCGAAATTGCGGTTCGAGGTTGAGGCGGCGCGCTGGCCCGGCTTCAGCTGGTCTGGGTTCATGGCGAGGCACATCGAGCAGCCTGGCTCACGCCATTCGAAGCCTGCCGCCTTGAAGATTGCATCAAGGCCTTCCTGTTCGGCCTGTTCCTTCACCAGGCCCGAGCCCGGCACGATCATCGCATACGCCAACCGGTCAGAAACCTTCTTGCCCTTTACCACTTCGGCAACTGCGCGCATGTCCTCGATGCGGCCATTGGTGCACGAACCGATCCACACCACATCGAGACCGATGTCGGTGATCTTTTGGCCGGGCTTCAGGTCCATATAATCAAGTGCGCGCCATTTTGACTGGCGCTTGCCCTCATCCTCGATGAGATCAGGGTTTGGCACCGCGCCATCAACCGACACCACATCTTCCGGGCTCGTGCCCCAGGAAACAATCGGCGGCAGGTTGGCGGCATCGAGCTTGATGATGCTGTCGAAATGGGCACCGTCCTCAGTGACGAGCGAGTCCCAGTAGTGCCGGGCCGCATCCCACCCTGCATCTTTGGGCGCCATCGGCTTGCCCTTGAGATAGGCATAGGCCTTCTCGTCAGGCGCCACCATGCCGGCGCGTGCGCCGCCCTCGATCGACATGTTGCAGATGGTCATGCGGCCTTCCATCGAAAGGTCGCGGATAGCTTGACCTGCATATTCGATGACATGCCCGGTGCCACCGGCGGTGCCGATCTTGCCGATGATCGCCAGGATGATATCCTTGGCGGTGGAATGCGGGGCGAGTTTGTTGTCCACCTGCACCAGCATGTTCTTGGCTTTTTTCTGGATCAGCGTCTGGGTGGCGAGCACATGCTCCACCTCCGATGTGCCGATGCCATGCGCGAGCGCACCAAATGCGCCATGTGTCGAAGTGTGGCTGTCACCGCATACAATCGTGGTGCCTGGCAGTGTGAAACCCTGTTCCGGACCGACGACATGAACAATGCCCTGGCGTTTGTCGAGTTCGTTGAAATAGAGGATGCCGAATTCCTTGGCGTTCTTCGCCAGCGTCTCGACCTGGATGCGGCTTTCTTCTTCCTGGATGCCTTTGGAGCGGTCGGTGGTCGGCACATTGTGGTCAACGACGGCGAGCGTCTT
This sequence comes from uncultured Alphaproteobacteria bacterium, assembly GCA_963758815.1. GTDB lineage: Bacteria > Pseudomonadota > Alphaproteobacteria > Rhizobiales > Aestuariivirgaceae > Aestuariivirga. The sequence continues at coordinate 1,431,878 of CAVWWQ010000003.1, forward strand.
TTCCGGATGCCTGACCTTGCGGCCGGTCATGCGCAGGCCTTCAAAGGCCTGGGGCGAGGTCACTTCATGGACAAGATGGCGGTCAATATAGAGAAGGCAGGTGCCATCCTCCGCCTGGTGGACGACATGGTCGTCCCAGATCTTGTCATAGAGCGTGCGTGCCTTGGCCATTTCGGTCATTCCCGTCGAGTTGCGCGCTATTTAGCGATTGTGACATCTGAGTCAAACCCCGACCCCACATCGCAGGCCTGCATGCCAGCCATGCCGGAGCTGCGGCTGGTGACGGAGCTTTCACGAGCATACGTCTGTTCAGGGAAGAACTTCGAGGAGATCACCCATGCCCAACCGCGTTATCACGCTTGCCCTCTTCGCCCTGGCTTTGGCCTCCGCCACCCCGGCGCTGGCCCAGATCGACGCGTCCAATGATTTTGAGGCCTATTCGGCCGTCATGGGCGCTGGCAGGAACGCCATTTTGGTGCGCCATCTCCGGCAGGTCCCTTCGGTCGGCGTCATCACCGTGCGCGGCGGCAGTTCGGCCTCTGTCGGCTCGGGCGACGAGTCGGGTGACGTGCAGATGATCGCCCAGCAAAACGCCGCCGGCGTCAATCAACTGCGCCGGGCCCTGGCAGCCAACCCGGTCACCCACAAGGCACTCGCAGCCAATGGCGTGGACATTGGCAAAGTGTTGGGCGTACAGATTGGCGGTTCAGGGTCGCTGCGCGTGTTTGTCGATTATTGACTGGAGAGATTGATGTTCAAATCCCTACCCAAAGCCTTTCTGCTCCTGGCACTGGTGGTCCCGGCCGCCGGCTTTCTGAGCGCCAGCGAAACCGATTTGACCGATGCCGCCTCCGCCATCATGCATGCCGGTACCGCCGCTTCCAAAGTGGCAGTGCTGCGCCAGGTTCCTTCTGTCGGTGCCATCGATGTGAACTGGCACAATGCGTCACCGGTCAGTGACCTTGGCAACGAACTCATCAATCTTGGCATTTATGCCGATCGCAACGCCGCCGGTGTCAGCAGGCTTCGTCATGCCCTGGCTGCCAATCCGGTGACGCGCCGTGCGCTCGCCGCCAACCGCATCAGCGTCGGCCGCGTCGTCGGTGTGCAGATCGGCGCTACCGGTTCACTGCGCCTGTATCTGGAATAGGCCGGGCTTTCATTCATGAATGCATTTGTGGTCTCTGGCATGACCTGTGCGGGCTGTGCCCGCAAGGTTGAGCGGGCGCTGAAAACTGTGGCACCTTCAGTGACTGTGACGCTGGAACCACCCCGCGCTGTGATGGATGAATCTCAGCCTGCGGAGAAATTGAATGCTGCTCTTGCGGCCATCGGCGGCTACCGCGTGTCGGCAGAAGAGCAAGCTTCGCCACCTGCAACTGCACCAGAGAATTGGTTCGCGACCTACTATCCGCTGCTGCTCGTCGTCGGCCTGATTGCTGTTGCAGCTCTCGCCGGGCCAGGCTGGATGCTCAATTTCATGGGCGGCTTCTTTTTGGTGTTCGGCGCTTTCAAGCTCCTCGATGTATCCGCCTTCGCCAATGCCTATGCGCGCTATGATGTCATTGCCAAAGTTTTCAAACCCTGGGGCTTTGTCTATCCCTTCGTAGAAACCGCTCTGGGCCTCGCCTTCCTGTTCCGCATGGAGATTCCTGCGATGCTGTGGATCGCACTCATCCTGAGCGTTATCGGGGCCATCGGCGTGATCCAGGCCAATCTGCGCAAGGAAACCATACAATGCGCCTGCCTGGGCACAGTGTTTCAATTGCCCATGTCGGTAGTCACCATCATTGAAAGCCTTGGCATGGCGGCGATGGCCGCCTGGATGCTCGCCGCTTGAATTTCATCCTGCGCGCGATGAGGGAAAGTGAACAGGCGGAGGTGGCGCAGCTTCATCACGATGCCTGGCATGAAACCCAGGCACCATTGCAAGATCCGCGCATCGCCGAACATCGCGGACTGTCCTTCTTCACCACCCGCGCCGCCCAACGCTGGCCATGCAGTCTGGTTGCTGAATCCGGTGACATGTTGGTGGGATTCTCCAGTTGGACGAAAGCGCATTTCAACAGCCTGTTTCTCGCACCCGGATTTCGTTCGTCTGGCATCGGCACGGCATTGCTCAAGGCCACCGAAGCCGAGATGGAAAAGGCGGCAGCCCATCCCTTCGATCTCTTTTGCATCCACGGCAATGACGCTGGCCGCCGCTTTTATGAACGCCATGGCTGGCGCGTTGACCATGAATCACAGCGTCCCGCCGAGACGCGAGAAGGCGAAGCTCTGGTCAGGACCTGGGTGATGACAAAATAAAAGGCCGGTTCTCACCGGCCTTCACATTCTGAAATTGGAAAAGCTTACTTGGCGGCTTCAGCGACCAGCTTCTTGGCCTGCTCGATCCATTTTTCCTTCTTGCTCTTGCCCTTGAGGCCGAGCTTTTCGTCGAGCGCGAAGATCTGCTCATCGCTCATCTCGGCAATCTGGTTGACGGTGGTGATGCTTTCGCCGGCAAGCTGCTGCTTCACCTTCGGGCCGATCGAGTTGATGCGCGACACGTCGTCGGCAGCAACCGCCGCCTTGTGATGCACTTCCTCGACCGCGATCGTCTCGCCTTCCTTCTCGGAAATGCGCGCCGCCTTGCCGGTGAGGCCCTTCAGGTAATAGAGCTTGGCGCGGCGCACCTTGCCGCGGCGCACCAGCTTCACCGAGTTCAACCAGCGGCGAATACATCGGGAAAATACGCTCGACACCTTCGCCGTAGGAAAGCTTGCGCACCGTGAAGCTCTCGTTGAGGCCTCCGCCATTGCGCGAAATGACAACACCTTCATAGGCCTGGATGCGGGTGCGTTCGCCTTCGACGACCTTCACGTTGACGATCACGGTGTCGCCGGGCGAGAAATGAGGAAGCTGGCGCTTGGCGGCAACAGCGGCCATCTGCTCTTTTTCAAGCTGCGCGATAATGTTCATGGGAAAAATCCTGAATTTAAAGGTTGCCGGGCTTAAATCGTAAACATGTGGAAAAGTCAACCTTTCCCCTTCTTATGGCGGTCATACAGGTCCGGCCGGCGCGTGCGCGTTAACGCTTCGCGCTGCGCGAGTTTCCACTTGGCAATGGCCTTGTGGTCGCCGGAGCCCAGAATCTCAGGCGTTTCAAGGCCTTCCCAGACCCGTGGCTTGGTGTAATGCGGGTGCTCGAGAAGCCCGTCCTCGAAGCTTTCCTCGGCATGGGACTGGTCATGGCCCATGACACCGGGCAGCAGGCGGATGACGGCATCAAGCAGCACCAGTGCCGCAGGCTCGCCACCCGACAGCACATAGTCACCCACCGAAACCTCAATGAGATTGCGGGCCTCAATCACCCGCTGGTCGACGCCCTCGAAGCGCCCGCACACGATCATGCAGCCTTCGCCCGCCGCCAGCTCGCGTACCAAACCCTGCGTCAAGGGCTGGCCACGCGGGCTCATCAGCAGGCGCGGGCCCTTGTGGAGGCTGCCATCAATCGCAGCCGCCAGCACATCAGGCTTGAACACCATGCCGGCCCCACCGCCCGCCACATGGTCATCGACGGTGCGATGCTTGTCGGTGGCAAAGCCGCGGATATCGACGGCCTCATAGGACCACTTGCCATCCTTCAACGCCTTGCCCGCCAGCGAATGCGCCGAGCGTGCCCGGAAACATCTCCGGAAACAGCGTCAGGATGGTGGCGTGAAAACTCATGCGTCGTCGCTCAGATAACCGTCCGGCAAGTTCAGTGTCACGGCATCGCCGACGGAAGCAATGAACGAAACCGGGATCAGCATCCCGCCTTCCAGTTCCATCAACTCGCCGGCGCCGAAATTCTGGAAGCCGGTGATGCGCCCGAGAGACTTGTCCTCGGCCATCACATCCTTGCCTTGAACATCAGAGAGATAAATCTCATCCGCTTTCAGGGCCGGCAGCTTCTCGCGCGCCACGAACAGCTCGGTGCCGTGCAGGTTCTCCGCCGCGTTCCGTTCGGCAATATTGCTCAGTACACAGATGAAATCATTCTTCTGTGGACGGAGCTTTTTCACCTCGAAGCTGCGGCCATCATGTGCCGTAAGCGGGCCATAAGAGGCAAAAGCCTGCGGAATTTCCGTCAGGCTTCGCACCTTCACCTCGCCCTTGATGCCATGGGCACCCAGGATGGTGGCAACGTGAATAAAGCTATTTCCCCCTCCCCCCTGTGGGGAGGGGTTAGGGGTGGGGGTCACTCCGAATTCAGGCAAGGTCACCCCCACCCGAAAATCGCAGGGGCGATTTTCGACCTCCCCACAAGGGGGAGGTGAAGATCACCGCAACGCATCTCAGGCCGCCGGTGTTTCGGCAGCAGGCGCCGGAGCCGCAGCGGCAGCAGCCTTGGCAGCCGCATCGGCAGCAGCCTTTTCGCGCTCGGTGCGCTTCTTGCCCGGCTTGGCCTTGTTCGGATTGTTGCGGGCCTCGCGCTTGGCAACGCCGTTCTTGTCGAGGAAGCGCAGCACGCGGTCGGTGGGCTGGGCGCCCTTCTTCAGCCACTCGGCAGCCTTGGCGGTGTCGAGCTTGACGCGGTCAGCCGAATCCTTCGGCAGCATCGGGTTGAACGCGCCAACCACATCGATGAACTTGCCATCGCGCGGGCTGGTCGCGGCGGCAACCACGATGTGATAATAGGGGCGCTTCTTGGTGCCAGCGCGGGCGAGACGGATCTTCAGTGCCATTTTGAGTTACTCCTTGAATGGGCATGTGGGGTGAAGTGGGTTGAATGAGATGAGAGGCATCACTTCTTCTTGCCTCCCAAACCGGGAAGTCCCTTGAAGGGCAAACCGCCGAGGCCCGGCAGGCCGCCGCCAAGGCCTGGCAATTTCGGCATGCCACCGGGCATGTTTTTCATCAGCTGATTGATGTCGGGCATTTTCGCCGCAGCCCCACCAGCAGCGTTTCCGCCAGCCGCAAGCTGACGCAGTTCCGGTGGCAGGTTGTTGGGGTCCATGCCGGCGAGTTCCTTCTGCATCGCTTCCATTTCGGCTTCCGAGGGCATGGGCTTGCCACCCATCATCTTGCCGAGAAGGCCCTTGCCCTGGCCCATCTGCTTCATCATGTCGGCCATGCCCTGATGCATCTTGATCAGCTTGTTCACGTCTTCGGGCCTGGTGCCGGAGCCCGCCGCGATGCGCTTCTTGCGCTTGCCGTCGAGAATTTTCGGGTTGCGGCGCTCGCCCTTGGTCATCGAACCGATGATGGCGAGCTGGCGGTTGAACACCGTCTTGTCGAGATCAACCCCTTCGAGCTGCTTCTGGATCTTGCCCATGCCGGGCAGCATCTTCATCACACCGCCCATGCCGCCGAGCTTCTGGATCTGCTTCAGCTGGTCGGCCATGTCGTTGAGGTCGAACGCGCCCTTGCGCATCCGCTCGGCGATCTTCTTGGCCTTTTCCTGATCGATATTCTGCGCGGCCGCTTCGACAAGCGAGACCACGTCGCCCATGCCGAGAATGCGGCCGGCAATACGGTCAGGGTGGAAATCTTCGAGCCCATCCAGTTTTTCGCCGGTGCCGAGAAGCTTGATCGGCTTGCCGGTGACGGCGCGCATCGACAAAGCCGCACCGCCACGGCCATCGCCGTCGATGCGGGTGAGCACGATGCCGGTGATGCCGATCTTTTCGTCGAAGCTGCGCGCGAGGTTCACCGCGTCTTGCCCGGTGAGCGAGTCGGCGACCAGCAATGTTTCCTTGGGCTTGGCAATGTCACGGATGGAAGCGGCTTCCGCCAGAAGCTCTTCATCGATATGCAGACGGCCCGCCGTATCCAGCATCACAATGTCATAGGCGCCCTTGCGCGCCTCGCTCATCGCGCGCTTGGCAATGGCAATCGGGTTCTCGCCCTTGACGATCGGCAGCGTGTCGACCTTCACCTGCTTGCCGAGAATTTCGAGCTGCTCCTGTGCGGCCGGGCGGCGCGTGTCGAGCGACGCCATCAGAACTTTGCGCTTCTCGCGCTCGGTGAGGCGCTTGGCGATCTTGGCGGTGGTGGTGGTCTTGCCCGAGCCCTGCAGGCCGACCATGAGAATGGCGACGGGGGGCGAGGCGCGCAGATTCAAGCGCCGACTGGTCCGAACCCAAGGTCTCGACCAGCGTGTCATGCACGATCTTGATGACCATCTGACCCGGCTTGATCGACTTGACGACATCGGCCCCGATGGCGCGCTCACGCACTTTCTCGGTGAAACCCTTCACGACCTCCAGCGCCACGTCTGCTTCCAGCAGCGCGCGGCGCACTTCGCGCATGGCGGTATCGACATCCGCCTCACTGAGGCTGCCACGCCCCGTGAGTGAATCGAATATGCCGCTAAGGCGTTCGCTTAAGGTCTCAAACATTCAATTCTCGTCTTGTTTCCCTCCCCAAGCGGGCAGAGAAATTCTCGTTCTCATTTCCCTCCCCCTTGTGGGGAGGGATAAAGGGTGGGGGTTCGCCGGGTTCCGAACAAGCCAGACACCGCCAGCTCAGACCCCTGAGGACCCCACCCCTGCCCTCCCCACAAGGGGGAGGGAGAAGGTCGGCCTGTCAAAGTTCCAAACGAAAAAACACCCGGGAACGAAACTCGTTGCCGGATGGAGCCAGTTCATCTCCCGGCCTTGTTAGTCAGGCCATGTATGAACCAGCATCAGATCGTTCAAGCGTCTGACAGAATGGGCCGGGACATAGGGGAAAAGGGGTGTGAAGTCAAATTTCTATATTTGCTTGACCATGCCAAGGCGAAGGTCCTGCTTCGAGCGAATACAATCTTCGAATGCTAATCAAGAATGATGTAAATTGCCTCTATGCCAGACAGTACAGAAAAATGGACAGTAGTTCAGCTCCTGCCTTTCATCTTAATCCTTTCTATTCAATATTACCATGCTAAGAACAGCAACCATATTTTATGAGTGCCGTGACTGTCATTTCATTTAGTCATCAGTTTATTTTCATAAAAACAAGAAAGACCGCCGGAACATCAATAGAAGTGCATCTGGGACAAATATGTGGACCGGAAGATATTGTGACGCCGATCTATCCGCAGAATCCTCAGTTCATTTTCCCCGCAACTCGGTGCCGCGTATTACAACCACATGCCGGCGCACACGATCAGACAACACATCCCTGATCATGTTTTCAAAATTCTATAAATTCTGTTTCGAACGCCATCCCGTGGACAAGTGTCTCTCATCTATGCCATGCTAAAAAATTCTCCATCGCATTGGCGGCCTGATAACCCACAAAGCTGGGAATGAATATCTGAACGAGGAAATTCATGCGGTCGCACGGACAAGTATTGCACATCGATGGCAAATTGCTTGTAGACAAAGATCTACCGCTATGAAGACCTGGACGCGATCCCGTAAATCGCGACACGTGGACATACGGTCAACTATGCACGGGAAAAGTCATGGATTTCTGCGGGCGTCCTAACAAGAGCGAAGTAATCAATAACATCGGCGTTCAAACGCAGCATTATGAGTGTATTTGACCGCAGATCGACTCCGTATAACGCCTGTACAAATGAGTACTTGAGCGGCATCTAGATATAGGCTCGTCGACTGATGCCAGATGTCGAAATAGAAGGATGCCATGCAATTCTTACTGCAACAAAACCGGGATGCATCCTAAGCCCGGGGCGGTAACTCGCTTGATTCTACCGGGAACAGTATCCGGTAAAATGCTACGACGCCGTCTAGCTCGCCTCGACCTGCGATGAATCCTCCGTGGACGGATGATTGGCCAGCATGTCGCTGGCGCCAACCTCCATCGCCCGCTCGATCAGCGCATTGAAATTCGCCTCAACCAAACCGGGTTGCCGGTTGCGGTGGTGCAGCCTGATGATGAGATGCGGATTCCAGATCAGCACATGGCTGATGGCGCCGGACTTGCCCGGCTTCACATCGATGAAGCTCAATTCGCGCAAGAGCTGCACCCGCCCGGCCCAGGTATAGACGGCGCGCTGTCCGGTAAAGCCCGCGGCATAAGCGAGATCCTGATGTTTCGATGTGTTGATGAGCGATGTCTCCCATGTTTCGCACCACAGGCCGAGATAGGTCGATGACAGGGGCTTGCCGGGGCTGAGATCATCCATGATCCGCAGGATCAGCGGCATGGTCTTGGGCACGAAGGCAAAGCCCTTGTTGGCCCGGTGGTCCCACACATAGGGTGCCACATTGGGCCACAGGAAATCCCTCTGTTGCAGATGCTGTTTTGCTATCGCCTTCTCTTGAACCGCACTCATCGCCGCACTCCATTGCTCTTGAACGCCACAAACCAAAAGGGAGTCACATGAATATCAAAGACTTAGATTGTAACTCAGCCGCCGTGAGTCTTCAGAACGTGCAAAGTGGAGTCGTTGAGATCAGCCAGATGATTCAGCCCGGAAGCCCTGGCCTGCACGCATTTTGAAGCCTCGCCACCGGAAATGAACCGGTGCAGAAACCCGGCCCGCCGAACCTGCATGACGAAAAGAATTCAGGCCGTCAGACCGCGCTTCATAATGCGACTCAACATTGTGAATTGTCAGGATGATGTCAATGACTGCACGTCCGAAGGGACGTTCACAATTGTGAGACAGCTCTCCTTCCGTCACCCCTGCGCAGGCAGGGGTCCAGCGAGCCGCGATTGAGTTTGTCAAAGGAAGCTGGATTCCCGCCTTCGCGGGAATGACGATGACTTCGGAATCCGGCTAAAGTGCATGAATGACTCACCGTCTGATCACCACTGAGCCTCTCACCTTGCGGGGCGCAACAAGACGTTTCCCATCGGCCCCTCGCCCGGCATCAAGGATCTGTGGCAGGTGTTCATGGCGGACTTCGGAAAGATCGATGGCCAGGTGGGCTTCAACGCCTATGGCGTGTGCCACAACTTTGATGGCACTGCGAAAACAGGCGGGCACATGGATTACATGTGCGCCGTCGAGGTCAAGGATGGAGGCCAGGTTCCGGGCTACATGCATGTGCTGAAAATTCCGGCGCGCAAGACCGCCGTCTTCACCCATGAAGGCCCCATCGAAAAACTGCACGAGACCTGGATGGCGATCTTCGACAAACTGCTGCCGGAAGCGAAACTCGAGGTGGCGCATGGCCCGCAGTTCGAAATCTATGGCGAGGCCTTCAACCGCGGCGAGGAAAAGATCGACATCTATATTCCGGTGAAGTGAGCTTCAACCGACACTCCTTTTTCGAGCGAAAGGCCGTCATGCAGGCATGACGGCCATTTCCTCAGGCAAAACGGATTACGGCTTCGAATGATCAGCGTTTGTATTGGGCTGATGCACCGACAAGGCACAATAATGCAGGCTGTGATGCATGCGGCACTGCCTCATCGTCACATGCGTGTTCATCTGCTTTGCATCGGCGCTGGCAACGAACGATGTCACGCCTGCCGCAACAGTCAATGCAGCGGCCATCACCATCAATGTGTTCTTCATCGGGCATTCCTTCTTGGATCTGCGATCCATGCGACCGCATTGCACTTCAACGTGCAAAACGCGGCGCAGTTTCATCGCTCTTCTCACCTTGCCAGAAAGTAATGCAGGGCAGCCGCTGGGCGCTTCCCTGTAATTGAGATGGAATTTCAGGAACCGGCAGCCACTGATTTGATCAGCGCCTTGGCCTCATCGGAGGCCCAGGAGGCAGGCCCCAGCAAACGGCCGACTTCCTTGCCATCCTTGTTGAGAAGCAGCGTTACGGGAAGCCCCGGAGCTTTCACCGCATCAAGGGCCGTGGCCTTGTCATCGGCATAAAGGATGAGATTGTCCGCCCCTATCTGCTTGAGAAAGGCAGCTGACGCGTCATAGCCTTTCAAGTCTTCGGAGAGCGCGACCACCTGGAACTGGTCACTGCCCAGATCCTTTTGCAGCTGGGCAAGCTCAGGCATCTCCTTCCGGCATGGTGCACACCAGGTGGCCCACAGGTTGAGCACTGTCACCTTGCCCTTCAGTGCTGAAACATCATGGCTGGCACCCGCGCTATCGACAAAGGTAAACGGCGCCACATCTCGCGGCGCATCGTTCTTCACAAAATTAGCCATAGAAAGCTGTGCTTCCGCCACTGGCCCGGTCTTCACGCTTTCAAACTTGCCAGCAAACGGCAGATACAGATAAATGCCCGCCACAAGCGCGAGGGCGCCGATCACGGCACTGAGGGTGATTTTGTTCATGGCGGCTTCTTAGCGCGGGAATTGGGATTTTGGTATGACCAACAAGATGTGGGGCGGGCGTTTTGCGGAGGGCCCCGATGCCATCATGGCGCGGATCAATGCCTCGATCGGCTTTGACCGCAAGCTTTATGCCGAGGACATCGCCGGCTCGAAAGCCCATGCCGCCATGCTGGCCAGGCAGGGCATCATCAGCAAGGCCGACGCCACCGCGATTGCCAAGGGATTGGACGAGATTAAGACCGAAATAGACACGAATAGTTTCACATTTAGCGAAGCATTGGAGGACATACACCTCAACATCGAGAGCCGGTTGAAGGAGCTGATCGGCGAACCGGCCGGGCGTTTGCATACCGCCCGCAGCCGCAATGACCAGGTGGCGACCGATTTCAGGCTCTTTATCCGCGCAGCAGTCGACAGCCTTTCGGCCGGCTTGCAGGATCTGATGTTGGCACTCGCCGAAAAAGCCGAAAAGAATTCAGCGACTTACATGCCAGGCTTCACGCATCTGCAGTCCGCCCAGCCGGTCACGTTTGGCCACCACCTTCTGGCCTATGTCGAGATGCTGTCGCGCGATCTGGGACGTTTTCAGGATGCGAGGAAGCGCCTCAATGAAAACCCTTTGGGTTCGGCCGCTCTCGCCGGCACTTCTTATCCCATTGATCGCAAAGCAACTTCCAAGGCCCTGGGCTTCGACCGGCCGATGCGCAATTCCATGGACGGCGTTGCCGCGCGCGACTTTGCACTTGAAGTGCTGGCCGCCTGTTCGATCTGCGCCATTCATCTCTCGCGCCTCGCCGAAGAGATTGTGATCTGGTCCTCGGCCCAGTTCCGCTTCGTGAAGCTCAGTGACAAGTTCACCACCGGCTCGTCGATCATGCCGCAGAAGCGCAACCCCGATGCCGCCGAACTGATCCGCGCCAAGCCGGGGCGCATCTTCGGCGCTTTCACCGCGCTCGCCGTGATGATGAAGGGCCTGCCCATGACCTATTCCAAGGACATGCAGGAGGACAAGGAACAGACCTTTGATGCCCTCGACAACATGGCCCTCGCCATCGCGGCCATGGCCGGCATGGTGCGCGACATGGAGCCCAACAGGGATGTGATGCTGGCTGCCGCCAATACCGGTTTCGCCACGGCGACCGATCTGGCCGACTGGCTGGTGCAGAAATTGAAGATGCCGTTCCGCGAGGCCCATCATGTGACGGGACGCATTGTGGCCTTGGCAGAGAAGAAAAACCTGCTGCTGTCTGATCTGCCGCTCACTGATCTGAAATCGGTCCATGACAAGATCGATGACAGCGTATTCAAGGTGCTGTCAGTGGAAGCCTCGGTGGCATCGCGTGTCAGCGAGGGTGGCACGGCACCTGCCAACGTGCTACGTGAAGCCAGGGCCTGGGTGAAACAGTTGAAAGGGAAACGCGGATGAGCCTGTTCAGGAAACTGATGCTTCTGGGCCTCTGCGTGTGCGCCCTTTCGGCCTGCGGTGTGCGCGGTGATCCGGTGCCGCCATCCAAGGCCAACACCGTTGTGAACTGAATGCATCATTTTGCATACAAGAACAACATCCTGCACGCCGAAAATGTCAACCTGAAGACGCTCGCGGCCGAGGTGGGAACACCCTTCTATTGCTATTCGACGGCCACGCTTGAACGTCACTTCAAGGTCATGAATGACGCCTTCAAGGACACCGATCATCTGCTGTGCTATGCCATGAAAGCCAATTCAAATCAGGCTGTTATCAAGACCATGGCCGCCTTGGGTGCCGGCATGGATGTGGTCTCGGAAGGTGAGCTGCGCCGTGCGCTTGCGGCGGGTGTTCCGGCACGGAAAATCGTTTTTTCCGGCGTTGGCAAGACGGCGCGCGAAATGGCGCTCGCGCTGCGCGAAGGCATTGCCTGCTTCAACGTCGAATCTGAGCCCGAACTGGAATTGCTTTCTGAGGTGGCCAGTCGCGTGGGCCAGCGCGCCGCCGTGTCGATCCGCGTCAATCCCGATGTTGATGCCAGGACACATCACAAGATCACCACCGGCAAGGCCGACAACAAGTTCGGCATCTCCTATCTCCGCGCATCTGAAGTTTATGCGCGCGCCGCCGCACTACCGAACTTGGATGTCGTGGGTGTCGATATGCATATCGGCTCGCAGATCACGGAGCTTGCGCCGTTTGAAAAAGCCTTTCAGCTGATGGCCGATCTGGTGAAGCTATTGAAAGCCGAAGGCCACAACATCCGCCATCTTGATTTGGGTGGCGGCTTGGGCGTGCCCTATCGCGGCAGCAATGACGTGCCGCCGCATCCGGATGAATATGCCGCGATGGTGAAGCGCACATTGGGACATCTCGGTCTGAAGTACATGCTTGAGCCCGGCCGGATGATTGTCGGCAATGCTGGCATCATGGTGACGCGCGTCATCTATGTGAAGGAAAACGAAGGCAAGCATTTCGTCATTCAGGATGGCGCGATGAACGATCTCATCCGTCCGACACTCTATGATGCCTTTCACGAGATCATGGCGATCGACGAAGCCCGCAATGTCAAATCCATGGAAGCCGATATCGTGGGGCCCGTTTGCGAAACCGGTGACTATCTTGCCAAGGATCGTAGACTTCCGAAGGTTGAACAAGGCGATCTTCTCGCGGTCATGACGGCCGGTGCCTACGGTGCAGTGCAATCCGGCACCTACAATACAAGGCCGCTCATTCCCGAAGTGCTTGTCAATGGCGACAAGTGGGCCGTGGTCCGGGAGCGCCAGACCTATGAGCAGTTGATTGGTCTCGATCAGCTGGCGCCCTGGCAATAGCCGCCTTCGCTCAAGGCGTGAACATGGTCTTGCCGGAATCGTGCTATAGGGAACGGCAATGAGCGCACCGCTCCCTCCGCATCTTCGCACCACACTGCGCTTGCAGCATTTGAGCCTTTTCTGGGAACGTCTTTGGGCGGCTCTTCAAAGGCCTTTTTGCATCATTGTACTCATCTGCGCGCTGCTGTGGTCAGGCCTGCTCGCCAGCTTTGCGCCACCTATTCCTCTGGGGATCATGGTGCTTTTGGCACTGGCCCTGCTCTCCAGCCTGTGGCCCCTGTCACGTCTGCGCAGGCCATCCGGGACCGAAGTGCTTCGCACCCTTGACCACGCCAATAACCTTGGTCACCGCGAGGCCTCAAGCCTTTCGGACACTTTGGTGCCGGAATCACAATCCCAGACCATCTGGGATGAATATTTGCGCCGCAAATTGGCAACGCTCGGCGATCTAAGCTTGGCTTGGCCCCTGGCCGCGTGGCGGAAAATTGATCCGCTCGCTCTGCGCGCACCCATTATTCTCTTGGCCGTTTGCGCCTTCTTTTTAGGTCGCGGCGAGATTGTGTCCGGCAGCCGTAATGCTCTGGCCCTTGCGCCACCGCCTCCCGCTGTTCCGACAACGCTCGACGCCTGGCTGAAGCCACCCGTCTATACCGGAAAACCTCCCATTCTCCTGACCTCCCCTGCCATGAGCGAGAAGCTCAAGACAGAAACCGAGATCGTTGCGCCGGAGAATTCCATCCTGAACCTGCGCCTTGGCGGCGTTTCCCATCCGCAGGTCACATTTCTGTCGCCCGGAACCACCGACAATCCCGTTAATCTTTCCAGTGTAAAAATAGAAAAGGGTGATGGGGGCCTGACAGCCGACATCAAGCTTGACCGACCGGTCACCGTGAAGATTTCTGATGGCGATAAAGAGCTAGCACTCTATCCCTTCAGCCTTGTTCCGGACCAGCCTCCAAAGATCGACTTCGGCGGCGACCCGCAAGCGGGCGGACAGGGCAAGCTCGCCGTCAAATGGAAGGCCAGTGACGACTACGGTCTGAAATCTGTGAGCGCCGAGATTTCGCTTGCTGATGAACAGGAAGGGGGTGTCACCGGCTTCGACAGCAACGGCGTGTTTCTCTATGACGCGCCGGAATTCAAGGTGGCGCTGAAACATCCCGGTGCCAAGGAGGACGCCACCACCACGACGGCCGACCTGACCGGGCATCCCTGGGCTGGCCTCTATGTCGAGATGGTGCTGACCGCAACCGATGGCGCCGGCCACAAGACCTCAACCCAGCCCAAACGCTTCAAACTGCCCGAACGGGCCTTCATCAAGCCTTTGGCGCAGGCGCTTGTCGAACAGCGCAAGAAAGTGATCATGGTGCCGGAGGCAGCTCCCGATGCCGCAACCTTGATTGGCTCCATGCTGCTCTATCCTGTCGACATTGCCGACAACAGTGGCCTCATCCTCAATCTTGCAGCCGTCGATAGCCGCCTTGGAAATGCTTCTTCGCCCGATGATGTCGTCGGCGTGGTCAAGGATCTGTGGCCTTTGATTGTCGCCGTCGACAGTGGCAAACTCGATGACGCCAAAAAAGAACTTCAGGCGCTAACGCAGCAGCTGCAGCAGGCGCTACGCGAAGGCGCCTCGCAGGACAAGATCGATGAACTGATGCGCCGCATGCGCGACGCCATGGACCGCCTGATGAGTGAGATGCAAAAGCAGGGCCAGCAGATGCAGGCACAGGGCCAGGACGCCCAGCAGCCCGAACGCCTCATAACCCCTGACGAGTTGCAGCAGATGATGGATCAGATTGGCAAACTCTCGCAGCAGGGCAAGGAAGCCGAGGCGCAGGATATGCTGTCGCAACTTGATCAGATGTTGCAGAATCTGCGACCTGGCCCCGGCAAACAGGCCAATGGCCAGTCTGGCGCCCAGGACCAGCTCAATGAACTGCAGGGGTTGATGGGCAAGCAGCGCCGCCTGATGGACCAGACCCAGCGTCTCGGCCGTGACGGTGAACCCAATGACGGGCCAGGGCTTGCCGGGAAGCAACAACAGCTTGGTGATGACCTTGAAAAATTCGGTCAGGGCCTCGGTACACAGGACGGTGGCGATCATCTGGGCAACGCGCGGCGCAACATGGACGGGGCACAAAATGCGCTGCGTGACGGCGACCGCGACGGCGCCTTGAAGCAGCAGAACCAGGCGTTGCGCGACATGCTTAAGGGCATGGGCAAGCTCGCCGATCAGTTGAAAAAGCAGGGCCAGGGCAATCTCGGGGCCAAGGGCGAACACGGTGATGGCGAAGATGATCCCCTCGGTCGTCCGCGCGCCACCCGTGATCCAGGCCTTGGCCCCAACAAGGATATCGTGCCATCGGAACTCGCGATGCGCCGGGCCCGTGAAATTCTGGAAGAGCTGCGTGGCCGTGCCAATGAAGAAGGCCTCGATGCCGAAACCCGTTCCTATATCGACCGTCTGCTGAAAAACGTGTACTAGGGCTACTTCACCACATGGCCGACAAAGGGCAGCTCGCGGAACTGGTGCGCCATGTCCATGCCATAGCCAACCACGAACAGATCGGGGCAATCGAAGGCACAAAAGTCGGCCTTGATCGAGGCGGCGAGATGCCCAGGCTTGAACAGCAGCACGGCCGAGCGCACCGACTTGGCGCCGCGCGCCATCAAGCAGATCCTTGGCGAAGGCCAGCGTGCGCCCGGATTCGAGAATGTCATCGACCAGAAGCACGTCACGGTTCTTCACCGAAGACTCAATGTCACGCAGGACGTCGACTTGGCCTGACGACCGGATCGCTTCACGGTAGGAAGCAAGGATCATGAAATCGACTTCCGGCGACAGGCCCGCATGATGCATGGCGCGGATCAGGTCGGCGGCAAAAATGAAGCTGCCTTTGAGCACCGGAACAACCAGCAGGTTTTCCGGCTTGGTCGCGGCGATATCCGCAGCAAGCCCGCCAATGCGGCCAGCAATCTCTTCGGCAGAAAACAGGACATCGATGCGATGTCCGTCAATGGTGATGGAGGTCATGAACCGGGATTTAGGCCGATTTCATTGGCATGCGCAAAGCGAATCTGCAGTGTTGTCCCGTGTTCCGGTGGTGCGGAAATCCGCGTATTGAACATGGTCTTCTCGCCCGGATGCAAGGGCCGCGACACCGTGTCCAGGGTCCAGCTGTAAAGCTCATGGCCTGCCTCATCCATCAGGGCAAAGCGCAGCCACGGAATCTTGTGCATTTCGCTGCTTGGATTGGTGACGTCACCTTTGACGATGTATTGGCGCTGGCCGTCAACAAGCTGGTTCTGCTGTGTGATGTGACCAATCTCGAGGCCATAAACATTGATGTCATAGCCCAGCTTTTCATAGCTCGTGATTGTGGCGGGCGCCGCCATCACCACCGTCTCGGGGGCCAGTGCAGCAAAAGCGACAGGAGCAGCCGCGCAAAGGGCGAGGGATGCCCATCCCGCAAGCCTTCTGAACTTGGCCCGGCGCCTGGCCGCAAAGGCAACCCGGGCGTCACGGGCCGCTTCCATCAGCTTGGAGACATCAAGCTCGGGTTCCGGATCATGTTCGATCACCATCGGCAGATTGCGCGGCGCCACTTCGACGATGTCGGTCACCGGAAGCTCTGTCCAGTCATGGCCGCAGCGATGGCAGCTCAGATGCACTGGTGCAGAACCAGCCGAGTTGCCGATGTCATATCGGGTAATGCAAGAGGGACAGGAAACGATCATTGTGGGCGCAAGAGATTGATTCGGATGGGCCGTGGCTAGGTTTGGGAGCTAGGCTAACACCGGATAGGGTTAAGTCAGGGTTAACCGCATCATGAGGCAGGATTGATCGAACTTGAGTCTGTGACGCTGCGCTATGGCCATGGGCCGGATGTCTTGCGCGATGTCAGCTTCACCATGGAGCGTGGTGACCTGCGCTTTCTGACCGGCGCATCGGGTGCCGGAAAGTCGACGCTTCTCCGCCTGCTGTTTCTGGCTCTCAGGCCAGCCTCCGGCACAGCACATGTTTTCGATAAGGATGTCGCGCGGTTGACCTCGAAACAGCGCGCCTTGGCTCGTCGCCGTCTCGGAGTCGTTTTCCAGGATTTCCGCCTGCTCGATCATCTTTCGGTTTTTGACAATGTCGCATTGCCCCTGCGCGCCGCAGGACGCCGCCGCAGTTCTTATATGCGAGATGTCCACGATCTTCTCGAGTGGGTGGGCCTCAGTGGCCGTGCCGGTGATGCGCCGGACACCTTGTCAGGCGGCGAAAAGCAGCGCGTGGCGATCGCCCGTGCCGTCGTCACCAAGCCTGATCTTATCCTGGCCGATGAACCGACAGGCAATGTCGATCCAGCCATGGCCAAGCGCCTGCTTCATCTTTTTCTCGAGCTCAACCGCCAGGGCACCACGGTGTTGCTCGCCACCCACGATGAACAGCTCATCGCCCAAGCCAAGGGCCAGGCCATTCATCTCGAACGCGGCAAATTGCTGGCGGCATGAACAGCGCGCCACCCATCCCGGCGAAGCCCGCACCGGTCTTCCCGCGCGAAGCCGCATCGTTGCGCGCGCTCACCGTCACCATGGCCGTGATGTGCTACCTCGCTTGCCTGGCCATCGGAGCGCTCGTCGTCATTCACCGCGCCACTGAAGCCTGGTCCGCCGGCATTTCGCGTGAGGTCACCGTGCAGGTCCGCCCGCTGTCGAATGCCAACATCGATGATGAAATCCTGAAAGCGGTGAACGTGTTGCAGCAGACGGAAGGTGTCATCCATGTCGGCGTCCTCGACAAGCAGGCGGCAGCGCGCCTGCTCGAGCCATGGCTGGGCCGTGCCGCGATCGATGATCTGCCCGTGCCACGTTTGATCCGCGTCACGATAGACGAAACCCATCCACCCGATTTCGACGCGCTTCAGAAAAACCTGCAGGAGGTGAAAGGTGCGAGCCTGGATACCCATCGGCGCTGGCAGGCAGAACTTTCGCGTCTCGGAAATGTGCTTTCACTGCTTGCAGCACTCGTGCTCGTTCTGATTTCTGTTGCCAGTGTCACGCTGGTGGCCGCCGCCGCGCGCGGCGTCATCGAAACCCATCGCAGCATTGTCGATGTGCTCGAATTGATTGGCGCCGAACACCGTTTCATTGCCAGGCAGAACGACCGTCAGTTTCTGGCCAGTGGACTTCTCGCCGGAATGCTTGGCCTGATCGCGGGGCTTGCGACTTTTGCCGTGCTTGGTCTTGCCGGCGGCGCCGCAGGCGAGGGCATCACCGACACCGGTCGTAGCCTGCTTTATGCACCAGCCGACACAAATGTGCGCATGGCCCTCAGCCTTCTTGCCGTACCCGTCCTTGCCACGCTAATCGCCGTCGGTGCATCGCGGCTTACGTTGATGCGCATTCTGGGTCGGGATTCATGATTGTTCTGCGTTCGGTGGTTTTCAACATCCTTTTCTATCTGGTGCTGATCCTGTTTCTCGTTCTGGGGTCACCCGTACTGCTGATGTCACGTCTGACCGCGATCCGCGCGCTCCAGGCCTGGGGCCGCACCACCAACTGGATGCTGCGCGTCGTCTGCAACATCAAGGTGGAGGTGCGGGGACTTGAGAATATTCCGCCAGGACCGATCCTCGTTGCCGGCAAGCATCAGTCCACCTGGGAGACGGTGGCCCTGCCGGCACTCTTTCATGATCCGTGCATGGTGGAGAAGAAGGAGCTCTTCTACGTTCCCATCTACGGCTGGCCCTACACCTACAAGTTCCGCATGATTGGGGTCGACCGCAGTGGCGGTGCCAGGGCGCTTAAGGATCTCATTGCCCGCGGGCGCAAGGAAATCGCCGCCGGACGCCAGATCATCATTCTTCCTGAAGGCACCAGACGTCCCGTCGATGCGGCACCTGATTACAAACCGGGCGCTGCGGCTCTCTATGCCGGCCTTGATGTGCTCTGCGTTCCTTTCGGACTAAATGCCGGATTGTTCTGGCCACGGCGCAAATTCATCCGCAAGCCCGGCACCATCATCATCGAGTTCGGCAAACCCATTCCTGCGGGATTGCCACGCAAAATCTTCCAGCAGCAGCTCGAAGGCGTAGTGGAATCGATCACAAACCGATTGGTGGCTGAAAGTCGTTCTTGACTTGTTCCAATATTTGTTCTACGTATGTTCCAATGAACATGCACGGCTCACCCATCTCTTCCACTGCAATCATCGACTGTCCTGACCTTCAGGACCGCTTCTGGTTCTGGGAGGGCGCATCTGGGAAGAAGTACATCCACACCATTTACACACCGGGGCACTGCCCACCCGTTCCAGGCGCTGTCTATGTCGGTGTAAAGAAACTCGGGAACCTGAGAGTTGCGATGACAGTGGGCCGTTTCGGCACAGCTTTTGATGGCCTCTTGTCAAAACAGGGCGCTGCCGATTTCCGCTAATTGTGATGAGATCCATGTTCATCTTCTCGCCCGTGACGCCGAAGCGGTAGAAACCGTCTGGCATGATCTCGATCTCGCCATGACCGAATTCCCGGATGAGGTGGTCCGAGCCCCGGAGATAAAGAGCCTGCCGCTCGCTGCCTGATCAGATATCCTCTGTCATGACGTGCGGCAGCACATGCGGGGCGAAGGCCTCGAGTGCTGCATCATGAATGCCGAGTTGCCGCAGATGTTGGATGGTATTGGCCACATAGTCGCGGCAGGAGCCCATCGTGCCATGGCCCTGGCGCACATAGGGCAAGAGCTGTTCGACGCTCATCGGCGGCACATACTGCGCACTCTGCCGCCGCACGACATAGGTAATGGCGTCAACCGGCGCGCCGGTGGCCAGAACCACCGGACGCTTGTGTGACTCGACATAGACATCGCCCAGCATCTCGCGCTCACGGACTTTGGCAATGATCTCGCGCCATTTTGCATTGGCGATCTCATAAACCAGACCAAGACAGGATCCACCGCGATCAAGCCCAAGCACAAGGCCTGGCTTCTCCGGTGTACCGCGGTAGTGATGCGAGTAGACACTGAAGCGGCGGTGAAAGCCGTAGAGCCGCGCGGGCTCGGCCGTTATGAACTCAAAATCGGGCCGCCACATCAGCGAACCATAGGCAAAGATCCGGTGCGGTTCGTCTCTGCTCAACGTTTGCCGGTTCCCCGTCCGAAATCGGGCGCCGCCGTATCTTGTCCTGCCGCGATGATGCCACGGCGGATTTCGCGCGAGCGTGAGAACAGATTGAACAGTGTCTCGCCATCGCCCCAGCGCACCGCGCGCTGCAAAACCGCAAGTTCTTCGGTGAACCGGCCCAGCATTTCCAGCACCGCCTCCTTGTTGTTGAGGAAAACGTCACGCCACATGATCGGGTCAGAGGCAGCGATGCGGGTAAAATCGCGAAAGCCCGAAGCTGAATATTTGATCACTTCGGAATTGGTGACGGTCTCAAGATCAGCAGCGGTGGAAACGGTATTGTAGGCAATAAGATGCGGCAAATGACTGGTGATGGCGAGCACCAGATCGTGATGCTCGGCCGTCATCGTATCGACGTTTGAGCCCAATGCCTCCCAGAACCGGGTAAGCCGTGCAACCGCTTCGGGATCAGAAATATCGAGCGGTGTGAGAATGCACCAGCGCCCCAGAAACAGTTCGGCAAAGCCAGAGCGTGGACCCGACTGTTCGGTACCGGCAATCGGATGGCCTGGAATGAAATGCACGCCTTCGGGAATATGCGGGCCGCAGTCGCGCACAATCGCACCCTTTACCGAGCCGACATCGGTGACAATGGCGCCTCGTTTCAGATGTGGCCCCATCTCAACAGCAAGCGCACCGCAGACACCCACAGGTGCGCACAGGATCACAAGATCGGCACCCGTGACAGCCGCCGCCGCGGTGTCGTGGATTTCATCGACAATCCCGATCTCGAGCGCCACGCGCCGCGTTTCGACACTCTTGGCATGACCAGAGATCACCTTGGCCAATCCCTTCGCACGCACCGCATGCGAAATCGACGAACCGATCAGGCCGAGACCCAGAAGGGCGATTCTTTCGAACATCATGCGACAAATTCTTTCAGCGCATCCACAACAGCGCGGTTGGCCTCCTCGCTTCCGACAGACAGCCGCAAGGATGATGGCAATCCATAGGAATCAACGCGCCGCAGGATCAGCCCGTGCGAGCTGAGATGGGCATCAGCAGCTTGCGCCTTCTCGGGCGAAGAAAAATGAACGAGCAGAAAATTTCCCACCGACGGCGTGACCTTGAACCCGAGCTTCTCGATCTCGCTGGTCAGCCATGACAGCCAGCGATTGTTGAAGGCCACGGCCTCATCGACAAAGGCCTGGTCATCGATCGCCGCCACGCCGGCCTTCATGGCCGGAAGGCTGACATTGAAGGGTCCGCGAATGCGGTTCAGCACATCGGCAATGCCGGGCGGACAATAGGCCCAGCCCAGACGCAGCGAAGCCAAACCATAAATCTTCGAGAAGGTGCGCGTCATCACCACGTTGTCGAATTTCTCGACCAGCGACACGCCAGCGTCATAATCGTTGGACAGCACGAATTCGGCATAGGCCGCATCGAGCACCAGAAGCACATGTGAGGGCAAGCCTTGATGCAACCGTTTGACTTCCGCCGCACTGATATAGGTGCCGGTGGGGTTGTTGGGATTAGCGAGAAAGACAACCTTTGTCTTCTCGGTCACCCGTGCCAGAATTTCTCCGACATCGGCAACGTGATTGCGCTCAGGCGCCACCACCGCCTTGGCGCCGTTGGACGCAATGGCAATCGGATAGACCAGAAAACCGAACTGCGAATAGATCGCCTCATCGCCGGGGCCGAGATAGGCGTGTGCAAGAAGCTGCAGCAATTCATCCGAACCCGCGCCACAGACAATGTTTTCAGCCTTCAGCCCATAACGCCTGGCCAGCGCCGCGCGCAGTTCGGCGGCACTGCCATCAGGATAAAGTGCGAGGTCCTGCGCCGCCGCCGTATAGGCCGCCATCGCCTTGGGGCTTGCCCCGACGGCCGATTCATTCGAAGACAGCTTGTGAATTTTGGCAGCCGTCTTGGCACCGGATTTCCCCGGCACATAGGCCTGGATGTCCAGAATGCCGGATTTGGGCTGTGGGCCGTTCAGGGTTGGGCTGTCCATGTCACTCACTCAAGTCGCAATCGCCCGGCTATAATGCCCGGCAATCCGCAAGCCAAGGGAGCTGTTGGAGCGCGAAAGGCTGACGAGCGGGCTTTCATGAGACAATAGAAAGCCCGGCAACGCCGCCAGCTTGAGGTTGCCGCTTTTGCCCTGCCACAATGGCTGGGGTACAAAATCCCGCGGCAATTTGCCTGCCGTGATGACCAGTGTCTCATCCTCCCCGGATTCGGATGTGGCAGCCTCACCCAGAACCAGAAGCCGCGGCATCTTTTCCCCATCAGTTAGCACTGGAAGGGCCGCAATGACCGTGGCTGCACCTGCCCGGCCATCGATAAAAGCCTCCGCCCAAGGTTGTTCAGTCTCGACAATGCAAAGATCGGAAGGCTGCGCATTGATCTGGGTCAACGCCTGCGCTTCGTCGCGGTATTGCTCGACCGGCATAACACCGAAATGGTCACGCAGGCGCAAACGGTGCGCCACGTTGGCAGCCAGATGACGGCTGACATGGAGCGTGATCCTCGATTGCGTGAGACTCGATTGGCTCAGGATGCCGCGCCAAAGACGCACCAGAAATTCGGGCGGCAGCGAAAGTGCATGAGCCCGGGCCACCAGCCGCCGCATGATCTGGGTTTCGCGCGTTGGACGAATCGGCAACGGCGATGATTTGGCGTCGCCCGCTTTGGCCTGGCGTACCCGTTCGGTCACGGCAAAGCGTTTGGCCAGAAGCTCCAGCAGGGCATCATCGATGGCGTCAATGTCGCGGCGCGCCTCATCAAGCGGCAGCAAAGAAGGAGAGTCAGAGGTCATGGGATCCAGGCACTTGGTCGGCCGTCATTAAGCAATGTCGCATGCAAAGGAAAGCGGCAAGCATCACACCCTATGGATGGGCTGTGGTGTGGGCAGCAGGACAGGCCTGAGGCGCGGCAATGTGCGGCGCACGAGCTTGCCACTGGAATAGGCCAGCACCTGCTTTGTCGCTTCCACAAGAATGACACCCGACATGCGCCCAAAACCATAGCGCCCAAGGCCTTCTAGGCTCTGGGCAATGCCGGACCCCACCCATGGCGGTGCGATCAGGCCATAATCAACTCTGGAAATCGAAAACTGCGCCGTCTTGAACAAGCTGATAAGCTGCGACCGGGAGAACGGCTGGCCCTGACCAAATGGCGAGGTATCGGACACCGACCACAACCCGCGCCGATTTGGCACCACCATCACCAGCCGGCCGTTTGGCGACAAGACGCGCCAGATCTCCTCCATCAGGTCTTCGGCACTCTCGGCAAATTCAAGTGCATGAATAAGAAAGGCAACATCGACAACATTGTCGCTGAGCGGCAGATCAAGATCATCCACCAGAGCCGAGCGTACACCGCCTTCGCGCGGCCAATGGATGACGCCGGCGCGCGCCATCATGAACGAGAGTGCGCGTTCATGGCCCGCGAGATAGGGCGAGGCAAAACCGAGCCCCATGACGAGCTGATCAGGTCGCGTTTCCAGCGCTGCACGCAATCGCGAACCCAGCAATTCTTGCGTGGTCTTTCCCAGTGGCCGCGTGTAAAATTCGGCAACATCAACAATATTCATGCACTGAGATTAGCCAAAAACCCAAGGTTGGTCACGGTGCCCATAAAACAGGGTGAAAAATGCCAAATATCCATATCCGCTCGTTCATCTGCCGCAGCGACAATTTTGGCGTCATCCTTCATGACAGCGAATCAGGAGCCACGGCGGCAATCGATGCCCCGGAATTCGATGCCGTCGAAACGCAACTCAAGAAATATGGCCAGCAGCTCACCCATATTTTCACCACCCACCACCATGCCGACCATGTTGAAGGCAATCTCAAGCTGAAAGAGCTTTATGGCTGCAAGATCATCGGTCCCAAGGGCGAGGCCGACAAGATACCGGGGATCGACGGCACTGTGGCAGGGGGCGACACTTTCACCTGGGCCGGACGGAAAATCGACGTTTTGGATTGCCCGGGCCATACGCTAGGTCACATTGCCTTCCACATGCCGGAAGAACACGCGGTGTTTGCCGGCGACACACTGTTCTCGGTGGGCTGTGGCCGCGTCATCGAAGGCTCGATGGAGCAGATGTACAATTCCGTGACACAGTTCCGCAAACTGCCATCCACAACCGCGCTTTATTGCGGCCACGAATACACCGTTGCGAATTGCAATTTCGCGCTCACCGTTGATCCCGACAATTCCTATCTTGTGGCGAGGTTGAACGAAGCAGAGAAACTGGTGAAGGCAGGAAAGCTCACCTGCCCGGTCAGTCTGGGCGAGGAGTTCAAGACCAATCCCTATCTGCGGCTCGACAATGCCGGCATCCGCAAGACCTTGGGAATGGAGGGCGCCAGCGATCTAGAGATCTTCACCGAAATTCGCACCCGCAAGAATAACTTCAAGTAGCGCGGCGAAAGAGCATGTCTTTGGACGCAATGACCGCACCGAGGGTGATGAGCACGCAGGCGATCAGCACCGACCAGTGATAGGGCGCAAGGCCCGTTGCCACGAGAACGATGGTTGAGAACAGCGGCGAGCAGTAGGACAAGGCACCCAACACGAAAATATCGCCATGCTTGAGGCCGTAGTCCCAGACATAGAAGGCTGCGCCAACCGGAAAGAGACCGAGTGCGAGCACGGCCAGCCACTGTGATGTAGCCTGCGGCCACACAGTGGACTCGAATGCAAAATGCGCCACTGTCGAAAGCAGGGCCGTGGCCAGGCAGAAGCCAGCCACCACATCGGTCGGCACTTCGCCCGTGCGCCGCGCCAGCAGCGAATATCCGGCCCAGATCAAAGGCAGCGGGAAGGCAAGAAAATGCCCGAGTTGCAGGCCACCACTGAACCCGAAACCTTGGCCTTTGGTGATAACTGTGGCCGCACCGAGCAACCCCAGCAGCGTGCCAACGAGATGATGCAGGCGCAGATGATGTCCGGGAAGAAACCCTGACAGCACAACAATCAGCATCGGCCACAGATAGGCGGTGAGGCTGACATCGATCGGAGGTGCATTTTTCACCGCCGCGAAATAGAGCGCGTGATAACTGAACAATCCGCCAATGCCCAAGGCCCAGATGCGCCAGTCCTGCTTGAGTGAAGAAAATGCGCCAGGACGAAAGGGCCATGTGACGGCGCACAGCACACCCCCGATCACGAACGTCATCGCTGTCAACTGAAACGGCGGCACCGGCCCACTCATGGCCGAAAGTGCCGCCAGCGTCGCCCACATCAGGACCGCGAGAAATCCGATCAATGTCGCGCGGCCGCGCGTCATGCCGCAGGGCGCTGCGGAAAGATCTTGAACGCCGACAACGCTGATCAGAACCGCACCCAGAATGATCGCCCCGCCGAGCACGGCGGAAGCTTCCGGCAATTCACCGGCAAAGGCCCAGGACCAGAACGGATTGAACACCGCATCAAGCATGGCAACAAGCGACAGCGTGACGGCAGGCACGGATTTTGCGCCCCAGCCATAGAAGATCAGCGGCAGCGCCAATTGCACGATGCCCATGGCGACAAGCAGCATCATGTCGTGCGATGAAACCGTGAAGACGGAAGCGGCGCCAAGATAGAAGCTGGCAAAACCCGCCGCCACGAAACTCAGAAAGCCTCCGATGCAAATCGTCGTCATCATGTCGAAGTTGCGGTAGCGGCGCAGGAGCAGCGTCTGCAATGCAAAGGTGAGCGGCACACAGATGCTGAGGATCAATCCCGCAACGTTGCCAACCTGGATGCCATGCTGGGCAATCACCATCATGCCAATGATGGCAACAAGTGCCGCCACCCACGACAGGATATGCGGCCGCTCGCCGGTGACCCAGGGCGAGAGCAAGGCTGTGATCAGCGGTGAAGTGGCACCGATTACCGAAACTGCTGCCGTGTTGACCAGTGTCAGCGATGAGACGTAGCAGGTGGTGCCAGCCGCAAAGCACAGCGAAGAGATGACCAGTGCTGGCATGGGCACAGAAGAAAACGCCGCACGGATTTCGCGGCCATGTGTGAGAACAAGATAGACCAAAAGGGAAAGCGCCAGCCACAGCCCGCGCCACGCGTTGATCTGCCAGCCGTCGAGGCCGGGCATCAGGCGCACAAACATGCCGGACAGGCTCCACCCCACGGTGGCCAGGAACACATAGGTCAGGCCAGCGCCGCTGGGCCGTTGATTGAGCAAGCTCCCCTCCCCGATTCGCCGCGGAACACTAGAGCGTTTTGACTTTTCATTGAAAAGTCAAAATCGCCCTAATTTCTATTGGCGATTAACTTTTCTGAGCTTTGACGAGTCCGTCAAAGGTCAGGTTGATCTAACAAACAATCCGAAGGTGACAAACAGGCCGCAAGAGAAACTGCGGCCCTAGGCCCATGATGTCTAGTCAGATTGCCTCACCGCCGGAGAGTTGCAACGACAGGCCTCAGGGAGATTCCGACGCCGCCCGGAATTCCTCGGGCGTGTTGAGATTGGCGAACGGATCCCGCGGCATCGCAGGCCATGCCACTGGCTTGGCCTTGACCAGTGCCGCGAAGTCCATCACCCGGAGCAGGCCGGATTTCAATTCCAGCTCCAGAAGCGGCAGCAGATCGACGGGCCAGAGCCCGGTCAAATAATGCTCCTGCCCCGCCGGATGCCGCGATGGCCGGGAAAGCGAGTTTCAGCCGCACCACCAGATCCGTCGGGCAAAAACGGAGTGTCGCAGGGCACCGTCAGAACCGCGTCAAAACCCTGTTCCGCACCGAAACTCAGAGCGGCGTGCAGGCCGGAAAGCGGCGTTCCTGTATCGTAGCGGTCCGGCACCACCTCACAGCCGAGATTGGCAAATCGTGCCGCATCGCCATTGGCATTGAAAATCAGCCAATCGACCTGCGGTCTGATCCGCTCGGCAACTGCGCTGATCAGCGGCCGCCCGTGAAAATCCATCAAGGCTTTGTCCTGTCCCATGCGGCTGGACTTCCCGCCGGCAATGATGGCCCCAAGAATTGTCATGTGCGGATTTGCATCAGCCGTGCGCGTAAAGCCGCGCTGGCGGCAAAAACAGCGTGGCGGCATCTCCCGCCTTCACTTCACCCTCACGCTCCACCCAGGCGGTGACACCACGCTTGTTGGTGGCATGTTTGACGAAATCATAACCCACCTCGCCATGATGCTGGACGATGACCTTGGAGACCTGCGTGCACGGCGCATTTTCCATATCGACGACAATGGTCGCGCCGGAGGGAAACTGGATGCGGGTCGAAGGCGGCAGCAGCGTCAAATCCGGCACGCCGGAAAGAAGCATGTTGGCGCCAAGCCAGATGGGGTTGACTTCCGGCAGACCCATCCGCTCCGCCACCTCGGCAAGCTCGTCGGGCGCCACAATGGTGACTTGCCGCACGTTGCGGATGGGCGTGCCGCGCTTGTAGAGTTTCAGCGTGCGGCTGTCAGCCTCGCGCGTCAGCCCGGCATGGCAATCATCTTCCGGGCCTGAAAACAGAAGATTGAGACTGTCGCGTTCGGGCTTTTCAAAACCCGTCTCGCGCGAGCGCCTGGAGTAGAGCTTCTCCACCCGGCCTTCGAACGGCGCCTTATGCACCAATACCATCGCTGGTCTCCCTGATGTCGCTCAGATATATGGGCGGCGATGAGCGAAAGCCACCCGGAAATCACCCTCGACCTGTCGGGCCTCTTGTGCCCCCTGCCGGTGCTCAAGGCCCGCAAGAAATTGCAGGCGATGAATGCTGGAGAAGTGCTGCAGGTGATCGCGACCGACCCCATGGCGGCGATCGACATGCCGCATTTCTGCAACGAACAGGGTTATGAGCTGCTGCGCCAGGACAAGGCCGGAGCCGCCTTGCATTTCTGGATCAGAAAAGCGCCTTGACCTTGGGCGCAAAACCCACCGTCACGCTGCCATCTTCATATTCGATCAGGGGCCGCCGGATCAGGGATGTATGCACATGGGCCAGCTTGGCCGCCTTCTTGATATCAAGCCCCTCGGTCTCTGAGGGAGGCAGCCCGCGCCATGTATAGCCGGAGCGGTTGATCGTCTTTTCCCAGCCGCCCAGCACCTTCATCCATTTTTCAATTTGCGAGACACTCGGCTTGTCGACGGAATAGTCGGTGAATTCGACAACCACCTTTTTGGATTTGATATGATCCAGGGCCTTCATGGTCGTGTCGCATTTCTTGAGGCCCCAGGCCTTGATCGATTTCGGCATTGTTACCTCGAAAGGGAAAGTGTTTTATCAGTCATGTCGGCACCAGAAAGCTGATCGGTAAAGGTATTGAACAAGTCTTCAATCACCGACTTCGGAATATCACGCACGATAAACACCAACCGTGTCTCGCGCTTGCCATCCGGCCAGTGATCGAGCCGCAGCGGTGGATGAAAGACATGCTGCACACCATGCACGACGAGCGGCCGTGATGGATCATCGCTGAGCTTGATGACACCTTTCAGGCGCAAAAGATCCTCGCCGTGATGCGCTGCCAGCATGGCGAAAAAGATTTCCAGGCCTTCAGGTGAAATCGCGCGGTCATCGCTCAGCACGAAGGAGCGGATATGCGCATCATGCCGGGACGTGTCATGATGGTGATGGTGCCTCCGAGCGAGATTTTCATCGTTCAACCAGGCCCGCACCTGCGTCGTTTTTTTGGTCTCGTCAAAGAAGCCCATATTGAACAGTCTCTCCGCCGTTGCCTCACCACGATGCGTGGTGAGCAAACGTGCGGTTGGATTGAGTTTCCTGAGGCGTCCAATGATGGCGAACATCTTGTCTTCGCCTTCCACGCCATGCAGGAGATCAAGCTTGGTCAGCACAATCCGGTCTGCGACCGCCACCTGCTTCACCGCTTCCGGATGCGCATCCAATGTCGCCCAGCCATTGAAACCATCTACTACCGTGATCACACCCTCAAGCCGCAGACGGTTGAGTAAAAACGCGTCGCGCATCAAGGCGTGCAGTACCGGAGCCGGGTCAGCGAGACCCGTCGTCTCGATCACGATGCGGTCAAAGGCCTTGATCGTGCCGGCATCTCGCCGCGCAATGAGATCAGTGAGTGTATTGATGAGATCGCCGCGGATCGTGCAGCACAGGCAACCGGCAGCAAGCTCGATGATGTTCTCGTCCGACTTCTCGACCAGCAGATGGTCAATCCCCACTTCGCCGAATTCATTGATCACCACGCAGGCATTGGCCAGCAGCGGATCTTTCAGCAATGTGTTGAGCAGCGAGGTTTTACCTGCACCCAGAAATCCAGTGAGAATGGCGGTGGGAATGGAGTGGGGAGACGTCACGCAAACAACATTATTCGGACTGGCTCAGCTTCTTCTTTTTGGCAGGCGTTGCCGGTGCGGCAGGTTTGGAGTCCGGCGTCTTGCTGTCAATCTGGTCTGAGCCTTCATCCTCGGCGGGCTGGTCAGCCGCCTGCTCCGGCGGAGCCGCAGCCGCCATTTGCTGCAGCAGCGTGTCCGGCATCACGTCGCAGGCCGCACCATCCACCTTGTACTGGCCGCAATATTTATCGGCTTCCGCCTTGTCGAGATTCCACAGCAGCGCTGCAAAACCTGCATTGTTATCGAGCTTGATGACGCCTGCGATGCCGCCTGCATCGATGCCGATAGGACTGATCAGGCGCCCGCGCAGCGCCATGTCGGCCTTTACTGCGGTATCAAAGGTGCCAAACGACATGCCCCAGCCAGCAAGACGATGCGCATTGACTGGCGTGACCGGGGTCTTCTGCTTGCACACTGTTGTGGTGAGATCGGCGGGAACAATGCCACCATAGGACTGGTCCTGGATGTCGGCAATCTTGCCATGCTCCGGCTTGCCGAGATCATTGAAACTTGCATCCAGCAAATCTTTCGCAACTTTGGTGCGTGTGCCGCCAGAGCGCGCGCCGAGCACGACTGACACCAGTTGCCGTCCGTTGCGGATCGCCGAGCCCACCAGATTGTAACCCGAATTGCACACAAAGCCGGTTTTCATGCCCACGGCCTCTGGCATCACGCGGATGAGGCTGTTGTGGTTGGGGATGTTGCGCTTGCCGATGGTGACCGAGGGCTGGTTGAAATAATGCAGATATTGTGGATATTGATTGATGATCAGCGCGGCGATGACCCCGATGTCGCGCGCGCTCGAAATATGGCGTGGATCAAAAAGCCCGTTGGGATTGACATAATGCGTGGCAGTAAGGCCAAGGCTCTGGGCCATCGCATTCATCTCTTTGGCGAAATCGTCGATCGTGCCGTCGGCGCCTTCGGCCAGCACATAGGCCATGTCATTGGCGGAATAGACCAGCAGGGCCTGCAAGGCCCAATCGACAGTCACTTGTCTGCCAGCCGGAAGCCCGGTGTGACTGGCAGGCTGGGAATGGGCAAGGTCAGAAATCGTCAGCTTCTGGTCGAGCGTCATCGTGCCGGCCTGCAGCTTCTTGAAGATGAGGTAAGATGTCATCAGCTTGGTGAGCGAGGCAGGATACCACGGCTCGCCTGCGCGCTGCTGCTGAATGACCTCACCGCTGAACGGGTCGAACACAAGAAGCGGACCCGTAGGATCATCGGCCCGGGCAGCCGCAGCCGCCATGGCAAAGGCAACCGCCAGAATGATTGTGCGCCAGATGATTTTCACGACCAGACCCATACCCACATCCTAGCATCCACCTGATGGAGAGCGAACCGGTATCATGAAACCGAATCCGTCCAGATCCCCAGTGCCGTTGGAGAGACTTGCAAATCCAACCAAAAGGCACCCATTTCAACAAGTTACAAATCTGCGCTTTTCAAAACACCGCTTTAGATACCGCTATCCATTGCCCGGTGCGGTGCCCCTCATATCGCCGGAAGGTGACCCTGAGAAGGGGCGAAAAAATGACCACGAGGAAAAATTTTCTGTTCGCGCAAGGATGCGCTCAGGGAGCAATTGTGCGCCAGCCGCATGAACGCCGCAAGTTTGGATCCCATCGCGATGGGGCGATCCTATTGTGCGAGAACACGCAGTGCGTTGAGCGAGCCATCCGGTTGCCGGGCTGCCGTCACAAAGACCTTTGCCCCAGCTTTCAGATCACCGGAATTGGCTATCACCACCCGGGTCACGGACACGCCGGGGCCAACCACAAGCTCAGATGCGCTCCCTGGAAATTGACCTTGAGAACCTGTCCTTCCAGTGTCGCCACAACTTCAGACACTGCGGCATTGGTCATGGTCTTTTTTTTCCTGCATGGGGCGCTGGCCTTCGCCCAGACCGGCCAGGGCCGGTGGAAAAATACGCACCTCCAGCGAATGTAATTTGCCGTCCGCCAACGCACGTCGGTTGGGAGCGCTTCCCACAATACGACTGACCATCGTGGAAGGCTTGGAACCTAAACGCATGAAGCAACCGCGTGAGGAACGATAGTCCTTGCCGCCAGTTCCAGCCGCCCTCTATTTTCTCTTCTTGGCTTTCGAGCCCGCCTTCTTCTTGGGAGCAGCCTTCTTCTTTGCCGAAGCTTTCTTCTTGGCAGCCTTCTTTTTTGGCTTGGCTTTCCTCGGGTCGAATTGCTTTATCGTCTTGCCCAGTCCGGCCACCGCATTCTTGATTTCCGAACGCAGAGCCTTGCGCTGCTCTGGGGAAGTCAGATGCTCATGCATCTCAGCCCACTTCTGCTGGATGCTTTCCTTGATGCTGGTGATCATATGACCCAGCGATTGCTTTTCATCCATTGCCATGACGCTCTCCCTTTGCAGATGAGTCACGTTAAGGGTACAGTCACAAATTGCAAGCTGCTTGCTGGACTTGACGCGGCAAACGGGCAGCCTGCGGCCCAGGCATCTTGGGTCTTTCAGGATTTACCAGACCGCGACTCCGAGGCTGAATTCATCCCAAAAAATTTTGTGGAGATTGCCGAGCCACCGGTATGTGGGTAGATGTGCTGATCCGGAGTGTGGTGCCCTTGGAGGGACTCGAACCCCCACTTCCTTGCGAAAAGCAGATTTTGAGTCTGCCGCGTCTACCATTCCGCCACAAGGGCAATTCGGAACAAGTTTACGGAAGCCAGCCAGTCGCCGTGGATCATGGCTCCGCCTTGTTCGAGCGCGCTGTCTAGTGCGGAACGCCTTGTGCCGTCAACCTGAAAGGCTGCTATGTTTTCGACATGATCCGCATCACCGATTCTTTTGTCATTGACGACAGGGATATCATGGAATCCTTCATGCGCGCCTCGGGTCCGGGCGGGCAGAATGTCAACAAGGTCGAAACCGCAGTCGAGCTTCGTTATGACATAAAAAATGCCGGCTTGCCTGAAGACGCATTGGTGCGGCTCAAGACTGTGGCGGGCCGCCTGCTGACACAGGATAACATTCTGGTCATTCAGGCGCAGGCATTCCGCTCGCAGGAGCGCAACCGGGCGGCGGCACTGGAGCGGCTGGTTGAACTCTTGCGCAAGTGCCTGGTCCGCCCCAAGAGGCGGCATGCCACCAAACCGACCTATGGCTCGAAACTCAGGCGCCTTGAAGGCAAGCAGCGGCGCGGAAATGCCAAGAAACTGCGTGGCAAAAAAATTGCGCTGGATTGAGCATGCTGCATAAACTCTATGATTGGGTGCTGGCCCTAGCAGCAAGAAAATCTGCCGAAATCTGGCTTGCCGTTATTGCCTTGGTCGAAAGCTCGTTCTTCCTGGTTCCGGCCGACGTGTTGTTTCTGCCCATGGCACTGGCCCGCCCGTCTCGCGCTTATCGTTATGCTTTGGTGGCGACAGCCGCGTCTGTCGTCGGTGGTATTCTAGGCTATGGTCTGGGTTATTGGGCCTATGAATCCATCGCCAGGCCAGTACTGGAATTCTACGGCAAACTCGGCCAGTTCGAACAGATGCGCGCCTGCGCCAATGGCCAGACGCTCCTGGTGCTGCTGACGACTTCGGGCCTCGCCCACATCCCGCCGATCAAGATCGTCACCATTCTCGCAGGTGTGGCGCATATCAGTTTTGCTTTTTTTGTTATCTCGTGTGTTCTGGCGCGCGGCGCGCGTTTCTTCGCCCTGGCCTGGGCCTTGCGGCGCTGGGGTGAGCCGATCCGCGGGTTCATCGAGAAGCGGCTGGGTCTCATTGTCGGCCTTATTGCGGCCATCCTGATTGCGCTCTATCTCGCCATCAAATTCCTCAGTCATTCAGGAACGTCTCTATGTTGAAATCCTTGTCACGCCAGCAAGCCGTGCTCCTGGTTTTTGTGATCACGCTGGCGACGATTCTGGGCGCGTGGGGATTTGAATATGCCGGCTATCCGCCGTGTGAGCTCTGCCTCAAGCAACGCATCGCTTATTACATTGCGGTGCCTTTGAGTTTGATTATCGTGCTTGTCAGCCGTGACAATCCCAAACTGCTGCGCGGTGGCCTTATACTACTCGGGCTTATCATGCTCGGAAGCTGCATCTTCGGCATCTATCACGCCGGGGTGGAATGGAAGTTGTGGGCGGGACCGACGACCTGCACCGGTGGCGGCGATTTTACTTCGGTGCTTCCCGATCTCTCGAAGCCTGCGGTAATGTGCGATCAGCCTGCGATCCGCATTCTCGGCCTGTCACTGGCAGGCTGGAACGCCGTCGTCTCGGCGATCACGTCTGTCATCGCATTTTCGAAAGCAAAATAAGCCGCGTTACGGATCGAGTTCGGCATCCCAGTAGAGATAGTCCATCCAGCTCTGGTGCAGGTAATTGGGCGGAAACAAGCGCCCATTGCTGTGCAGCTGGTTGACCGTCGGTTGCTTCGGCCAAAGGGCTGGAAACATCCGCGCCTCACGTGGCAACGCCCCACCCTTGGTGAGATTGCAGGGCGAACAGGCGGTGACGACATTTTCCCATGTCGTCTGCCCGCCTTTGGAGCGTGGAACCACATGATCGAAGGTAAGATCATCGTTGGCGCCACAATACTGGCACATGAACTTGTCGCGCAGGAACACGTTGAACCGCGTGAAGGCCGGCGTGCGTGAGGGCTTCACATAGGTTTTCAATGACACCACCGAAGGCAGGCGGAACTCTGCCGTCGGGCTGTGGATGACCGTGTCATACTCTGAAACGATATTCACGCGTTCGAGAAATACCGCCTTGATCGTATCCTGCCAGGACCAAAGAGACAGCGGATAGTAGCTCAATGGACGGTAGTCGGCATTGAGGACTAGAGCAGGACAAGCCTCAGGTTGCATGGATGCGTGATGCACTCAAACCTCTCTGAATCCAGATACTAAACGCCTGTATCAGTTCTGTGAAGGGGCCTGCGGCAACGCCTTCAGGCCGCGGTAATGCGCCCACAGGAGGCGCGCCGCGGCGGCCCGGTGCGGACGCCATTTTTGGGCCAGCTTTTCCATGCGCTTGGCATCAGGCCGCGACCGCAGGCGGAAGAGATCTTGGGCAGCGGCTTGCAGCGCCACATCGCCTCCCGGCCAGGCATCGGCATGGCCCATGGCGGTGAGCAGAAAAATGTCCGCTGTCCACGGCCCGATGCCGTGAATGGCCAGCAGCGCCTTGCGCACCTCTAAAATATCTTTCTGGGACAAAGTCTGAAAATCAAGTGCCGCCGCGGCGCAGGCATGAAAGGATTTGGCCTTGGTGGTCGAAAGGCCGAGGGATTTCAGTCGCTCAACCGGCGTGGCGAGGATGGTTTCCGGCGTCATGTCCGCGAGACCAACCTTGAGCCGTGCCCAGATCGCGGCCGCGGCCGAAAGCGAAAGAAACTGCTCTGTGACGATGGCGAGCAATGCTTCCAGCGACGGCGTCACCTGGCGCAGCGACGGTGTACCGTGGCTCTTGTGAACCGCATCAAAGCGCGGCTCGGTTGCAATCAAGGCCATGATCGCATTTGCCAGATCGGCCTCGGTGACAAAACGTGTCATGACACAAAGTTGACCATCGTCCCTTGCTTCGTGCAAATGCTTTCATGAGCCAGCCCGTTTTCCGTTTTGCACCCAGCCCCAATGGCCGCCTGCATCTCGGCCACGCCTACTCGGCTTTGCTGAATGAAAAGATGGCGCGCAAAGCCGAAGGCCGCCTGCTGCTGCGTCTCGAGGACATCGACACCATCCGTTGCACCGATGCACTGGTTCAGGCCTGCATTGATGATCTCACCTGGCTGGGTATCGCGTTTGAACCACATCCCCGCCGCCAGTCGCGGCACATGGAAGACTATCAGCAAGGCCTCGGGAAAACTTGCAGGCCTTGGGGCTTGCTCTATCCCTGCACCTGCACCCGCAGTGATCTCACCCGGCTGAAGGGCAGGCATCAACGACCCGGACGGCCAGCCGCTTTATGATGGCCATTGCCGCGTTCATGAGCCGGGCACAGGACCAGCAGCACTGCGTCTCGACATGACGAAGGCCATGGCCCAGGCCGGGCCACTGACCTTTGATCCCTCGATCTGGGGTGACGTCATTCTCGCCCGCAAGGACATTGGCACCAGCTATCATCTCAGCGTGGTCGTTGATGATGCCCTGCAAGGCGTTACCCATGTGGTGCGCGGCACGGATTTGGAACAGACCACATCAATCCATCTTTTGCTGCAAACACTTCTCGGCCTGCCGCATCCCAACTACCACCATCACGAACTCATCCGCCACGAAACCGGGCGCAAGCTGGCCAAGTCTGCCACTGACACGTCACTCGCAGAATTGCGGGAACAAGGAGCAACGCCAGCCGCAATCCGCCAACTGCTCGGCTTCTAAAGCGTTTTGACTTTTTAAAGAAAAGTCAAAATCGCCCAAATCCATTTGCCATCAACTCAAGCTGATCTAAAAATCCGACGTCAGGCCCTTCTTTTCCCAGTCGCCATAGCGTGTGGGCTCAGGTCCCTTCGGTCCGCCGTGTTCAACCGGCAGCTCTGCGGCGGGCTTTGCTTTCCGCCTGGCTTCTGCTTCCGCCAGGGCCCGTCTGGCCGCGTCCGGCAGGGGGTTTTCAACCATCAAACGGGTTTAGCAGTTTCAGGTTTTCATGCCAACGCGATTGCCCTATCCAGCGGAACAGGCGCATCGAACGAGCAAGTTGCAGACATGCGAGAGCAAAGATGCGCCATGAAACAGGATAGACCGGGATGCCCATCAAACGCGCTTTGCTGTCCGTGTCAGACAAGAAGGGTCTGGTGGATTTTGCCCGGGCGCTGGCGGCCAGGGGCGTAGCCCTCATCTCCACCGGCGGCACATCGAAGACCCTGAAAGAAGCAGGTCTTGCGGTGACCGATGTGTCGAGCGTCACCGGCTTTCCCGAAATCATGGATGGGCGGGTCAAGACCCTCCATCCCAAGATTCACGGCGGGCTTCTTGCGGTGCGTGGGCTGGCGGCACATGAAAAGGCGCAAGTAGACAACGGCATCGGCAATATCGATCTCCTGGTGGTCAATCTCTATCCCTTCGAGGCAACACTCGCGCGCGGTGCCGCCGAAGACGAGATGATCGAGAATATTGATGTCGGCGGCCCGGCCATGATCCGTGCCGCCGCCAAGAACCATGCCGCCGTCACTGTCATCGTTGATCCCGCCGATTACACCACCGTGCTGCATGAGATCGAAGCTGCGGGCGATACCAGCCTTACAACACGCAAGCATCTCGCCGCCAAGGCCTTCGCCCGCACCGCCAGTTACGACGCAGCGATTTCCAACTGGTTCAACAGAGCGAACGCCATCGCAGCACCGGATTTCTTTGCGATTGGCGGTAGGCTCGCCCAGCCGCTGCGCTATGGCGAAAACCCGCACCAGAAGGCCGCCGCCTATCGGACCGGCGACAGGCGCTCCGGCATTCTGGATGCCAGCCAATTGCAGGGCAAGGAACTGTCCTACAACAACATCAATGATGCCGACGCCGCACTCGAGGCTTTGCGCGAATTTCCTCCCGGCAAAGCGGCATGCGTGATTGTCAAACATGCCAATCCCTGCGGCGTCGCTATCGGCGCAAGCATGGTTGCGGCCTATCAAAGAGCCTTGGCCTGCGATCCGACATCTGCTTTTGGCGGCATCATCGCGCTCAACCGCACGCTGGATGGCGGGACCGCAACTGAAATCGCAAAGCTCTTCACCGAAGTCATCCTGGCGCCGGATGCCGATGAAGAGGCCCGTGCCATCATGGCGGAGAAGAAGAATCTGCGACTACTGCTCCTCGATTCCATCAACGCCACTGCAGCGCAATTGCCGATGGTGAAGTCCATTGCTGGTGGCCTTCTGGTGCAGACACCTGACCAGGCCCAGATCGTCAACATGGAATTGAAGACGGTCACCAAACGCAAACCTTCCGCACAGGAATTGGAAGATCTTACCTTTGCCTTCCGCGTGGCCAAGCATGTCAAATCCAACGCCATTGTTTTTGCCAGGGATGGTGCGACGGTCGGCATCGGCGCCGGGCAGATGTCGCGCATCGATTCCACCCGCATCGCCGCCCGCAAGGCGCAGGATGCCGGCCTGTCGCTGAAGGGCTCCGCCCTCGCCTCGGATGCCTTCTTCCCGTTCCCGGATGGCTTGATCGCGGCAGCCGACGCCGGAGCCACCGCCATCATCCAGCCCGGCGGTGCGCATGCGCGACGATGATGTCATCAAGGCGGCCGACGAACGCGGCCTCGCCATGGTCTTCACCGGCCACCGCCATTTCCGGCACTGAGCATGAGCCACGGTACCGCTTATCTCCTCCAGCAGGTACTGAACGGCGTGCAGCTCGCGGCCTTCTATGCGCCGCTGTCGGTGGCTTTTGCACTGATCCAGTCGATCACGCGGCGCGTTTTTCTGTCCTTCGGTGATTGCGCCATGTTCGGTTCCTTCGCGGCCGCCTATGTCTGTTTCGGCCGCCTGCTCCAGGGTGACAGTGACATCATGGCCGCGACGATCTCTCTCATCGCCGCCATGGCCTGCACCGGCGCCTTGGCTTTGCCATCGCCCGCGGCATCTTCGTTGACCTGATGAAGGACACCGCCCTGGCCTTCATGATCGCCAGTCTCGGCTTTTCGATTTTCCTGGCGGAGCTGATGCGGATCACCACGCAAAGCCACGACATCTGGCTTCCATCGCTCTTTCGCTGACCAGGGACTCACTCTTGCCAGCGGCAGCTTTCCGGTGCGCATCACCGCCAACAGTGTCTACGCCGTGGCCATTTCGGCTTGCGGCATTGCCGGTCTGGCCCTGATTTTGAAATTCACCCGTTTCGGCCTGGCCTGGCAGGCCTGTTCCCAGAACGTGCGTCTTGCTCTTCTCTGCGGCATCGATACCCGTAATGTCATCGCCGGCACGTTCGTTCTGGGCACCGCCCTTGCAGCCGTTTCCGGCTGGATGGCCGCCGTCACCTACGGCGGCACCAGTGCGTCGATGGGCTTGATGCTGGGCTTCAAGGCCATGTTTGCGGCGGTGGCCGGCGGCTTCGGCAGCATCCGTGGCGCCCTGGCGGGCGCGGTTTCACTGGCGGCGCTGGAAGTGGTATGGTCGGTGAACTTCGGCGATGTCTACCGTGATGTCGGCGTGTTCAGCATTATCGTTGCGGTTCTGTTGCTGAAACCTGAAGGTCTGGGCGGTGATTCCACCCGCCGGGAGAGTGAATCATGAAAAAGCTTGTGGTCTTGCCTGTCTTGTTCCTCCTTGCCGCCTGTGGCGAAAGTGATGGTCCACGGAACTATCTCAAGATCACCGGCGGCGGCATCAAGTTCAATTACAAGGTGTCTCAGGCCACCATGATCCTGATGGCGCAGCAGACTTATCCCCTGCCTCAGGGCAGCAAGGTTGAAGCCCAGTTTGACATTCCCGGCACGCAGACACGCCAGACTGTGGCCTGGCCCGCCGAGCAGGGAAAACTGGTCTATGGTTTCGAGTCGCAACCACTGAAGGGCATCACCAAGGACACGCCCTACAAGGTCACACTGCTGCTGGTCAGCGCCGATGGCAAGGAACTGGACCGGAAGGAAACCACCTTCGAGTCGGACGTCAACCAGAGCGACCTGCCGGACCAGCCGCTGATCACCGGCCCGGCCTATGCCAATCCCCAGCTGCAGAATATCAAATAGCCGTCATCCCGGCGAAAGCCGGGATCAGCGGCCGAACCGCTCATCAAAGGCATAGCCTGAACCACGCACGGTGCGGATCGGATCGTTTTCGCGCCCGCGCGACAGGTTCTTGCGCAGCCGCCCGACATGAACGTCAACCGTGCGCTCATCGACAAAATTGTCATTGCCCCAGACCCGGTCGAGCAATTGCGCACGCGAATAGACCCGGCCCGGCGCCTGCATCAGATGTTCAAGTAACCGGAACTCGGTCGGCGACAGCGAAATGTCGCGCTGCCCGCGGGAAACGCGTTTCTTCACCCGGTCCAGCGTCAAGTCACCAAGGTTAAGGCTTTCGGCAACTGATTCCGGCTTTACTCGCCGGAGAATCGAGCGGATCCGGGCCATCACCTCAGGCACTGAGAATGGCTTGATCACATAGTCATCGGCACCGGTCGCAAGGCCGCGAACACGCTCAGTTTCTTCGCCACGCGCAGTGAGCATGATGATGGGTAATGTCAGCGTTTCCGGCCGCGAGCGGATCATTCGGCACACTTCGATGCCCGAAAGTCCAGGCAGCATCCAGTCCAGCAGTACGAGGTCCGGCATCTCTTCCGAAATGGCAGGGTGAACCTCTTCGCCGGTTTCCACCACGCGTGTGCGAAATCCCTCGGCTTCCAGATTATAGACCAGAAGCTGGTGGATCGCCGCTTCGTCTTCAACAATCAGAATCGATGCGCTCATAAAGCGTTCTCAGGCTACTTCACGTCAAAGGGTGTGACACTGGTCTTGTCCTTTTTCGGACGTTCCTCGCGCAGCGTCTTGCCATGCACCAGATAATACACGTTCTCCGCGATGTTTGTCGCATGGTCGCCGATGCGTTCAATGTTTTTGGCCGCAAACAGAAGATGCGTGCAGGCGCCAATCATGCGCGGGTCTTCCATCATGTAGGTCAGAAGCTCGCGGAAAATCGAATTATATAATGCGTCAATGTCTTCGTCATGGCGCCAGACTTCCATCGCCTTCTCGGCGTCGTCTGCGGCATAGGCATCGAGTACCAGTTTGAGCTGCTCCTGCGCCAGACGGCCCATGCGCTCCAGGCCCACCGTCAGGTTGCGCGGCATCCGCTCCGTGATCGCATGCGTGCGTTTGGCTACGTTCTTGGCCAGATCGCCAATGCGCTCAAGATCGGAGGCAATGCGGATCGAAACCATGATATTGCGCAAATCGTTGGCCATCGGCTGCCGCTTGGCAATGGTCACCACAGCGCGCTCCTCAATGGCGACTTCCATGTGGTCGATCTTTTCGTCGGCCGCGATTGTTTCGTCGGCGAGATTGATGTCACGCTTGGTAATGGCGGTCATCGCGCGTTGCAGAAGCGCTTCTGCCAGGCCACCCATTTCGGAGAGCTGCGATTTCAGCGAAGCCAGGTCGGCGTCAAAGGCTTTCATAGTGTGGTCGGTCATGGAATACTCCCTAGTATCAACTGCCGCTTAACCGAAGCGGCCCGTGATATAGTCGTTGGTGCGCTTGTCCTTCGGGCTTTCGAAAATGGCCTCGGTAGGGCCGAATTCCACCAGTTCACCGAGCAGCATGAAGGCGGTGCGGTCAGACACGCGTACGGCCTGCTGCATGTTATGTGTGACGATGGCAATGGTGTACTGCGCTTTCAGCTCGTCGATGAGCTGTTCGACCTTGGCGGTCGAGATCGGATCGAGGGCCGAACATGGCTCGTCAAAAAGAATGACTTCCGGCTTGATCGCCACGGTGCGCGCAATGCACAGGCGCTGCTGCTGGCCGCCCGAAAGGCTCATGCCTGAAGCCTTGAGCTTGTCTTTCACTTCGTCCCACAGGGCCGCACCGCGCAGAGCCGTTTCGACGCGCTCGTCCATTTCAGATTTGCTGAGGCGTTCACGCAGGCGAATGCCGAAGGCGATGTTGTCGTAGATCGACAGCGGGAACGGTGTCGGCTTCTGGAACACCATGCCCACGCGGGTACGCAGCAGGTTCAGATCAACCGACGGGCCAAGAATGTTTTCGCCATCCAGCGTCAGCTCACCCTCGGTATGCATGTTGGGATAGAGGTCATGAATGCGGTTGAAGATTCGCAGCAAAGTCGATTTGCCGCAACCTGACGGGCCGATGATCGCCGTCACATAGTTGGTGAACAGCGGCAGGCTCACATCCTTCAGGGCCTTGTTCTTGCCGTAGAAGAAATTGAGATGACTGGCCACCATCTTGGTGGGCAGGTTCATGTCTCCGGTCACGGTGGTCATTATCTCTTCTCACCTCGATCTGAAAGCGTGCGGGCAAATATGTTGAGCGCCAGAACCGCGACTGTGATCAGCAGCGCACCAGTCCAGGCCAGGGCGTTCCAGTCCTTGTAGGGGCTCATGGCGAACTGGAAGATCACCACCGGCAGGCTGGCGATGGGCTGGCCCATGTTGACGCTGAAGAACTGGTTATTGAGCGCGGTGAACAGCAGCGGCGCGGTTTCACCGCTGATGCGGGCCACGGCAAGGAGCAGGCCGGTGATGATGCCGGCCCGGGCCGCCTTGTAGAGCACATGATTGATGACAATGACGCGCGGGAAACCCAGGGCAGCACCGGCCTCGCGCAGCGTGTTCGGCACCAGCAGCAGCATGTCTTCCGTGGTGCGTACGACAACCGGAATGACGATGATCGCCAGCGCCACGCCACCGGCCCAGCCGGAGAAGTGGCCAAGGGGCTTCACCATCAGTTCGTAAACGAACAGGCCGATGATGATCGACGGCGCGCTGAGCAGAATGTCATTGAGGAAGCGCAGCACCGTGGCGAGTTTCGTGCCGCGGCCATATTCCGCCATGAAGGTGCCGGCCAAGATGCCGATCGGTGCGCCGATCACGACGCCGACAACACTCATCATCAGGCTGCCGAGAATGGCATTGAGCAAGCCGCCCGTGCCGCCAGGCGGCGGCGTGTTTTCGGTAAACACCGCAAGGCCCAGGCCCGAAATGCCTTGAAAGAGAAGCTCGAACAGAATGGCGGCGAGCCAGACCAGCCCGAACACGGTGGCCGCGATGGCGAGGCCCGTGGCGATTTTGTTGTACAGCTGGCGGCGGCGGTAAAGCGGCGTGGCGGCGGACGGGAGCGCGGGATTAGACATGTTGCTTCGTCCTCGACAGCATGTAGCGCGCAATCGCCAGCACGATGAAGGTGATGACGAACAACAGAAGGCCAAGTTCGATGAGCGCGGCGTTGTAGATGTCGCCGTCGGCCTCGGTGAACTCGTTGGCGATCGAGGCCGAAATCGTGGTGCCGGGCGACAGGATCGAAGTCGGGAAGCGGTGCGAGTTGCCGATGACGAAGGTCGTGGCCATGGTTTCGCCGAGCGCGCGGCCCAAGGCCAGCATGCAGCCGCCAACCACGCCGACGCGCGAGAACGGCAGCACGATCTTGGCGAACACCTCCCAGGTGGTGCAGCCGCCGCCATAGCCGGCTTCCTTGAGCACGGCCGGCACCGTGCCGAAGACATCGCGCGAAATCGAGGTGATCAGCGGCAGGATCATGATCGCCAGGATGAGGCCGGCGGTGAAGATGCCGACGCCGAATGGCGGTCCGGAGAATAATGTTCCGATGATCGGGATTTGGCCGAAAGTGTCGATGATGAAAGGCTCGACCGTCGATTTCAGGAAGGGTGCAAAAATGAACAGGCCCCAGATGCCGTAGATGATCGACGGCACGCCGGCGAGCAGCTCAATGGCAATCGAAACCGGGCGGCGCAGTTTGTAGGGCGAAATTTCGGTGAGGAAGAAGGCAATGCAGATGCCCACCGGCACCGCAATGATCATTGCAATCGCCGACGTCAGCAGCGTGCCGAAAATCGCCGGCCAGGCGCCGAATTGCTCGTTGGGCGGGTTCCACATCGAACTCCACACGAAGCTGAAGCCGAAGGCCTTGAACGACGGCCAGGCGCCGATGATCAGGGAAATGATGATCGCGGCCAGCGTGGCCAGGACCAGCACGGCTGCCCCCTGCGTGGCACGGTGGAAGAGCGCGTCGCCCATGTGACTGCGCTTGCGATGGAGGCTTTGCGACACCCGGCCAGAAACTCCCCGTACTGATTCAATTTGCGAAATATCTGCCATGGTCCACGCCAACGCCTTCAGGTGAGATCCGGGGCAGGACGCCTTCGCCCTGCCCCGGATAGAGTGACAGTTGGACTATTCGCCAGCGAACAGCGACTTGCCGTCCTTGTCCTTGATCGAGGCAGCCCAGGTCTTTTCAATGTCGGCAACCACGGCATCCGGCAGGGCCACATAGTCAAGCTCGGCCGCCTGCTTCTGGCCCTTCTTGAAGGCCCAGTCGAAGAACTTCAGGGCTTCGCCGGTGGCGGCAGCGTCATCCGGCTGCGCATAGACGAGCGCCCAGGTCGACGCGGTCATCGGCCAGGTGGTGGCACCTGCCTGGTTGGCGATGATGACACCCATGCCCGGAACCGAGTCCCACTTGGCGCTTTGGGCGGCAGCTTCGAAGGCAGCCATTTCCGGAGCAACCGTCTTGCCGTCCTTGTTGACCATCTTGGTGAACGCCATCTTGTTCTGCTTGGCGTAGGCATATTCGACATAACCGATCGAACCGTCAGCCTGCAGCACACCGGCCGCAACGCCTTCATTGCCCTTGGCGCCCATGCCGACCGGCCACTGCACCGACTTGTCGACGCCGACCTTGGACTTCCAGTCAGCTGAGACGTCAGCAAGATAGTAGGTCAGGTTGAAGGTGGTGCCCGAACCGTCCGAACGCTCGACCACCGAGATGTCTTCGGCAGGGAGCTTGAGCGAGGGGTTCAGCTTGGCGATGGCCGGATCATTCCACTTGGTGATCGTGCCGAGATAGATGTTGGCGAGCGTCGGGCCGTCGAGGACCATCTGGCCAGCATCCACGCCCTTGATGTTCACCACCGGAACGATGCCACCCATGATGATCGGGAACTGCACGAGGCCGGCGGCCTTGAGATCGTCGCCGGAAAGCGGCGCGTCGGTCGCACCGAAGGTCACGGTCTTGGCCTTGATCTGCTTGATGCCGCCGCCGGAGCCGATGGACTGGTAGTTGAGGCCGACGCCATTGGCGGTCTTGTAGGCATCAGCCCACTTTGAAAGAATCGGGAAAGCGAAGGTCGAGCCCGCGCCGGTGATGTCGGTTGCCAGGGCGGCCGTGGCACTGGCAGCGATCGCGACTGCGGCGACCGCAAGTGTCAGAATGCGCTTCATCAAAAATCTCCTTGTTTGACGAGGGCTGGCTTAGGGCCACCGCGTGTGACTTTTGCGACAGGGAGATGACGGGAAAATGACAATTCAAGTCGTTGAATTGTATAGAGGAATAAAAATGGAAAAGCTTGAGCCCTGGCCAACTTGCGATTCTATTTCCAGCCTCCCGCGGTGCCGTGAGACGATATGTTTGACGATCGCCAGGCCCAGCCCGGTGCCGCCACGGGCGCGGCTTTCCTGTGTCGACACGCGGTAGAAGCGCTCAGTCAGACGCGGAATATGGTCCTCGGCAATGCCGCGCCCGAAGTCACGCACGGTGAGCTTCCCCTGCCCGCCTTCGGTCGAACTGGAAATCTCGACACGCCCTCCGCTGCCGCCATATTTGATGGCATTTTCGACAAGGTTCTGGGTCACCTGCAAAAGCTCGTCGCTGTCGCCCGAAACCACCACCGGATCGCTGGCATGAACTGCGATTTCGATATTGCCTTCCTTGGCCATGCC
Source organism: uncultured Alphaproteobacteria bacterium (assembly GCA_963758815.1). Taxonomy (GTDB): domain Bacteria; phylum Pseudomonadota; class Alphaproteobacteria; order Rhizobiales; family Aestuariivirgaceae; genus Aestuariivirga. The sequence continues at coordinate 1,476,665 of CAVWWQ010000003.1, forward strand.
GACAAGATTGCTTTTCGCTTGCCGCATGACGTCACGGAAATCGACCCGTGCATTGGGGCGCACATGCTCATTAAGTTCGATGCGGCTCAGGGTCAGGAGATCATCGATCAGGCGCTTCATGCGCCGCGCCTGGGTGAGCATCGACTCGAAAAACCGGTCGCGCGCCTTGGCATCGTTCTTGGCCGGGCCCTGCAGCGTTTCGATCGTGCCGATGATCGCGGCCAGGGGCGTGCGCATTTCGTGGCTGGCATTGGCCACGAAGTCTGAACGCATGCGCTCGATGCGCTGCTCGCGTGTCAGGTCGCGCAAGACCACCAGCAAGTGTCCGGAAGATCCGATCGGCGCAATATGGGCGCTGAACTGCCGCGGCGGCCGGCTCTGCAATTCGAGATCGATGAACAGGGGCTGTTGCGTCTGCCGCGCCTGGATCAGCCCGGCGTGAAACGTCGGATTGCGCATCACGGCTTTTGCCGTCAGCCCCTTGAGTTCAAGGCCAAGCGCCTCGCGGGCGGCTTCATTGGCGGTGACGACGAGGCCATCGGCGCCGATGATGATGGCGCCATCCGGCAACGCGGCAATGAGTTCGACCGGTGTCATGGCTCAGAACCCGTACAAAAGATTCATCTGAGAAAATTGGAGCGGGCGAGGCGAATCGAACGCCCGACCCTAACCTTGGCAAGGTTATGCTCTACCCCTGAGCTACGCCCGCTTAAGCGTTCCGGCAGCAGGACCCGCCGGACGGCTGGCTTATTGCCCAACCGCCCCATAAATGCAATAGCGAGATTGAACCCGCCGTTAATCGTCTCTTCGGATTACTATGACTGCCACGCGCCAGGACCTTTTCGCCTTGTTTGACCAATTGGGCGTCAAGACGACAACCACGGAACACAACCCGGTCTTTACTGTCGAGGAAGCCAAGAAGGTTCATGATGGCATTCCCGGCGGTCACTGCAAGAACCTTTTCTGCAAGGATGAAAAGGGCGTACTTTGGCTGATCGTGGCGCTTGAAGATGCAAAGATTGATTTGAAGGCCGCCAAGGATCGTATTGGCTCAAAGCGGCTGACCTTTGGCAAGCCGGAACTCTTGATGGAAATCCTCGGCGTCGAACCGGGCTCTGTGACACCGTTCGGTCTCATCAACGACAGGGCTGTGCGCACCAACGTGGTGCTTGATGAAGCCATGATGCGGCATGAGCACCTCAACTTCCATCCCTTGAAGAACAACGAGACGACCACCATTTCTTCGTCTGATCTCAAGACCTTCATCCGTGCCACCGGCCATGACCCGCGCATCGTGGCCGTGAGCGATCCAACCGGAGCGTAAACCATGACCATGCTTGCCACCCAGCCCGCCAACAACGGCCTGATCAAGGATTCCTCGACCAAGGCCTTCATGGCCGACGTCATCGAAGCCTCGAAGGAAGTTCCCGTCATTGTCGACTTCTGGGCCCCTTGGTGCGGCCCGTGCAAGACACTGGGCCCGATGATTGAAAAGGTCGTGCTTGAGGCCAAGGGCAAAGTGAAGCTGGTGAAGGTCGATATTGACCAGAACCCGGAGATCGCGGCCCAGATGCGCGTGCAGTCGATTCCTGCCGTCTTTGCCTTTGTCGATGGCCGCCCGGTCGATGGCTTCATGGGCGCGGTCCCCGAATCGCAGATCCGCCAGTTTGTGGGCCGCTTGGGCAGCATGGGCAGCCGTGCCGAGCAGATTGAATCCGCGATGCAGATGGCAAGGGAAGGTTTCGCCGCCAAGGATTTTGAAGGGGTGATCGACATCACCACCCAGATTCTCGAGGCCGAATCCACCACCGTCGAAGCCTATGCCTTGAAGGCGCGCGCCGAAATGGAGCTGAATCAGCTGGATGCAGCCTCTGCCACCCTGGCGTCCTGCCCGGCTGACAAGCAGGGCGATGCCAACATTGTTAGCGCCAAGGCCGCCCTTGATCTGTTGCTTCATCCCGTCGACACGTCGGGAATTGGCAAGTTTGAGGCCGCCATTGCCGCCAACCCCAATGATTTTGACGCCCGTCTGGAACTTGCGGGCCTTCTCAACGGTTCGGGCAAGCGTGAAGAAGCCATTGATCAATTGGTTTACGTCATCAAGAAGGACCGCACCTTCAAGGATGATGCCGCGCGCAAGCAGCTGGTGTCCTATTTTGAGGCCTGGGGTCCGAAGGATGAGGCCACTTTGATGGGCCGGCGCAAGCTTTCTTCGGTACTCTTTTCTTGATGATCAAGCGCTATCAGACTGTCACAGATCTGCCGACGCAGATCCCGCTTTTTCCGCTGCCAGGTGCGATGGTTCTGCCGCGCACCGACCTGCCGCTCAATATTTTTGAGCCACGCTATCTGGCCATGGTGGAAACCGCCATGGCGGGAGATCGGATCATCGGCATGATCCAGCCCAATCCGGACGATGAGGCGGACAAGCCCAGGCTTGAAAAGATCGGCTGTGCCGGACGCATCACCTCTTATTCCGAATCGGACGACGGCCGTCTGTTGATCACCCTGACGGGCCTCTGCCGCTTTGTGGTGAAGCGCGAGCCGCGTGTGAAGACGCCGTTCCGTCAGGCCATTGTCGACTTCAAGCCGTTCTCTGCCGATCTCGTCATCGAGCTGGGCGGCCTCAGCGTCAACCGCAAGCAGCTTCTTGAAGCCTTCCGGCAATATCTCGAAGCCAACAACATGACGACCAATTGGGATGAAGTGAACGCCGTGGGCACGGAAGTGCTGGTCAACACGCTTTCGCTTCTCGCACCTTATCCGCCGCGCGAAAAGCAGGCGCTTCTGGAAGCGCCCGATCTCAAATCCCGCGCCGATGTGCTTGTGGCCCTCACTGAACTGGCGCTCAAGAAATCGCTGAGCGGCAACACCACCCGGATGCAGTGATGAGCGAGCCGCGCCGGACCGATCCGCGACTGCTTGAAATCCTGGTCTGCCCTTTGACCAAGACACGCCTCACCTATGATGCCGAGCGCCAGGAACTGGTTTCGCGTGCTGCGGGTCTTGCCTATCCGATCCGCGAAGGCATCCCGATCATGCTCCCCGGCGAGGCCCGCGAGATCAACCGTGACTGAAGCCTGGCCCACCGAGCTTCGGCTCGCCAGTCAGGGTCATATCTTGCACATCTCGTTCGACGATGGTTCGCTTTATGAACTTCCCGCCGAATTGTTGCGCGTGGAAAGCCCCAGCGCCGAAGTGAAGGGCCATGGCCCGGGCCAGGAACAGTTGGTCTTTGGCAAGAAACACGTCTCCATCACCCGCATTGAACCCGTCGGCAGCTACGCCGCGCGCCTGATCTTCAGCGATGGCCACTCGACCGGGCTTTTCACCTGGACCTATCTGGCCAAGCTTGGCCGCGAGAAAGATGAGATCTGGCGGGCCTATCTTGAAAAGTTGAGGGCGGAAGGCCGAAGCCGCGATCCTTAAGCGGCAAGCCCGCGCATCAGGCGTGGCAAATCACCTGTCAGTCCTGCAGCTTCACGCGCGAATCCCCGCTTCACGGACGGCAGATGATCAACCAGCTTCAGACCCGCCTGCCGCAAGAATTTCAGCAGCTCATTGTCATTGGCAAAGAGCCGGTTGAGGCCATCCACCATTCCGGCAGAGATGTAAGTATCAAAGCGCCGCCAGCGCGCATAGGCCTGCAGCACGGAAGCCGAGCCGATGTCAGCGCCAAGACGTGCCGCATCCATCACGCAATCGGCAAGTGCCGCAACATCCTTGAAGCCCAGATTGAGACCAAGCCCGGCAAGCGGATGAATGATGTGTGCCGCATCACCGATGAGCGCCAGCCTTTCACCAAAACAGGCAGCGCTGACTTGCAGCGCGAGCGGATGGGCCTGGCGTGGCGAGAGCAGTGACAGGGCGCCACGATGCGGGCCAAAGCGGGCCTGTAGCGCGGCCAGAAAATCGCCATCGGCCATGGCGACTAGATCTGCGGCCCGTTCCGGCGTTTCGGTCCAAACCAGCGAACTGCGGTTGCCGGTGAGCGGCAGGACCGCAAACACACCCTGCGGATGGAAATGTTCTTCCGCTTCGCCGTGATGCGGCAGTTCGTGTCCCACCGTCAGCGTCAGGGCCGATTGTCCATAGTTGCGTGTGCTGCACGCGATATGAGCGGCCTGGCGCGTCGGCGAGTTCCGGCCATCGGCGGCAATGATCAAAGGCGCTTTGGTGTGGCGATCATCCGTACACTGAACATCGGCGAGGCCGGGCCCGAAGCGGGTGACACTCGTGCCCACGCCGGTGATCAGAGTGATTGCCGCTGATTGTGCAATCTCGTCAAGCAGTGCTGCGTAAGTGACACGGTTTTCAACCAGCACCGCAGGCGCCTTGGCGCCCTCATCGAGAAACCGCAGCAATGGGGCGGAGGTGCCGTCGGTGACGATGATGTTGCGCATGGGTTGCGCCTCGGATGCCATGGCTGGCCACACGCCCAAAGCCTGCAGCATCTGCTGCGTCGCCGCGGTCAGGGCCGAGGCACGGGTGTCATGGCCATCCTGGACAAAGCGGCGGGGGTCAGCGCGGTCGATGATCGTGACCTGAAGCGGCATGCGCGTGCGCCGCCCGCCCAGCGCCAGGGCTGCGGCCAGCCCGTTCAGCCCCGCGCCGATGATGACAACGTCACATCGGGCCGGGTCATCGGATGAAGCTTTTTCCATGACGTTCTTTGAGCGCCCACTCAGTCCAAATGAACGCTTGTATAAGCCGCACTGGATCAGTTTCAGAGCGCAAAATGGCGTGAATGAAAAGGCCGCCGGAGCGTGATGAATTAATAGGCAAATAATATAGAATGCGTGAAAATTATGCAGAATGTGATGGCTAATTTTCGCTCACCTAGAGAAGATATAATAGGATCAATAAGTTAGAGCCGCTCCGAATCTGGCACGCCATTTGAAAGTAAAGATCCGGTTAAGGAGAAAGGCCTGTCATGAAATACATCATAGCCATCATCAAGCCCTTCAAACTCGAAGAGGTGCGTGAGGCTCTGGGTGCCATCGGCGTTCAGGGTGTCACCGTCACCGAGGTGAAGGGCCACGGCCGCCAGCGCGGCCACACGGAGTTCTATCGCGGCGCCGAATATGCCGTGAGCTTTGTTCCCAAAGTCAAAATCGAAGTAGCCGTTGAAGCCTCGGCCGTCGCCAAGGTTGTCGATGCCATCCAGACCGCGGCCAAGACCGGTCAGATCGGCGACGGCAAGGTCTTCGTTTTGCCGCTCGACGAAGCCTACCGCGTGCGCACCGGTGAAACCGGCCAAGCCGCACTTTGATCTGAAATTCAGAAAGGAAAGAAGATGTTACCTCAGATAATGGACCGAAAGAAATTCGGTGCCCTGCTGGCAGGTCTGGTGTTGGCGGCGGCTCTGCCGGCTGCCCAGGCCTTTGCCGACGATCCGCCGAAGCTCGACACCGGCGACACTGCCTGGATGCTTACCTCCACCGCCTTGGTGTTGATGATGACCATCCCGGGCCTCGGCCTGTTCTATGGCGGCATGGTGCGCAAGAAGAACGTGCTCGCCACATTGGCCCAAAGCTTTGGCGCCACCGCGCTGATCACCGTGCTCTGGATGATTATCGGCTACAGTTTTGCCTTCAAGGACGGCGGCAGCATGAACGCCTATATGGGCGGCTTCTCTTACCTCTTCCTACGTCCGATGGGCGTCAACTCGCTCTCGGGCACCATTCCTGAATCGGTCTTCATGACCTTCCAGATGACCTTCGCCATCATCACCCCGGCACTGATCGCAGGTGCGCTGGCTGACCGCATGAAATTCTCGGCCTTCATGTGGTTCATGGGCCTGTGGCTGGTGCTGGTTTACTGCCCGATCGCCCATTGGGTCTGGGGTGGCGGCTGGCTCGGCGCCATGGGCGCACTCGACTATGCTGGCGGCTCGGTCGTGCACTTGAATGCTGGTACCGCGGCTCTGGTGACCTGCTTGGTTCTTGGCAAGCGCACCGGCTATGGCACTGAAAACATGGCCCCGCATAACCTCGTTCTCTCGGTCATTGGTGCTTCACTCCTGTGGGTTGGCTGGTTCGGTTTCAATGCCGGTTCTGCCCTCACCTCCAACGTCAATGCCGGTATGGCGATGGTGGCAACGCAAGTCGCCACAGGTGCTGCCGCTTTGGCCTGGATGGGCATGGAATGGCTGATCCACAAGAAGCCTTCGGTGCTGGGCATGATCTCGGGTGCCGTTGCCGGTCTCGTGGCCATCACCCCGGCTTCCGGTTTCGTTGATCCGCTGGGTGGCCTGATCATCGGCATCCTCGCCGGCATCGTCTGCTTCTTCTCGGCCGTCTATATGAAGAAATTCTTCGGATATGACGACTCGCTCGACGCTTGGGGCGTACACGGTGTGGGTGGTGCTCTCGGCGCCATGCTCACCGGTGCACTCGCCAACAGCGCCATCAACAGCGCCGGCAAGGGCTGGCTGATTGACGGCAACAGCGGCCAGATGCTGATCCAGCTCTACGACGTGTTGGGTACCTTCATCTACTGTGGCATCGTCACCTTCATCATCCTCAAGGCCATCGACATGACGATCGGCCTCAGGGTTTCGAAGCAGGTCGAAGTCGAAGGTCTCGACATCAACCTCCACGGCGAAACCGTGCAGTAGACTTGCCCCACCGACCCGCTCCTGCGGGGCGGTTTTCAATTCCTCCCGCCTTGCCCCGGCTGAAAAGCCGGGGTTTTCTTTTTGCCGAAGTGGCCTACATGTTGGGCTCAGAAGGCAAAAAGCTCATGGTCAACAGGCAGGATGACAGACAGGACGTTGTGGAGGGGCAGAATGAGCGCGTGAGCCTCAATGAGCCGAGTAAATTCACCCTCACACGTTTCCGCCATTCGAAATATACCCATGCCTTCGCCTGGTTACTGACACTCTTCGGCTGGTGGCAATAGAAGCCGGGAAAGATGCCAGGATTTACGGCACTTTAACCCTCGACGGGCAAACTCCCATTAACCAATTGTTAGACCGCGAGGCATCGCCTGCGCCTGGGAGCAAGCCATGGCTGTCCATGACTCTTTTGATGATACCGATGAAGCAACCATTCCGGCAGCATTGCGCCGTTTTCTGAAAAACCGGCTCTACGAGCTTTCGGGCATGGCTCTGTTGGCGGTGATCGGTGTCGTCGCGCTGGCCCTCGCCTCATGGTCAGTCAATGATCCGTCCTTCAATCACGCCATAGGTGTACGCGCCGCGAACCTGTTGGGTGGACCAGGTGCCATCGTCGCCGACCAACTGATGCAGTTTCTGGGGCTTGCCGTCATAGCCTTCGTCTTTGTGCCCTTGAGCTGGGCCTCACGCCTTTTCCAGCACGAACCCATCGAAAATCCCAAATCAGCTGGCATCTACTGGTTGCTTGCCACGTTGGCAGTGTCCTGTTTTTTTGCGTTGCTACCGAAGCCATCGGGTTGGGCTCTCGCCAGTGGTCTCGGTGGCAATCTCGGTGAAATCATTACCTCGGTCCTGCTTTCCATCCTCTCGATCGGCATCAAGGGCATAGTTGCCAATGCTATTCTGTTGGTTACTGCGGGCGTCGCTTGTTGCTGGCTTGTGCCACGCAGCCTCGGCACCGACATGTCTGCAATCACCAATTGGCTCGCAAGCCTTAAGCCCGCAGCGCAGCCGCAAAGCAGCCGCAAGCAGGTCAAAGTGCCTCCTCGGACCAAGCGTTCCATGGATTGGAGCTGGCTTACCAATATCTTTGCCAAGTCGACCGCTATCGCTGCCAAGACCCGCCGCCAGCCTAAGCTGTCCGAAGAAGAGGACAATGCCGAAGAAGGTGATGTGCTAGGCCGCTTCAGCCCATTGAGCCTGCGCAAGCCGCACATCGATACCGACGAAGCCGATGAAGATCCCGTTGATGAAGAGGTCAGCGAAGAGGAGGCCGAAGACGAAGAAGAGGAGGAGAAAGCGCCAGCCAGAAAACCTGTAGCAAAGACATCCGCCAAACCCAAGCCACGCCAAGTGCGTCAGGACTTCGAGCTCCCGTCTCTCGATCTCCTCGCCGAACCCAAGAAGCTTGGCCGTCTGCCTGAACTGTCGAAGGACCAACTCGAACAAAACGCGCGCAAACTGGAGGAGGTACTGGAAGACTTTGGTGTCCGCGGCCAGATTATCGCCGTGCGTCCGGGCCCCGTAGTCACTCTCTATGAACTTGAACCTGCACCCGGCATCAAGTCGTCACGCGTCATTTCATTGGCAGACGACATCGCCCGCTCGATGAGCGCAGTCTCTGCTCGTGTTGCTGTCGTGGCGGGCCGCAATGCCATCGGTATTGAACTGCCGAATTCCAAGCGCGAGACCGTTTATGTCCGCGAGATGTTTCAGACCGAAAGCTTCATCAAGAACAATACCAACCTCACGGTGGCTCTCGGCAAGAATATTGGCGGCGAGCCAGTCTTCGCCGATCTGGCCCGCATGCCACACGTGCTGATCGCTGGCACCACCGGCTCGGGCAAGTCTGTCGGCATCAACACCTTGATCCTGTCGCTGCTTTACCGCCTGCCGCCAGACAAGTGCAAACTGATCATGATCGATCCAAAAATGCTCGAGCTATCGGTTTATGAAGGCATCCCGCATCTGCTTGCCCCTGTTGTCACCGATCCGCGCAAGGCCGTTGTCGCCTTGAAATGGGCAGTGCGTGAGATGGAAGACCGTTACCGGAAGATGTCAAAATGCGGTGTTCGCAATATTGATGGCTATAACACGAAAATCGCCCAGTTGATGTCAAAGGGTGAAAAGCTCGCCCGCACCGTGCAAACGGGCTTCGATGCGGAAACTGGTCAGCCGGTTTTCGAGCAGGAGGAAATGGATCTTGCCCCGATGCCCTTCATCGTTGTCGTGATCGACGAGATGGCCGACCTGATGATGGTTGCCGGCAAGGACATCGAAGGTGCGGTCCAGCGCCTCGCCCAGATGGCCCGTGCTGCAGGCATCCATGTGGTGATGGCAACGCAACGCCCATCGGTTGACGTCATCACCGGTACGATCAAGGCCAACTTCCCGACACGCATATCCTTTCAGGTCACCTCGAAGATTGACAGCCGTACCATTCTCGGCGAGCAAGGTGCTGAACAGCTGCTTGGCCAGGGCGACATGCTTTACATGGCCGGCGGTGGACGCATATCGCGTCTCCATGGTCCCTTCGTGGCTGATGGTGAAGTTGAAGCCATCGTCAACCATCTCAAGGCGCAGGGCCAACCTGACTATGTCGATGCCGTTACCGAAGAACAGGATGAAGACGGTGGCCCGGGCTCTGAAGGCGCTGCCTACGGTGAAGGCGGCGGCTCGGGAGATGACCTCTATGACCAGGCCGTTCAGGTCGTGCTACGCGACAAGAAGGTATCTACTTCATATGTCCAACGCCGCCTGAGCGTTGGTTATAACAAGGCCGCTAGCCTCATTGAACGCATGGAACAGGAGGGCCTGATCTCGAGCCCGAACGGCCAGGGCAAGCGCGAAATTCTGGTTCCGGGTGACAGCGCACGGCCATAATCAAGCGCAAGTGAAGCATTCGACGAGATGGAAAAACGCCCCAATTTGGCCTGCTTGTCATCAAACACTCGTGCTAAGAGGCACAGCCGTAAGAATCGGGATCGAGGATAATGAAGACTTTTCGCAATATTGTTGTCGGCATTCTTTTGGCCGTTGGCTTTGCTTTGGCGCCGCAAGCTGCATCGGCCAAGGTGCCTCCCCTGCCACTGACGTCTGACCAGCAGGCCGCGGTAAAGCGCATAAATGACTACTTCAACAGCTTCCAGAGCATGAAGTGCGACTTCACCCAAGTGTCCGCCAGGGGCACACTGACCAACGGGGTGCTCTATATTTCAAAACCGGGCAAGCTGCGTTTCGACTATGCGGCCCCGAACCCCCTGCTCATTGTCGCCGATGGCCGCTGGCTGACCATCAAGGACAGGCAGCGTGAAAGGGGCGATCAGTTCCCGCTGGGGGCCACGCCTTTGCGCCTGGTTGTGGCGCCTCAGATTGACCTTTTGGCTGAGACCAATATCATTGCCTTCGACAGCCATGATGGCCTTACAACCGTCTCACTGCAGGACCGCAAGGACAACATGGGCGGGTATATCACGCTCATTTTTGATGAAAAGCTCAATCAGCTCCAACAATGGGTCGTGGTCGATGGCAAGGATCGCCGCACCACGGTACAGCTTTCCAACATGGAATATGGCGGCAAGTTCGACCCCAAGCTTTTCGTGGGCGAAATCAACCGCGACAAGAAGTAAGTTGTCTTACGCGGTGGTTGCGGCATGAGACGTCTCATGCCATTTGTCGGGCATGGGATTTCGTCTTTGTACCTGGAATATCAATTCCGTCCGTCTGCGCATTGGTCTCGTTGAAAAGCTCTTAAAAGAACATCAACCCGACATTCTTTGCCTGCAGGAAACCAAATGCCCCCAGGGCCAGTTTCCGTCGAAGTCATTGCATGAGCTCGGCTACAAACACATCGCCGAATTTGGACAGAAGGGTTATCATGGCGTTGCCATCGTTTCGCGTCTGCCCTTCATCGAGCAGCATTCACGTGACTTCTGCAAAAAGGGCGATTGCCGCCATGTCAGTGCCCGCTTTGAAGGCGACGTCCCCTTCACGCTTCACAATCTCTATGTCCCGGCGGGCGGCGATGAACCAGATCCCAAGATCAATGTGAAATTCGCTCATAAGCTGGAATTTCTGGAAGAAATGGCAGACTGGTCGAAGAAGCACGCATATCCCAAGGATGGTGAAGCTGTCATCGTCGGCGATCTTAATGTCGCACCGCTCGAGCATGATGTCTGGAGTCACAAGCAGCTTCTGAAAATTGTGAGTCACACCCCCGCTGAAACCACGCGCTTTGAAAAGATGGTCAAGGCCGGAGGCTGGGTTGATGTGATGCGCAACCATGTGCCGCCCACCGACAAGCTCTATACTTGGTGGAGCTACCGGGCTCAAGGATTGGGAAGCCTCCGATCGCGGTCGAAGGCTCGATCATGTTTTGGCGACGCCGAAGCTTGCAGCAAAAGCGAAGAAGCTTGCCGTGCTTAAGGAAAGCCGCGGCTGGACACAGCCATCGGATCATGTCCCAGTAATCGTCGATTTCTCCTAATCAGCGCAGGTCAGCAAAATTGCGCGACTTGTTGAGCATCACACGCACGCCCTCAAGTTCGCGCATGTAGGTTTCAAGCCTGCCGCTCAGGTTACGCAGTACGATCTTTCCGAAATCCGGATATTCCTCGGCTACTCGAATGAAAAGCTCATGCGAGATTCGCGCGGTTTCAACCGGCCCTGCCGCCGTGGCTGTTATATAGGATGAACCCGCCTGCATCATGGCGAGTTCGCCCAAAAGCGCCCCCGGGTCGGCATAGCCCAAATCACGAACGCCATCGCGCATCCGCACCCGGCCGTTCAGGATCAGATAAGCTGCTCGCGCCTTTTTGCCCGAACTCAGGATTTCTTCACCAGTGGCAAAATCCTGCCGGTCAGCCGTAAAGGCAAGGATCTGCAAAGGCACCACATCGCAGTCCCGGAACAACGGAATCTTCTGCAAAGTCTGGCTGTCTGCCCGAACGCTCATGCGCGGGCCCGCCCTGGTCCAGCCCTGTAAATGCCCATCCAGCCCTTTGACCGCCAATAATGCCAAAGATCAAGGGACGAGTTTGTAGCCGCCTGCCTCGGTAATCAGGATTTCCGCATGGGCCGGATCACGTTCGATCTTCTGGCGCAAACGGTAGATATGGGTCTCAAGCGTATGTGTCGAAACCCCGGCATTATAGCCCCAGACATCCTGTAGCAGGGTTTCGCGGCTGATCGGCGCTTCGCCCGCCCGGTACAGGAACTTGATAATTGAGGTTTCCTTTTCAGTCAGCCGTATCTTTTTGCCGTCATCGCGCGCCAGGAGCTTGGAGGCCGGCTTGAATTGATAAGGTCCTACTTGAAACACGGCATCTTCACTTTGCTCGTGTTGCCTGAGATGCGAGCGGATGCGTGCCAAAAGAACGGCAAAACGGAACGGCTTCACCACATAGTCATTGGCCCCGGAATCAAGGCCAAGAATGGTGTCGGAGTCGGAGCCTTCCCCTGTAAGCATCAGAACCGGACCTTTGTAGCCATTGCGCCGCATGATCTTGCAGGCCTCGCGCCCATCCATGTCAGGAAGGTTCACATCGAGAATTACCAAATCTGAATGCTCTGCCTTCAGCGCTTTTATGCCATCCCCGGCTGTGCCGACATCGGCAACGTTGAACTCCTCATGCAGCGAAAGCTGTTCCTTGAGTGTATCGCGCAAGGCGTCATCATCATCGACAATCAGGATCTTCTTGTTCGCCATGGTCTTACACTTCGCCTTCTGTCATGATTTTCGTGATGCCATACCCATATGCCTTAAACCCATGATCCCCAGAATAACACATCTTCACATTTTTGCGATCAGCGACAGGGCAAACCGCGGCTGGCTGGTGATGGGAAATCTGCGCTTTCCCTGCCTGTTGGGCAAGAATGGCCGGTCTTTTTTTAAGCGCGAGGGCGATAGCAAGAGCCCGCACGGACGCTGGCGGCTTGTGAAACTGCATTTCCGTTCAGATCGAATGGCCGGCGTCAGAAGCCTGTTACCCACCACGCGTCTGAAGCCAGACGATGGCTGGTGCGATGCGCCTGGCAACAAGGCATATAACCAAAAAGTGCGATTGCCCTTAACCGCCAGTCACGAAAACTTATGGCGCGCCGACAGCGCCTACGACCTTCTCGTCACCACCAGCCACAACACCAAGCCGCGCAAACATGGAGGCGGGAGTGCCATTTTCCTGCATGTCATCGCCAACGATGCCTCGTTCACCGAGGGCTGCATCGCGCTAAAGGCACAAGACCTCAAACTGGTACTCTCACGCTGTGCGGCACGAACTTATCTCATGATCTGAGGCCGGGATCCAAAGATCGCGGATCCAACACGCACAGTGGTGGCGCCTTCTTCAATCGCCGCTTCGTAATCGCCGCTCATGCCCATCGAAAGTTCCTTCAAGCCATGACGCGCCGCCATCTGTTTTAGCATTCTGAAATGGGGCCGCGGATCATCTTCGACGGGGGGAATGCACATCAGCCCCATCACCGTCACCGGACAGGATTTCAAAAACGAGTCGAGCTCATCGGGCATGACACCGGCTTTCTGTGGCTCGCGCCCGGTATTTACCTGCACAAAACACGAGAGCGCCCTATTTTGTTTGGCGATCTCCTTGGCCACCGCCTCAGCGATTTTTGGGCGATCGATGGTTTGGATGACGTCGAAAAGCTTCACCGCTTCGGCCGCCTTGTTGCTTTGAAGGGGACCGATAAGATGAAGCTCAACATCGGGAAATGTATTACGCAAACTTGGCCATTTGCCCTGCGCTTCCTGCACCCGGTTTTCACCAAAAATGCATTGTCCAGCGGCCAGTACGGGCGTGATGTCCGGAGCATCAAAAGTCTTGGAAACAGCCACCAATTTGGCCCGGCCAGCGATCTTTTCGCGGATACTTGCAAGGCGTGTGGCGGCATCATTCATGCGCTCTCTATGAGCAAGCTTGCGACGCTTTTCAAGGACTGGTACGCAGCTTGCAAACCGCCTGTAAGGACTTAAGAATTGGCCGTCGAACGTTATAACCACCGCGAAGCTGAACCGAAATGGCAGGCACGTTGGGCCATGGCCAAGAGCTTCGAGGCCAAGGAAGATACGGCCAAGCCGAAGTATTACGTCCTTGAGATGTTCCCCTATCCGTCGGGCCGCATCCATATGGGCCATGTGCGCAACTACACGATGGGCGATGTGATCGCGCGCTTCCGTCGTGCCTGTGGTTACAATGTGCTACATCCGATGGGCTGGGATGCTTTCGGCATGCCGGCCGAAAATGCCGCCATCGAGCGCGGCGTCCACCCCAAGGGCTGGACCTATGACAATATCACCGCGATGAAGGCCCAGCTGAAATCGATGGGACTGTCACTCGATTGGAGCCGCGAATTCGCCACCTGCGATCCGTCCTACTACATGCACGAGCAGGCGATGTTCGTGGACTTCATGTCCGCCGGTCTGGTCGAGCGCCGCGTCTGCTCAGGTGAACTGGGATCCGGTCGATCATACCGTTCTGGCCAATGAGCAGGTGATCGACGGCAAGGGCTGGCGCTCGGGTGCTCCGGTCGAGAAGCGCGAACTGGCCCAGTGGTTCCTGAAGATCACGGCCTATGCGCAGGAACTGCTCTCGGCCCTCGACACGCTGGAAGACTGGCCGGAAAAAGTCCGGCTGATGCAGAAGAACTGGATCGGGCGTTCGGAAGGCCTGCGCTTCACCTTCGATCTGGTCGATAGCAACAGGCAAGCCGGTCGAAGGCGGCCTCACGGTTTACACAACGCGCCATGATACGTTGTTCGGCGCCAGCTTTGCCGCGATTTCAGCCGATCATCCGCTAGCCAAAAAGCTCGGCGAAACTGATCCTGCTCTCGCCAAGTTCCGCCAGGACGTGGCCGCCCTCGGCACTTCGGAAGAAAACATCGAACGCGCCGAGAAGAAGGGCTACCCGCTCGGCCTCTACGCGCTGCACCCCTTCGACAAGTCGAAGAAGCTGCCCGTCTATGCCGCCAACTTCGTGCTGATGGGCTATGGTGAAGGCGCCATTTTCGGCTGCCCCGGCCATGACCAGCGCGATTGGGACTTCGCCACCAAATACCACCTGCCGATCATCCCGGTGGTCGGCCCGAAGGATGGCGCTGCCGTTGATGTCTCAACCGGGCCCTACCTTGAAAAGGATGGCGAGGAAGCGAAACTCATCAATTCGGATTTCCTGAATGGCATGACCGTTGAGGCCGCCAAGGCCGAAATGGCCAGGCGCATGGAAGCCTTAGGGCATAGCCAAGCGCATGGTGAATTTCCGCCTGCGTGACTGGGGCGTGTCGCGCCAGCGCTATTGGGGCTGCCCAATCCCGGTCATCCACTGCAAGACCTGTGGCATCGTTCCGGTGCCGAAAGATCAGCTTCCGGTCACGCTTCCTGATGATGCGAAATTCGACAAGCCGGGCAATCCGCTGCTGCATCACCCGACATGGCGGCATGTGAACTGCCCGAAATGCGGCGGCAAAGCCGAACGCGAAACCGACACCTTCGACACCTTCATCGATTCCAGCTGGTATTACGCCCGTTTCGCCTCGCCCCATGCGAGCGAGCCGGTCGACCCGCATGCTGGCAAATATTGGCTGCCCGTCGATCAATATATCGGCGGCGTTGAACATGCGATCCTTCACCTGCTCTATTCGCGCTTCTACGCCCGCGCCATGATGAAGATCGGCCAGCCCAACGTGGCTGAACCTTTCGCCAATCTCTTCACCCAAGGCATGGTCGTCCATGAAACCTACCGCACCGAAAAGGGCGAATGGGTTTTGCCGGTCGAAGTCGTCGAGAAGGATGGCGCTTGGGTTCACGCCAAAAATGGCGAGAGCATCATTTTGGGCGGCATCGAAAAGATGTCGAAGTCGAAGAAGAACGTGGTCGACCCGGACACCATCATTGCCGCCTATGGTGCCGACACCGCCCGCTGGTTCATGCTGTCGGATACGCCGCCCGAGCGCGATCTGGAATGGACCGAAGCCGGTGCTGAAGCCTCATGGCGTTTCACCCAGCGTGTCTGGCGTCTGGTCAATGACGCAGCGGCTCTCCCCAAGGCCGTGCTGGACAAGGCGGCCGAAGCCATGCCCGTCCGCCGCACTACCCACCAGATTGCTGCTGCCATCACTGACAACCTGAACAACCTCCACTTCAACGTGGCCATCTCCAATCTCTACAAGCTGGCCAACGCATTAAGTGCCGGCCTCGCCACCGAGGAAAAATCCGATGGGCTCAACGCCGCCCTGCGCGAAGCCGCCGAATATCTGACCTTGTTGATGGCGCCAATGATGCCGCATCTGGCTGAAGAAGCCTGGGCCGCCCTCGGCCACACCACGCCGGTGGTCGATACCGCCTGGCCTAAATCCGCGGCCGAACTGGCGGCCGTCGACGAGGTGACCATCGCCATCCAGGTCAACGGCAAGCGCCGCGACGAAATCACCGTTGCCAAGGGCCTTGATCAAAAGGCTCTGGAAGGGCAAGTTCTGGCTCTTGAGAATGTGATGCGTGCCATGGATGGCAAACCCGCCAAAAAGATCATCGTCGTGCCGGACAGGATAGTGAATATCGTATGCTGAATGCTGTGCGCGTCACACTTCTTGCTTGCGTGGCTCTTTTGCTTGCCTCCTGCGGCAGTTACCGGCCGCTCTACGGCAAAGGTCCGGATGGCTTGAGCGTGGCCAGCAGCCTCTCGTCACTTTCGGTTCAGGAACAGCACACCCGCGCCAGCCAGATGTTGCGCAACGAAATTCTGGATGGCACTGGCACCGGCCGGCAACGCTACGATTTGAAGCTTGATGTCACTGAAAAGACAGTGGATGTTGCCAATCTCTCATCGACCAACAATCTGCGCCGGCGCTTCATGCTGTCCGCACATTATGAAATGGTCGACACATTGAACAGCAAAACCCTGACCGCCGGCGAAAGCTTCTCGAATGTCGAATTCGACACCATAAATGTGCCTGTGTCGGATCTTGCTGCAGCGGATAATGCCAAGATGCGCGCCGCCAAGGAATTGGGCCAGGATATCAAGCTGCGGCTCGCCGCCTTCCTTTCTTCCCAGAAGCAATAGCGTGACCCTCCTCCGTGAGGATGATTTTCATGGTTTTTTGCAGCGTCGCCTCAAGGCGGTGAATGGCATCCTGATTCACGGCAGCGATCAATCGGCTGTGGGGCTTTTGGTGCGGGAAGTGCAGGTCAAACTCGGCGGCGAAAGTCAGCGTGTTGACATTTCCACCTGCAAGGCTGAGCCGGGAAATTTCTTCGATCAATTTCTCTCGCTTTCGCTTCTGGGCGACCGGCAGATACTTTTGGTCGATGCTGCCGATGATAGCTGCTTCAAGTTTTTGGAGCCTGTTATCATCTCATCTGCGCTGGCCAATTTTGTCATCCTGCAGGCCGACAATTTGGGCAAATCATCCAGGCTTCGGACGGCGTGTGAAGAATCGCAGCTTTTTGTGTCACTTGCGGTTTATGAAGAAGACGAAGCGCGCCTGCATGCGCGCATTGCCAAAATTCTTGCTGGTCAGGACCTCGTCTGGGGTGAAGGTGCCGAGGATCAGTTTTTTGGTCTTGTCGGCGATGAACGCGCGCTTGCAACGCGCGAAGCCGAGAAACTTGTCCTCTACGCCCTGGGGCAGAAGGAAATTTCTATCGCCGATGTTATTGCAGTCTGCGGCAACTTATCGGGCTTTGACGCAGATGATCTCATTGATGCCATTCTCGGCGGCGATCTCGAAGCCAGCGACCGTTTGATGCAGATTCTTGAAGGTGACACACGCTCTTTTTTCCCCCTATTGCAATTGCATTTTGCCAAACTCGAAAACCTGCGCCTGGAAATGGAACGCGGCATGACCGCAGACGCAGTCATTCGCAACGCAAAACCGCCCGTTTTCTTCAAGCGCAAGGGCGCGATACTCGACCAGTTGCGCCGGCTTTCGTTGGAAGATGTGATGGACATGCAATCTGCGTTGCAGAAAGCCATCCTCGAGACACGAAAGCAGGCCAGCCTCGCCCCGGTTATTGCCAGCCGCGCGCTTCTGTCACTGGCACGATTTTCAAGGGCGCGGAGTTAACCCACCTGCCCGCCAAGCTTGCGTATGACGTCATCAAGCTGATCAAGCGTCTTGTAGGAAATCAGCACCTTTCCACCCACTTTGTCCTTGTGTTTGATGACAACGGAAAGACCCATAATGTCGGTGAGCTGCTTTTCCAAAGCACGCGTGTCAGCGTCTTTATGTTTGTCCTTGGCGGCCCGGCGCGGCCCGGCCGGTGAAGTTTGGCGTGCGAGATCCTCAGTTTGACGCACCGAAAGTTTCAGCTTGATGATTTTGTCGGCCAGCTCTTCCGGTGTGTCGATGGCAATGAGGGCGCGCGCATGACCAGCCGAAAGCTCACCGGTCTCGATCTGTTTCAATGTCGCGTCCGGCAGATTGAGTAACCGCATGGTGTTGGCAATGTGGCTGCGGCTCTTTCCGATGGCATCAGCGAGCTGCTGCTGTGTGTAACTGTATTGCTCAAGAAGCTGGCGGTAGGCACGCGCTTCTTCCAGCGGGTTGAGATCACTGCGCTGGATATTTTCGATGAGCGCGATTTCAAGCGTCTGTTGGTCATCAAGTTCTCGCACCAGAACTGGAAGTTCATGCAGGCCCGCACGCTGGCTGGCGCGCCAGCGCCGCTCACCAGCGACGATTTCAAATGAACCATCGGGCTTTGGACGAACGACGAGGGGTTGCAGCAGGCCCTTGTCCTTCAAGGACTGGGCGAGGGCGTTGAGATCTTCTTCGGCAAAATGCTTCCGCGGATTGTGCGGGTTTGGCCGCAGCATTTCGATGGGCACATGGCGAAGCGAGCGGATATCCTGGACAACAGAATTTTCTGTGGCGTCGTCTCCAATCAGCGCAGCCAGGCCCCGCCCCAGCCTACGCTTTTGTACCTGTGTCATGAATAAATACCTTTATGCCCTTTGTTGCGCCGTCGAATCAATTGCGGGTCAAGCCGCCTTCAGATCGCGTTCGCGGCGTATGACTTCTGATGCAAGCTTGATGTAGGCCTGCGAACCCACGCAGGCATGATCGTAGAGAAGGACCGGCTGGCCATGCGATGGTGCTTCGGAGATGCGCACATTGCGCGGTATGACCGTATCATACACTTTATCGCCAAGCACTTCACGCACGTCTTGCGCAACCTGATCGGAAAGCGAGTTGCGCTTGTCAAACATGGTGAGGACAACGCCCTGGATCACCAGCTTCGGATTGAGGGTCGTCCGCACACGTTCCACCGTCTTCAACAGTTGGCTCAAACCTTCCAGCGCGAAAAACTCGCATTGTAACGGCACCAGAATGGCATCCGCCGCAGTCAGTGAATTGATCGTCAGCAGGTTCAGCGACGGCGGACAATCGACCAAGATGTAGGAGTAGTGCCGGTGGGGTAGGGCCAACAGCAGATCAATGGCATCATGCAGACGGTGTGTCTTGCGCGGCATCTCAGCAAGTTCAAGCTCAGCACCAAGAAGATCGATTGTGGCAGGTGCGCAATCGAGGTGCGGTATGCCGGATTGGACAATCACGCGGTCAAGGTCTGCTTCGCCGATCAATACATGGTAGGACGACTTCTGCTGCGACTTGCGGGTAATACCAAGACCGGTCGAAGCATTGCCCTGCGGATCGAGATCGATAACCAGCACGTTCTCACCGACCGCGGCCAGTGCAGTGCCGAGGTTGATCGCCGTCGTGGTCTTGCCCACGCCGCCCTTCTGATTGGCCACCGCCAGGATCCGGGGCTTGGATGAGCTATTTGCTGCCAACATAAGAAGCCTCCTTGATTTCCAGTATGACCGATTTCGAATCAGTTTGGCTGGAATGTTTCTGAACCGAAATTTTCCAAGATTTAGCAGCTTGCGTCAATTCCGCATCTACATCTTGGCCCTTGTGGAAAAGCGCATAGGAACCTCGGTTAAGGAAGGGCTGGGCATAGCCGATAAGCTCATCCAGCGGAGCAAATGCACGCGCAGTAACAAGTTGCACATCTGGCATATCAACCGGTGCTTTGCGTTGGATAAGCCGGCCACGGTGAACTTCGCCTTGAACCTTCATGCGCCGCAAGGCTTCCTGCAGGAAGGCCCCTTTCTTGCCGTTCGATTCATACATGTGGATTTTTGCAGGATGGCACGCCGCAAGCACAAGCGCCGGAAAACCGCCGCCCGAACCAAGGTCGGCAATGGCCGTCACGTGTGGCGATATGAACGATAGTAACTGTACCGAATCGAATATGTGCCGGGTCCAGATATCGTCCATCGTGGTAGGGCTGATGAGATTGATGCGGGGCTGCCATTCCTGAACCAGACGGGCCAGCAGGCCGAGACGCGTTAAGGATTCACGTGAAACACCGAGCGATTCCCATTGCGCATCCGGAACAGTGTTGACGGGTGCAGACATCAGGCGACCTGACGTGAGACCGGTTTCCTGAGTTGGCCAAGCAGGCAGGCCAGACCGGCAGGCGTCATGCCCTCCACACGGGCGGCCTGCGCCAGTGTCGCCGGCCGTACCTTGGACAGCTTCTGTCGCAGCTCCATGGAAAGACTCGGGATGGCGAAGTAGTCCATCTCAGCTGGGAGGATCACGGCTTCATCTTTGCGCAGGGCCAAGATCTCCGCCTCTTGTCGGTCCATATAACCGGCATAGAGTGCATCGGCCTCAAGCGCTTCCTTGGCGAACGCGGGGAAGCGCTGCAAGTTCGGGCCAGATTTTCTCGGCCTTAGCCATCCCGATCTCCGGCATGGCAATCAGCTCCAGCGCGGTACGGCTGCGGCCATCCTGATTGACCCGCAAGCCCAGCTTTGCCAACGCCGCCGAAGTCATCATGGATTCACGTGAAACATTCCGGGCCCGTTCCAGAACCTCCAGCTTGATCTTGAACGCTTGAGCACGCTCGGAGCCTACGAGGCCCAGATCAATGCCCTTCCGCGTCAACCGCTGGTCGGCATTGTCGGCCCGCAGCGTCAGTCGGTATTCCGCCCGCGAGGTGAACATGCGGTAGGGCTCGGACACGCCGCGCATCACCAAATCGTCGATAAGAACACCAACATAACCATCGGCGCGGTCAAAGGTTACAGGCGTCGAACTACTGGCCATTCGGGCTGCATTCAGTCCCGCAACCAATCCTTGGGCGGCCGCTTCCTCATAGCCGGTAGTGCCATTGATCTGCCCCGCAAGGTAAAGCCCCGGCAGCTTTTTGACCTGCAGATCATGCGAAAGCTCGCGCGGGTCGACGTAATCATACTCGATGGCATAGCCGGGTCGCAAAATTCGGACGGCCTCCAGCCCCGGCATGGAATGGATAAAGGCGGCCTGCACATCCTCCGGCAGCGAGGTGGAAATACCGTTCGGATAGACCGTATCGTCATC
Source organism: uncultured Alphaproteobacteria bacterium (assembly GCA_963758815.1). Lineage (GTDB taxonomy): Bacteria > Pseudomonadota > Alphaproteobacteria > Rhizobiales > Aestuariivirgaceae > Aestuariivirga. The sequence continues at coordinate 1,497,688 of CAVWWQ010000003.1, forward strand.
CAGACCTTCCGGTTCCAGGAACACCTGGTGGGAGGACTTGTCCCGGAAACGGTGAATCTTGTCTTCGATAGAGGGGCAGTAGCGCGGTCCAGTGCCACTGATCTGGCCGGAGTAGAGCGGGGATCTACCAATATTCTCTGCAATTATTTGATGGGTTTTTGAAGTCGTATAGGTGATGTGGCATGGGATCTGGGGTGTTACAATCCGTTGGGTCATGAACGAGAACGGCACTGGCGGGTCATCGCCCTTCTGTTCCTCAAGTATGGCCCAGTTGATGGTCTTGCCATCAAGGCGGGCAGGTGTACCGGTCTTGAGGCGTCCCAGCGCCAATCCTGCAGCAGCAAGTTGGTCGGACAGTCCAAGGGCAGGGGCTTCACCGACTCTACCTGCAGGAATCTTCTTTTCGCCAATATGGATCAAGCCATTCAGGAACGTGCCGGCGGTCAAAACGACAGCTTGCGCTCGGAGTTCACGGCCATCGGCGGTTTTAACACCAACGACCACGCTTCCATCCATGAGCAGGCCCACCACACCACCTTCGACGATAGTCAAATGGGCTTGAGCAGATAGGGCATCCTGCATCGCTTGGCGGTAGAGCTTGCGGTCGGCCTGGGCGCGGGGACCACGCACGGCAGGACCTTTTGACCGATTAAGCAATCGGAATTGGATGCCCGACGCATCGGCAACACGTCCCATCACGCCGTCGAGTGCATCAATCTCGCGCACGAGGTGGCCCTTGCCCAACCCGCCGATGGCCGGATTGCATGACATCTCGCCGATAGTCGCGCGATTATGAGTGAGAAGTGCAGTGCTTGCCCCTAGGCGCGCAGAAGCTGCGGCCGCTTCACATCCGGCGTGGCCACCACCAACGACAATGACGTCAAATCCACTGCTCATGCGCGTTCCATAGAATCTTTGCCGCGCGCATTCAAGCGATGGACCCGAAACGATCAGAACAAGGTTATGCGCTGGGCACGGCCATGGGTTTCACGTGAAACACTATTTTCCGATACAGAACTCGCCGAAGATCTTTCCGAGTAGGTCTTCGACATCGACTCGTCCGGTAATACGCCCGAGCGACCGCGCGGTCTTGCGCAGGTCTTCTGCCAATAGTTCGACTGCGCGCTCCCTTTGCGCAAGACAGTTGTTGAGGAGGCGAATCGATTCGGCCACCGCTTCCCGGTGCCGCTGGCGTATGACCACCGCGTCTTCGACACCGCGCATCCGCATCTGGATCATCTTGTGAAGTTCTTGGCGGAGCAGGTCCAGCCCGAGCCCCGATCGGGTAGAAATAGCCATACCTTTTTCGTTGCTCTTCCGAATCGAATCTAGATCCGACTTGTTCCACAGCATCAGGTCAGGCGCACGCAGTGGTCCTACCTTTTCAGAAACATCAGGTGCCCGCATCCAGATCAGGATGTCGGCATCAGCAACCTGCGCCTGCGCACGGGCCATGCCGATCTCCTCGATGACATCCAATGTGGCATCCCGCAGGCCGGCAGTATCAGCAAGAATAACCGGTACACCCTCAATGACAACGGGTGCCTCGATCACATCGCGGGTCGTGCCGGCCTGATCCGAGACGATTGCGGCATCACGGCCCGCAAGCACATTGAGCAACGAAGACTTCCCAACATTCGGTGCGCCGGCAATGACAATGCGCAGACCTTGGCGCAGGGAGGCATGGCTGGCCGAACGGTCTAGGGCCTGTTGCAGTTGGTCTCGCAAACCTTCGATGATCGGAAAGACCATCTCCCGAGCCCTACTTGCGACATCATCCTCTTCGATGAAATCAATCGCAGCTTCCGCCAAAGCAAGAGCCGAAACAACATCGGCATGCCAGGCTTCGTAGACCTTGCTGGCTTCGCCGAGAAACTGCCGCATGGCCAGGCGACGTTGTGCCGGCGTGGTGGCAGACAGCAAATCCGCGAGACCTTCAGCTTCCACAAGATCGAGCTTGCCATTGGTCAAATGCACGTTTGGAAAATTCTCCCGGCTTCGGCAAGCCGCGATCTGCGGTAGTCGCCGCCAGTTCGAGAAAAGAAGGGCGATGACGGCAGGTGAGCCGTGAAGATGAAATTCGGCAACGTCTTCACCAGTCGCGGAATGGGGCCCTGGAAACCACAGCACCATGGCCTGGTCGATGACCTCGCCATCGATGGCTTTGAGGGTGCGCAGACTAGCCTTGCGGGGCGCAGGCAAGGCACCAGCTAATTTTTGAATGGCCCTGCCTGCTGCCGGACCCGACAGCCGCACCACCGCAATACCTGCTCTACCTTGGCCTGAACTCAGAGCATAGATTGTATCAGTGGTCGGTGCGGCATTCATTTCGGGTTCGAATCGACACCGCCTGCATCGTCATCAGGCATTCATGCTGTCGAAGAAATCGCTGTTGGTTTTGGTTTGGCGCATCTTGTCGAGCAGGAACTCGACGGCATCCACCGTACCCATCGGGTTGAGAATGCGACGCAGCACATAAGTCTTCTTGAGCGTATCTGCCTTGACCAGCAGTTCTTCCTTGCGCGTGCCGGAACGAAGGATGTCCAATGCCGGAAATACGCGCTTGTCCGCCACTTTGCGGTCCAGGATAATTTCAGAATTACCCGTACCTTTGAACTCTTCAAAAATCACTTCGTCCATACGGCTACCGGTATCGATCAAAGCTGTCGCGATGATGGTCAATGAGCCGCCCTGTTCAATATTACGTGCAGCACCGAAAAAGCGCTTCGGACGCTGCAAGGCATTGGCGTCGACACCGCCGGTCAGCACCTTGCCGGATGACGGCACCACCGTGTTGTAGGCACGGCCAAGGCGGGTGATTGAGTCAAGCAGGATAACCACATCGCGCCCGTGCTCGACCAGGCGCTTGGCCTTTTCGATCACCATTTCGGCAACCTGCACATGGCGCGAAGCAGGCTCGTCGAAGGTCGAGGAAATCACCTCCCCCTTCACCGAGCGCTGCATGTCGGTCACTTCTTCGGGGCGTTCATCAATGAGCAGCACGATCAGATAACACTCGGGATGGTTGGTTGTGATCGAATGGGCAATATTCTGGAGCAGCACCGTCTTGCCGGTGCGCGGCGGCGCCACGATCAGGCCACGCTGTCCCTTGCCAATCGGAGCCACGATATCAATCACCCGGGCGGAGGCATCCTTTCGCGTCGGGTCATTGATTTCCATCTCCAGCCGTTGGTCTGGATAGAGCGGTGTCAGATTATCGAAATTGACTTTGTGGCGCGCCTTGTCCGGATCTTCAAAATTGACCGTATTGGCTTTGACGAGCGCAAAGTAGCGCTCACCATCTTTTGGACCGCGGATCTGGCCTTCCACCGTGTCGCCGGTGCGTAAGGAATATTTTCTTATCTGTTGCGGAGCGACATAAATGTCGTCAGGCCCGGCTAGGTAGTTGGCATCGGCCGAGCGCAGGAAGCCAAAGCCGTCCAGCAGCACTTCAATGACGCCTTCGCCCATGATTTCAACATTTCGGTTGGCGTAGGCCTTGAGAATGGCAAACATCAGCTCCTGCTTGCGCAACGTGCTGGCCGCCTCGACTTCGAGCTGTTCGGCAAGAACCAGAAGCTCGGCGGGCGATTTGCTTTTAAGTTCGGAGAGTTTCATCTCCTTGAGGTCGGTAATATCGTTCATGTGTATCTACTTTGGAAAATGCGGCGAGCACAAGCTCAGCCATAGGCCCGGATGGGCCCCGGCTCCTGCCTTAGCATGTTTCGGCGCGCCGTAAAATGGAATTTATGAAAATGGTTTCACGACCGCGAAAACCACGATCCAGATCAGAAGCAGGGTCGGGATTTCATTGATGAACCGGAAGAAACGCTGAGACCTCAATCGTTCACCTCGAGCAAAGGCGGCCAGATACCTCTCGAGCAGCCCGTGATAGGCGATGAGCCCGAGAACGCCGAGAAGCTTGAGAGAAAGCCAAGGCGTGGCCCAGCTGAAGCCCCCGGCATATACGGTGGCCATACCAGCGAGTAGCGCCACGAGAGCCGCAGGTCGCATGATCGCCTTCATCAACCGCCGTTCCATGAGCTTGAAGGTTTCGTCAAGCTCGGAATTGGGCATTGATGCCGTGTGATATACGAAAAGGCGCGGCAGATAGAATAGACCTGCCATCCAGGCCATGACGGCGAGAATATGGAGTACCTTGAGCCAAGGGTAGAGCATCAGCCGAACCGTCTCACTTCCTCAACCAGCCGCGTAACCCGCTCAGTAGGCGTCTGTTGCAGAATGCCGTGGCCAAGGTTGAAAATATGGCGCTCGGGAGGAAGTGTCCTGAGAAGATGTTGTGTGGCTTCAATCATCGCTGCTTCGTCTTCAAGCAACAACTCATTAGAGAGATTGCCTTGCACCGACACTCGCGGAGGAAGCGAGTTCAGAATAAAAGACGCGTCCACATTTTCTTCCAGCCCCACGGCATTTGCCATGGTACCGCTTGCAATTTCGGAATGCGATGATCCGACTCCACGGGCAAAGACAATCACCGGAAAATCCGTATGGATAGCGCGCACGCCGCGGACGATTGCGGATATGGGATCAATAACCAACCGCTGCAAGTGCGCCTGCGGTACATCGCCTGCCCAGCTATCAAAGATCTGCACTGTCTCCGCGCCAGCTTTAATCTGGCCAAGCAGGTAGGAAATCGAAACGTCAACCAAACGGCGCATCAAAAACTGGAACCACTCAGGGTTTCCAAGTGCAACAGAAAGGGCTTTCGCGCGCTTGGATGAACCGCCTTCGATCATGTAGCTCGCCACTGTCCATGGCGCACCGCAAAAACCAATGAGCGTCTTGTCCAAACCAAGCTTAGCCTTCACCAAGCTCACCGTCTCCCACACTTTGGTGAAATGATCTCCTTCCGTGCCATCGCCCAGGGCTTCGATGTCAGAAAAACTCTCGACGGTCTCAAGTTGCGGTCCCTCACCTTCCTTGAAATCAAGACCAAGCCCCATGGCGTGCGGGACAACGAGAATATCTGAAAACAGAATGGCCGCGTCAAAATCAAAGCGTCGCAATGGCTGCAATGTCACTTCACAGGCAAGCTCAGGGTCATAGCAAAGCTTCAGGAACGAACCGGCCCGGTTGCGCACTTCACGGTATTCGGGGAGGTAGCGCCCCGCCTGACGCATGATCCATATCGGGCGTTGCGCAGGCTTACGTCCTTCCAAGACATCAAGGAGAGGCTTCAAACTTTCTCCAATAATATATATAGAATAGAGTCTGTTACTATTGTTGGAGGGAGGATGGGAACAATCATGGGGATAACCATGGCACAAGTCTCACATCCTGTGGAAAAACAAAACGGCTTTGGTGCCGCAGGTGGATTCGTTACCGGATTTCCAAGAGATTCAGAATCCGAGTCGATTTCCAAAGGTATCAACAGGAATAGGGAATGATTGAGGGTAGGGCCGCGGTTGTGGATAAAAACTGCTGGGTATGACAACGAAGCCTTGGCCCTACCGCTTAATGCTATCTTGTCCACACAGTGATCCCCAGCCTAACTGTTTGATATGACCTCTCACTCCCTGATCCTGGCTTCAACCAGCCCAACCCGCCAGTCTCTCTTGCGCGCTGCTGGTGTTCCCTTCGAATCACAGCCAGCACTTGTGGATGAGGAGAACTTGAAAACAGAGCTAGGCGACTTGGCGCCGCCGGACCTGGCTCTTTCTCTCGCAAAAGCCAAAGCCGTGTCACTGTCAGAATCAAGCCTTAGCCAAGTCATCCTGGGCGCCGACCAGGTATTGGCATTACATGGCATGCCGATGCATAAGGCTGTCACTCTGATCGAGGCGCGCGACAAGTTGCGTGTGCTGCGTGGTAAAACCCATCAGCTCCACAGTGCGATCGTTTGTACTACAGGCGGAAAAATAGTTTTTGAACACGTTTCCACCGCGTATCTCACCATGCGCGATTTTTCCGAAGATTTTCTCGCACGTTATTTGGAATTGACGGGTGAAACTGTTCTGGGATCAGTGGGTTGTTACCACTATGAAGGCCTGGGCTTGCAACTATTTGAAAAAGTTGAGGGCGACTATCATGCCATCCTAGGACTGCCGCTGCTCCCGCTTCTCGCCTTCTTGCGTCAATCATCTATAATGCCAACATGAAAAAAGCCTGCGTCATCGGCTATCCCATCGCGCATTCACGCTCGCCTTTGATCCACAATTACTGGCTGAAGACCTATGGTATCGAGGGGCATTATGATCGGCGTGAAATAGAACCAAAAGAACTCAAAAGCTTTCTAACGGGTCTTCAAATGGAAGGCTATGTTGGTTGCAATGTCACCATTCCGCACAAAGAGGCGGCTATTCCGTTCCTATCCCATGTCGATGACATCGTCCGCCGCACCGGTTCATTGAACACGATATATTTCAAAGACGGCGTGACGCACGGAACCTCAAGCGATGGCGAGGGCTTCTACCAGAACCTTTTGGCTTCGGTGCCAGGCCTCGATTTGAAAGGTAGGACTGCAGTCATACTCGGCGCTGGCGGCTCGGCCCGCGCGGTGATTGAGCGCCTCCTGCGCACAGGCCTCGCCGAGGTCAGGATTATGAACCGCACGACGAGTAGGGCCGAGGAACTGCGCCAACTTTTTGGCGAGCGTGTTTCCTTGCTGCCTCCTGAGCGTTTCGGAATCGAATCGAAAACAGCGGGCCTTTTGGTCAACACTACCTCGCAGGGCATGAACGGGCAGCCGGCGCTCAATGTCGATCTGGCAGATTTGCCGGAAGATGCCGTGGTTGCTGACCTGGTCTATGTGCCGCTCAAGACCGACCTCGTGCGCCGGGCTGAGCAAAGGGGCCTCAAGGCCGTGGGAGGGCTGGGCATGTTGCTGCACCAGGCGGTGGTGGGATTTGAAAAATGGTTTGGGATACGCCCCGAAGTCACGCCGGAATTGTATGACTTGGTCGCGCGCGATGTTGAGCGGGACAGCCACAGATGAAAGTGATCGGGTTGACTGGCTCCGTGGCCATGGGAAAATCCGAAGCCGCACGCTATTTTGCCAGCCGCGGCTTTCCGGTCTTTGACTCTGACCGCGAAGTGCACCGGCTCTATGATAGCGCAGAGGGTGCAGCCCTTCTGTGGCCCCACGCACCGCAGGCGGTCATAGACGGAATAGTGGACCGTCAAAAATTATCAGCTCTGGTGCTGAAAGATCCTGCTCTGCTCAAAAAGCTGGAAGCTCTGGTTCATGCCGAAATTCGGAAACGCCGCAATAATTTCGTAGCCGAATCGGAAAAAGCGGGCGCCAAAGCGGTCATACTGGACATACCTTTGCTCTTCGAAACCGGTGCCGAAAAGGATATGGATGCAACCATTGTAGTGTCCTCATCGCCAGAAAATCAGCGCGCCCGGGCCATGGCCAGACCTGGTATGACCGAGGAAAAACTCCATATGATCCTTGCGCGCCAGATGCCGGATGCGCAAAAGCGGGCCAAGGCGGATTATGTGATCGAGAATAACGGATCTCTCGCCGATCTGGAGAAGGGCCTCGTAGCCCTACTCAAAAAAACTGAGGCTGACTGAACAAATGCGTGAAATCGTACTCGACACCGAAACGACCGGCATTGACCCGGCGCAGGGCCACCGCATCGTGGAAATTGGTGCCGTGGAACTTCTCAATCGCATGCCGACGGGCAAGTCCTACCATGTCTATCTCAATCCCGAACGCGACATGCCGAAGGAAGCCGAAGCGGTCCACGGCCTAAGCGCTATTTTTCTGGCCGGCAAACCCCTGTTCCACGCTGAGGTCGAAGCATTTCTGGCTTTTATCGGTGACGCATCATTGGTCATTCACAATGCCGGCTTTGACATGGGTTTCATCAATGCCGAGCTCGCTTATGTCGGAAAGCTGGCCGTGCCGATGGACCGCGTCGTCGATACACTGGCCCTCGCGCGCCGCACCCATCCGATGGGACCCAACAGTCTTGATGCCCTGTGCAAGCGTTATGGCGTAGACAATTCCAAACGCACCAAACACGGCGCTCTTCTCGACGCTGAACTGCTCGCCGAAGTTTATCTCGAAATGATGGGCGGCAAGCAAACCAGCTTCGGCCTTTCGGAAACACAGAGGACAGTGCGCCTCGCAACCATCAATTCGCAAATCGCGTTGGCCAAACGTCCTCACGCTTTGGCGCCACGTTTAACAGTGATCGAGATCGAACAGCACGAGCGGGCAGTGGCAGCGCTCGGCGAAAATGCGCTGTGGCAGAACTAGCGCCTTAAGCCTGGCCCACGGTCTGCGCCTGCATGCGCTTCTGATACATGCCGGCAAAATCGATAGGATCAAGCATCAGCGGTGGAAAGCCGCCATTGCGCGTGGCCTCTGCCAGGATCTGGCGGGCAAAGGGGAACAGCATGCGCGGGCATTCGATGAGCACCGCAGGGTGTAACAGATGGGCAGGAAAGTTCTGCATCCGGAACAATCCGGCATAAAGAATCTCGGCGCCGAAGATCACCTTGCCATCGCTTGAGGCCTTGGCATCAAGATGAAGCTCGACCTCGAAATCAACCGGCCCCAGATTGCGCGCATTGACATTGACCGAGATGTTGATGTCCGGCTGCTTGCTCTGCGGGCCGAGCGAATTTGGCGCATTGGGGTTTTCAAAGCTCAAATCCTTGAGGAACTGACCAAGGATCTGCATGGAAGGCTGTGAGCCTGGCGCAGGCTCCGGCGCTGTCAGCTGCACCGGCGCGGCGGGTGCGGCCACAGTTTCAACCGAAGGCCGTGGTGCTGCCTTTGCCCCCGGTTTTGCTGCTTTCGCTGCTGCCGTCTTTGTCGCCTTCGCCATGGATGCCTCTTTTAATGTGGCGAGGGGGCTATCACGAAGCCGCCGCCGCCGCAAGGGAAGCACCCGCAATTGAAATTCCCGTGCCGCAATGCCAAATGGTTTGCATGTCTTATCTTCATGACCCGCTCAATCTCGTCGTCGCTGTCATTCTGGTGATTGCCGCCTTCAGGCTGTGGCAGGTTCTGGGCCAGCGCACCGGATCAGGCGGCGCACCACCACCCAGCACCTTTTCGACGCAACCCATGCCGACCGACCTGGAGTTGAAAGCAGTCGAGGCACCGACACGAAAAACCTGGCAGGGTTTTGCCCCGGAGGGTTCGAATATCGCAAAGTCGCTGGACGCGATTGCCGCAGCAGACAATACCTATGACAGCGCCGATTTTCTCAACGGTGCAAAATCGGCGCATGAGCGCATTCTCAATTCCTTCGCCGAAGGCGATCTTCCAACATTGAAACTCCTCCTCAATGCCAACACGTTTGCGACCTTTGAAAACGAAGTGCAGCGCCGCAAGGCGGCAGGCGAAACCCCGGTCTTCAAATTTGTGCGGCTGCAGGACGCAAAAATGGAAGATGCAAACCTTGAGGGCAAGCAGGCCCGCATCGAGGTCTCCTTCATTACTGAAGTGATCTCGGCGCTGAAAGACAAGGCCGGCACGATCATTGCCGGCGATGAATCCCGTATCGCCGATGTGAAGGAATTGTGGACCTTCACCCGCGATCTGGGTGCCTCCGGCCAGAACTGGAAGCTCGCCGACACGCGTGAGCATGTCTGAGGCACTCGCAACTCTTTCACATGCAGACATCCCTGGTTGGGATACTGATGATCATCATGCAGCCCTCCTCACGTTTCAACGCTCGGCACGAGAAATTCTCGCACACGGACAGGGCTTCCGGCGCATCGCCCAATTGGGCGGAACGCGTGAGGATTGGCTCGACGTTTGCAAAAGGGCAGAGAAGGCGACGGACGCCAAAACGTTTTTCACGCGTGAATTTGTGGCCTTCAAGGTGCACGATGCGTCCCGGCCACAGGGCCTTTTTACCGGCTATTATGAACCTGAAACCGAAGGCAGCCTGACGGCCTCACCACAATATCCAGTAGCCATCTACAGAAAGCCCGACGACCTTGTGGTGCTCAACGACGCAGAGCGCAAAGCCACTGGGCTTTCCTATGGCCGGCGCGTGAACGGCAAGCCGCTACCGTATTTCACCCGCCGTGAAATCGAGGAGGGCGCACTCAGGGGCCGTGGCCTCGAACTTTGCTTTGTAAAAAGCTGGGTCGATGCGTTCTTCATTCACATACAGGGCAGCGGCCAAGTGCGCCTGTCTGACGGCAAATCGCTGCACCTGTCCTTCGCGGCAAAATCCGGCCTGCCTTACGTCAGCATCGGCGCTGAACTTCTGAAGCGGGGCTTCGGCACACCTGACACCATGTCGATGCAATATCTGCGTCACTGGCTGGCTAGCCATCCAGCTGAGGCCCGCGCCTTGCTCTGGCACAACCCATCTTTCATCTTTTTTCAGACCACCAGCGGCGGAGATGCAAGCTTGGGTGCGATCGGTGCCGCCAAGGTTCAGCTGACACCACAACGAAGCCTCGCGGTTGACCGCACTTTCTGGGCCTTTGGAACGCCGCTGTATCTTGATACCCATTTGCCGCCGGAAGCCAAGGCTGGTCCCCAAGTCTTCCGACAGCTGATGATTGCACAGGATACCGGTTCTGCCATCAAGGGCCTTGTGCGTGGCGATGTTTATTGGGGCTGGGGTTCTGAAGCCGAATTGATCTCGGGTCACATGAAGTCACCGGGACAGATGGTGGCCTTGTTGCCGAAAGCAGTGGCAGAGAGGTTACCGCAATGACGCGCAAGCCATTTGAACTGCCGGACCAGTCTCTTTGGGAAGAGGTGAAAGCCTCGGTTGCGCCGATCCAGCGCACAGTGCGCGGCCGCATCGCCAAAGCCGAAAAGCCTGCCGCCACAAAGCCAAAGCTGTTCCGGCGAGGCCCGCAGATACGGCGCCACCCTTGCCCAAACGCCGCGATGCGGCCCCGCCACTCTCGAATTTTGATCGCCGTACTGCCCAAAAACTCGGGCGGGGACAAATGGAGCCTGAGGCGCGCATTGATCTTCATGGCGAGAACCTTGAGAACGCGCGCTTTGCCCTTCTGCATTTTCTGTCATCGCGCCGCATGCACGGCCTGCGCATGGTGCTGGTGATCACCGGCAAGGGCGCATCGCCCTTCGCGCGCCACACCCTGCATGGATTGAGCCACTTCCACACACCGGAACGCGAAGGCAAGCTCAGGCGCGAACTTCCGCGCTGGCTCGATGAAGCCCAGTTCCGCATTCACGTGGTGGGTTTCCAGCCGGCTCATCCGCGCCATGGCGGTGGCGGTGCCTTCTATGTGCGTCTGCGCAAGCACAACAGCGAGTTGGCATGACGCCCTTTGGTGCCAGGTTGAGAAAGCTCCGCGAGGAACGCGGCCTGACCCAGGCGCAGATGGCCGCGGCCGTTCATGTCTCCCCCGCGTATCTTTCGGCCCTCGAGCATGGCAAGCGCGGGCGACCCTCATGGCATCTGATCCAGTCCCTGATCGCCGCATCTCAATGTCATCTGGGACGATGCCGAGGAACTGGTGCGCCTGGCGCGCCTTTCCCACCCCAAGGTGACGATCGACACATCGGGCCTTTCCCCCAAGGCTACAGAATTTGCCAATGAGCTTTCGCTGCTGATCGGCAGGCTCGACGACGCGACGCTGGAAGCGCTGCTCGCGCGGCTCAGGCTCAGATCAAACACATAAAGATATCTTTATATAGCTCTTGCGACCCGCGTTCCCGCATGCTACGGGCGGCAACGAAATTCAGGAGTGCATCATGGCAAAGACCAACGATTATCACGTGGCCGATATCAAGCTGGCCGATTGGGGCCGCCTCGAACTCGGCATGGCGGAGATCGAAATGCCGGGCCTCATGGCCACCCGTGAAGAATACAAGGCCGCCCAGCCTTTGAAGGGTGCGCGTATCTCGGGCTCGCTGCACATGACGATCCAGACCGGTGTGTTGATCGAAACCCTGAAATCTCTGGGTGCCGACATCCGCTGGGCCTCCTGCAATATCTTCTCGACCCAGGACCATGCCGCCGCCGCCATTGCCGCTGCTGGCATTCCGGTCTTCGCACACAAGGGCGAGACGCTGCAGGAATATTGGGATTTCACATCCAGGATTTTCGACTGGCCCGATGGTCAGCCCTCCAACATGATCCTCGATGATGGCGGCGACGCCACGCTCTACATCCTGCTCGGCGAAAAGGCCGAGAAGAACCCGAAGCTCATCGCCAACCCCACCAACGAAGAAGAAGAATGTCTCTATGCGCAGATTGCCAAGCGCATCAAGAACCAGCCCGGCTGGTTCGAAAAGCAGCGCAAGGCCATTATCGGCGTGTCGGAAGAAACCACCACCGGCGTGCACCGCTTGATCGAGATGCAGAAGAAGGGCGAGCTGCCCTTTCCGGCTATCAATGTGAACGACTCGGTGACGAAATCGAAGTTCGACAATAAATATGGCTGCCGTGAATCGCTGGTCGACGCAATCCGCCGCGGTACCGACGTGATGATGGCCGGCAAGGTTGCTGTTGTCTTGGGCTATGGCGACGTGGGCAAGGGTTCGGCTGCTTCGTTGCGCGGCGCGGGTGCGCGTGTGGTGGTGACCGAGGTTGATCCCATCTGCGCATTGCAGGCTGCGATGGATGGCTACAACGTCCAGACGCTGCAGGATGTTGTGAAGTCCGCCGACATCTTCGTCACGGCGACGGGCAACAAGGATGTGATCCTGTCGGAAGACATGCGCGAGATGAAGGATCTCGCCATCGTCTGCAACATCGGCCACTTCGATAACGAGATTGATGTAGCTGGCCTGCGCAATTTCAAATGGACCAACGTGAAGCCGCAGGTTGATCTTGTGGAATTTCCCAAGGGCAATCGCATTGTGTTGCTGTCGCAGGGCCGTCTCGTGAACCTGGGCAACGCCACTGGCCATCCGAGCTTTGTGATGTCGGCGTCCTTCACCAACCAGACGCTGGCGCAGATCGAACTTTTCACCAATGCCAAGACCGGCAAGTACAAGAATGAAGTCTATGTGCTGCCCAAGCATCTTGATGAGAAGGTCGCGATGTTGCATCTCGCCAAGCTCGGCGCCAAGCTGACCGAGCTCAAGGATTCACAGGCCGCCTATATCGGCGTGAGCAAGAGCGGCCCATTCAAGCCGGACTATTACCGCTACTGATGAAAAGCCCCGCACGGAGGCGGGGCAATTATTTTGCAGAAGGCGTGGCACTGGTTTACCGGCGCTGCGCCTTTTCAAATTTGGCCACCAGTTCCTTGGCCGAAGCATCGTAAGCATTGCCATCAGCCCAGGTCTGGCGCGGATCAAGAAGCTTCGCATCCACGCCATCAAGCGCGACAGGAACTTCAAATCCGAAATTTGGGTCCAAGCGCTTTGCAGCCTTGTCCAAAGCGCCCGAGAAAATCGCGGCCAGCATCGCGCGCGTCTGTGTGAGCGGCATGCGCGAACCTGTGCCATAGGCACCCCCTGTCCAGCCCGTATTCAGCAGATAGCAGTGCGTGCCATGTTGCTTGAGTTTCACTTCGAGAAGCTTGGCATAGGTCTGCGGCGGGCGCGGCAGGAATGGTGCTCCGAAACACGCCGAGAACGTGGCTTCAGGTTCTTTGACACCACGTTCGGTGCCAGCGAGTTTTGAAGTGTATCCCAGAAGGAATTGCGCCACCGCCTGTTCTGGCGTGAGGCATGCAACCGGCGGCAGCACGCCGAACGCATCGGCCGTCAGCATGACCAGCACATCGGGATGTCCACCCATCACACCTGGCGCGGCGTTGCCGATCTGCGACAGGCCGTAGGCAGCCCGCGTGTTTTCGGTGCGGTTGCCGTCGGTGAAATCGACATCGCCCGTTTCCTCATCAAGGCCGACATTTTCCAGCACCGTGCCGAACGCGAGTGCCGCCTTGTGGATGGCAGGCTCGAGAGCAGGATCGAGATTGATTGCCTTGGCGTAACAGCCGTTCTCGATATTGAAGATGCCGTTATCGCCCCAGCCATGTTCATCGTCACCAATGAGGGCACGCGCCGGATCCGCCGACAAGGTGGTCTTGCCCGTGCCCGAAAGACCGAAGAACAAGGCAGTCTTGCCATTGCCATCCATATTGGCCGAGCAGTGCATCGGCAGCACATCCGCATCGGGCAGCAGATAGTTGAGGACGGTGAAGACCGCCTTCTTCATTTCGCCGGCATAGGAGGTGCCAGCGATCAGCACCGTCATCTCGCTAAAGTCGATGGCGATCACGGTTTCCGATCGTGTGCCGTGACGTACTGTATCGGCCTTGAAACTGGGAAGGCACAAGATGTTAAGAGCAGGAACGAAACTGCCCGGCGTGAAATCGGTGGGTTTGAGCAGATGGCGCAGAAACAGTGCCGCCCAGGCCGTCTCCGCCACAAGACGCACCGGCAATTGTTTTTCGGCACCGGGGCAGGCCTCAAGATCTTGAACGAAGACATCCTTGAGCCGGGCATGGGTCAGCATGTCAGATTTCAGCTGTTCGAAATGGCGGCGGCTCATCGGTTGGTTGTTGTCCCACCAGACGCTCTCCATTGTCATTTCGTCCTGAACAATGAACTTGTCTTTGGGGCTGCGCCCGGTGAAGGCGCCGGTTTCGACCACGAGTGCGCCGGACGATGATAGCTGTGCCTCACACCGCGCCACGGCCTTCTGCACCAAACGCCAGTTGCCTTCATTCCAGGACACTGCACCCAACCAGCGCAACCCGAATCGCGCCAGTTCCGAACGGATCAGATGGTCGCGGCCTTCTGCTTCGGGAAGGGGCGGCGTGCGGGTGAGACTGTTCATGAGGTCCTCCATATGCGGCGGACCATAACGCAGAAAAAGATGATGTAAAGATGGTTTTACATCAGATTTAATTCGTTATCGATCATCAAATAAAGAGGAAAACATCCTCAAGAAATGAAAAAACCCCAGCCGCGACTGCGCCGAAAGCCCAGCAGCTTGGCCGCACTTGGAGAAGATGCCTTGCGTGTGTGTCGATGATCACGCCGCCACCTTGGCGCGCTCATCCACCAGGCCGGCAGTCTTCAAATCTTTCCACAAGGCCTTGGGAATCTTCTTCGAGATCGTCTTGATGTTGAACGCAACCTGCGCCGGCGTGGTTGCGCCGGGAATGACAGAAACCACACTGGGATGGGTCAGCGGAAATTGCAGCGCTGCTTCTGCCAGCTTCACCTTGTGCTTTTTGCAGATCGCTTCGATCGCGGCAACCTTGTCGAGAATGTGCTTGGGCGCTGGGTCGTAATTATACATTGCACCTTTTTTGGCACCGGTGGCGAGAATGCCTGAATTGTAGACGCCGCCGATCACAATGCCGATTCCGCGCTCTTCACAGAGAGGCAGGAAAGAATTGAGCGATTCCTGTTCCAGAAGCGTGTAACGCCCGGCGAGCAGGAAGACATCAAAATCGCCGGCCCGGGTCAGCGTCTCCGCCACCTGCCATTCATTGATGCCGGCACCAAAGGCCTTGATCACCTTTTCATCGCGAAGCTTGGTCAGCGCCTTGTAGCCGCTCGACATGACCGTCTTCACATGCTGGTCGCGGGCTTCCTCGCTGCCATGGGTGAAAACATCGACGTCATGGACGAAGAGGATGTCGACATAATCCACTCCCAGCCGCTCCAGCGACGCCTCGAATGAACGCATGACGCCATCATAGCTATAGTCGTAGACTTCCTTCCGTGACGGGCAGTCGAAAAATTTGCCTATTCCTGTGCGCTCCGCAGGGGTGCTCGGGGTGAGAAGCCGCCCAATCTTGGTCGACAGCACATAATCACCCCGTTTTTTGCCGCGCAGGAAATGATTAAGACGAGTCTCGGAAAGGCCCAGCCCGTAGAGGGGTGCGGTATCGATATACCGCAAACCCGATTTCCACATGGCATCCAACACGTCGGTGGCCTGTTTTTCGCTGATGGCCGAATAAAGATTGCCGAGGGGTGCCGATCCGAAGCCCAGCTGTGTGAAAGAAATGCTGGCACCTGATGGAGCCTTGAATGTTTTGCGCTTCATGCGATCCCCTGCTAGTTTATTATCTACAAAAAACCAGAGGATTGATACATGAGTTCCGCCGTCCAGCAAGCCCCTGCCATGCTCAGGCTGAACACCAACGACAATATCTTGGTCGCAACCCGGATTGTCGAAAAAGGTGAAAATCAGGATGGTGTGACCACCAATGCGCGCATCATGCGCGGCCACAAGATGGCCAACCGCAAGATCGTGAAGGGCGAGCCCATCCGCAAGTTTGGGCAGATCATCGGATTTGCCAAGAGCGATATCGTGGCGGGTGACTGGGTGCACGAACACAATGTTGAAATGGGCGAACTGAGCCACGACTATGCTTTTGCACAGGCTGCAAAGAACGAGAACGTTCTCCCGGAGGCACAACGCGCCACCTTCCAGGGCTATCGCCGCAAGAACGGCAAGGTCGGCACCCGCAACTATATTGCCATCATGACCACGGTGAACTGTTCTGCGACAGTGGCATCAACCATTGCCAAGGAAGTTGAACGCCGCGGACTTCTGAAAGACTATCCCAATATCGACGGCGTTGTGGCTCTGACCCAGGACAATGGCTGCATCGTGGACTATCGCAATGTGATTTTTGACACTTTCAAGCGCACCGCCTGGGGCTATGCCACCAATCCCAATATGGGTGGCGTGATGATGGTGGGTCTGGGTTGTGAAGGTTTTCAGATTCCACGTTTCAAGGAAGCCTACAAGATTGAGGAGGGCGAAACCTTCCGCACCATGACCATTCAGGAAACCGGTGGCACACGTAAAACGGTTGAAGCTGGTCTCAAATACATCAGCGAGATGCTGCCAACTGTGAACAATGTGAAGCGCGAAACCTGCCTCGCATCTGACCTCATTCTCGCGCTGCAATGTGGCGGCTCAGACGGTTACTCCGGCATCACCGCCAATCCCGCCCTCGGCGCCGCGGTTGATCTGCTGGTGGAGCAGGGCGGCACCGCAATCCTGTCCGAAACACCCGAGATTTATGGCGCAGAGCATCTTCTCACGCGCCGTGCTGTCAATGTCGATGTCGGCAAGAAGCTCGTGGATATCATCCATTGGTGGGAGGATTACACCAAGCGCAATAACATGGAGATGAACAATAATCCGTCTGCCGGCAACAAGCTCGGCGGACTTACCACCATTTTGGAAAAGTCCTTGGGGGCAGCCGCAAAAGGCGGCACCACGACGCTCAATGCGGTCTACAAATACGCCGAACCCGTGACTGACAAGGGCTTCGTGTTCATGGACACGCCGGGCTATGACCCGGTCTCGGCCACTGGGCAGGTCGCAGGCGGCGCCAATATCATGTGTTTCACCACGGGGCGTGGTTCTGCCTATGGCAACAAACCCTGCCCATCGATCAAGCTTGCCACCAACACTCCGATCTACAATCAGATGATCGAGGACATGGATATCAACTGCGGTGACGTCATTGATGGCATTTCGTTGCAGGCCAAGGGCAAGGAAATCTTCGATCTGATCCTCAACACCGCTTCCGGCCAGAAAACCAAGTCAGAACTGTTCGGCTACGGGGACAACGAATACGTGCCTTGGTTCATCGGCGCGGTCATGTAGGAGACCGCAACCCCGCCACGATTTCTCCCTTTTTTGCCCCATTTGCCGGTTCATGAAACGGCAAGCATTGCGGGTTAGAAAGGTCCATGGGGGTTTTCGGCAACGGCAAGAAAAGGCGCGGCAAGAAGTCCCGCAAGGTTGAGCCGCGGCTTTTCGAAGATGATGACGACGGTGTGAAATCACCCGGCCGCCGTTCAAAAGCCGGTGCGAAAAGCCGCAGCTGGTTCTGGCGCATTTTCGGTTTTCTGTTGGTGGCCGGTTTCTGGGCAAGTGTCGCTGGCGTTGTGGTCTTCGGCTACATCTGGTTTTCCCTCGACCAGCGTGGCCTGTTGCAGATCCCCAAGCGCGAACCAGGCGTGATGATTTTGGCCAGCAATGGCACCGTGCTGGCCCAAGAAGGCGCCTTCTTCGGGGATGCCGCCCGCATCAATGACCTTCCCGATTATGTGCCCAATGCAGTGATCGCCATTGAGGACCGGAGATTCCGTGTCCATCATGGCATCGACCCGGTGGGCCTGCTCCGTGCCATGGGCCGCAACTTGGCCGCCGGTCACATGGTACAGGGTGGTTCAACCCTCACTCAGCAGCTCGCCAAGAATTTGTTTCTCACACAAGAGAAGACACTGACACGCAAATTGCAGGAAGCGGTTCTCGCGGTCTGGCTCGAATCCAAATTCTCCAAGGATGAAATCCTTCAGCTCTATCTCAATCGCGTTTATTTCGGTCACGGCGCTTACGGCATTGAGCAGGCCGCGCACACCTATTTCAACAAGTCTGCATCTGAGCTTTCCATCATGGAAGCGGCACGCCTTGCCGCCAGCTTGAAGGCGCCCACCACCTACGATCCCATCAGCCATGCTCTTGAAAGCACCACCCGCGCCAAGATTGTGCTCGCTGAAATGCAGGAACAGGGCTTCATCGAGACTGACGATGTGATCGATGCCCTGAGTCAGCCAACCAATATCGTCAAGCCTGGGCACTTGCCGACACGCCAGTACACGGTGGACTGGATTGACGGCCAGTTGCCGCAGCTCGCCAAGAATTACGACCAGTCAATCGTCGTTGAGACGACGATTGATCCCAGCAATCCAGGCCAACGCTGAGAAGTCGCTCCGCCAGCGCCTGCAGGAAAGCGGCAAGAAGCTCGGTGTCTCGCAAGGTGCGATGGTGGTGCTTGACAACACGGGCGCGGTGCTCGCTCTCGTCGGTGGGCGTTCCTACGAGAAGAGTCAGTATAACCGGGCCATCAAGGCCGAGCGCCAGCCGGGCTCTGCCTTCAAGGCCTTTGTCTATCTCGCGGCGTTTGAAAGCGGGCTCTCGCCATCGTCGATGGCGGTTGATGAGCCGATCAGGATCGGCAACTGGTCTCCGGAAAACTACGAGCACAAATATCTGGGTCCAGTGACGCTGGAGCAGGCCTTCGCGCAATCGATCAATACGGTCGCAGCCAGGATCACCCAGCAGATCGGCCCCGAGCATGTGGTCGCCGTGGCGCAGCGTCTGGGGATCACCTCGCCCTTGAGCCAAGACGCTTCCATTGCGCTGGGGACATCGGAAGTCACACCGCTGGAATTGACGGCTGCCTTTGTGCCCTTTGCCAATGGCGGTGTTGGCATCTCGCCCTATGTGGTGAAACGCATCACCACGCGCGATGGTCAGCTCCTCTATCAGCGCAAGGGTGATGGCTTGGGCCAGGTGGTCTCGCCGGTGGCGCTGGGTGAAATGAACCAGCTCTTCCGGGCCGTGGTGCGGCAAGGCACCGGCATGCGCGCGCAGTTTGGCAATTGGGACATCGGTGGCAAGACCGGCACCAGCCAGGATTACCGCGACGCCTGGTTCGTCGGCTTCACCCCCTATCTGACCGGCGGTGTCTGGCTTGGCAATGACGACAACTCGCCGACAAGGAAAGTGACTGGTGGTTCGCTACCCGCCCTCATTTGGCATGACGTCATGGAGCCAGCCCACAAGAACCTGAACTGGCTGCCACTGCCTGGCCAGCCCGAACAGCCAGACTCCAACGGATTGATTGCCAAGATTGATCAGGATGCAGAAGGGGATACGCCCGGCATGAGTGATGTCCCGCCGCCTGTTGTTGATAACCAGCCGAAGAGCATTTTTGATCTCTTCTTCGGCAAGCGCCGGTCACAGCAGGCGCAGCAGAGCGGTGGCCTATACTGATCAGATGACGCGCAACACCAGCGCCCGGCTGGGAATGACCCCGGTCTCGCCCGGCATCGACACATAGGGTTCCGTTTCTTCGGTGATGCTCACCACCTTGGTGTGCTGCAGTTCCGCAATCCGTTGTTGGAAGCCATTTTCCCAAAGGGTGTCTTTGATGGTGAGCACGATGACGCCGTCCTTGCGGCAGCAGCGGATCAATTCATCAAGACCTTCGGCACCCACATGACCCGTCGTGAAAACACCAACTGAAATGACGGCCGCGAAATAATCGTCGGCGAAGGGCAGCGCCCCGCCTAGCGCAAGATGGTGGAAAGCCGAATAGACATTCCGGCGCTTGGCCAGTTCCAGCATGCCGGCTGAAATATCGAGCGCCTCGATCTGCGGATAACCCATGATCGCCAGCCACTCGCCTAAGATTCCGGTGCCGGCCCCGGCATCGAGCAGTGGGCCCGCACCCTTGGGGCAATGCCGCGTAAGCAAGGCAAGCCCGATGGTCGGATGGCGATACCCGTTGCGCGCCATTTCCTCGTCGTAACTGCCCGCCCACTTGTCATAAAGCGCGGCAACTTCAGCGGCTCCCTTGGCGTCATAGACTGCGCCGAGTGCCCCGTCGTGATTGGCCATTTTCCACCTCGTGAAACAATGTTAGCCTTTTCGCCATGGCGCCAGAAGAAGAAAACGAAATCAGAGCCTTGCTCTCGAGCATTCCCCCCCTGAAAACCTATATCGGCCCGATTGAACGCCTCGGGGAACTCACCAACCGCGTCTATGCACTGGGTGATCTGGTTTTACGTGTGCCCGGCAAGGGCACAGAGGAATATATCAACCGCAAGAATGAAGCGGCCATGGCCCGCGAGGCAGCCAGTGCCGGCGTCAGCCCCGATCTTGTTTACATCGACGCGGTGACCGGTCTGATGGTGACGTGCCGCATTGCGGATGCCGCCACCATGTCGCCCGCGGGTTTCAAGGCCGTCCCCGGTGCAGTGGCCCGCGCCGCACGGGCACTGCATCAACTGCATCAATCGGGCCGAAGCTTTCCTTCGCGCTTTGAACTCTTCGCGATGATTGACGATTATCTCGGGGTGATTGCCACCAAGGAAGTCGAACTTCCCGCGGGCTATCATGATGTGGTTAAAGAGGCCGAGACGATCCGCCGAAAATTGGACAATAGGCCAGCACCCCTCGCACCTTGTCACTGTGATCCGCTCTGTGAAAACTTCATCGACACGGGTTCACGCATGTGGATCGTGGATTGGGAATATGGTGGCATGAATGACCCGATGTGGGATCTGGGTGATCTCTCGGTCGAAGGCGCCTTCACCGAAGCACAGGACAAAGAACTGCTACAGGCCTATTTCGGCGGACAACCTTCCGCCCATGATCACGGCCGCATGGTGATCTACAAGGCGATGTGCGACCTGCTGTGGACCCTGTGGGGGCTGATCCAGCACGCGAACAGAAATCCCGCCGATGATTTTGCCGCCTATGCGCAGGGTCGCTTCAACCGCTGCAAGGCATTGATGGCGACAGCTGACTTCAAGCACCATGTCGCGGCGGTTGCGGCTCAGAAATAGCGGTGCACTTCACGCCCATGCGCCTT
Organism: uncultured Alphaproteobacteria bacterium; assembly: GCA_963758815.1. GTDB lineage: Bacteria > Pseudomonadota > Alphaproteobacteria > Rhizobiales > Aestuariivirgaceae > Aestuariivirga. The sequence continues at coordinate 1,518,991 of CAVWWQ010000003.1, forward strand.
GAGCCACTGTTTGGCGGCACGGGCCTGCGGGCAATGGGTGAGAACCAGACGCCAGAAGCGCGGTCCATGATTCATCTCGCGCAAATGCGCCACTTCATGCGCCGCGACGTAGTCGAGGACATAATCCGGTGCCATGATGAGCCGCCAGGAATAGGACAAAGTGCCGTGAGCCGAGCATGAACCCCAACGGCTCTTCTGGTCGCGGATGCTTACCCGTGAAAATGAGACATTCATCGCCAAGGCATATTTGCGTGAGGCTGAGGTCACAGCGGCGAGTGCCTCCTTCTTGAGAAAATCAAGTAACCGCCGCGGCGCATGATGTGCCTCACCAGGCACCATGATCGATCCCCCGCTGCAGGCAACGATCCCACGACGTCCTCCCGTGAAAGCCAAATTCTGCAGATCGCCCCGGAAAAGGAATTCGGAACCATGCTTGATATCCGCCGGAGCTTTCTGTTTGGCCAGCGTCCGCGTGATCCAGGCCCGCGAAATCTCGGCAAAACGTAAAGCCTCGGAAAGGCTGGTGCGCCGTGGCAAGGTCATCACCAGCCCACCTTCAGCACCATCGAGGCGTAGCACCATGCGCCGCGCCTTGGCGTTGCGCCGGAAGCGCAAAGTCACCTGTCGTCCACTGATGTCGAGTGAAACAGGGTCTGGAGCAGGCGCTGCCGCACGGATCGAGGGCGCCTGTCGCAGAAAGCCGATCAAGGCTTTTGTTCACCCAGGAAAGAAATGATCATCGGCGCCACCTCGTTGCGGAATTTGGAGCCGGAGAAGACGCCATAATGCCCCACACCGAGCTGCATATGGTGTTTCTTGCGTAACGACGGGATATTGGGTGTCAGTTCATGCGTGGCCTCGGTCTGACCCAAGCCGGAAATGTCATCACGCTCGCCTTCCACTGTCAGCAAGCCTGTCTTGGTGATCAGTGAGGGATCAACCAATTCGTTGCGGTGCATATAGGTGCCATGTGGCAGATCCTGGTGCATGAACACGCGCTGCACTGTCTGCAGATAGAATTCTGCCGTGAGATCCATCACCGCCATATATTCATCATAGAAGGATTCGTGCCTCGCTGCATCCTTTTCATCGCCTTCGACGAGGTCGCAATAGAGCTCGCGGTGCGCCTTGAGGTGACGGTCCAAATTCATCGACAGAAAACCACCGAGCTGCATAAAGCCAGGATAGACTTCACGCCCTACACCACCATGCGGTCCTGCGACTTCCATGATTGCTGACTGGCGGAACCACTCGATGCTCTTGCCATCGGCAAGCTTGTTCACCGAAGTCGGGCTCTTGCGTGTGTCGATCGGACCACCCATCAGCACCATGCTGAGTGGCACGAGTTTATCCTTGTGTGCACTCATCAGGGAGACGGCGACCAGCACGGGCACAGAAGGCTGGCACACCGCCATCACATGGGCGCGTTCGCCAAGTTCGTGAAGCATGGTAATGACGCTGTCAGTGTAATCATCAAGATCGAAACTGCCGGCCGAAAGTGGAATATCGCGCGCATCCTGCCAGTCGGTCACATAACAATCGAAGGCCGGAAGCATGGACTTCACTGTGTCACGCAATAGTGTCGCATAGTGGCCCGACATGGGTGCCACCATCAGCAGCTTCTTCTGCTTGCCTTCGAATCCAGTCTTGGCAAAGTGCAGAAGTTTGCAAAATGGTGTCTCCCACACCACACGTTCTTCGACAGTGAAGCTTTTATTGCCCACCATGGTTTCGGTGATATCGAATTGCGGTTTGGCATAACGCCGCGTCGCGCGCTCGAACATGGTAAGCGCTGCGGCAGCCTGACGGCCGATGGTTGTCTGGCTCATCGGATTGGCAGAACTTAGCCAGAAGGAACGGCCGAGATCGGCGGCGGCCCGGAAAGGCTGAAGTGCTGCGTGGTTGAATTCGAAGAGAGGATAGAGAAACGAAGAAGGCGCTGGAATATTTGACATTAATCACGTCTTTAGCACGGTTTTTAGCCGCTCTGCCAAGTCCTTTGTGCGGCATGGTGGGCCGCAATGTTTAACAAATGTTCCGTCTGCGGAATATTTTCAAGAACCCTTCTCCAAGGTGGTTTTGCATTGAAAGCAGCCCTTCTCTAAAAGGCTTCCAGTTGTGATCCGATGGACGATACCAGCCAGATTTCTGCCTCCCCGGAATTGAGCCTGCTGCCCCTGCGCACCCTCGTGCGCCTGCGTTGGCTTGCCGTGGTGGGGCAAGTCGCGGCAGTGCTGCTGGTGCAGTTTCCCATGGGCTTCAAGGTGCCGCTCTCAGCTTGCCTGGCGCTGATCGCGGTGAGCGCCTGGCTCAACGTTTTTTTGACCGTGCGGTGGCGTGGCAGCCAGCGCCTGTCCATCACGGCGGCGGGCGTTCAGCTTGGTTATGACGTTCTGCAGTTGGCAGGCCTTCTTTATCTCACCGGTGGGTTGCAAAATCCGTTCTCACTCCTGTTTCTGGTACCGGTGACCGTCTCGGCCACCTCACTTCCGATTCGATGGACGGCAGCATTGGGTGTACTTGGCTTGGCGTGCGCCACCATACTTGCCTTTAAGCATCAGCCCTTGCCGTGGTCGGCCAATAACACCTTCAATTTGCCCAGCGCCTATATTTTAGGCCTATGGGCGTCTATCGTCTGTGCCACGATTTTTTCCGCGATCTATGCAAGGCGCATCGCCGAAGAAGGGCGCATTATGTCAACGGCCTTGCGTGCAACGGAACTGGTTTTGGCACGAGAACAACGCCTCTCGGCACTTGATGGTCTTGCCGCCGCCGCTGCACATGAACTGGGAACGCCACTGGCAACGATCGCACTTGTTGCCAAGGAACTGAAACGCGAACTGCCGCCCGAATTTGAGCACGCCGAAGATATAGATCTTTTGATCTCACAGGCAGCACGCTGCCGTGAAATTCTTACGCGTTTGGCCGTGCCCGAACAATTGTCCGATGAAACCTATCAACAGGTCGGGCTCGAAGCGATGCTTGAAGACATGGTCTCGCCATTGCGCGGCACCGATGTGGCGATTACCGTTGATTCCGGTCCGACCGATGAAAAGCGCCCAGTGACGGCGCCTGTCTTTCGCCGCAATCCGGCAATCACCTATGGCCTTGGCAACTTGCTTGAAAATGCCATGGACTTTGCCGCGACCAAAGTTGATGTGAAGGCGCGCTGGTCGGCAAGCCAGGTTTCGCTCACTGTTGTTGATGATGGGCCGGGTTTCGATCAGGCCATTTTCGACCGCCTTGGCGACCCCTTCGTGACCACAAGACCAGGTTATGGCGACATCAATGACGACGTTGATGGCGAACATGAAGGCATGGGTCTCGGTTTTTTTATTGCCAAGACTTTACTGGAGCGTACCGGCGCTGCCGTGACCTTGACCAACCGCAAGGCTCCAAATTCCGGTGCAATGGTGCAAATCGTCTGGCCGCGCGGGCTGGTCGATGTGGCCAAATCTGCTTGATTTTATGGACCGGATAGACAAGAGAGAGCGCCAATGACGCAGGTTCAAAAAACTCTTCTTCTGGTAGATGACGACAAGCCGTTTTTGACCCGTCTCGGCAAGGCCATGGAATCGCGCGGCTTCGAGGTCCGCATGGCAGATACGGTGGCCGGTGGCATTGCTGAGGTGAAAGGCACACCTCCCATGTACGCGGTAGTTGATTTGCGCCTTGCCGATGGCAACGGCCTCGACGTGATCGAAGCACTGCATGATGCCAAGCCTGATGCCCGCGTGGTGGTGCTGACGGGCTATGGCAATATCGCAACTGCAGTCACCGCCGTAAAGCTGGGCGCCATCGACTATCTCGCCAAGCCTGCCGATGCCGACGCCGTCTATGGCGCCCTGATGGGCGACACGGACAACCGCAACGCGCTGCCGGACAATCCGATGTCGGCTGACCGGGTGCGCTGGGAGCACATCCAGCGCGTCTTTGAACTTTGCAACCGCAATGTTTCTGAAACCGCGCGCCGCCTCAATATGCACCGCAGGACGCTGCAGCGCATCCTTGCCAAGCGCGCGCCGAAATAATCAGCTCAGAACTTCCGACGAAGCCGGCAGCGAATTTGACTTCAGCTTGTAAACCACGGGAACCCCGGTCTCGAGCTCGCGCTTGAGGATGGCTTCCTTCGAAAGCCCCTCGATCGCCATGATCAGCGAGCGCAGCGAATTGCCGTGGGCAGCGACCAGTACTGATTTCCCGTCCAGTACATGCGGTTGGATCATGTGCACATAGTAAGGCAGTGAACGCGCCAGCGTGTCCTTCAGCGATTCACCACCCGGAGGTGCAACATCATAGGAGCGACGCCAGACATGCACCTGGTCCTCGCCCCACTTCTTGCGCGCATCATCCTTGTTGAGGCCGGTGAGATCGCCATAGTCGCGCTCGTTGAGCGCCTGGTCCCTGGTGATGGGCAAGCCGGTTTGGCCAAGTTCCGTCAGAATGAGATCCAGTGTGTTCTGTGCACGCTTCAAGGCTGAGGTGAAGCACACATCAAACTTCAGTCCCTTGGACTTGAGTTTCTGGCCCGCAGCCTTGGCCTCTGCCACGCCCTTGGGTGAAAGCTCGACATCTTTCCAGCCCGTGAACAGGTTCTTCAGGTTCCATTCGCTCTGTCCGTGACGGACCAGCACCAGCGTTCCACTCATCTCAATTCAGCCCCAAAACATCAAACATCGAATAAAGCCCGGGCTTTTTGCCCCGTGCCCAGAGTGCGGCCTTCACCGCACCGCGCGCGAAAAGCTCTCGGCTTTCGGCGACATGGCGCAGTTCAAGGCGCTCGCCATTGCCGGCAAAGATCACGGTATGGTCGCCCACCACGGTGCCCCCGCGCAGCGTGGCAAAGCCGATATCGCCCGCATTGCGTGCACCCGTGTGCCCGTCGCGCGTACGCACTGATTTCTCCGCGAGATTGATTTCGCGTCCCTCAGCGCCGGCTTTTCCCAACAACAGCGCAGTGCCCGACGGTGCATCAATCTTCATCCGGTGGTGCATTTCCAGAACTTCAATATCGAAATCGGTGCCCAAGGCCTGCGCCGCGCGCTTCACCAGTGCCGCCAGCATATTCACACCCAGTGAGAAATTACCGGTCTTGACGATGGTGGCATGCCTGGCGGCCTCGGCAATTTCGGCATCGCCCGCGGCATCAATACCGGTGGTGCCGATGACATGAATTTTGCCGCCGGTTTGCTTCACCAGCGATAGCGTCGCCTTGGGGACGGTGAAATCGATGATACCGTCGCAGGCGGCAACAACCGCCATCGGATCGGAATCGATCATCACACCAATTTTGCCCACACCAATAAGCTCACCGTAGTCGGCGCCAATTTGCGGCGACCCGGGGGCTTCGAGGCCACCTGCCAGCATACAGCCTTCGGAAGCATGAACGAGCTTGGCAAGCTCACGGCCCATGCGTCCGGCAGCTCCGGCAATGGCGAGTTTCAAGGTCATGGCGGCGTCTTACTCCATTGGCCATCCAAGTAAATCAGTTTTGATAATAGCGCCACGGGATCATCGCCGAACGGGTGAATCCCTCTGCGTCATAGAATTTGTGTCCACGCTTGTTCAGGGTATCGGTCATCAAGGTAATGCGGTGCTGGCCGGTCTCTTTCAGATAGACCTTCACTGCATCCATCAGCAACTTGCCCACGCCCTGGCCGCGGTGGCTTTCCGCCACCACGAAATCCTCGACCAGGGTGGCCTTCTCGCCCATGGCGGAGCTGACAAACGTGAAACAGCTGATCATGCCGATCACTGCGCCATTCGCCTCGGCCACAAAGATCGTGCTGTAGGGCTCCTGCAGCAAAAGCCGAAGCGCCCTTTCATGCTTCTCCGGCGCCGGGGTGAAATCGGCCTCCTGCGTGAAAAGCGCCACCAGAAGCTGGACGAGAGCGGGAATGTCTGCAGGCTTGGCTTTGCGGATAAGGGGACTCTTGGAGTTCATGTGTCCCAGGCCGGTGCCCATCCGCCGCTCACCAGACGCCGCCCCTCATCCATCGCGCGCAGGGCAATGATTTCATCAGTAGAAAGCCGGATCTTCTGCGCCTCCCAGTTCGACTGGATGCGTTCGCGCTTGGAGGAGGATGGTATAACGATCAGGCCTTCCGCCAGCAGGAAGGCGAGGCCGATCTGCTCTGGCGTGGCACCATGTTTCTCGGCGATGTTTTTAACGCCGGGATGATTTGAGAGATGCCCGCGCGCCAAGGGGCAGTAGCATGTGATGGAAATGCCTTTGGCGGTGCAGTAGTCGACAATCGGCCGGTTCTGCATCAGCACATGGGCTTCCACTTGGTTGGTGGCAATGCGCGAGGCGCCGAGCACCCGCAATGCCACATCCATATATTTTTTGGTGAAATTAGAAACACCAATCTGGACGGCCAGACCCTTGTCCTGCACCTCACCCAGTTGCGCGACATAGTCTTCAGAGTTGTAATGTTCCGAAGGCCAATGCAGCAGAAACAGATCCATATTCTCCAGACCCAGCCGTTCAAGCGAAGCCCTGGCGTGGCGCGTCACCTGGCCACGCCCAAAATTTTCAGGGCCGACTTTGCTGGTCAGAAAAATTTCGGAGCGGGTAATGCCGGAATCGCGGATGGCTTTGCCGACCTCGCGCTCATTGCCATACATCTCGGCAGTATCAATATGGCGGTAGCCGATGTCGAGTGCATCACGCACACATCTGTAGGCTTCGCTGCCGCTGCGCCGCCACGTGCCATAACCCATGCGGGGAATTTTCGGAGTCATGGCTGAACCTAGCAAGGCCTAGCTTGAGAAACTATCCCAAAAAGCCTTGGCCTTGGCGAAGAAACCTTCCGACTCAGGGCTGTTGTGGCGGCTGTCCTTGTCGAATTCCTTGAGCAACTCGCGCTGACGGCGTGTGAGGTTGACCGGCGTTTCAACCGTCACCTGGATATACATGTCGCCTGCTGCGCCGAGCGCAGCACCGGCATGCCCTTGGCCTTCAGGCGGAACTGCTTGCCGTTTTGAGCACCCTCCGGAATGGTAACACGAGCCTTCTTGCCGTCGATGGTCGGCACTTCGATTTCACCGCCCAAAGTAGCGGCAGTCATTGAAATCGGCACCTTGCAGAAAAGATCGGCACCCTCACGCTGGAAGAACTCGTGCGGTTTGAGAGAGAGGAAAATGTACAGGTCCCCGGTCGGCCCGCCGCGAAGTCCCGCTTCGCCTTCACCGGCAAGCCTGATGCGCGTGCCATCTTCGACGCCCGCCGGAATGTTGACCGAGAGATTACGCTCCTTGGTGACACGGCCCTGGCCGTGGCAGGCGGCGCATGGATCAGCGATCACCTGGCCGCGGCCGCCACAAGTTGGGCAGGCCCGTTCCACCGTGAAGAAGCCCGATTGTGAGCGCACCGCGCCCGCACCGCCGCAAGTGCGGCAGGTGGTGGGATGAGTGCCGGGTTTTGCACCCGTTCCTTTGCATGTTTCGCAGGACACAGAAGACGGCACGCGAATCTGCGCTGTCTTGCCGGCAAAGGCTTCCGTGAGGTTGATTTCGAGATTGTAGCGCAGGTCGCTGCCGCGCTGGGCAGCATTCCCGCCGCCGGCACGGCCGCGTTGCTGGCGGCCGCGCTGGCCGCCCATGAATTCGCCGAACAGATCCTCGAAAATATCCGACATCGAGGAGTTGAAATCGGGCCCGAAGCCGGCGCCCCCCGGTCCGCGTCCCGCGCCCATGCCGTTTTCAAAGGCCTGGTGGCCAAAACGGTCATAGGCCGCGCGCTTCTGCGGGTCCTTCAAGACGTCATAGGCTTCGTTCAATTCCTTGAACTTGGCGTCGGTTTCAGCAGTGCCGTGATTGGCGTCCGGATGATATTTCTTGGCGAGATTGCGATAGGCCCCCTTCAGCGCCTTTTCATCGGCGCCTTTCGAAACCCCCAGAACTTCATAATAGTCGCGCTTGGCCATTCGTCTCAGGCTTGTTTACGCACATTCCGGCCGCACCGGAACGAGGAAATGGGGCCTGCGGAAAACCGCAGGCCCACTATCAATTACTGCTTCTTGTTGTCGTCAACTTCGGTGAAGTCGGCGTCAAGAACATCGTCATCGTCGTTCTTTTCGCCAGAGCCTGCATGGGCTGATGCTTCCGCCGAAGCAGAGGCATCACCGGCACCGCCCGCCTTGTAGAGGGCTTCACCCAGCTTCATCGCAAGCTGCATCAGGGCCGTGGTCTTGGCCTGGATGGCTTCCGCATCATTGGAGTCGACTGCGGATTTAAGGTCGGAAATCGCAGCCTCGATGGCAGACTTGTCCGAAGCCGGAACCTTGTCGCCAGCGTCAACAAGCGTCTTCTGCGTGGAGTGAATCAGGCTTTCAGCCTGGTTCTTGGCCTCCACCGCATCCTTGCGCTTCTTGTCATCGGCGGCATTGGCCTCGGCATCCTTGACCATCTTCTCGATCTCGGCGTCAGAAAGACCGCCCGAGGCCTGGATGCGGATCTGCTGTTCCTTGTTCGTCGCCTTGTCCTTGGCGGACACGTTGACGATGCCGTTGGCGTCGATGTCGAAGGTCACTTCGATCTGCGGAATCCCTCTTGGAGCAGAAGGTATGCCCATCAGGTCGAACTGGCCGAGCATCTTGTTGTCGGCCGCCATTTCACGCTCGCCCTGGAAGACGCGGATGGTGACAGCCGTCTGATTGTCGTCAGCGGTCGAGAACACCTGGGACTTCTTGGTCGGGATCGTGGTGTTGCGGTCAATGAGGCGGGTGAACACGCCGCCCAGCGTTTCAATGCCGAGCGACAGTGGTGTGACGTCGAGGAGCAGCACATCCTTGACTTCGCCCTTCAGTACGCCGCCCTGGATGGCAGCGCCGATGGCGACGACTTCGTCCGGGTTCACACCCTTGTGCGGTTCCTTGCCGAAGAACTGCTTCACGACTTCAATGACCTTGGGCATGCGGGTCATGCCGCCCACGAGGACCACCTCGTCGATCTGGGCTGCGGAGACACCCGCATCCTTCAAGGCCTGGCGGCAGGGCTCAACCGTCTTCTGGATGAGATCATCCACAAGGGCTTCGAGCTTGGCGCGCGTCAGCTTGAGGGCAAGATGCTTCGGTCCGGAGGCATCGGCGGTGATGAAGGGCAGGTTGATTTCGGTCTGAATCGAGGACGAAAGTTCGATCTTGGCCTTTTCCGCCGCTTCCTTCAGGCGCTGCAGGGCCAGCTTGTCCTTGCGCAGGTCAATCGCCTGTTCCTTCTTGAACTCGTCTGCGAGGTAGTCGACAATGCGCATGTCGAAGTCTTCACCGCCGAGGAACGTGTCGCCGTTGGTGGATTTCACTTCGAACACGCCGTCGCCGATTTCAAGGACGGACACGTCGAACGTGCCGCCGCCCAGATCATAGACCGCGATCGTGCCGGAGGTCTTCTTGTCGAGGCCGTAGGCCAGCGCAGCCGCGGTCGGCTCGTTGATGATGCGCAGGACTTCGAGGCCCGCGATTTTGCCGGCATCCTTGGTGGCCTGGCGCTGCGAGTCGTTGAAATAGGCCGGAACCGTAATAACCGCCTGGGTGACCGGCTCGCCGAGATAGCGCTCGGCCGTTTCCTTCATCTTGGTCAGGATGTCGGCGGAAATCTGTGAGGGTGCGAACTTCTTGCCGCGGCTCTCAACCCAGGCATCGCCATTGTCGGCCTTGATGATGTTGTAGGGGACAAGCTTCTTGTCCTTGGCGACCATCGGGTCGTCCATGCGGCGGCCAATGAGACGCTTGATCGCAAAGAAGGTGTTTTCAGGATTGGTCACACCCTGACGCTTGGCGGGCTGGCCAACCAGCGTTTCGCCTTCCGCGTTGAAGGCAACGATCGATGGCGTGGTGCGCGCGCCTTCCGCGTTTTCGATAACTTTGGGGTTCTTCCCCTCCATGACAGCCACACACGAATTGGTGGTGCCAAGGTCAATACCAATGACTTTACCCATAAATCTCTCCTTAAGCAGGCTTGGGTTCCGGTCCAACTGGGCACCGGATGTAAAGCCCCCGTTGAAATCAGCCTCAGAACCCTTGTGAGGCTCCAATTGGCGTTCATGGGGCTATATAGGGAGGGGGCCATAGCCCATCAAGGCAATGATTTGAAGAATTTTTAATCGCGCAGTCTGCGTTGCAATCGCGCACCACAATCAGGAGCAAAAACGTGTTGGATGGGATTAAGTATCGCCCAGGCGTTTTATCACAGGATGATCAGACGGCCTTGCTGGAGGCATTGCGCAAGGCGGTGGCTGAAGCGCCGCTGTTCACGCCGGTGATGCCACGCACCGGAAGGCCGTTTAGCGTCCGCATGACCAATCTCGGAACCTTGGGTTGGGTGTCGGACCGCACCGGCTACCGCTACCAGGCCACCCATCCCGAAACCGGCAAACCATGGCCAGCCATGCCGCAGCTGCTTCTCGACCTCTGGAACATTCATGCCGGATATGCCCATCCGCCGGAAGCCTGCCTTGTCAATTTCTACCAACAGGGCGCCAAGATGGGTCTTCACCAGGACAAGGATGAGGAGGACTTCAACGCTCCGGTGCTTTCCGTGTCACTGGGTGATACCGCTGTCTTCCGCATCGGCGGGATGGAGCGCGGCGGCAAAACCGAGACGTTGAACTGTCATCCGGCGATGTGCTGGTGATGGGTGGCGAGGCGCGCCTCTGCCATCACGGCATTGACAGGATCCTGAACGGCACATCGACACTGCTCAAGGAAGGAGGACGCATCAATCTAACCCTGCGGCGCGTGACCAAGCCTTGAATCATTCCGCAGCGCGGCCGTTTTTATTTGGCCAAGTCGGTGGTTTGCAACAACCCGAGATAGTCGGATTTGCCGATCGTAATGCCTTTGTGGCGGAGCAGCGCATAGGCCACGACCATGTGAAAGTGAAAATCCGGGACAATGACCCTGGCGGCATAGTCAATGAGTGCCATCCCTTTGCTGTCATCCATGAAGATGGGCACCACCTGGCTTGTCTTCGCCGAAATCTTCGAAGCTGGCACCGAAGCCAGATAGGCGGCAGCCTTGTTGAGGCTTTGGCGAAGTTCATCCCATCTTGTTTCGTCATAGCCAACGCGCGGAGGTGCGGTGTCGGCAAGATGGCGTGCGAATTCCACAGAAAGATAGGCCATGTACTGCAGCTGCTGCAGCAGGTTGAACATATTAGGGTGGAGCCTAGCCTCAAGCAGCTCCGCAAGGTTTGGACCTGAAGCCGCCGCCTGCACCTTTGCCTTGTCCATGATTTCGGTCATGTTTCGAAGACCCTGATGCATCAGGCCGATAGTGAGTGAATGGATCGGACCACTGTCCGGCGCTTCTGTCATCTGGACCTCCTGAAGAAATTATGCGGCTTGTGATCGCTCGATGGGCAGGTTGGCAAGCCAGATGCTACGCCAAACCGGCCAAGTGGCAAGGCCCCGGCGTCCGCGGCGCCAGATAGGGTGCGTTGACAGAACCGGGCCGGGAGCGCATCGGAACTTCTTCCACGGAGCCCAATTAATGTCCCTCACCCTTGAAGCCGCACAGTTGATCCTTGCCAAGACCTTTGAGCACCGCAAGGAGGCAAAGATGAAGCCCTTGGGCGCGGTGATTATGGACACTCGCGGTGTGGTGAAGGCCGCGGCTCTCGAGGATGGCTCGTCCCTGGCGCGCTTTGACATTGCCAGCGGCAAGGCCCGCGCTTCGATCATGTTCAACACCGGCACGCGCGGTGTGGAAAAATATGCCAAAGACCGGCCACACTTCATTCAAGGGGCGATGAGTGCGATTTCCGGTGGCCTCATTCCTATTCCCGGCGGCCTCATTATCAGGGACAAGGCTGGCATTATCGTGGGTTCAATCGGCGTGTCGGGTGATACATCGGACAATGACGAACTGGCAGCACTTGCTGGTGTTGCGGCCGCAGGTTTTGTCGGAGACGCGGGCTAGATCACCAAATCAGCATGCGCACTTTCGCCTTGTACGGTGCGAATGTTGGGCAGCTCGTTGGATTCGATCCACGCCTTGGCCTTCTCATCACTGAAACCAAATCCATGCCATCGGTCCATCAGGCGCCTGCAGAGTTCAGCCTCAGGCACATTGAGGAAGATCGTGGTGTCGAAAAGCGGCTTCAGCGTTTCCCAGCCCGGCTGCTTGAGCAGGAGATAGTTGCCTTCTATCAGGATGAACTTGGCGTCGGCCGGAATGACATCGGCGGCCGCGCGTGACAACTCCATCGAACGGTCAAACACGGGGATTGCAATGTCAGGCTCGCGCACCTTGATGCGCTCCAGCAGCACCCTAAAGCCATTTACATCGAAAGTGTGCGGCGCCCCCTTGCGCGCGCGGTGGCCGCGCGCATTCAAAACCACATCATCGAAATGAAATCCGTCCATCGGAACGGTGACGGCACTCTCGCCCCTCGCCTTCAGCGCATCGCGCAAATGATCGGCCAGCGTCGATTTTCCGGATCCTGGCGGACCGGCAATGCCCACCATGAAACGTGAATGAGATGCCGCTCGCTTCTGCAGAGTGGCGGCAAGGGTGGAAACATCCATCGTCAGTTGGCCAGAAGTTCCTTTGGCGGCGCCTTGGCTCCTGTCATCAGTGCCACGGCATCCGACATGGAGAAATCTTTCGGGTTGATCACGCACAGCCTGCGGCCGAGGCGGTGGATGTGAACCCGGTCACAGACCTCGAACACATGCGGCATGTTATGCGAGATGAGAACAATGGGAAGGCCACGGCGCTTGACGTCCTTGATCAGCTCCAGCACGCGGCGCGATTCCTTGACGCCAAGGGCGGCCGTGGGCTCGTCCATGATAATAACCTTGGAACCGAAAGCCGCCGCACGCGCCACGGCGACACCCTGGCGCTGGCCACCGGAGAGTGTTTCCACCGCCTGGCTGATGTTCTGGATCGTCATCAGTCCGAGTTCTGAAAGCTTGTCACGAGCCCGCTTTTCCATCGCTGAACGGTCGAGCATGCGTAAGATTGAACCGAGCGGTCCGGCTTTTCGCAACTCCCGGCCCATGAACATGTTGTCTGAAATCGACAGGGCCGGAGATAATGCCAGGTTCTGATACACTGTTTCGATACCCGCATCACGGGCCTGCATCGGGTTGGAAAAAAGCACCGGCTTGCCATCGAGCTTGATCTCGCCCTCATCGGGAATGACAGCACCACAAATCGCCTTGATGAGGGTCGACTTGCCAGCGCCGTTATCGCCAATTACACCCAGCACCTCATTTGGGTAGAGGTCAAAATCGGCATTGTCGAGGGCCGTGACGCGGCCATAGCGCTTGACCAGGCCGCGAGTCGTGAGAATGGGTTCTTGCGACATCAGGCAGCCACCTTTCTGATCCACTGGTCGACGGCCACGGCGGCGATGATCAGTACGCCGATGAGGAGATAGGTGTATTGCGCGTCGGCGCCGTACAGGCGCAGACCCAGCGAAAACACGCCGACGATCAGCGCACCGAAGATCATGCCGAGAATCGAGCCACGGCCACCGAACAGGGAAATGCCGCCAATCACCACGGCTGTGATCGATTCGATGTTGGCGTACTCACCGGAGGTCGGCGAGACCGAACCAATGCGTCCAATCAATACCCAGCCTGCTATGCCGCAGATGAGTCCTGACAGCGTGTACGTGGTGAGCAGCATCTTCTTGACCGGCACGCCCGCAAGTTCGGCCGCGTCGGGATCATCGCCCACCGCGTAAAGCCTGCGGCCCCAGGCCGTATAGTTGAGGATATACCAGAGGAAGATGACCAGCAGCACCATGAAGATCACGCCGAAGGTGAACACCGCGCCGCCGATTTTGATCTGGGTGCCGAACACCTGCAGCAGGGGTGCCTGGGATTCGATATCCTGGCCGCGGATCGTCTCGTTCTTCGAGTATATGTATTTGATGGCATTGAAGACTTGCCACGAACCGAGCGTGACGATGAACGGCGGCAACTTCATGTGGGCAATAAGCCAGCCATTGATGAAACCGCACAACGAGCCGCAACCTAATCCGCACAAGATGGCCAAGGGCACGGGAATCCCATAGCGGAAGTAGAATTGCCCCATCACCACCGAAGACAGCACCATCACCGCCCCGACTGAGAGGTCGATGCCGGCGGTCAGGATCACCAGCGTCTGGGCCGCCCCGACGATGCCGGTAATGGCCACTTGCTGGATGATCAGGGTGAGTGAGAAGGCGTTGAAGAATTTGCCGCCGACCAATATGCCGAAGATGGCGATTGAAATGACCAGCACAATCAGCGGCACCGCTGCCTGGTTGGAATGCAGAACGTGCTGCGCCTGCCTCAAGAGTGACTTCGGTTCTTCGAACGAGGCGACTGTTTTGTCGCTCTGCTCAATGACCTTCTCGAATTCCTGGGTAGCGGCCATTCCCATCCTCCATGGCGATTCTTCGCCTTCTATTTATGGGAAAGGCGGCACGTGGCCGCCTTTCCGTGTTGCGAATATCATTCACCCAAAAAGCGCTGGGATCAACCCCAGCACTTGGCCAACCCTTCCTTGGTGGTGATCGAGGGCACGCCGTCAACCGGGTTGTCGGTGATGAGGGCAACACCCGTGTCGAAGAACTTCTTGCCATCAGTGACCTTGGGCTTGCCGCCATCCTTGGCGAACTGCGCAATGGCGTCGATGCCGTCAGCGGCCATCAGCAGCGGGTATTGCTGCGAGGTGCCCCCGATAATGCCTTCAGCGACGTTCTTGACACCAGGACAGCCGCCATCCACCGACATGATCAACACCTGCTTCTCCTTGCCCACGGCCTTCAGTGCCTCATAGGCGCCTGCAGCGGCCGGCTCGTTGATGGTGTGGATCACGTTGATGTCCGGATTGATCTGGAGCAGGTTTTCCATGGCCTTGCGGCCGCCTTCCGGATTGCCATTGGTGTAGTCGTGGCCGACGATGCGCGGATCCTTCTCGTCGCCGATGACGTTCGGATCAACGACATCGATGCCGAAGCCCTTCATGAAGCCCTGGTCGCGCAGCACGTCGACGGTGACCTGCTTGGAGTTGATGTCGAGGAAGCCGATATGAGCGTCCTTCGCCTTGTCGCCGAGCTTGGCCTTGGCATAGGCGCCGATCAGGAAGCCGGCCTGGAAGTTGTCAGTCGCCATGGTCATATCGGCGGCTTCGATGGGCTCAAGCGGCGTGTCGAGGGCGATCACCAGAATGCCGGCATCGCGTGCTTTCTTGACGGATGGCACGATGGCCTTGGTGTCCGACGGGGTCAGCAGGATGCCCTTGGCACCATCGGCGATGCAGGTCTCGATGGCCGCGACCTGGCCTTCGTTGTCGCCGTCATCCTTGCCGGCATAGGTCTTGAGGTCGACGCCGAGTTCCTTGGCCTTGGCAAGAGCGCCCTCCTTCATCTTGACAAAGAAGGGGTTGGTGTCGGTTTTGGTGATCAGGCAGGCCGAAGTTCCGGCCATGGCAGTCGAGGCAAAGGCCATGAGCGCGACGCCCGCCAATGTGGCTTTCAATGTGGTTTTCACGATGTTTCTCCCATGAATGGCCCCGTTGCGGGGCCTTTTTGTTATGAAGGCGAGTGAACGCGTCACCTGCATTCGACGCCAATCATGGAATCAAATTCGCCCTGCTGTCAATAAGTAAGTCGGCATGATTTATTCGTTGACTCGTGTTCCTGCCTGACAGAAGCTTTTCCCGGGAAAGCCGGTAACTGCGGCTGCAGGAAGCGTGTGAAGATAGATCAGGTCATCTCGGAGGAGGCGCGCAAGGAGGCGCGTGGCACGACCCAGGCTGGCGTGCGCCTCTATAATGAGCGCCTCGTTCTCTCCTTGATCCGCCGTCATGAAACCCTTCCCAAGGCCGAGCTTGCCCGTCTGACCGGGCTTTCGGCCCAGACCGTGTCCGTCATTGTCCGCCAGCTGGAAAAAGATGGGCTTCTCACCAAAGGCAAACCACTGCGTGGCAAGGTCGGCCAGCCGCTGGTTCCCTTTGCGCTCAACCCCGGGGGCGCCTTTTCGATTGGCCTCAAGATTGGACGCCGCTCCTCCGAACTGCTGATGCTTGACATGAGCGGCAGTGTACGCGCCAGCCTGCGCAAGACCTATAAATACCCGACACCTGCCCCAGTGCTCGATTTTGCCCGGGAGGGAGTTGCCGAACTGATGGCTGGCCTTTCACAGGTCCAGCGCAAGCGCGTAGCGGGCCTTGGCATTGCCGCGCCATTTGAACTGTGGAACTGGCAGGAAGAGACGGGCGCTCCACCGGGTATTCTCGACGGTTGGAAGGATATTGATCTCACCGCGCGCATCGCTGACATGTGCGGCTTCCCCGTCTTCTACTGCAATGATGCCACCGCCGCCTGTGCCGCCGAACTGCTTTTTGGCAAGGGCCGGGTCTACAAGAATTTCAGCTATCTCTTCGTCGGTTATTTCATCGGCGGTGGTACGGTGATCAACGGCCATCTCTTTCCAGGCCGCCATGGTTATTCCGGCGCCTATGGTCCGCTGCCGACACTTGCGCGCAGCGGCAGGTTTGAACAGCTGATCCGCCATGCCTCGATTTACACGCTGGAGAACGATCTAGCGGCACAGGGGAGCGATCCCATGCTGCTGGCGCATTCGCTGGAGGATTGGGAAAGTGCCGAGCCCGCACTCAGCGGTTGGATTTCGGCAACCGCCAATTCGCTGGCCCAGGCCGTGGTTGCCACCATGTCGGTGGTTGAGTTCGATGCCATTGTCATCGACGGCAATTTTCCTGCTTCCGTACGCAAGAGGCTATTGGCAGAAACACGCCAGGAGGTGATGGCACATGATTTGCGTGGCCTTCCAGAATTCGCCATTGAAGAGGGATCGATCGGCCGCGATGCACGCGCCATGGGGGCGGCGGCTTTGCCGCTTTTTGCCAATTTCATGATTGACCGTGATGTTCTGTTCAAGGAGCCCGTCTGATGCTGAAAGGCCTGAACCCTTTGCTCGGTCCCGAGCTTCTCAAGGTGCTGCGCGCCATGGGCCATGGCGACGAGATTGCCATCGTCGATGGCAATTATCCTGCCGACACCGATGCCAAGCGCCTGGTGCGCATGGATGGTCATTCCGCGACGGATATTCTCGATGCCCTGCTGTCGGTCATGCCTCTTGATGAAATGGTTCCGGATTGCGCCTTCCGGCCCGCAGCCTATCTTGATCCGAACCGCCGCGAACCGGTGTTTGAGGATTTCGAAAAGATCATCGCGAAATGGGAGCCGAAGAGGAAGCTCGCCGTGCTCGTGGGTGCCGATTTCTACAACCGCGTGAAGGGTTGCTACGCCATCGTCGCCTCGGGCGAGCGCCGCCTCTATGGCAATATTGTTCTGAAAAAGGGCGTGATCCACCCTTGATCTTTGCCAGGCTTGGTCCGATGAAGCGGCTATGCTGGTCCTGGCACTCGACACCTGTTTCAATTGCTGTGCGGCTGGCCTTTTTGACTCCGGTAAAAGCCAGATGCTGGCCGAAGAAAGCCGGTCAATGGAACGCGGCCATGCCGAGGCCCTGGCGCCCATGGTACAGCGCGTGTTCTGCAAAGGCCGGTGTTGATTTCTCTGCGCTTGACCGCATCGCCGTCACTACTGGTCCAGGCACTTTTACCGGCCTGCGCATCGGCCTGAGCTTTGCGCGAGCACTTGGTCGTGCGCTGTCCCTTCCCGTAACCGGAATTGATACGCTGGCAGCGGTGGCGCTTGCAGTGCCGAATGGCCGGCACGCACTGATTGCGCATGCGGCTGGCCGCAGCGGCTTTGCGTATGTACAACAACCGCCCTCAAACGATATTGAGGTCTGGCCTGATGAGAAGCTGCAGGCCATGGCGAATGACGGCACCATGCTGGTGTTGGGAACGGCTGCACGTGAATTGCGAGGCCTGTCTGATGACCGGCGCTGGCCGGAATTTGATCTTCCGGATCTTCAGAACCTTGCATCCTTCGCAGCACGGCAAGAAGCTTCGAAAGGGATGCCAGAACCAGTCTATGTCCGCGGCGCCGATGCCAAGCCGCAATCCTTGGGCGAAATTATTCTGCGCGCTGCAGGCGCCGATGATGCCGCCGCGCTGGCGCAACTGCACCGCTCCAGTTTTGCCTCAGCGTGGCCGGAAGCGGAATTCATCAGTATACTGACGATTCCGGGTACGCAGGCGCTGCTTCTCGAGGCCGATGGTCAACCCGCGGGCTTTCTTCTCTTGCGGGCTATTGCTGGCGAAGCCGAAATTCTGAGCCTTGGTGTGGCACCTGCCAAACGCCGCCGCGGTCTCGCCCATAAGTTGATGACGAATTTGGAAGGCTTGGTCCGCGAACACGGCATCGCAAAAATCTTTCTCGAAGTCTCCAGTGTCAACACCGCAGCTCGCGCTCTTTATCAGTGCCACGGTTTTTCAGAAACGGGATTGCGCAAGGCCTATTATGGTGATGGCTCCGATGCCGTGATGATGGCGCGGATATTTCCGTGATCGCCACGATCACGGCCCTGTGCAGGGCCGTTGCCTTTCTCGTTGTTACACTCCCGCTCATGCCGCTGCAGTTACTGCTGGTAAAACTTCGTTCACCAGCTGCGCGAACCTTTCCCAGTTTTTATCACCGCCTCCTGTGCCACATCCTTGGCATAAGACTCACGGTGCAAGGCAACATCAGGAAGAGCGGCCTGATCGTATGCAATCATGTCTCCTGGCTCGATATCATCGTGTTATCCGCCGTCCATCCAGTATCCTTTGTGGCAAAAAAAGAAGTTGGCACCTGGCCCTTCTTCGGCACCCTGGCCCGCCTGCAGCGCACCGTTTTTGTCGATCGCAGCCGACGCCACAGCACCCGCATTGGTGCCGATGAAATGATTGAGCGCCTCAAATGCGGCGACACACTGGTGCTGTTTCCAGAAGGTACATCTTCCTCAGGGCGCATCCTCAAACCGTTCAAGTCGTCGTTTTTTGCCTCGGTAGAAAACAGCGTCATTCCGCTGATACCTGTGAGCCTCGCCTATCGCAGTCAGCACGGCCTGCCTTTGACCATGCGTCGGCAGCCCGCCATCGCCTGGTATGGTGATATGGATCTCCTGCCGCATCTCTGGGCCTTCCTGAAGGGTGGCCCAGTTGAAGTGAGGGTCAATATTCACCCGCCATTGCTGCCATCTGCATTCCCCGACCGAAAAGCCCTGTCTGCTGCAGCCGCAGATGCCATCAGCCAAAGCCTTCACGGCGGGGCCAAAATCGGCTAGGGCGCAGATCATGAATGTTCCCGTGCCCAGGAAGGTCCATATCAAGACCTATGGCTGCCAGATGAATGTCTATGACTCGTCGCGCATGCGCGATGTCCTGGCCCCACTCGGCTATCAGGAAACTGAAGAAGTGACAGACGCCGATCTCGTCATCCTCAACACCTGCCATATCCGTGAGAAGGCTTCGGAGAAGGTTTATTCCGAACTCGGCAAGCTCCGCGACATGAAGGAATCCAGGGCTGGGAGCGGCCAGGACATGATGATCGCCGTTGCCGGTTGCGTCGGCCAGGCGGAAGGCGCCGAGATCGTGCGGCGTAATGCTGCCGTTGACCTTGTAGTCGGCCCGCAAACCTATCACCGCCTGCCGGAACTTCTGAAGCGGCGCCGAGATGAAAACTCTGCCGTCGTCGAAACCGAATTCGATGTCGACCACAAGTTTGGAACCCTTGCCCAAAAGCCACAGGCTGTCGGCGGCGTCACCGCCTTTCTCACCATTCAGGAAGGCTGTGACAAGTTCTGCACCTTTTGCGTTGTGCCTTACACGCGCGGCAGTGAATTTTCACGTCCTTTGGCGCAGGTGCTGGCCGAAGCCCGGAAGCTTGCCGCGCGTGGCGTGCGCGAAGTCACTTTGCTAGGCCAGAACGTCAATGCCTATCGTGGCGCCGGTGACAACGGTCCAGAAAGCCTGGCACGCCTTGTCACTCACCTGTCACAGGTCGAGGGTATTGAGCGCATCCGCTATGTCACCAGCCATCCCCGCGACATGAGTGATGACCTGATTGCCGCCCATGGCAGCAATGAAAAACTCATGCCCTATCTGCATCTCCCGATACAGTCCGGTAATGACCGCATCCTCAAGGCCATGAATCGCGGCCATACTGCCGCCCATTATCTGAAGCTGATCGAGCGCGTCCGCAGGGCCAAACCTGGCATCGCGTTGTCGGGTGACTTTATTGTCGGCTTTCCAGGCGAGACGGAGGCCGAGTTTCGGGACACGCTCGGCATTGTCCGCGAGGTTAACTATGCCTCGGCCTATAGTTTTAAGTATTCGCCCCGTCCCGGGACCCCGGCGGCGGAGCGCGAAGACCAAATCAATGAAGAAATGAAGGTTGAACGTCTGGCCCGCCTGCAGGCGTTGATTGTGGAACAGACAGCGGCCTTTAACCGTTCTTGCGTTGGTCAAACCCTGACTGTCCTGCTGGAAAAGCCCGGTCGCCGCCAGGGTCAGTTGATTGGCCGCTCGCCTTATCTGCAATCGGTGCATTTGGAGGCGGACGGTCTGAAGATTGGCGACATTGCACCGGTCGCCATCAAAGCAGTTGGCCCCAATTCGCTTTCGGGGCAATATGCAATGAGGGCGTGAGTCCCGCTTGAAAGGAGTTTTACCCGTTTGAACCGCAATGCCGTTGCTGTGAAAGCCGCTGAAACCGAGGAATTTGCCCTCTCACTTGCCTTCGATGATAACCGCGTCATGGCCCTGCTACTCGGCGAACATGATGCCCATCTCGCGCAAATCGAACACCGGCTCGGCATAGCGATCACTCCGCGCGGTAACCGCATCACCATCAAGGGTGACCGGGATCAGGCGGAACTGGCCCGTGCCGTTCTTCTCCATCTTTATGCCAAGGCCGCACGCGGTGCTGAAATCAACCGCGGTGAAATCGATGGCGCCATCCGCATGGTGAAACTTGCGGATCACCAACAACATTCTGCTGATGGGGGAGTGCGCACCAGGCGCAAGACAGTCAATGCCAGGACGCCGAACCAGCACGCCTACATCGAACAAGTCCGCAAGAACGAGCTCGTCTTCGGCATCGGCCCCGCAGGCACTGGCAAGACCTATCTCGCGGTCGCTTGTGCGGCGGAAGCGCTGATGAACGGCGAAGTTGACCGCATCGTCCTTTCCCGTCCCGCTGTCGAAGCCGGCGAACGCCTGGGTTTTCTGCCAGGTGACATGAAGGAAAAGGTCGATCCCTATCTCCGCCCCCTCTATGATGCGCTCTATGACATGATGCCGCAAAGCCTGGTGCAGAAGGGCTTGGCCGAAAACCAGATCGAGATTGCGCCGCTTGCCTTCATGCGCGGGCGTACATTGTCGTCAGCCTTCATCATTCTTGATGAAGCGCAAAACACCACGACGCAACAGATGAAGATGTTTCTCACGCGCTTGGGCGAAGGCAGCCGCATGGTGGTGACAGGCGATCCTTCACAGATCGATCTTCCCGGCAACATGGCCTCGGGCCTTGATGAAGCCGTTTCCATCCTGCACGGCGTCAAAGGCGTCGGCATCACGCGCTTTGTTGCAGCCGACATTGTCCGTCATCCTTTGGTGGGCCGCATCGTCCAAGCTTACGACAAAAAGCAGGGGAAGGACCGCAAGGGCAAAGTCTGATGCCATTTGAGATCGAAGTGGGCGACCGGCGCTGGCGGCGCCTCAGGTCTCTGACCTCGAGCATCGAAACAGCTCATGGCTTAAGTTTTACGAGAAAGGATCAGGCGCGCAGCGTCACCATTCTTCTCGCTGATGATGCGACACTGCAGAGTCTGAACCGGCAGTGGCGCGGCAAGAATGAGCCCACCAATGTGCTGTCTTTCCCCGCCGCCGAAGTTGCAATACCGCGTGGCACGGCGAAGCCTCTGGGCGATATTGCACTGAGCTATGACACCTGCGCCCTCGAGGCCAAGCATGCCAGCTTGCATTTGCACGACCACGCTCTTCATCTTGTCATCCATGGCTTTCTTCATCTGACCGGCCACGATCATGAAAAAGAGGATGACGCTCAGCGCATGGAACGCAAGGAAATCCGCATTCTTGCGAAATTGGGCATTGCCAACCCATATGTGCTAGATGACGGTCATGAATGAAACCCGCAAAAAGCCGCTGGTCCAGCGGCTGAAGCACTATTTCGGCAACAAGGATTCCGACCTCGAGGACAAGCTCCACACGGTGATCGAGACCCATGCCGAAGCAACCGGCGCGCCGGCACTCGATGGCGATGCGCGCTCGATGATGAAGAATGTCATCGGCTTTGCCGATATGCGGGTCAAAGACATCATGGTGCCACGTGTCAACATCGTGGCTGTGGATGAGGAAACCAGCCTCCGCGCCTTGCTGGCGCTTTTCATCGAGGCCAATCACTCGCGCCTGCCAATCTACCGCGAGTCGCTGGATGATGTCGTGGGCATGGTTCACGTGAAGGACTTCCTGCGCTGGATGGTGGCCAAGGGCAAGCGCAAGAAGATAAAAGGTTCAACCGAAACCGGCCTTGAGCTTCCAGCCAAGGAACTCACCTCCACACTGAAGCAGCACACCAGCCTGAAGCGTGAAGTGCTCTTTGTGCCGCCGTCCATGCCCGCGCCTGATCTTCTCTTGAAGATGAAGGCGTCGCACATTCATCTCGCCATTGTGGTGGATGAATATGGTGGCACCGATGGCATCGTCTCGCTCGAGGATCTGGTTGAAGTCATCATCGGAGACATTTCCGATGAGCATGACACGGACGAGGAAGACGGCATGCTGGTGAAAGTCGATGACCAGACGTACCTGGCCAATGCACAGGTCGAAATTGCCAAGGTCGACGAAATGCTGAACGTCCATCTCTTGCCCGATGATCAAAAGGACGAAGCCGATACGCTTGCCGGTCTGGTGTTCGAACTTGCGGGCCGCGTCCCTGCCCGCGGTGAAATCCTGAAACATCCCTCCGGTCTCGAGTTTGAAATCGTCGATTCCGATGCGCGACGTATCAAGCGCGTGCGAATCCGTGTGAAAGCACCGGAGCCCGATGCCGAGCCGGTCGATCCGACGCCGCCGGCCTGAAATGAGCATTCTCAAGCCCAAGAAATCGTTGATCGACAGGGCCGGACTCTCGGGTCTTGACCAGCGTTCGCGAGAGATTTTCCGCAATCTGGTGGAGACCTATCTGGCGACCGGCGAACCTGTCGGCTCGCGCACCATTTCGAAGGTTCTTGCATCGCACCTGTCTCCAGCCTCGATCCGCAATGTCATGATGGATCTGGAGGACACGGGCCTCATCTACGCGCCGCACACCTCGGCCGGCCGCATGCCGACCGAAGCGGGGTTGCGTTTTTTCGTTGATGCGCTTCTTGAGGTGAACGGCATTGACCAAGAGGAAAAGGCCCGCATCGATGCTGAAGTTGTGGCGGCCAATCGCCAGCGCCGCACCGAGGATGTGCTGGGCGAAGCCTCCGTCATGCTCTCCGGCCTCTCGCAATGCGCCTCGCTGGTGATGAGCCCCAAATTCAATGCCAAGCTGCGTCACATCGAATTTGTCAGCCTTGCCCCAGGCCGTGCACTGGTCATTCTGGTTTCAGAAGACGGCAGCGTAGAGAACCGTTTGATGGAAGTGCCTGCAGGCCTTCCGGCTTCCGCCTTCATGCGCGCCACCAACTATCTCTCAAGTTTGGCGCAGGGCCGCAGCATCGATGAGCTGCGCGCCCATGTGAACGTGGAGGTTGAAGGCCTGCGCCGCGAGCTTGATGATCTTTCCGCGCGGCTGGTTGAAAGCGGGCTGGCGGTCTGGACGGCCCATGATGATCCCGCTGCCAAGAATCTCATTGTTCGGGGTCAGGCCAATCTTCTTGAAAAACAGGGCGCCGAGGCTGATCTCGAGCGCATTCGCCGTCTGTTCGATGACATTGAGAACAAGAAGGATCTGGTCGAGATGTTGGGCCTCGCAGAGCAGGGCGATGGGGTGCGCATCTTCATCGGTTCGGAAAACCGCCTGTTTTCCATGTCGGGCTCTTCACTCATTGTGGCTCCCTTCAAGAACAGGGACGAAAAGATCGTGGGCGTACTCGGCGTTATCGGCCCCACCCGGCTCAACTATGCCCGCATCATTCCCATGGTCGATTATACCGCCAAGCTGGTGGGCCATCTGCTCTCTTGATTTTTTAGGCTCAATTCCCGATATGCGGGCCATCAAGGATTGATTTTGTTCATGAATAGCGAAGACCAAGTGCCAGAAGCCGAAATCCCGGTCGAGGCAGCCGAAACGGTGGATCACAAGGATACGGAAATCGCTGGCCTCAGGGATGAGGTGGCCCAGGGCAAGGACCGGTTGCTGCGCCTTGCCGCCGACATGGAAAATCTGCGCAAACGCACCGAGCGTGAAAAGGCCGAGGCAACGCTATACGCCGCCACCAATTTTGCCCGCGATCTGTTGAGTGTCGCGGATAATCTTGGCCGTGCCCTGCAGGCGCTGACGCCAGAAGAACGTGAACGCGCTGGTGAGATCGAGCAGAACCTCATTGCTGGTGTGGAAATGACCGAGCGTGAATTGCTCAATGTCTTCCAGCGCCATGGCATTCGCAAGCTTGAAACCGTGGGCCAGAAATTCGATCCCAATTTCCACCAGGCGATCTATGAAGTCCCCACCTCTGAAAAACCGCCCGGAATCGTGATGCAGGAAATGCAGCCGGGCTACGCGGTGGGTGACCGCTGCCTGCGCCCGGCCATGGTCGGCGTTTCCAAAGCCGAAGATTAGAAAACGTCGCTGGCTTTCAGCGTTTCAATGCGGCCAAAGCCGCCAACCACATGAACGATCTGGGGCACAAGCCGCCAGAAATTGAAATCGCCAAACTCGACATAGCCAGCCGCATAGGGGTGGGCGGCGAGATAGGCCTTCGACACGGTCTCGGCCTCAATCTGTTCGGCAAGGCCCATGAAAGTAGCGCGAAACCCAGTCAGGGCATCACCAGTGGTGGGAGGTTCGGCAACCAGAAGACTGGCCCGCACATCGGAAAGCAGGCCTTGTGTGTGCCGGGCCAGACGCGAGAAGAGAAAGATCGGATGGCCTGTTTCAGTCGCAGGCATAATTGGCCAAGGCCACATAGGGGCCGCCATTTTCCGGGTCGAGCGTAGCAAAACTCCCCATGCGGGCACGCAGAAGCGCAGCCTTTGCCAATTTACCGTTCTTGCTCATTCTCTGGCCTTGCAGTGAAAGGCAGTCTAAGACAGCTGCCACAATTTGTTCCAGTTTCACCCTTACCAGACCCGCCGGTTCATGAAGAAGGAAAAAGCGAATGCCTACAGTGGCTTTGGTCGATGACGACCGCAATATCCTGACCTCCGTCGGCATGGCCCTGGAGGCCGAAGGTTATACCGTGCAGAAATACAATGATGGCGTTGCCGCCTTGCAAGGCCTCCAGGACAACCCGCCCGACATGGCAATTTTCGATATCAAGATGCCGCGCATGGACGGGATGGAGCTTCTCCGCCGTATTCGCCAGAAGACCGATCTACCGGTGATCTTCCTGACCTCCAAGGATGACGAGATCGACGAGCTCTTCGGCCTCAAGATGGGTGCCGATGACTTTGTCAAGAAGCCGTTTTCGCAACGTCTGCTGGTCGAACGTGTGAAGGCCGTGCTGCGCCGCGCCGCCGCCCGCGAAGGCAACACCGTGCAACCTGACGCCACTAAGATCATCGAACGCGGCAAATTGTCTATGGATTCCGAGCGTCATGCATGTACTTGGGCGGGCCAGCCGGTGACTTTGACAGTCACCGAATTTTTGATCCTGCAGGCGCTCGCTCTGCGCCCAGGCATTGTCAAAAGCCGTGATGCGCTGATGGATGCCGCCTATGATGATCAGGTCTATGTTGATGACCGCACCATCGACAGCCATATCAAGCGCCTGCGCAAGAAGTTCACGCAGGTTGACGAGACTTTCGACGGCATCGAAACGCTCTACGGGGTGGGCTACCGCTTCAAGGAGCAATAACAGGCTTCCGGTTTGGACACAGTCAGCCCAGAAACCGAAGACGCGGAAACACCGGAATCTGGGCTCGCCAGCCGGAAGGCGCGGCGCAGTGTCTGGAACTGGTTACCCACCGGCAGCCTCGCCTGGCGCATCTCGATCATCAACATTGTCGGCCTGATCCTTCTTTCAGTCGGCATTCTCTATTTCAATCAGTTTCGCCAAAGTCTGATCAACGCCCGTATCGACAGCTTGCAGGTGCAGGCGCAGATCATTGCGGCGGCCATCGCCGGTTCGGCAACCGCAGACACATCATCGATTGTCATCGATCCATCGAAGCTCGATTCCGGCAGCAGCGACGATACCGACAACTCTAATCTCGATACTTCAGATTATTATTTTCCAATCACGCCCGACACCGCGGGCCCGGTATTGCGGCGGCTGCTGGCCAATACGACGATCCGAGGGCAGATCATCGACACCGATGGCAATCTCGTCGTCGACTCCAATCTCCTGAACTATGGCGGTGACATCATCCAGACCAGCATCAACCCGCCTGACGACCTGACTTTGTCCGAACGGATCATTGGGATCGTCAATGCGGTCAGTGATTGGTTCTTTGGTCACGATTATCCGTCGCATCAAGACTACGGCCTCAACAATAACCAGGACCGCCCCGAAATTTCCGGAGCCCTCAATGGCGCCACCATCAGTGTGGTGCGCCTCAACGCCAGGCATGATATCATCGTGCTGGTGTCCGTGCCCATTCAGCGCTTCCGCGCCGTGCAGGGCGCACTGGTCCTTTCGACCAAAGGCGGCGAAATTGACAATGTGCTGCGTGGCGAGCGCCGCGTCGTCTACATGACTTTTGCCTTCACCGCACTTGTGGCGCTGCTTTTGTCTGCTTTGCTGGCACGCACCATCGCCCGGCCAATCCGCCGGCTTTCTGCTGCTGCGGACCGGGTTCGGCGCGGCATCAGTCACAGCCGCGTCGAAATTCCGGACTTCACGTCACGAAGCGATGAAATCGGGCAGCTTTCAGGCTCGCTGCGCCACATGACGCAGGCATTGTACAACCGCATTGCGGCCATTGAAGCCTTTGCTGCCGACGTCGCACATGAACTGAAAAATCCGCTGACCTCAATGCGCAGTGCCGTCGAAACTTTCCACTATGCCAGGACTGACGAACAGCGCGGCAAGCTCATCGACATCGTCGTCCATGACGTTCAGCGCATGGACCGCCTGATCTCCGATATCTCTGACGCCTCGCGCCTTGACGCCGAACTGGCGCGTTCCGAGGTGCAGCCGCTTGATTTTGCCAAGCTGCTCGAAAACATCGTTCGCCACGCCAACGATACCGCAAAGCCCGGCGCCGCTTTCGTGCATCTCCATGTCCAGGAGATGAAAGGCAATCTTTCACCCTTCGTCGTTCTGGGCCATGATTCAAGATTGGGTCAGGTGTTTCGCAATCTCATCGACAATGCCCGCTCCTTCACGGCCCAAGGAAGCACACTGCAGGTCCGTCTCCGCCGCGTGGGCGAAGACGTCGAAGTGCGTGTCGAGGACTCAGGTCCCGGCATCAATCCCGAAAATCTCGAAAAGGTCTTCGAGCGCTTTTACACCGACCGTCCGAACCAGAGCTTCGGCGGCAATTCCGGACTGGGTCTTGCCATCTCGCGCCAGGTCATCGAAGCCCACAGGGGCCGCATATGGGCTGAGAACCGATATGGCCGTGCCAATGAAAAGGGTGAGAAACCCGTTTTAGGTGCCCGCTTCATCGTGCGTCTTGCTGCCATGCCAGCCGGCTGGAAAGCCGAGACATGAGTAGCATTCACGCCAGCTGCGTCAGCTTTGGTGGTGTGGGAGTCCTCATTCGCGGCGAACCCAATTCCGGCAAATCCAGCCTTTGTCTGCGTCTGCTGGACGCAGGGGGCAGCGGCTCGGGTTCAAATCTTGTGCGGGTGCGCCTTGTAAGTGATGATCAGGTTGAAATCGCGCGCGAGGGCATTCGTCTCGTCGCCAGACCGCCATCTGCACTCGCAGGCCTTCTGGAGGTGAGAGGTCTGGGTCTCGTGCGGTTACCTTATGAACCGCAAGTCGAAATCCGGTTGCTGGTCGATCTCTTGGCGCCCATGGTGATCCCGCGCTTGCCAGAACCTGCACAACTTGAGACCGAAATCATGGGCGTAATTCTTCCCCGCCTCATGCTGGATGGAAAATCATCTGTAGCAACCGCTATCCTGCGTGGCAGCCTGACGCATTTCGGCCTTTTGGCGTCGCCCTAAAATGCTTCTTTTTTCATACAAATTGCTTTAGAGAGAGCGTCTTTTCGGAAATGAAAGCCATGCAAACCTCGGTGAAATGTCGATGATTGGATTGGTGCTCGTCACCCATGGGCGGCTGGCGCTGGAATTCATTCACGCACTGGAACATGTGGTGGGTAAGCAGGACAGCATGGAAGCTGTGTGCATTGGTCCCGATGACAAGATGGACTCGCGACGCAACGATATCGCTGCGGCGATTGCCCGCGTGGATCATGGCTTGGGCGTCATTGTACTGACGGACATGTTCGGTGGTACGCCCTCCAACCTGGCGATTTCGTTGTTGCAGGAAGGCAAGGTAGAAGTCGTCGCCGGCCTCAATCTGCCGATGCTTGTCAAGCTCGCGCGCGTGCGCAAGGATTTCAATCTGCACAAGGCGGCCGCTGCTGCTCAGGATGCTGGCCGCAAATACATCAATATTGCCTCGCAAGTTCTCCAGGGTGAATAATGGCGAGCCTCAAGCGTGATCTCGCCATCGTCAATCAGCGTGGATTGCACGCACGCGCTTCAGCCAAATTCGTGAAATGCGCCGAAGGTTTTGATGCCACTATTCTGGTGAGCAAGGACGGTCAATCCGTGCCCGGCACATCGATCATGGGCCTGATGATGCTCGCCGCCAGCATGGGTACGTCGATTGAAGTCGAAGCCTCGGGGCCACAGGCCGAAGCGGCAATGGCTGCGCTCGATGCGCTCGTCGCCTCCAAGTTTGACGAGGACTGAATGTCAGCGCCCGCTTTCAATTTGAAGCCGGATGGCCGCCAGTCGGAAACCGCCTTTGCCATCCAGCGCGGGGTGGCCCGGCTTCTGCGCGATCATAACTATGCCATGCTGACCGAGTTCACGCTTGCTTCCGGGAGGCGTGCCGATATCATGGGCCTCTCCACGGAGGGCCAGCTGTGGATCATCGAGATCAAGTCATCGCCTGAGGATTATCATGCCGATGGCAAGTGGCATGAATACCGCGACTTCTGCGACCGTTTTTCGTTCGCCATTCCACAGACCATGGACAGCACCCTTATCCCCGATCATGCCGGACTCATTGTCGCTGACCAGTGGGGTGCTGAAATTCTGCGCCCCGCGTCGGAACACCCGCTGCATGCCGCGCGCCGCAAGGCGATCACCCACAATTTCGCCCGCACCGCCGCCCAGAGGTTGCAGTTGCACTGGGAAGGCACTTTTGTTCTATAAATGTTCTTGACTTACAGATGCGCGAGCGTCTAGGCTTCTGCAACCGGCAGGAGAACGGCATGACGGCGCGGGTCACGACAGTGGCATTTCAGGGGGTGGAAGCAGTCCCGGTGGATGTGCAGGCCCAGTTTCTCTCGGGCCAAGTCAATTTCAACATAGTAGGGCTGGGCGACAAGGCGATTTCCGAAAGCCGGGAGCGTGTCCGCGCTGCCCTTCACGCTATCGGTCTGGGCCTGCCGGGCAAGAGGCTGGTGGTGAACCTTTCACCCGCAGACCTTCCCAAGGAAGGCAGCCACTACGACCTGCCCATCGCTCTGGCCATACTGTCCGCATTGGGCGTTGTGCCGCCCGATTTTCTTTCACGCTACATCGTGTTGGGTGAATTGGCGCTGGACGGCAGCTTGCTTCCGGTTTCTGGGGCACTACCAGCGGCCATGTCGGCAGTGGAGCAGAACCTCGGTGTCATCTGTCCGAAACAATCGGGCCGCGAAGCCGCCTGGGCGAGCGACAGTCTGGATATCCTGGCCCCGGCCAATCTCATCCAGCTCGTCAACCACGTGAAGGGAACGCAGATCCTGTCGCGCCCCACGCCACATCTTTCCGTACTCGATCAGCCGCTACCCGACTTTGCCGAAGTCCGCGGCCAGGAGGCTGCCAAACGCGCCCTCGAAGTCGCTGCTGCCGGTGCGCATCATCTTTTGATGGTAGGGCCTCCCGGCGCCGGCAAATCCATGCTCGCCCAGCGCCTGCCGTCCATCCTGCCGCCTCTGGATGCCAAGGAAACATTGGAAATTTCCATGATTGCCTCACTGGCAGGCGAGCTGAAGGATGGCCATCTGACGCGCCGCCGGCCCTTCCGCAACCCGCATCATTCAGCCTCCATGCCTGCGCTCGTGGGCGGTGGAGTGCGCCCCAAGCCCGGTGAGATGGCGCTCGCCCATCATGGTGTCCTGTTTCTCGATGAGCTGCCGGAATTCCAGCCGCGCGTGCTCGAGGCCTTGCGTCAGCCGATGGAAAGCGGCCAGGCCCTCATCGCACGCGCCAATTATCACGTGACCTATCCTGCGCGCTTCCAGCTTGTCGCGGCCATGAATCCCTGCAAGTGCGGCATGGCGGGTGAACCTGGCCATACCTGCCGCCAGGGCCTGCGCTGTGCGGCGGATTATCAAGCGCGTATCTCCGGACCCCTGCTCGACCGCATCGATATCCAGCTTGAGCTTTCCGCCGTGCGTGCCGCCGATCTGGCCCTACCACCGCCGCGTGAAAGAAGCGCCGAGGTTGCGCAACGCGTGGCGGCGGCCCGCGACCTACAGGCCCGCCGTTTCGCCGATTTGGGTCTGCCGCACCTGCGCACCAATTCCGAAGCGGTGGGCGATGTTCTTGATGCCATTGCCCCGCTCGATGCTGGAGGTAGGGCTTTGCTCGCTGATGCCGCCGAGGCCATGAATTTGTCAGCACGGGGCTATCACCGTGTGTTGCGCGTGGCCCGCACCGTTGCTGATCTCGCGCAGTCTCAGACTATAACGCGCATGCATCTGGCTGAAGCATTGAGCTATCGCCAGCGTGCGGCACTTTTGCAAAAGGCAGCATAGCAAGGCGTTGTTCACCAGGCATTTACCGCAATTGCGCGCGGTCATGTTTCTTAAAATCAAGCCTGTCACAATGACGCGCGGGAGACGCGCATGCCGAGACAATCACTACGCCCTGAAGATCTGAAATCCGACCGCCTGCTGCTGCCGGCGATCGTGCTTTCCGTCGCTGCCGTCTTGTTTGCTTTCTCTGCCGCGAGCGCCTTTTATATCCGTGGCGTCGAACTTGTCACTTCCGTTGTCCTCATTGGCGCGGCCGCGGGACTTCTCGGTGCTATGTATTTCCATTTGCGCAATCAGCATGATCTGCGCCTGCACCGGATTTTCTCCGCCATATCCGCTGCGGAAGCGGCGCGCGCTCAAGCTGAGCTTGCCGCCCGTGAGAAATCGCAGATGCTGGCGACCATGAGCCATGAGATTAGAACACCACTCAACGCCATCACCGGTGTGCTGTCGTTACTGAGCGATTCTGGCCTTACACCCCATCAACGCAACTTTGTTGACACCGCTCATGCCTCCGGTCGCACACTTCTGTCGATCATTGATGAAATTCTCGATACTGCCGGGACAGGTGCGCGCGGTAAGCCCGCCGCCATCGATGTTGTCACACTGATTGAAAGCGTAACCGAACTACTGGCGCCGCGCGCCCATGCCAAGGGCCTCGAAATTTCAGCGCATATCGAAGGCGATGTGCCGCGCGAGATCGTCGCCGAGGAAGTGCCAATGCGCCAGATCCTGTTCAATCTTGCGGGTAACGCCATCAAGTTCACCGAGAACGGTGGCGTGGCCGTTGATGTCGCATGCGATGACAAGGGTCTCGTGATTAAGGTCCGTGATACAGGTATCGGCATGTCTCGTGGCGAAGCCGCGCGCGTCTTTGATGATTTCGTGCAGGCCAACACCACCACACGGAAACGCTTCGGCGGCACGGGTCTCGGCCTTTCCATCAGCCGCCGGCTGGCCGTCGGCATGGGCGGCACCATTGCGGTTGAATCACGCCCCAAGAAGGGAACAGCTTTCACTGTCAGCTTGCCCTTGTCAGCAAAGGGTGAACCGGTGCTGGAGGGAAAGCCACTTGCCAACCGCCACTACGTGCTGGCCCTGCCCAAAGGCTTTACCCGCGATCACTTGCGCCGCGCGCTGCGCGAAATGGGTGCTGAAGTGACAGTGGTTGAAAACGGCAAGGTGCTGGCAGCACAGCTGCGCAATGCCAAGCCCCTGCACCAGTTTATCTGCGGCAGCAAATATTTCCCGCAATTGCGTCGCTGGGCGGGGACGCTTGGGCGCAGCAAGGCCCAGCCTGCTCTTGTCTGGGTCATGATGCAGGCCGAAGAGCGCAAGAACAACATGGATCTGTTGCGCGCACCCTTCGCTGGCTATCTGCTCAAGCCGCTGCGCCGCTCCACACTTCTGACACAACTTTCAAGCGCCGATGGCCGTTCCCTGAAACGCGCCAGCCGCCTTCTGCGCAATCTGAAAAAGGCCGAGCCGCGCGGCACTCCGCAAATCCCGCGCCTCTCGATCCTACTCGCCGAAGACAACAGCGTAAACGCATTGCTGAGCCGCACCATTCTTGAACGCATGGGCCATCACGTGACACTGGTCGGCGATGGTGATGAGGTCCTGAAGGTTTTGAAGGGCGACAAGACTTTCGACATCGCTCTGCTCGACGTTGAAATGCCGATGATGTCAGGCCTCGAAGTCACGCGCATCGTGCGCAGTGAACCTGCCTTCCGCCACCGCGCCACGCTGCCGATTATGGCCCTGACCGCCAATGCCAGGCCGCAGGATCTCCGTGATTGTCGTGCCGCCGGCATGGATGAACATTTGGCGAAGCCTTTCGACCGCATGGATCTCGAAGAAAAGATCGCAAACATGGTACGCCATCGCCGCCGCGCCGCTTGACCTCTTCATGCGTTCGACATGAAAGAAAGTCACAATCCCGAAAAGGGTAGGGCTTGCAGCACGAACATTCGGCATTTAAGCGCCATGCCATGCATATCAGGCTGGCACAGACCGTAGATGAAGTGCGCGTGGCGCAACGCTTGCGTTATCACGTCTTCCACGACGAAGGCGGTGCACGCCTGTCCGGACAGAGCGGACTCGATGCCGATCGCTTCGATGACATCAGTGAACATCTGCTGGTCATCGAAGCTGTTGTGTCCCCCGGCGATGACTTTGCATTGCGTGATGGTAATCTGGTCGGCACCTATCGCCTGATCACGCAGCCCTGCGCCGAAAAGGCCGGCGGCTTTTACAGCGCCAGTGAATTCGATCTCGCACCGTTGCTCGCCCGCAAGCAAGATTTGCGTTTCCTCGAACTTGGGCGTTCCTGCGTGCTGAAGCGTGCCCGTGGCTCGGCGGTAGTCGAACTCCTCTGGCAGGGCATCTGGAATTATGTGCGTGAGCGCCGCATCGATGTCATGCTGGGTTGCGCCAGTTTCGAGGGCACCGATCTGGAGGTCCACAAGGCCGCTCTCAGCTTTCTGGCGCAGCAGGTTTTAACCCCGCCTGGATGGTATGTCGCTGCATTGCCGCAGCACCGGCAGGAGATGAACCGCGTGCCTGCGGGAAGCTACGATGCCAGGCGCGTGCTGTCGCGCCTGCCGCCGCTGATCAAGGGCTATCTGCGTCTCGGCTGCTATTTTGGCGACGGCTGTGTCGTCGATACCGAATTCAATACTGTGGATGTGCTGGTGATCCTCCCGGTATCAGCCATCAATCCCCGTTATTTCAACCGCTTCGGCCCACCAGCCTCCTGATCAACAGCTCCCGCCCGTCACTGATTGCAGGCTGTAAACCCCTTTGTTAAGGGAGGGCCATGGACGCCACCATAAGCCCGTCACTGTCCGATGCTGCTGCGGCGGCAACACCGATGATGGCGCAATATCTCGAGATCAAGCGCCAATGCCCGGATGCGCTGCTCCTCTATCGCATGGGGGATTTCTACGAGCTGTTTTTCGATGACGCTGAGGTCGCGTCGTCGACACTGGGGATAGCCCTCACCAAGCGTGGCAAGCATCTGGGCGCCGACATTCCGATGTGTGGTGTGCCTGTTCACGCTCTAGATCATTATCTGCAGAAGTTGATCCGCCATGGCCACCGCGCTGCCATTGCCGAGCAGATGGAAGATCCAGCCGAGGCCAAAAAGCGCGGTCCGAAATCGGTCGTGGCGCGCAGTGTGGTGCGCCTCATCACGCCGGGGACATTGACCGAAGAAGCGCTGCTTGAATCCAACGCCAGTAACTATCTGGCCTGTCTCACCGGCGTGAAAGCCACCGGCGAACTCGCACTGGCCTTTGCCGAAATCTCAACCGGTGAATTTGCGGTCCTGGCCTGCGACCGCACGGGGCTTGCCGCCGAGCTCGCCCGCCTGGCGCCGTCGGAAGTGCTGGTCAATGATGGCCTGCTCGAGGA
The DNA here is from genome assembly GCA_963758815.1 of uncultured Alphaproteobacteria bacterium. Lineage (GTDB taxonomy): Bacteria > Pseudomonadota > Alphaproteobacteria > Rhizobiales > Aestuariivirgaceae > Aestuariivirga. The sequence goes on from CAVWWQ010000003.1 coordinate 1,553,418, forward strand.
CAAGGAGATTTCCGAACTCGTATCGGCATCGGGCGCTGCGGTGACCCCGCTGCCATCCAGTCGCTTTGACAGCGCCTCGGCAACCCACGCGCTCACTGGCCATTATCAGGTGCAGGCGCTGCAAGCCTTCGGAACGTTCCGCAAGCTCGACCTTGCGGCCTTGGGCGCTCTTTTCGACTACATTCGCATCACCCAAGTGGGACGCATGCCCTATTTGCGTCCCCCGCGCCTTGAGCAGGCCGGAAGCGCGCTGCTCATTGATGGTGCCACGCGCGCCAATCTCGAATTGGTGAAAACACTCGCCGGCGAACGCAAGGGCAGTCTTCTCGCGGCACTGGATGAGACGGTAACGGCAGCGGGTGCCCGAACCCTGTCCGATTTTGTGGCACGTCCCCTGGCAAACCCCACGGCCATCAACGCCAGGCTCGCAGCCGTTGCTCATTTCTTTGAAGACCAAGCGCTGTCGCAGCGGATGCGTGAAACACTGAAAAGGCTTCCCGATCTTGAACGTGCCCTTGGCCGCATCACGGGCGAACGTGGTGGCCCGCGTGACCTGGCTGCCATTGCCGCAGCAGCGGCAGCTGCAAAATCCGTGGAAGCCATGCTGCGCAGCGCTGACCCGCTAGCTGCCATGCCTTTCCTTGTCGCCGGGATCGCCGGTGCCTTGAAAGCTGCAAGTCTGCCACTTGCCGATGAAATTGAAAGCGCCTTGGCGCCGGAATTGCCGCTCTTTGCCCGCGACGGCGGCTTTGTGGCGCAAGGCTATTCCACCGAGCTTGATGATAATCGTCGGCTGCGCGATGACACGCGCCAGGTGATCGCCAATCTGCAGGCCGCCTATGCCGAACGCTCCGGCGTCAAGGCGCTCAAGATCAAGCACAACAACATCCTGGGCTACTTCATCGAGGTGACGGCCCAGCAGGCCGACATCCTCAAGGCCTCAGCAACGGCAAGCGACTTCATTCACCGCCAGACCATCGCCTCGGCAGTGCGCTTCACCACGGTAGAGTTGGGTGATCTTGAACAAAAGATCGCGTTGGCGGGTGCCCGCGTCCTGGCCTTGGAGCTGGACATCTTCCGCACCCTGACACAGGCCGTGACGCAAGCGCGCGAATTGCTCTCCATCGCTGCTTCGGCGCTCGCGGCGCTTGATGTTTATTGCTCCCTGGGCCATCTCGCGCGTGCGCGTGGATATGTGCGCCCCGTGGTTGATGATAGCCTGGCTTTTGACATCAGGTCGGGCCGCCATCCCGTCGTTGATCTCGCACTGAAGCAGGCAGGCGAACGCGCCTTTGCACCTAATGATTGTGATCTGGGAGGCAAGCGGCTGTGGCTTCTGACCGGTCCCAATATGGCTGGCAAATCAACCTTCCTGCGCCAGAACGCGCTCATCGCCATCATGGCGCAGATGGGAAGTTTCGTGCCTGCAGCCGCGGCCAATATCGGCGTGCTCGACCGGCTGTTCAGCCGCGTGGGTGCCGCTGATGATCTGGCCCGCGGCCGCTCCACCTTCATGGTGGAAATGATAGAGACGGCGGCCATTCTCAACCAGTCAACCGCTCGCTCGCTCATCATTCTCGATGAGATAGGCCGGGGTACTGCCACCTATGACGGCTTGTCCATTGCCTGGGCCACGCTGGAACATCTGCATGATGTCAATCAGGCAAGGGCGCTTTTCGCCACCCATTACCATGAGCTTACTGCACTGGCCGCCAGGCTGGCCCAGCTTCACTGTGCCACCATGAAGGTGCGCGAGTGGAACGGTGATATCGTCTTCCTGCATGAAGTGATATCCGGCACTGCCGGGCGCAGCTATGGCATCCAGGCCGCGCGGCTCGCAGGCCTGCCGCCTTCCGTCATCCAGCGCGCCGGCGAAATCCTGAAACGGCTGGAACAGGGCAACGCCAGGCAGCACCCGCAGGATGTGGTGGCCGAGCTTCCGCTCTTTGCAGCGGCCCCGCCGCCTCCCGCCAAAAGGCCGCCCGACAGGCTACGCGAAGCGCTGCATGCAGTCGCCCCCGATGAACTTTCGCCGCGCGAGGCCCTGAGTATGCTCTATGATCTGAAGCAGGTGGCAAAAGACGAATCGTGACATCACCCGAAGAAAAATTTCAGGCCGCTCTCGACCGCCTTCAGGGCAATGACAAGCTCGCCTTGCGCAATCAGGCTTCCGGCCTCATCCGCATTTGCCTGGAGGAATCGCGGGCCGAGGCTGAGTCGCAGCTCCTGCGCGATGGCCATGGCACCGCCTGTGCCGAGCATCTCTCATACACCGAGGACTTCATCATCCAGTCGCTCTTTGCCTTTGCCTGCGGGCGGCTGGCGAAGGGCCGCGTCCCGCATCTTTGCGTGGTGGCTGTGGGCGGTTATGGCCGCGGCACACTGGCGCCCGGCTCGGACATAGATCTCCTCTTTCTTCTGCCGGGCCAGACCTCGCCTGTCGTCAATGATCTTGTCGAATTCATGCTTTACGCATTGTGGGATGCACGCCAGAAGGTGGGCCACGCCACGCGCCAGGTTGATGAATGCATCCGGCTTGCCCGCAGCGACAACACCATCCTGACGTCCATTCTCGAAGCACGCTACATCTGCGGCGAGCACAAGCTTTTTGATGAACTGGCGCGCCGCTTCAAGGCTGAGATCGTGGCGGCGGGTGCGAAGAAATTTGTCACCGAAAAACTCGCCGAGCGTGACGCCCGCCACGCCAAGAACGGCGAAAGCCGCTATGCCGTCGAACCTGATCTCAAGGATGGCAAGGGCGGCCTGCGTGACCTGCACACGCTGTTCTGGATTGCGAAATTCATTTTCAACGCTAATTCACCCGCCGAGCTTGCCGAAAAGGGCGCCTTCTCCAAACCGGAACTGTACACTTTTTTGAAGTGCGAGGATTTCCTCTGGGCGGTTCGCTGCCATCTCCATTTCATCGCCGGGCGGGGCGAGGACAGATTGAGTTTCGACCGGCAGGCCGAACTGGCCGAGCGCCTGCATTACAAGTCGCATGGCGGCCTGCAGGCCGTCGAGCGCTTCATGCGCCACTACTTTCTGATCGCGAAGGATGTCGGTGACTTGACCCGCATCTTCTGCGCCAGCCTTGAACAGAAGCATTTCAAGGACGCGCCCGGCCTGTCGCGCCTGTTCAGCAAGTTCCTGCCGCAGCGTGCAGCCAAGATGCGCGTGGCCCCGGGCTTCAAGGTGGAGAACGGCCGCATCTCGGTGGCCGATGACGAAGTTTTCATGCGCAATCCCGTCAACATGCTCCGCATCTTCAAGCTTGCGGGCGATAACCTCATGGAAATCCACCCCGACGCGTTGAAGTTGATGCGCCGCTCCTTTCGCCTCATCGATGACAGGCTGCGCAATGACCGTGAGGCCAATGCGCTGTTCATGGATGTGCTGTGTAATAGCAAGGCACCTGAGGCGTTGCTACGCATGATGAACGAGGCCGGGGTTTTGGGCCGCTTCATCCCCGAATTCGGCAAGATCGTGGCCATGATGCAGTTCAACATGTATCACCACTACACGGTCGATGAACATCTGATCCGGGCCGTTGGCGTGTTGACCGGCATTGAAAATGGAACACTGGCCAAGGATCACCCGCGCTCGGCCGAAATCTTCCCGACGATCAAGGCGCGCCGCGCCCTGTATGTGGCAACGCTGCTGCACGACATTGCCAAGGGCCGCACCGAAGACCATTCGATTGCCGGCGAGCGCATCGCGCGCGAACTTTGCCCGCGCTTTGGCTTCTCACCCGACGAAACCGATCTCGTTGCCTGGTTGATCCGCTATCATCTCTTGATGAGTGAGACCTCACAGATGCGCGATCTCAACGACTTCAAGACCATCCTTGATTTCGTGCAGATCGTGCAAACGCCCGAACGCCTCAAGTTGCTTATCATTCTGACGGTGGCCGATATCCGCGCCGTGGGGCCGGGTGTGTGGAATGGCTGGAAAGGCCAGTTGTTGCGCACGCTTTACATCGAAGCCGAACCCCTGATCACCGGAGGCCACACGGCGGTTTCGCGCAAGGAACGCGTCGTTGAAGCCCAGAACGCCCTGTTTGATCAGTTAGGCATCAAGGATGAGGATGAGCGCCGGCGCATCGCCAGCCGTCACTATGATGCTTATTGGCTGAATGTGCCAACCGAGCGTCAGCTTCGTCATATAGGTCTCATGGAAAAGGCCGCCAAGGGCGATGTGGTGACTGATGTCACCACCGATGTCTTCACCGGCATCACCGAGATCACCGTTCTGGCCCCCGACCATCCCCGCCTTCTGGCGTTGATCACCGGTGCTGTGGCATCAGCCGGCGGCAACATCATCGGCGCTCACATCTTCACCACAACCGACGGCATGGCGCTTGATACCATTTTGCTCACCCGCGAATTCAAGAGCGATGACGACGAGAGCCGCAGGGTGGCACGCATGTGCCATGCCATCCGCAACGTACTCCACGGCCAGGTGCGTCTGCGCGAGGAGCTCGCGCGTGTGCAGCAATTGCCGGAACGAGCCCGTGCCTTCAGCGTGCCACCACGCGTGGTGATCGACAACGGCTCATCCAACAAGAATACCGTCGTGGAGATCAGCGGCCTGGACCGTGTCGGCCTTCTTCATGCACTGACGACGGCACTCTTCCATCTCAATCTCAACATCGGCTCGGCTCACATCACCACTTTCGGTGAAAAGGCGGTCGACGTGTTTTATGTTACCGATCTGACGGGGGCCAAGATCGAGAACCCGGTGCGCATCGCCCAGATCGAGAAGTCTCTGCTGGCCGTGCTGGCACCGGAGCAGCGCGAGCGCGCCGACGCCAGCCAGGTTGTGAACATCTGACCGCGTATCGCATGGTTTCTGTCTGTTAAGTATTTCCCATTATTGCCTTTATTGCTCCGTAGTGCGGGCGCACAGGTTCAATCAGAATGTCGGTCATCAGGTCCGCTGCCAAGGTCGGCGGCTTCACATCCATCAGCCGGATCCTGGGCTTCATCCGCGACCAGCTTGTTGCCTTTACCTTGGGCACGGGCGGGGTGGCCGAGGCCTTTTTTATTGCCCAGCGCTTTCCTAATCTGTTCCGCACGCTTTTTGCTGAAGGCGCCTTTAATTCGGCCTTTGTGCCGCTCTTTGCCCGCAAGGTGGAAGGCGAGGGCGAGGATGAAGCCTATCGTTTTGCCAGGGAAGTTTTCTCTGCCCTTCTCGCTTGGATGTTGCTGTTCACCGTCGCGGCCATTGCCGCCATGCCATGGCTGATCTACGCGATTGCGCCAGGCTTTTCAGGCGCTCCGGAAAAGATCGCACTCGCCACTATCCTCACACAGATCTGTTTTCCCTATCTCCTCTTCATGTCGCTCACGGCCCTGCAGGGCGGTGTGCTCAACAGCCTGCATCGTTTCACCGCCGCGGCGGCGGCACCCATCCTTCTTAATGTCGTGATGATCATCTCCAACATCGTGGTCTGGGCGATAGGCACCGGCAACGCGCCAATGACCGGCTATATTTTTGCCGCCGGCGTGACGCTCTCGGGCGTCGCGCAATATGCGCTGCTTGCGGTCGCCTGCCGCCGTGCCGGCATGCCGCTCATTCCATCTTTCCCGCGCCTGTCACCGGATGTGAAGTTGGTGGTGAAACGTTCCGTGCCTGGCATCATCTCTGGCGGGATCATGCAGATCAATCTGGTGATTGGCACCATGATCGCGACCAGCATCCCCTCTGCCGTCGCCTATCTCTATTATGCCGACCGGCTTTACCAGTTGCCGCTTGGGGTCATCGGGGTTGCGATCGGCGTGGTGCTGTTGCCCACACTGTCACGCCGCCTGCGTGCCGGTGATCATCAGGGCGCACTCGACGCCTCGAACCGTGCCATAGAATTTTCGCTGTTCCTCACTTTGCCGGCTGCTGCGGCACTGATGGTGATCGGCGGTCCCATCATCCATACTGTCTTTGAGCACGGTGCCTTCAAGGCCGGCGACACGTGGGCCGTGGTGCCGGCGGTCGCTGCCTATGCGGCGGGCCTTCCCGCCTATTCGCTGACCAAGGTATTCCAGCCCGTCTTCTATGCCCGCGAGGACACTGCAACCCCGATGCGCTTTGCCATCGTTTCCGTCATTACGAACATCATCTTCAGCATCGTTTTGTCATTGTTCCTCGGCCATGTCGGCATTGCACTCGCTGCCACCATCGCCGCCTGGACCAATGCCCTGCAGCTTTATTTCCGCCTCCGCAAGCTCAAGCATTTCAGGTTTGATGGGGAAGTCAGCGCCCGCCTCTGGCTTATGGTGCTATCGACTTTGATCATGGCCGCAACCCTCTGGGATGTTTACCTTTTGACAGACTTCAATTTCGCACCCGGCACCCACGCATTGCAGTCCGTGCCCGGGCTGGCGCTGCTGGTGGCCGTGGGTCTTGTGAGCTATTTCGGCGCCTCACAACTCACTGGAGCTTGGACATTTTCTGAGCTAAAGGCCGCGCTGAAAAGAAACTAAAGCATGTTCCGCAAAAGTTGCAGACTTTTGCGATCAGAACATGCGCCAAAGGAATGCCATGACGACCTTCACCCCCCGCGTTCTCTCCGGCATGCAGCCCACGGGAAACCTGCACCTCGGCAACTATCTGGGCGCCATGGTGAACTGGGTGAAGATGCAGTCCTCGCACCAGACGCTCTATTGCGTCGTCGATCTTCATGCCATCACCCAGCCCGCCTCGGTCTGGGGCGGGCCTGCCGTGTTGCGGAAATCGATCCTCGAAGTTGCTGCGGCCTATATCGCTGCCGGCATCGATCCGCAGAAATCGATCCTCTTCAACCAGTCGCGCGTGCATGAACATGCCGAACTGGCCTGGGTGTTCAACTGCGTGGCGCGTTTGGGCTGGCTCAACCGCATGACGCAGTTCAAGGAGAAGGCCGGCAAGGACCGCGAGAATGCCTCGGTGGGCCTCTATGATTATCCGGTGCTGATGGCGGCCGACATTCTTGTCTATCATGCCACCCATGTGCCCGTGGGCGAAGACCAGAAGCAGCATCTCGAACTGTGCCGCGACATTGCGATCAAGTTCAACAATGATTTCGGCACCGACTTTTTCCCCATCACCGAACCGGTGATCATGGGGCCGGCAACGCGCGTGATGAGCCTGCGCGACGGCACCAAGAAAATGTCGAAGTCGGACCCGTCCGATCTGTCGCGCATCAATCTCACCGACAGCGCCGATGACATTTCCAAGAAGATCCGCAAGGCCAAGACCGATGCCGATGGCTTGCCGCCGGAGGCCGAGGGCCTGAAGGGCCGGCCCGAAGCCGAAAATCTGGTGGGCATCTATGCGGCACTTGCCGACAGGACTGTGGCGGATGTGCTGACGGAATTTGGCGGCGGCCAGTTCTCGGCCTTCAAGAATGCGCTCGCCGATCTCGCGGTCGCCAAGCTGGCGCCGATCAATGACACCATGAAGCGCCTGCTCGCTGATCCCGGCCATGTCGAACAGGTTCTCATCGATGGCGCGGCGCGCGCCTCGGTCATCGCCGCTCCCATCATGCAGGACGTGAAGAAGATTGTGGGTCTCGTTTCTTGACAAAATTCCTATTTTGGACTAGATAGGCTGCAAGAGAGGTCGGAGGGCATGACGATGCCCGTCATGAGCACCACACCACAGCGCCCTTGGACGGCGCATTCCTCTCCCTTCCCAAAGGTTTCCGCGCCCGGAAACCAGCGTCCGGCTGCATTCCGCACTTTAAAATGATTCCAGACTGGTCTATATATCCGAGTAAGGAACTCAACCATGTTTATCCAGACCGAAGCCACCCCCAATCCCGCCACCCTGAAGTTCATTCCTGGCAAGCCGGTTCTTCCCGGTTCCACCCGTGAATACCGCAAGGCCGCCGATGCTTTGGAAAGCCCCTTGGCTGAAAAGCTCTTCGGCATTTCCGGCGTGTCCGGCGTGTTCCTCGGCCATGATTTTGTGTCCGTGACCAAGGGTGCGGGCGAATGGCAGCATTTGAAGCCGGCGATCCTCGGCACCATCATGGATCACTACGTCTCCGGTGCGCCGGTGCTGGCCGGCGAAGCGCCGATCGAGCAGGCGGGTGGCGAAGAGTTCTTTGCCGAGGGCGATGCCGAACTGGTCAAGACCATCAAGGAACTCCTCGATTCCCGCGTGCGCCCCGCCGTGGCGCAGGATGGCGGCGACATCACCTTCAAGGGTTTCAAGGAAGGTATTGTCTACCTGAACATGAAGGGCTCATGCTCCGGCTGCCCGTCATCGACGGCAACCCTGAAGCACGGCATTGAAAACCTGCTCCGTCACTTCGTGCCTGAAGTCAGCGAAGTCCGCCCCGTTTAACATCTGATCAGCGGTTCCTGAACTGTGCCGGCCGCTTTTCGAGGAAGGCGGCCATGCCTTCCTTCTGGTCCTCGAGTCCGAAGCAGGAATAGATCAACGCGCGCTCAAGCTTGAGGCCTTCCGACAGCGGTTTGTCCTGTGAAGCCTTGATCGCCTGCTTCGCTGCCTTGACGACGGGCAGCGACAGCGCCGCGATCTTGCTGGCCACCGCCAGCACTTCCTCCATCAGTCTGTCGGCGGGCACCACGCGAGACACCAGGCCGGCGCTTTCCGCTTCGACAGCAGAGAGCATCCGCCCGGTGAGAATAAGGTCGAATGCCTTGGCCATGCCGATGGCGCGCGGCAAGCGCTGGGTGCCTCCGCCGCCGGGAATGATGCCGAGCCCCGTTTCCGGCAGCGCGAATTTCGCCGTATCGGATGCAATGATCAGGTCGCAGGCCAGTGCGAATTCGCAGCCGCCTCCCAGCGCAAATCCAGAGACGGCGGCAATCAGCGGCTTGCTGATGCTGTTGATGTGGTCCCAGCTTGAAAGAAAGTTCTCCGCCTTCACTTGCGCCAGCGTCTTGTCCTTCATCTCGCGGATGTCGGCACCCGCGGCAAAGGCCTTCTCGCTGCCGGCAAGCACGATGACATGAATGCCATCGTCTTTTTCAAAAGCGTCCAGCGCCGCATTCATCTCGCGCACCAAAAGCTCGTTGAGCGCATTGAGCGCCTTGGGCCGGTTGAGCGTGATGAGGCCGATCTTGCCTTTGGTTTCGCTGAGGATGGTCTCGAAGGTCATGGTCTCACTTCTGGCAGAAGGAACAATAAAAGCTCGAACGGCCGGATTGCACAATGCGCTTGATCGGCCGGCCACAGTTGGGGCAGGGCTCGCCTTCTCGGTCGTAGACCAGGAAGCGCTGCTGGTAGGAGCCTTGCTCCCCGTTGGTGCCCTGGAAATCCTGCAGCGTCGAGCCGCCCGCGAGAATGGCTTCGTTGAGGATGTCGCGGATGTGGCGCACCAGGTCTTCGAGTTTTTCGGGTTTGACGCTGCCCGCCTTGCGCTTGGGTGAAAGCCGCGCCCGGAACAGCGCCTCGCAGACATAGATATTGCCGAGGCCCGCGATGATGCGCTGATCAAGAAGCGCGGCCTTGAGCGGCGCCTGTTTGCCCTTGAAGCGAGCGGCGAGATAGGTGGCCGAAAGCGCATTGCCGAGCGGTTCGACCCCCAGTCCCTTGAGGAGCTTGTGCGCCTCGGATTCGGTGGAGACCAGAAGATCCATCATGCCGAAGCGCCGCGGGTCGGAATACACCACGCGCAACCCCTCATCGAGATGGAACACCACATGGTCATGTGGCCCGTCGGCCTTCTCGCCAGCTCCGGTTTCGAAATAAAACTGGCCGAGATTGCTGGCCCCCTCCGCTGCCAGCACGGTGAAGCGTCCGGTCATGCCCAGGTGAATGAGCAGGCTGAAGCCATTGTCGAGTTCGGCCAAAATATATTTGGCCCGCCGTGCGAGAGCCATGATCCGGGCACCCTCCAGGCGCGTGGCAAAGCCCTTGGGAAAAGGAAAACGCAGGTTTTTGCGCCGCATGTCCACTTTCTGGATGGTGCGGCCCTTCAGAACAGGCTCCAGCCCGCGCTTGACGGTTTCAACCTCGGGAAGTTCCGGCATGGTTAACCCTGTAGTGAACTGCGGCGGCGGGGGCAATAGAAACGCAACGTCCTATGCACTATCTTAACCCTGTGAGCGTGCCCCCCCATAAGGTCTCCTTCGGCTTCCAGAGCGTGTCCGAAGATGAGCGCCAGAACCTGGTCAATGACGTCTTCTCCAAGGCGGCGGCCGATTATGACAAGATGAATGATCTGATGTCCTCCGGCCTGCACCGGCTGTGGAAGGACGACTTGATCTCCATGCTCAACCCGCCAAAGGCTAAACCTTTTAATGTGCTCGATGTAGCGGGCGGCACTGGCGACATCGCCTTCAAGATTCTTGATGCCGGCGGTCTGCAGACCCACGTCACGGTGGCCGACATCTCGCCGCACATGGTGGCGGAGGGCCAGAAGCGCGGGCAGAAAGAGGGCAGGCTGGCGCGCTGCACCTTTACTGTTGGGAATGCCGAGACCTTGGCCTTCGACGACAATACATTCGACGCCTATACGATTGCCTTCGGCATTCGCAATGTGACGCACATCGACAAGGCGCTGGCCGAAGCCCACCGCGTGCTGAAACCCGGCGGCCGCTTTCTCTGCCTCGAGTTCTCGCATCTCGGCAACGATCTCGCGCAGAAACTTTATGATGCCTATTCCTTCACCGTGATCCCGGCGGTGGGCAAGGCCGTCACTGGCGATGGCCAGCCATACCGTTATCTCGTCGAATCAATCCGTATGTTTCCGCGGCCTGAAGCTTTCGAGGACATGGTGCGCGCTGCGGGTTTCGAACGTGTCAGTCACCGCCTGCTGACCGGCGGGGTTGTCGCCATTCACTCCGGCTGGAAGATCTGATGGCCAATGCCGTGACCAACAGCTTGCGGCTGGCGCATGCCGGATGGGTGCTGGCGCGTTACGATGCGCTGCTTCCGCCCGACCAACTGGTAAAAGCGCCGTGGCTGGCGCGCATGGGCATGAAGATGGCGCAGGTGGGAATGCGGACCGCTCCGCAGGGCGGCCAGCACAATCATTTGACCGCCGCACTGTCGAAGCTTGGCCCCAGCTACATCAAGCTCGGGCAGTTTCTGGCGACCAGGCCCGACATGATCGGCGCCAAAAGAGCCTTTGAACTGAAAGCACTGCAGGACAAGCTGCCGCCCTTTCCGCAAAAAGAGGCGGAAGCCATGGTCGCGGCTGAACTGGGCAAGCCCGTTGCCACACTTTTCAAGAGCTTTGGCCCGCCAGTCGCGGCAGCTTCGATCGCGCAAGTACACAAGGCCGTGACATTGGAAGGCCGCGTGGTCGCGGTGAAGATTCTGCGCCCCGGCGTCGAGCAGCGCTTTGCCAATGACATTGAAAGCTATGCCTTTGCCGCGCGCATGGCGGAACGCCTGAGCCGGGAAGGCCGCAGGCTGCGCCCTGTGGCCGCTGTCGCGATGCTGGAAGATTCCATGGTGCATGAGGTCGATCTCCGCATGGAGGCCGCAGCACTGTCGGAAATGAGCGAGAATGCCAAGGATGATCCAGGCTTCCGCGTGCCCGAGGTGCTGTGGAATTTGAGCAGCCGCCGCGTGCTCACCACCGAATGGATCGATGGCACCTCGATGGCTGATGTCGCGGCGCTGCGTGAGCGCGGGCTTGACCTCAATGCACTCGCCGACACGGTGATCCAGTCTTTCTTGCGCCATGCTATCCGCGACGGCTTCTTCCATGCCGACATGCATCAGGGCAATCTCTTCGTCGATGCCGCGCGGCAATCTCGTGGCACTCGACTTCGGCATTACCGGAAGGCTTTCCGAAGCTGACCGCCTGTTCCTGGCTGAAATTCTCTACGGCTTCATCACCCGCAACTACCGCCGCATCGCGCAGGTGCATTTTGATGCTGGTTATGTGCCGGCGAGCGAGGATGTTGAAACCTTTGCCCAAGCGCTGCGTGCCATCGGCGAGCCGATCATGGGCCTGCCTGCCGACCAGATTTCGATGTCGCGGCTTCTGACCCAGCTTTTCGAAGTGACCGAGCAGTTCAACATGGAAACGCAGCCGCAACTGTTGCTGCTGCAAAAGACCATGGTGGTGACGGAGGGTGTCGCACGCACTTTGAACCCCAATCTCAACATCTGGAAATCCGGCGAGCCCGTAGTGAAGCAATGGATTGAGCGCAAGCTCGGGCCGCTGGGCAAGGTCGAGCAGGTTTTGGAAGGTGCCGGCGCCTTGAGCGGCCTTGCCCTGCGCGTGCCGCGTCTCATGGAAGAGGCCGAGGACTTTCACCGCAAGCTGAACCAGGTTGTGGAGCAGCAGACGGCAGCCGCCCAATCCCTGGCCCACGCGGCTGCTGGGCGTCTGTGCCGTGGCCTTGGTTGCCATCGCGCTCACTTTGGTGCTGAGATAAGCCATGGTTATTCCAGCCGGAAAATCTGTTCTTCTGATCATCGGCGGCGGCATTGCGGCCTATAAATCCCTTGAGCTGATACGTTTGCTGCGCGGCAAGGGCATTGCCACGCGTGTGATCATGACCAAGGCGGCAGAGCATTTCGTAACCCCGCTCTCTGTGGCGGCACTGGCGGGTGAAAAAGTTTTTTCCGATCTCTTCAGCCTCACCGATGAGACCGAAATGGGCCACATCGAGTTGTCGCGCTCAACAGATCTTCTGGTCGTGGCCCCCGCCACCGCCGATCTCATGGCCAAGATGGCGCAGGGCATCGCCAATGATCTGGCGTCAACCGCGCTGCTCGCCACCGACAAGCCCGTGTTGCTGGCTCCTGCCATGAATGTGCGCATGTGGCATCATGCCGCCACGCAGCGCAATCTGGCAATCCTGAAGGGCGACGGCATTCATCTGGTCGGGACCCAATCCCGGCGAAATGGCCTGCGGCGAATTTGGTTTGGGCCGCATGGCCGAACCCGCCGAGATCGTTTCCGCCATCGAGAAACTGCTGCCCCCGACAGCGCGCCCGCTGGCAGGCAAAACCGTATTGATCACGGCGGGCCCGACACGCGAGCCGATTGATCCCGTGCGGTTCATCTCCAATCATTCCTCCGGCAAGCAGGGCTATGCTTTGGCCGGACAGGCCGAGCGCATGGGCGCCAAGGTGACGCTTGTCTCCGGTCCCGTGGCTGTGCCGGCACCGCCGGGTGTCACCAAAGTCGATGTCGAGACCGCCGACCAGATGCTCGCCGCCTGCGAGGCGGTGAAGGCGCCTGACCTTGTCATCTGTGCCGCAGCCGTGGCGGATTGGAAAATCACCAATCCGGCAATTCAGAAGATGAAGAAGAATGACAGAGGCAGAAGTGCCGCAGCTTGCCTTTGCAGCCAATCCCGATATCCTCCGTACACTGAGCAATAAAAAGGCAGATCGCGCCAAAGTGGTGGTTGGATTTGCCGCCGAGACGGAACATGTCATCGATAACGCCAAGGAAAAGTTGAAGCGCAAGGGCTGCGACCTTATCGTTGCCAATGATGTCTCGGACAATGTCTTTGGCGCGAGTAGCAATGCCGTGCATCTGGTCTCGGCTGCGGGTGTGGAAAGCCTGCCGCGACTCTCCAAGGACGAGGTGGCACGCCGCATTCTGGATGCCTGCATCAAGCTGCTGGCATGACCGAAGTTAGGATTCTGCGCTTGCAGAATGGCGAGGGGTTGGAGCTGCCCGCCTACGCCACATCTGGCTCTGCTGGGCTTGACCTGCGTGCCGCTGAAAGTGCCGTATTGAAGCCCGGTGCGCGCGTATTGATGCCGACCGGTATCGCCATCGCCCTTCCGGCACATCATGAGGCGCAGGTGCGCCCGCGCTCAGGACTTGCCGCCAAGCATGGCGTCACTGTACTCAATGCGCCGGGTACCGTTGATGCCGACTATCGCGGCGAGATCAAGGTGCCGCTGATCAACCATGGGCAGGAAGATTTCGTCATCACGCGTGGCGACCGCATCGCCCAAATGGTGATTGCACCTGTGGTGCAGGTGACATTGACCGAAGTCACGTCGCTCGATGAAACGGCGCGCGGTACGGGCGGCTTTGGCTCATCGGGGCGCAAGCTGATGCCGCTCTCATCCAGATGAACTTGAACGCTACGCCCGCCACATCGTGCTGCCGGAAGTCGGTGGCCCCGGCCAGAACAAGCTGAAATCAGCGCGCGTGCTGGTGATCGGCGCGGGCGGTCTGGGCGCACCCATCCTGCAATATCTGGCCGCCGCCGGTGTCGGCACCCTGGGGATCATGGACCACGATGTGGTCTCGCTCTCCAACCTGCAGCGCCAGGTGATCCACACTATGGATTTTATCGGCAAGCCCAAGGTTGAAAGTGCGGCGCATTTCATCAAGTCGCTCAATCCGCTGGTGGCGGTGGAGAAATATCCGGTCCGCATCACGCCGGACAATGCGCTGGAATTGATCGGCCGCTATGACGTGATCGCAGATGCGACCGATAATTTTCCGGTGCGTTTCCTGATTTCCGATGCCTGCTATTTTGCGAAGAAGCCCCTGGTTTCTGCCGCCGTCGGCCAGTTCGACGGCCAGATCTCCACCTTCAAGCCCTATCTAAAAGACAAAGACGGCAATCCTCTGCCGACCTATCGCTGCTTCATCGGTGATCTGCCTGCGGCCAGGAACCTTCCCGGCCTGCGAGGTGGCAGGCATTGTCGGTGCTCTGCCGGGAATCCTCGGCGCCATGCAGGCCATGGAAGTGATCAAGGAAGTGCTCGAGATTGGCGAAAGTCTTGCGGGCCGACTATTGATGTATGATGCGTTGCTGTCGCGCTTCCTCGAAACCGAGCTGCCGTGGAATCCGGACAATCCGCTCAACGGCCACAAACCCACGATTACGAAAATCGATCCTGCGAACTATTAGAGCGTTTTGACTTTTCTACAAAAGTCAAAATCGCCTTAGACGATGCCGCCGCCACCCGCGGCGACAGCCGGACGCTCCAGCGAAACCTTTTTGCGATAGCCTGCCTTGCGATAGGTTCCGACAGGATCGATGGCGCCACCCTTCTTGAGGCGCGCCATGGCAAGGATCGGCTCGACATCGGTGCGGAAGGCAGCCTTCAGGGCCTGTGTGGCCATCAGCGCGTCATTGCTGTCCTGATAGTGCGCCAGCGCCTTGCGATCGACGAGCAAGGCCTGCGCATAGGAGCGCTGCACTTCGACCGCCGACTGCATCAGGCTTTCAATCGGGTCGGTGACATTGTGGCTCTGGTCCAGCATGTGCGCCGGGTTGAAGCCCTTGGCCTTGTTGACCTCGGCATCCACCAACTCATTGAACACCAGGAACAGCCGGTAGGGATCGATGGAACCGGCATCAAGATCGTCATCGCCATATTTGGAATCGTTGAAGTGGAAGCCGCCCAGCTTGCCGAACTGGATGAGGCGCGAGACGATCATCTCGATATTGACGTTCGGCGCATGGTGCCCGAGATCGACAAGACAATAGGCCTTGTGGCCCCAGTTCCTGGGCGATGATGTAGTTGGTGCCCCAGTCCTGCACCACTGTGGAATAGAAGGCCGGCTCATACATCTTGTGTTCGGAGAACAGCCGCCAATCCGAAGGCAGTGCTGCGTAGATTTCCTTCATCGCATCGAGGTAGCGGCTGAAGGCCTGCGCAAAATTCTGCTGGCCCGGGAAATTGGAGCCATCGCCGATCCACACCGTCAGCGCCTTCGAGCCCAGCACCTTGCCGATCTCGATGCATTCGATGTTGTGCTCGATCGCCTGTTTGCGCGTCGCCTTGTCGCTGTGGCTGAGCGAGCCGTATTTGTAGGAGAGCTTCTGGTCCTTCGCGTCCGAGAAGGTGTTGGAATTCATCGCATCGAAGCCAAGGCCGAAGCGGCTGGCCGATTGTTTCAGCCGGTTGGGATCGGCCTTGTCCCATGGGATATGCATCGAGACGGTTGGGGTGGCTTGCGTTAATTGCTGGATGACAGCGCAGTCCTCGATCTTGTCAAAGACATCGCGCGGCTCGCCGCCGCCGGGAAAGCGCCCGAAGCGCGTGCCGCCCGTGCCCACGCCCCAGCTCGGCACGGCAACAGCAAAGGCCGAAACCTTGGCCAGCACGTCGTCAATCTTGATTCCGCGATGCGCGAGATCCTCGCCGAGGAAATCATATTGCTTCTTGAGGAAAGCTTCGCGCGGCATGATTGCTTTCAGCGACAGTTTCGGGGGCAATGAGCGTATCGGACCATGTGAGAACCTACCTTGTGAAGGACTGGGCGTTGCCGGCATCGACATTGATGATGTTGCCGGTGCTCTTGGCGGAGGCTTCCGAGGCAAAGAAGTAGATCGCTTCGGCAATGTCTTCCGGAAACACCGAGCGCTTCAAGAGCGAGCGCTGCCGGTACATTTCCTCAAGGCCTTCCTTGTCGGTCTTGTAGGTCGATGCGCGCTGTTCGAGCCATTCGCCGGCCCAGATCTTGGAGCCGCGCAGCACCGCATCGGGGTTCACGACATTCACCCGGATCTGCTTCTCGGCGCCTTCAAGCGCCAGGCACCGTGCGAGATGAATCTCGGCGCCCTTGGCCGTGCAATAGGCCGAGGCATTGGGCGAGGCGGCAAGGCCGTTCTTCGAGGCGACAAACACGATGTTGCCGCCGATCTTCTGCGTGTTCGAACAGCTTGAAGGCTTCGCGCGAGACAAGGAAATAGCCGGTGGACAGGATGTCCATGTTCTTGTTCCACAGCGCCAGCGTGGTTTCGGTCACCGGGCGCGGAGGACGCAATGCCAGCATTGGAAACCAGGATGTCGACGCCACCGAATTGCACGGCGGCATCATGGAAGCCGGCAATCACCTGGTCTTCCTGGGTAACGTCGATCAGCGTCTGGCCGACGAAATCCTTGCCGAAGGCGCCGGAAAGTTCGGTCTTGGCGGCTTCAAGCGCCGTTTTGTCAAAATCGGCGAGCACCACGCAGGCACCTTCGCGCAGAAGGCGCGCCGCCGTGGCCTTGCCGATGCCGCCGGCGCCGCCAGTGACCAGGGCCACCCGGCCCGCAAGCGATTTGGGTTTCGGCATGCGCTGCAGCTTGGCTTCTTCGAGAAGCCAGTATTCGATGTCGAAGGCTTCCTGCTGCGCCAGGCCCTGATAGGTTGAAACGCCGGAAGCCCCGCGCATCACATTGATGGCATTGACGTAGAACTCACCTGAAATGCGCGCCGTCGCCTTGTCCTTGGCGAAGGTGATCATGCCGACCTGCGGCACCAGAAACACCACCGGATTGGCATCGCGCATCGGCGGCGAGTTGGCGCGCTTGCAGGCCTTCGTAATAGGCCGCATAGTCCTTGCGGTAGGCTTCGATGGCTTCGGCAAGCTTGGCCTCGTCCTCGACCACCAGCGGGCGGATCTTGGTGCGCAGGAAATGATCGGGGCAGGAGGTGCCCAGAGCCGCGAGCGGCCGCAGGTTCTTCGAATTCACGAATTCCAGCACAGCAGCGGAATCATCGAAATGCCCCACCATGCGATGTTCACCACTGATCAGGCCGCGAATGCTTGGCATCAGGCTCGCGGCCTTGGCGCGGCGCTCTTCGGTCGAAAGGGATTTGGTGGCAGCGCCTCCGAAGGCGTCCTTGCCTGTCTGCTGTGCCTCCAGCCATGTGGCGGCGGTGTTGATGGCCCACAGTGTCGTGGCGTAGCACTCTTCCGGTGTGTCGCCCCAGGTGAAAAGCCCGTGGCTTTCGAGGATGACGCCCTTGGCCTTGGGATGTTCGATGCAGAATTTTTCCAGCCACAGGCCAAGCTCGAAGCCTGGCCGCTTCCACGGCAAGGTACCGATGGCATCGCCGAAGATTTTTTTGCGTCAGAGCCTTCACATCTTTTGACGCAGCAATGGCAATGATGGCGTCGGGATGCATGTGATCGACAAAAGGATGCGGCACATAGGCATGAAGCGGCGTGTCGATCGAGGCGGCGCGCGGATTGAGGTTGAAGGTGCAATGGGGCAGATAGTCCACCATCTCATCTTCATGGTCGAGGCCGCGGTACAGTTTCTTCAGTGCACGGAGCTTTTCCATGTAGAGCGTGGCAAAGCCGTCGCGCTTGATCGTGGCGCTGTCACCGCCCGAGCCTTTGACCCACAGCACCTCGACCTTTTCGCCCGTGAGCGGATCTTTCTCCCAGATCTTGGAGGAGGTGTTGCCGCCGCCGTAGTTGGTGACACGCTTGTCGGAGCCGAGGAGGTTGGACCGGTACACCAGCCGGTCCGCTTCGCTCATCGCATCGGCTTTGGCTTTGTCCCAGAGGTTGGGAAGGGTGGAGGAAGGCTCTTTGCTCACGTCTGCCTCTTTATGTGGCGGTGAGCTTTAACTTGCACCCGGCTCTGGGGTTGTCAATCAGGTGTTGTCAGATTCAATCATAATGCTGCGCCGCAGCATCACATTTTGCGCGAAACTGATTGACGATGATCGAAACCGGCCATAGTTTTCGCCGCAAAAAGAAACGGGAGGATCCCATGAGCACCGAGAAATACGCCTTCAAGATGAAGCTCCATCCCGGCAAACTGACTGAATACAAAAAGCGTCATGACGAGATCTGGCCGGAACTGGTCACGCTGCTCAAGGATGCCGGCATCTCCGACTATTCCATCCATCTCGATGAGGAGACCAACACACTTTTCGGCGTGCTGTGGCGCAAGCACGGTCACACTATGGATGATCTGCCCAAACAGCCAGTGATGAAGCGCTGGTGGGCCCATATGGCGGACATCATGGAAACAAAGCCGGACAATGAGCCGGTTGCGAAGCCGCTGGTGAACGTCTTCTATATGGCATGAGCTCAGGTTCCGCCCGCAACATTGCCGTCATCGACATCGGCAAGACCAACGCCAAGCTGGTGCTGTTCGATCTTGCCCGTGGGCGCGAGGTCGCAAGCCTCAAGACGGAAAACCATGTCCTGTCAGGGCCGCCCTATCGTCACTTCGATGTTGACCACCTTTGGCGCTTCATTGTCGATGGCCTGAAAAAACTTGCCAAAGACCATCATGTCGATGCGATCTCCATCACCACGCATGCATCGGCCGCGGCACTGCTCGACGCGAACGGCACACGCGTACTTCCCATTCTCGATTATGAAGATGACGCCTTGGATGCCGTGGCGGAAGACTACGCCAAAGCGCGGCCGGATTTTTCTGAAACCGGTTCGCCGCGCCTGCCCGGTGGCCTCAATCTGGGGGCGCAGATGTTCTGGCAGCAACGCGCCTTTCCTGGACGCCTTCGCCAAAGTGCACTCAATCTTGCTCTATCCGCAATATTGGGCCTATCGCCTGTGTGGCGTTGCCGCTGCAGAGGCAACTTTTCTGGGCTGCCACACCGACATGTGGAACCCCACTGCCGGTGAATTATTCGTCATTGGTGGAAAGGAGGACTGGCGAAAATTGATGCCACCTCTGCGCCGCGCGGCGGATGTTCTGGGTCCGATCACGCCGGAGATCGCCGCACAAACAGGATTGCCACCCAAACGCCGGTTCACTGCGGCATCCATGATTCCAATGCGTCATTGTTACCCACATCTTGTGGCGATGAAGCCGCCTTTCGCTGTGGTCTCGACCGGAACCTGGGTCATCAACATGGCGATTGGCGGGAAAATGGTGGTGCTCGATCCGGAACGTGACACGCTGATCAATGTCAATGCCTTGGGCGATCCCGTGCCATCATCACGCTTCATGGGCGGGCGCGAACATCAGCTGCTGATGGAGCAGGGCGCGGTGCTCGGGGAAAGCGCAACCGATATCGAAAAGGTGTTGCAGCAGGATGTCATGTTGCTGCCATCCGTGGTCGATGATTGCGGACCGTTTCGCGGCCAGAAATCTCGTTGGCAGAATGAAAAGGGAATTTCAGGCACCCAGCGTCATGCCGCGCTCTCCTTCTATCTCGCCTTGATGACGGCCACTTGCCTCGGCCTCATTGGTGCAGATGGGCCCATCCTCGTGGAAGGTCCATTTTCCGCCAATGAAACATTCCTGGACATGCTGGGCGCGGCAACGGGAAAACCGATTGTGGCCAGCCAGGCAAGCGGCACCGGTACGGCGCTGGGGGCTGCCATGCTTGCAGGACCGGCGCCAACATTTTCCGAGATGCCAAAGAAAAGCCGCGGCAGCAGTGCGATGAAGTCCTATGCGCAGCGCTGGCATGCCGCCGCCTCGGCCCCAGCTTGACGACATGAGCCCAAGCCCATAACCCTCCGTCCAGGAGGACGGTTTGTTGTCAGAACAGCGCATCGCCTGCATCGGCGAATGCATGGTGGAATTTTCACAAGCCCCGGGCGCCATGTACCGGCGGAGTTTTGCCGGTGATACCTTCAACACCGCCTGGTATTTGCGCCGCCTTCTCCCCGGCAATCATGTGGTGCGCTATGTCACGAGGATTGGCGATGACAGGCAGTCCAAGGACATGCTGGCTTTCATGCAGGCCAGCGGCCTCGACAGCAGCTGTGTCGACACCATGCCTGGCGCGACCTGCGGCCTCTACACCATTTCGCTCGACAACGGCGAGCGCAGCTTTTCCTATTGGCGCGGCCAATCCGCGGCGCGCACGCTTGGCCAACAGCCGTGACCGTCTGAAAAGCGCGCTGCAGGGCTTTCGCTGCATCATGTTTTCCGGAATCACACTGGCCATTCTTTCGCAGGCCGGCCGTGAAAATCTGCTTGAGGCGGCAAAGCTGATGAAGGCTGCTGGCGCATGATTGTGTTTGACCCCAATATCCGCCGCAGGCTTTGGGCCAATGACTATGAAACGCGCCAATGGCTGACATGCAGCCTATGGAATGGCCGACATCGCGCTTCCGAGCTTTACCGATGAGCGCGAACTCTTTGGCGATCAGAGCCTCGAGGCCACGGCGAAGCGCGTGCAAGCCGCCGGTACGCGCGAAGTGGTGGTCAAGGATGGCAGCCGTGCCTGTTTGCTGTCGTCGGGAGGTGCCATGGCCCACGTGGCGCCCGAAGTGGAAATCGTTCCGGTCGATACAACAGGTGCTGGTGACAGTTTCAATGCCGCTTATCTTGCCGCAAGGTTGCAGGGTGAGGCGCCGGTTGCCGCCGCCAAAAAGGCCCATGTCCTGGCAGGCAAGGTCATCCAGGGTTTCGGTGCGCTGGTGTCCTTCTAGATTTCGCTGCGGACTACGCGTTCGACAGTCAGGCGAGAACCATGCACGAAAAGTGACGATACATGCGCGGTCAGTTGACTCGTAAAGCCAGGATGCCGGGGGAGATCATCACCAAATATCTCTTTCACCTGCAGCAAGCCACATACGAGTTTGTTGGCATCAGAACCAGCCACATCTGCAAAAGAACGCAAACGTGCAGAAAGCGGATCTTTTACATCGATGGGCCGGCCCTTTTCATCAAAACCTGTGACATAACGCATCCATCCCGCAACGCCGAGCGCAAGCCGCGCAATTGGAAGATCTTGCGCCAGCCGGTCTCGGATCGTTCCAAGCAGGCGCTGCGGCAATTTCTGGCTGCCATCCATGGCAATCTGCCACGTGCGGTGTTTGAGGGCCGGATTGGCAAAACGCTGCAGCAAAGCGTCGCGGTAGCGACCGAGGTCACCGAGCCCGGAAGGCAGTGTGGGCATCACCTCGTCGGTCATGAGGCCATGGATCAGGCGGTGGAACGGAGGATCAGCGATCGCCTGGCTGACATGGTCATATCCTGCGAGATAGCCCAGATAGGCTAGCGTCGAATGGCTGCCATTGAGCATGCGCAGCTTCATATGCTCGAACGGCTTCACGTCCGAAACCATCTGCACACCCACACGTTCAAAATCCGGCCGGCCAGATGGAAAGTGGTCCTCAATCACCCATTGCGAGAAGGGTTCAGTGGAGACAGGCCAAGCGTCATCCAGACCCGTCAGTTCGGCGGCAAGGCGGCGGTCATCATCGGTTGTTGCCGGAACGATGCGGTCCACCATGGTGGACGGAAAAGCCACTTGGTCAGAGATGAAGGAAGCAAGACTTCTATCGCGCAACTCCGCAAAACGCGTGACAATCCGGTTCACCGTCTGCCCATTGGCTGGAAGATTGTCACAGCACAGCACAGTGAAGGGTGGGATATTCTGGGCACGACGCAACTCAAGCGCACGCAACAGAAGTCCGGGAACGCTCACCGGCGCTTCCGGAGACTTCAGATCGTGCTGAACATCGGGATGGGTCTCATCGAGCGCACCGGTGGCCGGATCGTGGCAATAACCCTTCTCGGTTACCGTCAGGGAGACAATGCGTATGGCTGGATCTGTCATGGCGGCGAGCAAGCCGGCGCGTTGTGTGTTGGCATCAAGAATGTCCAAAACACTGCCGATGATCCTGGCGCGGGTGCCATCACCGCTGCGGGTGAGATGGGAATAGAGAAAATCCTGTGGTGCCAAGGCGTCTCGTGTGTCAGGCCGCCTGAGCGAGGCCCCGACAATGCCCCATTGCGGGTCGAAGGCGAGAATGTCATCGACATAGGCGGCTACATGAGCACGGTGAAATGCGCCTATGCCGAGATGCAGCATGCCCGGTCGAATTCTCGCCCTCTCATAGGGCAACGCCTGTACCAGAGAATTTGAGGAAAGGCGTACCGGCACCTGGTGTTCAGCCAATTTCAATCATGGCTTTGATCAGGCCCGACTTGTGCGTGGCCCAACGTGGCAGGTCCTCAACTGCGCCCGCAAGGCTGGTACGATGCGTAATGATCCTGTCCAGCGGAACTTCCTTGCGTCTTATCGCGGCAACCACCCGTTCGAAATCCTCTGATGTCGCATTGCGGCTGCCGAAGAGAGTTATTTCCTTGCGGTGGAAGTCGGGGTCCATGAACGTAATGGGGTCCTTGACCACGCTCACCAGCACATAGTGTCCTCCGGCAGAGACATAATCAAATCCACGCTCCATTGATTTTGTATTGCCCGTGGCATCGAACACCACTCCGAATCCCTCACCGGCGGTAAATTCCTTGATAGCTGCAGAAGGGTCGTCATTGGCCGGAATGAACTCAATGCCGAGCAAATTTGCCGCCGCGCGCGCTCTTTCTCCATCCCGGTCATATAAGGTGGTGCGTGCGCCTGTGAGCTTGGCAAACAGAGCCACTCCTAGGCCAATGGGACCTGCGCCGACCACCAAGGCACTTTCTTCCTCGTTGACTTTCCCGCGTCGCACGGCATGTGCGCCGATGGCAAGGAATTCAACGGCGGCACATTCATCCACCGTCAGCCCCACAGCCTTGATGAGATTCTGCGGTGGCACCGCCAAAATCTCCGACATGCCACCGTCCTGATGAACGCCCAAGACCGAAATCTTCACGCAACAATTGGGTTTTCCCTTGCGGCAAGCCACGCATGTGCCACAGGCAAGATAAGGATTTACGGCATAGATATCGCCAGCCTTGATCCCCTGGCTGGCAACCGTCTCCAATGCCTCGACGGCAAGCTCATGACCCATAATGCGGGGATACTTCAGGAAAGGGTGCTTGCCTTCATAGATGTGATAGTCAGTGCCGCAGATGCCCACGCGCTTGGGCTTGACCAATATGTGGCCATCCTTCTTCGAAACCGGCTTTTCCTGCAAGGCCAGCCTGCCGGGTTCGTGGCAAATCAGGGCTTTGGTGGATTTCAGGTTGAGGGATGCCACCTATACAGCTCCGCATTTACCAAGCTTCAAAATATTCACCGGTCAGTTTTCATCCGGTCCCGATTGGCCTTCTTGAGAGGACCAGCCGCTGAGTTCAGCTTATTAAATACAAAAAACCGAAAACATGTTCAACCGATGTTTTTTTGGCCAAGCCAAAAATTCTGTGTAACATTCATCCCGCATGAAATCTGACGCACTTTTCAAGCGTACTTATAACGAAGTGATCGATCATCTGGCTTCGATAGGGCGGGGTGAATCCATCCCCTCCGAACTCAAGCTCAGCCAGCATTTCGGCGTGAGCCGTACCACTATCCGCAAGGTTTTGGAGGCTTTGGCGCGACGCGGAGCGATTTCCGGGAAAGGGCGCCAGCGCTATGTCGGCTCGATCCGTCGCAACCTGCCCCGCTATACTAGGAAAGAAGTCGTCCCGACGGCTGCGCGGGTAGAGTCCAAATTCATGGAGTGGATGCTGCGCGACGATGCCATACCGGGGACCGTGATTAATGAACTCGAACTGGCCCGTAAGTTTGGCTTTGCGACTACCGCAATCCGGGAGTTTCTCAACCGCTTTCAGCGCTTTGGTTTGATCGAAAAGCGTCCCCGTTCTGGCTGGATCCTGAAAGGCTTCACCCAAAGCTTTGCGCTGGAGTTGTTTGAAATCAGGGAAATGTTTGAGCTGCGCTCGGCCCGCGCTTTTGTTGGTCTGCCGGAAGACGCTGAACAATGGAAAGAACTCGACGCACTGCGCGATGAACACACGCACTTGCTCGATGAGGCGGAGACACGGTTCTTTGATTTTTCCGATCTAGATCGCCGTTTTCACTTACTAATCAATTCTGCATTGCCCAACCGCTTTATTGATGGCTTCTATGATATTATCACTCTCGTGTTTCACTATCACTATCAGTGGAACAAGAAGGATGAACGCAAACGCAATGAAAGAGCAATGCGCGAGCACTTGGCTTATATCGATGCACTGCGAAGCGGCTCCGTTGCTGCCGTGGAACAAGCCTGCCGCATTCACATGAATTCCGCCAAAAATACGATGCTCAGTGCAACCGACAGCTGATGACCACATTCGCGTCAAACAGTGCTGTTCCATTTTCGCCGTCACAACGCTGGCTGAAGGCAATCGAGCTTACGGCCCGCCTCGATAGTGAGCCGCATCGCTTGCTGGGCGACGTGGTTGCAGAATGGGCCAAAAGGCAGCCTGGCCATCCTGCCCTGCAATTGGGAGATGACAGGTTGACCTATGCAGCTTTGTCAGAGCGCGTGCATCGCTATGCCAGATGGGCGCTGGCGCAGGGTCTGAAGCCCGGCGATCGTGTGGCTCTGTTGAGGCCAACGGGCCCAGATTATGTCGCTGCATGGATGGGCATCAGTTTGGTCGGTGGTATCGTTGCGCTGATCAACACGCACCTTCAAGGTGAAGCGTTGAAACACGTGTTGCATGTCGCCAAGGCGGGCCACGTCATCGCGACCACGCCTTTTATACAGGCGGTACACAGGACTTTCGCCGATTCTGAGCCCGCGCCAAGAATCTGGGTGGAGGATGAGCTGAACCCGGTGCTTGCCCGCTATTCCAGTGCCGGATTGACAGCCGAAGAACGCAAAGCCGTCGCTCTGAAAGATGCGGCACTTCTGATCTACACCTCGGGCACGACGGGCTTGCCCAAGGCTGCCTATGTCAGCCACCACCGTGTAATGAGCTGGGGCTATTGGTTTGCCGGCTTGATGTCGGCGACGCCTGAAGACCGGCTCTATAATTGCCTTCCGCTGTATCACAGCGTCGGCGGCGTGGTGGCCGTTGCGAGCATGCTGGCGGCCGGAGGCACGGTGGTGCTTGCCGAGAAATTCTCTGCCAGCAGATTCTGGTCCGACATCAAGCAGCATGATTGCTCCATCTTCCAATATATCGGCGAGCTTTGCCGCTATCTGCTGAAGACGCCTCTCTCATCTCAGGACCGTGCTCATTGCCTGCGCATGGCCTGCGGCAATGGCCTGCGAGGAGACGTTTGGGAAGAATTCCAGCAGCGCTTTGCCATTCCGCAAATCCTGGAATTCTATGCGGCGACGGAGGGCAATTTTTCGCTGTTCAATGTCGAGGGAAAGCCCGGATCGATCGGGCGCATTCCGCCCTATCTGTCGCACCGCTTTCCCGCAGCCATTGTCAAATTCGATGTTGAATCTGGTAAGCCGCTGCGCGGTCCTGAAGGTTTGTGCATCCGCGCCGCACGCGGCGAGGCAGGCGAGGCACTGGGCCGCATGTCGGGCGAGGGCGGTGGCCGCTTTGAGGGTTACACCACAAACGAAGACACGGAAAAGAAGGTACTGCGCGACGTTCTGGCAAAAGGCGATGCCTGGTTTCGCACCGGTGATCTGATGCGCATCGACGAAAAGGGCTTCTACTATTTCGTTGACCGCATCGGCGACACGTTCCGTTGGAAGGGTGAGAATGTTGCGACGGCAGAAGTGGCCGCTGCCATTGCAGCTGCGCCCGGCGTAGCTGATGTCGCTGTCTACGGAGTTGAAGTGCCAGGCGCCGATGGCAAGGCTGGCATGGCAGCGATTGTAGCGGAAAGCGATTTCGATCCAGCGCAGCTTTATCAGCACCTGAGCACCGTGCTTCCAGCCTATGCGCGTCCGGTGTTCCTGCGCCTGCGTTCAGCGCTTGATCTCACCGAGACCTTCAAGCAGAAGCGCCAGGATCTGGTGCATGAAGGTTTTGGGCCAAAAGCCGCCGATCCCATCCTGTTCGCCGATACGGCTGCCAGGAATTTTGTGCCGCTGACCGCGGATTTTTTTGCCGACATCATGGCTGGTCGCCAGCGTTTCTAGCCGCTCAGGATAGAGCCGATCTCTACGCCTATCGCTGCCAACACCTCTTTGCCTTGTGACAGCACGCCTCCCAAGGCATGAAAATTGTGAACCATGCCGGCATGTTCTTCATAGGTAACGGCAACTCCCCCGGAACTGAGGCGTTTTGCAAAGTCACGGCCTTCATCGCGCAATGGATCAAATTCGGCCACATGAATCACGGTGTGCGGTAGATGACGCAAATCAGGCAGCTGCAACGGCGAGATGCGTGGATCGTTACGCTTCACTTTGCCTTGCAGATAGTCGGCAAGATCAGCCTCCATCACGCTGCGGTCGATGAGGTAACCTTTGGAAAATTCCTTGCGTGATGCACTCTCGCCACTGAAATCGAGAACCGGGCAGATCAGGCATAGCAACGCACACGATATCCCGGGCTCATGCGCGGCCAGCACGGCCAGGGTGCCTCCACCCGATTCGCCCACCAACGCCAAGCGTGAGGCATCAATACCAAGAGACGTGGCGCGGGACATGACATCTCGCACTGCCACGATTGCATCTTCGATCGCGGCTGGAAAGGGATGTTCCGGCGCCAGCCGGTACTCAATTGAAAGCAGGCGGCACCGGCTCGCGGCGCACAAGGCGCGGGTCACAACGTCGTGTGTGTCAACTGAACCCGCCACCAGCCCACCACCATGAAAGAAGACAATGCCGGGGGTCACCATGTCATCATCGACATTTTCAGGCGCATAGAGCCGTGCGCCAATGTTACCTGCAAGCTTGATGTCGCTTCCCGGTGGCGAAAGCCGCTCGGCCGCCGCAAAACGCATCAGTTTGACAAGGCCCATGCGCCGTTCTGCAATGTCGCGTGTGCTTTCACGGCCAGCCGCCGCAGCTCCCATCATCTCCAGGAATCGGGCGGCACGGGGATCAAGCGGCATGGGGAAGGTAAGAAGTCTTCATGCGAGTCAGGGCAGACTAGCGTTTTCGCGGGCAAAGGGAAATTCACCTTGCAGCACAAACTTGCTATGCAAAGGCCAGCCCCAAGGAGAGCCCATGACCGTGAAACCTGCCTTTTCCAAGACCTGGACCTTTTTTGAGGATGTCTGGCATGAAGGCAATGTGCGCATCATGGGCCCACGCACCCATGGTGCCTGGCTGGGCTCTACCGTTTTTGATGGGGCCCGCGCCTTCGAAGGCGTGACTCCTGATCTTGATTTGCATTTGCAGCGTGTGAACCGATCGGCCGAAAATTTCATGCTGAAACCCGTGGTGCCGGTGCATCGATGGAAGGAACTGGTACTGGAAGCCATCGCCCGGTTTGATGCAAAGGCCGAGCTTTATATCCGCCCCATGTATTGGGCGGAAAATGGCATGGGTGGGGGCGTGCGCTTCGACCCAGAGACCACCAACTGGGCGCTATCGGTTTATGATGCCCCGATGGCCAAGCCTTCGGCGTCTTCGGTGACGCTGTCGCCCTATCGCCGCCCGACTTTGGAATCGGCGCCGGTGGAGGCCAAGGCCGGTTGCCTCTATCCCAACAACGCCCGCGCCATCATGGAGGCGGAAGTGAGAGGCTTCAACAACTGCCTGATCCGCGACATGAACGGCAACATCGCGGAGACCGCCAACTCGAATGTCTTCTTGGTGAAAGATGGCGTGGTGTTTACACCCGCCGCCAATGGCACCTTCCTGGCCGGGATCACGCGCGCGCGCGTGATTGGGCTTTTACGCAACGCGGGCTACACAGTGCGCGAAGAATCACTGAAGTACCAAGCCTTCCAGGATGCCGACGAACTTTTTACCTGCGGCAACTATTCCAAGGTGATGCCGATCACCCGCATCGATGATCGCGAATTGCAACCTGGCCCCCTTTATACCAAGGCCCGTGAGCTCTATTGGGCCTTCGCTCATAGTTGAGGGTCAGGGCCCGAAGATCACCAGCTCGGTATCGAGGAGATCACCCATGCGTACTGTGCCAGGACCCTTGCAATATTTGCGGCCACGGCTTTCGGTGAAGAACCCGCGGAGGCCTGCGATTGGCCCATCGGAATCGACGAGCACACCCATTTTGCCATGCCTCAGCAACGCGCGGCCCAGTGCGCCACCACAAGCAACGAAGTCACTTGTCTTCCTGCAATAGACGAGTTGCGCCAAGGGTAACGGAATTTTGCCGCCGCGAATCCGGAAAGGCAGGAAGACGAAGGGCATGACCTGATCATTCTTGCGCACCACCAAGCAGATGCAGCCGTAAGCAAGCTGCTCGCGCAAATTTTCGAACTCGGCATCGCTCAGGCCGGGGATGGTGTGCGTTTCGGGAGACACCGACTGAACAACGGCGTCTGACGAAGCGGACAGTGCCGGGAAGGACAACAACAGTCCCTTGCAATAGCGGCGATAGCCCTGTGCTTCGAGAATAGGCCAGGTGTTGGCGGCCGGCGTAACATTGAGGTAGGTGACCGTCTTGTGCTTCAGTGCCATGGCCGACAGCATCGCTGCATGGCCGCGGTGCTCCGGCATGACATACCAGCTCGCGATATTGCAGCGTGGGCCCGGCAAATCTTTGCGGCTTGAAAACATCAGCAGTACCGCACCGACAATTGCACCTTCCGTTTCCAGGGCATAGCCATAGCGTGGCAAGCCTTCCGGCGTATCGCGGGTGGCGAGGCGTTAAGGCCTTTGCGGAAATAATTAACTGTCCGGCGCGGGAATCCATGGGCAAGCAGGGTTGCCACGGCGTCCAGATCGCCATCCGAAATTAACCGACACCGCATTTTCCGCTGCAGTGCCGCAGCGTCGCTCATGTAGAATTACCTCAAATTCAATATTGGAACTTAGGATCTGGTGGTGACCAATCCCGAAACAAGGCATCCTCACATGTCGACAAGGTTAACAATTTATCAGCTTATCGAGGAAATCGCCGCTGCACAGCACAAGAAGCTGGCGCCATTGAGCGATGATCTCGTGCTTCTGGAATCAGGTCTCGACTCGCTGTGCTTTGCCATTCTTGTGGCGCGACTGGAAGACAAGCTGGGCATCGACCCCTTTACTGCTTCTGATGATGCCTATTTCCCGGTCACGCTCGGCGACTTCGTGAAGTCCTACGAGCATGCCGCCGCTGCCTGACCGAATTGCCCTGATCGACAGGCTCGGCGCGCGCCGCGGCGAACGTTGGCTCGCCGACCGCGAACGCACCATTGAGCTTTCGGACCTGACGCGCGCCAGTCTCCTCGGCCGTGCAGCCCGTGACTTCGCCGGCCGCAATGTTCTCATCGCACCAGACAAACAGTTTGACGCGGCACTCGCCGTGATTGCGCTTGACGGTGTGGCCGAAAGCATCCTCTTGGCCCCACCCGACCTGGCCTCCGCACACCGTGCTACGATCATTGCCGATGCGCAGATTGATGTCGTGATTGCCGATGCTTCGGATTCATGGTCGCCACTCGGTCTGTCGCAAATCATGAAACCTTTCTGGCCCCTGCGGCCAAAAGGAGAAGCCCCACCCACCATTGTCGCGCAAGACACCAAATGGCTCATGCTCACATCAGGCACCACCGGGCGGCCGAAAATCGTGGCGCACACGCTTGATGGCTTGACCGGGGCGATTGCCGCATCACCGGCAATGGAAGGTCCGCTTCCGATCTGGGCCACGTTCTACGACATTCGCCGCTATGGCGGCTTGCAGATTTTATTGCGTGCCCTGATGGGCGGTAGCCTGGTGCTCTCCGAGCTGGGCGAATCCTTGGTTGATTATGTCGAGAGGTTGGTGGCTTCACACGTTTCTCATATTTCCGGCACGCCATCGCATTGGCGCAAGGCACTGATGAGCGACGTCATCCACAAATTCAAACCAGACTATGTACGTCTTTCTGGCGAAATCGCCGATCAGGCCGTGCTCGACGGCCTCCGTAAGGGCTTTCCTCAAGCTTCCATTGGTCACGCCTATGCATCAACAGAAGCGGGCGTCGGCTTTGCCGTCGACGATGGGCAAGAGGGCTTTCCGGCGAGCCTTATTGATAAGCCGGGCACGGTTGAGATGAAGGTGGTTGAAGGTACGTTGCACATGCGCTCCCATCGTGCAGCCCTGAATTATGTCGGAACCGCAGCACCCGCTCTTTTGGATCAAGACGGCTTTATTGATACGGGTGATATGGTGGAGCGGCGCGGTGATCGCTATTATTTTGTTGGCCGCCGCGGCGGAATTATCAATGTCGGTGGCTTGAAGGTTCATCCCGAAGAAGTTGAGTCTGTACTCAATCTCCATCCGGCCGTACGCATGTCGCGGGTAAAATCGCGTAAAAGCCCGATCATGGGCGCGGTGGTTGTGGCCGATGTGGTGCTGAGTGATGGCTACGCAGCAGATGATTCTTCAGGTCTGAAAACCGAAATCCTTGCGGCTTGCCGTCAGAAACTGCCGGCCCACAAGGTTCCGGCGGTGATCTCGATTGTTCCGGCATTGGAAGTCTCGGACAACGGAAAGCTCGTGCGCCTTGTCTAACGTTCTTGTGACCGGCGGCAGCCGTGGCATTGGCCTCGCCATCGTCAGGCGGCTTTCCACAGCAGGTCACAATGTGATTGCGGTCGCACGCAGTGAAAGCCCGGAACTCAAGAATGTGATCTCCGCAAGCGCAGGTTTGATCCGCTTCAAGGCCCTGGACATGAAAGCAATCGACACCTTCCCCGCCTTCGTGCGTGATCTGCGCAAGGACGTTGGGCCCATCTATGGCCTCGTAAACAATGCCGGCATTGGCACGCCTGGTGTTCTCGCCACCATGTATGAAAGCCAGATTGCCGAATTGCTGCGCGTCAATGTTGAAGCTCCGATGGTGCTCACCAAATACATCGTGCGTCACATGATGGCGGATGGCGCCGGCCGCATCGTCAACATGGGCTCGATCATCGGATCGACAGGCTACAATGCCCTGTCGGTCTATGGCGCAACCAAGGCCGCTCTCGAAGGTTTTTCAAAATCGCTGGCGCGCGAAGTGGGCAAGCTTGGCATTACCGTCAATGTCGTGGCACCCGGCTTTATCAACACCGAGCTCACTCAAAGCCTGGATGAAGAGAACCGCGGCAAGATTGCCGGCCGCAGTGCGCTGCGCCGCTTGGCTGAAGCTGATGATGTCGCACGTATGGTCGAATTCCTCATGGGTGAGGGTGGCCGCAACATAACCGGCACCGTGTTGACGGTCGACGCCGGCAACACCGCCTGATCAGAAATTCTGACTGGAAATTAGAGTTCGAGAACCTGGCGCACACGGGCAGGCCACTTGGTCATGTCGGTGCCGTGGGTATGGAACATCGCAACCGCCAGACGGTCCATGCCAAAGGCCACGCAGCCCGTATGGGCCGGATTGCCGTCAGCATCCTTCATGTTCCAGGTCACGCCGAAATGCTCGCGGTGGTAGTTAAAGCTCATGCAGGCCGTCGGGCTCTCTTCAGAACGCAACGGCACCAAAAGCTCGAACTTCAAAGCCTGCTGCACCTGGCTCACCGCCTTGATCTGTCCGACACGGCCGAAGAAGGGATCAGACGCTGTTTCGACACGGAAGGTCAGGCCCATGTCGCGGGCAAGTCCCTGCGCACGTTCCATCCAGCGCTCACGGAAGGCGGCCACGTCATCGGGTGAGCCGATGCAGACATATTCGCGCATGCGGAAGGACTGCAGCCGGTCGAGATGCTTTGAAGGTTCGGCGCGGAAGCAGTCGGCAAGCACGTCAAACGTCAAGCCGCCCTTGGGAAGCGGGCCACGTTCTGCAGCGATCGGGTAGACCGGATAGCAGGCGGCAGGTGCAAGCACGAGATCCGACGGTGTTGTCTTGTCAGCCCAGGAACCGCCTTTGTAAAAACCATCGACGGTGTCGAGCACTTCTTTCTCAGTGCCATGCAGGCCGCATACACATCCCAGAAGATTGGGGAAGCTTTTCAGATAGCCGGATTTTTCGATCATGGCCCGGCTCATCACCGGCGGAAAGCGCATCACCTCGCAGCCTGGCTCGCGGTGGCGTGTGATCAAGGCGCCCATGCGCTCGATCAGGCCCTCATAGAGGCCCGTGCGGGCATAGACCCCATCGACACCCGTACGGTGGAACAATACATCGGCAAGTGGCGCCAGCGGATCGGCGGGCGTTGGGAAAACGTAATCGGCAGTAGGCTTGGTCAGTGTCTGGGGCATGGGTCAGGCTCGGAGTGTGGGGGCATTGGCGGCCATGAGATTGGCCGTCGATACATTGGTGAAGATGCGGTCGTTGTGGATCATGACAGGCGCAGAAAGAACGTCGCGCAGCTGGCGCGCGATGCTGAATTCGCCGTCATTGCGATAGCCGGAAAGTCCGTTGGCGCGCATGGCGCTCATCACTGATTCGAGACAGAGTTCCGAGACATCGATCTTGAGAGTTGCAATGGCAGACTGGAATTCGAGCGACGATAGAGCCTGTGGATCGGATGCAATGCGCTCAAAATAATCCGCCGTGGTGGTAAGGAGCGCACGGGCACGGCCAAGCGAATCCTTGGCGAGGCTGAAATGGCGTGAACCAGGCGGCATCTGGCCACTGGCGTTGCGCGCCACCTTGCGCAGGAACATTTGCGCGCGGTCAACGGCGGAAGCAGCGATGCCCGCCCACGCCGAGCCCCAGCACAGATGCGCAAATGGCACCATGGTCTGGCTGTGGATGCGGTCATAGGAACTCGGGAAGGATCTGTTCGGGAACACCTGATGCCTCCAGCTTGAAGCCGGTGCTGCGCGTGCCGCGCATACCAAGCGTATCCCAGCCCTGTGTGATCTCAAGCTTGTAATCTTCCTTTCGAAGGACGACGAGAACCTGATCGGATGTCGATGCGTCAACAGCTCGGCGTGCCGTGGTGACGATGCCATCGCATTCAGCACCATACGAGATAACTGAGGCGTCGCGCAGTAGAGTGAAGCGGCCATCAGAAATTTCGGCGGCAGCGGCAGAGGAACGCACATTGCCACCATTGTTGCCTTCCGTCGTGGATGAACCCATGAGCAGCTGCGCATCGGCGATGCGGCGCATCATGGCATCCATCCAATCCTGGCCGCGGCCATGGCGCACGATGCAGGCGATTTTGACTTGATGCATGGCAAAGATCATCGCAGTCGCCGAACAGGCGCGGCCCAGTGCGTAGCAAACTTCCATCACATCATGTATGGATGCACCATCACCACCAAATTCACGGGGAATGGCCATGCCAAGCAAGCGCGCGTCGCGCAATGCCGCGATGGCCTCGGCCGGAAACCGCGCATCGCGGTCCGCCTCATCGGCATGACGTGCGGCGATGGCAGCAACCTGGGCCGCGCGTGCCGTAAAATCAATCAGCTTCTGGGGTGAAGCGATGATGCGTGGCGCAAAAGGCGCCGCGGCACGGGTGTCGGATTTTCCGACATGGATCACATTCATTCGGGTCGCTCCATTTCAGCTTTCAGCTGGTCTCTTTTGTTCACCTCATGCAACTCGTGCGCCAGACTGAAGAGACTCAGCGAAACAACACCCGACAAGGCAGCAGTTTCCAGTTCGATGAGGCTCTATCGTTAATTTTGGATTTCGAAGTGGGCCGGCCCCCGCAGGAAGTCAATTTGTGAACCATAAACTTTGATTCAAATTTGACATTCCAGCTGAATGACTTCGGCACACCAAATCTGGCACTCCCCTTGCGAGGACGCATTACAAAAGGTTCATCGTGTCAAATTGGGAATGGATGATGCAGGATATGTCGGCGGAAAATGTTCGTGGAGAAGTCGAAGGGTTGGTGAAATCCATCCTTGCCGCTTCAGGGGGCGAGAAGGCTGTCTCACCTGAAAAATCACTGGTCGAAATCGGCTTAACCTCGGTCGACATGATGAATTTGATGCTCGGTGTTGAGGCGCGCTTCAACATGATGATCCCCGCGGAATATCTGACACCCGAACATTTCCACTCAGTGTCGAGTGTCGAACAGATGATCAACAAGCTTTGCAGCGTGAGTGCTTAAAACATGACCCATCCTTTCATCCTCGCCGCCACCACGGATGTGCAACTGAAGTCGGCGCCCATTGATCCAAGCTGGATTTATGAAGGCGACCCGGTTGCCAGCAATTCCATTCTCGCTGTCAGCGCCGACGGCACAGCTTCCACCATTGTGTGGCAGTGCACTGAGGGAAAATTTGAGTGGCACTACGACAGTGATGAAACCATTTATTTTCTCGAAGGGTCGGTGGTGATTGAGGCCGACGGCATGGCCCCGCGCCACTTTGGTCCTGGTGATGTGCTTTATTTCAAGAAAGGCGCCGTGGCGCGCTGGCACATCCAAAAGCGCATCAAGAAGCTGGCGTTCTTCCGCCGCACCGTACCGCGTTCCGTGGGCTTTGCCCTCCGCGTTGTCAATAAGGCGCAACGCCTTCTGCAGGCTCGCGCTCTGCTATCCTTCGGCACCTTGATGGGTGCATCCTGTTCGGTTCTGGATTCGGTGACGGATTCGGTTTTGGAAAAAGTCGTTTCCTAGAGCGGAATGACTTTTCATGTGAAAGTCATTCTAGCCACAAGTTTACACGGGCGAATTTTCTGACCTTTGACGCTTCCGTCAAAGGTCAGGCTGATCTAGGCCTGCTGCGCGGCGAGTGAACTGTCCGCTGCCGTGCCATTGACCCGCACCCAGAGTCCATCAAACCAGTTGCGATAGATAAGGTTCGCTGTCGCCGAAATGTCGGCGGCAAGGCCGTTGCGCGGCGCAAGGGCGGGCATATCCTTGGCGCTGACGTCGCCTTTCCGCACTTCGGCCTTGTTCTGGAAAGTGTGCAGGCTGGCTTCGAGTTCGCGCGCAAAGTAGCCCGATGGCATATTGGGATAGATATCGCGCTCGCCCGTGAGAAAGCGTGTCACATCGCGACGGTACTCGCGCAGAAGCGATGTATCGTCATATTCAGGATGACCCTGGAAAAAAACGAATTGGCTTCCAGCGTCCTTCACGAAACTGTCGACGCCGGCAATATCTGACTGGCTGAGCAGCCGATAGCCGTGGCGCCGCAGCTCATGGGGATCAAGCGCATTCCAGCGCGAATGCGAGACATGCAGCACGCTCTTGAAACCCGACAGCAGTGGGTGGGCGCTTGTTGTCGCGCAGGCAAATACGCCAGAGCATTTCCAGGCCAACTTGTGCCGCGCGATGCCGTCCATGTGCAGCACTAGTCCGTGGGCTGCAAGGCATGACCAGATTGTGGAAAGGGTGTTATCCGCGGCCCAGTCGGCGAGCGCGCGGAATTCGTCCCAATATGGTTCATGGTCGAGTTTGGCCGCGCGCGGCTCCGTGCCGGTGACGATCAGCGCATCAAGCCTGTGGTTCTTGATGTCGGTGGCGCTACGATAATGACCCATCAGTGTGGTGCGTGTGTCCTGTGATCGCGGCACGCTGGGCAGAGAATAATAGCGGATATGAACCGGACGTCCGCCCGCGGCGACGCGCACCAGTTTGGAGAATTGCCGCTCCGTCGCAACCAAGGCTGGATCTGGCATGTTGTTGACGATGCCGATCTCAATCGGGCGTCCGCGCCAGAAGGCGCGCCGCGGCGCCCAGGGGCTGGGCGAGTGGCGGGGCATGGACTTTGTCTCTTCGAGAAGCGCGCGCGACATGGTGTTCCTACTCCGCAGCCTTGGGGTGAGCAGCGTGACCGGCCGAGGCGGTAAGCGCCTGATCAAGATCGGCAATGATGTCATCGATATGTTCGATGCCGATAGACAGACGGATGGTTTCGGGGCTGACGCCGGCCTTGCGTTGTTCCTCCGCTGTCATCTGCCGGTGCGTGGTAGAAGCCGGATGGCAGGCCAGAGATTTGGCATCGCCAATGTTGACGAGGCGCGTGACAAGCTTGAGCGCGTCATAAAACGCCTTGCCGCCTTCCATGCCGCCCTTGATGCCGAAGGTGAACAGCGATGACGCGCGGCCTGCGAGATATTTGTCAACCAGTGGCTTGTAGGTGCTGTCGGAAAAGCCGGCATAGTTCACCCAATCGACACGCGGATCCGCGCGCAAAAATTGCGCCACCTGGCGGGCGTTTTCGACATGGCGCTCCATGCGCAGCGCCACAGTCTCTATGCCTTGCAACAGAAGGAAGGCGTTGAATGGTGACAATACCGAGCCCAACGTGCGCTGATAGACACTGCGCGCGCGCTCGATATAGGCGGATGCGCCGAAACGCTCGCTGTAGATCAGGCCATGATAGGATTTGTCCGGTTCCACGAAGGCCGGGAAGCGCTTGCCATGGGTTTTCCACGGGAAGCGGCCACTGTCGACAACAGCACCTCCCATCGTCGTGCCATGGCCACCAAGGAACTTGGTAAGCGAGTGAACCACAATGTCGGCACCATGATCGAAAGGCCGCAGCAGGATGGGAGTTGCCACCGTATTATCAACGACCAGCGGAACACCTTGCGCATGGGCCACCTTGGCAAGGCCTTCAATGTCACAGACATTGCCTGCCGGATTGCCAATGCTTTCGCAGAAGACGGCGCGGGTGTTGGCGTCGATCAGCTTGGCGACATCATCAGGCTTGTCGGAAGCGGCAAAGCGCGCCTCAACGCCCTGGCGGGCGAGAACGTGCAAAATGAGTGTATGGGTGGTGCCATAGAGTTGCGGCACGGTGACAATGTTTCCGCCATGATCAGCAAGATTGACAAGTGCGATGTGAAGAGCAGCCTGTCCGCTCGCGGTCGCGAGCGCGCCGACACCACCCTCAAGATCACAGATGCGCTTTTCGAGCACGGCAACAGTCGGATTGGCGATGCGGCTATAGCGATAGCCTTCTTCTTCAAGATTAAAGAGGGCTGCGGCATGATCGGCACTGTCAAACGCATAGGCCACCGTCTGGTAGATCGGAACCGCGACCGACTTAACGGCTTCATCGGGTTCATAGCCCGAATGGATGGCGATGGTTTCTTGGCGCAACTGACGTATCTCCCAAGGGCTTTGACCCTACATGCAAGATTCACACGCCAATCGGGATGGACGAAGTTGAATCAAATTCCAGGCTTAATGAATGCCAACGTTAATGCTTAAAATTGGAACGAATTTTCGAATGAAAGGGAATTCGTTAGGCATCCCGCTTAACTGTCAGATGTTTTCGGCGACATACATGTCCGGCGGGGCGTAGACCGGCGGGAAATGAAGAGCACCCTGCGTGGCGCAGGCCTTGGCGATCTGGTGCATCAATTGCCGCGAAAGGGTTTCGACCGGCGTCGCCAGGGCAAGATCGACGTTGCCGTCAGAGAGGGCCTGTTTGATATTGGGTGTCAGCTCATTGCACACGGAGACGGCATGCCGGTCTGGCGGGCATTTTAACGATGGGTTCTAGCAGCTCGAATGCCGGCGCGTGTTCGCGCATGTAACCCCGGAAGCTGATCTCTGCCATGTCCCGGTTGATATAGCCATGGCTGCCGACAAGAATGCAGATCTTGCCCGGCATCTTGGCGAGACGGCTAATTGTCCATCCGGCGATGCGGCCAAGTTTGCGGGCATCAAGCCCGAGATGTCCGCTGCAGGCCATATTCAGAACGGGAGAAAGCAAGCTGAAAACAGGCTTCCTCTTCAATGCGTTTTTTCCAGCGCCTGAACAACGGCAGCGTGCTCCATGGGTACCACGGCGATGGCATCGACCCTGGGCGCCATTTCAAGAAGTTGCGAGGCCACATAGCTCGGCGAAATCTCATCCATGAATTCGAGGATGGGCTTCGCTTCCATTTCATTGTTCTGGTTGGCCGCTGTCATCAGGGCCCGCCCAAAGCCCTGATAGAAGGTGTCACGCTTCTGCAGAAGAAGCCTGATGCGCCGCTTGGGCAATTCAGCCACACGTTTCTCAAGGAGTCCCGCGGCATGAAAGCCGATCGCTTCGGCCGCCAAGATCACCCGCTGCGACGTATCCGATTTGACCGGCAGCCGGCGATTGATCACTCGGTCGACGCTGGCCACCGAAACACCTGCTTTCCGTGCGAGATCAGCAATCGTGGATCGGTCGACTATGGCTCAAATTCCAGCCACACATCTTTGATATAAAATTGTGGAATTTGACAATACCGTTTCCTTCGTTACCCGTGCTGTTGAAATCTGAACAATATCAGCATACTGGCGTTTGCTGTTCGAACCTGCGAATCGTGCCGAGCATGCCGCAAGATTTTTGATGCAAGAAAGTCTTGCATCTGCAATATCGCGGCGATGACGGGTGGCTCTTGCTTCCACGTGAACAACAATGAGGATTTCGATGACTCAGTGGATCGAAGCATGTGTGGCAGACGCAGTGGCCAACGAGGATGTGCTCCGTTTTGACCATGACGGCAAAACCTATGCGATCTACCGTTCTCCGGAGGACAAATATTACGCCACCGACGGCCTCTGCACCCACGAGAAGGTGCATCTCGCCGATGGTTTGGTAATGGACAACATTATCGAATGCCCCAAGCACAATGGCCGCTTTGACTACACCACAGGTGCTGCGCGCGGCGCACCTTGCATCGTCAATCTCAAAACCTATCCGACCAAAATTGAAGGTGGAAAAGTCTTCATCGGGTTGACCAGCTAACCGGCTTTCGCATCGGCTCACATGACTTGTAGCGAGGCTTCAAGCACGGTGCCGGCAGATGTTATAATCTGACTACTTCCACTCTGACGACCACGGAAAGTTCACATACTGGTTGCGGGTGTCATAGCAGATATTGCCATACATTTTCAGATAGGCACCTCTCCGCACTTTATCATTGTAGACTGACGCAGGGTCTTTCAGATCAGCTTCATACTGCGCGACGTTATCGCGGGTTAATGCTATCGGCAGGATATCCATCGCCTGGGGAATACTTTTGCCTTGAAGCCAATCAGCACCAAACTCTCCCATGGCATAGCCAAAAACGGGTGAAGAAAGCGATACGCTTGCCTTGTAGGGGCTGTCGCCTTTCTTGATTTCTGCGACCGCATCCGGTTCGCCATCAATGCCGCCGAGGAATTGATTTGGCCTGTCCTTGTGCGCCTCGCGCAAAGCTTTCAGCGCGCCAAGCACTACCGCATCACCCCCAAGAACAACATCGACATCCGGGTTGGCCAACAGAACGCTTTTCATGGTGGCAAAACCACCGTCTTCGGTGACCGGTTGAGGAGTAATATCTGCTATAATGTTGACATACGGCAATGCTCCCAAGCCGTCGCGCATGGCTTTGAAGCGGGGCGAGAGGTATTGCATCGAATCTTGGGTCAAAAGCACTATGTTTGCTTTCCCTCCAAGCTCCTTGTTGATGTAGGCGATGGCTGCATCAGTTAGAACCTTTCCGGTCTGGTATTGGGGGGCATTGAGAAGAAGTGTTGCGGGCGGTGGCACGATGGTACCGACATAAGCGCCTGACCAGATGACCTGCTGGAGGCTGTGGCTGATGGCAGCGGGATCGGATGAGGTGGCGACAAGTGCGCCTACCTTTGTGGCGCGAAGGTCTTCGATTTGCCGTTTGGCGGATGCGGTATCATTCTGGATAAGCAGCCGGCGATAATCAAGGCTACGGTCCTTGGCCGACAGGGACAAACCATGGTCAACGCCTTGGAGGAATTCGCGGTCATTCTCTTGCACGTAGGCCAGTACATGGCTCAGTCCAGGAGGCGGGCTGCAAGTTGGAACGTTCGGGTCAAAGGCAGGAAGCACCGTCGGAACGGATATGCCAGGTGAACCTTCTTGTGCGTACGCCAAGCCAGAGGTCACTATCAAAGCGGCGCACAGCCAAACTCCTCGTGGCGGAAACGTCAAACCAACTCCTTCGTCAGAGGCCCCTCAGCACAATGGCGCAACGATGCCCTGCGCCTTTTATGATGAGCCTAGTTTCGGGCGAATGACAAGTCCCAGGTAATGTCC
Source organism: uncultured Alphaproteobacteria bacterium (assembly GCA_963758815.1). Taxonomy (GTDB): domain Bacteria; phylum Pseudomonadota; class Alphaproteobacteria; order Rhizobiales; family Aestuariivirgaceae; genus Aestuariivirga. The sequence goes on from CAVWWQ010000003.1 coordinate 1,593,633, forward strand.
TAGATTTCGGGCGGCATTTCAGTTTGCGTTTCATTTTGTCTGTCGAAGTAGCAATTTCCAGTCAAAACGAAATGCGATGCAATCGAGCGATCTGGCGGCGGCAGATCCTCGAAAAAACATTTCAGCTGAAATATTCATTGAAATGGTGGAGCCAGGCGGGATCGAACCGCCGACCTCTTGCATGCCATGCAAGCGCTCTCCCAGCTGAGCTATGACCCCTTATTCAGGAAATGGGGTTTGGGCAGGCAAGCCGCCCAAACGCGTGTGGTGATGTAGTAGCCCTGTGGGGCAGAGGCAAGCTAATTTTGGAAGCGGAAACCAAGGTCAACCTTCCGCAATTTGAGCTTACTGCTCCTCTTCTTCTTCCTTGCCGCCGCCCTCGATAAGGTCGGACATGTTGCCGCCTTCCTCTTCTTCCTGAACCAGGAAGGTATCGTCTTCATCCTCGTTGTCATCCGAAGCTTCTTCGCCGAGGTCGACATCTTCGATCCCAGCAGTATCGTCGTTACCCTTTTCTTCGGCTTCCACGTCCTCAAGGCTCACCAGCTCAATATCGCCAGTTTCCTGGTCCTCTCCCCGTTCCACTTCACGCGGCTTGGGGGCAGCTGGCGGCGCCATGCCCGGAATTTCAGTCTTCGAGGGTAAAATCTGAAGTGCCATGAAACTCGTGCCGCATTTGGGGCAGGTGATGGGATCTTTCATCAGATCATAAAAGCGGGTCGCGCAATTCGGGCATGTCCGCTTGGTTCCAAGCTCTGCTTTAACCATGACGGTTCCTTTCAACAGTTCAAATGTTCCAAATGTGGGGTATGGCGGCGGCTCATGCCATGCCTCGGCGAGAATGTCAAAACTTCCTCCGCAGGGATGACACGCCCGTAGCGGGCGTGTATCGGAAAGCCATCATGAGCCATTCTACCCGCACCCCAATTACATCTTTCAAGGCCAAGGCCCTCAAAGGCCGCATCAGGGTCCCGGGTGACAAATCCATGTCTCACCGCGCGCTCATGTTTGGTGCGGTCGCCGATGGTCTCACCCAGGTGTCAGGGCTTCTTGAAGCAGAGGACGTCGTCAACACGGCGAAATCAATGGCCGCCCTGGGGGCCAAAGTCGAAAAGCAAAATGACGGTTCCTGGCAGATTGAGGGGGTGGGTATCGGCGGCCTGAAGTCTCCCCTGCACAATCTTGATTTTGGAAATTCCGGAACCGGGGTGCGCCTTGCCATGGGACTGATGGCGACAACGCCGCTTACGGCGCGCTGTGTCGGTGATGCGTCCTTGTCGAAACGCCCCATGGGTCGTGTGACGACGCCCTTGTCGCAATTTGGCGCCCACTTTGAGACCACCGAGGGGGGAAGATTGCCCCTCATTCTTCATGGTGCGCAAAATCCTGCACCCGTGACTTACACCTTGCCGGTAGCATCAGCTCAGGTGAAATCAGCCGTGTTGCTTGCCGGCATCAATACCAAGGGCGTGACCATGGTGATCGAGCCGGTTGCCACCCGCGATCATACCGAACGCATGTTGAAAGCCTTTGGCGCCAAGCTCGAGGTGAATCAGGTTGCAGGTGCCCGTCACATCGCCATCGAAGGGGGCCATGGCCTGAAGGCCCAAACCATTGCTGTTCCAGGCGATCCATCATCGGCAGCTTTTCCACTGGTAGCCGCGTTGATCACACCAGGCTCCGATATCGTGATTGAAAATATCATGCTCAACCCCACCCGCACCGGTCTCATCGAAACGTTGCTCGAAATGGGGGGTAATATTGCCATTGAAAACCGCAGGCTGGCTGGCGGTGAAGAAGTGGGTGATCTGCATGTCCGCGCATCCACACTCAAAGGCGTTCGTGTGCCGGCCGGACGCGCGCCCTCAATGATCGACGAATATCCGGTTCTTTCCGTGGCTGCTTCCTTTGCGCAAGGGATCACGCTCATGGATGGGCTTGATGAGTTGCGCGTCAAGGAAAGTGATCGTTTGGCCGCCGTGGAGGCGGGCCTTCAGGTCAATGGCGTCACGACCCGATCGGGGAAAGATTGGCTGGAAGTGACAGGCGGTTTGGCGCGGGGCGGTGGCCGTGTTGTCACGCATATGGATCACCGCATTGCCATGTCATTCCTCATTATGGGCCTCGCATCACATGAGCCAACTCATATTGACGATGGAGCATTCATTGCCACGAGCTTCCCAGGCTTTGCAAATCTGCTGAATGGAATGGGTGCGCAAATGTTGGCGCAAGGAGCCTGAATGGTCATCGCGATTGATGGCCCTTCGGCATCCGGCAAGGGCACAATCGCGCGCGCTTTGGCGAAAGCCTTGGGTTATCACTATCTGGATACCGGGTCGCTCTATCGCATGGTTGGCCTTTCTGTGATGAGGTCGGGCACAGATTCAGGCAACGAAGATGTTTGCGCGCAAGTTGCTGCTTCCCTTGATCCGATGAAATTTTCAGATGCAGAGCTTCGAGGCGAGAGCGTTGGTGCTTACGCATCGAAAGTAGCGGTGTTACCCAAGGTGCGTGCCGCACTTCTTGATTTTCAGCGGAACTTTGCCAAGCGTAAACCCGGAGCTGTGCTTGATGGACGCGACATCGGCACCGTGATCTGCCCCGATGCGCCATTCAAATTCTACATTACGGCGTCGGTGGAAGCGCGGGCGCGCCGCCGCTTTCTGGAGTCACCCGGGTCTGATTTCGCCAAGATCAAATCTGACATTGTCGAAAGGGATCGACGCGACGCGACGCGTCTGACCGCACCTTTGAAGCCAGCCGCTGATGCAGTCGTGATTGACACTTCTGATCTGACGCCGGACGAGACACTTGCGGCGGTGATGAAAATTGTCCAGCGACAAAAATAGCCGTGACTTCCCGCTAGCGCGCCGTGTTGAAGCCGGGCTTGAGAGACAGCCAACGGAACCGCATGAAAACGGCTATGCACAAGAGCAACAAGGGAAGCCACAGCGTCAGCCAGACGGGAACTTCGCCACCGCGTGAAAAAGATACGGCAAGACCCAAAAATTGATGAAAACCTAGGATGGTCAACAGCCCGGCAAGGAAACGGAATGGACCTGGATTGCGGCGCGGTTCAACCACAAAAAGAATGGCTATGAAGGGCAACAGGACCACAAACAGGACTTGCACGATACGGTAGTTGAGTTCCGCCCACATGGAACTTTTTTGCACCTCATGGTGCTCAGGAGGCTGCTGCCGCACCAGTTCGCCCATTGTCAGTTCCCATTCGGAAACTCCGCGGTGCCGGAAATTACTGGTATCGATGGCCTGCACCGGGCCTTTCATCTGCGAGCTCATACTGGCATTGTAGGATTCCGGAAGTATACGTTCGCCCTGTTTGTCTTTGTCGACGGTGAGCTGGATCATGCGAACGTCAGAGACGTCATAATATTGATTGGGGTCGTCTTCGACGATGGCCAGATGTCCTTTGCCGCCACCGGTGGTGACAGATTTCCCGTCCGGATAGGTTTGATAGACAAATATCTTTCCGAAACTGTTGCTCTTCGGTGCGATGTTGTCGATGAGTATCGTCTTGTCGCCGGTAGAGACAAAGAGATCGCCACCTTCCGGGAGCAGGCTTACGAATTTTTGGACCTGATGTTCAAAGGACGCCGCCCGGTAAAGGGAGAGCGGTTGCAACCAGCCCAAAATGATAAAATCCATAGCAGCGATGACTATCGCCAAGGCAACGACGGGGATGCTGAGGCGGTGCAGACTGAATCCAAGGGCATGCAGGGCATCAAGTTCACGATTCTGGGCAAGGCGTGAAAATCCCAGCATCACACCAACAGCAAGTGCCATCTGCATGGCGAGTCCCGAATACAGCGCGAGCCATTGGCTCATGTAGGTAAAGACGAGCGCAAAGAAATTGTCCTGATGTATGGCGAGTCCAAGGCCGAGGCGGAAACGCACACATTCAAGAATGACAAGCACAAATATGAAGATATTGCGCATGGGCCGCGTAACCACCGATAACACGTACCGGTCCACGCGATTAAAAATATGAGTGACCGTGGTCCGCACTATTTACTACCCAAAAAATTGAAGAATTCTGCATCTGGTTCAAAGCGCCGCCATCTTGTTTATGTCTTTCAGCGCATCCAAATTCAACCTGAATTGGAACCATTCTGCTTTGTTAAAGGCGACATGGCCTATTTGTGCAGATTTGACATTGGTTCGCCCCTTTTAGTATGTGGCACCATTTGAACGAGCTCATTGAAACCGTGGCTTTGGGCTATGCGATGGAGCGAAGCGGATGGATTGGACCTTTCGTTTCAGGCCAATCTGTGGCAACCCCATTTTGTGCAGGATCTTGGAATTTTGACAGCGTTGCAAGTTATAGTGGAGGGTGTCGGGCTATTGTCTGGCGCGGCCATTCTGGTATTTTCGTTAGCGCAGGCGTGGCTCGCCATTCTCTACTGGCGAACCAAAAATGGGAAAGCTCCAGCCGCCGAGATCCCTGCACCTTGGGCTGCTTCTTGGCCAAGCATGTTGGTGCAACTTCCGATTTACAATGAAAGGTATGTAGTTGAGCGGCTGTTACGCTGTGTAGCTAAAATTGATTATCCACCCGACAAGCTCACAATTCAGTTGCTTGATGATTCAAGTGATGAAACCGCAGTCATCGCAGGTAAAGTTATCGCCGAGATTGCAAAAGAAAATGGTATAAGGATCGAGCACATTCGCAGGCCGGACCGCAGAGGCTTTAAGGCCGGAGCTCTGGACTATGGCCTGAAGATCTGTGACGCTGAATTCATTGCCATATTTGATGCCGATTTTTTGCCGCGGCCTGATTTCGTCAAACGTGTGCTTGCTTATTTTGCCGATCCCAAGGTCGGCATGGTACAAACCCGCTGGGAACATCTCAACGCCAACTATTCCATCATCACCCGCATGATGGCTTTCGCCATCGACAACCATTTTTCGGTGGAACATGGCGGTCGCCAGGCCTCCGAAAGTTTTATCAATTTCAATGGCACGGGCGGCATGTGGCGCCGCAAGACCATTGATGATGCAGGCGGCTGGAAAAGCGACACACTCACCGAAGATCTGGATTTAAGTTTCCGATCGCAGATCAAGGGCTGGAAGTTCATTTTTGCCGAAGACATCACCACACCTTCGGAGCTTCCAATTCAGATGAGTGCCGTCCGCAGCCAGCAGTTTCGCTGGACGAAGGGGGCTGCGGAGACCGGCCGTAAGACCATTGTCAATTTGTGGCATTCAAAAGCACGGTTACTGACGAAAGTGGTTGGCTCATTTCACATGCTAAACAGTTTCGTTTTCTTGTTCTTGCTGGTCTTCGGTCTGTCGACCGCAGCCTTGCCATTTTTGGGCATAGGAAATTTCTATGAAGTTGCTGGAATTCTTAATTTCATGATTTCTGCGGCTACCTTTGCAACTATCTTCACCTACTGGACAGCACAACGCACCGGCGACTTCATCGGGTCAGATCAAAGGCCAAGTAGTATTCTTTACACCACGGTTACCTTCATGGCTCTGGCCACAGGCCTATGCCTCCATTGTAGCAGAGCTGTTATCCAAGGGCTTTTTGGAAAAACCACGCCCTTCGTGCGGACGCCTAAGCTGAACATCACCGCAGAAGCCGCGCAGCTTAAGGGAAAGCAGGCCTACACCATGCGTGGCATTCCACCAGTAGCGTTGGTCGAATCTGCTTTTGCCCTTGGATTTCTGATCTTGGCCGTCATCGGATTTGGACATCCTGCTTCGGTCTTCACCGGAGTTTATCTTTTTTATGCCATTGGATTCATTGTGGTGTCATACCTGAGTCTGCGTGAAATTCTCTCGGGAACTTGACAAATTGCAGGTTCAAAGCACAGAGATGCGCTGGGCTTTCATAACCCCGAGCTATGCGGGAGATTACGAACGTTGTGTGCTTCTATGCCGCAGCATGGATTATTTCCTTGAAGGCGCGTGGCATCACTACATCGTTGTGGATCGTCCGCACTTCCAGATGTTCCATCATCTACAAAGTGCGCGTCGCACAATACTTCTCACGGATGACGTGCTCCCGGGCCGCATGCGTCTAATCATGAATTTACGCATGATCGGAGGTCGCAGTTTGTGGTGGTCGCAACCGACGGGCTTCTCGCTTGGATGGCATTTTCAGCAGATGGTGAAACTAGGCATGGCTTCGCATCTTCAGGAAGATGGGATAGCTTACTGCGATTCCGACATGTTTTTCTTAAGGCGCTTCAATATTAGCTGCCTATCTTATGACGGTAAGGTGCGCCTGTATCGCACGTCAAAACCAGCACGCTTGTATACCATCAAGAATCCCAGATTTGCTAAAACCTGCCTCGACATGCTCAACCTTCCGCGGTCAGGTGAATATTTTGATTATATCGACAATTTCGTCACGTGGCACCGGCCAACGGTATTGCGGTTGCTGGACTATCTCGGCGGTGCGAATGATGGACGCTGGCTGCGCTCCTTCCGTCGTCGAATTAATGTTTCTGAATATTTGCTCTATGGCTTCTATGCAGATGAAATTCTCCGCGAGCGCGAACATCACTTTGTAACAAATATCAGACTGTGCAAGACGCAATGGCATTGGGGTAAGCGGTCGAAAGAAGATATTATGGCTTTTTGCGCAAAACTCGACGGCGCAGTCGCGGTGGGTGTTCAGTCATTTCTAGGAGTTGACGTCCAGTTGCTGGCTAAGGAGTTTGATGCCGCTACGGCGCGCGAACAAGCCGCGGCTGCTTCTTGAGTTTCGCCATGCTCCGCAAAGTCCTTAAAATCTACTGGTCAGCGCCCGGCGGCCGCCCCCTCATTGTCGCGTCTCTCATGTTACTGGCCGGTGTGGCGGACCTGCTGAGCATGGGCGCTTTGGTGCCTTTGGTCAGTCAGATTACGTCTGATGCAGGTCAGTCCAATTCGGTCATTGCAATTTATATTCTTTCTGCGCTGCGCGGACTTGGCATCGAACCAGACTTTTCTAATCTCCTGATTCTGGTTGGGGTTGGTTTAACTGTGAAGTCGCTCATCGCGCTCTCTTCACTGAGTTTTGTCGGAGTTTCTGTGGCCGATGTCACAACCCGCATCCGGTCACAAATGCTCAATGCGATTGTCCGGGCGAATTGGGCCTATTTCGTAAATCACAAGCCAGGAGAGGTAGCGTCACAGATCTCTGCTCAGTCGACCCAAGCGGGACAAGCTTATTATCGCGCTGCAGGATTTGTGACCACGGCAATTTCAGGTGTTGGACTCTTTGCTGCCGCTGCTCTGATCTCGCCGAAACTTATGGTTTTCACAATTCTGGCAATCATAGTTCTGATCGTTCCGTTGTCGGCAATTCTGAAATTCGCCGAGCGGAGCAGCCAGGTTCAATGGCGGGCCTCTAATGATTTGACCACAGGCATTGAAGACGTTGTGAACAATATGAAGCCGTTGAAATCAATGGGGCGGCAGCGCCGGTTTGTGGATACGTTTAATTCCAATATTCGGGATCTCCGGAATTCGCTCATCATGCAAGTAATCAGCGGCCATGCTACCTTTTATGGTCAGGATATCTTGGCCGTCTTGATGGTGCTTATTGGTGTCTGGTTTGGGGTACAGGTACTCCATACGCCTGTTTCGCAGTTTTTTGTCTTCGGTGTTGTTTTCTATCAAATGATTGATGTGATAAAACGTGTGCAGCAAGGTCTGCAGGATGCGGTCAACGCCTCTGTTGGCTATGTTGGTGTAATGGAGACGATCAGAAGAGGCGAGGCACACGCCGAGACGGATCATGGCACAAAGCCTGCGCGCTTTCAGTATGATATGCGCTTTGAAGACGTGACCTTTAGCTACGCCCAGAAAAACATCTTGTCACATGTTTATGCCAAGATCGATGCCAACAGCATCACGGTGCTAGTCGGTCCTTCGGGTTCAGGCAAGACGACTTTTTTAGATTTGATCATCGGCTTCAATCAACCAAAAAAGGGCAAAATTATCGTTGACGGTGTGGACCTGAGGGATATTCGCTTGCAGGAATGGCGCCACCAGATCGGCTATGTGCCGCAGGAGTTGACCTTGTTGCGAGGCTCAGTCGCTGACAACATCACGCTGGGCGATGAGACGATTTCGGCAATCGAGATTGAAAATGCCTTGCGGCTTGCCGGGGCTTACGATTTCGTGACCGCACTTCCGGAAGGCATCAATACAGATATTGGCACCATGGGGGCCAAACTATCGGGTGGACAAAGACAACGTATTTCTCTTGCCCGCGCTTTGGTGCACAAGCCCAAACTCCTGTTACTGGATGAAGTGACCAGCGCACTGGATGACAAGACTGAAGATGAAATCTGCCGCAACATTCAGGCATTGACCGGCGAACTGACCATCATCGCCATCACCCATCGTCCGGCCTGGAAAAAAATAGCCGATCGCATCTACCATATTTCCCAAGGAAAAGCGGTTGAGGAAAAGATTCATCACAGCGGGTCTGGAGACAAGGCAGAGAGCGATTCACGAAGTGCCGGCTTCCGTCTATAGCTGACCTTAATGGCCGGGTGATTCGTGAGCCTTTGGCCGGGTTGGAGTGACAGTGGGATTGGGCGGTTCGGGACATGGGGCAGCGTCACCTGGCGCAGTCTTCGGACAAACTTTGATTATGGCGCTTGCAGCAGCGTCAGCTCCCGCTTTTGCAGTTGCCGAAGTTGCACCCTTGGCCGCTCACACACCTTGGCTGGTCGTTATTGCGATTTTTGGGCTGGCTGGCATTGCATGGTCGCGGATCAGAAGCCAGACAATGCAGTTGGGTGCAGCCAAATCAAGGTTGGCGGAAGTTGAGCATCGGCTCAATGAAGCAGAATCGGCATTGCAGGCAGAATCACAAATTCTCCTGACTTGGCCCGCATCTGCCGACATGCCGGAACGCATTGTCGGAACACTGCACGGCTACGCTGTCGTCCCTGTCACGATTGCAGCTGTCATGGATTTTTCGGCTTGGCTTGAGCGTGACTCCGCCACGAGACTTAAGAGCGAATTGACGCGGCTGCGCCAGAAGGGCAGTCCCCTTAATTTCGGTGTCAAGACGCTGGAGGGCGACCTTCTGGAAGCAGATGGGCGCGCCGCTGGTACCATGTTGACTTTGCGTTTCCGTCCGCTGACAGGGCAGCGGCTCGAGACCAGCGAAACGCTTTATGATGCTCACAAACTTGCAAGGCAGGTTGAACGTTTGAGCGCAATTCTGGATTCGGTGCCATTTCCAGTCTGGCTCGCCAGTGAGAAGGGCGAGCTCAATTGGGTCAACAGGTCCTACGTTGAGGCAGCCGATAGCGGCAAGGCGGATGATGTATTGGCGCGCAATGTGGTGCTGGCCAAATCTGACGCCATTGACCGCAGCAAGGCCGATCCCAAATCCCATCTCCTTGGTCGCGCCCGCCTGGTGCGCGATGGCTCAATCCATGCGTTGAATATTCATGAAGTAAACGTGGAAAATGGCGTCATAGGTTTTGCCGCAGATGCAACACCGCTTGAAGAACTCGAGAAAGAGCTGGATCGCCACATAAAAGCGCATGCCTCCACGCTCAACAAGCTTTCTACGGCGATTGCGATTTTTGGTCCTGATCAGCGATTGCGTTTCTATAATCATGCCTATGCCCAGCTTTGGCAACTGGATGCGAAATATCTTGAAGGCGGACCGGCTGACGGCGAAGTCATGGACAAACTGCGCGCTGAGCGTCTCCTCCCCGAACAGGCGAACTACCGAGAATGGCGCAACAAGCAGCTTGAGGCCTATTCCAAAATCGAACCACGTGAAGACTACTGGTATTTGCCGGACGGCCGTTCATTGCGCGTGATCTCGGAACAGCATCCTTTCGGTGGTGTCACCTATCTCTATGAAAACCTCACCAAGGAATACCAGCTCGAAAGCCGCTACAACGAGCTCTTTGAGGTGCAGCGCGAAACGCTGGATAATTTGGCCGAGGCTGTCGCCCTTTCGGGCCCAGACGGACGACTGCGGCTCTTCAATCCCGCTTTCATGCGCTTCTGGTCGCTCGACCGCGCCTTCCTCGAAAGCAAACCCCATGTTGATGAACTGGCAAGGCGTCCGGGGCTTTCCACCGAAAGTAAGTCAGCGTGGCAGGACATAAGGTTTGGGGTCACCGGCCTCGGTGCTGACCGGCATCCCCAGGAAGGCAGGGTGTTCCAGGATGACCGCTTTCTGCGCTACCGTGCTGTGCCCTTGCCCGACGGAAATGCCTTGCTCACTTTTTCTGATGTGTCTGACGCAGCCCGGGCCGAACGTGCGCTTCAGGATCGTGCCGAGGCGCTGGAGGCTGCAGATCGTCTCAAGAACTCTATTCTCTCCAATGTGTCCTATGAGGTTCGTACCCCGCTCAACAGCATCATGGGGTTCTCGGAGGCGCTGGAGCTTGGCATGCTCGGCGCCCTAACGCCACGGCAGATCGAATATGTCAACGCCATCCGCCGGTCCTCCGAAGAGCTGAAATCGACCATCGATGCCATTATCGATCTGTCGGCCATTGATGCCGGACAGATGGACTTGAAGCTGGGCAGCGTTAACATCGCGACTCTGCTTGAAAAATCCGCCGAAAAATATGTTATGCTGCTGGAGAAACGGAAAATTGATCTCTCCATCGAAATGGCCTCTGACGTGACAACGATTGTCGGCGACTTTGAGCGCCTTGAGCAGGTTTTGGGCAATCTCTTATCCAATGCCGCTGGCTTCTCTTCGCCTGGTGGCAAGGTCCGCATGGGTGCCCGTAAGAAAGGTGATATGCTGCAAATCTGGGTCGCAGACTCGGGCCGCGGGATTGAGCCTGAGTTGCAGCGCAAGGTCTTCGAGCGCTTCCAGTCCAAGCCCTTGCCCGGCAGCCATCGTGGACCAGGATTAGGTCTCGCCCTGGTGAAGAGCTTTACGGAGTTGCACGGTGGCACGGTTTCCCTTGTTTCCAAACTCGAGCACGGAACCACCGTGGTCTGTACGCTGCCGCTCGTTGGACCAACCAAAGCAGCACGCTCGGCCTCGGTTGCTGCCTGACAGGTATGGACGTCATTAGTCGTTCTCCGGAAGAGACCGCACGCTTTGCAGCGACACTTTCGCTTTTCGCACGTCCCGGTTTCGTTATCCTGTTAAAGGGTGAGCTTGGTGCGGGAAAATCTGTTTTCGCCCGCGCTTTCATCAGGGCCTTGGCAGCGTGATCCGGACCTTGAGGTGCCAAGCCCCAGCTTTTCCCTGCTGCAAACCTATGATAACACACGCATTCCGGCAGCGCATGCCGACCTCTATCGATTGCAAAGACCCGATGAGGCCGCTGAACTTGGTCTCGATGAGTGGATCAAGTCCCATCTAGTGCTGATCGAGTGGCCCCATAATGCGCTCAGTGCGCTCTCAGTGGACACCTTGAAATTGACTTTCACCGGCAAAGGCGACGAGCGCAGCATCCATATGGAAGCAGGCGGAGCATGGGCCGCCGCCCTCATCCGCAACGCGGAAATTGAGCATTTCCTTGCCCGGCAGGGCGTGCCTTTGGCCAGCCGGAGCTTCTTCGAGGGCGATGCGTCTTCGCGCCGCTATGAAATGGTTCAGGGAAAAGATCGCCCGCATTTATTGATGGACATGCCTGACAGGCCCGATGGCCCACCCGTCCGCGATGGCAAACCCTACAGCGCCATCGCCCACTTGGCCGAAGGCATCACCGCCGCCCGGGCCGTGAATGAGCAGCTGGTGAAAATGGGCTACAGTGCGCCTCGCTTTCTCTGCTGTGATGAAAAACAGGGCCTGGGTCTCATTGAATATCTAGGCGACCGCGTTTATGGCCGCATGTTGCTTGCCGGCGAGGACATGTCCGAGCCGCTGCTCGCGGCAGTGGAACTTCTCGCCGATATGGCCGGCCGATCATGGCCGCATGAGGTGGCGCTCGCGGATGGCGTCACGCACATCATGCCGCCTTACGACCAGCAGGCACAGTTGATCGAAGTCGATCTGCTGCCCACCTGGTTTCATTCTCATGTTCACGGCAAGCCGGCGCCCGCGGAGCTCAATGAAAGCTTTGAAGAAATCTGGCGCAAAATATTGCCGCATGCTGTGGCGGCCGCCCCCGTCTGGGTGCTGCGCGACTTTCATTCGCCCAACCTGCTGTGGATGCCTGAACGCGTGGGCATCCAGCGCGTCGGCATCATCGATACGCAAGATGCGCTGCTTGGCCACCCCGCCTATGACCTCGCCTCTGTCTTGCAAGATGCGCGTGTCGATATCGACGTCGCAGCCGCTGACCGGCTTTATGCCGCCTATGTCGCGCGGCGCGAAGCTCAAGGCCAGTTTGATGAACCCGAATTTGCGCGTGCCTTTGCCATTCTCGGCGCGCAGCGGGCCAGCAAGATCCTTGGAATTTTTGCCCGCCTCAATTACCGCGATGGCAAGCCGCAATATCTCCGCCACATGCCGCGCGTCTCCCGCTCACTCGCCCGCAATCTCGAACATCCCGCCTTGCAGGAACTGAAACATTGGTTTGAAACCAGAATGCCCGCGGCACTTGAAGTGGGCAGGACCTGATGGCAACGCATCCCTCCACCGCCATGATCCTTGCCGCCGGTCTGGGCCTGCGCATGCGGCCACTCACTGACTTGACGCCCAAGCCTTTGCTCAGGGTCGCGGGCAAGTGCCTGATCGACTATGGCGTCGAAAAGCTCGCCGCCGCCGGAGTGACGCATGCAGTTGTGAACAAGTATTATTTGCCGGATCAGATCGAAGCTTGGGCTTGGAAAGTTTCGGCGCTGAAAATTCAGGTCTCCGACGAGACCGATGCTATTCTGGAGACCGGTGGCGGGATCAGGCGCGCGCTGCCTTTATTAGGCTTGGCACCATTTTTTGTCTTGAATAGTGATTGCTTCTGGACCGAGAAGGGAAGGCCTGCGCTGCAGCGCCTGAGCGAGGCCTGGGACGACACGGCGATGGACTGTCTCCTGCTTCTCTGCGATCCGGGTCAGACCACAGGTTATGATGGATCCGGCGATTTCGTCATTGATCCGGCCGGAAGACTCACGAGACAACGGCATAATGCGCTGGCCTATATTGGCGGCTATATTGTTCATCCGCGCCTCTTTGCCGGCGTGGCGGAAGGCAAGTTCTCGATGAATATTCTGTGGGACAGGGCGATTGCGCAGGGGCGGCTGTTTGGCCTTGCCCATGCCGGCCACTGGCTTCACGTCGGCACGCCGGACGCCATCGCCAAGGCAGAGGCCTATTTGAAGCAGGCCTGACATGGCCCAGTTCCCCAACGTCTTCACTATCAACGCAGGGGCACACTTCCTCGACATCTTGGCGGAGCAAGTGTTGCGTGGCTTTCCGCTTGAAACGGCAACGCTGCCGCCCGGCGACTGGACCATCCTTCTGCCCACCCGTCGCGCTGCCGGAGAATTTCGCCGCATCCTGCGGGTAAAAAGCGGAAAGAAAGCCCTGTTGCTGCCACGTGTGGCACCACTGGGTGACCTTGATGAAGACCGGCTGCAAGATGAGATGGTTTCTGCTGACCTGCCGAAGCCGCTCTCATCCATGGCGGCCATCCTCGAATTGTCGCGGCTTGCAAAAGCCTGGGCCGAGGACCGTCCCGAACTGGAATTTGCCCGCGAGATCGCTGCTTCGCCCGTGCAATGCCTCGAGCTCGCCAGAAGTCTCTGCGATTTCGTGACAACGGTGGAAACACAGGAAGGCGACCTCAGCCAGCTGCCGGCACTCTATGACAATGATTTGGCCGAACACCGCGCGGCCATCATCAGCCTGCTGGAGCTCGCGAGCAAAAAACTACCGGACATCCACAAGCGCGACGTCACCATGGGTTCGGCGGCACGTCGCAGTGCCATGTTGCGGCTGGAAGCGCAGCGCATCACGTCTGGCGCTCACAAGGGTCCGATCATCGCGGCCGGTTCCACGGGTACCATCCCCGCGACACGAGAGCTGCTTGCCGCCATCTCGCGCCATCCCCAAGGCGCGGTGATCCTCCCCGGCCTCGATCTCCTCGCTGACGAGGCCTCCTGGGCTTTCCTGCCGCAGGAACATCCGCAATATGCCTTGAAGCAGGTTCTGGACAGTCTCGAGATCAGGCGCAGTGATGTGAAAGTGCTCGGCCCGGAAGCAGTACCCCGCAACCGGCTGGCCACGGAATTGATGCGCCCGACGGAGACGGCGAGCCATTGGCACGACAGCCTGCCGGCGCGTCAGGCGGAGTTCCAATCCGCGACCGCAGGCCTTTGTGAAGTTGCAGCTGCTGACCGGCATGAGGAAGCCCGGGTCATCGCGCTTATCATGCGCGAGACGCTGGAACACAAGGGCCGGCGGGCCATCCTGGTGACGCCAGACCGTGACTTGGCCACGCGGGTGACACAGGAATTGAAGCGCTGGGACATCAGCATTGCCGACAGTTACCGCCAACCCCTGTCGCAACGTGGCCTAGGTCTTGCGTTGGACCTGCTGCTGCAGGCGCTGCTTGAGGATTTCGTGCCTGAAAGCATGATGGCCTTCCTGCGCCATCCATCCGTGGGTTTTGAGTCGGCGCGCGTGCAGCAGTTCGAAGTCGCTGTGCTGCGCGGGCGCATGGTGAGTGGTGCGGGCTTTGCTGACAACGCAAGGCAGGCCGAAATCCAGCATCAGCACGACACCCATCCGCATCCTCTGCTGCAGCGCCTGAACGAAGAGGATTGGCGGGCACTTCATGAATTGGCGGTGCGGCTAGATGAGATTGCAGCACTGGGCGATGCACGGCTTCAGCCTTTGGGCGAACAACTGAGAAAGATCACGGCTGTCCTTCAGGACATTGTCTCTCCCGGACTTTGGGAAGCAGAGGACAACGCGCCCCTTCTCGATTTTTTGGCAGAGCTGCAAAGCCAATCCTGGCGCCGCAGCTCCCTGAGCATGGCGGAAGCCGCGCTGATCCTGCGCACACTATTGCGCACTGAAACCATCACAGCGTCATCTCCAGTCCATCCGCGTCTCTCGATCCTGGGCACGCTGGAGGCGCGCCTGATGCCAACTGATGTACTGATCCTGGGCAGCCTGAATGAAGGCGTCTGGCCGGGGCAGGCCGATCCTGGCCCCTGGCTCAATCGCACCATGCGCCAAAGCCTGACGCTGCCCCAACCGGAGCGTGACATTGGCCTTGCCGCCCATGATTTCGAACAGGGTTTCAGCCATCCCAAGACCTATCTGACCTGGGCCAAACGCCTTGGCAACGCACCGGCGCAGCCCTCGCGCTGGCTGCTGCGGCTGGACGCGGTGTTGCAGGTCGCGAAGGTCAAGCGTGACGCAGAAGAGCCGGCACGCTGGTTGGCCCTGGCGCAAAGCCTTGGCCAACCCGACGGTAGCGAGCCGCTGAAAGGGCCTGCGCCAAAGCCCGCTTTTGCGCCGCCACTTGCGGCCCGCCCGCGCCGCTTCAGCGCCACCGAAGTCGAAAGATTGATCCGCAATCCCTACGCCATCTATGCGCGGAAAATCCTGAAGCTTGAACCGCTGCCGGATTTCATCGCTGCACCCAGTCCCGCTCTGCGCGGCACGATTTTCCATGAAGCCATTGGCGCGTGGAACAAGGCGCAAGCCACCGACGAAGCCACACTTCTGGCCGAAGGTGAAAAGCAGTTTTCGGCCTTCGGCCTTGATGCATTCCTCAAGAGTTTCTGGCAGCCGCATTTCCGCCGCGTGGCCGGATTTCTTGCGAAGCTGGAGGACGAGCTAAGACAGGATCGCCTGGCAGTCCATGCCGAACTGTCCGGCAAGATCGAGTTTATCATCCATGGCGAGATGCATACGCTCACCGCCCGCGCTGACCGCATTGATGTCTTGAACGATGGCGCGGTGCGCATCATCGATTACAAGACGGGAGAACCCCCTTCACCGAGGCAGGTTGAAGTGGGCCTGAGCCCGCAGATGACGCTGGAGGCTGCCATTGTCATGCAGCAGGGCTTCAGGAGCATTTCGCCCAAGGCCGTGCGCGAGGCGATTTATCTCAAGATTGGCCGAGGCCGGGATGGCCTGAAGGTAAAGTCCGCCGTGACCGACAAAGGACCCGGATTGGAGGCGCTCGCGCAACAGCATTTTGTCGGCTTCCAGACCCTCCTGGGCTTCTACATGGAGACTTCCTCTCCTTATTTGCCGCGCCTGCGCAGCGAAAAGGATGAGGCTGACGAAGATTACGATCACCTCTCGCGCTATCTGGAATGGCAGCTGGCGCCATGAGCGACGTCGATCTCAAGAAAAAAATTGAGCCGACACCACAACAGCTGGACGCGGCCAATCCAGCTAAATCCGTCTGGGTGTCGGCCAATGCCGGTTCGGGCAAAACCCATGTGCTGGTCGAGCGCGTCATTCGACTTTTGCTTGAAGGAGCCGATCCGGCTTCGATCCTGTGCATTACCTACACCAAGGCGGCGGCGGCTGAAATGTCGTCACGCCTGTTCAAGCGCCTTTCGGCCTGGACGGCTTTGAGCGATGCCGAACTGGCTGAAGCGCTCACCACCATGGGTGCCAATGGCCGAGATTCCATTTTGCTCGCCCGCGCCCGCAGGCTGTTTACGGCGGCGCTGGAAACACCGGGCGGTCTCAAGATTCAGACCATTCACGCCTTCTGTGAGCGCCTCTTGCATCTTTTCCCCGTGGAGGCAGGCATTGCGCCCGGCTTCCGCGTGATGGATGAGCGCGAGGCACGTGAGATGCAGGAAAGCGCCACGCGCCATGTGTTGCAGCTGGCGGAGCAGGGCACCGAACCGGAACTGGCGGCAAGTTTTGCGCAACTTGCTGACAGATTGGGAGAAGACCAGTTCGACGAACTGATCCGCGCTTTTGTCGACACTCTGCGCAAAGGTAGTTTTCAAATTATCGCACGAGAGGATTATGAAACGGCGCTCACAACGGCGCTGGGACTTTCTGCTGATGCAACCGAACTTACGAGCATCGATCGCGCCATCTATCTGTATCACGCGGAGCGGCTCAAGCCGCACGGCTCATTCCGGAAAATCGACGTATCGGCACATCTGGTGGCCATCGCTCAATCCGAAAATTGCAGTACTCTGCTGATGGAACTTTATCTGACGACCACGCTCGATCTGCGTAAGGATTTCATGGCCATTAAAGTGCGTAATCAGCTGCCGGAGACGGAAGCTTTTCTCAAACGGGAACAGGCACGAGTCATGACAGCGCTGCAACGCGCCAACACGCGAGCCGTGATCAGCGCCAGCGCAGACGCCCTTACGCTTGCCAGTGCCATGTTGGCTCGCATATCGAGAATGAAAAGCGCGAAAGTGGGCGTTACGATTTTGCCGATTTGATCAGCCGCGCTGCGCGGCTTCTATCCTCACGCCGGGCCACGCAATGGGTGTTGTTCAAGCTCGATCCGGGATTGAGTCACATCCTGCTCGACGAAGCGCAGGATACAGGGCCGGACCAGTGGACCATGATCCACGCGCTGGTTGAGGAGTTCTTTGCCGGCCAGGGCGTGGAGCGCGAACGCCCGCGCACCCTGTTCATTGTCGGTGACGGCAAGCAGTCAATCTACAGTTTTCAGGGGGCCGATGTTTCAGCTTATGGCCGCGCCCGGGTGGCTCTTGGTGGAAGAAGGTCCGTTGGACGAAGTGGAACTTGCAGTATCTTACCGTTCCACCGACGAAGTGCTTGCCGCTGTGGATCAGGTCTTTTCTCCCGGCCAGCGTGAGCACACAGCCTCACGCGTGGGCGAGCGCGGCCTGGTCGAAATCTGGCCTCTGGTGGAAGCCGACGAAGAGGCTGATGAAGAGCCCTGGACCAAGCCCGTCGACCGTCCCCCGCAATCTTCGCCACAGCGCAAACTGGCGCGACAGATCGCCGGGATGATTGCGAGCTGGCTCGATCACGGCCGACCCCGCAAACTGATGGGAAGGAACCGCAGGATCAACCCCGGCGATATTCTCATTCTTTTCCGCTCGCGTGGCAGCCTTTTCCGTATGGTGCTGGCCGAACTGCGGTCTCTGCGCGTGCCCGTCGCCGGGGCCGACCGTCTCGATCTGCTCAAGTCCCTCATCGTGCAGGATCTGCAGATGCTGCTGTCCTGGCTGCTGTTGCCGCAGGATGATCATGCGCTGGCCGTCATCCTGAAAAGCCCGCTGGTCCCACAGCCGGTGAGCGAAGAAGAGCTGTTCCATTTGGCCCATGGCCGCGAGGTGGTGCTGCTATACGAACGCCTCACTGGCAAGAACCGCGCATGGCTGGATGAATTACGCTCCCTGGCATTGACAGAAACGCCATTTGCGCTTTTGTCGCGCATTCTCAACACATCGCGAAAGGCGATCATGGCGCGCCTTGGCACCGAGGCCATCGAGGCCAGCGATGCCATGCTCGATCTGGCGCTGGAGCATGAGCGCGAGCATGGCCCAAGCCTTTTTGGTTTTCTGCGCTGGTTTGCGTCGACCGAAACCACCATCCGCCGCGAGCTTGAGCAGGCCTCGGGCGAAGTGCGCCTGATGACGGTGCATGGCGCCAAGGGGCTTGAGGCGCCGGTGGTGATCCTTGCTGATGCCAAGGCCATGGGCGGTGGCTCGAACAGCAGACAGCAGGTTCTCGCCCTGCCTGAAAGCGGATTGCCGTTGTGGATTCC
Source organism: uncultured Alphaproteobacteria bacterium (assembly GCA_963758815.1). GTDB lineage: Bacteria > Pseudomonadota > Alphaproteobacteria > Rhizobiales > Aestuariivirgaceae > Aestuariivirga. The sequence goes on from CAVWWQ010000003.1 coordinate 1,612,223, forward strand.
TTCTGGCTCGAAACCCTATTTGCCTACGCTTGAGGCATGGGTGGAGCACGACAAGCTCAAGGCACAGGGTGAAAGCAACCGCCTCCTCTATGTCGCCATGACCCGCGCTGCTGATGAGCTCTATGTTTTCGGCCAGGCGCGGAACAAAAGCAGCGAGCCAAGTTGGTGGGATGCCTTGGTCGCCGGGCTGGGCGAGCCAACGCCGGAAAACCCGGTGCGCCGCGGCCCGGACCATGCCTTCATGGAGGGTGAGAAAACGGGCGGCGGATCAGCCGCTGTCATTCCGCCCTGGATGGTCACGGCGGCATTCCGGGAGCAGCTGGCCGCATCCCTGGCGGTGACGGCGGCCTTGGCCGGCGCCAAGACCTATGATCCCATTGCCGCCAAGCGCGGCCGGGCCGTCCATAAGCTATTGGAAGAATTGGCGGATGTGCCTGAGGAGAAGCGCGCTGACTTGGCCAGATTGCGGGCCGCCAGGCTCGGCCTGCAGGAACAGGAAGCCGTCAGGCTGGCGGAAGCACTGTCAGCCCCCGACCTTCAGCCCTTCTTGAGACCGGAAAGCCGGGGAGAGGTTGATATTGCTGGTGAATTGCCCGACGGACAAGAAGTCTCGGGCCGCATCGACCGCCTGACGGTCACCGCCGATGGCGTCTGGCTTCTGGATTACAAGACCGACCGTCACGTGCCCGATTTCGTGCTGCAAGGCCACGCCTATGTGCAGCAAATGGCACGTTATGACGCTCTTATGAGGGCCGTGTATCCGTCTTATCGCATCATATGCGCGATCTATTGGACCGAGAAAGCAAGGCTCGACATCCTTCCCGAAACTGTCCTCACGGCTGCCTTGCAGAAAGGTGATGGCGTGCGGTCTTGACGTTAGCCCACGCCCCACCTACCTCTCTGGCAGAGCTACGAGATTCCGTTTCAAGGAGACATTCATGTCAACCCACAAGGTCACTGACGCCACCTTCACGTCCGAAGTCCTGAATTCACCGACCCCCGTTGTGGTCGACTTCTGGGCGGAGTGGTGCGGCCCTTGCAAGATGATCGGCCCGTCCCTCGAAGAGATCGCCAAGGAGCTTGGCCCCCGCGCCAAGATCGTCAAGATCAACATCGACGAGAATCCCAACGCGCCGTCGCAGTTTGGCGTCCGGTCGATCCCGACATTGATGGTGTTCAAGGGTGGCAAGCTGGCAGCCCAGCAGGTGGGCGCCGTTCCCAAGAACGCCCTCAAGAGCTGGATTGAAGGCGCGATTTAATCAACGTTTGGCGGCGCCACTGATGGCAGAGGCTTCTTGGCCGGAATGAAGCGCCAGGACATGGCCTGCAAGGTACAGCGAGCCGCAGATCAGGATACGTGGAGCAGGATGCGATGCGCAGGCCTGCTCCACTGCTTTTTGGATTGATAGCGCAGTTGAAGCCTTGAGGCCCTGATCGCGCGCCACTTGCGCCAGATCTCCCGCAGGTATCGCATTGATTTCATCGGGAATGGTGATCGCAATCACTTCGTCGGCCAAATCTCTAAAGTGGCCGATAAACGCGCCAGAAATCTTGCTGTTGAGCATTCCCCAGATCAAAACCAGAGGCTTAGGCGCCCTCGTTGCCATGTCGCGCATCGCCTGCGCAATCATCGGACCAGCGGGTCCATTATGCCCGCCATCGAGCCATAATTCGGCACTATTAAAACTTATGTCGCTCAAGTGACCGGGGCCAAGCTTCTGCATCCGCGCCGGCCAGATGACGGACTTCAGGCCAGTTGCAATCACCTCCTCGGTGATGCGCGGATCCTTCAGCGCCCGCAGTGCGGCAATGGCATTCCCGGCATTGTCGATCTGGTGCGGGCCGGGTAGCGCCGGCAGTGGCAGGTCGAGCAGGCCATTTTCGTCCTGAAACACCAATCGCCCATGCTGCGTGTAACTCTGCCAGTCCTGATTGGCGATGCTGAGCGGCGCGCCGACTTTCTCAGCCACGCGTTCTATTTCGTCTCGCACCCGCGGCTCGTTGGCAGCAAGAATTCCTGGTACACCGCGCTTCAGGATGCCTGCTTTCTCGCGCGCGATTTCTTCCACGGTTTCGCCGAGATATTGCTGATGGTCGAGGCCGATCGACGTAATCACCGTCATCGCCGGCCTGTCGATGACATTCGTTGCATCGAGCCTGCCGCCCAATCCCACTTCGAGCAGAAGGTAATCAGCCGGATGACGCGCAAAGGCAAGGAATGCGGCAGCCGTTGTGATTTCAAAAAAGGTGATCGGCTCCTTGCCGTTCGCGGTCTCGCATTCTTCGAGCAGTGCGATGAGTTCATTCTCTGAAATCAACTCACCCGCGAGACGGATGCGCTCATGAAAGCGCACCAGATGCGGCGAAGTGTAAGTGTGCACCATCAGTCCCGCCGCTTCCATCATGGCGCGCGCCATGGCCAGCGTGGAACCCTTGCCATTGGTGCCGGCGATGTGGATGACCGGCGGCAACTTGCGTTCGGGATGATCGAGCTTTTCAAGCAGCCGTTCCATGCGCGTGAGCGACAGATCGATGATCTTGGGATGCAACTCCAGAAGCCGCATCAGGATGGCATCACTTCTCACTTCTCCCTCCCCCTTGTGGGGAGGGCCGGGGTGGGGGTGACCACAAGCATGGAGTGTGAGGCGAGCCCTACCCTTAATCCCTCCCCACAAGGGGGAGGGAAATTTGAAATGGCGTCACTGCGCATGGAAACTCCTCACTTTGTGCTTTCTCACCGATGGCAGGGCTATCGCATATGAGGTGGGCGAGTGCTACGGCCCTCTCCCGTCGTAGATGGGAGAGGGTGCCGACAGGCGGGTGAGGGTTTGGTTGCTGCCGGTTCCTAATTTCAAGATAAGTACTCGCGGACAGAGGCCCTCATCCGCCCTTCGGGCACCTTCTCCCATGCTATGCACGGGAGAAGGCAATGCACTACTACGTCCTCGGCTTGAGGTTCTCCGGGTCGTAGAGCGGCTTGTAGCCGACGGCGGCGACTTCGACCGGGATAGGTCTCGCCGAAATACTCGACGTCAGCTTGCGGCCTTCCTGGCAATAGGCCCAGGGCAGATAGGCGAGCGCGATGTTCTTGCCGATGGTCGGGCCATAGGCGACCGAGGTCGTGAAGGAGCGGCGGCCGAGTTCGTCGACCAGCGTCTCGCCGGTGTCCGGATCCATGCACCGGCATCGATGCCGACCGGATAGCGGGCGACGCCCTTGGAATCGATGTTGTCGGTCATCACCAGCGTGCAGAGCATCGCCGGCTGGTGCTCGCGGGCGCGGTATTCGAGATGCTTGGCCTTGCCGCGGAAATCGGCTTCCTTGACCTTCGGACGGGCGAGATCGGCTTCGATCAGGTTGTACTCGGTCAGCAGGTCGGCGTTCTGCAGGCGCAGGCTCTTTTCCATGCGGCGGCGTGTTGGCATAGGTCTCGACGCCGAACGGCCATGACGCCGGTCGAGCGCAGCGCGTCCCAGACGGCAAGGCCGTCCTCGTAGCTCATATGCAGTTCCCAGCCCTGCTCGCCGACATAGGAGATGCGGAAGGCGGTGACGTCCTTGCCGGCGATCTCGATCGGCTTGATCGCGGCGAAGGGGAAGTTCTCGAGCGATCAAGGCCGTCCGGATCTGCGACCACCTTCTGCAGCGTCGTCGCGGGCATTCGGGCCCCAGATGCCGATGGTGACGTATTTCTCCGATGACGTCGGTGATGGTGACGTCGAAGCCTTTGTCCTGCGCGACGCGCCGCATGTAGTGGAAGTCGCGCGGGCCGGCATCGGCGCCGTCGACCACGCGGCAGCGGTCGGCCATGCGGAAGACGGTGAAGTCGGCGCGCACCATGCCCTCGTCGTCGAGGAAGTGGGTGTAGATGCCCTTGCCGATATTGGCGTCGCCGCCGATCTTGGCCGCGCACAGCCATTCCATCAGCTCGACATGGTCGGGCCCTTCGATGTCGAACATGGCGAAATGCGACAGGTTGACGATGCCGCAATCCTCGCTCATCGCCAGATGCTCGGCATTGGAGACGCGCCAGAAATGGCGGTTGTCCCATTCGTTCTCGCGCACCGGAACGCGGTTGCCGTATTTCTCCAGCAGATGCTCGTTGGCGGCGTAGCCATGGGCGCGCTCCCAGCCGCCCAGCTCCATGAAATAGCCGCCGAGTTCCTTCTCGCGCTCGTAGAAGGGCGAGCGCCTGACGTTGCGGCCCGTGGCATAGGGCTCGCGCGGATGCACGGCCGGGATTGTAGATCTTCTGCGCCGCCTCGCCGCAGCGGCCCTCGATGAACTCCTCCTTCAGCTGGTGCGGATAGAAGCGCGCATAGTCGATCGCGTTGTGGTCGATCGCGGTGCGGCCGTCGGTCATCCAGTCGGCGATCAGCTTGCCCATGCCCGGGCCGTCCTTGACCCAGATGGCGACGCAGTACCAGAGGCCGCGCACCTTCTGGCTCTCGCCGCATCGAAGGGCCGCCATCGGCCGTCACCTGCAGCAGGCCGTTGAAGGAATGGCTTTCGTTATAGCCGAGCTCGCCGAGGATCGGCGTCAGCTCCATGGCGCGCTCCAGCGGCTCCATGATCTGCTCCATGTCGAGGTCGCGCTGCGAGGGCGACAGGCGCGCCTCGTGCTTTTCCAGAATGTCGCGCGGATGGCACGAGGCGCGGATTGGTCTCCTCGTAATAGCCCCATTCGATCTGGCCGCCCTCGGCGGTCTTCGGATCGCCGGTGTCGCGCATATAGGCGGAGTTGCCCTGGTCGCGCAGCAGCGGCCAGCCGATCTCCTTGCCGGTGCCGGCGAACTCGTTGTAGGGCCCGAAGAAGGTCAGCGGATGGTCGACCGGCATGACCGGCAGGTCCTCGCCCGCCATCTCGGCGATCAGGCGGCCCCAGATGCCGGCGCAGACGACGACATGATCGGCCATGATCGTGCCGCGATGGGTGACGACGCCCTTGATGCGGCCGTTCTCGATGATCAGCGACTTGGCCGGCGTGTTGGCGAAGGCCTGCAGCTTGCCGGACGTTTCCGCCTGGTCGACCAGCTTGCCGGCGACCGTCTGCGAGCGCGGGATGACGAGGCCGGCATCGGGATCCCACAGGCCGCCCTGCACCATGTCTTCCTCGATCAGCGGGAACATCTTCTTGATCTCGGCCGGCTCGATCAGGCGGGCGCGGGTGCCGAAGGCCTTGGCCGAGGCGACCTTGCGCTTGATCTCGTCCATGCGGCATCGTCGCCGACGCGGGCGACTTCGAGGCCGCCGATGCGGGCGTAGTGGCCCATCTTCTCGTAGAAATCGATCGAATAGAGCGTCGTCCAGCACGACAGGAAATCGTGGCTGGTCGTGTAGCAGAAGTCGGAGGCATGGGCGGTCGAGCCGATATCGGTCGGGATGCCCGACTTGTCGATGCCGACGATGTCGTCCCAGCCGCGCTCGACAGATGATGGGCGATCGAGGCGCCGACGATGCCGCCCAGCCCGATGATGACGACTTTCGCCTTTTGCGGAAACTCTGCCATGTCCTGAACCCTGATTGCTGTTGTGGCGACCTTACGGCCTGCCGCAATCAGGTGCAGCCTTTCTGCGACATTTTTTGGGACTACACGGCGGGGTGCAAAGGTGTTTGCAGGGATATCGCCACCGGAACCAGCGCACCCGCCATCGGCACCACATCCTGTTTCATCAGCAGGCGGGCGATGCGGCTGACCGTGGCCTTCATCTCCTGGCGGTTCACCACCATGTCGACCATGCCGTGATCCTTGAGATATTCCGAGCGCTGGAAGCCTTCGGGCAGCTTTTCGCGGATCGTCTGTTCAATGACGCGCTGGCCGGCAAAGCCGATGATGGCATTGGGTTCCGCGAGATGCACGTCACCCAGCATGGCATAGGAGGCGGTCACACCGCCGGTGGTCGGATTGGTGAGCACGACGATATAGGGCAGCTTGGCCGCGCGCAGTTCCTGCACGGCAATGGTGGTGCGCGGCAGCTGCATCAGCGACAGAATGCCTTCCTGCATGCGCGCCCCACCGGAGGCCACGAAAATCACGAACGGGCAATGCTTGGCCACCGCGCAACGCATCGCAGCGATGATGGCATCACCGGCCGCCATGCCGAGCGAGCCGCCGATAAAGCCCATGTCCTGGATGGCGATCACCATCGGCTGGTCATTGACGTCCCAAAACCGGCCTGCACCGAATCTTCTGCGGCGGCTTTGGCCTTGGCATCTTTCAACTGGTCGACATAGCGCTTCTCGGCGCGGAACTTGAGCGGATCGGCAGTGACCGAAGGTGTTGGCAGTTTCTCGAATGCGCCGCCATCAAACATCATCTTGAGGCGCAGCTCGGCGGGCATGCGGTGATGATGACCGGAGGGAAACACGAACTGCTCCGTCTCCAGATCCTTGTAGAAAATCATCTGGCCGGAATCGGGATCCTTGATCCACATGTTCTCCGGCACCTCGCGCTTTTCCTGGCCCAGGATGGAGCGGATGCGCGGACGGACGAAATTCTTGATCCAGTTCATGCCTGAACTCCCTTGGCAATCTCGGCCACCAATTTATGCACCGCGCGCGGTGTGGCCGCTGTGGGCTTGCCCTGTTTGGTCAAAGACTTTTCCAGCGCGGAGACAAGGGCAGAACCCACCACCACGCCATCGGCATTCTTCGCGATGGCGCGGGCCTGTTCCGCCGTCTTGACGCCGAACCCGACGCAGATGGGAAGTTGTGTATGCGTCTTCAAGCGCTTCACATTGGCGGCTACCGATTTCAAATCCGGGGCCTTGGTGCCGGTAATGCCCAGCACCGACACGTAATAGACAAAGCCGGAGGTGTGCTTGAACACGGCGGGCGCGCGCGCGTCATCGGTGGTCGGCGTGGTCAGGCGGATGAAGTTGAGGCCGGCCTCCAGCGCGGGAATGCACAGCTCGTTATCCTCTTCGGGCGGCAGATCGACCACAATCAGACCATCGGCGCCAGCCGCCTTGGCATCTTTCAGGAATTTCTCGACGCCATAGACATAGATCGGATTGTAGTAACCCATCAGCACGACAGGCGTGGTCTTGTCCTTGGCGCGGAAGGCTTTCAGAAGTTTTAGTGTGGATTTCATCGAGGCGCCATTCTTCAGGGCGCGCAGGCCACCTGCTTGAATGGCCGGGCCATCGGCCATCGGATCAGTGAAGGGCATGCCCAGCTCAATGATGTCGGCCCCCGCTTTCGGCAGGCCAGCCACGATCTTGAGCGAGGTCTCGGCATCGGGATCGCCACCCATCACATAGGTGACGAGCGCGGCCCGGCCTTCGGCCTTGAGTGCGGCGAATTTATCAGCGATGCGGGTGCTCATATCTTCACCCCCAGATGGTCGGCGACAGTGAAGATATCCTTGTCGCCGCGGCCCGACATGTTGATCACCATAAGGTGGTCCTTCGGCTTTTTCGGCGCCAGCTTCATCGCATAGGCAATGGCATGGCACGGCTCAAGCGCCGGGATGATGCCCTCCAGCGCGCAGGTGAGCTTGAAAGCCTCCAGCGCTTCCTTGTCCGTGGCGCTGCCATAGGTCACGCGGCCGATATCATTGAGCCAGGCATGTTCCGGCCCGATGCCGGGATAGTCGAGGCCCGCCGAGATCGAATGGCCTTCGAGAATCTGGCCGTCATCATCCATCAGCAAATAGGTGCGGTTGCCATGCAGCACGCCGGGTTTCCCGCCGGAGATCGAGGCCGCATGCTTGTCCTTGGTCTTGAGGCCGAGGCCCGCCGCTTCCACGCCGTGGATTTCAACGCTGCGGTCATCGAGGAAGGGATGAAACAGGCCCATCGCATTGGAGCCGCCGCCGATCGCAGCCACCAGCGAATCCGGCAGGCGGCCTTCATGCTTCTGCATCTGGCACTTTTGTTTCATCACCGATGATGCATTGGAAATCGCGCACCATCTCGGGATACGGATGCGGGCCTGCCACTGTGCCGATGCAGTAGAACGTGTCTTCCACATTGGCGACCCAGTCACGCAGCGCTTCATTGAGCGCGTCTTTCAGCGTGCGCGAACCGGACTTGGCGGGGATCACTTCCGCACCCAAGCAGCTTCATGCGGAACACATTGGGCATCTGTCGGGCAATATCGACCTCGCCCATATAGATCACGCATTTCAAACCGAAGCGCGCGCAGGCGGTGGCGGTGGCCACACCATGCTGGCCAGCCCCGGTTTCAGCGATGATGCGCTTCTTGCCCATGCGCCGCGCCAGCAGAATCTGACCCAGCACATTGTTGATCTTGTGGGCGCCGGTGTGATTGAGGTCTTCGCGCTTGAAATAGATCTTGGCGCCGCCGAGATGTTCGGTGAGGCGCTCGGCAAAATACAGTGGCGAGGGGCGGCCGACATAATCCGACAGAAAATAATTGAGTTCAGCCTTGAAGGCGGGATCGGTCTTCGCCTCTTTGTAAGCCTGCTCCAGCTGCAGGATCAGCGGCATCAACGTTTCGGCGACGAAGCGCCCGCCATAGATGCCGAACAGGCCCTTTTCGTCAGGCCCGGTGCGGAAGGAATTAAGCTCGGTGGTCATGCCTGAGGGTTTAGCGGGCGGCCTTGGCCGCCTCAATGAATTTTCTGATCAGGGAAATGTCCTTTTTCCCGGGGGTTGTTTCGACCCCAGAGGAGACATCGACAATGGGCGCCCGCGTCAGCGTGATGGCGTCTGCGACATTGTCCGGGGTGAGGCCGCCGGAGAGCATGAACTGGCCATCCTTGCCCTTCAGCAGGTTCCAGTCGAAGGACAGGCCATTGCCGCCCGGCAGCAGGTCTTCCGGGGCCTTGGCATCATAAAGAGGGAAGGCGGCCACATCACGGTAGGCCTTGGCCGAGGCGACGTCGCTGGCTTCCTTCACCTTGATCGCCTTGATGACGGGCAGGCCAAAGTCACGGGTGATCGCCGCCACCCGGTCTGGCGTTTCGCTGCCATGGGCCTGCAAGTAGTCAGGTTTCACGGCACTGGTGATCGAACGGATGAAGGCGTCATCGGCATCGACGGTCAGCACCACTATTTGAGCCCGTCCCCGCGCTTGGTTGGCAAGCGCGGCCGCTTGTTCGAACGACACATGGCGCGGCGAGCGCGGATAGAACACCAGCCCGACCATGTCGGCCCCGGCATGGAGCGCCGTTTCCATGGTTTCCGCCGTCGAAAGCCCGCAAATCTTGACACGCGTGGTCATGCCAGGCCCGCCAGAATATCAGCGGCTGCCTTCGCCGGATCGGCAGCACCCGTGATGGCGCGGCCAATGACAAGGATATCAGCACCGGCTTCAAGCGCAGCCTTGGGTGTGGCCACGCGCTTCTGGTCATGCGTGGCGGCATCAGCGGGACGAATGCCGGGCACGATAGTCAGGAAATCGCGAGGCAGACTTTTGCGGATGGCCGCAAGATCAAGCGGCGAACAGACCACGCCGTCGAGACCTGCTTGGTGCGCGAGCTTCGCCAAGTTCAACGCGTGCTGATCCGTCTTGCGGCTGTCGAAGCCCGCCGCCCAGATATTGTCGTTGGAAAGCGAGGTGAGGACGGTGACCGCGATCAGCTTCGCCCTGTCGCCCACTGCATCCTTCGCCGCCTTCATCATGTCGAGGCCGCCCGTCGCATGGATATTGGTGATGACGGGCGCGGGTGAGAGCTTGAGCAGGGAAGTGAGACCCTGCGCCACCGTATTGGGAATGTCATGCAGCTTGAGGTCCAAAAAAATCGGAATGCCTTCAGAAGCCACCGCTTCGTAACCCGCCGCGCCATTGGCATAGAAGAATTCCATCCCGATCTTCATCATGCCGACATGCGGTTTCACCGCGCGGGCCAATGCCTTTGCTTGGGCAACATCGGGCGTATCGAGCGCCACGCAGATGGGGTTGTTATGCGGCATGGGCAGCCCCTACCGCGCTTTCATCTATTTCGCAAATAGACCATGGATGCGGCGGCAAGGTCTTCCAAGGCTGTCCCGGACGACTTGAACAGGGTCACTTCCGAATCCGTCCTGCGGCCCAGCATGGTGCCGCGGGTCAGCTCAAAAAGATCGCCCTGGATGTCCGCCCATTTGAAATGGCCTTCCTTCTGCGCCATCAGCAGATCACCTGCCTCATGCGCGGCCCCATCGCGGGTGTCGACATAGACGCGGGCAATGCCCACCGCTGCCCCATCGGTTTCACGCGCCTCCGGCTTGTAAGCGCCAACAAGATCGATATGCGTGCCAGGCTTTACCCATTGGCCCTTGATGACTGGCACCGGTGGCCGAGGTGATTCCGGTGATGATGTCGGCCTCGCCCATGGCCTTTTCGAGATGGGTAACTGCTTCGCCGTCAATCTCCTGCGGCAACGGCCACTGCCTTCTCATGCGTGCGGTTGTAGACCAGCACGCGCTTGATCGGCCTGCATCTCGGCATGCGCGCGGGCAAAATGCGGCGCCAAAGCGCCGGCACCCACCAGCAGCAGGGTCGAGGCATCTTTCCGTGCCAGATAGTCTGCAGCCAGACGCGGAAGCCGCGGCCGTGCGCCGGCGCGTCAGCTCTGTGCCGTCCATCACCGCAACCGGCGCACCAGTGGAATTGTCGATCAGGAGATAGGAACCCTGCACGGTCGGCAGATTGAGCGGGCCATTGTCGGTCTTCACCGTCACCGTCTTGATGCCCGTAAAGAAAATATCCCACGCCGGCATGATGAGAAGTGTCGTCGCCGTGCCTGTATCGGCAACAAAGCGATGCGGTGCCGTGACGTCGCCGCGGAAAGCCTCGCGCAGCGCTTCGACATAGTCCTTGTAGGTTGGGGCGGCGAGATCAGCCGCCGAATAGACCTTCACGGCATGAAGCCCGGCAGCGGCGACAGCATCTGTGCTTCAACCTTTTCCGGGCCCCTGCCGCGCCACGATCACTTCGCTTTGCAGGCGGGTGATCTCCTTGGCCCGTTCGCGCGCCAGCCGGCGCCACTTGGCCTGGGCCCGCCAGCATGAGAACCAGCCAATGACAATGCCAACGATAATGCCGAGAATGAACAGCAGCCACAGCGGCAGCTTGATGAAGAACAGTCGGCGCGCTGGCTGTTGAACGGATCAAGCGACAGCTGTGTCCATTGCCGGTTGGCGACGGCAAAGCCCAAAAAGATGATGATGATGGGCAGGCCGATCAGCCAGCTCAGGAAGCGGCGCAAATCTCAGCCCTTGGTGTTGAGCCGCTGGCGCAGCTCCTTCCCCGTCTTGAAGAAGGGCACGCGCTTCTCGGTGACGTCAACCGCTTCACCGGTGCGCGGGTTGCGGCCGGTGCGGGCCCGGCGTTCCTTGACCGAAAAGGCGCCAAAGCCGCGCAATTCGACGCGGTTGCCGCCCTTCATCGCGCTGATGATCTCATCGAACACGCGGTTGACGATGCGTTCCACGTCGCGGTGATAGAGATGCGGGTTTTTTTCGGCGATTTTCAGCACAAGTTCAGATTTGATCATGGGCTCGCGTCCTGTGAGAGGATGCAGTGCAGTTTAAGGTGCTTCGTCAAAAGGTCAAGCCTATAGAAGGACTTAAACGGCTTTAAGTCGCGGAACCGGCCGATCCGCGTCGATCGCGACTGGCGCCAGCGTATCGAAGCTTCGGGGCACGCCGGGAGTGCATTAACCGACGTTGCTTGCAATTAACAGGCAATTGCCAGCGCTCCGGCTCATGTGATTTCTAATGAACTGAGCCAGTCTGCTACAGAATTTGAACTATCTGTCTTGGCCCGACCGAGCTACTCTTTGTTCGACAGTGACCGTGAGGGAGGTCGAAATGTCTGCTGGCAGTTATAAGCAATTTTGTCCAGTTGCGATGGCATCGGAAATTGTTTGCACGCGCTGGACCATTGTTTTGCTCCGCGAACTTGTCGCCGGTTCAACTCGATTTAACGATTTACGCCGCGGCGTTCCCCGCATGTCGCCTGCGTTGTTGTCGAAACGATTGAAAGATCTGGAGGAGGCGGGCGTTGTTGTTCGAAATGCGATTCCCAACGAACCTGGCATGTTTGAATACTGCCTTACGCGATCTGGCCTTGATCTGAAAGCAGTTGTCGAGGCTGTCGGAATTTGGGGCCAGCATTGGGTGGAAACCAGACAGTCTCTCAAAAATCTCGATCCCGCATTGCTGATGTGGGACATGCATCGCAATATTGATCCAACACCAATTCCCAAGCGCCGTTGTGTGGTTCAATTTCAATATCCGGAACTTCCCAGCTCCCGGCGAGTATGGTGGCTTCTGGTTCAACCGAACAAAGATGTTGATCTGTGCTCAGTTGATCCCGGGTTTGACGTGGACCTCTATGTGACGACCGATCTGAAAACGATGACTTCCGTCTGGATGGGCTGGACGCCGATTGCAGAGGCAATTGCCGCCGAGAAAATCCTGCTGACTGGCAATCGGCAATTGGCGGAAGACATCAAGACTTGGCTGAAGCTCAGCCCATTCGCCTCGGAGAAAAGCCTGATCGCGGTGTGAAGGAGCTGGACTCTTCATGCGATCACGTTTGGTGCGGTACAGTTTAAGCACTAGACGCGCGTCTGTCATTTCTGCAAGCGTCGCTAGGAAGAAAATTGCCTTGGGCCATTCAACGATTAACCGGGAATATCCGGCCACCCGTCGCTGCCACTGGCAACGGGGACAAGTACGACGACTTTCGAAGCTTACAAGTTTTTAGCACGACCTGCACCGCAGTCGTCGCCGGTTCGGCAATCAAATAGTCGTCCGACAGCAACGTGCTGACTTTTATCTGCTGCCTTAAAGAGCCAACCAAAGGAGTAAGCTATGAGCGTTAAAACAATAACTGATCTCCGTAGCCAGGTTCGTGGTGAGGTGATTGCACCGGGTGATGCCGATTACGAAGAGGCCCGCAAGGTTCACAACGGGATGATCGATAAAAGGCCCGCCGCCGTTATTCGCGTGGCGAATGCTGGAGACGTCATGAGAGCAGTGCGATACGCACGCGAAGGCGGCCTTGCGGTGGCCATCAGAGGTGGTGGCCACAGTGCCCCCGGGTTTGGGACTTGTGACGGTGGTGTTGTCATCGACCTTTCGAAGCTCCGAGGTGTACGCGTTGATCCCAGGGCGAAAACGGCCCGGGCCGAGGGAGGAGCCACTTGGGGCGATTTCAATGCCGCCACACATGCATTCGGACTCGCCACGACGGGCGGCATTATTTCGACAACCGGGATAGCAGGTCTCACTCTTGGGGGCGGTATCGGTTATCTCACACGCGGCCTTGGGCTCTCACTCGACAATTTGATATCGGCGGACGTGGTCACGGCCGACGGCAAGATGGTCATTGCCAGCGAACGTGACAATCCCGATCTGTTCTGGGCCCTCCGTGGCGGCGGTGGCAATTTCGGCGTCTGCACATCGCTTGAGTACAAGCTTCATCCCGTCCAGAACGTCTATTGGGGCCCGATGTTTTACGAAATCAAGGAAACCGCCAACGTCCTGCGGTTTTTCCGGGACTACATCAAGACTGCGCCGGAACAGATGGGCGCTTTTCCCGCCTTCCAGATAGCTCCGCCGCTGCCGTTCATCCCCGAGAACCGGCATGGGGACATGTTCTGCGCCATGATAGCTTGCTGGGCCGGCGATCCGGAGGAAGGTGAGCGCCGTTTCAAGCCATTCCATGATGTCGCAGAGGTCAAGGCCGAAATGGTGGGTCCCGTCCCCTATCCGGCCATCAATGCAGCATTCGACGGTCTCTTTCCGAAGGGTATCCGCCAATATTGGAAAGGCAACTTCGTGAAGGAACTGAGCGACGAAGCCATAGCCGAGCACGTGAAGCATGGTCCGAAGGCGCCTAACGTCAGCTCGACCATGCACCTCTATCCTATTGACGGCGCATGCCACCGCGTTGCAGCGGATGCCACCGCTTTCGGGCACCGCGACGCGAACTTTGCAATGGTTGTACTTGCCTCGTCGAACGACTCCTCACAGGACGAAGCAAACAAGAAGTGGGTGCGCGACTATTCGAAAGCCATCGCGCCATTTTCGGAAGCTGGCGGATATGTGAACTTCATGGACGAGGACGACGATAAGCGCGTCAAAGCCAACTATGGCGCAAATTATGGACGTTTGGCGAGCATCAAGCGCAAATTTGATCCCGACAACGTCTTTCGGATAAATCAGAACATAAATCCTTGAGCTCAACCATGACTGCTCGCGCCATCTGACATGCGTGAGAATACTCAAAAGAAAAGGCCGGGGTTTTGCTCCGGCCTCAATCACAACCAGCGTTGTGCGGTTACTTCTGCTCTTCCTTCTTCTTCAGGGCAGCCTGGAAGATGTCGCCCAGGGAAGCGCCCGAGTCGGATGAACCATACTGGGCCACAGCCTCACGTTCGTCGGAGATTTCCAAGGCCTTGATCGAGACATTGACCTTGCGGGCCTTGGCATCCATCGCCGTGACGATGGCATCGAACTTTTCGCCGACGGCGAAACGTTCGCTGCGCTGTTCGGCACGGTCGCGGGCGAGATCGCCGCGCTTGGCATAAGCGGTGATGTCGGTGCCAGCAATGCGGACTTCGAGGCCGCCGTCTTCCACCTTCAGCACTTCGCAAGTGACCTTGTCGCCCTTGCGTGGGCCACCACCCGAGCTTGCGCGCGACGCAGTGGCGCCAGCGCCAGCCCGATTCAGTGAGCTGCTTGATGCCCAGCGAGATGCGTTCCTTTTCCTGATCCACATCGAGGACGACGGCTTTGACCTGGTCGCCCTTCTTGTAGTCCTTGATGGCTTCTTCGCCCGGACGCTTCCAGTCGAGATCGGAAAGATGCGCCATGCCGTCGACATCGCCGTCGAGGCCGATGAACAGGCCGAATTCGGTGATGTTCTTGACTTCACCTTCAACGACCGTGCCCTTCGGATACTTGGCGGCAAAGGCCACCCACGGATTCTGCTGCACCTGCTTGAGGCCCAGCGAAATGCGGCGCTTGGCCGAGTCGATTTCCAAGACCTGAACCTCAACCGGTTCAGACGTGGAAAGGATCTTGCCCGGATGCACGTTCTTCTTCGTCCAGCTCATTTCCGAAACATGGACGAGGCCTTCAATGCCATCTTCCAGTTCCACGAAGGCGCCGTAGTCGGTGATATTGGTGACCTTGCCCTTGACCTTCGAGCCGACAACGAATTTCTCGGCCACAACTTCCCACGGATCGCTGGTCCAGCTGCTTCATGCCAAGCGATATGCGCTGCGTGTCGGGGTTGATGCGCACGATCTGCACCTTCACGTTCTGGCCGACGGCCAGCACATCCGAAGGATGGTTCACGCGCTTCCAGGCGATGTCAGTGACATGCAGCAGGCCGTCAATGCCGCCAAGATCAACAAACGCACCGTAATCGGTGATGTTCTTGACCACGCCATCGACCACCTGGCCTTCGGCGAGGTTTTGCACCAGCTCCGAGCGCTGCTCGGCGCGGGTCTCTTCCATGATGGCGCGGCGCGAGACAACAATGTTGCCGCGGCGGCGGTCCATTTTCAGAATCTGGAAGGGCTGCGACACATGCATCAGCGGACCCACGTCACGGATCGGACGGACGTCGACCTGCGAGCCGGGCAGGAAGGCTACGGCGCCGCCGAGATCGACGGTGAAGCCACCCTTGACGCGGCCGAAGATCACGCCATCGACGCGCTCGTTCTTGCCGGACATTTCTTCGAGGCGGGTCCAGGCTTCTTCGCGCTTGGCTTTTTCGCGGCTGAGCACGGCTTCGCCCAAAGCGTTTTCGATGCGCTCGAGATAAACTTCAACAGTAGAGCCAACCTTGATGTCGGCGTCCTTGCCCGGCTGGGCAAAGTCCTTGAGTGGGATGCGGCCTTCAGTCTTGAGGCCGACGTCAACGATCACCAGATCGTTTTCAATGGCAAGAACCTTGCCCTTGACGACCGAGCCCTCGGATACGGGGCGGTCGGCATAACTCTCTTCGAGGAGAGATTCAAAGTCATCACGGGTGGGGTTCATGGAAACGGCGGATTTCGCCATATGTATTATCCTGTAACGCGCGGGGCTCACGGGGGAGCATCCATCAATGGCGCGTGCTGCATGAGGCAGCGGTTGGAGCGTTCCAGCAGGAAATGAGATGCCGAGATCATCACATTGTGTCTGAAACAATTGAGGGTGCCTTGGACATAGGTCCGGCACCCCGGTTTTCAGAAGCTTAAAGCCTCTGTTCTCAGTTGCGGCCCCTTACCCGATGGGCGGGGCCAAGGCAAGCCCGATATTGCCAGTCCGAGGAAAGCCACATGGGGTCAAAGTGCCGAAAAACAGGCATTGGAGCTAACTAGCTGGAGCAATTCTGACTGAGCTATTCCATCAGCTTGCGGCGGATTTCATGCAGCTCATGCTGGCGCCCGGAACCGGCTTGCGGGTAGTGCATCTTCATATCCTCCAACCGGTCGAGCAGAATTTCCGAAATCAGCAGCCTTGCATTTTCCTTGTCATCGGCGGGGATCACGAACCACGGTGCATCATCCGTGCTGGTGGCCGCCAGACACTCTTCATAAGCTGTGATGTACCGGTCCCAGAAGTTGCGTTCCTGCACATCGGCCAGGCTGAATTTCCAGTTCTTGTGCGGGTCGTCAATGCGTTCGAGGAGGCGCTTGCGCTGCTCATCTTTCGAGAGATGGAGGAAGAATTTGATGATGCGCGTGCCATTGGTGTGCAGGTGCCGCTCCACATTGTTGATTGACCTGTAGCGGTGTCGCCAGATTTTCGAATGCTCGGACGGGATATCCGGAATCGCCTCATTGACCAGCAATTCCGGATGTACCCGCGTGACCAGAACCTCTTCATAATAGGAGCGGTTGAAAATGCCGATGCGCCCGCGCTCAGGCATTCTCACCATGCTGCGCCACATGAAATCATGCTGCAGCTCTTCGCGGCTTGGCTGCTTGAAGCTGTAGACCTGGCAACCCTGTGGATTGACGCCCGACATTACATACTTGATGGCGCCATCCTTGCCTGCGGCATCCATGCCCTGGAAGATCACCAGAACAGCATGGGAATTGGTGGCGTAGAGAAGCTGCTGCTGTTCGCTCAGCCGTGCGATATGCCGCGCCAGAATCAACTCATAGTCTTTCTTCAACTCGTAAACTGGAGCAATGGCAGTCGGCCACGTTCTAAAATCGACAGATTTGCCTTCTTTGACGCGAAGTTCTTTGACGTGAGACATGGATGCAACCATTCCGGCAGGTTACAGAAAAATGGCGGAAAGAGTGTCCCCCGAACATATGTTTTCCGCCGTCCGCAGTCAATCGCCACTGTCGCAAAATCGGGCCATTTGATAACGAGTTGCATTCGCCTCTGCTTTTAAGGGTTCTTGGATGTTTGCCAGAAATCCGGCGGTTCTGGTAGGACAGGTGGTAGGACAGAGGGAGCAATCGCAGTGGCCGGAAAACTCAGCGCGCGCAAGGTAGAGAGCCTCAGTCAGCCGGGGCGCTACGCCGATGGTGAGAACAACTTGTACCTTTCGATAAGCAGCAATGGCGGCAAGCGCTGGACGTTCTTTTATCGGTGGAGCGGCAAGCGCAAAGAGATGGGTCTGGGCGGGACTGCCAATGTTTCCCTTGCTGAGGCCCGTGAGAAGGCGCTGGACGCGCGAAAGCTCAGGGCAATGCAGGGATAGACCCGCTGGCGGCAAAAGACGCCCACCGCCGCGCCTCTTTACGGCTATTCCCACCTTCGGGGTTTTTGCGGATGATTACATTAAGGCCCATCGTCCAAAATTCAAGAATGCGAAACACGCAGCGCAATGGGAAATGACGCTCGGTGAAGCCTACTGCAAAGCAATCCGCTCAAAACCGGTCAACCAGATTGACACCGAAGCCGTCCTGAAAGTGTTGCAGCCGATTTGGTCAAAAATTCCGGAAACCGCTTCAAGGCTCCGGGGCCGCCTGGAAAACGTGCTGGACGCCGCAAGGGCTCGGGGCTTGTACCAAGGCGAAAACCCAGCCCGGTGGAAGGGCATCTCAAGGCGATTTTGCCGTCCCGGCAACGTCTCACGCGCGGCCACCACGGAGCTTTGGCCTACGATAAGCTCGCTGGCTTTATTGGAGCCTTGAAGGACAAAAAAACCACCGGCGCGCTAGCATTAGAGTTGTGTATTCTTACGGCCACTCGGACGACCGAAGTTCTCAATGCCCAATGGCCCGAGTTTGACCTTGAAAGGAAGATTTGGACCATTCCGGCCTGCCGCATGAAGGCGGGCCATGAACATCGCATACCGCTCACCGATAGGGCGGTTAGAATTCTTAGAAGCTTGCAACAAGTGAGGGCGAACCCCTTTGTGTTTGCAGGTAACAAAGCAAAGTCACCGCTTTAAGCATGGCGTGACAGTGCAGCTGCGGCGCATGGGCCACACTGAAATCACTGTGCACGGCTTCCGCTCGACATTCCGGAGACTGGGCTAGCGAACAAACCTCTTTCCCCCATGAAACTTGCGAGCACGTTTTAGCCCATCGCATCAGCGACAAGGCCGAGGCGGCGTACAGGCGCGGGGACCAGTTCGAGAAACGTCGCCAACTAATGAAGCATGGGGCAATTTGTGCCAGTAGGAGTGCTGATAATGTCATCCATTTCAAGAATGGAGCGGCGTGAGCCGTTGGGTCCATCGCTTAGCCTATAAACCGGTCTAAGGGGATGCAACGTGGTGCGATATAGATACGAAATGCCCATCATGTCCGACGATTGGCACTGGCGCTTAGTGCGCCCTTTTGTTCAATGGTCATGCAAGAAACGACAAAAACGGCGTTGCCTATCGAGCGTACTTAACCGGGAAGTACGAACAAATGGCAGAACTTCTCGCCGATGCCATAGAAAATAGGAAGGACATTCCTTACGATATCGCCCAAATGATTAGCAGCGCCTTCGAGGACGACGGTTACAAGACTCTCAGTATCCCGGTCATAGAAGGTTAGAATTTCGCTTTCGAAGAAAAGGCAATCGCGTTGATGGGATTCGCCAAGCCGATATCCTCGCCAAAATGAAACTCGCTATGAGTATAAGTACGAAGCAAGAGGCCGCGCTCGCGGATCTGAAAGCGAAACACGGACTTTCGCGTTCGGAAGTTCTGAAAATTTGGGCGGAATGGAGCCATGCCAATGGTAAAGGGTTCATATTAGATTTTGTCGGCAAGTGGCTAAAGACCGATGCAGCGACGCACATGAAGTATTTCAGCAGCGTTTGAAGGACAGTACCGGGGACTAGGGAAGTCCAGTTAAACCCTTATTTGTTTGGACCAGTTGGCTTTTGCGGGTGCCGACCTATCGCACTATATGACCTGTTCACCGACGTAATCCTGCGCTCGGAATGTTTAAGGTGAACACAAATGGACCGCGCCTACACCATTCAAGAGTTTGGTCGCCTCTACAAACTCGGCCGCACTAAAATTTGGCAGCTGATCAAAGACGGCAACTTGAAGTCCGTCACCGTGGGCTCAAAGCGTCTCATTCGGGCCGACGATGCCGAAGATTGGCTAGCGAGCCTTGACGCACATTCAAAACATGCAGCCTGAAAAAAGAATGCCCAGCGTTTCAGCGCCGGGCTTGTCTCAATCCCCAATCACGAGAACATTTGACATGAAACATATAACACCGCCAGCAGCTGAAATCTACCTCCCCCTTTTCGCTTGGGCCAATCGCCACCGCGCGCGACCTTTCCCTAAAGTCATTCGATGGCAGATTGACCGCAACTTCCTCGTCTCCGGAATCGAGGTGAAGCATGGGTAGGCTCAAAGCGAGTTTCCGCATTGGCAGGGGCCCAACGCTCACCGCAACTGGTCGAGAAGCAGAGACAATCGTTGCTCTGGTAAAGGTCGGGCCAAAAGGCATTACGAGCCTTGAAGCCTTCATGGCGGGCTGGGCTGTGCGTCTCGGTGCCTATGTCTTTGGCCTGAGAACGATGGGCGTGCCGATCCAGACAAGGCGGGAACCTCACGACGGCGAAATCATGCATGGTATTTTTTGGCAGGTGCCGTGGAGCTAGT
>CAVWWQ010000004.1:0-155960 GCA_963758815.1 uncultured Alphaproteobacteria bacterium
AAGCACTAGGTCGCACGTTCGAATCGTGCCGGGGTCGCCAATATTTTCAATAACTTAGCTGGATAACCTATGATGATTTGACGGATGTTTTGGCAAAATCGATCCGGCAGAGATCGACTTTTGTTCGCTGCGTCTGCTTATGCTTATCGAACTTCTGTTGCGATAGCCGTCCACATGTAGTTCATCGCGCCTGCGTGTGTTCCGGCATCAAAGTTGGAAATGGCAGTGACGACTTCAACCATTCCTTCATCCGGTGCCAAGTCGCCTGATTCCATGCGCTTAAATATGGAATTCACAAACTCGCGCACCACCGACATATGCGCGCCGCTTAAACCGGTCATTAGTTCCTCAATACTCATACGCAACACACGTCCGCATCTTTTGCCTAAATTAAGCATGCGACTGTCACGGTCCGAGAGTCAATTGGCAGGCGAAAAAAATTCCACATCAAGCAAGATTGTCAAATCAGGTCATGTTGGATGGGAGAAGTTGAGTGCTTTTATCTGGTGTCCTTGAGCAGCCATTTCAGAATACGGTGCTCGTTGAAAACATAGAGACCCACGAAGGTGCCTCCAGCGAGCCAGACATAAAAGCTCGTTTCCAGGCCGGCCGTTGGGCAGAACTTGCTTGCGGCACAGTTCAGAGCAATCGCCAGGCTTTCCAACGGGAGAATAATGCTGGCCCAAGCCAACCAACGGCGCGGCTTGCTATCAAGAATGAGCAGGAGAGAGCCCGCGATCATTGCGACGCTCGCGAGCCATTCGAAATGCCATTTGACAAAGCCTTGCCAGCCTTGCGCCATCAGATTTTCGCCATAGGCGATGGAGTAATTCACGCCCTGATCTTGTATCGCGGGGAGAATGATTGAGAGCCCCAGCAGACCCAGTGCAATCAAGCCGGCAAAGCGGCGCACTTCCATTCGCACAGAATCGTTGGCAACTGCGTCTGCAATGTTTGTCATCGCATTGTCCTGTCGCTGCATCAATTGGCTGAGGGATTGGATTTAGATGCAAAGACGAGGTGGCGCACAGTGTTTGCGCGAATTGGGTTAATGCAGCTCGTGGGTGCAGTTTGTTGGGCAGCTAAACAGCACCACTGTACTTAGTGCTATCCGCAGGACGCCTGGCTTCTGCATGCGTCGTAAAACGACTGTCACATTGCCGCCCTTTGCTTTCCAGCAAGACTGTAAACGTGAGGGGATTGAGATGTCAGACATTACCATGGACGGCGCTGGCCACCGTTTGGATGGACCAAAGCCCAATCTTGACCGCGGTATGAACCTGTCAGGCCTGCTGCTGTTTGGCGCAGGACTGGCGGTGGGCCTTTTCTTCACGGCCTACAGCATCTGGGGCGACATCGTGAACAGCGGCATGCCCATCAGGACATACCTGCCGTTTGCATTGCTTGGCGTTGCGCTCCTGATTGCGCTGGGTTTCGAGTTTGTGAACGGCTTTCATGATACCGCCAATGCCGTGGCAACTGTCATCTACACGCACGCCTTGCCGCCCAATGTGGCGGTGGTCTGGGCAGGCTTCTTCAACTTTCTCGGTGTGATGGTTTCAACCGGAGCCGTGGCCTTCGGCATCATCTCGCTTCTTCCGGTGGAACTCATTCTTCAGGTCGGCAGTTCGGCCGGCTTTGCCATGGTTTTTGCATTGCTCATTGCCGCGATCATATGGAACTTGGGAACGTGGTACCTCGGACTTCCGGCATCCTCCTCTCATACGCTGATTGGGTCCATCATCGGAGTTGGCGTTGCCAATGCCATGATGCACGGCCAAAGTGGCACTTCCGGCGTGGATTGGAGCAAAGCCACCGAAATCGGTGAAGCGCTCCTCATCTCGCCGCTCATTGGCTTCGGCGTGGCTGCCGCTTTGTTCCTGCTGCTCAAAACCCTGGTTCGCATTCCGGCCCTTTACACCGAGCCGAAGGGCAACCAGCCGCCGCCGTGGTGGATCCGCATCCTTCTGGTTCTAACTTGCACCAGCGTATCCTTCGCCCATGGTTCGAATGACGGCCAAAAGGGCATGGGCCTCATCATGCTGATCCTGATCGGCACGCTGCCAACCGCCTATGCCTTGAACCGTGCCTTGCCGGAATCACAGATGACCCAGTTTGTGCAGACGTCTGATGCTGCCACCAAAGTGCTGCAGGCCCATGCCGGCGCCACAGCAGTGCCACCGGATCAGATGCGCGCTGTGCTTTCGGACTACGTTGCGCACCGCAAGTTCTCCGACAACACCATTCCGGCTGCCTCAGGCCTGGTGATGGCAATCTCGGGCGAAGTGACAGAGTATGGTTCGCTGAACAAAGTGCCGGCTGATGCTGTCGGCAACACCCGCAACGACATGTACCTGGCGTCGGAAGCCTTTCGTTTCCTGGGCAAGGACAAGGCCGCCAATCTGACGGGCGACGAGGTAAAGACGCTGAGTGCCTATAAATCCTCGCTCGACAGTGCCACCAAATTCATCCCCACCTGGGTGAAGATCGCCGTTGCCATTGCCTTGGGCCTTGGCACCATGGTGGGCTGGAAGCGCATTGTGGTGACCGTGGGTGAAAAGATTGGCAAGACCCACATGACTTATGCGCAGGGCTTGTCAGCCGAAGTGGTTACGGCCGCCACCATCTCGGCTGCGGACATGTTTGGCCTTCCGGTTTCCACCACTCACATCCTGTCATCAGGCGTGGCGGGCTCCATGGCGGCCAACGGCTCCGGCCTGCAATGGTCCACGGTGCGTAACATGATCATGGCCTGGGTGTTGACCTTGCCCGTTGCGATCATGCTTTCGGCATTCCCTCTATTTTGTGTTCGCGCATATTTTCTAAAACCGCGAAGGCTGAAGAATTGACGGCGAACGAACAAACTATTGATTGAGGAAATCAGCACATTTCTGCGACGTGGTGTCGGTGCCCCAAGGCATGATGGGTACGGTCGATGTCGAATTCTGTGGTGAGCCATCTATCAGCTTGTCGGTGTAGCTCATATAGACCAGCACGTTGCGCTTGGGATCACAGCCACGGACGATTTGCATCTTCTTGAAGAAGAGCGAACGGCGTTGGCGGTAGATGTCCTCGCCCTGGCCGAATTTGGCGTTGATTTTGATTGGACCAATTTGACGGCAGGCAATTGAGGTTTCGGAACGTTGCTCCGAAAATCCCGCCCAACCTGCCCACCCACCTTGTTCCGGAATGGTGAAATAACAGGCGACGCCATCAATGTTGGGATCATCGATCACATAAGTGGCGAGCTTGGCATCGGGGGAGAGCAGGTGAAAAACCGTGTTCTTCTTGAAAATGAGCTCGGGATCGTCCGATTGCGCCAAAGCTGCTGTGGCAAAGCCAGAAGCAAGCGCCGCAGCCGCAACAAGACACGATACAGTTTTCATCGGATTCTCTCCTTATTGGCCGGAAGATTGGGTGCGATTACGGGAATTCAAGTAGTCGCAGCGAGCCGTTTCAATCCAGAGTCGAGATCAGCAATCAAATCGTCCGGATCTTCCAAGCCGATGCTCAGACGGAGCAGGGGTTCTTTAATGGGTTTTTGTGGCCTCGTGCGTGCGAGATGCACAGGTACGATAAGGCTTTCGTAGCCGCCCCATGAATAGCCCATTGAAAACAATTCCAGGCCGTCGATCATCGCCGCGAGAGCGGACTTGGAAGCATTTTCAAGTGTAAATGAAAAAAGACCGGCCGCGCCCGTGAAATCCCGTTTCCAGATGGCATGGCCAGGATCGTTGCTGAGTGCGGGATAAAGAACGGAGGTAACTTCCGGCCGTTCGCGCAACCATGACGCTACTTTGATGGCGGATTTCATCTGGCGTTCCATGCGGACGGAAAGGGTACGCAAGCCCCTGAGTGCCAGGTACATGTCGTCGGGACCGGCAAACAGGCCCATGATCTCGTAGTTTTCCTTAAACTGAGGCCAAGTTGCCTCGGAACATACAACAGATCCGAACATCACGTCTGAATGACCGACGATGTATTTGGTTGCGGCTTGGAGGGAGATGTCACAGCCATGGGCGAAAGCATCAAAAAAGAGCCCGCCGCTCCAGGTGTTGTCGAGAACCATCAAAGCGCCGTGAGCGTGAGCGGCCGCTGCAAGCGCGGGAATGTCCGCGACATCCATCGTACCTGAGCCCACGCATTCGGCGTAGACCATTTTTGTGTTGTGCCTGAACACACGTTTGATCTCGGCTCCAATGAGTGGATCAAAGTATTCAACTACAACGCCCAAACGCCGTAAGACGGTGTCACAAAAATGCCGGGCAGGAGCATAGACGCAATCAGCAATCAGGAGATGATCTCCCGGCGATAGAAAGGCGAGCAGAGTGGCGCTGATGGCCGACAGGCCGGAAGGGCAGACTTTTGCATTGTGACCACCTTCCAACTCCGAAATTGCTGTTTCGATTGCGCGCGATGTGGGCGTTCCGCGCCGGCCATAGAAATAGGGGCCGGTGTTGCTTTCAAAATGCTCCATTGAATCGAATGTCACAGTCGATGCCCGGTAGACTGCCGGATTGACCATGCCATGCTCAGTATAGTTGCGCGCGGCCGATGCCAGACGCGTCGCCGGCTTTAGTTTCTTGCGGTCGGTATTCTTGGATTTTGACATGAGGAAGCTTTGCGCCCGATTTTGAAGCATAATGCCGGGCCGGAAAGGCGGAAACAATGCCGGAAATGTCTCCACTGCTACGGCTGGTGCTGATTGCCATCCAATACATGACGATGCTCATCGCGGCCCTCCTCCTGGGTGTCGTCGGGCTGTTCGTCTGGCAACAGCATGGCGCTGACGGCTTCCATCTCACGCGTGCGGACTGGGGGCTGCTGGGCCTTCTTGTCGCGCTTCTGGCTTTTGCACTTTACATGGTCATCGGCCTGCGGCGGGAACTCAAAGCCACGCGCAAGGCCGAGTAACTAGACGCCCTTGCCGCCGGGGCCGAGAGTGGCAACACGGAGCAAATTGGTCGTTCCTGGAGCACCAATCGGCACACCAGCTGTAATCAGGATCTTCTCGCCGGGCTTGGCGAATTCTTCCTTGAACGCAAGTTCTCCCGCACCGGTCATCATGTCATCAAGGCTTTGGGCATCAGGTACCACGAGAGGATGAAGACCCCAAGTCAAGGTGAGGCGGCGGGCGGTGTTGACAATGGGTGTCAGCGCCAGGATTGGCATCGAGGGCCGCTCCTTGGCCACTCGGTTGCCTGTAATGCCGCCGCCTGTGTAGCAAACGATGACAGGCAGCTTCAGATCTTCTGCAATTGAGCGGGCGGCTGAAGAAATGGCATCGGCGGTGGTATTTCCGGGGTCGGTGCGCTGAGCGTGGATGATACCGGCATAATAGATATCATTTTCCGCTGATTGCGCGATATGGTCCATGGTTTCGACCGCCTGCACGGGCCAAGCACCCGAGGCGCTTTCTGCTGACAACATGACAGCGTCTGCGCCTTCATAGACAGCGGTGGCGACATCTGAGACTTCGGCACGTGTTGGCACTGGTTCGGTGATCATCGATTCAAGCATCTGCGTGGCGACCACCACAGGTTTGCCATAGCGCCGGGCGGCACGTGTGATGTGCTTTTGCTTCGCGGGAACGGTCTCCAGCGGCAGTTCGACGCCCAAATCACCACGCGCAACCATGAGACCGTCGGCGTGGGCGAGAATTTCGTCGAGCACCGGAAGGGCGGATGGCTTTTCAATTTTGGCCATGACGCCGGCACGGCCCTTCACCAGGTGTTTGGCTTCTGCCACGTCTTCTGCACGCTGGACGAAAGACAGCGCAATCCAGTCAACACCAAGCGTGGCAGCGGCTTCGAGATCCGCGCGATCCTTTCCCGTGAGTGCTGGTATGGGCAGCAACGTATCGGGCAGGTTCACACCCTTGCGGTCTGAAAGCGTGCCGCCGTAAATAACAGTGGTGTCCAGGCGGGTCGCTTCAGCTTTGGTGATTTTCACCCGCAAGCGGCCATCATTCAGCAAAAGGTTTTCGCCGATCTTCGCACCGGCGAAAATTTCGGGATGCGGAAGGAACACACGCGTGGCATCGCCCGGTGCGGGATTGGCATCGAAAACAAAGTGATCACCTGCTTTGATATGCACCTGCTTCTCGGCAAAGGTGCCGATGCGGATTTTCGGGCCCTGCAGGTCGGCCAAAATGCCGATCGGGCGTTTTACCTTTTCTTCGACCGCACGGATGTGTCCATGCAATTCTTTCAGAAGCACATGGCTGGTATGGCTCATATTGATGCGAAAGACATCGACGCCCGCAAAGAACAGCTTCTCGATCATTTCGCGAGTGCATGAAGCCGGACCAAGGGTGGCCAGGATTTTGACTTTTCGATTTCTCCGCAAGGTGGAACCCTGACTTATTGTTGTTGCTGCGTGGCGTTGGCGTTATCGCTGTTACCAGAATCAGGAGCCGGAATAGGCATGGGTTGCGTGCCATCGCCCGTGCCGTTCGCATCAGCGCCCTGGGCTGGTGCTGCAGTCGATGCTGGAGCAGGTTGTGACGGAGCTTTGTCACCAGACAGTGATACCGTCCAATCCTGTTTCTCTCCGGTATCGACTTCGAAGAAACCCTGTTGCTGGTAGCCGCGATCCTGGCAATGGTCGATGCCGCGAATGGTGAAGATCTTGTCCTTGATACAGATCATCGCCTTGCCGCCCCAAGAGCCGCCCTTTTCGCGGTCGACGGCGTAGACATAGTAGTAGCGGGCAATGAGCGCGCCTTTCAGGAGGTTGATGCAGCCCTGGGGCTTGGCGGTCCACCAGCCTTCCGAAGCCCAGCCTTCCTTGTCCTTGTAGCCGATGGCGACGCTGACCCCGCTGGTTGTGTTGTTGCAGAGCTTGAGATCAGCCTTGGCAGGTAGGGCAAAATAACCCGCAAACGCCAGGCCAAGGCAGCTGGCCGTCAATATGCGTTTCATGCCCCTATCTCCCCACCCATTATAGCAAAACTTAGGCAAATCACCCCAATTGTGCCTTTCACTAGGGGATTCTGACGGGTGCTACAAGGGAGGATGCCATCACCGTTTGGTGCACGGCACGCGACTTCACAGGGTGTTGCCGTATTAAGAACGGTTAACTTTTGTGAAACTCGATATTGCTCGTTGCCAAGATATTTCGTCGAAACCCACAGCAAGTTTCGGTCTGTGGACGAGGTCCAATCCAACCATTGGCGAAGTGGTGAAGAGCGCCTATCTAGACGCGATGAAACTTGACGAAAAAACTCAAATCGAGCTTGAAGCTGCCGTTTTCCGGCGCCTGGTGGAGCATCTCCGCTCGCGGACCGATGTTCAGAACATTGATCTGATGAACCTTGCCGGCTTCTGCCGGAATTGTCTGTCCAATTGGTATGAGGATGCAGCGAAGTTGCAGGGCCTTGATGTATCGCGACCGGAGGCGCGTGAGCGCGTTTATGGAATGCCATATGAGGAATGGAGAGCCAAATATCAAACCGGCGCGATGCAGCCGGTGAAAACACCGTCACACTGAGATTTTTTGGAGGCACAAGGTGGCAACGAACACAAAGACGACATTTGCGGAAGGTCAACTCAAGGCGCTGGTGGAGCGCATTGAGCGATTGGAGGAAGAAAAGAAGACCATCGCCGCCGATATCAAGGAAGTCTACGCCGAAGCCAAAGGCACAGGGTTTGACATCAAGATTTTGCGCAAGGTGATCTCACTGCGCAAGAAGGAGCCCGCGGAGCGCATGGAGGAAGAGGCACTCCTCGATGTCTATCTGGCAGCACTGGGCATGGTTCCGGCTGAGGCTGAAGCAGCTTAACAACATATCCGTGCCGGCCATGCACCAGCGTGGCTTGGCGCGGCTCCCAAATTACCTATAGTCCTTCTTTCAGCGAGGTAGGATGGCATTTTCGGGCACTGTAGATGTTGCGCTGGTGTTTGCTGTCGATGTTTCAAGCAGTATCGACAATGGTGACTTCACCCTGCAGATGAAAGGCATTGCAGACGCATTGCGGCGGCCCGATATCGCAGACGCGATTGCGGCCGGTCCGCATGGGCGTGTGGCTGTGGCACTCGTTCAATGGTCGACAAGCCAGAAACAGAATCTGGTCGTTTCCTGGCAGGCGATTGGTACTGAGCAAGAGATTGCGGCCACAGCTGAAGAAATCGAGCAGTGCGGGCGTGTATGGATGCCAGGCGGCACGGGAATGGCTGCCGGGATTGCCTACGCGGTAGATGTCATGGGTGCGTTGCCTTTTAACACCGAGCGGCGGGTGATTGATGTCTCCGGTGACGGCGCTGAAAATGAAGGTGGCAGTGTTGCACGGTCGCGGTCTGAGGCGGTAGCGCATGGCATTGTGATCAACGGGCTACCCATTGTCGATGGCTCGTCGGTGATCGCAGATTACTACCAGCGCGCTGTGATCGCGGGACCGGGCGCTTTCATCGAACCTGCATTGAACGTTTCCGATTTCAACGAGGCGATGCACCGCAAACTGCTGCGTGAATTGCTGCCGCAGGTCACCTAATTCGCTCATTTGGCTGGGCTTGATTGATGTGGGAGGGCAGGTTATCTCGCCCCCATTGGAGTATTTTTGATATGGAATCCGCTAAACGCGTTGCTGACAAGAAGGACTGGATCAAGGGTGCGACCGGTGACTGGGAAGTCATCATCGGCCTTGAAGTGCATGCGCAAGTGCTGGCCAAGGCCAAGCTGTTTTCTGGCGCTTCGGCCGAATTCGGCGGCGAGCCCAATGATCATGTTTCCTTCGTTGATGCGGCCATGCCCGGCATGCTGCCGGTGATCAATGAGTTCTGCGTGGAGCAGGCGGTGCGAACGGGCCTTGGCCTTAAAGCGCAGATCAACGAAGTGTCGGTTTTTGACCGCAAGAATTATTTCTATCCGGACCTGCCGCAGGGCTACCAGATTTCGCAGTACAAGCAGCCTATCGTAGGTGAGGGCAAAGTCTCGATAGATCTAGATGATGGCAAAACTGTTGAGGTGGGGATCGAGCGTCTGCATCTCGAACAGGACGCCGGGAAAAGCCTGCACGACCAACATCCGAATATGAGCTTCGTTGATCTCAATCGTTCCGGCTGTGCATTGATGGAGATCGTGTCCAAACCCGACATGCGTTCGGCGGATGAAGCCAAGGCCTATGTCACCAAGCTGCGTCAGATCATGCGCTATCTCGGCACCTGCGACGGCAATATGGAACAGGGCTCAATGCGCGCTGATGTGAACGTGTCGGTGCGCCGCCCTGGCGACAAGTTCGGCACGCGCTGCGAGATCAAGAACGTCAACTCCATCCGCTTTATGGGGCAGGCGATTGAGTTTGAAGCCCGCCGGCAGATCGGCATTCTCGAGGATGGCGGCACGATCGACCAAGAAACGCGCCTTTATGATGCGCGCAAGGGCGAGACTCGTTCGATGCGGTCAAAGGAAGAGGCGCACGACTATCGCTATTTCCCGGATCCGGACCTGCTTCCGCTGAAGTTGGACCCGGCGATGATCACGTCGGTGAAGTCGTCCCTGCCGGAGCTGCCGGACGAGAAGAAAACACGCTTCGTTTCGTCGTTTGGCCTATCGGCCTACGATGCCTCGGTGCTGGTCGCAGAACAGAATTCGGCTGCCTTTTTTGAAGATGTGGCCAAGGGACGGGATGGCAAGCTTTCCGCAAACTGGGTGATCAACGAGTTGTTCGGCAGGCTCAACAAGGAAGGTAAGCCAATTGAAGATTCTCCCATTTCTGCCAAGCAGTTGGGTGGTCTTATTGAATTGATTTCCAAAGCCACGATCTCCGGAAAGATAGCCAAGGATGTGTTTGAAATCCTTTGGAACGAGGGTGGTGACCCCGCCCAGATTGTGGAAGCACGGGGGCTGGTCCAAGTGACCGACCTCGGTGCCATTGAAAAGGCAGTTGATGAGATTGTGGCTGCAAATCCCGACAAGGTCGAGTCGGTGAAAGCCAAGCCAACGATGCTGGGATGGTTTGTCGGGCAGGTGATGAAAACTACCGGCGGGAAGGCCAATCCACAGGCCGTCAACGATTTACTTAAGAAAAAGCTCGGTATTTCATAGATTTAAAGAGTGTTAACAATAGACTAACAAGCATTCCCTTTTTGCAGTGTACGCTGTATAGTCCGTGTGCTGATAATCAGTATACGGCAACTGTAGGAGAATGCTCCCATGGCGAAGAAGCCAAAGCGGGCAAAGGCAAAGAGTTTGGCTTTAAAGAAGCCGGACACCAAGAAAACGGCGGCGCGCCCGATGCGTCCAGCGCGTGGACCAAGCCCCAAGGAACGGCAGCGCTTTACGCTGTACGGTTCCGCGACTTCCGGTCCGACCTATACGGTTGCCCTGGCCCTTTCGCTCATGCGTCACCCGTATTCCTATATCCATGTGAACCTGCGCGAAGGCGCTCACAAGCAGCCCGACTTTTTGGTGAAGAACCGGTACGGGCAAGTGCCGGCCCTGCGTGATGGGCAGCTGATGACAGTCCAGTCTGCGGCCATCCTGCTCCACCTCGCCGAGAGCTTGGAAAAGTTCAATTCCAAGCAACCTCTGGAAAAGCAGCGCATTCGCGAATGGCTGTTCTGGCAGTGGGACAAGCTTGCCTTGCCAGTTTTCCGACTGCGCTCACGCGCCCGTGGCGGCCGGCAGTTCGGTGATGAAGTTCGCATCATGTACGATACTGAAGCCAAGGCGGCTCTTGCCGTCCTAGAACATGAGCTGGTGAAATCTGACTGGATTGTCGGCAAGAAGCCGACGGTTGCCGACATCGGCATCTACGGTGTTGTTCGTTATGCACAGGAAGCCCTTCTTGATCTGACACCTTATCCGCATGTCGTGGCGTGGAAGAAGAAGATCGAGGAGATGCCAGGATTTGCGATGCCGGAAGCACTGTTGCCTCTGGAAAGCAAGCTGATCTAATTCCAGTTATCTTCGGTCTGCATTGGATGTGGGCGCGATTTTGCCGTAAAGAAACACGATCTTTTCAAAGTTCGACGGCGGAGACGGCGTGGCTGATACTCAGATTTCCTATCACTTGAATAATTCTGAAGAAGGGCAAAAAGAGCCTCGGAAGACCCGCAAGCATCGCGACTGGAGCGGCGCGCTTTTCGGACTTTTGATTGGATGTGCAGGCCTTGCGTTGGGCCGGCTGGGACAGCTGTGGCTGCGGTTTGACCTGTTTTCACAATTTTCAATCCAGGCTTTCCTGCTAGTTGTTGCCTGTGCGGTGGCGTTATTTGCGCCGCGTTACAAAAGTCTCGTTGCCGGTGTGCTGTTTGTATTTCTGATCGCTGGCTACGGGCTATGGGCGCATTTCGCGTCGCCTGGGCGACATCAAGCCGCTGGGGCAGGGTGAAAAGGCTTTGAAGGTGGCGCAATTCAACGTGCATTCCTCAGGTTCTGATGTTGATGCCGTGATTAAATCCATTCAATCCATGGATCCGGATGTGATGACGCTGGTGGAATTCGATCAGCGCAGCGCCAAGGTTTTGGACGCTCTCAAAACACAGTGGCCGTATCAGGCAACGTGTTGGCAGGAAAACGGATGCGATATGGCCATCCTTTCCAAGTTTCCACTTTCGGACGTTGTGGGGAGCGACAACTGGGAAGGCCCGCCCTACATCCTGGCGAAGCTTCCTCACGAGCTTGGTGACATCACCGTGGTGGGTGTGCACACGACGCGTTTCCCGCATCTCATGCACCAGTATTCACAGACAAAGGCACTGGTCGCCTTGCTTGAGGTGCAACCCGGCAAGATTCTCCTGATGGGGGATTTCAATGCCACCCCATTTTCCAGGATTACGGGATTGCTCAGCCAGTCGCTTGATTTGCAATTACTGACGTCATTGCCGACATGGCCTGCGACTTACG
The DNA here is from genome assembly GCA_963758815.1 of uncultured Alphaproteobacteria bacterium. Taxonomy (GTDB): domain Bacteria; phylum Pseudomonadota; class Alphaproteobacteria; order Rhizobiales; family Aestuariivirgaceae; genus Aestuariivirga. The sequence goes on from CAVWWQ010000004.1 coordinate 11,849, forward strand.
GACTGCCACAGCTCAGCATCGATCACATTTTTGTCCGTGGAGGAATGCGCCCGCTGACACGCGAAACGATAGGTGAGCCAGGAGGCTCTGACCATTATCCCATTCAGATGACGCTAAGCGTGCCAATTGCCACTTAAGGCAGGGGATCAATAGTTGATCCAGTCCTCTGTGCCGTTGGCATTCCGATCAGTGGAAAAATTGCTTCTGTAAGTATCAAACTGGCGCGCATGCAATTGGCGCTCCCAGAGGTCGGTTTCGTATACGTCTGCTTGTCCGATTGCTGAACGTTCGCCTGGCGTGAGTTGGGTGAGGTCGCCCTTGCCCGTCGCGTAGCCATAACCTAGCGGGATAAATGTATCGTAGGCCAAGGCTTGGCCAGCCAGAAAAAATGACCCAAAAGCCAATCCCGCAATTATAGCCTTATGCATTTGAATCTCCTTCGGCGCACTTGGCACCCGTCTTAGTTTAATGCTGATCCAAACGCACGAAAATTCGGTTAAACCAGCTTAATGCAGGAAACGGAATTTTGCCCGAGACGTTCCGGTACCCCTTCAAAATACCTGAAATTCAGATCTTTGTCTCAACACGTTGAAATTCCGGGGTTGGAATGCTTGCATGCCGTGCCAAATCAAGGCAAAGGACGGCTGCTCTGGGGTTGGCGCAATGCGCGTAGCACCCTTGGCGCCCGGAGACGTGGCCGAGTGGCTGAAGGCAACGGTTTGCTAAATCGTCATACGCTGTTAAGGCGTATCGAGGGTTCGAATCCCTCCGTCTCCGCCAAATCTCCTGCTAAATTCATGAATTGATACCGTATTTTTGCAGTTGCGGTGTTTGGTAAGGAACATTCCGGCTATTTTGCGGATTGTAAAATAGGCGCGATAGCCGTTAGATAAGTGGCGCTAAATGCGTCCAGTGAAGCTTATAACCCGCTTATTCACGGTTGAGATAATGAGATATGACACATAAACGTGTGTTGGCAATTTTTGCGGCTGGCGCTGTTGGCCTGACCTGCTTTTCTGTTCAGTTATGGGCGCAGGCGGATGGTCATATTTCGATCGGCGAGGGCCGGAACTGGTCGCAGCTTAATCCGCCCCATGTTTGCCGTATGGTCAAAGTCAGGCGCAATCATCACACAACCTGGATTGAGCGGTGCAACAATGACTATCCGTACAATGCAACGGGTGTGTCCCCCTATGCCGGGCCATATATAGGCCACGTTCCAGATGGTTCATCCGGAAACTGAAAAAGGCATCACCGGCGATCTTTTGTCTGCCTCCGGCGATTAACTTGCTCTCCTTTTGTTAAGGAACCCATCCGCACGCCAGACGTTTGAAGTGGGAACCAGACTGAAAGGAGTTCAGACATGGCCACTTTACCTCCCCGTATTAAATCGCAGGACGATCCTGCTTCGGACACGGTTTTTGAATCGACACCGAGGCCATTGAATGACGTGCGTGCCGATAGCCCGAGCAGAAATCGTGCCACTGCTTATGTTTGGGCGGTTGTGATTTTGGCTGTCGCCGGCTTTATAGCTTACAGCGTCTATTTCGCGCCAACGTCGACCGCTCCGGTTGTAACTGATCAGAGCACGCAGACGCAGATGGCACCGGCCGCTCCGGCACCCGCTCCAGATGCGACGGCGCCAGCAACCAACAGTGCGCCACCGGCTGATACAGCTCCCGTGACGCCACCAGCTACCAATGCTGCGCCGGCAACACCTCCGGCAGATACGGCTCCTGCAACGCCGCCTGCCACGACGACAGCGCCGTAAGGCAACCAGCGTTTTATATAGATTGGCCGCCCTCGTGGCGGCCAATCTTTTATTCAAGTGCGAAACGGCTCAGTGATGTATTGTATGTGATGCTGTGGTAATTTTGATGCCGATTTTGTCGTTTAAGGCTGAAATCCTGGAGATTGAAGTGAAACACATTATTTTGATTTTCATGACGCTGTCGAGTTTCGTGATCATGCCGGGAAGTTCGTTCGCTTCAAATTCGCATGTTTCTCACAAAGCGGACAAAGCTTATTGGTGGTATCAAAAGCACCACCATTGCAGGATTGAAGAAGGATGGCGCCAGGGGCGCCCCTTCTGGAATACCTTGTGCGGCTGGGATAATGGCAATTCGCCATCGTATTAAAAGGCCCCTGTTCGCTTATTAGTTCGTCTTTCACGGTCGTGAAAAGATTTCAAGACGCGTCGCATTTCCTTTCGTCCGCGGCCGAAATTTTGCAATCTACGCCACATACTTTTCGGGAGGCGATTTGTGGCGGATTTGAATATTTCTCCTGTGACCTCGGCCCGCGCCCGGCGGCGCGGAAAAGAGGGCGACGGCAAGCGTCTCAGGCAACCTGATTACAGACATCTCAAGCATCCGTTTCCGCCGCAGTCGGCTTTTTCAGAAGTTGAAATTGCACGCATTCACAATTCAGCACTGAAAGTCCTGCAGGAACTCGGCATCCGTGTGCTCTTGCCGGAAGCGCGGGATCTTTTTGCGGCGGCGGGCGCTAGTATTGTGGAAGACATGGTTTTCATCGGTCGCGACATTGTCGAGGCCGCGATCGCCAGCGCCCCCAAAAGCTTCCAGCTGCGCGCACCAAATCCCGAACGCGCGCAGGATTATGAACAAGGCACCATGATGTTCATGGCGGGCTCCGGCTGTCCCAATGCCAACGACATGGAACGTGGCCGCAGGCCAGGCAGCCTGAGAGATTATGAGGAGGCGCTCAAGCTTTGCCAAAGTTTTGACGTCATCCACGCCTTGGGCCCGAATGTCGAGCCGCAGGATGTCCCGGCTCATCTGAGGCACTATGACATCACCCGCGCACAGGTTGAGTTATGCGACAAGCCGCTCTTTCTTTACGCGCGCGGCCGAAAGCAGGTGCAACAGACGTTTGAGCTGATTCAATCTGCCCTGGATCTGACGAGCGAAGATTTTCGGAACCACATCTGGTGCAACACTATCATCAACACCAACTCACCGCGTCTGGTCGACAATCCTATGGCGCAGGGCATCATCGATTTTGCGCGGGCAGGGCAGTTGACCATCATCACGCCGTTTTGTCTCGCGGGCGCGATGGCACCCATCACACCGGCGGGCGCCCTGACGCTTCAGCATGCCGAATGCCTTGCCGGCATTGCCCTGGCGCAGATCACGCGTGCCGGAGCGCCGGTGAGTTATGGTGGGTTCAGTTCAAACGTGTACATGAAGAGTGGCGCCCCTGCCTACGGAACGCCAGAACATTTGAAGATGCAACTGGGAGGAGGCCAACTTGCGCGTCTGATCGGGTTTCCCTGGCGCAGCGCAACGGGAAGTGCATCGAACACCCCTGACATGCAGGCCGCCCTCGAAACAACCATGGGGTTATGGGGCTGCACCCTGGCGCATGCCACTCTGACCATACATGCGGCGGGTTGGCTCGAAGGCGGGCTTACCTTCGGATATGAGAAATTCATAAATGATGTCGAAGGCCTGCAGATGCTGGCAGAGCTTTGCCGACCGCCTTCTGCCAGCGAAGCGGAAATTGGGTTTGATGCGATCGCCGAGGTTCAACCGGGTGGACATTTCTTTCAGACCGCGCATACGATGGAGCGTTATCAGACAGAATTTTACGCGCCGTTGGTGGCAGACCTCAACAATTTCGGAATGTGGACAGAGACTGGCGCCAAAACGTCTGCACAGCGTGCGACCGACGTCTGGAAGCGCGCCCTCCGCGAGTTCAAAGCCCCTGAAGGTGCAACGGAGCGGGTGGAACGCATGATCCCGCTCATTGAAAAAGGTACGGCATCAGGTGGCGCGCCGCCCTTGGAGTGATGATAGGCGCCGGTCTGAATTTCTTGGCTGGCGTTTTTTCTCGCCACCAAATGGGGCAGACCTTCAGGTCGCCGGAGGCAGGCAAAGAGCGACGACCTTGGACACATCGTCGGCGGAAAATGGCATCTGCAAGACGGGAATGCCTTCGAGGGCCTTAGGCACCTCGGAGGCCCTCGAATCACCCGAAATTATTCCGAATGGGATTTTGCGCTCCCGGCAAGCCAAGATCAGTTCGGTGGCATGTTGACCCAAACTGTTCAAATTGAGCAGTGCGACGTCAATGAAAGGTGCTTCAACCACGGCGCGCAGGCCCTGAACAGGCGCTGATTTGGCGATCACTTGGTGAAATCCCAGGTCACGAAGGCATGATTCGATATCCATTGCGATCCACGACGCGCCTTCGACAACCAGGGCGATCTTTCCCGCGAAAGCTTTACGTCCAGACTTGGCCATTCCACATACCTTTTCCACACGTTTGATTTCGGGGTCAGGGAACAAATCGTTCTGGAAAATCTTTAGGTTACATGACGGCCGTCATTCTTGCGAGAACGGTGCCAAACCTGTTTGGGCCGAGAGACCGGGATAAACTCTTTGCACAATATGTTGCACGAGGAGGATCCGCAGCACTCATAGAGATGCGAGATTCAGAACGAGTTTGCCGGCCCAGCCGCGAAAGCCTGCGAAGCGAATCCGCGACATGCACCTACAGTGCTTATGTCAAAAATGGAAACACGTCTGTGCATTTGTGAACGTAAAATGGGGATTTTTTGGGAATGATTGATGAAGGCGAACTTCAAACTCTGAGCTGGCGCGACAATGAATTATTGAGCGCGCTTCGCAAAGCTGATGTGGATTACCTCATCCCCTATCTGAAGCCGTTTTCGAGCCCTGAAAACCATGTTCTTTACTCGCCGGGGGATGATGTCGAGACGGTTTACTTTCCATGCAGATCCACACTGGTTTCATTTGTTGTCGAGACCGAGGACGGCAATGCGGTTGAGACCATGATGGTGGGCCGTGAAGGTGCAGTTGGGGGCATTGTGAGCCATGGTAAATTGCCGGCCTATTCCCGCATCATGGTACAGTTCGGGGGTGACTTCCTCACGCTGCCAGTCGCCGTAGTTGAACAGGCAAAGAAGCAATCAAAAAGCGTGGAGTCCCTTTTCTCGCGCTATGCCGATTGCATGCTTGCACAGATTTTTCAGTCCACCGCCTGTAATGCCCTGCACAGTCTTGAGCAGCGCATGGCAAAGTGGACCCTGGCGGCCACCGACCGCACATCATCCCTTGACGTGCCACTGACACAGGAACGCCTCGCTTCGATGCTGGGTGTGGGCCGCAGCTATGTGAGCCGCGTGATAAACGCGCTGAAACGCGAAAAAATTATCGCGGTGCGGCGCGGGCATATCCAGATCGTCAACCTCGAAGCGCTGCGGCAGCGCTCATGTCACTGTGATGAACATGTGAAGAAACATTTTGAGGATGTGTTGGCAGGAGTTTATCCGCGGGCCGATCTGGAATGATTTAAATTGTATGTGACGCACATATGTGGATTGCCTCCTAGCGCATTGACATATCAAGCAGATTGAACGAACTGTATGCACTGTCCGGACACATGGCGGGTGGCCATGAGGGGCGTCCGGTCATCGACACGCATACAGGACGAGAACGACCATGATTTCCAGCCTTTCCAGCCATTTCTCGTGGGAAATCCTGGCTCATATTGGAGCCATTCTCTATCTCGTATGCTTCACCTTCCGGAACCAGCTTTTGCTGCGCTCTTTCGCCATTCTCGGCGAGATTTGCCTCATGACCTACTACATCACGTACGGAGAAGGGCCGCTTTGGACGCTGATGTTCTATTCGGCCATGAACATGCTGATCAATTTCGTGATGATCGGCTTGATCCTGCGCGACCAGCGCCATTCGACAATGAGTGACAATGACATGAAGCTCTATCAGGGCTTTGGTGCCATGACACCGGGCGACTTCAGGCGGCTGACGCGCATCGGCGGCTGGAACAAGGCTTCCGAGGCCACGGTGCTGACCAAAGAGGGAGAGCCAGTGAAAGCCCTGCATTATATTCTCGATGGCGGCATCACTATCATCAAGGCAGGGCGCGAAATTCCTGTCGACCCGAAGATGTTCGTCGGCGAAATTGCCTATCTCAAAAACACGCCAGCATCGGCCACCGTGACTGTTGCGCCCGGCACCACCTTCATCACGTGGCCTTATGAGGCGCTGAACAAGCTGACAGAGAAGAATCCGGAACTGAAGCAGAGCCTGATGGGCCTGCTGGGCAGCGACCTCGCCCACAAGGTGGCACGCACCTGAGGTGCTGCGGAAATTGATGCCGGACACTGATCTCACGGCGATCTATCGCGCCTACATTGACTGCCTCAATGCTCAGGACTGGGAGAGCCTGGGCGAATTTGTCAACGAGAATGCCATCCACAATGGTCGTCATCTCGGTGTTTCCGGCTACCGCGCCATGCTGGAGCAGGATTACCGCGCCATTCCCGATCTCCGTTTCAACATCGAACTGCTGGTGACCAACAGTGACGCATGTGCGCGAGCAGGCTGATGTTTGACTGCTCACCCAAGGGCCAATTCCTGGGGCTTGCCGTGAACGGCCGGCGTGTCAGATTTGCGGAGAACGTGTTCTACAGTTTCCGCGACCGGAAGATCGTGGAGGTGTGGTCGCTGATCGACAAGGACGCAATCGAACGCCAGCTGCAGGACAAGCCGGGACGGTTTGTCTAGCGCTTGTTCTTGTAATAGACGTCCATGAACACGGCGATCATCAGCACCACGCCCTTGATGACGAACTGCCAGCCGATGTCGATGCCCAAGGATCGACATGCCGTTGTTCATGACGCCGATGATGAAGGCGCCGATGACGGCACCCGTCACCTTGCCGACGCCGCCTGTCACCGCCGCACCGCCGATGAAACAGGCCGCGATGACATCGAGTTCCAGGCCCTGTCCGGCCTTGGGCGTGGCCACGTTGAGCCGGGCGGCATAGATCATGCCACCCAGTGCCGAGAGCGCACCCATGATGGTGAAGATGTAGAAGGTCAGGCGTTCGGTGTTGATGCCCGAAAGGCGCGTGGCCTTTTCATTGCCGCCCAAAGCGTAGATACGGCGGCCGAAGGTCGTGCGCTTGGTGATGAAGATGAACAGTGCAATCAGCACGCCCATCACGACCAGAACGTTGGGCAAGCCCTTGTAATAGGCCATCAGCCAGCAGAAGCCGATGAAGGCAACGGCGATCAGGGCGTTGCGGCCCCAGAAAATCTCGGTTGGCTCCTCAGCCAGACCATGCGCGAGCTGGGCGCGACGTTCCTTGATGCTGAAAAAAATCAGGCCGGCCGAGATGATCACGCCAACAATGACAGCAAGAAGATTGAACGGGGCACCATCAACGCTGACGTCCAAAGATATTGGGCACATAACCGTTTGACAGGCCCTGAAAGAGTGGCGGGAAGGGACCAACGGACGCGCCGCCCAGAACCTGGAGTTCAAGTCCGCGGAAGATCAACATGCCAGCCAGCGTGATGATGAAGGCCGGGATTTTGTAGTAGGCGACAAAATAGCCCTGGGCCGCACCAATGGCCGCACCCAGCGCGATGCAGATGACGCCCGTGGAGAACGTATCGAGCTTGAAGGGCAGGCTGCTCGTCCTTGAAGAACGGCATGGTGCCGGTGAGAAGCAGTGCCGCCACGCCACCGATAAAGCCGGAGACGGAACCCACCGATAGATCGATATGGCCGGCAATGATGACCAGCAGCATGCCCAGCGCCATCACGATGATGTAGGAGTTCTGCAGGATGATGTTGGTCAGGTTCACCGGCATGAACAGCGTGCCGTTGGTGGTGAACTGGAAGAAGATCATGATGGCGATCAGCGCGATGAGCAGCACGTAGTCGCGCAGGTTGGTCTTGATGTATTCCCAGACCTTGGGTTTCTCTGCGGCTGAAACGGAGCTGGCAGATCGTGTCATGATCAGTGTTCCCAGGATTTCATGATGGTGCGCATGATGGCCTCTTGCGAGGCTTTTGCAGTGGGCATCTCGCCGACGAAACGGCCTTCGTTCATAATGTAGATGCGGTCGGTGATGCCGAGCAGTTCCGGCATTTCCGACGAGATGACGATGACGGCCTTGCCGGCTTCCGCGAGCTTGTTGATGATGCCGTAGATTTCGAACTTGGCGCCGACATCGATGCCGCGCGTCGGCTCATCAAGGATCAGGACTTCGGGACCCGAGAACAGCCATTTTGACAGCACCACCTTCTGCTGGTTGCCGCCTGAGAGATTGACGGTCGTCTGGTAGACGCTTGAGCTTCTGATGGCGAGATCGCGTCGGTAGCGGTTGGCGACGTGCAATTCTTCCAGATCATCGAGCACGCCGTGCGTGAAACGCCCTTGAGATTGGCCAGCGTAACATTGTGCTTGATGTCGTCGATGAGCACGAGCCCAAAGGTCTTGCGGTCTTCGGTGGCGTAGGCAAGCCCCGCTGCCATGGCCTTGGGAATGGTGGATACATCGACCGGCTTGCCCTGCATGTGGACTTCGCCGGATGATTTTCTGCCCATAGGCGCGGCCAAAGACCGACATGGCGAATTCAGTGCGCCCGGCGCCCATCAGGCCGGCAATGCCGACGACTTCGCCAGCCTTCACAGTGAGATTGACGTTCTTGATGATCTGCCGCTCTGGATGCAGCGGATGAAAAGCGTTCCAGTTCTTCACCTCGAGCATGGTTTCGCCGATTTTGGCGTTGCGCGAGGGATAACGCTCGGAAAGTTCGCGGCCCACCATCGCCTTGATGATGCGGTCTTCGCTGACCTTGGCTGTGCGTGTGTCGAGGGTGTCGACCGTCTTGCCGTCGCGGATCACGGTGATGCGGTCTGCAACTTTCATCACTTCGTTCAGCTTATGGGTGATGAGAATCGAGGAGATGCCCTGCGCCTTGAAGCCCTTGAGTAGCTCAAGCAGCGCATTTGAATCTGTTTCATTGAGCGAGGATGTCGGCTCATCGAGGATGAGCAGCTTTACCGACTTGTTCAGCGCTTTGGCGATTTCGACGAGCTGCTGCTTGCCAGTGCCGATATTGGTGATGAGCGTGTTCGGATGCTCGTTGAGTCCAACTTTCTTCAGCAGTTCCTTGGTGCGGGAGAAGGCCTCAAACCAGTTGATGACGCCGTGGCGGGCGGTTTCCTGGCCAAGGAAGATGTTTTCGGCAATTGAGAGCAGGGGGACCAGCGCCAATTCCTGATGAATGATGACGATGCCTGTATGTTCACTGTCGGAAATCGCATTGAATTTCTGGAGCCGGCCATCGAAGAGGATCTCGCCATCGAATGAACCGTGCGGATAAACGCCCGAAAGAACCTTCATCAAGGTGGATTTGCCAGCACCGTTTTCACCCACGACACCGTGGATTTCGGCCGGCAGCACATTGAGGTTTACGTCGGTCAAGGCCTTCACGCCGGGAAAGGTCTTGGTGATATTTCGCATTTCAAGGATAGGCTGCATCGCCCCGAACCAAACCTCCAAATTGCGGCAGCTGACCACTGCTCTTACTTTATCATGATGAAGCAGAAAGCAGAGCCTCGCAAGTAAACTTGCGAGGCTCCCAATTTGGCGGTGTTACTTCAGCTTGTCGGCAGCGATGTAGCCAGAATCCACTAGAACCTTCTGGATGTCATCTTTACCCACGACGACTGGAACGAGGAGGTTCGACGGCACAACCTTGACGCCGTTGTCATAGGTCTTGGTGTCGTTGATTTCCGGTTCCTTGCCCTGCAGGGCGGCGTCGGCCATCTTGGCGGTGGTGGCAGCAAGGACGCGGGTATCCTTGAACACTGTTGAATACTGTTCGCCAGCGAGCATCGCCTTGACCGACGGCACTTCGGCGTCCTGACCGGTTACGATCGGGAAGTCCTTGCCAACGGTGTAACCCACGCCCTTGAGCGAGGAGATGATGCCGCGTGACAGACCATCATAGGGCGAGAGGACGCCATTGACCTTGGCCGTGGTGTAGTTGGCCGAGAGCAGGTTATCCATGCGGGCTTGGGCCACGGCGCCGTCCCAACGAAGGGTGCCGACCTTGTCCATGCCCATCTGGCCGGAACCGATCTTGATGTCGCCCGAGTCGATCATCGGCTTCAGGACAGACATGGCGCCATCATAGAAGAAGAAGGCGTTGTTGTCGTCTGGCGAGCCGCCGAACAGTTCAACGTTGAACGGCTTCACGCCGGGGAAGCGTTCCTTCATGCCCTGAACCAGCGAGTTGGCCTGCAGCACGCCGACCTTGAAGTTGTCGAAGGTGGCATAATAGTCAACGTCGCCCGACTTGCGGATGAGGCGGTCATAGGCGATGACCTTGGCACCGGCAGCGTGGGCCTTCTTCAGGATGTCCGAGAGCGTGGTGCCGTCGATGGCGCGCAATGATCAGAACCTTGGCGCCCTTGGTGACCATGTTTTCGATCTGGGCGAGCTGGTTCGGAATGTCATCTTCAGCGTACTGAAGATCGGTGTCGTAGCCCATGCCCTTGAATTCCTTCACCATGGATTCGCCGTCGGAAATCCAGCGTGTCGAAGACTTGGTCGGCATAGAAATGCCGATCAGGCCCTTGCCGGCAGCGAGTGCTTCGCCGGCAACCAGAGCGACTGCACCAGCGACTGAGCTGGCAAGAAAAAGTCTGCGATTCAACATTAAATTCCTCCCTTGGATGTTGAAGGGGCAAATGCGTAAAGCTTGCTTTGCCCGCTGCGCGCGACCATAAGCAGTCTGTCGCGGGTGTCAAGAATTGTATGATAAATAACAAGTCAGCCTCACGCACTTCTTCGGGAAAAAGGTTAAGCCAGGTTCGAAATCTTCACGCTGAAGTTGCTTCCCGCATTGGCGAGAGAATTTGCAGCGGGGAATTCCCTCCCGGGGCCACCATTCACAACGAGGCGGAATGGGGGCGCATTTTCAATGCCAGCCGGACGGCGGTGCGCGAGGGCATGAAGATCCTCCAGGCCAAGGGTCTCATCGTGTCGCGGCCGAAGATTGGGGCGAAGGTTGCACCAAGGGCCAGCTGGAACCTTCTGGACAAGGATGTCTTTTCCTGGGTTCGCGCTGCGGTCGGACGCAAGGCGTTCATCGCCACCACGCAGGAATTCCGCCGCCATATCGAGCCCGGCATCGCCGAGCTGGCGGCCATCAAGCGGACGCCTGAACAATTGGAAGCGCTCGGGGCGGCTTTGGCGCAAATGCGAACCGCGCATACTTCCGAACAGATTGTCGAAGCCGACGTCGCCTTCCACCGTGAGTTACTGGCTGCAGCCAACAACGAGCTGCTTAATCCGTTCAGTATCCTGATCGAGCAGACGCTGGGTTCTCTTTTTGAGTTCACCACCCAGGCCAACCCAAAGTTCAAGCAGGCGGTGCATCTCCATGAGCGTATCTGGAAGATGGTCAAAGACCGGGACGAAGAAGGCGCGCGCAAGGCCATGCAAACCCTCATTGCCGATACGGACTCGGTGATCAGCGGCGCGCGGACTTCTGACCGAAAGACCAAGCGTCCAGTTGGCTAGTCAACAGCCTCATTGAAGAGACGGTCGAATTCTGTGCTGTAGCGATTGGCGAGATTTACATTGTTCCAGACAACGAGCGCGTTCTCGGCATTCCGTTCGGCGGCTGAAAATGTGTAGTTGAATGAACCAGTCTCCACATGCCTGCCGTCCACCACGATGAACTTGTCATGCATGATCGGGTAACGGGCGTCAGTTCTTACGTCAACGCCACAGGCGAGCATGTAATCATATTTCGAATTGCCGTCGCCGTGCTTGTTGGACTTGGCATCGAGCACGGCCGAAACGGCCACGCCGCGACCAGCGGCCCGGCACATGGCATCGGCAATCGGCTTGGATGTCATCTGATAGGCGGCCATGAAGGCTGATGTCTGCGCCGCGTCGATGACCTTGATAACCAGCCGTTCGGCAGAACGCTGCGGGATAGGGGCGAAGGCTATTTCAATCTGGCCATCGGCGGGTACGCGCGACATCCGTTTTTCGATTGCAGATGTGGCTATGTCGATGGCGGCCGTCGTGATTTCGTCGGCGGCCGTGCGCTTTGCTTTCTTGCGTGCGGCTTCGGCGGGAAGAGCCATGGCAACAGAAACTGAAAGTAGAAGAGTAGCCGCCATACTGAATTTCATGCAATTCCCCGGATTCAGACTTCCAAGGCGACCACAAAAGAATTGATGAACACTGAAGCCGTTCCGGAATCAAAAACCCCGGCCACGAGGACCGGGGTGCTGCAGGGGCCGGAGAACCGGTTAGTGCGTAAGCGCCAGCGCGTGGGCGTTGTCGGGCTCGATCAAGCCGATCATGGCGCCGCTGGCGTCGGTTACAACAGCAAGTTTGCCAACGCCGGGAACACGTACCGGAGGACGCATTACTTCACCTCCGGCCTTGGCGGTGCTGGCTTCGGCGCGTGCCATGTCCGTCACTGAAAGATAGGTCATCCAGTGCGATGGTACGCCTTCATATTCCGGGGCCGTCAGCTCGAAGATTGCCCCAACGGGCTTGCCGTCCTTGCGGGCAATCCAGTAGGCCGCGCCGTCGGGCAGGGGAGCCGGTTCAAATTCCCAGCCCGAGCGTCCTGCCGTAAAAGGCAAGCGCGGATTCAGGCTCCCATGTATTAAGTTCGTGCCACCAGTGGCGTTGCGGCATGGTCATCTTTTTGGATTCCTTCCGGTACTACGTTTTTCGTCATGTCGCCGTCCGCGCGAAGGTCACCCCAATCCAAGGCGAAGATGTGGCAAAAGGGATGGCGTGGCCTCAAATGACCGTCTTCACGCCTCGAACCAGAGATTTTGGTTAGCCAAATGTCAGAATGATTGTCAGACCTGATGAACCGTGTAAGTGGGCTGTCAGGAAGTGCGTTTCAGCGCGCCGATGGGGCGTTGAAAACCTGCTCTCAACGAGAATCACTCAGGAGTGATTTTGTCGGCTTTATTTGTTCAGCCAGGGTGCTTGCGCCAATCCAAGAAAGTGTGCGGATGGCGCGTTAAAGGGGTTGACCGGCGCGGACTCATCGCATAAAGGACGGCCACTTTCCAACGGCAGGCCGTTGTGAGTTCGCCTCACAAAACGCTGACAGGCAAGTAAAAGATAGATTTTTCAAGGTCATGCCCCGTTTGAACCTGGCCGGTTCGAATGTCGGGCCTCTGGTTTTGGCGTTGGGCGCACCCGGGTTGGGGCGCTGCAGCGCTCTTTTCGTTTGCCCAACCCGATGAATTTGAAGGTTTTCGAGGCTCATGCCGACAATTAACCAGCTCATCCGCAAGCCCCGTCTTGCACCGACCTACCGGAACAAGGTTCCGGCGATGCAGTCCTGCCCGCAAAAGCGCGGCGTCTGCACCCGCGTCTACACCACCACGCCAAAGAAGCCGAACTCGGCGCTGCGCAAGGTGGCGAAGGTGCGTCTGACCAACGGTTTCGAAGTGGTGAGCTACATTCCGGGCGAAGGCCATAACCTGCAGGAACACTCTGTTGTCATGATCCGCGGTGGCCGCGTGAAGGACTTGCCGGGCGTTCGTTATCACATCATCCGCGGCATCCTGGACACCCAGGGTCTGCCGAAGCGTCGTCAGCGCCGTTCCAAGTACGGCGCGAAGCGTCCGAAGTAAGAGGATTTAGAGAATGTCACGTCGTCACTCTGCTGAAAAGCGCGTCATCAATCCGGATCCGAAGTTCGGTGATCTGATTGTTTCCAAATTCATGAACAACCTGATGGAAGATGGCAAAAAGTCGGTCGCCGAAGGTATCGTCTACGGCGCCTTCGAAACCATCCAGTCCAAGGCCAAGCAGGATCCGGTCCAGCTGTTCCACGCCGCCCTGCAGAACGTGGCTCCGGCCATTGAAGTGCGTTCGCGCCGCGTCGGTGGTGCCACCTACCAGGTTCCTGTCGAAGTCCGCACCGAGCGCCGCCAGGCCCTCGCCATCCGCTGGATCATCATCGCTGCCCGTGGCCGTAATGAAAAGACCATGGTTGAGCGCCTTTCTGCCGAACTTCTCGATGCCGGCAACAACCGCGGCTCGGCCGTGAAGAAGCGCGAAGACACCCACAAGATGGCCGAAGCCAACCGCGCCTTCAGCCACTACCGCTGGTAAGAGAAAAACATGCCCCGTTCACACGCCATTGAAGACTATCGCAACTTCGGCATCATGGCCCATATCGATGCTGGCAAGACCACGACCACCGAGCGTGTTCTGTATTATTCCGGCAAGAGCCACAAGATCGGCGAAGTGCATGACGGCGCTGCCACCATGGATTTCATGGAGCAGGAGCAGGAACGCGGCATCACCATTACCTCGGCTGCCACCACGACCTTCTGGAACGGCAAGCGTCTGAACATCATCGACACCCCAGGACACGTTGACTTCACCATCGAAGTCGAACGTTCGCTGCGTGTGCTCGACGGTGCTGTCTGCGTTCTCGATTCCAACCAGGGCGTTGAGCCGCAGACTGAAACCGTGTGGCGCCAGGGCGACAAGTACAACGTGCCGCGCATCGTGTTTTGCAACAAGATGGACAAGACCGGCGCTTCCTTCGAGCAGTGCATCACGGACATCAAGGAGCGCCTTGGCGCCCGGCCGGTTCCGATCCAGCTGCCGATCGGCGCTGAAGCTGAATTCAAGGGCATGGTCGATCTCGTGGCGATGAAGGCCTATGTCTGGCACGACGAAGAACTCGGCGCCAAGTTTGACACCGTTGAAATTCCCGCCGACATGAAGGACGCCGCCGAAAAGGCGCGCGCCGACATGATCGAAGCCTGCGCCGAACTCGACGACCAGGCGATGACGGATTATCTCGAAGGCAAGCCGATGGCCAACGAGACCATCAAGAAGCTCCTCCGCAAGGCCGTTCTGAACGCTTCCTTCTTCCCGGTTCTTTGTGGCTCGGCTTTCAAGAACAAGGGCGTGCAGCCGCTGCTCGACGCCGTGGTTGATTATCTGCCATCGCCGCTCGACCGTCCGCCGATCAAGGGCATCGACGTCAAGACCGGAGAGGAAACCGTGCGCAAGTCTTCGGACACGGAGCCGCTGTCACTGTTGGCTTTCAAGTTGATGGATGACCAGTACGGCATTCTCACCTTCTGCCGCATCTATTCGGGTGTGCTCAACAAGGGCACCTCGCTGCTGAACTCCACCCGCGACAAGACCGAACGCGTGGGCCGCATGGTTCTCATGCACGCCAACAACCGCGAAGAAATCAGCGATGCTTATGCTGGCGACATCGTGGCACTCGTTGGCCTCAAGGATACCCGCACCGGTGACACGCTGTGCGATCCGAACAAGCCGGTCATTCTGGAAAAGATGGAATTCCCGGATCCGGTCATCGAAATGAAGGTCGAACCCAAGACCAAGGTCGACCAGGAAAAGATGGCCGTGGCGCTTTACAAGCTCGCTGCCGAAGATCCGTCCTTCCGCGTTTCGACTGACTCTGAGTCCGGCGAGACCATCATCAAGGGCATGGGCGAACTTCACCTCGACATCAAGGTCGACATCCTGAAGCGCACCCACAAGGTTGAAGTTGTGGTCGGTGCCCCGCAGGTGGCTTACCGTGAGGCGATCACCCGCAAGATCACCAAGGACTACACCCACAAGAAGCAGACCGGTGGTACGGGCCAGTATGCCCGCGTCATCCTCGAGATCGAACCCGCCGACAAGGGCGCTGGCAACTCGTTCGAATCGAAGGTCGTCGGCGGTTCGGTGCCCAAGGAATACATCCCCGGCGTTGAAAAGGGCCTGAACTCGGTTCTGACCTCTGGTCCGCTCATCGGCTTCCCGGTTGTGGACTTGAAGGTCGCGCTGATTGACGGCGCCTATCATGACGTTGACTCGTCGGCGATCGCCTTCGAAATCGCCACCCGCGCTGCCATGCGCGAGGCCTTTGAAACGGCTGGCCCGGTTCTGCTCGAGCCGATCATGAAGGTCGAAGTCACCGCGCCTGATGAATTCCTCGGTGGCGTCATTGGCGATCTCAACTCACGCCGTGGCCAGATCATGGGCTCCTCGACACGCGGCAACGCGCAGATCGTGAATGCGATGGTCCCGCTCGCCAACATGTTTGGCTACATCAACAACCTGCGTTCGATGTCCCAGGGCCGCGCGTCCTACACGATGCAGTTCGACCACTACGAACAAGTCCCGGCCAACGTGGCCGAGGAAGTCAAAAAGAAATACTCGTAATCAGGACCCAGGAGACCAGCCATGGCTAAGGAAAAATTCAACCGCGACAAGCCGCATTGCAACATTGGGACGATTGGGCATGTTGACCATGGCAAGACGTCGCTGACGGCTGCGATCACCAAGGTTTTGGCTGAGACGGGTGGTGCGACGTTCACGGCTTATGACCAGATTGACAAGGCGCCGGAAGAACGCGCCCGTGGTATTACGATCAACACGGCGCACGTCGAATACCAGACGAAGAAGCGCCATTATGCCCATGTCGACTGCCCGGGCCATGCTGACTATGTGAAGAACATGATCACCGGTGCGGCCCAGATGGACGGCGCGCATCCTGGTGGTGTCGGCGGCTGACGGCCCGATGCCGCAGACCCGCGAGCACATTCTGCTGGCCCGCCAGGTCGGTGTTCCGGCACTCGTTGTGTTCATGAACAAGGTCGACATGGTCGACGATCCGGAACTTCTGGAGCTTGTGGAGATGGAAGTGCGCGAGCTTCTGTCTTCGTATCAGTTCCCGGGCGACACCATTCCGATCATCCGGGGTTCGGCTTTGGCGGCCCTCGAAGGCAAGACGCCTGAGATTGGCCATGACGCGATTTTGAAGCTGATGGAAGCGGTTGATAGCTATATCCCGCAGCCGGACCGTCCGATTGACCAGCCGTTCCTGATGCCGATTGAAGACGTGTTCTCGATCTCGGGCCGCGGCACGGTTGTGACGGGCCGTGTCGAGCGCGGCATCGTGAAGGTGGGCGAGGAAATCGAGATCATCGGCATCCGCGACACGGTGAAGACGACGTGCACCGGCGTTGAGATGTTCCGCAAGCTGCTGGACCAGGGCCAGGCTGGCGACAACATCGGCGCTCTGCTTGCGCGGTGTGGAACGTGAAGGCGTGGAACGTGGCCAGGTTCTGGCCAAGCCGGGTTCGATCAAGCCGCACAAGAAGTTCAAGGCCGAGGTCTATGTTCTGACCAAGGAGGAGGGTGGCCGTCACACGCCGTTCTTCAACAACTACCGTCCGCAGTTCTACTTCCGCACCACGGACGTGACCGGGTGTTGTGACCCTTCCTGCCGGCACCGAGATGGTGATGCCGGGCGACAACGTGTCGTTCGATGTCGAGCTGATCACGCCCGATTGCCATGGAAGAGAAGCTGCGCTTCGCCATCCGTGAAGGCGGCCGTACCGTCGGCGCCGGCGTCGTCGCCAAGATCACCGAGTATAGAGGCAGACATGCAACGCCAGAACATCCGCATCCGCCTCAAGGCCTTTGACCACCGCATTCTCGACAACTCCACCAAGGAGATCGTGAACACGGCAAAGCGCACAGGCGCCCAGATCCGCGGCCCGGTGCCGCTGCCGACCCGCATTGAGAAGTTCACCGTGAACCGCTCGCCGCATGTCGACAAGAAGAGCCGCGAACAGTTCGAGATGCGCACCCACCGCGCGTCTCTGGACATCGTGGATCCGACACCACAGACGATTGATGCGCTGATGAAGCTTGATCTGGCTTCCGGCGTTGACATTGAAATCAAGCTCTAACGAGCTGAAGTAGGAGCAAGACGATGCGTTCAGGCATCATCGCAAGAAAACTGGGGATGACCCGGATCTACACGGAAGAGGGAGCGGCTGTTCCTGTGACCGTGTTGAAAGTCGACAATGTTCACGTCGTTGGTCACAAGACCAAGGACAAGCATGGCTATATGGCCGTGCAGCTGGGCTCGGGCACGCCGAAGGTGAAGAACCTCACCAAGGCTGACCGCGGTGTTTTCGCCAAGGCCTCGGTTGAACCCAAGCGCAAGCTGCAGGAATTCCGCGTCTCTGAAGATGCGTTCATGCCGGTTGGTGCTGAAGTCCATGCCGATCACTTCGTGGCTGGCCAGTACGTCGACGTGACTGGCACCACCAAGGGCAAGGGTTTCCAGGGCGGCATGAAGCGCTGGAACTTCGGCGGCCTACGCGCCACGCACGGTGTGTCGGTTTCGCATCGCTCGATCGGTTCGACCGGTAACCGCCAGGATCCTGGCAAGGTTTTCAAGAACAAGAAGATGCCTGGCCATCTCGGTGTCTGAAACCGTGACCACGCAGAATATCTCGGTTGTCCGCACGGACAAGGAGCGCGGCCTGATCCTGGTGAAGGGTTCGGTTCCGGGTTCGCAGGGCGGCTGGGTTACGGTTCGCGATTCGGTGAAGCGCAAGCTTCCGGACGGCGCGCCGAAGCCTGGTGCTTTCACTGCCGCAGCGGCACAAGGCTCAGGGGCAGGGTCAATCATGAAGCTCGATGTAAAAACAATTGAAGCAGGCAAGGCCGGCACGCTCGACGTGTCGGATGCCATTTTCGGCCTTGAACCACGCGCGGACATTCATCCACCGCGTGGTCCAGTGGCAGCTGAACAAGCGCCAGCAGGGCACCCACCAGGCCAAGAGCCGCGGTGAGATCAACCGCACCACCAAGAAGCTGGGCAACCAGAAGGGTGGCGGCACGGCCCGTCACGGCTCACGCAAGTCAGGCATTTTCGTCGGCGGCGGCAAGGCCTTCGGTCCGCGCTTCCGTTCGCACGAGACCGCGCTGAACAAGAAGATCCGCGCGCTCGGCCTGCGCCATGCGCTTTCGTCCAAGGTGAAGACTTCCGACCTCATCATCATCGACAAGGCTGAATTGAAGGACGCCAAGACCAAGGCCGTGAAGGCCGCGTTCGAAAAACTCGGCCTCGCCAATGCGCTGATTATTGATGGCGCCGCTCGTGAACGACGGTTTCGCGAAGGCTGCCCGCAATGTGGCCAACATCGATGTGCTGCCGGTGCAGGGCATCAATGTGTACGACATTCTCCGCCGCAAGAACCTGGTTCTGACCAAGGCCGCGGTTGAAGCTCTGGAGGCTCGCTTTAAATGAGCAAGGAACATTTCTATTCGATCATCAAGAGCCCGTCGATCACTGAAAAGGGCACGCTTGTTGGTGCAACCAATACCCACGTGTTCAACGTGGCGTCGCGCGCCACCAAGCCGCAGATCAAGGCTGCCATCGAGGGCCTGTTCGGCGTCAAGGTGAAGGCTGTGAACACGCTGGTCCGCAAGGGCAAGCTGAGAGTTTTCAAGGGCCGCAAGGCGCTGCTCTCAGACAGCAAGAAAGCTTATGTGACGCTCGTTGAAGGCGAACGCCTCGACGTGACGACAGGACTGTAAGACATGGCACTCAAGACATTCAACGCAACCAGCGCCGGCCGCCGTCACCTCATCCAGGTTGACCGCAGCCACCTGTTCAAGGGCAAGCCGGTCAAGGCTTTGATCGAAGGCCAGAACAGCCATGGTGGCCGCGGCAATTCCGGCCGCATCACCTCGCGCCGCAAGGGTGGTGGCCACAAGACCGCTTACCGCCTGATCGATTTCAAGCGCACCAAGCATGACATGCCGGCCACGGTCGAGCGTTTGGAATATGATCCGAACCGCACCGGCTTCATCGCCCTGATCAAGTATCAGGACGGTACATTGTCCTACATCCTGGCGCCACAGCGTCTCGCTGTCGGTGACACCGTTGTCTCCGGCAAGCTCGTTGACGTGAAGCCGGGCAATGCCATGGAAATTGGTTCGGTTCCTGTTGGCACCGTGGTTCATAACGTTGAAACCAAGCCGGGTGCCGGTGGTTCACTGGCCCGCGCCGCAGGCACTTACGCCATGGTGGCTGGCCGCGATGGCGGCAATGTCATCATCCGCTTGAAGTCGGGCGAAACCCGCCTCGTTCCTGCCAATGGCATGGCTTCGGTTGGTGCGGTTTCCAACCAGGACCACATCAACGAAGTGATCGGCAAGGCCGGTCGCGCCCGCTGGATGGGTGCACGCCCGGTATCGCGTGGTATTGCCCGCAACCCGGTCGACCATCCGAACGGTGGCCGTACCAACGGCGGTAAGCACTGGGCGACCCCGTGGGGCAAGCCGACCAAGGGTTACAAGACCCGCGTGAACAAGAGAACATCAAAGATGATCGTGCGCTCGCGCCATGATCGCAAGAAGGCTCAATAACGATGACACGTTCAGTCTGGAAAGGCCCGTTCGTAGACGGGTATCTGTTGAAGAAGGCGGAAGCCGTCCGTGGCCAGCGCAACCAGGCCATCAAGACCTGGTCGCGCCGTTCGACCATTTTGCCGCAATTCGTGGGCCTGACCTTCCAGGTGCACAACGGCAACAAGTTCATTCCTGTTCACGTTTCGGAAGAAATGGTGGGCCACAAGCTCGGTGAATTCGCGCCGACGCGCACCTTCAAGGCCCACTCTGCTTCTGACAAGAAGGCGGCGGCGTCGCCGGCGAAGTAACATGAGCAAACCGAAAACAACACGCGCCCTGGGCGACAATGAAGCGAAGGCGATCACGCGTTCAATCCGCATCAGCCCGCGCAAGCTGAACGAAGTGGCGACTGAAATTCGCGGCATGAAAGTGAACAAGGCTCTGGCCCATCTCGCCTTCTCGCGCCGCCGCATCGCCAAGGACGTCAAGAAGACGCTTGAAAGCGCCATCGCCAACGCCGAGAACAACCACTCGCTCGACATCAACGACCTCGTTGTTGCCGAAGCCTGGGTTGGCAAGAACCTGGTGATGAAGCGCTGGTCGCCGGACAGCCGCGGCCGCGTCGGCCATCTGGCAAAGTTTTTCAGTGAACTGACGATCATCGTCCGTCAAAACAAAAAAGAGGCCGCATAATATGGGTCAGAAGATCAATCCAATCGGTCTGCGCCTGGGCATCAACCGGACGTGGGATTCGCGCTGGTTCGCCAATTGCGCGTGACTTCGGCAAGATGCTGCATGAAGACGTGAAGATCCGCGCCTACCTGACCAAGGAATTGAAGCAGGCTGGCGTTTCGCGAGTGGTCATCGAGCGTCCGCACAAGAAGTGCCGCATCACGATCTACTCGGCACGTCCGGGTGTGGTGATCGGCAAGAAGGGTGCTGACATCGAAAAGCTGAAGAAGAAGGTCGGCGAAATGACCGCTTCGGAAATTCATCTGAACATCGTTGAAGTGCGCAAGCCGGAAGTCGATGCCACGCTCGTCGCTGACAACATCGCCCAGCAGCTCGAACGCCGCGTGGCTTTCCGCCGCGCCATGAAGCGCGCTGTGCAGTCGGCCCAGCGTCTGGGTGCTGAAGGCATCAAGATCACCTGCTCTGGCCGCCTCGGCGGCGCTGAAATCGCCCGCGTGGAATGGTACCGCGAAGGCCGCGTGCCACTGCACACACTGCGCGCCAATGTTGATTACGGTGTTGCCACTGCCCACACTGCCTATGGCACCAATGGCGTGAAGGTCTGGATCTTCAAGGGCGAAATCCTTGAGCACGATCCGATGGCCCAGGACCGCCTCGCCAACGAAGGTACCGGTGATGGCCACCAGAACCGGCCGTGCGCCGCGCCGTGAGCGCGAAACGGCCAACGCCTGATAGAGTCTCATCATGCTGCAACCCAAGAAGACCAAGTACCGCAAGGCCCACAAGGGCCGCATCCACGGCAAGTCGACCAGCTGCAACACGCTGGACTTTGGTGCTTTCGGCCTCAAGGCCCTGGAGCCGGACCGTCTCACTGCGCGTCAGATTGAAGCCGCCCGCCGCGCTCTTGCCCGTGGCATGAAGCGCGCCGGCCGCATCTGGATCCGCGTGTTTCCGGACGTTCCGGTGTCGAAGAAGCCTGCCGAAGTCCGCATGGGCTCTGGCAAGGGTTCCACCGAGTATTGGGCCGCTCGCGTGAAGCCTGGCCGTGTGCTCTTTGAGGTGGACGGCATTTCCCGCACCATCGCTGAAGAATCGCTGGCTCTCGCTGCTGCGAAACTGCCGATCAAGACGCGCTTTGTTGCGCGCCTCGGCGAATAAGGGGGAGGGCGGTTAGATGAAGTATGCTGACGTCAAGGGCCTCTCCAAGGAGCAGGTCAAAGAAGAAATCCTGAAGCTGAAGAAGGAAGCGCTGAACCTGCGTTTCCAACGTGCTTCGGGCCAGTTGGAAAAGCCTTCGCGCATTCGTGAACTGCGGCGTGACATTGCCCGTCTGAAGACGGCGCAGTCGGCCCAGAAGAACGCGAAGTAGGAGAATTACGAACATGCCGAAACGCGTTTTGCAAGGTGTGGTGGTCTCGGACAAGAACGACAAGACCATCGTCGTGAAGGTGGAACGCCGCCTTCTGCATCCCGTCTTCAAGAAGACGGTGCGCCTGTCGAAGAAGTATCACGCCCATGATGAGAAGAACGAAGCCAAGATCGGCGAGATCGTTCGCATCGAAGAAACCAGCCCGTCATCCAAGCTCAAGCGCTGGTCGCTTGTGGCGAAGGTTGACGCGTCGAAAGCTTAAGAGATCGGGATAGACCATGATCCAGCAAGAAACCAATCTCGACGTTGCCGACAATTCCGGCGCCCGCCGCGTCCAGTGCATCAAGGTGCTCGGCGGTTCGAAGCGCCGTTATGCCACGATCGGTGACATCATCGTCGTGTCGGTGAAGGAGGCCATTCCGCGTGGCCGCGTGAAGAAAGGCTCGGTCATGAAGGCCGTGGTCGTGCGCCTTTCGAAGGACATCCGCCGTGCTGATGGCTCGTCAATCCGCTTTGACCGCAATGCCGCCGTGTTGATCAATGCCCAGGGCGAGCCAGTCGGTACACGTATCTTTGGACCGGTTCCACGTGAACTGCGTGGCAAGAACCAGATGAAAATCATCTCGCTCGCTCCGGAGGTGCTGTAATGGCTGCCAAGATCAAGAAGGGTGACAAGGTCATCGTCATCGCGGGCAAGGACAAGGGCAAGTCTGGCGATGTGCTCGAAGTGTTCCCGTCCGAGAACCGCGCCATCGTGTCCGGGATCAATGTCGCCAAGCGTCACACCAAGACGCAGGGCGCCCAGGAAGGCGGCATCATTTCGAAGTCGCTTCCGATTCATATTTCCAACATCGCGTTGAGCGACCCCAAGTCGGGCAAGGCATCGCGGGTTGGTTTCAAGACGCTTGACGGCGGCAAAAAGGTCCGCGTTGCCAAGCGCAGTGGAGAAGTCATCAATGGCTGAACAAGAGAAAAAGGCCGCAAAACCGGAACCAAAGGCTGCAAAGCCCGCCAAGGCTCCGAAAGGCGCCAAGAAGGCGGATGCTGAAGCAGGCGGCACCATGGCTGACGCCAATGCCGGCTTGCCCAAGGATTACGTGGCGCGCCTGCAGACCGAATATCTGAAGGTGATCCGCCCGAAGCTCATCGAGCAGTTCGGCTACAAGAATGTCATGCAGGTTCCGCGCATCACCAAGATCGTGCTGAACATGGGCATTGGCGAAGCCACGCAGGATTCGAAGCTGGTTCAGGTTGCCGCGAGCGACCTGCAGAAGATCGCCGGCCAGAAGGTCGTGATCACCAAGAGCCGCAAGGCCATTGCGCAGTTCAAGATCCGTGAAAACCTGGCGATTGGCGCCAAGGTCACGCTGCGCAAGACGCGCATGTACGAGTTCCTTGACCGCCTGATCACCATCGCGTTGCCGCGCGTGCGTGACTTCCGCGGCCTCGCGGAGCGTTCTTTTGATGGTCATGGCAATTTCGCCATGGGCATCAAGGAACATCTGATTTTCCCGGAAATCGACTACGACAAGATCGACCGCATCTGGGGCATGGACATCGTGGTTTGCACGACCGCCAAGAACGACGAAGAAGCCAAGGCTCTTCTCGATGCATTCAATTTCCCCTTCCGCCGCAGCGCCGCGCCGAAGAAGCAAGCTGCGTAAGACAAGGACAAGATATGGCAAAGACAAGCTCTATCAACCGCAACGAGAAGCGCCGCAAGATGGCCAAGCTGGCCGATGCGCGCCGCAAGAAGCTCAAGGCGTTGATCATGAAGAAGGACACGCCGATGGAAGAGCGCTTCGCGGCTGTTCTCAAGCTCGCCGAAGATGCCGCGCAACTCGGCGAAGAACCGCATCCGCAACCGCTGCGAGCTTACTGGCCGTCCGCGCGCCTTCTATCGCAAGATGAAGCTGTCGCGCATCGCACTGCGTGAAATGGCCAACTCGGGTCTGATCCCGGGCATGGTCAAGTCGAGCTGGTAGGAGGCAGGAAAATGACAGTTGTGAACGATCCGATCTCCGACATGCTGGCCCGCATCCGCAATGCCCAGCAGCGTTCGAAGTCAAAGGTTGCCATTCCTCCTTCCAAGCTGCGCGAGCGCGTGCTCGAGGTTCTGGCCAAGGAAGGCTACATCCGTGGCTTTGCCACGGTTGAAAAGGATGGCAAGTCCGAGATTGAAGTCGAATTGAAGTATTTTGACGGCGCTCCGGTCATCAAGGAGATGACCCGTGTGTCGAAACCTGGCCGCCGCGTCTATGCGTCGGTCGGCACATTGCCTTCCGTGTTCAACGGCCTTGGCATCTCGATCCTGTCCACGCCGAAAGGCGTGATGTCGGACTCGGATGCGAGAGCCCAGAACGTCGGCGGCGAAGTGCTGTGCACGGTATTCTGAGGTAGATACATGTCTCGTATTGGCAAGAAAGCAGTTGCTGTTCCGGCTGGCGTTACCGCCAACATCAATGGCAAGACCGTGACGGTCAAGGGTCCGAAGGGCGAGCTCAAGGCTGTCCTCAACGAGCAGGTTCTCGTGAAGATGGACGAGGGTAGCATCAAGGTTGATCCCGATCAACCAGACGAAGCTGGCCCGTTCGTCCTGGGGCATGTCGCGCACTCTGGTGCAGAACATGATGAAGGGTGTGACTGAAGGTTATACCAAGTCGCTTGAAATCAACGGCGTGGGTTACCGCGCCGCGCTCAATGGCAAGACGCTCCAGTTGAACCTGGGCTACAGTCACGATGTGAACTATCCGGTTCCAGCCGGCATCGAAATCAAGGTGACCAAGCCCACGGAAATCGTGGTCTCGGGCATCGACAAGCAGAAAGTCGGCCAGGTGGCTGCCGAGATCCGCGAATAGCGTGGCCCCGAACCCTACAAGGGCAAGGGCGTCAAGTATGCGGGTGAATACATCCACCGCAAGGAAGGCAAGAAGAAGTAAGGAAGCAGACAATGGCAAGTGTAAAGAATGCTATGGGCCTGCGCCGGGCCCGCGTCCGCAAGACGCTCAAGGTTCGCGAAAACGGCCGTCCGCGTCTGTCGGTGTTCCGTTCTTCGAAGAACATCTATGCGCAGGTCATCGATGACGTGAAGGGCCATACCGTGGCTTCCGCCTCAACCCTCGAAGAGGGCTTCGTCAAGGCGAAGAAAACCGGTGCCGACAAGGCTGCCGCCACTGCCATTGGCAAGCTCGTTGCCGAACGTGCCGTCAAGGCCGGCGTCAAGGAAGTGGTCTTCGACCGTGGCTCCTACATTTATCATGGCCGGGTGAAAGCCCTGGCTGAAGCCGCGCGCGAAGCCGGCCTCAAGTTTTAAAGGACGATCAGCAATGGCAAAAGAACGTGCCGAGCGTGGCAAGCGTGATGACAAGGGCGATAAGAGCGGACGGCGAGTTCATCGACAAGCTGGTGCATATCAACCGCGTCGCCAAGGTGGTGAAGGGCGGCAAGCGCTTCGGTTTCGCAGCCCTCGTGGTTGTGGGCGACCAGAAGGGCCGCGTTGGCTTTGGTCACGGCAAGGCACGTGAAGTGCCGGAAGCCGTGCGCAAGGCCACTGAAGCTGCCAAGCGTGGCCTGATCCGCGTCCCGCTGCGCGAAGGCCGCACACTGCATCATGACATTGATGGCCGCTGGGGTGCTGGCAAGGTCACGCTGCGTACGGCTCCTCCCGGTACCGGCGTTATCGCCGGTGGTCCAATGCGCGCCGTTTTTGAAAGCGTTGGCATGGCTGACGTTGTCGCCAAGTCGCGTGGTTCATCGAACCCCTACAACATGGTTCGCGCCACGTTCGATGCCCTCAAGAAGCAGGTATCGCCCCGCACCGTGGCTGCCCGCCGCGGCAAGAAGGTGTCGGACGTTCTCAAGAACCGCACCAACGATGTCGTGGCTGACTAAGGAATATTGAAATGGCAAAGCAAGCCACCAAGACCATCAAGATCGAACAGATTGCCAGCGCAAACCGGAAGCCTGCCAGCCAGCAGGCGACACTGACCGGCCTCGGCCTGAACCGCATTCGCAAGCAGTCCGAATTGCAGGATACGCCTGCAGTGCGCGGCATGATTGCCAAGGTCGCGCATCTCGTGCGCGTCGTTGAATAAGGATTACCTCCCATGAAGCTCAATCAAATCGCTGACAATCCCGGCGCCAAGCATACCAAGAAGCGTGTGGGCCGTGGCATTGGCTCGGGCCTCGGCAAGACCGCAGGACGTGGCGGCAAGGGCCAGACGGCGCGTAAGGGTGGCGCAAAGGCCGGTTTCGAAGGCGGCCAGATGCCGATCTATCGCCGCTTGCCCAAGCGCGGCTTCAACAAGCCGAATGTGGTGGAATACAACGAGGTTTCTCTGGCACGCGTAGCGGCCGCCGTTGAAGCCAAGAAGATTGATGGCAAGAACCCGGTAACGGCCGAAAGCCTTTTGGCGGCTGGTGTCATCAGCAAGCTCGCCCGTGGCGTGCGCCTGATCGGCAATGCGACCCTGAAAGGGGCGTTGAAATTTGAAGTGTTTTACGCCTCAAAGGGCGCCATTGCCGCTGTTGAAAAGGCGGGGGGCAGTGTCAAGGTCTTGCGTCCGGCTCCGAAGGCCGAAGCAGCCGCCAAGGCCTGAGGTTGTTGAATCGGCGGGGCCTCCTTATATGAGAGCCCTGCGTTCAAAGGATAGATACGATGGCATCAGCAGCTGAACAACTTGCAGCTAACATTAATTTCAGTTCGCTGACCAAGAACGAGGATTTGCAACGGCGCATCTGGTTCACTCTGGGTGCGCTTCTCATTTACCGCCTCGGTTCATACATCCCAATTCCGGGTATCGACACCACCGCCATTGCCCAATTCACCAGTCAGAATGCCTCGGGCATCCTGGGCTGGATGAATGGTCTCGCTGGCGGCGCTCTGGGCCGCATGGCGATCTTCGCCCTCAACATCATGCCCTACATCTCGGCATCGATCATCATGCAGTTGATGACGACGGTTTCGCCGCAGCTGGAAGCGCTGAAAAAGGAAGGCGAGGCAGGCCGCAAGAAGATCAACCAGTACACTCGCTATGGCACAGTGATCCTGGCTGCCTTGCAGGCTTACGGCATTGCCGTGGGACTGATTGGGCGAGGGGGGTTGGTGCTCAACCCGGGACCGTTCTTCATTGCGTCCACAGTCATCACCCTGACCGGCGGCACTGTGTTCCTGATGTGGCTCGGTGAACAGATCACCGCGCGTGGCATCGGCAACGGCACATCGCTTATCATCTTCTCGGGCATCGTCGCCAACCTGCCGCAAGGCGTTGCCGCACTTTTGGAACTTGGCCGCAAGGGTCTGCTGTCTCCGTTCCTGATCATGGGCATTCTGGCTCTCGCGATTGGCGTTGTAGCATTCATTGTGTTCTTCGAGCGCGCGCAGCGCCGCCTGCTCATTCAATATCCCAAACGTCAAATCGGCATGCGCGTGACGCAAGCTGAAAGCTCGCACCTGCCGCTAAAACTTAATACATCCGGCGTTATCCCGCCGATTTTTGCATCCTCATTGCTGCTCCTGCCGCTGACGGTGGCAAATTTCTCCGCTGGCAAGGGCCCGGCCTGGCTTAACGAAATCACCGCGATGCTTGGACACGGCAAGCCGCTGTTCCTGCTGATGTATGCACTGCTGATTGTATTCTTCTGTTTCTTCTATACGTCGATCATGTTCAATCCCAAGGAGACCGCAGAGAACCTCAAGAAGTCAGGCGGCTTCATCCTCGGCATCCGCCCAGGCGAACAGACGTCAGAATATCTGGACCGCATCCTGACGCGCATCACCGTCATCGGTGCAGCTTACATCGTGGTTGTCTGCCTGATCCCCGAAATGATTGTTGGATACTCCGGCATTCCGTTTTACTTCGGTGGCACGTCTCTGATGATTGTGGTGTCAGTGACGCTCGATACGGTGTCCCAGATCCAAGGTCATCTGCTCACGCAGCAGTATGAGCGCCTGATGAAGAAGTCATCGCTGCGGGGCCGGAGTAGATGAACCTCATTCTGCTTGGCCCTCCGGGGGCAGGGAAGGGCACGCAAGCCAAGATCCTTGAAGAAAAGCTGGGTTTCAAGCAGCTTTCCACCGGAGACATGCTGCGCGCGGCCATTGCGGCCGGCACTGAGACAGGCCTGAAGGCTAAGGCGATCATGGACCGGGGTGACCTGGTTTCCGATGATGTCGTGATTGGTATCGTCTCAGACCGTCTCGACCAGCCTGACGTCAAGAAGGGCGTTGTTTTTGATGGTTTCCCGCGCACCCCGGCCCAAGCCGAAGCGCTGGACAAGCTTTTGAAGTCCAAGGGCCAGAAGCTCGATGCCGTGATTGAAATGAAGGTCGACGACGACGCCCTCGTGAAGCGCATCGCCGGCCGGTACACCTGTGCCAAGTGTGGCAAGGGTTACCATGATGAATTCGCCAGGCCTAAAAAGCCTGGCGTTTGCGACGTGTGTGGTTCAACCGAATTCACCCGCCGCCCAGACGACAATGCGAAGACGGTCCGCGACCGGCTTCAGGTCTACAACACGCAGACGGCCCCGCTGGTGTCCTATTACCAGCAAAAGGGCGATCTGAAGGTGGTGGACGGGATGGCCGACATTGCCGTGGTGACACGGGCAATTGAGTCCATCATCAAAGGGTTAATGGGCTAGAAACGACGGGCTTTCCGGTTGACGGGGCAGTGATTCCCCTCTATGGACGGCCCAATTCTGACCCAATGCTCTGGCTGGCCAAGGGAGTTTTCTCTCTGGGCGCGGCCTTGTGTCTTTAAGAAAGCTAAGGACACGCATCGGTAATTATTCTGAATTGAGGGCCGTAAGCCTTTGATTTGACAAGGAGAACAAGGTGGCCCGTATTGCAGGCGTGAATATCCCGACGAACAAGCGCGTTGAAATTGCGCTGCGTTATATCAATGGCATTGGCCCGAGCAATTCCAAGGTCATTTGCGAAGAAGTCAAAGATTCCCGCTGCCAAGCGGGTAAACGAACTCTCGGATGCCGAAGTTCTGGCCATCCGCGAAATCATTGACCGTGACTATACGGTGGAAGGCGACTTGCGCCGCGAAATTGCGGTGAACATCAAGCGTTTGACTGATCTAGGCTGCTACCGCGGCCTGCGTCACCGCAAGGGCCTGCCGGTCCGCGGTCAGCGCACCCATACCAACGCCCGCACCCGCAAGGGGCCTGCCAAGGCCATCCAAGGCAAGAAGAAGTAAGGATTACCTCATATGGCAAAAGAAGCTGCAGCCCGCCCGCGCAAGAAAGAACGCAAGAACGTGTCTTCGGGCATGGTGCATGTGAATGCATCGTTCAACAACACCATGATCACCGTGACCGACGTGCAGGGCAACACGATTGTCTGGTCGTCTTCGGGCAAGATGGGTTTCAAGGGTTCGCGCAAATCGACTCCTTATGCTGCCCAGATGGCCGGTGAGCAGGTGGCGCGCGCCGCTATTGAGCACGGCATGCGTACGGTTGAGGTTGAAGTGACGGGCCCGGGTTCGGGCCGTGAATCAGCGCTGCGCGCGTTGCAGGCCGCGGGCTTGCAGGTGACGTCGATCCGCGACATCACCCCGATCCCGCACAATGGCTGCCGCCCGCCAAAGCGCCGCCGCGTCTAACGCGACTTGAGCGCGGGCCACGAGAGGCCCGCAGTTGAAAACTTTGTGTTGGAAGGCATTCGCTTTCCGGAGGCCAATGGGAACATGAACATGCAAGTCAATCAGAAGAACTGGCAGGAACTGATCCGACCCAGCAAGATCGACATTCAGTCCGGCAAAGACAAACGCCGCGTTGCAACGGTTGTGGCAGAGCCGCTTGAGCGTGGCTTTGGCACGACGCTGGGCAATGCGCTGCGCCGCATCCTGCTGTCATCGCTGCAAGGGGCTGCCGTCACCTCGATCCAGATCGATGGCGTGCTGCATGAGTTCTCATCAATCGCCGGCGTGCGCGAAGATGTGACGGACATGATCCTGAACATCAAGGAAATCGCTTTTGCGATGCATGCCGAAGGCCCGAAGCGCCTGACGCTGAAGAAGACTGGCCCCGGCATCGTCAAGGCCAGTGACATCCAGCAGACCGCTGACGTTCAGATTCTCAATCCTGAGCACGTGATCTGCACGCTGGACCAGGGCGCTGAACTTCGCATCGAATTCACCGTGAACAACGGCAAGGGCTATGTGCCGGCTGACCGCAACCGTGCCGAAGATGCCCCGATTGGTCTCATCCCGGTTGACTCGATCTACTCGCCAGTGCGCCGCGTGTCTTACCGCGTCGAGAACACCCGCGAAGGCCAGATCCTCGACTACGACAAGCTGATCATGACTGTTGAAACCAACGGCGCTGTTTCGCCAGAAGATGCCGTGGCCTATGCTGCGCGCATCCTGCAGGACCAGATCTCGGTGTTCATCAACTTCAGCGAACCCACCCAGCATGTGGTGGAAGAAGTGCGCCAGGAACTGCCGTTCAACGCCGCGCTTCTCAAGAAGGTTGACGAGCTTGAGCTTTCGGTGCGTTCGGCCAACTGCCTCAAGAACGACAACATCGTTTACATCGGCGATCTCATCCAGAAGACCGAAGCTGAGATGCTGCGCACGCCGAACTTCGGCCGCAAGTCGCTCAACGAGATCAAGGAAGTTCTCGCCCAGATGGGCCTGCACCTTGGCATGGAAGTGCCGAACTGGCCGCCAGAAAACATTGACGAGCTCGCCAAGAAGCTCGAAAGCCACTACTGAGAATTAGGAGTCACCCATGCGTCACGGTTTTAAAGGCCGTCAACTCAACCGCACTTCCGAACATCGCCAGGCGATGTTTGCGAACATGGCCGCTTCGCTGATCAAGCATGAGCAGATCGTGACCACACTGCCCAAAGCCAAGGACCTGCGTCCGATCGTCGAGAAGCTGATCACGCTGGGCAAGAAGGGCTCGCTGCATGCGCGCCGCCAGGCCATCAGCCAGATCCGCGATGCCGAGCAGGCCAAGAAGCTGTTTGACGTTCTGGCCAAGCGCTACGCCGACCGCAAGGGTGGTTACACCCGCATCATGAAGGCTGGCTTCCGCCACGGTGATAACGCTGCTGTTGCCGTGATCGAGTTTGTTGACCGCGATGTTGCTGCCAAGGGCAAGGACTCAGGTCCCGTTCAGGCCAAGACGACCGAAGAAGTGGCCGCCGCCTAATCCTCCGTTCACGGATAAATTCAGGGAGCCGCAGTTTTCTGCGGCTCTTTTGTTGGGATTTCGATGCAATTGGCCGGAAGAATGTCACCGCTTTTGCAATGTTGCGGACCGACCAGCTGATCCAGTAGGTTTGTGCCCGGGCTTGCTGTAGCGGTCACCAACCCCAGTTTCTGCCGTTCTCCTGTATTCCAGGGAATCCAGATCATATCCTTCGGTACGGCCTTATCCATTTCAGTCATGATATCTAGAGAACCGCCCATTTCCTTAAGATATGCTGTCAGCGAACCCCTGATTATTGAAGTCCCTACAACTGTCTTCTTGGCGAGATAAGTTCGCTTCACGAACTCCTTTGAAACAATGTGTTTGCGGCCGTTGATCATCTCGTAGCGGATGAGGAAGTGATCCACATAAGGTTGAGATTGGGCGGTTGGCTCGTGGAGGCCAATATAGGAATAGGCGTCTACGTATCTGACCTTTCCACCGAGAAGAACAAGTGGGCAGGCGGATGCACAAAACGACCTTGCCGGGTAGGCCATGCCCTTGAACACATGAAGAGCAGGGTCTGGCTTGCATTTTCCTGCATATCTTTCGGGGTCGGTACAGCCGAATACAATTGTTTGACCGATCGCCGTCACCATTTGATATTTTCTCAGCAGGCGCCCCATGCGCATCGCATCATTGATGCTTCCACCTCCCGAGTTGATCAGGAAGGGCAGGTTGCGGTTGGTTTTGTTCGCCAAGAGAGCCGTTAATTTATTAGCCGAGCCTTCAACGATGCGCCCTTCGGCTGCAATCCATTCGGGGCAGTTCGGTTCGCAGGCGGTGTCTGAGCGCCTCACGATTTCGAAGTGCATGGGTGGATCAGTCGCCGGAACTACCGAGGCCGTCAGCGCAGGCCCACACTCAAAAGCGAACACAGCAATCAGCAACAGCCGCAAATAAACGAGAACCCAACAGTTCATATTTTCCCCCAGAATCCTTGATGTAACTTAAGATTGGGCTGGGAAATTAAGCCAATTAAATAGTTGTAGGCCGGCTTGCAGACGTGTTGCGCCGCATCCATCTAGCGTCTAAACAGCGCTCAAATTTGAGGACTTCATGCAAGCCATCCTTCTTGCCATACATCTTGTGATTGCCGTGTTCCTGATCGGCCTCATCATGCTGCAGAAATCCGAGGGCGGCGCCCTTGGCATTGGCGGCGGCGGTGGCAACCTGTTTTCGGCCCGCGGGGTGGGCAACACCTTGACCCGGGCGACGGCCATCCTCGCGGCCTGCTTCTTTGCCACCTCAATTGCTCTCACAGTAATGTCAAACAGGCATTCGGGCTCCATCGTGGACAGCGTTCCTGTCCAGACGGCGCCAGTGCAAGGCACACCGGATACCAGCGCCCCGGCGCAGGGAACGGGCAATTCGGCCATCCTGCCGCAGCTTGACCAGACCAAGCCCGCGGTACCCACAAACCAGTAAATTCCCTGGTTTTTCCTACCGTGAAACATTTGATGTTTCACGGTATTCACCAGAAAAATAACCCAATGCGCAATCCGCGCTTCGAATCGTGAAGCGGGCTTGTTAGGGTGGATTCCCATGGCGCGATACATCTTCATTACCGGCGGCGTGGTTTCCTCACTTGGCAAGGGTTTGGCATCAGCGGCCTTAGGGGCGCTTCTGCAGGCGCGCGGTTTCAAGGTGAGGCTACGGAAACTCGATCCCTATCTCAATGTCGACCCGGGAACGATGAGCCCGTATCAGCATGGCGAAGTGTTCGTCACTGACGATGGGGCTGAGACCGATCTCGACCTTGGCCACTATGAACGCTTTACGGGCCGGCACGCCAACCGTTTCGACAACATCACCACCGGCAAGATTTACCAGGACATCATCACCAAGGAACGACGGGGCGACTACCTCGGTGGCACAGTGCAGGTCATTCCGCATGTGACCGATGCGATCAAGGATTTCATCAGGACAGGCAACGACGGCTTCGATTTCGTGCTGGTGGAAATCGGCGGCACGGTGGGTGACATCGAAGGCCTGCCGTTCTTTGAGGCCATCCGCCAGTTTGGGCAGGAACAGCCGCGCGGCAATTGTCTGTACATTCACCTGACGCTGCTGCCGTATATTCCAACTGCGGGCGAGTTGAAGACCAAGCCGACGCAGCATTCGGTGAAAGAGCTGCGTTCGATCGGCATCCAGCCCGATATCCTGCTGTGCCGCGCTGACCGTGATATTCCCGTCAACGAGCGCCGGAAGATCGCGCAGTTCTGCAATGTGCGTCCATCAGCCGTAATTCAGGCTCTTGATGTTGCCAATATTTACGATGTGCCGCGCGCCTATCACGCCGAAGGCCTCGACAGCGAAGTTCTAGAGGCGTTCGGCATCAGCAATGCCAAACTGCCTGATCTTTCGAGATGGGATGACATCCAGCAGCGCATCCTGCATCCCGAAGGCGAAGTGAATATTGCTGTGGTTGGCAAGTACACGGGGCTTCTTGATGCGTACAAATCGTTGAAGGAAGCGCTGGTGCATGGTGGTATCGCCAATCGGGTGAAGGTCAATCTCGAATGGATCGAGAGCGAGATCTTCGAGAAAGAAGATCCTGCACCCTATCTTGATAACGTGCATGGCATCCTGGTGCCGGGCGGATTCGGCGAGCGCGGCAGCGAAGGCAAGATCAAAGCCGCGACCTTCGCGCGCACGCGCAAGGTCCCTTATTTCGGCATCTGCTTTGGCATGCAGATGGCCTGCATCGAAGCGGCGCGCAATCTGTGCGGCATCGACACCGCATCATCCACAGAATTTGGCGAGACCAAGGATCCGGTCGTCGGCACAATGACGGAATGGATGAAAGGCAACGAACTCGAAATCCGCAAGAAAGGCGGCGATCTGGGCGGCACCATGCGGCTGGGCGCCTATGATGCAACGCTGAAGGCCGATACGCATATCGCCAAAATCTATGGCGACACGCGAATATCAGAGCGGCACCGCCATCGTTACGAAGTGAACACGGCCTACCGCGCGCGGCTCGAGAAAGCCGGACTGCAATTTTCAGGCATGTCGCCCGATGGGCTTCTGCCGGAGACAGTTGAATATGCCGATCATCCATGGTTCATCGGTGTGCAGTATCATCCCGAACTGAAATCAAAACCGCTTGATCCCCATCCATTGTTCGCATCGTTCATTGGTGCGGCCGTGGTCCAGAGCCGTCTGGTCTGATCATGGAAGAAAGTGATTTCCTGAAAGCGGCTGAAGCATCCAATCAGCGTTTTGCGACATTGTCGGGCATCGATTATTTGCGCGCTGTTTTGGCAGATGGCGCCGGTTATCCTTTCGCTCAATTGCTGAAATTGCACCTGGCGTCGGCGGGCGACGGTGTTGCCGAGATTGAAGCCACCACCTCTTATGCATTCTATAATCCGATGATGCGTATTCACGGCGGCTATCTCGCCAGCCTCGTTGATGCCTGCCTGGGATCGGCCGTCATCACCAAGCTTCCGAAAGGAGCAGGGGCCGGCACGGTGCAGCTCAACATCAACTATGTGCGCAAGGTTGACATCGAGAGCGGCAAGCTCAAGGCGCGCGGCGAGGTTTTGCATGCGGGACGCACCATGCTGACGGGCGAGGCGCATATCTATGACGCCAAGGGCCAGCTCTGTGTCCATGGGACAGGCACGTTTCTGGTGTATCCAAAATAGTCAGGCTGGTTCGGCTTCGGGCGCTTTCTCGCGCGCCAGTTTTGTTTCGCGCAGAAAAATGTAAAATCCGGACACAACGATGAGACCAGCGCCACAAATGGTGGCGAGATTGGGAAAGTCTCCCCAGATCAAATAACCGGTGGTCGTTGACCAGATCAGCTGCGAATAGCTGAATGGCGCGACAACAGAGGCCGGGGCGTTGTTATAGGCGCGGATCAGGAACAGATGACCAAGGCAGCCAAAGCCGCCTGCCAACATCAGCAATCCCCATCCCGCGGGCGTCGGCCATATCCAGTCCGAAAATGGCAATAGTGCCGTTGTGATAATGGTGCCGAGCGCCGTGCCATAGAGCAGGGTGGTCAAGGGATTGTCGCCCCGCAGCCGCCGCGTCACGGTGTGATAGGATGCGTTGGTGAAGGCGGCAACGAGAAGGAGAACGACACTCCAGCTGTTGGTGTTGCCCGAATATTCATTACCCGCGGCCACGATCACGGCACCTAGAAAACCGACCCCGATGCTCGACCAGCGCCGCCAGCCGACATGCTCGGCCAGCAACAGGCTTGAAAGCATGGTGACGATGATAGGTGTGAGGAACATAATGGTCGTCCCTGTCGGCAGCGGAACGCCCATTATGGCCGCATTGAACATGACGGTAGTGAGACCCAGCATGAAAGAGCGCAGAAACTGCCACTGAGGCAATTTTGATTTTGCAATCTCGGGCAGACGGCGGCCAGCAACGAGAGCGGCAAACAGTGTGGCAAAAAAGAACCGGCCCCAGTTTGCTTCCATCAAGGGATAGAAGCCCAAAGTGTACTTCATCGTGGTGTCGAGACCGGTAAAGCACAGCATGGTCACCAGCATCCAGAGGATGCCTTTCGCCCTGTTGTCCTGAACTACTGGCAATTGATTCCGTCCCTGCCTCCGACGCAGGGAGGCAGTTGGAAGTAGCTGGAAATGCGATGCGGTTCCAGCGCCAGCACAACGCGGAATGAGCGATCCAGCTATGCGCTTATGCGCTACTGACGGTAGGTTTTGTCCTCGGCGTCGAGGATGCGCTTCATTTCCGCGAAGTGAACATGGAACTGGTCGCGATCGGCTGCCCATTCCTGGGCCGTCTTTTCGGCGACGGCATCGGCCATGACGTGAAGCTTCTCGCCTGTCTGGTAGGCCAGCACGAGATTGCGGCAGGCGCGTTCAAGATAATAGGTGAGATCGTAGGCCTCGGCGACGGTTTCGGCACAAATCAGCACGCCGTGATTGCCCATCATCATGATCTGCTTGTTGCCCATCTTACGGGCGATACGCTCGCCTTCGTCGTCGGTGTTGGCCATGCCGCCATAGTCCATGTCGAAGGCCACACGGTTAAAGAAGCGCGCCGTGTTCTGGTCGATCGGTTTGATTTCGGGATCTGCCAGGGAGGCGATGACCGTTGAATAGGCAGGATGGAGATGAATGATGCAGCGGGCTTGCGGCAAAACGGCGTGGAGACGGCCGTGCAAACTCCATGCTGTGAGGTCAGGCGCGTCAGGCCTTTCCATTGTCGACTTGTCTTCGGCATTGAGCTGCATGAGATCGCGCGCGCGAATGCGTGAAAAGTGCATCCAGCGGGGGTTCATCAGGAAATTTTTACCATCCTTTGACGTGGCCAAACTGAAGTGGTTTGCCACGGCCTCGTTCCACTCATTTTTCGCCGCCAGCCTAAATGCTGCCGCAAGATCAACACGCAATTGCCATTCGCCGTTGGCACTTGGGGCTTTCAACTGTTTCTTTGGTTTTTTTGCCATGCTGATCTCCCATTTCGGCAGGGTTGGTGTTATAGGGCAATGCCAAAGAGAGGCAAGAAACTCTGGAGGTGTTCATATGTCTTTGAAAACCCTTGCAGCTGGTGTTTTCGCGTGTGCCATGGCCACTGGCATGGCGCTCGCAAATGTGAAAGCTGCTGATGTATCTCCCTGGGGCAACTGGATGCTGACCGACGGACGACTCACCGTCAACGTGTTCCAGTGTCAGGGCGACAAGGTTTGCGCCAATGTGGCCAAGCTTGATGATCCCAACAATCCTGACGGCACGCCGAAGCTTGATTTGAAGAACAGAAATCCGGCGCTGCGGTCGCGCCATCTGATCGGCATGCCGGTGATCGTCGGCATGACATCAACAGGGCCTAACAAGTGGAGCGGCAGCATCTACTCTTCAGACGATGGTAACACCTACAACGCCTACGCCACCATGAACGGTGACAAGCTGGCCGTGAAAGGTTGCTTCCTCATCATCTGCAAGGACCTGAACTTCGTTCGCTCGAAATGAAGCTTGCTGCGGCAGCAGTAACATTGGCGTTGATTTTGACGCCAGGTGGCCAGGCCTGGTCGACTGACCCGGCACTGGCCTCTTTGCCGTTCAAGAAGAAGCTTGAACTTGCGAAGGCCGGCGACCCCGAAGCCAAGATGGTGTTGGCTCAGGCCTATCTCCAGGGCGATGGTGTCAAGCCCAGCACTGCCAGCGCGGCGCGCTGGTTCCGTGAAGCAGCACTCGCCGGAAACTTTGATGCGCAGTTTGAACTTGCCAAGCTTGTGCTGACCGGCGCGCCAGGCGTGAAGGTCGATCAGGCAACCGCGGTGAAGCTCCTGCAGGCTGCTGCCATCAAGGGCCATGCGCCCTCGCAGAACAAGCTGGGTTCGCTTCTGGAAAGCGGCACGGGCATCGCCAGGGACTATCAGGCTGCGGCTGACTGGTACCACAAGGCGGCTGACCAGGGTGTCGCTGAAGCACAAAACAATTATGGTGTGATGCTGCTCAAGGGCCTCGGCACGCGGCGCAACCTCGATGAGGCATTCAAGTGGTTTCTGAAAGCGTCCGACCAGAACTATGGCTGGGCGATGAACAATCTTGGCGGCATGTACGAGAAGGGCTGGGGCACTTCCACAAATCTTCGCGAGGCTGAACGGTACTACAAGGCCGCCGGAGATCTCGGCATCGAAATCGCCCGCAAGAACTATGACCGGCTGATGGCCAGCAAAGGCCAGAAGACAGGCTCGGTGCAGTAGCCGTAGATCATCAAGGTGGTAAAGCATTAACCACCTTCCTTCGGTCAAACTTTACGCAACTGGCGCAAAATCCTCCCAAAGGTGGGAGTGTTCGATGGTGCCTTCGTCGGTGAAATTTGGCCTGCTGGCTGTTATGGCGCTGATGCTCGCGGGATGCTCTGTCTTTTCTGGATCCAGCCGGCATCATGGCTTTGCCAGTGCATCGCGCGATCCGTTTGCCGGAAAAGGCAGCCCTTATTACAAAGGAAAATCCATTCCGTTCGGCGGGGGGCAGTATCAGGTTGGCAATCCGTATCAGGTGGCTGGCCGCTGGTACACGCCGCGTGAGCAGCCGGGTTATGACAAGAGCGGCACGGCCTCATGGTACGGCGAGGCCTTCAACCGCCGCCGCACGTCGAATGGCGAATGGTTCGACATGAACACGCTGACGGCCGCGCATGCGACGCTGCCACTGCCGTCCTATGCACTGGTCACCAATCTCGAAAACAACCGCAAGGTCATTGTGCGCATCAACGACCGTGGGCCCTTTGTCGGCACGCGCGTCATCGATCTTTCGAAGAAGGCCGCCGATGTGCTGGCCTATCGCAGCCAGGGCACGGCGCATGTGCGCGTGCAGCTGCTGAGTGCAGCACCGCAGGATGATTCCATGTCGCACATGGTGGCGATGAACCAGGCGATGAGCCGTGGCGCCTCGATGCGCACGCTGGTGGCGATGGCCAATGACCCGTCGGTGAGATCCTCTTCGAACACGATGGTGGCCGATGCCGATCCGCCGCCGCCTCGTCAACAAATGCCGATGCAACAGCCGGTCGCCATGGCGCCCATTCCACAGTCGCCGATGCAGGATGATGGTCAGGACGATGGTGACGTGCAGCAGGCCGACTACACGCCGCCGCCCGCACCTGCGCCACAACCCACGCAGGCCTATGTCGTGCGCGTGGCGGTGTTCCATAATCTGAACAACGCCAATTCGGTCTATCAGCAACTGGCGAGCTTCGGGCCGACGCGCATCGTGCGCGCGGTGGGTGTCAACGGACCGCTCTACCGGGTTGAGATGGGACCGCTTGATAGTCGCGCCGATGCCGATGCCGCGATGACCACCGCGCAGGCCGAAGGCTTCGAGGACGCCAAGATGGTATCGGCAGATCCTCAACAGATTTCAATGAATTAAGGTTCGGCCGCGGTTTGTCATTTGCGGTTCGGGCTGGTCCGCCATACAACAAACCGATGCGATTTGCGGTGCCATTGTTGTTGTTCCTGATGACGAATGTCATGCCTTTGCATGCCGAAACGTTGCTGGAGAACATGACCTGGACGGAGCTGCGCGACGCGGTCTCCGCAGGCAGCACGACGGTGATCGTTCCCGTCGGCGGCACCGAGGAGAGCGGCCCGCACATGGCTTTGGGAAAGCACAATGCGCGGGTGAAAGTGCTGGCGCAGATGATTGCCGAAAAACTGGGCAACACCATCGTGGCCCCCGTCATTGCCATGTGCCGGAGGGCCACATCGACCCGCCGACGCAGCACATGCGCTTTCCCGGCACGCTGTCGATTTCGGATGTGACGTTCATCCAGCTGCTGCAGCAGACGGGACAGTCGCTGCGCCATGCCGGGTTCACGCGCATCGTGTTCATCGGGGATCATGGCGGCTACCAGCGCGACCTCACGGTCGCTGCGACAGCGCTCAACCAGCAATGGAAGGGCAGCAGCGCCAGGGCCATCGGCCTGCTGAAGTATTACCAACTCGCCGATCAGGACTACACCGCCACGCTGCGCGCCGATGGCTATGCCGACAATGAGATCGGAACCCATGCGGCGCTGGCCGACACGTCGCTGGAACTTGCCACCGCGCCGCAGATGGTGCGCAGCGACAGGCTGGCGGACCCTGCATCGGCAACGGCGGCCAATGGCGTCTATGGCGGAAGCCCGGCGCGGGCCACGGCGGCGGAGGGGCAGAAAGGCGTTGACCTCATTGTCGCCGGAACGGTAACCGCGATCCGGACATTCGTGGATAAGCCATTAGAAATGCGATTCTTTGCCAGCGTGAGCGTCGTGGCCCTGGCCGCCATCGGCACGGCCGGGCAGGCCGAGGCGCCCGACACCGACACCTGCCTCGGCCTCACGCGCTATTACCAGGCGCAGGACAATTACCGCGTCGCGCTGGATGAATCGAACCCCAACATCATTCCCGCGCCGGTCTCATCCACGCCCGCCGTCACCGGGCCGGGGCCACAATTTCCGGTTCCTGACACCGGCGCTGATGGCAAGCCCATCAACATCTACGCAGAGACGACACCGGACAAGCTGTCCCCGGCCACGAGCAGCGCGCTCACCCGCGTCTATGTGCCCAATCACAGCTCGAACACCGTCTCGGTCATCGATCCCACAGCGATGAAGGTGGTGGACACCTTCAAGGTGGGGCGCGGGCCGCAGCATGTGGTGCCATCCTTCGACATGAAAACGCTGTGGGTGAACAACACGGCTGATCTCACCAAGAATGGCAGCGTGACACCGATTGACCCCGCCACCGGCAAGCCCGGCACGGCCATTCCGGTCAATGATCCCTACAACATGTATTTCACGCCGGATGGCAAGCAGGCCATCGTGGTGGCGGAAGCCTACCGCCGGCTGGAGCTGCGTGACGCGCAAACCATGGCGCTGGTGTCAACGATCGAGACGCCGATGTGCGCCGGCCTCAACCACGCGGATTATTCCTGGGACTATTCCTTCCTCGTCGTCACCTGCGAATTCGGCGGCGTCTATTCCGGCAAGCACGGCCAGACGCCGAAGGAAAAGGATGCCGGCCCCAGCCTCATCAAGGTGGACCTGAAGGCCGGGCAGGTGACGGGCGTGCTCACCTTCTCAAAGCCCGGCATGCCGCAGGATGTGCGCCTCTCGCCCGATGGCAAGACCTTCTATGTCACCGACATGATCAATGATGGCGTGTTCCTTGTGGATGCCGCCACCTTCACCGAGAAGAGCTTCATGTTCACGGGCAAGGGTGCGCATGGCCTCAATGTCAGCCGCGACGGGAAATATCTCTATGTGGCCAACCGCGGCTCCAACCGCATGCCAGACCGCGCCGGCGGGCCGGGCAGCGTGTCGGTGATCAACTTCGCCACCAATGCCGTGGAACACACCTGGCTGATCCCCGGCGGCGGCAGCCCGGACATGGGCAATGTCTCGGCCGATGGCAAGCAGCTGTGGCTTTCCGGGCGCTATGACGGGCAGGTCTATTGCATCGACACGGAGCAACGGCACGGTGACCAAGATCAATGTCGGCATCGAGCCGCATGGGCTGACGCTGTGGCCGCAGCCGGGGCGCTTCTCCCTCGGGCATACGGGGAATATGAGGTAGCATAACCCTTTTCTATCAATGGAGAACTGGGGATATCAGCAACTTACTTCATTTCATGATTGCCTAACTTCTGATTGCGCGACAATTTCTCTTATCGCGTTGTCATTGTAGTTGCTAGAACGAAACAAGAACATTATAATCGGGTTATGGCGATGGTGCAGCAGAGGATACGGGATCCGCTTCATGACTTGATTGTCTTTGAGGGGCATCTCAATTGGAAGGTGCGCTCTGAAGGGTTGCAGAGCTGTCATTTCAGCAATCCGGCGTGTTAAACAGCTGGGTTCTGATTTAGTCTATCCCGGCGCAACGCAATCGCGCTTCGCTCACAGGTCGGTTTTCACACAGCCAAGCAGCTTATGGAAATCGTCAAGAACTCACGAGCTCAAGGGAAGACACACGCGAAAATCATGAGCTGCTGAGTTCACGATGTGGGGCACGGGCCCTTTAGCCACGCATTTGAGAAAGTTGGCAAACGTTAGGGTTGAAGTTGGCCGATCCAAGGATTAAGCGAAGAGCTAATTCGTAAGGGGGAAATTGCGGAAGTTTTGAATGCCGAGCTCGGTACGGGTTTTGCAGATAATGTTGCTGACATTATCAAAAAGGATGGAGTGAAAACTGTCCATCATGCGGTAGTTTCCAGTCAGTTTGACGGCGATTAGATTACATTAGACGCGACAGAATGATGTCCGGATCTCAGCACGCGGGGATCGATTTTCGATGGCTTCTTGCGAACCTCCAAATCGGCAAAGTACCACGGGGTGTAGATGAAACGCCTCTCAGCCCGATTAAACTTTTGTTATTGGTTCTAAAGCCATCCATGCGGCGGAAGCGTATGTTCTTGGTCTTTTTCAACTTTACCCTAAGTCCACTTCCACAAAACCACGCGGAGCAGAAAAGCTTTTCGAGGAACTGTTAGTCCGGATTGTTGATCTGACTTAGGACTAAGAGGTTAAGAAAACCGGGTTGGAGATTATCACCCTTAATAAAATTTGGAAAAAATCCGAAGATAGGGACTTAGCATTGCTGCTTGACGACAGCACCTATGGGGTCGCTCCATCATTGACAAGTCATCTATCCGTTGATATCTCAATTTGCCGCGCGACTCGAGATCGGAATCTATTTAAGTGCGTCGATATCCGA
This sequence comes from uncultured Alphaproteobacteria bacterium, assembly GCA_963758815.1. Taxonomy (GTDB): domain Bacteria; phylum Pseudomonadota; class Alphaproteobacteria; order Rhizobiales; family Aestuariivirgaceae; genus Aestuariivirga. The sequence goes on from CAVWWQ010000004.1 coordinate 54,361, forward strand.
GGAAGGATCGCATTGAACTCGATCCAAAATTCATAGATGATGAAAAAATTGAAGAAATTGATAAGTGTTGCGCGGTAGTTAGACAAATTAACCAAAAAATTGTCTGGTCTAAAAGGCGTTCCGTCAGTTTTGATCGATGAAGCGGTGGTTGGCCAAATAAGTGATAAGGCGAAAGGTCCACTTGATCGCATCATGGTTGACACCGGCGACGGGCACTGGGGTTTCACAAAATCAGTGTGGTGTGTATTCTGAGACATTCAAGCTTTTGCGGGCGTATCACGACCGGCAGAACACTGATGCGTTGTCTTTAATTGAAAGTGCAATTCAGGAGGGGAAGCAAGAATGCCAAGCGAGTTAGCAGAAAGGCTTGTTGCCATTGTTCGAGATGCTGGAGGCCGCGTTGTCGGCCGCACTAAGCTTCAAAAACTGGTTTACTTGTTGGTTGCCGCCGATCTCGAAAATGATGTTCCCTTTTTATACAAACATTACGGTCCGTATTCCGATATGCGTCGCAAGCGCTGCGAGAGAAGCCCATTTGCTCGGTATGATACGAGAAACCGAAGAGACAGCTTCTTGGGTGGTGCATATTCAATCTATCAAGTGAATGGTGTTTCTGATCTTAACGCACAGGATCCTCGCTACCAGCTTCACTGCCGTTAATGCTGACGCTGTTGAGTTGGAGCTCGCTGACAGCTTTGTTCGGAAAGTCTTGTTACTCACGCTTGGAGAGAGACTGAGCGACGTAAGCCTGATAAAGCTGAAAATGGACGACTTGAAAGGGCTAGGGAACTTTACCAATCGATGGCTGCTATCCACCTCAGCCAGATTGCCGGAATTGGTAGACGGACCACAATATCTGCCGACATTTATTTTGAACGCTACCCAAACGAAAGGAGGGGACGATGTCGACAGCGTCTCATCATCGCCGGGTGCGTTTGCAGCGCCTGCAGGTCATCCGGTTTCAACGCGCCGGGGTTCTCCGGGGGCTTCATGGCAGGCCCTCGGGCACACGCATGCCCGTCAGGGGCATGCGCGTTTTAATGATTCACGCATTCGCTTTCGCGAATGCTATGACCCAAGCGCCTTCAATGGCTAACCATATCAGGGCCGGATTTAAAATCGCTGCGTTCTGATGGTTTCCTGTCGTCCCATGCTCCTCTCATTCTGCCATCACTCCAACGAAAGCTGGAGCCCCGCTTCACCACGGGCTGCAAGGCCCAAAGCGGGGTGCCAGCTTTCGCTGGCATGACGAAGACAGGGGGCAGGGAACCAGACCATCATGTGAACAAGGGCGGAGCTGCGCTTTGACGTACGCCCCTCAAAATTCTTGCAATTGTCATTCCGCCCGCTCATAAGCCCAGCGAAATCAATCTCCCGAGGTCATCATGTCATCCATTCTCGATATCCACGCCCGCGAAATCCTGGACAGCCGCGGCAATCCCACCGTCGAAGTTGATGTGACGCTGGAAGATGGCGCGTTTGGCCGCGCGGCGGTGCCTTCGGGCGCATCCACGGGTGCGCATGAAGCGGTGGAGCTGCGCGATGGCGACAAGAAGCGCTATCTCGGCAAGGGCGTCACCCAGGCGGTGGCCGCCGTCAATGGCGCGCTGTTCGAGGCGCTGGTCGACATGGATGCGCGCGACCAGATCGCCATCGACCATGCGATGATCGCGCTCGACGGCACGCCCAACAAGGCCAAGCTGGGCGCCAATGCCATTCTCGGCGTGTCGCTGGCCGTGGCCAAGGCGGCGGCGGAATCCGCCGGCCTGCCGCTCTACCGCTATGTCGGCGGCGCTGCGGCGCGCACTTTGCCGGTGCCGATGATGAACATCATCAATGGCGGCGTGCATGCCGACAACCCCATCGACTTCCAGGAATTCATGATCCTGCCGGTGGGCGCGCACAGCTTCAAGGAGGCGCTGCGCGCGGGTGCCGAGATTTTCCACACGCTGAAGGGCGCGCTGAAGAAGGCCGGGCACAACACCAATGTGGGCGACGAGGGCGGCTTCGCGCCCAATCTTCCTTCCGCCGAGGCGGCGCTGGATTTCGTGATGCAGTCGATCGCGCAGGCCGGCTACAAGGCGGGCGAAGACATCTATCTCGGCATGGATTGCGCCGCGACCGAGTTCTTCAAGGACGGCAAGTACGTCTACGAAGGCGAGGGCAAGACGCGCTCGATTGACGAGCAGGTGGACTACATGGCCAAGCTGGCATCCGCCTATCCGATCATCTCGATCGAGGACGGTTTCTCGGAAGACGACTGGGACGGCTGGAAGAAGGTGACCGACAAGATCGGCAAGAAGGTGCAGCTGGTGGGCGATGATCTCTTCGTCACCAACACCAAGCGCCTGGCGCGCGGCATCAAGGACGGCGTGGCCAATTCGATTCTCGTGAAGGTGAACCAGATCGGTTCGCTGACCGAGACGCTGGAAGCCGTCGAGATGGCGCACAAGGCGGGCTACACCGCCGTCATGTCGCACCGTTCGGGCGAGACCGAAGACTCGACGATTGCCGATCTCGCGGTGGCGACGAATTGCGGGCAGATCAAGACGGGTTCGCTGGCGCGTTCCGACCGGCTGGCGAAGTACAACCAGCTGCTGCGCATCGAGGAGCAACTGGGCGAGCAGGCGGTTTATGCCGGGCGTTCGATTCTTAAAGGCTAAGTAAGCGTTTTGACTTTCTGCAGAAAGTCAAAATCGCGATTACACGGGCTTAGCAATGCTGACGCTCAGGCCACCCAGGCCTGAGCGCTGATATTTCAGCTCCATGCCATAGGCATCCACCAGCTCACGGACGATGGCGAGGCCGAGGCCGTGGCCGGGGCGCGAATTGTCCAGCTTGTAGCCGCGCTTCTCGATTTCATCGAGCTGGTCTTCCTCGACACCCGGTCCATCGTCATCAATGGCAAGTGCTTCGCCCACGTAGCTGATGCGGACGCGTGACATGGCCCACTTGCGGGCATTGTCCATCAGGTTGCCGAGCAGTTCGATGAGATCATTGGTCTCGATGGGGATGGTGGTGCCCTGGGGCACATCGATGACCCAATCCAGGCTGTCGCCTCCCGGAGCGCGTGTCATCGCCGTGGCGACACGCTCGATGGCGGGCCGCAGCTGGGTCTGGGTGCGTGCATCGCCGCTGGCCGCGCGGGCGCGGGTGAGCTGGCGTTCCACCTGGTCGTGAATCAGCGCCGCGTTTTCACGGATGGTGAGGCTGGCTCCCTCCTGGCCGCGGCGTTCCAGATCATCGGCGACGGCATGAAGGACAGTGAGCGGTGTCTTCAAGCCATGCGCCATGTTGCCGGCGCGCTGGCGGGCCCGGTCCAGCGCCGTTTCGCGCGCTTCCAGAAGTGCATTCATGCTGTTGGCAACAGGTTGGAATTCGGTGGGGAAATCTCCCGTGAGGCGATGGGCAAGCCCCTCCTGGACATTGCGGATGGCGGCTTCGAGACCGCGCAGCGGCCTGAGCACGAGAAGGATCTGGATCGCCGAACCCGCCAGCAATGCAAACGACAAGACGATCAGGCCATACAGCAAGTCACGCCGGAAGCCTTGTGCTGCGGCATTGATCTCGGTGCGCTCCACCGCCATGGTGACATGGAGCTGATGATCCTTGCCATTGCGGCCCGGCACGATGAGCTGTTTTTGCAAGGCGAAGAGCGGAACGTTGTTCGGACCGGTGATCAGCTCGATGTTGGTATTGGGCTTGGACAGATCGGGAAGATCGACGTCGAACAGGGAACGCGAGCGGAGGGGTTCCTGTCCCGCTTCATCGATCTGCCAGTACAATCCGCCATAGGGCTTTTCAAACCGGGGATCGCTGAGAATGGCGCGTGAGCGAATGACGCCGTTGGCGTCGATGCGAATGCCGGAGACGAGCTGAAGGAAATCATTTTCGAGTTCGCGCGTGGCGAGCTGTTCGGCATAGCGCTGAAAAGAGAAAACGAAGGCCAGTCCGGCAACCATCAGTGAAAGTGCGATGGCCAGAGCTGCGGAGATAAGCAGGCGCAGCTTAAGCGACCGCCGGTTCATCCCGGCGCGGACTCAATGAAGTATCCGAAGCCACGCTTGGTCCGGATAATGTCACTGCCCAGTTTGCGGCGCAGGCGGCTGATCACCGCCTCAATGGCATTGGCGTCACGCTCGTGATCATGATCGTAAAGCGTTTCAGCAAGTTCGGTCTGCGTCACCACGCGGCCGTTCTGCATGGCGAGGAATTGCACAAGACGGAATTCCAGTGGGGTCAATGCAACCGGTCCGCCATTGACGCTGACGGCGCGGCTGCGCAGATCGATATAGAGCGGGCCGGAGGCAACCGTTGACTGGGCAATACCGCTGGCACGGCGGAGGAGGGCACGCAGGCGCGCCAGGACTTCCTGCATCTGGAACGGCTTCACCATGTAGTCGTCAGCGCCATTGTCGATACCATCGACGCGTTCGGTCCAGCTGCTGCGTGCGGAAAGGACAAGAATGGGTGTGCGTATGCCTTCAGTGCGCCAGCGCTTCATCATGCTCATGCCGTCGAGCTTGGGAAGACCGAGATCAAGAACAATGGCCGAGTAGGGTTCAGTCGATCCCTTGAACCAGGCGAGATCACCGTCTTCGACAACATCAGGAACGTAACCTGCGGTCTTCAGGGCATCAGAAATGCCTTGAGCAATCGTGCTTTCGTCTTCGACAACAAGGATACGCATTACTTCAACTGCAATGTGCGGGCATCAAGGAACACGGTCTTCAGAACAACCATCTTCTGCAGATAGCGGACTTCATAAACATACCCGGAGTTTGTGGCATGAAGACGGATGTCCACGACATCGCCAGGAAAATGCAGCTTCAGAAATGCCAGAAGCAAGGGCAGCGTTGCAGCCTTGCCCTGCAGAATTGCAACTTTGGCCTGGTTCTGATCGAGAACCGGCGATTTGAGATAATTGTCGGTCGTGGACTGTGGCCTGAGCTTCAGTTTGTTCAACGGGAAGCTGAGCAGATTTGCAGGCGTGCCATCGTCGCTCTGATCAGGATTAATCAGGTTCGAGCAATTCGTATTTTGCGACGTGTCGCAATCCTCATTGTTGTTGCTATCGCTGTCATCTGCAGGCGGCGGGGTGACGACCGTGCCAATGTTGCTTTGGGCAAAAGCCGGACGTGCCAGCGGGACGCAAGCCAGGATTGCCGCAAGAATCAAGATATGGCGCGCCGTCACCTTCATCTGGAGCTCATTAAACAGTGTTTGGGTCCCGCTTCAATGGTGCATTTACGGACGATGGGGCTTGGGGGCATCGGCCGCGCAACTCAGAAGCAGGACCCAAATCTTCAACTGCAGGAAAAAGGCAGATCAAGGGCAATGATTGCCTAGCCCGCAAACTCAACTTACTCCGTTTGGAACAGGTACAGGGCGTTCAAACGGTGTTGAAAGAACTATGTGATTCGTCCTGACAGGCAATCAGCGTCAGGTGTCAGGCTTTTGTCAGTTTGAGGATTAGGCCAATTCCGGCTGACGGACTTCGCTCGTCAGGTCACTGAGATAGGTCTGAGACAGTGATCGTGTCATCGCCTTGGAGGCTTCGCAAAGGCGCGGCATCAGGGCCTTGAAGATGGCCCGGGCAGTTTCACATTCCGGATTTTCGCTGTTGCGGTGCACACGGAAAACCTGTTCATCTTCCACGGCCTGATAAATTTCATCCAGGCTGATGGCATTGGCCTGCTTGGCCAGCAAAAAGCCGCCCGAGCGCCCGCTGGTCGACGCCACAAGACCACGCGATTCGAGTTGCGACATCAAACGGCGGATCACCACTGGATTGGTTTCAACGCTTTTTGCAATTACGGACGAGCACACAGGGCCTTTCCTGCCATAATGGGCAAGGAGGCTCATGACATGCACGGCGACCACAAATCTGCTTGACGACAACATCCAACCTAAATCGGCTCAAATTGCCCAAAAATCAAGGCCTCGGCGTTGTGTGGGCCGGCTTTACCAATGATTAAGTGAATCGCAGTCAAGTGACGCGCATGCGCTTTATCGTAAGCCACCGGCTGGAAATGATCGTCAGCATCTGCTGCATCGCGATGCTGGTTTATTTCGGTTTCCAGGCCACTGTGGGCGGCCGTGGCTTTGCCTATCGTGATGCGCTGGTTCTCAGGAAGGACCAGCTCAACGCACAACTGGTCACGCTTGCCACCCAGCGCGTGGCGCTTGAGGGCAGGGTGCAGCAATTGCGGCCTGGCACCGTTGATCAGGATCTCGTTGACGAGATGGCGCGCCGCCAGCTCAATATGGGCACTGCAACAGAATTTGTGGTCCGTCTTCCACAGTAAATTCCGGGCCTTATCCGACATATAAACCGAATTCCGGTTAATATGATTTTTTTGCAGTTGCACCAATAGTTTATTGCTATAATCCGCGGGAAACAGGGAGCGGTTATGGCGGTGAAATCAGCTTATCTGGCACGCAAAGGTCCTGAAAAACGAGAAACCCTCGAAAAAGGGTGATTTGAAGAATTCCGGGCTTTCCAAAGAGGAAGAGCTCCAGGCTTACCGCGATATGCTGCTGATCCGGCGGTTTGAAGAAAAGGCCGGCCAGCTCTACGGCATGGGCCAGATCGGCGGTTTCTGCCATCTCTATATCGGTCAGGAAGCGGTGGTTGTGGGCCTGCAGATGGCCGCCGAGGAGGGTGATCAGGTCATCACCTCCTACCGCGACCACGGGCACATGCTGGCCTGCGGCATGGATCCGAGAGGGGTCATGGCTGAACTCACGGGGCGCAAGGGTGGCCTGTCCAAGGGCAAGGGCGGATCGATGCACATGTTCAGCCGCGAGAAGAATTTCTATGGCGGCCACGGGATCGTCGGCGCGCAGGTGCCCCTAGGGGCCGGCCTGGCATTTGCCAACAAATATCGCGGCAACCACAATGTCAGCTTCACCTATTTCGGCGATGGCGCAGCCAACCAGGGCCAGGTCTACGAGACCTTCAACATTGCCTCCATCTGGAAGCTGCCGGTCGTCTTCGTCATCGAGAACAACCGCTATGCCATGGGCACATCGGCAACGCGTTCCACTGCGGAAGCAGAACACCTCGGTGCGCGCGGCGAGGCGTTCGGCATTCCCTCGGAACAGGTTGACGGCATGGATATTGTTGCCGTGAAGGAAGCGGCCGACCGCGCCGTCGAACATTGCCGTTCGGGCGAAGGCCCCTATATTCTTGAAATGATGACTTACCGCTACCGCGGCCATTCGATGTCTGATCCAGCAAAATACCGCTCGAAAGAAGAAGTGCAGAAGATGCGCGAGGAGCACGATCCGATCGAACAGGTCAAGGCGCGCATCCTGAAGGCCAACCGCGCAACGGAAGATGAACTCAAGAAGATCGATGCCGAGGTTCGTGAGGTGGTCACCGCCGCAGCGGATTTTGCGGTGAATGACGCGCCACCTGATGAATCTGAACTCTACACCGATATCTATAAAGTGGCTTGAGGAGGTCTGACCAATGCCTACCATCCTCATGCCCGCGCTCTCGCCCACCATGGAAGAGGGCAAGCTTTCCAAGTGGCTCAAGAATGTCGGCGACCAGATCAAGTCTGGCGACATTCTCGCCGAAATCGAAACCGACAAGGCGACGATGGAAGTTGAGGCCGTTGATGAAGGGCCGCTGACGGAAATTCTGGTCCCGGCCGGCACAGAGGGCGTAAAAGTCAATGCGCCGATCGCCGTGATTGGTCAGGCCGATGCGCAAGGCCCCGGCGGCTCCCACGCCTGCTGGCGAAACGAAAGCCGACGAAGCGGCCGCTCCCAATACCCACGGCTCATCCGACACATTTCCCGTCGGAACTGCGCGACCCGGAAATTCCGGAAGGCACCGAAATGGTCACCATGACCGTGCGCGAAGCGATACGCGAGGCGATGACCGAGGAGATGCGTGCCGACAAGGACGTCTTCCTGATGGGCGAAGAGGTTGGCCAATATCAGGGCGCCTACAAGATCAGCCAGGGCATGCTGGATGAGTTCGGGCCTGAGCGCGTGAGAGATACGCCAATCACCGAGCATGGTTTCACTGGCGTGGCGGTTGGCGCAGCTTTTGCTGGCCTCAAGCCCATTGTTGAATTCATGACCTTCAACTTCGCCATGCAGGCGATTGACCAGATCATCAATTCCGCTGCCAAGACGCTCTACATGTCGGGCGGCCAGATGGGTTGTTCGATCGTGTTCCGCGGGCCGAACGGTGCGGCGGCGCGTGTCGCCGCGCAACACAGCCAGGACTATGCCGCCTGGTATGCGCAAATTCCGGGCCTCAAGGTGGTGATGCCTTACACGGCTGCCGATGCGAAAGGCCTGATGAAGGCCGCGATCCGCGATCCCAATCCGGTGATTTTCCTCGAAAACGAAATTCTTTACGGCAAGAGTTTCGAGGTGCCGAAGCTTGACAATTGGGTGGTGCCCATCGGCAAGGCGCGTATCGCGCGCGGAGGCAAAGATGTCACCATCGTGTCCTTCGGCATCGGCATGACTTACGCGCTAAGTGCTGCGGAAAAGCTGGCCGCCGAGGGCATCGAAGCCGAAGTTGTCGATCTGCGCACCATCCGTCCGATGGATATCGAGACGGTAATCAAGAGCATTCAAAAGACCAACCGCTGTGTCTGTGTGGAAGAAGGCTATCCACGTTTCTCGGTGACCAGCGAAATCGCCGCCGAAATCATGACCCACGCCTTTGATTATCTCGATGCGCCTGTGGCGCGCGTGGCGGGCAAGGATGTGCCGATGCCTTACGCCACCAATCTTGAAAAACTGGCGCTGCCAAATGTCGATGAAGTCGTGGCCGCCGCAAAAGGAGTTCTCTATGTCTAAGAAGCCGCATGAACCGCATGGCCATGAAGGTCACGACCATGACGATCATGGTCACGAACATCACCACCACGATCACAGCCACGAAACCCATCCGCACCAGCTGCAGCCGCCGCATGAGGTCTTTCATGACTCCAAGGCTGGAGAAATCGTGCGCGGCTGGATTACCAACGGGCATCTGAGCCTGTCGCTGCACTCCATGGCGTTTGGCAAGGCTGATGTGTGGGGCCATGTCCTCGCCGGCATGGCGCAGCAGGTTGCGGCCTCGATGGAAGAGATGGGCCACGGCACCACAGCCGCCAACCTCGACCTTATCCGCAAGACACTGACGGAGGACCTGAGCAAGGCCGCCGCACAAAATTCGGTTCTCTCCAACAAGGGTTAAACCCATGTCCGCCACGGTTCTGATGCCCGCCCTTTCACCCACGATGGAAAAGGGCAAGCTTTCCAAATGGCTCAAGAAGGAAGGCGACAAGGTCAAGAGCGGTGACGTTCTTGCCGAAATCGAAACCGACAAGGCCACGATGGAAGTCGAATCCATCGACGAGGGCACGCTGGGCAAGATCCTCGTGGCCGAGGGCACGGATGATGTGGCGGTCAACACGCCGATCGCCGTGATTCTGGCGGAAGGGGAGAAGGTCGGATATCACTTCCGCCGCTCCCGCGCCAAAGCCTGCTGCTGCGACAGCGGCTCCTGCAGCGACCTGCAGCTGCGGCTCCGCCAGTGCGCCGCCACCGGCTGCAGCTGCCCAAAGCCGCGCATGGTGGCCAATGGCGCACGGGGGGCCGCGTGTTCGCTTCGCCACTGGCTCGCCGTATCGCCAAGCAGAAGGGTGTCGATCTGGCAGCGCTGGCGGGTTCGGGCCCGCATGGCCGCATCGTGATGAAGGATGTGGAGAGCGCCAAGCCGGGTGCCGCTCCCGCTGGCCAAGGCTGGAGCTGCTGGCCTGCACGGCTCCGCCTGTCTGACGAAGCAGACACTCAAGATGTTCGAGCCGGGTTCCTATGATCTCGTGCCGCATGACTGCATGCGCAAGGTCATCGCGCGCCGCCTGACGGAGTCGAAGCAGCATGTGCCGCATTTCTATGTGAGTGTGGATGTCAGCCTGGAAGTCCTGCTGGATCTGCGTGAGCGCCTGAATCCCCAGGCGCCAAAGGACAAGGACGGCAAGCCGGCGTGGAAGGTTTCGGTCAATGACTTCATCATCAAGGCCATGGCCATGGCGCTGATGAAGGTGCCGGAAGCCAATGTGGCCTGGACCGAGAACGCCATGGTGAAGCACAAGCATGCCGATATTGGCGTTGCTGTATCCATCCCCGGCGGGTTGATCACGCCCGTCGTGCGCAAGGCAGAAACCAAGGGCCTTGTGCAGATCAGCCAGGAGATGAAGGACTATGCCAAGCGTGCGCGCGACCGCAAACTGAAGCCTGAGGAATATACCGGCGGCTCTGCATCGGTTTCCAATATGGGCATGATGGGTGTTTCGAATTTCGCGGCGATCGTGAATCCGCCGCAAGCCTCCATTCTTGCCGTTGGCGCGGGCCAGCGCCGCCCGGTGGTGAAGGGCAACAACATTGTCATCGAACAGCAGATGACGATCACGCTGTCCACTGATCACCGCTGCATTGACGGCGCACTGGGGGCAGAGCTGATCGGTGCGATCAAGACTGTATCTCGAAGAGCCCGGGCTGATGCTGGTGTAGGGGCTGCATGAAAAACATCCTCGCTTTCGGCGACAGTCTCACCTGGGGTTTTGTGGCGGTTGAAGAAACCCGCCATCCCTTCGACGTGCGCTGGCCGAATGTGCTGGCTGCCGGGCTTGGGCGGCAAGGCGCGCGTGATCGAAGAGGGCATGAACGGGCGCACCACGGTGTTTCCCGATCCGGTCGAAGATGCGGAACGCAATGGCGCGGTGGCGCTTGCCGATGCTGCTCAAGACGCATGAGCCGCTCGATCTCCTGATCATCATGCTCGGCACCAATGACATCAAATATGCCAACCGCTGCCGGGCTTTCGATGCCTCGATGGGCATGGCGCGGCTGGTGGGCATGGCCAAGCGCTTCCCCTATCAACACCAGAATATGCAGCCCCGAAGATTCTCATCATGAGCCCACCGGCCATTGTTCCGACCAAGAATGAATGGTTCAACGACCTGTGGGGCCATGCCATCGCGGAATCCAAGCTGCTCGCGCCGCATTATGCGCGCGTGGCGAAGGACGAGGGTGTTCATTTCTTCGACGCGGGCACTGTCGCCAAGGCCGATGACGCGATGGCGGGCACCTTGATGCCGAGAACACCATCGGCCATCGGCAAGGCGCTGGTGCCGGTGGTGAAGGGGATACTCGATATTTGATTTTTAATTCGTCACCCCGGCGAAAGCCGGGGTCCAGCTTAGTCACATTGAATGAGCCAAAGCTGAATTCCGGATCACAAGCTACGCTGCGCTACGCATGTGTCCGGAATGACGGATGCCAGGGTGGTGCGAGACAGGAGTTAATATGGCAGACAACAAATTTGACGTGATCATCATCGGCTCGGGGCCGGGCGGCTATGTGACGGCGATCCGCGCGGCGCAACTTGGCTTCAAGACGGCCATCGTCGAGCGCGAGCATCTGGGCGGCATCTGCCTGAACTGGGGCTGCATCCCGACCAAGGCGCTGCTGCGCTCGGCTGAAATCTATGACTACATGAAACACGCCAAGGACTACGGCCTGTCGGCGAAGGATGTGGTTTATGATCCCGCCGCCGTGGTGCAGCGCTCGCGCAATGTCTCGGGCCGCCTCAACATGGGCGTCAACGGCCTGCTCAAGAAGAACAAGGTGCAGATCATCTGGGGCGAGGCCAAGCTTTCGAAGCCGGGTGAGATCGTTGTCGGAACCTCGACAAAGCCGGTGATGGTGCCACAGGCCCCGCCACCCAAGGGTACGCTCGGGGCAGGGACCTACACCGCCAAGCACATCATCATCGCCACCGGTGCGCGCCCGCGCGCGCTGCCGGGCCTCGAGCATGATGGCAAACTGGTGTGGAGCTATTTCGAGGCCATGGTGCCGAAGGAAATTCCCAAGACGCTGCTGGTCGTGGGCTCTGGCGCCATCGGCATCGAGTTTGCGTCATTCTACAACTCGCTGGGCGTCGATGTGACCGTGGTCGAGATCATGGACCAGATCATGCCGGTCGAAGACACCGAGATCAGCAAGATCGCGCAGAAGCAGCTGGAGAAGCACGGGCATCAAGTTCCGTGTCTCTGCCAAGGTGGCGAGCCTGAAGAAGGGCGCCAACAATGTCACTGCCACGATTGAAGCTGGCGGCAAGAGCGAGACCATCACGGTTGACCGCGTGATTGCCGCGACAGGTGTTGTCGGCAATATCGAGAATCTGGGCCTCGAGGCCCTTGGCGTGAAGACCGACAAGGGCTGCATCGTCGCCGATGGCTTTGGCAAAACCAATGTGCCGGGCATCTATGCCATCGGTGACGTGGCCGGGCCGCCCATGCTGGCGCACAAGGCCGAGCATGAGGGCGTCATCTGCATCGAGAAGATCAAGGGCCTCGACGCGCATCCGATGAAGAAGGAGCAAATCCCGGGCTGCACCTATTGCCACCCACAGGTGGCGTCCGTCGGCCTCACCGAAGCCAAGGCCAAGGCTGCTGGCTATGAACTCAAGGTCGGCCGCTTCCCGTTCCTGGGCAATGGCAAGGCCATCGCGCTGGGCGAGGACCAGGGCCTGGTGAAGACGATTTTCGACGCCAAGACCGGCCGCTTGCTGGGCGCGCATATGGTGGGCGCGGAAGTGACCGAGCTGATCCAGGGCTTTGTCATCGCCATGGGCCTCGAAACCACCGAAGAAGAGCTGATGCACACGGTCTTCCCGCATCCGACGCTTTCGGAAATGATGCATGAAAGCGTGCTGGATGCGTATGGCCGCGTGATCCACATGTAGGCTTGAAGTGGGCCGGGCCATGGACCATATCTCCCGCAGAGGGTTTTAAAGCATGGATTCACGCAATATCATCATCGCCATACTGCTAGGCGTCGTGGCCGGTTGGCTCGCGTCATGGATTGTTGGCGGCTATGGCCTGGTGCAATATCTGATCAGTGGTGTGCTGGGTTCTTTCGTAGGCTCATTCGTGCTTAACAAGCTCGGCATCAATCTGGGCATCCGCAACGAAATCGGCCGCGATATTGCCACCGCCACCATTGGCGCCGTGATCGTGATGATCATCGCGCGCCTTCTGCATTGAGGATTTAGAATGGACCACATCATGCAATTGGGCGGCGGTGTCGGCTTCTGGGGCACGGTGCTGATCGGCATATTAGCGGGCTGGCTGGCCCATACCGTCATGGGCGGACGGGGCGGCCTGATCTGGAATTTGATCATCGGCCTGATCGGCTCGTGGATCGGTTTCTTCGCAGCCGAGAAATTCAACATCCATCTCGGTGAAGTGTTTCACGGCTGGTTCTGGGGCAATCTGGTGGTTTCCGCCGCCGGTGCCATCGTGCTGTTGTTCATCCTGCGCGTGATACGCGGAAAATGACGTGACCAACCTCCTCGATACGGTCAAGCGGCCGCGCCATCCTGAAAAGGCGCATCGCCCGGACACGCCGATGCTGCGAAAGCCGGAGTGGATCCGTGTCAAGGCGCCGGGGTCGCCGATTTATTCCGAGACGCAGAAGATCGTCCGTGAGAACAAGCTCGTCACGGTTTGCGAAGAGGCGGGTTGCCCCAATATCGGCGAATGCTGGTCGAAGAAGCACGCCACCTTCATGATCATGGGCGACACTTGCACGCGCGCCTGTGCCTTCTGCAACGTGAAGACCGGTCGGCCGGATGCACTGGACCAAGGCGAGCCTGAACGCGTTGCCGATGCCATTGCCCGCATGGGGCTTTCAGCATGCGGTGATCACATCGGTGGACCGCGACGATCTTGATGATGGTGGCGCTGAGCATTTCGTGCGGACGATCAGGGCGATCCGCCACGCTTCGCCTTCAACGACAATTGAAATCCTGACGCCTGACTTCCTGAAGAAAGATGGCGCGCTGGAGCGCGTGGTCGAGGCACAGCCGGATGTGTTCAACCACAATCTCGAAACCGTGCCGGCGCTCTATCTCAAGATCAGGCCGGGTGCGCGTTACTTCCATTCGCTGCGGTTGCTGCAGCGGGTGAAAGAGCTGGATCGCAAGATGTTCACCAAATCCGGCATCATGGTCGGCCTGGGCGAAACGCGCGAACAGGTGATGCAGGTGATGGACGACATGCGCTCGGCCAATATCGATTTCATCACCATCGGGCAATATCTGCAGCCGACACGCAAGCATGCGGCCATTGACCGTTTCGTGACGCCGGAAGAGTTCAAGTCCTACGAGACCACTGCCTATGCCAAGGGCTTTCTCATGGTGTCGTCATCGCCGCTGACACGCTCGTCACATCACGCGGGCGAGGATTTTGCCCGCTTGCGTGCAGCGCGTCGCGCCGGCTGATGGCCACCGTTTCCGTCAAGCGGGTTGTGTCACTCACGGCGGAGCAGGCTTTCGCCATTGCCTCTGACGTCAACGAGTACAAGGATTTCCTGCCGCTGGTAACACGGTCAACGATCCGCGGAAAAGTTGAACAGAAAGGGCCGATCAAACGCTTTGCTGCCGACATGATGATTTCTGTCGACAAGCTTGGTATGCGCGACAATTTCACCAGCGATGTCGTTGCTGATGCGGATGCGCGCACGGTGGTGGCGACATCGCAGGACGGGCCGATGAAAGATCTGCGGGCGACGTGGACCATCAAACCGATGGATGGAAGCCGCTGCGCAGGTATCGATCGAGATCAGCTATCAGTTCCGCAACATGCTGTTCCAGATGGCAGCGAGCCGCTTGATGGATCACGCCGTGGCGAAGGTTCTTGAAGCTTTTGAAAAGCGTGGCCGTGAAGCTTTATCCTGAAAGCGCGTTGCCCAACATCTGAAGCGCAAAGTCACGTGCCGCAAGGCGTATGGCGGCGCGATCACCGGGGAAGACCTTGCGTTCGTGCTGAATGGTTCCTTTTTTGACAGCACATGCGAGGTGGACAAGTCCGACCGGCTTATCCGCAGACCCGCCCGTTGGTCCGGCAATGCCGGTAATCGCCACGGCCAGTGTGGCGTTGGAATGTGCAAGCGCGCCCTCTGCCATGGCTCGTGCCACTTCTTCACTGACGGCACCGAACTTCGCAATCATCGCGGCAGGAACGCCGAGCATCTGCGATTTTGCTTCGTTGGAGTAGGTGACAAACCCGCGGTCGAAAACGGCCGATGAACCAGCGATGTCGGTGATGGCGGCCGCCACCATGCCTCCGGTGCAGCTTTCGGCGGTCGCAACGATTGTCTTTCTGGTCAACAGCTTCGCTACGAGTTCATGTGGCTCAATCACAGCGGCAATCTCACGGTTGCAGTTGCCATGTGCAGCCATTCCTTCCTTGCGTCCAATGGCGCCCATCTTCTCAGTTGTCGTTGCCTTGATGGCGATACGGTCCTGCGCAAGATCCAGGATCCGCCCGAGCTCGGCCTTCATTGCTGGAATATGCGGGCTGATTTTAGGTGCTTCGGCGAGTATGGTGACATCGACATTTGCAATCAGACCACCCTTGGCTGCGAGGAGATCACGCGCCCTGGTCAAAAAGATGGAAGACTTTGCGTTTTTCCATTGCGGGTCGCTGGGTGGGAAATGCGTGCCGATGTCGCCTTCACCGATGGCGCCAAGGATCGCATCAGTCAGGGCGTGCATGGCGACATCGGCATCGGAATGACCCTTGAGCTTGTGCGTGTGCGGAATCTCAATGCCGCAGAGCCAGACAGATTTGCCTGCGGCAAAGACGTGGAAGTCCAAGCCGTTGCCCAGCCGGATGTCCGGCAGGTTCGCGAAGAGCTTGCGCGTCAATTCGGCGTCGGCGTCTTCGATATCGTACTGCGTCGTGAGCTTCCGGTTGGCGAAGTCACCGGGCACGGCATGCACCTGAATTCCAAAAGCCTCTGCCACTGATGCATCATCCGTAAGCAGCGCACGTCCGGTGATCTCGGCGTCCGTGTGCGCTGCACGGATGCGATCAAAATGGAAGCCTTGCGGTGTCTGAACGACACAGAGGGTGGAGCGATCCAGGGTTTTCCTGATGACGTCGTGATGGATCTGCTTGACGGTGTCGGTGACGGGCAGGATCGGGATCACCGCCTCAGTGTTTCTGAGCCTGTCGATCACCGAAGAAATCAGGCGCTCCGATACAAAGGGCCGGGCGGCATCGTGGATCAGGATCAGGTCTGGCTGGAACGCGGCGCAGGCATCAATGCCAATGCGACAAGATTGCTGCCGCGTGGCGCCGCCCAACACCGGGGCAGAAACCTGCAGGCCTTCAGTCGCTTCCGCGAAATCCATTTCGTGGCCTTGGCCAATAACGGTCAAGATATGCGTGATCGCGGGGTGGGCCGAGAAGGCCTCCAAAGTCCATCGCAGGACCGGCTTGCCGCCGATCAACTGGTATTGCTTGGGTTTTCCACCGCCGGCACGGGTGCCCGACCCCGCCGCCACGATGACTGCTGCCACGTTCATGATCACGCCATAACCCACTGGTTTAGGAATTGAAACGGGCAGCGCTTGGCCTGTCGTGCAGTGCAGCAACTTTTGGCTTGACCGGTGAGCCAAGCAGGCTAATTTGCTTAATTATTCACCGAAATTGAACATTGAACAAAAAATGGGCATTCGCATTGGCAAGCTAGAGACGAAGAACCGGGTTTTCCTGGCGCCCATGTCTGGCGTGACGGATGAGCCGTTTCGCGCCGCAGCGCATTTGTCCGGAGCTGGGCTTGTCGTTTCCGAGATGGTCGCTTCAGAGGAGCTGGTGCGCGAGCGCCGCGACATGGTGCGACGCGCAAAGGGAGCCAAGAAAGTCTTTCCATTTGTCATTCAGCTGGCCGGGCGTGAAGCACACTGGATGACCGAGGGGACGAAAATAGCGCAGGACCTCGGCGCCGACATCGTCGACATCAATATGGGCTGCCCGGCGCGCGAAGTAACAGGCGGACTTTCGGGCTCGGCCCTCATGCGCAACCTCGATCATGCCGTTTCACTGGTGGAAGCAACCGTGGCCGCTGCCGCTATACCTGTGACGTTAAAGATGCGTCTGGGTTGGGATGACAAGACGCGCAATGCTCCGGAACTTGCGCGCCGGGCGGAAGCCGCCGGTGTTGCGATGGTGACGGTGCACGGCCGCACACGTTGCCAGTTCTACACGGGCCGTGCCGATTGGCAGGCCATCGCCTCGGTTCGTGACGCCATCAAGATTCCACTGGTTGCCAATGGTGATTGTCAAAACGCAGAAGATGCCAAGGCAATGATGGAGGCATCGGGCGCTGACGCTGTGATGATCGGGCGTGGTGCCTATGGCCGGCCATGGTGGCCAAGTGTGATCGCCAATGGACTGGAGCAGGGGAGCGGGTGCAATCCTCCGTCACTGGCAGACGAGTTGCGCATATTGCTGCGCCAGCAGGATGATTCCACCGCGCTCTATGGCGAAGCGCTCGCCAACAAGACATTTCGCAAGCACCTGGGATGGACGATGCAACGGCTTCATGAACGCGGCTTGGTTGATGCCGCGAAACTGGGAGAACTTCGCGCCACGTTGCTGACCTGCAAAGACAATACGCAGGTTGCGCGGCAGCTGCATGAAGTATTCAACACCCTTGGCGCGGTGCTGGAGGCTGCATGACGGATGTGGATGTTCTCTCACGGGCCATCGTCGAGGCCTTGCCCAATCCGCTTTTCATTGTGGGCGCGGATGAGCGCATTGTTCTTGCCAATGGAGCTGCCGAAGATTTTTTCCAGGCCAGTTCGGCGATGCTGCAAAAGCAATTGGTGAACGATCTGTTTCCATTTTCCAGCCCGGCTTTGGAAGCGATCGACCGTGTGCGTGGGGTGGGGGGCGTGGTGAATGAATATGCGATCAGCGTCGGCACACCCCGTTTTGGCGGCGAGCGGATTGTCGACGTGCAAACCACTGCGATTGCGGAACGGCCCAATCTGGTGCTGGTCACCATTCTGCGGCAATCCATGGCCAAGAAGTTTGATCTTCAGCTTTCACACCAGGGTGCCGCGCGATCAGTCTCGGGCATGGCTGCGATGCTGGCACATGAAATCAAAAACCCACTGTCAGGCATTCGCGGTGCGGCGCAGCTTCTCGAGCCCTGGCTGAGCGAGCAGGATCGACCCTTGGCGCGGCTGATCTGTGACGAGACGGATCGCATCCGTAATCTGGTTGATCAGATGGAGGTGTTTTCGGATGAACGGCCATTGGAGCGGCAGCCGATCAACATTCACGTGGTTCTCGACCGGGTGAAACAGCTGATTGCTGCCAGCGCCCAGCCCGGCGTCGCCATTGTGGAAGACTATGATCCTTCACTTCCGCCTGTGAGTGGAAACCATGATCAACTGGTGCAGGTCTTTCTCAATCTTGCAAAGAACGCGGTTGAAGCCATGGGAGACGCCGGTGGCCAGCTGTTGTTGTCGACGGCTTTCCGTCCCGGCGTGAAGCTCGCAGTACCTGGCAGTTCCGAACGCGTTTCGTTGCCGCTTGAAGTCTGCGTCCAGGATGAAGGCCCCGGTATTCCCGACGACCTGCGGCCCCACATATTCGATCCTTTCATCACTTCGAAATCGCACGGCAAGGGTTTGGGATTGGCTCTGGTCGCCAAGATCGTCCGCGACCACGGCGGCGTTGTTGAGTGCCTGGACCGCGAGCGCGGCGCCACCTTCAGGGTGTTGCTGCCTCTGGAAAAACGAACGGAGAAATTGAACTGATGAGCGCAAAAACCATTCTGCTTGCTGACGATGACAGCGCCATTCGCACGGTTCTCACCCAGGCTCTAAGCCGGGCCGGTTATAGTGTGCGTTCAACAGCAACTGCGACTGCGCTGTGGCGTTGGGTGGCGGAGGGGCAGGGCGATGTCGTTGTCACCGACGTCGTGCTTCCAGATGAAAATGCTTTCGAGATGTTGCCTCGGATCAAGAAGCTGCGGCCGAAATTGCCCATCGTCGTGATGAGTGCGCAGAACACAATCATGACGGCGATCCGTGCGACCGAGCTTGGTGCTTACGACTACCTGCCGAAGCCGTTCGATTTGAACGCCCTGTTGCAGACCGTGTCACGCGCGTTGGAGCAGACCGCCAAGCCTGGGCCCGTGCGCCCGGTGGAACAGAACGACAATATGCCGATCATTGGCCGCTCTCCCGCCATGCAGGAGATATACCGCGTCATTGCGCGCCTGATGCAAACCGATCTGACTGTCATGATCATCGGCGAAAGCGGCACAGGCAAGGAGCTGGTGGCGCGTGCGCTACATGACTATGGCAAGCGCCGGCGCGGGCCGTTTGTGGCTGTCAACATGGCGGCCATTCCGCGCGAACTGATCGAGAGTGAATTGTTCGGCCACGAGAAGGGCGCGTTCACAGGCGCATCTTCACGCGTCCAGGGACGTTTCGAGCAGGCAGAAGGCGGCACGCTGTTTCTTGACGAGATTGGCGACATGCCGCTCGAGGCGCAGACGCGCTTGCTGCGTGTGCTGCAGCAGGGCGAATACACCACCGTCGGTGGCAATGCTCCGATCAAAGCCAATGTCCGTATCATCGCAGCCACGCACCGGGATTTGCGCCAGCTGATTGCACAGGGGCAGTTCCGTGAGGATCTGTTCTTCCGGCTCAATGTCGTGCCTGTAAGACTGCCGCCTTTGCGCGACAGGGTAGAAGACATTGCAGATCTGGCACGGCACTTCCTCAACGTGTCGGTCAAGGATGGCTTGCCGCACAAGGATATTTCACCCGAGGGCCTTAATGCACTGAAATCCTATCGCTGGCCTGGAAACGTTCGTGAGCTGGAAAACCTCATGAAGCGCCTCATCGCCATGGAGGTGGATGATGTCATCGGCGCTCTCTCGGTCGAAGCGGAGCTTGCGGGAAACGGACCGCAAGTCACATCATCTGATGTGTCGATGCAATCAGCGCCTGAAAGCCTGATTGAATACATGGAACAGCATATGGCCCATTATTTCACGGGGTTCGGCGAAACCCTGCCACCGCGCGGGTTATATGACCGCATCCTCAACGAGGTGGAACCTCCGCTGCTTCGGGCTGTGTTGTCCGCGACGCGAGGCAATCAGCTCAAGGCTGCCGAGGTTTTAGGCATTAACAGGAACACCCTGCGGGTGAAGATAAAACAGCACCAGATCAAGTCTTTGCGTGGATTTTCTTAGTATCTACTTCAGTTCCACTGTTGCAGATTTAACACAGAAGGTGTTGATTTTGAGCAACGGTCGCGGGCATAATGCCCCTGATGAAATTACAAAATTACCAAGCCATTGGAAAGCGCGTGAGGGGCTTTTCAGGGTGGGCTGCTATTGTCTTGGTCGGGCTCGGCGCCGTTATCGGCTTTGCGACCTTTTTGCTCCTGACAGGGCTGGGGCCGGTTAAACCCACCAGCGACAACATCTTCAACATGCTGGTCGCGAACGGCGTGATTGCCGTGATCATGGTGATCATGATCCTCGCCCAGTTCATCCATCTTTTCTGGGAACGCCGAAGAGGCACCGCAGGCGCCGGCCTGCACATCAGGCTTGTAACGCTTTTCAGTGTGGTCGCTGTGGTGCCAGCGCTTCTGGTGGCGGCGTTTGCCACTGTTACCCTCAATCGCGGCCTTGATACGTGGTTTTCCACGCAAACCCGCGCCATTGTTGAAACGGCATCAACCGTTGCCGACGCCTATCTCAATAACGCTTCCGAAGCGACACGAAACGACCTCGCCAACATTGCCGGGGACCTGGTGCAGCAACAACAGGTTCAGGATTTCGCCAATGACCGGCCGGGTTACCTGCAACGACTGGGGCGGCATGCCGCGCTCAGAAATCTGTCGGGGATCTTCATTTTCAATGAGGGCAGCAAGCAGATCGAGGCCAATGTCACCGCCAATGACACCATCACCTTCATAGCTCCCACTCCACAAGCGTTGGAACAGGCGAACAAGGGCGATGTCGTCCTGATGCCACCGGGGCGTGGTGGCAATCTGATCCGTGCACTGATGAAGTTGCAGGGTTATCCGAACGAGTTTCTCTATATCTACCGCATCGTTTCGCCCGCGGTGATTGATCAGCTCACGAAAACGCGTGAGGCCAAGGCGCAATACGACGCGCTGCAGAAAGACAGGCTGGGTGTACAGCTCACTTTTGGCCTGGTGTATGCACTAGTCGCTTTGATTTTCCTGCTGGCCGCAATATGGGCCGGCATGTGGTATTCGGACCGTCTCGTTGCACCAATTGTTGCTCTTCTCAATGCCTCACGCGATGTGGCCCGGGGCGATTTTAATGCGAAGGTTGACGTTGTGGGAGGACCTGGTGATCTCCAGCGCCTGTCGCAAACCTTCAATTTCATGACAGGCCAGATTTCTCACAGCCGTGACGAACTGGTGCAGACCAATGAAAAGCTCGACGAGCGCCGCCGCTTCACAGAAGCCATGCTGGAGGGGGTGACGGCTGGTGTTATCGGCATCGGGCCAGACCACCGGATCACGCTGGTCAACCGGTCAGCAATTCAGCTCTTGGACAAAACCGACCAGGAGCTGATGGGGTTGCCCATTTCAGAAGCTTTGCCCGAGTTCGCAACTGTCTATCAGACAGCACTTGGAAGGCCGCAGGGGTCGGCTGATGCGCAGATTGATTTTAAAGCGCATGGCCAGGATCTCAGTTTTATTGTCCGGGTGACAACTGAGCTGGGGCACGCCGTCAGCCACGGACACGTTTTGACTTTTGACGACATTACCCAGCTTGTATCTGCGCAAAGGAACTCGGCATGGTCAGACATCGCCCGGCGCATTGCGCATGAAATCAAGAATCCCCTGACCCCCATTCAACTTTCTGCCGAGCGGCTGAAGCGCAAGTATTTGAAGGAAATCACCACTGACAGGCAGATTTTCGAGCAATGCACCGACACCATCATCCGGCAAGTCGGCGATCTCGGCCGGATTGTCGATGAGTTTTCGTCCTTCGCGCGCATGCCATCAGCTGTTCTCGAGATGAACGATCTCAACGAATTGGTGCGGGAAGCAACGGTTCTACAGCGCGTTTCGGCTTCGGACATCGATATCGAGTTCAAGCTGATTGCACCGCCACTGGTGTTTCCGTTTGATCGCAGGCTTCTGACCCAGGCCGTGACCAACCTTGTCAAGAATGCGCGCGAATCGCTTGAAGAGAGAAAAGACCAGAGCGTGCGTGGGCATATTCTGATCGAGACCGGCCTATCCCATGACAGTCCCTTCATTGCGATCACCGATAATGGCATTGGCCTCCCGAAGGAAAATCGCAGCCGCCTCGCCGAGCCTTACATGACAACGCGCGAAAAAGGCACCGGACTGGGCCTTGCCATCGTGAAACGCATCATGGAAGAACATGCGGGTCATCTGCGACTCACAGATGCGCATGGGGGGCAGGGAGCTCGTGTCGTTCTCGAGTTTGCCGCGCAAAGCGAAATTGCCGGCGCAAAGACTGATACCGTGAAAGAGAGTGCGTAATGGCTGCAGACATTCTGGTTATCGATGATGAAGCAGACATTCGCGAACTGACAGCCGGCATCCTCCAGGACGAGGGATTTGAAACGCGTCTGGCGCATAATTCCGATGCTGCTCTCACCGAGATGAACCAGCGAAAGCCGTCGCTGGTCATTCTTGACATCTGGCTCCAGGGTTCGAAACTTGATGGCCTGGATTTGCTTCTGGAGATCAAGAAACTGTATTCGGAACTGCCTGTCATCATCATTTCGGGACATGGCAATATCGAGACGGCCGTCGCGGCCATCAAGCGCGGTGCCTATGAATATGTGGAGAAGCCGTTCAATTCCGACAGGCTTCTGCTTGTGGTCAACCGGGCGCTTGAGACTTCACGGCTCAAGCGTGAAAACGAGGAATTGAAGGGCCGCTCCGGTCTCGATGCCGAACTGCTGGGCGAGAGCCCCGCCATGCGTTTGCTGCGCCAAACGATAAAGAAGATTTCGCCCTCCAACAGCCGCGTGCTGATCACCGGGCCCATGGGCGCCGGCAAGGAGTTGACGGCGAGATCACTCCATACTGCCTCACAACGCGCGGAGCGCTCTTTTGTCGTGCTTGGCGCCGCTGCCATGGCGCCGGAGCGGATGGAAGAGGAGCTGTTTGGTGTAGAAGCACGCGGCGGTGAGCCGCTACGCATTGGTGCCCTTGAAGAAGCTCATGGCGGCACGCTCTACATCGACGAAATTTCCGACATGCCCCTGGAGACCCAGGGCAAGGTGTTGCGGGTTCTGGTGGATCAAACGTTCCTGCGTGTGGCTGGCACCAAGAAGGTCAAAGTCGATGTGCGGATCATCACCTCCACGGCGCGTGATCTCAACGTACTGATCATGGAACAGAAATTCCGTGAAGATCTGTACCATCGCCTCGGCGTGGTGCCTTTGCGTGTGCCCGCGCTCAGCGAAAGGCGGGAAGACATTCCGGAACTGGTGGATTATTTCTGCAAATCCTACGCGAGTGGCTCTGGCCAGCCGTTGCGTCGTTTTTCCGCCGATGCCATGATGCTGGTTCAGACACGCGACTGGCCTGGAAATGTGCGCGAGCTGCGCAACAATGTCGAACGCGCGCTGATCCTGTCTTCAGGGGATGGCGCGGAGGAAGTCGCAGCGCATTACCTCGTAAGCGAAGCCACACAGCCAGCGGTACTCAGTTTCTCGCAGGAAAGCATGTTGGCGCTACCACTGCGTGAGGCGCGGGACCTGTTTGAGCGCGACTACATTGCCGCACAATTGTCACGTTTTGGCGGAAACATCTCCAAGACAGCGCAATTCATCGGAATGGAGCGATCGGCTTTACATCGCAAGATCAAGATGTTGTCGCTGTTAACAAAAGAGTTTGACGAAGAGCGGGCTTGAGGAATTTACCCGAGGGCTTGAATTGGCTAGCTTTCCCGGACTAGTTGCAGACTCTTATAAGAACAGAATTGGATCTGTCATGGCGCAAGAAAAACAACAAAATCTGCAGGACACGTTTCTCAACCATCTGCGGAAAACCAAGGTTCCCGTCACCGTGTTTCTGGTCAATGGTGTGAAGCTGCAGGGCATCATCACCTGGTTTGACAACTTCTCGATGCTGCTGCGCCGCGATGGCGTTTCGCAGCTCGTGTACAAGCATGCCATTTCGACCATCATGCCTTCGACACCCATCACCCTTTTTGACGACGAGCGCCACGACTCGTGACTGGCAAAGGCATCGACTTCAAGCGAGAGGGACCGGATGTCACTCGCGCCATCATCGTTCACGTTGAGCGCAAGACCAACAAGGCGCAATCCAGCTATGATCGCGATGCGTCATCCAAGCTGCAAGAGGCCATGGGGCTCGCGGATGCCATCGATCTTGAGATCGAACTGGCGCTGATTGCGCCGTTGGTCCGGCCCACGCCTGCAACCTATCTGGGCAGCGGCAAGGTAGCTGAAATCGCCGAGAAAGTGAAAGAGGCGGATGCGGAACTGGTTATCGTCAATGCGCAGCTTTCGCCCATCCAGCAGCGCAATCTTGAGACCGCCTGGACGTGCAAGGTTCTGGACCGAACCGGTCTGATCCTGGAAATCTTTGGCCGGCGCGCCTCAACGCGCGAAGGCGCATTGCAGGTTGAACTTGCCCATTTGCAATACCAACGTTCGCGCCTGGTACGGTCATGGACCCACTTGGAACGGCAACGCGGCGGCTTCGGCTTCCTCGGTGGCCCTGGTGAAAGCCAGCTGGAAGCGGACAGACGCCTCATTCAGGAGCGCATTGCCAAGATCGAGCGGGAGCTCGAGACAGTGGTCAAGACCCGTGACCTGCATCGGAAGGGCAGGGAGCGGGTTCCTTATCCGATCGTTTCGCTTGTTGGCTACACCAACGCTGGCAAGTCGACGCTGTTCAACAAGCTGACCAATGCGAATGTGCTGGCCAAGGATCTGCTGTTTGCCACGCTTGATCCGACCATGCGCAACATCACGCTCCCTTCGGGCCGCAAGGTCATCATGTCAGATACGGTGGGTTTCATTTCCGAGTTGCCGACAACCCTTATTGCCGCTTTTCGTGCCACACTCGAAGAGGTTCTGGCGGCGGATGTCGTCCTTCATGTCCGCGATATTTCGCATGATGAGACAGAGGCCCAGGCCAAAGATGTCTCCCACGTGCTGACGGAGTTGGGTGTTGCCGAAGATCGCCGTGAACATTTGATAGAGGTGTGGAACAAGGCCGATCTGCTGCCCGCCCATGCGCGCGCAGAACGGCTTGCCAAGTCCGAGCGCCGTGCTGATGTGGCGCTGGTTTCGGCTGTGACAGGCGACGGGATTGATCATTTGCTCGATCTGGTGGAAGCAAAGCTCGCGTCCACCAGCAACACGTTCGAATTGATGCTCAAGCCAACCGATGGCGAAGGGCTTGCCTGGGCGCATAGCCGCGGTGAAGTCATCAATCGCAAAGTTTATGCGGATGGACGCACCAAGCTTACACTGCGGCTGGACACCAATGCGGCGGGGCAGGCGGCAGCGCGCTTTGGAAGTTCGATCAGATCGGCATCATGAGCCCTATCGCGGGTTGACTGAATTGTCGCAGCGTTGGCGCCGTATTCCGCGCGCACCAAAAATCGATTAACAAAGGACATTGCCGGTTTTGGAGGTGTCATGCGCAAGCTGGTTCTGATGTTTGCCTTTCTCTTGATTCCATTTTGCTCGCAAGCACAGGCGAGTGGGGATGTGGGGTGCACGCCTGATCTTCGGGCTTTTCACGAGGATTTCACAGGTTGCGATAACACCGCCCTGATCGCACCCTCCAATGATACGCGCGCCAATCTCACGCTGCTGCTGCTTGATCTGCGTGACAGAGTCAACCAGCCGCTGACCGGTCCGCCCTCATTCGCCTATGCGGACTGGCCAAATGACGATTGGGCATGGCCGGTCGACTGGCAGAATTTTGCTGCTCTTTTCGATGCTCCGGTTCCCGAGGGTCAGACACAGACAGAGAACACCGGGCTTGAAAGTGAAGGCGAGGGCACTGTCTGTGTTTCAGATCAGGCTGGCGCTGACGGCTTTCTCAAAGCCGTAACAGCTGAAAGCAGTATTGATGATGCTGAAAAGCAGGCGCTGACTGACGCGCGCAAAGCAATTCATTGCTCGCCGGATGCCGCGTTGGTTGCCAATCCTCCTGCATTGCCGACACTGTCGTTGCATTCTTCGGCTGCCAGCGAGTTCGCGGCCTATCTGACCGCCATCGACAAATTCTATGCCAGTGACCGCACTGATCCTGCCGGATTCACAGCTCTCAAAACCGCAAGCAATTCATGGATCAAGGAAGCTGCCACATATATGGAAGCGCGGGTCAAACTGCTGTCTGCGCTGAACAGCGGCTTGTCCGAATACGGGGATGTCGATCTGAGCAAGGCCAACAAGCCGATGGCGTCGGCTGCTGCCGATGCGCTGAAGGAATATCTCACTGCCTATCCCGAAGGTGCCTATGTGAACTCTGCGCGCGGCCTTCTGCGGCGTGCCTATTGGCTGGCGGGAGACAGTTCAGCCCAGCTTGCAGCGTATAATGTTCAGATCAACGAGCAGGAAGACGCTGTCCCCGGCATCGATGCATCCACGCTGGCAGAAGAAATCGATGCCAAGCTTCCGGAGGCGGCCTATGGAGATTCCAAGGCCGACCCGCTTCTAACAGCCATTGACCTTCTGCGCCGCATGCGACCGGTGTCGCCAGATGATTCAGACAAGGCGCAACTCAAAGCTTCTGATCTCGATGCCGTTAAAGACGCTTTCAAGGACAAGCCAGAACTCTTCCTCTATCTGCAGGCGGCTTTCGCCTACTTTGTTCAACACGACAACAAGGCCGTGTTGGCACTTGTTCCCGAGCAGCATCTCACGGACAAACTCAATTACCTGCAGTTTTCGACAACGATGCTTCGAGCCGCGGCATCTGGCGATGCCAAGGCCTATGCAGACATCATTTCGTCCGCTGGTTCACCCCTACAACGCGCCAGCGCCGAAATGGCCTGGGCCATGGCCAAGGAGAGGGAAGGGCAGACTCGGCCAGATTTTTGACGAAGAAAGTCCGGTGACGAGTGCGCTGATCCGGACGCGGCTTCTGGAATATGCCGCTGGCCCCGGACTGTTGCGCAGGCAGACATTCAATACGCGCGCGTCTCAAAGCGAGCGGAGCCTTGCACTTTACACATTGCTCTATCGTGACCTGACGCAGGGCGCGTACAAGTCCTTCCTTTCGGATGTAAAGCTGGTGCCGCCTTCTGCGGCCCATGCACCGACACTGGATTCGAAAGCTTGGGTCTGCGGCGCCGCTGAAGGATTTTCTTTGGGACGGCAAAGGGGAGGGGTTCGATTGCCCGCCGCTGGCCGATATCTCTGCAAAGCTCGCAGCCAACCCCAACGATGCACGCGGCAAGCTTTGCGTTGGTGAGTTCCTGCGTCTCACTTTGGGTGATGATTTTGCACTCTCGACACCTCCCGACAGCGGATGACTTGGGCGGGGCAGGGCTGAAGTTTCCGGGCAAGACCATGGTACGCCAGGATATCTACATGCAGGTGATGGTTGATCAAAAGGCTGGAACTGAGGACAAGGCTTTTGCGCTCTATCGTGCTGTTGAGTGTTACGCTTCAGTGGGAGACAATCACTGCGGTGGCAAGGACGTCGACAAATCGACGCGGAAAGCCTGGTTCAACCGCCTGAAGAAAGAGTTCGGCAATACGGCCTGGGCGCGTGAAGCAAAGTATTACTATTAGCCTCTGCGCCATGCTGGCGCTGCTACCGGCGCAAGCAAGAGCGTCCACTGTGCAGGCGAGCGATTACAGCGCGTTTTGGCTGTGGTCAGGCGTTAAGCCCAGGCCTCGTTTAGAGCAGGCGAAAGAGTTGTATTTGCTGGCGGGTGAGGTGACTCCAAGGGGCATGGTTTCGCAGCGCGGTGCTGCGCCGCGCCTTCATGGAACCAAGGTCTGGATTGTGTACCGCGTGGAGACGCTGAACTGGCGTCCGGATACGCTACGCAACATTCTCAATCATGTCGCGTCATGGCGCGCTGCCGGCAACGAGGTTGTGGGGCTACAGATCGATTTCGACTGCGGGCACACGGGCGCTGGACGGTTATGCGGCATTCTTGAAGAAGCTTCGCGCGGAGCTGCCGCCAGATTTGAAGCTGGGCATCACGGGGCTTCTCGATTGGGGCGCCAACGGCAGGCCTCAAGATCTTGCAGCGCTATCCAGCGTGGTGGATGAAGTGATCCTGCAGACGTATCAAGGCAGGCGCGTCATTCCGAACTACCAGATTTATCTGGAGCGATTGCAGAAGCTCAATGTGCCATTCCGCATCGGCTTGCTGGACAACGCCGATTGGCAAGCTCCTGCGAGTCTTGCGAGCGATCCCATGTTCAAGGGCTACGTCGTTTTTCTGGTTAACGGCAGCGGGGCGCTGATCAAGCGCTTTTCTGCCTTCTTGGCGTCGTTCCACAGGCCATCCATCTCTTCGAGATTGGAATCCTTTGGCTCCTTGCCACGTCTTGGCGAGTTCGCTCTCGATATAGCCAAAGCGACGTTCGAACTTCGCATTGGTAGCGCGCAGCGCAGCCTCAGGATCAATGCCGAGGTGGCGCGCCACATTGGCCATGGCAAAGAGCAGGTCGCCGAATTCTTCCTTCTGGTGTTCCTTGGAAGCTGATTTCAGCTCATCGAGTTCTTCGGCGATCTTGTCATAGACATTGTCGACCGAGGGCCAGTCGAAGCCCACCTTGGCAGCCTTGGCCTGAAGCTTGAGCGCGCGGGTCAGCCCAGGCAGGTTCAGCGGCAGGCCGGAGAGC
This sequence comes from uncultured Alphaproteobacteria bacterium, assembly GCA_963758815.1. Lineage (GTDB taxonomy): Bacteria > Pseudomonadota > Alphaproteobacteria > Rhizobiales > Aestuariivirgaceae > Aestuariivirga. The sequence continues at coordinate 83,081 of CAVWWQ010000004.1, forward strand.
GTGCCTTGCCTGGGCTGATCCTGACGTTCCTTGGCCTTGTTGGCTTCCCAGAAGCCCTTGGAGACGCCAGCAGCACGGGCAGCTTCATCGCCAAAGACGTGAGGATGGCGGCGGATCATCTTGGTGACGACAGCCTCGACGATATCTTCAAAATCGAAGGCTCCGGCCTCGGACGCCATCTGGGCGTGATAGACCGGCTGGAACAGCAGATCGCCAAGCTCATCCTTCAGCGCGGCCATATCCTTCTTCTCGATGGCGTCGGCGACCTCATAAGCTTCCTCGATGGTGTAGGGCGCAATGGTGTCGAAGGACTGTTCCAAGTCCCAGGGGCAGCCGGTCCTGGGCGCGCGCAGGGCCGCCATCACGGCCAGCAGCGTCTCGATCGACCTGGGGTTCATCTTGGTTGGGTCTTGCGCCATCATCATATCCATCATTCGCATAATATATATTATGGAATATTTTTACCTGTATTGTCGTGGGCGAAAAGCTTGGCCCTCACAACGGCTTAGGGTCGTACATGCCTCTGAAGCTGCCAGATCATGCTCCGCCGTCAAAATCTATGGTCATGCCGTCATGGGCCGGCTCAGCACCACGCGGCAGCTCGCGGCGCAGCGTTTCATAATCCAGATCGACATGCATGTTGGTGATGATGCTGCGCTTCGGCTTGAGATCCGCGATGACGGCCAGTGTCTCATCCAGTGAATAATGACTGGGATGGCGCCGGTAGCGCAGCGCGTCGATGATCAGCACGTCGAGGCCGCGCAGTGCGTCCTTGGCTGCGTCCGACAGACCGTTGACGTCCGGCATGTAGGCCAGGTTGCCAAAGCGGAAGCATAGCGCAGTGATGTTGCCGTGCTGGACAGGAATGGGCAGGGCGCTGATGACACCCCCTGCTCCATGATGCCACCAGTTGCTTCATGGGTGTTATCTCGTTGAGATCGGCGATGGCCGGGTAGTCATTGGCGCTGAGGAAGCAATAGGCGAAGCGTGTCTCGAGCGTGCGCATGGTGTCGGCGGCAGCGTAGATCGGCAGACGCTGGCGCTTCAGCAAATAGACCGGCCGCAGGTCATCAATGCCGTGGGTGTGGTCGGCATGGTCGTGCGTGTACCAGACGGCATCGAGCGCCGAGACATTGGCGGAGAGCAACTGGTCGCGGAGATCAGGCGAGGTGTCGATCAGGACGCTGGTGACGCCCTTGTCAGATTTCTTCTGCACCAGCACCGAGCAGCGCCGGCGGCGGTTCTGCGGATTGGCGGGATCACACGCACCCCAGTCATTGCCGACGCGCGGCACGCCGCCAGATGAGCCGCAGCCGAGGATGGTTAATTTCGACGTCATGCCGCCTTTCGGAATGTGGCCGGCACTTTGACCTTGTCGAACAGGCGGAAGAAGTTGGCCGAAGTCATGTATGCCATTTCATCGCGCGACAGGCCGCGCGGCGCCGCCATCTGCTCGAGTGTCTTCACCACATAGCTTGGTTCATTGTCCTTGCCGCGGTATGGCACTGGCGCCAGGAACGGCGCATCGGTCTCGACCAGCAGCGGTCAATCGGCAGGGCCATGGCGGTGGTGCGCAGGTCTTCGGCATTCTTGTAGGTCAGGATGCCGGAGAAAGAGACATAGAGGCCCAAGCTCAACCCTTTCTCTGCCAGCCATTGCTGCGAGGTGAAACAGTGCAGCAGTGCCTTGAACGGCGCCCTTGGCCATTTCCTCTTCCAGCACGCGGGCCGTGTCTTCCTCGGCCTGCGCGTGTGTATCACCAAAGGCAAACCAGTTTCGCGCGCTGCGGCGATGTGATTGCGGAAGCCCTGCATCTGCGCGTCGCGTGGCGAGAGATCATAGTGATAGTCGAGACCCGCCTCGCCGAGTCCGACCATTTTGGATGCTGCGTCAGCTTCACGAGATCGGCGACCGTTATGTCGAGTTCTTCATGCGCATTATGCGGATGCGTGCCCACGGTGCAGAAGATATTGTCGTGTCGTCTCGGCGATGGCCAACAACCGGTCGAAGTTGCTGCACGCGGCTACTGATCGAAAGAATGAGGCCCACGCCCTGCTCGCGGCAGCGCTCAGAACAGCGGGAAGCTGATTGGACAGGCCTTCATAGTCGAGATGGCAATGGCTATCGACGATCAGCTCGCTCATGCCTTGACCGGCTCTTCTTCATAGCGCGGGAACACGCCCTGCGGTGCCGGCAGTGCGGTGCCTGCACAAGTTTCTTTCCGAATGAAGCAAAACTGCGGTCGCCTTCCGGCACGGCAAGCAGATCGAGCAGCTTGCCGGCAGAGACCGGCATGTAGGGCTGCATCAGAATGGCCATCATGCGCACGACTTCGGCCGTGACATAAAGCACGGTTTCCATCTTGGCGGGATCGGTTTTCTTCAGCGCCCAGGGCGCTTCGCCGGCGAAATAGCGGTCGGCCTCGGCCACGACTTTCCAGATGACGTCCATCGCTTTGGAAATGGCATAGGCCGCGTGATGTTCGCGCACTTCGGACAGCATGGCTTCCGCCGTAGCCAGTATCGCCTTGTCGTTGTCCGACAGTGGGCCGCACTTCGGCACCACTGCGCCGCAGTTCTTGTTGATCATCGACAGCGAGCGCTGCGCCAGATTGCCGATGCCATTGGCAAGATCGGCATTGATGCGCCTGGCGATGGCTTCATGGCTGTAGGAGCCGTCATTGCCATACGGCACTTCGCGCATGAAGAAGTAACGCACCTGGTCGACGCCATAGCGCTCAACCAGATCCTTGTGGCTGAGAACATTGCCGGTCGACTTCGACATCTTCTCGCCCTTGTTGAACAGGAAGCCGTGGACGACGATCTGCTTGGGCAAGGGCAGCTTGGCCGACATCAGGAAGGCCGGCCAGTAGATGGCGTGGAAGCGCGTAATGTCCTTGCCAATGACATGGGCGGCGGCGGGCCAGAAATGCGCCTTGGGAGGCTTGGGATCGGGAAAACCGGTGGCGGTGATATAATTGGTCAGCGCATCGACCCAGACATACATCACATGCTTGGGCGCATCCGGAACCGGCACGCCCCAATTAAACGTCGTGCGGCTGATCGAGAGATCATTCAGCCCGCGCTTCACAAAGGAGACGATTTCGTTGCGGTATTGCTCCGGCACGATGAAATCCGGATTGTCGTCGTAGAATTTCAGCAGCGGTTCGGCATAGGCCGAGAGCTTGAAGAAATAGCTTTCTTCTTCCACCCATTCGACTGGCGTGTCTAGTCTTGAGCGAGAAGCGCGGCCTTCGCGGAGTTCGGTTTCGATCCTCGTCGTAATAGGCTTCGTCGCGCACCGAATACCAGCCGGAATATTTGGCGAGATAGATGTCGCCATTGGCTTCCATGCGGCGCCAGATATCCTGCACAGCGAGCTTGTGGCGTTCCTGCGTGGTGCGGACGATGTCATCAGCACGGGCATTGAGGTCATCGCCCATCTGTTCGAACAGCGCCGCGGTTCGGTCGGCCAGCTGCTAAGGCGTGATGTTTTCGCGCGCCGCCGTCTGCTGCATCTTCTGGCCATGTTCGTCCATGCCGGTGATGAACAGCACATCGGCCCCGTCCAGCCGCTTGAAACGCGCCATGACATCGGTCGCGATGCGCTCATAGGCATGGCCGATATGGGGCGCGCCATTGGCATAGGGAATGGCGGTCGAAATCAGGTAAGTTTCTTTGGTCATCAAGGAGCTAATGCCCCGGAATCACGACGCCTTCAAGGCATGCATTGACGAGCGTCAGCTGGGCCACGATGGCCTGCCTGCGGTCAAGGTTAAAGCCTTCGGAAATGCGGGCGAGTTCACCAAGGGCGGCGTGGGCCTCGGCCAGATTGGCGTTTCCGCTGTCTTTGGCTCTGTTGGCCACCCAATCCAGCAGCAGATCGGTAAAAATTTCGAAATCGTCTGGACCTGCGCCCCGACCACCTGCCTGCGCCGCAATGCCAAGGATGTCCGCATTCTTCAACCGGCCAGCCTTCCTGAATGCAGCAAAGGCCTTGGCAGCGGGAGACCGCAGCAAGATGAGCGCCACACCAGGGCTTCCCTGCGACTGTTCGATTGCTTCCGACAGATCCTCAGAGGCGGGTTGTGGATCGAGCGGGAGGGCGCGAACGATATCCGCGACGTCTGCTGCCGATAGCGGCGAGGTCGCCACACGCAAGCAACGCGATTTCAACGTGCGCAACAGCCTCCCCGGCTGGTGGGATACGAGGAAAATCACCGTCTTGGGTGGCGGTTCCTCAACCAATTTAAGGATGGCATTGGCGCTTTCCGAATTCAGGTCGTCTGCGGCATCGATGATGACAACCCGCCATTCACCTGCAGCGGTGCGGGACAGGAAGGAAGCAAGCCCACGCGCATCTTCTACCGAAATCTCTGACTTCAGCTTGCGAGGTTTGCTGTCATTGAGCTGGCGTTCAAGGACAAAAAGATCGGGGTGTCCCCTGCTTTCAATCCACTGCCTGCCCTGTCCATCCTTGCCGCCCAGCAGATGTGCAGCCAGATGATAGGCGAGTGTCGCCTTGCCGATGCCGCGCGGGCCGTGCAGTAGCCACGCATGGTGGGGTTTGCCTGCGGCGACCGCCTGCTGGAAGCGGGCAATGACATCATCATGCCCCAAGACACGTTTGGCGAAACGCGGATGCCAAGGCACCTCGCGCGGATCGTCTTGCGTCTCAGCCATGCACGGCTTCCCAAATCCTGGCGGAGACCTTTTCCACGCTAGAAGACGCGTCAATGATCTTGCAGCGCGCTGGATCAGCCTTGGCAATTGCGAGAAACCCGGCGCGGAGCTTCTGATGGAAGGCCAAGCCCTTGCGTTCAAAACGATCCTGCGCCGTATCGCCCCGCGATTTGGCACGCGACAAACCAACTTCGGGATCAAGATCGAACACCAGCGTGAGGTTTGGACGTGTTTCCCCGACTATGAGTTTTTCCAGGTGATCGATGAGCGCAAAATCACAGCCCCCAGCATAACCCTGATAGGCACGCGTAGAGTCCATGAAGCGGTCACACAGTACCGTGTCTCCCTTCGACAGGGCTGGTCTGATGACCTGCTTGAGATGACTGTCCCGGGCGGCGTAGTTGAGCAATGTCTCGGCCTCCGGTGTCCAGCGGCCAGGATCACCATCGACAAGAAGCGCACGCAGCGCATCGGCTTCCGGTGTGCCGCCTGGCTCGCGTGTTGCGGTCACCTTCTTGCCAGAACCGCGCAAACGGTCAGTGAGAAGGCGCACTTGGGTTGACTTGCCCGTGCCTTCGCCGCCTTCAAAGGTGATGAACATCAGCCACCGAAAATCATGATGAGGGCGCTGTCCGCTGCCTTGCGCCAAATCGAGGGTGTTTCCGCGACGTCGTTTGCGATCTGGAGAGGAGCTTCGGCAACAACTGTACCGTCGATCAGCACACGCAATTTGCCTACTGGATCGCCTTGCTTCACCGGCGCAATCAGCGGACCGCTATAGGTCACCTTCATTTCGGCCTTTTCCTGTTCGAAGGGGGCCATGGCGTACTGGAAAGCGTCCGGAACGATAAGGTTGACCCAGTCCTGCTCGCCACCCCAGACGCGGGCCTTGGTGACGACTTCGCCCTGCTCATAAATATTGAGCATCTTGAACTGGCTGAAGCCAAAATCGAGCAGCTTCTGTGCGTCCTGCTTGCGCTTGTCGATTAAATCAAGTCCGGCAACCACGACGATCAGGCGGCGGCCGTCGCGCACGGCCGAGCCCACAAGCCCATAGCCTGCTTCCTTGGTGTATCCCGTCTTCATGCCGTCAGCGCCATCATAATCCTTGAGCAATGGATTGCGGTTCTGCTGGGTGATATTGCTCCAGGTGAATTCACGCTGGCTGTAAAGCTTGTAAAAATCCGGATGCTTGTAAATGATGTAACGCGCCAGCGTCGCCAGATCGCGCACGCTCATGCGTTGCTGCGGATCGGGCAGCCCGGTTGAATTGGCAAAAGTTGAGTTCTTCAGACCAAGTTCCTGTGCCTTGGCATTCATGCGCTGTGCAAAGGCCTGCTCAGTTCCGGCGATGTTTTCAGCCAGCGTGATGCAGGCATCGTTCGCCGACTGGATGACGGCGCCATGCAGAAGATTGTCAATTGAGATCTTGGAATTGGGCAGGGCAAACATGGTGGAACTGCCCTCGGCCGAGCCACCACGCTTGGCGGCAAAGGCGCTGACCGTCATTTCCTGATCGAGCTTGAGCTGTCCGGCCTTGAGCATGTCATACACGATGGCTTGCGTCATGAGCTTGCTCATGGACGCTGGAGGAATGGCCGTGTCGGCATCCTTTTCGAAAAAGACGTAACCCGATTTCGCGTCCATCAGGATGGCGTTCTTGGCAATACTGTCAAAAGCATTGGCGCCCTGCGCCCAGCCCGCAACAGAGCCCAAAGCCCAGAAAACACACGTCAAAAAGAAAGAAAGACTCCGCATGTGCATGAGTTTAGGCAATGGCATTCTCAAAACCAAATTTTATTTGGGTGGCAGCGACCAATCGACCTCGGGTTCGCCATGAGATTTCAGATAGGCGTTGGCCTTGGAGAAAGGCTTTGAGCCAAAGAAACCGTTGTGAGCCGAAAGAGGTGATGGATGGGCCGAGGTGATGACCAGATGGCGCGATCTGTCAACAAAGGCGGCTTTTTTCTGTGCGTAAGATCCCCAGAGGATAAAGACCAGAGGCTTTGGGCTGTCATTCAGAAGACGGATGACAGCGTCGGTGAATTTTTCCCAGCCCTTGCCCTGATGCGAGGCAGCGCGGCCTGCTTCAACCGTCAGCACCGCGTTGAGCAACAACACCCCTTGATCGGCCCAATGCTGCAGGTGGCCGTGGCTTGGTTTTGGGATTCCGAGATCAGTATGCAATTCCTTGAAGATGTTGATGAGCGATGGCGGCGGCGGCACGCCGGGGCGAACCGAGAAGCTCAGACCATGTGCCTGTCCCGGGCCGTGGTAAGGATCCTGTCCGAGGATCACAACCCGCACCTTGTCCAAGGGCGTTGAGTCCAGCGCCGCGAACCACTCATTGCCCTTCGGAAAGATGGTCTTTCCGTTTTCACGCTGTTCGACGAGGAACTCGCGCAGCGCTTTCATGTAAGGCGCGTCGAATTCCGGCTGCAGCGGCTGGAGCCAACTTTCATTGAGCTTGATGGCGTTTGCCAAATGAGACGCTCCGCCGGGAATGAACGCGATTATGACGCCACTAAAACCATTTGGAGCGCACTAGACCGGTTTTAAGCGCACTCAACGCGCACTAGACTAAACCGGCGCGCCGTATTGTTTCAAGGCGAGCATCATGACGGCGTGAGCGTCACCTTCGCCGATGTTCACAATTTTATGTGGTACATCAGCGCGGTAACGCAGGGCTTCGCCGGCTTTGCCGATCTTGGTCTCACCACCGGTTGTGATTTCGAGTTCACCTTTCACAATGTAGAGGTGCTCGACAGTGCCTGCGGGATGAGGCGATGATTCCAGCACGCCTTTTTCCCTGGCGTGGAAGTCATACCATTGAAAAACATCAACAAGATTGAGCGGACCGACAATGGCGAGGCGGCACAGGCCGTCCTGGCTTTCCAGCATCGGAATGCCGGACTTGGTTTGGTGCTCAATGAAGAGCGACTGCTGTTCGCCGCGGAGGACCTCATCGACGGTGGTATCGAGGGCATGGGACAGGCGCATTACCGTTGAAAGTGTTGGGTTTGTTTCGTTGCGCTCGATCTGGGAAATGATTGATTTTGCGACGCCGGACTGCTCGGAAAGTTCGCCCAGGGACATGTTGTAGGCCTTGCGCAGGCGCTGGATGGTCTTGCCGAGTTCGGCGCTGGCTTCACCCCGGTTTGCAGGGGTGGTTTTGGACCTGGGGCGGCTTGACATTTTGTCCTTCCAATAGTACTTTCGTTCGGAATAACGAACAAATTGGTCGATTAAGCGTTCATACTTGAGATTCTCTTGATTTCCAAGGGTATTCAGGGACTGTGATTAAGAACGCAAGCGCTCAATAATCCGAACGGAGCTCTCAAATGCGGTATTTCCCGCTGTTTTTTGACCTTTTGGACGCCCGCGTCGTGGTTGTGGGTGGCGGCGAGGAAGCGCTGCGCAAGATCCGTTTGCTGTTGAAAACACAGGCAAAAATCGAAGTCATTGCCGAGACATTGCATCCGGAACTGCTCGCCGACCGGCGCGTGACCTGGAAATCAAAAACCTATGATTCCAAGCACTTGGACGGAGCGGCGCTGGTCTTCTCTTCTGTCCCTGAGTTGAATGAGCGGGTTTCAAATGATGCCAGTGAGCGTCATATACCGGTCAATTCAGTTGATAATGCCGCTCTATCAAGCTTCATTATTCCATCCATCGTCGACCGTGATCCGGTGGTGATCGCCATCGGCACAGAGGGTGCGGCCCCAGTGCTCGCCCAGAGCCTGCGTGCCAAGATTGATGCCTTCCTCCCTGCCACATTGGGCCCGATTGCCCGCCGTGCGGCAGCGTTGCGCCATGTCGTGGCCGAGAAGCTTTCTGCCGGCCAGCGCCGCCGCAATTTCTGGGCCGACTTCTTCTTCGGTTCGGTGGCCGAGTCGCTGAAGCACAATGACGAAGTGGCCTATGAACTCGCGGTCGGTGATGCGCTGTTCAATCATGCGCATGACACCAAGGGCCGCCTCACCATCATCGGCATTCCTTCTGACATCGACGATCTCACCATCAAGGCCCAGCGCCGGCTGATGGAGGCCGATGTGATTGGCCGCAGTGCGGGCGTCTCCCCTGCCCTCAATGAAATGGCGCGCCGCGATGCCGTGCGTCTTGATGCCCGTGACACGAACACGCTGATCCAGCAGGTGAAACAAGGCCAGCTGGTGGTCGTGCTAGGCGACGCGCCGCATGCTTGCCGCACAGGCCGAGGCGCATGGGCATTGCCGTCGAGGTGTTGCCGCATGTGCATCACGCCGAGGACATTCAGCCATTTCTGGAAAAGGCCTCGTCATGAGTGCAGAAGAAAAGGGCCAGGTAATGACCGCCAACCGCCTGCGTGACGGTGAGGTGGTGTTTCTGACACGCTCCGGTGTGTGGAGTGAAAAAATTGATGATGCCGTGCTCGCCAGCGAGCCTCTGGCCGTTTCCGCACTTGAGGCGCGGGCGGCCGATGATGTGAAAGCCACATTGGTGACCGGCCAGTATCTTTTCGAGGCGACGCGGGTGGACGGCAAGATCCGTGCCGATCACATCCGTGAGCGCATCCGCACTTTGGGGCCTTCTGTGCGCCTTGATCTGGGCAAGCAGGCCGAAGGCCATGCCGGCGCGTTTGCGCCAGTGGAGGGTTGACCCATGTACCGCTACGATGAATTTGACGCCAAGTTCGTGAGCGAACGCACCGCGCAGTTTCGCGACCAGGCAAGCCGCCGTTTGAAAGGCGAACTCACGGAGGACGAGTTCCGTCCCCTGCGCCTGATGAACGGCCTCTATCTGCAGCTGCATGCCTATATGCTCCGCGTCGCCATCCCCTACGGCACGTTGTCATCCAAGCAGATGCGGCAGCTCGCGATGATCGCCGACAGGTGGGACCGCGGCTACGGCCATTTCACCACCCGGCAGAATATCCAGTACAACTGGATCAAGCTCGAAGACACCGCCGACATTCTCCAAGCGCTGGCTGACGTTGAAATGCATGCCATCCAGACGTCCGGCAACTGCATCCGCAATGTCACGACGGACCATTGGGCGGGTGCCGCGGCTGACGAAATTGCTGATCCCCGTCCCATTGGTGAACTGATCCGGCAATGGTCTTCTCTGCACCCGGAATTTTCCTTCCTGCCACGCAAGTTCAAGATTGCCCTTACCGGTGCCCCGCATGACCGCGCGGCGGTAAAGGTGCATGACATTGGCCTGCGCCTTCACAAGAACGCGGCTGGTGAAACTCGGCTGGGAAGTGATGGTCGGCGGCGGCCAGGGCCGCACGCCCATGATAGCGGTGACGGTTCGCGAATTCCTGCCTGAGAAGGAACTCATCGCCTATCTCGAGGCGATCATGCGGGTCTATAATCTCTATGGCCGCCGCGACAACAAGTACAAGGCGCGTGTCAAGATTCTCGTGCACGAGATTGGTGCCGAAAAATTCCGGTCCGAAGTCGAAGCTGAGTATGCCAAGCATCCGGCACAGCAGACACAGGTCGAAGAGGCCGAGCTGGTGCGCATTGCCAAGTATTTCGCAGCACCCAAGTTTGAAAAGATTTCGCGCTTTGCCCCGCACTTTGAAGAGGCCAAGCGCAGCAACCCGGCCTTCGCGCGCTGGGCCCGCAACAACCTCGCTGCCCACAAGCAGGATGGATACACGATCGTCAACATCTCGCTGAAACCGGAAGGCGGCATTCCCGGCGATGCCACGGGCGACCAGATGCGCCTGATGGCTGATCTTGCCGAGACCTATTCATTTGAAGAGCTGCGCGTCTCACATCCGCAGAACATCATCCTGCCACATGTGAAACTTGAGGACGTCTTCACGGTCTGGCAGGCGCTGGACAAGGCCGGCCTGAGTGCCGCCAACTACGGATTGCTGGGCGACATTATCGCCTGCCCTGGTCTTGACTACTGTGCACTCGCGACGGCTCGTTCCATTCCCGTGGCCCAGGCGATCAGCCGCAAGTTTGCCAATCTCGACAAGCAGGAAGAATATGGCCCGCTCAAGATCAATATCTCGGGCTGCATCAATGCCTGCGGCCACCACCATGTTGGCCATATCGGCATTCTTGGCCTCGATAAAAAAGGCGAAGAATTCTACCAGATTACACTTGGTGGCTCTTCCAGCGAGCAAGCCTCCATCGGTTCGATCCTCGGCCCTGGCTTTGCGGCCCATGAAGTGCCGGACGCCATTGAAACCATTCTCAACACCTATGTGAAACTTCGCGACAAGGGTGAGGATTTCCTCTCCGCCTACCGCCGCCTTGGCCCGAAGCCCTTCAAGGAGGCACTCTATGCCGCTGCTTAAGAACAATGCCTTCGTGGCCGATGATTATGCGAGCGTCGATGATGAAGCAGTGCTGCCCGAAGGCGGCAAAATCCTGCTTTCGTTTGCACGGCTGCAGAAGGACTGGGACGCGATTGCCAATCATCCGGCCATGTTCGGCGCGCGGCTTGCCAACACCGACAAGATCGAAGATCTGCAGCCCTTCCTTTCCAAGGTTGCGCTGGTTGTCCTGAACTTCCCCGGATTCAATGACGGCCGCAGCTACTCGCTGGCACGGCAGCTCCGCCTCGACGGTTACCGCGGCGAGCTTCGTGCCGAAGGCAACGTGCTGCCGGACCAGCTGCAATTCCTGCGTCAGGTGGGCTTTGATTCCTTCCTGGTCACTGACCGGTTTCCGCTGGATGTCTGGCAGGCACACGCCCACTCGATGTCGCTGGCCTATCAGCGCGGGCTTTACCGTCAGGCGCGTGAGACTGAAGTCTGGTCCAGCCGCCACCAGGACTTTGAAGCCTGGGAAGAGCAGCCACATGCCGGTTAATCAAAACGAGATTCTCGAAGCCTATGCCGGGCTTGAAGGCCGTGACCTGGTTCGCGCCTTTGCGCGTGACTTTTCGGGCCGCATCGCCCTGCTCTCTTCCTTTGGCGCTGAGTCAGCCGTGCTCCTGCACATGGTTTCGGAAGTAGACCGCCATATCCCGGTGATCTTTCTCGACACGCTGAAGCTGTTTCCTGAAACGATTGCCTATCGCGACCGGCTGGTGCGCGAGCTGAGACTCAGGGATGTGCGCATCGTCTTGCCCAATATTGCAGATCTGGAGGAAGAAGACCCTGCTGGCACCTTGCACCGTTTCAACCCGGACCGGTGCTGCCACATCCGCAAGACCCTGCCGATGGACCGCGCCTTCAAGGGCTTCGACGTGATGATTTCGGGCCGCAAGCGCTTTCATGGCGCGACCCGCTCGGCGCTCCAGCCCATCAGCTTCGATGAGCAGCGCATCAAGGTTGAACCACTGGCTGCCTTCACGGCACTCGACCTGCAGAACTACATGGTGACGCGGCAGTTGCCGACGCATCCCCTGAAGCTGGAGGGCTATCATTCCATCGGCTGCGCGCCTTTGACCTGCACCACGAAGGGCGGCACGTCCGACAACCCGCGTGCAGGGCGCTGGATGGGCCAGGAGAAGTCAGAGTGCGGCATTCACTTCACGGCCAATGGCAAGATCATCCGCTCTGTCGAGCGCGGTGAAACTGTCAAAGAACCTGCTCTCGTCTAGCCATCATTTCAATCCGAGGTCTGCATGAGTGCCAGCGCGCATTTCACTCCCAATTCGAACCCGCGCCGTTCTTTCGCCAAGGCGGTGAGCTGGCGCATCGTCGGTTCGCTGGACACGGCCTTTTGGGGGTGGGTGTTCACCGGGTCACTGAAGGTGGCGGGATCGATTGCCACATTCGAGGTGGTCACTAAGATTGTGCTCTATTATTTTCATGAGCGGGCCTGGGCGTTCAGCCGCTTTGGCCTGCGCGACCTCAAGAAAACTTAATTCCGGCGTGTCAGCCAGGCACCCCAAAACAGACTGGCAAAAAAGCGAACCGGGTGCTGAAAACCAGCATCTGTCAGAAGCTCAATCACGGCCTCTTCCGATGGCGGAGGCTCGGCACCATGCAAAATCTTGCTCATCTTGGCCTGCACTTCATCGCGCCCTGCCCCATTCATTCGCCAGCGGTTGGCCCAAGCAGCCATGAGCAGCGGCTGTGACGCATAGGAACGGTAATTCCCGGCGACAACCAAGGGCGCGCCGGAGTGCAAACGCTTTGCAATCTGGGCCAGAATGGACTGCTTCGCCTCATTGCCTGGCAAATGATGGAGCACGCCGATCATGATCGCCACATCGAAAGAAGGGCTGGGATCCAAATCGGCGATCAAGCCAGCAACCGTCTCCACGCGCCCGGCCAACCCCGCTTTGTCTATGCTGGTGCGCGCCAGTTCGAGCATCGGTGGAGATGGATCTACTGCGAGAAAAGTCCATTGCGGCTCAAGCTTCGCAGCAGTGATGATTTCGCCAGCGGTTCCCCCGGCGCCAACAACGAGAACACGCGCAGCTTTTCCTTCGCCGATGGCCGCTGACAACATGCAGGCAGAAAGTTCATGGCAGGCATCATAACCCGCCAGTGCGATCCTGCTCTGCGCACCATATTCGGCGGCGCGCTGCGCATCAAACTTGGCAGCTGAATCCTGAGTCATAGATGCCGATTCTCTGACGCCCAATCAGCTGTTGACGGCCATCGCCTGCTTCAGGTCACCGATCAGATCAGAGGTATCCTCCAGACCGACGGAGAGACGCAGGCAGCCATCCTTGATGCCCATCATGGCGCGGGCCTCAGGCCCGATATTGCGATGTGTCGTCGTCGCCGGGTGGGTGATGAGCGATTTTGAGTCACCGAGATTGTTCGAGATGTCGATGATCTTCAGACGGCGCAGCATATTGAAAGCCTGTTCCTTGCTGCCCTTCACATCGAAAGACACCATGGTGCCGCCGAGCTTCATCTGGTTGCGTGCCAGCTTTGCCTGCGCATGGGTGTCGTGGTGCGGATAGTACGACGCGTTCCACACCCGGGAAGCCTGCCAATGCGTCAGCCACCGCGGCCGCTGAGTGACACGAGGCCTCAACGCGCAGCTTCATCGTCTCCATGCCCTTGAGCAACACCCAGGCATTGAAGGGCGACAGCGTCGGCCCCGTGTGACGCAGGAAGGGCTTGAGCAGCTCCTCCTTGAACTTGGTCGATGACAGAATCATGCCGCCGAAAACGCGGCCCTGCCCGTCGGTGTGCTTGGTGTTGGAATAGAAAACAATATCGGCGCCAAGCTGCATCGGCTTCTGCAACAGTGGCGTGGCGAAGACATTGTCAACGATCACGCAGGCGCCGGCCTTGTGGGCGATGTCGCAGATCATCGCGATGTCGAGCACCTCAAGCAGCGGATTGGACGGCGTTTCGAAGAAGACGGCCTTGGTCTCCTTGCGCATCGCCGCCTTCCACGCGGCGGGGTCATTGCCGTCAACCAAGGTCGAGGTAATGCCGAAGCGCGGCAGGATGACGGTGAGGATCTGGTAGTTCGAGCCGAAGAGTGACCGAGAGCCCACCACATGATCGCCGGCCTTCAACTGGCAGGCGAGCGCACCCCAGGCGGCGGACATGCCGGAGGCCACGGCATAGGCAGCCTCGGCGCCTTCGAGCAGGCGGAAGCGCTCTTCCAGCATGGTGACGGTGGGGTTGCCGTAACGGCCGTAGACATAGCCTTCTTCTTCATTGGCGAAGCGGCGCTCGGCGGTTTCAGGGTCGTTATAGACGTAGCCCGAAGTCAGATAGATGGCTTCCGAGGTCTCGCCATGTTCCGAGCGGTTGGTGCCGCCACGAATGAGCTTGGTTGAATCGCCCCAGCCCGAAGGGTCTTGCTTCTTGGTGTATTTGGCCATGTGTGATCTCGGTTACTTTATCAGCTCTGCACCCAGGGCAGGCCCGAGGCCTTCCAGCCATTGATCTGGGCGCGGTGGCCGCTGGTATCCTTGTCGCCCTCGAAACCTTGCGCCACGTTCCAGCAATTTTCGAAGCCGGCCTGGGTCAATGCCGTCGCGGCGGAGGCTGAGCGGGCACCCGAACGGCAGATGCAGAAAATCTCGGCGTCGGGTGGCAGGCCCATGGCCTTCACTTCCTCAACAAAGCGCGCATTCACATCCATGGCGGGATAGACCTGCCAGGACAGGCGCACGAGACGGTCGACCGCAGGCACGCCCACAAAGGTCCATTCAGGCTGGGTGCGCACGTCAATCAGGACGGCGGCCGGGTTGGACTTGAGGCGCTGATGCGCTTCGGCGGGAGGAATATCGCCCTGATACATGTGAAAATCCTTGCTGTCGGGCCCTACATAGCAAGCAAAACACCGCGCGGCAAAGCGAAAGCTGGATGGTCCATGAGGTGAGTTGCACTGGCGCTGCCAGGCCCGGATTTGTCTGTTAGGATGGTGGAAACGAGGAATTTCAGAATGTCGAAAGAGTTGCCGGCGCGTGCGGATGTGGTGATCGTGGGTGGAGGCGTGGTCGGCTGTTCCATCGCCTATCACCTGACCAAGATCGGCATCACCAATGTGGTTCTGCTGGAGCGCAAGCAGCTCACATCAGGCACGACCTGGCATGCGGCAGGGCTTGTGGGCCAGCTGCGCGCGTCACGGAACCTCACTGAACTCGCGAAATACACCACAGGGTTGTTCGAAGGGCTTGAGAAAGAGACGGGACACGCCACCGGCTTCAAGCAGAATGGCTCGATTTCGCTGGCGTTGACGGAAGGCCGGCTCGAAGAGCTGCTGCGCGGCGCTTCGATGGCCAAGAATTTCGGGCTGGCGGTTGATGTGATCTCGCTGGATGAAATCAAGGAGCGCATTCCGCACTATAATCTTGAAGGCGTCAAAGGTGGCGTGTTCCTGGCGAAGGATGGTCAGGTCAATCCCATCGATGTGACGCAGGCTCTTGCCGCCGGCGCGCGCAGCCGTGGCGCCAAGATTTTCGAGAACACCAAAGTGACGCGCATCCTGACCAAGGATGGCAAGGCCGTGGGTGTCGAGACGCCGCAAGGTTCCATTCAAGCCGATAAAGTTGTGCTGGCCACAGGCATGTGGTCACGCGAGCTGGGCCAAAGTGCCGGCGTCCATATTCCGCTCCATGCCTGCGAGCATTTCTATATCGTCTCCGAGCCCATCGAGAAACTGCCACGCAATATGCCGGTGGTGCGCGTGGCTGATGAATATACCTACTACAAGGAAGATGCGGGCAAGCTGCTGGTCGGCGCCTTCGAGCCGGTGGCCAAGCCATGGCCACCGCTAGGACGTGGCGTGGGCATTGATGACGAACATGCCTTCGTCACGCTGCCGGAGGACATGGACCACTTTGAACCCATCCTCGCTCACGCCATCAACCGCGTGCCACTGCTGGAGACGGCCGGCATTCAACTGTTCTTCAACGGGCCGGAAAGCTTCACGCCGGACGACCGCTACTATCTGGGCGAGGCGCCGGAACTGAAAGACCTGTTCGTGGCCACGGGCTTCAATTCGATCGGCATTCAGTCTTCTGGTGGCGCGGGGCTGGTGCTGTCGCAATGGATCAAGAACGGTCATCCGCCGATGGATGTGAGCGGCATGGATATCCGGCGCATCCATCCCTTCCAATCGAACAGAAGCTATGTGCATGACCGCGCCGCGGAAAGCCTTGGCCTGCTCTATGCCATGCATTGGCCGTACCGCCAGCCGGAGACGGCGCGCGGTGTGCGGCGTTCTCCCTTCTACTCATATTCCGAAAAGCTCGGCGCGGTGTTTGGCGAGGTGAATGGCTGGGAGCGGCCCGAACTGGTACGCCCTGCCCGGCATGAAGAAGGAGTACGAGTATTCCTACGGCCGGCAGAACTGGTTTCCCTGCGCGCAGGCGGAGGCCGATGCCCTCAAAGATGGCGTGGTGTTCTTCGACCAATCCTCTTTTGCCAAATATGAGGTGGCAGGACGCGATGCCTGCAAGGTTCTCAACACCATTTCGGCCAACAATGTCGATGTCGAGCCGGGGCGCATTGTCTACACGCAATGGCTCAATGAGCGCGGTGGTATCGAAGCCGATCTCACGGTGACACGCCTCGCCGGTGATCGCTTTCTTGTGGTGACAGGTTCCGCGCCGCAGACGCGTGACATGGCATGGCTGAAGCGGCACACACCGTCAGATGCGTTCTGCATTTCGACCGACATCACCTCGGGCCTGCCGATGCTGTCGCTGATGGGACCGAAGTCGCGCGCGCTGCTCGAGAAGCTTTCGGGCGCTGACCTTTCCAACGCCGCATTCCCGTTCGGCACGTCGCGCGAACTCGAGATCGGTTATGCGCGCGTGCGCGCCAGCCGCATCACCTATGTCGGCGAACTGGGTTGGGAGCTTTACATCCCGGCGGAATTCGCCGCGCATGTGATCGAGAAGGTGCTGGAAGCTGGCTCGGCGTTTGGGCTGAAGCCCGCCGGAATGCACACGCTCAACAATTCGCGCATGGAAAAGGGCTACCGGCATTGGGGCCACGACATTGCCGATGAAGATACGCCACTTGAAGCGGGGCTTGGCTTTGCCTGTTCATTCAACAAAGCGGGCGGCTTCATCGGGCGCGATGCCCTGCTGCGGCAGAAAGAAAAGAACACAATGCCCAAGCGCATGATCGCATTGGCGCTGCAGGACACGTCTGACGCTGCGCCCATGGTCTATCATGAGGAACCGATCTACCGGAACGGTGCCATAGTCGGCTCTTCGACTTCCGGCGCATTTGGCCATCGCGTTGGCCGTTCTCTGGGTCTAGGCTATGTGAAAAACGAGGCCGGGGTTACAGAAGACTGGCTGAAAGACGGAAGATGGGAAATCGAGCTGGCCTGGAAACGCTACCCGGTTCAGGTGCAATTCCAGCCGTTCTATGATCCCAAGGGACTGAAAATTAAAGCTTAAATTCGTTCGGCAAAATGTCTTTTTTGTTCTTTATTCCGAACGAGACCTGCACTATATTAAGAACAATCAAGAAGGAGAACGCGCATGGCTTTGCAACTTGGCGACATCGCACCAGATTTTGAAGCTGACACGACAGAAGGCCGCATCCGCTTTCACGACTACATCGAGGGATCATGGGCCATGCTGGTGTCCCACCCCAAGGATTTCACGCCCGTCTGCACCACCGAGCTTGGCTCCATGGCCAAGAAGAAGCCGGAATTCGACAAGCGCGGCGTGAAGATGATCGGCATTTCGGTCGACAGCGTTGATGACCATCTGCGCTGGAAGAACGACATCAAGGATGTGACCGGCGCTGAAGTCACCTATCCGATGATTGGTGATACCAACCTCACGGTGGCAAAACTCTACGGCATGATTCATCCGAATGCTTCGGGCGATGCCAAGGGCCGCACCGCTGCTGACAATGCGACGGTACGCAATGTCTACATCATCGGGCCTGACAAGCGCATCAAGCTGATCCTCACCTATCCGATGAGCACGGGCCGCAACTTCGACGAAATCCTGCGCGTCATCGATTCCCTCCAACTCACGGCAACAAAGTCAGTCGCAACGCCAGCCAACTGGAAACAGGGCGACGATGCCATCATCCTCGGCTCGGTTTCGGATGAAGCCGCGAAAGAAAAATTCCCGCAAGGGTGGAAGGCCATCAAGCCTTACCTTCGCCTCGTAAAGCTCGGCTAATCTCTCCCGGCCGAGTTAAAAAGCCCGGCTTCGGCCGGGCTTTTTTTACATTGTTTTCGTCATTCCGGCAAAAGCCGGAACCCAGGCTTTCAAGGGGCGCAGAGCGTGCATTTCTGGGTCCCGGCTTTCGCCGGGATGACTAATGAAAGGAAGTGTTTCTCGTCACCACCACTGCGGTGCGGTGAATTTTCCCGCGGCCTGTTCGATCGCCGCCGCTGTCTGGAACAGCGTGCTTTCATCAAACGGCTTGCCAATGAGCTGCAGGCCGAGGGGCAAGCCGGACTCCGAAAGCCCCGCGGGCACAGCAATTCCGGGAAGGCCCGCCATGTTCACTGTCACCGTGAAAATGTCATTCAAATACATCTCGATCGGATCGGTGATTTCGCCGGGCGCAAAGGCTGGCGATGGCGTCGCGGGTGTCAACACCACATCCACCTTCTTCCAGGCTTCATCGAAATCGCGCTTGATCAGTGTACGGACTTTCTGGGCCTTGACGTAATAGGCATCGTAGTAGCCCGCCGAGAGCACATAGGTGCCGATCATCACGCGACGCTGCACTTCGCGGCCAAAGCCGGCAGCGCGGGTCTTTTCATAGGTATCAATCAGGTCTTCGCCCGGCACACGCAGGCCGTAGCGCACGCCGTCATAACGGGCCAAGTTGGATGAGGCTTCCGCCGGCGCGACAATGTAATAAGCCGGCAATGCGTATTTTGTGTGCGGCAGGGAAATCTCGACAATCTCGGCGCCCTGCTCTTTCAGCCATTGCGCGCCCTTGTTCCACAGCGCGTTGATCTCGGCCGAAAGACCGTCCGGGCGGTATTCCTTCGGAATGCCGACCCGCAGGCCCTTGATCGGCTTGCCCATGAGCCGCTTCGTAATCCGGCACCGGCACATTGACCGAAGTTGTGTCCTTGTCGTCGACGCTCGACATGGCTTTCAGCATGATGGCGGCATCACGCACATCGCGCGCAATCGGCCCGGCCTGATCAAGCGATGAAGCGAAAGCCACAATGCCCCAGCGCGAGCAACGGCCATAGGTCGGCTTGATGCCCACGGTGCCGGTGAAGGCAGCGGGCTGGCGGATGGAACCGCCCGTGTCAGTGGCCGTGGCGGCGGCGCAGATATGCGCGGCGACAGCGGAAGCGGAACCACCTGACGAACCGCCGGGCACCAGCGACGCGTTGGAATTCTTGCGGCGCCACGGATTGGTGACCGGGCCGTAGTAGCTCGTCTCGTTGGAGGAGCCCATGGCGAATTCATCCATGTTGAGCTTGCCCAGCATGACAGCACCTTCGCGCCAGAGATTGGCCGTGACTGTCAATTCATAACCCGGCTTGAACGCATCCAGCACGTGGCTGCAGGCCTGGGTGTGCACACCCTTGGTGGCGAACAGATCCTTGATGCCAAGCGGAATGCCCTCAAGTGCGCCGCCCTCGCCCTTGGCCAGTTTGGCATCGGAGGCTTTCGCCATCGTGAGGGCCTGTTCCGGCGTGGTGACAATATAGGCGTTCAAGGCCTTGGCCTTGTCGATGGCGCCGAGATAGGCGTTGGTCAGCTCCAGTGCGGAGAATTCCTTCTTACGCAGCTTCTCGCGCGCCTCGGCAATGGTGAGATTGGTGAGCGACATTATTCCACCACCTTCGGCACGACGAAGAAATCATCCTCGCTGGTGGTATTGGCCACAACATCTTTGGCGTAATGCCCATCGGTGACCACGTCCTGGCGCTTTTTCATGTCCATGGCGACGACCGAGGTCAGCGGCTCGACACCCGTCACATCCACCTCATTGAGCTGTTCCACGAAGGCGAGGATGGCGTTGAGTTCGCCCTGCAACTTCGGCACATCGGCTTCCTCAACCTTGATGCGCGCCAGCCGCGCCACGCGGCGCACGGTCTTTTCGTCTACAGACATAACGGATTTCCTGTTTCAGGGGCGGCATACCAAAGCCTTAGACCACCCGCAACTTGGCTTTCTCGCGGCCTTCAACGTCGAAATTAGCATCAGAAAGCCAGGCCTCGAACCCCGCCTTGACCTTCGGCCAGTCCTTGTCGGTCATGGCAAACCAGGCCGTGTCGCGATTCTTACCCTTGATGATCATGTGCTGGCGGAAGATGCCTTCGAACTGGAAACCATAACGCAACGCAGCCTTGCGGGATGGGGCATTGAGCGCGTCACATTTCCATTCCAGGCGGCGCACGCCTAGGTCATCAAAGGCGTGGCGCATCATGAGATAGATGGCCTCGGTGCCTTCGCGGGTTTTCTGCAGCGCCGTTGAAAACCAGATGGAACCGATTTCGATGGCACCATTGGGTGCGTCGGCCCGCATGAAAGAGCCCATGCCCAAGGCCTGATTGGTGCCGCGCTTCACATAGGCATAAAACCACGCATCCTTCTGGTCAGCGCGCGCCTGCAGCCAATCCTGAAACAGCTTGCGATCAGGAAAAGGGCCAAAAGCCATGTAGGTCCAGAGTTTGCCGTTCTCGTCCTTGCCGTCGATGGAATTCCACAGGTCATCGCCGTGGCGCTCTGGCACCAGCGGATCAAGGCGCAGCCAACGGCCCGGCAAGGGACGCAAGTCCGGCAGAGTGCCGGGCGGCTTGGGATCAACAACGGGGCCAACGGGATATGCAGTTTCTTGTGTCATGGCGGGGGTATGGCATGTAACAAGGCCTCCGTCATGTCCTCACTCCTGGAAATTGCCCGGTCCAGTCTCAATGCCTTGCCCGATGGCGCGCGGCTCATGGGACTTGATCTCGGCACCAAGACCATAGGCATTGCCACAGGCGATCACACGCGCACGATCGCCACGCCGCGGATGACTATTGAGCGGACAAAATTTCAGGCGGATGCCAAGGCATTGCTGGAGTTCGCGTCCAAGGAAGGCATTGGCCTGATCATTCTGGGCCTGCCCCTCAATATGGATGGTTCGGAGGGGCCGCGCGCGCAGGCGACGCGGGCCTTCGCCCGCAATCTCGCGAAGCTCACGCCGCTGCCGGTGGTGTTCTGGGATGAGCGGCTTTCGACTGTCGCGGTGGAGCGCGCCATGCTGGAGGCCGATCTCTCGCGGGCAAAACGTGCCGCGCATGTCGACAAACTTGCGGCGGCTTTTATCCTGCAAGGATTGCTGGACGCGCTTTAAGTTTGGCGGCCGAGGTGCTCGAGAATGCGCGCGTTGAGGTGGATGCGGTCCAGAGTCAGTTTGAGCTGTGGTTCGCCGCCTTGAATCGTGCCCAGGATGGGACGGATGATGCTTTCCAGGCGCTGGGCGTGATGTTCAGAGGTGAAGGCATCGGCAAAGGAAATGATGCCGGTATCAGCATCGCCGCCCAAACGTTCGAGCCAGGTGGGACCTTCTGTGGCGAGAAGATCCAGAAGGGAATCGCGCGCTGCCGGATGTTCGGCGCGGGCTGAGAGATAATCCGTCAGCTCATCGGCCTTGAGCACATCATCCAGCATCTCTTTGGTGCGCTGATCGGCCGAAGGTGAGACGTCGAGGGCGAGTGCGGTCAGCAACCTGTCGCGCTGCCAGGACGTATCATTGCCGCGCAAGGCCGTCACCAGGGCTTCGACGTGATCTTCCTGCCTGGTTCGCACCACCGCGGTCAGCGCGCTTTGTATCATTTCATCGGGCAGCCACTCGGCTTCAAAAAGCTCGTCAGGGTCATCCATCAGGCGGAGGCCGAAATAAAGGAGATCGAGTTCGATGGCGGGATTGATATCGGTGTCCGCAAAAAAGTCGGCCAAGTGCTCGCGCTTGGTAATGGTTTGCCAGTCTGCGAACTGGTCATCATGTTCAAGAGGTGTGTAACCGAGCTGCTGCAGCAACGGACCGTAAAGTTCATTCGCCAGTTGCTTCACGCCATCTGCGTGCGGAAGTTCCGCGATCAGGAAAGACAGGCGGTCCAGCGCAAATCCTGCCACGCCCCAGCTCGGATGTCTGGCAAATGCCCGCACGCCTTCAAGATAGTGCTCCAGCTGCAGCTCGCGGGACTCGAGCGCCAGATCAAGGCTGATGACAGCACGCCATGCCTCGGTGCGTTCCAATTTGGGCACTGCCTCATAGACGCGCTTCCACTGTGGCTGTGTAAAACGCGCGCGGAAATAGCTCGCGGCTTGGGTGCCGCCCAGGATAAATCCCGTGTCTTCCCGCTCCGGAATGCCGGTTTCATTGATCAGGCGTGCGAAGGAACGGTTGTTGGCACGCAGGGTAGAGCGCAGGTCAAAGGCGCGGAAGAACTTTGACGTGTCATAAGTGCCAAAGCGGTTTTCCTGCAACAGCAGCTGGACGGACTCGCGAAATTTCTCATGCCCCATTTCTTCCTCGAGCATGGCCAATGCCACCCCACCCTTGTTGTAGGTGATGGCGTCGAACGCCGCCGTGATTTCATCCTGGGTGTTGACCGGGCGGTGGATGCGCTGGACCGAAGGCAAAAGATCCAGCTGCATGGCTTCTACGGCATTTTCCTGAAGGTCGGTGTCGTAACCCCATTTCGGCTGAAGCTGGTTTGAGACTTTGGCCTCCATGAAAGTCGCAAAGCTTTCATTGAGCCACAGATCATCCCACCACGCTGGCGACACAAGATTGCCGAACCAGTGATGGGCGATTTCGTGAGCATGAGTGGTGAGAACGTCGCGGTACTGTTCGAAGCTGGAATCCTCGTCGATGAGGATCATCGATTCCTCGTACATGATGACGCCAGCATTCTCCATGCCGCCAGCTGCGAAATCGGCCACCGCGACAAAGTCAAGCTTGCTGAAGGGATAGGCCATGCCGAAGTAGTCTTCCATCAGCTGCAGGATGGAACCTGACCATTCCAAAGCCTTCGCAAGGTTCTTGCCTTGCCCTTTGCGCGCGATGCCCCTCAGCGGGACAGGGTCACGATCAATGGTGCTTTTTGCAATCGGATCATGGGTGACGATGTCGAACTCGCCGACGGCAATGCCCAAGAGATAGGTCGACAGTGGCGGCGTTGTGGCGAATGCGATGGTCTTGGTGTCGTCGCTCTCGCTGCGATGGCTTTCAATCTCGTTGAAGACGGCCTCGTATTCACTGGGGATGCGCAAGGTGACCGAGAAAATCGCCTTGAAGCCCGGTTCGTCGAAACAGGGAAAGGCGCGGCGCGCGCCGCTCGCCTGGAATTGCGTGAAGGCTCCCCAGGTCTGACCGTTGCGGGCACGGTACAAGCCCTCGAGACCCTTGGCGAAGGGCGCGCGGTAGGCAAAGCGCAGATGGTTCGAGCCCGCCGGAAATGGAATTTGAAAGGATATTGCAATCAGCCCTGAGCCGGTCTGATGCACGGTGCCAGTTCGTGGACCCGCCGGTTGCAGGAGCTGGACCGAGTCAAAGACCAATCCGAGGGCATGGAGTTCAATGACGGACTGCGGCGCCTCGCAAATGACTTCGATTTCGGCGATGCCTGAAAACTCAGCAGAATCCGGGTCTATGGCCAGGTTCAAAACATAGCGAACCGGCCGGATTGCAGGGTTAAGACGTTTCAAAGGCAGGGTTTCAGCCATGCCACAACGTCCGTTTACCCAAGACTGGAAAACCGGTCTGGTCGGTCTTGCCCTGTCTCCGGCTTTCCCTTATGCGAGGGCTTTGATGCCACAAGCTCAAACCCGGCCACCGCTGATCAAAGCCCATCATCTCCTGGCTGTTTCCGATCTTTCCGTCACTGAAATCCCGCTTCTGCTTGATTTGGCTGATTCCTACGTCGAAGTGAACCGTAACGCCGAAAAGCGGCATGCGATCCTCACCGGTGCCACACAAGTTAATCTTTTTTTTGAAAACTCGACACGCACACAAAGTTCCTTCGAAATCGCGGGAAAGCGGCTGGGTGCCGATGTGATGAACATGGCGGTTTCCACGTCTTCGATTTCAAAAGGCGAAACCGTTCTTGATACGGCCATGACGATCAACGCCATGCAACCGGATTTCCTGATCGTGCGGCATCAGTCATCGGGGACGGCAGAACTTCTTTCGCAAAAGGTGGGTTGCGCCGTGATCAATGCCGGTGACGGGCAACATGAACACCCGACGCAAGCCTTGCTCGACGCGTTGACCATCCGGCGGCATTACGGCCGGCTGGAAGGGCTTGAAGTTGCGATTTGCGGCGATGTCCATCATTCGCGCGTGGCACGCTCGAACATTCACCTCCTCACCAAGATGGGAGCCCATGTCCGCGTCGTTGCGCCAAGCACATTGTTGCCAACAGGCATTGGCAATTTCGGCGTGACGGTTCACCGCAACATGAAAGACGGACTTGCGGGCGCTGATGTGGTGATGATGCTTCGCCTGCAGCTGGAACGCATGTCGGGCACCTTCGTGCCGTCACAACGTGAATACTACCGCTTCTTCGGTCTAACCGAAGAGAAGCTGAAATATGCCAGGCCCAACGCCCTCGTCATGCACCCCGGGCCGATGAACCGAGGTGTCGAAATCAACTCCTCGGTTGCGGATGGTGCGCAGAGCGTCATCCAGAGGCAGGTGGAAATGGGAGTTGCCGTGCGCATGGCGGTGCTTGATGCACTCTCGCGCAACTATCGCACCCAAAACCATGGTGCGGCATGAAGAGAGCATTTCTCAACGCTCAACTGATAGGGGCAAAAGGCGGTATACTGATCGACAACGGTGTCGTGATTGCCATTGGCGCCGATGTCAAAGCCGGCAGTGTTGGCGACGCCGAAGTCTTCGATTGCCATGGCAAGTTGGTTTTGCCCGGTCTTGTCGACATGCGGGTGTTTACCGGCGAACCCGGAACCGAATATCGCGAGACATTGGCAAGTGCTTCCAACGCCGCTGCGGCAGGCGGTGTTACCACCATGATCGTGATGCCAAACACCAACCCCGTCATCGACGAAACGGCGATGGTGGATTTTGTGCTGCGCCGGGCGCGCGATACGGCCAAGGTTCACGTTGCGCCCATGGCGGCCATCACCAAGGGTACAAAGGGTGAGGTCATTACCGAGATCGGCCTGATGAAAGAGGCCGGTGCAGTTGCCATCACAGATGGCACGCATGGGGTTGCCAACAGCAATGTGCTGCGCCGCGTCATGATGTATGCGCGCGATTTTGACATGCTGGTCGTTCAGCATGTTGAAGAACCGTCGCTGAGCACCGGCGTCATGAATGCAAGCGAAGCAGCGTCGCGGCTTGGGCTTTCCGGCTCTCCTGCCATGGGCGAAGTGATCATGCTGGAGCGGGACCTGCGCCTCGTCGAGATGACCGGCGCGCGCTATCACGCCAGCCAAATATCTTGTGCGGAAAGCGTTGAAGTAATCCGCCGCGCGAAAGACAAGGGGTTGCCTGTCACCTGTGGCGTCTCGATCAATCATCTCGTTCTCAACGAGAATGATGTTGGCGCCTATCGCACGTTCTTCAAGATATCACCGCCGCTGCGCAATGAGGACAACCGGAATGCTCTGGTTTCCGGCGTTGCAGATGGCACCATTGATGTCATCGTTTCGGGGCATGATCCACAGAACGAAGACACAAAGCGGCTTCCTTTTGCGGAAGCGGCGTTTGGCGCCATCGGCCTCGACACGCTGCTCTCCGCCGCCCTGGCTCTCTTTCACCGTGGTGACGTTGCTCTGCCGCGTCTTGTCGATGCGCTGTGCACGCGTCCGGCTGCCATTCTTGGCTTGAACGCTGGCCGCCTTGAAAAGGGAAAGCCTGCTGACCTCGTGGTGGTCAATCCCCATCTCTCATGGAAGGTTGAACCGGCGAGCCTGCTTTCGGCGTCCAAGAATTCGCCATTCGAACATCAGGTTCTCGAAGGCCGCGCCGTGGAAACACTGGTTGCGGGTGCGACTGTTTACACCTACTCGCCCTGAATGTACTCTCGCCTCATGGGCGGGACATTTATTTCCATCATCTTTGGCTATCTCCTCGGTTCAATTCCGTTCGGCTTGCTGCTGGCGCGGGCCGCCGGGCTTGGCGACATTCGCAAAATCGGTTCCGGCAATATCGGCGCCACCAATGTGTTGCGCACCGGCAACAAGAAAATTGCCGCGCTGACGCTGGCTCTCGATCTTCTCAAAGGATTTGTGCCGGTGTCACTCGCGGCCTGGTGGTTTGGTGCTGATGCTGCTTTGGCCGCAGGTTTTGCAGCCATGGCAGGCCATGTCTTTCCCATCTGGCTGGGCTTCAAAGGCGGCAAGGGCGTGGCGACAGCGGCTGGCGTTCTTCTGGGCTGGGCCTGGCCGGTTGCGCTGGTGGCGCTGGCTACGTGGATCATCGTGTTCCTTGTCCGCCACATCTCTTCGCTCTCTGCCTTGAGTGCGGCCGTGGTGGCCGTCTTCGCCGGGTGGTTCTTTGACCGCGAGCAGATATGGGCGCTCATTGTCTTGGCTGTTGTGATTTTCGTCACGCACCGCGCCAATGTTGCGCGGTTGTTGCAAGGCTCAGAACCACGGTCATCGTTTTCAAAAGCGAAATGACAGGGCGACAGCTCTCTGATCAGGAACGGCTGGACTGGTACCGTCTGGCAAACAGCGAAAATGTCGGCGCTGTTACCTTTCAACAACTCCTGCAACAATTTGGTTCGGCCTCTGCCGCACTTGAAGCGCTGCCCGATCTTTCGGCGCGTGGAGGATTGCGCCGCGCGCTGAAGATCTGTGGCAGGGACAAGGCAGAGGCGGAGATTGCGAAGGCAAGTGCTGCGGGTGCGCGGTATGTCACCCTTGACGAGAGTGATTATCCGGCGCTTCTGCGCGAAGCCCCTGCCCCGCCGCCTCTGCTTTGCATCAAGGGGGATGCGCCGATGGCAAATCGTCCATGCCTTGCCATCGTCGGGGCGCGCAATGCTTCCGCCGTTGGACTTTCGTTTACGCGACGCATTGCCTCAGAGCTTGCCGAGGCAGGCTTTGTCATCGTTTCGGGATTGGCACGCGGTATTGATGCAGCCGCACATCAGGCGAGTTTGAAAACGGGCACCATTGCGGTTGTTGCAGGCGGAATTGACCACTTCTATCCGCCTGAGCATGAAAAACTGCAGCGCGCCATTGGCGAGAGTGGCCTGCTTGTTTCCGAAATGCCTTGTGCCACGGTTCCCAGGGAAAAGAGTTTTCCCCGGCGCAACCGCATCATCGCCGGCATGGCCCTGGGAACAATTGTGGTCGAAGCAGCGCTTCGGTCAGGTTCTCTCACCACGGCGCGCTTTGCCAATGAGGCGGGACGTGATGT
Source organism: uncultured Alphaproteobacteria bacterium (assembly GCA_963758815.1). Classification (GTDB taxonomy): domain Bacteria; phylum Pseudomonadota; class Alphaproteobacteria; order Rhizobiales; family Aestuariivirgaceae; genus Aestuariivirga. Next base: position 110,477 of record CAVWWQ010000004.1, read on the forward strand.
GTTTGCGGTGCCGGGCTCCCCTCTCGATCCGCGCTGCGAAGGCACCAATGGACTTATCAAGGATGGTGCCCACATGCTGACACGAGCCACGGAAGTTCAGGAGATTATTCCAGCCACCCTGCAGCCGAAATGGTCTGCCGCGCCAGAACCGGCAAGGCCGTTAACTACCATTGCCCCCGCAGGTCTGCGCGGCCGCGTGCTTGAACTCCTGTCGCCCAATCCCGTCGATCTTGACATCCTGCTTGGCGAAGCAGGTGCCGGTGCGGGCGAAGTACTGCCGGTCCTTCTTGAGCTGGAACTGGCAGGATTAATCCTTCGTCATGCAGGCGGAAAATTTTCCTTAAACGCTTGACAGAGATTTTGATTTCAGGTGCGTTGCAATGACAACGACTGGGGGATTTTCATGTCAAAAAAGTTGGGTTTCGCAGCAGCCATTGTTCTTGCTCTGGCCTCTTCACAGGCTTTTGGCGCGACAACGAAACACCCGATCGAACCGACGGGTGCGGCACGCGCGGCACAATTCGCAAAAATGCTAAAGCAGTGCGAGGACAAGTACGGCCGCGGCCAGCTGGTGCGTGTCGAGTGGAAGAGCCTGTATGGCCAGACCGGTTGGTGGTGCATGCACCACTGAGATGGCAGCCTAGTCAACTTCGTCTTCGGGAACAATCCAGGGTTCCTTGAGCGCGGCCTGTTTCCAGGTTTCAAATGCGCGGGTGCTCAAGATTGCGTCCACATAGTCTTGCGCCACTTTTGAAACCGGAATTTCATAAGTGGCAATGCGGCTGGCAACCGGGGCAAACATGGCGTCTGCCAAGCTGAATTTGCCAAAGAGGAATGGGCCGCCCTTGCCGTAGATTTTGCGCGCGGTGGTCCATAGTTCGTCAATACGGGATATATCCTTCTTCACACCGTCGCTGAGTGCCAGAGGCTTAGGCGTACGCCTGATATTTACTGGGCAGTCATTGCGCAATGACCGGAAACTCGCATGCATTTCAGAACATATCGAACGCGCGAGTGCGCGCGCGGCCTTGTTTCTGGGCCAAAGGTTTTTCTTTGGCCAGGTCTCGGCAATGTACTCGAGAATTGAGAGACTTTCCCAAATGACAATGCCGTTGTGCCTCAGGACGGGAACGAGCCCGGCATTTGAGTAGCGCGAAACTTTCTCGCGAAACTTTGGATCACCGAAATGGATCAGCTTTTCATCAAAGGGTATGCCGGCCTGCGCCAGCGCCATGTACGGCCGCAATGACCAGCTTGAGTAATTCTTGTTGCCAATGATGAGAAGTGGCTTGGTCATCGCGCGCTCCGTTGAGATGCACGGACGCTACATCGACCTCGGCAGAAAACGCCACACCAAAACACACATGATGCTCAAACAGGCGCCCAAAAGTATGAAGACAATCGATACATCAAAGTACTTTAACGCAACGGCATAGATGATCGACGGGAAGAGATCCGAACATTCAATGAAGGTGCGGTACACGGCCGTCATGCGCTGGCGCTCGTGGTATTTCACGGCGCGCAGATAAGGAATGCCACCGAGGCTGTCGATGCCTGAAGCCGCAAGCGCACCAAGCAGCAAAGCGCCGGCAGCCACGATGGGAGCCGAGGTTCCGAACGTGCCTGCCAGCAGCGCGGCGATGGAGATGAGACCGAAGCATGTCGCGATGACGAAGCGCACACCCATGGTCTTGGCGAGCGGTCCGTAGATGAAGGCCGATAGCAGGAAGAGCTGGCTCAACGAAATGATCATGCCGCCTACTTCCTTTGCGAGCCCGCCTTCGATCATCAGCAGCGGGCCATAGGTGAAGAACGAGGCCCAGAAGCAGGAGCGCGCGAAGGCAATGGTCCATGCCAGTCGCAATCTCGGCTGCGAGAAAAATCGCCACACATTGGCGAATGGACTGAAGGGCGGCAGTGTCCGCGCTGGCGGCAGCGGCGGATCCTTCAAGCCCATGAACCAGAACACCGCCAGAAGGGTGAAGCCTGATGCCATGGCCGCTGATTGGGCAGCGAGCGGCCCGTAGTTCTGGTAAAGCCAAACCCCTGAATAAGGACCAATGACCCATGCCGCCGTCGAAAGGGCCAATCTGAAGGGTTCACTGGTGGTGAGGTCGGACTTCCTGATGTTGTCGAGAATATAGAGCTGGAGCGTGACGTTGGTGAGCGACGCACCCAGGTTGCGCATCATGGTGCCGGTGATCTGGCCCGTAAGCGTGAACTGGCCCAGAGCGAGGCTGCCCAAAATCATCAAAGTGCAGCCAATGGTATAGGTCCAGCGCCGACGCACACGGCGGAACAACAGCGGCAGAAACAGGGTGACGCACAACACCGTGCCGGACACCAATGTGCCAAGCTCGCTCACCTTCTGTGTGGCGTGGAGGATGTCATAGGCCTGGATGGAGAGTACGCCGGAGTTGAAGGCGCGGGTAAGCGATTCCAGCAGGAACAGGATGCCAAAAGCCCAGACGACGCCCGCCTTTTTGCTGGGCGCAGGCAGACTCACAGTTGAAGCTTGTTCCGTCACCAAAATCCCTTGCCCACAACCTATGTGATTTCACAACTGCCATGTTGCCGAAACAGACGGACCAGACATACATATGCGGCATGTCTAAGGATTTGAGCTCCAAACACCGTGCCGCCCTTTTCTCGGTCTTTGCCAGCGCCGCTCTGGTGGTCGGCAAGGGCGTTGTTGCCGTACTGACTGGCTCGCTTGCCGTTCTTTCCGAAGCGCTGCACAGCCTGATCGATTTCGCCGCGACAATTCTAACTCTCCTCGCGGTCCGGTGGGCCGACCAGCCGGCGGACGAAGACCATCACTATGGCCACGCCAAGATTGAAAGCGTTGCCGCGCTGTTTGAATCGTTCCTGTTGGGGGTGACAGCCGTCTATGTCGCCTATGCCGCCGTTGAAAGACTATGGCGCGGCGAAGAGCCTGCCCATGTCGAATGGTGGGCGCCGGCAGTCGTGCTGGCGGCCATCGTGGTCGACTACAATCGCGTCCGTGCCCTGCGCAAGGCCGCCGCCGAAGCTCAGAGCGAAGCTCTGGCAGCGGATTCGGCCCATTTCGAGTCTGACATGTATGGATCATTTGCCGTGCTCATCGGCCTCACCGGGGTTTGGCTGGGTTTTCCGCTGGCTGATTCCATTGCGGCGCTGGTTGTTTCCGGATTTGTGGCATGGATCGGCTACAAGCTCGGCCGCGATACTCTTTCGACGCTGCTCGACCGCGCGCCGGAGGGTTTGGCACATTCGATCCGAGTTGCCGTAGAACGCGAGCCGGGCATTCTTGGTGTGTCTGAACTTCGCCTCCGTCGCGCCGGTCCAACCACTTATGTATCCCTGACCGGCACGGTTCCGCGCTCATTGGCGGTCAATCAGTTGCCTGTACTGCGTGAACGTATCGGGGCCAAGATTTCCAGGCTCGTGCCTTCTCCGGATTTGAGCCTGGTGCTTGAACCGGTTGCCCTCGACACCGAGACAGCCAACGAAAAAGCGCAGGCGATTGCCGCTGAACGCGGCCTTCACATCCATCATCTCCTGGTCCAGAACATTGGCGGACGGTTGGCCGTCAGTTTCGACGTGGAGGTTGAGCGGTCTGCCACCCTGCTGGCTGCCCATGAAGAGGCAACAGCGCTTGAAGATGCCATTCGCGCAGGCCTTGGCGGAGATGTTGAGGTCGAAAGCCATATTGAACCGCGACCGGAAAACGAGGTCGAAGGTACCCCTGCTCCTGCCGCCGTCACTTCAAAAGTGACGCGCGCCCTTTCCACTTTAGCAAAGGGCGAAAAAACACTGCACGACGTTCATAACGTGCGTGTGCGTTCCGTGGACGGTGCGATCTATATGCATTATCACTGCCGCTTTTCGCCGGACATGAGGATCGACGACGTGCATGCGGTGCTTGACCGTGTGGAAGCCGGCCTGATCGACCGTTTCCCCGACATCAAACGGGTGGTTGCCCATGCCGAACCGATTGGCCACGCGCGGCACAGGCTTTAGCGGTATTTGCGGCTGGCCATGTGCAGCGATTTCAGGAATTCCATCTCGTCAGCCGGGATGGTGAGACCCGACGCTTCCATGCAGGCGCAGTAGTAAGCGGATTCAAAAAGTTTTTCGAGAGCGTCCACCTGATACGTCTTGGACAGGTTGCGCATGGCCGCTGACATATCTGCCATATAATATGAGGCCATCCGCCGGGCATCAGCAGGTGCGATTTTTGGTAAGACGATCGGCTTGCCTTTTTTCATTGCGGATACTGAACTGCACTTATAGCGTGTATTTATTTTCTGCACATTCCAGGGTGTATTCATGTTTTGATTGTTACTGTCAATACCACCCTTTTTGATTGTAATAATATGTCATTTTTTGGAGTATTTACCTATTTGTGGCGGGTCAACTTGCCACTGGGCAGGTTGATCTCTATGTGTTGCCCCGCAATCGGATCACTTCATGACAGTTGTCGTTGTTGAATCGCCTTCCAAGGCAAAAACCATCAATAAGTATTTGGGCAAGGATTTCACGGTCCTGGCGTCGTTTGGCCATGTCCGCGACCTGCCGGCCAAAGATGGTTCGGTGAAGCCTGACGAAGACTTTGCCATGGACTGGGAAGTCGACGGCAAGTCTGCCAAGCGCCTGTCCGACATCGCCTCGGCTTTGAAAACCAGTGACCGGCTTGTGCTTGCAACCGACCCCGACCGCGAAGGTGAAGCCATCTCGTGGCACGTTCTCGAAGTTCTGAAGAAGAAGGGCGCTCTCAAAGGCAAGAAAGTCGAGCGTGTGGCCTTCAACGCCATCACCAAGAATTCTGTGCTCGAAGCCATGGCGCATCCGCGCGAAGTCGACGGTGCACTGGTCGACGCCTACCTTGCACGCCGCGCGCTGGATTACCTCGTCGGCTTCACACTCTCTCCCGTGCTGTGGCGCAAACTGCCGGGATCACGCTCTGCTGGCCGGGTGCAGTCTGTTGCGCTCCGACTCATCTGTGACCGGGAACTCGAAATCGAAGCCTTCAGGGCCCAGGAATACTGGACCATTGATGGCACTTTCACCACTGCGGGCGGTGCTGAATTTCATGCCGGGCTTGCCAGCGTCGACGGAAAGCGCCTCGAGAAGCTCGCCATTGCGGATGGCACGTCTGCGCAAGCGATCGTTGCGACGCTGCAGGGCCAGTCCTTCAAGGTCGACAGCCTTGAGAGCAAACCCGCCAAGCGTCACCCCTTCGCACCCTTCCGGACTTCCACCCTGCAGCAGGAAGCGTCGCGGAAACTCGGGTTCTCTTCGGCGCGCACGATGCAAATTGCGCAACGGCTCTATGAAGGTGTGGAGATCAACGGTGAGACTGTTGGCCTTATCACCTATATGCGTACCGATGGCGTCGATATGGCGGGCGAAGCCATTGCTGCCTCACGCAATGCCATTCTGAAGCATTTCGGCGAACCCTATTTGCCGTCAACGCCGCGTCAGTACACGACCAAGGCGAAGAACGCGCAGGAAGCGCATGAAGCGATCCGACCAACGGATCCAACGCGCCATCCTGACATGGTGAAGAAGGTATTGGAGCCTGAGCAATTCGCGCTTTACGACTTGATCTGGAAGCGCACCATTGCCAGCCAGATGGAGAGTGCAGAGCTTGAGCGCACCACGGCCGACATCGGTACCCAAGGCCGTGACGGCAAGCACTACAGCTTCCGGGCCACAGGTTCAGTCATCAAATTCGATGGCTTCCTGCGCGCGTACAACGAAGATCTCGACGACGAGGAAGACGAGGATGCGCGCCGCCTGCCCCAGATGGCGCGTGGCGACGCCACCGGCGTCAAGTCCATCGTTCCCACACAACATTTCACCGAACCGCCACCGCGTTATTCGGAAGCCTCACTGATCAAGAAGCTGGAAGAACTCGGCATTGGCCGGCCCTCGACCTACGTCTCCATTCTCAAGACGCTGTCTGACCGCGGCTACATGCGCGTGGAGAAGAAGCGTCTCATTCCCGAAGACAAGGGGCGGGTTGTGACGGCCTTCCTCGAAAGCTTTTTCAAGCGCTATGTCGAATATGACTTCACAGCCAACCTGGAAGAACAGCTCGACCAGATCTCAAATGGTGATGTGAACTACAAGCAGGTACTGCGCGACTTCTGGCGTGATTTCACCGGCGCGCTCGGGGAAGTGAAGGATTTACGCATCACGCAAGTGATCGACGCGCTGAACGAGCTTCTGGCGCCCCATATATTCCCGGCGCGTGCGGACGGAGGCGACCCGCGTGTCTGCCCGTCCTGTGGATCGGGCCAGCTGTCACTCAAGCTTGGCAAGTTCGGTTCATTTGTAGGCTGCACCAACTATCCCACCTGCAACTATACCAGGCCGCTGAGCATGGGTGGCGACGGCAGTGCGGAGGCCGTGCCTGCGGAAGGCGTCATTATCGGCAAGGATCCTGAGACCGGGCAGAATGTGACGCGGCGCGTGGGCCGCTTTGGGCCTTATCTGCAACTTGGTGAAGCAGTGGACGGAGAGAAACCGACACGGGCCTCAATTCCAAAGGCCACCAATCCCGCCTCCATCGAGCTGGAACAGGCGCTGCGTTTGCTGTCGCTGCCGCGCGAGGTTGGCGTTCACCCCGAAACCGGGACGGCCATCACAGCCAATTTCGGGCGTTTCGGGCCTTACATCGTCCATGACGGCGTCTATGTGAATTTGAAAGATCCGGAAGAGGTCTTCACCATTGGGCTCAACCGCGCTGTCGACCTGCTCGCCGAAAAGCGCGCGAAAGGTCCATCCAAGAGGATGCGACCGGGTGCATTGAAGAACCTGGGGCCGCACCCTGATGGCTCTGGCAATGTGGAAGTGTTCAGCGGCCGCTATGGTCCTTATGTGAAACATGGCAAGGTCAACGCCACGATCACGGGTGACAGAACCCCTGATACACTAACCCTTGATGAGGCTGTTGCCCTTCTCGCCGAACGTGAGGGCAAGAAGCCCGCAAAGAAGGCGGCCAAGAAAGCCCCTGCCAAGAAAGCAGCCAAAAAATCCGCAAAGAGGGCTGCAAAGGAACCCGTTGCCGAAGACGCCTGAGCGCAAGAAGCCGATCATCAGCCCGGGGTTGCCCAGCACTGAAGAAGTTCTGCGTTTCATTGGTGACTCGCCGGGTGTCGTGGGCAAGCGCGAGATTGCCCGTGCGTTTGACATCAAGGGTGGTGACAAGATCGGCCTCAAGAAACTTCTGAAGGACCTGGAGAAGAGCGGCGCACTCGCCAAAGGCAGGCGGAAGCTTTCAGTCAAGAATACCATTCCCGCCATGGGTGTCATCGAAGTTGTTGGTGAAGACGATGACGGTGAGTTGTTTGGACATTATGTCGCCGGCAATGAAGTGATTTCAGCCAACAAAATCCTGGTTATTTCATCAGAAGGAAAGGCGCCGCGTCCCGGCCAGCGTGCAGTCGCCAAATTTGAAGCTGCCCCACCACGCAGCGGCTATCAGCACCAAGCGAAGATTTCGCGCATTCTTCCCGCCCGCCAGGGACAGATGCTGGCCGTGTTTTCCGTGGCCAAAGGCAAGGGTGCACGGCTCCTCCCCGTCGACCGCAAGGTGCGCCACGAATATCAGGTACAAGCCGGTGATGATGACGGCGCCGAAAATGGTGAGCTCGTTTCATTTGAAATCGTCCGTGACAGCGGGTTTGGTCTTCCGGCCGCCAAAGTGAAGGAGCGGCTCGGGCAGATGCAGGACCCGCGCAACATCTCGCTCATTGCCATTCACCAGCATGGCATTCCCAATGCCTTCCCTGAGCGCGTGGTGGCGGAGACAGAAAAGCTTGCGCCTTTTTCGCGTCAGGGACGCGCGGATCTCACTTCCATCCCACTGATCACCATCGATCCGGCCGATGCACGTGACCACGACGATGCTGTCTTCTCTGAGCCTGATACCACACCCGGAAATGAGGGCGGTTACAAAGTCATCGTGGCGATTGCAGATGTCTCGGCTTATGTCCGGCCTGGTTCGGCGCTGGACCGTGAAGCGCGGCTCCGGGGCAATTCAGTGTATTTCCCGGACCGCGTAGTGCCAATGCTGCCGGAACGCATCTCCAATGATCTCTGTTCACTGCGCGAAGGCGAACTTCGGCCAGCGCTGGCCTGCACGCTTCGTTTTGACAGGAGCGGCCGCAAGATCTCGCATATTTTTTCTCGGGTCATCATGCGTTCGGCTGCCAAATTGGCCTACGAGGAGGCACAAGCTGCCATCGACGGCAAAAGCACCCCGAAGACTGATGATCTTCTTGAGACGGTGCTCAAGCCACTGTGGGCCGCCTACCGTGCGCTCAAAAAAGCACAGGACAAGCGATCGCCGCTGGCACTCGACCTGCCTGAGCGCAAGATCAGGATCGATGCAACGGGCCGCGTGGCTGGTGTCAGTGTGCCGCCACGCCTTGATGCGCACAGGCTGATTGAAGAATTCATGATCCAGGCCAATGTGGCCGCCGCTGAAGAACTGGAGAAGCGCAAGTCGCCCCTGCTCTACCGCGTGCATGAAAGCCCTGCGCCTGAACGCCTGAAATCCCTGGCCCAGTTCCTGAAGACCGTAAACCGCGAATTCGCGCTTGGACAGACCGTGAAGCCGTCGCACTTCAACAGGCTGTTGCAATCCGTCAAAGGCGAGGACTTCGAGCGCCTGGTACATGACGTCGTGTTGCGCACGCAGGCACAAGCCATCTACTCGCCCGAAAATGCGGGGCACTTTGGGCTGTCGCTTCGCCACTATGCGCATTTCACCTCCCCCATACGGCGCTATGCCGACCTGATCGTACACCGTGCGTTGATCACAGCGCTGGGCTTTGGTTCGGATGGGCTCTCGCAAGATGACATCGCCCAACTCGACGAGACGGCCGAGATGGTCTCTGCAGCAGAGCGCCGCGCCGCAATGGCTGAGCGCGAGACTGCTGACCGCATGCTTGCCGCCTATCTGGCGCCGCAGACGGGTGCGGTGTTTCATGGAAGGATCGGTGGCGTGGTGGGTGCGGGCCTGTTCATCACGCTCGATGACACTGGGGCGGATGGCTTTGTTCCGGTGGCTACATTGGGACGCGACTATTTCCGCTTCGATGAAGTGCGGCATGTGCTGGCAGGCGAGCGCACGGGTGAGACATTTCAACTCGGTGACAGGGTGCAGGTTAGGCTTATTGAGGTGGCACCCATCAAAGGTGGCTTAAGGTTCGAAATGGTTTCAGAAGGCCGCCAGGGCAAGATCATGCCGCGCGGCAAGCAGGGCAGCAGGCAAAAGGGTCGGCGCAGATGAGCCGTCCCATCTGGCGTTCGATCTGGCGCGGATTTTTGCAGCGCTGTCCGAATTGCGGAAAAGGCCGCCTGATGGCGTCTTATCTCAAGGTCACGCACACATGCAGCGTGTGCGGCACGGATTTCTCGCACCAGAAGGCCGATGATGCGCCGCCCTATTTCACCATTCTCATTGTCGGTCACATCGTCATTCCGATGATGTGGGTGGCTGAGCGCGAATGGGAGTGGCCCATCTGGCTTCACATGGTGATCTGGCTGCCGATGATTGCCATTCTATCGCTCTGGCTTCTGCCGCATGTCAAAGGCGCTGTGGTGGGCTTGCAATGGGCCATGCGGATGCATGGTTTTGACGGTGAAGTGGAGACACCCCGCCAAACTTGACTTTGCAGCGGGTTTCGGCTCTATCCACGCCAAATCGGAGTTTTGAAATGGCCAAAGGCACAGTCATCAAGATCAAGCTCGCGTCCACCGCGGACACGGGATATTTTTACGTGACGAAAAAGAATTCGCGCACCAAGACCGACAAACTGTCGTTCAAGAAGTATGATCCAGTCGCACGCAAGCACGTCGAGTTCAAGGAAACGAAGATCAAGTAAGAGCTTTCACAGCTCGAAAACACAAAGCGCCGGACATCCGGCGCTTTTTTGTTGAAAACTATCTAGCGGATCACTGCAAATCACTGGAGAATAAGGTGCCGGTCCGGGTTTATCCGAACGAGGAGGCCACTCAGTTCAGGCCCGGACCGGCGAAGCCTCGAAATCAGGAGATGCGGCGGACCTGACCTCAAGGCATTCTTGACGGAGACAGCTGGGTGTCGAACCCGGGTATGTTGCCTCCGTCCGCTTCCGCAGTGAGGGTGGCACTTTTGTGCTGCAAGGGTGCCGCCCTCATGAATACCCGCCGCAGGCCTGGAGAGTTGCCCTTGGCGCGTGCGTTTATCTCTAGGACATCATGCATTCTTCTTCGGCCTGATGACCAGACAAAGCTATGGTAAATAAGGCCGATTTGACATTAAGGATGAAGCGTTAGGGTGAACGCTTTGCAACTAAAATTGTTACAATTTTAATTGTTGCCTTCGCCGCTCTCTGGGTCGTCTTCCGGCAGGTGCATTTCGAGGGGCATCTGTTCGCTGCCGTCGAGCGGATCCTCGTCTGCGGTCAATTCGTCGCTCAGGCGTGGCATAGGGACATCGAAGCCCGGCGGCACATTGGAATCAAGAAGTCCGGCGGCCTTGAGTTCCTGAAGCCCGGGAAGGTCAGTCAATTCATTGAGCCCAAAATGACCTAAAAAGGAATCGGTTGTGCCGTAGGTCACGGGACGGCCTGGCGTCTTGCGGCGTCCGCGCATCTTGGCCCAGCCGATTTCCAGCAAATTATCCAATGTACCCTTTGAGATTGCGACACCGCGAATATCTTCAATCTCCGCGCGCGTTACCGGTTGGTGATAGGCAATGATGGCAAGTGTCTCAAGAGCGGCTTTGCTCAAGCGCTTCTGCTCGGTTTTCTCACGCCGCAGGATGGTGCCCATGTCTGGGGCGGTGCGCAAAGCCCATTTGCCGGCCACCTGAACGATGTTGACGCCCCGATTGGCATAGTTGGTGGCGAGGTCTGCCAAGAGCTGTTCGACGTCCGTGCCTTCGGGAAGGAATTCCTTCAAGGCGGCCGGTGTCAGCGGCTCAGCCGCTGCAAACAGCATGGCCTCCACAATTCGGAGGTTTTCTGCCCGATCGGCGGAGGTATGGAGTTGCACCACCTGCTCACCATCGCCCTGCTCAAGATCTTCTTCAGCCCTCATCACTCTCACATTCATACAGACGTTCCTTCAGGAGCGGTATCCTCTTTGCGCCGGCGCAGATAGATCGGCCGGAAGGCATCGTCTTGCCTGATCTCGATGCGACCATCACGTGCAAGCTCAAGGCTTGCGGTAAAACTTGAGGCGCGAACTGAGCGGCGGGTTTCACGTGTGGCCAGATAATGTTCAAGCCAGTGATCAAAGGTTCCCCACTCATCCATGTCACCGACGAGACGCTCGATGATGTCGCGCGCCTCCTTGATCGACCACGTGGTCTGGCGCTTCACCGTATAAGTCTGACGCACGATCTTGCGCTGACGGCGTTCGGCATAGGCTTTCAGGAGATCAACAAGGTTGTCGGCATATTCAGGCGTGATCTCGACCACAAGGGGCTGTGGGTCACCGCGCCGGAAGGTATCCACACCAAGTTGTGGCCGCTTCATCAGCTTCCCAGAGGCTTCGCGCATGGCGGCAAGCCTCTGCAAACGGAAGGCAAGGCGGGCAGCGATGTCCTGTGGTGCAGCTTCATCCGTCGATGGCGGCAATGGGATGAGCAGACGAGATTTGAGATAAGCCAGCCAAGCGGCCATGACGAGATAGTCAGCCGCCACATCAATGCGCATGACCTTGGCGCGGTCAATGAACGCGAGATACTGTTCAGCAAGCGCCAGGATCGAGACTTGGGAGAGATCGATCTTGTGAGCACGGGCGAGTTCCAAAAGCAGATCAAGCGGCCCTTCAAAACCGCCGACGTCAACCACCAGTTCCTCAGCCGGAATGGCGGCGCGGTCGGGCCTCGCATCCTCCGCCCATAAGTCAATTTTGTCCGGATCGTCTGTCACGTCTCACGCCTGCTGGTTGCGGCTTTTGTAAAAAAGCGCCTCCGATTCGATAAGTTAGCCTCATTTATCTTCAGAATCAGCGGAAATTCTGCCGCGGGCTGACAAGCCTTAACTGGCCATCACAGCCGCGAGGTCTCCCAGTGCCTGCTTTTCATCGAAACGCAGCGGCTTGCGGCGAAAGCGCAATGCAGCCTTGGCGCGGCGTGCCGTGTTGGCACTAAAGAGCACTGCGTTGGCACCTACTTCAGCCATCTCCTCCATTACGCCATTGCAGTGGAGCAGCATGTCGCAGCCGGCATCATAGGCTTGTGATGCCTTTTCAGCGTGTGTGCCACCCAAGGCTTTCATCGACAGATCATCCGTCAACAACAAGCCCTGGAAGCCAATCACGCGGCGAATGACATGGCGGACGATCTTGCGCGACAAGGTTCCTGGTGTGTTGGGATCAATGGCCTTGAAGACCACATGCGCGGTCATCGCCATGGGACAATCTGCTATCGCGGTGAATGGCACGAAGTCCACCAACTCCAGCTCGAGGCGGGATGCCGTGACGACGGGAAGGGAGTGGTGGCTGTCGACCGTGGCCCGGCCGTGGCCCGGAATATGTTTCATCACCGGCAGAATTCCACCTTCCATCAGGCCAGACATGTGCGAGCGCGCCAAGGCGATGATCTTTTCTGTGCGCGTGCCATAGGCGCGGTTGCCGATCACATCGTGCGTTCCAGGCTGGGGAATGTCGAGCACCGGCATACAGGCCGAGGTGATGCCAAGATCGTAAAGTTCTTCCGCCATCAACCGACCGAGATTGCGTGCGGTACGCAACGCCAGCGTGGGATTGAGGTTGTAGAGATTTCCCAAGGCCTGTGCGTCAGGGTATTTGCGCCAGTGCGGCGGCACGAGGCGCTGGACGCGACCACCCTCCTGATCGATGAAAACGGGTGCATCAGCACGATCAACCGCGCGACGAAAATCAGCAATGAGTTGCTTGATCTGCTCAGGTGACTCGCAATTGCGCTTGAACAGGATCAAGCCCCAAGGCGAATACTTCTCAAATAGCTGTGCCTCTTCCGCATGCAATACAGTCGACGCGCAGCCCGTAATATAGGCGCGTGGTTTCAATCGTTTATGCCCCCGGTGGTGACTTCAGAATAGTCACTGCCGGCGGACACTACAATCTCTTTCTCCGGCAGAAATCAGGCTCTGACAGAAGCTGGAAGCGATGTCATTCGAGGCCATTGGCCCGAGATTCAGCTGATATCTTGTCGAGCCAGCAACCTGTGCCTGGTCGATAATCGGGGCATAGCGCATGACAAGCGCACCATGCGTTGAACTCAGGCGCTGATATTCGGCCGTCGCTTCAGCCTTGGTTCCGAAAGATGACAGCTGCACAATATATGCGCCGGTGCCTGCAAGTGACTTGGACGCTGCAGGAGTCGTTGGCGTTGCCGAAGCGATTTGGGTCGGCGCCTTGGCAGCTGGTGCCACAGGAGCGGGTGCTGGGTTTGTGACCAAAGGCGCATCGCCATAGAGGCCACCGCCAGAAGAGACGACGGCCGTTGTCGGCGGAGGAGCCGAGGCAGATGTTGTTGTCGTGACCTGCCTGGTGGGTGGCACCAGGATCATGCCGTCCGACGCGACTTTCTTCTCGGCTGCTTTGCCGAGCACAAGCTTTTTCATTTTGTCAGGCTTGGCTGCAGGTGCTGCTATAGCAGCGTTATCCTGTGTGCTTGTGTCACCAATGGCCTCAGATTCGGATGAGCTGACCGTCTTCGATGGTTTGGCCGCGGTCGGCACCATCGTATTTGCCGACTTCACTGTGTTGCCGGGAATGGGAAGACCAGGGGTGGGCTTCGATGCATCTCCTGGAAGGGCACTCGCTTGAGCGGGAACCGATGATCCCCCAGAAGAATTTGCCGCCGAACTTGGTTCGGCGGCTGGGGTTTCGTTTGCGACATCGGAGTTTCCGTCAGGCGCCAAGGCGCCCTGCTGTCCGCTGCCGCCCCCAGGCGGCGGCGGTAGGGGCACCGGTACAGCATCCCCTCCTCCCTGGTCGCCTGTTGCAGACGTCGGTTGCGCCGATTGATCCTGCGGCGAAGCCGGAGCCTCTTCGGTTGATTTCAGGGTGCCGGCATTGACCTCATGGTCACCCTCAATGCGGTCGTAGATCTGCTTCTTGCCCGCGGCATCGCTTTGCGCAGCATTGTTGTCAGCCGAAGTTTTTGCTGGCGTCGATGGCGCGCTCACCACAGGCACGTTGCCGCTTGCACCGGCGGTCTTCGCGTTCTTCACGAGATGCTGGTAGCCATAGACCACACCGAAGGCGACGAGGAGACCGAGCACCAAGAGACCAAGTATGGTGCCGAAGCCGCGCGAACGGGGCAAACCTTCTTCGTAAGCGACCTCTTCCCGGTAAGCCTGCTGATATTCGCTGGCCGAAGCCCGGCGGGACGGCACCCTTGGCGTGGGTGCCTGTTCAAAGATATCGTCGCCATCATTGCCGAATGTCGGTTCAACCGGCATCACCGGCGTGTTGGCACGGGCTCGTGGGTAAGCTGCTGGCTGCGACGCCGGACCACGCGATGGTGTGATCGAAGGACGGCTCTGCGGCGGCGCAGGCGGCTGGTAGTTGGGCTGCCGCTGCACATATCCGGAACCGCTTTGTGGCTGATAACCCGTCGCTGGATCCGTTGGGCGATAGCTGGGTGGCGCGTAATTACCGGGATATCCGTTCTGATAGCCCTGCGATCCGAAATTATTACCAGGTGGCACATAGGTGTTGCCGTGCTGGGGGAACACGGGTGGCGGACCAAAACTGGTGTTGCCACCCAATTGCGGACGTGGCGGCTGCAACTGTGGCGCTGGAACGCGGGAAGCTGGCAAGGGCGAAGGGTTCGGTTGCACCCCTGGACGCGCCTGTTGTGGAGCATTTGACTTCTCGTCGGCGAAGCTAAACTTCGGTCTGCTATTATTGTTGTCCGAGGCGGCATGCGTCGCTGCCTCGGCACGCTGCTTTGCGGCCTGCACGCGTTGCACCGCCAGGCGCTCAGCAGCTTCGCGCTGATCACGCAGCTTGTTTGCCAGCACATCGGCCGGCAGAGGCGCGGCACGGGACGCAGCGGCAGGCTTGGGCGCCTCAGAGTTTGGCGTCGGAACCGCCGTGGGTGCAGGCATGGGAATTGCCGCAGGTGCCGGGGCTACTGAAGCTGGACGTGGAACACGCGGCGCCATTGGCGCGCCCTTGGCGATGGGACGCGCGGCCGGGCGGGCCGGGCTGGATGCTACAGCTGGCCTTGCATCGCCATTCGGTTCGTCCTTGGGTTCTTGAGCAGGTTTGAATTCATCGGCCAACTTCGGCAACTCGGCGGCGGCGGGCTTGCCAATACCCAGCCGATCGCGCCAATTGCGCTTATCAGTTGTCCCGCCCGAGTTTTGGTCCATCAAGCCACTATCCTACATTTCTTCGACAGGTTTTACGCCCAACACCCGCAGACCGTTCGCCAGACAATAGCGAATCACGCGCAAAAACGCGAGCCGTGTTGACGTTAACTCATCTTCTTTCTCGAGAATAAATCTTAATTGAGGCAGTTCTTTGCCACGGCTCCACAGCGCGTGAAAATCACTTGCCAAGTCATAGAGATAAAACGAAATCCGGTGTGGTTCATGGGCCAAAGCGGCAGCCTCGACGAGGCGCGGGAACTCTGCCACCCGCCGGATCAGAGTTAATTCTGCCTCATCCTGCAAGAGGCCGAAGTCCACGTTATCGCCAGCGAGTTTGGGTGCTTGGCGCAGAACTGAACATATCCGGGCATGCGCGTACTGAACGTAGAAGACCGGATTATCCTTCGACTGCTCTGTGACCTTGGCAAAATCGAAGTCCAGGGGGGCCTCATTTTTCCGGTACAACATCATGAAGCGGACAACGTCGGAGCCGACCTCGTCCACCACCTCGCGCAAGGTCACAAACTCCCCTGCCCGCTTTGACATTTTCACCGGTTCGCCATTGCGAAACAGTTTCACCAGCTGGCACAGTTTGACATCGACCTGCACGGCGTTGTCGAAAGCCTTGGCAACAGCGTTCAAACGTTTGACATAGCCGCCATGATCGGCACCCAAAACATAGACGAGCTGCCGGAAGCCGCGGTCGATCTTGTCCTTGGCGTAAGCGACGTCTGAAGCGAAATAGGTGAAGGAGCCATCCGACTTCTTCAGCGGCCGGTCAGTGTCGTCTCCAAATTGCGACGCGCGGAACAGGGTTTGCTCCCGGTCCTCCCAATCCGCCGGCACTTCGCCTTTGGGTGGTGGCAACTTGCCGAGATACACGAGATCGCGCGCGGTCAATGAGTCAAGCGCACCTTGCACCGCGCCTGACATCTGCAAGGACTTCTCCGAGAAAAACACTTCCTGCTTGATATGGAGTGCCGCCAGATCATTGCGGATCATCTCCATCATCATGTCGATGGCGACTTCACGCACAACCGGCAACCAATCATTCCGTGTACGGAGTGAATCACTGAATTCGGCTTTCAGCGCCTCTCCCACCGGTTTGAGATAGTCCCCGGGATAGAGACCCGAAGGGATTTCACCGATGTCTTCACCAAGGGCTTCGCGGTAACGGAGAAAGGCCGACTGTGCCAGCACATCAACCTGCGCGCCCGCATCGTTGATGTAGTATTCACGCGTCACGTCATATCCGGCGAATTGCAGGAGAGCCGCCAGTGCGTCACCAAAAACGGCACCACGGCAATGGCCGACATGCAGAGGACCTGTCGGATTGGCCGACACATATTCGACATTGGTCTTGACGCCCTGCCCCATCTGCGAGGCGCCGTAGAGATCTCCGGCTTTCAGCGCTGAGGTCAGGAGCCTGGGCCAAATCTGCGGCTTGAGCTTGAGATTGATGAAGCCAGGGCCCGCGATCGGTAACGTCTTCAACATCAGGAGCCGTCTTCAGAACCGGAACAAGGAGTTCCGCCAAGGCTCGCGGATTGAGCCCTGCGGCTTTGGCGAGAACCATGGCCACATTCGTGGACACGTCGCCGTGTGTGGCATCTCGCGGGGGTTCAACCGTGACCTTGCTCAAATCCAGTTCAGCAGAAAGTTTTCCCGCAGAAACAAGCTCTTGCAGGGCAACATTCACAACAGACTGGAATTCAGAAAACAAATTCATCAAGCCACCGATCAGCGTGGGGCTGCCCTAACGAAAAAGCGGGTCGAGGTCAAACAGGCGCTTGTGCTGTTCGAGAGCGAAGTTGTCAGTCATGCCCGGCGAGGAAATCACACACCTGCCTTGCATAGTGCCGGGTGTCGCTGTGCGGATGGTCCTCGCGCCACTCCTGCGGCAGCAGCGTCTCATCATTCATGTAGGCGTTAAAGAGATCGCCAATGATGCGCTGCGCCCGCGCCATGATTTCGAGTACGCGAGGGTGCTTGTACATATGTCCCGACAGGAATTGCTGGAGAATGCGGTTGTTCTCGATCATCTGTGCGCTGAACGACACCAGCGGCCCAGTCAAAATGCGGACGTTTTCTGATGATTTCGGGTGATGCTCCGCGACATTGCGAGATGTCTGTGCCAAAACATCGGATACCATTTCTGAAATGACCCTTCGCACAGTCTCGTGAATCACGCGTGGCGTTTCAAGGCGCGGATATGCCTTCAACACTTGCCCGAGCGCGTTTCCGACCAAGGGCACATCACCCAGATCAATCACATCAAACAGCTTGGCGCGCAGGCCATCATCAATGTCATGGGCATTGTAGGCGATGTCATCAGATAAAGCCGCGACCTGTGCTTCGGCAGATGCAAAAGTCGCAAGCGCAGATCATGCGCCTCGACATATTCAATGATGGCGGCCGGAAGTCCCGTTTCACGGTAAGGTCCAATGGCATGGCCCTCAGCATCGATCAGCGGTCCGTTGTGTTTCACCAGTCCTTCCAGCGTTTCCCAGGTCAGATTGAGACCATCAAAAGCTGCATATTTGCGCTCGAGTTTGGTGACGATGCGCAGTGTCTGGGCGTTGTGGTCGAAACCGCCATAAGGCTTCATCAGCCGGTCGAGCTCGCGCTCGCCGGCATGGCCGAAAGGCGTGTGGCCCAGATCGTGGGCAAGAGACAGGGCCTCGGTCAGATCTTCATTGAGGCCGAGCGCGCGCGCAATGGTGCGGCCGATCTGCGCCACTTCCAGGGAATGCGTCAGGCGGGTGCGGAAATGGTCACCCTCGTGGGACACAAAAACCTGGGTCTTTTGCTTCAGACGCCGGAAGGCCGAGGAATGGATGATCCGGTCCCGGTCGCGGGCAAAGCAGCTGCGGTGGGCGACGTCATCCTCCGGGATCGCCCTGCCCTTCGATTCCAAAGGTTTCGATGCATAGGGGGCCGCCTTTTCAGCCATGGGTCAAACCATTGACTTTCGACCCGTTTGACACGACATCAGGGACATGGAGCAGACCCATATCAACCTTACCGACCGTGCCGCCCAGCGCATTGTCGAAATTGCGACCAAATCCCACCAACCTGCAACCTTGCGGATTGCGGTCAATGGCGGTGGCTGTTCGGGCTTTCAATATGACTTCTCCTTGAGCGACGCGCGCGAAGCCGATGATGTGACGGTCGAAAAAGACGGTGCCACCTTATTGGTTGATTCCATTTCGCTGGTCCACATGGCCGGTTCAACAGTCGATTTTGTCGATGACCTGATGGGCCAGTCTTTCCGTGTGGCCAATCCGCTGGCCAAGTCATCCTGTGGCTGCGGTACCAGCTTCTCGCTCTGACATGCGCATTGCGACCTGGAACGTCAACTCCATCAAGGCTCATCTCACGCAAGTGACGGAATGGGTAAAGGCGGAGAAACCGGATGTTCTCTGCCTTCAGGAAATCAAATGCGAGAATGCGAACTTCCCGCAGGCCGCCTTTGAAGAGCTTGGCTATGCCTGCGCCGTTCATGGCCAGAAAACCTACAATGGCGTGGCGCTGTTGGCAAAAGGGCGCATCGAGGATATCGCGCGAGGCTTGCCGGGTGACGATGCCGATGACCAAGCCCGCTTGGTTGCCGGGACAATCTATGGTGACAACAAGAGGCCCGTCACCGTAATCTCGATCTATCTTCCGAATGGCAACCCGGCCCCTGGCCCGAAATACGACTACAAGCTGGCGTGGATGAAGCGGCTTAAGACCTACGCCAAGGAACTTCTGAAGCGCGAAGAGCCTTTCGTTATCGCCGGCGATTACAATGTCATTCCGGCTTTGCCTGACATGCGGAAGCCGGAACTTTGGGTAGACGACGCGCTATGGCTGGCACCATCGCGGGCGGCTTTTCAGGAGATTGTCAATCTGGGACTTACGGAAGCGTTTCGTGCACTCCACCCGCAAACCAAAGATGCCTATACCTTCTGGGACTATCAGGCAGGTGCCTGGCAGAGGAACAACGGTATTCGTATCGACCACCACTTGCTGTCGCCGCAGGCGGCAGACCTGCTTTCGGCCGCCCGCATTCACCGTGAAGTGCGTGGCGATGAAAAGCCATCCGACCATGTGCCGATCGAAATTACCTTGAATGCGTAGACCAACTTGACCTTTGATGGTCTCGTCAAAGGTCGCAAAAGTTGATCATCAATGCAAACTGAGGGCGATTTTAACTTTTCTGCGAAAAGTCAAAACGCTTTAAAAAATAAACCCGCTGACCAGAGATCAGCGGGTTTTCTGTAGAGGTGCCGCATTGCGCGGCCCTAAACCAGTATTACTTGACGACCGGAGCCTTCACGCCGAAAGCGGCGAACGTGGCTTCGTAAGGCTTGTAGGCGCCCTTGGCGGCAGAAGCGACCATCTCACCAAGCTTGGTGAACTCGGCCACTGCAGCGTCAAAGCTTTCCTTGGCAAAGGTCTGCTGGAGCTCAACAGCCTTTTCGAAAGACTTGGCGGCCACAGCACTCTGCCAAACAGCAGTGCTCTTCTCGAAGGACTTCTTCGAATAATCAGCAACTTCCTGGGCCACGGACTGGCAACCCTTGGTCAAAGCAGCGCTGGAAGCGCTGAACGCTTCAATGCTGTCTTTGTTGAAAGCCTGCATATCTTCAAACGACTTCATCATCACTCTCTCCTGAACAATGAATTCCAGTATTGGATGAACCCGATATATGTGCACTGCAACATAAAGTCAAGATTTATTTTGCATTGCACAAAGAATGGCCGAAAGGCTAGTGAAAGCCGGGGTTGCCTGAGATTCGTGCAGGTGTTTGCGCGATTCCGGTTTACCTTATGGTAAGGGCGCGTTCACTATTATTAAGAATGACCAAGGGGCCCGGGACGGGGTGCTCCATCACTGAATTTGGGGATAAGTTAACGTCTATGGTCCGATCTGTTCTTTTGAAATTCACCCTCACGATTCTGTTTTTGACCGGTTTGGTGGTTGCCGCCGAGGCCCGGCCGGAATTCTCGGCCATTACCGTCGACGCGCGCACTGGCAAGGTATTATTTGCCGATAATCCGGATGGGGCCCGCCACCCGGCTTCGTTGACTAAAATGATGACGCTTTACGTGCTGTTCCAGGACTGAAATCCGGCCGCATTACGCGGGACACAGAACTGCGCATGTCGGCCCGCGCCGCCGGGATGGCGCCTTCCAAGCTTCATATCCCTCCCGGCTCAACCATTACCGTGGATGACGCCATCAAGGCGCTGGTGACCAAGTCGGCCAACGACGTGGCTGCCGCGATTGCGGAAAATCTGGGCGGCAGTGAATCCAATTACGCCGCACGGATGACGCGCGTGGCCCACCAGATCGGCATGAACCACACCACTTTCGTCAATGCATCCGGACTGCCCAATCCAGCGCAGTACACGACTGCGCGTGACATGGCGACGTTGGGCCTGCGCCTGATGCGCGACTTTCCGCAATACTATCCCTATTTCCGCACCACGGCCTTCAACTTCCATGGCCGGACGGTCAAGACCCATAACTATCTGGTCGAACACTATGCAGGCACCGACGGCATCAAGACCGGCTACATTGCCAATGCCGGGTTCAACCTCGTTACTTCCACCAAGCGTGGTGACAAGCGTCTTGTCGGTGTTGTTCTGGGAGCACGCTCGCCGGCCATACGCGAGCGCTACATGATGTCCATGCTCGATCGCAATTTCCCTTCCGCACGTGAGGGATCGACAGTTGCGGCCTTGGCTGGATCATCGGCAGGTGCCATCAACCCGATTGCTTCTGCTGAACAGCCCAAGGCCGACGCAAAAGTAACTCAAGTCAATTCCGCTGCACTCGCCGCTGTTGCTGCTGATGCCGCTCAGGCTCCGGCAGATGCGCAGCCTGCAGATTCGGATGAAACTGTCATCGCCAGCACCGGTGAAGCCCAGCCATCAGTGGAGGCCAGTTCGGCCACAGGCAAACCACAGAAGCTGCCATTTGCGGTGGTCTCGGCCAACGATGCGCCTGGAACTGTTGCCAACTCGAGCTGGAATATCCAGGTTGGCGCATTCCCGGCCAAGGAACAGGCTGATGCCAAGCTTGCGGCACTGCGCGGCAGCCTCGGCACAGTATTGACGGGCAAGCAGAGCTTCACGGTTCAGGTCGAAAACAAGGGCAAGTATCTTTACCGCGCCCGGTTTGCCGGATTCGATGCCGCGACGGCGAAGAAGGCTTGCGGCAGGATTTCGCGCCTCGGCACCTCGTGCCTTGCGATCGCACCACAGGGCTGATTAGATCAACCTGACCTTCAACAGTCAGACAAGTTGATCGCCAATTAAAGACCTAAGGCGATTTTGACTTTTCCATGAAAAGTCAAAACGCTCTAGCGCGCCAGCAGAACGTCGCGCGCCTCGTTGATCTTGGCGGCGAGGTAGGTGCTGCCTCCCGTATCGGGGTGGTTGGTGCGCTGCAGGCGTTTATGCGCGGCCTTGATTTCATCCGTGGTGGCCCCGGCTGAGAGGCCTAGTACATCAAGTGCTTCGGAGGCTCCCATGCGGGTGCTGCGCGGCGGCGTTGCCTGCTGGCGCGATTGCTGCTGCGGCGTTGGCTGAGGAAGATAGCGGTTCAAGCCAAGCATGCCCGCCGCGATGCCGAATGCGGGTAAGCCGAGAAGGAAATTGCCATGAAGCACAAAAAAACCGCTCAGAAGCAAAAGTGCCCAGGCGAAAATTTTCATGCCGAATTTGCGCGACTCGGCCGGTGTCATCCGGCTCGCACGGCGCAGCGCCCACAACACGCCGATGACGGCCAACAGAATAAAGAAGCCGTACATTATTGCGCGGTCGGCTGCGGACAGGGTTCAGGCGGAACGAGATCAAGCTTGGTGAGTTGGCCCTTCATGGCATAGTTGCCGTAGTCAAAGAGCATCTCTGTCGTGACGCCATTTTCATACATGTTGAAGGTGGCCTGGAACTCTGGCTCTTCGGCATTCGGATTGTCGACCGGGTAATAGCCAAGTTGAAAAGGCCATGATGCCATAGTCTGCAGCTTCGCCGCCTCGGGGTTGGCGAGGTCCTTGGGATAGGTGCCAGGCTCACGCTTGTTACCGATGAAGGTGATGATGCGGAACTGCTTCTTGCCATCCGAGCCATCATAGACAAGCGACACGTCGCGTTTCACTCCAGCGGCCGCTTCGGCAAGAAGCTTTTTCTGATGTGCTGTTGGAAAGAGCATTTCGCCCTTCACGGTGAAACTGTCTTTCTTGCTGCCCGTGAGATTGCCTTGGGCGTCTGTGCCGGGTGCTGTCCGCTTAACCGTAATGTTCTCCTGATCAGCGAGTTGCTTGTTGACGGTCTGACTTTGTGAAACCTGCAATTGCAAGCCATCAGAAGATTCAAAGCTCGTCGATTTGAGATCGATGACCCGCGTGCCTGAATCGCCGTCGATGAAACGGTTGAGGAAATTGGAGTCGACGGTGTAGCCGGCGCAGTCAGATCCGCGCACCTCATAGGCTATCTCGCCGTCGATCGGCTGCGAGACCGCACCCTGCTCTACCCGCGACGGCTGGAAGGCATAAAGGGCGCGATAGGTGCCCAATTCCACGGCTGCAGCACCATGAAAATCAAGGGAAATCGCGAGAATGGCCGCAGAGGCCAGAAGCAAAAAGCGCATGACGTTATTTTCCTGAATCGATGCTAGCATATATTTTGGCTAATCTGAGAAGCAGGAAGAAGAACCATGGGAACGATTGAGGCGCGCCTGCGCGAACTGGGCATTGAACTGCCTGCGGCAGCCAAGCCGGTTGCCAATTATGTACCTTTTGTCAGGTCTGGAAACCTGATCTTTGTGGCGGGCCAGATCCCGGTCAAGGACGGCCAGCCTCAGTACAAAGGCATCCTTGGGTTTGGGGTGACAGTGGAGGATGGCGCAGCCGCCGCGAGATTGTGTGCCATCAACATCCTGTCCCAGCTCAAGGAAGCCTGTGGTGGTGATCTCGACCGTATAGCGCGGATCGTCAAACTCACAGGCTTTGTGAGCTGCACCGGCGCCTTCACCGATATCCCCAAGGTGATCAATGGGGCCTCGGATCTCATGGTCTCGGTTTTCGGCGATAACGGCAAACACGCCCGCTCGGCCGTCGGCGCGCCATCCCTGCCGCTTGGGGTTCCAGTTGAAGTGGAAGCGGTCGTGGAGATTGCCTGATGCGGTTTACGCCGCAACTCCGCAATCTGGAGTGGCTGGTTGCAAGACCCATCGCGCACCGCGGACTTCATGACGAAACGAAGGGCCGCGTGGAGAATTGTGAGGCCTCCTTCGCCGCAGCCGTCGATCATGGCTATGCCATCGAGTGCGATATCCAGCTCACCGCTGACGGCCAGGCGGTGGTGTTTCATGATGATGAGGTTGACCGGGTGCTTGAGGGCGAAGGTGATGTCAAATCCTTTACCGCAAAGCAATTGAAGGCAATGGTTTTCAAGCAGGGCAAGGACCGCGTCCAGACACTGGCCGAGCTTTTGGAACAGGTTTCAGGGCGTTCAACGCTGGTCATCGAGATCAAATCCCTGTGGGACGATGATTTCACCTTGACTGACCATGCTGTTGACATTCTTGCATCCTATTCCGGGCCATACGCTCTCATGTCATTCGATCCTGATCTCATTGCCCGCCTAGCAACGATTGCACCCGACGTTACGCGGGGTATTACCGCTGACCGCGTGATTGATCCTTATTATGAGCCCTTGTCGGTTACCAAGCGCGTGGCCATGCGCGAGATGCTGCATGTGCCGCAATCGCAACCGCATTTTGTCTCTTTCGATTTCAGGCAACTGCCGTTTGAACCGATCACGGAATTCCGCGCGGCCGGATTTCCCATCATCTCCTGGACAATCAACAGTGAAGAGAATGCCCAGGTGGCGCGGCGCTGGTCGGACCAGATTACATTCGAGAATTTTCTGCCGGAATGACCAACAAGTGGCGAGTGCTGGAGTCTATTGCCGAGATTCCGGCGGCGGCATGGGATGCGCTTGCGCAAGGCGCTGGTGAGGCATTCAACCCGTTCGTGTCTCATGCCTTTCTGCTGGCGCTCGAGAAGTCCGGTTCGGCCACATCGCGCAGCGGTTGGGCGGCACGGCATCTGGCGCTGGAACGGGATGGCGCGATTGCTGGCGTGGTGCCTTGCTACCGCAAATCGCATTCCATGGGTGAATATGTGTTCGATCATGCCTGGGCCGACGCCTACGAGCGGGCGGGAGGCCATTATTACCCCAAGCTTCAGGTGTCAGTGCCGTTTTCGCCCGTAACAACACGAAAGTTGTTGGCGCCGACGGCAGAGTTGCGAAAGGAACTCGCAAAAGGTCTCATTGCGCTGTGCGCGGAACAGGACGCTTCCTCTGTTCATATCACCTTTACCCGGCCGCCTGATGCGGAGGCGCTGGCGCAGAAACCGTGGTTGGCAAGGCATGACATTCAGTTTCACTGGCTCAATCATGACTATGGAACGTTCGATGATTTTCTCGGCGCGCTTTCTTCATCCAAGCGCAAGAACCTGCGCAAGGAGCGGCAGGCGGTGCGCGATGAAGGGCTGACTTTCGAAGCGCTTGCCGGCGATGATATCAAGCCTCGGCACTGGGACCATTTCTGGGAGTTTTACATGGACACCGGCTCACGCAAGTGGGGCCGGCCCTATCTCACGAGGCAGTTCTTCGAGATGATCCATGATACGATGCGAGAACATGTGCTGCTGGTTCTGGCGCATCATGGGAAACGCACCGTTGCGGGGGCGCTCAATTTCATTGGTGGCGATACGCTTTATGGGCGAAACTGGGGCTGCATCGAGAACCTGCCATTTCTGCATTTTGAGACTTGCTACTACCAGGCGATCGACTTTGCGATTGAGCGAAAGCTGAAAGTCATCGAGGCCGGGGCACAGGGCGAGCACAAGCTGGCACGCGGCTATGTGCCGGTGAAGACAGTGAGTTATCATTATCTTGCCCATACCGGCCTTGCGCGCGCGGTGGAGGATTATCTGAAGCGGGAGCGTGCCGCGATTGCGGCCGGTCAGGACGAGCTTGCCGCTCACGCGCCGTTCCGCCATGCTGAACAGGAGTGAGCGTCCATGAATTACGATACCAACAATATTTTCGCCAAGATCCTGCGCGGTGAAATCCCCTCCCATACAATCTATGAAGACGAGAACACTCTCGCATTCATGGATGTGATGCCGCAATGCGATGGGCATTGCCTGGTCATTCCCAAGCAAGCATCCCGGGGCCTTCTCGATGCAGATCCAGCCGTTTTTTCAAAGCTGATGCCGGTGGTTCAGAAGGTGGCCAAGGCGGCCGTTGCCGCTGTGGGCGCCGATGGTTTTCAGATCCGCCAGTATAATGAGCCTGCGGGTGGGCAGACGGTATTTCACCTGCATTTCCATGTTTTGCCCGTCAAGGAAGGCGTGGCGTTAAAGCCTCATTCCGGAAAGATGGCGGATCACGCTTTGCTGGCGGAACAGGCGCAGAAGATCAAGGCGCTCCTCTAACTTTTTTTGCTTTTTCCTGGATTACCAGGGCGATGCCGGCGAGAACGGCAATCGAAGCCAATACCAATCGTAAGGTCAAGGTTTCACCGAGGAGGAATACAGCTCCGATTGCAGCTATCACGGGAACGCTCAACTGCAGAGTGGCGGCCTGCGTGGCGCGCAAGTGGGGCAAAACGCCGTACCAGATCGCGTATCCCAGACCTGACGTGATGGCGCCTGAAGCAACAGCATAAACAGATCCCAGTGTATCAATCTGAAAATGCGTGAAGAAGATCAGGCTGAACAATACCGTCATGGGCGCGGTGCGAAGAAAATTGCCCGCGGTGACATTGAGGGGATCCTTGGCCCCGGCACCCCGCAGCGAGTAAATGCCCCAGGCGATACCTGCGACGATCATCAGCACAGCACTGACCAGCGGCGGTGCAGCAAGGCCCTGGAAGACCAAGCCGATGAGACCTGCGACAGCCAGGGCAATACCGAGGACTTGCAGTGAGGTGAGGCGCTCGCCGCGAATGAGCCCTGCGCCAATCATGGTGATCTGCACCGAACCAAAAAGCAGCAACGCGCCGGTGCCTGCCGTCAGGCTGATATAGGCAAGTGAAAATCCAGCGGCGTAAACAAAGAGGGCTAAGGCTGAGGGCCAATTGCCATGTGACGGGCGGGTGCCTTTCGACAGTTGCAGGATCAGCCACAGAACAATGACAGCGGACAGAAGCCTGATGCTGGTAAAGGTGGCAGCATCAATCGTCGTGGATTTGAGTGCCAGACGGCAAAGCAGCGAATTGCCGGCGAACGCCAGCAGGGCAAGAGCAGTGCGAATGACAAGCTGGCTTTGTTGCATGCGGGCCAGACTAGCATTGCGCCTGCAAAAGAAAAAGGCCGCCCGGAGGCGGCCTCTCTGATTATTTGACCTTGGCCGCTTTCCGCGGACGCTTGGCGGCTGCCGCCTTGGCGCGCGGCAGAGCCTTGCGTTCCGGCGGCTTGGGCAAGGATTTCTCATCTTCCCTGCTGAGATAGGAGAAAACCAGCTTGCCATCCTTGAGCAGGATGCGGACAGTGCCACCGCCTGCGAGCTTGCCGAACAACACTTCTTCAGCAAGCGGCTTCTTGATCTCTTCCTGAATCACACGTCCCAGTGGACGCGCGCCCATCTGATGGTCGTAACCCTTTTCCGCCAGCCAATCGGCGGCTTCGGTTGAAAGCTCAATATTGACCTGGCGTTCGGCAAGCTGCGCTTCGAGTTGAAGCACGAACTTCTCGACCACCTTGCGCACCACTTCCTTCGGCAGATGCTCGAACGAAACAACGGCATCAAGACGGTTGCGGAACTCGGGCGTGAACAGGCGGTTGATCGCCTCATGGTCGTCGCCTTCGCGGGTGTTGCGGGTAAACCCGAACGCTGCCCGCGCCAGATCCTGGGCACCGGCATTTGTGGTCATGATCAGGATGACGTTGCGGAAATCGACTTCCTTGCCATTATGATCCGTCAGCTTGCCGTGATCCATCACCTGCAGCAGGATGTTGAAGAGGTCCGGATGGGCCTTCTCAATCTCATCGAGCAGCAGCACGCAATACGGGTTCTGGTCCACACCATCGGTCAAGAGACCACCCTGGTCGAAACCAACATAGCCCGGAGGCGCGCCGATGAGACGCGAAACCGTGTGACGCTCCATGTATTCCGACATGTCGAAACGGAGCATCTTCACGCCAAGCACTTCAGCCAAACGCTTGGCCACTTCAGTCTTGCCAACGCCTGTTGGGCCGGAGAACAGATAAGCGCCAATGGGCTTCTCGGGTTCTCGCAGTCCGGCACGGGCAAGTTTGATCGCAGCAGTGACTTGTTCGATCGCCTTGCTTTGACCGAAAACCATACGCTTCAATTCGGTTTCGAGGTTCTTCAGCACCGTGGCGTCATCACGCGAGACAGTCTTTGGCGGGATGCGGGCCATGGTTGCAATTGTGGCCTCGATATCGGGCACATCGATGACTTTCTTGCGCTTGTCTTCAGGCAAAAGCATCATCGATGCGCCGGTCTCATCGATCACATCAATTGCCTTGTCCGGCAATTTCCTGTCCGCCATGTAGCGCGATGAAAGCTGCACAGCGCTTTCGACGGCATCATCAGTGAACTTCACCTTGTGATAATCCTCGTAATAGGGCTTGAGGCCCTTCAGGATCGAGATCGCATCCGGAATCGAGGGTTCGTTCACGTCGATCTTCTGGAAGCGGCGCACCAAGGCGCGGTCCTTCTCGAAGTGCTGACGGTATTCCTTGTAGGTGGTCGAGCCGATGCAGCGCAACGTGCCTGCAGCCAGGGCAGGCTTCAACAGGTTGGAGGCATCCATCGAGCCACCAGAGGTGGCGCCGGCGCCGATCACGGTATGAATTTCGTCGATGAACAGGATGGCGCCCGGCTTCGCCTCGATTTCCTTCATGATGGCCTTGAGGCGTTCCTCAAAGTCACCGCGATAGCGCGTGCCGGCCAGCAGCGTGCCCATGTCGAGCTGATAGATGGTGCAGTCTTTCAAAACAGGAGGTACTTCACCCTTGATGATCTTGCGCGCCAAGCCTTCAGCAATGGCTGTCTTGCCCACGCCGGGATCGCCAACGAAGAGCGGGTTGTTCTTGGTGCGGCGGCACAAAATCTGGATGGTGCGATTGACTTCGGACATACGCCCGATCAGCGGATCGATCTTGCCGTCATGGGCCTTCTTGTTGAGGTCGACACAATAGGCATCAAGCGCGCTTTCCCGCGGGCGCCCATTCTTGCCCGGAGTTGCCTGATCCTCACCCGGCGATTCACGCTCTTCTTCGGCGCCGCGCACAGACCGGCCCTGCGAGAGCCCGGCCTTCTTGGCGATGCCGTGAGAGATGTAATTCACCGCGTCATAGCGGGTCATGTCCTGCTCCTGCAGGAAGTATGCGGCATGGCTCTCGCGTTCAGCGAAAATCGCCACGAGCACGTTGGCGCCCGTCACCTCTTCGCGCCCCGATGACTGGACATGGATCACCGCGCGCTGAATGACACGCTGGAATGAAGCCGTCGGTTTGGCTTCCAAGACGTTATCAGTGACCAGATTGGAGAGTTCATTGTCGATATATTCTTCAAGGCTTTGGCGCAGTTCTTCGACATCGACACTGCACGCCTTCATCACCGCCAAGGCGTCTTCGTCCTCGGTCAACGAAAGTAAAAGATGTTCAAGAGTTGCCAGCTCCTGGCGGCGCTGGGCTGCCAGAGAGAGGGCACGGTGGAGAGCCTTTTCGAGGCTACGAGAGAAAGTGGGCACGTGCGAGACCTCTGTTCAAGGAGCACTATATAGGTATCAGAACGCGTTTGGGTAGTGCCGATTCATTAAACCTTAATGCTTCAATGAAGGTCAGAATGATTCCATTCATGCCGGTTCCATCGTGCATTGAAGCGGATGGCCGCCCTCTATAGCCAAAACCATGGCCTCAGTAACCTTCGTTTCAGCGGCTTTGAGCGGGTAAACGCCGCAAAGTCCGGTACCCTTCTCATGGATCTCCATCATGGTCGCCATTGCGTCTTGATTGGTCTTACCGAACACGGTCTCCAGCAAGTCCACCACGAATTCCATGGGCGTATAATCGTCGTTCAACAGGAGCACTTTATATTGACCGCCGGTTTTTTCTCCGTAGACAGGTTTCTCGTGGCGCACGCTGGCATTCTTGGATATGCCATGTGCGAGATAGCGCACGGCATCAAAGCGCGTCATGCCTTGTGCTTCGAGGAAACGGGACGTTTCCTCTGGAGATTCGTAAAAGACCGCCAGAAGTATATCTGCTCCGGTAAGGTCTTCTCGGCCGGATGCCTGCACTTGAATAACAGCGCGCTGAATGATCCTTTGAAAACCGGCGGTGGGTTTGGGTGACTCACCGTCAGCAGGTGCTGACTTGGGCAGTTCTGTCGTGATGAAATTCTTGAGATTCTGCCGCAGCGCGCCGATATCGACACCACAGGCCACCATCATGGCCCGCGCGTCAATGTCCTCGGCAAGGGACAGCAACAGGTGTTCTATTGTGGCCAGCGGCTGAAGGTCATCAGCAGCAAGCGCAAGCGCGCGGTGGAAGGTCGTCTCAAGGTTAGATGAAAAACCAAGCACCGGAGACATCTCTCTCGGCTATCGATTTAATTTGTGCATGTTCACGCAGGTTCCATCGTGCATTGAAGCGGATGGCCGCCCTCTTTGGCGAAGTCCATCACCTGCGTGACCTTGGTCTCCGCGACTTCAAAACTGAAGACGCCGCAGACACCGACACCTTTCATGTGAACATGCATCATGATGGTGTAGGCGTCTTCGCTGGTTTTGTTGAAAACCGTCTCCAGTACCTGCACGACGAATTCCATGGGGGTGTAATCGTCGTTCAATAACAGGACTTTATAGAGGGCCGGTTTTTGCGTGCGGGTGCGCGTCCGGGTGACGACTTGCGTCCCGGAATCGCCTCCGCCGCGCCGGCTGGGTGATTGAGCCATAGGGCTAATATAGTCGCTCAGAGGCCGCGGTCAAAATACCCATAATAAATAAAGCATTCTTAGGGTTATTTTCGCGCAGGACAGCCCTGCTAAATATCAAGGCCAAACTCCGAGACGAATTCGGCGCGGGCTGTGATAAAGTTAAAGCGTTCCTCGGGCTTGTTGCCCATGAGTTGCTCGACAGTCTGGGCCGTAACTGCTGCGGCAGCATCGTCCATTGTTACCCGCAGGAGCAGCCGCTTTCCAGGATCCATGGTGGTTTCTTTCAACTGCGCGGGCATCATCTCGCCGAGACCCTTGAAGCGACTGACTTCGACCTTGCCCCGGCCGCCAAAGTTCTCAAGCAACCGGTCGCGCTCCGCTTCATCGCGCGCATAGACCGTCTTGCTGCCTTGCGCGAGACGAAACAGCGGCGGCACAGCGAGATAGAGATGCCCCTGCTCGATGGCCTTGGGCAATTGGCGGAAAAAGAATGTCATCAACAGCGAAGCGATATGGGCACCATCAACGTCGGCGTCGGTCATGATGATGATCTTTTCGTAACGAAGATCCTCTTCGCGATAAGCGTCCGCCATGCCGCAACCCAGCGCCTGCACCAAATCGCCGATT
Organism: uncultured Alphaproteobacteria bacterium; assembly: GCA_963758815.1. Taxonomy (GTDB): domain Bacteria; phylum Pseudomonadota; class Alphaproteobacteria; order Rhizobiales; family Aestuariivirgaceae; genus Aestuariivirga. The sequence goes on from CAVWWQ010000004.1 coordinate 141,435, forward strand.
TGCTGATTGGCGGAAAGCTTGTCGCGCCCGGCATTGGCCACGTTAAGAATCTTTCCGCGCAGCGGCAGCACGGCCTGTGTCGCGCGGTTGCGGGCTTGCTTTGCCGAGCCACCCGCCGAGTCACCTTCCACGATGAACAGCTCCGACCCTTCGGCTTGCGTGGCAGAGCAATCTGCCAGCTTGCCCGGCAGGCGCAATTTACGCACAGCGGTCTTGCGGCTGACTTCCTTTTCCTGCCTGCGACGAACGCGCTCTTCAGCACGTTCGATAATCCAGCCGAGAAGCTTATTGGCCTGTGCGGGATGGCCCGTGAGCCAATGATCAAAATTGTCGCGAACCGCCGTTTCCACGATGCGCGTGGCTTCGACAGTGGCGAGCTTGTCCTTGGTCTGGCCCTGGAACTCGGGCTCACGGATGAAAACCGAAAGCAGACCGCCGGATTGTACCATGACATCGTCCGCGGTGATCAATCCTGCCCGCTTGTTTCCGGAAAGCTCCGCGTAATCCTTGAGTGAGCGCAATAGTGCATAACGGAAGCCCAGTTCATGGGTGCCGCCATTCGGGGTGGGAATGGTGTTGCAGTAGGACGAGATGAATCCATCCTCGCCGCCGAACCAGGCAATGGCCCATTCCACCGAGCCGTGGCCACCTTCCTTGTCAACCTTGCCGAAGAAGATATCGTCGACAACCCGCGTGGTGCCCTCCAGGCGCTCCTCGAGAAAATCCTTCAGACCGCCTGGGAAGTGCAGCACCGCCTCTTCGGGCGTTTCCTTGTCCTTGATCAGGCTCTTGTCACAATGCCAGCGGATTTCGACACCGCCGAAGAGATAGGATTTCGAGCGCGACATCTTGTAGAGGCGCGTGGCGTTGAACGCCGTGTGGCCCTTGCCGAAAATCTGTTCATCCGGCTTGAATTTCACCATGGTGCCGCGACGGCCCGAGACCTTGCCGAGGTTTTGGAGCTTGGTGGACGGCTTGCCGCGGCGGAATTCCTGGCGGTAGAGCTGCTGGCCACGGGCCACTTCGACGATCACATGCTCGGACAGCGCGTTGACCACCGACACGCCGACGCCGTGAAGGCCGCCGGATGTCTCGTAAGCGCCGGAGTCAAACTTGCCGCCGGCGTGCAGCACCGTCATGATGACTTCGAGCGCCGACTTGTCCTTGAACTTGGGATGCGGGTCCACCGGCATGCCGCGGCCATTATCGGTCACAGCCAGATAGCCATCTGCCGTGTAGTTCACATCAATCCATGTCGCGTGGCCGGCGACTGCTTCGTCCATGCAATTGTCCAGCACCTCGGCAAAGAGGTGATGCATCGACTTCTCGTCGGTGCCGCCGATATACATGCCGGGCCTGCGGCGCACGGGCTCCAGGCCTTCCAGCACCTCAATATCAGCGGCGGTGTAACTCTTTTCATCACGCGACTTGGCGCTACCCTTGCCGTTGGGTTTGGAGTTCTTCGGCAAGTCACCGAAGAGATTTTCGTCGTCTGATTTCCTGGCCATGCGTCCTGCTGATCGAATCAAAGCTGTAATATGGCTATGCCACGCTTGGATTTCCAGCGCCTGACCTGAATGTAACATCATGTGACCACTGCAAAAAATGCAAAATTTTGTTGCGGTGGCAGCCCTTTCTGTTAGGAAAAATCTTTAGTTTGACGGAGGCGACAATGACGCAATGGCCGGTGCATGCCATCTGGAGAGGCCCGATTGTCCTGGTCGGTTTGGGTTCAATTGGCCGCGGCAGCCTGCCCCTGCTCCTTCGCCATATCGATTGCGACCCGAAAAAGTTCACCATTGTCGAGCCACTGGATGACTGGAAGCACCTTGCCGACAAATACGGCGTGAATTTCCATCAGGCGGCGCTGACGAAGGAAAACTACAAGAAAGTGATGATGCCGCTGCTCAAGGACGAGCATCAGGCACTGATCATCAATCTGACGGTTGACGTCGACAGCGTCGACATGATGCTGCTCGCGCGCGAGACTGAATGCGCTTTATGTCGACACGGTCATCGAGCCGTGGGCCGGCTTCTACTACAACACCAAAGTCAGCACGGATGAGCGCAGCAATTATGCCTTGCGTGAGCGGATGCTCGCCACCAAGCGCAAGCTGGGCAAGGGCTCGACAGCGGTTTCCTGCTGTGGCGCCAACCCTGGCATGGTGTCGTGGTTTGTGAAGCGCGCGCTGCTCACGCTTGCCAATGATACCGGCATCAAGTTCACTAGACCAAAAGATCGCGAGGGCTGGGCCAAACTGGCGCAAAAGGTTGGCGTCAAAGGCATTCATATCGCCGAGCGCGATACGCAAGTTTCAAAACGCCCGAAGCCGCAAGATACTTTCGTCAATACATGGTCTGTCGAGGGTTTTGTCTCGGAAGGCAAGCAGCCTGCTGAACTGGGTTGGGGCACCCATGAAAAGAAGTTTCCCAAGCTTGGGCATCGCCACAAGAAAGGCACCAAGGCCGCGATTTATCTGGCCAGCGCAGGCGCCGACACACGGGTACGAAGTTGGGTGCCGGGCATCGGCCCACAATTCGGTTTTCTCGTCACACACAATGAAGCGATTTCTATCGCCGACTATTATACCGTGAGCAAAGGCAGCAAGGCGATCTATCGGCCCACCTGCCACTATGCTTATCACCCCTCGAACGATGCCGTGCTCTCCCTGCACGAAATGTTCGGGAACGGCGGCAAGCATCCCAAGAGCCAGCATATTCTCACGCCGGAGGAAATCCTTTCGGGCGAAGACAAGCTCGGCGTGCTGCTCTATGGCCACAAGAAGAATGCCTATTGGTACGGTTCAGAGCTTTCGATTGATGAGGCGCGCAACCTCGCCCCCTATCAATCGGCGACGGGACTGCAGGTGACGTCAGCGGTTCTCGCCGGCCTGGTCTGGGCCATTGAGAATCCCAACGAGGGTATTGTCGAAACCGATGAGATGGATTTCGAGCGTTGTCTCGAAATCCAGCAGCCTTATCTCGGCCCGCTCAATGGCTATTACACGGACTGGAACCCGCACAAGTCTTTCGATGGATTGTTCGGCGGACCGCCGGACAAGCGCGACCCCTGGCAGTTCAGCAATATTCTCGTCTGAGGCTTAAACGCGCGCTATTCCCCCCGCCAACGCTGCCGCCCTTGCGGGCGCGGTCAAGCGAGAAGCCGAAATCACCGTCAATCCAGGTATCCTTCTCGGACACCATGGCATGGACCGGCAATGCGGCATTGATGGTCTTGATGCCGGCTGTTTTGCGGATCGCCGTGCCAATGGCCATGAATTCCACAAGGCCGGAACCGATTTCCTGAATGTAGGTTTTGACACCGACCACATCCTCAGCGCCCAGCGCATCAGCTTCGCTCTTCACCCGGGCGATGGCGATTTCGCGGGCATCGTGGATCAGCGTGGTCAGCTCGTTGACTTCGCCCTTGGCGAAGGATTTGAAGGCGGCGAGGAAGCCACCGACAAAACCCAGCGAATAAATGGAAGTCGACATCAGAAGCTTCACCGGCGCGTAGCCGAGGCTTGCCATGGCCCACAGCTCCTCGCCGGTGAGATCGCTGGTGACGGGATTGGCATCCGCCTCGCGCGGCAAGGCCGGGTTGCGCGCTGCCGTTCCCGTCATCACCATTTCATGCAGGCCCATCCACGGCAGGATGGTGGTGCGGATGCCGACTACAGAATTGGCCTTTTCCTGACGCGCATGGGTCACGAGGCGGTCAAGCGCGTAATGGCGTGTGTGGTTGAAGACATCGGAATATTCCCTGATCTCGCCCCGACCCAAGGTTTTCAGCGCCCCCAGAAAACCGCCGCCGACACCCATGGAATAGGCGATATTGCCGAAGGCGTGTGCGATCGGCTGATAACCAGCATCCATGTGGCAATACAGTTCCTGGGCCGAGCCAGCAGAAGTGAAGAAACCGCTGCCCCAACTCTTGGCGTGAACGCATGAGCCCACGAAGAGGAATTCGGTCGAACCCTGGAAGTTGCGCAGTTCGCCAGAGACGCCCGCCACGCCAGATGCGTTCTCGCGCTTGGCTTCGGCCACCATGCGATTGAAGGCGCTTAGGCGGCCGTTAAAGATGGCTTCGGTGACCTGGGGCACTTCGCCGCCGAGGAGGTTACGCACCCCTGCCCCCAAGCCGCCGAGAAAGCCCATGGAATTGACGCTGTTGCCGACGACAAGTTCTCCCGGCGCCATGTCCTTCATGGCCAGGCAGTAGATTTCATTCCCTGAAAGCCCAGTGACCTTGGCCATCGTCGATCCTTTCAATTGCCGTGTTTCACCGCCTAAATAGCCGTCATGAACTGGATTCGCAGCCTTGGACTTGCTGGTTTTTTGTTGGCCACCCTTTCGGGATGGGTGTGGGCAGATCCGCAGTATGGGATCGCCATGCATGGTGATCCTGCACTTCCTGCAGATTTCAAGAGCCTGCCCTATGCCAATCCCGATGCGCCCCAGGGCGGCACGTTGCGGCAAGCGGTGGTCGGCACCTTTGACAGCCTCAATCCCTTCATCGTGCAAGGCAACCCGGCCCAAGGCGCGCGCACCTATGTTTTTGAAAGCCTGATGGCGCGCAATTGGGGCGAAGCGTTTTCGCTTTATGGGCTGCTGGCTGAAAGCATCGACGTCTCAGACGACCGGCAGACGTTCACTTTCAAGATCAGGCCTGAGGCAAAGTTTTCGGATGGCACGCCGGTGACAGCGGCTGACTTGCAGTTTTCACTTGAGGTGTTGCGCGACCACGGTCGCCCCAATTTCAAAAGCAACTATGGCAAGATCACCAGGATCGAAACGCCGGACGATCACACCATAATTTTTCATCAGGAAGCAGGCGACCGTGAACTGCCCATGATCATCGCGCTGATGCCTATCCTGCCCAAGGCGCAATGGCAGAACAAGGATTTCGAAGCGTCTTCCATCGATCCCATGATCGGTTCAGGGCCTTATGTGTTCGGTGATATTCGCCCCGGCGAGGCCGTGACCTTGAGGAAGAATCCGACTATTGGGGCAAGGATCTGCTCAATCAACAAAGGTGTGTGGAATTTCGATACGCTGCGTTTTGACTATTACAAGGATGCCAATGCCGCTTTCGAAGCCTTCAAAAAGGGCGATGCCGATGTGCGCATGGAAAGCGATCCGGTCCGCTGGTCATCTGGCTATGACTTTCCGGCGGTAAAATCAGGTGCGGTCAAGGTCGAAACCTATACCGGGAAGACCCCTGCTCCGGCCTACGGTCTAGTGTTCAACACACGCAAACCGATGTTTTCAGATGTGCGTGTGCGCGAGGCTTTGGTGCTGGCCTTCGACTTTCGAATGGGCCAATGCCAACCTGCTCAGCAATCTCGACAAGCGAATTTATGGCTACTATTCGGGCTCAAGCCTTTCCTCGCTTGGCAAACCTGCGCGATGCGGCGGAACTTGCCGTTCTCGGCGATGCCAAGACCAACTCTTCGCCCTGACATGCTGGATGGCAGCTACAGGCTGCCGGTGTCAGATGGTTCAGGCCATGACCGCAAGCTGCTGCGCAAGGCGGTGGACCTTCTGGCCCAGGCTGGGTGGAAGATCAGTGGTTCAAACCTCGCCAACGACAAAGGTGAGCCGTTTGCGTTCACCATCACCATACAGAATCCCGATCAGGAAAAGATCGCGCTGCACTATCAGCGCACTCTGCAGCTCATTGGCATTCGCGTTGACGTGAAGAAGGTCGATGACACGCAATTCAAGCGCCTGCAGACGACCTATGATTTCGACATGATCCCCGTCACCTGGTACAACTCGCTTTCGCCAGGCAATGAGCAAACTCTGTATTTCGGCTCCTTTGGGCGCGCGCAGGAAGGCACCCGCAACTATCCCGGCATTGCCGATCCTGCCATTGATCACGCCATAGATGTGATGCTGCATGCCAAATCGCAGGAGGAATTTGAAGCCGCGGTCCGCGCCGAGGACAGATTGCTGGTGGCAGGGTTCTATATGGTGCCGTTGTTCACGACCGACCAATGGGTGGGCCGGTGGGCCCGAATTGGTTCCAACCCACCCGACAAGCAACCGCTGCCTGGTTTTGAGGGCACAACGCTCTGGCATGAAAAACAATGAAGATCGATGTTGTTTCCGATGTGATCTGCCCATGGTGTTTTCTTGGAAAGCGGCGACTGGACAAAGCCCTGAGCGCGCTGCCGGATGTCAAAGCCGAGGTCACTTTCCGTCCCTATTTTCTCGACCCCACCATTCCTGCCGATGGCCTTAGCCGCCAAGCCTATATGAAGGCCAAGTTTGGTGACCGCGACCTCAAGGCTATGCACAAGCCGTTGGAAGACGCTGGCAAGAAGGATGACGTTCCCTATCACTTTGAAAAGATCACGCGCACGCCCAATACGCTGAATGCCCACCGCCTGATCCGCTGGGCCAATGCAGGCCGGACAAGCAGACCGGAAATCGTCGATGCACTGTTCTGTGCCTACTGGCGCGATGGCCGGGATGTAGGTGATACGGCGGTCTTGATAGACGTTGCAAAAGCCTGCGGTATGGATGGCGCGGAGGTGGAGCGGCTGCTCAGTGCCGATACGGACTCTGAAGCTGTCATGGCCGAAGTCCAACAGGCCTACAGAATCGGCGTACAAGGCGTGCCGACCTTCATCATTGACCAGCGCTATGGCATTTCAGGCGCGCAAGAAGTGGAGACGCTGGCCAGTGCAATCCGTAAGGTGGCGGAGGAAGGCTAAGCCGCCAGCTTCACCAGATTCTGCAGCAACAGGCGCGTGCCCTTCAGGCGCTGCTCCGCCCCGTTCCATTCGCGCATCAGCACAAGGCTCATGTCGGGGCGCAATTTGGCCAGCGTGCCCTGACCAGAAATCCACTGCACCAGCGCCGTAGGATTGGGGAAGATGCCCTTGCGGAATGTGACGGTTGCGCCCTTCGGCCCGGCATCCACCTTTTCAACATTGGCATTGCGGCAGAGCAGCTTGATCGAAACGATGTCGAGCAGATGCTTCACCTCATCGGGCAGCGGGCCGAAGCGATCATGCAATTCAGCGGCAAAGCCATCGAGATCGGTCTGGTCGGCAAAATCCGCGAGCCTGCGGTACAGACCCAGGCGCACTTGTAGGTCGGTAACATAGGATTCAGGGATCAATACCGAGGTGCCGACATTGATGCTCGGTGACCACTGGCCCTCCTCCTGGCCTTCAACCTCGCCAGAGCGCATGCCGGCAACGGCTTCTTCGAGCATCGATTGATAGAGCTCGAAGCCGACTTCGCGGATGTTGCCGTGCTGCTCTTCGCCCAGGAGATTGCCGGCGCCGCGGATATCGAGATCGTGGCTGGCGAGATTGAAGCCCGCTCCCAGAGAATCGAGTGACTGCAGCACTTTCAGGCGACGCTCCGCGGTTGCCGTGAGCTGCTTGTTGGGAGGTGTGGTGAGCAAGGCATAGGCGCGCTGCTTGGAACGGCCCACGCGGCCACGCAGCTGGTAGAGCTGGGCGAGGCCGAACATGTCAGCGCGGTGAATGATGAGTGTGTTGGCGGTTGGGATGTCGAGGCCGGATTCGACGATGGTGGTGGAGAGCAGCACATCGAAGGCCCGGTCGTAGAAGCCGGTCATGATGTCTTCGAGCTCTGTCGGAGCCATGCGGCCATGGGCGGCGCGGAATTTCACCTCCGGCACGGCTTCGCGCAGAAACGCGGCAATCTCATCGAGATCGGTGATGCGCGGCACCACATAGAAGCTTTGGCCGCCACGGAAATGCTCGCGCAGCAGATGCTCGCGAATGATAATGGGGTCAAAAGGCGCGATGTAGGTGCGCACCGCCAGGCGATCGAGCGGCGGCGTGGTGATCAGAGACATTTCGCGCAGGCCCGACAAGGCCAGTTGCAGCGTGCGCGGAATGGGCGTTGCCGTCAGGGTCAGCACATGCACATTGGCGCGCATCTGCTTCAGGCGCTCCTTGTGCTTCACGCCGAAGTGCTGCTCTTCGTCGACGATCATCAGTCCCAGATCGCGGAACTTGATGCTCTCAGCCAGCAGCGCGTGGGTGCCGATCACGATGTCGACGGAGCCGTCCTGCAGGCCTGTCTTCACCAGTTCCATTTCCTTGCGCGGCACGAGACGCGAGGCCTGCGCGATACGGAGCGGCAGGCCCTTGAAGCGGTCGCTGAAAGTGCGGAAGTGTTGCCGCGCCAGAAGGGTCGTTGGCACCACGATGGCCACCTGCTTGCCGGCATAGGCCGCAACAAAAGCCGCGCGGAGGGCCACCTCTGTCTTGCCGAAGCCGACATCGCCGCACACCAGCCGGTCCATCGGCCGGCCCTTCTGCATGTCGTCGAGAACGGCTTCGATGGCGGCAAGCTGGTCCTCGGTTTCCTCATAGGGGAAGCGGGCACAGAACTCATCGAAGGCACCTTCAGACGGCGTCAGCACGTCGCCGGGCTTCAATTCACGCGCCGCTGCGGTCTTGATCAGCTCGCTGGCAATTTCACGGATGCGCTGCTTGAGTCGGGCCTTCTTGGCCTGCCATGCGCCGCCACCGAGCCTGTCGAGCTGCACGCCATCGGTTTCAGACCCATAGCGCGAGAGCAGTTCGAGGTTTTCGACCGGCAGGAAGAGCCTAGCATTTTCGGCATAGATCAGCAGCAGGCAGTCATGCGGTGCGCCCTGCACCTCGATGGTGCGCAGGCCTTCGAAGCGGCCAATGCCGTGATCAACATGGACCATGAGATCCCCCGGCGAGACAGACGACAGCTCGGAAATGAAATCGGCCGCCTTCTTCGCCTTGCGCGCGCGCCGCACCAGACGGTCGCCGAGAATGTCCTGCTCGGCAATAATTGCCAGATCGGGCGTTTCAAAACCCTGCTCAAGCGGCAGAGTGATTACACCCGCGACTGTGGTTTCGAGCTTGCTGGCCTCCTCCCAGGATTTCAGGATGACCAGAGGCGCAAGATCGTGATCCCGCAGAATCGTTGTCAGCCGGTCGGCGGAACCGTCAGTCCAGGCCGCGATCAGGGTGCGGACACTACGCTTGCGAAGATCTTCCGTGTGCAGACGGACCGCGTCATAGACTTGCCCCTGCCCGGCGCTGCGCTCTGCAGCAAAGCTGCGGCCCTGACGCCCACCGAATGAGATTGCGTTTTCACCAGGCACCTCGAACGGTGTCTCTTCGAGGATTGTGCGGTCGGCACAAAGCTGAATCGATTCGTCCGACTTCAGATAGAGTGCATGCGGCGGCAACGGCTTGTAGGGAGCGGCGCCAAAGCTTTGTTTGTCCAAAGCCTCCCTGCGCGCATCATAATATTCGGCGATCTGTTCATGACGCGCGGCCATGCTGGCCGGCACTTCATTGGCGAGACACCACACCGCTTCAGGCACGTAATCGAACAGCGTCGCCAGCTCAGGCTGGAACAGCGGCAGCCAATGTTCCATGCCCTGATAGCGCCGCCCATTGGTAATGCTTTCATAGAGCGGATCATTCAAATCCAGCCCACCAAAGGCGTGCGAGTAGGCCTTGCGGAACTGCGCGATGGAAGCTTCGGTAATAAGCGCCTCATTAGCAGGGTTCAGCCGCAATTCTGTCAGCTGATTGACGGAGCGCTGCGATTGCGGATCAAAGGTGCGGATTGATTTCAAGTGTGTCGCCAAAAAAATCCAGGCGGACGGGTTCGCTGGATCCGGGCGGGAAAAGATCGATGAGGCCACCTCGCACCGCAAAGTCTCCGGACTCAACGACCGTGCCCACGCGAGAATAGCCATTGTCGACCAAAAAGGACTGCAGCTTCTCGATAGAGATCGACATTCCTGGCTTTGCCGTAAAGGTCGCGCCGTTGATAAGAGAGGGCGGCAGAACCCGCTGCAGCACGGCATTGACCGTGGTGAGCAGCATGAAACCGCCGCTGCGTTTCTCAAGCAGCCTGGTCAGCGTTGCAAGGCGGCGGGCCAGGATATCGGCCGAGGGAGACACGCGGTCGTAAGGCAGGCAGTCCCAGGCTGGGAAGCGCATGGTTTCCAGCGCTGGGGCGAAATAGCCGAGTTGATCTTCGAATTCGGCAAGGTGAGCATCGTCGCGGCAGACGAAGACAAGTCCGCGCGTACCCGCCGCGTAAACAATCTCCGGCAACACCAGCGCGTCCTGGCCGCCGAGCAGGCCGGAGAGAATGATACGTCCCGGCTGTTTCAGCCGTTCTGAAAGTCCGGAAGGCAAAACCATCATCCGTTCTCCGGATGGAACCGCAAAATATCATCCAGCATGATGGACTGGAGGTGAGCAGGCACAGGTTCCTGCCTCGTGGCCCAGGCCAGAAGGTCTTGGTCGGGCAATTCCAGCAGATGTTCAAAATGCCTCAGATCATGCTCGCTCATGCTGTCCAGATGGGCTTTGGCATAGCCACCCACAAGGATATCCATCTCCTTGATGCCACGATGCGTGGCGCGCCACAGCAGGCGCTTGCGGAAAATATCATGGTCTGGGCTTGGCATGGGTGCGGCCTCATACACTGGCTTGCATCACAAGGTCCAGACGGCGAAACTGCATGGATGCGTCCACCTGTACTCAACCCGCTGTTTGCAGATGTCACCATAGTGAGAGGTGTGGGCGACAAGTTGGCGAAGCTTATCGCAAAGCTGTTGCGGCAGGGTGATGAACTCGGCACGCCTGATTGATGTGCTGTTCCATTTGCCGTCGCAGGTTATTGACCGGCGGTTCCGGTGCACGATTGCGCAACTACCGCAAGAGGGCGTGGTCACGCTGGAGGTGACCATCGGCCGGCATCGCCCTGCCCCGCGTGGGACGCGGCTGCCTTACCGGATCGAAGTGTTCGACGACACCGGATACATGACACTGACTTTTTTCTCCACCTTTGGCGACCACATCGCAAAGACCTATCCCGAGGGCGAGAAGCGCATCATCTCCGGCACCATCAGCTGGTTCAACACCGAAGCGCAGATGAGCCATCCGGACTATGCCCTTAAGCCTCAAGACGCGGAAAAGATGCCGGCGATTGAACCTGTCTATCCTCTCACGGCTGGGCTCGGCGGCAAGGTGCTCCAGAAGATTGCCGCCGAGGGTCTTTCAAAATGGCCGACGCTTCCGGAATGGCTCGATCCCGCCTGGTTGCGGCGGCGCGCCTGGCCGGATATCAAATCGGCACTGCAGGCAGAGCACCAACCTACCACTGTGACCTCGCCAGACAGCGTGACACCATCACGGCAGCGGCTGGCTTATGACGAGTTGCTTGCCAATCAGCTTGCGATCTCCCTCGTGCGGCAAGAGTTGCGGCATGAGATCGGCCGGACAATGCGGCCCGGTGCTGCACTGGTGCAATCATTGCGCGCAGGACTTCCTTATTCACTTACTGGTGCGCAACAACGTTCCATTACTGAGATTGAGGAGGATTTGGCTTCGGGACGGCGAATGTTGCGGTTGCTGCAGGGTGATGTCGGGTCGGGCAAAACGGTGGTTGCGCTAATGGCACTTGCGACGGTGGTGGAAAATGGGTCGCAGGGCGCATTGATGGCACCCACGGAAATACTGGCCCGCCAGCATCATGCCACGCTGAGCAAATTGTGTGTCGGCTCGGGGCTTAGGCTGGCCTTGCTCACGGGACGGGAAAAGGGCCGCGGCCGCAATGAAACGCTTGATGCCCTGCAGCGCGGCGAAATTGATATTCTGATCGGTACACATGCACTGTTCCAAGAAGGTGTGGCGTTCAAGGACCTAGGGCTTGCCGTGATCGATGAACAACACCGCTTCGGTGTCCATCAACGCCTGGCGCTGCAGGCCAAGGCAGAAGGACGGACGCATCTGCTGATCATGACAGCGACGCCCATCCCGCGGACACTGGCGCTGACCGTCTATGGCGATCTCAATGTCTCGAAGCTTGATGAAAAGCCGGCGGGACGACAGCCGATTGATACGCGCGTGATGCCGCTGGAGCGCATGGACGACATCATTGCAGGATTGAAGCGCAGCCTTGAAATCGGGTGCGCGCGCCTATTGGCATCGGCGGGCATCTTCGCCGCCTTCTCGGCCCAGTACCGTGCGCGCGCCGTGACTGCGCCGGGATCGCATGTGTCGGTGAAGATTCCCAGATGTTCGATCATGCCCGCCTCGACGATGTCACCGGTGAGCAGCATGCGACGGGCCAGCACCGGTCCAAACCGATAGAAGAACATGTGCAGGCTGCCCAGCGCCGGTCCAAGGAACCGGGTGGCGGGCATGCCGATCTTGGTGTCGCGGCCGATGACGGAGATGTCCGTCATCAGGGCCATCTCGAAGCCGCCGCCGAGCGCATAGCCGTCGATCTCGCCGACCGTGACCTTCGGAAAGCCCATCAGGTTGTGATAGAAGCCGAAAGATTTGCGGTCCACGGTGAGTCGGCGACGTTGGCTGGGCCGCGCTGGCGTCGGCGGCGCGCCGGCTTCGCGGCTCTTGCGCCGTACCAGCCGTAGGCATTGTTCATATCGGCCCCGGTGCTGAACACGCCTTCGGCGCCGCGCAGCAGCACCACCGTGAGATCGTCGTCCTCGGCGACGCGTCCAGGCACCGGGCCAGGCTTCTCGCATCGCCGGCGTCGTAGGAGTTGCGCTGCTTCGGGTTGTTCAGCGTGATCGTCGCGATGCGGCTTCGGGATCGATCTCGAAGAGGACCCGGTCGTCGGCGAAACCTCGGAAGCAAGTCATCTTATCGGGGCTCCTTTCGCCGCCTGGGCCGTAACTCCTGAATCCGGTCAGTTTGTCTCCGGCCGGGCGACCTGCCAACGTGTTGACCTTCACCGGTCACAAAGCACTTCGTCCGTCGAGGAGCAGTCTGCGCCGTCGACGCGATGCCCCGTTCCACCGGCGATCGAGCGATGTCGAATTTGCAGTTCCGTCAATACCGGGGTCGGCTCGGCGGATAGGTGAACGGGCCAGCGATCGCGTCTTGCCGGAAAGTCCCGGTCACGCAATTGTGGTGCTGGATGACGCAATCGAAGAAGACACCGAGAAAACCGCCGTGCACCAGTCCCGGCGGTCCCTCATAGCACCCAGCGGGAAGCAGATCCTGCCGCCCGGCCTTTTTCGGCATCGACGTGATCGAAGCGGTACTCGGGAAAGCACGGGTTGTAGGCCCCGATGTCGGTGGCGTGGTTGAGATAGACCCTCGACGGGGGATCGTCGGTGAATCTTCACCGATCCGCGGCGCGTTGCTCCCCCCTCTCGGAACCGCCGCGGCCAGCTCCCCGTTCTCCCATTCGGCGAACTTGCGCCAGCATGGCGGCCACCGACGGGAATGACTGTGTCGAGGGACAGCAGCAGCCTGAGCTGAGGCGGCGCAGGCTGCCGGCGGCGGCCACCGTCTGGGCGAGGGGCGCCTCGCCGAATTTGGCGTCGCGGGTGCTCATGCATCCCCTTCTTTTCGCCGGATTCCGCCCGGCTATTTCCGTCAGTCAGAGGGGTTTCCTTGCTAACTTATACCTTGGATCCCAATCGTATTGCCTACTGTATGGGTAACCGTATCGGCGGAGAAAGGCCGGATCAGGACGGTGAGTCACGAGGCCGACACAACCGACGCCGAGGGTCGGTGACGGTTCGTCCCGGGATGGCGCGGTTCTGCGCATCACGCTCGATCGCCCCTCCCGGCGTAACTCGTTGAACCCGGGCTTGATGACCGAGAATCTGGTCGACGCGCTGACCAGCGCCGCCGCCGACGACTCGTTGCGCGCGATTCACCTCCGAGGCGCCGGGGACGACTTCTGCGCCGGCGCGGATTGGATGGCCGCCAATTAATCGATCGGACAACGTCCCCGCACCGGTGATCTGGTGCGTCGGATTCCCCATGCCGCGCACCGGGTGATCGAACTCATCGCAACCATTCAGTTGCCGGTCGTGTGCAGCGTGCGGGGCTGGGCGGTCGGTCTCGGCTGCAATCTCGCGCTCGCCGCCGACTTCACCGTCGCGGCCACGATGCCGTGTTCTGGGAGCCGTTCGTGGGCCGCGGTTTCAGCCCGGATTCGGGCTCCACCTGGCTGCTACCCCGACTGGTCGGCGTCGCCCGGGCCAGGCGGATGCTGCTCCTCGGCGAGAAGGTGGGCGCCACGGACGCCGCCGACTCGGGGCTGATCCATCAGCGGAGAGCCGGCCAGAACTCGACGCCGCCGGCAGAGGCGTTGCTGACCCGACTGGCCTGCGGGACCAACGGTGGCCCTCGGCCTCGCCAAACAGGCCCTCAGCTACGGCCAGCACGCGACCCTGCAGCCAATCCCATGACACAGGAGCTGTTCAACCTCGAACTATCCTGTCGAACAGGCGATTTCAAGGAGGGCCTGGAGGCGTTTCGGCAGCGACGTGACGCCTGAGTTCCGGTGGTCGATGACGAGATCGGCATCAACCCCGGGGGCGCCGAGTGTGGGCCCTACGTACGGGAACCGCCTTGAATCCGTCCATACGCCCCACACTCGCCGGTCGCGCCGGGCGTTAAACCAAGGGAGCACGAATGCCCGCTGACTCGTTCGACACCATCAAATATGAGGTCGACGGGCATACCGCCACCATCACGCTGA
>CAVWWQ010000005.1:0-204139 GCA_963758815.1 uncultured Alphaproteobacteria bacterium
GTGAGAAGCCGAGAGGTTTGTCTCACCAACCTGCCAATGCAGTCACCTCACTCGCTGGTAGCTGGATCAGCTCTCTTTACGGGCGCTGCTCAGGCTGGCGGCCACGGCCACGTTAGCTGGGGTAGCTCTTCAACCAGCATCGTTGTAGGAGCTGGTGGTCTTTTCGGCGGTTCAGTCGCCGGCCTCGAAGGCGACTCGCACGCTGCTGCTTCACCGCACGGTGGCGCCAAGGCGAAGAGCGGGGGCAGCGCTGGACGCGAATCATACGGCCGTTGGTCCAGCAGCTCCGCTGCTGTCGGGGCGGCACCTCGGCTTGCGCTGGCGCTGGCTGCCACTAATATCAACACATAATTTATTCAGGCCGGTGGTGCCCTCGCACCACCGGCTTTTTCATGCGTGGTGATATAATGTTGACCGCCAAACTCAGGTTTCCATGCGTCATTGTTTCATTCGCGTGATTTTTGAAAAGCTTGCTACAATTGCTGCGCTGCGCTACCACCGCCTCAACAGTGTTAAGGGGTGGTCAACCCCCGAGGCGGAACATGACAGACCTGCTTTATTCCTACCTGCCCATCGTGATTTTCATGGGCATTGCCGGGGTCATTGCCCTCGCTTTGATGATCGCCCCGCTGATCGTCGCTTTCAAAAAGCCTGACCCGGAAAAACTGTCTGCATACGAATGCGGCTTCGACGCGTTTGACGATGCGCGCATGAAGTTTGATGTGCGCTTCTATCTGGTGTCCATTCTCTTCATCATTTTCGACCTCGAAGTGGCCTTCTTGTTTCCGTGGGCGATCAGCCTTGGAAAGATCGGGTTATTCGGCTTCTGGTCGATGATGGTGTTCCTCGGCGTCCTCACAATCGGCTTCATCTATGAGTGGCGTAAAGGAGCCCTGGAATGGGATTGATCGAACAGGCCAACCCACAAGAGCGCGCGTTCTTCAGCGATGTGAACAACGAGCTTGCCGACAAGGGCTTTCTCGTTACCTCGACCGATGAACTGATCACCTGGGCCCGCACCGGCTCGCTGATGTGGATGACCTTCGGTCTGGCCTGCTGTGCAGTCGAGATGATGCACACGTCGATGCCGCGTTATGACGTGGAGCGATTCGGCTTTGCCCCGCGCGCGAGCCCTCGCCAGTCGGACGTAATGATCGTTGCCGGCACGCTCACCAACAAGATGGCCCCGGCGCTGCGCAAGGTTTACGACCAGATGCCGGAGCCGCGCTATGTGATCTCCATGGGGTCCTGCGCCAACGGTGGCGGCTACTATCATTATTCCTATTCCGTGGTGCGTGGCTGTGACCGCATCGTGCCGGTGGACATCTATGTTCCCGGCTGCCCGCCCACGGCCGAGGCGCTGCTCTATGGCATCCTGATGCTGCAGAAGAAGATCCGCCGCACCGGAACGATTGAACGGTAACAAGATGGCTGTCGATATTCAAATCCTGCAGGCCAAGCTGGGCGCTGCCATCACGGGAAGTGATGTAGCGTTTGGTGAAATGACGCTTCACGCTGAACCGTCACAAATAATTTCCGTGTTGAAGGCATTGCAATCAGATGCTGACCTGCAGTTCGTAAGCTTCATCGATGTATGCGGCGCCGATTATCCGGAGCGCGAGAAGCGCTTCGATGTGGTTTATCATTTGCTCAGCCCCTATCAGAATGCGCGCGTGCGCATCAAGGTAGCCGTGGACGAGGCGACCGACGTGCCGAGCGCCACGCAGGTCTATCCTGGGGCGGAATGGTTTGAGCGCGAAGTCTATGATCTTTACGGTATCGTCTTCTCTGGCCATCCTGATTTGCGCCGCATCCTCACCGACTATGGCTTCTCTGGTCATCCGCTGCGCAAGGATTTCCCGGTCACCGGCCGTGTCGAGGTTCGCTACGACGATGAAAAGAAGCGCGTGGTCTATGAGCCCGTGCGCCTCGTCCAGGAAATGCGCCAGTTTGACTATCTCTCGCCGTGGGAAGGTACGGAATACATCCTGCCCGGCGATGAAAAGGCGAAGCAATGACGGAACAGACCCTTCGCAATTTCACCCTGAACTTTGGCCCGCAGCATCCGGCAGCGCATGGCGTGCTGCGCATGGTGCTGGAGCTTGATGGCGAAATCATAACCCGTGTTGACCCGCATATCGGCCTTCTGCACCGCGGCACTGAAAAACTGATCGAGCAGAAGACCTATCTGCAGGCGCTGCCATACTTCGACCGCCTCGACTACGTGGCGCCGATGAACCAGGAGCATGCCTATTGCCTGGCGGTGGAAAAATTGCTCGGTATCACGGTGCCAAGGCGCGGGCAGCTCATCCGGGTTCTTTATTCTGAAATTGGTCGCTTGCTCTCCCATCACATGAACGTCAACAGCCAGGCACTGGACGTCGGCGCCTTGACCCCAATCCTCTGGGGCTTTGAAGAGCGTGAAAAGCTGATGGTGTTCTATGAGCGTGCCTCGGGCTCGCGCATGCATGCCGCCTATATCCGTCCCGGGGGCGTGCATCAGGATCTGCCGCAGAAACTGATCGATGATATTGGCCGATTCTGCGAGCATCACAATAAGGCGCTTGATGACATCGAAGGCCTGCTCACGGAAAATCGCATCTTCAAGCAGCGCAATGTCGATATCGGCGTGGTCTCGCTCGACGACGCCTTCAAGTGGGGCTTCTCGGGAGTGATGGTGCGTGGTTCCGGCGCCGCCTGGGACCTGCGCAAGGTGCAGCCTTATGAATGCTATACCGAGATGGATTTCGATATTCCGATCGGCAAGAACGGCGACAATTATGATCGCTATCTGATCCGTATGCAGGAAATGCGCGAGTCAGTGAAGATCATGAAGCAGTGCGTGGAAAAACTGTCGCAGCCCGGAGGGCAGGGGCCGGTTTCCACCACCGACGGCAAGATCGTTCCGCCCAAGCGGGACGAGATGAAACGTTCGATGGAAAGCCTGATCCATCACTTCAAGCTGTACACGGAAGGCTACAAGGTTCCGGCGGGCGAAGTTTACGCAGCCGTTGAAGCGCCCAAGGGCGAGTTCGGTGTCTATCTGGTGAGTGACGGTTCCAACAAGCCGTATCGCTGCCGCATCCGTGCACCGGGCTTTGCCCATCTAAGCGCCATGGATTTCTTATGTCGTGGCCACCAGCTGGCCGACGTCACAGCGGTTCTCGGTTCAATCGATATCGTGTTTGGTGAGGTGGATCGGTGAGCGTCCGTCGTCTAGATCCGGTTCAGCCCGCGAGTTTTTCCTTCAGCCCGGAAAACCAGTCATGGGCCAAGAAGATGGTGGCAAAGTTCCCTTCAGGCAAGCAGGCTTCTGCTGTTATCCAGCTGCTTTGGCGCGCCCAGGAGCAGGAGGGCTGGGTTTCCAAGCCTGCCATCGAATATATCGCCAAGTCGCTCGAGATGAGCTTCATCCGCGTCTACGAAGTGGCGACCTTCTACACCATGTTTCATCTGTCACCTGTGGGCCGCAAGGCGCATCTCCAGGTGTGCGGCACGACGCCATGCCAGCTGCGTGGCGCAGAGGATCTGATCCGAGTGTGCCAGCGCCGCATCCACAACGATCCGCATCATGTCAATGAAGATGGTTCGCTGAGCTGGGAAGAGGTGGAGTGCCTCGGTTCATGTGTCAACGCGCCGATGATCCAAGTATTGAAAGACACCTATGAGGATCTGACACCGGAATCGCTGGAAAAGTTGATCGATGATTTTCAGGCCGGACGTCATCCCAAACCCGGCCCGCAGAATGGCCGCCAGCTTTCAATGGCCATCACCGGCCAGACCACGCTGACCGACAAATCACTTTACGGCAAGCAGCGCACCTTCAAGCGCGTCGAGGCACCGCCGCCTCCGCCGCCACCAACTGCAGCCTCGGCTCCTGCAGGGGCTGCCCCCGCAGCCAAGGCACCTGCGCCAGCAACACCTTCAACGCCGCTCGCGCCACCACCAGCTTCAACTGGACAATCCTCACCACCTTCGCAGGCGCCGATGAAGCCCGCTGCCGCCGAAATCAGGCCGGTGTCGACTGCCTCGGCAGTCACGGACGCGCAAAAGCAATCCGCGGTGGCCAAGGAACAGACCGTGCCGAAACCCGGCACGGTCACCACCGAAAAGGCGCAGGCTGAAACCGGCGTTGTTCGCACCACACCAGAGAAGGTTGTGAAGGCGACGACAAAAGTTGAAGCGCCAGCTCCGGCGGCCACGCCCGCAGCTGTCCAACGGGCCTGAGCTTCTGAAGAAGCCGCGAGGCAAAGCCGATGACTTGAAGCTCATCTGGGGTGTTGGCCCTGCCTTTGAAAAGCTACTCAACAAGACCGGTATCTGGCATTTTGACCAGATTGCGTCCTGGTCTTCCTCAGACATCGACAAGGTTGATGCTCTCCTGAAGGGTTTCCATGGCCGCATCCGCCGCGACGACTGGGTGCCGCAGGCCAAGAAGCTTGCCAGCGGCTGGCGGCCTGACAATCCGATCGGCGACAAGCCGGGGAAGAAATAAGCTATGCTCGCTGACAAGGACCGCATCTTCACCAATCTCTACGGCCTGCAGGACTGGGGTCTCGAAGGCGCCAAGCAACGCGGCTGCTGGGTCGACACCAAATCCTTCATCGACAAGGGCAGGGACTGGCTCGTCAATGAAATGAAGGCCTCGCGGCCTGCGTGGCCGCGGCGGCGCGGGCTTCCCGACCGGCCTGAAGTGGAGCTTCATGCCCAAGGTGGTGGGCGAGCGTCCGCATTACCTCGTGGTCAACGCCGACGAATCCGAACCCGGCACCTGCAAGGACCGCGAGATCATGCGCCATGATCCGCATCTTCTGGTCGAAGGCTGCCTGCTCGCTGGTGCGGCCATGGGCTGCATCGCGGCCTATATTTATGTGCGTGGCGAATATATCCGCGAGCGTGAACGCCTGCAGGCAGCCATCGACCAGGCCTACGAAGCGCGCCTGATCGGCAAGAACAACATCCATGGCTACGACATGGATATCTATGTCACCCATGGCGCCGGCGCTTATATCTGCGGCGAAGAAACCGCGATGCTCGAAAGCCTGGAAGGCAAGAAGGGCCAGCCGCGCATGAAGCCGCCATTCCCGGCCAATGTCGGCCTCTATGGCGCGCCAACCACGGTCAACAATGTAGAATCGATTGCAGTCGCCGGCACCATCTATCGCCGTGGCGCAACCTGGTTCAATTCCATTGGCCGCCCGAACAATGTCGGCACCAAGCTGTTCTGCATTTCGGGCCATGTGAACACGCCCTGCAACGTTGAGGAAGAACTCGGCATCACCTTCCGCGAGCTGATTGAAAAGCATTGCGGTGGTATCCGCGGTGGCTGGGACAATCTGCTCTCCGTGATCCCCGGCGGTTCGTCAGTGCGCATGGTGCCCGCAGCCCAGATCATTGACACGCCGATGGATTTTGACTCTCTCGGCAAGCTGCGGTCCGGTCTCGGCACAGCGGCTGTGATCGTTATGGACAAGTCCACCGACCTCATCAAAGCGATCCAGCGCCTCGCCAAATTCTACATGCATGAAAGCTGCGGTCAGTGCACGCCGTGCCGCGAAGGCACCGGCTGGATGTGGCGCGTGATGACGCGCATGGTCGAAGGCCGCGCCGAAAAGCGCGAGATCGACATGCTGCTGGATGTGACCAAGCAGATCGAAGGCCACACCATCTGTGCGTTGGGTGACGCGGCCGCCTGGCCGATCCAGGGCCTCATCACCCATTTCCGCCCTGTCATTGAAGCGCGCATCGACCAATACACCTATCGTTCCACCAAGGATGGCGCCGTGCGCGAACCTGAGCACATCGCGGCGGAGTGAAAGGGAAAATGGCAATGACCGGAAAACTCGAACTGCCGTTTGCCATGCCCAAGGATTTTGCGGACGTGCCGCCGATCATGGCTTTTGCTTTCATGCCGTGGATGCTGGCAGGCGCCATGATGAGCCAAGGCATCGCCTTCTGGTCATCAATGTGATGCAGGCCAATTTCGGTGCGACATGGCCGGTGGGCGACGCGCTCGACCAGAACGCCAATGCTCCAGCTGAAGAATTGATTGAGGAAAACTAAAGCCGGCCAAGGCGTTCAGGGGCAAAGGCAAGAACTGATGCATTTCGCTGAACTCAACATTGGCAAGTTCAAATATCCAACCTCGGACCCGCGCATGGCCGAGTTCATGGATAATCTGGATCGCGTCAATGCCCTGGCTGAGCGCAGCCCCGGCTTTGTCTGGCGCCTCAAGGGCGACAACAACAACGCCACCGATTTCCGCATCGGCGACGACATGGCCGTGAACCTGTCCGTCTGGGCCGATGCCAAGTCTCTCGAGAACTATGTGTTCAACACCGTGCATGTGCAGTTCTACCGCAAAAAGGAAAAGTGGTTCGACCTGATGCAAAAGCCGCACATGGTGTTCTGGCCGGTGACAGAAGGCCATATCCCGACGCTCGATGAAGCCTGGGAACGCCTGCAGGATTATGAAAAGAACGGCCCCTCCGAACGCGCTTTCGGTTGGGCTGAAGTGATGGATCAAGAGCGCATGCGCAATTTGCGCTGCGCTTGAGGACGAAACGATGCCGAAGATCAAGATAGACGGTCAGGAACTCGAGGTCGAAAACGGCACCACGCTGTTGCAGGCCTGTGAAATCGCCGGCCGGGAAGTGCCGCGGTTCTGTTTCCACGAGCGCCTGTCGGTAGCAGGCAACTGCCGCATGTGTCTGGTCGAGGTGAAGGGCGGCCCGCCCAAGCCGCAGGCCTCCTGCGCCATGTCGGTCAACGATCTGCGCCCCGGCCCCAATGGCGAGGCACCGGAAGTCTTCACCAACACGCCCATGGTCAAGAAGGCTCGCGAAGGCGTTATGGAATTCCTGCTCATCAACCATCCGCTGGATTGCCCGATCTGTGATCAGGGCGGCGAATGCGATCTGCAGGATCAGGCCATGGCCTACGGCATCGACAAGAACCGCTTCCATGAGAACAAGCGCGCCGTCGAAGACAAATATTTGGGCCCGCTGGTCAAGACCGAAATGAACCGCTGCATCCAGTGCACGCGTTGCGTGCGCTTTACCACTGAAGTGGCGGGCATTGAGGAACTTGGCCTCGCCGGGCGTGGCGAAGACGTGGAAATCACCACCTATCTCAACAAGGCGATCAATTCTGAGCTTCAGGGCAACATCATTGACCTCTGCCCGGTCGGCGCGCTGACCTCGAAGCCCTATGAATTCAAGGCGCGCCCTTGGGAACTGCGCAAGACCGAAACCATCGACGTGATGGACGCCGTGGGCTCCAACATCCGTGTCGACGCACGTGGCCGCGAGGTCATGCGCATCCTGCCGCGCACCCATGAAGATGTGAACGAGGAGTGGATCTCGGACAAGACACGCTTTGTCTGGGACGGCCTGCGCACGCAGCGTCTCGACCAGCCTTTTGTGCGCGACCTGGGCAAGCTCCGCCCCGCGACCTGGAATGAAGCACTGTCACGTGCCGCTTCGAAGCTGCGCGCCGCCAAACCGCAGCGCGTTGGCATCCTGATCGGTGACCTTGTCGCCACCGAAGAAGCCTTCGCGCTCAAGGAAATGGCGCTGAAAATGGGCATTGCCAATATCGATTGCCGCCAGGATGGCTCGTCACTCGGCGAACATGGTGGTCGTGCTGGCTATCTGTTCAACTCAACCATCGCTGGCATCGAAGAAGCAGACGCGATCATGCTGATTGGCTGCAACCCGCGCCTGGAAGCACCGGTACTCAATGCCCGCATCCGCAAGCGCGCCATGGCCGGCGCCCTGATCGGTGTGGTCGGCGAACAAGCTGATCTCACCTACAAGTACAACTATCTGGGTGCCGGGGCCGAAAGCCTCAAAGCTTTCGTGAACCATCCGCCCGCGAACAAGCAGAAGCCCATGTTCATCATCGGGCAGGGCGCTTTGGGCCGCGCCGACGGCGCTGCCATTCTCGCGATGGCGTACAACGCGGCGGTCTCGGTCGGCGTCATCAAGGATGGCTGGAACGGCTTCAACATCCTGCACACGGCAGCAGGCCGAGTCGGCGCACTCGATGTCTGCGCACTGCCGGGCGAAGGCGGCAAGAACACCACCGGCATTCTGGCCGCGGCCGCCAAGGGCGAAATGGATGTTGTCATCCTCGCCGGCGCCGACGAACTCGACACCTCCAAGCTCGACCAAGAGCTTCGTGATCTATATCGGCAGCCACGGTGATGCCGGCGCAGCACGCGCCGATATCGTTCTGCCGGGTGCGGCCTATACGGAAAAGACCGCGACCTACGTCAACACTGAAGGCCGCCCGCAGATGGCGCTTCGCGCTGCTTTCCCACCAGGCGATGCCCGCGAGGATTGGGCCATTATCGCGGCTCTGGCCGAAGAGGCTGGAGCCGGCATTGGCTTCCTGACTGTCGAGGACCTGCGCGCCGCCATGTACAAGATTGCGCCGCATCTCGCGAGCCTCGACCATGTCGCCAAGGCGGATGCTGCAGCGCTTGAGGAACTGAAAGGTGCAAAGGGATCTGCCGGGAGCGAGCCGTTCAAATCGCCGATCAAGGATTTTTATTTCACCAACCCGATTGCCCGTGCCTCGCGCATCATGGCCGAATGCTCGGCCCTGAAGAATGGCAACCAGTTGCAGGCGGCAGAGTAAGCGATGCATTGAAATTCTCCTCACCCTGCTGCTGATCGTGATCGAAAGCCTTGGACTTTTGATCGCGGTTTTGATCCTGGTCGCCTATCCTTATTTTGTTTGACCGAAAGGTGTGGGCTGCGGTGCAGATGCGGCGCGGGCCCAACGTGGTCGGCCCCTGGGGCCTGTTGCAGTCTTTCGCCGACTTGCTCAAATTCGTCTTCAAGGAACAGATCATCCCCGATGGCGCCAACAAGGGTGTCTTCGTCATTGCGCCGCTGGTGACTTCCGTTTTGGCGCTTTCGGCCTGGGCAGTGATGCCGATCAGCTGAAGGCTGGGCGCATCGCCAATATAAATGTCGGCGTACTCTTCCTTTTTGCCATTTCCTCACTTGGCGTTTACGGCGTGATCATGGGTGGCTGGGCCTCGAACTCGAAATATCCCTTCCTCTCGGCGTTGCGTTCTGCCGCCCAGATGGTGTCCTATGAAGTCTCGATCGGCTTCGTCATCATCACCGTTCTGCTCTGCGCTGGTTCCTTGAATCTCACCGACATTGTTCATGCCCAGACACCATGGGCTTGGCACCAAACTCGGCTTGCCCAATTCGTTCCTCGATTGGTATTTCATTCCGCTGTTCCCGATGTTCGTCGTCTTCTTCATCTCGGCGCTCGCGGAAACCAACCGCCCGCCCTTCGATCTGGTGGAAGCGGAATCCGAACTCGTGGCCGGCTTCATGGTAGAATATTCCGCCACTGGCTATCTCCTTTTCATGCTCGGCGAATATGTGGCGATCACCACAATGTGCGCTTTGACCACGACGCTGTTCCTCGGCGGCTGGCTGCCTATTATTAATGTGCCGATCCTTCAACTGGATCCCGGGCGTCCTCTGGTTCCTGATCAAGGTAGTCTTTGTCTTCTTTGGATTTGCCATGGTGAAGGCCATCGTTCCGCGTTACCGCTATGACCAGCTGATGCGCCTCGGCTGGAAGGTGTTCCTGCCGATCTCGATTGCCTGGGTGGTGATTACCTCCGGCGTACTTGTCTATATGGGGTGGCTGCCGCAATGACTCGCCCCGCAACCTGGAAAGTGAGCTGACATGGCCCTGACCCTCGACCGCAGCGCGCGCCAGCTTTTCCTTAGGGAATTCATGCAAGCCCTGTGGCTGGCACTGAAATATCTTGTAGCGCCCAAAGTGACGCTGAACTATCCGCATGAGAAGGGCATCCTTAGCCCACGTTTCCGCGGCGAACATGCGCTTCGCCGTTATCCTAATGGCGAGGAGCGCTGCATTGCCTGCAAGCTCTGCGAGGCGATCTGCCCTGCGCAGGCCATCACCATCGAGGCTGGTCCTCGCCGCAATGACGGCACCAGGCGGACCACGCGCTACGACATCGACATGACCAAGTGCATCTATTGCGGCTTCTGCCAGGAAGCCTGTCCGGTCGATGCCATTGTCGAAGGCCCCAACTTTGAATTTTCTGCCGAAACCCGTGAAGAACTGATGTTCGACAAGGATAAGCTTTTGGACAACGGCGACCGTTGGGAACGTGAAATTGCCCGCAACATGGCGCTCGACGCGCCGTACCGCTGAGGAAAAGGATGCTCGCAACCGTTTTCTTCTTCTACCTCTTCGCGCTGATCGCCGTGGCCTCCGGCGTGCTGGTGATCACGGCGCGTAATCCGGTGCACTCGGTGCTGTTCCTGATCCTGTGCTTCTTCAATGCCGCCGGCCTCTTCGTGCTGCTCGGCGCGGAATTTCTCGCCATGATCCTTGTCGTCGTCTACGTCGGCGCCGTGGCCGTGCTGTTCCTCTTCGTCGTCATGATGCTCGACGTTGATTTCACCGAATTGCGCTCCGGCATGCTGAACTATCTGCCGGTCGGCGGCGTCATCGGGCTGATCCTGCTGGTAGAACTCATTTTGCTGTTTGGCACTTGGGCCGCACCGCAGGATCTCGTGGCCACAAACGGCGCTGCACCTGATGCAATGCAAAATACACGCGCGTTGGGCGAAATCATCTACACCAAGTATGTCTACTACTTTGAAACCGCTGGCTTGATCTTGCTGGTGGCAATGATTGGCGCCATCGTGCTGACGCTGCGCCACCGCGTGGGCATCAAACGCCAGGTCGTCGCTGACCAGGTCGCGCGCGGGCCGGCCACTGCCGTGGCGCTGATCAAGGTTGCTTCCGGCACCGCCGTTGTTCCCCCGCCCAAGGAACATGTGCCGTGACGGATGATTTCCTTATGCAGGATCTTTGGCGCTTTTCGGTGTGGGGCGCGATGATTGTCCTCGGTGCGATCGTTTCTGGCGTTGAACGCCGGATTTGGGGTCATCAGTGGCTGTGGCTGCTGCTTTTGCTGGTTTCAGCTGGTGGCTATTATCTGACGGTCATCAGCCCATTTACCTTCGGCACGGGCGGCTATTACATGCAGGGCATCATCATCTGCGCCGGGGCCGCGCTGGTTTTGATCGGCTATGTCATCGGCGCCATCGCCACCACCTTCTTCAGACCTTCGAGAACAGGAAAACCATGATCGGCCTTTCGCATTATCTTACCGTTGCCGCCATCCTGTTCACGATTGGCATTTTCGGCATCTTCCTCAACCGCAAGAACGTCATCGTCATCATGATGTCGATCGAACTCATGCTGCTCGCCGTCAACATCAATCTGGTGGCGTTCTCGTCTTTCCTGCATGATCTTTCCGGTCAGGTCTTCGCACTGCTGATCCTCACGGTCGCCGCCGGCGAAGCAGCCATCGGTCTTGCCATTCTTGTCACTTATTTCCGCAACCGCGGCACCATAGCGGTTGAGGACATCAACATGATGAAGGGCTGATGATGCTTCAGGCCATCGTATTCCTGCCACTGATCGGCGCTTTGATCGCGGGCCTTTTCGGCACCAAGGCTTTCAAGCAGCTCGGCACCGATGCCGAGGTCTATGCCGATCACGCTCATGGCCATGACAGTCATGGCGAAGGCAAGCATGATCACGCTGATGATGGCCATCATGGCCACACTGAAGGCCCGCGTTGGCCGATGTTGCTGACCACAGGTCTGTTGATTGTTGGCGCTGTGCTCTCCTGGATCATTTTCCTCGGCTTTCTGCATGAAGGCCATGACTCCTCGGTGGAAATCCTGCCTTGGATCACATCCGGCACACTGAAGGCCTCCTGGGCTCTGCGTCTTGATGCGCTCACCGCCGTGATGCTGGTGGTGGTGAACACCGTCTCGGCTCTCGTTCATGTATATTCACTCGGCTATATGAGCCACGACGAGCACCAGCCGCGCTTCTTTGCCTATCTCTCGCTTTTCACTTTCGCAATGCTGATGCTGGTGACGTCCGACAACCTCATCCAGATGTTCTTCGGCTGGGAAGGTGTGGGCCTCATGTCCTACCTGCTGATCGGCTTCTGGTACACCCGTGAAAGCGCCAATGCTGCCGCCATCAAGGCCTTCGTGGTCAACCGTGTTGGCGATTTCGGCTTCGCCCTAGGCATCTTTGGCGTCTTCATGGTTTATGGCTCGGTGGAATTCCCTATCATCTTCGCCCATGCACCCGATGCTGTCGGCAAGACCATCCATTTCCTCGGTCATGATTTCGACACGTTGACCACGCTTTGCCTGCTGTTGTTCATGGGCGCCATGGGCAAGTCAGCCCAGTTCCTGCTCCACACCTGGTTGCCGGACGCCATGGAAGGCCCGACGCCAGTGTCTGCCTTGATCCATGCGGCCACCATGGTGACGGCCGGGGTGTTCCTTGTGGCGCGCATGTCACCGCTGTTTGAGCTTGCGCCCACGGCCCGCGAATTCGTGACCATCGTAGGGGCGGTGACCGCCTTCTTCGCCGCGAGTGTTGGCCTCGTGCAGAACGACATCAAGCGGGTCATCGCCTATTCGACCTGTTCGCAGCTCGGTTACATGTTCGTGGCGCTCGGGGTAGGGGCCTACGGAGTCGGAATCTTCCACCTCTTCACCCACGCCTTCTTTAAGGCTCTCTTGTTCCTCGGTGCCGGCTCGGTCATCCACGCCATGTCGGGCGAGCAGGACATGCGCAAGATGGGTGGCCTCGCCCCTCACATTCGCATCACCTGGGCGATGATGCTGATTGGCACTTTCGCGCTGACTGGCGTCGGCATTCCGGGCGTCACCGGCTTTGCCGGCTTCTATTCCAAGGATGCCATTATTGAAGCATCTTATGCGGCAGGCACTTCGGTCGGCAGTTTTGCCTTCGTGTTGCTGGTCATCGCCGCCTTCTTTACCTCGTTCTATTCTTGGCGCCTGGCGTTCATGACCTTCAATGGTCCAACCCATGCCGACAAGGATGTGATCGAGCACGCCCATGAAAGCCCGCCTGTGATGCTGGTGCCGCTCTATGTATTGGCTGCCGGCGCGACGGTGGCTGGCGTTCTGTTCCAGCATTGGTTCATCGGTGAAGGCCAGGCCGAGTTCTGGGGCGCCGCTCTCTACCGCTCGGCCGACAACCACATCCTGCAGGCCATGGAAGATATCCCTGTGCTGGCGAAGTGGTCTTCCACCATTGCCATGGTGGCGGGCTTCCTGGTCGCTTTCCTGTTCTACATCCGTCAGCCGCAGCTGCCGCGCGAACTCGCATCCGTCAACGAACCGCTCTACAAGTTCTTGCTCAACAAGTGGTATTTTGACGAGCTCTACAATGCGATCTTCGTCAAACCCGCTTATTGGATTGGCCGTCTATTCTGGAAGGGCGGCGATGGTGCTGTCATTGACGGACTTGGGCCCGATGGTGTCTCGGCACGCGTGGTCGATGTCACGCGCGGCGTGGTACGTCTGCAGACTGGCTATCTCTATCATTATGCCTTCGTGATGCTGATCGGCGTGGCCGCCATCGTCTCATGGTTCTCGTTCGGAGGGTCACACTGATGTCGAACTGGCCCTTGCTGTCGGTCGTCACCTTCCTGCCGCTTTTAGGCGTTCTGTACATTCTCCTCGTCGGACGTGGTGAAGATGAGGCAGCCGCGCGCCATGCCCGCTGGGCGGCGTTGTGGACGACGATTGTCACTTTCCTCATATCGTTGCTGATCTTGCCGAACTTCACGGCAGGACAGCAGGGCTTCCAGCTGGTTGAAAATCACCAATGGCTCGGCATGGCCGCGTATCGCATGGGCGTCGACGGGATTTCCATGCCCTTTGTGATCTTAACCACCTTGCTGATGCCGATCTGCATCGCAGCGAGCTGGTTCGTGAAGGTGCGGGTGCGCGAATACATGATCGCCTTCCTCGTGCTCGAAACATTGATGGTCGGCGTCTTCTGCTCACTTGACCTGGTGCTCTTCTACGTGTTCTTCGAGGCCGGCCTCATCCCGATGTTCCTGATCATCGGCATCTGGGGTGGCCCACGCCGCGTCTATGCCAGCTTCAAGTTCTTCTTATATACGTTACTCGGCTCGGTGCTGATGCTGCTGGCGATCATCGCCATGTACTGGCAGTCTGGCACCACCGACATTGCTGTGCTGCTGACACGCGATCCGGGCTTCCCGGCTGCGATGCAGACGTGGTTATGGCTGGCTTTCTTCGCGTCCTTTGCCGTGAAGATGCCGATGTGGCCAGTTCACACTTGGCTGCCGGATGCGCATGTCGAAGCGCCAACCGCGGGCTCCGTCATTCTGGCGGCGATACTTTTGAAAATGGGCGGTTATGGCTTCCTGCGCTTTTCGTTGCCCATGTTCCCGGATGCGAGCCATTACTTCCAGCCCTTGATCTACACGCTCTCGATTGTCGCCATCATCTACACCTCGCTGGTGGCACTGGTTCAAGAGGACATGAAGAAGC
Organism: uncultured Alphaproteobacteria bacterium; assembly: GCA_963758815.1. Taxonomy (GTDB): domain Bacteria; phylum Pseudomonadota; class Alphaproteobacteria; order Rhizobiales; family Aestuariivirgaceae; genus Aestuariivirga. The sequence continues at coordinate 14,436 of CAVWWQ010000005.1, forward strand.
TTATTGCCTATTCATCCGTCGCGCATATGGGCTTCGTCACCATGGGCATCTTCTCGTTCACCAGGCAGGGCATTGATGGCGCCATCTTCCAGATGATCAGCCACGGCTTTGTGTCCGGCGCACTCTTCCTTTGCGTGGGGGTGGTCTATGACCGGATGCATACGCGCGAGATTTCCGCTTATGGCGGCCTCGTGAACCGCATGCCGCTCTATGCCTTTGTGTTCCTGCTTTTCACCATGGCCAATATTGGATTGCCGGGCACATCAGGTTTCGTTGGTGAATTCATGTCGCTGCTCGGCACCTTCCAGAATTCCACCTGGGTTGCATTCTTCGCGACTGTGGGCGTGATATTGTCCGCTGCCTATGCACTGACGCTCTACCGCAAGGTGACGCTCGGCGCTCTGGTAAAGGGCTCGCTCAAGCACATTCCGGATATGACGCCACGAGAACTGGCAACCCTCGCGCCACTGGCTCTGCTTGCCATCTTCTTTGGCGTGTATCCATCGCCGATCCTCAATCTCTTCGGCAACAACGTCGAAGGCATTCTCAAAACCCTGCAGACCGCACAGGCTTCCCTGGGCGATGTGCTTTCAATCGCGGTGCGGTGATCAATGTCAATTCTGCAGCAACTTGGCGCAGCCGCCGTACTTCCTGAAATCGTCCTCGCCATATTGGCGATGGTGTTGCTCATGGAAGGTGTTTTCGTAAAGGCCCACACACCCGGCACCATCCGTTGGGGCGCTGTCGCCAGCATCGTGGCTGTTGGCCTTCTCATCATGTGGAAGTCGGGCACGGGCTCGGTGACGGCCTTTGGCGGTGCGCTGGTCGTTGATCCTTTTGCGCGCTACATGAAGATTGTGGCGCTGATCGGCGCTGCCGTCTCGCTTGGCATGAGCGGCCGTTATCTCAACCGCAACCGCATGGACTCCGAGGAGTATCCGGTTCTCGTGATGTTGGCGACCGTTGGCATGATGCTGATGATTTCGGCCAATGACCTTATATCGCTTTACGTTGGCCTCGAACTGCAATCTCTCGCGCTTTACGTCGTCGCGGCCATCAACCGCGATAGCGCCAAATCGTCTGAAGCCGGTCTCAAATATTTTGTGCTCGGTGCATTATCTTCCGGCATGCTGCTTTACGGCGCTTCACTGATTTATGGCTTCACCGGACAGACGAGTTTCGCCGCCATTGCCGATGTGCTCGTGAAGACGGGGCCAACACTTGGCGTTATCTTTGGCATCGTGTTCATCATTGCTGGCCTTGCTTTCAAAGTCTCGGCGGTGCCGTTCCACATGTGGACGCCGGACGTCTACGAAGGTGCGCCGACACCCGTCACGGCTTTCTTCGCTTCGGCACCGAAGATCGCAGCCATAGCGCTTTTCGCCCGCACAATGGTTGGGCCATTCGCCCATGTCACCGAGCAATGGCAGCAGGTGGTAGTTTTTGTCTCGCTGGCCTCAATGTTCCTGGGCGCCTTTGCTGCCATCGGGCAAACCAATCTCAAGCGGCTGCTGGCCTATTCCTCGATCGCCAATATGGGCTTTGCGCTGGTGGGCCTTGCCGCCGGGACGCCCGAAGGCGTGCAGGGCATGATCATCTATATGGTTGTTTATATGGCGACAACGCTCGGTTCCTTTGCCATCGTTCTCGCAATGAAGCGCAAAGGCATTTATGTCGAACAGATTTCCGACCTTGCTGGCCTGTCGCGCCGCGATCAGCGGCATGGCCTTCATCATGGCGATGTTGATGTTTTCACTTGCAGGCATTCCGCCCCTTGCGGGGTTCTTCGGTAAGCTCTTCGTCTTTATGGCTGCCGTAAAGGCCGGGCTCTACGCCCTTGCCATACTGGGCGTCATCGCTTCGGTGATTGGCGCCTACTACTATTTGCGCATCATCAAGATCATGTATTTCGATGAACCAGCCGAAGCCTTCGATGGCGCATCGCCCGAGATCGCCATTGTGGCCTATGCCTCGTTGGTGTTCGTGCTTGGCTTCATCATCTTCGCCCATCCGCTGATCGCGCTGGCGGATGGTGCAGCAAAGAGCCTTTTCTAGCCTTTGCGCGTAGTCCGTCACGAGACCATCGACTCCACCAACCTTGAAGCCCATCGCCGCGCGGCAAGTGGTGAACGCGGACCGCTGTGGATAGTGGCCGGCGAGCAAACGGCAGGCCGGGGCAGGCTTGGGCGCACCTGGGTTTCAAAGCCCGGAAATCTCTATTCGCACCCTGATCTGGCCCACGGCAGCACCAGCTCAAGCCTTAAGCCAGCTGAGCTTTGTGGCGGCTCTCGCGGTTTCCGATGCGGCAGCCAAATTTGCGGCGTCTGGCGCTATCATCATTGAAATGGCCGAATGATTGCCTTTTGAACGGCGCACAAGTTTTGCGGCATCCTGGTGGAGAGTCTTGGCCCGCGGCTTGGTTGCCATCGGCATCGGCATCAACGTCGCCCATGTGCCAGATGATCTGCCTTACCGGGCAGCCCGGTTGGACAGCACGACTTCGAAGCAGTTTTTCAGCGAACTGGTGCAAGTCCTTGCTCAAATGGCTGGAAACATGGAACGAAGGACGAGGCTTTGCCGGGATCGTGAAGGCCTGGGAGGAGCGCTGCCAGCATATTGGTAAACCGGTAACGGTGGATGGCGAGCAGGGCACCTTCACCGGTCTCGCTCCCGATGGCGCGCTGCTCCTCAAACGCAGTAATGGTGATCGTCAAGCCCATCTATGCAGGTGATGTGCGGGTAGAGTATCAACCCGCCCATGAGCGTCAAAACGCAAACAGGACCAAAGCGCCGATCTCGTGCTGCTGCCGCTCGGCGGCACCGGCGAAATCGGCATGAACTGCTATTGCTATGGCGTCGGCCCAGCCGCATGCGCGCGACTGGATCATGGTCGATCTCGGCGTGAAATTCGGCGATGAACGTGATCCCGGCATCGATGTGATCATTCCGGACGTTGGTTTCATCACCAAGAACCGTAAACGCTTCCAGGGCCTTGTCATCACCCACGCGCATGAGGACCACATCGGCGCCATCTGCCATCTGTGGCCTCAGCTTGAATGTGAAGTCCATTGCACGCCATTTGCGGCGGAGATTCTGAAACTTAAGCTCATCGAGCACGGGCTTGATGAAGACGTGCCGGTGATCAAGCACAAGCCCGGTTCAAAATTTGCTCTTGGGCCGTTCAAGCTGGAATTCGTGCCCGTCACGCACTCCATTCCGGAATCCTGCGCGCTCTTTATTGATTCGGGGCAGGGCACGGCGCTGCACACTGGTGACTGGAAGATCGACCGCTTCCCGCAGCTCGGTCATTCCATCGCTGAAGAGCGTTTCCGTCAACTTGGAGAGCGCGGCGTCGACACGCTGATCTGTGACTCCACCAATGTGCTGCGCGAAGGCCTGTCGCCGTCCGAGAAGGATGTTTCCGCAAGCCTCGAAGACATCATCCGTCATGCCAAGGGCAGGGTGGCAGTGACAACCTTTGCCAGCCACGTCGAACGCATTTCCTGCGCTGTGCGTGCCGCACGCGCTGCTGGCCGTGAGGTGGTGATTGCCGGTCGCGCCATGCGTAACACCATCGAGGCTGCGCGCAAATGCGGGTATCTGAAAGATGCTGGCGCTTTTCTCGACATCGAAGAATTTGGCTATCTGCCCAATGAGCGCGTGCTGCTGCTCTGCACCGGCAGCCAGGGCGAGCCACGCGCGGCCATCGCCCGCATTGCCGAAGATTCGCATCCGCAGATTTCCTTGGAGCCTGGTGATCTCGTGATTTTTTCGGCACGCACCATTCCCGGCAACGAAAAGGATGTAGGCGCCGTCATCAACAATCTCGCCAAGCTCGATATCGATGTGATCACGCCAGACGAGGCGTTGGTGCATTCGTCCGGCCATCCGCGCCAAGGCGAGCTCAAGCAGATGTATGAATGGGTAAGCCGAAAATCCTGGTACCCATGCATGGCGAGCCGCGCCATCTTCGCGCCCACGCTAAGTTTGCGAGGGAGCAGGGTATTCCCGAAACCCTGATGCCGGAAGATGGCAAGATTGCCCGCCTGCGCCCCGGCGCCGCGGGTATCATCGATGAAGCGCATTCCGGCAGGCTCCATCTCGATGGAAAATTGATCGTCGAATCCGAGGATGGGCCGGCCCGCGCTCGGCGCCGCCTCTCCTTCAACGGTGCGGTTTTCGTTTCGATAGCTATTGCTGAAAACGGCGAGCTTGAAGACCTACAGGCGGTGAGTGACGGCCTGCCGCCCTCACTTGTGCCCCACCTTTCTGAATGGGCAGAGGAAGCCTTCGACGGCCTGCCTCGTGCGCGCCGCAAGGATGATAGCACACTGGGTGAGGCCATCCGTACCGCCATACGCCGTGGCTGCGATGATCTTTGGGGCAAGAAACCTGTCTGCCGCGTGATAGTGCTGCGCGCCTAGACAATCCCGGAACCCATGTTAGGCTTTCCGCATTGCGGAGGCTGTCATGGCAAATACTGACAAGATTTTCTCGGGCCCTATCGCAATGATTTATGACGACTATATGGGCCCGATCTTCTTCGAGCCCTTCGCCAGGGATCTGGCGCAACGCATCGCGGCATTTTCGCCCCAAGACGATTCTGGAAACTGCAGCCGGCAGCGGCATCTCGACCGAAGCTATCGTAAAAGCCGTGCCGGAGGCGCAAAGTCACGGCCACCGATCTCAACCAAGCCATGATTGATGTGGCCAAGGTCAAGCCCGGCCTGTCGAAGGTGAAATGGCAAGCCTGCGATGCCATGCAGTTGCCCTTCAAGGATGGTGCATTCGATCTGGTTGCCACACAGTTTGGTGCCATGTTTTTCCCGGACAAGCGTGGCCGCCTATCGCGAAGTGCGCCGTGTGTTGCGCCAGCGTGGGCATTACCTGTTCAATGTTTGGGACTCACTGGAGGTCAATCCTGCGCCTGCGGTGTTTCTCGAAGCGTTCTAAAGAAGCTTTTTCCAGACGATCCGCCAACTTTCCTGGCCCGAATTCCCCACGGCTATCATGATCGCGCCGAAATCGAACGAACGCTCGAAAAGGCAGGCTTCACCACCGTGTCTCACCGCGCTGTCAACCTGTCCTGCCATGCTGCTTCTGCGATGCATCTTGCGACAGCGCTCTGTCAGGGCACGCCTGTACGTTCCGAAATCGAGGCACGTGCGCCGCAGGGCCTTGAAGAGGTGACTGGGGAAGTAACCAAGGCGCTGGCCGCAAAATTCGGCCAGGGAGCGATCAGCACCACCATGCAAGCGGTTGTCTTTACAGCAGTTTCCTGACCTTATTTGGACGAATTCATCCTGCAAGCAGCGATCAAGCTGTGGTAGAGGCCAGCTATGGCCAAACGTGATTCTGCCCCACCGCCTGCACCTCCTGCCATTGAAGGCATTGAACTGAAGGATGCGCTTGAGGAGCGCTATCTCGCCTACGCGCTGTCGACGATCATGCATCGCGCACTGCCGGATGTGCGCGACGGCTTGAAGCCGGTACACCGCCGTCTGCTGCACGTGATGCGCTAACTTGCGGCTGGATCCCAACCGGCTCTTTTCGCAAGTCGGCCAAGATCGTCGGTGACGTGATGGGTGGTTATCACCCCATGGCGACCAGGCGATCTATGAGGCCATGGTGCGCATGGCGCAGGATTTTTCCTCGCGTTATCCCCTGGTCGATGGCCAGGGCAATTTCGGCAATATCGATGGCGATGGCGCCGCCGCCTATCGTTACACCGAAGCGCGCATGACTCTCGTGGCTCAGCTGCTGCTGCAGGATCTGGACGAAGCCACGGTAGATTTCCGCCCCAACTATGATGGCTCCAAGGAAGAGCCATCGGTTCTCCCGGGCGCCTTTCCTAATCTGCTCGCCAATGGCGCCACCGGCATTGCCGTCGGCATGGCGACGTCGATCCCGCCGCACAACGTTGCCGAAATCTGTGATGCCGCGCTGCATCTGATCAAGACGCCCGGCGCAAGCGTCGAAAAGCTCACGCAATTTGTAGTCGGACCAGACTTTCCCACCGGTGGCATCTTGATCGACAAGCGCGAAGACATTGTCGAGTGCTTACAAGACCGGACGTGGTGGATTCCGCGTGCGTGCACGGTGGGAGAAGGAGGAACTGCCTCGCGGCGGCTGGCAGATCGTCATCACCGAAATTCCCTATCTCGTGCAGAAGAGCAGGTTGATCGAGCGCATCGCCGAACTTCTGACCGACAAGAAGCTGACGATGCTCGACGATGTGCGCGATGAAAGCGCCGAAGATATCCGCATCGTGCTCGAACCCAAGTCACGCAATATCGAGCCCGAACTGCTCATGGAGCAGTTGTTCCGGAACACCGAGCTTGAAAACCGCATTTCACTTAACATGAACGTGCTCTCGGGCGGGCGCGTGCCGCGCGTCATGTCATTGAAGGACGTATTGCGCGAGTGGCTCGACCATCGCCGCGAGGTGCTTCAGCGCAAGACCAAGCACCGGCTGGAGGAGATTGCGCATCGGCTAGAGATCCTCGGCGGCTATCTCATCGCCTATCTGAACATCGATGAAGTCATCAAGATCATCCGCGAGCAGGATGAGCCGAAGCCGGCCTTGATGAAGCGCTTCAAGATCACCGACATCCAGGCCGAAGCCATCCTGAACCTCCGCCTGCGTGCCTTGCGCAAGCTCGAGGAAATGGAGATCCGCACCGAAAATGACAATCTGCTGAAAGAGCAGAAAGGCCTCAAGGGTCTGCTGGGTTCGGAAGAGAAACAGTGGGATACGATTTCAAACGATATCAGGGAATTGAAAGAGAAGTTCTCGAAGAAAACTGACCTTGGCCGCAGGCGCACCGATTTGGCCGAAGCGCCGATAATCGACGCTGATTTCGAGCAGTCCATGATTGAGAAAGAGCCCGTCACTGTCATTTGCTCTGACAAGGGTTGGATCAGGGCGATGAAAGGTCACCTCGAAGACGCGTCGGGTCTAACCTACAAAGAAGGCGACACCGGCAAATTTATTGTGCGTGCCCAGAGCACAGATAAGATCATGCTGTTTTCTTCTTCCGGTAAGTTTTTCACTCTCGAAGCTTCGAAACTGCCCGGGGGTCGCGGCAATGGCGAACCAGTGCGTCTGATGGCGGATGTTGATGCCGCCGACAGCATCGTGGCGCTGTTCCCCTTGGAGCCGGGCACCAAGTTGCTTTTGGCTTCAACCGACGGTGACGGATTTGTGGCTTTAGCTGATGAGTGCGTCGCAACCACCAGGAAAGGTAAACAAGTTCTGAATGTGAAGTCTCCCATTGAGGCAGTTGTCTGCACCACCGTTCCTGCCAATGCCGATAATATTGCAACCATAGGCGACAATCGCAAGTTGCTGGTGTTCAAACTGTCGGAATTGCCGGAAATGGCGCGCGGCAAGGGCGTCCGCATGCAAAAGTTCAAAGATGGTGGACTTTCTGATGCCAGGGCCTTCAATTTGAAGGAAGGCCTGAACTGGACGGATGCCTCGGGGCGCAACTATAACGTGAGCGAACTGGTGGAATGGGTGGGCGAACGCGCCCAGGCGGGTCGGCTGCCACCGCGCGGTTTCCCCAAGAGTAATCGTTTTTCCTGACAGGTCGAATTAAATTTCAGTCAACCAATCGTTGCTAGCCTGGAATGTCTGGGTTCGGGCGCTTCCGATGGTTGCGCAGCCGCCTCCCAACACAAGGAATTGAAACCGGCACTGCCACATGTCGACAAAAAGTTCGCGAATTTGGGTGACACAGGGTGTGTTTCACCACCAAGAGGAAGATGCGGTCAAGCTGACTGCAACCGAAGAACGCCGCAAATTTGAAGTTGGCGAAGTCCGGATCACGACCAGCGAAATCGGCACTGAAATCAAGTGGTACGCCCAGACGCCCTGCATGGCGTCGCTGTTTGTGATCTCCGACTGGGTGCACAAGGCGCAGGCGCCGTTCGTGCTGCGCTTCAACATTTCCGGATGGTTTGAAGAATTCTACCAGACGGCGCCCGAAGTCATCGGTCGTCTGGACGCCATCATCGCTCGCGCCGATCGCCATTTCCCGGTGCGTACCTTTGTCGAAGAGGTTGACCCTGAGAAGACCAAGGTTGCTGGCCTGCTGATGGACATCATCCAGAAAAAGGTTGAGCCGCACGACTATGCAGTGGAATGCCTTTACAACCCAACCGCAGACCGTTTTGACGTCGAGCGCATCGGTGACAAGTCAACCATTGCCCAAGTCTACGGCACCTTTCTCACCTCGTTCCCATGCACCGGCACAAGCTATGCCGACCGTGTGAGTGACGGCTACCGCGAGGTGCTCGCCTCAGGCAAACCGCGTGTTGATCACGTGATTGCCGCGATGCGTTTTCCCGATAATCAGGTGCACTGGGTGCCTTATCACCGTCTGATCCTGCCGCGCACAGATGCTGGCAGCAATGGCGGTGTTTCCGTCGTGTCACAGATTGCGCCCGTAAGCTTCAAGATTATCTAGGTTTTTGCTGCGCGGAAGCGCGAGCGACACTGATCAGGCGTCAGCGTTCTTGGAAATCTGTTCGGTGACCCGTTCGGGAATGGCCTGCGCGGAATCGCGTGCTTCTGACACCATCTGCTCGATTACCTCACGTTCCGCGACAGCGAGATACTCAATCTCTTCGACATTGTCGGAGTGCCACATCCAGCGCAGGAAGCCGCGCTCGACATGGGCATAGCCCATGCGACCGGGAAAACCGCGCGTGGCAAGTTGGAAACCTGTGAGCGCCCAGATCGCATCGGGGTTCCATTTCAAGAAAGCGAGCAGGGTGCCGATCTTCGGGAACAGCTCCACCACCATGCGGTTCTTGAGATCTTTTTCGACCCAGAGTTCGCCGTGATAAACGAGTTTGCCGCGCAGCCGCCAGGCAATGCTTCCTTCCGGTGCCTTGGTGTGGCTGGGTACCATCAATTCCTGCCGGCGCATGTAAACGCCGATCATGTAGTTGGTGCACCACTCTGCAAGGTTTACATCGATACGGTCACATCTATATCCTTGCAGGCCGACGATTTCGTTATTTTTGTTGGTCAGCGACATCCAGAAAGCGCGGTCGCCCGAGAAGTCACAGACTTCCGGATCGTGCATGGGGCCAACGTCCAGATTGCGCACTTCTTTTTTGGTTTTGGCGAATGCAGTCATGTCGTTGCTGGAGCGCACCGTCAGACCCATTTCCCGCAAGGTCTGTTCCAACTGCGCGATCATCAGGGCCGTGCCCAGAGGATCCTTGATACCGAGACTGACTGACATGGCAATTCCGTTGAACGCAGCGTGACTAGCAGTAGCCTGATCAATATTGGTTAAAAATCAGGATAAAATGCTATCAATTGTGCAAAATCCACCCTGTCGGACCGAGCCGTTCCTGGGGCGTGAAGCGGTCTTTGTACCCCATTTTCTGCGACCCGGGCACGAAATAGCCGAGATACACATACGGAAGTTTCAGCCTTTCGGCACGCTTCAGACAGTCCAAGATGATGAAAGTGCCGAGACTGCGTTGGGCCATTCCCGGGTCATAAAACGAATAGATGAGCGATAGGCCGTCCATGAGGATATCCAGCAGGACAGTCGCCACCAGCGAGCCGCCCTCGGGGTGGCTGCGTGGCAGGCGGAATTCGACAAGACGGGTGTCCACCACCGTCTCATCAATCATCGAAGCGAAATCGAGAACCGACATGTCGGCCATGCCGCCATCGGCGTGGCGAGTGTCGATGTAACTGCGGAACAGCTCGTAATGCTCCGAGGTGGCCTGCGGTGGCGCTATGTTTGTGACGAGGTCAGAATTGGTCTTCATCACCCGGCGGAAGGTGCGTGACCAGCGGAAAGACTCGACCGGCACACGCGTGGAAACGCAGGCGTTACAGGTGTCGCAGGCCGGACGGTAGGCGATGTTCTGGCTGCGGCGGAAACCGCTGTGGATGAGCTGTGTGCTGAGCCCGCGCGCGTCATGGCCCACCAGATGCGTGAACACCTTGCGTTCCTTTTGCCCGGGCAGATAGGGGCAGGGGTTGGGCGCAGTGATGAAGAACTGCGGAAAGTTCCGGCGCTCGACAGTCATGGCTTGACTTATCCGTCTTTGCGTATTGCGCCGCAAGGGTTGAATGGAAAAGTCCATTGGCAAGGGCGCAGGTGTCGCGCTATCCCGTTGGGGAGCAAGGGAGTTTGAGATGACTGTCGCATGTGCATGGATTGGCCTCGGCGTCATGGGGTTTCCGATGGCGGGGCATTTGGCAAAGAAAAGCGGCGCTGCTGTGACTGTCTACAACCGCTCGGCGGACAAGGCGGGTCACTGGCAGAAAACCCATGGCAACCAGACCGCGCCCACACCAAAGGCGGCGGCGGAAGACGCTGATTTTGTTTTTGCCTGTGTCGGCAATGATGATGACTTGCGCGCCGTGACCATTGGTCCGGAGGGTGCGTTTCAAAGTATGAAAAGAGGGGCCATTTTTGTGGACCACACCACCGCCTCCGCTGATGTGGCGCGTGAACTGGCCGCCACAGCTGCGGAAAAAGGCCTGGGCTTCATCGATGCACCCGTCTCCGGCGGGCAGGCGGGCGCCGAGAATGGCATGCTCACCGTGATGTGCGGCGGTGATGAGACAACCTATGCCAAGGCTGAGCCGCTGATCATGTCCTATGCGCGCATGTCGAAACTGCTTGGGTGGCAGTGGTGCAGGCCAGCTCGCCAAGATGTGCAACCAGATCGCCATTGCGGGCCTGGTGCAGGGTCTCGCTGAATGCGTGCAGTTCGGCATCAAGGCCGGACTCAACATGGAAGATGTGATTGCTGTGATCTCCAAGGGTGCGGCTGGTTCCTGGCAGATGGAGAACCGCCACAAAACCATGATTGCTGGAAAGTTTGATTTCGGTTTCGCAGTGGACTGGATGCGGAAGGATCTTTCCATCTGCCTCGCCGAGGCCAAGCGCAACGGCGCGCTGTTGCCCGGCACGGCCTTGATCGACCAGTTTTATGCCGAAGTGCAGAAGATGGGCGGCAAGCGCTGGGATACGTCGAGCCTGATCGCCCGGTTGATGCGTTAGTTTTTTAGCTTCTTCGCCACATCCATTGCGAAATATGTGAGAATGCCATTGGCGCCGGCGCGCTTGAAGGCCAGAAGGCTTTCGGCAATCACCTTGTCACCATCGAGCCAGCCACGTTCAATGGCCGCCATCAGCATCGCGTATTCACCCGAAACCTGATACGCGAAGGTTGGCACGCCGAATTCACGCTTCACGCGGCTGATGATGTCGAGATAGGGCATACCCGGCTTCACCATCACCATGTCAGCGCCTTCTGCAAGATCAAGCGCCACTTCACGCAATGCTTCATCCGTATTGCCGGGGTCCATCTGGTAGGTGCGCTTGTCGCCCGAAAGCAGCTTGCCGGAACCTACCGCCTCGCGGAACGGGCCATAGAAGCCGCTCGCATATTTGGCGGAATAGGCCATGATCGTCACATCGTGGAATTTGGCTTCGTCGAGTACATTGCGGATAGCGCCGATACGTCCATCCATCATGTCCGAAGGCGCGATCACATCACAGCCCGCTTCCGCTTGTACCAGCGCCTGCTTCTGCAACGCGACAAGAGTTTCGTCGTTGAGGATGTTGCCTTTGTCCATCAGTCCGTCATGGCCATGCGACGTATAGGGATCGAGCGCCACATCGCACATTACACCAATTTCGGGCACTTCTTTTTTGATCGCACGCACCGCGCGGCAGACAATATTTTCAGAGTTGAAGGCTTCGCGTGCCGCCTTCATCACGCAGCTTCGGATCCGTGTTCGGGAAGAGGGCAAGGAGGGGAATGCCAAGCTTTTGTGCCTCGCGCGCCTGCTTCACGGCATTATCGATGGAATAGCGTGTGACGCCGGGCATGGAAGAAACCGCCTCGGTCTTGTCCTTGCCGTCAATCACAAACATCGGCCAGATGAGATCGGACGCCGTCAGCGTATGTTCACGCACCAGGTTGCGGACCCAGGGAGACTTGCGGTTTCGGCGCAGGCGCACCGCCGGAAACATCGAATGCGGTTTTGACATGGTGCCTGCCATAATCCCCCGATGGGGCTTTTGCAAACGCAACCAAACCTTAACCACAATGCGCGGAATTCACGCCTTGTTTAGGCTGTTTTAGCCGCGGCGGCGTGATTGTAGCATCCTCCATATAGGTGGGACTACATGACCAATAACTTCGCAAAATTCTCCGGCTTCAGCGCATTTCTGGCGACGGCTCTGGTGAGCAGCTGGGCCATGGCTGCCAGCCTGCCGGCCGAACAAGCCACCGAAATGCTGGCCCGCGCCCAAGCCAATGCTTCGAAATGCGGCTATCTCAGTGCTTCCCAGAAAGACAAGCTTTCGCTTCTGGCGGCCCGCGCCGAGCTGCAGCTCGCAAACCGCGAGCCCGTCATCATGACCAAGGGCGCCACGTTACGTGGGCGTACCCTTGGCGCAGCGTCCGCCTGCAGCACCGAGGAGAAGCTCGCAACATTGAGCATCCTGCAGGGCGCTGCAGACGCCGTCTCGGAAGCATCCGAAATCGCCGCTGCAGCCAGTGACAGCAACGTCACGAATGAAAGCAAAGCGAAGGCGCCGCAGCAGCAGGCCGATACGACCCAGCCCTCGGCGCCGGATGCATCTCCCGTTCGTCCACTGGCTGCTGGCAACGCATCACTGCCAGGGCTTCGCCATTACGCAGATATGACCGCCACTTACTTTGTGGCCAGCCGCTGTGGCACGCAGGGCGGCCGTATCAACGATCTTTATGCTTCGATCGTGGCTGAGCGCAATCAGCTGATGTCGCGCTACAGTGCCGCCCAGGTTTCCGGCGCGCTGCAAATGGGCAAGCAAAAGGCCCGCAATCTCGGTTGCTCCTGACTGCACCGCGGCGTCCCTGTTCACGGCGGGTTAACCAAAAAACCTAGGCCGCAGTGAACCGAAAATGGATTCCGCTTGTAAACCCTGTTGAAATTAAATCGAATTTTCTGAAAATGTAATCTCAAATTTACTGAGAACTTTCAGACCAATTTAAATCCCTCAGCATAGTTTGGCGCATCAACGGGCACCCGTCCGCTCAGAGACAGGGCCCGCCAACAGGAACAAGAGGTGTTGCCATGAACACGCAGGTTGCCGTGGGGGAAAAACGCGTGCCCTCAACCGAAAAGCAGGAATTCAAGAACCGCTATCTTGAAAGCCTGACATTGATCGAGCGTCTGCACCGCAGGCTGCTTGATGTGATCAAGGACGATTTTGAACGCTCGGGCGAAAAGGAAGTAAATCCGGTGCAGGCACTGTTGCTCTTCAACATTGCCGATGCCGAATTGACCGCCGGCGAACTCAAGACCCGCGGCCACTACCAGGGCTCGAACGTCTCCTACAATCTCAAGAAGCTGGTCGACCTCGGCTACATCAACCACGAGCGTTCGCCGCACGACAAGCGCGCGGTGCGCGTCAGCCTCACCGACAAGGGTGAGGCGGTCCGCGCCCGTGTTGACTCGCTCTACAATCGCCAGCTTGCCGCCATCGAACAGGTGGTCGGTCTGAGCACCAATGAATTTGACTCCCTGAACCGGGCCCTCGCGCGTCTTGAGCGCTATTGGACCGATCAGATCCTTTACCGCCTGTAAAGGGCATCTCCGAGTCAGGAGAGCGGCGCAACCCGCCTTGGATCGGCCCCGGTTCAAGGCGGGTTTTCTCTTGCCTAATGTAAGCCGTTTGCCTAATCCCAGCCTCGCTTTGCGGAGAGGTGGCAGAGTGGTCTATCGCGACGGTCTTGAAAACCGTAGGAGGTGCAAGCCTTCCGGGGGTTCGAATCCCTCCCTCTCCGCCAGTCAATTTGGTTAGCGCGTTGGTATAAATAAATAATTCTCGCGCGCGCATATCGCTTCCCCACATTTTTCCCCACAACATCGAAATGATGAACAGTGGATTGCGGTGCCGTTTGCCGGCTGGTCTATTTCAGTTGGTCGACCACGGCTGCAAATTTCTTGCTGAAGGTGATGGAGCGCGCACGGTTGTAATGCTGTTCGGTTACTTGAGGTGAGCGATGATGGAGCAGCACTTGGGCGAGATTTGGTGTGCTGCCGGCATGGTAGTGGACAGGCATTTGAACATTCACTTTCGACTGCACCTTTGCTCATTGCGGCCTGGTTTGTGGGCATCTACCTGATCCTCGACATGCGGTACGAAAGTTTTATACATGCCCTCACGATCCTATCTACGTTGCCGTCTGCGGCATTGGGAGCCTGGAGGCGCTCTTGACCTTTTCAGTATTGTAAATTGAACTCCCCAGCGGATGACAGAAAAGCAGCCTATTCGTTTCGGGGTACTGGCCTTTCCGGGCTTTCCGATGATGGCCTTCAGCGCCATCATCGAGCCGCTGCGTGCGTCCAACAAGATTTCCGATAAAAAACTTTATGAGTGGTTCCTGGTGGGCCAGGACAAGAAGCCGGTCGTGGCGTCCAACGGCATCACGATCAATCCCGACTTTGGTGCCAAGGACGCACCCTTTGCCGAATATCTCGTGGTGTGCTCGGGTGGAGATGCGGACAAGCTTAAAGCCGAGGCTCCGCTGAATTGGCTGCGCAAAAACCTGCGCCGTGGATCCAATATCGGCAGTGTGGCAGACGGGGCATTCTATCTGGCGCGCGCCGGTCTTCTCGATGGCTATGCCTGCACCCTGCACTGGATCAGCCAACCGGCCTTTGTTGAAGCATTTCCGAACCTGCAACTCACACGCGAGATTTTTGTCATCGATCGCAACCGGTTTACATCGGCGGGCGGGATCGGTGCGTTGGACATGATGCTGGAAATCATCACGAGACATCACGGCGCTGACTTGGCCAAGGACGTGGCAGAATGGTTTGTCCATGACCGTATTCGCGACTCGTCCGATCGCCAAAGGCTGCAGCTGCGCATCCGAACGGGAATTCGCGATGATCTGGTGCTCAAGGCCGTCGGTTTGATTGAAGCGGCACCTGAAATGCAGATCCATGTGACTGATATTGCTGAAAAGCTCGGCGTCAGCATTGAAAGACTCGAGCGCGCCTTCAAGGAAGGGGCAGGATCGGGGCCGTCAGAATACATCAAGAAGATCAGATTGGGCCGGGCACGGGATTTGATCGAACATTCCAGCATGGCGGTGCGCGATATCGGGCTGGCCAGTGGCTATCTGAGCTTTTCATCCTTTGTGCGGGCATTTCATCATCATTTCGGCCGCACACCTGGCTCGCTGCGCAATGCCAGGCGCGCACGATGAAGATCTGCTCCGCACAGAAAACAGGGAAAACGGCACATCCTCAAATCACTGGTGCGGCGTAGGCTCAGAAGCCAAAACAGGGAGGCTTTGCGTGTCAATCGTCGTATTCGACCCCGACAGCACCGAGGACGTCGACTTCAAGGATCGCATGCGCCACCCGGCGGCGGCTGATCCGGCCGGCGGCATGTGGCTGTCGGACACCGAGCCGTCCTTCATCGATGCGGATGCCTTGCGCAAAGGCCGCGCTGGCCAAGCTGCGCGACTGGATGCGCGAGGCCGGCTATGGCGGCGTCGTTCTTGTTCGACCCTTACAACCAGCGCTACGCCACCGGCTCGCGCAACATGTTCGGCTATTTCCTGCGCAACTCGACGCGCTATTTCTTCATTCCGACCGAAGGGCCGATCGTGCTGTTCGAATATCCGCAGAGCTATCATGTCTCGCATGGTGCTCGACACGGTCGACGAGGCGCGGCCGTCCAAGCTGGTCTGGTCGTCGGTCTCCGGACGCGACGACGAGACCGCCGGGCCGTTCGCCGACGAGATCGCCGAACTGTTGAAGCAGCATGGCGGCGGCTCGATGAAGATCGGCCTCGACCGCTGCAGCCATCTCCAGGCGCTGGCGCTGGAAAAGCGCGGCTGCGAGGTGCAGGGATTGCCAGGGCGAGATCCTGGCCGTGCGCGCGATCAAGACGCCCGAGGAGGTCAAATGCCTGCAGGTGTCAGCATGGCCGGCGCCGAGGCCGCGGTCGCTGCGGTGCGCGAGGCGATCAAGCCCGGCGTCTCCGAGAACGATCTCTTCGCCATCATGTATGACGAGGTGATCCGCCAGGGCGGCGAGTTCATCGAGACGCGGCTGCTGACCTCAGGCCAGCGCACCAATCCCTGGTTCAACGAGGCCAGCGGCCGCAAGATCCGGCCGGGCGAACTGGTGGCGCTCGATACCGATACGATCGGCTGCTACGGCTACTATTCCGATTTCTCGCGCACCTTCCGCTGCGGGCCGGGCAAGCCGACGCGCCTACCAGAAGTCGCTCTACCGCATGGCGTATGACCAGGTGCAGCACAATATCGCGATCGTCAAGCCCGGCATGGCGTTTCCGCGAAATCGCCGAGAAGGCGTGGAAGATCCCGGACCGCTTCGTCGACCAGCGCTACACCTCGGTGATGCATGGCGTCGGCATGCATGGCGAGACACCGTTCATCGCGCATGCCATGGATTACGAGACCTATGGCCGCGAGGGCCATCTGCTGCCCGGCATGGTGGTCAGCGTCGAAAGCTATATCGGCGAGAAGGGCGGCCGCGAGGGCGTCAAGCTGGAGGAGGAGATCCTGATCACCGAGACCGGCACTGAACTGATTTCGCGCTTTCCCTTTGAGGAGGAACTTATGTTCAAAGAGGTTTGATGCATAAAACTCTGACACTTAATCTTCCCCGCACCGCGCTGCTTCTGGTGGATTTCCAGGAAGAGCAACGGGCCAACACAAATTGCCTCGCATTTGGCCTGAACGAAGTATTGCAGCGTGTACGGCTGGTTTTGGAGGCTGCGCGCGCGGCGGGGATACCTGTAATTCATGCGGCCTATCGGCGCGACTATGAAATCGTGCCTCCACGCCCTTTTGAACCACGCACGGGCGACGGCGAAGCCAGCTTCAGTGACAAGGATAGCCCTCTCATTGAGATCTGCCCCGAGGTGGCTCCGTCTGGCTCTGAAACCGTGATCTACAAGAATGATGCGAGCGCCTTTGAGGAAGGAAGTCTCAAAGGCAAACTCAACGCATTCAACATCGAATGGCTGATTGTTGCCGGTGTGTGGACCGAACAATGCGTCGCTGCCAGCATACGTGACGCGATGGCAGCAGGATTTCGTACATTGCTGGTGAAAGACGCCTGCACAAGCGGCACCGAACTGATGCACAAGAGTGCCATTCTCAACCTGGCCAACCGGCTTTATGGCGGCGCTGTTGCGGATACACAGCGTGTGATCAGCTTGCTTAGGGGCTCTGCAGCCACAGTCTGGTACACCGAAGAAACCTGTCCTATCCGCTTCACCGTCGAAAATTTGGACAGTGAGTTCGCGCAACTTTAACCGATCCTCCATCCGCGATTTATTGGCGCTGCACATTAATTCGAGAATTCGGACAATTGTTCCTTTGAAGCTGCGTCATAGCCTTCCTTGTGCTGGTTCGGTTGACCAGCGATGAGATCAGGAGAGGCGAAATGGATAGCAAGCAAAAGCATATTGACGGCTTAGCCAGCTTGGCATTGGCCAAAAGACTGAGCCGGCGCGGGTTTATGGAAGGCGTGATGGCGATGGGCGCAACTGCCGCCGCAGCCACCGTACTTTGGAACACCAAGGTGGAAGCGGCGACGGCCAAACCCGGCGGCACGTTCCGAGTGGCGCTCGATGACGGCAACACTTCTGACAGCCTTGACCCTGCAACTTACAACTCGCGGTTCATGATCACGCTGGTGCATACGCGCACCAATTTCCTCACCGAGATTGGCGGCGACAACAAGGTGATGGGTGAATTGGCCGAGAGTTTCGAAGCCACACCTGATGCCAAGACCTGGACCTTCAAGATTAGAAAGGGTGTGGAATTCCATGACGGCAAGACCTTCGATGCCGACGATGCTGTCGCGACATTAAACTATCACCGCGGCACGGATTCCAAATCCGCGGCCAAATCGCTGCTTTCGGGCGTGGATGAGATCAAGTCCGATGGCAAGAACACTTTGGTCATGAAGCTCAAGGAGGGCAATGCCGATTTGCCCTATGCGCTTACGGACTATCATCTCGTGATGCTGGCTTCGAAAGATGGCAAGATCGATCCACAGTCCAGGAACGGTACGGGCGGATATGTGCTGGACGACTTCCAACCTGGTGTCTCTGCCAAGCTTTCCAAATTCAAGAACTACTGGAAAGAGGACCGTGCACATTTTGACGCAGTGAACTTCATAGCAGTCAACGACGTGACCGCGCGCACAAATGCACTGATGGGTGGCGAAGTTGATGCCATGATCGAGTGCGACTTCAAGACTGCGGACAGTCTCAAGCAAGCCCAAGATGTGACACTTGATGAAGTGCCGTCAGGCACCTTTGTCGACATGGCCATGCATATGGATGAGAAACCTTTCGACAATGCGGATGTGCGGATGGCTCTAAAATATGCCATTGACCGCAAGGCTGCTGTCGAGACGGTGCTGAGCGGCCATGGGTCCATTGGCAATGACCATCCGATCAGTCCGATCATGCCCTATTACGATGCCAGCTTGGAGCAACGCGCCTATGATTCCGACAAGGCTAAATTCTACCTGAAGAAGGCAGGGCTGAGTGACATCAAAGTCCAACTTTCTGCTGCGGATACCGTGATTGCCGGTGCCGTGGACATGGCGCTGCTGTTTGCTGATAACGCAGCCAAGGCCGGCATTACTATCGATGTGGTGCGTGAACCCAATGATGGCTACTGGAGCAATGTGTGGTTGAAGAAGCCCTTTTTCATGGCGGGCTGGGGACAGCGCCCAACACCTGACATCATTTTCTCACTTGCTTTCGCCAAGGGTGCGGACTGGAATGAAACTCATTTCGCCGACCCGCGCTTCAACAACCTCCTGGTGGCGGCGCGTGCCGAACTGGACCAGAAAAAACGTCAGGCCCAGTATTCTGAAATGCAGAAGATCGTAAGTGATACAAGTGGTGCCATCATTCCCTTCTTCCGTAACTGGCTGTACGCCCGCAACAAGAAGGTTGCTCATGGCGACATGCTGTCAGCCAACTGGCCGCTCGATGGCGCACGTGGCGCCGAAAGATGGTGGTTCGCCTCATAGGCTGGAGTCGGCTGTCGAACGCTCCCTGATGCGGCGGCTGATTGATGCCACGCGTGGTCATGACATGCGGGGCCGCTCTTGGACTGGTTGAACGATAGTTTTGCGGACTTGCGCCGTACCTATCTGGCCGAGCGCGCCAAGCCCATTCCAGGATGGGTGAGATCTGAATATCGCGGTGGCGTACGGGTCTTGTTCCACATGCCAACGCGACCGTCCCTTCCGGACACGTGCATCGTCTACGCTCATGGTGGTGGCTGGATCGCCGGTAGTCCGGAAACCCATGTTGATATCAGCTCAGCCCTGTGCCGCCACATGGGGCTTGCGGTTTATTCAGTGGATTACCGGCTTGCCCCCGAGGTCAATGCCCACGATCAGATTGCTGATATTCTCAAGGTCATTGGTGCCTTGCGTGGCCAGAGATTCATCTTGTGCGGCAACTCGGCGGGCGCCTCATTGGTGGCCGCAGCCGCCTGTGCTGCACATTCCGGACTGCGCAAGCAGATATCGGGAATTGCGCTGTTCTATGGATATTTTGGTTTGGTGCAAGATGCGGCGTTCCGTGCTCACATGAGCCGCGTCGATGGCCTCGACGAGCCAACATTGCGGCGCTACTGGAACGCTGTGAACCCCGAGGCGCAGCGCTCGCCATTTGACGCTTCTCAGCTGGGAGAGCTTGCAGGTTTTCCGCTTTTTGTGATGGCAGGCACGCGCGACCCATTGCTGGGAAGCAGCCTCCGCCTAATCCGGGGGCTTTTCAGGCGCGGAGGCCACGTGCATTCCGAGATTTTGCGCGGAAAAAGGCATGGTCATTTACATGAGCAGTTTGTGGAATTCAGGCCCGCACCGAATGCATTTTCTGCACTGAAACGTTGGATCAAAACGTTGAAAAACTAGAGCTGTGCCGGCGCGACATTCGAACATCTGGCCTGTTCAAGCACCATCTTGATTGCATCCGCCAAGACCTTGCCCTCTTGAGAAAGTGCCTTGTCCGTCGCCAAAATCGAGATGGGTACCCGTGGCAACGGCGGGAGCCACACATTCTCAACCAGTTCAACCACGCCATCAGGTGCAGTGCCGACGGCCATCGACGAAACCCCCAGCATGCCACGCAAGGCGGCAACTATGCCGGCGCGGTTCTGGCTTTGCGCCAGTACGGCCCAAGGTAAACCCGCTGCATCCAGAGCTTGGGTCATTGCCCGGCGGAACAGGCAGCCCTCTGGATAAGCGGCAAGCCCAATGGGTTGCCCTGATTGCCGCTCATAAGAAGGATCCATCACCCATTTGAGGGGAACATCAATCGTGGTGATGGCATTTGCGGGTGTGGAGGCAAGAGAGACCAACGCAATGTCCAGTTCATGCCGGGACATCAGGGCTGCCAAGTTTGCGCTGAGGCCACACACGATCTCAATTTCAATTTGCGACAGCGCGGACTTGGCCTGCAGCAGAGCCGGCGGCAGGAAACCCCGCGCATAATCGTCGGGGACGCCTACCCGTAGCTTGCCGCGGTGCATTGTGTTGCGCGTGGCCGAAATCATCTCGTCATAGGCGGCAGAACCACGAGAGCCCGGGCGTAAAACTCCGTCGCCTTAAAGGTGGGTTCCAGGCGGTGGTGGTGGCGCACAAACAGTGCTTCACCCATTTCGGATTCCAGCCATTTCAGGCGCATGCTCATGGCGGCTTGCGTGCAGGAATGGTGTTCAGCGGCACGCGAGAGTGACCCGCGTTCGAAGATAGATACAAAGCTCCGCAACAAACGGACGTCGATGTCCATGACCATAACGCTAGCTTATGAACTCCATAACGACAATTTGTTTGTGTGACAGGTGAATTCATTGAAGCATTCACAACAATGCATCAGTTTCAGCGTTGGACGCCGCATCAGTCAGACCGGAAGCTGAACACCGGTCTTTCATCATCACATTGAAAAGCCGGAAAAATTTTGTGCAACACCGTGCAAAGGGCAGCCACGGCGTACAGGTGTTTGGACATAACATGGGAGAGCTATCATGAAATTCTTCAAGAAAAACGGCCAACCGATGCCTCAGGTCTTTGACGACCTCGCCAATGAGACAAAGGCCGGTAAATTCAACCGTCGCGAATTCCTGGCCATGGCCAGCGTTTTCGGGGCCACCGCCACAACCGCCTACAACATGATCGGCCTGGTGGCGCCAACGCCCGCAATGGCCGCAGACGGCAAAAAGGGCGGCGTCCTCAAGATGCAAATGCTGGTCAAGGAAATGAAAGACCCACGTACGTGGGACTGGTCCGAAATGGCCAACGTTTCGCGCCAGTGCAATGAATATCTGGCCCGCTACAACCGGGACGGCACCTTTACCGGCCAACTGGTGGAAAGCTGGGACGTCAACGACAACGCCACCGAATACACACTCCACATCCGCAAGGGCGTGAAATGGTCGAACGGCGATGATTTCAAGGCCGACGACGTGATCTATAATCTCAATCGCTGGTGCGACAAGGGCGCCGAAGGCAATTCCATGGCTGGCCGCATGGGCACGCTGATTGATGCCAACACGAAGAAGGCGGCTGATGGCGCCATCGTCAAGGTCGACGATTTCACCGTGAAGTTAAAGCCTGCTGCCTCCGACATCACGATCATTGCCGGCGTGTGCGACTATCCGGCCATCGTCGTGCACCCGTCCTTCGACAAGAATCCGGACATGCTGAAGACGCCGGGAACCGGCCCCTATGAGATCACCGAGTATGCCGCTGGCACGAAGGCTGCCGTCAAGCGCCGCGAAAACTTCAAGTGGTGGGGTGGCGAGCCCTTCCTTGATGGCATTGAATTCATCGATTACGGCGAACAGCAGAACGCTACCGTATCGGCCCTGGAATCCGGCGAAATCGATTGCGATTACCAGACCGTGGGCGACACTGTTACAGTGATGGACGGCATGGGTCTGGTAAAGTCGGAAGTCGTGACCGCCTCGACCATCGTGATCCGTACCAATATTGCCAACAAGCCGTTCGACGACCAGAAGGTGCGCAACGCGTTGCAGCTGGCTGTGGACAACAATGTTGTCCTCCAACTCGGCTACAACAACGCCGGAAAGGTTGGCGAAAACCATCATGTCGCGCCGCTGCATCCGGAATATTACGAACTTCCGATGATCAAGCGTGACCTTGCCAAGGCCAAGCAAATGATGACCGACGCGGGCCAGATTGACCATGAGTTCGAGCTCATTTCCTACGAGCAGGACTATGTGAAGAACCCGGGTGATGTCATAGCGCAGCAATGCCGCGAAGCTGGCTTCAAGATCAAGCGCACCGTCATTCCAGGCTCCACCTTCTGGAACGACTGGCTGAAATATCCCTGGTCCACTACGGAATGGAACATGCGCCCGCTTGGAGTTCAGGTACTTGCCCTCGCATATCGCACCGGCGAAGCCTGGAACGAATGCGCTTATTCCAACCCTGACTTCGACAAGAAGCTCAACGCGGCTCTGGCCATTGCCGACGCCGGCAAGCGCAAGGAACTGATGAAGGATATCGAGTCCATCCTGCAGGAGTCCGGCATCATCATCCAGCCGTTCTGGCGTTCGCTCTACCGCCACCTGAAGCCTTATGTGAAGAACTTCGAGATGCATCCCACATTCGAGTTGCATATGGAGAACGTGTGGCTCGATAAGTAGCCCAGGACTGGTGGCGGGCGGAACATCTGGGTTTTGCCCGCCGCGGTCATGAGGTCACTGAGATGGCGGCATGTTCAAGTTCATAGCCAAACGTCTTGGCATCATGGTGCTGACCATGTTCTGTCTGTCTCTGGCTGTGTTCTTCTTCGTGAATCTGGAGCCCAATCTCAAGAAGCTCGCCATTTTCCAGACCGAGACCCATGCCAGCCAGCAGGACCTGGACAGCTGGTTGCGACGCAATGGCTACCGCGACAATTTCTTTGTCCGATATGGGCGGTGGATTGGAATAGTCCAGAAACAGCCGGTCATCGATCCCAATACCCACGAGCCCGTTCCGCGCTTCCGCTTCTGCGACGAGGCTGGCGTGCCGGTCTACAGCGGCATTCTGGAAGGCGACTTTGGCTGTTCAACGGCCTTCAAGACCAAAGTCAGCAACCGCTTGCCACAGGCGCTCAAGGCCACGGGCCTTTTGATGTTCTGGGTGATGGTGGTCATGATTCCGGTGTCCCTGCTGATGGGCATCCTTGCGGGCATGCGGGAAGGCTCAAAGCTTGACCGCTATCTATCGGTTGTTTCCATCGTTTCGACGGCCACGCCGGAATATGTATCCGGTATCATCCTGTCTGTCGTTTTTGCGACCTGGCTGAAGACCCTCAATGGATCCGCGGCAACCGCAACCTCGGAAGGTATCACGTTTTACAATTTCACCCTGCCAGTTTTGACTCTGGCGATTTACGGGATCGGCTACATCGCCCGGATGACGCGGGCCTCAATGACCGAAGTCATGTCGTCACAATATATCCGGACAGCGCGGCTGAAGGGCCTGAGCTTTCGCACCGTTGTCCTGCGACATGCCTTGCGCAATGCCTTGATCGCGCCCTTTACGGTTATCATGCTGCAGTTTCCCTGGCTGCTCACCGGTGTTGTGGTGACTGAAGCCATCTTCCGCTATCAGGGCTTCGGGTTTCTTCTGGTCTCTGCCGCATCGAACAATGATATCGATCTGGTGTTGTCCCTGGGCCTGGTGTCGGTGGCCGTGGTGCTGGTCACGCAGTTGATCTCCGACATTGGTTACGCCTATCTCAACCCGCGCATCAGGCTGAGTTAGGGGACGCGATGGAACACCTGAATGCATTGCAGATCGTCGCCGGCATCGCAGTCCGCTTATGGCCCACTTGGGCAGCCTTGATCGTCACCTTGGGCCTGTCGTTCTATTTTCGCCGCCGGCTCGGCCTCTTTGGGCATCTGGTGGCGACGGGTGTGGGGCTTGCAGGGGTGTTCATCTGCCTGTTCTGGCTGTTCACCGCCTTGTTTGCACCAGCGGTTTCGGCTTTCGATCCGCTCAACCAGATCGTGACGCTGAAATTCGCCGTGCCGGGTTCTATTGATGCGCAATCAGGTCAAGCCTATCTGCTGGGCGGCGACAATCTGGCGCGCGACGTCTTCAGTCGCATGATCTACGGCAGCCGCATCGTGCTTGCCATTGCACCTGCAGCAACCGTGATTTCGCTTCTGGTTGGGTCGTTGCTGGGGCTGGCGGCCGGATATTATGGCGGCAGAATTGACGTCGTCTTGTCCTTCATCGCCAATCTTGTTCTCGCCTTTCCAGTCATTCTGCTTTTTTATCTCCTGGTGACGCCAGGCATCATGGAAACCGCCGTTCCCTATGCGATGGCCGGATTCTTCTTTCTGTTTCCAATCATTTTCATGCTGGTGCTCTTCTATACCGGTTATCGGAAACAGCCGGCGAAATGCGTCATTCTCTTGGCATTGACGCTCTTGATCGGGGGCTATGTTTATGCCGGCCTGGTTTTTGACATTGATCCTCTGCACCTCGTGCATCTCGACTCCAACGAGCTGAATATCTTCATTGCCGTTGCCTTCGCCTCCAGTCCCGGCGTCTTCCGCATTGTGCGCGGCCTGGTGATGGACATCAAAACGCGCGAATACATCAACGCGGCGCGGACGAGAGGCGAAAGCCCCTGGTACACGATGATTTGGGAAATACTTCCAAATGCGCGGGGCCCGCTGATCGTCGATACCTGCCTGCGCATCGGCTACACCACCATCCTTCTGGGCACGCTCGGCTTCTTCGGATTGGGCATGTCTCCCGAAAGTCCAGATTGGGGCACGTCGATCAAGGATGGCAGTCAGTACCTAAGGCTCTATATCTGGCCGTCGCTGGTCCCGGCAATTGCGCTGATGTCTTTTGTGCTTGGCCTCAATCTGCTGGCCGATTCCCTGCGTGAACAATCCCTGCGTGACTAGGCGAAACCCATGAACACCACACCAATCATTGAAATCGAGAACCTCAATATCTCTTTCTTCGGCAAGACTGGCGAAATCCCCGCCGTGATGGACTTTTCCATGAAGGTGATGCCGGGCGAGTGCATGGGGCTGGTGGGTGAATCAGGTTGTGGCAAATCCACCGTTGCACTTGCCATCATGCGCGATCTGCCGGGCATCGGAAAGATCAAGAGCGGCACGATCAAGTTTCATGGCCGCGACATGGGTGAACTCAGTGAGACCGAGTTGCGCTCGTTGCGCGGCTCGCAGATCGCCATGGTGTATCAAGAGCCGATGGCAAGCCTAAACCCATCGATGCGTGTTGCCGACCAGTTGATGGAAGTGCCACTCACCCATGAAAAAGTTACAAAGGAAGAGGCGCGCCAGCGTGTCCTGGAGATGGTCAGGTCGGTGAAATTGCCGGACCCGGAACGCATCATGCGTTCATATCCCCATCAGCTCTCCGGCGGCCAGCAGCAACGCGTCGTGATCGCCATGGCGCTGTTGTCAAAGCCGGCGCTTTTGCTTCTTGATGAGCCCACGACCGCACTGGATGTGACAGTTGAGGCGGGCATCGTTGATCTGGTGAAGGAGTTGGGCCGCAAACTCGGCACCTCGATGATCTTCGTCTCCCACAATCTGGGCCTGATCCGTGAGACATGCGACCGCATCACTGTCATGTATTCAGGCGAGGCCGTTGAAACAGGCAGCATTGGTGATGTCTTCCAGAACATGCGGCATCCCTATACCCAAGGCCTGTTTCGCTCCATCGCTCTGCCGGGAACCAACAAGAACTCCGCACCCCTGGTTGCCATCCCCGGCCAGTTGCCATTGCCACAGCACCGGCCGCAGGGTTGCAATTTCGGCCCACGATGCTCGCATTTCGTGCCCGGCCGCTGTGATATGTCCGATATTCCGATGGAGCAGGTGGCGGGCGATACGCGCCATGAAACCCGCTGCATCCGCTGGGCTGAAATCGACTGGGCCGCAGCCATAGCGGACAGTGCTGTTCGGGAGCCGGTCGCGCCGGGAGACAAGGTGCTCAGCATAGATCGCCTACAGAAGCACTATCATGTGGCTGCCAATGAAATTTTCGGCAAGGGTGAGCGCCGCACGGTAAAAGCTAACGAGGATATCAGTCTCGAGGCCCGTGCTTCTGAAACCGTTGCGATTGTCGGCGAATCCGGCTGCGGCAAATCCACTCTCGCCAAGGTGCTTCTCGGCCTAGAAAAGGCTTCAGGTGGCCGGGTCACGCTGGCTGGCAAGGATATCCAGTCCACCGCAGTGGACCAGCGCGGCACGTCGACCGTTTCCTCGATCCAGATGGTGTTTCAAAATCCGTTCGATACATTGAACCCGTCCTACACCGTCGGCTCGCAAATCATGCGGACTCTGGAGAAATTCAACGTTGGCAAAACCACGGTTGAGCGGCGCGAACGCATGTTGCAGCTGCTCGATCTGGTCAAACTGCCACGTGCCTTTGAAAGCCGCATGCCGCGCCAGCTCTCCGGCGGCCAGAAGCAGCGCATCGGCGTGGCGCGCGCCTTCGCTGGTCGGCCGCAGGTGGTGATTGCGGACGAACCAATGTCAGCGCTTGACGTTTCCGTGCAGGCGGCGGTGACTGAACTTTTGATGGACATTCAGCGCGACTCCAAGACCACCATGGTCTTCATCAGTCACGATCTTTCCATCGTGCGCTATCTCGCAGACCGCGTGGTCGTGATGTATCTGGGCTACATCGTGGAGCAGGGCACCACGGATGAAATCTTCAATCCGCCCTATCATCCTTATACGGAGGCGTTGCTTTCTGCCATTCCAATCGCGGATACGCGCTTCACCAAGCGACGTGTGGTCCTGGAGGGAGATATTCCATCTGCCACCAATCCGCCACCTGGCTGTCCGTTTCAGACGCGCTGCCCCCGCAAGTCACAGGTGCCCGATGACCGTTGCGAAAGGGAATTGCCGCCGCTGTACGACGTTGGCAATGGCCATCTGATCCGTTGCCATCTCGATCAGAGTATCCTCGATGCGATGACTCCTGTCATCTTCAAGGCGGAAGAAGTGGTGAACTGAATGAGCGACACGACGCTTCGGCTTTCACCGCGCGCGGCGCGACGCCTGATTTCGAGGGCGTTGATTGGCGCCGGCACATCGCCCCGGAATGCGGGCTATTTTACCGAAGCCATTCTCGACACCGAGCTTTCCGGCCTTGAGGGACACGGCTTCTATTGGCTGCAATATTATTGCGAACACGTGCAGAGTGGCAAAATTGATGGCAAGGCCAAGCCAAAGGTAAAGAAACTTTCTTCAGTGGCATTCCGGGTGGATGCGAAGAATGGCTTTGCCCATCCTGCCATTGAGAAGGGTTTTGAAAAACTCATTCCCGTAGCCAGAAAGAACGGCATTGCGGGGCTGGCGGTACACCATTCCTACAACGCGGCGACGTTGGGTTTTCACACTGGCTATCTTGCCAAGCATGGCCTTCTGGCATTCGGCTTCACCAATTCGGTTCCTGCGATAGCACCGGTGGGTGGCAAAACACCGGTCATTGGCACCAATCCCATGTCCTTTGCGGTGCCTGGCCAGAAAGGGAAGATTGCCTTTCTGATTGACCAGTCTTCGTCAGCCGTAGCGTGGACAGCCGTGAAGCGTGCAGCAGATCAGGGCCGATCCATTCCTTTGGGGTGGGCTTTGGACAAGGAA
Source organism: uncultured Alphaproteobacteria bacterium (assembly GCA_963758815.1). Lineage (GTDB taxonomy): Bacteria > Pseudomonadota > Alphaproteobacteria > Rhizobiales > Aestuariivirgaceae > Aestuariivirga. The sequence goes on from CAVWWQ010000005.1 coordinate 42,156, forward strand.
GGCAAGCCCACGGAGGATCCTGTTAAAGGCCTCGCGGGCTCCATGGCGCCTGCGGGCGGTTACAAAGGTTTCGGCCAGGGCTTGATCGTGGAAGTGATGTGCGCCGCTTTGACCGGCTCGCTTCGCGGACCACAGATGGGTTCGATGATGGAGAATGATGGCAAGCCGGTCGGCAATGGTCAGTTCTTCATTGCCATTGAGCCCAAGGTATTTTCTGGCGGAGCGTTCCATAAGCAGGTTGCCGCCTTAGCCGCATCTATCACCTCGCAGGAAGGGGCGCGGCTGCCGAACGCCCGCCGCGAAGCAAACATCAAACGCCTGAGCAAGGAAGGCCTGCCGATTGACAGTGCGCTGCATGAGCGGCTGAAGGGCTTCGCCACTTCATGAGGCCGGCTGAAGCAAGTCGTCGCCGTCGCAGTACGAGTGACATTGTCCAACAACCGTGGATGGCGCTCCGCAATAGGCTGGCACCCACGGAGTTGCTAACCCAGGACGAAGTGCTGACGTTGCATGACGCAGCCCTGACGATCCTCCAGGATATCGGAATTCGTTGCCCGGTGGTGGAAGCGCAACGACTGCTGGCAAGGGCGGGCGCCAGCGTAGACGAGACCGGGCTCATCACGGTGGGCCGCGACATTGTGGACGAGGCACTGAAGACTGTGCCAGCAGAATTCACACTGACACCTCGCAATGACGGCCACGCCGTGCGCATTGGCGGCACGGCGTTCACAACCACCGCCATGATGGGTTCACCCGCCTGCACCGATCTTACCCGTGGCCGGCGAACCGGTACGCTTGATGACATGCGCGAGCTGTTCAAGCTCACCCAGTTTTTCAATATCGTGCAAATGAATGGCTGGCCGGTGGAACCACTCGATGTCGAAGTGCGCTTCCGTCATCTGGATGCGGCCTTCGCCATGCTGACGCTGACCGATAAGGTGCCCTACACCTTCTGCCAGAACCGACAGCGCATCGAAGACGTGCTCACTCTATGTGCCATGGCGCGCGGTGAGACCCTTGAGGAATTTGGAAAACGCCCCGGGGTATTCTCCATCATTAACACCAATACACCGTTGCAATATGACGTACCCATGGCCACCGGTGTGATGGAGATGGCGCGTCATGGCCAGCCCACGCTGATCACGCCGTTTGTTCTGGCCGGGGCTTCGACACCTGCGACGATGGCCAGCGCCATGGCCATGACCCACGCAGAAGTTCTCTTCGGCGTGGTGCTGGCGCAGCTGGTGCGCAAGGGGGCGCCTGTCGTCTATGGCTGCGCCTCGCTCAATGTCGACATGCGCACCGGTGCGCCGGCCTATGGCATGGCTGATCTGATGCGCGGTCACCTCATCGCCGGGCAACTGGCACGGTTCTGCAACATGCCGCTGCGCACCAGCAATTTCTCGTCATCCAACGTTCCGGATTTTGCCAGTGGCTATGAATCGGCGCAGGCGGTGCAGAGTTCGGTCGCAGCCCGCACCAGCCTGCTGATGCACGCGGCGGGCTGGGTCGAAGGCGGGCTGTGCTGTTCCTATGAAAAATTCGTGCTTGATTGCGAGATCCTGCAGAGCGCGGTTCACGCCATACAGCCTGTGATGGTCACTGATGACACGTTGGCGCTGAGTGAAATTCGCAGTGTGGGGCCAGGGGGTCATTTCTTCGGCAGTGAACGCACGCTTGCCACGGTTGAGACCGCTTTCTACCGCCCAATGATTTCCATCACCCAGAATCATGGCGCGTGGATCGAAGCCGGAGGCAAGGATGCGGCACAGCGCGCATCAGCCATTTGGCAAAGGGCCCTCGCCATCTACGAAGAGCCGCCAATGGATGCGGCACGCAAGGAACAGCTTCACGCTTTTGTTCAACGCCGCAAGGCCGAAGGCGGCGCAGTGCTCGATTGAGGTCAACCATGTCCCAGCCATTTCCAGCTCTATTTCAGCCATTGACGATCCGCCACAAAACCCTGCGCAACCGCATCGTCTTCGGCTCCCATACCGCCAATATGCGTCAAGGCCTGCCGGGCGAACGCCACCTCGGCTATTACGGGGAACGGGCGCGCGGCGGCGCGGCATGATCGTGGTCGAGCCGGCGCCGGTGCATCGAAAGCCGTGCTGACCCGCGGCAATTTCCGCGCCGAGACGATGCCGTCATTCCCGGCTTCCGCAGGATCACCGATGCCTGCATGAGCATGGCGCGGTGATGTGCCATCAGCTCTATCACGTCGGCGCCCATGGCGATTGGGACAATTCCTTCCAGCCGAGCTGGTCGCCCTCGGGCCTGCCCTCCATGCATGACTCCGACGGCAGCCACGCATGACCGAGGCCGAGATCGAAGAGATCATCGAAAGTTTCGTGCAGGCGGCGCGGCGCGCGCAAGGAGGCGGGCTTCGACGGCATCGAGATCATGGCGGCCTATAACGCGCTGATCGAGCAGTTCTGGTCGCCCTACAGCAACCGCCGCACCGACCAATAGGGCGGCAGCTTCGAGAACCGCATGCGCTTCTCGGCCGAGATCATGGACGCGCATCCGCAAGCTGGCGGGCGAGGATTTCATCATCGGCATGGCGATCAGCATCGATGACCCGGCCCGAGGTCTCACAAAGCGATCGAGCAGCTGCAGGAGATCATCGCCTGGCACGATCGAGCGCCGGCTGATGGACTATGTCACCTGCGGCACCGGCAGCTATTTCGACTTCACCAGGATCATCCCGCAACGTCGTTCTATGCCGACAAGCTGGGCGCGCCCTATGCCGAGGCGCTGAAGCAGGTGGTGAAGCATGCCAAGGTGCAGTGCGAGAGCCATATCCGCACGCCGGAGAATGCCGATTATGTCGTGGCCTCGGGCCAGGCCGACATGGTGTCGCATCGTGCGCGGCCAGATCGCCGATCCGCATCTGGCCAACAAGGCGCGCGAGGGCCGCGCCGAGGACATCCGCGCCCTGCATCTCCTGCAACCAGATGTGCTGGGGCCGGCGCTACCGCGACTACTGGATCTCCTGCCTGGTCAATCCCGAGGCCGGGCGCGAGTTCGAATGGGGCGGCGACCGCTTCACGCCAGCCGAGAAGCCGAAAGCGGTACTGGTCGTCGGCGGCGGGCCGCCGGGCTGGAGGCGGCGCGCGTCGCGGCCGAGCGCGGCCATCAGGTGACGCTTGGCCGAGGCCTCCGACAAGCTCGGCGGGCAGTTCCGCCTGGCCGGCATGCAGCCGCGCCGCGCGCAGATCCTCGACTACCTCGACTGGTATGAACGCCAGCTTGAAAAGCTGCAGGTCAGGGTCATGCTCAACACGCCGCTCGATGCCGAGGAGGCAAAGGGCATCGGTGCTGATGTGGTGATCGTTGCCACCGGGCTCGCATGCCCGATGGCAAGGCCTTCCAGCGCGCCATGCCGGAGTTTGACGCGCTGCCAGGGATCGAGCGCGGCAATGTTGCGAGTTGCGAGGACGTCATGTCCCGCTCGGCGCGCCCGGGCAAGCGCGTGTTGATGCTCGATGAGACAGCCAACTGGAAAGGCGCAGGCACGGCACTCACCTTGGCCGAAGCGGGGCATGAGGTGACTTTGGTCACGCCTGCTGCCAGCGTGATGTTCGAAATGGCGCGCACAGCGGCGGATATCCAGATGCGCGCGCGCCTGCGTGAATTGGGCGTGCGTCTCATCACTGACGCGGTGGTGCGTGAATGGCATGGCGACGGCGCCACTGTACAGATGTTCGGCGGCGCTCCGGAGCGGATTGCAGCGGACACGCTGGTTGTGGCCGCAACCAATGTTTCAAACCGCGAGGTAGGCGACGAGCTTGCAGCACCGATGATCGGTGATGCGGTGTCGGCCCGTAATGCCGCCATGGCCATCTATGAAGGAAGAAAACTTGCGATGAATCTGTGAGCTTGGAAAGTGCGCGCACGATAAGCGGAGCATCGAGTTCACCGGTACATGCTTTTAGTATTCATCTCGTTACCCGAGAGAACGCCGCCGTCAACGGTAGCCGGAAAATCTTGTGTTAAACTTTTGAATTGATTGGTGAGCCCGGCGGGTTTCGAACCCACGACCCTCTGATTAAAAGTCAGATGCTCTATGTCGGAGTTTGGGGCTCGCATTAGCCTTGACCGAGGAAACGGGTCGATGTCGTTCTTCACCGCATCACTCTCCTCGGGCACAGCTTTGTGGCTATACCCGATATCGAGCCCAGACCCAGCGCTTCATCGTCAGTATTTTTGCCTTGGGCTGGCTGTAGCAGAACGACTTCCAAGCGGCTATCAACTTCGACGCCTTTCAAACTGATCTCCACGGCGATAGGCCGAATCCGCGTTATCACTGATTTGACGCGTCAAGGCATATTCGCGGGTTTCATGGGAAAAGCTCGTCTGCTCTGGGACCCAGTCGCTGAACAATGAACGGAAGCCATGGACAGTGATGTTCACTGAAAAATATAGGGAAATAAAGGAGAGGCGGGGCCGCTCGTGAATAGCACCGGACAGGGGTTGGGCGGACTCCCTCTCCGCCATTTCAGGCCTCGAAAACGAGCAGAAGATAGCCAGCAAATAACACCAGATGCACCAGTCCCTGCATGACATTGGTACGGCCGCTGGCAAAGGTCACGACGCTGACTGCAAGAGTAAGCAGCAGCATCACCATATCGGCACCCTGAACACCAAGTATGATGGGCCGCCCGATCAGGTGGCTGATCAAGATCATCGCGGGAACAGTAAGACCGATGGTGGAAAGCACCGATCCCAGAAAGATGTTCACTGATCGCTGCATGTGATTGGATGCGGCAGCGCGTGTTGCGCCAATGGCTTCGGGCGTTGCCACGAGGATTGCCATGGCGACACCGCCGATGGCAGCTGGTGCGGAAAGCGTTTCAATCACGTAGTCGATGGGATGGGCCAGCTGTTCGGCGAGGTAAACGACGGGAGCCATGTAAGCGACCAGCATCAATGCGTTGAACAGGCCGGAGTTGTCGTTCGGCGCAGCCGCCTTTCTGGTTTCATGAGCCGGTTCAATCTGCTCGCCGAAGGTGAAATAGCCATGATGGCGGCCCGTCTGCATCACTAGAAACGCGATATAGAGCCCGATCGTGACGAAAACCACGAAGGCACCTTGCAGCAAAGACAAGGTTGGTCCCGGTGTGGTCACGGTGAAGGTGGGGAGAACCAGGCTCAAGGTGACAAGCGGAATGATCATGCCGAGATAGGCATTGGCGCCCTGCAGATTGTAAGCTTGTTCACGGTGACGGAGCGCCCCCACCAGAAGCGAAAGGCCGACCATTCCATTCAGAATGATGATGACCACCGACAGCAAGGTGTCGCGCACCAGAGTCGGGTTGTTGTCACCATGAAGCATGACAGCGGAGATGCTGGCGACTTCGATGAAGGTGACAGAAAGGGTGAGGATCAAGGTTCCGTAGGGTTCACCGAGCTTCTCTGCCAGCCGATCGGCATGGCGAACCGCCGAAAGCGCGGAGCCGAGCATGACACCAAAGAGCCAGATGAATACCGCAGTTAAAAGAAATGGATTTGCAAGTCCCGTGAAAATCGCGTCGCCATTCCAGAGAAAGACCACGCATGTAACAACGCTGACGACCAACAACCACTCGCCGCGCAATCGATCGGCGAGCGTGCGCGCCATGTTCTCCCGTCCTTCCAGCAACTTGGCCAGCCCACCTTGGCCAGCGCGATCCCAAGACATTTGTCATGGAACTGGCACGGAAATTATACCTAGGAAGATTTCACGTCAACCAAACTTGGCGCATGTCTCTGGATATACCGAATTTACGCTAGCGATCGCGTTTTCTTTGTCTCGTGGTCTTTGAAACTGTTGGCCTCCACGCGTGTCGCGAATTTGCGAACGCCTATGCGGGCTCCCTTGTCCCAGACCTCGGCCTGCCACTGATCTCCGACGGGAATGATCTTCACACCTCGGTCGCGCTCTACCGCAACATCAAATCTTGTTTCAGTCATGTAAACCTCCTGTTCTAAGCATATTCTCTCTCTAACGATCTACACGCATTATTGTTCAGTATGGTGCCGGCGGGGAGTGTGGTTTCTGCGCATGCAGGCTTGGCCCAGCGCTCCTGCCGCTTGTCCAGGTGCAAGCCCGCCCATCCGCAGAACCTATGTCGGCGCTGACATGGCGTTCTTGATGCTCTAGCTTGCGGCGCAGGGGACGCATCGCGGGGGGAGCACATGAAAATTCTGGTCGATGTTGAAGAACTGCAAGAGCAGGGGTTGATCACAGCTGATTTGGTAAAGGTTCTGAAGGACCACGCCATGCGGGATACAGGCTCCACCGCTATAAATTTCTTGCTGGCATTTGGAGCCATCGCCGTGGCCGCGGGCCTAGTGACATTGACGCAATCCGCACCCATCGCCGCGGCACTTGGCGTCGCGTTCGTAGCAATGGGCTGGTTTGCACGCACACGCGCGGAAGTGTGGAGCAAGTTGGGCAGCGTCTGGATGGTGGTTGGGGCGCTTACAACTGTGGGGGCGCTCGGCTATCTCTCCGGCAATCCCGTCGGCACGGCCATTCTGGCCGCCATCATTTTTGCCTGTGTCGCCGTTTTGGCTGGCAGCAGGCTGCTTATAGCGCTGGTTCCACTCGCAATCGAATCGGCTCTTGGTGGCTCAACCGGCTACTGGTCTGCATGCTACGAAATTGTTGTGCGTGAACCGACGATGACCATCATCGTGTTCGCGATTCTAGGTTTTGCGGCTTGGCAGGTGACAAAGAATCTCAAAGGCATCAATGCCGCCCTGTCGCTCACCTTCACCCGCATGTGCATCATCATCGTCAACATGGGTTTTTGGGTGGGCTCTCTGTGGGGCGATTCGCCCGGACAATTATGGCGTACAACCACAGATGCGGCTGCCTCAGAGATCATTTCTCATCCACAAATCCCCGATTATGCCTTTGTCATTGCGTGGGCGCTGGCGCTACTCGCGGCAGGTGCATGGGCCGCGAAAAACGGGCGCCGATTCCTCGTGAATACGGTGGCCGTATTTGGCGCCATCCATCTTTATACGCAATGGTTTGAAAGGCTTGGACCCAACCCGTTGGCTGTGATGGCCGCTGGCATTGCCACAATTGCGATCGGGCTCGGCCTCTGGCATTACAACCGCAAAGTTTTGTCTGAAACTTGAACAACTTGGCGCAAATTATTCAATTCTGTTGCCAAAATGCTCCAAAGCACAATTTTGTCGGATTCTGGCTTTTAATGGGCAGGAATATGTGATTCATGCCGCCTTGTGGCGGTATGATATTTTGTGAGACCGCTTCTGCGGTAATCGTTGGGTCTTAACTTTGACCACAGCGAGCGCGCTTGGTAGTGATAGCCAAAAGGGTTTAGAGGCAATTGATGGGAACTATGACGGGATCGATCACCAAATTGCGCAGCTTTGGTCTGACTTTGGCTACATTGGCAGTTGGCATTTCTTTTATTGCTTTGCCCGTGGCGCATGCCGGCCTGCTTGACAACGCCGATGATGACATCGGTGCCGGTCCGGTGAACTCCAAGGAAACGCCGATCCAACCTGCAGGCAAGCCAACGACCGTGACGGAAGTGGTCGAAGGCCAGCAGCAGATGCCCATGCTGCAGTCGAACAGCGCACAGTTGTTACAGGATGCCCAAGCTCGCTACTCAGCGATTGCGGCGCAGGGTGGCTGGCCACAGGTGCCCCGCAAATATTTCAAGAAGGGTGATACCGGCCAGGAAGTCGCGATCCTGAATCGCCGCCTTTATCTTGAAGGCTATCTGCGTGTCGAAGGTACGCAGGGCCAATATGCCTCGATCTTTACGACAGCCACACAGGACAGCGTGGTGCGTTTCCAGCGCAACCATGGCCTCTTCGTCACTGGTCGCATCGATGATGCAACGCTAGCCGAACTCAACGTACCGGTGGAAAAGCGTTTGCAGGCCATTGCCGCAAACATTCCACGCCTTGCCACCTATGAACAGGGCCTTGGCGACCGTTACCTCGTCGTCAACATTCCTTCTCAGCAGCTCGAAGCCGTGCAGAATGGCCGCGTTTCTGAGCGTCACAATGTGATCGTCGGCCGTCCAGCGCGCCCGACACCCATTGTGATGACTAAGGTCGACACGGTGAAGTTCAATCCGTACTGGAACGCCCCGCTATCGATCGTCCGCAAGGATATTCTGCCCAAGCTCCAATCCAGCACGAAGTACCTGACCGACATCAACATGAAGATCCTCGAGGGCGGACCCAATGGCCCCGAAGTCGATCCCAAGACGCTGAACTTCAAGACCATCATTGCGCAGAACTACCTGTTCCGTCAGGAGCCGGGCCCAGAAAACGCGATGGCGACAGCCAAGATTGAATTCCACAGTCCATTTGGCATCTATCTGCACGATACGTCGGAAAAGGACCTGTTCAACTACAACAACCGCTTCTTCTCTTCGGGCTGCATCCGCATTGAGAAGATGCCGCAGCTGGTGAATTGGGTTCTCAATGGCCAGGACGGTTTTGACCCTACCAAGATTGCTGATATGGCAAAGACACTGGAGCGCCTTGATGTTCCGATGCCAACCGGCCCGCAGCTGCGTGTTGCTTATTTGACCGCCTATCCAGCCGCACAGGGCACCATAGCTTTCCGCAACGACATCTATCAGATGGACGGTTCAGGCTTCACCGTCGGCCAGCCAATGCCGGTTGGACAGATGAGCCCGGATGGCCAGCGCTTCGTACTGAAGCCGCTGCCAAATACACCGCCGGTTGATGCGGCTGAAGCAGAGGGCAGGGGCTTCTTCGGTAAGCAGAACATGGCCAGCCGGCCGATGAATAGCCTGTTTTCGAGCACGAGGGCTGGTTCTGCTGACATCCAGTCCAGCTCAAACTTCCAGCCTGCAACCACCTATCAGAGTGGCAGCAAGCCGAAGGGCCTGTTCGATTGGGATGCTTACTACAAGCGTCAGGCCGCGGAAGAGCTGAAGGCGAATGGTGGTGGCGCGCTCAAATTGAAAAAGAAGTCGAAGGCAAACTCTGCCGTCGCTTCGACTGCCGATGACAAGAAGGTTGGCGACAAGAAGGCCTCAACTACCATCAACAAGGCTGTCGCGGTCAAAAAGCCGGCGATCAAGAAGAAGCTCGATTGTACGCCGGGTTCGGACGGCCAGCCCGCAAACGGCTGCGCACCTATTGCCGCAACCGCTGACGCTGCTCCGGCCACGACAACCACCACGGCTGCTGTCGACACTACCAAGAAGCAGTAAGAAACTTCACCACGTTTACAATGCGCTGAAGCCTGTATAGAGCAGGCTTCAGCGTTTTTTATTGAGGGATCGTCATGGCGAAGAAAGCGAAAAAGGCGGTAAAGCCAAAGGCTAAGAACAAAACTGCAAAGGCGAAGCCGGCCAAGGCATCGGCCTCCGCAAAAGCCTTGTTCCCCGGCTTCTTCAAGGATGCGCTTGCCAAGGCTGATCCCAAGATTGCCAAGGCCATCAAGTCAGAACTGATGCGCCAGCAGAACGAAATTGAGCTGATAGCCTCGGAAAACATCGTGTCGAAAGCAGTGCTTGAGGCACAGGGTTCGGTGATGACCAACAAGTATGCGGAAGGCTATCCGGGCCGCCGCTACTATGGCGGCTGCCAGTATGTCGACCAGTCGGAACAGCTGGCGATTGATCGCGCCAAGGAGCTCTTCGGAGCCACTTATGCAAACGTACAGCCCCATTCTGGTGCCACCGCCAATCAGGGCGTGTTCTTCGCGCTCCTTCAGCCAGGCGACACCTTCATGGGCCTCGACTTGGCCTGCGGCGGCCATCTTACCCACGGCTCGCCTGTCAACCAGTCGGGCAAGTGGTTCAAGGTCGCATCCTATCTCGTGCGCCAGGACACGCTGCAGATCGACTATGACAGCGTGATGCAGCGCGCCCAGGAAACCCGCCCGAAGCTGATCATCGCTGGCGGCTCGGCTTATCCACGTGCCATCGACTTCAAGAAGTTCCGCGAGATTGCTGACTCGGTGGGCGCCTACCTCATGGTGGATATGGCTCACTTTGCCGGTCTCGTGGCGGGTGGACAGCATGCCAACCCGCTCGACCATGCGCATGTCGCAACCACTACCACGCACAAAACCCTTCGCGGTCCGCGTGGTGGCATGATCCTCACCCGGGATGAAGACCTCGGCAAGAAGATCAACTCGGCAATTTTTCCAGGCATCATTGGCGGCCCGCTCGAGCACGTGATCGCTGCCAAGGCCGTGGCCTTCGGCGAGGCACTGAAACCCGCCTTCAAGAAATACGCCGCGCAAGTCGTGAGAAATGCCCAAGTCCTGGCTCAAACCATGATCGAAGGCGGCTGTGACATCACCACCGGCGGCACCGATACTCATTTGATGCTGGTCGATCTGCGCAAGAAAGGCATCACTGGCAAGGCTGCAGAAGCCGCCCTTGGCCGCGCCTACATTACCTGCAACAAGAATGGCATTCCGTTCGACACCGAAAAGCCAATGATCACGTCCGGAATACGTTTGGGCTCGCCCGCCGGAACCACTCGTGGCTTCGGAGAGAACGAATTCCGGCAAGTTGGCAAACTTGCCATTGAAGTTTTGGACGGCCTTGCCAAGAAGGGCGAAGAGGGCAATGGCAAGATGGAAGCAGGCGTAAAGAAGCAGGTCTTGGCTTTGACCAGACGCTTCCCCATCTACAGCTAAACCAGGGAAGCACCCATGCGCTGCCCATTTTGCGGCAATGCTGATACGCAGGTGAAGGATAGCCGTGCCTCGGAAGATGGTGCGGCAATCCGGCGTAGGCGCGCATGTCCAGATTGTGCAGGCCGGTTCACCACCTTTGAACGCGTACAGTTGCGCGAGTTGTCAGTCATCAAGCGTTCAGGCCGCCGCACGCCTTTTGACCGCGACAAGCTCGCGCGCTCAGTTCAGGTCGCGTTGCGCAAACGGCCCGTGGAAGCCGAGCGTATAGAGCGGATGGTTTCCGGCATCGTGCGCCAGCTCGAAAGCCTCGGCGAAAGTGAAATCAAGTCCGAGCAAATCGGTGAACTGGTAATGGAGGGGCTGAAGAGCCTCGATGACGTGGCCTACGTGCGCTTCGCGTCCGTTTATCGCAATTTCCGCGAAGCGAAGGATTTCGAGAACATCATCGGCGAACTTGCTCATGATGACGAGCAAAAGTAGCCTCAAACTTTCGTATTCATCGATCGAATGCGCTTGGCAGGCCGTAGGCAAAACTCATCACAAAGGCTTGCACGCCGATTGCTGAGAGGACGGCACGCAGAATGTTCACGCCAATATTCTTTGTCTTGAATGCAGCGGCACCGTAACGCAGCAGAAAAGGCAAGCCGATGCAGAGGGCGATAAGGTATTGATAAAATGCATCTGGCTGCGGCTTGAAACCGAGGCCGTAAACGATGGTCGATGTCAGGCCGTGCCTATCGCAAAAACAGGCCTGACGCCACCATCGCGGCTGCGCCGAGCAGCGGAAATTGTGCCTTTGCGCTGGTTTGGATCATTTTACCCGGAAAAGCCGGTCCATGCCAGCAACGCTGCATTAGTATGCGGCAGCTGGCCTTGCAAGGCTGTGGCCGCGCGGCTATGGCCTGCGCGCATGGTGACACCCCGCAAACCGCCAACAGCCAAATCTGCCGCCCGGTTGGGTGCCGTTCAGGCGCTTTACCAACTGGATTTGGCTGGCATGGATGTCGGTGAAACGCTGGCGCAATTTGCCACGCGCGCTGCAGGCGAGGATTTTGACGGCGGACAATGCGGCGAGGCGGATTACAAGCACCTGCGCGATATCGTCGAAGGTGTGGTTCGCGAGCAGGCGGTGATCGACCCGATTGTGGACAAGCAGCTCGACAAGGATTGGCCAATCCACCGCGTCAACGCCATCCTGCGCGCCATTTTGCGGGCGGGAGCCTTCGAGATCATGTTCAAGGAAAACGTGCCGGCAAAGGTCGTGATCAACGAGTATGTGAATGTGGCCTCAGCCTTCTTTGACGATGAAGAGCCAGCGCTCGCCAATGCCGTACTCAATGCGCTTGCCCGCGCCCGCCGGCCGGCAGAGTTTGCTGCGTGATCCTTTCTGCATCGCGCGTTACCATCCTGAGGCTGGCTTTCGCGCAACTGTTCTATTCCAGCGTCATCATCATGGTCTTTGCGTCAGCCGGCATTGTCGGGCTGACCATCGCGCCAGACCGCAGCCTAGCCACACTGCCGCCGTCCGCATTCTATGTTGGATCTATTCTTTCCACCATTCCGGCATCGTTCTTGATGCGCCGATTTGGACGTAAGCCGGTGTTTCTCGCTGGTGCGGCCGTTGCGGTAATTGGCTCGGTGCTGGCCGCCTGGTCCATTGTCCATGCCAATTTTTGGATCTTCTGCATTGCCATTATGCTGCATGGCGTGTTTCAGGCTACTAGCAACTTTTACACTTTCGCAGCTTCCGAAAGCGCAGGCCCCGAGGACAAGTCCGTTGCCATTTCTTGGGTGCTGACCGGCGGTGTTATCGCCGCCATCGTTGGGACAAACACGGTTTCGTTTACCGCTGACAATTGGGCGCCCTACACCTATGCGTTCTCCTACGTCATTTCTGCGATCTTTGGCGTCGTGAACATGTTCATTGTTGCGACAACAGCGCTACCCCTGCCGAAAAAGGCCGAGATCGAAGGTCCACAACGGTCATGGGGTGAGCTTCTGCGTCATCCGCGCCTTGTCGTCGCGATGTTGGCTGGCGCGGCATCTTACGGCTTGATGAGCTTCATGATGACCGCGGGGCCTGTGGCCATGACTTTTTGCGGATTTGATCACATAGCGTCGAGCTCGGTCTTGCAGTGGCATGTGCTCGGCATGTTTGTACCCAGTTTTTTCACCGGTTTGCTGATCAAACGCTTTGGCGTGGGCATGATCACTGGCGCCGGCATGGCGATTTTGATTTCGGCTGGCATCGTGGGCTTGATGGGCATTTCATTTCTCCACTTTTCAGCCGCACTCGTTTTGCTCGGCATCGGTTGGAATTTTGGTTTCATTGGTGGCACGACGATGCTCACGCAATGTTACCGGCCTCAGGAGCGGGCCAAGGTACAGGGCGTCAACAACTTTGCGGTATCAGGGCTTCAAACTGTTGCCTCATTTGCGTCCGGCGGCATGCTGGCGCTATGGGGTTGGAACTCGGTGCCGTTATTGGTGATCCCGGTCGCACTGCTGTTGCTCGCATTGCTCACATTGCTCCTCACGCGCAGGCCTGCCGCGGAAGCTTTCTGATCGATCTCCGATGCTGAATTTGAGCCGCCCCGTCATTCTCGTCTCGTGTTTGGGGCTGACGCAGATCGCAGGCTATGGCTCGATCTACTATTCTTTTTCAATTCTCGCAGAGGATATTGCCAGGGAGTTCGGCAATACCAGTTCCTGGTTTTTCTTCATCCTCTCCGTTTCCTTCATTGCAGGAGGCGTGGTGATGCCCTTTGCTGGAAGGCTGTTTGACCATTTCGGTTCGGCCAAGCTGATGACGGCGGGTTCTCTCCTGTGCGGCATTTTCCTGTTGCTGACTGCGATCACACATCATCCCTGGACCTTTGCGCTCTGCATGTGCCTGATCCAGGTGGTCTCGGGCCTCGTTCTTTACGACGCTGCTTTTACCACCATCGTACAGTCCGGGATGGGAAGCAGCCAGAACATGATCATGTTTCTGACCCTGATCGCGGGCTTTGCCTCGACGTTGTTTTGGCCTTTGACCTCCGTGCTGGACAGCTTCTTGGGTTGGCGCTGGACTTTTGTGCTTTTCGCCGGCCTCAATCTGTGTTTCTGCTTTCCGGCCCATTATTGGATCTCGCGAAATTTCGCTCGTCCCGGCCCGCCGGCCCATGCTCCGCTAGTTGCTGCGGGCGTTGGTCAGCCTGCACCCAGTGAAAAGGTGTTAAGTGCCGCAACTTCGCGGCGGCTGATGGTCATGATGACGGCAGGTTTTGCAATCAGCGGCGTGACACTGTCCGCCATTCTCTCGCAGATGGTGCCGATGCTGCAGGCGCTTGGAATGGGAGGCGCATCTTTGCTTGTGTCGACGCTCTTTGGCCCATCGCAGGTGGCCATGCGCGGCATCCAGATTTTTTTCGGCAAATATTCAACACCATTGACCATGACGCTGGTGGCGTTGATCTTCCTTCCTCTCGGCCTTTTGATTCTCGCCGTGACGGCACCCTCGTTTGTGGGCGCCGTCACGTTCGCCGTGCTGGTCGGTCTCGCGTCTGGCCTCAAGAGCATTGTGCAAGGCACGCTTCCGCTAGCCGTATTCGGGAGGAGGGGTTACGGGTCGCGTATCGGCATCATGAGCGGAGTGCGGTATGTAGCTGCTGCCTTGGCGCCCTTTGCCTTCTCTTGGCTCAGTGAAATCACCGGCACGCGCCATTCGGCTTTCATCTTTGCCGCCATCGGCATAGTGGGACTGCTCTGCTTTATGGATGTAGCCCGGGTTCTGCGCGCTGGGAGACCGCTTTAGCTCTCTGCTATAAAGCGTAGAAGGCCTCAAACTCCTGATGATCGCCAATCATTTACATCAGGCCTTTTCCATCAAAAGCGGTTGCAATCGTGTCAGAATTTTGGCAGTTGGATGCATCCTTCAGCACCGCCTCGTGAAGCGTGATTCCGTCGCGGCCATCGTCCCTTGGTGCTGGGTCAACATCATTTGAGGGAACAACATGAATTCCACCCTTTGGCTGATCGCGCTGGCAGGCTTCCTGTCCATCGTATACGGCTTTGTCACTTACCGGGGCCTCATGGCTCAGGACGCGGGTTCGGCCCGCATGCAGGAAATCTCTGCTGCCGTGCGCGAAGGCGCGCAGGCCTATCTCAAGCGTCAATACACCACCATCGCCATCGTGGGCGTGGTGATCTTCGTCATCGGCCTGTTCCTGATGGGCTGGAAGGCCGCTGTAGGCTTTGCCGTGGGCGCCATCCTCTCGGGCCTTGCAGGCTTCATCGGCATGAATGTCTCGGTGCGCGCCAACGTGCGCGTCGCGCAAGCCGCCACCAAGTCTCTCGCGGGCGGTTTGGACCTCTCCTTCAAGGCTGGTGCCATCACCGGCCTTTTGGTTGCGGGCCTTGGCCTTCTCGGCATCACCCTGTACTTCCTGTTCCTCACCGCTGGCCTGGGCTTTGCTCCGACCAGCCGTGACGTGATCGATGCACTGGTTGCCACCTCGTTTGGCGCCTCGCTGATCTCGATCTTCGCGCGTCTCGGCGGCGGCATCTTCACCAAAGGTGCAGACGTGGGCGGCGATATGGTCGGCAAGGTCGAAGCCGGCATTCCGGAAGATGATCCGCGCAACCCGGCCACCATTGCCGACAACGTGGGCGACAATGTGGGCGATTGCGCCGGCATGGCCGCTGACTTGTTTGAAACCTATGTGGTGACCGCGGTTGCCACCATGGTTCTGGCTGCCATCGCGCTGCCGGAAGCCTACAAGCTGGCTGGCATGGTCCTGCCGCTGGCGATCGGTGGCGCTTGCGTCATCACCTCGATCATCGGCACGTTCTTCGTGAAGCTTGGTTCGTCGAACAACATTATGGGCGCACTATACAAAGGCGTGCTGGCGACGGGCGTTCTCTCGCTTGCTGTACTATGGCCGGTTCTGGCGTATATCTTCGGTGACATGCATGCCGATCTCGGCGGCTTCACACCGTGGAACCTGTTCTGGTGTGGCACGACCGGCCTCGTGATTACCGCGGCCATCATCTACATCACCGAATACTACACTGGCACGGGCAAGCGCCCGGTCAACTCGATCGCCGAAGCTTCGATCACCGGCCATGGCACCAACGTCATCCAGGGCCTTGCGGTCTCGCTGGAATCGACAGCACTTCCTGCGCTAGTGATCATCGTTGGCATCCTGGTGACCTATAACCTCGCTGGTCTCTTCGGCATCGCCTTTGCCGTCACCACCATGCTCGCTCTTGCCGGCATGATCGTGGCACTCGACGCCTTTGGACCCGTCACTGACAATGCCGGTGGCATTGCCGAAATGGCGGGCCTGCCCAAGGATGTGCGCCACAACACCGACGCGCTCGACGCCGTGGGTAACACCACCAAGGCCGTGACCAAGGGCTATGCCATTGGTTCTGCTGGTCTCGGTGCGCTCGTTCTGTTCGCTGCCTACACGCAGGATCTGCACACCTTCTTCCCGGATCTGAAAGTCTCTTTCGACTTATCAAACCCCTATGTCGTGGTTGGCCTGCTGTTCGGAGGGCTCCTGCCTTATCTCTTCGGCGGTATGTCAATGACTGCGGTGGGTAAGGCTGCGCAGTCGGTTGTTGAGGAAGTGCGCCGCCAGTTCCGCGAAAATCCTGGCATCATGAAAGGCACAAGCAAGCCGGATTATGCCCGCGCGGTTGACCTTCTAACCAAGGCTGCGATCCGGGAAATGATCGTGCCATCGCTTTTGCCGGTGCTCTCCCCCATCGTCGTGTATTTCGTGATCAACGCGATTGCGGGCCAATCGGAGGCGTTCTCTGCCGTCGGCGCCATGCTCATGGGCGTGATTGTCACCGGGCTCTTCGTGGCCATTTCCATGACTGCGGGCGGTGGCGCATGGGATAACGCCAAAAAGAGTTTTGAAGATGGCTTTGTCGATTCCAAGGGTGTGAAGCACCTGAAGGGTTCCGAGGCCCACAAGGCTTCGGTGACCGGGGACACCGTCGGCGATCCCTACAAGGACACAGCTGGCCCTGCCGTGAACCCGATGATCAAGATCACCAACATCATCGCGCTGCTCTTGTTGGCCGTTTTGGCCGGCCACTAAACAGGTTCGAATGAGAATCTGAAAGCCGGGGTGGCAACGCCCCGGCTTTTCTTTCGCTTCCAACAAGAATAACTGGGCAGAGCTTCGCTATTGGCCGCCGAATCTATCGGGTAGGCGATGTACCAAGTGAACCCAATGGACTGGCAGTAGCGTTCCCCGCACCCTTGAGCAGTTCCGCAAGCAGTGAGAACTCCGAACCCACGACAGGTGACTTGCGCGTATTCATGTCAATCACACGCCCGTCCTGCAGGCCGTATTGCGCGACACTGGTGACATGATCCTGCTTGTCGAAGCGCACCGCAATCACCTGCCGGTCGGTTTCCTTGGGCTTGAGGAAAGCCGTTTGGGTCGTCGAATAGGAGATGTAGTAGTAGCTGTCGCCGGAGAAGTTGATCGAGGCGGTGGTCGTGGGTGATCCCAGTATGCCGTCAACTTCCGTCTTGGCCATGCCGGCGTGCAACTGGCTGAAAACCCCCGGCTTGGCGATATAACCGCGGTGGTCGATCTCTGGTGTGCAGGCCGCCACGGAGCTTGCAATCAGTCCGGTAACCAGCCACATAAAGCGCGTATTTTTGGGAATAGCCTTCAAGATCATGTCCTATTCGAAATCAGAAACCGCCTTTTGCACGGCGCCGGGATTTGGGGCAAGCGCATGATCTTGTCACGTTGGCTTTCTCCCCGCCCAAGCGATGTCGCAACGCTCTATGGAGAGATTGTGGCGGCGGCGCGGCAACCTCGGTTCTATCGCGACTGGGCGGTACCCGACACGACAGATGGACGTTTTGACATGCTGGTCCTTCACTTGGCGATGGTGGTTGCGCGCCTCAAGGATGTGGATCAGGAGCGCCGCCAGAAGTTGATCGATCATTTCTGCGTCGACATGGATGACAATCTGCGGGAACAAGGAGCAGGGGACGTTTCGGTGGGCAAGAAAGTGCGGCGCATGGCCGAAGCATTTCAAGGCCGGTACGTTGCCTATGAAAATGCGAAAGATATGACCCAGCTCTCAGATGCCATAAACCGCAACATTTACGCAGGTAAATCCTCACCTCATGCGAAAGACATCGCGGACTATGTAAAGAATGCGCGCATCTCACTGGCCGCTCAATCTCCCAGTGATATTGCAATGGGCAAAGTGCGTTTTGCATGACCAAAAAAGCCAAAACGACACCCGAATTCTCACGCCCGCTTTCCATAGAGCGTGTGCCACGCAAGGGCTCGCACGAATTTGTTGAGGCAGACAAAGAAGAGTGTGAGCGCCTGGCGAGGCGTTTCAGGCTTCCCGCGCTTTACAGTTTTTCAGCGCGTTTCTTTGTCGTACCGTGGCGTGGTGGCGGCGTGAAGGTGACTGGAATCGTGGAAGCGGATGTGGATCAGGTCTCGGTTGTATCGCTCGAGACCTTCCGTCAACGGGAAAAATTCCAAGTCACCCGCTTCTTCGTCCCCGAAGGCACGCAAACCACTGCCGGAGAAGATGACGCTGATCCCGTCAGTAATGGCGAGGTCGATCTGGGCGAAATTGCCGCCGAAACCCTGGGCCTCGAACTTGATCCTTACCCGAGGAAACCAGGCGAGGTTTTTGACGAAGGCCTGCCTAAAAATTAGGTTGTTTCAAGGGCCAAAGCCATTATCTTTGCCCAGAAATCCCCGGAATCAGCCAATCCATGACGCCTAAACTCACGATTGCGATCGACGCCATGGGCGGAGACAACGGACCTGACGTTGCCGTTCCGGGCGCTGCGCTTGCGCTGCAGCGGCACCCTGATCTCGACTTCATTTTTTACGGTGATCAGGTTCGCATCAGGCCATTGATTGAAAAGAACGCGTCACTGTCATCGAAGTCCCAGATCCGACATGCCGAGATTGAAGTTCTGATGGATGAAAAGCCATCGCAGGCATTGCGCCGCGGCCGCTACAAGAGTGGAATGTGGCAGGCAATTGATAGCGTGCATAACGGCGAGGCGGTGGCTGTGGTTTCAGCTGGAAACACCGGCGCGCTCATGGCTATGGCTCGCTTTGTACTCCGCACGCTGCCGGGCATCGAGCGACCGGCAATTGCCGCGATCTGGCCAACTATGAATGGCGAAAGCGTTGTTCTGGATGTCGGTGCCACGGTGGGTGCGGACGCCAACCAATTGGTCGAGTTTGCGATCATGGGCGAGGCAATGGCATCCTGTCTGTTTGGCAAGATTCAGCCTACGGTAGGCCTTCTCAACATCGGCACTGAGGAAGTGAAGGGCAATGACTCGGTGAAGGAAGCCGGCCGCATGCTTCGGGAACTGAAGCTCCCGCTCAAATATGAGGGGTATGTGGAAGGTGATGATATCGGCAAGGGAAAGGTCGATGTCGTGGTGACAGAAGGTTTCACGGGAAACGTTGCGTTGAAGTCGGCGGAAGGAACGGCGCGTCAGATCACCACTTTCCTGCGCCAGGCGCTCAATGCCACGCTGATTTCAAAAATAGGGGCTTTCCTGGCGGCTGGCGCCTTTGACGCCCTGCGCGAGCGACTTGACCCACGCAAGCACAACGGCGGAGTGTTTCTTGGCCTGAATGGTGTTGTTGTCAAAAGTCACGGCAGCACGGACAAGCTCGGATATGCCACAGCAATCGAAGTTGCCGTGGAAATGGTGCGAAATGGCTTGATGCAGCGGATCGCCCACGATGTGGCTGAAGTTCATGGAGTATTGCAGGCGCCTCATGTGCACGAGGATTCAGCGGCATGATCCGCTCGGTAATCGCGGGTGTGGGTTCAGAGCTTCCGAAGCATGTCATGACCAACGATGATCTTTCAAAGATTGTCGATACATCAGATGAATGGATAACTGAACGAACCGGCATCAAGGCGCGCCACATCGCCAGCGAAGGTGAAACCACGAAGACCCTTGCAGTCGCAGCAGCCCAAAAGGCGCTCAATCATGCAGGGCTCACAGCTGCAGACATTGATCTGGTGATTGTCGCAACTTCGACACCGGACCATACTTTCCCGGCAACAGCAACGGAAGTGCAGGCCGACCTGGGAGTTGCCCGGGGAAGCGCCTTTGATTTGCAGGCGGTCTGCTCAGGATTTGTCTATGGGTTGGTGACGGCGGACGCGCTGCTCAAGGCTGGCCAGGCCAAATGTGCTTTGGTCATTGGCGCAGAAACCTTTTCGCGCATCCTGGATTGGAATGATCGGGCCACCTGCGTACTCTTTGGTGATGGCGCAGGTGCCTTTGTCCTGAAGGCCGAAGATGGAGAGCATGATAGGGGTGTGCTTGCGTCCCGCTTGCGCGCGGATGGCCGTCACTGCAAGAAGCTTTATGTCGATGGTGGACCTTCGACGACCAAAACCGTGGGTCACCTGCGCATGGAAGGCCGTGAAGTGTTCAAGCATGCTGTGGCTAACATGCATGAAGTGATCACCGATATCCTCACTTCCTCGAACCTCAAGGTCGCTGACATCGATTGGTTCGTGCCCCATCAGGCCAATAAGCGCATTCTGGATAGCACCGCCAATCGACTAGGTGTGCCAGCAGACAAATTCATTGTGACGCTTGACCAGCACGGCAATACCTCCGCTGCGTCCATCCCTCTCGCATTCGACTATGGTGTCCGCAATGGACTGATCAAGCGGGGGCAGTTGATTTTGATGGAAGCCATGGGTGGCGGCTTTACCTGGGGTGGTGTGCTGGCGCGTTTTTAGGCAGCTCTCTGCTGCGCTGCAGCGGCCGCGTTCCAACCGCTTCAATGTGAAAGAATCATTCTAACCTATTGGAACGCAAATCTTAATTGCCAGCCTCCATGGAATCTCGTATGGCTAGCAAGTTGGCGGAGAGTAGCATGAGTGGCAAGACGTTAACACGCGCCGATCTGACCGAAGTTCTCCATCGCGAGGTGGGGTTATCGAGGACGGAGTTGGCCGATATGGTGAACTCAGTTCTTGACCTCATTTCCGAGGCCCTCATTGAGGGCCATTCCGTAAAACTTTCGTCGTTCGGCACATTTATGGTCCGTGCGAAGCGTGAGCGTGTAGGGCGTAATCCCAAGACTGGGGTCGAAGTTCCAATCACGCCGCGCCGTGTGTTGGTGTTCCGCCCCAGTCAGATCATGAAGAATGTCGTCAACGGCCTTGAGCCGGGCGAGGAAGACTGACGGCCTCGGCCGGGGAACTACTAATAATGAGCATTGAAAAGTCACCGGACGCGTTTCGCACGATCAGCGAAGTGGCGGAGGACCTGAAAGTTCCTCAGCACGTTCTACGTTTCTGGGAAACGCGTTTTGCGCAGATCAAACCGATGAAGCGCGCCGGGGGGCGCCGCTACTACCGTCCGGCTGATGTGGAGCTTTTGAAGGGCATCCACGAACTGCTCTACAGGAAAGGCTACACCATTCGCGGTGTTCAGATTGTCCTGAAAGAGGAGGGCATTGCCTATGTAGCGGGCGTCGGCCGTGGTGAGGTGATGCCGCGCAAAAGCGAAATGGCTTTACTCGGCGCACCTCAGCCTGGCATGGCGAAAGTTGCCCCGAGACCTGGACGCGCACCTCTGGCCCGCCCGCACGACGATGCGGCGCCCAAGGTCATCCACAAGCTGTCGTCGAATCAATCCGAGACCCTGCGTGCCGCGTTGAAAGATCTCGGCGATGCCCGCAAGCTGCTTGATCCGCGCGGATAGTTTCGAACCTGTGATAGAAGGCCCGGCATCGGTTGATGTACTGGCCCGCTCGGATCTGAATTCATGACCTTCAACCGTTTGCTGCGCCTGATGGCAAGCAGCGTGGGCCTGCGTTTCGCCGGCGCAGGTGTGGGATTCGTGACGCAGTTCGTGCTCACCCGCAGCTTCGGCCAAGCGGAAGTGGGCGTTATTTTTCTTGCCATGGCCATGGCGTCGGTCTTCAGCCACGTCGTTGCGATGGGCTATCCATTTCTCGCGCTTACCCAACTGCCGCGATTTTTTGCGCTCAAGGTCGACGGGCTGGTGCGTGCCACACACGGCGCATTTTTGCGCGACATGTTGGGCGCTGCAACCGTTGTATTTCTGAGTGTCGCCGTGTTGTATTTTTTTCTGCCGCTCAGTGACGGCGGGCGACTGGCAATGGTGGTCGGGGCTTTCTCTGCGCTTCCTTCTGCGCTCATCCGCTACAATGCCTCACTCGCGAACAGCCTGAGGAGGTTCCAGTGGGCCTTCATTCCCGATTTTATCATCAGGCCATGCCTGTTTTTGCTGTTTGTGGTCGGTGCAATCGTCATCGGGTTCCCGCTTTCAATTCCCAACGTTCTCGAAGGTTTTGTAGGCTGCATGATCCTTGTTGCAGTCCTGCAGGCTTATGTGGTGCGTGACTGGCGCGCGCGCTGGAGTGATATGGCCCTTGCGCGCGGAAGACTAACGCGCGTTCTACGGCAGCGCGCACTGGCTCTGGCCTTCGTTGGCGCGGTGACGATGATGTTTGCAGATATCGTGACGCTGCTCGGCGGACTTTTCCTTTCACATGAGGACTTGGCGGTGCTCGGCCTTGCCGTGCGCCTTGCGGCCATCTCCGGCTTCGTGGTGCAGGCCACGCAGCAATTTGTACTACCCGATCTCACTGAGGCCCTCACCACCAAGAATACCGCGCAGGCTGACGCGCTTCTTTTCAGGCTCAATCTTGTTACGCTTGTTGTGCTCGCCGTCGGCATCGCGGGCGCTATTATTTTGGGCGGCTGGGTGATGGCGCTTTTTGGCGAACCCTATCGGCGTGGACATTGGCTTTTGGTGATGCTGCTCATGGGGCAAGCCATTCGCGCGCTGGGTGGCATGAACCAGAACCTGTTGTCCATTGGAGGCTATCAGGTTCAATCAGTTTGGGCCTGGATGGCGGGCCTTGTCATCCTCATCGGCGTCTGGGATTTGCTCTCAACATCATTGGGCCTTTATGCGGCAGGTGTGGCCGTCATTGCGGCAGAACCAGCATGGGCTTTGATGCTGGCAGCGCAGGCGCAGCAATATCTGAGGCGCCGTGCCGACTTCTTCTGGGTAACGACTGGGAGATAAGCCGCAAATCGCGCTTGCTCTTTATGTTGGACTTTCGGGGAAGGGATGCTACATGGGCCGCCAGTCGGAGCGTAGCGCAGCCCGGTAGCGCACTAATCTGGGGGGTTAGGGGTCGCAGGTTCGAATCCTGTCGCTCCGACCATCTATCCCTTCAAGGCATGCTTGACAGCAATAACGAGGCGGCGTGGCATGGCGAGCACAGCCAGGCCTTTGGCGATACCTGTCCATGAACTCAGCACCTGCGGATTAAAATTTTTCCACTGCAAGCGCAGGCGGCTGACAATCTGGCGGCGGCGGCGGCTTTGTGAAATCGAATCCGGGTTCTCATCCTTGAGAAGGAGAATATCGGGCAAGTTTCCGACGTGGAATCCGGCCTTCATGGCGCGCCACATCAGATCATAGTCCTCCGCAGCAGGGTAATCCTCAGAGTAGCCATTCAGTTTTTCATAGACTTCGCGGCGCACTAGAATGGCGGGATGGCAGACTGGTGAATTGGAGTAGATGGCCGCCTGGCATTCCTCGGGAGTAGCGGGGAAAGTCATGATACGTTCCCCGAGCACGGCACCGTTCGAGTCCGAATTGCTGAACCGGATGGCTGAACCAACAATGGCAACATCGGGGTGAATGTCCAGGTAGTGGGCTTGCTTGCTGAACCTGTCAGATATAGCCACGTCTCCGGCGTCGATGCGTGCCACATATTCATAGCGGCCCTTCAGGATTTCCTTGAGTCCAGCATTCATGGCACCGGTAATGCCAAGATTGCGCGGCAGCGCGATCAACCGGCAATCAAGACCCTTGATGATTGCTTGGTAGTTGGGCTTCCGGGAGCTGCCATCATCTATGAGATAAAGCCGCGCTGGCTCGTCCTGCCTACGCAGGCTGTCGAGTGTCTGTTCAAGATCGGGGCCAGCGTTATAGGCGGGCATGAGAACGGCGATACGGGGGTCGGTTGTGGTCATGTCCGGGGTCGAGGCGAAAGGATCAGAGATAAAAGAGACGGATCAAGCCCGGCTTTCCGTCGCAGGATGAAGATGGCAAGGCAGTTCCACAGGATGACTCCACCCGCCGAGGCTATTGCGGCGCCCAGACTTCCATACCGTGGAATGAGAATGAACTGGCAGACGACAACAATGGCGTAGCAGACCACCATCACCTGAACATAGGCTTTCTCAAAGCGTGTCATCTGCATGAGATAAGCGTTGGGGCCTGAAATAGCATCCACAACCGTACCCAGGGCAAGCACGATAAGGATAGGATAAGCAGCAACATAGTGCGCATCAAAAACGCCGAGCAGAATCTTGCCGCCGAAAACCAGCACCACAAACCCGCACGCGGTAACCGCGGCGATGCCAATGGCGAGTTTACGGCATAAGTCCTGTAGCTCATCGAGCCTCCCGGCGTGGTAGAGAGCAGCCATATGGGGTGCCGTAGCAAGCCCGCCGGCAATAAGAACGAGGCTCAGCAGTTGAGCAGTCTTCTGCGCGGCGAAATAACTTCCTGCGTCAGTTTTGCCGAGGAGCGAACCGACGATCACCACGTCAAATTGCTGGATCATCGCGTAGATGACGCTTGAAACCCAAAGTGGAATGAGGCTCGACTTGATCGCTCCGAAGTCCCGTATGGTTGTCCCAGCGCCACCCAACGCCTTGAGATGCCGAAAGGCCAGAGCTGCTTGTCCGATCGTCAAAATAAGAAGTACTCCAGCCGAAATGATCAGTGCGTCATTCCCATTCATGACGTAGCCTGCCGCAAGCACGGCAAAGGCAATGGCCGGTGTAAGCACGCGCCACAGCACATCGCGTGGCAGCATCGAGGCAACGGTGCTCCCTTGGGCGCGCAGCAGATTGGTAGAATAGTCACCCCACGTAACAATGAGGGCGAGCGCACCCACAATGGCGAAGAAGCCCGGGCTCTCCATCCGGGGCCAGTGCTGCACCAGTGCGCCACCGGCCACAACGAGCGCCAGAAGAACGAACCCGCTCATGGAAGTAAGCCCGTAACCAAGCTCCATCACGCCGCGTGCACGTGGGATATCGCCGCTCGCAATATACTGCGGCCAATAGCGCATGATGCCCGTCGCAAAGCCGAAACTCGAAAGCGCCGCCAGCACAATGGCGGCGTTAAGACCAAGAGCGAAACGGCCGTATTCTTCATGGCTGAGCATGCGGGCAAACACCACAACCATGCCATAGCTGACCAAAGCGCCGACAATCTTGATGGCGAACGACATCAGACTCGCCGTCGCGAGCCTCCGTGAAGAATTGTTCATTTTTTTAAGGCCAGTGCCGGCGGCTGTTTCCATGTCGGCGTGGCATCATAATCCTGTGGTTCACGTAACCGGATCTTCCAGCCTTCAGCGATTTCTCCAGAAGTAAAGGCCGCCCGGCGTTTGTGCTCGAACGTCGCCGCGGCAAGACCCCAGATCATGCCCATCATCCAATAGACATGCCGCCAATGTTCGTTGTCGATCTGCAAGCCTTGAAGACTAATCATGAAATAGCAGGAGAATACGATGATTGCATAAGGCTGGTAGGGTGACCGCGTGAAGATCGTGCGCAACGCCAGAATGCAATTGGTGAGAAACAGAAGAATGTAGAAAATGCCACCAGCCCAACCCGCCGACGCAAAGGAGTTGAGGAAAGTGTTGTGGGCATCCTCGCCAAATATTGTGTTGAACTGGTGTGGACCAAATCCCAGTGGCAGGCTGAGGAGCATGGGAATGGAGTTGACCTGGTTGCCGAAACGGCCAGTTTCGCCTGTATCATAGCTTTTGAGAAGCACAAAACGATCAAGAAACAGGGCACGAACACTTGGCTCAGAGAGGATCAGTACAAGTGCAAGGGCAGCCAACGCAAAGCCTACGATGGCAAAAATAATAATGCGTGCGCGCTGTGATGGTGAAGGCGTGAGCAAACACGTGAGACAAATCACGAGAATAGCCGCGCCAATACAGTCGGTCCACGCGCCGCGCGAGAAAGCGAAAAACAGTGCAGCCAGCATGGTGATAAAGCTGCCTAGACTGAGTATCGTGATGCGCAGGCGCCCCACAAGCATGGCTTGCATCATGCTGATGACGGGGAGCACAAGCCATGTTGAGAACACATTGGGATCTTTGTAACCGCCCCGGACGCGGTACATGTATTCGCCCAGCGAATTGTCGCCGATATCGTTGATCGCAGCGAAAGGCGGAATACGGTAGTAGACCAGCAGACCGAGCAGGGCACCAATGAAACCCCCGATCCAATAGGCTTTTTCCACCCACTGGTAGCGCTCCAGAGGCCGTGCTGCGAGGTAGGCGGAGAGGAACATGCCGGTGATCGCGGTGTAAACGATGCCGATGAAATACTGATATGGATTGTCGTTTGAGAGCGAAAATCCTTCCGAAGGGACTTGCATGCTGCTGACAATGCCTGCGCAGATGTAGAGGAAGAGAAAGAGGAAGGGCGCGGCAAAGTAGCGGGAAACGTGCAGGCCACTGCCAAAGAATAGCAGAACCGCAAGGAGACCAATAAAGTCGGTAATTGCGGGTTCAACTTTCACGAAAAAAGATGAAATGAAAACCATCGCCACCATCAGGTCGCGAAAGCCATCAAAGGTCAGGCCTCTTGCTGAAGAAGTAAGCGTCCCGGTGTTTGCAGGCATGAGATCAATACGCGTTCTTGGCGGAAATCATCGCGAAAGGAGTTCTTGCCAAGATGTAAAGATCAAAGATTAATGACCAGTTCTCAATGTAGAACAGGTCGTGCTCGACGCGGCGCTCGATCTTTTCAACCGTATCCGTCTCGCCACGCCAGCCATTGATCTGCGCCCAGCCCGTGATACCCGGCTTCACACGGTGGCGTGCGAAGTAACCGTCAACCGCGTATTCGTAAAGCATTTCGCCAGCCTTGGCCTGGGTGGCATGCGGGCGTGGACCCACGAGTGAAAGGTCGCCTTTCACCACGTTAATGAGCTGAGGCAGTTCATCGAGGCTCGTGCGCCGGATAAAGCGTCCGACACGCGTAACGCGCATGTCGCCTTTGGTGACAAGCGCGCTGGCATCAGCATCGGCCTTGTCTGCACGCATTGAGCGGAACTTGTAGACTTCGATGAGCTCGTTGTTGAAGCCGTAGCGTTTCTGCGTGAACAGAACAGGGCCCTTGCTGTCGAGCTTCACAGCCAGAGCTACCAGCGCCAGGACCGGCGAAAAGACCAATAGAAACAGAGCGGAAAGCCCGCGGTCCATCGCCGCTTTAAAATAGGAGCCCCATTCGCCGAGTGGTTTGTCAAAAACATCGAGGCAGGGCAGGTTGCCGATGAAGGAATAAGAACGTGGCCGCAGCCGCACCTTTTGGCTCTGTGCGCTCAACCGCACATTGACTGGCAGAACCCAAAGCTTGTTGACGATCTGCAGAAGCCGGTCCTCCGCATTGTGTGGCAGTGTGATGATCAACGTATCGACAGGTGTGCGGCGCACAAAATCAATGAGGTCATCAACCTTCCCGAGCTTGACGAGTCCGCGCACTTCAGGCGCGGCTCTGGCATCGTCACGGTCATCAAAAATACCGATAAGATTGACACCGCTCTCCGGTGCGCTTTCAACGGCCGCAATCACGCGCGCCGCGTTTTCACCGCCACCCACAAGCACGGCGGATCGGTTGAAGTGCCCGTCTTGGTTGAGATGGCGAAGATAGGCGCCGAGACACAATCGCGATGCAAGGAAAAAGAGCAGTTGTGCGCTCGCCCAACTGATGATCCAGATGCGCGAAAGCTGCTCCCCGGATTTGAGCAAGAAGATGCTTGCCGCCAGCAGCACGAAGGCTATGAGCCAGCACACTATCAGGTGACCAATGCGGTGTACCGGCGAAAGCAGATTGCTGAACTTGTATTCGCTCATCACTTGGGCCGTGACGCACAGAAGCGTGGCGCCGATGAGCGAAAATGCGAGATAGGCCGAGTTCACGCTGAACGCGGACGGGCCTGGATAGTGCAGGGCGGACGCCGTGGCCACCAACATGGTGCACGCAAATTCTGCGAGCATCGCAATCACCACGACCATATTGGGTGACATCAGCCAACGCTGGTTGAGATCGTCACTGATGGCATTGCGGACATTCCCGCGGGTATCCGCCGACAGGATTTCCTCAATATCGATTTTGGTTGTTGACCCGATATGTTGGGGATCGAATTTCATAGCCGTTTGCACCAATCTGGCACGCCTGTGCCAGTTGCCTGATAAATTGCAAAAGCTGCGCCGATTGGTTACGGATCTCTTGTAGAAATAATTATGCTAATTCAGATGGTTAATGCAGGGCGTCATAGAATGCGCAGATACCGTCTACCATCCCCGAAGCGCTATAGTTTTGCCGGGCAGATTCTTGAAGTTTTTCAGCAAGTTTCGTGGCCTCTTCGACCTGGCTTGCACGTTCCATGGCAGTCTTCAACGAGGCTACATCTTCAGGTGGCACAAGGCAGGGCGCAGGCAGTGCTTCTGCGATGCCTCCAATATTGGAAGCGATGATGGGAATTTGGGCTGCCATGGCTTCCAGGACGACATAGGGGAAGCTTTCATGGCGCGACGGCATGACCAGCACCCGTCCCATTTTCATGGCCTCCTGCATTGGCCTGCGTCCGGCAAAATGCACATGGGCCGAAAGTCCAAGGGATTGGCTTAGAGTCTCGAAGGCATCTTGGTCGCGCCCATCGCCCACGAGTGTCAGGCTGGGGCGATTGCCCTCGTCAAAGGCCGCCAACGCCCGTAACAGCACATCGACGCCCTTGAGCATCCGCATCTCGCCTACGAACAGAAAGTCAGTGGCACCTGGTATCAGTTGGCGAGTGGCAAACTCTTCTGGCCACAGGCCATTATAAACCACTTTGGAAGGATAGCCGGATAAGCCAATTTTCCGCGCATAGAGGTTGCGCTCGAACTCGCAGACAAACAGCATTCCCGTGCCCTTTAGTCGAAAGGCTTTCTCCGCGGCCAGAAAAAAGGTGCCGGGCGGTTTCAGCCAGTCATAGTGCAAGCTGCCGCCATGGGGTGTGTAGAGGCCCCTGATATCGAGCCTGTGTGCAACGAGCCGGGCATAGACGCCACCCTTGGCGCCATGTCCGTGCAGCACGTCCACGCGTGCCTGACGCGACCAATCGGAAAGAGCCTTGCTGACTTTGATGTCGGCTAGTGTCGGGAAAGTAGAAATCGGCATGCGCCGGACGCCGAGGCTGCACATTGGTTGCAGATCAGCCAAGGCCCGTTCCGCGCCCTCGCCGCCCGTCGAGCTGTCACACAACAGGCCGACATCGTGGCCTAAAGCGCTTTGCCCACGTACCACGTCTCGCACATGACGAAATAGTCCACCAAGAGGACTGCGGAACACGTGGATAATGCGCATGGACGCGGTTTTAGAACCAGCGTTCGCGAACGGAGATGATATCGCCGGGATAGATTTGCGTCGTGAGTGGCACCTTGTAGGTCAGCGTGCCACGGGCATCCCGACGCGTGATCAGCACACCGGATTTGTCCGCGCGTGGACCGAAACCTGAAGCCACGGCCACGGCCTGCTGCACTGTCATGCCTGGCTGGTACGGAAATGAGCCGGCGGTGTTGACTTCACCAAGGATGAAGAACGGCCGCAACGAAACGGCCTGCACGGAGACTTGTGGATCGCGGATATAACCTTCGCGCAAACGCAGCGCGATCATTTGTTCGATTTGTGGAGTCGTCATTCCGGCGACGGTGACGGTTTGAACATAGGGCAGGGAAACTGCACCGGATGCATCAACGATAAAGTCGCCTGTCAGGTCAGCTTCCCCTGCGACGCGAATGGCGAGCTTGTCGCCCGAGCCCACACGGTAACCTGAGCCGAATTCATAGGCGGCAGCCTGTCCACGCGTTCCGAAGGGTGGAATAGGGCCATGGGCGTCATAAGAAGGCAATTGTGAAACGGAAGAGACAACGCCTGGCCCATCGGCCACATGCCCACTGGTTGTGATACCCATGCCGCCAGGCGTTGTCTGAAGGCTACGGCCTTCCCAATCATCAACGCAACCAGACAAGAGGAGGCTTGAGGCGATAACCAACCCAAGCATTTTGAAATTACGCATACCAACGCCACTTTCGACGAACGCACTAACCACATCACTAATTAAATATCGTGAACAAGCTCTTAAGCGTGTTTGATGGCTTGTCTGTTAAGCAATTAGTTACCCCATTGCCTGAATAAAGGGACATCAGGACCGAACAAGTCATGTCGCGTAACAATGAGATTTTAGGCGAAGTCAACCTCATCGATATCTTCCGCGGGATGGCCCGCAGGAAGTTACTGTTGTTCGTCCTGCCGCTGCTCGCGGTATGCGCGGGCTTAGCTTTCGTAAAGCACAGCCAGCCCAAGTACCAGGCCGAAGCGCAGATCATCGTCGAAAATCTGGCGACGCCATTTGATCGGTCTCAGACCGTGCAGGAGCCGGGCCAGTCAGACGCCATCGTAACCGACCGCATGGTGGCAAGTCAGGTTTCCATTCTGAAGTCTCAGGACATTGCATCGAGAGTTGTCGATCAGCTGAAACTTGACACAAAACCCGAATTCAACGCCAAGCTTCATTCACGTGGCAGACTGGCGTCTATTGCCATCCCAATGGGCTTCATGGACGACCCGACACTGTTCACTGACAAAGCCTTGGCGTCAAAGAGTTCCGCCGGAGGGCTCACCATCTACCAAATTCCCGATACCAATGTGATCGGGATCAAGTCAGTCTCGACAGATGCTGGCCTGGCCGCCAGCACTGCCAATGCAGTCGCCGAGACTTATGTGTTGTCGACACATGAAGTCGGCGGCGAATCCACCGACCGTGCCCGCGCCTGGTTGAGCCAGCAGATTGCGGATCTGCGCAGCAAGGTCTCGGACTTCAGAAAATGCGGTTGAGAAGTATCGTTCCGACGCTGGCTTGCTGAAGGGCACTTCCGCTACACTGGGAACGCAGCAGATTTCCGAATTGAACTCTCAGATTGCTATTGCCGATGCGGCCAAGGCTGATACGCAAGCCAAAGCCAAGGATGTCAAGCGTCTTCTGGCAGACAAGGGCGAACTCGATGCATCGACAGATGTGCTTGCTTCGCCGGTATTCCAGAGCTTGCGCGAGCAACAGGTCATCGCCCAGCGAAACATCTCGGAACTCTCGGCCACCTACCTTCCTAACCATCCCAAGATGATGGCGGCGCAGAAGCAGCTCTCGACTGTGGACCAGCAGATCAGGATTGAGGCCAATCGTGTTGTGGAAAGCCTACAGAGCCAAGCACGCGTGGCTGACCAGCGTTCAGCCGCACTGCGCGCACAACTGGACGCGCTGAAGAGCACGGAAACTGCGGCCAATTTCTCGGATGTAAAATTGCAGGCGCTAGAACGCGATGCGACAGCCAATCGTGCTTTGTTGCAAACCATGCTGGATCGTTATGCGGAAGCCAACGCCAAGCAGGATGTTGGCTTGCAGCCTGGCCTCGCGCGCCTGATCCAAAAAGCCACCGTGCCGAGCGTGCCCTATTTCCCAAAAATTGGTCCCATTGTTGTTCTGAGCCTACTGGCTGGCCTTGCCTTGGGCATTGGTCTTGCTTTCGTCATGGAGTTGCTATCACCATCAATAGTGCGAGTTACCGAAGTCGAGACGCGCCATCATGCACTATCTGCGCGCAGCCTTGACAAGGTTGCGGTTCCTGACGTGGGAATCGCCGATGAGGCCCCTGTAGAAGAGAAGTCAGAGCACGTTGAACACGCCGCTTACGAGCAGGCCGTCGATCCCGTCGTGGAAGAAGAAAGACCGGAGCCAAGAATGCCGGATATGCCGCCGCTCGTTGTGGCAACGGCTCCCACAGCGCCATCGTCTCCAGTCGCTACTCCCGCTCAGGCCACTTTGTTCGGTACTATGCCCGCTGCGGTGACGCTGGGCCGTGCCGTGAACATGTTGGCCGAGCATAACGAAGGCAACAAAGGCGCGCTTTATCAGAGGGCAGACAAGCTTGCTTCCTCCATGCTCGGCTTGCGCGAAACGCAAAATTGCGTCAGCTTTGCAATTGCCACGATTGGCAGCGCCATCCCAAATTCCGCCATTGCGCTCATTGCGACCGCTCGCGAATTGACCGCGCGGGGTGAAAAGGTGATTGCACTGGATCTCAGCTCTTCACCGGTGAACATCGAAAGACTGCTGGCATTGCAGTCGGGCCCAGGTCTTATAGAGCTCGCCAACGGCACAGCTGATTTCTCCAAGATTGTGGTGAGTGATCGCACCTCCGACCTCCACGTTATCCGCATGGGTCAGGTTTCCGGACCACCTCCATTTCAGGCTATCGCCCAGCAATTGAGTTCAATCCAAGGCGCGCTCAAGACGATTTATGGCGTGATCCTGCTGCACATGGGTGAAATCGAGCAGCAGAACATGGGATGCCTTGGCAATGCTGACGCCGTGATCATCCTGGCGCCTCAGTCCCGCCTGTCCGACGCACATGCAGCTGCCGATGCCCTGCAGCACGAATACCACAACAAGGCTTTTGTGATGAAACTCGAACCGGAACGCTCGCCGCAGCAGGCGGCTGCCACAGCTAGCTAATTCAATGGCATCAGTCCGGTTCGTGCGTTTTGCCCTCGGCGCAATGCGGGCGTCGGGCGCGGTACATCTCGCGGGAAGTGCGTTGCGGGGTGCAGGCGTCATCTTCTGTATGCATCAGGTGCGCCCTGGCGCTGGTATAAAGAACGGCTTTGCTCCCAATTTTAATCTCGCATGCAGTCCCCTTTTCCTTGGTGAACTGATCGGCCTTGCACGCCGCCGCGGTTATGAAACGCTGTCATTGGGTCAGGCGGTCTCGCGGCTTAAATCCGCAGAGAAAGGCGCCAAGCCTTTCGCCGTTTTTACATTGGACGACGGTTACCGCGACAACAAGGTTCACGGCCAGCCCGTTTTTCAGAAACATGAATGCCCCTACACGATCTTTGTGGCACCGCGCATCATCGAGGGCACATGTGAATTGTGGTGGCAGGTGTTGGAATTGATCGTCGCCAAGACCGACCGCTTTCGGGCAGTCATCAAGGGCCGCGAACTTGACCTTCCGGCAGGCACGACCGAGGAAAAAGAAAAGACCTGGCGAGTTGCATTTTCGATACTCTATCACATGGAAGAACTTCAACAGCGCAGGGCAGTTCGCGAGCTCGCCACCAAGTATGATGTGAGCATTGAAACGGTCTGCCGCGAAGAGGCGATGAACTGGAACGAGGTGCGTGAGATCAGCCGGGATCCTTTGTGCACGATCGGTGCTCACACGATTTCACACTATTCCCTTTCCAAACTCTCGGATGCGGATTCATTTCATGAACTTCATCGTTCCCGTCTTGAGATTGAGAAGGGTCTTGGCAAGCCTGTGCTGTTCAACGCTTATCCTTACGGCAACAAGCTTTCAGCCCGCGCGCGCGAGTTCGCGTTTTCTGAAAAGGCTGGCTATGACGCGTCCGTCACCACGCGGCACGGAGTTGTTTTTCCGGAACACGTCAATCATTTGCATGCTTTGCCACGCATCATGATTTCGGGCCGCTATCATGACATTGATTACGTTGACGCCCTTATGTCGGGCCTCCCGGCGGCTTTCCTGAACCGCTTCAAACACGTCAATCTGGACTAAGTCTGGCGCTTGCTGGGAACGCCATCTGGGCGTGACATCCAGCGGATGATGATCATGACGACCGGCAGCCAAGCGAGACCGCCGACGATATAGAATGCCAGTTCAAAGGCGAGGCCCTTGCCCAAGATAAACACACCTCCAAAGGCCATAACCACAAGCGAATAGAGGGCTACAAAACCCACCGTGAGCAGGATGCCAAAAAATTTGCGTGTCCGGACTGTCATGTCGCGCCTTCTAGCGTGAGACCCACCTGCGGCCAAGAGGCGCTTGCGGGGGCATGGGACATGAGCGAAACAGCCGCCATGAATGTTGTTTCAAAGCCGCTTTCGCCTTGGATCGGCCGCTGGCTGGTGCTCATTGCACTGATGATTTTCGCCATGGTGGTGGTCGGCGGCGCGACGCGCCTGACCGGCAGCGGATTATCCATCACCGAGTGGAAGCCGATTATGGGGGCAATTCCACCCTTCACCGAAAGTGCATGGCAGACAGCTTTCGCGAAGTATCAACTGTCTTCGCAGTTTCAACTTAAAAATCACGACATGACACTGGAAGGCTTCAAGTTCATCTTCTGGTGGGAATGGGCGCACCGGTTGTTGGGCCGTCTTATTGGCATTGTCGTATTCGTGCCGTTCTTGTGGTTTTTGCTCCGCCGGGAACTGCCAACAAACCTGTGGCCCAAGCTTATCATCATTTTTGTGTTGGGCGCGCTACAGGGTGCACTGGGCTGGTACATGGTCGCTTCCGGACTGGTCGACCGTGTCTCTGTTTCTCAATATCGTCTGGCCGCACATCTCACCTTCGCGACCTTCATCTTCGCATATGTAATGTGGGTGCGGTTTGGACTCGAAGCCAAACACATTTGGCGTGGCCGTGGCAGCGATTGGCTTGCCGCTATCATTCTTGTGCTGGTCTTTGTTCAGATCGCTGCAGGCGGTTTTGTGGCGGGTCTTGATGCGGGGCAGGGCTATAACACCTGGCCGTTGATGGATGGGGCCCTCGTTCCTTCCGGGCTCGGAGCAATGGACCCGTGGTGGCGCAATCTGTTTGAAAATGCACTCACCGTGCAGTTCGACCACCGAACGCTTGCTTATGGTATTTTGGTCCTGACCATCGTCCAGCTCGCGCGCACACCAGACAACGCCTCAACCCTGATGGCAGGTGCCATTTTCCTGCAAGCCGGTCTTGGCATCGCAACGCTGCTGCTTCATGTACCTCTTGAACTCGCTCTTATCCATCAGGCGGGCGCAGCGGTTGTCCTGACAGCGGCTGTCTGGAACCTGCACAAAAAGACAGAGGCCTGATCAGGGTTGAAGCGACATGCGGCGCAGCGTGCCATCCTTGTCGATAAACTGGTGCTTCAGCGCTGCGAGCACATGCAGGATCAACAGGAAAATGGCCACGACATGCAATCCATCATGCATGCCGCCAAACCAGCTCAGGGGAAAATGCGGAATGGAAAACATGCCGAAAAATGTAAGGCCGGCAAATTCCGGATGCCGCCCATGGATGGTGTGGTCCAACGCCGCCATGCCGCTGAGGGGTAGCAGGATCATCAAGGCGTAAAAGGCCCAATGCAAGGCATGACTGCTCCAGCGCTGCCATGCAGGTCCGGGGAGATCAGGTGGTGGAGGGTTCATCAGCCGCCATATGAGGCGCAGAACCGCGAGAACGAGAATGAGAATGCCGAGCGACACATGAAGCGTGGGATTAGCCGCCGTTTCACCGCCGCGCGCCTTGATCAGGCCTTCGCCCCAGAACAGCATGTAGATCATCAGAACGGCCGTCACCCAGTGCAGGATGACAGCGACGGTGTTGTAGCGTTGGAGGTTGGTTGCCATTGATGCTCCTTTAGTCCAATGACGCAGTGCAGCAAAGACTCCGTTCCTTACAAAGTCCCAAGCCTGGGAATTTCAATGGCGGGGCAGCGGTTCATCACCACCTTGATGCCGGCTGCTTCCAGGCGCGCCGCCTGCGCATCATCGCGCACCCCAAGCTGCATCCACACCACCTTGGGCTTCCGCGGCAGCGCCAGGATTTCATCAGCGAGAGCAGGAAGCGCGCTGTTGTTGCGGAAAATATCGACCATGTCGATGGCGCCGGGGATATCTGACAGTTTTCCGGCCACCGTCTGGCCGTGCAAGCTTTGTCCAGCGAGCCCTGGGTTCACCGGTGTAACCTTGTAGTGATGCCGCTGCAGAAACCGCATCACGCCATGGGAAGGCCGCTCCGGCTTGTGCGAGGCGCCAACAAGCGCAATGGTTTTGGTATCACGCAAGATGCCGCGCAGATAGTCGTTTTCATAGTGGTCATGGTTCATGGCAAGACAAGTGCTCCAATGACATCGAACGGAAAGCAGAAAACGCTCTCACCGCTGGAGCATGAGGCTGTGAGTCTCGAACATTCATGGAAGCTGTACAGTTTGGAGAGGTCACGAACGCCGAACGTCACAACGGTCAAGCGCGGCACCATGCCGGAGATTATTCCTCGGTGGTCTCGAGGAGTTTGATCTTTTCGGTGTAGTCCTTGTCTTTCATCAAGTCTTGGGCAATTTTGGTGTTATTCTCGGATGGGATCGAAGCCTGAAGCGACTTGATGGTGCGGTCCTTCATGTCCTGCGCCATGTCGTTGCTCTTCTGCACGTCTTCGATCTGCTGCTTGATGTCAGCTGTCTGGTCATCGAGGATGTTGTTGTAGGCGATGCTCACCGAGGTCACGGCGAGGTTCCAGTCATCCACGGAATTGAAGCCAAAGCTCTTGATGTCGGTTTCGAACTGCTTGCCCTTCGGGTCCTTGTCCACGAACTCCTGCAGGTCTGTGTAGTCCTCAAGCGGCGAGTCCTGGTATTTGTCGTGCACCATCACGTAACCGTCGATCGCTTTTTTGGCGAGGTCCGGCGTCAATTCCTCGGTTTGCACATCTGGAATTTCGCCCACCGAAACATCGCCATCGCCTTCGGTATCCGCATCGCTCGGGTCGGTGGTTTGCCCGTCCGTCGCCGGAGCTGTCGCCTTGGGCAACATGCTGTCATCTTTGGCTGGCGGTTGGGTCGTGTCCTGCTGCCCGTAACTGACATTGCTCAGACCAGCGAGCATGAGGACGGAGGCCGACACAAGGAGCAGATGGCGCAGACGGGACATGGCTTAAAACCTTGAAGAACAACAACCTTACGTCACAGCCTTTGATTCAGCTAGCAAATTGTGAAAGCTTGATGGCGAGTGCCGGGAAGCAATAAAATAAGTGGCTTTGTGGTATTATGTTACCGCACAATAAAATCCGTTGATTCAGCCGTATTTTCTTGACACTCAAGGCGGCCATTTCTATAGGGACGCCATCAACGCCTCGATTACCGGGGCGTTTTCGTTTAACCCTCAATCAGAGACAGCCATGAAGACTTACTCGGCGAAAGCCAGTGAAATTCAAAAGCAGTGGGTGCTCATTGATGCGGATGGTCTGGTTGTCGGCCGCCTGGCGGCCATCATTGCCAACCGTCTCCGCGGCAAGCACAAGCCCACCTTTACCCCACACATGGATTGCGGTGACAATGTCATCGTCATCAACTGCGAAAAGATTGCCTTCACCGGCAAGAAGGACAAGCAGAAGCTCTACTATCACCACACCGGTTTCCCGGGCGGGATCAAGGAGCGCAGCGTCGCTCAGATCCGTGAAAGCAAGAACCCCGAGCGTATTCTGTCGCTCGCCGTGCAGCGCATGCTGCCGGGCGCTTCGTTGAAGCGCCAGCAGATGACCAATCTTCGCATCTACAAGGGCACTGCCCATCCGCATGAGGCCCAGAATCCGGTCGCACTGGATGTGAAGGCCATGAACCCCAAGAACGTTGTGAGAGGCTAATCATGGCTGAACAGACAACACTCGCCAATCTCGGCCAGGCCATGGGCATGGGCAACAGCCCGGCCGCAGGTGCAGCCGCCGCAACGCCTTCCAAGCCCAAGCTTGATGCCAAGGGCCGTGCTTACGCCACGGGCCGCCGCAAGGATGCCATCGCCCGTGTCTGGGTGAAGCGCGGCAAGGGTAAGATCACCGTCAACGGCAAGACCATTGAGATCTACTTTGCCCGTCCTGTGCTCCGCATGCTTGTGCAGCAGCCTGCCATTTCAGTGAGCCGGCTTACGGAAATCGATATTGACTGCACGGTGGTAGGCGGTGGCCTTTCTGGCCAGGCCGGCGCTGTGCGTCACGGCATCGCCCGCGCACTTTGCAATTTTGAGCCTGACCTGCGCCCGGCGCTGAAGAAGGGTTCCTATCTCACCCGCGACAGCCGCACCGTGGAACGCAAGAAATACGGCCGCGCCAAAGCCCGCCGCCGCTTCCAGTTCTCGAAGCGCTAACCGGAATTACAAGTTTTGGGAAAGGGCCGCATCTATGCGGCCCTTTTTGTTTGTGGTTCAGGTAAGTGAAACGGCGTGCCCGCCAGATTCCAGCTTCGCTACGTAGTCATCGACCGCCGCATTGAACTTGGCTGCGTCGCGATTGCCCCACATGCCGCGCTT
Organism: uncultured Alphaproteobacteria bacterium; assembly: GCA_963758815.1. GTDB lineage: Bacteria > Pseudomonadota > Alphaproteobacteria > Rhizobiales > Aestuariivirgaceae > Aestuariivirga. The sequence continues at coordinate 80,069 of CAVWWQ010000005.1, forward strand.
CTTGACCTCGAATTCGCGGCCATGGTCATTCGTCTGAAACAGGAAACAACGCCCCTCGGCGTCTGAGTGTTTTCTCAATTCGATGGTCACAGCCTCAGTCGCCTTTGGATTTCACATATTCGCCCGGAGCATCACCCAGAATGACCGTGCCGTTAGCACCGGGTTGAGGCGCGGCAATCTTGTTGCCGCTTTTGGCGGAAAGCCACTGCAGCCAGTCCGGCCACCACGACCCGGGCGTCAATTTGGCGCCTAACATCCATTCTTCGAGCGTGTCGGCATGTGCAGTCGTTGACCCAGAACTGATACTTCTTGGCTTCGGGCGGATTGACCACGCCAGCAATATGGCCGGAGCCTGAGACCACCAGCCGCACCGGCCCGCCGAAATGGTCTTGCGAGACGGAACACGGACGGCAGTGGCGCAATGTGATCGTCACGCGCCGCCAGATTGTAGATCGGGATCTTCACCTTGCCGAGATCGATGCGCGTGTTCTCCAACACCATGTTGCCGTGAGAGAGTCGGTTGTTGAGATAGCATTCGCGCAAATAGAACGAATGCACGCCAGCGGGCATGCGCGTGGAATCACTGTTCCAATAGAGCAGATCGAAAGGCATCGGATCTTTGCCAAGGAGATAGTTGTTCACCACGCACGACCAGATCAAATCATTGGAGCGCAGCAGGTTAAAGGCATCGGCCATGCGCGAACCGGGCAGATAGCCCTTGTCCTCCATGCGGCCTTCGATCCACTTCACCTGTTCTTCATCGACATAGACGCAGAGGTCACCGGCCTTTTCGAAATCGACCTGTGTGGTCAGGAATGTCGCGGCATTGACACGGTTGTCATTCTTCGCCGCCATGTAGCCGAGTGCCGCAGCAACCAGCGTGCCGCCAATGCAGAAGCCCACCGTGTTGACCTTCTGTACCCCCGTCGCCTTCTGCACCTGATCGATGGCGGTGAGGAAGCCCTGGCGCATATAGTCGGAGAAACTCTTGCGTCCCTGCGCTTCACCGGCATTGACCCATGACACCATGAAGACAGTGATGCCGTTGTCGACGCAGTATTTGACGAAGCTTTTCTGCGGCGTGAGGTCGAGAATGTAAAACTTGTTGATCCAGGGCGGCACGATGAGCAGCGGAATTTCATAAGCCTGCTCGGTCGCTGGTGTGTACTGGATCAGTTCGAACACGTCGTTGCGGAAGACGACCTTGCCCGGTGTCAGTGCCAGGTTGCGGCCCACTTCGAAAGCCGTCCTGTCGGTCTGCGTGATGCGCAGCCGGCCATCCGGGTTGCGGAAATCGGCTTCCAGCTTGTCGAGCCCACGCAGCAGGTTTTCACCGCTGCTGGAAATCGTCGCCTTCAGAACTTCTGGATTGGAAATCGGAAAATTGGACGGCGAGAGCGCGTTGACGATCTGCTCCATGTAGAAGCGCGCCTTGAGCTTGGTGTGCTCATCAAGCTCCGCGCCGTTCACCATGTCCTGCGCCCATTTGGCGCTGATGAGATAGGCCTGTTTCAGGAAATCGAACAGGCTGTTTTCCTGCCAGTCCGTGTCCTTGAAGCGCTTGTCATTGCGGGCAGGCTCGATCATCGGCGCAACGTGTGTGCCCAGCGACTTGGCCCAGGCCGAATGCCAAAGCATGGTCAGGCTTTGCCAAAGCTGCATCTGGGCAGCCATCATCTTGGCAGGATTGTCTTTGTAGTAGTCATAGACCTGACCCAGCGTCTTGGTGACCTGTTCCATCGGCAGGATCTGGATTTCGGCTTCCTGCCTTTGCAGGTCCGGCCGGGCGGCCATCATGTTGAAAAGTTCGGACCCCCGCTGGAATACCCGGCTCATGTTCTGGGCCAGTTTCATCATGTCGGGCAGCTTGAAATCGCTGGCAATTTGCCGTGAGTCACTCATGGGCAAACCTATTATCCTGCTAATGTTGAACTTTTCATGATCGGCCAGCCGCCGCAAGCCCGATTTCTGGACAAATCGGGGCCAAGCCGCCATAAGCGGGCACCTTAGGAAAAAAGATGACAAACGCTCTAAAACTGGGGATTGCGGGTCTGGGAACGGTGGGAACCGGGGTACTGGATATCCTGTCCACCCATGGCGATCTGGTCGCTGCCCGTGCCGGAAAGCCCGTGCAGGTGACCGGGGTTTCAGCCCGCTCCAAGGGCAAGGCGCGGGGCAAGCATGATCTCTCGAAGTTTCAATGGCATGACGATCCAGTCACTTTGGCAAAGTCGCCAGATGTGGACGTTTTCATCGAACTGATCGGTGGTGATGGCGGTCCCGCCAAAAATGCGGTTGAGGCCGCAATTGCTTCTGGCAAGCATGTCATCACAGCCAACAAGGCGCTTCTGGCGCACCATGGAACCAGTCTGGCCCGTGCGGCGGAAGCCAAGGGTGTTGCCTTGAACTTTGAGGCTGCGGTTGCGGGCGGCATTCCCGCCATCAAGACATTGCGCGAGGGTCTGGCCGGTAATGCACCCAAGAAGGTCTTCGGCATTCTCAACGGCACCTGCAATTACATATTGACCAAGATGGGTGCTGAAGGCCGCAGCTTTGATAATGTACTCAAGGAAGCGCAGCAGCTCGGTTACGCGGAAGCGGATCCGACATTTGACGTCGGCGGCTTCGATACAGCCCACAAGCTTGCCGTTCTCACCTCATTGGCCTTCGGCACGGAAGTGAACCTTGAAGGCATTACCATTGAAGGCATCGAACAGGTGACATTGGACGACATCCGCAACGCTGCCGATCTCGGCTACAAGATCAAGCTGCTCGGTGTGGCGGTAAAACATGACACGGGCATTGAGCAGCGCGTTCATCCGACACTCGTGCCGCACAATTCTCCAGTGGCTGATACTGACGGCGTGTTCAATGCCGTTGTCGTCGAGGGCGATTTTGTTGGTGACTTGTTGCTTGAAGGCCGGGGCGCCGGTGCGCATCCGACAGCTTCCGCAGTGATGTCGGACATCATCGACATTGCCCGTGGCAATCAGCGCCCCGCCTTCGGTGTGCCGGCTGCGCAACTGAAGAAATACCAGAAGGCCGCAGAACTGGCGCACAGTGGCGGCTTTTATGCAGCGCTGCAGCTGCACGACAAACCGGGTTCGGTTGCAGCCATTGCAGCTATTTTGGCTGAAATGGGAATTTCCATCGAAAGCATTGTCCAGCGCGGCAAGTCGACGCCGCATGCATCGCGTGCGGTAGCTGAATTCATTCTCGTGACGCACGACACGCCGGAACATGCGATCCGCAAGGCCATGGCAAAGATCGAAAAGGGTGGCCACGTGGCAAGCCCGCCCCGGATCATCCGCATTGCCCGCATCTGACGGCGCATTCCTGAACGTCACGCGCTCGGCAAAAGGTCAGCGTTGGGAAGCCCGGCCTCTGGATACGCGCCTCGCCGAGGCGATTGCACAAAGGCACGAGCTTCCGGAAATCCTCGGTCGCGTCATGGCGGCGCGTGGTGTTGGCCTCGACGACGTTGAGAACTATCTCAACCCCACCTTGCGCGGCACGATGCCAAAGCCGTCTTCATTTATGGATATGGAAAGGGGCGCAGCGCGACTTGCTGCGGCAATCGTGTCGGACGAGAAGATCGGCGTCATCAGCGATTATGATGTGGATGGTGTTTCGTCTGCTGCGCTGATGCTGCGCTTTCTCCGTGCCGTTGGCGCAGATGCCATCGTCTATCTGCCGGATCGTCTGACTGAAGGCTATGGCCCCAGCGAAAAAGCCGTACGCGCGCTGCGCGAGCAGGGCGCGTCTCTGTTGCTGACACTGGATTGCGGCGTGCTCTCGCATGATCCTCTGGCCCATGCGGCCGATCTCGGCATGGAAGCTCTGATCGTCGATCACCACCAGGCGGGCGCAGAGTTGCCGGAAGCCTATGCCGTCATCAATCCCAACCGCCAGGATGATATCTCAGGGCAGGGCCATCTCTGCGCCTGTGGCGTGGTCTTCATCCTGCTCGCCACTACCAACCGGGTGCTACGCGAAAAAGGCCACTACAAGGAACGCCTTGAGCCCAACATGCTGCAGTGGCTCGACCTCGTGGCGCTGGCAACTGTGGCCGATGTGGTACCGCTCAAGGGCCTGAACCGCGCCTATGTCACGCAAGGGCTGAAGGTCATGGCCCGGCGCGATAATCTCGGCATTGCCGCCCTCTGTGATGTTGGCGGCGTGAAACGCCAGCCTGATACTTACGCGCTGGGTTTCGTGCTTGGGCCGCGCATCAATGCGGCGGGCCGCGTCGGCCATGCCGATGAGGCGCTCGCGCTCCTCACTACGCAGGACAAGGGTGACGCCACCGCCCTGGCGCACAGCCTGAATGAATTGAACCGCCACCGCCAGTCGGTTGAGCTGCGCGTGGTGGATGAAGCCGTCGTGCAGGCCGAACTGACACTTGGCAGTGAGAAACAGTCATCCACGCTCGTCGTTGCTGCCGAAAACTGGCATCCCGGCGTCGTGGGTCTTGCCGCCTCGCGCCTGAAGGACCGCTTTGGTCTTCCATCTTTCGTGCTGGCGATCAACAAAGCGCTGGGCCAGCGCCTCGGGCTCTGGCCGCTCCATCTCGGGCGTCGATATCGGCAGCGCCATCCGCGCCGCTCTGGAAGGCGGCCATCTCATCAAGGGTGGCGGTCATGCCATGGCGGCAGGCTTGACCATCGATGTCACCAAGCTCGCTGACTTCCGCGAATTCATGGAGGTGACTTTGGCGCCCTATGTCGCCCTGAATCGTCAGCGCGCGCTGCTCGTCGATGGTGCGTTATCGGCGGGCGGAGCGACACTTGATCTGATCGAATTGCTGGAACAGGCTGGCCCCTACGGTGCCGCAAACCCGTCGCCCGTTTTTGTCTTTCCGGCCCACCGCATCATATATGCCGACCGTGCTGGAACTGACCACGTCCGCTGCACACTGGTGGCCGCCGATGGCGCGCGATTGAAGGCCATTGCCTTCCGTGCCCTCGGCACAGAGCTTGGGGAGCTGTTGCTCTCCGAGCGCCAGCATCCCATCCATGTGGCGGGCCGGCTTGTGGCCGATGAATGGGGCGCCAAGCGCGTACCATCGCTGCAGATCGAAGATGCTGCCGTGATGCAATAAGTGAATTCGGGCTTGAAAACCGGCCCAAATCCATCATTGGCGTTCAATGCTTGCAAAGGGAAACGAGGCTGCTATACACCGCCGCGCAAGCGCAAACCCGCTTCGCGCGCCCTTCGTCTATCGGTTAGGACGACAGCCTTTCACGTTGTAAAGACGGGTTCGACTCCCGTAGGGCGCGCCAATTCCCCTTGTTCATGGCACCACAAGCGGAACGCGCTATTGGCCCTCGACAACCGGAACCAATCGCATACTGTAGCATTTTCGAACCAAGCCGCATTCCGGGGCACGGCAGGCTTCAAGAGGCAATAAACCCATGCGCGCGGTCGCTCAGCCGAAAAACGAAACTTTTGCCAACGCCATCATCATTACTGTTGGCGTAATCGGCATTCTTTATGTCGGCCAGGAAATAATCGTGCCGGTACTATTGTCCGGCGTACTGACTGTCATTTTACTCCCGCTGGTCAATCTGCTGCTCCGTCATAACGTGCCCAAAGCCCTGGCGATTTTTGTCGCGGTGGGATTGGCGCTGGGTGTGGTCATGGTGACGGGAAGCCTGATCGGCCGAACGGCCGTGGGCTTGATCTCTGACCTGCCCAAATATGAACAGCAGCTTCGCGACAAGGCGGAATCATTCAAATCGGCGACGTCCAGCAATTCTGCCTATGACAATGCTGCAAAAGTTATCAAGCGCCTCCAAAATGATATTTCGCCTGAACCCGCTCAAGACACTAATGGGCAGCCTGCTCAAACCGTTGTCACCACCAATCAAAGTGACACTAGCTTTGTTTGGGCGCAGTCAATACTCAGCACCGTAGCGCATCCGTTCTTGCAGGTTGCGACTGTCTTCGTGCTGTTGACCTTCATGCTCTTTTATCAGCAGGAATTGCGCGACCGCATGATCCTGCTCGGTGGCAGCTACGATGTGCGGCGTTCGACTTTGGCGCTGAATGAATCTGCCAAGCGCTTGAGCCACCTCATGCTGGGTGTGCTGTCAATCAATGTGCTTGTCGGTCTTGTCATCGGTGTTGTCTTGTGGCTTCTCGGCATCCCCGGTGCGCTCATGTGGGGCGTTCTCACGGCGCTGCTGCGCTTCATCCCTTTCATCGGTACTTTTATTGCGTCTGTCTTTCCGGTTTTGACCGCTTTGGCGGTCGGTGACGGTTGGAGCCTGGCCATTGCGGTGTTGGCCACCGTCATCGTCACTGAATTTTCTGCTGCCCAGTTTGTGGAACCCATCATCCTGGGGCGATTGTCCGGTCTCTGGCCGCCAGCGCTCATCGCCGCGGCCCTGTTCTGGGTGTCGCTGTGGGGTCCAATAGGGCTCGTCCTGTCGACGCCCCTGACCATTTTTCTTCTTGTTTTCAGTCAGCATATCCGGTCCTGGCGGCCGCTTGCAGCCTTGCTCGGGGAAGCGCCGGTATTGGCGCCGGAGGATGCTTTCTATGGCCGTTTGATCGTGGGCGATGCTGCTGCGACGGCCTCTATCGCGAACACGGCCATTGGTGATGGCGACGTTGAAGGGTTCATCAACAATGTGGTCGTTCCAGCCCTACATCGCATTTCGCGTGATGTGGAATTTCGCGAAATGCCCCGCGCGCAGCTCGAGGAACTGAAAGACACGTTGGAGGAAGTGCTGGAAATCGTGGCGCCGCTGGAGGAATCTGAAGATGCAAAGTTCAGGCCGGCCTTGGTGATCTCAAGTCACGGTGTCATCAACCACTGTGCCGCTCTTGCTTTCGCGGCGCTCCTGCGCAGCAAATCCATTCCCAATACGGTGATGCGCTTTGGCGAGGCGGCCCGCGTGGCTCGGGAGCAGAAGAGGCTGGGCGTGCAGCCACCAGTGGTCGTTGTCAGCCTGCATTCGCTGGAAGAGCGGCTGACGTTGCATCTCTCGAAGAAGCTCAAGTCGAAATATGGTTCGATCCTGACGACGTCCTGGATCGCCGATCCGAAGACACCGCAAGCACATATGCCGTCAGCCGTTGCTGAGGGCCTGAGCGAGAAACTGCAACCACGGGCGAAGCGAAGTGCCAGGCCCGTGGCGCAAGTTAAAACGGTCGTACAACCGGTCTAGTCGCTTTAGTGCGCAAGCTTTTTGGCTTGAGCCTCAACAACCTGTTCAGCCGCGCGGCCTGTCAGTTCGGCCATGTGGTCGAAGTTGAAAGTGAACGTTCCGACACCAGCGGTGGCGGAACGTAGTTCCACAATCAACGAGCTGATCTCCAATTCAGGCATGTGAGCTTGCACCGTGTCCCAGCCCGGCCAGTCCTCTCGGCCATCAAAGCCGAGAAGCTGACCGCGGTGGCTTGTGACGATCTGGTTCACGCGCGCTGTCGCTTCGCTCGGCACATGGATTTCAACCGCCACGATGGGTTCGAGAAGCAGGGGCTGGCATTGCGGCATGGCATCTGACATCGCCAGTCGCGCGGCCATCTTGAAAGCCATCTCGGAGCTGTCGACATCGTGATACGAGCCATCGGAAAGGTTGACGGCAAAATCCACCACTTCGAAGCCAAGAGGGCCACGCTTCATCCAGTCGCGAACACCTCCTTCGACCGCCGGAATATATTGCCGCGGCACCGAGCCGCCCACGACACTTTCACTGAAGGCGAAGCCTTCCCCGCGCGGCAGCGGTTGGATTTCCACGACGATGTCGCCATATTGGCCATGTCCGCCAGATTGCTTTTTGTGGCGCCCGCGGATCTGCATCGGCTTGCGGATGGTTTCCTTGTAGGCAATGGAGCGCTGACTGGCCGCAGCTTCGAGGCCAAATTTGCTTTTTAGCCGCTCCAGAGCCACCTTGAGATGAATCTCGCCCTGTCCCCACAGAAGCATTTCGTGCGTGGCGGTGCTGTGTTGCAAAGTCAGTGAAGGATCCTCTTCCACCAGCTTGCCTAAAGCCGATGTCAGCTTCACCTCGTCCTTGCGATCATGGACCGTGATTGCCTTGCCGTAAACGCCGGCCGGCACATGAGGCTTCACCAGCTGTGCCGTAGGTCCTTTGGCTGTCGAGATGGTTTCCCCGGTGGTGATGCCTTCGAGTCGCCCGAGGGCAACCGTATCTCCGGCACCAGCCTTGGCCATCTTGCTTTGGCTGCTGCCCATCAAAGATGATAGGCCGCCAATCCGGGCATCTTGGCCTTTTCCGCCATAGATGACCGCGCCGTCGGCAAGTTCCCCCGCCAGCACGCGGGCCAGCGAGAGTTTGCCGCCACGCTCTGTGTGCAGGCTCTTGAGCACGATCGCCGTGGCCGAATTTCCATTGAGCTTGACTCCCAGCCGGGCTGCGGTCCTGCTTACATCGGGCGCCTCGTGGCGTAGTGCCTTGAGCAACCGCCCGATGCCGTTGCCATGTTCCGCTGAACCGAACAAAACGGGCGTGATCTGACCTTCCGACAATTCCTTGGCAAGTTCTTCGAACACGCGGTCACGGGGCGGTTCCATGTCGGAGAGGATCTGCTCCATCATCTCGTCGTCATGGTCGGCAAGCTTTTCGAGCAGGGCGAAGTGTCCTTCCTTCTCGCTCGCATCCATGTCGGCGGGAATGGACACCACCTCGCTCTCCGCGTGTTCTCGGTAAACAAAGGCGCGCTCCAGCGCGAGATCAACGAAACCGGTGACAATGCCATTCTGCACGATGGGCAGTTGCCGCATCACCAGCGGAAGCGAGCTTGTCGGCTGCAGCCAGCGCAGGGTCTCGTGAGGCCGCGAGTTTGATTTGTCGACCTTGTTGACAAAAATGAAGCGTGGAAGATGAAGTTCATCGAGCTGCTTCAGGATCAGTTGCAGGGCAGGAGCCTTTTTCTCGTCTGCCTCGCACACCACGATGGCGGCATCGCAGCCCGGCAATACATCGCGTGCATCCTGAGAGAATTCGATCGATCCTGGACAGTCGAGGAAGGTATAGCTCTCATCCATGAATTTCGTCGTGGCGGCATTGAGTTCCACACTCATGGAATGCGCGCGTGCTTCAGCTGACGCGTCGCCTATGGAAGATTGATCTGTAACTTTTCCCTGGCGCGGAACCGCGCCCGTTCGGTGCAGTATGGCCTCCAGCAGGGTTGTCTTGCCGCTCTGATAGGGGCCCACGAGCGCAATACAGCGTGGACCCTTGGAACTTCTGCCATTTTTTGAAACCATGTCATGCCTCCCACATTGCTTGTTGCATCTGCGGGCCGCCAAGGGCGGTAGAACCACACTCAAGCGGCTCGTGACAAGAATGAAGCTTTGCGCGAAATGCCAAGCCTGACAAGTGAGAAAGTGTGCGGCAGTGCAACACCGCGCAACGAATTCTAGTCGGGGCTGTAACCCGGTTTTCTGTAAAGTGTATCCCAATGCGCGGCTATATCAGGCTTGTAGACCTGCTCGGTCCACGCCGCGTCCTGCACATCTTCAATTGCGACGGAGACTGCCGCTTCCGGGCAGACCGCGATCTCCATCACTGACTTAGTGATGGCATCAGACAGCGCCTGCTTCTGCGCTTCAGAACGACCCGGGAGCATTTTCACGATAATATGCGGCATGGGTTTTCCCTAGACAACCTGCGCCGTCGGCCGGAACAGGATTTCATTGATGTCAACATTTTCCGGCTGTTCAATCGCGAAAGCAACAGTGCGCGCGAAGGAATCTGCCGGGATTGCAATGTTGTAGAACTGCTGCACCCGCTCCTTGGTCACCGGATCGGTGATCTGGTTGGGAAGCTCGGTTGCCACAGCGCCAGGCGAGATGATTGTGGTGCGGATATTGTAGGCCTTCACCTCTTGCCGCAATCCCTCCGACAGCGCGCGTACCGCATGTTTGGTGGCGGCATAGACAGCACTGCCGGGATTGATCTTGTGACCTGCAACAGAAGACACATTGATGAAATGGCCGCTTTTCTGCTTCATCATGTGCGGCAGGGCGGCGGCAATGCCATAAAGCACGCCCTTGATGTTCACATCGATCATCTGCTCCCAGTTTTCGACCTGAAGCAATTCCATGAGTGCATTGGGCATCAGCCCGGCATTGTTGATCATGACGTCAATGCGGCCGTGTACCTGCACGGCGTGGTCGACCAGCGCTTTCACCTGCTCACGGTTGCTCACATCGGTCTGGACAACGGAGCTCTTGGCTAGGCCAAGCTCCTTCGCCAACGCCTCCATGCGATCCACACGCCGCGCGCCCAGAACCACCCTGGCGCCCTTTTGCGAAAGCAGCCGCGCTGCCGCTTCGCCCAATCCACTGCTTGCGCCGGTGATGACAACAACCTTGTCCCTGATACCTTCACTCATAGTTTATTCTCCGATTATATCTTTGGTCCGGCGGCATAGGCTGCATCTGTAACCTTCTCCAGCCAGTCGACATTCTTGCCATCAAGCCGTTCCTGGATGGCGATGTGGGTCATGGCGGTTGTGGCGGTCGCACCATGCCAATGCTTTTCACCAGGAGCGAACCACACGACATCACCGGGACGGATGAGTTCAATGGGACCGCCCTCATGTTGCGCCCAGCCGCAGCCCGCGGTGACCACGAGAATTTGCCCCAGCGGATGGGTATGCCAAGCCGTGCGTGCACCGGGCTCGAAGGTGACGGCATTCCCCGCACCGCGGGCAGGATCGGGCGCAACGAAAAGGGGATCGATGCGGACTGTTCCGCTGAACCAGTCACTGGGACCTTTGGTCGAGGCGTTGCTTCCCGCGCGCGTAATGTTCATGGCAATCTCCTGTGAAGGGGTGTGTGCCTACATTAACCGCTGAATGAGGATTGAATATGCCGGAATAGCGCAATGCTAGTATCCGGATAGTGCGTGAATAGGCGGTGATGAGGGGTGAAAAATAAAACGCGCGCATGGGGATGCGCGCTCGCCCTGTACCTGATTTATAACCAGCTCGCCCCTGAAAGTGCCGCCCCGAGCTGGTGGATCACTCTTAACGTCGCGTGACAACAAAGGTCAACAAGTCACTGAAGAGTCATGGAGACTGTAGCACAAGAGCCACACTTTTCGGCTGCTGCCATGCGCAGTTACAGGCCTTCACCCATCGCGCGCGCCATGCTTATCTGGCTGCTATGTTTCAGGATTTGAAAGACAAAGTCGTTGTCATCACAGGCGGCGTCACCGGTATCGGTGGTGCAGCTTCATTGGGCTTCGCCGGATGCAGGCTCTAAGGTTCTTGCGCAATATATGGCGGGTGGCCCTGAACGCACAGAGGTTGAAAGACATGGCGTCAAAACCTTCAGCTTGATCTCACCGGAAAAGGTGCGCCGAATAAACTCATTGATGCCGCACTCACAGCGTTCGGACGCATTGATGTGCTGATCAACAATGCCGGCAGCATGGTGGCGCGCATCAATCTTGCCGACATGACCGACGAGCATCTCGACAAGGTCTTTGATCTCAATGTCCGCCAGCTGGTGCAATGCTGCCAACTCGGTGCGGAAGTCATGAAGAAGCAGGGTAGCGGCAATATCATCAATGTCAGTTCCATCGCCGCCCGCAACGGCGGCAGCCCCGGTGCATCGGTCTATGCCGGCGCCAAGGGCTTCGTATCATCCTTCACCAAGACGATTGCCCGCGAACTGGTCGAGCACAAGATCAGGGTGAACTGCGTGTCACCGGGCACCATTCACACCGCTTTCCATGACCGTTTCTCGACCGCTGAGCGCCGCGCGGCGGTCGCCAAGACCATTCCCATGCAGCGCCTTGGTCTGGCCGATGATTGCACCGGCACATTCCTCTATCTCGCCAGCGAAGCGGCGGCGGGTTACGTCACGGGACAAGTGATCGAGGTCAACGGCGGTCAGCTGATGGCATGACCGAACCATCCTTCGCGACCAGAGCCATTTCCGAAGAGCCGGACACCACGGCACCCGATGGCGCCGATGTCCGCATCCTCGCTGCGTCGACGCGCGGTTCCATGGCCCATTTCGAATTGGCACCTGGCGAAACCTCCGCGGCGATGGTTCACAAGACGGTTGAGGAACTCTGGTTCATCACCGGTGGCGAAGGCGAGATGTGGCGCAAGCTCGGTGACAAGGAGGAGGTGACTGAACTTCATCCCGGCCTGTCGCTTTCCATACCGGTCGGCACGCATTTCCAGTTCCAGAACACAGGTGATGAAGATCCGCTTGAAGCCGTCGCCGTCACCATGCCGCCTTGGCCTGGAGAAGACGAGGCTGTGCCGGTCAAGGGCAAGTGGGAAATTTAGGGCCTGAGATAAATCCAGCCCTGCGCCTGCAGGTTTGCCAGCCGCACCACGCCGCCTTCGTCGCGCTCGCCGAAACCGTCAAGCAGGTCCTTCAGCTCAAGCTTCATGCCCTTCATGGTGTTGCCGCAGGCTTCAAAGCCGACGCCAGCGTCAAGCAGGGCCGCCATCGGACCTGACACCGCCACATTTTCAGGATCGCGGGTGAAGACCTTGAGCGCTGGCCCATGCACCACAAGAGTCAGCACCAGTTTTTCCGGGCCGCCTTTCAGATGGTTCTGCATATTGCCCAGCACAAAGCTCACCTTGTCGAGATCGGAGAGGTGATACACCACGCGGTGAGCCTGCGCGTCATCGGCCGCTTCGGCGGCCACGGGCGCGCCAACTGCAGCCATCAAACCTGCAAACACGCCGCGCCGGTTCAGGAACGTCATGGCATCTTCTTCAATGCCGCCTTGTCCTCGTCCTCACCGGCAAGGGGCAGGCAGTCCTTGGCCGGCGCGCGTGTCAGCTTGAACAAGCTGTCATCTGATGCCGAAATGCGCATCTGACACTGACTCATCATCGGGCGAAACATTGACGCCGCTCGGCAGTGACACCAGCACGGTATTGGCATCCTTCAGTTTCACGGCAATTGTGCCGCCATCGCAATCGATGCCGCAGCCCAGCTTCTGCTCGGGGCCTGTGGATGGGTCAGTTGAGACCGAGGGGCAATCGCCATAGGCCTGGAAATGCTTCTTGTGCTTGCGGAATTTGAAAGTCGACACCAGCCGTGTAGCTCACGTCGGGCTTGGGCTTCCCCGTCAGCAGCAGGACAATGTCAGTAACGTTCTGGTGCGGATGCGATGCCAGATGATCGGCCGTATACTGCCGCATGAAGCAGGCATAGCCGTTGTCCTTGTCCAGCGCGTGTCCAAACACCTGCGCCTGCAAGGTTGCATCATCGCCAGCCCATGCTGTCGACGTCATTCCGATCAAAGCAATAAGGATTGGCCACCGCATCGCGATCCTCCTGTGCGCCCTCGAAGCGAACTTTAAGGCAAGACATGTACGTGTCAATTGTGCCGGCGCGCGCGTCTGATCCACAACATTCCCAGTACGCCAACAATGACGCCGAGGACCAACCCGCTGATGAAACAGAACCAGGCGATCTGCTCGGTCGAAAAAACCAATATGCCAATGTCGCTCATTCTCTTACCATGACCAGATATGTCCTGCCGCGCGCACGGTTTCGTTGAGATCGGTGATATAGGTCGTGGCCTGGTTCAGGCGCCTGGCGAGCAATGTCGCAATCTGGAACGTGAGTTCGGGATGTTCGCGCACAAACCCCGCAGCATCCTCGAACACATAGACATCGCAATGCGTTCTGGCCTGCACTGTGGCCGTGTGCGGAGTGCCGAGCAGCACAGACATTTCGCCGAAGATCGCGCCGGGTTCCGATGTCGAAGCCACCACAGTGCCACCGCGCAACACATCAATGGTGCCATCCGCCAAAACGTAGAGATGTCCCGTCTGCACGCCTTCCTGCAGCAGCACGCTGCCCTTGGCGACAGCCAGCCTTTTTGAAGGATCACATAATTCGAGAATGGATGTGGACATGCTCAGCGCCATTGATTTCGAAAAGCTTAGGCGGTGCCTCTGGCCCTGTCCATGTGAACAGCAGGCGGCGCCATGTGATTGTTGACAAACCGTAAGGTTTCGCCAGACTCGCACCCGTGAGGCAGTGCGCGCGGAATCGGGCTAACTGTCATCGCGCTGAAGCGTCGATATGAGGGATTGAACATGGCCGACAACAAGCCGGATGTGACCAAGGACTGGGCCGCGAACCAGGGCCAGAAGAGTGCGGCCTCGCGGCTTCGCCTTTTCGCGTGGATTTGCTGGATCATCGCCATCGCCGCCGAAGGCGTGGGCATCTACTTCCTCATGCATCACAAGTTCGACGCCGGCAACAACGGTGGCAACATGCCGCTGCTGATCGGCCTGCTGGTCGGCATTGCTGTCTTCGCCATTGCCGGCAGCATGCTGTGGAAGGCCGCCTACCGCAATGATCCGGCCAGCCGCGCCAACGCCGCCAGCTTCTTCATGCAGAACCAGCTGGGCGCGATCATGACCGTGATCGCCTTCCTGCCGCTGCTTGTCCTGATCTTCATGGATAAAAACATGGATCCCGAAGAACAAGCAGATTGCCGGCGGTGCGGGTGCTGTTCTTGCCATCATCGCCGTTCTGCTGGGCGTGAATTTCAAACCGGCGTCGGTTGAGCAGTACACGCAGGACATGAATGCCTGCGCCGCGCAGATCAAGGCCGGCCAGCCCACCACCGCTTGTTCGCCGGAAGTTGCCGCGCAGGCGCAGGACATCGCGCGTGACACCACCGACATCGCCAATGCGACCAAGTCCGCCGCCAATCCGAATGGCATCGATGACGTTTACTGGATCGCGCCGGACCCAGGCCAGACGAAGTCGTCTGATCCGCACGTCTTCCATCTCTGCGAAGCGGTGAGCCCGCTGAAGGACAAGACCGTCCATCATGGATCAGTCACCGAGGCCTATGCCGAAAATGCCATCCGCATCACCAAGCAGATCGACATGGAACAGAAGCAGTGCGGGTTCACGCAATAAGCTTGGACATACTGCCTCATCTTCTAACTTTGACTGCCTAGTCGCAAGCGCGGTTTTCGAAGAAGCCATCGTTGAGGAACTTCAATCATGATCTCGTGGAACTCACTTTGTTTGCCGTCTTTGACAGCTGCCGCGCTCCTGATCTCATTTGTCTCTCCGACCCAGGCGCAAGATACAAGTCAGGCCGACGTGTTTTTGGGTGAGACTTTCAATGTCATGGGGAGTTTGACTGACAAGAACGCACGTGATGTCGGCTCCAAATGCCGCGCGATGGGTGCGAAACTCGCTTCAATCCAGGGTGTGACTGAACCCATGCGGCTCTATCTCGGGTCTGTGATTGAGCGGTGCATTTTTGTTCGCGATGAACCGCGGGGAATTTTCGGACGATAGCGGCAATCAATGCACTCACCATTTGGCACGCGCCAGCAAGCTGTCCGGCGCAATAGACGGCTGGCTCAAACAGCCAGAGAAAAACACCCCCACCATGGCCGCTGGCGTCCGAATTGGAAAACCATATCCACAATGGAGAACTGATCGCGCGTGCAAAGGTGATTACTCCCCATTTGCCGCAATATTGAAAGCTGCACAGGCAGCAAACTGAAGGCGTTGTGCGCTGAATTCAGGATAAATCTTCGCGCAGCGCATCGAAGGCGAGGCCATGGCATTCTCTGAGCACATGGTCGATTCCAGCCGGGCTTGCGGCGCTGGCCCGGCGGCGGGCCGGGGCGCAGGGGTGAAGTGAATTTCGGATTTTCCAGTTTTGCGCGGCGCAGGCGCCAGCGCGGCCAGACGCCGGGCCTGGCGCGGCAGGGTTTCCAAAGCGTATTTGAAGGCCGCATAGCGGCGGCACAACGCGCTGGCGTCGAGGCCGCTGGCGGATGCGGTGCTCGCGGCCTGCTGGAATTGGGGAACGAGCGGGCTTGGTGCGAAGAAGTGAATGCGTGGGCCGCCGGCGCTGCTGTCCTTTCGGGGCGCGTCTGGGCTGAAGCTTTTGCGCGGGTCAAACAGCGGGAAGCTGAGACGGCCCGCGCCGCCGCCGGCAATCACCAGATCTTGCGGCATGGGGCGGGAAGGGCCGAGCGTCACCGTGAGCCCGCGCGCGGCGATGATGATCAGGCGGCGCAAGGCGGAATTCAGCGGGGGTCAGCAGCCGCTCGGCCTCGCTGTAAAGCGGGCGGGGCAGGCGGCGGAGCGGGCCTTCCAGCGCCAGTTCCAGCAAGGCGAAAAGCTGCGCCACAACGCGCCTCAGCGCCGCCCGGTTGATCTCAATTGCCTGTTCCCAGTCCATGACGTTCTCCTGTTGGGAACATAAGAACAAAACAGGAACATTGTCAAGGGTCGGTGCGCTCATTTTGCCAGCGGCCGGCGCGCTGAAGGACTTGCCTCGGCGCCTGTCAGGTTTGATGGCCAGCATTTGGGTTTTGCAAATGCCTCATCTTGAACGCCTCGGTATTGTTACTTGACGGATAGTCAACGGCAGGCACGGGCACGTCGAGATGGGCGCAGAGTGGCACCCAGCCATCGCCCAGCTCATGCACCAGAAGACGGGCCACTGGTACGGTTTCCCGGATCGCTTTGACGTTGGCCTCATAGCAGGCCATGGCATGGGCCTTGTCGTTCATCTTGCCGTAAAAAACTTTGTCCCGGATCAGGGCAAGCCCAACCGACTGAGGATCAGTGCTCTTGCTGAGGCCCGCCAGGATGGTCTTTTCAAAACTGGCCCACCAGCTTTCGGCGCTGCGATAAGTGAGGATCACTTTGGCGTGTGGATAGACGGAGACCAGCTCACTCCAATAATAAGCGGAAGGCCAATCCACGCAGGATTGATAGCCCGCAAAAAGCTCCTCCCAGCTGAGGGGAGCGCCTTGAACCTTGGCCCGCCACATCTGCTTTTGATGCTCATGTGCGATCACTTCATGCATGTGATGGCAGGGGCCAAAGCCCAGAATGTCCAGCGCCTCGCGCATGGAATCCGTTCCCGTGCGGCCAAAGCCGGTGCCGATAACTTTAAGTGTCATATTTTCCCCTCTGTCGGCACGCTAGGTGAAAGGAGAGATGAGGGGAAGGGTTGTCGCACGCGTGCAAACATTGAGCCCGTTGAAGGACAAGACCGTCCATCACGGCTCGGTAATCGAGACCTATTCCGAAAACGCCGTCCATGCTGAATTGCGGATCATGAAACCCACGCCGCTCACTTACGTCTGCGCCAAACGCATGCGGCGTGAGCCGACGGAGGCGGAACGAAAACTCTGGGGCGTCTTGCGCAACAGAAGCCTTGGCGGCTTCAAGTTCTACCGGCAGGTTCCTGTCGGCCCTTATATCGTGGACTTCATCAATCACGAGTTTGGCGTGGTGATCGAAGTCGATGGCGCAACCCATGGAGCCCTGGAGGAAGTTGCGCACGACCACCAGCGCACGTTATATTTGGAGGCGCAGGGGTTACGCGTTCACCGGGTTTTGAATGTCGATGTGTTCAAGAACATCGATGGTGTTTGCGATGGCATTCTGATTGTCATGGCTGAACGCGGTGCAAAGTGACCTCATCCGGCCACTGCTTGCGCGCTTGGCGAGCGCCAAGCTTGCAAGCGATGGCCACCTTCTCCAGAGGAGAAGGGCAAGGTTCACGAGCGCGCGTTGGGCGACAAGCTGAAAGCCATCATGCCAAGGGCGGCGTGAGAGAAGACGATGTCACGACAATTTCGGTGATTGCGGATGCTGGAGAGCTTATGAACATAGTTGGACCAGAAACGTATAAAATTAAATACACTCCTAAAAGTTATACAGTAGCGATCACAAATCACTATCCAGAGTTCAAGGGGATCGCGTCTTCAAAGATGCCAAAAATCTATATTGCGAGCGCAAATAACAAGCCGTTCTATGTCGGCATCACAAAACAGCCTCTGGCAAATCGCCTTCGATACGGATGGCAGGCCTCTGGGAAGTCCGGTTACTATGGCTACGCTTGGCGACACAATGGCGACGAAGCAGATTTAGACGTATGGGGACACATCGACGCGCGTGATCGGAACGAGCGAGACGTAGAAACAATTGAAGCTGAAATCGTCTATTTAATCAGAAGTGCGGGTCAATGGCCCGCATTTCAAACCGAAATTCATTTCTACCCATCTTCCGGAGAACATCGGACTATCGCCAAACAAATTGCTTCGAAATTTGAATTGTAGATTCCTGACCCTAGAGGTGCAAGAAATCGTCATCTAGAAATTCCTTACTTTCTCTTCGGCCCACAATAACCGCTGGGCGACAAGTTGAATGCCATCATGCCGAGAGTAACTTGATGTGCAAGAAATATAGCTCTTGGTACTTTGCCAATCTGAATGAATTGGGGAGATGTCGAATGAAGAATATCAACGACCTAAGAATTCGCCATCACAAAGGCACGGAATGGACTGCTGACCGCCAACCCAAACGGAATGTCAATGAGTTAAGTTTGCGCGATTTTTCGATGGATCAGCCGAAGTCCGCAGATGTTGCAGTCTATTTCGATAAAATCGAAAGCAAAATAGTGGAATTAATCCAAGAGTTCGAGGTTGCGGTTGGAGCAGTCGCTTGGCTTTCAAATCCCAAAATCCTTGGTGCTCTACGACAGCTCGAAAGAGTTGGCATAGTGGTTCAAAAAGAAGATTTCCTAAGGATGGATTTCGGAGGACGAGGTCAGACGAAGCGCAAATCCGATATTAGGAAACTGTATGAAGCGTTGCCTATTATTGATGCGAAGGAATTTGAGGAAACCTATCCCGGACAACAAGAAGAGCACCCCGACTACAATAGCCACGTACAACACAATTTGTTTGATGACAGTGGAATGTTTCAATTTGGAGGCTCTGCTGTGAATTGTCTCGGATATTCTAGTCGACAAAATCAGACTACCCCGAAGATGCACCACAAGTTTCTGGTGCTGGGGGAGTTTTCGAAGGAGTTAGTCATTAGACCTCGCTTAGTAATTACTGGCTCTTTCAACATGACAAATAACGCAGTGAGAAGTCGCGAGAACATAGTTGTAATTCGTGATGCGGGAGTGGCACAGAGATATGTGAGTGAATGGTCTCAACTCTGGGCCATGAGTGAGGGCCTTGATTGGACCAGCTCTGAGCCAATTGTCCACACTGTGTATATGGGGACTTAGTCTACTTCCTCTTCGGCCCGCGATAAGCCCTTGTGCCCGGCTTGCCGGCACTCGATGACGCGCGGCGCTGATCCGGCTTCGGCTTGGGCCAGCTGGCTTCCGGCCCCTGGATGTTGGAGCTTTTCGCCAGTGGGTCGTCCATCACCGCCAGCTCGACGGCCTTCAGGCGCTTCACCTCGTCGCGCAGGCGCGCGGCTTCCTCGAATTCCAGATTGGCGGCGGCCTCGCGCATGCGCTTTTCCATGTCGGCGAGAACCTTCTCGAGATTGTGCCCGATCAGCGGCGCCATCTTCGGACAGGCCCGCATCGACCTGCACATGGTCGCGCTCATACATCGAGCCCATGATGTCGCGGATATTGGTTCTGATGGATTGCGGCGTGATGCCATTGGCGGTGTTGTAAGCCACCTGCTTGGCGCGGCGGCGATCGGTTTCGGCAATGGCGCGCTGCATCGAGCCGGTGATTGAATCGGCATACATGATGACGCGGCCATCGACATTGCGCGCGGCGCGGCCGATGGTCTGCACCAGTGAGGTTTCCGAGCGCAGGAAGCCTTCCTTGTCGGCATCGAGAATGGCAACGAGGGCACATTCCGGAATGTCGAGGCCCTCGCGCAGCAGGTTGATGCCGATCAGCACATCGAACGCGCCCAGCCGCAGGTCGCGCAAAATCTCGATGCGCTCCAGCGTGTCGATGTCGCTGTGCATGTAGCGCACGCGCACGCCCTGTTCATGCATGTATTCGGTGAGGTCTTCGGCCATGCGCTTGGTGAGCGTGGTGACCAGCACGCGCGCGCCCGTCAGCGCCACCGCTTTGCATTCGGCGATCACATCATCAACTTGCGTCTTCACGGGCCGGATGAAAACCGGCGGGTCGATCAGGCCGGTGGGGCGGATCACCTGTTCGGAGAACACGCCGCCGGATTGTTCCAGCTCCCAGCCGCCGGGCGTGGCCGAGACATAGACCGTCTGCGGGCGCATCGCGTCCCATTCCTCGAAACGCAGCGGCCGGTTGTCGATGCAGGAGGGCAGGCGGAAGCCATATTCGGCCAGCGTCGCCTTGCGGTTGAAGTCGCCCTTGAACATGCCGCCGATCTGCGGAACCGTGACATGGCTTTCATCGGTGAACACGATGGCATTGTCCGGCAGGTATTCGAACAGGGTCGGCGGCGGCTCACCCGGCTTGCGGCCGGTGAGATAGCGCGAATAGTTTTCGATGCCGGCGCAGGAGCCGGTCGCCATCATCATCTCGATGTCGAACATGGTGCGCTGCTCAAGCCGCTGCGCTTCCAAGATGCGGCCCGCGGCATTGAACTCGGCAAGACGGATCTGCAGGTCGTTCTTGATCCGCATCACCGCCTGTTCGAGCGTCGGCTTCGGCGTCACATAATGCGAGTTGGAATAGACCTTGATCTGATCCAGTTCGGCTTTCTTCTGGCCGGTGAGCGGGTCGAATTCGGAAATGCCTTCAATCTCGTCGCCAAACAGTGAAATGCGCCAGGCGCGGTCATCCAAGTGAGACGGGAACAGTTCAATCGTGTCGCCGCGCACCCGGAAAGAGCCGCGCACGAAATTCTGGTCATTGCGGCGATAGTGCAGCGCGACGAGATCGCCAATCAGCGCGCGCTGGGAAATGCGCTGGCCCTTCTTCACGGCGAAGGCCATGGCCGAATAAGTCTCGACGTCACCGATGCCGTAGATGCACGACACCGAGGCCACCACGATCACGTCATCGCGCTCCAGCAGCGAGCGCGTGGCCGAGTGGCGCATGCGGTCGATCTGTTCGTTGATCGAGCTTTCCTTCTCGATATAGGTGTCGCTGCGGGCCACATAGGCTTCCGGCGTGTAGTAGTCGTAATAGGAGACGAAATACTCGACGGCGTTGTTCGGAAAGAAGTTCTGGAACTCGCCATAAAGCTGCGCCGCCAGAGTCTTGTTCGGCGCCATGATCAGGGCCGGGCGCTGCGTCGCCTCGATGATCTTGGCCATCGTGTAGGTCTTGCCGGAGCCGGTGACGCCGAGCAGAACCTGATTGCGCTCCGACGTGTTTACGCCCTTCGACCAGTTCCTTGATGGCCGTCGGCTGGTCGCCCTTGGGCTCATAGGGAGACACCACTTCCAGCCTTTTGCCGCCTTCGGTCTTCGGCGGCTTGGCCGGCCGGTGCGGCGCAAACATCGGCAGCGCCTGCACTTCGGGCGCAGGCCTTCCAATCCCGCCCGCGCCGACTCCGGCAGAGGCTCAAGCCCTGTAATGGCGGGTTGTGGTGCTTCGGCGAAACCGCCGTCCTGTCGTGAATGGCCCATGAACAAGCATATAGGAGCTACAGGCGGGGCAGGGAAGGGAACCTGCTGACAACTCCTGACAGCAACGGGGTGGTTTAGCCCAGAAAATGATACAATCCAAAGCCCACCGCTGCCAACGCGACGGCCAAGCCACCGAGAATGACATAGGCCCCCTTGGTGATGTCGGCGATAACCTTCTTGATTTCGGCACGGTCATTCACATTGGGAAAGGGCGTCGCGGGCACGGGGACGCCCAGAAATTTGCACAGTGGGGCCCAGCCTTCAGACACCGTGAACACCAGCAGCTTGTCCTTGGGCACATGTGCTTTCACATATTCAATATGCGCGTTGTATTCGGCGATGGCCTTGGCGCGGTCGTTCATTGTTCCCTTGAGATTGCGCTGCCAGATCAGCTTGCGCGACATGTCGCCCATCTTCCGGCCAAAGGGCGTGAAGAATTCCAGCACCTTGAATTGCCAGACATTCTCAGTGAAATAGATCGTATCGATGGTGCTTTCATACCAGGCCTCGGCTCCGCGCGGATGCAGGGTCAGCAGCACCTTGGCATCGGGGTTGGCGGCCATGAGTTCTTGCCACACGCAGCAGGTCGGGTTGTCGACTGCGGCAGTGTAGTTGCGCAGAACCTGGTCCCAATCCTGGTGCTGGCCAGGCGGGTCATTGGCCACCTTGCGCCAGAAATCGAGATGACCGGCGTTGGCCTTGTTCATGATGACTTCGACCATGTGGTAGCAAGGGAAGCCCAATTCCTTGAGCGCGGTATAGGTCGACATCGTTCCAGTCCGCCCATAGCCAGCGCCGATGAGTTTAAGTGACATAACGGCCCTCCCGCCGAAAATCCGGCAAAAGCCTAATCTCTTTCGGGAGGATAGCCATACACTTTCAGTCAACGCGCTGAACTGCTCCCGTTCTGTTGGGCATTTTCGGCAGGTGCAAGCGGATTGCCGCACCCCAGAATCACGGTTAGTGTGCAGAACGGCTGAGTGCACAAAAAGAAGGCACCAGCATGAGAGCAACTTAAAGGGGACTTCCGATGAAACTCGTCAATCCGTCACCGGCATTGCACAATGCCGACCTGGCGCCGTCAGAACAGCGAAACTGGGGCGTCTTTTCGATATTCAACGTATGGACGTCTGACGTCCATTCGCTGTGGGGCTATTATCTCGCGGCCAGCCTTTTCCTGCTGTGTGGCACCTTCCTGAATTTTGTCATTGCCATCGGCATCGGCTCCATCGTCATCTTCATCATGATGAACATGGTGGGTATCGCCGGTGTTCGCACCGGTGTGCCTTATCCGGTTCTGGCCCGGGCCTCCTTCGGCACCTTTGGCGCCAACGTTCCGGCACTCGTCCGCGCCATCGTGGCTTGTTTCTGGTACGGCGCGCAGACAGCGGCCGCGGCAGGAGCCATCGTGGCGCTCCTCTGCCGCAATGACGCGATCAACCAGTTTCAGCAGAACAGCCACATGCTGGGCCATTCCACGCTGGAAGTGATCTGCTTCGTGGTGGTCTGGGCGCTGCAGTTGCTGATCATCCAGAACGGCATGGAGACCGTCCGCAAGTTCCAGGATTGGGCTGGTCCAGCCGTCTGGCTGATGATGCTGCTTCTTGCCATTGTGCTCACTGTAAAGGCAGGCGGCATTTCCTTCGGCAGCGACATTCCCGCCGACAAGCTGACGGAAGCGACGGCTGATGCGGGCGTACCCGGTGCACCGGGTTCGTTTGCAGCGCTTGCTGCGGTGGCGGCGACCTGGATCACCTACTTTGCTGCACTCTATCTGAACTTCTGTGACTTCTCGCGCTATGCGCCGGATGAAGCCACGGTGCGCAAGGGCAATCTCTGGGGCCTGCCGATCAACCTGCTGCTCTTCTGCCTTGTGGCCGGTGTGACAACGACAGCGGCCTACACCGTCTATGGCGAATTGCTGCTGCATCCAGACCAGATCTCAGCCAAGTTTGACAGCTGGGTCCTGGCACTTCTCGCAGCACTTACCTTCGCGGTGGCAACCCTGGGCATCAATGTCGTGGCAAACTTCGTGTCGCCGGCCTTTGATATATCCAATGTGTTTCCCAGGCAGATCGACTTCAAGAAGGGTGGCTACATTGCGGCCCTGATCGCGCTGGTGCTCTATCCATGGGCGCCGTGGAACGGTGGTGCCGCGCACTTCGTCGGCCTCATCGGTTCCACCATGGGCCCGATCTTCGGCATCATGATGGTGGATTACTATCTGATCCGCAGGGGCAAGGTTGATGTGAACGCGCTCTATCAGGAAAACGGCGAGTTCAAGTTCCAGAACGGCTGGCATGCGAATGCCTTCATCGCGCTGATCATCGGGGGCCTGTTCTCAACCATCCTGCCGAACTTCACCAGCATTCTCCCGGCCTGGTGGGGTGTATATGGCTGGTTCTTCGGTGTCGCCATTGGCGGCCTGTCATATTATCTGCTGCGCGGTCTCAGCCGCGGCTAAGCAGATTTAATTCGAACGGAGGGCGCAGTAATCGCTGCGCCCTTTTGCCTTTTGCAAGAGTTTGCATTAGCAAAACCATCGCTATATATCAAAAGATATAGCGATGGTTTTGTTTGGGAGGTTGCATGTCGCATAACTTGAAGTTCTACATCGATGGCGCTTGGGTCGATCCCGCCACGCCGAAAACACTTGATGTCATCAATCCGGCAACCGAAGAGGCTTACACGAAGATTTCGATCGGCAGCGCCGCCGATGTTGACAAGGCGGTTGCGGCTGCGCGCCGAGCTTTCTCCAAATGGTCGCTTTCGACGCGCGAAGAACGCTTGAAACTGCTGCGCAAGATTCTCGAAATCTACAACAGCCGTTATGACGAAATCGCCGAGGCCGTCTCGATGGAGATGGGTGCCCCGTTGTCCTTCGCGAAATCGGCGCAGTCTTGGGCCGGGCAGGTCCATCTCGAAGCCACCATCAAGGCGCTTGAGACCTTCGAATTCAGCCATCAGCGCGGCACCACCAAGGTGGTCAAGGAAGCCATCGGCGTTGTCGGACTGATCACACCCTGGAACTGGCCGCTCAATCAGATCGTCTGCAAGGTCGCGCCGGCGCTGGCTGCAGGTTGCACCATGGTTCTCAAGCCTAGCGAAATCGCGCCGATGTCCGGCATCATATTTGCCGAGATCATGGAAGCTGCGGGAACGCCGAAGGGCGTGTTCAATCTGGTCAGCGGCGACGGCCCCGATGTCGGGCACCGCGATGTCGTCCCATCCCGGCATCGACATGATGTCTTTCACCGGCTCGACCCGCGCCGGCATCCTCGTCGCCAAGATCGTCCGCCGATACAGTGAAGCGCGTTGCACAGGAACTCGGCGGCAAGTCTGCCAACCTGATCCTCGATGACGCCGATCTCGAAGCCGCGGTGTCAACGGGCGTCACGCGCTGCTTCGCCAATTCCGGCCAGTCCTGCGATGCGCCGACGCGCATGTTGGTGCCGAAGAGCCGTCACGCCAAGGCGCTTGAGATCGCCAAGGCCGCGGCCTGACGCAGAAGGTCGGCGATCCGCGAAATGTTGATACCGTTCTGGGTCCGCTGGTGAGCCAGATCCAGTTCGACAAGATCCAGCGCCTGATCGAAAGCGGCATCAAGGAAGGTGCCACGCTGGTCACCGGCGGTCTCGGCCGTCCGGATGGCCTCAACCGCGGCTATTATGTGCGGCCCACTGTATTCGGCGACGTGAAGCACGAGATGACTGTCTCGCGCGAAGAGATCTTCGGGCCGGTGCTTTCCATCTTGCCCTATGAAACTGAAGACGAAGCGATCGCAAATAGCCAATGATACGGTCTATGGTTTGGCCGCTTATATCGCGACGACCAACATCGAACACGCCCGCAAGGTTGCGGCCCAGCTGCGCGCCGGCACCATAAACATCAACTATCCCGATTGGGATACATCTGCACCCTTCGGTGGCTACAAGCAGTCTGGCAACGGCCGCGAATATGCCGACTGGGGCATCCACGATTTCCTCGAAACCAAGGGTATCGTCGGATACGGCAAGGCCTGAATCGGCACTGGCTGATGGCGCATGGCTTTCAGCCGCTTTTGCATGCGATTTGTCATATGGCTCGGCTAAAAGCCGCCGTGAAATTTGGAGGTTCAATTGTCCCACAATCTGAAATTTTTCATTGATGGTGCCTGGGTTGATCCCGTCACACCAAAGACGCTCGATGTCATCAATCCGGCCACCGAAGAATCCATGGGCCAGATTTCCATGGGCAGCGCTGCCGATGTTGACAAAGCCGTGCAGGCTGCACGCCATGCCTTCGAAAGCTGGTCCTTCAGCACGCGCGAGGATCGTCTTGCATTGCTGCGCAAGATCCTGAAAGCCTATCAGCGCCGCTATGAAGATCTCGCTGTCGTCGTATCGCAGGAAATGGGCGCACCCCTCGCCATGGCGCGCTCCGACCAGATTTATTGTGGCCAGGCGCATATTGAATCCACCATCAAGGCTCTCGAAAAATTTGAATTCGAAGAACAGCGTGGTTCAACGCGCGTGGTTCGTGAGGGCATCGGCGTCGTGGGCCTGATCACGCCGTGGAACTGGCCACAGAACCAGATCACTTCCAAGGTGGCACCTGCCATCGCGGCTGGCTGCACGATGATCCTGAAGCCCAGTGAAATCGCGCCATTTAATGCGGTGATCTTTGCCGAAATCATGGAAGAGGCGGGAACACCCAAGGGCGTGTTCAATCTCATCAACGGTGATGGCCCCGGCGTCGGCTCAGCCATGTCCGCGCATCCCGGCATCGACATGATGTCATTCACCGGTTCAACCCGCGCCGGCATCCTCGTCGCCAAGGCGGCGGCAGATACGGTGAAGCGCGTGTCGCAGGAACTGGGCGGCAAGTCGCCCAACATCATCCTGGAAGATGCCGATCTCGAAAGCGCTGTCGCATCGGGCGTAAAGACCTGCTTTAACAATTCGGGCCAGTCCTGCAATGCGCCGACGCGCATGCTTGTCTCGCGCAAGCAGCACGATGCCGCCATCGTCATCGCCAAAAGGACTGCTGAAAGTCACAAGGTGGGCAATCCAACGTCGGATGACACGGTGCTCGGCCCGGTGGTGAGTGCGGGCCAATTCGATAAGATCCAGGAACTCATCCAGTCCGGCATCAAGCAGGGCGCCAGGCTCGTCACCGGCGGCACCGGTCGTCCGGATGGTCTCAACAAGGGCTATTATGTGCGCCCGACTATTTTTGCTGATGTGAAGCGTGACATGACGATCGCCCAGGAGGAAATCTTCGGCCCTGTTCTGTCGATCATGCCCTATGATTCAGTTGATGAGGCCGTCGCCATTGCCAATGACACCGTCTATGGCCTCTCAGCCGCGGTCTCCGGACGCAACATCGAAGAGGCGCGCAAGGTGGGCGCGCAAGATCAGGGCCGGGCAGGTCAAGATCAACTATCCGGCGTGGGATACCTTTGCGCCCTTCGGTGGCTACAAGCAGTCCGGTAACGGACGTGAGTACGCCGATTGGGGAATTCATGATTTCCTCGAGGTCAAGGGCATGGTGGGCTACGGCGCAGCTTAGCCCAGTCAAATCGCAAAATGACGTGAGAAGACCATGTGCCATTGTTCAAGGCCCGCACCATTCTTTTCGCGGACGTGAAACCAAACACGCGTAAGTGCATTACAGGACACATCAATTGACAAAACGACCCCAAACGGGGTGATAGAGACGAATGGCCAATTTCCAGCCTGGCATGCTTCTGCCAATCGCGCTTCTCATCTGCTCCAATGTCTTCATGACTTTTGCCTGGTATGGGCATCTGAAGTTCACCGACCGCCCCCTCTGGGTTGTGGTATTGGTGAGCTGGGGCATCGCGTTCTTTGAATACTGGTTTGCGGTGCCAGCCAACCGTTGGGGCATTAAGTATTACAACCCTGCCGAATTGAAGACCATCCAGGAAGTCATCACCTTCACTGTCTTCATCGGCTTTTCGGTCTTCTATTTAGGCCAGACGGTGACCTGGCAGCAGATCGCTGGCTTTGTCATCATCATTATAGGTGCCACACTGGTATTCCGCGGCTGAAGGCCGAAGGGCCGCATAGCAACGGCCCTTCGATTTTATTTATTGAAACAGTGAGAAGGCGCTGATCACCGTCTGGATCACGCCCCAAATGAGGGGAATGCCAACAAACCCCCAAGCCAGAACCAGCTGCAACGTTGTTGTTCCGTTTTGCATTTTGTCACTCATATGACCATCCTCACGCCATGCCAATGGCGTCTGATTCATCGGGTTCCATGTGGTGGCGCGTATTCACCGCCTTCACCAGGAAATTGGCGATGAGCCCAATCACCAGAAGCCCTGCCATGATGTACATTGTGGTGTTGTAGGCTTGCGCTTTCGGCACCCCGCTGTCGATTTGGCTCTGCCGGATGTAATTCACCAGCACAGGGCCGAGAATGCCCGCCACCGACCAGGCGGTGATCAGCAGGCCATGAATGGCACCCACATATTTTGTGCCGAACATGTCGCGCAGATAGGCCGGCACTGTGGCAAAACCGCCGCCATACATCGACAGGATGACGCCGAAGAACAGCACGAACATCACAAGGCTGCCCGAAGCACCGGCCCAAGGCACCAGTGCATAGAGAATGATGCCCAGGATGAAGAATGCGAAATAGGTATTTTTGCGACCGATATAATCGGAGAGCGAAGCCCAAAAGAAGCGCCCGCCCATGTTGAAGAGGCTGAGCAATCCCACAAACCCTGCAGCAGCGACTGGCGTGACCCGGCCCGGGAACATTTCCTGGCTCATCGCTGAAGCCTGTCCCAGGACGCCGATGCCAGCAGTCACATTCATGCACAGCACGACCCAGATGCACCAGAATTGCGGCGTTCTCAGCACATCATTGACATGGACATTCGCGCTCGTGACAAGCGTCTTGGTTTGGGCCGATGGTACAAATCCCTCAGGCTTCCACCCAGGGGCCGGTACGCGCACGATGGCGGCACCCACCAGCATGAAGACGGCATAGATGAGACCCAGCACGACGAAGGTTTCTGCAACACCAACATGGGTGTCGGTTGAAAACTTTTTCATCAGCCAGACTGAAAGGGGGGATGCGATGAAAGCTGCACCGCCGAAGCCCATGATCGCCATTCCGGTGGCCATGCCCGGCCTGTCCGGAAACCATTTGATCAGCGTCGAGACCGGCGAAATATAGCCGAGCCCCAGGCCAATGCCGCCCAATACGCCATAGCCGAGATAGACGATCCAGAGTTGGTGCTGTGCGACGCCAAAAGCGCTCACCAGAAAACCAAGGCTAAAGAAAATTGCCGAGGCAAACATCGCGCGGCGTGGACCACCTTCCTCAACCCATCGGCCCAGGACTGCAGCCGAGGCGCCGAGAAAGAAGATGGCAATTGAAAAAATCCAGCCGAGCTGCGTCAGCTTCCAGTCGTCCGGAGCGGATTCGGTAATGCCGATCAGCTTGCTCATCGGCAGGTTGAAAACGCTGAAGGCATAGGCTTGGCCGATGCAGAGATGGATGCAAAGTGCAGCCGGCGGCACCATCCAGCGATTGAAGCCGGGCCCCGCTACGGAGCGCTCCCGGTCGAGAAAAGAAAAGGTACTCAAGTGCGTCCCTCCTTGCAGTTCGTTTCCCCGCTGTCCGCTCTGGTGGCGGATCAGCACCCATCAAATTAAATTGAAACCGCCAGTGTGACAATGGAAAATTGTGTGGAGGGTATCCGGCCAGATGATGTTCTGCGCTCTAGGCGGTGGCGAACTCATCACGGCGGTAGCCCTGCAGATAGAGCAGGGCCGTGAGATCGCCGTGGTTGATGATGAACCGTGCCTGTTCCTGCACTGTGGGCTTGGCATGAAGCGCCACACCCATCCCTGCCATTTGCAACATGGGAATGTCATTGGCGCCATCGCCCACCGCGATTACATCCTGGGCAGACACGCCAAGTTCCTCAATGATGCGGTTGAGGTGTTCGACCTTGGCATCCTTGCCAAGGATCGGGTGCGCAACGGTGCCGCTGAGTTTGCCGTCTTCGATGATCAGTGTATTGCCTTGGTGTTCATGGAAACCCAGTGTCTCGGCAATCGGTCCCGTGAATGCTGTGAACCCCCCGGAGAGCAATGCGCAGTAGGCCCCCTGTGTTTTCATGGTGGCGAGCAGTGTGGCACCACCAGGCGTGTAAGTGATCCGCTCACGGAGCAATTCCGCGATGATGGCAGCGGGTAAGCCTTTCAGCAACGACACACGCTCACGCAGCGCGCCGTGGAAATCGAGTTCACCACGCATGGAACGAGCCGTGATGTCCTTGATCTTTTCTCCGAGCCCCGCGGCAACACCAAGCTCATCAATGCATTCCTGCTCGATCATGGTCGAATCCATGTCCGCCACCAGAACGCGCTTGCGGCGGCCTTGAGCCGGCACAATGTTGATATCGATGGGAAGATCCGCACAAATGCGACGCGCCTTTTCTGCTTCGTTGGCGCTGCATTCAAGGGCCTCGCCTTGAGCCAGCCAGCGCACGTCGCCAAGATGGCCCGCCAGGGCTTCTGTTATTGCGCCCGAGCCGGGCGCTGCTATGACAACCAGTACGGAATCCATATGTCGCAATCGCAGTCCAAACGCGTGGTGCTTATTGCAGGGCCGACGGCCAGCGGCAAGTCGGCACTGGCGCTTGAAATTGCTGAAAGCGGAAGATGGCGTCATCATCAACGCGGATTCCATGCAGGTTTATCGTGAATTGCGCATCCTGACGGCGCGCCCCTCGGTCGAGGATGAAGCCCGGGCTCCGCACCGCCTCTATGGCTACGCTGCAGCCTCAAGACCTTATTCGGTGGCGCGCTGGCAGCAGGATGCCATGAAGGAAATTGAAGCAGCGCTGGAGCTTGGCCGGACGCCCATACTGGTGGGTGGCACCGGCCTTTACTTCATGTCCCTGTTGAAGGGCTTGGCGGAAGTTCCGGAAATCCCGGCGGAGGTCCGCGAGCACTGGCGGCATTTCACCGGTGATCTCCATTCCGAACTGCTGAAGCGTGATCCGGCGCGGGCGCTCAAGCTGCATCCATCTGACCGCCAGCGGCTCATCAGGGCGCTTGAGGTCGTCGATGCCACTGGTAGCTCCATTGGCGAGTGGCATGATCGTGCGAATACCGAAGCGCCACTCAAGGATTTCGAGGTTCAGCGATATTTCAAGGATGTGCCGCGCGAAGAGCTTTATAGCCGTGCCGAAACCCGTTTTGACCAGATGCTGAAGCAGGGTGCGTTGGAGGAAGTGCGCGCACTCCCGGCGCTGGATAAGAACCAGCCCTTGATGAAGGCCATCGGTGTGCCCGAGCTTATGTTGCATTTGCGCGGAGAAATGTCCCTCGAAGCAGCCGTCGTGCAGGCCAAGACCGCGACCCGGAACTATATCAAGCGCCAGCTCACCTGGTGGCGCGGCCAGATGCAGGATTGGGAACGTGTTGAATAGTACCGGAAAATCGGTAGGCAGGTGTTAAGGTTCTGGCAGGGCTGTCGCCGACTGCCCTTGACAATGGGCCATCCGAACATGCAAATATGCGCCATGTGCAATATTCTTATCGTAGTAGGACCGCGTAGCGCCAAGCAGGGTTAAGCCCTGCGGGATACAAGGTGCTACGCGGAAAACAGGCTCCCCCCGGGGGCCTTTTTTATTATTCAATCTGCGGTGAGAATGAGAGTTACGAGGATGTTATGGCTGAAGAAGAATTGATGACCGGTGCGGAAATAGTTCTGCGGGCTCTGGCGGACCAGGGCGTAGAGCATGTTTTCGGCTATCCCGGCGGTGCCGTCCTTCCAATCTATGACGAGTTTTTCCAGCAGGAAAAGGTCAAGCACATCCTTGTCCGCCATGAGCAAGGGGCGACCCACATGGCCGAAGGCTATGCGCGTTCCACCGGCAAATGCGGCGTGGCGCTGGCCACTTCTGGTCCGGGCGCTACCAATTGCGTCACCGGCCTGACCGACGCCATGCTCGATTCCATCCCGATGGTGTTGCTGACCGGGCAGGTGCCCACCCACCTCATCGGCAATGACGCGTTTCAGGAATGCGACACTGTGGGCATCACGCGTCCCTGCACCAAGCAGAACTGGCTGGTGCGCGATGTGAATGATCTCGCGCGCACCATCCATGAAGCGTTCTATGTCGCCACCCGCGGCCGCCCAGGCCCGGTGGTTGTTGACATCCCGAAGGACGTGCAGTTCGCCAAGGGCAGATACACTGGGCCTCAAGGCGTCATCGTGAAGTCTTACCAGCCGCGCACATCGCCTGATCCACAGGCGATCGAGGCGGCAGTGAAGCTCATTGCCTCGGCCAAACGCCCGCTGCTTTACACCGGCGGCGGCGTCATCAACTCCGGCGTGGAAGCGTCCAAATTGCTGCGCGATTTCGTGGCCATGACGCAGATTCCGATCACCTCGACCTTGATGGGCCTCGGTGCCTATCCGGCTTCCGGCAAGGAGTGGCTCGGCATGCTCGGCATGCACGGCATGTACGAGGCCAACATGGCGATGCATGATTGCGACGTCATGATCTGCGTCGGCGCGCGCTTCGATGACCGCATCACCGGCAGGCTTGATGCATTCGCGCCGGGCTCGAAAAAGATCCACATCGACATCGATCCGTCCTCCATCAACAAGACGGTCAAGGTTCACATCCCAGTTGTTGCCGACGTGAAGGAAGCATTGGCTGCAATCATTGCCGAATGGAAGAAGCAGGGTGCGAAGCTCGATCAGCAGGCGCTTGGTGGCTGGAAGGCCCAGATCGCCAAGTGGAAGGCCGTCGACTGCCTCAAATACCGTGACAACAAGGATGTGATCATGCCGCAGCATGCCATCCAGCGTCTTTATGAACTGACCAAGGACCGTGACACCTACATCACCACCGAGGTCGGCCAGCACCAGATGTGGGCAGCGCAGTTCTACCGTTTCAACGAACCCAACCGCTG
Source organism: uncultured Alphaproteobacteria bacterium (assembly GCA_963758815.1). Lineage (GTDB taxonomy): Bacteria > Pseudomonadota > Alphaproteobacteria > Rhizobiales > Aestuariivirgaceae > Aestuariivirga. Next base: position 112,373 of record CAVWWQ010000005.1, read on the forward strand.
GATGACCTCTGGAGGCCTCGGCACGATGGGCTATGGCCTGCCGGCAGCTGTCGGCGTGCAAACCGCACATCCAAAGTCTCTAGTGATCGACATTGCTGGCGATGCTTCGGTGCAGATGACGATGCAGGAATTCTCGACCGCCATCCAGTACCGGCTGCCGGTGAAGATATTCATTCTCAACAACCACTACATGGGCATGGTGCGCCAGTGGCAGCAGTTGCTGCACGGCAACCGCCTGAGCGAAAGCTATTCGGATTCATTGCCGGATTTCGTCAAGCTCGCAGAGGCCTTCGGTGGCAAGGGCATTCGCTGTTCGAAGCCTGCGGCACTGGATGATGCCATCATGGAAATGATCAACACGCCCGGACCGGTGCTCTTCGATTGCGAGGTGGCCAATCTCGCCAACTGCTTCCCGATGATCCCCTCGGGCAAGGCGCACAATGAGATGTTGCTGGGGGCTGATGTTTCCGATGAGGAAGTGGGCAGCGCCATCGACTCCAAGGGCAAGCAACTGGTGTAAGGCACAGGAATATGAACGCTCATCAAACTGCAACCGGCTCAGCTTATTTCAGCGACAACAAGAAGGAAGAGCCGCAGACTCATACGCTGGCCGTCGTCGCCGAAAACCAGCCCGGCGTGCTCGCGCGCATCATCGGCCTGTTTGCCGGCCGCGGTTATAACATCGACTCGTTGACGGTGTCGGAAACCGAGCACCAGAAGCATGTCTCGCGCTTCACCATTGTCACCACCGGCACGCCTTCAGTCATCGCCCAGATCAAGGCGCAACTCGACCGCATGGTGCCGGTGCATTCGGTGGCAGACCTAACGGTCGAGGGAAATTTCATCGCGCGTGAACTTGCGATGGTGAAAGTGAAGGGCGAGGGCGACAAGCGCATTGAGGCGCTGCGGCTCGGCGATGCCTTCCGTGCGCGCGTGGTTGATGCCTCGACAGAAAGCTTTGTCTTCGAGCTGACAGGCAAGCCTGACAAGATTGATCAGTTCATTTCGCTGATGATGCCGCTCGGCTTGATCGAAGTTTCGCGGACGGGTGTCGCTGCAATTTCACGCGGCACCGAGACGTTGAAAATTTAGAGAAAGGCGTCAGCCTCGTCGCCGGGGCTGACGCAGGACGCTGTCTTCAGGCGGGCTGTGCCTTTGCTGCAAACAGATACAGCATCATGGCCGTGCCGATGATGGTAACGACCGAGCCGATCTGCAGGAACATCGTTTCGCTGCCGTCATTGTCAACCATGATCTTGCCGATGATCAGCAGCACCACGCCAATTTCATAAATCAGAAATTGCCACATGGCGACGCGTGAACGGGCCATGGCCGGATAGGCCCAATACAGGATGCCGAAAAGCACAGATGTGACGAAGCCGAGAAGGTTCATATGGGCATGTGAGTTGGCAAAATTATTATGGTGCGAGGCACCAAGCCAAGCGCCGTAGATCATGCCCACAATGACCCAAAGCAATCCGATGATGATGTAGCTGCGATCCAGCCTTTGCATAGTTCCCTCCAATAGAATCCCCAGTCTGAGCAGATTACCGCAAATTCACTTGAGCGAATATGGATTGTGCGGCGGGCGAAGCGCTGTCAGCGGCGCTTGCCAAAAGTGCCCGTTGAAGACGAAGCGCTCGCGAACCGGCCCGCGGGTGCCCCCGCAGTCGCGGCTTGATTGGAAGAGTATTTTCGGGCGTATTCCGCCAGATAGTGATCGTCGACTTTGGCAAGCCCATTGGTGCGGGCGCGAAGTCCATCAGTTTCCACGTTGAGATCGGCTTCTCGCTTTTCCGAACCGGGCATCGGGCCATAGCCATTGTCGCCCTGCGTGCCCGCCAGAAAACCCAGTTCAATGAATTGCCAGATGCCGCCGACCAGCGGGATGCAGGCCATCATGATCCACCAGCCAGATTTGTCGCGGTCGTGATAGCGGCGGATTGAACTGACAAATGCGATCCATGCAAAGATGATATTTGCAATTCCACCCGCGATGCCAATTTCGGTAAGTGCCGCCGAAAGATTATTTACGTCTCCGGCTGCCATTTGCACGTAGACCGGGCCATAGAAAAAGACAAAGACGAGGATCTGGCAAAAGGCGATCAGCCACCAGGTCATCCGGTTGTTGCGGCCGTTGATCCAGAGATAATCTGCAAACATGTGAAATCCTTGCGGCTTCTGGAACAAATGCCTAAGGCAACTCGCCTAAGCTTCTGTTAAGAAGCAGGCATTCCAGCTCGGATCATGCAAATCGTGGTGAGCTGGCCGCGCGAGGGAAAACGCCAATGGCTTTGAGAATTCATGAGCAAAATCAAATATAAACGTATCCTCTTGAAGGTTTCAGGTGAAGTGCTGATGGGCAATCAGGGCTTTGGCATTGATCTCGCCACCGTCAGCCGTGTGGCCGAGGAAGTGATGGCCGTGCAGAAGGCCGGAGCCGAAGTGGCACTGGTTATCGGTGGCGGCAATATTTTCAGAGGCATGGCTGGCGCTGCAAAGGGCATGGAGCGTGTCCAGGCCGATCACATGGGCATCATGGCCACTGTCATGAACGCGCTGGCGATGCAGGGCGTGCTCAATTCCAAGGGTGCTGATGCGCGCATGCTGTCTGCGATCCCGATGCCCACAGTGTGCGAAACCTATTCGGCGGCCAAGGGCGTTCACCATCTGCAGGCGGGCAGAGTGGTGGTTTGTGCTGCGGGCACTGGGTTGCCATTCTTCACAACAGACACGGGTGCCGCACTGCGCGCTGCCGAACTTAAGTGTGATGCTTTGTTCAAGGGCACGTCTGTGGATGGTGTTTATTCGACTGATCCCAAGGCTGATCCCAAGGCGCGGCGTTACGACACCATCACCTTTAACGATGTTCTTGCCAAAGATCTGCGGATCATGGATCCGGCGGCGATCGCCCTTGCGCGGGACAACAACATTCCAGTAGTAGTTTTTTCCATCCGGGAGGCTGGCAATGTTGCCAAGGTCCTGCAGGGATCGGCCCTCCACACCGTCATTACAAGGGACTAAACATGGCACAACCCGCTCCGTTCAATGCTGCCGATCTGAAGCGCCGCATGCAGGGCGCAACCGAGGCTTTGAAGCATGACTTCGGCGGCCTGCGCACTGGCCGCGCGTCTGCTTCGTTACTCGATCCAATCACCGTGGATGCTTATGGCGCCAAGACACCGCTGGTCCAGGTTGGTTCGATCTCTGTGCCTGAACCACGGCTGCTACAGATCAATGTCTGGGATCGTGGCCTCGTCATCGCAGTAGAAAAAGCCATCCAGCAGTCCAACCTCGGCCTCAATCCGCAGACCGAAGGCCAGGTGATACGCCTGCGCATGCCCGATCTGACGCAAGATCGCCGCAAAGAGCTGGTCAAGGTGGCTCATACCTATGCCGAAAAGGCCCGCGTCGCCGTGCGCAACGTGCGTCGTGACGGCATGGATCAACTCAAGAGTTTGGAAAAGGCCCACGCCATGGGCGAGGACGAAGCCAAGACCAAATCTGACGAAGTGCAGAAGATGACTGACGGCACCATCAAGGACATTGATGCCGCATTGAAATCCAAGGAAGCGGAGATCATGCAGGTCTGATCAAGGCTTGCAGGAGGGAGTTCGAACTGTGGCAGTGCCGCGTCACGTTGCGGTGATCATGGATGGCAATGGCCGCTGGGCCGAGGCGCGCGGCTTGCCGCGTTCGGCAGGTCATAAAGTCGGCATCGACGCATTGCGCCGGACTGTGCGCGCCGCGTCCGATTGCGGTATTGAATATCTGTCGATCTATTCTTTCTCGACCGAGAACTGGCGCCGGCCAAAAACCGAAATTGCCTTCCTCCTTGACCTTTTGCATCGTTTCGTGCGCCAGGACGTGGCCGAACTTCATGCCGCTGGCGTGTGCATCAAGATCATCGGCGACCGCGAAGGACTTGAAGCTTCCCTCGTGCGATTGCTGCAGGAAGCGGAAGACCTGACGAAAGGAAATACCAAGCTCCAGTTGATTGTCGCTTTCAACTATGGCGCTCGCCAGGAGTTGGTGCGCGCCGCCAAGAAATTGGCTGGGCGGGTACAATCTGGAAAGCTGGCGTCGGCCGATATTGATCTCGATAACTTCGAAGCGAGCCTTGATACTGCAGGATTGCCGCCTGTCGATCTTCTCATCCGCACGGGTGGCGAACAGCGCATTTCCAATTTTCTGCTCTGGCAATGCGCCTATGCCGAATTTGTTTTCTTGCCATGTTTCTGGCCGGATTTTGATGCTCATCAACTCCAGGCCGCGTTGGCGGAATTTGAATCGCGAGAGCGGCGCTTTGGTGGATTGAAGGCGCAGAGCGCATGAACAGCACATCAGCCCCCAGCGTCAGCCGTTGGGGCGATCTCGCATTGCGTTCTCTCTCTGCCATCGTACTGATGCCACTTGCCATCTACTGTATTTTGGCCGGAGGCATCTGGTTTCAGATGTTTCTGGCAGGACTTGCGGTACTGATCGCCTACGAGTGGTCGAAAATCGTCCATGGAGGTAGCGAACGCGCTATGGCGTTGTTGTCGCTCAGCGGACTGGCTGGTGTTTTCGTCACTGAAACACAGGGTCTCGACGCTGCCTGTGCAGCAGTTCTCATTCTCTGGTTGTTCAGTGTGCTGATGTGGCTCGCGCATGCGGGGCAGGGGTCAATATGGTCTTTGATGGGGGTGTTCTACCTCGGCCTGCCCATGATCGCTTTTGTCCTGCTGCGCGAAGATGGGCCGTGGGGACCGACATCGGTGCTCTGGTGTTTTGCGATTGTCTGGGCCGCTGACATCTGCGCTTACTTTGCGGGCCGGCTGATCGGCGGGCCCAAACTTGCACCGCGGCTGTCACCTAAGAAGACCTGGGCGGGTTTGTGCGGTGGTGTTGCAGGCGCTGTTGCTGTGTCAGGTCTGTTCGCTGCTTATTTTCGTCTTAACGTGCCGGTTCTGATGTTGCTTGCTGCCGTGCTGGCTTGCGTGGAACAGGCGGGTGACATTTTTGAAAGCGCGATGAAGCGGCGCTACGGGGTCAAGGATTCTGGTGATTTTATTCCCGGCCACGGCGGTGTTCTTGATCGCGTCGATGGTTTGTTCGCGGTGATATTTTTTTGCGGCCGTCATCGGGTTTTCCCATCAGGCCGGCAATGCGGCCATGGGCTTGATGTTGTGGTAACCATATTGCCTGATTGTTGACGCAATCCCCATGCTTTGTAGTTAAGAATTCGTAAACAAAGCGAACTCATTCTCAGGCGGGGAACGTTAGTATGCAGGCGTTGGCACAATTTCCTTATTCGGCGGTCATGATCTCCTTTTTCGCATACATGCTTGCAGTCGTTGTCATTGTCTTCTTCCATGAGATGGGACACTTTCTCGTAGGCCGCTGGTGTGGTGTGAAGATCGAAGCCTTTGCCATTGGTTTTGGCCGTGAAATCGCAGGCTTTACAGACCGTCATGGAACGCGCTGGAAATTGGGCTGGATGCCTTTGGGCGGCTATGTGCGCTTTGAGGGTGATGCCAACGGTGCAAGCCTTCCTGATGCCAAGGCCGTGGTTTCGCCGACATCTCTTCAAGGCGCTGTTCTGTGGAAGCGCTTCCTGATCGTACTGGCGGGGCCTGTTGCCAATTTCCTGCTTTCGATTTTCATTTTTGCTGCTGCGTTTTCCATCATGGGCATTCCGGTGAATGAGCCACGCGTCGATGAGGTGGTCGAAGGCGGAGCTGCACAGACAGCAGGTCTGCAGGCTGGCGACTTCATCCGCAAGATTGATGGTCAGGAAATTGTCAGCTTTAGCGACATCCAGGACGCCATGATGCTGCATGCAGCAACTCCGATTGCCCTGCAGGTTGATCGCGCCGGGCAGATGCTGGACGTCACGCTAACCCCCAAGATCGTCGATGTTGATGACGGTTTGGGTGGCAAGGTCCGTATGACGCAGATCGGCATCAAGCACGATGCCAAGCTTGACCCACAGATTGTGAACCGCTCCAACCCCGTGGATGCCGTGGTGAAGGGCGTGGAGCGCACTTGGCTGGTGGCGGGTACAACCCTCCGTTATGTTGGCAAAATCTTCCTCGGATCCGAAAGCTCAAGCCAGCTCCATGGTCCTATCGGCGTGGCCAAGGTTGCGGGCGACACCGCTGTAATGGGTCCCTGGGCCTACGTGTTCTTCATTGGCCTGATTAGCGTCTCGATAGGACTTGTTAACCTTTTCCCAATCCCAATGCTGGATGGTGGCCACCTGCTGTTTTACGTCATCGAGGGAATCATCGGACGGCCCGTCAGCCAGGCGGCACAGGAATGGAGCTTCAGGATCGGACTGTCGGCGATTCTCATGCTGATGGTGCTGGTTTCTACCAATGATTTCTTCATGATATTCCGCCACTGACGGTGCTGCGGAAGTGATTTGCTGCGCCCTGCAAGTGACTTATTTGCAACGAATTTTTTCTTTATGTTTCATTTGCAATCGGACGCGAATTAGTTAAAACGGCGGCAGTTGGAGACGGGTGGTCTCTGATTTGCTGTCGGGCCCTGGGCGAAACCTGAAAGCATCACGGGGACGGCATTTTTGGGTTTTGATGGGTCTTGATGCATAAACGATTTGGCCTTGCTGGGTTCCTCATTGCGGCTTTGATGGTTGTTCTGCCGGTTTCGGCAGGGCAATTTTTCATGTCCGCGCCTGCCGTCGCTGCACTCAATGGAGTGGTCGTCGAAGGCAACCAGCGCGTGGAACGCGACACCATTCTTGCCTATTTGCAATTCGGCCCGAATGACGCGGTCACGCCAGAAAAGATCGATGCGTCGATCAAGGCGCTTTTCCAGACCGGGCTGTTTTCAGATGTGAAGATCAATCGCGAAGGCGGCAACATTGTTATTCATGTTGTCGAGAACCCGATGATCAACGTCGTGAACTTCGAAGGCAACAGCGAGATTGATGACAAGACCCTGCAGAAGGAAGTCGAAGTTCATCAGAACATGATCTTCACCAAGGCACGCGTGCAGAGCGATACGCGCCGCGTGCTTGCCCTTTATCAATCCAAGGGCTTCTACAACGTTCGCGTCGATCCGAAGCTGATTCCTCTGCCGGACAATCGCGTCAACGTCGCTTTCGAGATTTCCGAAAACGGCAAGACTGAAATCCAGGATATTGAATTTGTCGGCAACAAGTCGATCAGCTCGGGCCGTTTGCGCAGTCAGATGGCCACTAAGCAGCGCTCGTGGTGGAACATCTTCGGGCACAACACGACCTATGATCCCGACAAGCTTGAATACGACAAGGAACTGATCCGCCGCTTTTATCTGAAGAACGGTTTCGCTGACGTTCAAATTACCAGCAGTGACGCTCATCTGAAGCCGGATGGCTCGGGATTCATCGTCACCATCATGATCGATGAGGGACCGCGCTACGCTGTGAAGGATGTGGCCGTGAATGTTGGCACGGCCAACCTCAATGGCGATGCCCTGAAGTCGAAAGTCCGCACCGGCGTGGGTGATCGTTATGATGCCTCGAAAGTCGATAAGTCCGTTGAAAGCTTGACGCTTGAGGCTTCAGATCAGGGTTATACTTTTGCCAAGGTCGATCCGGACGTAAAGCGTAACATGGATGGCAGTACCGTTGATATCACTTACAATATCACGGAAGGCCCGCGTATCTACGTGGAACGCATCGACATCACTGGCAATAACCGCACACGCGATAACGTGATCCGTCGTGAATTGCAGCTTTATGAAGGTGACGCGTTTAACCGCACGATGGTCGAGCGCGCCCGCCGCCGCCTGACTGCACTCAACTATTTCGACAAGGTCGACTTCAAGGAATTGCCCGGCTCTGCACCGGACAGGATTATTCTGGACGTTGACGTGACCGAAAAGTCGACTGGCTCGCTTTCATTCTCGGCCGGTTATTCCACCACAGAGACTGTGGTTGGCACGATTGAGTATGCGGAACGCAACCTCTTTGGCATGGGCTATCAGCAGAACGTTTCGACCAGCGCCAGCTTCGTGAAACAGGCGGTCAACTATTCGTTCACCGACCCCTATTTCTTTGGTTCGAACATTTCGGCCGGTTTCGATCTCTTTGCTAACAATACCAACTGCTCAGAGCACCTCGTCTTATACTTCTACCCAATATGGTGGTGCGTTGCGCACGGGCTTCCGGCTGGATGAATACCAGTCGATGAACTTCAAATATCTTGTTGCTTATCGGGATATTTATGGCGTGGATCACTACCGTTGCGACGCCGACGATTATCGCCGAGCAGGGCGGCAGCTGGAAGAATGCTGTCTCGGTTGGCTACACCTATGACGATCTGGACAATCCAAACCTCCCGACCTCGGGTCTTCGTGCTCAGTTGAATACCGAATTGGCGGGTTTGGGCGATGCGCAATATGCAAAGGTTGAAGGTAGGGCCTATTACTTTATGCCGTTGTTCGATGATCAGGTTGTGGTCAAATTCCAGGCAACAGCTGGTCACATTCAATCGTTCGGCAATGACATCAACGTCCAGGACCGTTTCTTCAAGGGAGCGGACAGCTTCCGCGGCTTCTCAGTCGGTGGTGTTGGACCCGATGCAGATCGGCAACAACGGCGCAATTGCAGGCAGATTGGTGGCGATGATTATGCCATCGGCACTGTTGAAGCCAATTTCCCCTTGGGCCTGCCCCAGGAATTTGGCCTGTCAGGCGTGGTATTCACCGATTTCGGTACGGTGTTTAACGCTGGATAATCAAGATTTACGGCGGTTGCGCGACCTTCAGTGGTTGCCCGATCTATGACGATGCTTCATTCCGCCTTTCTGTGGGTGCAGGCTTTATTTGGACCTCTCCTTTCGGTCCTCTGCGCTTCGACTTTGCCTATCCTCTGATCAAGGCCCGACCAACTCGGTTCAGTACTGGCGCTTCTCGATCGGCACGCGCTTCTAAAGCGGAATGGCTTTTCATGGAAAAGCCATTCGCGCCTTTTGTAGGTGAATCCACTTGATCGTGAGATGCGTAGACCGCGTCGAATCGAACAGATATAGAAACGGCGGCTGGTTTCCAGCCGCCGTTTGCTTGAGGACGCCATGACCGACGCTGCACCACCCGGAAAATCGATCGACATCAATCGCATCATGCAGCTGCTGCCGCATCGCTATCCCTTCCTTCTGATCGACAAGATGGTGGATCTGAACGGCGAAGAATCCGGTACTGGCATCAAGAACGTCACCATCAATGAGCCGTTTTTCCAGGGCCACTTTCCCGCAGCGCCCGGTGATGCCGGGCGTGCTTCTGGTCGAAGCCATGGCGCAGACAGCCGGAGCACTGGTGCTGGAGCACTATTCAGAACACGCGGGAAAGCTTGTTTTCTTTACATCCATTGACCGCGCCAAGTTCCGGCGCCCCGTGAGTCCGGGCGACACAGTTCATTTTCATGTGAAACTGACCGCCAAGCGCCCGCCCATCTGGAAATTCTCGGCGGAGGCAAAAGTCGACGGCAGGCTTGTCGCCGAGGCAGAGATCGGCGCTTCATTGATCGACGGGGCGAAGTAGAATTCGGGGAGCGCCAGCGGCAAGGCCGACGCTCAAAGGCAAGCTACCGCTTGTCCATCTTGACATAGTCGCGCTGTGTCGGACCAACATAGAGCTGGCGTGGACGGCCAATGCGCTGGCTCGTGTCTTCGATCATTTCTTTCCACTGCGAGATCCAGCCGACTGTGCGTGCAAGTGCAAATAGCACCGTGAACATGTGCGTGGGGAAACCCATCGCGCGCAGAATGATGCCCGAATAGAAATCGACATTCGGATAGAGCTTGCGATCAACAAAGTACGGATCCGACAGTGCGATCTGCTCCATCTTCCGCGCCATGTTCAGCAACGGATCATCCTTGATCCCCATGGCATCGAAGACTTCGTAACAGGTCTGCTGCATGATCTTCGCGCGCGGGTCGTAGTTCTTGTAGACGCGGTGCCCAAAACCCATCAGCCGCACATGCGCATTCTTGTCTTTCACCTTGGCAATGAAATCCGGAATCTTGTCTTCCGACCCGATCTCCTCAAGCATCTTGAGAACCGCCTCATTGGCGCCGCCATGCGCCGGGCCCCAGAGGCAGGCAATGCCGGCCGCGATGCATGCAAACGGGTTGGCGCCCGATGAACCTGCAAGACGAACAGTCGAAGTCGACGCGTTCTGCTCATGGTCCGCATGCAGAACAAAGATGCGGTCCATGGCGCGCGCCAGAACCGGGTCCACCTTGTATTCTTCGCACGGCACCGCAAAGCACATGTGCAGGAAATTGGCCGCATAGGAGAGATCGTTGCGCGGGTAAATGAATGGCTGACCGATATGATATTTATAAGCCATGGCGGCAATCGTTGGCAGCTTGGCGATCATGCGGTGGGCGGCAATCTCGCGCTGGCGCGGATCGTTGATGTCGGTTGAGTCGTGATAGAAAGCCGAAAGAGCGCCGACCACGGCCACCATGACCGCCATAGGGTGTGCATCACGTCGGAAGCCGCCGAACAGCCGGTTCATCTGGTCATGCACCATGGTGTGGCGCGTGATCGCGGTTTCGAAGGTGCGGCGTTGTTCCTTGTTCGGAAGGTCGCCGTAATAGAGCAGGTAACAGGTCTCGATGAAGTCGCCGTTCATCGCCAGCTGTTCGATGGGGTAACCGCGGTGAAGAAGAATGCCGGCATCACCATCAATATAGGTAATGGCGGATTTGCAGGCAGCCGTGGAGGTGAAACCCGGGTCGTAGGTAAAGACGTTGGATTGGCCATAGAGCTTCGCAATGTCGATGACATCCGGCCCCAGCGTGCCGTGAAGCACAGGCAATTCCTGCGTCTTGCCCTCAACTGAAATCTTGGCAGTGGCGGATGTGTCAGCCATGGAAATCTCCCTTGGATAGCGGCAGTCTATGGCACTGCAGCAAATTGGTCAACAATACTGCCACATCTGAAAGCTTAAACTGCTGTTATCTGGTCCGCAATCCGCCCCAGGGCTTGTTCACGTCCCAATACCTCCAGAACATCGAAAATACCGGGCGATGTTGACGTTCCTGTTAACGCCGCGCGGAGAGGCTGGGCGAACTTGCCAAGCTTGATGCCTGTGGATTCGGCATGAGCTTTGACAACGGTCTCCAATGCATGCGCCGTCCACTCCGGGGATCCCGAAAGCAGAGGATGGAGCGCCTTTAAGGCGGCTCGCCCTTCGTCATTCAGCAGGGCCTGTGCTTTGTCATCAAGCACCAGTGGCCTCTTGGCAAAGAGGTATTGCGAGGAGGTCTTGAGCTCTACCAGCGTCTTGGCGCGCTCCTTGAGACCCGGCAGCGCCTTCAACAGTTGCGCCTTTTTCTGTTCATCGATTTGCGTCAGCATTTCCGGCCCGCCGGGCACATAGGGCAGAAACGAGAGAAATGCTGCCAGCAACTCTTGATCGGCCGTATGCCGGATATAATGGCCATTCACATTCTCAAGCTTGGCAAAGTCGAAGCGCGCAGGTGAGGTGTTGATGCCCTCAAGCTCAAACCACTGTACCAGTTGGTCGGTCGAGAAAATCTCGTCGTCACCATGGCTCCAGCCAAGACGCGAAAGATAATTGCGCAGGGCGGCGGGCAGGTAACCCATTTCACGGTAAGCCTCAACGCCCAGCGCGCCATGGCGTTTGGAAAGCTTGGCGCCGTCAGGCCCGTGGATCAGCGGCACATGCGTCATGTCCGGCACCCCCCATCCCATCGCGAGATAGATTTGCGTCTGCCGCGCCGCATTGGTGAGGTGATCGACACCACGGATGATGTGCGTGACGCCCATGTCATGGTCATCAACCACGACTGAGAGATTGTAGGTTGGGTTACCATCCGAACGCAGGATGATGAGGTCATCGAGATCCTTGTTCGGGATTACGACGCGTCCCTGCGCCCGGTCATTGATGACAGTTTCACCTTCCTGTGGTGACTTGAACCGGATGACAGGTTTGACGCCCGCAGGTGCTTCCTTCGGGTCGCGGTTGCGCCAGGTGCCATCATAACGGATAGGGCGCTTCTCCGCCTCCGCCTTCTTGCGCATGGCGTCAAGTTCTTCCGGCGTGCAGTAACAGTAGTAGGCTTTGCCTTGCTTCAAAAGTTCTTGCGCCACTTCCGCATGGCGCTGCATGCGCGAATATTGCGAAATGGCCTCGCCATCCCAATTAAGGCCCAACCACTTCAGTCCATCGAGAATGGCATCGACTGCGGCAGGGTTGGAGCGCTCGCGGTCGGTGTCCTCGATGCGCAGCAGCATCTTGCCATGGTGGCCCTTGGCATAGGCCCAGTTGAACAGCGCCGTGCGCGCACCGCCGATGTGCAAAAAGCCCGTGGGCGAGGGGGCAAAGCGGGTAACGGGCGATTCTGCCGATGACATCGGAGGCTATTTCCTTCTAGATTGCATGCGTGGGAGAGCTGCTGATGGACGGGGCGCTCGGTAGCACAGTTGCCAGACCGGTAAAAGGGCACGAGGCGGACGGGGCTTGGGCAGGTCTTGATGCGTCTGCATTTGCCACACGCGCGTGGAGTGCACTGAAGGCCCAGGAAGAACGGTTGCTGCTTTGGGCACCACTGTTCTTGATATCGGGCAATTGGATTTATTTCCAGGCGCGGACTGAACCGAATCTCCTTGTCACCACCATTCTGGGCATCGGATCGCTCGCCTTTATCGCGCTGCGCCAACGCCATGTCACTTTCCTGATCCTCGGCGTTGTGCTGCTGGGCTTCTGTGCGGCCAAGTTTCGCGAAGAATGGGTTGCAACGCCCATGCTGCGCGGCCCTGTACACGGCGCGATAATCGGAGGTTATGTCGCGGATTATGACAACAAGATTGGCGGCGCGCGTGAACTCGTCGTCACGGTCGAAGAACAAACCGGCATCCCCAGTGATGAAGTACCCGGGCGTGTGCGCGTCTTCGCCACAAAGTCAGGTCAGTTGCAGATCGGCGACTACATCACCTTTGAAGCCTATCTGACACCGCTGCCGCGTCCCGTTGAACCCGGCGGCTTCGATTACGGACGCATGCTTTACTTCCAGTCGATCGGTGCTGGTGGACGTGTAATCGGCGAACCTTCATTCGAACCACGTTCAATCCCGTGGCAGTTTGAATACCGGAGAACGTTCCGCGCTTTGCGATCTGCGATATCCAGCCGCATTACGGCTGTGATCCCAGGCGCTGTGGGCCATCTCGCGGATTCGATGGTGTCGGGCGAGCGCTCCGGCATCCCGCAGGAAATGAACACGAGCCTTCAGATTTCTGGCCTCGCACACATCATTTCAATTTCCGGCCTGCACATGTCGATGGTCGCGGGCGGCGTGTTCTGGGCTGTCCGGGCGTTACTCGCGTTGTTTCCAGCTGTTGCGCTGCGTTTTTCGATCAAGAAAATTGCCGCGGTTTCCGCGCTGGTTGTTGGTTTGATTTACACACTTCTCGCCGATTCTGGCTCCGCTACCGAACGCTCGTATCTGATGATTGCAGTGATGTTTGCGGCGGTGCTTTTCGACCGCCGCGCGCTTTCGCTGCGAAATCTGGCCATCGCCGCCATCTTGATTTTGCTGGTAACACCTGAAGAAAGCGTAGGCGCCAGCTTCCAGATGTCTTTTCTTGCGGTCATGGGTATTGCAGGTCTCGCGGAGTGGCAGCGCAATCGGCAGCGCCCGGAACACATCCCGGATGCCTCCCGCATGGTACGCGTTCTGTCTCACATAAAGCGCGTGGTCGTGGCTGCATCTCTCACAACCCTTGTCGCAAGCGCGGCGTCCACCATTGCGGCAGCATATCATTTCGACCGGCTTTCGCCTTACGGCATCTTTGCCAACGGCCTGACGCTTCCCGTCAGCGAACTGATGGTGATGCCGCCGGCGCTGGTCGCAGTTCTGCTCATGCCTTTGGGGCTTGAGTACTATCCCTTGAAACTGATGCAATGGGGATTGACGGTCACCATGCAAGTCTCGGACTGGATTGCCACCTGGCCAGCGGCCAACATTCTCGTCGCAAAGCCATATTTGCCTGGCATCATTCTGCTTGCCTTTGCGGCAACCATCCTTGCAATCGGCGGCAAGGGCTTGCGCTTGGTCGGCCTCGTCATTGCGTTTGTCGGTATTTTTGTTGCCAGTTTTAACAACCGCCCGGATATTCTGGTCGAGGACCGCGCCGCCAATGTTGCGTTCATGAACGATGAGGGCGCCTACGTGCTGGCCGCAGCAACCAACAAATTTGCCGGTTCAAAATGGCTGCAGGGCAATGGCGAGACAGCATCAATCGACGAGGCCGCGCGCCGCGACGGTTGGGATTGTACAAGCGGCGATTGCTTTGCCACCGTGGCGGGCCAGGAGATTTCTTATCTTCACGAAAAATCGGGGCAGGGGCTCTATTGCCCGCCGACATCGATCATCATTGCCGACTTTCCACTCCATCACCAATGCCGCGAAGCGCGTGTTGTGATCGACCGAATCGATGTCTGGAAGAAAGGTGCCTACGCCGTTTCCTTCGAGGGTGGCCGTCCTGCACATCATCACCGCGAGGGAAGAGCAGGGAACGCGTCCATGGGCCTATGACTCACGCAAGACCATCCGCGAATGACACCCGATTTCCAGCTCAGGAAAAACCCGCTATAGGAAAACCATGGATTACAACGCGTACATTCCCTTCGTCCTCGCTGCCATCGCACTGGCCATTGTGCCGGGGCCGACGGTCACCGTCATCATCGCCAACAGTTTAAAGCACGGCACCAGAGCAGGGCTTTTGAATGTATTGGGCACCCAAATCGGCGTGGTCATTTGGCTGGCTATTGCAGCCCTGGGATTGGGGGCCGCCATCAAGGTGATGGGCGTGTGGTTTGATATCCTGCGTTATGTGGGCGCGCTTTATCTGATGTGGCTGGCCTACAAGCTGTTCCGCTCCAAGGGCGACCTGGCCGTTGCCACGGAGAGGGCGCGGCCCCACGGCAGCTTCCTCTTGCAGGGCCTGGTGGTCATCATGTCTAATCCTAAGATGCTGGTCCTGTTCGGTGCCTTGATCCCGCCCTTCATTCCGGAGGGTGCTGATGTCATGAAGTCAACGCTGACGCTGGGCATCATTTTCGCGGTGATCGCCGCTTGCAGTGACAGTCTCTATGCCATCATGGCGGGAGGTGCTGGCAAATGGCTGTCGCGCAAGCGCATCCGCCTGCTCGAAATCGTGTCCGGTTCCTGCCTTATGGGCGGCGCGATCTGGATGATGGCACGAGGCAAATAATGCGCATCGGTTTTTATCCCGGCTCGTTTGATCCTGTGACTTTCGGTCATCTCGATATCATGGCGCGTTCTGCGCGGTTTGTGGACAAATTGGTGATCGGTGTCGGCACGCATGGCTCGAAACAGTCGTTGTTGTCCCCGGCTGAACGCGTGACATTGGTGAAGCAGGTGTTGCGCCGGTTGCTGAACATGCCGGCCTGAAATTTGATGCCGTGACCTTCGATGGTCTCACCGTGGAAGCCGCGAAGGCAGCCAAGGCTTCGGTTGTCATCCGTGGACTGCGCGATGCCACCGATTTTGACTACGAGGTGCAGATGGCGCAGATGAACGGTGCACTGTCGCCCGATGTCGAAACCGTCTTTCTCGCTGCTTCTCCGGCAACGCGCATGATGTCCTCGTCGCTGGTCAAGCAGATCGCCAAAATGGGTGGCGACACGTCGCTTTTCCTGCCCAGGGAATCCCAAGCGGCTTTGAAAGCTGCCTTGGCGAAGTGAGCCAGCGTCCGGCGGCATTTGTGATCAAGGCTGCTATTGTTGATGGCCATGCCAAGACTTTCATTTTTAGCAAACAGAAAACCATGTACGGCGGAAAGTTGATTGCGGTTGGCGATGAACTCTTCATTTTCGCCAGTGAAAATGAAGGCGGGCAGGGGCTTATCGCACGGGGCACAGTAACGGCCATGCGGGCTGTCCCAAAAAATCTGAAATTGGAGCGGCAAACGCCGTGCATCAGCATTGAAGTGAAATGGAGAGCTAAGGCAAAAAGGCCCCTTGGACGGCGCGAGCTGAAAACTTTCAACAATTGGAATGATGGCAGGTCAGAAACCGAACTCAATTTCAAATTCTATCGTCAGGCGACCAACAAGGTAGCGGGCATAACCGCTGATTGCGCTGCTTTCCTCGGTCGGTATTTCTGAGCGGCAGTGAAGCTTGACACTGCATAACACGGTGGGCATACAGCGCCACGCTTCGGCAACGTGCTTTGCGCGCGCCGGGCTTCCTGAAATCCGGGGGAGAGTGTCCCGAGTGGCAAAGGGGGCGGACTGTAAATCCGCTGCTTTACGGCTTCGAAGGTTCGAGTCCTTCCTCTCCCACCATTTCAGTGCTATCCGGTCAGACGCATGGACGTCACCGTGTAGCGCCAAAAAGTTGCAGACTTTTTGGAACCAGCTACGCGGCACTTCTAAAAATGCGGGTGTAGCTCAATGGTAGAGCAGCAGCCTTCCAAGCTGAATACGAGGGTTCGATTCCCTTCACCCGCTCCATTTCCTCTGCTTCATTAGCGTTAATTCCGGCGGCCTTTGCACTTGCAAACAGGCCTTGCCATTCCCACATCGTTTTACTAAAGACGCGCCCGATTTGGCACCTCGCCAACTGGCGCGTGATTTGTTTTGAACAGGATGGAAAAGAACCATGGCTAAGGAAAAATTCAACCGCGACAAGCCGCATTGCAACATTGGGACGATTGGGCATGTTGACCATGGCAAGACGTCGCTGACGGCTGCGATCACCAAGGTTTTGGCTGAGACGGGTGGTGCGACGTTCACGGCTTATGACCAGATTGACAAGGCGCCGGAAGAACGCGCCCGTGGTATTACGATCAATACCGCGCACGTCGAATACCAGACGAAGAAGCGCCATTATGCCCATGTCGACTGCCCGGGCCATGCTGACTATGTGAAGAACATGATCACCGGTGCGGCCCAGATGGACGGCGGCATCCTGGTGGTGTCGGCGGCTGACGGCCCGATGCCGCAGACCAGAGAGCACATTCTCTTGGCCCGCCAGGTCGGTGTTCCGGCACTCGTTGTGTTCATGAACAAGGTCGACATGGTCGATGATCCGGAGCTTCTGGAGCTTGTGGAGATGGAAGTGCGCGAGCTTCTGTCTTCGTATCAGTTCCCGGGTGACACCATTCCGATTATCCGGGGTTCGGCTTTGGCGGCCCTCGAAGGCAAGACGCCTGAGATTGGCCATGACGCGATTTTGAAGCTGATGGAAGCTGTTGATAGCTATATCCCGCAGCCGGACCGTCCGATTGACCAGCCGTTCCTGATGCCGATCGAAGACGTGTTCTCGATCTCGGGCCGCGGCACCGTTGTCACGGGCCGTGTCGAGCGCGGCATCGTGAAGGTGGGCGAGGAAATCGAGATCATCGGCATCCGCGACACGGTGAAGACGACGTGCACGGGCGTTGAGATGTTCCGCAAGCTGCTGGACCAGGGCCAGGCTGGCGACAACATCGGCGCTCTCTTGCGCGGTGTGGAACGTGAAGGCGTGGAACGTGGCCAGGTTCTGGCCAAGCCGGGTTCGATCAAGCCGCACAAGAAGTTCAAGGCCGAGGTCTATGTTCTGACCAAGGAGGAGGGTGGCCGTCACACGCCGTTCTTCAACAACTACCGTCCGCAGTTCTACTTCCGCACCACCGACGTCACGGGTGTTGTGACCCTTCCTGCCGGCACCGAGATGGTGATGCCGGGCGACAACGTGTCGTTCGATGTCGACCTGATCACGCCCATTGCCATGGAAGAGAAGCTGCGCTTCGCCATCCGTGAAGGCGGACGTACCGTCGGCGCCGGCGTCGTCGCCAAGATCGCCGAGTAGGCGAAACTCGATCTGTTTCAAAAGGGCGGCTTCGGCTGCCCTTTTCTTTGCGCGATGGATTGCGTGCCCAAGGTGTTAATGGTTTGCGATAAGCTGTTGACGTAACGCAGGTTCCACCCTAAATGCCGCCAATCCATTAGATGGTAACTCAGCGGCAAGGCAGTGGAAGCTTTGGCCGCTCTGTTGCGTCTCAGAAAGTTTAGTAGTCATTTCAAAGGCTTAAAGCCCTAGGAAATGAAGGGGTATAGCTCAGTTGGTAGAGCGGCGGTCTCCAAAACCGCAGGTCGTGAGTTCGAGCCTTACTGCCCCTGCCAATTGGCATTGATTTCTGTTTGAAATCAATGATTTGAAAAGGAATGAGCCGCTATGGCGAAACAGGAAAACGCGCTGACTTTTATTAGGGATGTGCGCGACGAGGCAGAGAAGGTTACTTGGCCTTCGCGCCGTGAGCTTGGCATTTCGACCGTCATGGTGGTCATCATGGTCATTGCCGCCAGCCTGTTCTTCCTCGGGGCGGACGCTGTCCTGAAGTGGATTATCGACCGCTTTCTGTTCGGAATTTAAGGCGAAAAATCAAGGTATTGCGGCTCAATGGCTAAGCGCTGGTACATCGTTCACACCTATTCGAACTTCGAGAAGAAGGTGGCTGAAAGCCTGAAGGAACAGTCGGTTCAGAAGGGTCTTCAGGATCTCTTCGAGCAGGTGATGGTGCCGACGGAAGAAGTGGTGGAGATACGCCGGGGCCGTCGCGTGAAGAGTGAGCGCCGTTTTTTCCCGGGCTACGTGCTCGCCAAGATCGATTTAACCGACGAAGTGTTCCACCTGATCAAGAACACGCCGAAGGTGACAGGTTTCCTGGGTTCGGGTTCCAAGCCGGTTCCCATTTCAGACGCCGAGGCCAATCGTATCCTGAACCAGGTGGCGGAAGGTGTTGAGCGTCCCAAAGCCACCATCCACTTTGAAGTGGGTGAACAGGTGCGTGTGGCTGATGGCCCGTTTGCTTCCTTCAATGGTCAGGTTGAAGAGGTGGACGAAGAACGTTCCCGCCTGAAAGTGGCGGTATCCATCTTCGGGCGTCCAACGCCCGTCGAACTCGAATATGGGCAGGTCGAGAAGGTCAAGTAATGCCCGGGCGTCGCAAGTCGCTCAAATTCAACCCGTGGAAGGCCGCAAGGCCGAACCACTAACCTTGTAAGAGGGAACACATGGCGAAGAAAATCGTCGGCTATGTCAAGCTGCAGGTGCCAGCCGGACAAGCCAATCCATCGCCGCCGATCGGCCCGGCTCTGGGCCAGCGCGGCTTGAACATCATGGAATTCTGCAAGGCGTTCAATGCCGCCACGCAGAAAATGGAGCCGGGTTCGCCGGTTCCGGTGGTCATCACCGCCTTCCAGGACAAGTCCTTCACCTTCGAGATGAAGACGCCGCCTGCGTCTTACTTCCTGAAGAAGGCTGCCAAGATCAATGCCGGTTCGAAGGAGCCGGGCAAGAACTTCGTCGGCAAGGTGACGATGGCAGCAGTGCCGTGAAATCGCCGAGCAGAAGCTCAAGGGCATGAATGCGCGTGACCTCGAAGCGGGTGCACGTGAAATCGCTGGCTGCGCCCGTTCGATGGGCCTCGAAGTGACGGGGAACTAAGCCATGAGCAATGCCAAGCGTGTGAAGAAGAATACCGAAGGCCTCGATCGTGCAAAGTTCTATTCGATCGATGAAGCCGTGAAGCTGGTGAAGGCCCGCGCCAACGCCAAGTTCGACGAGACCATCGAAGTCGCCATGAACCTCGGCGTTGATCCGCGCCATGCCGACCAGATGGTGCGCGGTGTGTGCAACCTTCCGAATGGTTCGGGCCGCAAGGTCCGCGTCGCCGTGTTCGCCAAGGGCCCGAAGGCTGAAGAAGCCAAGAAGGCCGGTGCTGATATTGTCGGCGCTGAAGATCTCTTCGAGATCGTCAACAAGGGCACCATCGACTTCGACCGTTGCATTGCAACGCCGGACATGATGGGTCTTGTCGGTCGTCTCGGCAAGGTGCTCGGCCCGCGTAACCTGATGCCGAACCCGAAGGTTGGCACGGTGACCATGGACGTCACGGCTGCCGTCAAGGCTGCCAAGGGCGGCGCTGTCGAGTTCCGTGTGGAAAAGGCGGGCATCGTGCAGGCCGGTGTTGGCAAGGCTTCCTTCTCGGAAGACCAGATTGCCGGCAACGTCCGCGCCTTCGTGGATGCGGTCAACAAGGCCAAGCCAACGGGCGCCAAGGGCACTTTTGTGAAGAAGATTTCGCTGTCGTCGAGCATGGGCCCCGGCCTGAAGATCGACCTCGGCGCTGTGGGCGCTGCGGCGGCCCAGTAACAAAATTCCGTGTGCGGAAGGTTTCCTTCCGCGCACGGACGAAGGTCTTCCGTTCGCGGATGATCTTCAACCTGTCCAAGATTGCGGGCGTGGGGTGACCCACTTAATACGCCAGCCAGCATGAGATGGGAGTCAAGACGAGTTCTCCTCCTTACGGAGGATGTAAGTCGGTTGCGACCTCATAATCCGGTGAAAGCCGGAGACAGGCTTTAAGCGCCGTTTGCTTGAGGCCGGAAGGCCGAGAGTAAGCGGTTGGTCCAACCGGCGTGATGCATCCCGCATCGCGCCAACAAGGAGAGAGCACGTGGAAAAAGCTGAGAAATCACAGCTCGTCTCGACCCTCAACGGAGTTTTCAAAAACTCCGCTGTGGTCGTCGTGGCCCACAATAACGGCCTCACTGCCAACCAGGTCCTCGACCTGCGCAACAGGATGGCCGCGACTGGCGCAACCGTGAAGGTTGCGAAGAACAGCCTCGTCAAGCTCGCTCTGGAAGGTACTGACGCCAAGGGTATCGAAGGTTATCTGACCGGCCCCACCATGCTGGCCTATGCCAACGACCCTGTTGCGGCACCCAAGGTTGCCTCAGACTTCGCCAAGGCTCACGAAAAATTCGTGATCCTCGGTGGCGTGCTGGGCCCGACCAAATTGGATGCCAACGCCGTCAAGGCACTTGCATCACTGCCGTCGCTCAATGAGCTGCGTGCAAAGCTTCTGGGCATGATCCAGACGCCGGCCACCCGCATCGCGGGCGTGGTTCAGGCGCCTGCCGCCCAGCTGGCTCGCGTGATGAATGCCTATGCCACCAAAGCGGCTTCATAAGGTTTCCAGTGAACCTATTGTTTTAACCGACTTACACATTACATAGAGAGACACCAAAATGGCTGATCTTGCCAAGATTGTAGAAGACCTTTCCAAATTGACGGTTCTCGAAGCCGCTGACCTTTCCAAACTTCTCGAAGAGAAGTGGGGCGTTTCTGCTGCTGCTCCGGTTGCTGCCGCTGCCGCCGCTGGCCCAGCTGCCGCTGCGGTTGAAGAAAAGACCGAGTTCACCGTTGTTCTGGCCGCCGCTGGCGAAAAGAAGATCGAAGTGATCAAGGAAGTCCGTGCCATCACCGGCCTCGGCCTCAAGGAAGCCAAGGACCTGGTCGAAGGCGCTCCAAAGGCGGTGAAGGAAGGCGTCAACAAGAAGGACGCAGAAGACATGAAGAAGAAGCTCGAGGCGGTCGGCGCCAAGGTCGAGCTGAAGTAAAAATCACAATTTTGCCATGGGTTGGGGCCATATAGGCGCTAACCCATGACAATTGTGGTTTGAGTCGAAGGAACAGTTCCTCCGAGGTCTGAGCAATCAGGCTTGGGATGAGCTGTTTTAGGGCGTCTGGGCTCATTTCCACGGGAATGTGCGGCGGGCGCGTGAATTGAAAGTGACAGGGAAACACATGGCTGACACAAAATCCGCGGCGAGCAGGAAGCGTATTCGTAAGGTCTTCGGCAAGGGCATCGAGGTGGCGGAAATGCCAAACCTCATTGAGGTCCAGCGCGAATCCTACGAACAGTTTCTGCAGATGAAGGAACCGGCCGGCGGCCGCCTGAACGAGGGCCTCCAGGCTGTCTTCAAGTCGGTATTCCCGATTTCCGATTTCTCGGGTCAGTCGGTTCTGGAATTCAAGCGTTACGAATTCGAACAGCCGAAGTTTGACGTGGATGAGTGCCAGCAGCGCGGCATGACCTACGCAGCACCTCTGCGCGTCACGCTGCAGCTCGTTGTGTTCGAAATCGATCCTGACACCCAGGCCAAGTCCCTGAAGGACGTGAAGGAGCAGGATGTTTACATGGGCGAAATTCCGCTCATGACCAAGAACGGCACCTTTGTTGTCAACGGCACCGAACGCGTCATCGTTTCCCAGATGCACCGCTCACCCGGCGTGTTCTTCGACAACGACAAGGGCAAGAGCCACTCCTCGGGCAAGATCCTGTTTGCCGCCCGCGTCATTCCGTATCGTGGCTCATGGCTCGATTTCGAATTCGACGCCAAGGATCTGATTTTCGCGCGTATCGACCGCCGCCGCAAACTGCCGGTGACGACGCTGTTCTATGCCTTGGGCATGGGCTCGGAAGAGATCCTGCACCATTTCTACAAGTCTGTTCCTTATTCGCAGACCAAGGAAGGCTGGCGCATGCCTTTCGTGGCTGACCGCTTCAAGGGCATCAAGCCGACAGTTGACCTGATCGACGCCAAGTCCGGCCAGGTTGTGGTTGAAGCTGGCAAGAAGATCACGCCGCGCATGGCCCGCAAGATTGCCGAAGACGGCACCAAGGAACTCCTGGTGCGTGACGAGGATCTGTACGGTCAGTATATTGCTGACGAACTGGTCAATGAGAAGACCGGTGAAATCTTTGCCGAAGCCGGCGAGGAGATCACCGAGAAGCTGCTCAAGAGCTTGAAGGAAATTGGCTTCAAGAGCCTGAACCTGCTCGACATCGATCATATCAATACCGGCGCATACATCCGCAACACGCTGAAGGCCGACAAGTGTGAGAGCTACGAGCAGGCGCTGGTTGAAATTTACCGCGTCATGCGCCCCGGTGAACCACCAACCCGCGAAGGCGCGGAAGCCTTGTTCAAGGGCCTGTTCTTCGATCAGGAGCGTTACGACCTCTCGGCCGTGGGCCGCGTGAAGATGAACATGCGCCTTGAGCTGAACGTGGCTGACACGGTCCGCGTGCTGCGCAAGGAAGACATCCTGCTCATCGTCAAGACGCTGCACGATCTGCGCGACTCGAAGGGTGAAGTCGACGACATCGACAACCTCGGCAACCGCCGTGTGCGTTCGGTCGGCGAACTCATGGAAAACCAATATCGGCTCGGTCTCGTCCGCATGGAACGCGCCATCAAGGAGCGTCTGTCCTCCGTCGATATCGACACGGTGATGCCGCATGACCTGATCAACGCGAAGCCGGCTGCCGCTGCTGTCCGCGAATTCTTCGGCTCCTCGCAGCTCAGCCAGTTCATGGACCAGACCAACCCGCTTTCCGAGATCACCCACAAGCGCCGTCTCTCGGCCCTTGGCCCGGGCGGTCTGACCCGCGAGCGCGCTGGCTTCGAAGTCCGCGACGTGCATCCGACGCATTATGGCCGCATCTGCCCGATTGAAACGCCGGAAGGCCCGAACATCGGTCTGATCAACTCGCTGGCGACCTACGCCCGCGTCAACAAGTACGGTTTCATCGAGACGCCTTACCGCAAGGTCGTGAATGGCAAGGTGACTAACGAGGTGAAATATCTCTCGGCCATCGAGGAAGCCAAGTATCACATTGCCCAGGCCAACGTGCCGCTGACCAAGGATGGTCACTTTGCCGATGAGCAGGTGATCGTTCGCCATCAGGGTGACGTGTTCCAGATCACGCCGGACAAGGTCGACTTCGCTGACGTGTCTCCGAAGCAGATCGTCTCGGTTGCTGCCGCACTCATTCCTTTCCTCGAGAACGACGACGCCAATCGCGCCCTCATGGGTTCGAACATGCAGCGTCAGGCCGTGCCGTTGCTGCGCTCCTCGGCGCCGCTTGTCGGCACCGGCATGGAAAGCGTTGTGGCCCGTGACTCGGGCGCTGCCATCACGGCGCGCCGCGCCGGCGTCATCGACCAGGTCGACGCCAAGCGCATCGTCATTCGCGCCACGGAAGAAACCGATCCAACCAAGCCCGGCGTTGATATTTATACATTGTCTAAATTCCAACGCTCCAACCAGTCAACCTGCATCAACCAGCGTCCGCTGGTCAGGGCAGGTGATGTGGTGCACGCCGGTGACATCATTGCTGACGGTCCTTCGACCGAACTCGGCGATCTCGCCCTCGGCCAGAACTGCCTCGTCGCGTTCATGCCGTGGAATGGCTATAACTTCGAAGACTCGATTCTTCTTTCCGAGCGCATCGTGAAGGATGACGTGTTCACCTCGATCCACATCGAGGAATTCGATGTGATGGCCCGTGACACCAAGCTTGGTCCTGAGGAAATCACCCGCGACATTCCGAACGTGGGCGAAGAAAGCCTCAAGAACCTCGACGAAGCCGGCATCGTCTACATTGGTGCCGAAGTGAAGCCAGGCGACATCCTCGTTGGCAAGATCACGCCGAAGGGCGAAAGCCCGATGACGCCGGAAGAAAAGCTGCTGCGCGCCATCTTCGGCGAGAAGGCTTCTGACGTGCGTGACACCTCGCTCCGTCTGCCGCCCGGCGTGTCCGGCACGGTCGTCGAAGTGCGTGTGTTCAACCGCCACGGTGTCGACAAGGACGAGCGCGCATTGTCGATCGAGCGCGAGGAAATCGAACGCCTTGCCAAGGACCGTGATGACGAACTCGCGATCCTTGACCGCAACTCCTACGGTCGTCTGCATGGCTTCCTCCATGGCAAGACTGCCACTGGCGGTCCGCGTGGCCACAAGCTGGATGGCAAGATCGGCGAGAAGGACCTCGAAAACATTCCGCGTTCGCAGTGGTGGAACATCGCTCTGGGCAATGAGAAGTCCATGGGCGAACTCGAAGCCATGAAGGTGCAGTACGACAACTCGAAGAAGCGCCTCGAAACCCGCTTCATGGACAAGGTCGAGAAGCTGCAGCGTGGCGATGAACTGCCGACCGGTGTGATGAAGATGGTCAAGGTCTTCGTCGCCGTGAAGCGCAAGATTCAGCCGGGCGACAAGATGGCCGGCCGTCACGGCAACAAGGGCGTGGTCTCCAAGATCGTGCCGCAGGAAGACATGCCCTATCTCGAGGACGGCACCCCGGTTGACGTGGTGCTCAATCCGCTGGGCGTGCCTTCGCGCATGAACGTGGGCCAGATCCTGGAAACCCATCTGGGTTGGGCCTGCGCCGGCATGGGCAAGAAGATTGGCGATGCGCTCGAAGCCTACAACGCTTCGCAGAAGGCAAAGCTGGTCCGTGATGAGCTGTCACGCGCTTATGGCAAGAATGACGAGATTGATGCTCTGGACGATAGCCAGATGATCGAGTTCGCGCACACCGTGAAGAAGGGCGTTCCGATTGCAACGCCGGTCTTCGATGGCGCGCGCGAAGAAGATATTGCCAAGATGCTGCAGGATGCGGGCCTGTCCTCAAGCGGACAGATCAAGCTCTATGACGGCCGCACCGGCGATGTCTTCGACCGCCTGGTCACCGTGGGCTACATCTATATCCTGAAGCTGCACCATCTCGTGGATGACAAGATCCACGCCCGTTCCATCGGGCCTTACTCACTCGTCACCCAGCAACCACTGGGCGGCAAGGCGCAGTTTGGTGGCCAGCGCTTCGGCGAAATGGAAGTCTGGGCCCTGGAAGCTTATGGCGCGGCTTACACGCTGCAGGAAATGCTCACGGTCAAGTCGGACGACGTTGCCGGACGCACCAAGGTTTATGAGGCCATTGTCCGTGGTGACGATGGTTTCGAAACCGGCATTCCTGAAAGCTTCAACGTGCTGGTCAAGGAAATGCGTTCGCTCGGCCTCAATGTCGAGCTGCAGAACGCCGCGATTGAGCCGTTGCCAGCGCCGCCGGCAGAGTAATGCGAAGTTTTTGGAGGGTCCCAGTGGCCCTCCAGTTTGGGTTTGAGTTTTCATTCAAGGCGGACCCCGCGTCCGCAAAAGGAGCAAGGACACCATGAACCAAGAGCTCATGAACGTCTTCAACCCGGTTACGCCGGTCCAGGTTTTCGACCAGATCCGCATTACAGTGGCGAGCCCGGAAAAAATCCTGTCCTGGTCTTTCGGCGAAATCAAGAAGCCCGAGACCATCAACTACCGCACGTTCAAGCCGGAACGTGACGGCCTCTTCTGCGCGCGCATTTTTGGCCCGGTGAAGGACTACGAATGCCTGTGCGGCAAATACAAGCGCATGAAGTACAAGGGCATCATCTGCGAAAAGTGCGGCGTTGAAGTGACGTTGTCGAAGGTACGCCGCGAGCGCATGGGTCACATTGAGCTCGCAGCACCTGTCGCCCACATCTGGTTCCTGAAGTCGGTTCCGAGCCGCATTGCCACGCTGCTTGACATGACGCTGAAGGATGTCGAACGCATCCTCTATTTCGAGAACTACATTGTCACCGAGCCGGGACTGAGCCCACTCAAAGTCAATCAGCTTCTCGGCGAAAATGAATATCTCAAGGCCCAGGAAGAATATGGCGAAGACAGTTTCACAGCTGCCATCGGCGCCGAAGCCGTGCGCGACATGCTTTCGGCTATCAACCTTGACCAGCTCAAGATCTCGCTGCGCGAAGAGTTGAAGGTTGCGACGGGCGAGATCAAGCCGAAGAAGCTCGCCAAGCGCCTGAAGCTCGTCGAGCACTTCATCGAGTCCGGCAACCGTCCGGAATGGATGATCCTGACCGTTGTGCCTGTGATCCCACCGGAACTGCGCCCGCTGGTGCCGCTGGATGGTGGACGTTTCGCGACATCGGATCTCAATGATCTTTATCGCCGCGTTATCAACCGCAACAACCGCCTGAAGCGCCTCATTGAACTGAGAGCACCCGACATCATCGTGCGCAACGAAAAGCGCATGTTGCAGGAGTCGGTTGACGCCTTGTTCGATAACGGCCGCCGTGGCCGCGTCATCACCGGCGCCAACAAGCGTCCGTTGAAGTCGCTCTCCGACATGCTCAAGGGCAAGCAGGGCCGCTTCCGCCAGAACCTGCTCGGCAAGCGCGTCGACTATTCCGGCCGCTCGGTCATCACCGTGGGTCCGGAACTGAAGCTGCATCAGTGCGGCCTGCCGAAGAAGATGGCGCTCGAACTGTTCAAGCCGTTCATTTACTCGCGCCTTGAAGCCAAGGGTCTGTCTTCCACCGTGAAGCAGGCCAAGAAGCTGGTTGAAAAGGAAAAGCCGGAAGTTTGGGATATCCTCGATGAGGTCATCCGCGAACATCCGGTGATGCTGAACCGCGCCCCGACCCTTCACCGTCTCGGCATCCAGGCCTTTGAGCCCGTGCTGATTGAAGGCAAGGCGATCCAGCTGCATCCACTGGTTTGCACCGCGTTCAACGCTGACTTCGACGGCGACCAGATGGCCGTTCACGTGCCGCTGTCGCTCGAAGCTCAGCTCGAAGCCCGCGTGCTGATGATGTCGACCAACAACGTGCTGCATCCAGCCAACGGCCAGCCGATCATCGTGCCTTCGCAGGATATCGTTCTTGGTCTCTATTATCTTTCGCTTATCAACGACAATGAGCAGGGCCAAGGCATGCTCTTTGGCACCATGTCGGAAGTTGATCACGCCATTCATGCTGGTGCGGTTACGCTCCATGCCAAGATCAAGGGCCGTGTCACCGAAATGGGTCCGGATGGAAAACTCAAGACCCGCGTGGTCGAGACAACGCCTGGCCGCCTGAAAATCGGCGAACTGCTGCCGCATGCGCAGAATATCTCTTACGATCTGTGCAACAAGCTGATGACCAAGCGCGATATCTCAAAGATGATCGACGCGGTTTATCGTCACTGCGGTCAGAAAGAAGCGGTCGTCTTCTGCGACCGCATCATGGCCCTCGGTTTTCACAACGCCTACAAGGCGGGCATTTCCTTCGGCAAGGACGACATGGTCATCCCGGCTGCCAAGGAGAAACTCGTCGCGCAAACGCGTGCGCTCGCCAAGGAATACGAACAGCAGTATTCTGACGGCCTGATCACGCAGGGCGAAAAGTATAACAAGGTTGTCGATGCCTGGGCCAAGTGCTCGGACAAGGTGGCCGAGGAAATGATGGCCGAGATTTCCGCCGTGCGGAAAGACGACGCCACCGGCCGCGCCAAGCCCATCAACTCGATCTACATGATGAGCCACTCGGGTGCCCGCGGTTCGCCTGCCCAGATGAAACAGCTCGCCGGCATGCGTGGCCTTATGGCCAAGCCGGATGGTTCGATCATCGAGACCCCGATCATCGCCAACTTCAAGGAAGGCCTGTCGGTGATGGAATACTTCAACTCGACCCACGGCGCCCGCAAGGGCCTCGCGGATACCGCGTTGAAGACCGCCAACTCGGGTTATCTGACCCGCCGTCTCGTGGACGTGGCCCAGGATGCCATCATCTCCGAACCGGATTGCGGCACCAAGAACTACATCACCACGCGTCCGATCATTGACTCCGGTCAGGTCATCGTGACGCTCGGTCAGCGCATCCTTGGCCGTACAGCGGCTGAGAACGTGATTGATCCGGTATCGGGCGATGTGCTCGCCGAAGCTGGCAAGGAGATCCTTGAGGCAGATGTCGAGAAAGTTGAGAAGGCGGGTGTCACCGAAGTGAAGATCCGCTCGGTGCTGACCTGCGAAACCAAGTTCGGCGTCTGCGCCACCTGCTATGGCCGAGACCTCGCACGCGGCACGCCGGTAAACATGGGCGAAGCCGTGGGCGTTATTGCTGCCCAGTCGATCGGCGAACCCGGAACGCAGCTCACCATGCGCACCTTCCACATCGGTGGTGCTGCCCAGGTGCTCGACGAATCCTTCGTGGAATCGACGGCAGAGGGAACGGTTGAGGTTCGCAACTCAGTTGTTGCCAAAAATACCGCTGGCCAGCTGATTGTGATGGGCCGTGCGGCAATCATCGTGATCAAGGACGCCAAGGGCAATGACCGCGCCACTTACAAGGTCGGCTATGGTTCGCGCCTGCTGACCAATACCGGTGACACGGTGAAGCGTGGCGTGCGTATCGCGGAATGGGATCCGTTCACCCGTCCTGCGCTCACTGAAGTTGATGGCATCGTGGCCTTCGAGGACGTCGTTGACGGTGTCACCGTCAATGAAGCAACCGACGAAGCTACCGGCATCACCAATCGCGTGATCATCGACTGGCGCACCAACCAGCGTGGTTCATCACTGAAGCCTGCCATCGTCATCAAGGACGAAAAGGGTGAAGTGAAGAAGCTGCCGCGTGGTGGCGAAGCCCGTTACCTGCTCTCGGTTGATGCCATTCTCTCGGTGGAACCGGGCGCCAAGGTGGGTGCCGGCGACGTGCTCGCCCGCAACCCGCTCGAAAGCGCCAAGACCCGTGACATCACGGGCGGTCTGCCGCGCGTGGCCGAACTGTTCGAAGCCCGCCGTCCGAAGGATGCTGCGATCATCGCCGAAATCTCCGGCAAGATCGAATTCGGCCGCGACTACAAGAACAAGCGCCGCATCAAGATCGTGCCGCAGGAGGATGGTGCAGAAGCCGTCGAATACCTGATCCCGAAAGGCAAGCATTTGCCCGTCCAGGAAGGTGACTTCATCGAAAAGGGTGAATACCTGATGGACGGCAACCCGGCGCCGCATGACATCCTTGCGATCAAGGGCGTGGAAGAACTGGCCGCGTTCCTCGTGAACGAAATCCAGGAAGTCTACCGCCTGCAGGGCGTGGGCATCAACGACAAGCACATCGAAGTGATTGTCCGCCAGATGCTGCAGAAGGTTGAAGTCACCGACCAGGGTGAATCGACTCTGCTGCCCGGCGAACAGATGGACCGTGAAGAGTTTGATCGTGAGAACGTCAAGCTTGTGGCCGAAGGCCTCAAGCCTGCAACGGCCCAGCCGGTTCTGCTCGGCATCACCAAGGCAAGCTTGCAGACGCGCTCCTTCATCTCGGCGGCGTCCTTCCAGGAAACCACTCGCGTCCTCACCGATGCGGCCGTTCAGGGCAAGATCGACACGCTCGATGGCCTCAAGGAAAACGTCATTGTCGGACGCCTCATCCCGGCGGGCACGGGTGGCATGCTGGCGCGCTTCCGCCAGATCGCCGACAAGCGCGACAAGATGATCATTGAGGAACAGCAGAAGTCGCAGCTTCCCGCTGCGGAATAAGCGAAACAGAAATGCAGAGGCCCGGAGCAATCCGGGCCTTTTTTCTTGGGAAGTGAAATGTCCAAAGCCATCTCGGACCTTGGAGTCCTTCTGTCCAGCATGACGCCGGAACTCAATCCGCGTCGCGCCGCCTTCCTCGCTTTCCCGTCCAACGAAAATCCGTTCCCGCAAGCTGTAACCATCGGCACATTCCGCGAGAGCGAGGGACTGACCGTCATCGTTGATTTGGCTGCGGCAGAGCAGGCGAGCTATCCTATCGTCTTCAAGGCCGCGTGGATCACGCTGACGGTGCACTCGACGTTTGAGGCCGTGGGTCTGACGGCCGCCTTTGCCAAGGCCTTGGGAGATGTAGGTATCAGTGCCAATGTCGTCGCTGGCGCTTTTCATGATCATATCTTCGTGCCCATCGACAAGGCCGAGGCAGCCATGACGGCTCTCAGGGAATTGCAGCGCAGGTCGTCAGGCGGCTAGTCCGACAATCGCCTTCGCCCCAATGATGATCGCCATCGCCCCGAGCAGGATCATCACCGCGCGCCGGAACTTCGCCTCATCCACACCCTTGAAGGTATGATGACCGACCCACACTCCAGCCACGAGGAACGGCAGGTAGATGACGGCGCGGATGACCAACTCCTTTGTCACCAGCCCCGCCATGGCCGAGAGGTTGGCCAGCCCAATGATATCAATGCACAGGAAATAGGCCGCAAGCGAGGCGCGCCCCGCGGCGGCACCCGCAGGTGAAGCAAAATAGAAAAGGATGACTGGCGGTCCGCCAATCCCGAACGCGCCATTGGCAAGGCCGGATGCCGCGCCGGCCGCCGTTGTCGCCACAACACCTGGCATGGTCTTGAGGCTATAGCCGATCCACATCAAGCCGACTGATCCGAGCACGAACAGCGAAAGTGCCAGCTGCATCGGCGGCGCGGGCAGGTGGCTCAGCAGATAGACACCAATCGGTGTCCCGATCAGCGTGCCGACAATCAGCGGAAACAGCGATCTCCAGTGGATGTGCCGCCAGATGGTGGGGAGCAGATTGGCGCTCGCCGCCAGTTCCATCATGAAGATGGGCGGCAGGATCAGCTGCGGCGGATAGATGATCGACAATGCCGAAATCGTCAGCAGCGAAAAACCGAAGCCGGAAAATCCCCGCACGATGGCTGCGCCAAACACGATGGCGCAGGCAATCACGAGATAGATATCAATAGCCGGCAAAGCTGCGCTCCAGCGCGTCCTCCACCAATGCCACGTCGGACTCGGTCACGCACATCGGCGGCACCATACGCAGAATGTTGCGGTTGGCGCCAGACTTGCTCATCACCAGGCCGTTGTCGCGGGTCTTTTCGAAAATGTCGGCGGTGATTTCAGGAGCAGGGGTCTTGTTCTTGCGGTCTTTCACCAGTTCGATGGCCAGCATCAACCCGTGGCTGCGCACGTCACCGACGATTTCGTATTTCTGGTGCAGACGTTCAAATGCCTTCTTGAGTCCGGCACCGATCCTGGCCGAATTGGCCTGCAGCTTCTCTTCCTCGATCACTTGCAGAACGGCGCGTCCGGCCGCGCATGCCATGGGGCTGGCGCCATAAGTGTGGAAGGTAAACTTGCCCGCCAGCTTTTCGGCGACATGGCGTTGTGACACCACGGCACCAAGCGGGAAGCCATTGCCGATGCCTTTCGCCATGACGACGATTTCCGGCACGATGTCATGCGCTTCGAAGGCCCAGAAGTGATCGCCGAGACGCCCGAAGCCGGATTGCACTTCATCGATGATGACGATTCCCCCTCTCTCGCGCGTAATGTCAGCCACACGTTTGAGATACCCGGGCAGAACCTCCACGATGCCGCCATAGCCCTGAATGGGTTCGGCGATGAAACCGGCAAGTTTGCCGGGCGTGGAATATTTGATCATCGCCTCCACCTCGGCAACATAGGCCTCCATGTCGCTGCCGAAAACGCCGCGGTAGGCATCCGGGTTGGCAACATGATGGATGCCGCCGAGCAGAGGCATATTGTGCCGGAAGCCTGAAATGCCGGTGAGCGACTGGGCACCAATCGTGGCGCCATGATAGGAATTGCGCAGCGCCAGCATGTCGATGTTGCCAGTCGCATGCTGCGCCATCACCAGGGCAAGGTCTACGGCTTCAGTGCCAGAATTGGTGAAATGCACCACCCAGTCATGGCCCTTGGGCATTTTCGCCGCCAGTTCTTCGGCGAAATGCGCTGGCACCGGATGGTAGAACATGGTGGTGCAGTGCTGCAGGTCCCTGATCTGCTCTTCCACCGCGGCCGTCACTTTCGGATGCGCATGGCCCACCGAAATGCACACATTCATGCCCAGCAGATCGAGGTACTTCTTGCCCGTTTCATCCCATAAATACTGCATGGAACCGCGCTTGAAGATGGTCGGTGTCTTGTAGGGCACGAAGGCGCGTTGCGAAGCTGCAAAATACTTGTCGCGGCGGGAAACAATTCCTTCCTTGGACCAATCGGTGCTGCTCATGGTGAAACCTCCTGCTGATGCGGAAAGGATAGGCGGCAGCGCCCGCCTGTATAGCGCCAGTCTAGGAAAGCGCCGCCAGCCAGTTCCTGAAATCAGTCAGCGCGCGTGAGGTGTAGGTCCGCTTGCGGGCAATGCCCTTGTCCGCAAAACTCATCTTCTTGCCCGCCTCGCGCTTCACCTCGACGGGCGGCATCAATCCGAAATTGATATTCATCGGTTGAAAGCTTGAGCGTGTTTCGGTCGTCGCGATGTGCCCACCCGTGATGTGATTGATCAAAGCGCCATGTGCCGTGGTGGCCGGTGGCGTCGGAAAGTTCTGGCCTTTGATCTGCGCTGCCGCCATGCGCCCTGCCATCAGGCCCATGGCGGCGCTTTCGACATAACCTTCAACACCTGTGATCTGGCCGGCAAAGCGCAGGCGTGGTTGTCGTTTCAGGCGCAATTGTTCGTCGAGCAGCTTGGGTGAGTTGAGGAAGGTATTGCGGTGCAAGCCACCCAGGCGCGCGAACTCGGCATTTTCCAGTCCCGGAATGGTTTTGAACACCGCGACCTGCTCGGCATATTTCAGCTTCGTCTGGAATCCGACGATGTTGTAGAGCGTGCCCAAAGCATTGTCCTGCCGCAGCTGAACCACAGCGTAAGGCTTCACTGTTGGGCTATGAGCGTTGGTCAAGCCCATCGGCTTCATCGGACCATGCCGCAGGGTTTCCGGTCCGCGCTCAGCCATCACCTCGATGGGCAGGCAGCCATCAAAATAGGGCGTGTTCTTTTCGAATTCGCGGAAATCCGTTTTGTCACCCGCAAACAGGGCCGCAATGAAGGCATCATACTGCACCTTGTCCATGGGACAGTTAATGTAGTCCTTGCCTGTGCCGCCAGGCCCGACCTTGTCATAGCGCGACTGAAACCAGGCTTTGTCCATGTCGATGCTGTCACGATAGACGATGGGTGCAATGGCATCGAAAAAGGCGAGGCCTTCCTCGCCGGTCAGTGCGCCAATAGCCTTGGCAAGTTTTTCAGAAGTCAATGGCCCGGTGGCAATGATGACATTGTCCCAATCCTCGGGAGGAATGGTGCTGATCTCACCGCGCTCCACCTTCACTTTGGGATGCGCTGAAAGACGCCCGTCACCTCGTCGGAAAACCCGTCCCGGTCCACCGCCAGCGCCCCTCCGGCGGGCACCTGATGCCTTCCGCCACGGACATGATGAGAGACCCCGCCAAGCGCATTTCCTCGTGCAGAAGGCCCACGGCATTGTGGTCCTTGTCGTCCGAGCGGAACGAATTGGAGCACACGAGTTCGGCAAAACCATCAGTCTTGTGAACATCGGTTTTGGTCAATCCGCGCATTTCGTGGAGAATGACATCGACCCCGGCTTCGGCGGCCTGCCAGGCGGCCTCGGAACCGGCCATGCCGGCACCTATGATATGGATAACGGAAGACATGGCAGGTGCATGCCGCGACAGCGAGGCCGGATCAAGGCCCTTGCGATTCACGCGCGAGAAGGCTTTATCAGCCTATGCTTTCAGCTTACGGCATCGCAGATAACTGTCTGGTAGGACACACTGACGACACCAGTGAATTGTCGCTTCGCAAGGCCGTGTGGATCGATCTTGTCGAGCCTACTGCCGAGGAGGAAGCCAGGGTCGAAAGCGTGCTGCAGCTCGATATTCCAACCAGAGGCGAACTGGCGGAGATCGAAGCGTCCAGCCGTCTCTATCAGGATGACGGCGCCATCTTCATGACCGCAACCCTGATCCGCCGCGGTGATGAAGACCGGCCTGAGTCGTCACCCGTCACCTTCGTCATCAAGGGCAACCAGCTGGTGACCATCCGCTATCACCATCCGCAGGCCTTTCCGCAATATGTGAAGCAGGCGATGCGCCATGCCAATGCGCTTGACGCCTGGGGCGTGTTTACGAGCCTGATCGAAGCCGTCATTGATCGCGCCGCCGACCATCTGGAGCGCGTCAGTCTCATCGTCGAAGACACGTCAAAGCAGGTTTTCGCAACCTCTTTCGTGCGGAAGTCAGACAAGTCCAAACGGCGCCGGAAACCAAGAAACCTCGAGGAACTTTTGGGCAAGATTGGAGAGGAAGGCGATTTCACCTCCAAGATGCGCGAGAGCCTGGTTTCAATCGCCCGCATGATGGCGTTTGCGCAAGCGGTGCTGGACAATCAGACAAAGACGAAATCGGTCAAGGATGCATTGGCACGTCTCAAGATCGTGCAACGTGACATCAGTTCGCTGGCTGACCATTCGACATTTTTGTCCACCAAGATTTCGTTCCTGCTCGATGCTGTGCTGGGCATGATTTCGATCGAGCAGAACAACACCATCAAGATTTTCACCGTGGCATCCGTGGCGTTCCTGCCGCCCACACTCATCGCCTCGATCTACGGCATGAACTTCAAGATCCTTCCGGAACTGAATTGGGATTGGGGTTATGGCTATGCCATCATTTTGATGATCGTGTCGGCATTGATGCCCATCTACTGGTTCAAGAGCAAGGGCTGGTTCTGATGAATTTCCTGATTGTGTTCGCGGCGGAGGTCTTGGTGCCGCCATCCGTTATGGCATGAATGTCGGCATCGGGCCGCCTCAACCCCACAGATTTCCCTTGGCACACGCTGATCATCAACATCACCGGCTGCTTCATCATGGGCCTTCTCACCGAAGCCCTGGCGCTGAAGTTCAATGCGTCGCTTGAAACACGCCTGTTCCTCACGACCGGAATTCTGGGCGGCTACACGACATTCTCGGCCTTCGCGCTCGATTTCGCCTTGCTGTTTGAGCGCCGCGACATGGTGGGTGCTGCCATCTATGTCTTGGCCTCGGTCATCATCTCCCTTCTGGCCTGTTTTGCAGGCCTGTGGCTGGCGCGGTCGCTCTACGCATGAATGAAGTGAAGCGTCACCAGGTCTCGGCCGATGAAGACGGCATGAGGCTGGACCGCTGGTTCAAGATTCACTTCCCGCAGGTAACCTTCGCCTATCTCAACAAGCTGACACGCACCGGGCAGGTGCGGGTGGGCATGGGGCGTGTGAAGAACAATCACCGCCTCGCCAAGGGCGATGAAATCCGAGTGCCGCCGTTGGCGTTCGATACCCGCCCGGCCGACCGTCCCAGGGAAGATGTGACGCCACTGACGTCCAAGGAACGGCAGCTGTTCCAATCCATGATCCTGCACGAGGATCAGGACATCTTCATTCTGAACAAACCCTCGGGCTTTGCGGTGCAGGGCGGCACCAAGACCCATTTGCATCTCGACGGCTTGCTCATGGGTCTGGGAGTTGAATTGGGTGAGCGCCCGCTGCTGGTGCACCGGCTCGACCGCGATACCTCAGGCGTCATCGTTGTAGCCAAGCGCCGCGCCGTGGCGGCCAGCCTCGGCAAGCTGTTCGCCACGCGCAACGTCAAGAAAACCTATTGGGCCGTGGTGAAGGGTGTGCCGAATCCGCCACAAGGCAAGATCGATGTGGCACTCATCAAGGCCCGCAGTGATGATGGTGACCGCATGCGCGCATCCCAGCCCGGCGAGGAAGACGACGAACAGCACGCCGTCACGCAATATGCAACCCTCGACAAGGCCGGCAAGATCGCAAGCTGGGTATCCTTGCGTCCGCAGACTGGAAGGCAACACCAACTCCGCGCCCATATGAACCACATCGGCACGCCGATCTTGGGAGATAATAAATATGGCGGTGATCAGGGCCTGCCCGAAGGCATTGCCAACCGGCTGCATCTTCACGCACGGCGTTTGCAGTTCCCCCATCCGCGGGGCGGGCAGGTGGATATGACCGCGCCGTTGTCGCCCCACATGCTGGCCACCTTCGAGACCCTCGGTTTCGACGCGGAACGCTTTGATGACTGAGGAAACGCCAGACAAGCGCATGCGCCGCCTCACACAGGGCAATGTCGACAGGCCCTTGCCCAAGCGCTTCTACAAGGAGGTGGGCGTCGGCGAAGGCAACACCATCCTGCTCGATGGCCGTGCCGTGAAGACGCCGCTGAAGGCGCGGCTCGCTCTGCCCAATGCGAAACTTGCAGAAGCGGTTGCTGCCGAATGGCGCGCGCAGGAAGGCGTCATCAATCCAGCACTCATGCCGCTGACCAAGCTGGCCAATACAGCGATCGACCGGGCAGGGCCTGAGCGCGCGCATGTTACCGGCGAGGTCGTCGCCTTCGCGGGCACAGACCTGGTGTGCTACCGCGCCGACGAGCCAGAGCGTTTGATAACGCTGCAGACAAAAGCCTGGGATCCTGTGCTGGAATGGGCGCGCGCTCGTCTTGATGCAGATTTCGCCCGCACCCACGGCATCCTGCATGTCAAACAGCCGCCGGAAGCGTTGGACGCTGTCGGACGCAAAATTGCATCCCTCAACGCGTTCGAGCTGACGGCCATCCACAACCTCACCACGTTGACTGGCTCGGCCTTGCTGGCGCTCATGCTTCATGCGCGCGCCATCAAGCCAGAAGAGGCCTGGGAAGCGGCCCATGTCGATGAGGATTACCAGATCAGCGAATGGGGTGAAGATTTCGAAGCTGCCGATCGCCGCGCCCGGCGCAAGGCCGAGTTTGATGCTACAGTGAGTTTTTTGGCGCTTCTGGGGTCTTGAACAATCGGGAGCGCCTTCCCACTTCATTACAGAATTTTAATTTAACGGGGGATTTCATGTCAGATGTCTGGAACAAGAACGGCCGCCAGCCGCAGATGCCGTTGCCCAATCCGCGGCTGGTGCAGTCCGGCGTCATCGGCATTGTGGCCATTGCTGTGCTCGCCGCCGCATTGATCAATTCCTGGTATACGGTTGACCAGGGCGAACGCGGCGTGCTGCTTACCAATGGCGCGTTGAGTGGCGTTGTCGAGCCGGGCCTGCATTTCAAGGTTCCGTTCTTCCAGCAGGTTGCGAAGATCAGCCTGCGCCAGCAGGTCGTGAAGTGGGGTTGCGATTATGATCAGGGCTGCCAGAACCTGCCCGCCATGCAGGCCTATTCGCGCGACCAGCAACCCGCCGACATGCGCGTCACCGTCAACTTCCATGTGCCGGAAAGCGAAGTCGCGGCGGTATATACGAACTACGGCACGCTCGAAAGTCTGGCCGACCGGGTGATTGCCCGCAAGGCGCCGCAGGAAATCAAGACCGTCTTTGGCCAGTATGATGCTGTCTCGGTCATCCAGAACCGCGCCAAGTTCAACGCCGATGTGGCCGATGCCATTGCCAAGGTAACCGACGGACCGGTGGTCATCGATGGTGTCCAGGTCGAAAACATCAACTTCTCGCAAGCTTATGAACAGGCAGTCGAGGCCCGCATGACAGCACAGGTCGAAGTGCAGAAGCAGGAACAGAACCTGCAGCAGGAAAAGATCAAGGCGGACATTGCCGTCACCCAGGCCCAGGGCCGTGCCAGCAGCGTCAAGGCCGAAGCCGATGCCTCTGCCTACAAGACCAAGATTGAAGGTGAGGCGACCGCCGAAGCCATCAAGGCCCGCGCCGCGGCACTGACCGGCAATCCACTTCTCGTCGAACTGACCAAGGCCGAGAAATGGAATGGCCAGTTGCCAAGCTCGATGATCCCGGGCTCAACCGTGCCGTTCCTCGATATCAGTCAGGCGGCACCGGCCAAGCCGTAACCCTTTTCTTCCGTCATTCCCGCGAAGGCGGGAATCCAGCTTCTTTTCGCGCGTTGAATTTTGGAAAGCTGGACGCAGGGGTGACGGATTAAGGTATACGCTCCCCAACCAGATCATACTCTTCGGCTTCGGTGATCCGCACACGGACCATGTCGCCGGGCTTGAGATCAGTAGCGCCGGGAATGAAAACATTGCCATCAATCTCGGGCGCATCCCATTGCGAGCGCGCGACAGCCTCGCCATTTTCATCGTCGATCTCGTCGACCAGAACGTCAATCTCGCGGCCCACCTTCGAAGCGAGGATGTCTTCCGAAATCTGCTGCTGGTTTTCCATGAAGCGGGCATAACGCTCCGCCTTCACGTCGTCAGGCACTTGCGGCAGGCCAAGATCGTTGGCCTTGGCACCGGACACCGGCTCATATTTGAAACAGCCCACGCGCTCCAAGCGCGCCTCCTTCTGCCACTGCAGGAGGTATTCAAAGTCCTCCTCGGTCTCGCCGGGGAAGCCGACGATGAACGTCGAACGCACCGCAAGGTCCGGGCAGATCGAACGCCACTTGGCGAGACGCTCGAGCACCTTCTCTTGGTTCGCTGGGCGGCGCATGGCCTTCAGCACCGTGGGCGACGCATGCTGGAACGGGATGTCGAGATAGGGAAGAATTTTGCCCTCCGCCATCAGCGGGATCACGTCATCGACATGCGGGTAGGGATAGACATAATGCAGGCGCACCCAGGCACCGAGATCGCCCAGCTCCTTGCACATGTCATAGAACTTGGCGCGCACATCGCGGCCCTTGAACTTGCTCTCGGCATATTTGATGTCGACGCCGTAAGCTGACGTGTCCTGCGAGATGACGAGCAGTTCTTTCACGCCTGCCTTCACCAGCCGCTCGGCCTCATAGAGCACTGCCGCCATCGGTCGTGAGACAAGATCGCCACGGATCGAAGGGATGATGCAGAACGAGCAGCGGTTGTTGCAGCCTTCGGAAATTTTGAGATACGAATAATGCCGTGGCGTGAGGTGCAGGCCCTGCGGCGGCACGAGGTCAAATTTCGGATCATGCATCGGCGGCAAAGCCGCATGAACCGCACCCACCACCTGCTCATATTGATGCGGGCCGGTGACGGCGAGTACGCCCGGATGAGCTGACGTGATCACGTCCTTTTCGACGCCGTAACAGCCGGTGACGATCACGCGGCCATTTTCTTCCATTGCTTCGCCGATGGCGGCGAGACTTTCAGCCTTGGCGGAATCAAGGAAGCCGCAAGTGTTGACGATCACCACATCAGCGTCGTCATAGCCGGGCGCGATCTTGTAACCCTCGGCGCGCAGCTGCGTGAGGATGCGCTCGGAATCAACCAGGTTCTTGGGGCAGCCCAGCTGCACCAGGCCAACTTTCGGCACATGTTTGTTCATGGCCGCGGATATAGGGGCTTTAGGCGGCGGGCGCAAACCACCAGCGCCGCAGGGCCACAAGGCTCCAGATCGCCTCGACCACCCCGAACGGCCACGCGCCCTGCAAGAAGCCATAGGCAGAACCCAACGCACAGGCGATTGCAAAGACCAGGACGAACCATGGACTGCGATTTTCCAGCGTGTAGGTAACCAGCATCAGTGTGACGGCGAATAACCCAAACAGGGTAAGTCCATCGATCACGCAGAAATCGGACCAAAGATGGGAATGAAGGTCTTGCGCAGCGCGGCGTCGACCATCGACATATCAGTTACGACACCCAGAGCTGCGAGACTGGTGACGCCATGTTCCGAAACACCGCACGGCACGATGCCGGAAAAGTGCGAGAGGTCAGGATTCACATTCAGGCTGATGCCGTGGAACGTGACGCCCCGGCGCACGCGGATGCCGAGGGCCGCAATCTTGGCTTCATCATCTGTTGTTCGCACCCAGATGCCCACGCGGTCTTCACGCCGCTCACCGGTGATGCCAAACTCAGCCAATGTGGCAATCAGCCAATCTTCCAGCGCCGCCACGAAGCCGCGAACATCGCCGCCGCGCTTGGCGAGGTTGAGCATCACGTAGGCCACGCGCTGTCCCGGGCCATGATAGGTATACTGTCCGCCGCGGCCCGCTTCAAAAACCGGAAAGCGCTGCGCGTCGACAAGATCGGCAGGCTTGGCGCTCGTGCCTGCTGTGTAGAGCGGCGGGTGTTCCAGAAGCCACACACGCTCGGCTTCGGTGCCGGCGGCAATGCCTGCAACGATGGCTTCCATGCGTGCGAGTGCGTCTGGATAAGCCACAGGGGTGGCACTCGTTTCCCAATGGATGGGATCGGTATGGGCCACCTTGTGTTGGATTTCGCTGCGCGCGAGCATGATTTGCAAATAGGCAAACGGGCTGGTTTTTGCAATGATGAGACAGGGAGGTCAGCCATGAAGGAATGCAAAGTCATCAAGGCCAGTGGAGGCTTTCATGGTAAACAGGGGCTCGACTATTTCAGCGGTGTCTCCGCTGAATCGGCGGGCAGCACGGGCATCTGCATGCACCTGCTGGTGATGCCGCCCGGTGCCGAGGCCAAGCCGCACTATCACGAGAGCCACGAGACGGCGATCTATATGCTGGAAGGCGTCTCCGAATTCCGCCACGGGCCCAACCTCGAATTCACCTCGCGGGTGGAACAGGGTGACTATGTCTACATTCCCGCCGGCGTGCCGCATCAGCCCTATAATCCTTCCGCCAAGCCGGCCAAGGCACTGATCGCCCGCACCGACCCGAAGGAACAGGAAAGCGTGGTATTGCTCTGAGATGGCTACGGAAACCCTGAACCTTACCCCAGAAGTTTTTAACTATTTCCGGTCGGTCGGCTACCGTGAGCCCGCCATCCTCGCCGAGCTGCGCCAGGAAACGGCCAAGATGACCAATTCGGGCATGCAGATCGCTGCTGAGCAGGGTGCCTTCATGGCCCTTCTGGCGGCCCTGGTGGCCCCGAGGAACGTGCTGGAAGTGGGAACCTTCACCGGGTACTCCAGTCTCGCCATGGCCCTTGCCTGCGACGCCAGCTTCATCTGCGCCGATGTCAGCAAGGAGTTCACCGACACTGCCCGGAAGTACTGGCAAAAGGCTGGAGTGGCCGGGCGGATAGACCTGCGCCTGACCGGCGGCAAGGTGGTCATCGACGAGCTTTTGGCTTCGGGGTGGCAGAATGGCTTTGATATGATGTTCATAGACGCGGATAAGCCGTCATATGACGCGTATTATGAGGGTGGATTGAAGTTATTAAGGCCGAATGGATTGATGATGATCGACAACGTTCTCTGGGGCGGGGAGGTGGCCGACCCTTCAGTCAAAGACGCGGATACCGAGGCCTTGCGGCGGCTGAACGCCAAGATCCATGGCGACAAAAGGGTCCAGATTTCAATGGTTTCCATAGGCGACGGCCTCACCCTGGCCCGGAAACTCTAATCCCTTGCACTTGCCGCATTGCAATGCTACACGCGGCGCGTTCAAAACCACATGCGGGTGTTTGGGCTGTTTCACGGGCATTTGCCCCACATAGAACCAGTCCTTCCGGTGTTGGCATGCCGCCAATCACTCCACTCGCAGAGGACTAACCGGAAAAGGACTTGAAATGGCTGTGAATTTCACAATGCGCCAGCTTTTGGAAGCGGGCGTTCACTTCGGACACCAGACCCATCGTTGGAACCCGAAGATGCAATCCTACATCTATGGCACCCGCAATGGCATCCATATCATGGATCTGTCGCAAACCGTGCCGATGCTGCACCAGGCTCTTGAAGTTGTTTCGGAAACGGTCGCCAAGGGCGGCCGTGTGCTCTTCGTGGGCACCAAGCGTTCAGCTGCCGAGCAGATTGCCGAAAGCGCCAAGCGCTGCGCTCAGTATTACGTGAATGCCCGCTGGCTTGGCGGCACCCTCACCAACTGGAAGACGATTTCCAACTCGATCAAGCAGCTCCGCAAGATTGACGAAGTGCTCGAAAAGCAGGGCGCAGGTTTCAAGAAGCGCGAAGTGCTGAAGATGACGCGTGAGAAGGTGAAGTTCGAAAAGGCCCTCGGCGGCATCAAGGACATGGGCGGCACGCCTGACCTGCTGTTCGTCATCGACACCAACAAGGAACAGATCGCGATCAAGGAAGCCAACCGTCTGGGCATTCCGGTTGTAGCCATCATCGACACCAATTCTGATCCTGCTGGTGTCACCTATCCGATCCCGGGCAATGACGACGCCGCACGCGCAGTCGCACTCTATTGCGACCTCATCGGCAAGGCTGTCATCGAAGGCATCGAAAAGTCGCAGCACGGTTCTGGCGTGGACGTGGGGGCTTCCGAAGCTCCGCCCGTTGAAGCGGTTCCAGCCGCCTGATTTTCACTCTTGCAGGGCGGTCTGTCACGGCCGCCCTGACTTCCCATTAAAAGGATTCAAACATGGCTGAAATCACCGCTGCTCTGGTGAAGGACCTGCGCGAAAAAACCGGCGTGGGCATGATGGATTGCAAGGCCGCCCTCGCTGCCACCAATGGCAACATGGAAGAAGCGATCGACTGGTTGCGCGCCAAGGGCCTCGCTAAGGCCGCTAAGAAATCAACACGTGTCGCTGCCGAAGGCCTCGTTGGTGTAGCTGTCAATGGCAACACCGGTGCGCTCGTGGAAGTGAACTCGGAAACCGACTTCGTCGCC
Organism: uncultured Alphaproteobacteria bacterium; assembly: GCA_963758815.1. GTDB lineage: Bacteria > Pseudomonadota > Alphaproteobacteria > Rhizobiales > Aestuariivirgaceae > Aestuariivirga. The sequence goes on from CAVWWQ010000005.1 coordinate 155,154, forward strand.
CGCAATGAAAAATTCCAGGCCATGGTGGCCGAGATTTCGAAGCTGGCGGTCAATGCGGCAGGCTCGACAGAAAAGCTCAAGGTCATGCCTTATCCGGGCACGCAGCATTCGGTGGAAACCTTCGTCGCTGAAATGGTCGCCACCATCGGTGAGAACATGACCGTGCGCCGCACCTCTGCTCTTTCTGTGAAGAAGGGCGCCATCGGCTCTTATGTCCACAACCAGATAGCGCCCGGCATGGGCAAGATCGGTGTCATCGTAGCACTCGAATCCGAAGGCAAGTCTGAAGACGTCGCTTCCTTTGGCCGTATGCTCGCCATGCACATTGCGGCCACCAATCCCGTCGCGCTCAACCTTGATGCCATTCCGAAGGATGTGCTGGCGCGCGAAGCCGCCGTGCTTGAGGAAAAGAACGCCGGCAAGCCCGCCAATGTCATGGAAAAGATCGTGGCCTCGGGCCTCAAGTCTTTTGCCAAGGAAAACTGCCTGCTGGAGCAGGCCTTTGTGCATGACGGCTCCAAGACTGTGACCCAGGCTGCCGGTGAAGCGGGCAACAAGGCTGGCGCGCCTATCAGCATCACCGGCTATGTCCGCATGCAGCTTGGCGAAGGCATCGAAAAAGCTGAAGACGATTTCGCTGCCGAAGTGGCGAAGATGTCCGGCACCTAGCAATTTCAGGACAGGCGGTACTGGAACTTGCCACAACTGCCTTTCCTGCCTATAGACCGCCAGCGCCTGTTTGACGGCGCTGGATCACCAAAGGATGGGCGACTAGCTCAGGTGGTAGAGCAGCTGACTCTTAATCAGCGGGTCGTAGGTTCGAGTCCTACGTCGCCCACCATCCTTTCACCGTAAAATCTTGAAATCGCTCGCATCGCGCTTATATTTGCGCGCGAAAGGAACATGACTTTGCGTGATCCCTATGACGTGCTGGGCGTTGCCAAGTCAGCCTCTGCTGATGATATTCGCGCTGCCTACCGGAAGCTCGCCAAGAAGCTTCATCCCGATCTCAATCCTGGTGACAAGAAGGCTGAAACCGCGTTCAAGGAATTGAACCAGGCCAACGACATTCTGTCAGATAACGAGAAACGCGCGAAATTCGATTCCGGTGTGATTGACGCCGCAGGAAATGAGAAGCCGCAGGAGCGGCAGTATTACCGCGATTATGCAGGAGCAGGGGCAGCCAATCCCCACTATGAATCCGCTTCTGGGTTTTTCTGACTTCGGCGGCTTTGATGATGTGCTGGCCGAGATGTTCGCACGTCAGCAGGAACAACGTCGTAACGCGAGGGGCGCCGATATTCATTACCGTCTCACTATCCCATTTCTCGATGCCGTAAACGGCGCCAGTCAGCGCTTGACGCTGCCCGATGGCGGCACGATCGATGTGAAGATTCCTGCAGGCATCGACACCGGTCAGACAATCCGGCTCAAGGGCAAGGGTCGGCCAAGCGCCGGTACCGGAGGCGCGGGCGATGCTTTGGTTGACGTCACCGTGGCGCCGCACGCCTTTTTCTCGCGCTCCGGTGATGATCTCCTGCTCGATCTGCCGGTAACAATAAAGGAAGCAGCCTTGGGTGGCCCGGTACGCACACCCACAGCGACGGGTGCGGTTATGCTCAATATTCCGGCCAACGCCAATTTCGGCACGCAATTGCGGCTCAAGGGCAAGGGTGTCGCTGGACGTGGCGACCAGATCGTGAAGCTGCGCATCGTGATGCCCGAGGCACCCGATGCCAAACTCAATGAATTCCTGAAAGACTGGCAACCCGTCACAAGTGATGACCCGCGCCGGGAGATCACATCATGATTCTGAAGCGCAGCGAGTTTCTCACCCGCACCAGCATCGATGAGCAGACGCTGGAAGTTTGGCTATCCGAAGAGTGGCTGATGCCGGCGCAAGCCAGCCATGGCGAGGCGTTCACCGATGCCGACGTGGCGCGCGCCCATCTGATCCATGATCTCGGAGAGGACATGGGCGTCAATGAAGCGCCGGCATCAGCGTGGCCTTGCATCTGCTGGACCAGCTCCATTGCCTGCGCAACGCGGTTCGAGTAGCGGAGGCACAGCAGCCTGAAACGACTAGGGAACGTTGCGGACGGCACCCTTGGCAGCGGATGTTGCGAAGGCAGCATAGGCGCGCAAAGCTGTTGTGACCTTGCGGGGGCGTGACTTCATCGGCGTATAGGCGTGCTTGCCGCGGGCTTCCTGCATCGCCTTGCGCTTGGCCAAGTCATCGTCTGAAACAGCAAGCTTGATGCTGCGGTTCGGAATGTCGATTTCGATCCGGTCACCATCATGCACCAGCGCGATCAGACCGCCTTCTTCCGCTTCCGGCGAGACATGGCCGATCGAAAGGCCGGATGTGCCGCCCGAGAAACGGCCATCTGTCACCAAGGCACAGGTTTTGCCCAAGCCCTTCGACTTGATGTAGCTCGTGGGATACAACATCTCCTGCATGCCCGGGCCACCACGCGGACCCTCATAGCGGATGACCACCACGTCGCCAGCTTTCACGTCACCATTCAAGATGCCGGCGACGGCGCTGTCCTGAGAATTCAAAAACCACCGCCGGTCCAGCAAATTTGAGGATCGATTCATCGACACCCGCCGTTTTCACGATGCAGCCATCGATAGCAAGATTCCCTTTTAGAACAGCAAGGCCTCCGTCTTTGGAAAAGGCATTGTCAACTGAGCGGATGGCTCCCTTTACACGATCCGTGTCCAGGCTCTCCCAGCGCCGTGACTGCGAGAACGCCGTCTGAGTGGGCACACCACCTGGCGCCGCCATGAAGAATTCACGCACGCTTTCTGAATTGGTACGGCCGATATCCCAGCGGTTGATGGCATCGCCCAACGACTTGGAGTGTACAGTCGGCACTTCGCCATGTATCAGACCGCCTTTTTCCAGCTCGCCCAAGATGGACATGATGCCACCCGCGCGGTGCACGTCTTCCATGTGCACGTCGGACTTTGCCGGCGCCACTTTGCACACGCAAGGCACACGCCGCGACAACCGGTCAATGTCATCCATGGTGAACGGGATGCCACCTTCATGCGCGGCCGCAAGGATGTGCAATACCGTGTTAGTCGAACCGCCCATGGCGATATCCAGCGTCATCGCATTCTCAAAGGCTTTGAAGCTTGCCACCTTGCGCGGCAACACGCTCTCGTCATTTTCTTCATAATAACGCCGCGCCAGATCAACAATCAGGTGGCCCGCCTCCAAGAAAAGGCGTTTGCGGTCACTGTGTGTCGCCAGTGTCGAACCGTTTCCCGGCAGGGACAGGCCAAGCGCTTCGGTCAGGCAGTTCATAGAATTGGCAGTGAACATGCCAGAGCACGAGCCACAAGTCGGACAGGCCGAACGCTCAATGATCTTCACTTCCTCGTCGGTGTATTTGTCGTCGGCTGCGGCAACCATTGCATCGACAAGATCAATCGCTACGGTCTTCCCTGTCTTCGCAGCCACGTATTTGCCAGCTTCCATCGGGCCGCCCGAAACGAAGACCGCAGGAATGTTGAGACGCATGGCAGCCATCAGCATGCCGGGTGTGATCTTGTCGCAATTTGAGATGCAGACCATTGCGTCTGCACAATGTGCGTTGACCATATATTCGACGCTGTCGGCGATGATTTCTCGTGATGGCAGCGAATAGAGCATGCCATCATGCCCCATGGCGATGCCGTCATCGACTGCGATGGTATTGAATTCCTTGGCCACGCCACCGGCAGCTTCGATCTCGCGCGCCACCATCTGGCCGAGATCCTTCAAGTGCACATGGCCTGGCACGAACTGCGTGAAGCTGTTCACCACCGCAATGATCGGCTTGCCGAAGTCGGTCTCCTTCATGCCCGTGGCGCGCCATAGGCCGCGCGCGCCGGCCATGTTGCGGCCGTGGGTGGTTGTTCTCGAACGGTAAGTCGGCATGTTGCAGTTCCTTGATTGGCAGGCCTTTTAGTCCATCACTGGGGCAGGGGAAAGATTACAATTGCGGTGCCCCCTTGAACTGGCGGAATGGCACCACCAAGTGCTTTCCACCCTGAAAAGGAGGGGCAAATGAACAATGGTGCTTATGCCACGGCTGATGGCCAACCTCGCAGGTATTCCTGCTGGGGTTCTGCCGAACGCAAGCCTTGGTCTATCTACGAAATCGCTGCCGTTTTGGCAGGTTTTGTTGCCTTCTGGCCGATCGGCCTGGTGGCGCTGTTTCTCAAACACAAGAATGGTGAAATCTGGAAAGGAGCCAGCGATATGCAAGCCCCATGGAACCAGTGGAAATCCCCGCGTGATGCCGCGGAGCATTTCTCCAAGACCTACAACGGCTGGAAGGGCCGTCCGTGGCAAGGCTTTGCCGACACTGGCAACGACGCCTTCGATGATTACCGCAAGGCCAAGCTTGAAGAGCTTGAGGCCATGCGCCGCAAGCTTGATGAGGAGCGGGCTGCCTTTGACGAGTTTCTGACCAAGCTCCGCAAGGCCAAGGATCGCGACGACTTCGAGCGCTTCATGGCCGAGCGCAACGCACCGGCACAAAACAACGGCTAACGCTGGCTTTCCAGCAGGCGCTCCGCAAGGAGCGCCATTTTTTCTTTTTCCACATTGGCGAAGGCAAAACGTAGGAAATCTTCTTGCCCGGGCCCGAACATCGAGCCCGGCAGGCACAGAAGATCGTGTTCCTGTGCCAGTCTCTTCGCCACGGCCTTTGAAGCCTCGCCCTCGAAAGGGTGTTTGACATAGGCAAAGTAGGCACCACTCGACACAAGTTTGTATTTCAAGTCGTTTGTGTTGAATACTTCGCGCAGTGCTGCCAACCGCACCGCCATCAATTTCCGCTTTGTAGCCTTCCAATCATCAAGCTTTGATAGTGCATAGACCACGCCGCGTTGCGTGAGGTGTGGAGGACAGATGGTCATCGTGTCCAGGATTTTGGTGATCTCGTGCAGAAGCGTTGGCCCGGCAATGAGCGCACCAAGCCGGTAGCCGGCCAGTGCATAAATCTTTGAAAACGAGAACAGCTGGATCAGCCGCTCGCGCCAGTCAGGGTCCTTGAGCAGGCTATGTGCCGGCTCGCCATTGGGGCGAAAATCCTTGTAGGTTTCATCAATGATCAAGGCGATGTTGGCATCCTTGGCGAGTTGGTAGAAGCTGGCCAACACCTGCGGCGGGTAAATCGCGCCCGTCGGATTATTGGGCGAGCACAACATGATGGCCTTGGTCCGTGGCGTGATCTGCGCGCGCGCTTCCTCGACAAATGGCCAGGGGCCTTCGGCGCTAAAGGCCGAAAAGGAGCGAATCTCGATCCCCATCATCCCCAGCCACATCTGGTGATTAAAGTAGTAGGGGCTGGGCATGACGATATTGTCGCCCGCCACGGCCAGCGCCATGATTGCTGCCGCAAAGGCCTGGTTGCAACCGGTGGTGATTCCGACATCCTGTGCCAAAACCTCAGCCTGGTAATCTGCAGAAAGATGTTTGGCGAAAGCCTTGCGCAATTCGGGAATACCAAGAATCTCGGTGTAGCCCCCGGTGGTGGGCTGGTGTGCAAGGCGCCCAAATTCGTCCTGCAGTTCCGCAGCGGGCGGATAGCTCGGCACCGCCTGGCACATGTTAAGCAGTTCGCGGTTGCTTTGCCGTCCGGCGACCCAGCTTGCAGCCTCTGCAATGGGTGGGAATTCCACCGCATTCAAGCGCTCTGACGTCTGAACAGCCATGTCCTTGTCCTCTTGGAAATATCAGGGGTTTAGGGCAGAAAGCGAAACATGAATAGTTCCAGTATTGAGCAACTCCTGCGCGGACGGGGGGCTTGGCTCAAGAAGATACATGGCGATTCGGAGCTGGCGCTGGAACGGGCGGCAATCTCGCGGTTGATCGCGGACGACTATGTAGCTTTCGAGACATTGCGTGATGGCCTGATTAGCCAGGAATTGGCCATGGGCGGTGATCCCGAGGGCTCCGGCATGCCGGATGGGGTAGGCGCCGGAAAACTGCTCCAGGCCTTCCTGGAAGGCTCTCTGGTCCATCCAGACCCGCCTTCGGGCTATCTGATCGACACCGAGGCCATGCGTTATCTGACTGGCGGTTGGCTCGAAGAGCTGGCCTTTCCTGGCGGCCCGGGAAGCGGGCGCCGAGGAGGCCCTGTTCGGCCAGGTCATCGGATGGGAGTTCAAGGGTTACAGCGGCGAAAATGAGATCGACCTGATCATGCGCCGGGGCTCCAAGCTGGCGTTTGTCTCCTGCAAGGCGCTACGCTCGGAATTGGACATGAACGACCGCAAGCACCGCAACCGTTTGATGGATGCCGTGCACGAAGCCGACAACTTGGCAGATCACTTTGGCCGCGAAGGTGAACGGGTGGCTGTGCTGGTTACCACAGACCTGTTTGACGAACTGAAGAACATGCCGCGCTATCAGGCCCTCATGGGCAAGGCCGCTGTTCTCGATGTCCGCGTCATTGCGCTGGAAGAACTGCAATGGGATAAGCTGGTTACGGCTTTCCGCGAAATCCTGGAAACGAATTGAGGGTGATATGAAAGCAATCCGCATTGATCAAACCGGCGGCCCGCAAGTAATGAAGCTTGTCGACGTCGAATTAGCCGATCCTGGCATTGGCGAAGTTCAAATCCGTCACACGGCGATCGGCCTCAACTTTGTCGACACCTATTATCGCAGCGGCATCTATCCCGTGTCGTTTCCATCAGGCCTCGGCAATGAAGCCGCTGGAGTTATCACCAAGTTGGGCAAAGGCGTGAAGGGCCTGAAGCCCGGTGATCGTGTTGCCTATGGAACCGGGCCATTGGGCGCCTATCAGGAGGCACGCAATTTTCCAGCCAATCGCCTGATCAAGCTTCCGAAACAGATCAGCGACGAAACGGCGGCGGGCATGGTCTTGAAGGGCATGACGGTGCGTTACCTCCTGCGCGCCACGTACAAGGTTAAACGCGGTCAAACTGTGCTGCTTCATGCAGCAGCCGGTGGTGTCGGTCAGATCTTCTCGCAATGGGCCAGGGCACTTGGTGTGAAGGTCATTGGAACCGTGGGCTCAGAAGAAAAGGTCGCCATCGCCAAGGCCCATGGCTGCGCCCATGTTATCGACACGTCCAAGGAAGATGTCGTTGCGCGCGTAAAGGAGATTACCAAGGGAAAGGGCGTGCCTGTCGTCTACGACGGTGTGGGGCAGGCGACTTTCCACACCTCGCTCGATTGTCTCTCACCACTCGGCTTGCTGGTATCTTATGGCAACGCTTCGGGACCGGTGACGGCATTCAATTTGGGCATTTTGGCCGGCAAGGGCTCGCTCTATGTCACGAGGCCGACGCTTGGCACCTATGTGGCCAATGACAAAGACTTTGCCGCCACGGCGCGTGATCTCGTCAACATCGTCAAATCCGGCAAGGTTAAGATCAACGTCAACCAGCGCTACGCGCTTGCTGATGCCGCAAAAGCCCACGAGGATCTGCAATCGCGCCGCACCACGGGCGCGAGTGTGCTCAGTCCCTGATCAGCCGCAGCTGTCGACCGGTTTGTTTGCCAGTGCCATCCAGGCAGCAGGACACGAGGACGTCTGCGAACACAGGAACTTGCCAATCGTGTTCGCTGGAATGGCGTGCGCCATGTTGATCGAATTGCCGGATTCATCCGACAGTGTCGAAACCACCATGCCGATCAACTGTCCCTGACTGTTGAAAACGGGTCCACCGGATTCACCACGTTGCGTGCCCATGTGCAAAACGATCGCATCCGGATAACCGAAATTGCCGTAGGCCACGGGACGGCCAAAATGCATGGCCTGCAGTGTGCCAATCCGAGCGGTATCCCCGCCGCCATGAGGCCTGCCAAGTGTGTAGATGACCGAACCTTGGGGCACGCAGGCAGGGGCAGCTGGGGCCACGGCACGGCCGTTGAAATTGCGCAGCTTCACCAGTGCCATGTCGTTGGTTGGCAGAATGCCCACGACGGTCCCCGAATAAACCCGGCCATTCGCGGCTCGTGCAGTGATTTCATTGCCTTTTGCAACGCCGACGTGAGCGGCGGTGACCACATAGCCATCACCGGTGACCACGAAGCCGGAACCGGACGTGATGGGTGTTCCACCGTCTTTCGTCGAAGCACCGACAATCCCGTTGCCCGCCGCGCCGGATACGAGCAACGTCACATAGGTGGGGCCGGTGGAGGGAATGAGGCCGGCCACAGAGGCCGCGCCATCTACACCGGCGGCACCCGCAGGTTCGGCATTCTGGTCCACGGCGATCGACCGGCTTTCCAGGTCAGCCGACTGGTCTGCTGCGCAGGCGGACAGCGCCAGCCCCGCTGCAATCAGAATGGGTGCGAAGGTGCGATTCAAATCAGATCCCCGGTCGAAAACTTGCTCTAGGCATATTTGACGTCAAGAACAAGGCTATCCCGTCTCTCGCGTGTGAAACTGCCTGAACTTTTCCGGGCTGTTGCGGAGGTCATTGTGCCGTTTCGACTAAGTTTTCGTTTCAGGGTAGGAATATCCAGCCGCCTCTAAAGCATTGAAAAGTGGTCCGAGGTGCTTTTCATAGTTCCGCCAGCGGCCGACTGATCTGGTGTTGATGGGATTCCGCACCTGGTCGCGGCTGAAGGTTTTGACCACCGCCGTTTTCTTCGTGGAATTTCAGCACGGAGGAATCCCATTCGAGATCAAGAAACTCCAGGATTCGTCGCACTTGCGGTTCCGGATCCGCCACCAGTTCTTCATAGCGCACATCGAGAATCTGGTCGCCAAACAGTGATCGCCAGTATTCCATCAGCTTTTCGCGCTGCAGGTAGAAATGCGCAAAAGCTACTTGGCTAAACGCGTAATTGTAAGTCGACAAATCGTTAAAATCGTTCTGATAGGTGGATATGAAAATATCCGCCGGATGACGGGTGGCATTGACGAATTTCGCATTCGGGAGGCAGGCATGAATGCAGCCGGCAGCAAAGAATTGAATAGGTGTCTTGTCCACATAAAATTCGGAAGGACTGCCGGCCACAAATTCCGCCAACCGTAAAGCCTCCGCCGCCCGGTCCCGAAAACGGCCTTTGAGAACCTCTTGAAACAGGCCGCTGGCGGCTTCAGTGATCTCCAAAGGCGCGCACCAGCGTCTTGTTGTAGGAATATAGCCGCCCTAATTCCCCGACGCTTTTGCACCTTTGATGAGACGACAAAATGCGATCAAGGAGCGTGGTGCCGGAACGCGGCATTCCGACGATAAAAATATAAGCTCGCGAACTATGCGAAAAAGGCCTGGTTTTGGTAAAAATTTCCTTGGTAAAGACACGCCGCACGCGCAGGAACTCTTCTTCCTGACGTTGGGGATCATAAAGATCCTGAAGTTTTACCCGCGATTTTTTCCAGCTGTCGAACGCAAGATCATAGTCGCGCGAGTTCTCGGCCAATAGCCCATACAGCCGCAACAGGTTGGGTCGGCCAGTCTCGCGATCATTGGAACTGTTGCCATCAAGCAATTCTCTGATTTCCCCGGCAATCGGACTTTCCAGGTCGTATTTTGCCATTTCGATGCGGCGGGCAACAACAAAGGCGCGATTATTGGAATCCTGTTCGAGCTCCTTCAGAAGCTCTTCAGCTTCCGTATAGCGGTTTGCCGCTATGAGCATCGTCACCTGTACCTTCCGAATCTTCCACTTATAGCTCGCATCCTCCGCAAGCCCGGTTGCCTTTTCATATTGACGCATCGCTTCATCAATCCGGTTCAGCTTCATGTGCAAATCACCAACATTCGCGGCGACGATGGCGGAATCTAGGAAATCTTTTCTCCGCTTCCCGCACCAGCGCGGATGCCTCTTCGTAGAAATCAAGCTTCAAATAAGCTGCTACCAGAGCATCGATGTAAACCGGGTTAAATTCGCAACGAACTGCGGCTTGAAAATAGGGCAGGCTGCCAAGATCATTATTTCTCTCTAGCATCGCTAGCGCCCAAAGCGAAATTCGCAAATGCATCTCGCGGATAAGCACTCTGAAATTGCTGCGCTGCCAAGACATCCAGCGAATTGGCTACGCAATAGGTTCGCAACCCTTGCTGCTGCTTGCTTGTAGGAATCTGGCGCTTTGATTTGAGATGTCTTCATCTTACGGCCTCCCCCGGCGTCAAGCTCTTGGCTCCTGCATCGGGATACGAAATATCCAAGATCGTTCAGCGCATTGAACAGCGGAACAAGATGCTTAGCGTAATTCCGCCAGCGGCCGACGGATTTGGTATTGATGGCGCTTCCGAACTTGGTCGCGGCTGAAGGTTTTGACCACCGCCATCTACTTCGTGGAATTTCAAAACGGAGGGATCCCATTCGAGATCAAGAAACTCAAGGATTTGTCGCACTTGCGGTTCCGGATCCGCCACCAGTTCCTCATAGCGCACATCGAGAATCTGGTCGCCAAACAGCGAACGCCAGTATTCCATCAGCTTTTCGCGCTGAAGGTAGAAATGCGCGAAAGCGACCTGGCTAAACGCGTAACTGTAAGTCGAAGAATCGATAAAATCATTCTGATAGGTGGATATGAAAATATCTGCGGGATGACGGGTGGCATTGATGAATTTTACATTCGGGAGGCAGGCATGAATGCAGCCGGCAGCAATGAAATGAAGAGGTGTTTTGTCCACATAGAATTTGGAAGGACTGCCTACCATAAATTCCGCTAAGCGTAAGGCCTCTGCCGCCCGGTCCCGAAAACGGCCTTTGAGAACCTCTTGAAATAGGCCGTTGGCCGCTTCAGGATCTCCAAAGGCACGTATCAGCGACTGGTTGTAGGAATATAACCGCCCGAGTTCCCCGACGCTTTTGCACCTTTGATGAGACGACAAGATGCGATCAAGGAGCGTGGTGCCGGAACGCGGCATTCCGACGATAAAAATATAAGCTCGCGAAGCTATGCGAAAAAGGCCTGGTTTTGGCAAAAAGATCCTTGGTAAAGATACGCCGCACGCGCAGGAACTCTTCCTCCTGACTCTGGGGGATCATAAAGGTCCTGAAGTTTTACCCGTGAATTTTTCCAGCTCTCGAACGCCAGGTCATAGTCGCGGGAGTTCTCGGCCAATAGCCCATACAGCCGCAACAGGTTGGGCCGGCCAGTCTCGCGATCATTGGAACTGTTACCTTCAAGCAATTCCCTGATCTCTGCGGCAACCGGACTTTCCAGGTCGTATTTTGCCATTTCGATGCGGCGGGCAACCACAAAGGCGCGATTATTGGAATCCTGCTCGAGCTCCGGCAGAAGCGCTTCAGCCTCTGTATAGCGATTTGCCGCGATAAGCATCGTCACCTGTATTTTGCGGATCTTCAATTTAAAACTCTCGTCCGGCGCCAACTCGGCTGCCTTTTCATATTGGCGCATTGCTTCATCAATACGGTTCAGCCTCATGTGCACATCGCCTGCACCGGCGGCGACGGTTGCGGACTTGGGGAAACGTTTCTCCGCTTCACGCAACAGCACTGAGGCCTCTTCATAGAAATCAAGCTTCAGATAAGCCACCACCAGGGCATCGATGTAAACCGGATTGAAGTCGCCGCGAACTGCGATTTGCAAATAGGGCAGCTAGAGAACATTGCCATTACGCATCATAGCTCCATTTTCCAGCATCGCTTGCCCCAACGCGAAATTCGCGAACGCATCCTGGGGATTAGCGCTTCGAAATTGCTGCGCAACCGCAAGATCCAGTGACCCGTTGCGCAACAGGCCTGGAATCTTTGCTGCTGCCTGCTTGTAGAAAGCCGGTGCGCTTGGCTTCAGATGTTTTCATTTTATGGCCTACTGCGGGTGTTGAGCTCTCGGCATCGGCATCAGGGTACGAAAATCCAAGATCGTTTAAGGTTTCGAACAGCGGACCTAAATGCTTCTCATAATTCCGCCAGCGTCCGACTGATCTGGTATTGATGGCGCTCCGAACCTGGTCGCGGCTGAAGGTATGAACCATTGAAGGGCGCTCGAAAAACGTGAGGCAAGCAGGATCCCATTCAAGACCCAAGAAGGAGAGAATCCGCCTGACCTGTTGTTCAGGTGAAGCGACGAGTTCTTCATAGGCGACATCCATTACACTGTTGGGAAAAAGTTTTCTCCAATAAGACATCATCTTGGAGTGTTGGACGTAGTAGTGCGCGAAGGTCCGTTGATCAAATGCATAGCCGGCGCTGTGATTGAAGCTATTTTGATAGGTGGAGACAAATACGTCCGCAGGGTGCCGCAGGATATTAAGTATTTTGGCCTTGGGAAAAAGCATATGCAGATAGCCAGAATGCCAGGATTGATCTGGAGTCTTGTCAATATAGTGTTTGGCAGTCCTGCCGGAAGTCAGTTGCAAGAGATTGAGATAATCTCTGGCTCTGTTTGCAATTTCCCCTTTCGCAGCAGCTTCAATCCAGCTGCGTTGACCTTTTGGTACATTGTATGTTGCCATAAAAGCGTGGGCTTCCGACATGAGCCTGAAGAGCTCCCCAGCGCTTGCGACATCAGCGTGGGCGGATAGAATTTGGGCGACCAACGTGGTTCCAGAACGTGGCATTCCGACGACAAACAGCGGCGCAGAAGAGGTGCTCGCGAACGGCAGCGTGTTCTGAAAAAGCTCAGTGTTGAAAAAGGCGCGGTTATCTTTCACAAAGGATTCGACGTTCCGGCCATTATACTTTGCTTTGACCAAAGCGCGGGAACGTTCCCAACTGCCAAAAGCGTCATCAAACTTTCCTTCTTTTTCCTGCAGTTTTCCGAGCGCCAGAAAAAGGTGTTCTTTGTCACTATCGGACAAATTGGCCTCCTGGTGGCTCAATTCCTGCTCAATTTCCGCGCTGATAGAATGCAGGTCATCTGAGCTTGCCAACTCTGCCCGCTCCAACAGCGCTCGCTGTCGCATTGCAGGTTGGGCTTTGAAACTGTCGAGTAGTGCCTTTGCTTCATCCTTTTGGTTGGAGTTCCTGTACGCAGACACTAGCAACCAACTCGCTTGCCCCCTATCTGACTCGGTGTCGAAGAGCTTGATCGCAGCGCGCAAGTGCCTGATACATTCCTCTATTCCCCGATATCCAAGTAATACTTTCCCAGCAGCATTTCGAATTGGGCTGAATTTTGAGGAAGTGCAGGCAGGGCCTTAAGGAGTTGCGCAATCTGCTCATGGAAGCGGAAGTCGATATATAGGCGGAAAAGAAGCACCACATAGTCCAACACAAAATTGCTACGTTGAACAGCTCGCTGTGCGAAAGGGATTGCCTTGATCTTGTCCCGAGTTTGTCCGAGCAACGCCGCCATCAGACTATTGGCAAATGCATCATCGGGATATCGATCGTGGAAATTCTGTGCAAGTTGAATTTGCCCTGACAGAGAATTGTGCGCCAAAACTTGCTGAAGATGCCGCCGATCCAGATCGTAGGCTGCAGGTATAACTGAGCTTAAGGGGTCTTGCATAGAGGCCTTTTGAAGGAGTGCGCTGAGGATGAGCCATCTGCTCCAGCAAAAATCAGTATGATAGCTTGCAGGGAGTTCAAACATCGGCCCCTCGTATTTGTATCCGGCTTTTTCAGGGCGAAAAAAAGTGGACTCCAAATGTTTCTCATAGTTTCGCCAGCGGTGGACAGATTTGGTGTTGATTGCGCCGCGAACTTGCTGGCGGCTGAAAGTGTGTATCGTTTTGCCGTGCTCCTGGAAACGCATACACGCAGGATCCCACTCCAGTTCCAGAAACTCCAACATCCTTCGAATTTGTGGTTCTGGGTCCGAAGCAACGTCTTCATAGCGCACGTCAAGAATTTGCTGTCCGAAAAGTGACCGCCAGTGCTTAAGCAGCTTTTCCCGCTCAAGATAGAAATGCACGAACCGCTCCTGGGTCCACGGAAAAGCAGAGCTCCTCGAAAATTGATTTTGATAGGTGGAAATGAAAATATCTGCCGGATGCCGCTCCATGTTGATGAATTTTGCATGCGGCAGGCAGAGGTGGATATAGCCGGCCGCTACAAATTGGGTGGGGGTCTTGTCGATGAACCGATGTGCGTCATGACCGGCCAGAAGTCTCGCCGCACTCAGAAAATCATCGCCACGGGTGACGAGTTCTCCCTTTGCCACGTTTTCCGACAATGCTTCCGCTCCGCCTGGCCTGTAATATTTGTTGAGAAAGGCAGTATTCATGAAAACCATGCGTCCCGTTTCTCCGACCCCTTCGCATTGCGCATGTGCGCCCAGAATCTGCTCGACCAGCGTTGTGCCCGAACGCGGCATGCCCATGACGAAAACCGGAGCGTGTGAAGGGTTGGCCGAACTGCGCGTGCGCTGAAACAGGGATTCAGTATAGAACTCCATGTTTGTTTTGTAGGCTGCCTCTATTTGTCCTGAATCATAGGGCGGAAGGTCGATAGCATGGGCCTTCTCCCAGCTCTGGAAAGCCAGGTCGAATTCGCTGGATCTTTCCGCGGCGTTGCCATAAGCGAGATACAACGCAACCCGGTCTTCGTCCGTCAATGTCGACTGCGACTGTTTCAACAACTCCCCGATATTTTGAACAATAGCGTTTTGCAAATCTGCTTTTTCAAATTCGGCAATTCGGCAGAGTGCAAAAACCTGATGGTCGCGGGTGGAAAGCAGATCATGCAGGATTTCAAGTGCTGGTTCGACTCTGTCGCTCTTCAACAAGATATCGGCCATGTCCTGTTTCAGCCTCAGGCGGTGGCGTTCATCAGTGGCAATTTGGATCGCCTCTTCAAAGCGGCTGATGGCAATGTCTGTCTGGCCAAGCGCCGCAGTGATATTCAGCCAGAAATCCCGAGATAAAGGGTGATCCGGGATGTTGCCTCATCGCTTCCCTGAGAATGACACCAAGGTCCTCAAGCAGCCCAAATGCGTAACAGGCACGAGCAAATTTCTCGACTTGGGCTCGGCGCAAACCTGCTGATCAGGACGGCTTTTTTACGGAAGCCGAGCGCGTGACCGTTGGCATCGCGCGATGACAATATGTCAGCAGTAATTTCATTCGCATACAGATCATTGGGATATTTGGCCTGAAATGCCAGCGCCGTTTCCGGCTGAAGCATTCCTCGCTTTACGTAGGATTCGATTCGGGAACGGTCCTGGATATAGGGCGGTCGGTTTGTGCATTCGGTTTAAGCTGTTCATAATTCGTTGAAAGAGAACTTAGAGGGAGATAGGTCGTTCCGGGGAGCGATACCTTTCGGTGCAGGCGCATATTCAAGCCTTTTCCCGTCCTGCGATATCCCAATTCCGCAAGCGCATCAAAGAGCGGACCCAGATGTTCGGGGCGTAATTTTTCCAGCGCCCGACGGACTTGGTATTGATGGCGTTTCTGACCTGATCCCGGCTGAACGTGCGGACGAGGGAAGGAAGTTCGAAGAATTTCAGGCAGGCCGGATTCCACGGAAGCTCGATGAACTCCAGGATGCGCCTGACTTCCTCTTCGGGAGACTGTACCAGCCTTTCATAGTGTACATCCAAGATGACTTGCGGAAACAGCTTGGTCCATGCAGACATGAGCTTGTCGCGCTGAACGTAGTAATGCGCGAAGGCGCGTTGATCAAACGCATAAGGCGAATCCGTGTGAAAATGCATTCTGATAGGTGGAAATGAACACATCGCCCGGATGACGATGAGGTTGATGAACTTGGCTCTGGGAAAGAGCATATGGATATAACCTGCGGACCAGAATTCCTCAGGTGTTTTGTCAACGAAATGTTTGCGCGGGTTTTGTGGCGGCTAAATGCGCGAGATTGAGATAGTCCTTGATTCTTTCGGCCAATTCGCCTCGTTCAGCTTCCATCTGCAATTGTCGCAGGCCACGAGGAACCTGATATTTCCGGCGAAACGTTGTTGCTTCACGCTTCATCCTCACGAATTCGGTTCCACTGGCTATATCGGGATGTGCCGCAAGAATTTGGGCCAGCAGCGTAGTGCCGGATCTTGGCATGCCAACCACAAAAATGGGCTCATTGGAGGCGCTGGCGTAAGGGAGAACACGTTTGAACAGTTCTCATTGTAGAAGGCAACGGTTTCCTGCAGTTCCTTTTCATATTCGCGGGGTCATAAACCGTCTTCGACCAAGGCCCGCGATTGCTGCCAACTCATGAAAGCATTGTCGTAGTCGCCCTTGCGCTCATGTAATTTGCCCAAAGCAAGAAACAAGCGCTCTTTGTCTTCATCGCTCAGAGACGCGCTGGCCAGAAGGCGTTCAATTTCCTGCGCGGCTTCTCTGCTTCTTTCCCCTCTTCCAGTTGCGCCCGCTCGAAAAGCACACGCGACCCTGCGCGAGGGTCAGCTGAGAATGAGGCGAGTAACGCCTTCGCTTCTTCCATGCGGTTGGCCTCGCGCAGAACTTGATAGAGATTCCAGCGAACACTGCTTTTGTCGGCAGGCGAAACGAACAGTTTTTCCGCATTTTTGAAATGCACAACGGCCTTCTCCAATTGCCAATACCTTGATAGTAATTTGCAATTTGGCGTTCTAGCTCTGGAGATGTTGGAGACGACGTCTCAACGTGGCCGATCAGCGCGCCGATTTGTTCATAAAAGCGGAAATCCAGATAAAGTGAGAACAGGAAAGCAACCTGTTCCGGGGCAAATGGCTGGTCTGACAGCCTTCTGAGCAAAAGGGAATGGCGTTGAACGGCATTTCGGTTTGCGCGTGAAGAACCGCCAGGAGATAGTTGGCATAGGTGTCTTCCCGATATTTTTGATGGAAGGCACCGGCCAATTGCAATTGGATGTCCAGCGGAACGCGCGGACAGCTGCCCCCGCAAAGCGCGGCGGTCAGCTTCATAGGTGGCAACGAGAGTTGAGGGCGGCGCAAGCGGCATGCAGCCTTTTAGAGAGAAGTGCAGCGGCCGGTAAAGCACCAGAAGCACTCATCAAACAAAACGGCCCGCCGAAGCGGGCCGTCCGTTAGATATGATATCCTGCTTCGACTAGAAGCGGAACACGCTGGTGAAGGCCGCGCGCCACGATGTGCCGTAGTCGTAGCCGTCATAAGATATTGATACGAATTGGTCGGATCGTCAGAGCAAGGTGGCCTCGCCTTCCAGGCCCAACGTCAGCTGCTTGACCGGGGTGTAGTACAGGCCGAGGTCAATTTCAGTGAAGTCGTCGTTATAGTCATAACCCGTAAGCTTTGTTGGTGTACCACACATGGGTGGCACCCAACTGCGCGAGGAACGAGTCGCTCAGGTTGGCCTGGAGGATGCCGCTGGCGATGGTCGCTTCGCTGTAGTCATAGAAGCCACGCTGCGCAGCCGACAGCGGCGTCAATCGAGAACATGCCGAACTTGGCACCCGCACCAATCGTCAAGGCATAAGCGTCTTGGCCAGTAGGGCTAGTCGTAGATGTATTATACGGGTTGCCCCAATAACCACCAGTGGCTTGCAGCGAGAAGGTGTCACCCGACCAGCTGACCTGGCCACTCACACCGAGCGCGCATTGTTGTCATCAGAGCCGTTGTAAGAGTTATAGCCGTCTTCCACCTGGATGGCAGCTGCAATCGGGCCGTCAGCATAAGCCAACTTCAAATGCGCAACCTTGGTGTCGAAGGTCGAGATATCGGGGTAACTGCCGTAGAGCATAACCGGAATACGGGTTGTTGCCAACCGAGCCGACATGGTTGTCCGTGCCGTAGAAGCAGTTGCACAGCGCGTCGAACGAGTGGCTGTTGTAGGACAGCGAGTCACCTTCACCACCCTCGAGGGTCAGGTTCGGGGTCATCTTCCACCAGCCGGAGAAGCCGTCTGTCGTGAAGGCGCATCGCCACCATAAAGACCATATGATGCTCTGACTAAGTTCAGCCTTCAGGTTGATCTTGGCGCCGACTTCACCAACAGCGGTGTCAGTGGTGCCGACAACCGTCAGGTAAGCGCGGGCTTTGACGTCGACGTGTTGTCGTCATAGTGATGCGCCATCAGTAAGTATACGGATCGTGACCGAACACAACGCCAGCGCGGACATAGCCGGTCCAGGTGATCTGGGTCGTCGGTGCCGGAGCATCAGCCGTCGGCATGATCGAGATCACGTGAACTGGACCTGTGTAGTTGTCACGCTTCGGGCCAGCATAGCCCGGTTCAACGATCTGATCACCCTTGGAGATCGACAGCATTGAATAACCGGCAGGCACCGACGGAGTGGCTTCCAGCGTGGCAACACGAGCGTTCAAGGCTTCAATCTGAGCCTTGAGATCGCTGAGATTGTCAGCGCGGGCGCTTACCGACACAGCAGCAAGAGCCGCCGTACCGAGAAGAGCGAGTTTCATAACCTTCATTCTGGTTCTCCCAAAAAATGGAGTTGTTGATGCCCCTCCGGTCCCCTGCAATGAAGTTGGAAGGACATTGCACGAGTCACCCGTGCAATGAGGACGTTTTCAGCCATCAGGTCTTAACGGTCAACGCATATCGCCCCATGTTCGACACAATTTCCGGGCCTGTGGCAATTCCGACACAGTTAACGCCAAGTGTAAACAGAACCTTAACAAAATATGACCATTTTGGGTTGTGCCGCGCATCGATGCCTCGCCAAGAGAATCTTGTGGCAAGCGCAGAAAGCCCATGTTAAGGACTTCTTAATACACGCTTTTTGCCATAAGTCGCGCAAAAAGCAAGGGCGAGGGGTGCGGAAATGTATCGGTGGCAGCCTGGAAAGTGGCTTCAATACGCAATTGTCGGCGCGGGCCTTCCTTGGGTCGCCGCAGGGTGGCTTTCGAGCGATTCCCTGATGAGTGACATATCTCATCGCGCTGCTGCGGCAGCAGGCGATTGGGCAAAAGTTGAGCTTGATGGCCGTGACGCCAGGATTTCAGGCACAGCCACCAGCCAGGACATAGCTGATAACGCCGCCAAAGCCGTTGCCTCCACTTATGGTGTCAGAACCGTGGATGCCAGTGGCGTGAAGGTGATTCCGCCAGTTCCGCCGCCGGCACCCACTGTGGAATCGGTAACGGTGAGCGGCGATCCTCAGGAAGTGAAGGGC
Source organism: uncultured Alphaproteobacteria bacterium (assembly GCA_963758815.1). Classification (GTDB taxonomy): domain Bacteria; phylum Pseudomonadota; class Alphaproteobacteria; order Rhizobiales; family Aestuariivirgaceae; genus Aestuariivirga. The sequence continues at coordinate 174,110 of CAVWWQ010000005.1, forward strand.
ACATGGCCCGAAGGTCAGGCCAAAGCTCTTGATGTGACGGTGGACAATAAAGCCTATTCCCTGGGCAAAGATCAGGAATTGAGCACTGCGGGCGGAAATTGGGACCTGAAACTGTCAACTCCGTTGCCTCCCGGCAGCTACGATGTGACGGCCAAGGCGACCGACAGCAACAATCTCTCGAGCGAATCACAACCCGGAAAACTCACGGTTCCTGAGCCGCCGCCGCCTCCGCCGCCTTTGGCAGCGCCGACCATCGACACGCCGCAGGTTGAGGCCGGCAAGGCGGTAACGCTCAGTGGAACCTGGCCGGCGGAAGCCAAGCCCGATCTCACTGTCGGCATCAACGACAAGTCTTACGAGCTTGGCAAGGATGCTGATCTGCAGGCCGATTCTGGCAAGTGGACCTTGGCGCCCAAGGATGAACTTGCGCCCGGACACTATTCTGTCACCGCCACCGTGACCAGCCCGGATGGGCAATCAACCAAGGCGGAGACGAGCTTCGACATCGCTGCGCAAGCACCGGCTCCTGCTCCTGAGCCAGCCCCGGCCCCGGCGCCTGCGCCTCAACCCCTCGCGGCACCGACCCTCGATCCCATCACCGTAAACCCAGGCAAGCCATTGACATTGTCAGGCACTTGGCCGGGTGGCGATGGTTCGTCGCTTACTGTTGCGTTGAACGACAAGACCATGGAGCTGGGCAAGGATTCTGATTTGTCATCAGATGTTTCGGGCAAATGGTCAATGACGGCAAGTGATCTGATGCCGGGCCATTATGATGTCACGGTCACAGCGAAGGCAGGCGATCAGACGGCGGAGGCCAAGGGTGCGTTTGACATCCCGTCGATTGCCGTTCCGGTGAAGCCGGCAACCCCACCACCCGCACCGACGGTTGAAACAGCCTCTTCCGATTCTGACCATCCAACCGTCAAGGGTACATGGCCCGCTGCAACTGGAAACCAGCTTCAGGTTGAACTGGATGGCGTGACGCACACGCTCAACCAGGACCAAGACCTGAAATCAGACGATTCAGGACACTGGTCGTTGACGCCTGACAAGCCGGTTGTGAACGGTACCTATGACGTGACGGCCAAGGTGACCGATTCTTCCGGCCAGTCGAGCGTTGACACGACAACCAACGAATTGACGGTAGCGGTTGCACCACCGCCGCCGCCGCCGCCACCAGCGCAGCCTTATGATTGCGAAGGCACCCTGGCGCGAATCGCTGCCGTATTTCCCATCAGGTTCAGCTTTGACCATGCGGATCTGGAAGGACCATATCCGACCGCGTTGGAACAGTATGCTGCTCTGCTGAAGGACAAGCGCTGCGAAAGCATTGAAAGTGCAGGTGGCGGGCCATGCCGACTATGTGGGTTCCGAATCCTACAATCAGGGGCTCAGCGAGCGCCGCGCCAAGGCAGTGGTGGACTCTCTGACGAAAGAGGGCATTGATGCCTCGCGTCTGACGTCGATCGGCTATGGCAAGTCCAAGCCGCTGGATCCGGCGCATTCCGAAGGTGCTCGCGCCAAGAATCGCCGCGCCGAATTCACGGTTCAGAAATAGGGGACGCGCATGAACGAATTTCTCAACTGGAATAACACCTCGATCCTGTTCACGCACAATTGGGTCTGGCTGCTTATCGCTTTCGTCATCGGCGTGATTGTCGGTTATCGCTACAATATCTGGCAACCGAAGGGCTGAGGGAAACTGCCATGGTTCATTATCTCATTGAACTCGCGATCTGGATGTTGGTCGCCTATTTCCTTGGCTGTCTCGTGGGTTGGATCGCACGCAACGTGGCCGGTGGACAGCCTGCCGCTGAAACTGCTGCGGATGCGGCGCCTGCCGTTTCGGCTGCACCAACAATCAGCGCACCGCCGATTGCGAGTGCTCCCCGCGTTGCCATACCAGTCACGCCAAGAAAGCCGATGGGTATAGCTGCGGCGCGCGGTAGCAAGAAGGACGACCTCCAGAGGATCAGCGGAATAGGCCCGAAAAATGAGGCTATTTTGAACGGTCTTGGCATCTACCACTTCGACCAGATCGGCGCATGGACCCCTGCCGAAATTAATTGGGTGGATGACCATTTGAAATTCAATGGCCGCATCCAGCGTGAAGAATGGGTGCGTCAGGCGAGTCTTCTTGCCGCGGGCAAGGAGGAAGAGTTCACGCGCGAATATGGCACCGGTGGCCTGAAGAATCAGGAAGGCGAAACACTTTCAGGTTCACGCACGCGCCGATAATCATCCGTAGACGGATAATCCGCTCACGGACTAATTGCAGGTCGCGATCAGCGATTTGACTGAATTGCCTTTGCAGTCACCGGCTGGTGAAACAGCCGCGGTGCTGGCGACATTCACATCATCCGGCGTGCCACGCTTGAGATCAGCACTCATGGGGCGAACCGTGTTAGGCGCCAGCCGCGAACGGTAAACGTGCAGGTTCTGCATCACCTTCTGCACGTATTGCCGCGTTTCATTGAATGGAATGCATTCCACCCAGTCCACTGGATCAACTTGTCCGCCACGCGGATCGCCAAAATAGGATAGCCAATCGCGCGCGCGTTTGGGTCCGGCATTATAGGCCACGAATGTCAGCACGTACGAGCCATTGAGATCATCGACGAGGTCAGCAAGGTGCGCGGCACCAAGCTTCACATTGTAATCGGCGTCACGCAATTTTCCGGCCGAGAATCCGATGTTGTATTGTTTGGCGACAAGACGAGCCGTGCCCGGCATGAGCTGCATCAGACCCTGCGCACCAACACTGCTGCCTGCATTCGGGTCGAATTCGCTCTCCTGCCGCGAAAGCGCAAAAACCAGTGATTTTTCCACGGGTTTTCCAATCTGCGCCCAGTTCGGCAGGCCCATGATCGGGTATGCCCACGTATCGAGATCGTGTCCTTGTTGCGCCGCAGATTTCGCAAAACGCAGCGACGTCGGTGTGCCGCCTTCCTCCTGCATCACACTGGCGACGGCATTGAGCTCGTCGTCGGTGTCAAAGCGTTTTGAAAGAGAAGCCATGAACATGCCGAGCTTTGGTTTCCCGCCAGCGCGTGACATCAGGCGGAACGCACGCACGACTTCATCTTGCTCGATATGTGCTTTGGCGGCGTCGGAAGAACCAGCAGGCGAAATCTCCTCCGGCATCTTGCCAAGGCCGATCTCTTCGCGTGCCAATTGCCCGTAATAGACCGTGGAATGCTTCGAAGCGGTATGGAACGAAGCGCGGGCAGGTGCCACATTGCCCAGCGCTTTTTGCGAACGGCCAATCCAGTAGGCGGCCCGCGCACGTTCGGTGCCGGTATCGGCGAGTTTCTGTACCTTGATAAAATGCGGCAGCGCCATCTGCGGGTTGCCGAGATAACGCAATGCTACCCAGCCTGCCAAAAATTCTCCTTCGATGGCGAAATCGCCGGACTGCAATCCGTGGTTTTTGGCGATGATGTAGGCCATCTTCCAGTTTTCGTGCTGCAGGGGGCCGACAGAGCGGCGCACTGCCGTGCGGCGCTCTTCAAACCAGGCTTCGGGATTGCCCATGGCGCTTGGATCTGCGGGGACGGAAGCGAGAATGGCACGCGCCTTGTCGAAACGCTCGGTGCGGCGATAGTGGCGGGCCAAAACATACTGCATCGCCAGTTCAGAGCGAAGCGCTGCGGGCAAGGCACGGTAGCCATCTTCTGCACTCGGCACCGCCGTTGATTAGGGCCTGCGCAGCTTTCGCGGCAGCAACATAGGACCCGCCAAGACGTTTGGCATGGCGAACAGCGGCGTTTCCCTGCTGGCCATAAATGAGCTGCCACAAACGCATCCGGTGATCATCAGCGATAAGGCGAGAACCGAATTCCGCAATGATCTTGTCTTCGAGAGTTGGAATCGACATCACAGTCGCCCCAGGCTTGGCGTAGCAACGCTTTGCCCTGAGGCTGGTCACCCGCGGCATAAGCCATGCGGGCCAGTGCCAAAGCTCCCTGAGGCGTGGCAGGTTTGCGGCCTGCAAAATGCGCGCTCACCACATTGGCAGGTTCGTGATTTTCATAGAGCGCGATTTCGGCGCGCTTCATCAGCGTTTCGTAAAGCGGCCATCCTGGAGCAGCCTCCAGAAACGCGATGATGCGTGGATAGCCAGCCTCGGGGCCGTGATCGCGCAGGTAGAGAAGTTCGACCAGCTTGATTGCGGCCTGATCGCCAGATTGCTGCGCCATGGGACCAGCGGCAGAGAAATTTCCAGATAGCGCCTGGCGCGTGGCCTCAACGGCAGAATTGGAGGGCAAAGCAAAGGCGGGATGCGATGCGGCAACGGCACCAATGCCGCTATGGCAGCACCGGAAATCCCTTGCAGAAAACGCCGTCTCGATACCAAATTCTGCATTACTTCAAGCCTGTCCGTCCCAAATCGTTCGCGCAGGCCGGATAGCTAGCAATTGCGTCAAGCTTGTGGAAGCCTTGACTTGCTGTTCCGGCAGGGGCGGACTAGATTGCGCCGCCTCTGGCCCGGAGATCATGAAGTACCGATGGTTTCCAGAGTGTTACTTTTGAGAGGTTGACGTGAAGTTCCAAGGTTCCATTCCCGCTTTGTTGACGCCCATGAAGGCTGGCTCTGTCGACGAGCAAACCTTCAAGAAATTCGTCGCATGGCAGATTAAGGAAGGAAGCCATGGACTTGTGCCCGTGGGCACGACTGGCGAAAGCCCCACTCTGTCTCCGGATGAACACAAGTCCGTTGTGCGTCTCTGCGTTGAATTGGCTAACAAGAAGGTCCCGGTGATTGCAGGCGCAGGTTCAAACAACACCGCTGAAGCGATTGAATACACTCAGCATGCCAAGGACGCGGGCGCAGATGCCGCACTCGTTGTCGTCCCTTATTACAACAAGCCAACGCAGGACGGTATTTACGCTCACTATGCCGCGATCGCGAAGGCCGTCGATATTCCGATCATTGTTTACAACGTTCCGGGCCGCACCGTGGCGAGCATTTCAGTCGAGACGCTGGCCCGGCTTTCGCATGACTTCAAGAATATCGTCGGCACCAAGGACGCTTCCGCCGATCTGACGCGCCCGTCACGCCAGCGTTTGGCCTCGGGCAAGGATTTTATCCAGCTCTCGGGTGAAGATGGCACTGCTTTGGGATTCAACGCACATGGGGGCATTGGCTGCATTTCGGTGACGGCAAACGTGGCACCGCGTCTGTGCGCCGAACTGCAGGAAGCAACGCTGCGCGGTGACTATTCCTCCGCCTTGAAAGTGCAGGATAAACTGATGCCGCTGCACCACGCGCTTTTTGTTGAAGCAAGTCCCGGCCCGGTGAAATATGCGGCGAGCTTGCTTGGCCTCTGCGAGCCGGAGGCGCGTCTACCGCTGGTGCCTGTTGTGGAAACGACAAAGAAGGCTGTGCACGACGCGCTCGTGCACGCAGGCCTGCTGAACTGAAATGTCATCGAAAAGCGGCGGCCGTAAATCGTCGCAGAAGCAGGATGGGATCAAGGTCGTGGCGGACAACCGCCGCGCCCGCTACGACTACGAACTCATGGAAACCTTCGAGGCAGGCGTCGAGCTGAAAGGTTCCGAAGTCAAATCGTTGCGCACTGGTCACATCAACCTGGGCGAAGCTTATGCGGCGATGAAAGGCAGCGAACTCTTCCTGTTCAACTCCAACGTACCGGAATATCGAGAAGCCAATCGCTTCAATCATGAACCGAAGCGGCCGCGGCGATTGCTGCTGCATGCCAAGGAGATCAAACGCCTTGCATCAGGCGTGCTCCGTGAGGGCTTGACCATTGTTGCTTTGAAGATGTTTTTTAATCCGCGGGGCAGGGTGAAGGTTGATATCGCACTGGCGCGGGGCAAAAAAGCTGTCGACAAGCGCGAGACGATCAAGACGCGTGATTGGGGCCGTGAGAAATCCCGGTTGCTGCGCGAGCGCTCGTGATCCTCGTCGCCTTGGGGAGCAACGTCGCAGGGCCTTGGGGCTCACCCCGGCAAGCCGTTGAGCGCGCCATTGCAGAGCTTGATCATTTTCCAGTGCGTGTGGTGCGCGCATCGACTTTGATTGAGACGGCGCCATTCGGCGTCGCCAACCAGCCGAATTTCGTCAACGGTGTCGTAGCCATTGAAACAGCACTTGCGCCACAATCGCTTCTGCGCCGCCTGCACACCATTGAGAAAGCGGCAGGCCGCAGACGGCGGCGACGCTGGGGTCCACGCACGCTTGATCTGGATATCATTGACTGGAATGGCATCACCATCACCTCTTCTCTGCCATCCTCGCAGGCATTGGTATTGCCTCATCCCGGGATATCGCAACGCAGCTTTGTGTTGCAGCCGATTGCTGAAATTGCGCCAAGGTGGAAACATCCGGCTTCGCATTGCACGGCCACAGAGATGCTCAAAACTCTCGGACGTTAGCGCCAAATTAAATCTTCATGTGCAGCGTGACGCGCCTGTTCAGAGTGTGTGCCGTGCGTATCTCGCGTATCTTGTGTTTTCTCGCCATCGTTCCGCTGTGGAGTGCCATGGCGTCCAATTCTGCTCTTCATGCGGAAATCACGAAAAAATTCTCAATTCTTGGCGCTATGGAAGTGCCCGGTGAAGCCGTAACCGACAGCAATATCATCACTGCGGAGCCGGAATTTCCAACCGACTTGGGTAACATTCAGCGCCAGGAGATCAATTTCACCAGCGCTCTTGAGCCCGGCTCGGTGCTGGTGCGCACCTCAGAACGCAAACTTTATTTCGTGGAACCCGGTGGGCACGCGCTCGTCTACAGCGTGGGTGTAGGGCGTGACGGTTTCAGCTGGAAGGGGACCAACGTCGTCACCCGCAAGGCAGAATGGCCAGATTGGCGCCCGCCCAGCGAGATGATTGCGCGCGAAGCCGCGAATGGCCACGTCATTCCAGACGTGGTTCCGGGTGGGCCAGGCAACCCGCTCGGTGCGCGCGCGCTGTACATTGGCGATACCGAATACCGCATCCACGGCACCAATCAGCCGTGGAGCGTGGGGCATGCTTCCTCATCCGGATGCATCCGCATGCTCAATGCGAATGTCGTGGAATTATATGGGCTTGTGCAGGTTGGTGCGAAGGTCGTGGTCGAGTGAACGGAAATTTCACGACGGCTGTTCATCATAAACGCAACCTTAACTAAAGCCCGGCAATGTGAGTCGAAGTTGGGGCAGCTTGCCCGGTGTGTGAGTGTGTAGTGGAGTTTGTTATGCGTAAGTCTGGCTCGGGCGCTGGTGTCAGCGCGATGAATTGGAAGCTCGTTGTAGCGGGCATGGCAACCCTTTTGCTGGCGGGTTGCTCGGATTCCGTCGAGCGTTTTTCTGGAAATTACAGCAATCCTTCTGACGCAGATCCGGTCTACACCGCATCGATTCCAAAATATAAGCCGAAGTACCGTGCCCCGGCCTACCAGGAGCCGGCATATCAGTCGTCTCAGAACGATGACAGCGACGGCATCGTCCAGAGTCCTGTTGCCAGTGCGCCGGTCGCCAAGGCACCGAGCTATGATTACACACAGGCTTACTCGAAGACCTATCGCCAACCGCAAGTGATCGCTCAGACACCGGTGCAAACGACACCGGCTTACCCCGCGCCAAAATATAGCTACAACACGCCTCCGGCTGCTCCTTCCTACCAGAAGCCAGCCTACAAGCGGCCCGTCATTGTTGATGAGCAGGTGGCCGATGCTGATCCAGCACCTGTGAAGAGAACTTCGGGTGGCAGGGTGACGGTCGGTGACGGCGTCACGCTTTACGCCATCGCCAAAGCCAATCACATGACTGTGAAGCAGCTTGCTGATGCCAATAACATCCGAGCGCCCTACACCGTGGCTCCTGGCCGTGTGATCCTTGTTCCGGGTGTTTCAGCTCCGGTAGTCCCGGCGATTAATCTGGCCGCCGCCGCACCTGTGCAGGCTCAGCCAGTGATTGCCGAGGACGTGGCGCCAGCTCCTGCCAACGGCTCGACCTACGTCGTGGCCAGGGGCGACACTTTATTCTCAGTCGGCCGCAAGTTTTCGATTTCGCCGTTTGCGATCGCCGATGCCAACCGCTTGCCGCACGACAAACCACTTCCGCTCGGCAAAACGCTGCGCATCCCGATGAAAAATAATGTCGCTGCCGCCAAGCAGGTTCAGCCGGTCATCCAAGACGACAATCAGGATGAAATCGCCAATTCTAATATCCCGCAAAAGAAAGGCGCCGTCCTCCAGCAGGATAATAGCGGCGAGATCGCAGATGACAGCGCTCCGGCAGCTGCGCCTCAAGACGCCCAGCTTGCCATGCGCTGGCCCGTACGCGGCAAGGTGATTTCTGGCTTTGGTCCGAAATCAAACGGCATGAAGAATGAAGGCATCAACATTTCTGTACCTGAAGGCACCAGTGTGCAGGCTGCAGAAGCCGGCGTCATTGCCTACGCTGGCAACGAGCTCAAGGGTTACGGCAACCTGATCCTGATCCGCCACGCCGGTGGTTATGTAACTGCCTACGCACACACGTCGCAGATCCTCGTCAAGAAGGGCGATATCGTGAAGCGTGGCGACGTCATTGCAAAGTCAGGCCAGACTGGCGCGGTGCAAAGCCCGCAGCTGCACTTCGAAGTGCGCAAGGGCGCAACGCCTCTCAATCCCTCTACGTTCCTGAATTCGGCAACGGCTTCGAACTAGTCCAAGCAGAAACTAGTCCCCTGCAAGGGCGCCCGGGCGAAAGCCCGGGCCTTTTTGTTCGCATTAGTATTTGCGCAAAAGACCAACGAGGCGGCCCTGAACACGCACACGGTCAGGTCCGAAGATCCGCGTCTCATAGGACGGATTGGCTGCTTCCAGCGCAATTGACACACCTTTGCGCCGCAGACGTTTCAATGTTGCCTCTTCGTCATCAACAAGAGCCACGACGATATCGCCGTTGTTGGCGACGTCGCCCTTGCGGATGACCACGGTGTCGCCGTCAAAGATACCCGCCTCAATCATCGAGTCGCCTTTGACCTCGAGCGCAAAGTGTTCACCTGCGCCCAGCATTTCGGGAGGCACCATGATGTTGGCAGTATGATCCTGAATGGCCGCAACGGGCACGCCCGCGGCGATACGGCCCATCATCGGAATGGCACTGGCACGCGAAGGCCCGTCATTGGCAGCTGCCATGGGTTTCGCCTTGCCCAAAGACCCTTCGATGACACTCGGGGTGAAGCCCTGCTTCTTGATGAGGCTTGGCTGATGCGAGTCTGGCAGCTTGATCACTTCCAGCGCGCGCGCCCGGTTGGGCATGCGTTTCAGGAACCCGCGTTCTTCGAGAGCGACGATCAATCTGTGCACGCCGGACTTTGACTGCAGGTCGAGTGCGCTCTTCATCTCCTCGAAGGAAGGAGGAACGCCTTCTTCCTTCAGCCTCTCATTGATGAACAGCAGAAGCTCAAGTTGTTTGCGGGTGAGCATGAATGCACTCCGGAATCAGAACAAAACCACAACCACCTATAACTGTTCTTATTAAGTTCCGCAAGTGTTTCCGTTATACCCCGGGTGGGAAGGTCAGGACGGGTACCTTGGCACCTGCTTCAAGTGCAGTTGCGAAAGGCGGCCGGATGATCAGGCAATCGGCATTGCGCATGATGCGTTGCATCGAGGAGTCCTGCTTCGAGGCTGGTGTAGCGAGCACCATTCCGTCACTGTCGTGAGAAATTGTAGCACGCAGATAGTCCTGTCGCTGGTCATTCGCGGGCAGGTCAACGGCGAGCCGAGCAAAACCGTGACCAGTATCGGACGGCTGCCCCTCCATGACGTGCAACAGCGGCTTGAGAAATACGAGCGAGCACATGATCGTTGCCACAGGATTTCCCGGCATGCCAAGCACACGCAGCTTGCCTTTGGTGCCGAACATGAAGGGCTTGCCGGGGCGAAGCGCAATTTTCCAGAAATCGATTTTCACACCTGCGCGTCTGAGTGCCTCCTGCACAAAGTCATGGTCGCCCACAGAGGCGCCGCCAGTTGTGATGAGAATGTCCGCAGTGCCAGCCTTCTTGATTGCTGTCGTGATGGACTTGAGATCATCGCGGACAGCACCAAAGTCGATTGCTTTTGCGCCAAGCGCGGCGACAAGAGCGGAGAGTGCCTGGTTGTTGGATGATGTGATCTGATCCCAGCGTGGCACTTTGCCGACATTGGCGAGTTCGTCGCCAGTGGTCAGGATCGCGACACGCACTTTTCTCTGCACCCGGATCGTTGCTGCATTGGCTGACGCCAAAAGGCCGAGGTCGCGGGCGTTTAGCCGCGTGCCGCGAGGCACAAGCACATCGCCCTTGCCGAAATCTAGGCCGCAAGCGCGAATGTTGCGGCCAAGGGTTGGAACTTCCCGAACTTCAAGAGCATCGCCTTCAACACGCGTATTTTCCTGGATGACGACGGTGTCTGCACCCTTGGGCATCGGCGCACCGGTCAGGATGCGCACGGCTTCACCGGCTTTGACCCGCTTGGTAAATCCGTGTCCGGCCGCAGAAGTGCCAACAAGCTTCAGCCTTGCAGTTGCGCTAACGAGATCAGCATGTCGTACGGCGTATCCATCCATAGCCGAGGCATCGAAAGGGGGTTGGGCACGCTTCGCCACAACATCAGCCGCAAGAACACGGCCCAAGCCATCTTTGAGCTTGATGCTTTCTGCTGGTAGCGGCTTCACATCCTTGAGGATGCGCGCCAAAGCTTCTTCCACCGGAACCAGAGTCATCACTTGGCCTTGAAGGTGCCGGACTTGCCGCCGGTCTTTTCGACAAGGCGCATGTCAGTGATGATGACGGCACGGTCCACGCCCTTCACCATGTCATAAAGCGTCAGGCAGGTGATGGAACAGGCCGTCATGGCCTCCATCTCAACACCTGTCTTGCCCTCGACTTTCACCGAAGCTTCGACATCCACATGACGCGAACCCAGCGTGAAATCGACGGTGACTTGCGAGAGAGATAGCGGATGACAAAGCGGAATGAGATCAGGTGTCTTCTTTGCTGCCATGATGCCGGCAATGCGCGCTGTGGCCAGCACGTCGCCTTTCTTGGCAGTGCCCGCCTTGATCAGCTTAATGGTAGCGGGTTGCATCAGCACCCGCGCACGCACCGTGGCCGAGCGCGTCGTCACTTCTTTGGGCGACACATCCACCATGTGTGCTTCGCCCTTGGCATTGATGTGCGAGAGCTTGCTCATGCGGCGAGAATGGCCTTCGTTGCGGCGGCGACGTCGGCCTGGCGCATCAGACTTTCACCGATCAGGAAGGTTGAGGCACGCACTTTAGCAAGCCGTGCGAGGTCTGACGGCGCAAAGAGACCGCTCTCTGCCACAATCATGCGATCCATCGGGATCAGCGGTGCAAGACGCTCGGTTGTTTCAAGTTTTGTTTCGAAGGTGTGCAAATTGCGATTATTAATTCCGATCAGCGGCGAACGCAGCTTGAGGGCACGTTCCAACTCCGTTTCATCATGGATTTCGATGAGAACATCCATGCCCAGATCCTGCGCGCCGGCTTCAAGCGTGGCCGCCATCCGGTCATCAATCATCGCCATGATCAGCAGAATGCAATCCGCACCCCAGGCGCGAGCTTCCAACACCTGATAGGGATCCAGCATGAAATCTTTGCGCAATGCCGGAAGCCCGCAAGCGGCCCGCGCCGCCGCCAGGAACGATGGCGCGCCTTGAAACGATGGCGTATCAGTAAGGACCGACAAACATGCTGCCCCACCTGCCTCATAAGCGCGCGCAAGGGCAGGGGGATCAAAATCCTCGCGGATGAGACCTTTCGATGGGCTCGCCTTCTTGATTTCCGCAATCAGGCCATAAGAACCAGAATCACGCTTCGCTTTCAGCGCGGTGTAGAATCCACGCGGGCCATCTTGCCTTCCGATTTGGTCTTTCAGTGTGCGGACCGAAACGGCTTCCTTCGCTTTGGCAACTTCCCCGCGCTTGTAAATGGCGATTTCATCGAGGATCGTTGCCATCAGCTGTTCGACACTTCAACAAGGCGCGAAAGCACCTTCTCGCCAGCGCCGGAGAGCAATGCATCGCGTGCCCGGCCAACCGCCGTCTTGTAATCCTTTTCTTTGCCCGCAACGACAAGCGCCGCCGCCGCCGTCATCAACGCTGAATCGGCGAAGGCCGAAGGTTTGCCTGCCAAGACGTGGCGCAGTGCCTCAGCATTGTGAGCGGCATCCCCACCCTTCAACTCTTCGGTCTTGGAGCGTTTCAAACCCACAGCTTCAGGTGTCAGTTCGAAGGAGCGGATCGCACCGTCCTTCAGCTCTGAAATCCAGGTTGTTCCGGTGGGCACGATTTCATCCATTCCGCCTTCGCCAAAGCAGATCCAGCAGGCTTCGCTACCAAGATTCTTGAGAACCTGCGCCAGGGGCTCAACCCAGGTCCTTGAAAAGACTCCGGTAATCTGCCGTTTCACTCCGGCTGGATTGGATAGAGGCCCGAGAAGATTGAAGATGGTGCGCGTGCCAAGTTCAACACGCGTCGGCCCCACATGCTTCATCGATGAATGATGCGCGGGCGCAAACATGAAGCCAAGCCCGGCTTCAGAGATGGATCGCGAAATCTTTTCCGGGGGCACATCGATCTTGATGCCGAGCGCCATCAGTACATCGGCGGCACCAGACCGCGAAGAGAGCGCGCGGTTGCCGTGCTTGGCTACTTTCAGTCCAGCTCCTGCGGCAATGAACGCCGCACAGGTGGAAATGTTGTAGGAGCCGGAAGCGTCGCCCCCGGTGCCCACAATGTCGATGGCATCGGCAGGTGCCTCCACCCTCAGCATCTTCTCGCGCATGATTTCGGCAGCACCGGTGATTTCTTCGACGCTTTCACCACGCACGCGCAGCGCCATCAACAGACCCGCGATCTGCGAAGGCGTTGCTTCGCCCGACATCATGACGTTGAAGGCCTCGCGCGCTTCCGCCCGTGTGAGCGATTGCCCGTTCGCGGCCTTGGCGATGAGGGGCTTGAGGTCAGCCATGGCGCGCTTCTTTTCTTGCGCTGATCGAGAAAGTTCTTCAGGATGATATGGCCGTGTTCTGAAGCAATGCTTTCAGGATGGAACTGCACGCCATGCACATTATGCTTCTTGTGCTGCAGGCCCATGATCAATCCGTCAGTCTCGGCCGTCACCTCAAGCTCAGCAGGCAAACTTTCCTTTTCGATAATAAGCGAGTGATAGCGCGTGGCGGAAAAATCCTGGGGCAGCGCCGAAAATACGCCTTTGTTGGCATGACGGACGTTCGAGACTTTGCCATGCATCTGTGTCGGCGCACGCACCACCTTGCCGCCAAAGGCCTCACCAATCGCCTGCAGGCCAAGGCAGACGCCGAAGATCGGAACTTTGCCAGACGCTTGCTTGACAAGATCGATAATGATGCCTGCATTGGCCGGAACGCCTGGCCCCGGAGAAATCACGATCGCCTCAGGCTTGGCGGACATAACTTGCCCAATTGAAATCTTGTCATTGCGATGCACGACCGTCTCAGCGCCAAGATCACCGAGATAGTGGTACAGGTTCCAGGTGAAGCTGTCGTAATTGTCGATCAGGATGATCACTGGCCCCTCCCGACTCGGCCCGCAAATCGGACAGCTTCTTCGGCGGCGCGGAACAGCGCCTTGGCCTTGTTGACACACTCCTGCTGTTCGCTTTCAGGCACACTGTCGGCAACAATGCCAGCGCCTGCCTGTACAAACATCTTGCCATCCTTCACGATGGCCGTGCGCAGTACAATGCAGGTATCCATCTCGCCATCGGCACCGAAATAGCCGACGCAACCACCATAAATGCCACGCTTGTTGACCTCGAGATCATCAATGATCTCCATGGCGCGCACCTTGGGCGCTCCTGAAACCGTACCAGCGGGAAAGCCAGCAACCAGCGCGTCGATCAGGTCATGCTTATTGTCGAGCTTGCCTTCGACATTGGAGACGATGTGCATGACCTGACTATAGAACTCGAGGATGAACTTGTCCGTCACCTTCACCGTGCCAATCTCGGCAACACGGCCGACGTCATTGCGACCGAGGTCGAGCAGCATCAGATGTTCGGCGCGCTCCTTGGGGTCGGCCAGCAATTCCTCCGCCAGAGCTTTGTCTTCGGTTGGCGTCGCACCGCGCCGGCGCGTACCGGCGATAGGGCGGATCGAAACCTTCCCGTCGCGCACGCGCACCAGAATTTCAGGCGAAGACCCCACCACTGCGAAACTGTCGAAGTCGAGATAGTACAGGAAGGGCGAGGGGTTTACGCGCCTCAGGGCACGATAAAGCGAGAATGGCGGAAGCGAGAATTCACTTTCAAAGCGTTGCGACAGTACCACCTGAAAGATATCGCCCGCCGCGATATGTTCCTTGGCCTTCAGCACCATACTCTTGTAGGCCGCGGGGGGCGTGTTGGATTGCGATGGCGTGATCGGTAGAGTATCCGCTTGGCGAAGCGACATGTCGATCGGCCGGTCCAGTGCATCAACGACTTCTGATATGCGTTCTGATGCGCGGGTATAAGCCGCACGAGATGGAATTGAACGATCCGGATAGACAGGCGCTGTGACCGCAACCTCGTCCTTCACGCTGTCGAAGATCGCCATTACGGTCGGTCGGATCATCATGCCGTCTGGCAGGTGCATGGTGTCAGGTTTGGGCTGCGGGAGTTCTTCCATCAGCCGCACCATGTCATAACCGAGATAGCCGAAAACACCGGCGGCCATCGGCGGTGCGTCAGCGGGCAGGTCAATCCGGCTTTCAGCAAGCAGGACACGCAGCGTGGCAAGCGGTGCGCCATCGAGTGCCGCAAAGCCATCCTTGTCGTTGTTGAGGGCTTTGCGGTTAATCGAGGCCTTGTTGCCGGAAACTTTCCAGATCAAATCCGGGTTCATGCCGATGATCGAATAGCGGCCACGCACGGCACCACCTTCGACGGATTCAAGCAAAAATGAATAGCGCGCATTGCGCGCAAGTTTCAGCATGGCGGATACGGGCGTTTCCAGGTCCGCCACCAGGCGCGTCATCAGGATCTGCGGTTGGCCCTTCTCATAGCCCCGCGCAAACTCCTCATAGTCGGGTGAAATGACCATGAACGGTTACTCGACGGGGGCGTCGCTCCCCGTATTCTGCTTCCACAAAGCCTCGTTGATCTTCACGCCCACATCATGCTTCAGCGCATCGACCAGAGACTGTTGCACATCGCTGCCCATCGAAGTACGCACCTGCTGCTTCAACTGATCAAGTTCGGGAGATGCCGACATGATGGCGGGGAAGCCAACTTTGATCACTTGCATGATACGCGCCGAGCGTCCGTCGCCATTGATTGAGCTGGTGAAGCCTTGTTCGGGCACTGCGAAGGCGGCAGCGAGGGCAGGGCCATCAATATCTGATGTCTGCTGGTTGCGCTTCAGGCCTTGCGCCGTTTTCGTTGTCTGTCCTGAAGCTTGTGCAGCGGCATCAATCGTCTCGCCCCCCTTCAGCGCATCGACAGCTTTCTTGGCCTTGTCAACGGCGGCCTGGCGCACACGATCATTGAGCACATCTTTTGCAACCTGGTCTTTGACCTGATCGAGAGGTTTGAGTGCGGAAGGAATTATCGAACGCACTTCATACCAAGTATAGCTGTCGTTGGAACCGAGCGCGTCGTTTTCAACGCCAACATCACTGGCAAAAATCGCTTTCAGCACATCAGGAGACATCAGATTGGAAAGATCTTTGCCATCCTGACCCTGACCGGCAGCAGAGATGGCTGGTATTTCCACAAACTTGAGACCCGCCTTCTGCGCAATGTCTTCAAACTTCGTGTTTTGAGCACGCGCATCTTCCACCGCATTGTAGGTATCTTGCAACTGAGCTTTGGCCTTCTCAAGTTGCAACTGCTTGGTGAGGTCACCTCTCACTTCATCCAAGCTTGGTTGCTTGGCCGGATTGACCTTCGCTGCCTTCAGCAAGGCAGTTGCAAGTCCACCTTGCACGGGATCGCTGACATCGCCTTCTTTGAGCGCGAATGCGGCAGCACCGATTTTGGCATCAAGAAAATCAGACTGCTGCTTGTCAGCCAAAGTGACGTCATCTTCCTTCATTCCCATCTCGCCGGCGATTTTTATGAGATCTTCTCCTTGATTTACCCGATCTTTGGCAGCCTTGGCCGCATCAACCGAAGGGAAGGACACTTGCACGATGGTGCGCGTTTCGGGCGTGAAGAAATTTTGTTTTTCGCGATCATAACCGGCCTGCAGTTCTTCAGGAGTAATGGTTTGCTTTTCCGCCAGGGTTGCGGCGTCCGCACTCATTATGCCCGCCGTGCGATATTCCGGCGCGGTATAAGCCTGCGGCGTTTTCTTGTATTGAGCATCAAGATCAGAATCTGTCGGCTGGGCAACGTCAGCTTCTGTTGCGGATACATCGAAATACTGAACATCGCGGGTTTCGCCCGTATATTGGACAAGTGCCTGGTCGAGAGTTTTCGGCATCTCAATTTGGCTTGATGCTGTATTCATGACTGCAGAATTGATCCGGTAGCGCGCACGCATCGCAAAATATTGCGCTTCCGATATGTTGTTGTTTTCGAGCGCGCGATGAAACGCTGTCGAGCTGAATTTGCCGGACGCATCCTGGAAGGCCTTCTCGTTGGCAAGGTCGTTGAGCAGCACTTGCTGTGAAACTGCCAATTTCAACTTCTGCGCTGTCGTCGCCACCGCGGCCTCAGCCACCATGTTATCCAGCACCTGCTTGTCGACGCCAAACTTGTGCGCATCGTCGAGGGTCATTGGTTGACCGGATTGTGCCGACATCGA
Source organism: uncultured Alphaproteobacteria bacterium (assembly GCA_963758815.1). Classification (GTDB taxonomy): domain Bacteria; phylum Pseudomonadota; class Alphaproteobacteria; order Rhizobiales; family Aestuariivirgaceae; genus Aestuariivirga. The sequence goes on from CAVWWQ010000005.1 coordinate 190,889, forward strand.
GCGGATCGTGGTCTGCAAACTCTTGGTGTACTCATCGCCTTTGATGGTGATCGAGCCCACCTGCGCAAGGTCCTTGGGACCCCAACCCCAGAGTGACAGTGCATTTTCAAATGCCGAACTCGCGACCCCCTGGATTCCCCACACGCCGAAGGCCAGCACGAGAATGCCGAGAAGCACTTTCGCCACCAGGGATTTGGCCAGATTGCGCATGGATGCGAGCATGAAAATTCCTTCAATTCTAGCCCCGTTTCCGGCGGCAGGGAGGCTTATAGGGACGCAAGTTTTGTCTCGCAAGGGCGGGGTCCCTTTGCTAAGACGCGCAACCGAAAAGCAATTCTTCGAGGATGTTTTATGACCGCAATTCGACCACTTGTTGCCGGAAACTGGAAAATGAACGGCACGACGGCGGCACTCAGGGAACCACGCCTGCTGGCGGGAATGCTCCGCGACGTCAAACTTAAGTGCGATGTGCTCGTTTGCCCGCCTGCAACCCTCATCCGCCGCAGCCGCTCGGTTCTGAAAGGTTCGAAGGTCCGGGTGGGAGGTCAGGATTGCCATCCTGCCGCGTCCGGCGCTCATACGGGGGACATTTCAGCTGAAATGCTGAAGGACGCGGGGGCCAGCGCGATCATCGTCGGACATTCTGAGCGGCGTACCAATCACAAAGAAACCGATGCAATCGTCGCCGCCAAGGCTCAAGCCACTCACCGGGCGGGGCTGATGGCCATCGTCTGCATTGGAGAAACCTTGGATGAGCGCAAAGGCGGCAAAACTCTTGCTGTGTTGACCGAGCAGATCAGAGGTTCAGTGCCGCAAGGGTCAACTGCCGCCAATGCCATCATCGCCTATGAGCCAGTCTGGGCAATCGGCACAGGTCTCACGCCAACGACGAAGGAGGTGGAGGAAGCCCATGCCCACATCCGCACGGAGATTGGTAAGGTAATCGGCTCAGAAGGCGCCTCAATCCGCATCCTCTATGGTGGCTCTGTAAAACCCTCGAATGCAGCAGAACTCATGTCTGTTGCCAACGTGAATGGTGCCTTGGTTGGTGGCGCTAGTCTGAAGGCCGTTGATTTCATCGGCATCATCAAGGCCTATCTGTAGTTTTAGACACACATCTCCAAAAGGGAAGGCGTCACCGGGGGAAGCCGGACGACGCCTTTTGGGTCATTGCAGGGAGAAAAAATAAAAACAATACAAATAGATAGAGCTGCCCCCAGCCAATTCTAGTGTGCAGCCAGATACTCTGGAGACACAAAATTCAGTGGGTCCTGATTGTCTTCCGAAAACTTCCGAAATTTTTACGAAATCGTCTCTGCGCTATGAAAAACGATAAAGCGGCGATAACACGTCTTCAGGGGGAAAGCTAGATGACTGAAATTACGGGCGAAGCCAGCGATTCGACGCAAGGACCACCTTACGTTGATTGGCAGCGTGGCACAACTGGCCCAGACTTGAGTTCTGCGGTGGCACTCCGTCCGCAATCTCTCGCCGTTTTCAGAATCCTCCATGACAATGCCGGAAAAGCCGTCACAAAAGAACAGTTGCTGAGCACGGTATGGCCCGATGTGGCTGTGACCGACGACAGCCTGGTTCAATGCATTACTGAAATCCGAAAGGCCATCGGCGATAGTCATCGCAAGATCATCCGTACACTGCCGAAGCGCGGCTACATTTACGAAACAGCCTTGTGCCGCTCCAGTTTCGACGCGATCCGCAACGCCAAAGCGACCAGGAAAATCGGATGTGGGCCGCGGCCAGAGGGCTCATCGTCGCAGCGAGATCGGCGCTGAAATCTGGTGGACGCGGCCATCGGCAAATGCAGTGGAATTGCCTGCCATTGCCGTTTTGCCTTTCAGCAATCTTGGCACTGATCCGAAGGGTGACAAGTTCGCCGACATGATGACCGAGGACGTAATCACCGATCTTTCACACTCCAGAGACTTGGCGGTTATCGCGCGGAATTCAACAGACATATACAAAGGCAAGTCCATTGATGTGCGCGCCATAGGTCAAGCCCTTAATGTCAAATACGTGCTTGAAGGAAGCGTGGAAGCCTTGCCCGGCCGCGTGCGTGCGACTGCCCAACTGATCGATGCGACAACAGCCCAGCATGTTTGGTCCGAGCGCTTCGAAGGGCAGGGCGACGATATATTTGCGGTCGAAGGTGATGTTACCAGCTCGCATCGCAACTTCGATTTCGGCCCATGACGCGGCGGCAGCCAGCAACGAACGCAACCTCATCCGCCGCAAACCGCCCAGCCAGTGGAGCGCCTACGAATACTATCAGGCAGGTCTGGAAGCCGCTCACAGAATGAGCGGAGGCTCCATTCCCAAAGCCGAGGAAATGTACAATCAATCACTTGAAATCGATCCCAATTTTGCACGAGCGCATTTGGGCTTGGCTTGGGCCAATTTCCAAAAACTGCTCTTCGGAGGCGCTCCGCCAGAACAGGCTCTCGCGAAAATGTTGCAGGAGGCGACCATCGCAGCCAATCTTGATCCGCAAGACGGCGAGACGCACGCAGCCCTGGCTTCAGCCTACTCGCTTATGCACGATGACACAAAAATGGACATCGAGACTGATCGCGCTTTGATCCTCGCGCCCAACAATGCCGATATCCTGCTTTTGACGAGCTACTTTTTGGTGCAGCAGGGCAAAGCTGATGCAGCGGTCGCAAATATCAATCGCGCACTGAGTCTCAACCCGGCTTATCCGTTCTGGTACACCACCACACTATATGCCGCGTTGTTTTATGCCGGTGATTTCCAGAGATCCTACGAATTCGCTAAGGAGGCTTTCAAGGCGGCACCCGTCAATAATGATTTCATTGCCATGAATGCATCCTATCTTGGCAAGACCGAGGAGGCGGAGGAGGCCCGCAAAGGATTGATGGCGATTGACCCTGAATGGTCAGCCGAAAGACTGCTCACCAATTTCGGAAATTTTCGCGGCGAAAAAGAAGTCCAGAGGCTCGTGATGGGCGCAAAGCAGGCAGGCCTGCGCCTCTGCATGCCAAAAGAAGAAGTTGCCGCAAAACCAGAAGCCATTCACATCAAGGAATGCGACGAACTGCGCTCGAAAGGTTAGTCTTCGCTGTGGTCCGTCACTGAAACGAAGTTTCTGTCTTTCTGCGCGATGCGCTCGAAATCAAGAAAATCCCAATATCCGCAATTGTCTTCACCCGGATAGTCTTTGCACGGAAACGGCCGCGCTTCATAAATTGTGCAGCGGCGTTTGTCGGTATCGAAGAATTGGCAGATTTTTCCGAAATGCGGATCAGCTTTGCGGCGCATGACCCGCGGATAGCCGTGTACAGATTTGAAATATTTTTTCTCGGCCTGCTCAAGCGTGAGGCCAAAATGGCGCGCAATGCGCTTGGCATCACGGTCTTTCACTTCAATGACAGGATAGGAACAGCAATAACCAGGACACTTCAGGCAGTCGTATTTTTTCTTGGCAGGCATATCGAATCTCGTGAACGTTAGAAAACCGTGGCGGCTTTTTATGTTGCCTTCAAGGCCTGTTGCTTGAAAGCCAGATATTTCTTGTTGGTATCTGACATTTCAGCCGCTACCCACTCACGGAAGGCGCGCATCGGCCCAGTCTCGCGTATGCCTTTCTTGCGCACCAGCCAATAGCCGCCATGCTCCTTCATCTCTTGCGGGAACGGCTTCACCAGCCAGCCCTCCTGCATGCTGCGCGTGAACAGGATCTGGTCAGACAACACAAAGCCCTGACCGTTCTGCGCGGCTTCGATGGCGAGCTGGCTTTGAAGGATAGGCCCTTTCAAAACTGACGAATTCGGAACTCCAGCGAAGGTGAGCCAGTCGGCCCACCATTGCTTCTTGTCTTCGTGCAATAGGGTAAGTTTTGGAAGGTCCTGCGGGGTCACGTTCTTGTGCTTTTCCCAATAGGCGGGCGAGCACACGGGGAAGACAACGCATTCCGTCAACCGGACCGCATCGACATCGGACCAGTTGCCATAGCCATAACGCATTCCAAGATCGACACCGTCGCTATAGAAGTCGACCAGTTCATTGGAAGGGTCGACAATCAACTGAATATCGGGATGCAGATCATTGAAAGCGCCCAGTTTTGACACTAGCCAGTGTGAGGCCAGGTTGGGTTGAACAGAAACTTTAAGCGATCGCGCCTCGCCAACCGCAGCAGCCTCGCGCGAAGCATCTGCCAGTTGGTCAAAGAGGGGAGAGAGCTTGCCGCCAAGGCGTCGGCCAGGCTCGGTAAGGGTCACGCCACGACCAGTGCGGATGAAAAGCTCAGTTCCCAGATAGTCCTCAAGTTCGCGGATATGCCGGCTGATGGCGGCATGGGTGACAAACAGCTCCGAAGCCGCGTCCGAGAAACTTTCGGAGCGGGCGGCCGCCTCAAAGGCCTTGAGGCCGTTGAGCGAGGGGAGTCTTCTTGCCATGGCGGGGTTCTATAGCATGAACATGTAAGGTTTTGTTACATCACATGTCAGTTTTCGCCGTTTGTTTTCAGGCATCGAAAAGCATAGCTTCTGGATGTCTACAAACGATAGGAGACAGTTATGAACAGGACACTTTTTAACGTATATTCAGATGTTTACACTGTCGCCTTGCTGCGTGACATCAAGCAGCCGGTTCTCATGAACAAGCTCCCGGAGGGCGGCGAAGGCACGTTCCGGAAACTGGTGAAGTGGATTGGCCGTGGCTAAAGAGCCCCCCAGTCCCATAGCCCTCGCAGCGAAGGCGATCTGACAAGGCCCGATTTCCACCGGGCCTTGTTTTTTGACCCAAAATAGAACATATACAGAACGGTTAAATCGGTCTAGTGCGGTCTAAAACGCACTTAAATCGGTCAAATGCAGCTGTGGATGGCTCTCAGTCCGTCCATACAGTGCCATAAAAAATGTCTATGAGCGGCAAAACGGAACGGAGAGCAATATGGCAGGATCGGTGAACAAGGTCATTCTGGTGGGCAACCTGGGGGCAGACCCTGTGGTGCGCCACACGCAGGACGGCAAACCCATCGTGAACCTCTCGATTGCCACCACGGAGTCATGGCGTGACCGCACATCCGGCGAACGCAAGGAAAAAACCGAGTGGCACCGCGTGGTGATCTTCAGTGAAGGTCTTGCCAAGGTGGCGGAACAGTATCTGAAGAAAGGCGCCAGCGTTTACATCGAGGGTCAACTTCAGACGCGCAAATACACCGATAAGGATGGCGTTGAGAAATACTCGACTGAAATCGTCCTCCAGAACTTCAATTCCAATCTGACGATGCTCGGTGGGCGTGGCGGTGGCGACAGCGCAGGCATGGGCGGTGGCGACGATTTCGGCGCTTCAAGCCCGATGGAACGCCCGCGCACTTCGTCTCCGAAGCAGAGCTTCACCCGCGATCTGGACGACGAAGTTCCATTTTAACCGATTTTCTGCTCTGAGGGAGGCTGACAATGCGGTGGCGTCTGGCGTTGGGTGTGGTGGCCCTGTCACTGCTCGGAGGCGTCGCCCACGCGGCTGACGCCTATATGGATGACCGCTCAACCGCGGATAGTCTCGTCCGTTCGCTCTACAACGCCATCAACATGCAAGACTATGCGCGGGCCTATTCCTATTTCAGCGATCCGCCTGCCAAGGACTTTGATACCTATACCAAGGGCTTTGAGAGTACGGAGCATGTGGATGTTCTCCTTGGGGCGGTGTCAGGCGATGGTGCCGCAGGTTCGATCTATCTGAGCGTGCCAACCGCCATCCGCGCCAAGGACAAGGATGGCAAGTTCAGTTATTTCGCCGGCTGCTATGTCGTGCGCCAGATCAATGGCGGCATACAGGATCCGCCATACCGGCCGCTCGAAATCCAGTCCGCCAAACTGAAACCCGCCAAGGAAGATGATTTCGAACGGTACAGTCTTCCCAAATGCGGGGACGCCGAGCCTGCCGACGACAGCACAGCTTCCACCGTTGAATCGGCCAAGGCCAAATTCGTGGCCGAGGCGCGCGGTGAGTGCGACAAGGTGGATGACACGCTTGCAGGCCTGAATGAACCTGAGGTCCATGTCATTTCCTACAAATCGAAAGGTGCATCGAAAAGCGATCCGCCCAGCAAATCGACGCTCTATGTCTTCAGCTGTTCGATGGCCGCCTACAACGAGGATTTCGTGTTTTACATCGACAACGGCGCCATAGGCCTTGAGCGCCTAAGCTTTGCTGAGCCGCACATGGACATCACCTATTCTGACAGTGAGAACGCCAAACTGAAATCGATGCGCGTCACGGGCTTCCAGGCGAGCAACTCCCTGGTCAATGCCGGTTACGATGACAAGACCAGGAGCATTGGTGACTTCAGCAAATGGCGTGGCGTGGCCGATGCCTCTTCAAACGGCACATGGGTCTTTGATGATGGTCAGTTCGTGCTTCAGGATTTCGATGTCGACCCGACCTATGACGGCAATATGAACTCCATCCCCGTCGTGCGACACGGGCAGGTCGTGTTGAAGCCATAATTTTTGCTGAATCAATCAACTCGCGATTCTTACGAGGTCCCCATGCATTCCCTGAAAGCGGCATTCCTGTTTTCTGCTCTTATCGTTGCCTCCAGGAGCGCCCATGCTGAAACCATGGAAGGCAGCGACATCCGCAAGCTCTTTCCCGGCACCTACCGCGTCAGCGTGGCTGACAGCCTCAGCCTGACACTCACATTCGCCACAGCAGGTGGGGTTTCGGGCATCACCAACAAGGGCGACCGCGACACTGGCCGCTGGAGAGTTTCAGGTGACAGGCTTTGCATCGTATTCAAGCGTTGGCTTGACCATAACACCCATTGTTCCAAGTTGACGGAAACGGCCAGCGGCATTCACGGCGACGGCTTCACGGTGAGGCCAAAATAAACGCTGAAACTCGCGTTTTTCCGCCTGTTTTCATTGCCCCAGAGGCTTGAAAAGTCTAAAAGAAAACCGCCTTGAACGAGTCGGATTTTGTAAGCCCAGTTCGGTTCTTTTTGGGCTTTGAAACTCACAGGCGTTTTTCCTTCAGTGGCCGACGACGATAAAGACACAACGGGTCTTCCGCCCGCCAATCCGCACGAAATTTCCCCGATCAGCATCGAAGAGGAAATGCGGAAAAGCTATCTCGATTACGCGATGAGCGTCATCGTTTCGCGTGCTTTGCCTGATGTGCGCGATGGCTTGAAGCCGGTTCACCGCCGCATTTTGTACACGATGCATGAGAACGGCTTCACCCCAGATAAGCCGTACAAAAAATCTGCCCGCATCGTCGGTGACGTGATGGGCAAGTACCACCCGCACGGTAATCTTGCGATCTACGATGCTTTGGTGCGCATGGCGCAGGATTTCTCGCTGCGTCTTCCCCTGATTGATGGTCAGGGAAATTTTGGCTCGGTCGACGGTGACCCGCCTGCAGCGGACCGCTATACTGAGAGCCGTCTCGCCAAAGCAGCAATGCCATTGCTGGACGACCTGGACAAAGAGACGGTCGATTACACCCCGAATTATTCGAATGAATTCCAGGAGCCCTCCGTTCTCCCGGCGAAGTTTCCAAATCTTCTGGTCAACGGTGCTGGCGGCATTGCAGTGGGCATGGCAACGAATATGGCGCCGCACAATTTGGGCGAAGTGATCGATGCCACGCTCGCGATGATGGATAATCCAGCCGTAACCGTGGAAGAGTTGTTGCCAATCATTCCTGGGCCTGATTTTCCAACCGGAGGCATTATTCTCGGGCGAGCGGGTATCAAATCTGCCTTTGCGACAGGTCGCGGCTCCATCACGCTGCGCAGCAAGGTCGAAATCACCGAGGTGCGCAAAGACAAACAGGCGCTAGTTATAGGCGAAATTCCCTATCAGGTGAACAAATCCCAGATGGTGGAGCGCATCGCCGAATTGGTGCGCGACAAAGTGGTCGAGGGGATTACTGATATTCGCGACGAAAGTTCGCGCGAGGGCATGCGCGTGGTTATTGAACTGCGCCGCGATGCCGAGCCTGAAATTGTCCTTAATCAGCTCTGGCGTTTTTCGCAGCTGCAGAGCTCATTCAGCGTGAACAACATCGCGCTGAGCAAGGGCCGCCCGGAGCAGCTGACGCTGCTTGATCTATTGCGAGAATTTATTGCCTTCCGTGAGGAAGTCATCACCCGGCGCACCAAGTTCCTGCTGCGTAAGGCGCGAGACCGCGCTCATGTCCTCGTCGGTCTCGCGATTGCAGTCGCCAATATCGATGAAGTGATCAAGCTTATCCGTGGTTCGCGAGACGCGGGTGTTGCCCGCGCAGCCTTGATGGCGCGCGCCTGGCCCGCCAGGCAGCTTGAACCGTTGATCGCGCTGATTGCTGACCCACGCCATACGCTCCGTTCAGACGGCACCTATCTGCTCTCCGATGAACAGGCCCGCGCCATTCTTGATCTACGCTTGCAGCGCCTGACCCAGTTGGGTCTCGACGAGATTTCCGGGGAACTTGAAAAGCTTGCCGCCGAAATCAAGGACTATCTCGATATCCTTTCGAGCCGGGTTCGAGTCCAATCCATCATTCGCACCGAGCTTGCCGAAATCAAAGCCAACTTCGCCACACCACGCCGTACCGTCATTCAGGAGAATGAGGGTGAGGTGGAAGACGAAGATCTCATCCAGCGCGAAGATGTGGTCGTCACTGTTTCGCATGCCGGCTACGCCAAGCGCGTGCCGCTTTCCGCCTACCGCGCACAGCGCCGCGGCGGCAAGGGCAGGGCCGGGGCGCAGGTGCGTGATGAAGATTTCATCACCAAGCTTTTTGTCGCCAATACCCACACGCCCATTCTCTTCTTCTCGTCCGCCGGCATGGTCTACAAGCTCAAGACCTGGCGCCTGCCTGTGGGCAATCCGCAGGCCCGGGGCAAGGCGCTGATCAACATGCTGCCTCTCGAAAATGGCGAGCGTATCACCACGATCATGCCGATGCCGGAAGACGAAACCACCTGGTCGAAACTGCAGATGATTTTCGCCACCCAGTCAGGTGACGTGCGCCGCAACGAGATGACCGATTTCGAAAGCATCAACCGCAATGGCAAGATCGCCATGAAGCTGGAGCCAAACGACGCCTTGATTGGCGTTGAGTCCTGTTCTGATGACGATGACATTCTTCTCACGACGGCACAGGGCCAGTGCATCCGCTTTGCGGCAACGGACGTTCGCGTGTTCCAGTCACGCGGTTCAACCGGTGTGCGTGGCATCAAGCTGGATGCCAACGACAAGGTGATTTCGCTTTCGGTCCTGAAGCACATTGAAGCCACGCCTGACGAGCGTTCGGCTTACATCAAGCGTTCGCGTGCTATGGCCGGTGAAGCGGCAGAGCCTAACGGTAACGGGAATTCCAATGGCGATGAAGAAGCGGCCACCGAGGCCGTTACCCTCTCGCCCGAGCGTTTCGCTGCCATGCAGGCGGCAGAACAAATCATCCTGACCGTGTCATCGAATGGCTATGGCAAGCGCACATCGTCCTATGAATATCGCATCACCAATCGCGGCGGCAAAGGCATCGTCGCCATGGCGGTGAATGACCGCAATGGTCCGCTGGTGGCTTCATTCCCTGTGATCGAGAGTGACGAAATCATGGTGGTGACGGATGGCGGCCAGGTGATCCGCTGCCCGGTGCATGACATCCGTCTCGCGGGCCGTTCCACGCAGGGCGTGATTGTCATCAACACGGCTGAAGACGAGCATGTGGTTTCGGTGGAACAGATCAGCGAAGACACCGCGGAAATAGAGCCACCACCGACACTGCAATAGTTATCCGCAGATCGCCTTCACAGCTTTCCAGTCCTCAACGGACAGGGCAGGGCGGGCTACATCGCCTTCTGGCAGGGGCTTGATGGTTTCCAGGCGCTGTTCGGTACCGGGGTGGTTGGAGAGGATGCTTCCCAGGGCATCCAGCGCCGGAATATTCGATTTCTGCTGGCCTTCCTGTTTCAGGAGTTTTTGAAAGAAGGTCTTGAGACCCATCGGATCGATATGTGCCTTGTCGAGGATGTCCTGGGCATAGGCGTCAGCCGCTGTTTCGGCTTCACGCGAATGCCGCAGCACTGATGCCGTCAACACCGCATTGCTGCTGAAATTGCCGCCATTGCTGCCGCTGAAAACGCTGGCAAGAATGCCCACACCAGTGAGACGAACCATTTGCGCCTCAGGATCAAGATGCGCCACATGCCCGATTTCATGCGCGAGCACGCCAGCCAGTTCCTCTGGCCGGTCAGCGGCATCGATCAGGCGCCTGGTCACCACGATGCGCCCTCCGCTCAGCGCAAACGCATTGATGACCGGAAGGTCATAGACATGGATTGAAACCGGCGGAATGTCCGGCTCGCCTTCGGCAAACGCAGCGAGCAGTTGGCCAAAAGCCCGGTCAGAAGCAGCCGTGCTGCATTGCCTGGAGCCCTGCGTCATGGCGGCTTCCATTTCCTGCCCGGTGCGATCGCGCCAGTTTTGCGGTAAAAGATGCGCAATGGGAGCCGGCAGAACCGAGATGGCCACCCAGCCCAGCACGGCAAAGAAGGCGATGCCGCCAAATGTCCAGCCGAGCAGGTGGAGGATGTCGCGTGAAGAATACCCACCACGCAGATGGCGTGACTTTTTTATCAGCTCGGCAACGAAATCACGGTCGGTGATAATCAGCCGCGCGCCTGGCTTTGACTCATGGGTGAGGCGGTAGGGCTGGCCGGGGCTCGGCGGATCGATGGCGTGCAGTCCCCTGACGTCCCAGATCGTCTGTGGCACCTCGTCGCCCGAAAAGATCAGCAGCCGGCCATCTTCAGCCACATTGACCGGATGCGCGCGCGCTGATGCACCGTCAAAGTATGTGCCGTAGGTCACCATCCCCACACACCCACGTCGAAGGCGTCAGCGAGGCCTTCTCCACGCGTCGGGATGGAAAGCGAAGACTGCCGGATGCGCTCAACATCGATGGCGCCTTCCAATTGCAGCCGGTCAATCATGTAGCGGAAGCGGCGCTGTTGCACGAAAGGCCAGCCCTGGCCGAGCGAGCAGATGAGAATGAGCACATTGGAGAACACCAGCCATATCAGGCTTGCCGTCGTGGCATTGATGCGGAACTGCGCGCCATCAAAGCGGGTGTATTCGGCAAACAGGCGCATCTGCTTGGCGGAATAGATCGCCCAGACGGAGGGCAGCACGATCATGTAGCCGAGAAACAGGGCAAGGCCGGCGAGGAGCGCTAGACCCAAATCTTTCATCTGGTCCGGATGCGCGGCATCACGCTCTAATGCACCGCTTTCGACAACACCCGCAATCACCATCAAAACGATGAAGGCCGCGATCAGGAACAGGAACCAGCACAGCGCAAATGTCGGGTAGAGCCGCCCGGCCTTGCCTTTGAACCGGAACGCGGTATCGCCAAAGCGCATGTCATTGACGATCTGCTCCTGCAGCACGAGGTTCATCGCCGGCGTTGCCCAGCCAAGGCTGGCGCCCTTGGCCAGCATCGCGCCAAAATAGGTGATGGTGTAAGTCATCGCTGAACCGGCAAGGTTTCCCCTGATGCCACGCCACAGCGTGCGGGTCAGCTGGTAGCGCCGCGCCTTGTACACCGCAAAGCCGAGCATGGTGTAGATGAAGAGGAAAAAGATGCCGTTGGCCGCGCCCGAAAGCGGGCTGCTTTCGCCCAGGCTGACGCGCAGAACCGTCACCAGAGCGATGAAGGGCAGGATGACGAGGCCGAAGACAAACAGGAAGCCCTTGAACAGCTCGATGCCGGTGCCGGTATATTCGAGGGGCTCGCCGTTGATATGGACGCAGCTCCAGATGTGCTTCCGCACGTTGGTCTTGCCCCAGAAGCGGTAGAGCGAAAGCGTGAGGATGTTGAAAACAAGGTTAACCAGCGTGATCTTGAGAAGGCCAGGCCGCGGCACATAGGCGAAGCTCAGGTTTAGTAGACGCGGGCTTGCGGGAGGGGCTGGATCAATCATTTCGCGGTATTTCGCGCATGCAACGGTTACCGGCTGGTTCACAATCTGTTGCAGCAAAGCAACATCAGGGCAAAATCTCCATTTCGGCTTTACCATGCCCCAATTGATCTGCGCGCCGCCGTAATTGCGCCAAAGCCTCCTAGCAATTGGTTTTGAAGAAAATTTTACGTCCGTTCCTCATTCCGGGCAGCGGGCGAATGGCAGGGAAATGGAAGTTGGCCTGACAAGACTGCGGAGTGCCTGGCACTGCGGTTGGTTTGTTGCGTTGCTTGCCCTTTGGGCAATCCAAATTCCTATGGCTCATGCAGAAGGCGGTTTTTTTGGCCGCTTTTTCGATTTCCTTGATTCTCCTTCGCAAATCCACCTGCCGCATCCCGAGATCCGTTTGCCGAGACTGGACATCGTTCCGTTCTGGACCGATGAGTTGAAGGCCGGCCGGGACGCTTACACAAATCACGACTATGACCGTGCCCGCGTCATGTTTCTCAAGGCATCGGAGGACGGCAACATGGTTGCCGACTGGTACCTCGGACACATGTACCGGCTGGGCCGCGGCGTGCCTGCCGACTCTGCCATCGCTTATTCCTATTTCACCCGCGTTGGCGAACAGTTCAATCCGGACGAACAGAACCCTTACCGCCTGCGCATCGAAGTCGATGCCAAGATCCGCGCTGCAGATTATCTCCGGCTTGGCATTCCCTCGGCCAAGCTCAAGGCCAACCCACAGCTTGCCGCACGCACCTTCCTGCAGATGGCCACCAACTATGGCCATCCCCTCGCACTTTATCTGTTGGGTGTGATGAGTGTGGAAGGCGAGGGCATGAAGCAAAGCCCGCAGCAAGGTCTGAAATGGCTCAACGCGGCCGTGCGCAAACATTCGCCGGAGGCTGCAGCCTATCTCGGAGAGCTCTGTGCCAAGGGCCAGTTCGTGCAGCAGGACGATACGCGGGCACTCATGTGGTACATGATAGCCGGCAAATTCGGCGACGCAGGACGAGAATCCGGAAATTTTTGCGCGTCTCACGCAGTTGAGATTCACCGCAACCGAAGAATCCCGTATCGAAGCAGAAGCGCGCGCAAACATCTTTATCACGCAAAACCAGATCGGTCCTGCTGGCCAGTGATCTCATTCGAGACATGTGCCGATCGGCCAACACTTGCGTCCTTCGCCTTCAGATGCCATCACAGGACATGAGCGCGCCTGAGCCGAAGCCACCGCAAAAGACCTCGAGTATTCCGAGGTTGCGCCGCTATTTCTTCACTGGCCTTATCATCATCGCACCCGCGGCCATTACCCT
>CAVWWQ010000006.1:0-242048 GCA_963758815.1 uncultured Alphaproteobacteria bacterium
CCGACAGGTTCGACTGGATAGGGTCAGGATTGATAAAATGCTGCGGCGTTTGCACAATGCCGATAGCAGGATCGCGAAACAGCGGCAGAGTACGCCGCAAGAAATTACTGCGTGGAACAAAGTCGGCGTCGAGTATCGAAATAAATTGAGGCCTCTCTGTCTGAGCGGCGAGGACTTGAAGCGCATAATTGATATTGCCTGCCTTGGCGTGCTTGTTGTCTGGCCTGATGATATAGCCGCAGCCGGAACGTCGGCATAAATCACGTAACCAATCGCGGCGTCCGTCATCACACACCCAGACCCGGAAGCGCGAGTAATTCATCGCCATGGCGCCGATGATGGTGCGCTCGAGAATTTCCTCATCCTCATTATAAGTGCAGATGAGGACATCGACCAATGGTGCCGGATGCTGACTGGCCAGCCAGCCTGCACCACGGTCTGCCTCAGAGGAGCGGTTGCGTGTGCGGCTCAAGAACAACGCATTAAGTATGGCGCCGAGCAGCGCAACGGTCTCTATCAGATAGAAAACAATGCCTATGAGAAAGTCCAAATTCGGACCAATAGGTGGCACGGTCTCAAGACCTCGCCAAATCACATAACGCAAGATCAAGGCTGCGCCGACACTCAGCATGACCACACGTGCGACCAACCAATCGCGCCTGAGCCAAGGAAGCAGCGCTCCTGCCGCCCCACCGGCGGCCAGACCCGGCCATAGCAGGTCGAGCAGGTTGCGGATTTCAGGGCTCATGGAAAAGAGCTGCGCAGATGACTCAAAATTTCGCTCGCGGACGCAGTACCGGGGTTGGCTCCAAACACTACCCTGCCCGTGCGGCCAATCGCACAATCCGAGCCACTACCAAGTCCAGGAGCGGAAACAGCGACGCGATAGGGTTCCTGCATCAGTGATGATGGTGAAATTGCATAATTTGACGACGCGCCAGCCATTCCGGTCAGATTGACGATCGTCCCGGCAAGGGCTGTGCTCGAACCTCTCGGAGTGAAGGACGCGGGCATCCCCGAATAGAGTGTATTGTAGACTCGCTCGCTCACGCTTGCGGTCACCACAGCGTCTTCGCAATCGAGAAGCCGCGCGACATCCTGACCGTGATTGATTTGTTCTCCCGGGCTGACCAACACTTCCCAAACGCGCGCATTTTGCGGGATCGTAATCTCGGCGGCGGCCATGGCGTCGTATTGGCTTGTTGCCTGAGCGATTGCTTCTATTAAATCTCTTTCACGCACCTTGTCGGCAGAAATCTGTGATTCTAGATCGGAAATCTGCCGCTGCACTTCGTCAAGGCGTTGAGCTGATTGCGGCCTATCATTGTAGCTGTCATCGACATAGATGCCTTTTGACAGGGCTTCCTGAGCGGCCCTCAGGCGTTCAAGCCGGAGATTGAGTTCCGCCAGATTGCTTTCCGCCACATGCGCCGTCGATTCCTGGCGCTGCGCCGATGCGTCAGCAATCAGTCCAGTTTGGCGCAGAGATGTTGCGCGCTGTGCGTCGGTGTTGGCAATTTTTGCCTGCTCCTGGCTAGCCGCTATCTGCTGCCGAGCAATTGAAATGTCGATGCCGATCATGGACAGGCGTGTTGCCGCATACTCTTGCAGATGTTTCTGCAAATCTGCAGCTTCAGTCTTGGCCGCGTTCAACCTTGTTTCCAGCGCCGAGTGTTCCGTTGAAACTGTTGTAAGCTGTTGCCTCAGGTTGTCCAATTGGGCTGAATCCGCTCTCGTATTTTCAATGCGCAGGAGATGGGTGCCAGCAGCCACAGTTTCGCCAGCCTTGGGCAATTGACCCGCCATGACAATCCCTTCGACAGGCGACCGCAATGTAATCAGACGCGCATTCACAACGGCCTCGGCACTCGAAGACTGTTGCATGACCTTGAGAGGCGTCCAGACAACGGCCAGAAAAATGGCGAGTGCCACGCCTGACTTTAAGGCACGACTGCCCCAAACCCGTGCTCCACCTGATTTTCGCTTGGCAGCTTTGGCCTCGTTGATATCGTGAACCTTGCCAGTGGTAATTGTTTCGGATGCAGGTGGTTCATTGGCCGGATTTTCGAGTACTGCGGCATTTGGAGCATCCGATTCCTCAGCCCCGAGTGCTTCGAGTGCGCCAAGTTCGCTTCTGATGCGCGTCTGTAGGCGCTCAAGGACGGCAATCGGGTCGCGCTGCTCTGGCTCCGGCGTGCCAATCTTGAAATTTAACGAATTGTTTTCCACGTCGCCCCGCCCATCCAAGGATTGCAACTCCGGTTTTATATGGCGTTTAGGTTTCGCGCGGGTTGATGAGTATGATTAACAGATGCTTTCTGCCCAGGGCATCAAGCTGCCCGGACAACGAAAAAGGCACGGCGGTGAGCCGTGCCTTGAACTCTGTTTGACTGGAAAAATTACTTACCGGACGCGATGTGCGAGCCGATGTTCGAGAACTGCGTAGTGATCTTGCCGGCGAGGCTCGGCATAACCACAACCAGGGCAACGCCCATGGCAGCAGCAATAACGCCATATTCAATAGCGGTCACACCAGATTCGTCCTTGAGAAACTTCTTCATTTGTAGCCTCCTTGTTTGAGCTGAACCGTTTGTAGGCGAGGCACTTTAATGAGGTATGAATTGCGAGTCCCAAAAGAAAACAGACTTAATTGTCAGTGAACGGAGCAATTGGCTGTTTAAGCCATGGGACGGAGGAATTGCCTGGTTGCGGGCTATGACTGATCAGTGAAGCGCGCGTAAAGTGCGGTGACAGCGAGGATGATCAAACCGAACAGAATGCGGCGGGCGCCCTCCGGCATCTGAAGCAGTGTCAACAGTGTGCCGAGAACTGTCAGGATCAGGGCGCCAATGATGGTGCCGCCATAGCCACCGCGACCGCCGAAGATCGAGGTGCCGCCGACGACCGCGGCGGCGACGGAAGGCAGGACCAGCGGCATTGCCAATGATAGCGATGCCGTGCGGATCAACCCGAGATCAATGAACCCCGCAATCCCGGCAATCAAACCAGACAACGCATAAAGCGCCATATAAACGCGCCAAGGATACACACCTGAGAGGCGCGCAGCCTTCTCGTTGGAACCCAGTGCATAAAGCAGCCGGCCAAAACCGGTCCGGCGCTGCCCCAGTACAATAATGGCGGCAAAGGGAACGAACAGGAAAAGCGCGTTCGGGAAACTGCCGATACGGCCGGTTGCTATCCATGTCAGGAAATCCGGGATATTCACTCCGGTGGCGATCACGAAGCGCTGATACACCTGCAGACAGCCAGTGGCTATCAGGCCCGTGCCCAAGGTCATGATCAGGGGGTGAACCCGGCAGACGGCGACGCCAAAGCCGTTGACCAGCCCCACAAGCAACGCCGGTGCCAGCGCGATGATAATGGCGAGTGGCAGACCGACAATCGGGATCTGGGTGGCCAGCACGTAGCCGGTAATGGTCGCCACCACACCTACGGAAAGGTCGATGCCGCCGGTGAGCATGGTGAGAGTCTGACACGCAGCCAGCATGGCGAGCGGCACGGCGAACTTCACGGTGTTGCCCAGCCAGCGGTCGTTGACGATGCCAGGACGCATCACTTCCAGCAAGACCACGATGGCGAGCAGCAAGATGGCGAGCGGCAGAGTAGGATTGGCGCGCAGGAAATTCCCTAAGCGCGAGAATGCAGAGGTCTCTGGTGCAGTGATGCTCATGCCCTTCTCCCGCGAACCGAAAGCAGGCCACCAAGCATGACGACAACGACCATGATCGTGCCTTCAATGATGGAGGTCGCGTTGGGGTCCACAGACAACAGTGTCAAATCCAGACGGACCAGCCTCAGGATAAAAACTGCAAGCAAAGGCCCGAGGATACCTCCCCGGCCGCCTGTCAGTGCCACTCCGCCGAGCACAGTCGCGGCAACCGCCGCCAAAAGATAGGGCCCCGGGATGGGTTCGCCGATGCCGGTGCTCATGGTGACAGACAAGCCGCCCAAAGCCGCAAACAATCCGGAAAGGGCATAAGCAATGATGCGCGTCCAGCCGACAGCGACACCAGACCTGAAGGCCGCAAGCTTGTCACTGCCGATGGCATAGAACATCAGCCGAAGACGCGTGCGGGCGATGGGCAACCAGATGATGGCCACGCAGATGATCAACAGCAAAAGAGACTTGGGGAACCAGATCGTGGCGCTTTCGGGTAGGCCAGGCAGAGTGACGCCACCCACAATCAAGTCGCGCAGCCACTGCGCCGTGGCACCACCGGGCGATTCCAAAATCAGAATTGCCGCCCCTTCCCACACGAAGAGGGTGGCGAGCGTGACCACTATATCAGGTACCCGCGTGATCACGATCAGCGCACCGTTCAACGCACCAATGGCGCAGCCCATGAGGAGCACCAGAACAACGACGAGCACAGACACGCCATCGCTGGTGCCTTGCATCAGGGATGCAGCGCTGACGCTTGCTACCGCCATCACTGATGCGACAGACAGATCGATGCCGCCCGCAATGATGACAATAGCCATGCCCACTGTTGCGAATGCAAAAGGCAATGCAGCACGCGATAGCGCATCAATGCCGGATACGCCAAAACCCGGCTGAATAAATTTTGTGGCAAGCAGCAAAAGAACGAGAAAGAGCGCAAGCGCGGCGGTCCAGGCATTGCGCCACAGAAGATTGGACATCACCGGCCAGCCATGGATTTCTGTTGCGTCAGTCCATAGGCAGCGCGCATGAGTGTCTGATCGTCCGCATCCTCTGCGCTGATCGTATCAACCACCCGGCCTCCGAAAATGACGATGGCACGGTCACACGCGAGACGGACCTCCGCCAATTCAGATGTGTAATAGAGAATGGCGGCACCTTGCGAGGCCAGCTCGCGCACGAGGGCATAGATCTGCTGCTTGGTGCGAACGTCGATACCGCGTGTCGGATCAAGCAGCAGCAGTGTTTCCACGCCTCGCGCGATCCAGCGCGCGATGGTCACCTTCTGCTGGTTACCGCCGGAGAGACGCCGCACTTCACCCTGTGCGCGGGTGTCAATCTGCAGGCGGTCGATTGCGGCTTTCACCTTGCTGCGTTCTTCCCGCAGCGGGATGATGCCCCAGTTCTTCGTGGCAGCCACGCGCGGTAGTGCGATATTTTCATGCACCGAACGTGACATCAGCAGCGCGCTGGCGCGGTCGCCCGGCACAAAGTTGATACCTGCCTTGATGGCCGCAGCAGGATGATTGAATGACATGCGTTGGCCATTCACTTCGATGATGCCAGCTTTCGGCCTTGTGAGGCCCGAAAGAACGTTGAACAACTCGTCCTGCCCCTGGCCCTCAAGCGCCACGACACCCAGAACCTCTCCTGGCATCAGCTTGAAATTCACATCGGTCAGGCGCGAACCGGCGGCAAGATTCCATACGTTGAGGCGCGGTGTTCTTGAAGACGTGTTGGACTCGACCGCCGATTTTGTGCGTTCAATCTGTGCGAGGACTGCTCCCAGCATCAATTCGACGATGCGCTCTTCACTGCCGTGCTCAATGGGCAGATCGCCCACAGTCACCCCGTCACGGAGCACGGATGCCCGGTTGCAGATTTGGGCGATCTCGACGAAGCGATGCGAAACATAGATCACTGCCATTCCCGCGTCGGCTTCCTTCCGCACCACCTTCAGCACCTTGTCCACCAAGTCAGTCGGCAAGGCGGCCGTCATTTCGTCGAGCAAAAGGATTGCGGGCTTGCTGGCAAGGGCACGCGCCAGATCAAGTATGCGCAGCGTCGCCAGCGGTAGATCTCGTGTCATCTCGCTGATATCGAGATCAGGAATGCCCAGTTGTTTGGTCCAATCCAGAAACTCCACGATGGGAGTACCGCCAAGGCGCAGATTGTCGGCAACGCTGAGATCTGGAATAAGCGAAGGTTCCTGATAGACGGGCACAAGGCCCGCGCGGCGCGCTGCAGCTGGCGAGGCCAGCAGCGTATTCACGTCATTGATCTTGATGTCACCGGTGTCACGCTTGATGGCGCCGGTCAGGATTTTAACGAAGGTCGATTTTCCAGCGCCATTGGCACCCATCAAGGCGACAATTTCACCACGCGCAATCTGCAGGGATGCATTGCGCAGCGCCACAACCGCACCGAACCTCTTGGAAACGCCGCGCGCGTCCAAGATGGGAGCAGGATCCTGCGGTTGCGTGGTCATGGTCCCCTATCAGCCTTCAGGTGTGAAAGACCCCCGGGGTTGGGCCGGGGGTCCATCGGATATTCTATGAATCAGAATCTTATTCGCCCGGGCCCTTGCAGGCGACGATCTGATCCTTGGTGTAGGTGGTCCAGTCCGGGATCGAGATCGCTGACCGGCCATTCCGGGCTGAGCGACGGGTTGCCGCCGCCTTGGCATCATGGCCTTGCCCTCGTCGGTCGAGTTGTCCCACAGCACGGGATCGACCAGCACAGTCTTGCTCCGCCGGCTTCTTGCCGTCGAGGATCTGCAGGGCGAGCGTCACGCCGGCGCCGCCGACCGAACCCGGATTGGTGACAGCGGCGCCGACGAGGCCTTCGTCATTGAGCAGCTGGCCGACGAAGCCGGCATTGTCGGCGCCGACCACCGGCACCATCGTGCCGCCCGATTCCTTCAGCGCATCGACGATCACGTTGTCGATGCCCGAGGTCCACACGCCGTCGAACTGTGCGCCTGACGAGATGAAGTCATGATCTGCTGCTTGGCCTGGTCCTGCTGCCAGCCGGTGAAGACTTCCTGGGCGACCTTCACGTCCGGGAATTCGGCCAGCGCCTTCTTGAAGCCCTTGTCGCGATCGGTGTCGGCCGAGGCGCCGGCGGCGCCGCGCATATAGACCACGCTGCCCTTGCCGCCCATCTGCTGGAACAGCCACTTGGCGCCGAGATAGGCATATTGTTCCTGGTTGTTGGAGATGATGTAGGCCGAGGGCTCGGTCACCGCCTGGTCGACGGCGACCACGACGATGCCGGCTTGGCGGTGGCTTCCTTGATGGCGGCATTGATGCCATCCGGATCGGCGGGATTGACGACGATGGCGTCGACCTTGGCGCTGATCAGGTTGCGGATGTCTTCGAGCTGGCCGGCGGCATCGGTGTTGCGGTGGGCGATGTTGAGCGAGGCGACTTCGCCGGAGCCGAGCGCCTGCGCCTTCATGGCGCAGACCATTTCTTCGCGCCAGCCATTGCCCTGCACGGTGTTGGAGATGCCGATCGTGTAGGGCTTGGCCGCGTCAGCGACGCCGGCCATGCCGATGGCGAGGACCCAAGCAGTGGTTCCGAATAGAAGTTTCGTCATTTTCATTTCTCCCTTTGGGTGTTCAGTTTCTTGTCAGGCGCATTATTTCACGAAGGGGCGCAAGCACGTCGCGCGCCAGCAGGAAGCCCCGCTTGACCTTTTCGTCGCTGCCTTCAAACGTGCGGTCTTCGTGCTCGATGATCACCGGGCCATCATATCTGGCCCGGTAGAGCGCGGAAAATATGTCCGCTCCAGTCGACGTCGCCGAGGCCCGGCATGCGCGGCACCTGCCAGCCGATGCCCGGCGACATGATGCCGCGCTCGTAGAGCCCGTCATGGTCAATCATCAGGTCCTTGGCGTGGACGTGGACCATATGTGCGCCGAATTCGCGGATGAAGCGCGCCTGGTCGATCATCTGCCAGACCAGATGGACGGGATCGAAATTCATGCCGACATCGCTCGCCCCATGTCTCGAGGATGCGGCGCCAGATTCTGGGCGAATAGGCGATGTTGTGCCCGCCCGGCCATTCGTCGTAGGAAAAGATCATCGGGCAGTTCTCGAAGGCGAGCGTGACACCGCTGTTACGCGCATGGGCTACGATGTCGCCAAAGATGGTCTTGGCACGTTCCCAGTTTTCATCGGCGGTCAACCTTCGATCGCCACCCATGAAGGTGTTGACGACTTTCACCTGCATCAGGCTTGCCGCCGTGATCACTTTCTTGAGATGGCCAATGACACGCTCGCGATGATCGGCTTCGGCATGGAGCGGATTGGGATAGTAGCCCAAGCCGGAAATGGCGATGCCCTTGCCTTCCAGTTCGGATTTGATCTCGCCAGCCTTTGCCTTTGTCAGCCCGTCAACATTGATATGTGAAGTTCCAGCATAGCGGCGGGCCTCGCCACCGGTTGCTGGCCAGCAGGCAATCTCCATGGCTTCAAAGCCTACCGACGAAGCCCAGTCAGCGACCTTGCTCAAGGAAGTATCTGGAAATGGCGCCGTCAGAATTCCAAGCTTCATGGCGCAAACCGCTTTTTCGAGAAATTATACATTGACCCAAGTTCCTGACTTTGCGCTCTTCAGCACGGCATCGAAAATCTGCATTTCGTAATGGCCATCATCAAAACTGGCATAGGTCGACTGTGGCTGACGCATTCCCGCCAGCACATCGGCATAGACCTGCCGGAACAGAGCAAAGAAGGAATCGGCAAAACCCTCGACATGGCCGCCCGGCAAGCTGGCCGCAGCGGTGCCCAAAGCGTTCATAGGTGACCCGGCGCGCTGCAAAATCTGGTTTGGCGCATCACGGTGACCAATCCAGAGATGGTCAGGCTCTTCGGAATCCCAGGCGGCCGAGGCGGTGGAACCTGCGATGTCCCATAGCAGGGAATTCTTGCGACCAATATTGATCTGGCTGCTCGACATCACGCCACGCGCGCCATTGTTGTATTTGACCATGATGATGGCGGCATCATCAGTCGAAATCTTGCGTGGTTCGGTGACGCCCTTGGTTTGAGCGAAAGTTTCCACCGGGCCTTTCGGTTTCTGGCGCTCGGTAATGAAAGTGGTCAGTTCGGCCATCAGCGAGGTGACGCGCAGGCCGGTAATGAAGCTGGTGAGATCGAGCCAGTGTGTGCCGATATCTCCGACCGAACGCAGCGCGCCGCCCTCGTCGGTCTCAAGACGCCAGTTCCAATCGGTAGGCTTGGCGAGCCAATCTTGATGATAATGACCGGTGACGAAACGAATGTCGCCCAGTTCGCCCGCCTGCACCATGCCGCGGGCCTGCTGGTTCAGGGGATAGAAGCGCACATTGTAGCAGACGGCGGCGATGTGACCCGAAGCCTTGGCGAGCTTTGCCATTTCGCCTGATTCAGCGGAAGTCATCGCCAAGGGCTTCTCGCAGACCACATGGCGGCCTGCTGCAAGGATCTGTTTCACCTGCTCGAAATGCAGATGGTTGGGCGACGTAACATGGACGACTTGAACTTCTCGGATCTTTCAGCAGCTCGTCCAGTGAACGGTAGGATTTGCCGACGCCGAGATCACCTGCCCTGCTGGCCGAACGCTCGGGCGAGGAACCGAGCACGCCCGTCACCTTCACGCCGAGGCGGCGCAGCGCCTGAATATGCACCGTGCCGATGAAGCCGGTGCCGATGACGGCGGCGCCAATCTTGCTCACGTCAGACAACGGAGTAGCCTCCATCGATCGCAAGACAGGTGCCGGTCATAAAAGCGGAGGCTTGTGAGGCAAGAAAAAGCACTGGCGCTGCAATATCTGCTGGCTGGCCCCAGCGGCCCATCGGCGTGCGGCGGTTGACAGCTTCAACATGGTTGGGATCGGTGCGGCTCTTGGCTGATTGCTCTGTGACAATGAAGCCCGGCGCAATGGCATTGACGCGAATGCCATCCGGAGCCCAGGCAATTGCGAGAGACTTCGTGAGTTGGGCCACCGCGGCCTTACTCGCGCCATAGGCCGGATTCCGCGGGCTGCCAAAATGGGCATACATCGACGCGATGTTGATGAGCACGCCGCGGCTGGCCTTGAGTTGCGGATAGAAAGCTTCGGCCATGCGGAAGGTGCCGAAGAGGTTCACATCCACCACCTTCTGGAAAAAGGCCGGAGCCATTTCCTCGCCACGCGACGTTATGGCGGCGCCGTTGACCAGTATGTCGAGGTCGCTGATTTTAGATGCCAAGCCGCGCACCGCATCAAGATCGGTGACATCAAGCTGGTGATAGGGAAAACGGCCACGATCTTCGGCGGCAGGTTCCTGCTCGGCGCCAGTAATTTCCACCTGCGCACCCGCATCCTTGAAAGCGCGGGCAATGGCCGCACCAATGCCTGCCCGACTTGCTCCGGCCACCAAAACCCTGGCGCCGGAGAAATCGAAATTGAACGTTCCCGTCATGTCGTTTCCTCGCGAAACGATAACATTTCAGGCGTCGAATGCAATCATGATTTCATTTTTTTGAATTTGAATAATGCGTTTCATGTTCGGTTCGGATGCCCACGCGGCGGCCTAGACTGACGATGATCGACTGGCAGACCACCATCGCAGGAATCTGCGATCGGAAGTGACCCAGGCGTGCCTCGTTCACATAGAGAACATGGTCAGCCATGCCGGCAACAGGACTGAGTTCATTGTCGGTGATGGCAAGCACCGGATGGCCATCACGAGCCGCCATGTTGGCGACTTCCACCGTCTCCGGCGTGTAGTCATCAAAGGTCATCACCAGCAAAGCTTCGCCGGGCCGCATAGCCGCCTGCTGAACACTGCGCATGGCGCCGATATTGTCGATGAGATGCGCGCGCTTGCCAACATTGGCAAGGCCATAGACAGCATAAGCGCCGAGGCCGAATGCGCCGCGTGCCGCCGCCACATGCACGGCATCAGCCTTGGCCAGTACATCGACAAAGGCATCAAGCTGGGCACGATCAAGGCCCTCTTCAATGCGCAACAGCGACTGAACCGCGGCCTGTACAAAGCTGCCAAAGACATGATCAGGCTGATCCAGATCTGCAGCACCAATGACATCGCTGCCGGGCCGCATGCCGGGCTCGGCCATACGTGCTGCATAGGGCAGGCGCGGCCCTAGCAGGCGTTCGCGGAACACGCTCTGCAATTCAGCAAACCCACTGAAACCCAGTTCCTTAGTGAAACGCGTAATGGTGGCGGGCGGTACACGCGCCTGCTCGGCCAAACGGACCAGCGTATTGATCGCCACTTCCTCCGGGTGGTTCAGAAAGAAGCGCGCCACCTGTTCCAGGCGCTTGCTGAATGAACTGGCACGGTTCACCAATTCTGCGCGCAAGGATTCATAATCACGCGATGGTTTTGCAGTGCGTTTGGCCGTCATGCCGTGCCCTGTTCCTTCCCTGTCCGACAGCCTGTGCCTGCTGTTCTGCTTCACAGCCTAGACGAGGAACAGACAAAGGTCATCTCTCCTCGGGCAGGTAGAAAATTCAGCCGCCAATGCCCTTCAGAAACTTCTCCTGTTCGCGAGGGTCCATGCGCACCACATGCTTGTCCTCAGGATAAGTGCTTTTGGCCACATCATCACGGAATTCACTGAAGGCCTTGATGCGCTCGGCCTGCAGCCGGTCCAGTTCAGCGGCGAAGTTGCGATAGACCTTGGCATGGCGGGGCATGTGACCGCGATTCTCACCCAAAATGTCTTCCGCAAATAGATACTGGGCATCGCATCCCGGACCTGCGCCCATCGACCAGAGCAGCAGTTTCAGCCTAGCGCTGATGGCAGTTGCGACTTCCACCGGCACAACTTCAATCTCGACGGCAAAGGCACCAGCTTCCTGATAGCGCCGGCATTCGTGGTAAAGCGCGATGGCCTCTTCGCCAGTTTTACCCACGGCGCGGAAACCGCCGGTCCAAGTATGGCGGGAGGGCACAAGGCCAACATGGCCAACGACCGGGATGAATTCTTTGGCGAGATATTCAACCGTCTGCAGACTGCCCGAACAATAGAGGGCATCAGCACCCGCCTGCAGCATCTGGCCAGCGAAACGCAGATATTCATCAGGTGCCCCATATTCGAGATGGGTCTTGCCCGTCATCGAAAACACGGTGGGTGCCACCTTGCGGTAGTTGGGATGGGCGACAAGGTCCGGCGGCACAGACGCTATATCGATGCCCGCGGCTTCCGCTGCCGCAGCCTCATCGAGCGAGAAATAACGCAGCATGGTGAGCTGGCCTTTTCCCTTAAGCGACTGCAAGTCCAGCACCGTCGGCCGTTTGCGCAATTTTTCCTTTTGATTCATTAAGTTAAGCCTTGTACTTGCGCAAGGGAATGAAATTGCCCGACGGCTTGGGATAGTCCTCTTTTGGTTGACGGGAAATGGTGTTGATCCGCTTTTCAGCTTCGGCAATTTCACCCGCACCATCAAGTACGACAAAGCGCGTATCGTAGTGGCACTCTTCGCCTGCCTTCAGCCAGATCATTTCGCCGCGCTCGCGGGCAAAGAGATCGCCCTTGACGTGATGGGTCGAAGGCTCGATCGCCACGACATAATGGCCAGCCTGGAAGTTCTGCCACTGATAGGTACAGGGCAACTGGTCTTTCCGGGTCTCGACGAGGATGCCCATGCCGACGCGGTCATTGACGACAGCAACTGGCACACGGCCCTTGGCCGTCGGCGGCCATGTCATATTCCCACACCTGCTCGGCGAAGTTGTTCTGGGGGCCGGGCAGCGCTGATAGCCAACACCCTGCTTTTTCAGATCGTCCTGATGGATCGCCCAAACCACATCATGGATTGGTGCCAGAAGACGAGACCCTTCGTCGATGACCGGATAGCCGAGATTGATGTGATAAAAAAACATGTGAGGCGTCAGCGCATAGCCGGCATTGACCACACGATCGGTCAGACGGATTTCATTGCCACCCAGATCGGCCTCGATGCGGCGATGGAGATGCAGCGTTTCACCAAACAGGGCGGCCTGCACCATCAAGCCTTCAGCCCAGAGAACGCAACGGTCTCCCTCCCAGCGTTCGCCATAACCCATGAGTTTTGCCGGAATAGAGCCGATACGGCCATGCAAGGTGTGACGGACCGTGGCCTTGCGGACATAATTATAATTGTCGGCTGGAACCTCCTCTGGGCCCAGGATGTGATCGAGACCGCAAGTGCTGAGGAAGCCTGAGAACGAGCGCGTCCAACCCAACCCCTGCTCGCCTTCCACATCATGGAGGCCCGGATGACGAAAGCCCGTCGGTGAATGCCAGCCAATGGCACGACCTTTATGGTTCACATCGGCTATATCCATCGCACGATCGACGAGAACAGAGAAATAAAGGCCGCTGCCGGTATGAAATTCGAGCATGCGCATGCCACGTTCGACGCCATCGCCCAGCGTCACCAGCCGGACGCCAGCAAATTGCGTAAGGCTTCCCGCACGCTCTCTCAATGACGCCGCATTGTGGGACTTGCCGTAGAGATCGGCCATCTAGTGAAGTTCTCCGGTAATGATGTCTTCAACCTCGGCAATCGACTTTTTCCTGGGATCAATGTCATCCGCAACAATCGTGCCACGGCGCATCACCACGATGCGGTCCACCACCTGAAAAACGTGATGGATGTTGTGGGCAATGAAGATGCAGGAATGGCCGGAGTCACGTGCGCCACGCACGAAGCGCAACACGCCTTGGGTTTCGGCCACACCAAGGTTGTTGGTGGGTTCATCGAGAATGATGAGATCGCTATCGAAATGCATGGCTCGGGCAATGGCCACAGCCTGGCGTTCGCCACCCGAAAGAGAGCCAATTGGCGTCGAAGGCGGAATGTTTTTCGAGATGCCGACACGCTTGAGAAGATCGCGCGCCACGGCGTTCATCACATTCTGGTCCATGCGGTTGAAGAAGGCACTGCCCTTCACCGGTTCGCGGCCAAGGAACAGATTGCGCGCAATCGAAAGCTGCGGAACCAGCGCCGAGTCCTGGTAGATGGTCTCGATGCCGTTGGCGATGGCATCGGCGGTGCTATGCATCTCGACCTTCCGGCCCTTGATGTGGATGTCGCCTGATGAGAGTGGCACCGCACCCGAGAGCACCTTGATGAGCGTCGATTTGCCGGCGCCATTGTCTCCTAGAAGGCCTACAATCTCATTTTCATAAACGGTCAGGTTGACATCAGTCAGCGCCTGGATGCGCCCATAGTGCTTGTTGATGCCAGACATGCGGACAAGCTCGTTTGCCATGATCATGTCCCCGCGTGGTGGCGGCGTTCGATGTAGTTGTGGAGAACCATCATGCCGAGAATAATGCCGCCAATGAAGATGTTGTAGGCGAGCCCTGGAACACCGACCAGTACGATGCCGTTGCGCATGAGCCGCAGGATAAGAATGCCCAGCACTGTGCCCACGATGGTGCCGCGGCCTCCCGTCAACACGGTTCCGCCGATCACCACCATCGCAATGACCTCCAGTTCATAGCCGGTACCGGAATTGGGGTTGGCGGCCTGGGTACGGATCGAACTGATGATACCGGCCAAAGCCGCCATCATCGAAGAAAACATGAAAAGCAGCAATCTTGACGCGGTTCACCGGAACGCCACGGGCGCGGGCCGCAGTTGGCATTGCCGCCAGAAGCCTGGATCCAGTTGCCGACTTTGGTTTGCGTCAGCACATAATGAGTAATGAATGCGGCGATAATGAACCACAGCATCGACATATAGAGGCGTACGCCCAGTATAGTGGTGTCACCCACAAGAACGCTGGCCAGCCATTGATTTTCAGCCCGCCAGGTGTTCTGGGGAAAGCCCTGCGTTGTATAAAGTGCGGTGCCGCGCACAACGAGCAGCATGCCGAGTGTCACGAGAAACGAGGGTATTCCCTGCCTGGTGACGAGGATGCCGTTGAACCAGCCAATGCACGCCGCCACTGCAAGCGCGATCACAAAAGCAACGGCGAGCGGCATGGTGCCGGTGTTAAACAATGTCCACATCAGAACGGCTGAAAAGCCGAAAACTGACCCAACCGAAAGGTCAAATTCGCCTGAGGTCATGAGCAGGGTCATGGCCAGTGCGATCAGGCCGAGCTCGACGGTGAAGGTGAGCGCATTTGAAATATTCAAGGCTGAGAGAAATTCGGGATTGATGGCGGTGAAGATGATCAATTCCAGCACGAGCAGGATCAACGGGCCAAGCTCAGGCTTGGCGATCAAGCGCTGAATGAATGTACGTTCCATTCCGGAGGTGTTCCTGTACAGAAAATTCCGGCCCGAGCTATTGGCACGGGCCGGATAGAAGGAAGATTATTTGGAGGATAGGATCTTGTCGTAAACGCCGGCGGTTTCCTTGCCGTAGAGCGCGCCGGTGATGATGTTGAATCCGGGCGGAATACCATTGGAGGCCATGGCGGCCAATGAAAGCGCCATGTAGCTCGTGGCCTGCGGGTCCTGCCATTGAGCGGCATTTACATAGCCGTTCAACACTTCCTGCGTCGTGTCGGTGGAATTGCCCCAGCCAACTACAGGAATTTCGCCGGGCTTCACACCCACTTGGTCAAACACGCGCTTGATGCTGCCGGTCACCAGATCGCCAAGGCCGATGATGCCATTGATCTTCTTGCGGTTGGCCGTGAGATAGTCGGCCATGCGATTGATCACTTCCGCCTGGTCCAGGGTGTTGTCAGTTACTTCCCAAGTGATGTTCTTTGGCTTCAGAATGGTCGAAGCACCGTCAGCTTCCTGAACGCCGTAGGTGGCTCCGGGAACTTCAACGGGCATCCAGATGAAACCGCCGTCCTTTACCAAGCCTTTATCTACCAGATAGGAGGCCCAGCCCTTGCCGACAACGCCAAGATCGGCGCCGACGTAAGCCTGGAAGTTCGCCTTCGGATCGGGCGTGTTGAAATTGATGATCGGAATATTGGCGGCACGCGCTTCATCGACGACCTGGACAAGGCTGCCTGGATCGGGGCTGGTGGTCACGATGCCTGCCGGCTTGGCTGCGATTGCGGCGCGAATGGCTTCCTGATGAGAAGGTACGTCGCCGGAATGGAAAGAGGTTTTTACGGATGCGCCTGTGTCCGCTGCCCACATGTTGGCGCCGGCGAGGAAGTAGGTCCACACCGGATCAGCCGGACCCCCATGTGAAACCCAATAGTAGGTCTTGCCGGTCGCGGCCTTGGCCATGCCCGTCATCGCCGCCAGCGGCATGATGGCAGCAGCCGACAAGAGGTTGCGTCTCTTTAACATTGGAATCCTCCCATGTGATTTCGCTGAAGCGAACTTTTTATTGATCAGTGCGCGATGGGTTTGAAATCTACACCGCGCTGAAAGAGTAAGGTGCAATCATTTTGATTGTCAAGCACATCATTTTCCATCAAATGAGTATGAAGATATTCAGTTGCAGGTTGAGAGAGCCGTGCGAACCACTATTGCAGAAATTGCGCAGCAAGCTGCTGTTTCCACGGCGACCGTTGACCGCGTGCTAAACAAACGCCCTGGCGTTGGAGCGCGTACCAAGGCAGCCGTCCTGAATGTCGCGCAGCGCCTCGGCTATTTCGAAGGCCGCGAATCGGACTTGGAAATTGCTGGTCATTCTCCTGCCCGGCTCAGACTCGACTTCATTCTTCCGACAGCCAAGAATCAATTCATGGATGTCTTGCGCAAGGAGATCGAAGCCCAGGCTGCGGCACGTGACAATCTTCAGGTCCACATTACCGAAGTGGACGGCATCAATCCCCGCCAGCTCGCCGAGAAGATGCGTGCCCTTGAGGGCTCTGATGGCATTGGTATTGTGGCACTCGATCATCCTGATGTGCGTGAAGCCGTGCGGACAGTGTCCGCGCGCGGGACCAGAATCATCACCATTGTCTCCGACATCTCGCATGTGCCACGTGTCGCCTACATCGGTATCGATAACCGTGCCGCCGGGCGTCTCGCTGGTTACCTGGTGCACCGCCTTTATCCCGGAAATGGTTCAGGCAAGGTCGCACTTATTTCCGGTTCACTCTCCTATCGTGGTCATGAAGAGCGTGAGATGGGTTTCAGGAATCTGCTTGCTGAGGAAAGCACTCCGCTTCACATCGTAGAGCAACTTGAGATGATGGATGATCCCGACCAAGCATTCAAAATCGCTCTGGAACTGTTGCATCGCCATCCGGATCTCAGTGCCATTTACAATGTTGGCGCGGGTAACTCCGGCATAGCGCGGGCATTGCGTGAGATGGATCTCAAACGGCATGTTGTGCTCATCGGACATGAAGCGACCGAAGATACACGCGCTTTGCTTCTAGACGGCACGCTTGATGCCGTCATTGATCAAAATCCGCGGGTCGAGGCGCGCGAAGCACTTAATGCACTTGAAGGCGCCATCACCGGCAAGCATTTTGAGAACCACGCGCCGCGACTTCAGGTCATTTTCCGCGAAAACATCCCGGATATATAGTTAAGCCGAGATGGCGTGATCAGATTTCCAGCATGGTGAATGTTGCGTGGGCATTTCGACAACTCTCCTGTTCACTGCTGACATATTTGAGCCGAACTTGATTGACGCTCGCTAACAATTTGCGCACATTGCAAAATCTCGCATTTCATGATTAGAGCAGCGCTTCATTGCCGCCTGCCGTGATGCTTCGTTCTGCGCCAAAAATTGACTGGCAGTGGGGCACTCGGGGAACGGCCAAGGCAACAGACGAACGGATTTACCGATGACGGCTACAACGCAAGCACAACCGCAAAGCAAGAAGCGAAAACCTTCAACATGGAAGCGCATGCTGATCATGCTGCTTTTTGTCATTATCCTTATCGCAGTCATTGGATTCGGCTTCTACAGACATATTCAGACGCTGATCGCATCGGCGCCCAAACCCACGCCTTCAACCGTTTCCACCATCGTGGCAAAAACCGATGATTGGCAACCCACCATCACATCGGTGGGCACGCTGTCGGCTGTGCAGGGTGTTGATGTGGCAACGCAGGTGTCCGGCATTGTCGACACCATTCCCATCAAATCCGGCGGTTCAGTGAAGGCGGGCGACGAACTCGTCCAGCTCAATGTCGACCCTGACAAGGCGCAACTTGCTTCACTGCAGGCTGCAGCGGAGCTGTCTGGCAAGACGCTGAAGCGCGACTCGGACTTGCTGGCGACCAAGACGACGAGCCAGTCTGTCGTCGATACCGACACCGCCGACCTCAAGAGCAAGGATGCGCTTGTGGCGCAGCAGCAGGCTCTCATCGACCAAAAGACCATCAAGGCACCTTTCGATGGCGACCTTGGCATCGTGCAGGTCAATGTCGGCCAATATCTCTCGCCTGGCACCGTGATCGTGACGTTGCAGGATCTGAGCGAAATGAATGTCGACTTCCTCGTGCCGCAGGACCAGATCGGCCAGCTCTCCGTGGGCCAGGCCGTGAATGCGACAGTCACTTCGCAAGGCGACAAGAAGTTTCCGGGGAAGATAACCGTCATCACACCAAAGATCGACACCAACACGCGTAACGTAACCGTGCGCGCCACCATCGACAATCCCGACAAGCTGTTGGTGCCCGGAATGTTCGTCAAGGTCGCCGTCGATGTCGGCCAACCGAAGAAACTGCTGACGCTGCCGGTGACCGCGATTACCTATAATTCTTACGGCGCTACTGTTTTCGTCGTGCAGAATGGCGACAACAACGCCAAGACGGCAAAGCAGGTGTTCGTCACACCGGGACAGACCCGTGGCGACCAAGTTGCCGTGCTCAAGGGTATCGACGATGGCCAGGAGATCGTCACCAGCGGCCAGCTCAAGCTGAAGTCTGGTGGCGCGATCAATATCGATAATTCGGTGCAGCCGCCGAACTCACCCGATCCGACGCCGCAGGAAAAGTAATTCACCATGGGTTTTACTGATATCTTCATTCGGCGCCCTGTCCTTGCGATGGTGATCAGCCTGCTGTTCGTCGTGCTCGGCATGCGCGCCATGCTGACTTTGCCGATCAACCAATATCCGAAGTCGGAATCGGCTGTGGTGACGGTGTCGACCGCCTATTCAGGCGCCGACGCTGCCACGATTGCGGGCTTCATTACCCAGCCGCTGGAAGCCTCCATCGCGCAGGCCCAGGGCATTGACTACCTTTCATCTTCGAGCACCAGCGGTGTTTCAGTCATCACCGCAAATCTGCGCTTGAACTACGATTCTGACCGGGCACTGACCCAGATCAGCACGCAAGTGAATGCCGTCAAGAACCAGCTTCCCGCTGCGGCGCTGGCTCCGACCATCAGCGTCGCCATCGGACAAACGACGGATGCGATGTATCTCGGTTTCTATTCTGACTCGCTGCCTTCCAATGACATCACCGACTACCTCTACCGCGTGGTCGTGCCGCAGTTGAATGCCGTCTCCGGCGTGCAGCAGGCCGAAGTGCTGGGCGGTCGCGTGTTTGCATTGCGGGCATGGCTTGATCCCCAGCGCATGGCGGGCCACGGTGTGACCGCGACTGAAGTTGCAACAGCCCTCGGCAGCAACAACTATCTTGCAGCACTTGGCCAGAGCAAAGGCCAGATGGTGCAGATCCCGCTCACCGCATCCACAGATCTGCACACGGTCGATGAGTTTAACAAGCTGATCATCAAGCAAGACGGGACTTCGGTCGTCCGGCTTGAAGATGTGGCGAATGTGGTTCTCGGCTCGCAAAGCTATGATCTCAACGTGGCCTTCAGCGGCACGCGCTCGGTGTTCGTCGGCATCAAGGTCGCACCTGAAGCCAACATTCTGACCGTGGCCCAAAATGTCACCAAGGCTTTCCCTGCCATTTCGCAGGCGCTGCCCACTGGGCTGACCGGCAAGATCGTCTATGACTCCACGCTTTTCATCCAATCTTCGATCAAGGAAGTGATCAAGACACTGGGCGAGGCGCTGCTCATCGTGACAGTTGTGATCTTCCTGTTCCTTGGCTCGTTCCGCGCCGTCTTGGTCCCGGTCATTGCCATGCCACTGTCGTTGATCGGCACATTTTTTGTCATGCAGATTCTGGGTTATTCCATCAACCTGCTGACGCTGCTCGCCATGGTGCTTGCCATCGGCCTTGTTGTCGACGACGCCATCATTGTCGTTGAAAACGTCGACCGGCACATGAAGGAAGACAAGAAGACACCGATGCAGTCAGCATTTCTGGCCGCGCGCGAGCTGGGTGGGCCAATTCTGGCCATGACCACCGTGCTGATCGCGGTCTATCTGCCCATCGGCTTTCAGGGCGGACTGACCGGTTCGCTCTTCGTTGAATTTGCTTTCTCACTTGCGGGATCGGTGACCATCTCCGGCATCGTCGCGTTGACGTTGTCGCCGATGATGTGTTCGCGCGTGTTCAAGGCCTCACAAGACTCGGGCTGGCTTGCCAGCCATATCGATGCGATCTTTGAACGCGTCAGGGGTGGATATGAGCGCCTGCTCGCCAGCCTGCTGCAGACCTATTCGGTGATGATCGTGCTGGCGGCCATCCTGATTGTGATGCTGGTTGCGATGTTCAACATGTCGCAATCCGAACTTGCTCCCACTGAGGACCAGGGCGTGGTTCTGGGCCTGGTTACAGGCCCGCCGACTGCAACGTCGGACCAGATGCTGGGCTACAATAATCAGGCCTTCGACGTCGCAAAAAAAGTGCCGGAATATGACAACATGTTCCAGATCAGCGGCGTGCCTACCACGCATGGCGGTTTCGCGGGCGTGATCCTGAAGCCCTATGCTGATCGCACACGCGGTGCAGCGCAGGTTCAGGGCGACCTGCAAGCGGGTTGGAGCAAGATTGCGGGCGTCAATATCGCGGCGTTCCAGTTCCCGGCCCTGCCCGGCTCATCGGGCTTGCCGGTACAATTCGTGATCACCACGACACAATCGTTCCAGAACCTGAACGAAGTGGCGCAGGCAGTGCTGAAGAAGGCACAGGACGACCATAAGTTCTACTTTGCCGACGTCGATCTCAAGATTGACCAGCCCCAGTCCAACCTTGTGGTCGATGCCGACAAGGTGGCGGCCCTTGGCCTCACCAAGGCGCAGGTCGCCACGGCCTTGGGCGCGGCGCTGGGCGGTGGCTACGTCAACTATTTTACCATCGACGGCCGCGCCTATCAGGTGATCCCACAAGTGCTGCAGGTGGCACGCCTTAACCCCAGCGACGTTCTCGACCTCTATGTCCCTACTGCCAAAGGTCCGATCAAGGTGAGCACCATTGCCCATCTTGAACATACCGTGGTGCCCGAGTCGATCTCGCATTTCCAGCAGCTCAACTCGGCCACCATTTCAGGTGTTGCGGCACAGGCCCAAGGCGCCACGCTCGACTACATGCGCCAAACCTTGCAACAGGTGG
Source organism: uncultured Alphaproteobacteria bacterium (assembly GCA_963758815.1). Lineage (GTDB taxonomy): Bacteria > Pseudomonadota > Alphaproteobacteria > Rhizobiales > Aestuariivirgaceae > Aestuariivirga. Next base: position 21,029 of record CAVWWQ010000006.1, read on the forward strand.
CGCCCACCGGCTTCGCTGCGGACTATGCCGGCCAGTCGCGCCAGTTCGCGCAGGAATCCGGTGGCTTTCTAATCACCATGATGCTTTCAGTCATCATCGTGTTCCTGGCGCTTTCGGCCTTGTTTGAAAGCTTCCGTGACCCAATCGTGATTTTGATCTCGGTGCCGCTGGCGCTGTTCGGCGCAGTGGTCTTCATCTTCCTGGGTTTCTCAACCATCAACATCTACACCGAAGTTGGCATCGTGACGCTGATGGGCCTGATCTCGAAGCATGGCATTCTCATCGTGGAATTTGCCAATGGCAACCGTGCACAGGGCATGAGCAAGCTGGAAGCCATTTTGCATGCGACATCCACCCGACTCCGCCCCATTCTGATGACCACAGCCGCCATGGTTTTTGGCGTGGTACCGCTGGTCGTCGCGTCGGGTGCTGGTGCGGCTGGTCGCTATTCGATGGGCCTTGTGATCTTCACCGGCATGTCGATCGGCACGTTGTTCACGCTTTTCGTGGTGCCTGCGATGTATCTTCTGCTTGCAGCCCGTGAATACAAGGTTGCGGGCCCCGCGGTTACGGGATCACAAGCGGAGAATCCGGCCTAAACCAACCAAGAGAGATTGGTTTCTGGCCGTGGTTTGGATTGCTTGCGATAGTTGAGCGGCAATGACTGATGAGAATTCCTACTGGCTTCATTCGCATGCCCGCCATCCAGCAATTCCACTTGGCGGGCAATGTATTCTTTTTCATTCATAATCATGTCAGGCGCGCATTTCGTCTGGCTATGCATGTCAGTCTCCAGAAGGCTGTTTTATTTAGATGCGGTGAGTGGCGAGAAGAACAACGATGATGATGAGCAGCAGGCCCAATCCGCCTGAAGGCCCATAACCCCAGCTGCGGCTGTAGCCCCAGCTTGGAAACGCGCCGATCAGGGCCAGGATCAAAATGATCAGGAGTATGGTTCCGAGCATTGTGCAACTCCATTGTTCGTGGATTTGCAAACGCCGCCAAGCGATGAGTTGTTCCAAGGCGGCGAAGGCCAAATGGTTAACCGGGTTGCCTTGGCAGGGCCTTTTCGTCATTCTTGCGTCAAGAGGAAAAAGCCTTTGCCTAAACCACTGATATTGATTGATCCCCTACCGCGCACGCTGGATCTCATCTGCGAACCCGAGGTGCGCGCAAAACTTAAATCATTGGGCGAATTGATAGTCCATGAATCCGGTCCCATGCCTGATGACATGGTCGAGCGCTATCTTCCGGAAGCCAGCATTGTGGTCGGTCAGACGCTGTTGCCACACGAGCGCTTGGTCAAAGCGAAAAAATTGCGCGCCATCATCAATGTCGAAACCAATTTCACTGACGCCATCGACTACGACTATTGCTTTGCCAACGGCATTCATGTGCTGGCTCCGGGTTCTGCCTTTGCCGATGTCGTCGCCGAGTCCGCATTGGGCATGGCGATTGATCTGGCGCGCGGTATCACCCAAGCAGATCGTGACTTCCGGCGCGGCACGGAATCCTATGGCCTTGATGCAAATACAGAGAGCTTCAGCCTGATGGGGCAAAAGGTCGGGCTCATTGGCTATGGCGATCTGGCAAAGTCATTTCACAAACTGATTGCTCCGTTCAACTGCGACATCAGGGTCTATGATCCTTGGGTGCCGGAATATGTGCTGAACAAGGCACACTGCAAGGCAGTTTCTCTCGAAGAGGTACTGAAGGATTGCCGTGTTATTCTCGTGTTTGCCGGGGTGACAGCAGAAAACCAGGGCTTCCTGGGGCGCAAGGAGCTGTCGCTGATCAAGCCGGATGCCATCTTCCTGCTGATGAGCCGCGCTGCGGTGGTGGATTTCCCCGTCTTTGTTGAACTGGTGAAGGCGGGCCGATTCCGTGCTGCAACTGATGTGTTCCCCATCGAGCCGGTGCCGAAGAATGACCCGGTGCGGCAGATTGAAGGCCTGTTGCTCTCGGCACATCGCACAGGAGGCATGGCAAGTGCATTGTTCGATATCGGGCGCCAGGCCGTCGCCGACATGGAACTGATCCTGAAAGGGTTGCCGCCCGTCGTTTGCCGCAAAGCCTTGCCAGAAACCGTGAAGCGCTTCCGCAGCAAGCCTGTATCCATCACGTGATCTCGCCGTGAACGCTAATGTCGAGATTGCCGTTGTCGGCGCCGGTGTTATCGGACTGGCTACAGCGCTGAACCTTGCAGCGGCTGGGCGCGAAGTTGTCGTCGTTGATCCCAATGAGCCGGGCTCAGGCACGTCCTATGGCAATGCGGCAACGATCGCACCTTACGCCTGCACGCCTGTGGGGCATCCTGGCATTTTGATGTCCCTTCCTGAATTGCTTTTCAGCGCCGATAGCGCACTTGCCATCCGCTGGCAGGCTCTACCCGCCCTGGCGCCGTGGCTTGCACGTTTTGTCCGTGAATGCGGCGCAAAGCGCACGGAAGCTAATTCTGCTGCCATCGCGGCACTGCTGAAAGACGCGGTGTCGGCATGGAGCGATCTCGCCACGCAGGCCAACGCTTCGAGCCTTTTGTGCTCCCGAGGCTGCCTTTATGCTTATCAGCAACCCAATCCTGACGTGCTCGCTGGCTGGCCCGCAAGATTGCGCGCAAGGCACGGTGTCAAATCCGACGTGCTGAACCCGAAGGATGTTGCAGCGCTTGAGCCACACCTGCCGCCGATGGCCGGAGGCGGGTTGTTCTTTCCAGATGCCGTTCACATTGATGATCCACCGACAATGACCAAGGTGTTGGCCATGGCTATCCAGGCACAAAAGGGACAGATACTGCGCCAAAAGGTGGAACGGATTTTCGCGCTCGCAGACGGCAAAATGAAACTGGATGGTCCTGGTCTCTCGCTTATTGCGAACAAGGTTGTCATTGCTGCGGGCGCTTGGGCGAAGCCTCTGGCCAAGCAGATCGGCGATAAGATCCCGCTGGAAACCGAGCGCGGCTATCATCTCGAATTTGCTTGCGACATGCCGCTGCTGACACGGCCAGTTAGTCCGATCGAATTTGGCTTCTATCTTACGCCTTTGCGCGGCCGTTTGCGCACCGCAGGCACGGTTGAACTCGGTGGACTCAAAGCACCGCCCTCGCAGGCGCGCCTGGATTTCATCGAGCAACGCGTGCGGCGGTTATTTCCACAACTCGGTGCGCCGGTCTCAGCGTGGCTGGGTTTCCGGCCGTCGCTGCCAGATTCACTCCCGGTTTTGGGGGCGTCGGCGAAACATCCGTCTGTCATCTATGCATTCGGTCACGGACATATCGGCATGACGCTCGCGGCAGTAACAGGCCGTATCGTCAAGCAAATGATCGTTGACGGAAATGTGCCAGACGTAGCGCTGGCCTGCTCACCCAAGCGTTTCGCGGCTTAAGGCTGCGAGGCTAGCCCTGCGAAGGTCTTCATTTCATCAGCGCCCATATCAGAGACGGCGCGCGCTTCCATCCCGCCTGACACCCAGGATGCGATGTGAAAGCCGTCCTTGGTCTCAAACTGAGGTGCGGAATCCGCTTTCTTTGCGGGCCAGATGAAGAGATCGACCAGATGCTTGTCATGGCGGTAAACGAGAGCTGCCACACGCTCGCTGCCAATATAGTCAAGACGCCCTCCCGCCAACGGATAGCCCTGCCCAGCGAAGTCCTTTACCTGTGGCGAGAATTCAGTGCGGCCTGCAAACCAAGGCTTCACCGTATGCTGGTCACTCGATACCACCTGATAAGGCACGTCCTGCATCATGGCGCGGGCATGGGCGGCGACCACATCGTGCGTGATTGCATCCATGGCGACATTGTTCGACATCCACGACATGCCGCCCACACCGGCCAGCGCTGCGACGACAATATAAGATGCTGCAAGCGCACCATAGCTCATAGCTGGCCAACGCCAACGCGAAGGCATGGAGATGGGTGCAGAGAGAGATTGAGGCTCTCCACCCTTTTCTTCTTCTTCAAGAGCCATTTCGATCCGGGATGCGAGGCCAGCCGGTACCGGCGGCGCTGCACGCCGCAAAACTTTACGCAGATCCTGCATGGCCTGCATGTTCTTGGCACAATCACTGCAGGCGGCAATGTGTGCGGCAACGCCTGACTGCTCGGCACGGGGCAACTCACCATCAAAAAATGCGGTCAGTTTCTGATCACTGATGTCACAGGGCATTTTTTGCACTCCTTACGGTAGTACCCAAAACCAGAGCGGCAAGCTTCTCGCGGGCGCGGGACAGGCGTGACATCACGGTGCCCATGGGAATTCCGAGCATCGAAGCAATATCCTGGTAACTCAATTCTTCAATCTCGCGCAAATGCAGGATCTCGCCCAAGCCAGCGGGCAATTGCGCCAACGCGCGGTGCAACTGCACATGTTCCTGCGCCCGCGCGAGCGCTTCTTCCGGTGTCGGTGCATCAGTTGCAACATCGAGTGCCGGTGCATCTTCCTCCCCATCTCCGGTCAGACCCTGATCAAGCGAGATGACATTGAAGCTGCGCCGGCGGTTCTGCAGCTGCCGGTAACAGACATTACGGACAATGGTAAGGAACCAAGGCTTGAACTCATCGCCTCGAAATTGCGCAATGGCGCGGAAGGCCCGGAGATAGCTGTCTTGAACCGCATCCTCTGCCTCCGCCCGAGAACGCAACAGTGCGTATGACAGGCGGTAGGCCGCCTGAAGGTGGGGCATGGCGATGCTTTGGAATTCATCCGGTCTTGTCATGTTTTACCAATAGAGATGCCGGAAGCCGCTGGCGCACCACAGTGCAATAGCACGAGACGCGCGAAAACGGCTTTCATTCAGGGGTTCCTCACTCCCCGCACGCAAACGCGCCGGCGCCGCGAATATCCGGTGATTTGCCTCGATATGAGGCAGAGGCAAGCTATGGAACTGGTCAGGTCGGGTCATGGTCTCAAGCAGGGATACGGCAATCCAGTGGTTTATTCCCGGCATTACAAATTTTTGATTTTTCCGTCTCCCACGAATTTTCGGGCGGTTGGCAGGCTCTTTCCCCTTGTGACTTCAAGCAACACGGAGAGAGAGATGAACCGCCGCACCTTTATTGCAAGTTCCGCCATGGCCGCCGCGCTTGGCCTGAATGCCCGTCTGATCGTCGACATGGCGCAGGCCGCGCAAGTGACCCCTGATCCAGGCGTGCCATTTGTCCGCTACAAGGTGGGCGATGCCGAAATAACCGCCGTCTATGACGGCGTGTGGGAGCGGCCCTATCCGCAGAATGTGATCGCCAATGCCTCCATTGATGAAGTGAAAGGCGCCTTGCGCGCTGCCAATCTTCCGGATGCCTTCCTTACGCTGCCGGTCACCGTTTCAGTGATCAAAATGGGTGACGAGATCATCCTGATTGACGCCGGCACTGGCGGCCAGGTGGTCGCGACCGCCGGCAAGTTCATGCAGAACTTCAAGGCCGCCGGTTTCGATCCGGCCAAGGTGACGAAAATCCTGATCTCGCATTTCCATCCCGACCACATTTCTGGCCTGATGGAGCCGGGCACAAACGCGCCAGTTTTCCCCAACGCCCAGATCTTCACCTCGGATGTGGAATACAACTGGTGGACCGATCCCACCGTGTTCTCGCGCCTGCCCGACGACCGCAAGCCATTGGCCAAGCGCATTCAGGCTGTCTTCCCGACATGGAAGAACTTCACCTTGGTGACGGGTGAGCAAGAAGTGGCCAAAGGCCTGACTTTTGTCAGCGCGCCGGGGCACACACCCGGTCACCGCGCGTTCCTGCTCGCTTCCGGCAAGGACCAGCACATGTTCAGCAACGACACCATGTATATGCCGTCGCTCAATGTGGCCCACCCGGAATGGATGGGTGTCTACGACCAGGATGCGCCGACTGCGGTCATCTCGCGCAAGAAGATGATGGATCGCCTCGTCGCGGACAAGCTAGCCCTCTCTGGCTACCACTTCCCATTTCCGGGTTATGGAACCTTAAGCAAATCCGGCACCGATTTCGTGCTGACCGTCGACAAAATCTAGCAATAACAAGGAGTTTGAAATGAAAATGAAGTTCTTTGCCGGCCTTGCGGTCGCCATGCTGTTCTCTGGCTCCGCTTTTGCCGTGGACAATATCGATACTGCAGACAGCCAGGATCTCGCACCCATTCGCGCCAAGATTGACGCGAAAGACTATTCCGGCGCCATCCAGCTGCTGATGCCAATGATCGGCACCAGCAAGACACCGGACGTCTTCAACCTTCTGGGCTTCAGCTACCGGAAGAGCGGTGACTTGGCGAGCGCCGCCACCTATTACGGCAAGGCATTGGATTTCGATCCGAATTTCAAACCGACGCTGGAATACCAGGGCGAGATGTATTTGCAGCAAGGCGACCTTGAGCATGCAAAGGCCAATCTCGCCAAGCTGGCCACCATCTGTCCGAACGGTTGCGAGGAGCGCGAAGATCTCGACAAGGCGATCTCCGACTACAAGCCCGCTTCGAACTAGGCCCCCGAACTTCTCCAGGGGTGTCCCGGCCAGCCATCATCCCCCGGTGGCTGGCCACTCTTTTGCCGTGTTCAGGTTCCTTAAGGTCGGCGTTGGACGGAATACGCAGGTAAAATGCGTGTTTTTTCCGGGCTTTGGACCATTAACCCCAATCAGATGCCAGTGCGCCGCGAAAAGGCGGATTTTGCTATGGGCTCCATTGGATGACGAGGACCTTCACATGATAAAGGCGATGCTGATTGCAAGCCTTTGCACCACGCATGTCTTCAATTACCCGTCGGACCATGTGTCCGTGGCGGGACCCATGTGCGTGGGCGATTTCATCGCTCCGACAGATTCTGATGTGAATTCAGGTACTTCTCAGATCCCGCAGGATCAGGCGACGATCATTCTGCAGACTCCACCGCCTGCTCCGGCCAAGGCGGCCCTTGCGGTTCCCGTTCCTGCCACGGCAGCACCCCAGGTGAGCGCGGTGGTGCCTGACAACACTCCCCAGGCCGTTCCCGATCCGACACCATCCAAGGTCAATCCGGATGGGCTCTACTATCCGCAGAACTACGTGAAGCTTGGCGGCCAAATCGCTCAAAAGACTGACGAAAAACAAGTCGCCCAAGTGGCGCCCAAAATGGTCAAAAACATCTTCCGCGAGCGCAAGGCACGGCACCGTACCTACCGCCACCGCACGCATCACCGCCACCATGCCGCACCTGTGACGGCCACAAAATCAAAGAAGCAGGGCGGCTTCTGGTGGTGGGAAAAGCGCAAGCGCTAGCCGTCTCTTCAGTGTACTTAGTCTCGCTTAGTGACGCTCATAATGCTCTTAAATGGCTCCATCAGTTCTTCGCAATGGATCCATTACGCCTATTCAGCCGCCGGCTGTGGCGCGTGGCCACTGCCATCCAGATTGAGTGCCACTTGGTGGGCGTTTGCGGCGTTGAAAATCAGCGGCGAAAGATCCTTCAGGAACATCGCGTCATTCGGGTAGCGATCCTGCAGATTGCGCATGATATCGCTCATTTCCAATACGTTAGAGGATGTCTTCAGGTGCTGTATGCATTCAGAGACACGCCCGGAGATGTCAGACCAATGGGTGTTCGGCATGTTTTTTCTCCTTTCCCCACAGATAGGTTCTCCGTTCCAAAATACAAGTTTATATTAATAAATTCAATTATTTAGCAAAATTATTAAAACGCATCAGTTGCTGCAATGATGCGTTATGAGCAGAAACTTCTCGTATAGGTGGAACAATGCGCAGCTGAGTGAATTTAGCTAAAATCCAACTTGGCTTGCTTTACTCAATTAGGGAGAAGGGATGATGGCTACTGGCGACAGTGAACGCGGTGAACGGCTACAGATCATGCTTTCGGAAAACGAGCTGACAGCGCTGGATGGCTGGAGGTTTTCGCGGCGCATGCCAAGTCGCGCTGCGGCGGTGCGGGAGCTGTTGCGCCTTGGCCTTTCAGCCGATGGTGTAAAGCTTGCAGTCCCAGGGCAAAAATCATCCAGTTTTGGCATGTTGAGCGGCGGAAAAGCCGAAGGCTCTTCCGGCTTGGCAGACGGCGCGGAATAGCGTTCTCGCTCCTCAATATCTCAGCTTATTGATCCTCATATCTCAGCTTATTGAACTGCAAGAGGCCTTTGATTGAAAGGGAACTTTTGCGCGCGGCTGCCGTTGAAAAGTTGATGGATTGCTGCAAGGCAGCTTCCGTTTTGCACGCAGATGGCCAGAGGAGTTTCCCATGCAGGACAACAAGGATCGTTTTTGGACTCTCGTTACCAACATTGACGTGTGCATGCTGGCCACTCACGCGGGCGACAAGATCAGGTCACGGCCCATGTCTGCGAAGGCACGGCCTGAAGACAATGATATCGTCATGCTGACAGACAAGCGGTTTGTCAAAGACAACGAGATCGAGCAGAACAAGAGCATCAACATTTCGTACAGCAATGGCTCGGGAACCTTCGTCTCTGTCGAAGGCCTAGCTGACATCGTCGACGACCGCGGCCTCATCAACGATTGCTGGAGTTCGGGCGCACAGCTCTACTGGCCAGACGGGCCGAGCGATCCCAACATCGTGGCCATCGTTGTCACACCGCGCGATGTCGAATACTGGGAAAGCGATAACAAGTTCGTCGCCGGGATGAAATTCGCCTATGGTCTGGCAACTCACACCACGCCATCACTTGGTGATAACAAGAAGCTTCGGCTCTAAGCTTGCCCTGCCTGCGCCTTTCCACCCCATTCGGGTCAAACATTTTCGGGCGTTGCGGAGCATGACTTGGATTCAAACCTCTTTCTAGATTTTACGGGACTGGGCGGCCGCAAGGCGCCTCCTGAATGGGAAGACAAAAACCCCATTCGCAGCGAAGTTTTTGGCGAAGACCGCCTGCGGGAGCACGCCACCAGCCTGGCGCACAGCCACAAGCTGGGGAAGGAAGCATGGTCGCACCGCTGGCTGTTTCGCATCATCCGCAGCGACTATGACGATCTTCAAGAGGCTCATGCCGAAGTGCTCGAGGCGATCGGGCGCGACGAAGCCGTCACGCCGGCGGCGGAATGGCTGGCGGATAATTTCTACAGCATCAGCCAGCATGCGCGGCAGGTCACCGAAGATCTGCCAACCGACTACTACCGCAAACTGCCCAAGCTTGCCGAAGGCCATCTCTCGCGATTTCCACGCATCATGGCCATCGCTTGGGCCTATATCGCGCATACAGATTCACGTTTCAGCGCGGCAACGCTGACAGAATTCGTCAACGCCTATCAGCAGGTCTCGCCGCTCACCCTTGGTGAACTTTGGGCAACACCCATCTATCTGCGCATCCTGCTGATCGACAATGCCGCGCGCGTGGCGCGGCGCACGCATGTCTCGATGAAGGCGCGGCAAGCCGCAACATTGCTGGCCCAGGAATTTGGCAGTCAAAGCAAGGCGTTGACAGCGGCGCGCGCGGCTCTCGAGGGCCTTGAAGATCACGCCAAGCTTTCCTTCCTTGTGCAGCTGCTTTCGGCGGCGCGCGCGCATCACGGATTGAGCACGGAATCTGTCGATGCCCTGCGCAGCCTCTATGAGGCCACGCCCTTCGACCATGCGCGCGGGGTTCAGGAAGAACACGCACGTCAAACAGCCAATAACCTGACGATGCAGAACATCTTCACCAGCCTGAAGCGCATCGCGGAGGAAGACTGGGTCAGCTGGGTCGAGAGCGTCAGCGAAGTCGACAAGCGGCTGGTTGCTTCGCAAAGCTACAAGCTGGCTGACAGTGCCACGCGGACCATCTACCGGCGAGCCATTGAAGAGATGGCTTTTCTCTCCCACAAGGAAGAGCGCGATGTTGCCGACGCGGCCCTTGCCCTGGCAGCAGGCGACGACATCGGCATTTCTCTCATCGGCGCGCGGCGCCAGGCCCTGGAAGCAAGCCTTGGCGTCCACAAACCCATTCAAGAACAGCTCTACGATATTCTCCATCGCAGCGGTGTCGCCGGCTACGCAGCCACGATCTGGGTTGCTGCCGCCATCGTCATCATTCTCGGTGCGCGGGCCGTTGCCAATGCGCCGGTGCCACCCGTCACTCTCGCATTGTTGTTGCTGTTCCTGCTGGCGCCTGCCGTGGAAGCGGCAATAGCCATGGTCAACTTTGGGGTGACGCAGCTGGTACGCCCGGTGGTGCTGCCATCGATGTCCTTTGATGGCGGGATTCCCGCCGAGCATCGCACCATCGTTGCAATGCCCGTGTTGCTCAACAGCTTCCACGGCATCGACGACCTGCTGAACAGGCTTGAAGAACACTTTCTCGCCAACCGTGACCCTGAACTGTCCTTTGCGCTCGTCAGCGACTGGCGCGAACTCAGATTCAGAAAGCAGGGAGGACGACAATTCGCTTCTGGCCGCCGTGGCCGATGGCATTGCGGAGCTGAACCAGCGGCACCAGACGGAACAGTTCCTGCTGTTCCACCGACGGCGGCTGTGGAATGCAAAAGACAACATCTGGATGGGCTGGGAGCGCAAGCGCGGCAAGCTGCATGAGCTCAATCGCATCCTGCGCGGCGCCTACGACACGTCATTCATCCAGATTCCGGCTGCCATTCCCAAGGATGTGAAATATGTGATCGTGCTTGATGCCGATACCGTCCTGCCACGCGGTGTCGCGCGCCGTCTGGTCGGCAAGATGGCGCATCCGCTCAATCAGCCGCATATTGAACCCAGGTTGCAGCGTGTTGACCGCGGCTATGGCATCATCCAGCCGCGCGTCACGATCTCACTGCCAGAGATCGGACGCGGCTCGTGGTACCAGCGCATCTTCGCCGTGGGCGCGGGCGTGGACCCCTATGTGACGGCGACGTCCGATGTCTATCAGGACCTGTTCGGCGAAGGCTCTTTCACCGGCAAAGGCATCTATCACATCGACGCCTTTGAGGCGGTGATGGATGACCGGGTTCCCGATAACGCTTTGCTGAGCCATGACCTCCTGGAGGGCAACCTGGCGCGGTCTGCCCTCGCCACCGATGTCGAAGTCGTCGAAGACTACCCGGAGCGCTATCTCACCGACATGTGGCGCCAGCACCGCTGGGTACGGGGTGACTGGCAGCTTCTGAGCTGGATGGTGCCTCCCCATGCCGGTATTTCGGCTCTCGGCTTCTGGAAGATGGCGGACAATTTGCGGCGCTCGCTGACCCCGGCGGGCACGATCGCCGCCCTTGCGCTTGGTTCGTGGGTGTTGCCCAGCGGGCCCGCTTGGACCTGGTGTTTCTTTGTGCTGGCGCTGATCTTCTTTCCCAATTTGCTGTCGATTTTTGCCGGCACCAGCTTCCGCAAGGAATCCACCACAGTTACCAGCCAGTTGCGCACGCTTCGCGATGACACCAGCCATGCCCTTCTTCTGACGCTGGCGCGGCTCGTGCTGCTGGCCAACCAGAGCTATTACATGCTCGACGCCATCGTGCGCACCCTCTACCGCATGACGGTTTCGCGGAAGCGGCTTCTGGAATGGACAACGGCGGCACAGGTTCAAGCCGCACCCCTGCCGACGCTCGTCTCAACTTATCACACGATGGCAGTGAGTGCGGTTCTTGCCCTTCTCCTGCCGCTGGGGCGCCTGCTGTTTCACGGCAGTCTCAACGTGCCGTCGCTGTTCTTTGCCGCAATGTGGCTCGCCGCACCGGCTTTTGCCTATTATGCCAGCCTGCCCGCGCCTGACCCTGGCATCGCCAAGGCCAGCGCCGAACAATTGCAGGAACTGCGCCTCATCGCGCTGCGCACCTGGCGTTATTTCGACACTCATGTGACGGCGGAAGAGAATTTCCTGCCGCCCGACAATGTGCAGGAAGACCCCAAGCTCGTCATCGCACACAGGACCTCGCCCACCAATATCGGCCTCTACCTTCTGGCCACGGTGGCGGCCTGCGAGGCGGGTTGGATCGGCAAGGCGGAGGCGGCGCACCGTCTCACCCAGACGCTCAACACCGTCGACAAGCTGGCGCATCACCGCGGCCATCTGCTCAACTGGTATGACACACAAAGCCTGGCGGCCCTGCATCCACGCTATGTCTCGGCGGTGGACAGCGGAAACCTTGCGGGCCACTGCATCGCGGTGGCCAATGCACTTGATATCTGGGGTGATGCCGCTGCCCTGAAGCAGGACAATTTCAATGGCCTGAACGACCTTCTGGTGCTGGTTTCCACCTACATCGCGGACGCGGCGCGACATCACCGCCAGGCCATTGGCGCGGCACGCGACATCGGCCGGGCGATGGCCACCGCGCGCGCGGCCATCACTGAAATGCGCGATGCACCGGAACTGATTTCACTGCGCATCATCGGGCTCATCGTGCAATTGCGCACCATCGAAACTTCAGCCAAGCGGCTGTGGGACATCGCTCCGCCTGACGACAAGGCGGGCGCCATTTTCTGGCTGGACAAAGCTGGTGGCGAGTGCCGAAGCGATCTATGCCAGCTCCACTTCCGAAAGTTCGCATCACGATGCGCTGTTCGCTACCTTCAAGAATGTGGCGGAGCGCTGCCGCGCCCTCGCTTACGGCATGGATTTTGCCTTTCTGGTCAACAGGCAGCGCCAGCTGCTTTCCATTGGGTACCGCGTCGATGAGGAAATGCTGGACGAGAATTGCTATGACCTTCTCGCCTCGGAAGCCTCGCTCACCAGCTTCTTTGCCATCGCCAAGAATGACGTCGATGTGAAGCATTGGTCGCGCCTCGGTCGGCCGGTGGTGCCGGTCGGCGGCGAGGCCTGCCTCGTGTCATGGTCCGGTTCGATGTTCGAATATCTGATGCCATTGCTGGTGATGAACCTGCGGGTGGGCACGCTCCTCGGACAGACGATGGACCTCTCGGTCAAGCGCCAGCAGGAGTATGGCCAGCAGCGCGGTACGCCGTGGGGCATTTCGGAATCCGCCTATGCGGCGCGCGACAAGGGCTTCACCTATCAGTATTCGAGCTTCGGTGTTCCGGGGCTGGGGCTCAAGCGCGGCCTTTCCGCCAACCAGGTTATTTCGCCCTATTCCACCGGGCTTGCCGCGATGGTGGATGCCGCGGGCGCCGCCTCCAACTTCCGTACGCTGGAACGCTACGGCGCGTCCGGCCGCTTTGGTTTCTACGAGGCCGTCGATTTCACCCCGCAGCGCCTGCGCCGCGGCCAGGGCCATGAGCTGGTGAAGGCCTATTTCGCGCACCACCAGGCGATGACCATCTGCGCCATCTGCAATGCCGTGATGGAAGGCGTGCTGCGCGACCATTTCCACCGCGAGGCCACCATCCGGGCCAGCGAATTGCTGTTGCAGGAACGGGCGCCGCATTACCTGCCCTCGCGCGTCACGGTGCTGGAAGGTGTGCCGGCCGCGAAAGTGCGCATGGCGGCGGATGACGATCCGGCGCGGCATGTGCCGGTGCATGGGGTTTCGCGCCCGGTCACGCATCTTCTCTCCAACGGCAATTACAGCCTGATGCTGACGGCCAATGGCATGGGCTGGAGCCGCTGGAAGGGCATGGCGATCAACCGCTGGCGCGAAGACCCGACGCGTGATGCCGACGGCATGATGCTGCATTTCACGGTGAAGGAAAGTGGTGCCGCGTGGATGATCGATTCACCCGTGAAGGCGGGAGCGCCGGCGGCCATTGCCAGCTTCAGCCCGGAAAAGGCCGAGTTCCGGCGCACCGATGATGGTGTCACCACGCATATCGAGTGCCAGCTGTCATCAGAGGATGATGCCGAGGCGCGCATCGTCCACCTTGCCAACACCACCAATGAACAGAAGACGCTGACACTGACCAGCTACATGGAACTGGCTCTGGCCAAGCCGGACGCGGATGATGCCCATCCGGCTTTTTCGAAATTGTTTGTCCACACCGAATTCGTGGCCGACCATCAGGCCCTGATCGCCATGCGGCGCAAGCGCATGGAAAATGACCCGGACATCTGGGTCGCGCATTTTCTGGTGAGCAGCGACAAGCGTGCGGCGGCTATCGAATATGAAACCTCACGCGAGGCCTTCCTCGGCCGCGGCAACAGCTTTGAGACGTCGCGGGTGATCGCAAACGGCGCGCCCATGACATCCACAGTCGGCGATGTGCTCGATCCGGTCTTTGCCCTGCGCCAGCGCCTGAGCCTGTCTCCGCACCAGAAAACGGTGTGCGTGTTGTGGACGATTGCGGCGTCAAGCCGTGAGGGCCTGCTTGAGCGCGTCAGCCGGCACCGCGTGTTCGCAGTGATGGAACGGGTGCAGGTGACGGCATGGACGCAGTCGCGCATCCTGCTGCGGCATCTGAACATTTCTTCGGCCGATGCGCGGCTCTATCAGGAGATGGCGTCGCTTCTGATCTACGCCTCGCCCGCTTTGCGTCCACCGCCTGCGGAGATCGCCAGCGGCATGGGCCGCCAGAACCTGCTGTGGTCTGTTGGCATCTCGGGCACCAAGCCCATCGTGCTGCTGCAGCTCGATGACCCCGAACATGTCAATGCGGTGCAGCAGATTTTCGAGGCGCGCAATTTCTGGCTGGAGATGGGGCTTGCGGCCGATGTGGTGGTGCTGAATTCGCAGGCGGCATCCTATAACCAGCCGCTCGGCAACACATTGCAGAACATGGCCGCCAAAGCCGATGCGACGCGCGCTGTCAATCCAGGCGTCGAGCCTGGAAGCATTGTCCTGCTGCGTTCGGACGTGACGCAGCCTGATGTCATCAAGGCCATCACGGCGGCGGCCTCCCTGGTGTTGAAAACCGGGTCAGGATTGATCGAGCAGCAAGTGGCCAAGGCCATGCTGCCTACAGCACCTCCCAGGCGGCCGGCACTGCCCAGCGCCTGCCAGGCAAGCTGCAAAGTCAACACCTGCGGCACCGCCACCCCAATTCTTCAATGGCTTTGGCGGATTCAACGCCGAAGGCAATGAATATGTGATCCTGCACCGCGCCGAGGAAGCGTTGCCCGCACCGTGGGTCAATGTCATTGCCAATCAGCAGTTTGGCATTCAATGTTCGGCGGAAGGCGGCGGCTACAGCTGGTTCAAGAACAGCAGGGAGCGTCAGATCACGCCGTGGAGCAATGACGCCGTGGCCGATGCGCCTTCGGAAGCGTTCTATGTCCGCAACCAGGCGACGCGGCGCTGTCTCGTCGCCCACGGTGCTGCCACTTGGGCGCAGGGCGGGTTCCTTCAGCACGCGGCATGGCTTCGGCTATACCGTTCATGAGGCTGAAGAGAACGGACTGAAGCTCAGCCTGTCACACACGGTCTCGCCGGAAGATCCGGTGAAACTCAGCCAGCTCTCGATCCAAAACACCGGAAGCAAGACGGTGAAGCTGCGCATCACCACCTATGCCGACATGGTGCTGGGGTTGAAGCGCGCGGCCACGGCGCGGTTCATCACCAGCCAGCTTGACCATGACACGGGCGCGCTCCTGTTCAACAACCGGTTCAGCCCCGATTTCGCTGACAGTGTTGCGTTTGTCGATCTCTGCGGCGCAGCAACGAGTTCCACGTCAGACCGGCTCGGCGTGTTGGGCTGGCGCGGTTCTCTCGCCATGCCGCTTGCCATCCAATCAGGCGCACCCCTGCTTGGCAATTTCGGTGGCGGGTTCGACCCCTGCGCCGCCCTCTCCTTTGAGGTCGAGATCCCTGCTGGCGAAACACGCGATTGCACGCTGCTGATGGGTGTTGGCGAGGATGCCGGGATTGCCAAATCCCTATTGCAGAAACATCGGGGAACAGGCTTTGGCCCGGCTCTTGAGGCGCAAAAGACACAATGGTCCAAATTGACCAATCCCCACAAAATCAGAACACCGGAACCTGCCTTTGACCTGATGATGAACGGATGGCTTCTGTACCAGACGATTTCATGCCGTTTCTGGGGGCGCGCCGGATTCTATCAGGCCAGCGGTGCATTTGGTTTCCGCGACCAGCTTCAGGACAGCATTGCTGTCGCCTATGTGCGGCCTGACCTCACGCGGCGCCATATCCTTCTCGCCGCCTCGCGGCAGTTCGCCGAGGGCGATGTGCAGCACTGGTGGCTGCAGGAAACGGGTGCCGGGGTCCGCACCCATATCAGCGATGACACGGTGTGGCTCACCTACTGCACCTGCAGATATCTCCAGCTTACCGGCGACGATTCGATTCTTGATGAGAAATGCACCTGGCTTGAAGGCGCACAGGTTGATCCACACCAGCATGACGCCTTCTATGTGCCCAAGGTCTCGGCGCAGGCCGACACGCTTTACGAACATTGCATGCGCGCCCTGAACCACAGTCTTGCGGTAGGCGCTCATGGCCTGCCGCTGATGGGCACCGGCGACTGGAACGACGGCATGAACAAGGTGGGCGAAGGCGGCAAGGGCGAAAGCGTTTGGCTGGCCTGGTTCCTGGCGCACACGCTTGAACTTTTCGCCGAAGTCTCAAAACGCCGCAAGGATGATGCTGCGGCGGAACGATGGCTCGACCATCGCGCCAAACTGGGCAAGGCGCTGGACGAAACTGCGTGGGATGGCGAGTGGTATCGCCGCGCCTTCTTTGACGATGGCACGCCGCTCGGCACGCAAAAGGCGCAGGAATGCCAGATCGACTTCAATCGCGCAATCCTGGGCGGTGATCTCGCGCGCCGGAAACCCAGAACGCGCCAGAACTGCGGTGGAAAGTGCTGAAGCACGCCTGGTCGACTGGAACGACCAAGTGGCCTCGCTGTTCCTGCCACCGCTCGCCAAACAACAGCCCAATGCCGGCTATGTCCAAAGCTATCCGGCCGGGGTGCGCGAGAATGGCGGGCAATATACCCACGGCGCGTTGTGGATGATCTTTGCGCTTGCCGACATGGGCAAGACGAATGATGCGCTGAAGCTCTTTCAACTCATCAACCCCATCAACCACGCCCCCAACGCCGAACTGGCGCGGCGCTACAAGGTTGAGCCCTATGTGATCGTGGCGGATGTCTATGGCGTGGCTCCGCATCGCGGACGCGGCGGCTGGACCTGGTATACGGGTGCGGCGGGCTGGTGCTACCGCGCCGGGCTTGAAGCGATCCTCGGCCTCAAGCGCCTGGGAACGCAGCTGCAGGTCGCACCCAAGGTGCCAGACACATGGGACGCGTTTGCTGTGGACTACAATTACAATGATATTTCATTCACGCTGCAGTTTGCACGCCGCAAGGCAGGTGTTGTGGCAGAAGCCAAGCCAAAAGAAATCGACCTGACCAAGGTGAAGAAAGGTCAGGTCGTCAAGATCGCATATTAGGTGGAAATTTTCAGTTCAGCGCAATCAGCGCAAGGCGTCCTGGACCGCGTTCAGCGTGGCCACGGCGCAGACAAAGAGCCCCAGCATCATGAAGAGTGCGCCGACACCAAAGAATGCCGAGCTTGAGAGAAAGGTCGCGATGGACGCTCCGACGAGAGTCAAAAAAACCACGGTCGCCAGCTTGATCATGTAGCGTCTTCCTATCTTTCTTGAATGAGGCGCCCGCCTGGACCGTGTATCGGGGACTGGAGCCGGGACAATGTCCACAGCTTTGGGAGGGAGGGAGCCATCTGTCCCCACACCGCCCAGGCGGGATTCAGTTTGTTGATTACTTAACGTCTTACATGGGGATTGGTTCCCGCATTTACAAGTTTTGCCCTGGCAAAAAGAAACCGCAGCCCCATCGGGACCGCGGTGGAAAAATTCTTACCGGGAACAGGACGTTAGTGGCTGTTGCCCCAGCTCACCTTGCCATTGTCGATGTCACTTTCATCGCGTATGCCCGACGTACCCGCGGCCGCATAGTCAATCCGGTCCATGGCGAGTTCAGTGAGCTTCTCGTCAGCGGCTTTTTCCTGATCGAGAATGCTCTGCAACAGCTCTGCCGCATCGTTGTGACCGAGCACTTCGGCAAATGCACGCAGGCTGCCATAACGCGTGATTTCATAGTGTTCGGCGGCCTGACCGGAGAAGATGATGGCAGCATCGCCAGCCGTTGTCTTGCCGAAATCCTTCAGGATCTCTTCGGCTTCGGCGACAATGCCATCAATGGCATCGCACTTCACCGCCTTGGGAGTTTCATCCAGCAAGCCAAAAACCTTTTCCACCTTCTGGACGTGTTCTTCGGTTTCCTGGAGATGACTGGTGAGGGCGTCAGCCAGATCCTGCGACTGCGCCACCTTGATCATCTTCGGCAACGCCTTGGTGAGTTTCTTTTCGGCGTAATAGATATCCTTCAAGCCGTGCATGAAAAGATCAGAGAGATCTTTTTCCTTGCCTGCCGCGCCACGTTTTGTAGCTGCCGGAGCGGCGCGGGACGAATTGGTGGATGCAGTTTTCGATGTGGTAGCCATAATGCGTTTCCTTGAGGTTGGAATGTGGTGAATGCGTTCGCGCGATCTTCTCCTCAGTTCCCGATCTGCGATGCATGATGGTTTAAGCGCGATGCGCACGAAATGGTTCCGGCAACCTCAGGCTGTTTTTCCGTGCACAAGTGAACACAAGTTCAGGCAATCTTGCGGAGGCATGATTTGACTGCCCGTGCAAATCAGAACAGAATTGTCCCCGGGCTCATAAAGGAGGGTTATATGCAAGGCGAAGGCCTACTCGTTTTCTTGATTATCGGTGCCATCGCTGGCTGGCTTGCTGGCCAGGTGGTGAAGGGTGGCGGTTTTGGGCTGCTCGGTGACATCATTGTCGGCATCGTGGGCGCTTTTATTGCCGGATGGCTTTTCCCAAGACTGGGTATCGTTCTGGGTGCAGGCATTATCGGCGAGATCATCAGCGCCGCGATCGGCGCCATCATCCTGTTGCTGATCATACGCCTCGTCCGGCGAGCGTAGCACCGCTTTCAGCCTGAAAGTTTGCCAGCTCCGTCAGTGATGACGGAGCTGTTTCATTTTCTTACCTATTCCACTGTCTCGTGACGGGCGCGGCTGAAGCTCAACAGGCCGCCTGCCACGGCACATCCGCCGGCCACCACCAGTGCCACGCCGGGTGCCGCCGTCAGTGGCGACAGCGTGAAGATCGCCGACATGATCACCGCGCCGAAGGTCTGGCCGGTCAACCGCGCCGTGCCCTGCATGGCGCCTGCCGCACCGCTGCGCGCGCGTGGCGCCGACATCAGCAGGATGCGGTTGTTCGGCGTCTGGAAGAGGCCGAAGCCAAAGCCCGAGATCACCGTCCCGATCAGGAAGACGAGTATCTGCGGCGGCAGCGAACCCACAAAAAGGAGGCCTGTTGCCAGCAATGCGCCACCGATGCCGCAGAGCCACGCTGTCTTGAAGCGGTGCGAAAGTCTCCCGCCGATGGGCGCGATGATCGCAACAGCTATGGGCCATGGCATCATGTAAAGGCCTGCCTGGCTCGGGCTCATGTTGAGGACATGCTGCAGATAGAAGGGCAGCGCGATGTAGCTCAGCATCTGCGCGGCGAAACAGCAGATCGAGGCCATGACCGCGATGCGAAAGGCGGGATCGCGGAACAGGTCGGTTGGCACCAGCGGCGTGGCGCTGTGGCGCTCGATGCGCAGCAGGAGAAACAGACACAGGATGCCAGCGGCAACGAGCGCACCGCCCAGGAATGGTGACGCGGCGATCCGGTCAGTGCCAGCAAAGAACAGAAGGAACATCGCGGTGTTCACAACCAGAGCCGCAGCATCAAGGCTGCGGTCGGTGCCCGGCGTGTGCGGCAGCAGCCTCCCCGCTGCAAGTACTGCAATGCCAAGTGGAAGATTGACGGCGAAGAGCCACGGCCAATTTGCGACAGCGAGAATGGCACCGGCAATGCCCGGACCCGCAGCCGAAGAAATCGCCACTGTCATGGCATTGAAGCCGATGATGGTGCCCAACATCCGGTGCGGCACAGAGAAGCGCAGGTTCATCGAGGCGAGGCCCATGATCGCCCCGCCGCCCAGACCCTGCACAAAACGGGCAACCACCAGCATGGGCAGAGATGTTGCAAATGTGCATCCCGCCGAGGCCAGAGTGAACAGCAGAACGCCGATGAGGTAGATGCGGCGCGGCCCCAGTTTTTCACCGAGCGCACCACAGGGCAGCAAAGCCACGAGCACGGCCATCTGGTAGCTCGATACCACCCAGACCGTGTCACTGGGATGGGCGTTCAGCGAACGGGCGATGGAAGGCAGCGCCACATTGGCAATCGCGCCATCGAGCACCACGAGCACGAGCGTGCTGAGCAGTACCGCGACAGCAAAGTAGCGGCGTGGCGTAGGCAGGCCATCGGTGTGAATTTGAGCCGTAGCGGATGCTGACAAGGGATAACCGTCAAGAACGGCCTGCTTTTATCGGCAGACTGTGGAACTGCAATGCCGCAATTGCTGCCGCACCGGCATAGCAGCCATGCCGG
Source organism: uncultured Alphaproteobacteria bacterium (assembly GCA_963758815.1). Taxonomy (GTDB): domain Bacteria; phylum Pseudomonadota; class Alphaproteobacteria; order Rhizobiales; family Aestuariivirgaceae; genus Aestuariivirga. Next base: position 41,302 of record CAVWWQ010000006.1, read on the forward strand.
AAGGGGCCGCTTTCCGTCACGTTGAGCGCAGGCCGGGAAGCGGCTAAGCGTGACGGATGAGCAATGCCGCGCCCTCATGCGTGCTGAATTTCATCTGCCATGGCTCGACACCGGCGGTGCGGAAGGCGGCCTTTCCCGGTGATGAAGCGCTCGATCAATTTGGCGAGCGTGATTGCCGCGCCAATGGCACTTTGAAATTGAGAGCCGAAGCCAAGGCGTGGGTGGCACCCGAGTTGCGGGCACGGCAGACGGCGGAACTCCTGGGCCTCAATGCAGAGACGGTCCCTGCGTTGCGCGAATGTGATTTCGGCCAGTGGAAGGGACGCCGCCTTGAAGACTTGATGACGGACGATCCGGACGGCGCATTGCGATGGATTTCCAATCCCGAGGCAGCGCCGCATGGTGGGGAGTCATATGCCCATCTGTTCCGGCGCGTGAGCGAGTGGATGGAACAGGCGCGCGCCCTGCCCGTGCAGCATGTCATTGTCACCCATGCCAGTGTCATGCGGGCCGCTGTCGCCTATGCGCGCGGCCAGTTGCCCTTGGATGCGATGAAGATCGATGTCGGGCCGCTGACCACGGCGGCGATCAGCTGGGACGGAACATGGCGGCTCCAAGACTTGCGCCGGTGGCACAAGCAGGAGCCGCTGGTTCTGCTTTAACGTGCGCGGCGGACGGGCCCGCCGATGCGCAGGCTGCGTTCCGTCAGATAACCAAACAACAAGCCCATGGTAGCCCACAGCACGGCCTGGATTCCCCAATTGGCGACGCGAAAATTCCACAGCACCACGGCGGGGAAGTTTTCAGGCACTTCCTGAACCGCGGGCAGCAGCAGCATCGCGATGATGACGATCACGCCATAGAGGGCCACACCCGAAAGCGCTGCCGTCCACATGCCACGCTGCGCCACCAATCCGCGGAACAATTGAATGGCAGCAACCAACGCGCCGAGCGAGACGATGATCATCGCCAGATAAAGTTCGGTGCGGAGGCCGATTGTTTCCGGCTCGCCCACCGCTGGCGGGTTGGCGGGATATTTGAGGCCGGGCACAACGATGATCACCACGAAAGCGGCAAGCGCAATCAGTGCGGCAAGCCCGCGCGGGCCGATGCCGCTTATGCGGCCCCAGGCATAGGCATAGACCAATCCGAAGATGCCGCCGAAGGCCGCGCCATAGACCAACACTGCAGTCAGAAGGCCGAAGGTGCTTTGCATGCCGCGGCTGACCAATTCGACATCGCCATTATCATGGCCATGCGCCATGCCGGGCATGTTGGCCATCGCACCCGCGTTGCCATTGCCGGTTTCGCCGGTGCCAGATGACCCGCTGGTGGATGCGGCATTCTGATTGGTGGTGGCGGCAGCCGGCGCATCAGATGAGACCGGCTGATCCTTTTTGGTGTCTTCCATTTGTGTTTCAAAGGCGATGGCGCGGTCAACCTGCGGTTCGCCAAAAATCTTCGCCACGCCAAAGCCCAGAAGGCCCGCAATGACGCCCACGACCATGCCGCGGATGAGCAGCACTCTCAACATGATATCACCCTTTTTTGATTTTGCTGATTAAGCTGGATCAAGCGCGAATGGCTTTTTCAAGAAAGCCATTCCGCCTTAGTGGCAGGGAAAGCCCAGCAGATGGCGGCCATCATGCACCCATTCATGCACATACATGCCCTTGATCAGCGAGGTGGCGCCTTCCTCAGCGCCGACAAAGTAGAGCGCGAAGAGGCACAGCAGGCCGATGAAAATGGCCCAAGGCAGGATTTCGCGGACCGGAATGGCAACCGGTTCGATGGTGGCGGAAGAATAAGAGACATTCGACATTGGTAACTCCTGGGACTCCCCGTCCCGTTAAGACAGTTGGACCTTCATATGAATGGCAGGTCTCCTGGCTCACGGATCACCGGTTCTGTGCGCCTTCCCAGCCTTGCGGCCAGTGGCATAAGCCCAGAACCTCTCCGCCTACAGTTGCGGGGGCAGCCACGGTTTCGGCCCCATTTGGGTCGTCCTCACCGTGTTCCCTTTTAAGCCGCGGCCGTTTCAGCGCACCACAGCACCATCATCTTGCAAGCTAACGGGTTTCGCCTGTTGCCGCAAGTGGGAGGAAGGACGCGTCCGCGGCATCGCGATGGGGAAACGCGACGTCTTCCTGCTTCTGTCCCCAGCGATCATTGAAGATCAGCTCATCGAGATTGAGACGGTCGCGCCAGCCCTTCACCTGCAGTTCGGGGCGGTCGTAAATCTCGCGCACATAGCCGAGACAGAGATAGGCCACCGGCTCAACATGTTCCGGCAGGCCAAGAATGTCGCGCAACTCGCCCGCGCGCACGATGCTGACCCAGCCGACACCGACACCTTCGGCACGCGCCGCGAGCCACAGGTTCTGCACGGCGCAGACTGTGGAATAAAGATCGGTCTCGCGGTTGTGGCTGCGGCCCAGCACGACCGGCCCGCCGCGCTCGCGGTCGCAAGTGATGCAGAGATTGATGGGCGCCTCGGTGATGCCTTCGAGTTTGAGCGTGCTGTACAGAGCGCGCCTTTCGCCATTGAACAGTGCCTGCTCTTCTGCATTGGCGGTGCTGAAGGCCTGCTTCATGCGCGCCTTCACGGCGGCATCGCGGATGACGATGAAATTCCATGGCTGCATGAAGCCGACTGAAGGCGCATGATGAGCGGCGGTCAAAAGCCGCGACAGCACGTCACCCGGAATGGCATCGGGTTCAAACTGGCTGCGCACATCACGGCGCGTGAAGATGGCGCGGTAGACGGCTTCACGTTCGTCATCAGAAAACGGACCACCGGCGGCACGCGCGTGCAATTCAGGCTGCATGAGAAATCCCCTGTCCCAGCAAGCGATGATGCCGCCGTCCGCGTGGCATCAACATTCTTTGCCTGGCAGGTCTTCTGACTTCGGCTTCATCTACCTGAGCGCCTTCCCGGCCTTGCGGCCAGTGGCATAAGCTCAGGCATCCACCTCACAGCGTTGGGCACGTCACGGAATTGAACCGTGTTCCCTATTCTCCCGCCTTGCGAGCGGGCACCAAGCGGGTTGAAAGTAGATGGCCGGGCCAGCTGATGGCAAGCGAAAGTCAGCGTGGAGCTTTTTTCATGCCTGCGAGCATGACATCGACCATGCGGCGCGCAGCCTGCTTCCGGTCCACATTCTTGTTCATGCTGAGCACGCCGGCAATGGCCCGCAGCAAATCCAGGGGATCACCTGTGAGTTCGATATCACCGCTTGCAGTAGCCTTGTTGACCAGCTGCTCAAGCACGACCTGAATGTTCTTGCCACTCGGTGGCTTCAGCTTATGGGGGCTGGCCGCGGCATTGAGGATTTCGTTCATGCCGTGTTTGATTTCCATATAGTCGACGAACTGCATGAGCCAGGCGCGCAGGGCTTCCAGCGGTGGATGCTTTTCCGTCAGCTCGGCACCAGCATTGAAGATCTGCTCGCTCTCGATCTGATAGACCGCATCGATCACATCTTCGCGCATTGGGAAGTGCCGATAAAGCGTGCCGATTCCAACGCCTGCCTGTCTGGCAATTTCATCCAGCGTGGCGGCGGCTCCCCTCTCGTTGAAGACCTTTTTCGCGGCAGCCAGCAAAAGCTCGCGGTTCCGCAGCGCGTCAGAGCGCGGTTTGCGGAGGGCTGAAGCTTTTTCTTGCGGTTTCGACATCGTGGCCTTGTAAAGCGGAGGTACCCTCCGTATATAAGCGGAGGCATCCTCCTTTTAATATATAGGAAGCCGGGCGGCAAGTTGCCAGCCCCGGCCGGAGGTTTGCAATTTCAAGGAGATTGATATGGTTCAGACATTTGGAGCAAATTCCACAACAGATCAGGTGCTTGCAGGGCAGGATCTGCGTGGCAAGCGGGTTCTGGTGACCGGCGTTTCGGCCGGGCTTGGTGTTGAAACAGCACGCACTCTGGCGGCGCATGGCGCCTGGGTGGTGGGTGCTGCCCGTGACCTGCAGAAAGCCGAAAAGGCCACCGCGCAGGTGCGTGCCGACGCGAAAAACGGTGGTGGGCTGGAACTGGTTGAGCTCGACCTCGCTTCGCTGAAAAGCGTCCGCGCAGCAGCGGACAAGCTTGTGGCGCAGGGCAAGACTTTCGATGTTGTCATCGCCAATGCCGGCGTGATGGCCCCGCCTTTCGGTGTGACGGAAGACGGCTTCGAGACGCAGATCGGCACCAACCATCTCGGGCATTTTGTTTTGGTGAACCGCATTGCCAGTCTCATTGCACCGGGCGGGCGGCTGATCAGCCTTGCCTCATCCGGCCACAGGTTCTCCGATGTCAGCCTCGATGATCCGAAATTTGAAAAGACGCCCTATGATGCATGGCAGGGCTATGGCCGCTCGAAGACCGCCAATGTACTCTTCGCGGTGGAATTTGACCGCCGCCACAAGGCACGCGGTGTGCGTGCCGCAGCTGTTCATCCCGGCGGCATCCAGACCGAGCTGTCACGGCACATGAGCCCCGGAGCCATTGAACAAATGGTGCAGAAACTCAATGCCGACCTGGCCGCTGAAGGCCGGCCAGCTTATCAGTTCAAGACCATCCCCCAGGGTGCCGCCACTTCGGTTTGGGCGGGCTTCGTCGCTCCAGCCGATGAGGTGGGTGGCCGCTATTGCGAGAATTGCCATGTGTCGCCCGTGACCGATGGCCCCGTCAGCCTGATGACCGAAGGGGTGTTGCGCTATGCGCTTGATCCGGAAAACGCCAAGGCGCTGTGGGCCAAGAGCGAAGAATGGGTTGGCGAACGCTTCTGAAACGAGAACGCCATTCCGCTTCAAAGCGGGATGGCGTTTCTTCTATGACTTGAGATAGGCCTGAACCGTCTTCTCGGCGCCATCGGCCCAGATCGCGGCCAAGTATTCAGCGAAGAGCTTCTGCATCACAGGGTTCTTGCCAACGTCACCATAGATCTCGCTCATGTTGAGCCACGCCTGCGGATTGCCTTTTGCGACCCTGGCATTGGCCTGCAAAGCATCCCAGTTCGGATCATTGGGTTCGATGACCTTGCCGCTGTCGGAGGTGCCAAAGCAGTAGCGGCACCACAAAGCGGATTCGAGCGCCAGACCATTGATCGACTTTCCAACCTTCAGGCGATCGGCAATCGGAGGCACGATGAATTTCGGCTGGCGGTTCGAGCCATCGAGGCAGAGGCGGCGGATGCGGTCGGCAATTTTTGGATTGGCAAAGCGGCGCTCAATCAGCTTCTGGTAGTCTTGCAAATCGGTGCCAGGCACCGGCAACACCGTGGGGCGGATTTCGTCATCCGTCACTTTCTTCAGATATGCACGCACGAGCGGCGTCTCCATCGCCTCATGGGCAAACTCAATGTCCATCAAGCCGCTGATGTAAGCGATCACTGCATGGCCGCCGTTGAGAATGCGGATCTTCATGTATTCCCACGGCGTCACGTCCTTCACGAACTGCGCGCCGACCTTTTCCCATGCGGGACGGCCGAGCGGGAAATTGATCTTCCACCACCCACTGCTTGAACTCCTCGCAGAAGATCGGCCACTTGTCGTCGACACCGAATTGCTCGGCGCAGATCTTGCGCTCGCGGTCACCGGTCGCGGGGGTGATGCGGTCCACCATGGCATTGGGGAAAGCCACCTCGTTTGCAATCCAATCGGCAAAGGATGGATCGGAAAGCTTGGCCAGACCGACCACCGCGTTGCGCGTGACGACGCCATTGTGGGGCACGTTATCGCAGGACATGACGGTGAAGGCAGGAAGGTTCTTGTCCCTGCGCGCCTTGAGACCAGCGACGATGAAACCGAACACCGTCGAAGGATCAGACGGATTCTTGCCATCCTTGGCGATGGCGGGATGGTTGGGATCGAACTTCTGCGTCGCCGGATCGATGAAATAGCCGCCTTCGGTGATGGTCATCGAGACGATGCGGATGGCGGGATCAGCCAGCTTGGCGAGGATCGCCTTCTTGTCATTGGGCGAGATGAAATCAATCAGCGGCCCGGTGACATGGGCGGTGGAAAGATCATTGTCCTGTTCGACGACGGTGGTCAGATAGTCCTGCGACGCCAAAGTCTGGCGCATGGTTTCGTCAAAAGCCATGACGCCGGCGCCGACCAGCGCCCAGTCATGGTTCTGGCCCATGTTGAAGAGATCATCGAGATAGACGGCAAGATGCGCGCGGTGGAAATTGCCGACGCCGAAATGCAGGATGCCGGGCTTGAGCGCGGAGCGCTCATATTTCGGAACCCGCATTTTCTTGCCGATCTCCGGCAGGGTGGCAAGCGACAGCTTGGTCATGACGAGAACTCCTCGAATTTACATCAGTGAAATGGCGCGGCTGGCGAGAGCCATGACCGGTGCGTTGGTATTGCCAGATGGAATGAAAGGCATGGCGGACGCATCAATGACGCGCAGGCCTTCGATGCCTCGCACATTCAAATTTTCATCAAGCACGGCAAGCCTGTCATCGCTCTTGCCCATGCGGCAGGTGCCGACCGGATGCCAGTTGGTTTTCACGGTGCGGCGGCAGTGTTCAGCAAGGCCTTCCCTGCTGGTGACATCCTTGCCGGGCAGCACTTCCATCACGATGCGTGATGACAAAGGCTTTTGTTTCAGGATTTCGCGGGCAAATTTTAGACCTGCGATCTCGATGCGCAGATCGTCTTCCTCGGCGAGATAGTTGTTGTCGATGACCGGCTTGTCCTGTGGCCGCGTCGAGCGCAGCTTGACGGTGCCGCGTGATTTCGGCCGCAGCAGGCAAGCATTCAGCGTCACGCCATCCTTCGGCTTGGCGCCGCCGACATCGGCATCGAGATAGACCGAAGGCACGCAATACATCTTGATTGTCGGGCGCGCGCCACCTTCAGGGTTGATATAGGCACAGGCCTCGACCCCGACGCTGGCAACAGGCCCCGTCTTGAACAGCAGATATTGCAGGCCGTTGCGGATCATGCGCAGGCCCTTGTCTTCGCCGTCATAACCGAAATGGCCATTGGTGGCGGAGACGACAGGCACTTCGTGATGGTCCTGCAGGTTCTCTCCGACGCCGGGCAGATCGACGCGCGTGGTGATGCCGTGGGTTTTCAATTCATCCGCGGGACCGATGCCGGAAAGCTTGAGCAGTTTCGGCGTATTGTAGGTGCCTGCCGCCATGAGCACCGCCTCATTGCAGTGCGCGGTCTGCGTCTGGCCATTCTTCAGATAGGTGACACCAGTGCACTTGCCGCCTTCGATCAGGAGCTGTGTGACCAATGCATCGCACTCCACAGTGAAGCGCTCGTCCTTCACGATCTGCGAGAGGAAGGCATCGACACCGTTCCAGCGCCGGCGCTTCCATGTCGTGTATTGCATGGTGCCGACGCCCATCTGCTGTGCGCCGTTGAAATCCGGATTGAAGGGCACGCCCAATCCCTGCACGGCGAGAATGTAATCCTCCGTCGCCTGGCATTTGGCACCCGTGCCCGAGACATGCAGCGGGCCGCCGACGCCATGCCATGTGTCATTGAACTCGTGATTGTATTCGAGCGCGCGGAAATGCTTCAGCATCTCGGCATAGGCCCATTTGCCCTTGCTGCCGAGGAAACTGTCCCAGTTGTCGTAGTCTTCCGCCTGGCCGCGCGTGTAGACCATGGCGTTGACCGCGGTGCCGCCCCCCAGAATATTAGCCTGGCCGATTTTTGGCTGACGTCCGTTCAAGTGCTTTTGCGGAACAGGCTCATGCACCTCGACCACTTCGCTGCCGGCGATGCCCTTCATCCAGGCCGCGGGCATGGGCAGATAGAAGCGCGAAAGACCCGAGGCCCGCATGGGGCCCCGCTCCAGGAGCAACACGCGCGCCTGACGCTCCTTCACCAACCGCCAGGCCGCGACGCAGGCAGCCGAGCCGCCGCCCACGATGATATAGTCAAAGCCCGTGGTCATAGTCCCTGGCCAACGCTAGACCGCCCTGCCCTCTTTATTGAAGTGATGCAGGCGGCCTTCTTCCGGCGACATCCAGATCTTGTCACCGGGGCCGAACTTGCTTTCACCCGAAGCGCGCACGGTCATCTGGCCACGCTTGCCGCCATCGATATGGAGGAAGGTGTCGGAGCCCAGATGTTCAGACAGCTTCACCGTGCCCGGCCACTCGCCCTTCTTGTCGCTGAGGGTGATATGTTCGGGGCGGATGCCCACCGTGTTGCCTTCAACGAAGTTCATCTTGGGTGAACCGATGAAGCCAGCGACGAACAGCGAATTCGGCTTGTTATAGAGCTCAAGCGGCGAGCCCAACCTGCTCGATGTTGCCGCGGTTCAGAACCACGATGCGGTCAGCCATGGTCATGGCTTCGACCTGATCATGGGTGACATAGACCATGGTGGCCTTCATGGTCTTGTGCATCTGCAGGATTTCGACGCGCATGTTGACGCGCAGTGCGGCATCAAGGTTGGACAGAGGCTCGTCAAACAGGAAGCCGCTCGGTTCGCGCACAATGGCGCGGCCGATGGCGACGCGCTGGCGCTGGCCGCCCGAGAGCTGGCGCGGCTTGCGATCAAGATAATCCGTGAGGTTGAGCTTGCCGGCGGCATCCTTCACCAGCATGCCTCAATCTTGTCCTGCGGACTTCTTCGCCATCTTCAGCGGGAAAGGCGATGTTGTCGCGCACCGACATGTGCGGGATAGAGCGCATAGGACTGGAACACCATGGCCAGGCCACGCTCGCCGGGCGCTGCGTCGGTCATGTCCTTGCCGTCAATCGAGATGGTGCCGGAGGTCGTATCCTCCAGTCCGGCGATCAGGCGCAGCAGGGTGGACTTGCCGCAGCCCGAAGGGCCGACGAAGACGATGAACTCGCCTTCCCTGATTTCGAGATCAGCGCCCGGGATGATGACGTGATCGCCAAAGGCCTTGCGTACTTTATTGAGAGTAATGGTGCCCATGTTATTTCACCGCTCCGAATGTGAGACCGCGTACAAGTTGGCGTTGCGAGAACCAGCCCACCACCATGATTGGCGCAATGGCCATGATGGACGCCGCAGAAAGCTTGGCCCAGAACTGGCCCTCGGGGCTTGAATATTCCGAGATGAAGAAGCTCAAGGGCGCTGCATATTTGTTGGTGAGGTTCAGCGTCCAGAAGGCTTCGTTCCATGCCAGGATAAGATTGAGCAGGCAGGTCGAGACGATGCCCGGAATGCCCATCGGCAGGAGGATGCGGGTGAGTTCATTCCACACCGATGCACCATCCATGCGCGAGGCTTCGAGGATCTCCATCGGGATTTCCTTGAAGTAGGTGTAGAGCATCCAGATGATGATCGGCAGGTTGAGCAGCATCATCAGCGGCACCATGCCCCAGAATGAGTCCATCAGGTTCCAGTCCGAAAGATCGATCCAGCCCCAATCCTTGAAGACAAGGCCGTTGCGGTTGAAGATCAGATAGATCGGGATCAGCGCACCGGCAGGCGGCATCATCTTGGTGGACAGCATCCACAGCAGCGTGTCGTGGTGTTGCGGCTGAAGACCCACAGGCCACTGGAACGATGCACGATGATCAGGCAGATGAAGCCGATCGTCGCATTGCCGGTCGAGGTCCCAGCCCAGCGCCACATAGAGGAACAGGCCGACAACGAAGGCGGTGACCCAGAATGGTGGCGAGCCAACGCTTGCCGCTCCAGGTGATTGGTGGGCTTGGTGGACAGGCGCAAAGGCCATCGACCAGGCGGCGGGAACCGCAAAGATGCAGGCCCAGGATGGTCGAAAGGCCGGCAATCACCAGCGTGTTGATGATGTAGCGCACATAGTCTGAGCGCTCCTGCACAATGCCGAAATTCTCGAGCGTCCATGGCGTGGAAAGCCAGTTCTGCGGCAAGGTGTAGGCGTCCGACTCAGTCTTGAAGGCGGCCACCGCCGTCCAGAAGATCGGGAAGAACATCAGGATGCCAAGAGCCCAGGCGAGGATGGTGAAGGCGACTTTGCGTCGAGTTGCGTTTTGTTGCGCCATGATCAGTTCTCCAGGTTCCGGCCCACGATGCGGACGAGGAAGATCGAAACAAGATTGGCCAAGCACCACGGCAATCAGGCCGCCAGCGGCCGCCTCGCCGACATCGGTGGCGTCATTGAGTTGCGAGAAGACAAGGTAGGTCAGGTTGCCGGCAAAGCCGCCGACTGAAGTCACCTTGATTTCGGCGAAAATGTTCAGAAGGAAAATCGTCTCGATCAGGATCACGACCGTGATCGGGCGCGACAGATGCGGCAGCACGATGTAGCGGAAATAGGCGACCGGCCCGGCGCCATCCATCTGCGAGGCGGCTTTCTGCTCCTCATCCAGTGATTGCAGCGAGGTCAGCAAAATGAGCGCGGCATAGGGCAGCCATTGCCAGGCCACGATGATGATGACGGAGATCAAAGGCGCCGTGCCAAACCAGTCGAACACCTCGGTCGCGCCGAAAAATCTCTGAATGGCGGCAAACAGGCCGAAGACCGGATGCATGATCAGGTTCTTCCATACCAGCGATGAGACGGTCGGCATGATGAAGAAGGGCGAAATCATCAGCACACGGACGATGCCCCGGCCCCAGAAGGGCTGATCCAGCAGCATGGCCAGAAACACGCCACCCACCACCGTGATCACCAGCACGGAAAGCACCAACACCAGTGTGTTGATAAAGTCTTTGATGAAATATGGATCGTTGATGAAGTAGTAGAAATTGTCCAGGCCCATCCAGCCGGTATTGTCGCTTCTGCAGATTATAGCGCAGGAAAGCGAAATAGATGGCGATGGCCAGCGGCACGAAGGCCCAGGCCACCAGGGCTGCCACCGATGGGGCCAAAGCCAATCTTCCAAGCCGTTGCGCGTGACTTGTTGCCATTCCAAAATCCCCCCTTGTGCGTCATTGGGTAGATGGACGTCGTTCGCGTCCGGTTGCGCACCAAGCTGTACAAGACACTTTGTGTCACTCCTGAATGAGTCCATCAAGGATGACACCAGCCGTTAACTGGTGAAAAACACCACCCCCGTGACTGGCCAAAGGCCCCCGATGCCACGGAGGTGGTGCGGGAGAAACCAGCGGGTGACCAGAGGAGTGGTCACCCGCATGGCTATTTACTTGATGTAACCAGCCTTGGTCATGACCTGGGTGGTGTAAGCCTGAGCCTGCTTCAGCGCATCGTCAGAGCTGACTGGCCGGCCAGTGCGGCCGAGAACAGTTCACCGACCTTGGTGCCAACGTCAGCGAACTCCGGGATCGAAGCGAACTGCACGCCGGTGTAAGGCACCGGCTTCACAGTCGGGTGCGTCGGATCAGCCGAGTTCATCGAGTCCAAGGTCATCTTGGCGAAGGGCAGCTTGGCATATTCCGGGTTGGCGTACAGCGAGGTGCGGGTGCCTGGAGGGACTTGGGCCCAGCCATCCTGCCTTGGCGATCAGATCTTCATAGTGCTTGGAGGTGGCCCAGCCGATGAACTTCTGCGCGGCTTCTTCCTTCTTGGTGCCGGCGGGAATGGCGAGAGCCCAGGCCCACAGCCAGTTACGAACGCTTGCCGAGGCCCTTGTCCGGAGCCAGAGCGTAGGCCACCTTGTCGGCAACCTGCGAAGCCTTCGGATCAGACACGAACTTGGCAGCCACGGTGGCGTCAATCCACATGCCGCACTTGCCGGATTGGAAGAGCGCCAGGTTTTCCGAGAAGCCGTTGCCCGAAGCGCCCTGCGGACCTGATTCCTTCATCATGTCGACGTAGAAGTTCAGCGTGTCCTTCCATTCCTGGGTGATCAAACTGCGGATGCCACTTTTCATCGAACCAGCGGGCGCCGAAGGAGTTCGACATGGCGGTCAGGAAGGCCATGTTTTCACCCCAGCCGGCTTTGCCGCGGAGGCAGATGCCGTTCACGCCCGTCGCGCGGTCAGTCATCTTCTTGGCAGCGTCACGCACGAAGTCCCAGGTCGGAGCATCCGGCATCTTCAGGCCGGCCTTTTCCATCAGGTCGGTGCGGTACATGATGTAAGAGCTTTCGCCGTAGAAGGGTGCTGCATAGAGCTTGCCCTTGGCGGAAAGGCCGCCGACGTCAGCGGGCAGGAAATCCTTCGGATCATCGAGCATCGGTGAGTGGCTTCAGCCAGCCCTTGGCGCCCCAGATCGGGGTTTCGTACATGCCGATGGTCAGCACGTCATACTGGCCGCCCTTGGTGGTGATGTCCTTGGTCACTTTCTGGCGGAGATCGTTTTCTTCCAGCGTCACCCAGTTCAGCTTGATGTCCGGATTGGCCTTGGTGAAGTCATCCGTCATCTTCTGCATGGTGATCATGTCGCCATTGTTCACGGTGGCGATGGTCAAAGTCGTATCAGCCGCCAGAGCCGTTCCGGCCAAAGCAGCAAAGGCGCAGGCGCCCAAGACGCCCGACATAAAAGCTTTCATTAGTTCCTCCCGTAATGGCTGAGCTTTTGCTCAGTCGTGGGGCGAATGTCACCTTGAAAGCGGGTTCAGGTCAAGACTGAATCAGCGCTGCAGTGCGTCAATTCTAATTTTGCAGAAGCGAAGCGGCCATGATCTCATTTGTAATCAGGCCGTTGATGAGTTTTCCACTGAGTGCGCCACGCACGGCTTTCTGTCGTATTGCCGCCATGCACACACCTATGACACGGCGCTTCGGAGCATGTTGCAGTGGCACGCTCAAGACGCGGTCATTGGTCAGGCCATCAATGAGATTTCCGGCATCGTCAAAAGCCCATCCGGTTATTTCACCCACAGCTCCAGCCCGCACCAGCGAGCGGATTTCCTCAGCCTTGACGAAGCCATCGCGTAAAAGCGCTGCCTCATTATCAACGGTGCCGATGCCAACGAAAGTCACATCGGCATGTTCAGCTAGATCAATAATGTTGCGCAGGGTTTTCTGTTCGACCAGCAGACCCTTTTCATGAACGGTGGCGGCGATCACGGGAAGCGGCATGGGATAATAAGGGGCGCGCACGCGGTCGCCGATGCGGCTTGCGACATCAAAGATCGACGCAGATCCATCAGGCGCAATATTGCCCACTAGAGAAACAATCTTGTGCTGCGGGCAATCCATAGGGCTCACCTGCTCGGCCATGGCACGCAGGGTGCGCCCCGTTCCCACGGCGGCAATGACCGAGTGCTGAGAGTCGAGAGCCTTCTCAAGTTCCGCCGCAGCTGCTTCGGCTATGCCCGTTGTTTCTGAATGAGAATCCGGGTCCGATGGCACGACTTCGACGTGGACCAAACCGAACTTCTCACGGAGTTGGTCAGCCAGCGCCATGCAGTTGGCCAGCGCATGATCAAGCCGCACCTTTATGAGCCGCTCCGACACCGAAAGAGAAACGAGACGCTGTGCAGTCTGGCGCGAAACGCCAAGCTTGCGCGCGATTTCGTCCTGCGTGTTGCCGGCAATGTAATACAGCCAGCCTGCCCTTGCGGCGTCATCCAGACGGTCACTCTCAGGTTCAAGCTTGCGTGTCACGTGGCAATTCCAATCTGGCGGAATGCATTGTGCAAGGCTGGCATGGAGTCAAGCACGCGGTGAGGTTTCACATCGGAAGGTAAATCCGATGCGCCGCGCATGTGGGAACCGCCAATGAAGTGCCACACGGCCATCCCGGCCGCGATCGCGGAACGCAAACCCATCTCGCTGTCTTCGATGACCAAGGTGCGCGATGGATTGGCATTCATTGCAGCAGCAGCATGAAACAAAAGGTCGGGTGCGGGCTTGCCATTCTTCACCTGCGAGGCGGTGTAGCACCTGTCGCCAAAGAAGGGCCCGAGTTTTGACTCTTCCAGCGACACGGCGAGGCGGGGCGGGCTTGAACTGGTGGCGAGACAGATCGGCACCGTCATCGCGCCGAGCACAGCTTCAACACCCGGCATGGGTTTCAGATTGCCACGCATGCGTGTAAGGAGCCGCGCGCGATACTGCATCTGGAAATCATCGGGGAGAGTTTTCGCGAAGCGCTGTGCAACACGTTCGGCGGCAGAAGCAAAGCTGCGGCCAAGAAAATCACTGCGGAAAATTTCCGGCGTGATCGGCAGCCCGACTTCCGCCATGAGCTGCATCAGGACGGAGGAACTCAGCATTTCGCTATCGATGAGAACGCCATCGCAGTCGAAGATCACGAGTTCAATGCCAGAGGTGTTCACAACACAGCCACGCCCGTCAAAGGCGCTGTCCTTACACCTCCGTGAACGGCATCACCAGCAGGGACGAATGAAATGGCAAACGACTATTGCTGTGCCTGCCGGCCGTAGAGCAGCAGCATGACGATGATGACGGCGCCATAGATCACCTGTCTTCCCGCCTCGCTGATCTGCATCACCGACAAAATGGATTGCAGCAATGTGATGAGGATGACGCCGGCGACAGTGCCGAGATATGTGCCCTTGCCACCGAGAATATGCGTGCCACCCAGGACAACGGCGGCAATCGCAGGCAGCAGGTAGGCGTCACCCATGGATTGCGCGGCCTTCGAGGCGTAGCCCGCGAGCAGAACACCGCCAAAGGCGCTCAGCGCACCCGACAGGACAAAGGCCATCGTGACGATGGCGCGCGTGTCGATGCCCGACAGGAAGGCCGCACTTTCACGCGTGCCAATGCCGTAAACAGAGCGCCCAAACGTCGTCTTGCGCAACAGGAAGACGGTGCCTGCGCCAATGATGATCCACATGAGAACGCCGTTGGAAAGGCCGGGAATGGTTTGGCCGGTTGCCAGGTAGCGCATGGCGGGCGAGGCTGAGTCACGCGGGGAGAAACCGCCCGTATAGACCACCATCAGGCCCTGAACCACGGCGTTGGCCGCGAGTGTCACGATCATCGAAGGAATGCGCAGGTATGCCGTTGCCAGGCCATTCACCAGCCCGATGATGGCACCGCAGAAGATGCCGAACGGAATGGCGAGAATTGCTCCCGTGGTGCCATGGCCCGCTGCCGCGCAAGCCATCATGGCGCCCGCCGTCACTACCCAGGGCACAGAAAGATCAATCTGGCCAAGCAACACGACGATCATCATGCCGGTGGCAATCACGCCCAGGAATGACGCGACCTTGAGCTGCTGCAGCAGGTAGGGCGGCGACAGGAAGGAACTGGAATAAAGCGAGCCGATGAGGATCAGAAGAATGATGCAGGCAAAGGCGATGACGACACTTTTGTCCTTGGGCAGGAAACCGGATGGCAGAGCCGCGATTGCGTTTTTCATCTGAACCAATCCAGTTTGTTGCGCACCTGAAGCAGGCCGACCGTGCCGACGGCAATCGCCAGCACCAGAATGACGCCCTGGAAGAGCGGCTGCCACAGCGGATCGAAATCGAAGACGAAAAGCAGATCGCCAATGGTGCGGAAGGCGAGCGCACCAAACACCGCGCCGAGTGCGCTGCCTCTGCCGCCCATCAAGGAAACGCCGCCGAGCACAACCGATGCAATCGAGAACAGCGTATAGTTGCTGCCATTGGCATAGGATGCTTCGCCCGTATAGGAGAAGAAGGTGAGATAGAGCCCGCCGATGGCCGAGAGAAAGCCCGAAAGCACATAGGCGAAAAACTTGGCGCGGTTGACTGGCATGCCCGACATGAAGGCCGCACTTTCGGAAGAGCCGATGGCATAGGCGGTGCGGCCCATCACCGAGCGGCTGTAAGGTACCCAGACCAGCAGAATGACCAGCGCAAGCACGATGAAGCTCGCCGGGAAAATGCCGAAGACCTTGGAAGTGAGCGCATCGGCAAGCACATCGTTCACCGCACCTCCCGGAAATGGCCTGACAAAAAGCGCCAGTCCATAGAAGACTGCACCCGTGGCAATGGTGGTGACGATGGGTTGCAGGCGGCCCACGACCACGATGGCGCCGTTGACGGCGCCACAGGCAATGCCAGTCAGCAACACCGCGATGACGCCCAGAAGAGTCATGCCGGCCGAGCCCGCCACGACCGCCGATGCGAGACAGTTGCAGAGGATGAAGATCATGCCCACCGAGAGATCAATGCCGGCGGTGATCACGACAATGGCCTGTGCCATGGCGATGAATGCCAGAAGCGAGCCCTTGTTGGCCGCTGTCTGCACCACATTGGGCGTGAAGCCTGCGGGATGGTTGCCGACATAGACCCCGAACATCACAATGAAGATGGCGAGCGCCGAAAGTGTCCCCTTGTTGCCCGCGAACCAGTAGCGCCACTCCTTCATGCGGCGGATCCTTCGGTGATGTTGAGGGCGCTTGAAATCAGGTTGTGCTCGGTGATCTGCGCACCATCAAGTTCCCTGACGATCTGGCCGCTGTACATGACCAGCACGCGGTCGCAGCAGCCGATCAGCTCGGCATAGTCGGTGGTGTAAAACACGATGCTGGTGCCGCTTTCGGCGAGCTTGCGCAACAGCACATAGATTTCCTGCTTGGTACCCACGTCAATGCCGCGCGTGGGATCATTGAGCAACACGATCTTGGGATTGTTGGCCAGCCATTTGGCGATGACGATCTTCTGCTGGTTGCCGCCCGAAAGCGAGGACACCGGCAAATCTGCATCCGCCACCTTGATCTGCAGCAGCTGGATGAGGCGCTTCAGCTGCTCATCCTCCCTGGCATTTTGCACGATGCCAAGTGATGAAATACGGTCCAGCGATGAGAAGCCGGCATTTTCCCTGATCGACAGCGATAGCATCAGGCCTTCGGTCTTGCGGTCTTCTGGCACAAGGGCCATGGCGATGTCCGGCTTCTTGGCGCGGCGCGGGCTTGTTGGCTTGAAGGGACGGCCGTCCACCATCACCTTGCCATCGACACCGCGCATCACGCCGAAGAGACTGAGCAAGAGTTCCTTCTGGCCCTGCCCGTCGAGCCCGCCGAGGCCAATGATCTCGCCCGGCTTCACATCAAAGGAAATGTTTTTCAGCTGGTTGTTCCAGCCCAGATTTTCACACTGCAGACGCGGCTTCTCATGGTGCTGCTTTGCAGGCTTCGGCGGAAAGGTATTCTTGTATTCGCGGCCGATCATCAGTTCGACCATTTCCTTGTGAGTCTTGGAACGCGCCGGAAAGGTTGAGATCTTGCTGCCGTTGCGGAAGATGGTGCAATCATCGGCGAGTTCTTCGATCTCGCGCATCTTGTGCGAGATATAGACAATGGCGGTGCCCTTCTCGCGCAAGGCCCGGATCACCGCGAAGGTACGTTCGACATCGGCGGCCGTGAGCGCCGAGGTTGCTTCATCGAGAATGAGAACGCGGGGCCGGTAAGTCAGCGCCTTGGCGATCTCGACCATCTGGCGGCGCGACAGCGGCAGATCACGCACAAGGCTGGAAGGATGCACATCGCCAGCACCAGCCTCGGCCAGCGCGGCCTCTGCAATTTTTCGCTGCGCCGTTCGGTCGATGAGGCCGAAGCGCCGCGGCGGATTGCGCACCACGATGTTGTCGGCAACGGAAAGATCGGGAACCAGGGATAATTCCTGAAACACACAGGCAATGCCGAGATCATTGGCCTGGGCAGGCGATTGCGGCCGCACGGCAGCGCCGGAGAGCGTCATGCTGCCTTCATCGGCCATCACCACGCCGGACATGATCTTGATCAGCGTCGATTTGCCGGCCCCATTTTCGCCCAGCACGGCATGGATGCGCCCGGCTGCAATGTCGATGTCGGCGGCATTCAGCGCCAGCACACCACCATATCGCTTGGTGATGCCGCGCAGGGAAAGAAGCGGCTCAGGTGTCTGCATCATGAAGGTCCACAGCGAAGCGCTGCACGGTCATAAACCGTGCAGCGCCCTGTTGGCTAGCCAGTGTTACTGGTTGTCCTTGGTCTGACCCATGATTTCCTGGGCATTGAAGTTGATGCCACAGGTCGGGAAGGAGTTGCCGACGAAGAAGTTGTCGGACTGGTCAGCAAAGTAATCCTGACCATCCTTCATGTTCGGATCTTCGGCGATGGCGGTGGGCAGCTTGATCGACTGCGGCACAACCTGGCCTTCCAGAGCAGCGATGGCGACCTTGATGGCCACCGCAACCTGGGCAGGACCGGTGCCGGCCGACGAGCACTTCAGACCATCAGCAGAGTGAGCAGCGCAAAGCTTGCGGAAGCCGTTTTCGGTTTCACCGCCGAAAGGCACGAACTTCTGCTTGGCGTCCATCATGGCGCGCACCACACCGGTGTCGCCACCCTGTGCCGTGTAGCCATCGAACGGACCGTTGGTGGCAATGGCGTCGGCTGTCACCTTCTGGGCCACGCCGTCATCCCATTTGCCGACAACTTCCGTCACCTGCCACTTCTTGCCGGTGGCATCGAGGGTTTCCTTGATGCCGTTGTGACGATCGGTGTCCACCGAGGTGCCGGCCACGCCACGCACTTCAAGAACCTTGCCGCCATTGGGCAGGTGCGAGTCGAGCCATTTGGCCCAATAGACGCCGAGGCCTTTCTGGTCGACGTTGACGTTGATGGCATCCTTCGTGTCGAGGATGTTGTCAAAGGCCACCAGCACAACGCCGGCTTCCTTGGCGCGCTTGATCACGGGACCAAAGGCCGTCGGGTTCTGGGCGTTGACGACGATGGCGTCATAACCGGAGTCAATGAAGTTGTTGATGGCGGAAATCTGTGCCGCGGCGTCTTCACCGGTCGAGACCACCTTGAATTCCTTGAGCTTGGCCTTCACGTCTGGCTGGGCAGCATAGGCCTTGGCAGTCTGCACCATCTGGATGCGCCAGGTGTTGGCGATGTAGCCGTTAGCCAAAGCGATACGGTAAGGGCCATCCTTCTTCTTGAACTGGAAGAATGTTGTATCCGCCGCCCAAGGCGACATGCATTTTGGATCGCTGGCCGGCCCGGCGACCACGTCAAAGGCGGTTGCCTTTTCCGCAAAACCTGCCAGGGCGGCGCTCGCGAGGCCAATCAAGGCCACACTTTTCACCAGTTTCTTGATCTTCATTTGCTTCCTCCACATGAATTCTGATTATTGTTCTTTTTATATAAAGTTCTTTCGCGCCGGTCACAGCGCGCCGAAACGTGAAAAAAGCTAACATAAATGTTAGCGCTGTCAACGCAAATGATTGCGCTATCATAGATTATGTTGTTTGCTTCTGCGAACGGGCGGGGTGGAACATGCACCTTAGCAAGACGCGGGAGAGGGCGATCCAGAAACGAAAGGCCACATTACAAGACGTTGCACGGCTTGCGAATGTCAGCCCGATCACGGTTTCGCGCGCCATCCGCACGCCGGACACAGTATCAGAAGAGCTGCGGCACAAGATTGCCGCCGCGGTAAAGCGATTGGGGTATGTGCCCAATCTTGCCGCCAGCAGGCTTGCCTCGTCGCGCAGCCACATCATCGGTGTCGTGGTGCCCACACTCTATAATGTTATCTTCGCTGAATATCTGCAGGCGCTGCACGAGACGCTGCTGCCTGCAGGTTTCCAGGTCATCGTGGTCAACAACCTGTATTCGCTGGAAGAAGAAGAGAAAGCAGTGCGCGCCCTGCTCGGCCATCAGGTCGATGCCATCATCATGGTCGGCGTTCAGCATTCGAGCGAGACCCGGATGTTGCTGAAGCGTGCACGCATTCCTGTCGTCGAGACCTTTCAGCTGACGCGCGATCCTCTCGGCATCAATATCGGGTTGGATCAGCGGCAAGCGGGCCATGACGCGACATCAGCATCTACTCTCCAAGGGCATGAGGCGGGTCGGCTTCGTGGGCGGCATGCAAGACGCGCGCGCCATAGAACGCCTCACTGGTTACAAATTGGCGCTCGAAGAGGCACAGCTCGACCCCAACGCGCATGTCTTTGTGATGCGCAAGCCTTCACGGGTGACACTGGGCGCGGAAATCGCACAGAGCATTGCGGCTGCTGGCAAGGTGCCGGAAGCCCTTTACTGCATTGACGACAACGTCGCGCTGGGCGTCATTCATGAATTCCAGCGCCTCGGCATCCGCGTGCCGGACGATGTTTCGATCATCGGCTTTCATGATCTTGAATTTGCCGCCACGTCATATCCGGCCCTTACATCCGTGGCCACCCATCGCTTCAAGACTGGACAGCTTGCCGCCGAGGCCGCGCTTGAGGCCCTCACCACAGGCAAGCTCAAGCAATCCGTGCTCGATCTGGGTTATGAGATCGTGGAACGGAAAAGCACGGCACGCACCGTGAGCCACATCAGGCAGGCAACCCCTGCCTGAAGGGAAGGCCGAGGATTTCGCGCGCCTGCTTCCAGTTGGCAACCGGCCGGTTGTATTTCGCGCACAGATTGGCAGCGCGCTTGACCAGTGCCGCGTTTGACGGCGCCAGCGTGTCCTTGTCGAAGCGCACGTTGTCTTCCATGCCGGTGCGGGTGTGGCCGCCCTTCCTGATGCACCACTCGTTGATCACGATCTGCGCCGGGCCAATGCCGGCCGCGCACCACTGGGCATCTGGCGCCAGGCGCTTCACGGTCTCGATATAGAAATCGAAGATCGGCTCATCAGCAGGCATGGCATTCTTCACGCCCATGACGAACTGGATGTAGAGCGGGCCTTTCAACCGGCCATCCTTCTGCATCGACCGAAGCCTGCACGATGTGCGAGAGATCGAAACACTCAAGCTCCGGCTTGATGCCATAAGCCAGCATTTCGGAAGCCAACCAATCGACAAGATCTGGCGGGTTTTCATACACGCGCGTCGGGAAATTGTTGGAACCGACGGTGAGCGAAGCCATGTCAGGCTTCAACGGCAGCATACCACCGCGCGCCTTGCCCGCGCCGGAGCGGCCGCCGGTCGACAGCTGCACGATCATGCCGGGACAATGTTTCTCCAGGCCTTCCTTCAGCCGCGCAAAGCGTTCCGGATCAGATGTCGGCTTGCCTTCGTCATCGCGCACATGGCAATGCGCAATCGTGGCGCCCGCTTCAAACGCTTCGTGCGTGCTTTCGATCTGCTCCGTGATGGTGATGGGAACCGCCGGGTTGTTCTCCTTGGTTGGCAGAGAACCGGTGATCGCCACGCAGATGATGCAGGGCTTGCTCATTTCTTCTGCTTTGCTCAGCACGAAATCCCACTCGACGGTTTTGAACGGATTGGGCAGGCCAAGTTCGGCCGCTTTCTTCGGATCGTTCACGTCCTTGAAATCCGCAATCAGGCTTTCCTTCACTCCGAACACCGCATCATCTTTCAGCCACGGACAGTCAGGCGTGAAGATGTGCGTCGTTACTGATTTCATAGCCCGGCGCCGAAACAATGAAATGCAGATGCGCGGGACGGTTGGGATTGCGGTCCAGCGCCTTCAGCATGTCGCCCACCGTGCCGTCATAGGGAATGGGATAATAGCGCGGATAGGCCGAGCGGAAATAATAGCGGCCTTTTTCATCAGAGGTGAACACGCCGCGCAGGTTCATGTCGGGCTGGATGCCCTTCTGCTGCACATCATAAAATCCGTCTTCATTGGCCTGCCAGACATCAAGCTTGGCACCGGGAATGGGGCGGCGTTTCGAATCCATGACACGGCCATGAACCCAGACCGGCTCGCCCTTGCCGTCGAGGCAAATGTTGGCGCCATTCTCATAATGCGGTGCATTGGGAATGTAGAACGGCCCCAGCACGGTGCGATTCCGTTTCGTCCGACATCTTCGCGTGATTGAGGCTTTCGACCAGCATGGAAACGCCCAGCGTGTCGGACAGCAGGATGAACTCCTGCCGCCAGTCGGTGGAGAGGTGCCCGGTGCGGGTGAGGAAGTTGATGCCATACATCCACTCATCCATCGTCGGCCGCGCCTCCTTGATGAAGGCATGGAGATGCTTGACCAGCGTGTCAGTCAGAAATTTCACGCGCTTGTTGGCATTAGGCCCGGCGCGGTCCTGCACCACCTTCACCGAGTCCTTCACGGTGAAATAGTAGTTCATCTTGCGCTTGGCCTTTTTTGCTGGCTTCTTCTTCGCGGCTTTTTTGGCGACTTTCCTGGCCATGGTCAGTGCCCCAAAATTTTCTTGAGCGCGGTGCCGAGATCATTCCCGGCATTCTTGCTCGCATTGAACGCCCGCCAGCCGACATGATGGTCGGGCCGCACCAGAAGGCAGCCGCCATCGCTGATCTCGCGGATCCTCGCCCAGTCGCCGACATGATCCTCGAAGTCGTGGCGCGGGCCGATGACGCGGGTGACGATCTCCATCCCCAGCTCCTTGCCCAGGGCCTTGGCGCGCCTTCACCCAGTCCTCACCGCCGATGCCGGTCAGCACCGTGAACTTGCCGTGGCCGCAGAGATCGAGGGTGGAATGCTGCTTGCCATCCTTGTCGAACACCCAGGCATGCGGCAACCTGGCGCCCGGCCAAGTGGTGGGCGCGTAATGCAGCTCCCTGTCCTGCTCGAATGCTGGTTCCTTCTGGCCATCGGTCACCGCGGCGGAAGAGACATAGCGCTGGTTCATCTCCACGCCGTGGCAGTCGAATTCATATTTCTTGAACTCAATCGCCTTGCGCAAAGCCTCGCGCTGCTTTTCAGCTGCGGGCGTGGCGTCGGCGCGCGCGTTCATGTTGCGCTGGATTTTTTCATGATCGACGCCGCCATCCATGCCGAGGGCCTCGAAGATCGGGCCGAATTCGGCAATCGACTGGTTGGCGCGCGTCACGATCTGCCTGGCAATCGGGGCGCGTTCGACAGTGAAGCTGTCAAGCAGCTTGGGTGTCGCATGGCCCTTGATTACCGCCGCCAGCTTCCAGGCGAGGTTGAAGCCATCCTGAATGGAGGTGTTGGAGCCCAAGCCATTGGAGGGTGGATGGCGGTGCGCGGCATCGCCCATGATGAAGACGCGGCCCTTCTGCATCTCAGTCGCGTACATGTTGTTCACGGTCCAGGTGTTGGCAGAAATGAGTTCGATCTCCAGCTTGGGATCGCCCACCAGTTGCCGCGCAACTTGCGTGGCCATCGCGGCATCGACCTTCGGCGGCGGCTGGTTGATGTCATAGCCCCAGACGATGAGCCACTCGTTCCAGGGCCGCACCATGCGGACCAGACCCATGCCGATACCGCCGACATCGGCACCGGGCTGCATGATCCAATAGAGCACCGACGGACGGTGCGCCACGTATCTGGAAAGATCGGCGCGGAACAGGATGTTCATTGAACCGCCGACACCCATCTTGCCTTCGAAAGGCAACTTCTCCGCCTCCGCCACCAGCGAGTTGCCGCCATCGGCGCCGACCAGATATTTGCAGCGCACGGTGAAGTCCTTGTCGGTCAACCTGTCCTTGCAGGTGACGGTGACGCCATCCTTGTCCTGCACGTGGCTGACATAGATGCAGGACATGCGCGACTGCGAGCCACGTGAGCATGCCGTCTTGAACAGCAGTGGCTCCATGAAGGTCTGTGGCAGATCGTTCATGTGGCAGGGCGACGAAAGCTGATGCTCGGCGCGTGATTGCGGGCTCTTGCCCCAGCTTTTCATGCGGCCGAGTTCTTCGCCGGCGAGGGACAGGCAGAATACGTTCTCACCCATCAGGTCCTGCTCGGTGGCCTGCTGATAGACCTCCTCCTCGACCTCCTTGCCGAGATCGCGCAGCACTTCCATGCAACGCTGGTTGGTGATGTGGGCGCGCGGCGTGTTGGCGAGCCAGCGGTAGCGGTTGATGATGAAGTTCTCGACGCCGTAAGACGAGAGCAGTGCTGCCGTCGCCGCGCCCGCCGGGCCTGTGCCCACAATCATGACATCGGTGGTGATGTCGGCCATTTGAGTCCCTCCTGATCAGTCCGCGGGCCTTTGCCCGTCAAATGCATTTTGAAGTAGTTGGCGCAGCGCTGCGCGCTCAAGGCGCGCGCGGATTGGGATAGGGTGCGGCAACGGCCATATCCGCCGCCTTGTCCAAACCATCCTCCGGCATGCCGAGCTGCTTCAGCGAGGTGGGCGCGTTCAGTTTCCTGGCGAGATCGTAAAGACCGCCCGCCGCCGATTTTGCGCCAAGTGCGCGCGCAATGCGCTTCATCGCTTCAGGTGCGGCCGATGCATTGTAGGCCGTGGCATGGGGCAGAATGACGGTATGGGTTTCGGCATGCGGCAGATTGAATGTGCCGCCGAGCACATGGCAGAGCTTGTGATGCAGCGCCATCGACACACTGCCGAGCACCGTGCCGCAGAGCCATGCGCCATATAGCGCTTTGTCGGTATCACCCGCAGGCAAGGCTTCCGCCAGCGCCGCAATCCCCTCCTCCGCCATCAATGAAATGATCGGGTTGCCATCGACGGCATAAAGCCCTTCCACCGCATGGGCGATGGCATTCATGCCGGAGGTGGCGGCCATGGCGGCAGGCAATGAGCCCACCAGATCGGCATCGTAAATCACCGTCTCGGGCTGGATCTTGGCATCACGTTTGGTGGTTTTGGCACCTGCCGCCGTCTCGCCGAGGATGTTGGTCATCTCCGAGCCAGCATAGGTCGTGGGCAGGCAGAGCTGATGGCAATCGGTGCGGAAAGCAATCGCCTTGCCCAGGCCAATGGATGAACCACCGCCCACGAGCCACCACGCCGTCAGCACCTTCACTTTTGAAGAAGGCCAGCGCCAGTTCCGTCGCCTCGACGGGCGTGTGCATTTTCGCACCATCCCAATGTGGCCAATCGTGCTGCGCGGCAAGTTCCCCGCCCTGCGCCGATTGCTGCTTGCCTGTCACCACCAATGGCCGCTTCAGGCCCAAGGCATCTGCCTCCGCCTTCACGGACTCACGCTTGCCGCGGCCAAAGATCACGCGGGTGGGAAGCGCCTTGTAGGTGAAAGGCTGGACCATGTCAGAAGCCTACCCTGTCTCCGCCCTTGAGAGCCAGCATCTCACGCGCCTCATTGGGCGTTGCGATCTCAAGCCCCAGCTCTTCAATGATGGTGCGGATCTTGCGCACCTGCTCGGCATTGCTGGTGGCGAGCTTGCCCTTGCCGATATAGAGCGAATCCTCAAGGCCGACGCGGACATTGCCGCCCATCATCGCGGCCTGGGTGCAGAATGGAATCTGGTTCTTGCCTGCCGCCAGCACCGACCAGTGGTAGCTCTTGCCGAAGAGCTTGTCGGCGGTCTCCTTCATGAAGACGAGGTTGCGCATGTCGGCGCCGATGCCGCCCAGAATGCCGAAGATCATCTGCACGAAGAACGGCGGCTTGAGCAGGCCCTTGTCGACGAAATAAGCGAGATTGTAGAGATGGCCGACATCATAGCATTCGTGTTCGAAGCGCGTGCCGTGCGCCTCACCCAGATCCTTCAGAATGCGCGCGATGTCCCGGAAGGTGTTGCGGAAAATGAAGTCGTCCGTGCCCTTGAGATAGGGCTGTTCCCACTCATGCTTCCAGTCCTTGTAGCGATCCGCCAGCGGGAAGATGCCGAAATTCATCGAACCCATGTTGAGCGAGCACATTTCGGGCTTCGCTTTCAGCGGTGCCGCCAGGCGCTGGTCGACCGTCATGTTGAGGCCGCCGCCGGTGGTGATGTTCACCACGGCATCGCAGTTCTGCTTGATGCGCGGCAGGAACTGCATGAACACGTCCGGGTCCGGCGTCGGCCTGCCATCCTTCGGGTCGCGCGCATGGAGATGGATGATAGCGGCCCCCGCCTTGGCGGCATCGATCGACGCGTGGCGATTTCGTCCGGCGTCACCGGCAGATGCGGCGACATGGTGGGCGTGTGGATGCCGCCTGTGATTGCCACTGAAATGATGACCTTGCCTGCCATGACTACTCCTTCAAATTCACACGGTAACCGGTTGGGAAAAGCGACAGGCCGAACCTGGCCTGCACAAAGCCCCAGATGCCCTTGGGCGCTGCCAGCATGATGACAATAGCGAGCACGCCGAGGATCATCAGATAGATGCTGCCAAGATCGGCCAGAAATTCGCGCAGGAAGAAATAGACCAGCGTGCCGATGATCGGGCCTTCGATGGTGCCGATGCCGCCGATCACCACGATGAAGATCACAAAGGCCGTCCAATCATTCACACTGAACGCCGCGTCCGGCGACATGCGCACTTTCTGCAACTCAATGACCGTGCCCACCATGCCGGTGAGACCGGCCACAAGCACATAGACGGCGAATTTCACCCGTTCGATGCGAATGCCGAGGCTGACCGAGGCCGTGGCATTGTCGCGGATGGCGGTGAGTGCCAGTCCAATGCGCGAACGCAGCAGGCCGTAAACCACCGCGACCGAACCAATCCCAAGCGCGAGAGCCACCCAGTAGATCGTTGCCTCGCGCCACATCCGTGAATCACCCAGCAGTTTCATGGTTGCCGCCGGCAGGCTGATCCCCGAACCACCACCCAGAATGGCAAGCTGCGCGCACAGCAGGCGGAACACTTCGGCCACCACCCAGGTACCGATGGCGAAATAGGCACCCTGCAGACGGAAGACGAGTGTTGCTACCGGGATGGCGACCAAAGCTGCCGCGATGCCAGCCACGGGTACCGCCAGCAGCGGATGCCAGCCTGCGAGCAGCGCCAGCGAAATCAACACATAAGCCCCGAAGCCGACATAGGCCTGCTGGCCCACAGAGACGAGACCAGTATAGCCCGCGAGCAGATTCCACAGGCTGGCAAGGGCGAGATAGATCATGAATTCGCCAATCAGGCGTTCGGTGGCAATCGAGCCCCACCACGGCGCTGCAATCAATACCAGCGCCACGACGATGGCGATGACGCCCGCAAGACGCGAGGCCGGTGTGGAGCGAAGGATCTGCGCTGTCATCAGCTGATCCTCGGGAAAAGACCGGTCGGGCGCAGTGCCAATACCAGAAGGAAGGCGATGTGCCCGGCGAGCACCTGCCAGCCGGGATCGATTTCAGCGCCCACGCCCTGCGCCACACCGAGAATGACGCCGCCTACCAAAGTGCCCCAGAGATTGCCGAGACCACCGATGATCACCGCCTCGAAGCCGAAGATCAGGCGGCCCGGCCCCATGAAGGGATCGAAGTTCGAACGGATCGCGAGAAAGACACCAGCGAGAGCAATCACGGCAAAGCACAACGCCATGGCCGCGGCATAGACCTTGCGGTTATCGAGGCCCATCAGCAACGCCACTTCCTTGTCGTCGCTGGTGGCGCGGAAGGCACGGCCCAGGCCTGTGCGATAGAACATGTATTGCAGGCCGGCGATGACCACGATGGCCGTTCCAAACATCAGCAGCGGGAGATAGCCGATGGCAACGCCGGGCATCAGGCCGAAACTTGCGGTCTCCAATGCTCCCGCGTCCAGTTTGCGGCTGTCGGCAGTGAAGGCTTCCAGCAGCACATTCTGCAGGATGACTGAGAGGCCGAAGGTCACCAGCAGTGGCGGCAGGATATCCTTGCCGAGGGTGTGATTGAGAATGCCGTATTGCAGGAGATAGCCAATCGCTGCGGCAATCGGCACCACGAGGATCAGGCTCGCCAGCGGATGCAGGCCGGTGGCGTGGATGATGGCCCAGGCCAGATAGGACGCACCGACGATGAAATCACCATGGGCGATATTCACGAGTCGCATCACGCCGAAGATCAGCGACAGGCCGGCAGCAAAGAGCGCATAGAGCCCGCCGATCAGAATGCCCTGCACGATGGCGTTGACCCACTCCATCACTCAGGTTCCGAAATAGGCGCGGGTGATATCCTCGCGCGAATGGGCCTGCGGGTCGCCCTGCAGGGATACATCGCCCTCCTGCAGGCAGAGAAAACGCGTGGCGGAATTGAGCGCGCGGGTCACATCCTGTTCGACGAGAATGGTGCTCATGCCGCCTGCGGTGATGCGCGGCAGAAGATCGTAGATATCCTTGATGACAATGGGCGCCAAACCGAGGCTCAATTCATCAAACAGAATGAGTTCGGGGTTGGACATCAGCGCGCGGCCGATGGCCACCATCTGCTGCTGCCCGCCGGAGAGCGAGGTCGAGGGCTGGTGGCGCTTCTCTTTCAAAATCGGGAAAAGCGCATAGATCGAATCCAGATTCCACTGGCCCGGGCGTTTCACCTTGCCGCCGAGCACGAGATTTTCCTCAACCGACAATGAGGGAAAAAGTCTGCGCCCTTCCGGCACGAGCGCGATGCCACGCTTCACGATTTCATTGCCGGGAAGGCGTGTGATGTCCTCGCCCTTGAATGCGATGCGGCCTTGGGTGTTGCCGACAAGACCGCAGATCGATTTGAGGAGCGTGCTCTTGCCTGCGCCATTGGCGCCGATCAGCGCCAGCGTTTCACCCTTGGCAACAGTGAACGACACGCCATGCAGCGCCCGCGCGTCGCCATAAGCGGCCTTCAGGTCTTCGACAGTGAGCAGTGCCTCAGCCATGCGCGTCCTCGCCGAGATAGACGCTCTTCACCTCACGGCTGTTCATCACCTCGTGCGGCGCACCATCGGCGATGAGCTTGCCGAAGTTCAGCACCACGAGGCGCTGCGCCACCGAGAGGAGTGCATGCACGACATGTTCGATCCAGACGATGGTGACGCCGGAAGCATGAACTTCCCGGATTGCCGCAAGCAAAGATGTGCATTCGCTGTCGGTCAGCCCGCCCGCGATTTCATCGAGCAGCAGGACTTTTGGATTGGCCGCCAAGGCACGCGCCATTTCGAGGCGCTTGCGGTCGAGCAATGTCAGGCCGCCCGCCAGAAGATTGGCCTTCTTCTTCATGCCCGTCTGCTCAAGTGCGGCGAGGGCGCGGGCCTGCGGGTCTTTCGGCTCGCGCCCGAAGGTCGCGCCGACGAGAACGTTTTCAAACACGCTCATGCCGTTGAAGGGATGCGGCACCTGGAAGGAACGCGAGATGCCGCGGCGGCAGCGTTCTGATGCACCCAGCGCCGAGATGTTCTCGCCGCCAAAATGCACGGCGCCGGAATCGGGGCGCACCGTGCCAGCCACGAGATTGAAGAGCGTGGTCTTGCCAGCACCGTTGGGGCCGAGGATTCCCAATATTTCACCTTCGGCCACGGAAAGGCTGACAGCGTCGGTCACTACCAGCGCGCCGTATTTTTTCGAAAGCGAGTCGAGGGAAAGAAGAGCCATTCAGAAAATACAGGGAGGCAGCATGCCGCCTCCCCATCACGTTACAATTCTAGTTCAGCAGTTTCAGCTTGCCGCCAATCGGCACCTGTGGCGCAACAGGATTGGACACGACGGTCAATTCATACTTGCCGTCCTTGCGCACCCACTGGCCACCGGCAAGCGGAGTCTTGCTGACGTTCTTCACCGGCTTGCCGTCCCACTTCACCGGACCGACAATGGTCTGCAGGTCAGTTGCCGTGATGGCATCGAGCACGGACTGCGCGTCCGAGAGATCCTTGCTGCGCTTCACCACGTCGAGCGCCACTTCCCAGATGGCATGGGCGAAGCCCAACGTCGCCGTCCACTGCTTGCCTGATGCCTTCTCATAGGATGAGGCCAGGTCAGCGGCGCTGATGCCGGTGAGGCTCGACTTGTAGGGATAGGTCGGCGTCCACCACACTTCCGTGGTGAGGCCATCGCCGCGGTCCCCGAGCGAATCCAGCGTTGCCGGGAAAAGCAGCGCCTTGCCGATGGTGACGACCTTGGGCTTGAAGCCCTGCTGTGCCGCCTGGCTCCAGAAGGTGGCAAAGTCCGGCGGGATCATCACGCCGGTGACAATCTCCACACCCGCCGCCTTGAAGGCCGAGATCTGGGAGGAGAAATCATTGTTGAGCGGCTGGTAGCGGCCGGGATCGACGAGCTTGTAGCCCGCCGCGGCGAGCGGCCCCGGCAGGCCAAGCTTGGGGTCGCCCCAGGCATTGCCATCGGCATCATTGGGGAACAGGCCACCGATCACCTTCTTGGCGCCGGACTGGTCCCAGATCGCAACGTAGCTCGCGATGATATCTTCAAGGCCCCAGAAGAAGTGATAGGTCCATTCAAAGCCCTTGGCGGGATCACCCTTGCGGCCGAAGAAATAAGGCTGCCACGGGCAATTGGTGGTGATGCACGGGACACCGGCCAGCTCGGCCTGATCAGCGGCGGGATTGGTCGTATCCGGCGTGTCCTTGGCGAGCAGCAGGTTGACCTGGTCCTTGTTGATCAGCTCTCCGGCCACTTCCGCGGCACGGTTCGGATTCGACTGCGAATCCTTGGTGATGATCTCGATTTTCACCGGCTTGCCGTTGTTCTGGACACCGGCCACAGCATCCTTGATGCCGGACAGGATCCAGTCTTGCGCTTCGCCAAAACCCGCGAGCGGGCCGGTCAAGGGCGACACAAGGCCGATCTTGAAACTGGCATCGGCGGCAAAGGCCGTGCCGCGCAGATAGGCCGGCATGGCAATCGCCGCACCCGCCGACTTGAGTAGTGTTCTCCGGCTGACTTTGAGAATTGGCATGGTTTCCTCCTTGGCCATTCTTTCTTTTTCTAGACATGAAAGCCGGATTGATCCCGGCGTACAAGACTTCTAGTTCGCGGTATCGCCGGTCACCTGCCTGTAGAGAATGGGCAGGAGCTCGGCGAGGTAACTCATTTCCTCGGTGCAGTGCTGATGCAGGCGGCGCGCAAGTTCGGGCGTCACCATTTCCTTCCGCATCCTGGCCTTCTGGTCTTCGCTCATCGCTTCACCCTCGACGCGGCTTTCGAAATGGCCGAGGAAGAAGCGCGAGCGCATTTCGCAACCCTGGTCGGTGTTGCGCACGAAATGCACCATGCGCCCGAAATTGACGGGATGATCGAGATCGCCGATGCGCGCGCAAATGGCGGCACCGGAAAAATTGCCCCATTTCTTCTCGTCGAAGAATTCCAGCGGGTCGCGGAAATTGATGCGCAGTTTGTAGACCGGGCCATCGGGGCCTGCGAGATATTCGTGGACGAGATGGCTGGAGCCCACATGGGTTCCGGGCACGCGGCCCTCCCAATCGCTGAACAGATGATCGACCGGATGCCAGAGCTTGTATTGCTCGGTGCCGCCGAGCCAGCGGAACCACCATTCAATCATCTTGGCCTTGCAGCGCGGCATGCGGGCCAGCGCGCAGACCGTCTTGAAGCCATCGTCATAAGTGACGACACCAGATTCGATCGGCAGGTAACCCGGTTTCAGAAGATCATTGATCTCTTCGTAACGCACGTTCCTAATCCTCCTCCAGGATTTCGCTGAGATGCATCAGGTGCTGGTTGACCTGTGCCCGCAGCTTTGTCTTCTTTTCTTCGGTCCAGGTCTTGAAGCCGGCGTTGGTCTTGAAGCCAAGCTTGCCATCTGCCACCAGTTTTTTGAGATAGGCGGTGGGCTCATGCGAATCTTCCAGCGCCGCCAGAACCTGGTTCTGGATGTCGAGCGTCAGGTCGGTGCCGATGAGATCGGCATTCTCCATGGGGCCCAGCACCGCGAGCCTGCGGCCGAAGCTGTTCTTCACCACGATGTCGATGGTGTCGGCATCGCAGACGCCTTTTTCGATGAGCGAGATCGCCTCGCGCCACATGGCGTGCTGCAGGCGGTTGCCGACAAAGCCCGGCACATCCTTCTTCACATGCACCGGCACCTTGCCGAGTTTGGCCAGCATCTCCATCATCGCCGTGATGTGCCGGGCATCAGTCGCCTCGGTCTGGATCACTTCGACCAGCGGCACGAGATGCGGCGGGTTGTACCAGTGCATGCCGAGTGTGCGGGACTTGTGCTTCACCCGGGCCATGACCTGGGTGATGGGAATAACCGAGGTGTTGGAGGCGAGGATGGCTTCTTTCGGAGCCGCCGCTTCAATGCGCGCGAAAAGATCCTGCTTCAGTTCCAGCCTTTCGGGTGCGGCCTCGAGAACGAGATAGGCGTCCTTCACCGTGTCTTCGAGCGAGGCCACGGCATGGATGCGCGTCATGCAGTCGGTCGATTGGCCGAGCGACGTGAGCGTTCCCTCAATGCGGCCATTCACGGCAGCCAAGGCTTCAGGCACCGGATCGGTGATCGCAACGTCATAACCGCCACGGGAAAAGATGATGGCAAAGCCATGGCCCATCAGGCCTGCGCCAATGATGGCAATTTTCACCATGGCGTCCCCGGCCCCTCTGAATAGGATTGAAGCGTGTGCTGCAGGACGGCGATTTCGCCATCGCTGACTTCATGCCCACGTAATGGAAACACATCGGTGCGCAGGCGTGCGCGCAATGTCGCCAGCTCCAGGACCGACTGCGCAAAGGCGCCGACCGGAATCCACGGATCGGCATCGGAGCCGGTGAGATAGACCGGAAATCCGGTCACATCGGTCTTCGGCCGCTCGTCGCTGGCGAGGCCCACGCGGCAACCGGTGAAGGCGACAAGCGCGCCTGGCCAGCTGCCAAAGGCCATGGCATATTCAATCGACAGGCATGCGCCCTGGCTGAAGCCCGCCATGACCACCGGCTTGCCTTCGGGCAGGTCGGCCACAACAGCGCTCAATTCCGCCAGCGATTCCGCCAGCTGTTCGCGGGTCTTGTCAGTCAGTGGATCAACCGCCTTGGCGTCATACCAGCTTCCCGTCGCTGCGCGCGGCAGCACGAACGCGGTCTGCGGGGCATGAAGCCGCCGCAGCACATGTTCTTCCATGGCTTCGGGCGATTGTCCGCGCCCATGCGTCAGGACGCACACCACCTTGGCGCTTTCGAGCGCGTCGCCTTTCCAGAGTGGTGCGTTGGCCTTGGTCATGTGTCGAAGTTGGCGGCCTCCAGCCCGGCAACCATTTCGGCGCGGCGGTCTTCAAACCAGGGCGGGAAAACCAGTGTCTTCCCAGTCTGGCCCACGGGTTCATCCTTGGCCCAGCCTTCCGGCACGGTCCAGGCGATCTCGAACAGCGCGCCACCGGGCGAGCGCACGTAGCAGGACTTGAAGTAGTTGCGGTCCTTCTGCTCGGAAATGTCGGTGAAGCCCAGGCCCTCGATATGGGCGCGCAGCTTCAGCTGGTTTTCCTCGTTGCCGGTGTTGAGGGCCATATGGTGGATCGTGCCGCCGGCCAAGCGTCCATGTGCCCTGCGGCACGCTGGGCTCATGCAGAACCTCAACAACCGAGGTCAAGCCCTTGTTTTCAGGCACCGCAAAGGCCAGGCCTTCATGGTTGTCGGCGAGCTTCTTCATCGGAATGGCGATGGTGAAAAAGTCATCCATCGAGGTGCGGTCGGTCACCGAGATGCCCACACCATAGATGCCCTTGATGCCCTGCTCCTTGCCGATGCCCTGCTTGTCATTGGTGATCGGCTCGCGGCGGTCGCCCGGATTTTCAACGAGTTCGAAGTGGATGCCGCAGGGATGTTCCAGCGCGACGCGGGTGATGCCGAAGCGGCTGGTCTTCCTGGCCTTGTTGCCGCGCTTGTTCAGGCGCTCGACCCAGAAGTCCGAGGCGCCCACGGGAATGGCGGCCTGGATGATCTTGGACTGGTTGCTGCCGCGCCGGCCAAACACGCCGGGCTTGCGGAACGGGAAGGTGGTGAAGATGGTCGAGGCATCGCCGTTCTTCGAACCATAATAAAGGTGATAGACCGGCAGCACCCCGTCAAACAGCACCGTGCGCTTGACCGAATGCAGGCCCAGATCCTTGGTGAAAAAGTCGAAATCCTCCTGAGCGCCATCGGTGCTCATGGTGAGGTGATGATAGCCGCTGACCAGGCTCATGATGCTTTCCTCCGCTTGTGGGTGGGCACATTCTGCGGTGCCTCATTGCGGAAGACGCTAGGCCGGTTTGGCGGCTTTGTTGATAAAAGTTCGCAAGATAAATATAACGGATTGTTATGAAGATCGATGAACGGCATCTGGTTCAACTGGCGGCGGTGGTCGATGCCGGCGGCGTCACCGAAGGTGCGGCCCTGCTCGGCACCTCGCAGCCGGCGATTTCGCGCACCCTGTCGATGCTGGAAAAGCGCATCGGCGAGCCGCTGTTCGTGCCCGGCCGCAAACCACTGCAGCCCACCGCGATTGCGCGCCAGCTGGCGGTGCATGGTCGCGGCATTCTGGCGGCGTCGCGCAAGGCTTCCGAAACGGTCAATTCGTTCCGCAGCGGCACGTCCGGGCGCGTGCGCATCGGCGGCGTGCCGTTCTTCATGGATGCGGTGGTCTCCGGCATCATCGCCAGCTTCCACATGAAGGAAGTGGGCATCCACTTCGACCAGTCCTACGGGCACTATAATGATCTTGTCGCACAACTGGTCGCCAACGAGATTGACCTTGCCGTCACGCCTGCTGGCACCCATGAGATCAGTGCCGAATTGGTGTTCGAACCTTTGATCCTCGCACGCAATGTGGTGGCGTGCAGCGCCAGCCATCCGCTGCTCGCCAAGAAGCAACTGAGCCGTGAAGACTTCCTGCGCTACTCCTGGATTGCGCCGCTTCCCGGCTCGCCTTTGATGCTCGATCTCACCAATATCCTGATGACGCTGGGCATCGGCGAACTTGCCATCCGCTATGCCGGCGGCTCGCTGCATTCGGTGGTCAACTATCTCGCGGCCAGCCAGGCGCTGGCGATCATGCCGCTGTCGGTCATCCATTCGCTGCCGCCCGGCACGCCGATCAATCTGTTGCCGCTCAGCATTCCGCAGCCCGAGCGCATGATCGGCATTGTCTATCGCCGGCAATCGGCCAGTGATCCGGTCAACCGCAAGTTCTTCGGCCACATCCGCAGCAATCTTGAAAATCTCAACCGCGTGGTGGCGCGGCGCGATGCCACCATTCCATGGCAGCACGGGCCGTTCATGCACACGTTTATTGCTGGCTGAGCGGCGCGCCATCAGCCCGCCGTGTAGCCGCCATCGGCGTAAAGCACGTGCCCGGTGTAAAAGTCTGAGGCGCGCGAGGCGAGAAACAAGAGCGGCCCGGCGAGATCTGATGCTTCTCCCAAGCGGCCTTTCGGGACGCGTGCGAGAAATCCAGCCCGCGTGGTCTTGGCTTTGTCGTCATCAGCAAACATCCAGGCGGTGAGCGGCGAGCGAAACACCGTGGGCGCAATGGCATTGACTGTGATTCCCGTCGGGCCCAGTTCGCAGCCCAGCGCCTTGGTGATGCCATCGACGGCCGCCTTCGATGCGCAATAGGCCGTGTAGCCTGCCGGGTGACCGAGAAGCCCACGCGCCGATGACATCAGCACGATCTTGCCGCCCTCGCCCTGCTTCAGCATCTGCGTGGTGACGGCCTTGGCCATCAGCCAGCTCTGCGTGACATTGGCGTCCATCACATCGAGAAAGCGCGCCGGCGCCATCTCGGTGATCTTCGAGACATCATTCTTGCCAGAAGCGACCACGAGAATATCCACGCGGCCGAATTTTTCCACCGCCTGCGCCACGATGGCGTTGCAGTTTTCTTCCGTGGAGGGACGCAGATTGATGCCGAGCACCTCGCCGCCACATTCCCTGGCGATTGTCTCAAGCTCGGCCTTCTTGCCCGCAGTCAGCACCAGCTTGCAGCCGGCACCCGCCAGCACGCGGGCGGCCAATGCACCGAAGGCGCCTGATGCGCCGGTGATGACGGCGACCTTGCCTTTCACTTCGAAGAGCGAGAGCGGATTTTTCAGCCAGTCTTCACTCATGAGAAGCTCCATGCCGCTTGGGCGCAAAGCGACCCTCACCCGCCCTGTCGGGCACCCTCTCCCACGCAAGCGCGGGAGAGGGCCATCGTGGTGCCTTCTCCTGTGCCGTCAGGCATGGGAGAAGGTGGCCGAAGGCCGGATGAGGGCTCTTCTCGAAATCGAGAGATGCTTCGCTCCATTTTTTTCTTCCGTCATTCCGGCCAAGCGCGGAATGAAATGAAGCGCGCGAGCCGGAATCTGCGTTTCCTTGAAACAGAGATTCCCGCTTTCGCGGGAATGACGAATGGGTAGGTGTCATGGCTTCACTCCCGGCGGATAGGGAATGACGACCAGCATCTTGCAAATGTCATTCGTGCGGTTGTTCAGCTCGCGCACTTCACCCGGAGGAATGGTGCAACTGTCCATTGCCTTCAACACCGTTTCCTTGCCGTCCACGATCACCGTCATCTCGCCTTCGAGAACCACGTAAACTTTCTCGAAGGGCGTCGCGTCAGGTCCGGCACCGCCGCCGGGCAGATATTGCGAATAGCCGACCCACTGGTTTTTCGGCCCGTTGTCTTCAAAGCCCTGCAGGCGAAGCCCAAACACGCCACGATGGTTGGGCGCTTCGTAGGGCTTGGCCTCGGCGAAACGCTTCACATGCATCAGAAGGACTCCCCTTTTTCAATGCGGTACTGCTGCTTCGGGTCAGTGATGGCGACCAGGCGGATGATGCAGCCATCGCCGCGGTCCCAGTTCCACGGGAAGAAGGCGAAGGTGCAGCGCTTGCCCGTCACGCTGTCGAGATCACCGCCGACATTTTCAATGCCGAGGATGCCGTTCTTGAACAGGATCTGATGCACCGGCTCCCAATCGGGGAAATCCTTGGCCCAGTCGCCACCGCCAGACCATTCCTTGTATTCCTTTTCGAGATGCGGAAGCAGCGGGCCGTTGCGCTGCGGGCCGATCGCCGTCGCCAGCGGATGGTCATTGGCCTGCGTGTCGTGGCCCACCACCTTCACCTGCTTGTCCACCATCCATTGGCCAGCGGAAGGCACGAAGCCCGGGCAGTAAGCAAAGTAATCGCCGTCTTCGTAAACCTTGTGCCAGCCAGTGTTGATGATCAGCACATCATGCGGGCGGATGGCCTTGCCACAGGCCCTTTCCAGATCGTCGGCAGTGATCGATTCCCACTTCTTCTTGGGCAATGGCACCACAATGCCGGAGCCGAAGAAATGCGGCAGTGGCACTTCATCAATAAAGGGCGTGCCCTGCACCACATGCGCCGGCGCATCGATATGCGTGGTTGAATGCATTGAGGTGGTGATGCGCTGCGACAGCACGCCAGATTTCGCCATGTAATGGATGCGCTCGATTTTCACGTCCTGGAAATAGGGCCAGTTCGGTGACTGGAAGCCCCAGCGATGGGACAGGTTGGTGAACTGCAACCCCATCGGGTTGTTCAGGTTTTCCTGAAAATCGATGCCACGGATCTTGATGGTCATTCGCGCTCCTCCATTCTTTTGTTTTGAATAACGGTACATTGCGCTTGATCTTGCGTCAAGAATGGCAATTTCGTATCACAATGTGATGCAGACACTCGATTCCAATTCCATCCAGGTCATTTCGCGCGCCATTGCCGTGCTGAAGGCCTGCGAAAAACTTGGCCCCGGCCAGAGCCTTGGCGGGCTGGCGCAAGCGGTCGGATTGCCGCGTTCCACGGTACAGCGGATCGTGCAGTCCCTGATGGAAGGCGGATTTCTGGTGTCAAACGGGAAGTCGCGTTCGATTGCGCTCGGTCCCGACCTGCTGGCAATGGGCGCCAACATCACCGCCACCGTTGTCGAGGTGACGCAACCGTTTCTCAAGACACTGGCCCAGGAGACAGGCGAAACGGTCGATCTCGCGCGCTTCAACGAGGACCACATGGTGTTCATCAACCAGGTGCCGGGCGCCCACCGCTTGCAGGCCGTCTCCGCGGTGGGCGACAATTTCCCCCTGCATTGCACGGCCAATGGCAAGGCCGCCCTGTCGCTTCTGGATGAAGTCCAGATCGCCACACTTCTGAGCCGGCCGCTTCCCGGCTTCACGCGTCATACGATCACGGACGGCGCAAAGCTGCGCACCGAACTCGAGCACATCCGCACCACCGGCATCGCTGTCGATCACGAAGAACACACGCTCGGCATCAGCGCGGTGGGTGCTGCCTTCCGCGATACCGCGCAGCAGATCTATGCCATCTCGATTCCCATCCCTGCGGTGCGTTTTGCAGGCATGAGGCAGCGCTGCGAGACACTGCTTGCCGCCACAGTCGCCTCCATCACGCAATCGCTGCAAACCGGCGGCAGGGTCCCCCGGCGCAAATAGGCGGCTCAATGTCCACGACTGCCCTGTGCGTGGCGTGACAAAAACCCTAAACTGGCTACGCCGCTGGCGGGACTCACCTGTTAAGAGGCGTCCGAGTGTTGGGATGCGATGAGCCTTCAATTCATGGAATTCACTTGTGATTGCACAGCCCCGTGGCGAGACTCCTCACATGAGCGCTGAACCGCAGGCTGATATTTCCCCCAAGCCGTGGGACGAGATCAAGACGACGACCTGCTACATGTGCGCCTGCCGCTGCGGCATCCGCGTGCATCTGAAAGACGGCAGGGTTGTCTATATCGATGGCAATCGCGATCACCCGGTCAACAAGGGCATCATCTGCGGCAAGGGTGCGGCGGGCATCAAGCAGCACTATTCCCCGGCGCGATTGACCAAGCCGCTGATGCGCGTGGGCGAGCGCGGTGCGGGCGAATTCCGCGAGGTGGAATGGGAAGAAGCGCTGCGCACCGCGACACTCTGGCTGTCACAGGTGCGCAACACCGATCCCAAGAAGCTGGCCTTCTTCACTGGGCGCGACCAGAGCCAGGGCCTCACCGGCTGGTGGGCCTCGCAATTCGGCACGCCGAACTATGCCGCGCATGGCGGCTTCTGTTCGGTGAACATGGCGGCGGCCGGGCTTTATACTTATGGCGGCTCGTTCTGGGAATTTGGGGAACCCGACTGGAAGCACAGCAAATATTTCCTGCTGTTCGGCGTGGCCGAAGACCACGCCTCCAATCCGATCAAGGCGGGGCTTGGCAAGCTCAAGGGCCGCGGCGCCAAGATCGTTTCGATCAATCCGGTCAAGACCGGATATTCCGCCATTGCCGATGAATGGGTGGGCATCAAGCCCGGCACGGACGGCCTGTTTGTCGTCAGCGCTGATCTACTGCCTGCTGCAGGCGCAGAAGATCGATGGCGAATATCTCGCGCGCTACACCAATGCGCCATGGCTGGTGATCGAGAATCCCGGCGGTGCCGATGATGGATTGATCCTGCGCAATGCGTCCGGCACGCCGCTGGTGTGGGACTCACTGGCGGGACACACCAAGGCCGGCCCCTTCGGTGCGACACCGGCCCTGCTTGGCCGCTTCACGCTGCCCGATGGCCGCAAGGTGGTGACCAGCTTCACACTGATTGCCGAGCGCTTCACCAAGGAAGAGTTCTCACCCGAGGAAGTGTCGCACGAAAATGCGGCGTGCCCGCCGAAACCATCCGGCGCATCGCGGCAGAACTGGCGCATACCGCCTTCGAACAAACCATCGAACTCGATATTCCATGGACGGATTATCTGGGCCGCCGCCATGACAAGACACTGGGCCGCCCGGTCGCGATGCATGCGATGCGCGGCATCAGCGCGCACTCCAATGGTTTTCACACCTGCCGCACCATTCATCTGCTGCAGATCATGCTCGGCACCATCGATGTGCCGGGTGGCACGCGCTACAAGCCACCCTTCCCCAAGGCCATCCCGCCCAATGTGAAACCCGCTGGCAAGCCCGGACAAGTAAAGCCCAACACGCCGCTGCCCGGCCCGCCGCTGGGTTTCGTCAACGGTACCGGAAGACCTGCTCGTTGATGAGGCGGGAACACCGCAGCGCATCGACAAGGCCTATTCGTGGGATGCGCCGCTGGCCGCGCATGGGTTGATGCACATGGTCATCAACAATGCCGCCAAGGGTGACCCGTACACGCATCGACGTGCTGTTCATGTACATGGCCAACATGAGCTGGAATTCGGCGATGAATGTGCCGGACACGCTCGCGGCACTGACGGCCAAGCGCGCCGACGGCGAATACGTCATCCCGCACATCATCTATTCCGACGCCTATGCCTCGGAGACGGTGCAATATGCCGATCTCATTTTGCCGGACACGACCTATCTCGAGCGCTGGGACTGCATCTCGATGCTCGACCGGCCGATCTCGGAAGCCGATGGCCCGGCCGATTCCATCCGCCAGCCGGTTGCCCAACCTGACCGCGATGTGCGCCCGTTCCAAACCGTGCTTCTCGATCTTGGTCACAGGCTTGGCCTGCCCGGCATGACCAAGCCTGATGGCACGCCGCGTTATCCCGGCGGCTATTCCGACTACATCGTGAACCACGAGCGCGCGCCGGGCCTCGGCCCGCTCGCCGGTTTCCGTGGTCGCGACGGAAAGGCGGCAGGACGTGGCGCGGTCAACCCCAACCAGCTCAACGACTATATCGCCAATGGCGGCTACTGGTACCAGGAGCTGGCTGACAACATGAAATACTACCGGCATGTGAACTGGGACTATCTCGACTGGGCCACCTTCTTCGGCTTCCTGCCGCGGCCCGATCCGATCATCCACCAGCTCTATTCCGAGACGCTGCAGAAATTCCGGCTGGCGGCGCAGCGGCCATGGCAAGGTGGCGGTGCCGGAGCAACACAAAGCGCGCATCGAAACCTATTTCGACCCGATCCCGTTCTGGTATGCGCCCTTTGAAGGCGAGATGGTGAGCGGCGAGGATTTTCCCACCCATGCGATCACGCAGCGGCCGATGGCCATGTATCATTCCTGGGGTTCGCAGAATTCCTGGCTGCGGCAGATCATCGGGCGCAACTGGCTTTACATGCATCACGCGCTGGGCGCGCGGCTTGGCATCGCCGACCAGGACTGGGTCGATGTCACCTCGCATCACGGCACGATCACAGCCCAAGTCAAACTGCTCGACGGGCAGAACGAGGATACAGTGTGGACATGGAATGCGATCGGCAAGCGCTCCGGCGCCTGGGCGCTTTCGCCTGACTCGCCCGAAAGCCAAAAGGGCTTTCTGCTGAATCACTTGATCAGCGATCTTCTGCCCGAACGTGAAGGCGGCTACCGCTATTCCAATTCCGATCCGGTGACCGGACAGGCGGCGTGGTATGATCTCAAGGTGCGCATCACCAAGAGCGCAGATCAACCGGAAAATCGGAGCCGCAATTCCCGGTGCTGAAATCAGTGAAGCGGAAGGCGCGCGCATGAGAAGCAAGCCTCTCTCTTTCCCTGCACCTCCCCCTTGTGGGGAGGTCGGAATTTGCAGCGGCAAATTCCGGGTGGGGGTCAGGTCTGAAGCCTGCGCAACCCCCACCCCGACCCTCCCCACAAGGGGGAGGGAGAAGAAAGCAACATGACCACGCTTCCCGCCACCACCCAAAAGAGCCTCGGCCTTGTCATCGACCTCGATACCTGCGTCGGCTGCCAGGCCTGCGCCACATCGTGCAAGGAATGGAATGCCTGGGCGAAAGCGGGCCGCTCACCGATACCGATCCGCAGGGGGCTCATGTCACGGGCCCATGGTTCAACCGCATCCACGGCTATGAGGTGAAGCAGGAAGGGCGCAGCGACAGCCGCATCGTCAACTTCCCGCGCTCGTGCCTGCATTGCGCGGAGCCCGCCTGCGTCACCGTGTGCCCCACGGGTGCATCCTACAAGCGCGCGGAAGACGGCATCGTTCTGGTCAATCCCGAAACCTGCATCGGCTGCAAGCTGTGCTCCTGGGCCTGCCCCTACGGTGCCCGCGAATATGACTACATGCAGGGTTCGATGAAGAAATGCACGCTCTGTGTGGACCGCATCTACAACGAGAACCTTGTCGAGGAAGACCGCGTGCCGGCCTGCGTGCGCGCCTGCCCCACGGGGGCGCGGCATTTCGGCGATCTCGCCGACGAAAGCTCCGCGGTTTCCAAGTTGGTGAAGGAACGCGGCGGCTTCGATCTCTTTCCGGAGATGGGCTACAAGCCCACCAACAAATATCTGCCGCCACGGGCACGGCGCGAGACGGCGGTCGATGGCGTGGCGGCTTTGCCTAAAGGTGATGGCTCCGTGATGGAGAAGCTTTTTGCCTGGGCCGACAGGTTGCTCACCACGCCAAGCGCGTCGGCCACGGCCGATCAGCCAGATCATTCTGAAGGCTGGAGGGTAGTGAATCGGTTGCCACGTTCATTTCTTACTTCCGTCATCCCCGCGAAAGCTGGGTCCAATTTCTGTCTACATCCCAATACACGGTCAGCGATGCCCGCTTCCGCGGGCATGACGAAATGAAATATTAGAATGATAATGAACTCATGAACCCCGCCTATTCCGTCATCTTCTTCACCACGGCGTCGGGCGCGGGCTATGGCCTGCTGGCCCTGCTCGGGCTTGTCGGTGTGGCGCATGGGCGCGCGTCGAGCATCAGCTTCGGCGTGGTGAGCATCATTCTGGCGCTGGCGCTGGTTACGGCTGGCCTGCTCTCTTCGACGGCACATCTCGGACGGCCCGAGCGCGCGTGGCGCGCCTTCTCGCAATGGCGCTCAAGCTGGCTGTCGCGCGAGGGCGTTGCTTCGATCATCACCTATCCGATGGCACTGGCCTTTGGCCTCACATGGTCTGGCCTGATCGATCTTCCCAATCTTATCGCCCCGCTCGGCATCGCCACCGCACTCATGTGCGCGATCACCGTGTTCTGCACCGCGATGATCTATGCGCAGCTCAAAACCATTCCGGCATGGAGCAATGGCTTCACCGTTCCGGTCTATTTGGTTTTTGCACTGGCCTCGGGCTCGGCGCTGCTCAATGTCGTGTCCTATTGCTTCGGGCGCTTCCAGACCGAGGCCGGAAACTTCATGGCGTTTCTCACCATCATCCTCACCTTCGCTGTCATCGTTCTGAAATGGCTTTACTGGCGCTGGCTGCGCCGCCGCAAGAAGCAGCACACGATGGCGCAGGCCACCGGGCTTGGTGAAGGTGTCAAGCAATGGGAAGTGCCGCACACGTCGGTCAATTTCATCATGAAGGAAATGGGATATCAGGTCGGCCGCCTGCATGCCTACCGGCTGCAGCGTTTGACGATGCTATTGCTCGATGCGGCCTTCTTCCTGCTGCTCTTTGCACCCAAGGTGCCGTGGCTGGTGTTCATTGCGGCGGCGGCCATCCTGCTTGCCGCCTGGGTGGAACGCTGGCTGTTCTTCGCACAGGCCGAGCATGTCGTCGGCCTGTTTTACGGCACGGAAAAGGTCTGACCGCAATCGACTTATCTCTAAGCCGTCATGCCAGCGCAAGCTGGCATCCAGCTAAATCCAAGATAGGGCCTTTAAAGCTGGACCCCAGCTTTCGCTGGGGTGACGGAATATTTATATCGAAGAACAATTCATCACTCGCCGTAGGGAATCCAGATATTCTTCACCTGCGTGGCGCGGCGGAGATATTCGGCCCCTTGTGCTTGTTCCGCATTATACCAATCCATGCGCTTGCCATTGCTGACCCAGGTAGCTTTCAGGTTCCCGGCTGAAGCCTTCTCGGCGGCAGCGGAGCCTTCGGCAGAACCATGATACCAGAGTGCGGCAATTTCATCGTGATCAGCGATGGTCTTGGCAAGTTCATCGCTTCGCACCCGTGATAATATTGAACGCACCATCCGGCACGTCCGATGTATCGAGCACCTGATAGAAATCGGTGGCGACCAGCGGCTGCGATTGCGACGGCACCAGCACGATGCGGTTGCCCATGGCAAGTGCGGGCATGGCCAGCGAGATCATGGCGAGCAGCGGCGCTTCATCCGGGCAGACAAGACCCATCACGCCATAAGGCTCATTGAAGGCGAGCGTGGTCTGGCGCTTGGCATTGGTGGAATGGATGCGGCCATCATATTTGTCGGCCTGCGCGGCGTAATAGAAGATGCGAGCGAGCGAGGCATCGACTTCGCGCCTGGCCTCGCGTGAGGACGCACCAGCCTCAACTAGGCGCTTCACGAACTCATCGGCGCGGGCACCGAGATTCTCGGCAATGAAGTAGAGAACCTGCGCGCGGTTATGGGCCGAGGCGGACGACCAGGCGCTGGCCTTGATCGCGGCTTCCACCGCATTGCGGATGTCCTTGCGGTTGCCCAAGCCCGCCTGGCCAATGGCCTTGCCCTTGGCGTTGAGCACCGACCAGGAATAGCCGCTGTCCGGCCGCGCCTGCTTGCCGCCGATATAGAGCTTGGCGGTGCGGTCGATGCCTTCGGCGGCAGAGCCGGTCGGCGAAGTGCTGGCCGATGGCGCCTTGGCGGTCGAAGGCCTTGGCCGCGGGCGCGTTCTTGATCCAGTCGGCGACCAGATATTCATAGAGGCCTTCGCGGCCGCCTTCACGGCCGAAGCCCGATTCCTTGTAGCCACCAAAACCTGCGGCCGCGTCGAAATTGTTGGTGCAGTTGATCCACACCACGCCGGCCTTCATGCGAGCCGCCGCCTCCAGCGCCACATTGATGTTCTCCGACCAGACCGAAGCCGCCAAACCATAGCGCGTGTGGTTGGCGAGCATCGCCGCCTCATCCGGCGTGCGGAAGGTCATCGCTGAAATCACCGGGCCAAAGATTTCCTCGCTCATCACCGTCGAGGATGTATCAACATCGAGAAACAGCGAGGGCGAGAAGTAATTGCCCTTGCCCGGCAGCGGGCATGGCGCCGACCACAGCGTGCCGCCTTCGGCCTTGCCCTTGTTCACCAGCTCGGTGACGCGGGCGAGCTGCACCGGATCGACCAGCGGGCCCATGTCATTGGACTTGTCGAGCGGGTCACCGACGCGCAGAGACTCCATGCGCTTCTTCAGGCGCTTGATGAAAGCATCATAGATGCTTTCCTGCACCAGCAACCTCGTGCCTGCACAGCAGACCTGGCCCTGGTTGAACCAGACGGCGTCCACCACGCCTTCGACGGCCGCATCGAGATCGGCATCGTCAAACACGATGAAGGGCGATTTGCCGCCAAGCTCAAGCGAGAGCTTTTTGCCCGAGCCCGCTGTCTGACGGCGGATGATCTTGCCGACTTCAGTGGAGCCAGTGAAGGCGATCTTGTTCACGTCCTTGTGCGCCACAAGCGCGGCACCGGTTTCGCCATCGCCGGTGATGATGTTGACCACGCCCGGCGGCAAGCCAGCCTCGGTGCAGATTTCGGCGAAGGCCAGCGA
Source organism: uncultured Alphaproteobacteria bacterium (assembly GCA_963758815.1). Classification (GTDB taxonomy): domain Bacteria; phylum Pseudomonadota; class Alphaproteobacteria; order Rhizobiales; family Aestuariivirgaceae; genus Aestuariivirga. The sequence goes on from CAVWWQ010000006.1 coordinate 85,923, forward strand.
AGTGAGCGGCGTGAATTCGGCAGGCTTCAGCACCACCGTGTTGCCGGCCGCAAGTGCGGGCGCGATTTTCCACGCCAGCATCAGCAGCGGGAAATTCCATGGAATGATCTGGCCGCAGACACCCACCGGACCGTAACCCTTGAACTCCGTATCGACCAGTTGGGCCCAGCCAGCATGATGATAGAAGTGGCGCGCCACCAGCGGAATATCGATGTCGCGGCTTTCGCGGATGGTCTTGCCATTGTCCATCGTTTCGAGGACGGACAGGAAACGCTCGCGCTTCTGGATATGGCGGGCCAGCGCATAAAGATGCTTGGCGCGTTCGAAGCCGGACAGCGCCGACCACGACTTGAAGGCCTTGCGCGCGGCAGCGACCGCCGCATCGACATCCGCCGCCGTGCCGTTCTGCACTATGGCGAGCTTGTCCATGCTCGCCGGGTTGAACACGTCGAGTGTCTTGCCCTTCGGCGCCGTGAAAGCACCATTGATGAAATGGCCGAAGCCTTTTTCGTGGAGCTTCAGCCAATCCTTGATGTGGGAATTGGATTCCGGCGCCGGGCCATAGTCCATAGTCTCGAGCACATCATTCACAGTGGTCATGGTTCAGCCTCAGGCAACAGGGTGATGCGACAAGGCGGAATAACGGCCCGTCACGAAATGTTCTAATTGGCGTTCAATATCGGACAGCATCGAGGATGCGCCGATGCGGAAGAGATCGGGCTCGAGCCAGCGGCGGCCGAGTTCTTCTTTCATCAGGATCAGCCAGTTCATCGCATCCTTCGCGGTCTTCAGTCCGCCGGCAGGTTTGAAGCCGATCTTATGGCCGGTGAATTCATCGTAATCACGCAGGGCGCGGAGCATGGTGAGCGAGACCGGCAGCGTGGCGTTGACGTCTTCCTTGCCGGTCGAGGTCTTGATGAAATCGCTGCCCGCCTGCATCGCCACCATCGAGGCCTTGTAGACATTGCGCAGCGTCTTGAGATCGCCGGTCGCAAGGATGGCTTTCATATGCGCGTCGCCACAGGCTTCGCGCATCGCAGCCACTTCATCATAAAGCGCCGACCATTCCTGGCGCAGCACCTGGGCGCGGCTGATAACGATATCGATTTCCTCAGCACCTTCACCCACGGCATATTTGATTTCGGCGAGGCGCATCGACAGCGGCGTGAGGCCCGCGGGAAAGCCCGTGGCCACCGAGGCCACCGGAATGCCGGAGCCTTTGAGCGCCTTCACCGCATGCGCGACCATGGTGGGATAGACGCAGACAGCACCGACATGGGGCATCATTTTGAGACCAAGAACATCAACAATGTCATCGCGCAGCGGGCGCATGGCCTTGGCGCAGAGGCGGTGCACACGGCCCGGCGTGTCATCGCCCGCGAGCGTGGTGAGGTCGATGCATTGCAGGGCCTTCACCAGCCAGGCGGCCTGGTATTCCTTCTTCACGGTGCGGCGCTTGGTCAGGCTGTCGGCGCGGCGCTCGGCGGCCGAGGTGTTGACCTGATGGCCTTCGAACCATTCCGGGGTCAGCGGGGTGCCAGGGTTGCGCGGCAGGGCATTGTGGCCAGCGCCAGGCTTGGTTTGCGTATCCAACATCTCGCTACTCCGCTATGAACCACACTGAACCGATTTAACGCCACTATAGGTGCTGAATAAGCGCTCATAGGGGCCGTAATGGAGCCGTATTAAACCAGTTTATTCCCTGCATAAAGGCGCGGCCAAGTGTCCATTGGCATTTGGTTCACAACCTTTCCATGGAGTGCAAATGATCGCGGAACTTGGCCATTTTGCGCTGATCCTGGCCCTGATGACGAGCATGGTGCAGGCCACGCTGCCGCTGTGGGGTGCTGCCAGGCGCGATAACGCCTTGATGTCACTGGCAAGTTTTGCGGCCATGACATCCTTCCTTTTGGTGGCGTTGTCCTTCGGCGCGCTGGCCCATGCCTTCATGACCGATGATTTCAGCGTGCAGCTGGTCGCCGATAATTCGCAGACCACCAAGCCGCTGATCTACAAGATTTCCGGCGTGTGGGCGAACCATGAAGGCTCGATGCTGCTGTGGGTTCTGATCCTCGTCATCTTCGCGGCGCTGATCTCGGCTTTCGGCAACAATCTGCCTGCCACATTGAAGGCGCGGGTGCTCGCCGTGCAGGGCATGATCGCCTCGGCGTTCCTCGCGTTTTTGCTTTTTACTTCAAACCCTTTCATCCGGCTTGTTGATGTTCCAGTTGAAGGCAGCGGCATGAACCCGCTGCTGCAGGATCCGGGCCTCGCCATCCATCCTCCCTGCCTCTACATGGGCTATGTCGGCTTCTCGGTGGCGTTTTCATTTGCTGTCGCTGCTCTCATCGAAGGCAAGGTCGATGCCGCCTGGGCGCGCTGGGTGCGGCCGTGGGTGCTGCTCGCCTGGTGTTTCCTCACACTCGGCATAACCCTCGGATCTTTCTGGGCTTATTACATTCTCGGTTGGGGCGGCTGGTGGTTCTGGGACCCGGTCGAGAATGTCTCGCTGATGCCGTGGCTGGTCGGCACGGCGCTGCTGCATTCCGCTTTGGTAGTCGAACGCCGCCATGCCCTTGTGAGCTGGACCATTTTGCTTGCCATCCTTACCTTCTCACTCAGCCTCGTGGGCACATTTGTGGTGCGCTCTGGTGTTCTCACTTCCGTGCACAGCTTTGCTACCGATCCAGGGCGGGGATTGTTCATCCTCGTCATCATCTTCGGCGCCACTGGTGGCGCGCTGCTGCTCTATGCCCTACGCATCCCTCAGGTGAAGAAAGGCGTGCCATTCGCGCTCGTCAGCCGCGAGGCAGGGCTTCTGCTCAACAATGTGTTCCTGGTGGTTGCGGCTTCGACGGTGTTTTTCGGTACGTTCTGGCCGCTGTTCATCGATCTGTTGGGCCGGGACAAGATTTCGGTCGGCGTTCCCTATTACAACCTCACCTTTGTTCCACTGTTCCTGCCAGTTCTGGTCACAATGGTGATTGGACCCTTCCTGAAATGGAAAAGGGATAATCTAAAAACCGCACTAGCAGGCCTTAACTGGCCGCTGGCGCTGGCTGTCTTAGCACTGCTGGCTGTGACCGGATTCAATCTCGGACGCCATATCTTCACCGCAGCAGGGATCGGTCTCGGTGTGTGGATTATCGGAGGCTCTTTGTGGATTCTGATCAGGCGGACGAAGTTTTTGCAGTTGCCGATGGCGCAGTCGCTGGCCACGTTGCGGGCAACGCCACGCGCCACTTTCGGGCTGGTTCTGGGGCACCTTGGCATTGGTCTGGTGTTGCTCGCCATCACCGTGGTGACCACGTGGGAGCAAGAGAACATCCTCTCCATGAAAGTCGGCCAACAGACGCAAATCGGCGGTACAGATGTAAAGCTTGCCAAAGTCGACACCCTGCAAGGCCCCAACTATCAGGCTGAGCGTGGTACTTTTGAACTCGCTCAAAACGGCAATGTATTCCGCATCATGACTGCGGAGCGGCGCTTCTATCCACTGCAACAGCAACAAACCAACCAGACTGGCATCCGCACCAATCTCATTTCCAATATCTATATCGCGCTGGGTGATCCCGACAATGCCGGAGGCTGGACGGTGCGACTGTACTACCATCCGCTAGCGCCTTGGCTGTGGTTCGGCGGCTTCCTGATGGCACTGGGTGGCTTTGTTTCGCTGTCTGACCGGCGCTTTCGCGTCGGAGTAACGCAGCGGACACGTCCGCTTGCTTCATCGCCCGTCGTGGCCGGAGCAGTTTCATGAAATTGCGACTTGCGACGCTGCTGCCCGTGGGACTCTTTGTCGTGATGGGTGCCGTGCTCGCACTTGGCCTGCGTCACGACCCAAAAGTGTTGCCTTCCATGTTGCTGGACCGGCCTGTGCCGGTTTTTGACCTCCCGTCCATTGATAGTGGAACAGGTCTGAAAAGCGCCGAGATCAAAGGGCCAGGTCTTACTCTAATCAATGTCTTTGCGTCCTGGTGTGTGTCCTGCCGTGAAGAACATCCGCTGCTGATGCGCGTGTCGAAGGACCCGCGGCTCAAGGTCGTCGGCCTCGACTGGAAGGACACCAATGCCGATGCCGGAAAATATCTTGCAACCTATGGAAATCCCTATGCTCAGATTGGTGCCGATACATCGGGGCGTGCAGGCATTGATCTCGGCATTTCCGGCGTGCCGGAGACTTTTGCCATCGATGCGCAAGGCCATGTGAAGCTGCGCGTGCCAGGGCCACTGACGCCGGAAATCTGGGACAGCCAGATCGAGCCTCTGATCAAGCAGGCAGGGCAAGCGTCTTGAGGCGCATCTTCATCGTCGCAATGCTGTTATGGCTTGGCTTGAACACTGCTTTCGCGGTGATGCCGGATGAAATCTTACCCGATCCGACATTGGAAGCGCGAGCGCGCGCCATCTCTCAACAGCTGCGCTGCCTTGTGTGCCAGAACCAGACGATTGATGACAGCGACGCCACACTGGCACGCGATCTACGAGTCATCGTGCGCGAGCGCCTGAAGGCCGGCGACAGCGATGACAAGGTGATTGACTATGTGGTGCAGCGCTATGGCAACTATGTGCTGCTGAAGCCGCCCTTCCAGGCCGACACTGTGCTGTTGTGGGTTTTGCCCTTCGGGCTTCTGATCATTGGCCTCGGTGCGGCGTGGGCTCATCTGCGGCAGCCGGTGCCCGATGACGCGACGGACGAAAATGAAATTCTGAAGGGCGAATGATGATCCTGTGGTTTCTGATGCTGATCCTGTGCAGCGCGGCTGTCGTGGCTGTTTCCGTGCCGCTCATCCGTGGCGTGGGCGCAGATGGTGCGGCATCCGAAGAATCCGCTGTCTATCAGGATCAGCTCAATGAGGTGGACCGTGATCTCGCCGCGGGCACAATCAATGCGCCGGAAGCCGCAACAGCCAAGGCCGAGATCGAGCGCCGCCTGCTTGCCGCGCAGCAGAAGCGCTTCGCCGGCAAAACCACTTTCTCCATCGGCGCGCACGGCGGCCTTCATCGCGGTGGCTGCGCTGGTGATCGTTGGCGGTGTTTCGCTTTACGCCTATATGGGTAGCCCCACCATGCCCTCGGCTTCATCCCAGCAGGCCGCACAAACGAATACAGGCGATGGACGCGAAGCCTCCGAAGCGCAGGTGCAGGACCTGATCACCAAATTGCAGGCACGGCTTGCGACAAGCCCAAAAGATGCCGCCGGATGGCGGCTATTGGGTTGGGCATTGTTCAACACGAGCAAGTTCCAGGAGGCGGTGGATGCCTATGGCAAGGCGGTAGCACTGGAACCTGACAATACCGAATTCAAATCGATGTTGGCAGAAGCGGTGGTGCAATCCGCCCAAGGTGTGGTGACGCCGCAGGCGCAGGATCTCATTGCACAGGTTCTGGCCAAAACGCCCGATGACCAACGCGCGCGATTCTATGACGCGATGGCACATGAACAGTCCGGTGACCAGCAGGGCGCGCTCGACCGCTGGAGCAAGCTTCTGGCCGATGCGCCTGCCGATGCGCGCTGGCGCGACAATGTGAAGGCGCGGATTGTCGGTCTCGGGCAGGCGCTGCACAAGGATGTCAGCGGCATTGTCATTTCAGCTCCACCCGCTCCTGCTCCCGTCGTTCCCACGGCTGACCAACAGGCCATGATCGAAGGCATGGTGCAGAAGCTGGCTGACGAGTTGAAACAAAACCCGCAAAATGCTGAAGGCTGGATCCGGCTGATCCGCTCCTTCCAAGTGTTGCAACAACCGGACAAAGCCAAGGCGGCGCTTGGTGATGCGCTCAATGCCTTTGCCAATGACCTGGATTCGCAGGCCAAAATCAGGGCTGCGGCAAAGGAATTGGGCGTTGAACCTTAACTCGCGGTCAGCAGAATAAACCTCCTTTCACAGCGTATTGTTATCATGGAATTTTTCAGGCCTGACCTGGATCAAGGTGTGATCCGCCTGCGGCAATACCGTCATGGACGTGCTCTTCGCCCGGACGTAAACAGAAGCAAATTGGAATGTTTCTAACATGAATTTCGATGCGTTTTTTCATGCGAAAGTTGATGATCTTAAGCGCGAAGGCCGTTACCGCGTGTTCATGGATATTGAACGCCATGCGGGCCGGTTTCCGCGTGCGACGCGCCATGTGAACGGTGTTCAAAGTCCTGTCACTGTCTGGTGTTCAAATGACTATCTGGGCATGGGCGAGCACCCCAAGGTTCTGGCGGCAATGCATGAGGCGATTGATAAGTGCGGTGCTGGTGCGGGCGGCACACGCAACATTTCTGGGACCAACCATTATCATGTGCTGCTTGAGCAGGAACTGGCCGAGCTTCACGGCAAAGAAGCGGCTCTCCTCTTCAACTCCGGATACATGTCAAACTGGACCACGCTATCGACACTCGCGTCGGGATTGCCAAATGCGATTGTTCTCTCGGATGCAGGCAATCATGCCTCAATGATCGAGGGAATTCGCCATTCGAAAGCGGACAAGGTCATTTTCAAGCATAATGACATGGCTGATCTGGAAGGCCATCTGAAGCAATATGCCGGGAAACGGCCGATCATCATTGCCTTTGAATCCATCTATTCCATGGACGGCGATTTCGGAAAGATCGCGGAGATCGTGGCCCTTGCTGAACAATATGGTGCGATGACTTATCTCGATGAGGTGCATGGTGTTGGGCTTTATGGCCCGCGCGGTGGCGGCTTGGCAGAGAAGCTCGGGCTCATGAGCCGCATTGATGTCGTCGAAGGTACTCTGGCCAAGGCCTTTGGCGTTGTGGGCGGCTACATTACAGGCAACGCAGCACTGATTGACTATGTGCGCAGCTTCGCATCGGGATTCATTTTTTCCTCTTCGTTGCCGCCCGCGGTCGCTGCTGGCGCATGCGCCGCCATTCAACATCTGAAGTCGAGCAACGCAGAGCGCGAAGCACTGTTTGTACGCGTGGGCGAAGTGCGCGCCGGGCTCGACCGGATGGGCATTCCCTATCTGCCCAATCCCAGCCACATCGTTCCCGTAATGGTGGGTGATGCTGCGAAGTGCAAATGGATCAGCGACTATCTTCTTGAGCATGATGGCGTTTACATCCAGCCAATCAACTATCCGACCGTGGCGCGCGGCAAGGAGCGCCTGCGGATCACGCCGCAACCTTGCCACTCAAGTGATGACATTGCGCATTTGCTAAAATCGCTGAATGTCTTGTGGAAGCAGTGTGCGCTGGCCAGAGCTGTCGCCTGATACCTAGTAACAGAATTGTGATTGCAGTTTCATCCGTGTGCGGAATGACTGAAATTTGCGCAACAATGTGCGTGCACGCACGTTAATCTATTAAATTCAATTTATGTGGGTGATTATCAGGCAGAATGAATTCGTGCCGTAGCTGATATGCACCGTCAGCATGCGAAAATGCAACATTAGAGGGAACATTTACTGGACCCCGAGAGTCTATCACACGTACGCCGACGCAATGTAGCGCCGACGAATTTGGATTACGGAGATTACTATGAATATCGCAAAAATCGGTTTGGCTGTCGGCCTTCTTGTTGCCAGTTCGGGTCTCACCACTCTGGCATATGCCGATAACCTGAATGGTACCCTCAATGGTACCGCGAACTGCAATGTAAGTGTGAGCCAGGCCGCGCAGGTTACGGATCCGAGCTGCTCGCTGAATTCGGGCCACGATTTCGGCGCTGGCAGCAGCGGTCGTTCCGCCAGCTAAGTTTTTCAATTGTGCCCCGCTCTCACGAGCGGGGCATTTACTGATTGAGCACTGTATTCAGCGCATTGGTGATCTTGCTGCTGTCAGGTGTGGTGGTTGAAGCGTACCACCCTACAAAGTGGCCTTCTTTATCGAATAAATATTTATGAAAATTCCATTGTGGCTTGCCAAGGAAGCCGGCCTCGTTGCTTGCCCATTTATAAACCGGAATGGCGTCGGTGCCGCTCACTACTGATTTGTCTGCCAATGGAAACGTTACGCCGTAATTTTTCTGACAGAACTGCGCAATTTCACTTGCTGTGCCTGGCTCCTGGCCACCAAAATCATTTGATGGCACACCAATCACCACTAAACCCCGGTCCCGGTATTGCTCCCACAATTTTTCCAGCCCTTCATATTGCGGCGTGAAGCCACATTCAGAGGCAGTGTTAACCAAAAGCACGGCATGCCCCCGGAACTTGGCCAATGGCATAGGCTTGCCGTCCAAACCCGTCAGCGTGAAATCGAACAAACTCTGCTGAGCAGCCGACATTGGAAGCACTCCCATAGATAGAAACAGAATGGCAGCGAAGACGCGAAGCATAGCTCAAAATTAGCATGAACCCGTCTTTCCGTGGCAGAAAAACGCCCTACCGGAATTGCATTGCTGCCGCTATCTTCATGGCATGACAAAGCCACCCACCACTTCCACAGAACCCGTGTCTCTGCGTATTCGCCAAAGGCTTGAAAAGGCCGGCCAGCGCTATTTTGCCAATGACAACATTTCCGAATTCATCGGGGAGGGCGAACGCGAACAGCTGATGGATGAAGTTGCCCACAAGATGCAGGGCGTTCTGGAAAGCCTGGTCATCGACGTGGCGCATGATCACAACACGCAGCAGACAGCACGGCGCGTGGCCAAGATGTATCTCAAGGAAGTTTTCAATGGGCGCTATGAGCCTGCACCTTCGGTCACAGAGTTTCCGAATATCAGGAAGGTCAATGAGCTAATGATCATTGGACCAATCAAGGTGCGCAGCGCCTGCAGCCACCATTTCTGTCCGATCATTGGCAGCATCTGGATCGGCATCCTGCCATCGCGCAAATCAAACCTGATCGGACTATCCAAATACACCAGACTCACCAACTGGGTTATGGCACGGCCGCAGATCCAGGAAGAAGCCATCATCGCTCTGGCTGACTTGCTGAACAAGAAAGTGAAGCCGGACGGACTCGCCATCGTGATGGAGGCCGATCACTTCTGCATCCACTGGCGCGGCGTCAAGGACGCCGAGTCCCGAATGCTGAACAGCGTGATGCGCGGGCAGTTCCTCAAGAACGCCAGTCTGCGCAGCGAATTCCTGTCGTTGATTCCGCGCAAGGCCTAGTAGCCGGCGGCAGCTCCGGCCGGGCGCCGGTCATCATGCGCACCATAGAGTTTACCTGGCACCGGCCGTGATGCCGCCATGGCGTCATTGCCGGATGAGGCAGGTGCGCTGGCATCTGGCGGTTGCCCTACAAGGATCGCTTCCGCGGCGCCCCAAGGTGACTGTGTCTTGATGGTATATCCCATGTCGGTGAGGATTTTGGCCGTGTCGGGCGAAAGCGCGAAGGGCTCAACATCAACCTCATCCGGCAACCATTGATGATGGATGCGCGGCTGGTCGACCGCCTCTTCCATCTGCATGCCGTAATCGATGACATTCGAAATGGCTTCTAGCGTTATTGTAATGATGCGCGAGCCGCCAGGGCTTCCCACCACCATGAAAGGTTTGTTATCCTTGAGTACGATCGTGGGACTCATCGAGCTCAGCGGCCGCTTGCCAGGCGCAATTATATTGGTTGTACCCTGCACGAGGCCGAAGAGATTGGGCACGCCGGGCTTGGTGGTGAAGTCATCCATCTCGTCATTGAGGAAGAAGCCGGTGTCACCCGCCATCACACGCGCACCGAACAGTGCATTGATCGTGTAGGTAATCGAGACGGCGTCTCCTTTTGAATCTACGATGGAGTAATGTGTTGTTTGTGTGCCTTCATGCGGCGGTGTACCCGGCTGCACGTCCTTCGAGGCCGTGGCCTTGGCCGGATCGATCTTGGCGCGGATGGCGGCAGCGTAATCATCCGACAAAAGCTTCTCAATCGGGTTCTTCACAAAGTCTGGATCGCCAAGCTGAAAATTGCGGTCGACATAGGTGTGGCGCATGGCTTCGACCATGTTGTGAATAGCGGCGGCTGAGTGGAAACCGAGCTCACCCATCGGATAGCCCTTGAGGATGTTAAGGATTTCGCAGATGGCGACACCGCCCGAACTCGGAGGTGGCGCTGAAACCAGATCATAGCCGCGGTAGTTGCACTTGATGGGCGGCAATTCTTCGACGTTGTAGCTGGCGAGATCCTGCTTCGAAAGGATGCCGCCATTCTTGCTGCTGGCATCGACCAGAGCATCGGCAATGGGGCCCTTGTAGAAAGCATCTGGGCCATTAGCGGAAATCTGTTTCAGCGTCGCTGCCAGGTTCTTTTGCACGAAGAGATCACCGGCGGCCCATGGCTTGCCGTCATGGAGGAAAACGCTCGCCACATTGGGCTGCGCGGCGAAATCCTTCGCAGCACCGGCCATGATGTCGACATCGCCCTGATTGAGGACAAAGCCTTCTTCTGCCAGCTTGATTGCGGGAGCCATAACATCTTCGCGTTTCATGGTGCCGTATTTCTGCAGCAACGTATCAAGGCCCAGAACCGATCCGGGTACGCCGGAAGCAAGGTAGCCTTTCAGGCTTAAATCCGGCACGACATTGCCTTGGGCATCGAGATACATTTTCTCGGTTGCAGCGGCGGGGGCCTTTTCGCGGAAGTTCAGGAAAATGTCGCGGCCATCGCCAAGGTGCAGCGTGGCAAATCCGCCGCCGCCAATGTTTCCGCAGCAAGGGTTTGTGACCGCGAGCGCATAGCCCACCGCCACCGCGGCATCAACCGCATTGCCGCCCTGCTTCAAGATTGAGACACCCACATCAGAGGCAAGATGCTGCGATGTCACCACCATGCCGTTGTCCGCCATCAATGGCTGGCGGGTTACGGCTTGAGCAGGAATGATTTGAAAGAGGCAGGCGGCGAGAAAAGCCGCAGACAGGCGTTGAACGATCGTCATGACGCGGTCTCCACAAAGTTTGAGCCGGTTTCAGTAGACGATAGACTGCCCGTCCTGACAAGTTCCGATATTGCCGGTAGGTCTGCCTATTCCATGCACAAGGCGCAGGACCGCACACCAAATCGTGACGTGCGAGGCAAGTCTGCTGGTGTTAAACTCAAAACATGCAACGTGCCTTTGCGCTGATGGTTGTGTTTGGCCTGCTCGGCTTTTTGGGACCGGGCCCGATGTCGGCGTGGGCAGACGCCACAACCCATCCTGACTATCCGCAGCGTCTCGATACCTTATTTGCAAAGCTGCACGACGATATTGCGCCTGATGAAGCCAAGAAGACGGCTGATCTCATTTGGCTGATCTGGGCGCACAACAGTTCTGACGACGCGGTTGAAACGCTGACCGAAGCCACCAAGGACATGCAGTTTGGCGAATATGAAATGGCCGAGAAGCTGCTGGGTGACTTGGTGAAGCGTCACCCTGATTTTGCCGAGGGCTGGAACCGGCGCGCCACGCTCTATTACATGGAGGGGCGGCTTGATGCTTCACTTGATGACATTGCCCATGTGCTGGATCTGGAGCCGCGCCACTTCGGGGCGCTCTCCGGCAAGGGGGCAATCCTGCGGGCCCAGGGCAAGAACAGCGAAGCCCTGAAGGTCATGAAGGATACGTTTGCGATCAATCCCTATGTTGCGGGTCTCAAGGATGCGATCGAGCAGCTGGAAAAAGCCAATCCCGAGCTTTAGAGTTTCTTTGCTTCCGCCAGCACCGACTTGATCTGAGGCAGCAAATCGGCGTTTCCGCATACCAGGCCGCCGGTGTGGAGCGCATTGGCTTCTCCATCGACACCTTCCACGAAGCCACCGCTTTCTTTGACGAAGAGAAGGCCCGCAGCCATATCCCAAGCCTTGAGGCCGACAATCCAGCCGCCATCAAAACGGCCCATGGCGACATAGGCCAAATTCAGAGCTGCCGAACCCAAGCCGCGCAGGCCGGCCACACGCGTCTGCATCAACGCCAATTCCTTGCGGCGCAGATCATGGTTCTTGTCCGCACGGTTGGGTATTTCGCAAAAGATCAGCGATTCAGAAATTTCGCGGCGTGCGCCTACGCGCATGCGCTTGTTATTGATAAAGGCACCAGTGCCTTTTTCGGCATGAAAAAGCTCATCGTGAATGGGATTGTAGGTGACCCCGGCGACAATCTCGCCCTTGCGTTCGAGCGCGATGGTCAGTGCAAAAAGCGGCAGGCCATGCATGAAATTGAAGGTGCCGTCGATAGGGTCGATGATGAAACGGTGATCGGGGTCACTGCCCTTGGTCTCAGCCTCTTCTTCACCCAGAATTCCGTAAGTGGGACGGGCCTTGGATAGTTCCTCACGCAGCACTTTCTCGGCGCGCTTGTCGGAATTGGTTACGAAATCGGCGGGCCCCTTCACCGAGACCTGCAGGCTCGACACTTCGCCATAATCCCGCTGCACGCCGCGCGCGGCCTTGCGGATGGCGGCGATCATCACGGTCATTATCGGGGTATGGGCCACGGTAAACCTTCCTGAAATTCTCGCGCGGGGCTTAGCAGGCCAAGTGCTGGAAAGCTAGTTGAAGGTCGCAACAGGCAGGGGCTTGAAGGCTTCGGCGCGGGCCTGGGCATCTTGCACCATGCCGGGGTCTGCCTTTTCGGTGGCTGCGTCGAGTTCGACATCACCACGACCTTGCTTCTTGGCAAGGAAATTCCATTTCATAGCCTCGATCGGGTCCTGCCGCACACCATTGACGCCAATCGCAAGCACACGGGCTATTCGGTTTTGCGCAATGGCATTGCCATGCTGGGCTGCAACCAACAGCCATCTTGCGCCGAGCGCTTCATCTTTCTGCACGCCGCGGCCATTGAAGACCATGACGCCATATTCCAGGGCTGCTTCAGGCATGCCCTGGCTTGCTGCCTGTGCAAACAGCTGGCCTGCTTTGATCTCATTCTTCTCGACGCCCTTGCCGTCGATATAGAGGAGCGCGAGGTTATATTGAGCCACGGCGTTGCTCTTGTCCGCAGCCGCTGCAAACCACTTGGCAGCACTATCCCAATCGGCGGCAGTGCCATAGGCACCCGTGTAATAGATGCCGAGATTGTATTGCGCCTTTACATTGCCTGCTTCAGCCGCTCGCTGCAACCAAGGAGCTCCATCTATAACATTCGCCTTCTGGCCGGTTCCGCTGAGAAGCAACATTGCGAGAGAGAGCTGTGCAATCCGTGTCGCCTGCTTCAGCTCCTTTGCGGAACCAGATCTGTGCCTGCTTCAAATCAACCTCGACGCCGAGGCCTTTCTGGAACATCGTGCCAAGCATCAGGAAAGCACGCGCGTCATTCTTTTCGGCATAGTTGTCGGCGATCTTCTTGGCTTCAACAAAGTTGCCGTCATCGAACAGCGACATGGCCTCTTCAAAGCTCGCCGGAGGCGGTGCCTGTGCAAGCGCAGGCTGAGCCACAGCGAGAGCCAGTGCCAGAATGCCTGCGGCGTATTTCCTCATTTGAACGTGTTTACCCATTCCCCTATGACGCGGGTGGCGACATCAGGTCCCTGCCACATGTCATCCGCGGGGCGGACAAAACCAGCCTGTTGAGCCAGAATTGTGGCATCGGCGGGTGTTGCCGGATCAAGCGGCACGGCGGGGATTTCGGCAAGATCGTTCCACCACTGAACCAGCGGCTCGCCGCTGATCTGCGCCTTCTGGCGGAAGCCGACATAGTCGGCGCCCTGCTCGGCCGCCTCCATGGCGGCGTGACGCGAGGTGCCGCAATCCTTCCCCACCATGGTTTCCTTCGGAAGCGACATGCGCAGGTCGAGCAAATTGAATTCGCTGCCGGTTACGTGCAGGCCATCGGCCTTCAGGCGCGAAACGATACGCGGCTCGACATCGGCCAAAAGCACGGCGAGGCCAAGCTCCTGTAGCGCCGCCACATCTTGCGCCTTTGGATCACCCTGAAGAACAATCGAGGCGCAATCTCCGGCAGCGCAGGCGGCCTTGGCACAGGCGACAATCGCATCACTGGGGATATCCGGAGGTGCAACCAGGAAGAAGCGTGGAACCGTCATGCGCTGGCCATGCCACCAAAATGGGTGGAAGGCCAGCGGCTGTTTCAGGCGGCGTGAGCGGGTTCACCCTTGGGCAAGAGCAAGGCAAGAATTCCGAGCGCCGGGAGGTAGGAACAGACGTGGAAGACAAAATCAATGCTGGTCGCATCGGCGAGAACACCCAATGCCGCAGCACCCAAACCACCCAGACCGAAAGCGAGGCCAAAGAACAACCCGGAGATCATACCCACGCGACCGGGCAGCAGTTCCTGGGCATAGACCACCATGGCCGAGAAGGCTGAGGAGATGATCAGTCCAATGGGTACGGTCAGCACCACCGTCCAGAACAGGTTGGTGTAAGGCAGTGCCAGCGTGAACGGCAGGGCACCCAAAATTGATGCCCAGATCATCCCCTTGGTTCCGATCCGGTCACTCACCAGACCGCCCAGGAAAATGCCAAATGCCTGAGTGCCGAGGAGGATGAACAGATAGATTTGGGTTTCTTGCTGAGTCAGGCCGAAATGGCCGATCAGGTAGAAGCTGTAAAAGACCTGCAGGCTGGTGAGATAGACGAATTTCGAGAACATCAGAATCAGCAAGACGACAAGTGCGCCTGTCACCTGCTGCTTGCTGTACATGCGCGCATGCGCCTTGACAGCGGCCTGACGCGCATGGTCCTTCAGCCAGCCAGCATACCAGCGGCTGACATAGGTCAGGAGAATGACTGCCAGCACCGCGAGTGGCGCAATCCATGCGATGGCCCACTGGCCGCGCGGCAACACGATCGCTGCGGTGAGCAGCGGGCCGATTGCGGTTCCGGCATTGCCGCCAACCTGAAAGATCGATTGGGCGAAACCGAAGCGTCCGCCCGAGGACAGGCGCGCAGCGCGTGAAGCTTCGGGATGGAAAAGCGATGACCCAATGCCGATCATGGCCGCGGCAAAAAGAATGGCGGGATAGGAACCAGCTACAGAAAGCAGCAGCAGCCCCACCAATGTGCAGACGGGCGCGAGCGGCATGACGTAAGGTAGCGGATATTTGTCGGTGAACACGCCAAAGACCGGCTGCAGGATCGAAGCCGTCACTTGGTAGACCAGCGTGATCATGCCGATCTGCGCAAAGGTCAGCGCATAGTTCTGATGCAGCAGCGGGTAAATCGACAATAGCACCGCCTGCATCGTGTCGTTGATGCCGTGGCAAATGGCCGCGGAAAACAGGATGGTCAAAGCCGCCTGCATGGCGACTTTGCGGTGCGGCGTTGGCAGTGGTCGTGGCTGTGCTCATGGCCGGGCGGTTTAAGCGCGTCCCAGGCCTTGAACAACATATCAAAATCGCAAGGCTACCCCTGCAGGAACGGGTTACTAAGCCTTGAGGGCCGCAACGCCCGGCAATTCCTTGCCTTCGAGCCATTCGAGGAAGGCGCCGCCTGCGGTCGAGATGTAGGTGAAATCATCGGCGACACCGGCCTGGTTCAGCGCAGCGACCGTGTCGCCACCACCTGCGATGCTGACCAGCTTGCCGGCCTTGGTGCGCGCGGCAGCATATTTGGCAATCTCCACCGTGGCCTTGTCGAAGGGCTGTCAATTCGAACGCACCGAAGGGCCCGTTCCACAAGCAGCGTGTGCGCTGTATCGATGGCGGCCTTGACGCGGTCAACCGACAGCGGGCCTACATCCAGCATCATGCCATCGCAGGGAGCGCATCGACGCCGTAATCCTGCCAGGGCGCATTGGCTTCGAACCTGTGCGCGATGATGCCATCAACGGGTAACATGATGGCGCAGTTGTGCTTCTCCGCATCAGCCATGATCTTGCGTGCTGTTTCGGCGAGATCCTTTTCGACCAGCGATTTTCCGACCTCGATGCCCTGCGCGAACAGGAAGGTGTTGGCCATGGCGCCGCCGATGATCAAGCCTTCAACTTTCTTGATCAGATTGCCCAGAAGATCGAGCTTGGTTGAAACCTTGGCGCCGCCGACAATGGCGATGACCGGGCGCTTCGGGCTGCTCGAGTGCCGCTCCCAGAGCGCTGAGTTCCTGTTGCATGGCCCTGCCCGCATGGGCCGGGATCACACGGGCAATGCCTTCCGTCGACGAATGGGCGCGGTGCGCGGCCGAGAAGGCATCATTGACGAAAATGTCGCCGAGGCTGCCGAGCATCTTGGCGAAGCCTGCATCGTTCTTTTCCTCGCCGCCGTGATAGCGGGTGTTTTCCATCAGGATGACATCGCCCGGCTTGGCATCGACCTTGGGCGCGGACTGCCAATCGGTGAAGACGAACTGCACCTTGTGGCCCAGCGCCTTCTCCAAGGCGCCAGCCACCGGCTTCAACGACATTTCCGGCACGACCTTGCCCTTGGGCCGGTCAAAATGCGCGAGAATGATGATCGCTGCGCCCTTCTGCAGAAGCTCCTTCAATGTCGGCACCACGCGGTCAATGCGGGTCGTGTCAGTGACCTTGCCGTTTTCCATCGGCACATTGAGATCAAGGCGGATGACCACGCGCTTGCCTTGAAACATTCGACATCATCAAGGGTTCTGTAGGCGGGCATGAAGGGCTCCTGTTTGCAATGTTTTGAGGTGCGTAACTCAGAAGGAGTTCGGAGGAAAGTGAAAAAGCAAAAACGTTGTCGGGAGGTACTAGTTCCGAGTTGCGAGATTGGCGCGGGACAGTTCTGAAATGGACCGGCAACCCATCAGTTTCATGTCGCGCTCAAGTTCGGTGCGCATCAGGTCCAGCGCGCGCTCGACACCGGCCTGCCCGGCTGCGGCGAGCGGGAAAAGATAGTCGCGCCCGATACCCACAGCCTTGGCGCCCATCGCCAATGCCTTCAGCACATGCGTGCCGCGCTGCACGCCGCCATCGACAATGACATCGAGCTTGTTGCCGACCGCATCGACCACAGCGCCTAGCTGATCAAAGGCGGTGCGCGAGCCATCAAGTTGGCGGCCGCCGTGATTGGACAGGATCACACCGGCGCAGCCGATCTTCTGGCTGCCTGGCGCGCATCTTCAACCGACATCACGCCCTTGAGGCAGAACGGGCCGCCCCATTCATCGACCATCTTCTCGACATCGTTCCACGACATGTCGGGATCGAGCATCTCGGTGAAATAGCTTGCCGATCGACATGGCGCCACGGCGCCATCTTCACATGCTCATCGAGCTGCGGCAACGAGAAGGCAGGATGGGTCATGTAATCGATGGCCCATCTCGGCTTGATGGCAAATTGCGCGATGCCTTTCGCATTGAGTTTGAAGGGAATGGAAAAGCCGGTGCGCTTGTCGCGTTCGCGGTTGCCGCCGGTGATGGAGTCCACCGTCAGCATCATTACGTTGACCCCCGATGCCTTAGCGCGCTTCAGCATCTCGCGGTTGAGGCCATGGTCCTTGTGGAAATAAAACTGGTAAGCCTGCGGGCCGTTGCCGATCTTGCGCACTTCTTCGAGGCTGACGGTGCCCAGTGATGACACGCCGAACATGGTGCCGAATTTGGTGGCGGCCTTGGCGACGGCGCGCTCGCCATCATAATGGAACAGGCGCTGCAGCGCCGTGGGCGAGCAATAGACGGGCATCGCCAGTTTCTGGCCCATCACGGTGACGGAGAGATCTATGTTGCTGACGCCGCGCAGGATGTTGGGAACGAGGTCAATCTCTTCATAGGCTTTGGTGTTGCGCCGGTAGGTGACCTCGTCGTCGGCAGCCCCATCAATGTAATTGAAGATCGGGCCCGGCAGGCGGCGGCGCGCCAGCTCGCGAAAATCAGCAAAATTGTGACAGTCTGTCAGCCGCATGGTCGCCCCGGTTCCTTTGACAGGGACCTACATCGGGCGGAGATTGGAGAAAAGAGGAAAGTTGGGAAGGTCAAATCGCTCAACGCTACCTACCCGTCGTTACCCTCGCGCCAGCAGAAATGACCTCTCGAAGAGTTTGTTCGATTTATTCAAAAGCCTTTTTGTGCCAATAGGCTTTGCGGTTTTCCTTGAACCACACCTGATTTTCAGGATTTACGAACTGGGCGAGTTGCTTCACGTTTATGTCATATCGTTCAAAGATCGCTATTAACTCGCGCAAGCTCAAGTCGGATATGCGCCGGCGTGGGACGTGCAGATGGATTTCATCTGCCACACCCTTCACTTTGCTGATGCACTTAATTCGCCCTAACCACTCGAAAAAGGCGGTCTCATCGGTTTGTGAATAGAACCAGACTTTCCGGCAAACCAACGTTGGCATTTCGCGTTCCAGCAGAGGAGAACTACTTCCCCGCCGCCTTCACCACGTTCTTGGCGGTGATACCAAACTTCTCGTAGAGAATTTCGGCCGGTGCGGAGGCACCAAAGCCGTGCATACCGATGAACTTGCCTTCGGTGCCGATGAACTTGTCCCAGCCGGTGCGGACACCAGCCTCGACTGCGATGCGGATCTTTTCGGTGCCCATGACCTTGGCCTTGTAGGCCTTGGACTGCTTTTCGAAGCATTCCATCGAGGGCACGGACACGACGCGCGTGGCGATGCCCTTCTTGTCGAGCTGGGCCTTGGCGTCGAGCGCGATTTCCACCTCCGAACCGGAAGCAAAGATCACCGCCTTTGCCTTCTTGGCTGAAGGTGCAATTTCATAAGCGCCAAGCGCACAGAGGTTCTTGGCTGAATGCGTGAGGCGCGCAGGCTTGAGCTTCTGGCGCGTCAACACCAGGATGCTCGGCGTCTTCGGATGCTCAAGCGCCTGCTGCCAGCATTCAACAGCCTCAATGGCATCGCAGGGGCGGAAGACGTTGAGATTGGGAATGACACGCAGCGCTGCCAGATGTTCAACGGGCTGGTGCGTCGGGCCGTCTTCGCCGAGGCCGATCGAGTCATGGGTCATGACGAAGATCGAACGGATGCCCATCAGCGCCGCGAGGCGGATCGACGGACGGCAATAATCGGTGAAGCACATGAAAGTGCCACCATAGGGCACCACGCCGCCATGCAGCGCCTGGCCGTTGATGGCGCCAGCCATGCCATGCTCACGGATACCGTAAGAGACATAGGAACCGGCATAGTTTTCCGGTGTGAACGGCTTCTGGTCCTTCGAATTGGTGTTGTTGGAATGGGTCAAATCAGCCGAGCCGCCCATGGCTTCGGTGACAATGGGATTGATGACGTTCAGCGCATTCTGCGACGATGAGCGAGTTGCAAGTGTTGGCGGGTTGGCGGCCAGCGTCTTCTTGTATTCAACGATCGCATCATCAAGGTTGACAGGCAGCTTGCCTGCAGTGATGCGCTCGAACTCGGCGCGGTGCGGCGATGCCTTCAGGCGCGCTTCCCAGGCCTCGCGGGGCGCCCTGCCCTTGGCACCCACAGCGCGCCAGGCGGAGAGAATTTCATTGGGAACAACGAAAGGCGGATAGGGCCAGCCGAGGGTCACGCGGGCCTTGGCAATTTCTTCAGCGCCCAGTGGAGAGCCGTGGACACCATTGGTGCCTTGCTTGTCAGGCGCGCCGTAACCGATGATGGTCTTGCAGGCGATGAAGGTGGGGCGATCGGAATTCTGCGCAGCCTGAAGCGCACCGAGGACGGCATCGTGATCCAGGCCATCCACCATCGTGGTAGCCCAGCCCGAAGCGGCAAAGCGCTGTAGCTGGTCCGTTGAATCCGATATGCCAACCTTGCCATCGATGGTGATGCCGTTATCGTCCCACATCAGGATCAGGTTCTTGAGCTTGAGATGGCCGGCAAGCGCCAAGGCTTCCTGGCTGATGCCTTCCATCAGGCAACCGTCACCGCACAAGCAGTAGGTCTTGTGATTGACCAGATCATCACCAAAGCGGGCGTTGAGGTGACGCTCGGCCATGGCCATGCCGACAGCATTGGCGATGCCCTGCCCGAGCGGGCCGGTGGTGGTTTCGATCCCCGAGGCATGGCCGTATTCGGGGTGGCCTGCCGTCTTCGAGCCCCACTGGCGGAAATTCTCGATCTGCTGGATGGTCATGTCACCATAACCCGTGAGATAGAGCAGCGAGTAGAGCAGCATGGAGCCATGGCCGGCGGAGAGGACGAAGCGGTCGCGATCAGCCCATTGCGGATTTTCGGGATCGAATTTCAGGAGGTCAGCAAAAAGTGCTGTCGCCAGATCGGCACAACCCATGGGAAGGCCGGGATGCCCGGAATTGGCCTTTTGCACCGCATCCATTGACAAGGCCCGGATGGCATTGGCCATCTGACGGTGGGTAACAGATGCTGATTCTGACATGGGCGCCTCTCATAAGTATAGGCCTTGTGGCCCTTGATGCTGTATGGCTCAAACTCCATATCAGCCACCCTTGCCCTGTCAATCTATCAGTGGCACAGGAGCTTGAGTGGTTTGGCAAAGCCTAAGAATCAGCTATCTGAGGCAAGTTTTTGTGGTAAAAGGGAAATTGGCGGAGCTGCTCGGGCTCCTGGGCGGACAGGGCATATATGACTGAGACTAATAAAGTTGATGCGGCATTTGCGCGCTTTGAACGGGCGCTAGGCCAGTTCGAGACCGCAACAAAGGGTTACGCCGAGGAACGCAGCCGCACGAAGGCGATGTTGAGCAGCGCCGATGTGGCGCAGCGTGACCAGGTCAAACTTCAGGAACAACTCTCTCAAGTGCGGCAGAAAGCTGCCGAACTTGTCGACACCTCCAAACAGGCTGCTGGCAAAATTGACACGGCGATGGGCCGGATTCGTTCCGTGCTGCATTCGAATAGCGGAGCATGAGCGTGGCCAACGTCGTCGTGACCGTGGCCGAACGGCCCTACACCATGCAGTGCCCTGATGGGCAGGAAGACCATTTGCGCGAGCTGGCGCAGCTTCTTGATGGTGAAGTCTCGCGCATCAAGCAGAATGTCGGTTCGATTGGTGATATCCGGCTACTGGTAATGAGCGGCTTGATGGTGGCTGATCGTTTGAGCGAGGCGATCCGCAAGATCGAAGCGCTTGAAGACCAGGTGCAGGGTCTGCGGGAAAGCCGTAATCTGGCGCAAACCCAACTCAAGACGCTGGAAGCTACTGTCAGTACCCATCTCGACCAAGCCGCACAACGCCTCGAGCTCATGGCCCAGGCCATGAACGACGCGAGCTAGGCCCATCTCATCACGTTTTCGTGTTTGATGTCACGGCAACGTGACTGGCTATTTGTTGCCTTGCTCCGGAATTCTCTGATTGTGCGGCTGATTTGGCTGCCACTACTCCGGAGGACTACATGAAGAATACACTCAAGATCATGGTTGCTGTTGCAGCACTGACCGTTGCGGCCAGCGCCAGTGTTGCGCCTGCCAGTGCCATGATGATGAAAAAGAACATGATGATGAAGTGCATGATGATGCACGGCAAAAAGCACTGCATGTGGGTGAAAAAGCCTATGATGATGCATCATCACATGATGAAGAAGCATATGATGTAAGGGTCACACGGCCCTTTTGTTTTTTGCAGCGCGCCATTCCGCACCGCGGAGTGGCGATTTTTTATGGGTAGAAAGTGGCGAGCCGCCTTGGCCGTGGGAACAGACGATCCCTGGTCCCTACTCGCGTAGGTGGGCGCCGTATACGCCAGGCCACGGCCCGGCACAGGGACAGCTCCCCATGAAATCGTTTATAGGCCCTGGGATATTTGTGTTCCTTCACAAACCGGGCAGCATCGCCATGCCGAATATAGGAAGCAGCTTGCCTGATGTAAACCCATGAGACTTGGCAGGTTAAGGTCCGGGAGCTAGATCATGGCATGTCCAAGATCGCCCTCATCACCTATCTCGTCCGCAACTACGACGAAGCCATTGCCTGGTTTTCTCAGGCGCTGCGTTTCAAACTGTTCGAAAACACCGACATGGGCCCAGGCAAGCGCTGGGTCGTGATGGGCCCCGAGACTGAAACAGGCGCCCGCTTCCTCCTTGCCAAAGCTGCGACGCCAGATCAGGCATCCTTCATTGGCAAGGCTGCGGGTGGACGCGTTGCTTTCTTTCTCCACACCAGCAATTTTACCAAAGATGAAAAAAACATGCGCGCCGCTGGTGTCACGTTTTTAGAAACACCGCGCCATGAGACCTACGGGACAGTTGCCGTTTTTGAAGACCTCTATGGCAACCGCTGGGACCTACTCGAACCCAGAACTGACTGACAAACTGCTTTAGGCAGCCTGCATCAGATCTTTCTCAATTCTACTTATTTCATCTTTGACGCGCAGTTTGCGGCGCTTGATGTCGGCAAGCTGGGAATCAGTCGTGGCCGGATGGGCCATCGCGTCAGTCAGCTCCATTTCGAGAGCGCGGTGCTTGCCGATCAATTCATTGAGGTGGTTCTTAAGGCTCATTCCAATCTCCATGAAGGTATTGAAACTCTGCTACGGCGGCATCGAAAACCGCGTCATGAAGATGACACAGAACTAGCCCCTTGTCGAATGATTCAAGCAAGCTTAGGGATAGTTTTCGCGGGGCTTCGTCGCAACGAAGTTAAGGGAGTGTTATGGATACGCTGCAGGAAGTTCAACTGCGCGCAAAGCTGCAGAACTTTTACCAACAGCATCGTGATCTTGATGCCGCGATAGAAGCTCTCAGCCATTCGGTCACTGCCGATCCGCTGCAATTGCAACGCCTGAAGAAGATGAAGCTTTCCATCAAAGATCAAATTGCAAAAATCGAAACCCTGCTCATCCCTGACATCATTGCTTGAGGACCTCAGCTTTTGAAACCGCAAGTCGCCATCATCATGGGCAGTCAATCAGACTGGGCCACGATGAAACACGCCGCTGATATTCTCGAGGAACTCGGCATTGGCTTTGAAAGCAAAATCGTTTCCGCGCACCGCACGCCAGATCGGCTTTATGAATTTGCCAAAAGTGCAAAGAAAGATGGCTTCAAAGTGATCGTGGCAGGTGCTGGCGGAGCCGCACATCTTCCCGGCATGACGGCATCGCTCACCACTCTTCCGGTGTTTGGCGTGCCGGTGGAATCGAAAGCGCTTTCAGGACAGGACTCACTGCTTTCAATCGTGCAGATGCCCGCAGGCATTCCTGTCGGCACACTTGCGATCGGCAAGGCTGGCGCCATCAACGCCGCTTTGCTCGCGGCCAGCGTACTAGCGCTGTCTGATGATGCTTTGAGCGACAAGCTTGCGGCTTGGCGGGCGCGTCAATCAGATGCTGTGGCGCAGACACCTCAGGATGATTCCTGATGGCTGCATTGCCGCCGGGTTCCATCATCGGCATATTGGGTGGCGGACAACTCGGGCGCATGCTCTCGCTGGCCGGGGCGAAGCTTGGCCTCCGTTCGCATGTGTTTGCACCTGAGCAGGACAACCCGGCTTTTCAGGTTAGTGCGGCTTACACCGTTGCTGACTACCGCGATGAGACCGCACTCGCGCGCTTTGCATCGCAGGTTCAGGCAGTCACTTACGAGTTTGAGAATGTTCCAGTTGAGGCCGTGACATTTCTGGAACAACATGTGCCCGTGAGGCCGGGTTCCAAGGCGCTCGGAGTGGCGCAGGACCGGCTGCAAGAGAAGGCCCTGGCGCGCCAGCTTGGCGCGCGCACAGCGGAATACCGTTCCGTGAACAATGCCGATGATCTCAAGCGCGCGGTCGCCGAGATTGGCCTTCCCGCGGTGCTCAAGACCACGCGCTTTGGCTACGACGGCAAAGGCCAGGCCAAGATCACGACGCCTGCCGAGACCGACGATGCGTGGGCTGCGATGAAGAGCCAACATGCCATTCTCGAAAGCTTCGTGTCTTTCGAACGCGAAATTTCGGTGATCTGCGCGCGCGGCAGTGACGGGACATTTGCCGCCTATGATCCAGTGGAAAACGTACATCGCAATCACATCCTTTTCACTTCGAAGGTGCCCGCGGCAATCACTGGCAATTTGGCGGCAGAAGCGGTGGCCACGGCGCGCAAATTGGCGGAAGCACTTGATTATGTCGGTGTGCTTGGGGTGGAGTTCTTTGCCGGAAACAACACGCTTTACGTCAATGAGATTGCGCCCCGGGTGCATAATTCCGGGCACTGGACCCAAGATGCCTGTGTCATCAGCCAGTTCGAACAACACATGCGTGCGGTGGCTGGCTGGCCTTTGGGGTCGCCTGAGCGCCATTCCAACGTGGTCATGACCAACCTGCTGGGCGATGAGTCGCTTGAATGGTCCAGAATCGCTTCCCAGCCACAAACCGGCCTTCATCTTTATGGGAAGGCTGAGGCCAGACCCGGCCGTAAAATGGGGCATTTTAATAAGTTGACGCCTAGACAGACTTAGTTACCTGTGGTAGGACGCGCCCATCTTGGGGCCGTACTGCGGCCCCTTTTACTCATTCAAACTCATTGACCAAGAGGTTCGCTTGCAAGTTATCGTTCGTGACAACAATGTCGATCAGGCCCTGAAAGTGCTCAAGAAGAAGATGCAGCGTGAAGGCATTTTCCGTGAGATGAAGCTCCGCGGCGCGTTTGAGAAGCCGTCGGAACGCAAGGCCCGCGAACAGGCTGAAGCTGTGCGCCGTGCACGTAAGCTCGCCCGCAAGAAGCTGCAGCGTGAAGGCCTCCTTCCTCCGCCCAAGAAGGTGGAGAAGCCGAAGCGCTTCGGCGGCGGCCAGAGCAGCATGTAGGCCTGGACGACCTAAAAGTTCAAAACCGCCGGACCCGTTCCGGCGGTTTTCATTTGTGGGAATGCCTGTTAGTTGACCTGGATATTGAGAGCGCTGAGCAACCCGGCATCGACCGTACCATTCATGTCGAGACCATTATCCATTTCGAATTTCAGAATGGCGGCCCGGGTTTCCGGACTGACTTCGCCGTTGAGCACACTGATGTCGTAGCCGAGACCCGCCAACACCACCTGCACCTTCTTTATGTTCATGGTGTTGGCAATGGCAGGCTTGGGCGCCGGTTCCAAAGGGGCTATGGCCGCGACCTGATTGTCTGCCTCCCCCGTTGATCCGGTGAATTCAGCCGCAGCCTGAACTTTCCGGGTGAACTTCATGTTATTGACCAGATCTTCGGTGATTTCGCCGGTCGCCGGCAAGCCGTTCATCTGCTGGTATTGCTGGATGGCCTGTCTGGTGCGCAGGCCATTCACGCCATCAACGCCGCCCTTGTAGACGCCAATTTGCAGAAGCTGGCGCTGGGCGTCCTCGACCAACGGGTCATATTTCAAGACAACAGGACCGGTGGTATCGGTTTTGCCCGTTTCGGCGCGCAAACTGCGCTGGCCATTGGGACCCGATTGCTGGTTGGCGAGTGCGTTGTAGGCAATCCATGTGCCGAGCGTGCCTGCCGCCAACAGCATCAGCACCGAGAGTGGCTTCAGCTTCCACTCTTCATCATCAAGAACATCCTTTACGCGCGGCACGCCAGACCTCGAAACCTTAACCATAACTTGCCCGCCCGAAGTTAACAGCTGGCTAATCCAATTTCGGGAATTTTCAGCTGGTTAAAGTCAAATTATGCAAAGTCATCCTATGCGAAGCTGAGGTCAAAAGTTGCTGGCCCGGCTGTGATTTGGACTCGGAAAGATGGGACTGATCCGTAAAGGTTTGATTTTGGGAGGCCTGTTCCTGGCCTTGCCCAATCCTCCTGCCCCACAGCAGGCGGATGGGGCACAACCCGTGCCTCAAACCTCCACCTTTGCCACTTTCGAAGCCGCGATGGCGACCGTTGCCGATGTGCGCAGCTTCTGCGCGCGACAGCCGCAGGCCTGCGTCACTGGCGAATATCTGGCCTATTCGATCGAGAGCAAAGTGAAATATGCCACCCGCTTGGCCTATGAATGGTCGGGCCACAAGGCGGAAAGCGAAACGGTCGAACAAGCAGCGGCACCAAAGCCTGCGGTAGGGGCAAAGCCCGGAGCTCCGCCACTTCGGACTGCCACACTGAACGAGACAAAGCCCACCAAGATCGAAGACTTGCTGCGCGCCACGCAGGATTGATTGGGGTTGTCACATGGCAACGGGCTGATTAAGTCCCGCCCATGGCTTACACGATCAATGATCTGATCTCGGATTTCGAGCTGCTGGACTGGGAAGACCGCTACCGGCATGTAATCGAGCTTGGTCGTACGTTACAGCATATGGATGACGCACTGAAAACACCTGCGACCAAGGTTTCGGGTTGTGCCAGCCAGGTGTGGATTCACTCCACTGTTGTAGATAAGCCCCCCGGCAAAATGCTGAAACTGATCGGTGACAGCGATGCACTGATCGTCAAAGGCCTGATCGCTGTTGTCTTCATGATGTTTGCGCCCCTGACGGCGCAGGAAATCGTGGCCTTTGACGCTCTCGGGCAATTCGAACGGCTTGGCCTCAAGGAACATCTGACGCCACAACGTTCCAATGGCGTGGCCTCGATGATCAAGCGCATCAAGGCCGATGCGGCGGCTGCTATTTCATCCTAGTTTTCACGCGGCAGAATGCGCGGGCGGTAATCATCCATGGCCCAATGCGCTATGATGGTGCGGTCCTTGGGCTTATGCGCGCGGATCAGGCCATAGTGCGCGCGCCAGGCGTGTAAGTGCCAAATTCAGTATCGCCTTGCCGCTGCGTGGCGGCAGACTAAGGATGGCTTCGGCAGCCTCAAAGCCTGCAGCAAGACAACAAACTTGATACAGAATGCCAGAGAGCTCGGGGCCGACGGCAGCAAAGGCACGTTCCAGCCTATCGCGCGCCGCCAAGGCGCCTAAGCTTATCTTTTCAATGGAATTATCGCTCATCTGCCAATGACGGCCCCCCGAACCCGCAGACTCCGCGTAAGCGCTGGTGACGCGCGGCGACAGGCGCGCGCGTTCGAAGTCGGCACGGAGGCGCTCTCCAGCAGCCAGTTGCCTGGCATCGATGTAGCGCTGACCCATGTGATCCTTGCGCCGGAACAAGCGCAGCAGTGGACTTTCAGAGATTTGCAGGCCTGAACTTGCTTCTGTCATATATTTCCCTTTATAGGAAAATATATCTCATGCGACGCGAGCGAATTCAAGATGAATCTTCGCTAACAAGAATTTTGGGAAATTCGCCTAGGCGATTTGCAAGGCGTGCAGCGGCTGCTCGGCCGCCGGCATGAAATAGTCGTGCCCCAGAACCATCTGAGGACCGGCTCCATCGTCGACACTCAGAGGCAGCCGGAGCCAATATTGCACCAGATGCTCCTTATTCACGCGTGGCCCGCGCAAAACACCCTGGGTCGGCTCACTTTCTTCCACAGTGCGGCGATATGCGGCCAGCCAGTAATCGCGCTTGTCACCCCAATCAAGGGAATCAATGGTCTGACCGGTGATTTCCCGGTCATGAATTTCGCGCAGACGCGTGCCTGCCAGACGCACGGTGCTCTGCGCCAGCTCGTCCGCCACATTGACCAGCATGATGCCGGGCAGAAGCCGGGCAATATGCTGCGGTTGGATATCACTGCGGCATGGCATCGTCCGCCCGCCGCATCGCTGTAGCCAATAGTCAAAGAGTTGCCGGTGTTCAGGCACAACCAACTGTGCTCTGAACGCACTCCAGTCCCTGTTATTTTTCATCGCCGCCTGTCTGCCCCGAATCGCTCCCGCAATTCACCTCTCCGGTTATGAATCTGCGATTCCCGATGCGCAAGAGTCCGCACCAAAATTTTGTGTGCGGCGCAAACTATCGAGTCAAATCAATGGTTTTTGGCGTAGGGGCCGCTGCGGAGCGTGGCCCAATCCCAATATGTCAACAAAATGCGGGCTTTGTTGAAAGAGAACTGGTCGAACACCGATTGCACTTCATCAAGATTGCGCGACGGGTCAAGAAGTGGATTATTTCCTGTAGCCAACTCAGGCATAAGAATCTCAAGTGCGCTGCGCGGCAAGCCCAATACCTTGAGCAGCGCCATCAATGGCTCACCACGTTTGTCGGCGAGAATGCGCTGAACGGTGATCGTGTGGATCTGCGCTGTCGTTGCAATCTGCTCTTCAACCGCTTCGGCATCTTCGCCGCGCAGATCGTTTATCATGTTGATAATTGATTCAGTGGCGAGACGCGGTTCGGAATGAGCGGCCTCAGCCGATGCACCGTGAGCAATCTTCAAGATCTTGGTGAGGGTTTCGGATTCCGTCAGGAAGCGCGTCAGCAGGTAGCGGCGCAATTGGGCCGGCGCGAACCAAAAGAGTTCGAAAGCCAGGTGAACCGGCAAATCCTGCCTCGTGCATAGGGGCGCGAGAAGCTCTGGGTTGTCCTGGGCCTGCGCCATGATAGCGGCAAAACCTTCGGGCGGAATTTCCGCACCTTGGTTACGCACTAGTGTCAAAAGTACGGAGTGATCCGGGCTGTTGGCGAGCGCCTCTGCAATCGGGGCACTGATGCGGCGGCGACGGGCAATGAGGCGTTTCTTTTCCCGGTTGCCGCTCTGGACAATGGCGAAGAGGTCCTCTTCGGCGAGATGCATGCAGTCCTCAATCAGAGGACCGACTACCCTGAGATCGGAATCCACAATGAGGCGCGAGATAAGCCCGACAGGAGGCGTTTCCATAAGAGCCACACGTTCGGCAATAGCAACGCGCGAAGTTGTCGGGAGCTGGGGCAACAGGCGGAGCAAAGTATCGGCCGCCAAGGCGCGTTCTTGCGGCTGGCCACTGCTGGCGCTGGACGCCATCATATCAATAAGGGAACGTGCCAGTTCATTCTTCTGGGCTTGCTGCTCTGGCGTAAGCTCCGGCAGCTCCATGCTTGGCGCTTCAGAGGCAAATTCTGACGCCATGCGGCGAAGATGGCTCTGGCGGGGAACCTGCGGGGCCAGCGGTTCGGGTGCGATTTCATCAGGAGAGATACCAACCGGCTCGGACTCAGTCGCAACAGATTGTTCTGCAACGGTTTCGAAGTCCGTTGTTTCATAGCCTGCCCCCAGAGACAAAGCCGATTCTCCGACTTCCAGCTCAATAGCCGTTTCGGGCAGCGAAGGCTTGACGATCGCAGGCGGAGGCGGCGCCGGGGCGACGGGCGTGAGCGCTGCCAAAAGTGCAACGCTGGCGTGGAATTGTTCGAGCTGCGCCATGGCGGCTTTGGTGCCGTCCATGCGTTTCAAAGCATCGGTGAGACGACGGAATGAGCCAGCATCCACCGCCCGGGGCTGTGCCACGGCTTGGCTCTGCATGCTCAGCTGATGGTCGTGCGTATTCAGCGTGTCTCTCCACCCATCCTGCCTACCAAAGCGTGAGAGGGCTTCAGAATTACTTAACCGCACGGTGCAGAGTGGGGTTTCCTGGCAACGGTTGCAGGTATGGTTAACGGTGGGTAAATATTGACCTAGCGACTATCCAATTTGGCTGAAATGCCGAAAAGCGACAGCGACTGACGCATCCAGCTTTTGGAGCGCGGTTTTTTACCCTTGTCACCCTTACCCTGCCCGCCCGTTTACCACCAAAAAAAAATATTTAGATTCTGGCGGCTCCTGCGCACTTGCATCAGAGTCAGGAACTCGCTCTTTATCTGGACACGGCGCGGCACTGAACTTCAAGCTAGGAATATCATCTTGAAAACACTTTCGCCCCCGATCGCCAAGCGTATCCCCACTTCGGAGACTTGGCATGGTCATGTGAAGTCGGATGATTACAAGTGGCTGAAGGCTGCCAACTGGCAGGAAGTGATGGAAGATCCCAGCACGCTGCCGCAGAATATCCGAGATTATCTTGAAGCAGAGAACCACTACTTCAAGTCGGAGATGGCGGACACCAAGCAGCTGCAGAACAAGCTGTTCCAGGAAATGAAGGGCCGCATCAAGCAGGACGACAGTTCAGTTCCTGCCGAGCAAGGCGACTGGGTTTATTATTCCAGCTATAAAAAGCACGGCCAGTATCCGCTTTATTGGCGCAAGTCTGTGAAGGGTGGCCGCGCGCATCTGCTGTTCGACGGCAACAAGCTGGGCCGCGGCAAGAAATATTTCTCAATGGGCGCGCCGGACATCAGTCCAGACCAGACGCTTGCAGCCTGGGGCTACGATGACAACGGCTCGGAATTCCATGAGCTGCGCGTGCGGAACCTCCTCACGGGCAAGGACAAGCGCGACCGGCTGAAAAACACGACCGGCGATGCCGCATGGGCTGCTGACGGCAAGATGTTCTTTTATACACTGCAAGACAAGAACCACCGGCCACTTAAGACCTATCGCCATGTGCTCGGCACCAAGCAGGAAGACGACGTTCTGGTGTTCAATGAAAAGGACACGGGCCTATTCACATCGGTTGACGTGACGGCTTCGGAGCGTTTCATCAAGATCCAAATCCATGACCATGAGAACTCCGAAGTCTGGCTCATTGACGCGGACAAGCCGAAATCCAAACCGAAGCTCGTCGTCTCGCGCAACGAGAGGATTGAATATGAACTGCAGGATTGGAACGACAGCTTTATCATCCGAACCAATGCGGGCGGTGCCGAAGACTACAAGATCGTGGAGGCCCCGCTTTCTGATCCATCGATGCGTACTTGGAAAGACTTGATTCCGCACCGGCCCGGCATCTTCATTGTCGCCTACGGGATATTCAAGGATTACATGGTGCGACTGGAGCGTGAAAATGCACTCCCGCGTCTCGTCATCCGCGAGATGGTCTCGGGTGCCGAACATATTATCGCCTTTGATGAAGAGGCCTATTCACTGGGCTTCGGCGAGATCCGTGAATATGACACCGAGATGCTGCGCTTTACTTATTCGTCGCCGACGACGCCAGCGCAGGTTTTCGACTACAACATGCGCACACGCGAGCGGGTTCTGTTGAAGGAGCAGGAAATTCCATCCGGCCATGATCCGTCACAATATGTGGCGCGGCGCGTGATGGCGCCTGCCCATGATGGCGAGACCATCCCGGTGACCCTGCTCTATAAGAAGACAACACCGCTCGATGGCTCGGCGCCATTGTGGCTTTACGGCTATGGCTCATATGGGCTCTCGATGCCAGCTGGCTTCAATACGCAGGTATTTTCGCTGGTGGATCGTGGTTTCATCTATGCCTTGGCGCATATCCGCGGCGGCCAAGAAAAGGGTCGCCGCTGGTACAAGCGCGGCAAGCTCGAGCACAAAACCAACACGTTCAAGGATTTCATTTCCTCAGCTCAGTATCTGATAGACCAGAACTTCACCAGCAGGGGCAAAATCATTGCCCAAGGGGGCAGTGCCGGCGGCATGTTGATGGGTGCCATCGCCAACATGGCGCCAGAATTGTTTGAAGGCATCATCGCCGAGGTGCCGTTCGTGGACGTGCTCACTACCATGCTCGATGCAACGCTCCCTCTCACGCCGCCGGAATGGCCGGAATGGGGCAACCCCATTGCGGACAAGAAGGCCTATGAAACCATTGCCGCCTACTCGCCCATCGATAATGTCGAGGCGAAGGACTATCCCAATATTCTCGCGGTGGGCGGCCTCACCGATCCACGCGTGACCTATTGGGAGCCGGCCAAGTGGGTGGCGCGCCTGCGTGCCAAGAAGACGGACCGCAACCTCCTGATGCTCAAGACAATCATGTCGGCAGGTCATGGCGGTGCCTCTGGGCGCTATGACAGATTGAAGGAGGCCGCCGAGGTTTTCGCCTTTGGCCTCAAGGTCGTGGGTCTCGCATAAGCATGCTGGTTGATGCGGCGCAGGCCAGCCTGCTTGTTGTCGACATGCAGGAACGGCTGGTGCCTGCCATGCATGAACCGGAGAGGACCATTCGAGGCTGCCATATCCTGCAGCAGGGTTTTGCGCAGCTTGACCTTCCCATGCTGCAGTCCGAGCAATATCCGAAAGGTCTTGGCCGCACCATTCCGGAGCTTGGCCACAACAAGGCACGCAGTTTTGAAAAGCTCGCCTTCTCTGCCTGGCGCAGCGACAACCTGAAGTCAGCCTTTGAAGATCTGAAATCATCAGGCCGAAACCAGATTGTGGTGAGCGGGGTTGAATCACATGTCTGCGTGTTGCAGACCGCGATGGATCTCAAGGCCATCGGCTTTCAGGTCTTTGTAGCGGCGGATGCCGTCTCATCGCGAACGCCCGAATCCAAGGAATTGGCCCTTGCCCGGCTGCGGGCCAATGGTGTTGAAGTCGTCAGCACTGAGATGGTGCTGTTCGAGCTTCTGGCAAAAGCAGGCACCGCGGAATTCAAGGCGCTCTCGGCGCTGATCAAGTAACGGGGCCAAAATGGCAAAGCAGGCAGAATTCAACTGGGAAGATCCACTCGACCTCGAAAGCCAGCTCAGCGAGGAAGAACGGATGATCCGCGATTCCGCGCGCGCCTTCGCGCAGGACAAACTGCAACCGCGCGTGAAAATGGCGTTCCGCGAAGAGCGTTTTGACCGCGAGATCATGACCGAACTCGGCGAGATGGGTTTTCTTGGCATGATGACTTCCGAAAAATATGGCGGCGCCGGTCTCAACTATGTGGCTTATGGCCTCGTGGCGCGGGAAGTGGAGCGCGTCAATTCCGGCTACCGCTCCGCGATGAGCGTGCAGAATTCGCTGGTCATGCATCCCATCGAGGAATGGGGCAGCGAAGAACAAAAGACCAAATACCTACCCAAGCTCGCCTCAGCTGAACTGATCGGTTGTTTTGGGTTGACGGAACCTGATGCGGGTTCTGATCCTGGCGGCATGAAGACGCGGGCCAGGAAAACACCGGGTGGCTATGTGCTCAACGGCGCCAAGATGTGGATCACCAACTCCCCTATCGCGGACATTGCCATCGTGTGGGCCAAGGATGATGCTGGGGAAATCCGTGGGTTCGTGGTAGAGCGCGGCACTAAGGGTTTCTCGACACCGGAGATCAAGGGCAAGGTTTCGCTGCGTGCCTCGATCACGGGTGAAATCGTGCTCGATGATGTCGAGGTGCCTGAAAGTGCCTTACTGCCGAAGGCCAAAGGCCTCGGCGGTCCGTTCTCCTGCCTCAACAAAGCGCGCTTCGGCATTGCCTGGGGTGTAATGGGTGCGGCGGAAGACTGCTGGCACCGGGCGCGCCAATACACGCTTGACCGCAAGATGTTTGGCCGGCCGCTGGCCGCCACACAGCTCATTCAGATGAAGCTTGCCCAAATGCAGACGGAGATCGCGCTTGGTCTGCAGGGCTGTCTGGCACTGGGACGCGGGCTTGAACGCGGTACGATTTCGCCGATCTCGATTTCGCTGATGAAACGCAACAATTGCCTGAAATCGCTTGAAGTGGCACGTGCCGCGCGCGACATGCATGGCGGCAACGGCATCTCGGATGAGTATCACGTCATCCGCCACATGGTGAACCTCGAGACGGTGAACACCTATGAAGGCACGGCTGACGTACATGCGCTCATTCTTGGCCGTGCACAGACTGGGCTGCAGGCGTTTTCCTAATCGAGATTAGAAGCAGAACTCAACGGCCGCCGCCAAAGCCACTGAGCGTTTCTAAGGAAAAAGCTCTCTGACCGGATTGGCTGGATCAAGCAGCAGTTTCACTGCAATAACGATACACACGGTCACCAGCAATGGCCGGATTAACCGCGCGCCGTTGCGGATCGCCATATGTGCCCCGATTTGCGCACCGATGACCTGGCAAAGACCCATGGTGAAGCCGATGATCCAGACGATCTTTCCTCCAAGCGCAAACATGATCAGCGCTGCGACGTTCGAGGTGAAGTTAAGAAGCTTGGTGCGCCCCGTGGCCTCAACTACGCCAAGGCCGAACAGCGTTACCAAGGCTAGCATGAAGAATGATCCGGTGCCGGGTCCGAAGACACCATCATAGAACCCGATGACAGGCGCGAACACGAAAGTGAAAATCTGCGGCTTCAATCTGGGCGTGGATGCAAGATCATTCATGCGTGGCGAAAGAGCAAAGTAGATCGCAATCAGGATGAGCAATGGCGGCAGAATGCCC
Organism: uncultured Alphaproteobacteria bacterium; assembly: GCA_963758815.1. Taxonomy (GTDB): domain Bacteria; phylum Pseudomonadota; class Alphaproteobacteria; order Rhizobiales; family Aestuariivirgaceae; genus Aestuariivirga. The sequence continues at coordinate 119,623 of CAVWWQ010000006.1, forward strand.
GACAGCAACCGTGTGGGCGCATAGGCGACCGCCATCACTCCGAGAGCGGCGCCGGCAAAGGTGGTTGCAATCGCTGGCAGGTGGCGCTTTGGTTCGAGAGCACCGCGTGACCAGAAGGCAAAGGTGGCCGAACCTGTGCCAAAGGTGCCTTGCAGCTTGTTGGTGGCAAGTGCGGCAATGGGGTCCAACCCTGCAAGCAGCAACGCAGGCAAGCACAACAGTCCGCCGCCGCCGGCAATCGCATCGACGAAGCCGGCGACCAGGGCCACGCCTGCGAGTGCTGCCAGTTCTCGCAAGATTGTTCATTCAGATTTGAGACCTTGCACAATCATGCGGAGCTGATGCTCCCTGACATTGTGGATGGTCACATCGGGCGGCAGGCGGCGCGCCATTAGCAGCATCGACAGTCCATGAACGGATGACCACAGATGCAGAGCACCCGCGGATGCACCGCCCGGGCCGGTGACAGCGGCCACAGCCGATTTCCATCTCGCTCCAAGCTTCATAGGAAGCATCGATCAAATTGGGCGTCATCACTACAGGCTCGCGCTGGCCGAACATGAGGGAATAGGCCGCAGCATTTTCACCGGCGAATTGCACATAGGCGCGTCCCATGCCAAGTAGACGGTCTTCAGGTGTTTGATTTGCGGCGCCGTCCGCTCCATCTTTCAGCGCGACAATGAAACGGCGATATCCACGCGCCGCGATTTCCGCCAGCAAATGACCGAGTGAGCGAAAATGGTGTTTGGGTGCGGCGTGTGAAACACCGGCGCGGCGCGCTATTTCCCGAAGGGTGACTTTTTCAACCGGCATTTCACCCAGCGCAGCTTCACCCGCATTAAGCAGCTGTTCATGCAGATCGCCATGATGATAGGGCTTGGCCACCGTACTGGTGTAAAATGTGCCCGCAATCTTGACAATGGAAATTTGAAACACCGGCTTGGTTTCTGCGCTCTTTTCGTTGAGCAAGATCAAATCATTTCTGATTTGCGTAGCTGACCGACGGAACTCGCAAAGCTGCATCACGTTGGTTTTGGTTACTTGTCTGACATCTGCGCTGGCTCAAAGGAGCGGCGCTTGCAGGCCCAATTTAATCCGACTAGAACCCTCAAATAATAATGGAGAAGAAAAATGGCCCTCGAATTGCCCGCCCTTCCTTATGCTTATGACGCTCTTGGTCCTTATATGTCGAAGGAAACGTTGGAATTCCACCATGACAAGCATCACCAGGCCTATGTCACCAATGGCAACAACTTGCTAAAGGACTCTCCGCTCGCTTCGCTTTCCATTGAAGAGATCTGCAAGAAGGCGTTTGCTGAAAAGAATGCCGGCCTCGTGAACAATGTCGGCCAGCATTACAACCATATTCACTTCTGGATGTGGATGAAACCGAACGGCGGCGGCAAGAAACTGCCAGGCAAAATCGCCAAGGCGGTAGATTCCGATCTCGGTGGCTATGACAAGTTCCGCACCGATTTCGTGCAGGCTGGTGTCACCCAGTTCGGTTCAGGCTGGGCCTGGCTGGCCGTCAAGGATGGCAAGCTTTCGATCATGAAGACGCCCAATGGCGAAAATCCGCTGATGCACGGCGCCACGCCGGTTCTCGGCGTCGATGTATGGGAGCACAGCTACTACATCGACTACCGTAATGCGCGCCCGAAATATCTTGAAGCCTTTGTCGACAGTCTCATCAATTGGGACCATGTCGAAGAGTTGTTTTCTAAGGCCTGATTTTCTTGAAGATATTCGACGGTCATAATGACCTGCTTTTGCGGCTGTGGCAGAAAAATCCTGCCACAGCCGTTTCTGATTTTATCAATGGCAGGCCCGAGGGACAGCTCGATCTGCCGCGCATGCATGACGGCGGGTTTTGCGGCGGTTTCTTTGCGATGTTCGCGCCGCCCCTCACCACAAAAGGCGCGCTCCATGACACCCTCAACCCGCCGCCTTATTCCGCTGTCGATCCGGTGGGGGCCCGGAAATCGGCATGGGAGATGGTCGACATCTTCGATAGCTTGGTGCGCGAGGTTCCCAACCAGGGCTTTCGCCATTGCCTAACGGTGGCTGACATCCAGTCAGCGCTGTCAAATGGTGCGATTGCTGCCATTCTTCACATTGAAGGCGCAGAAGCCATTGGCCCCGATCTGACCGAGCTTGACGAATTCTATGCTCGCGGCCTCCGGTCCATCGGTCCCCTTTGGAGCAGGCCAAATGTTTTTGGGCATGGCGTACCATTTGCATGGCCCTCGACCGCTGATACTGGTCCGGGTCTCACCGATGCCGGCAAAGCCTTGATCAAGGCGTGCAATGCCAAGCGCATTCTCGTCGATCTCTCGCATCTCAACCTGAAGGGTTTTTGGGATGTGGCGAAGCTGACAACATCGCCACTCGTCGCGACACACAGCAATGTGCATGCACTGTCACCCTCGTCGCGCAACCTCACTGATGACCAAATTCGCGCCATTGGCGAGAGCAAAGGCATGGTGGGGCTAAATTATGCGATCGACTTCCTGCAGAATGATGGCAGCCTTTCGCGCAGCATCCCGCAGGAGCGGCTGATCCGCCATCTTGAGCACATGATACGTATCGCAGGTGAAGACAGCGTGGGCCTCGGCTCGGATTTTGATGGCGCCAACATTCCAGAATTCATGCAGGACGTCTCCGGCCTGCCCAAGTTGGTGCAGGCGATGGAGAGGGCCGGCTTTGGGAAAAAGCTCATCTCCAAGATCACGCATGAAAACTGGCTGCGCGTGTTGAACCTGACTTGGGGAACCTGAGATGCGCGCAGTGTATTATGAAGCCTTCCGTCAATTGCCTGTGGTCACGGCGCTTCCAGATCCCATTCCCAAGAATGATGGGTTGGTCGTGAAGGTGGAAGCGACGGGTTTGTGCCGCAGCGACTGGCATGGCTGGATGGGCCATGACCCCGACATTCATCTTCCGCATGTTCCGGGCCACGAGCTTGCCGGCACAGTGGTGGCCACGGGCAAGGACATACGCAATTTCAATGTCGGCGACCGCGTGACAGTCCCCTTCGTATCGGGCTGTGGGCATTGTCCTGAGTGTGCTAGCGGCAATCAGCAGGTCTGTGAAAACCAGTTCCAGCCGGGCTTCACGGCTTGGGGGTCTTTTGCCGATTTTGTCGCGTTAGACTTTGCCGACGCCAATGTGGTGCGTCTGCCCGGCGGTATGGCCTTTGAAACTGCGGCCGCATTGGGTTGCCGCTTTGCTACAGCCTTCCGCGCCGTCATCGACCAAGGGCGGCTCAAGGGCGGCGAATTCGTTGCCGTTCATGGCTGCGGCGGCGTTGGACTTTCATCTGTAATGATTGCCGCGGCAGCTGGCGGCGTGGTGGTGGCTGTCGACATTGATGATGCCAAGCTTGCCGAGGCGCGGGCGCTGGGTGCCACGTTCACCATCAACGCAAAAAGCCATCCTGAGGTGACAGCAGCCGTCCGTGATTTTGCGCGCGGAGGTGTTCATCTTTCCATCGATGCGCTAGGAAGCGCTGTCACCAGTTTCAATTCCATTTCCTGCCTCAGGCGACGTGGGCGGCATGTGCAAGTCGGGTTGATGGGTGAAGAAAAGATGTCATCGGTGCCGATGGCACGGATCATTGCGCATGAACTCGAGGTGCTGGGGAGCCATGGCATGCAGGCCCATCGTTATGACACTATGTTGGCGATGATCGAAAACGGCACACTGAAACCGCAGTTGCTGATTAGGAAGGTAATCGCCTTGGAAGAAGCACCGGCCGCCTTGACTGCCATGGACAGTTTTTCCGGCAGCGGCATCACCATCATCAAACCGTAAACCCTTAAACAACAGACGGCTTGGCAGCGGGGTTTCGCCGCCGTAGGTTGAATGCATGACGGCGACACGACCAACTTATTACGCCTTGCCACTTATTGGCTGGAAGGAAGATGTAAGCCTTCCCCAAATGGGAGCGGGGACCCTGGTTGCAAAAATTGACACTGGCGCGCGCAGTGCGGCCCTTCATGCCGAGCAGGTTCGGGTTGTCGGCCGCCGCGTCATGTTCGCTGTGCTATTGGGCGGCAAACGCCGGACGTTTCATGCGCCTCTCTCAGCCGAGAAGCGCATCAAAAGTTCTAATGGCGCCAGCGAGCAGCGCCCAGTGATAAAACTTGAAATCCAGGTCGGCTTGCACCGTTTCACTACTGACGTAACTTTGACGGATCGGACCGATATGGGTGTTCCCATGCTGCTGGGACGTGAGGCGATCAAGGGCCGTTTCCTGGTCCATCCCGGCAAGCGCTTCATGCTGCGCCGGCAACGGGTGATATCATGAAAATTGCTTTATTGACCCGCAACCCAAAACTCTATTCTCATCAGCGATTGATGGAGACGGCTGTGGGGCGTGGTCATGAAATCGTGCCGGTCGATTATTTGCGCTGCTATATCAACATCACCTCGCGCAAACCGGAAGTGCGCTATCGCGGCGAGAAACTTGAGGGCTTCGACGCTGTGATCCCACGCATCGCAGCCTCTCATACCTTTTACGGCCTCGCGGTGCTGCGGCAGTTTGAAATGATGGGAGTCTATCCACTCAATGAGAGTGTTGCGATCGGACGCAGCCGCGACAAGCTGCGCTGTTTACAGCTTCTGGCGCGCGACGGTGTGGGACTGCCAGCCACCGCCTTTGCCAATGACTCGCAGTACACCGATGAGCTTTTGGATCTCGTGGGTGGTGCGCCCGTGGTCATCAAGCTGCTCGAAGGCACGCAAGGCATCGGCGTGGTGCTTGGCGAAACCCATAAATCAGCCAAATCCGTGGTTGAAGCCTTCCATGGAGCGGATGTGAACATCCTGATCCAGCAATTCATTCAAGAAGCTGAGGGCCGCGATATCCGGGTGTTTGTGGTTGGCCGAAAAATCATTGCAGCAATGGAGCGCACCGGACCCAAAGGTGAATTCCGATCCAACCTGCATCGTGGTGGCAGCGCTGCGCTGACCGAATTGACCGAAATCGAAAAGACCACGGCCCTGAAGGCGACACAGAGCATGGGGCTCAATGTGGCCGGTGTTGACATGTTGCGTTCCAAATCTGGTCCCGTGGTGATGGAGGTCAATTCATCGCCGGGGCTTGAAGGCATTGAAGACGCAACTGGCAGTGACGTGGCCAAAGCGATCATTGCGTTTCTTGAGCGCACGGCGAAACCCAATCACACGCGCACGCGAGGCAAGGGATGAAAAACTTCGAGATTGGTGGTGTCTCGGTTGTTCCTGGCCGCGCCAAACGTGTAGAATTGGAAGTCTCGGTGCTGGCCAATTCCACGCAGATGAACTTGCCCATACACGTTGTCCACGGAGCAAGACCTGGACCAGTGTTCTTCATGTCGGCGGCCGTCCACGGTGACGAAATCCAGGGAGTTGAAATCATCCGCCGTGTGCTTACGGGGATCAGCGCGCATACGACAACAGGCACGGTGCTGGCCGTACCTATTGTCAATAGTTTTGGATTTCTCAGTCACTCGCGTTACATGCCGGACCGGCGTGATCTCAACCGGTCATTCCCCGGATCAGACCGTGGTTCACTTGCTTCTCTACTTGCCGATCTGTTTTTCAATCAGGTGGTAGTGCGGGCGAAATTCGGTATCGATTTCCACACGGCCGCCTTGCACCGCACCAATCTTCCGCAGATTCGAATTGCCCCGGACGACAGGGAATTGATGACCATGGCCGAGGCTTTTTCACCGCCGGTGATCATGACAGCGAAGCTGCGCGATGGCAGTCTGCGGCAGACAGCAGGAGAACGCGGTGTAAAGGTACTCCTCTATGAGGGCGGCGAAGCGTTGCGTTTTGACGAGAGCGCCATTGATGCCGCCGTCAAAGGCACATGGCGGCTGCTCAAGCATCTCGGCATGATCGCAGAAGCGCCACAGGTGCCGCCCCATGCCAATATCGTGCACAGTTCAACCAGCACCTGGCTGCGCGCACCTGAAGGCGGCATTCTCCATTCCATGCGGCGCACGGGTGACAAGGTCAAGGAAGGCGAAGAGATTGGCGTGATCACTGGCCCACTCGGTGAAAAGCCGGTGCCTATCGTCGCCGAAGATGAAGGCATCATTATCGGCAGCACGCACCTTCCGATCGTCAACCGTGGTGATGCGCTGTTTCATATTGCCAAACTCAAGACCAAGTCACGCACCGTACAAACCGTGCCCGATGAAGACGAAATTATCTGATCAGTGTGCCACTGTGGCGGCAAGGACATCGCCGACATGAATACGGCGCCAGTTGCGTAAATGTTCGGTTGCGAAGTTGTGCAGGGTGTTTTTTTCCGCTGCCGTCCAGACATCGAGATCGGCAAGCATCATTGAGACGGCCACTTCCGCGCCACGACCTGCTCCGTCATCACATTTAAGCGCAAAGCCGATACCGGCGTGAGCAACAGCACCGCAAAATACGCCTTCCGCTCCGACCTTGATGAATAGCCTCGGAACGGCTTCCATGATGCGCGTATCAAAACGGCCTGCGCCTGAAATGAGAAATGGATGGTTGCGTGCCGCACGGACGATCCATTGACCTCCCTTGTCCTCCGGCTCGGTGAGCCGCGCAAAGGCCTGCGCCAACCGGTCCATCGGAAGTGCCCAGGTGGGAACAGAGCAACCGTCAATTCCATAGGGTGCTGAAGAGACATCGACACCGCAATAGCGCGACAGCGTTGCCGCAACAGCGCGCTGCACGGGATGGTCGGGCGCAACATAATTTTCCAAAGGTGCACCCAGATGTTTCGCCAAAGCGAGCATACCGGCGTGTTTTCCGGAACAATTATTGTGAATGGGCAATGGCCTTTCACCGCGCCGCACCAATTCGTAAGTCGCCTCGCGCGCGCTGGGCATGTGCGCTCCGCATTCAAAGCAGGCTTCGCTGATGTCTGCCTTGGCAAGGATCGAGCGGGCGACGCGCAGGTGCTCCGGCTCTCCGCCATGCGAAGCACAGCACAACGCAATCTCCTCATCCACAAATCCGAAATGCGTGGCGCCGCCGCTTTCGATCAGCGGCAAACACTGGAAGGCTTTGATGGCCGACCTCGGGAGGAAGGCAACACCGAAATCGCCGGCACCTGCCATGATTTTGCCAGCCGAATCAGACACGGCAAACGCCCCACGATGCCGGCTTTCAACCAACGGCCCGCGCGTTACCTCGGCAATGACGGGATTTATCATGGCCGCAGAATAGCGGGCTGGAAAAACGGTGCAAGCTCATCCATAGTATAAAAAACAAGGTAATTCTTTGACTTACGATCTCTTCATCATTGGCGGCGGTGTCAACGGCACGGCCATTGCGCGCGATGCAGCCGGGCGCGGCCTCTCGGTTTTCCTGGCCGAACAAAATGATCTCGCCTCAGGCACCTCATCGGCCTCCACCAAACTCATTCATGGTGGTTTGCGCTATCTTGAACATTATGAATTCCGGCTGGTGCGCGAGGCTTTGATTGAGCGCGAGGTGCTGCTCAACGCAGCCCCGCATATCATCTGGCCCTTGCGATTTGTGCTGCCGCATCATGCGGGCCTCCGGCCGGTCTGGCTCATCCGTCTTGGTCTCTTTCTTTATGACCATCTTGGCGGCCGCAAAATTTTACCGGGTACGCGCAGCATCAATTTCGCCAATGATGAAACTGGCGCGCCGCTGCGTGAAGAGTTCACACAGGGCTGGGAGTATTCGGATTGCTGGGTCAATGATGCAAGGCTGGTCGCGCTCTACGCGGTGGATGCAAAATTGCGTGGAGCTGTCATCCGCACCCGTACCACATGTACAGCTGCCAAGCGCACGGCCGGGGGATGGGAAGTGACTGTTGAAGAAGGTGGCAAGTCGCAGACCGTCTTTTCACGCTTCCTGGTGAATGCCTCAGGTCCCTGGGTCGGCGATGTGCTGGGACGCGTGGCACACCAGGCGGAGCCTGCGAAAGTTCGCATGGTCAAGGGAAGCCACGTCGTGGTTGACCGCATTTACGATCATGACAAGTGCTATATTTTCCAGAACGCGGATGGCCGCATCGAGTTTGCCATTCCCTATGAAGGGCGTTTCACGCTGATCGGCACCACCGACCTTGACTATCATGGCGAGCCCGGTCAGCAGCAGATTTCAGACGAAGAGGAAGATTACCTGCTTGCAGCAGTTGGCGCTTATTTCAAGCGCCCACTTACCAAAGACATGGTGCGTTGGCGTTATTCCGGAATTCGCCCTCTTTATGATGATGGCGCCAGTGCCGCACAATCGGCCACGCGCGATTATGTATTGAAGCTCGAAGGTGGCCTGGGTGAAGCGCCGATGCTTTCGGTATTCGGCGGCAAGATCACGACCTCACGCAAGCTTGCGGAAGCTGCACTCGAGAAAATTGCGCCGGCTTTTCCCCACATGAAGCCACCATGGACGGCAAAAGCACGACTGCCAGGTGGCCTGCCTTACAAGAAAGTCGACACCTATCTTGCTGCCCAGCAGAAAAAGTATTCATTCCTCAAGCCGCAAACTGTGGAACGCATGTTCCGCGCTTACGGCACGCGTATTGAGGAAATCTTGGGTGAAGCGCGCTTTGCCTCCGATCTGGGCAAAAGCTTTGGTCCCCTATCAGAGCGCGAAATTGAGTTTCTGCGACGCGAGGAATTTGCCGTGACCGCAGAAGATATTTTATGGCGCCGCAGCAAGCTGGGATTGCATATGACACCTGACGAAGTTTCGGCTCTAGAAAATTATCTGAGAGGCCCGAAAGACTCCGCTTCAAAGCCTGCGGCCACACGTCCGCGCCGGGTGAAGAAAGCCGTAAGTACTACCAGTGCGGGATAATGCCTGGCCATATTTCGACGCTGCCGCGGTAGATCATTTCGAAGGCCACATATAAGATGATGGCAAGACCGAGATAGGCAATCCAGCTGAAACGATTGAGCAGGCGGGCGATGAAGGTAGCTGCAAGGCCCATCAGGGCGACAGACAATGCCAGTCCGATGATCAGCACCGTGGGGTGTTCGCGCGCGGCGCCGGCTACAGCTAAAACATTGTCCAATGACATCGAGACATCGGCCACCACGATCTGCCACGCGGCGGCGGCAAAGGTCTTTGGTGCGGGCTGGCCAGCGGCATCGACATGATGCGGATGACGCAGTTCGCGCCACATCTTCCAGCAGACCCATAACAGAAGCAGGCCGCCGACGAGCAAAAGACCGATGATTTGAAGAAGCCAAATCGCAACCGAGGCAAAAGCAATACGCAGGACTGTAGCCGCGATGACTCCAACCAGTATAGCTTTGTTGCGCTGAGCCTGCGGCAAGCCCGCCGCCGCCATGCCGATAACGATGGCGTTGTCGCCTGCCAGAACGAGGTCAATCATGACCACCTTGCCCAATGCCACCCATGCTTCGGGCGCCAGCAAATCCATCATTCCATGGGTTCCACGGCGAACATTACGAATTAGTTAGGAAAGAACGACCACCCTTTCAAGAGTGGCCTCAAACTTTTTTGTTCTGCCGGTTCGCGATCAGATCATCCACGACTGTTGGGTCAGCCAAGGTGGTCGTATCACCCAGATTGCCGAAATCATCTTCTGCTATTTTGCGCAGGATGCGGCGCATGATCTTACCGGAGCGTGTCTTGGGCAGGCCGGGCGCGAACTGAATCTTGTCAGGAGCGGCGAAGGCGCCGATCTCTTTGCGCACATGTTCGGAAAGAACCTTGCGCACATTGTCATCGCCGTGATGGCCGGACATCAAGGTGACGTAGCAGTAGATACCCTGACCCTTGATGTCGTGCGGATAGCCCACCACTGCGGCCTCCGAGACATGGCCATTGCCGACCAGCGCCGATTCCACTTCTGCGGTGCCGATACGATGGCCTGACACGTTGAGCACGTCATCGACGCGCCCCGTGATCCAATAGTAGCCATCTGCATCGCGTTTGCAGCCGTCCCCGGTAAAATACATACCCTTGTAGGTCGAGAAGTAAGTTTCAACGAAGCGCTTGTGGTCGCCATAGACGGTGCGCATCTGGCCTGGCCAGCTGTCGAGCAGCACGAGATTGCCTGCCGCCTCACCTTCGAGAAAATTGCCTTTTTCATCGACCAATGCCGGCATGATGCCGAACACAGGCCCGCAGGCTGAACCCGGCTTCATTTTGTCTGCGCCCGGCAGAGGCGTCATAAGGACGCCGCCTGTTTCGGTTTGCCACCAGGTATCGATGATAGGGCAGCGGCCATCGCCGACCACGCGGTGATACCATTCCCATGCTTCCGGATTGATCGGCTCACCCACCGAGCCCAGAAGCTTCAGCGATCTGCGTGACGATTTCTTCACCGGGTCATCACCCTGCTGCATCAGGGCGCGCAGAGCCGTGGGCGCCGTGTAGAAGATGGTGACCTGATGCTTGTCCACAACTTCCCAAAAGCGTGAAACGCTCGGGTAGTTCGGCACACCTTCGAACATCAATGATGTCGCGCCATTGGCAAGCGGCCCGTAGACAATATAGCTGTGGCCTGTCACCCACCCCACATCCGCCGTGCACCAGTGGACGTCGCCCTCGTGATAATCGAAAACGTAGTGGAAGGTAGAGGCCACGTAGGTGATGTAGCCACCTGTGGTGTGAAGCACACCCTTTGGTTTTCCCGTTGACCCCGAAGTATAAAGAATAAAAAGCGGATCTTCCGCTTTCATCTTTTCCGGCTTGCATTCGGCGGGAACTCCGGCGGCTTCTTCGTGATACCACATGTCACGGTCGGCGTTCCACGCAACGGCCGCGCCCGTGCGCCTGATCACCAGCACCTTCGCGCCAGCCTTGGTCTTGGCAAGCGCCGCATCCGTGTTCGCCTTCAAGGGAATCCTTTTGCCGCCGCGCACGCCTTCATCCGCCGTGATGATGAAGCGCGAGTCAGCATCGTCCATGCGCCCTGCAATCGAATCCGGCGAGAAGCCACCAAACACGACTGAGTGGACAGCACCAATGCGAGCGCAGGCCAGCATGGCGTAAGCGGCTTCCAGAATCATGGGCAGGTAGATGGTGACGCGGTCGCCTTTCTTGACGCCGTTCCTCTTCAGCACATTGGCAAAACGGCAGACCTGCTCATGGAGTTCGCGGTATGTGACTTTTCTGTCGTCATAAGGATTGTCACCTTCCCAGATCAACGCAATCTGATCGCCGCGTTTCTTGAGATGCCGATCAATACAATTGTAGGAGACATTGAGAACACCGTCCTCGTACCACTTGATGGAGATATCGGGATAAGCATAGGAAACGTTCTTGATCTTTTTTGGAAATTTGAACCAGTCGATACGCTTGGCTTCCCTTGCCCAGAACTTTCCGGGGCTTTTGACAGATTCCGTATAGGTCTTTTTGAAGGAACTGGCTGTGACATAGGCCCTTTTTTTCCAAGCGGCGGGAACGGGGTAGACTCTGTCAGACATGGCGCAATTTACTCCCAAGGCGGTTTGTTTCAGCAAACCTTTGTATTGATTTCACTATAACCTGTCCGAAACATTAGAAAAGAGCCTCCGGTGAGAACGCCCAATCACTTTCTGTATTTCATGACACTTGGCCTGTTTTGGGGCGTCTCACCAAGCCTCTACAAGCATCTCAGCGAGATCAACATGTCGCCGCTGCACACCATTTTTTATACGGGTGTGATTGTGGGCGGCGTAATGCTGGCGCTTGCCTTCCTGCGCAAGGGTGCCCGCCCTTTTGACCCACGGCTTGTGCTCTATGGCTTTGGTTGTGCAACTCTGATGAACGTCCCCTTTGGGCTCAACCTTTTCTTTGCCGGGCATGTGCCTCCGACAGAGCTTGCCATCATCATTACCATCGCGCCGTTCTTCAACTACCTCGTGTCTCTCATGTTCCCGCATGATCCTGTCACGCCCCGGAAGCTTCTCGCGATCACACTTGGATTCATATCAACACTCGTGCTCATCCTGTCACGGCAAGGTACGCTGTCGGGCCACGTGTCTTGGGCCTTGGTCGTTTCAATCTCAATTCCCATTCTCTATTGCGGGTACAATACTTTTGCTGCCCGGGCCTGGCCCAAGGGTGCGGATACAATCCAGGCCGGTGCGTTTGAAAGCCTGTGGTCCGGCCTCATCATGCTGCCATTCATTTATTTGTTTGCGCCGATCGGGGCACCGGGAAGCCCCACCCTGGACCAGCACTGGATTCTTGTAGCCGTCAGTTTCATGTGGGTGGTCGAGCGCCTCGTCTACTTCACGCTGATTACGCAGAAGGGCGCGGTCTACACGGTTCAGGCCACCTATGTTTCGACGCCCGCGGCCGTCCTCATTGGCGCAATATTTTTTGGCGGCGGAACCGATCTCTGGCTTTGGATATCCCTCGCGATTCTGATGGTGGCGCTCTATTTCAACAACACTGAAACCAAAAATCTCGAGCTGCCGCCTACCAATCCTGAGTCTCACCCAGTCTAGGCGAGCTTCCATACGGATGTTTTCTTGATTTCCGAATCCTCCAGTTCGCGCGAAACCGGAACCGAATAGGTTGCAACTCGCACGAGCTCTTCCTTCGGCAGATAGCTGCGGCCGGGATCGCCTATCAGGGAAATGATTTGTCTCTGTTTCGCGATCTTCAGAAAAGTGAGGCAGCGGGCAGCGAGTTCCTTTTCATAAAACAGATCGCCCACCAGAATGACGTCAACGGCGGGTGGACCGTCTGCCAGCAAGTCCCTTGACGTTGTCCCAATCGCGGCATCGTTGATGCCGGCATTGATGCTGATCGCCTCAATTGCAAATCCGTCGATATCGGCAGCAAGCACTTTTTTGGCGCCGGCTTTTGATGCCGCTATTCCCACCAGTCCGGAACCCGACGCCAAGTCGAGGACAGATTTGCCCCGCACCGCGTCGGGATGATCCAGAACGTAGCGCGCCAGCGCCTGGCCACCAGCCCAGGCGAATGCCCAGAACGGTGGCGGAAGGCCCATTTCTCCCAACTGCTCTTCAGTTTTCTGCCAGATGGGGATTGCCTCATGAGCGAGATGAAGTTTCACTTCTGGCACCAGTGGCGGCGAAATGGGTTCCGTGTGCCGATAGATAAAGCCGCTTCGGTCCATTACCCCTTGTAGCCAGCAAGCTTGCAAATATGCGACCATTCCGCCTCGGTCACAGGCTGCACTGAAAGCCGCGAGTTATTGACCAGCACCATCTTCTTGAGCTTCGCGTCAACCTTGATCTCGTCGAGCGTTACGTGCCGTGGCAAGGGTTCCACCGCACGAATATCCACACATTCCCATGTTGGATTGTCGGCTGTGGAATCAGGATGTGCCAGTTTTGATACTTCCACGATGCCGACTACCGCCTTGCCAACATTGGAATAATAGAAGAAGCCCTGCTCGCCGAGTTTCATCAGACGCATGTTGTTGCGGGCCTGATAGTTGCGGATACCCGTCCACTCATCTCCCGCCTTGCCCTTGGCCTGCAACTGCTCGAAGGAATAAACATCGGGTTCAGACTTGAAGAGCCATTTTGCCATTATCTTGCGTCCGGATTCTTGAGTGTCCAGCGCCAGGCACGGATTTCGACCGAGGAAAACAGCCCCGCTTTCTTGTAGGGATCATTCGCGGCCATGACTTCGGCATCGACGCGGCATTCGGCCTCGACAACAACGAGACTGCCGATGGGACTACCTGCGTCATCAAGAAAGGGCCCGGCCAGTTTCATCTTATCGCCCAGTGCGTTGAGATAAGCCACATGATCAGGCCGTGTTTGGGTTCGAATTTCAGCGCTTCCCGGTTTGTCGGTGCAAAGCAACGCAAAAAGCATTGGATTTCCTATTCGTTTTCGGGCCGTAAAGGCCGCGCCATAAGTTTGCGGATTTCATCGCTTGGATTGGACCTGCCGTCAACTACAGCCGCCACCGCATCGACAATAGGCATATCAATCTGGTGTTGGCGGGCCAACCGTGAAGCGACACCAGCCGTATAGGCTCCTTCCACCACACCTTTTGCTTGGACCATGGCTTCGGCTGGGGACTGGCCTTCTCCAATGGCAAGCCCATAAGTGAAGTTGCGCGACTTGGTGCTTGAGCAGGTTAACATAAGGTCTCCCAGGCCGGACAAACCCATCAAGGTTTCGGCCTTTGCACCTTGGGCGCGGGCGTAGCGCGTGAGCTCGGCAAAGCCGCGAGTGATCAATCCAGCGCGCGCGCTTTCGCCCAGCCCCTGTCCCTCGCAGATGCCGCAAGCTATGGCGAGGACGTTCTTCATGGCGCCGCCAACTTCCACGCCTTTCACATCGTCTGTCGGGTAGATGCGAAAATGCAGCGTGCTGAGCAACTCGGCCCAATGCATGGCTTTTTCCAAAGACGGACCGGCAAGTGCCACCGCAGTGGGCAGACCGGCGATGACATCTGCGGAAAAACTTGGCCCGGAAAGAGCGTAGAATTCGGCTCGCGGAACAACTTCGGCTGCAACTTCTGCCATCAGCTTTCCTGTGGACCGTTCGATGCCCTTGGCAGCGGAAATTACCGGGATGTTGCTTGTGCCCGCGTTGTTCAAAACCTCACGCACATTCTGGGCGGGAACGGCGACGATGAATACATCTGTATGCTCAGGCAGAACGGGATGCCGCCTCGACCAGATCGCAATCTCATGGCCCGCCCTGCGCGCCACAAAGGCAAGGCCTTGGCCCCACGCGCCATCGCCCAAGATGGTGATCTTGCTCATGCCTTGGCGCCCAATCGGCCGGAACCATAGACGGGCGGCGAAACATTATCCAATGGCCACCGTGGACGAGCCGCAAAATCCAAGGGATCAATCGAGCCCAAGGCCAGACGTTCAGCTCCCGCCCAAGCAATCATGGCAGCATTATCCGTACACAGATGAAAAGGCGGTATGCTCAACTGGAAGCCAACTTCGGCACATTCCTGTTTAAACACCTTCCGCAAAGCAACGTTGGCAGCAACACCACCGGCGACCACCAAGGTCGGTTTCGGAAATTGATGAAGCTCACGAAATTGTCGAAAGGCATGATGCAGGCGATCGGCCAGCGTGTCTGCAACAGCCTGTTGAAATGATGCGCAGAGGTCGGCAACATCCACATCAGTCAAAACACCGAGGCTTTGTACAGTTTCTCGCACTGCCGTTTTCAAGCCGCTGAAGGAGAAATTACAATCCGCCCTTCCCTTCAAGGGCCGCGGAAATGGAAACCGATCGACAATGCCACGGGCGGCCGCCTTTTCCACCTGCGGCCCACCTGGATATGGCAAGCCCAGAAGTTTTGCGACCTTGTCGAAAGCTTCTCCCAATGCGTCATCGATCGTGGTGCCGAGGCGCAGATAGCGGCCTACTCCTTCGACCGCCTGAAACTGTGTGTGGCCGCCGGAAATCAGCAGCAACAGATAGGGAAATTCTGCGTGACCCGTGAGGCGCGGTGTCAAGGCGTGGCCTTCCAAATGATTGACGGCGAGGAAGGGTTTGTCATGGGCCAGCGCGATTGCTTTCGCCTCCATCAAGCCAACCAACAGGCCTCCGAGGAGGCCAGGCCCCGCTGTTGCGGCGACAGCAGACAGATCGCCATATTGGCATTCCGCTTCCTCAAGCGCGCCCTCAATCAGACCGTCAAGATGATGCAAATGAGCGCGCGCGGCAATTTCAGGTACCACGCCGCCAAAACGTGCGTGGTCCTTCAATTGCGAATAAATGAGGTTCGACAAAATTGTGCCCGAACCATCGGCATTGCGACGCACCACCGCAGCTGACGTTTCGTCGCAGGATGTTTCAATGCCCAGAACAATGGCCTGTTTCATCATGCCGCAAATTCCGTTCCTGCTTGTGGCTGTAGCAGCCAGAGACTATCTTGCCAACATGAACTCCAGAAAGCTCCGGATCGGCACCCGCGGGTCGCCGCTTGCGCTTGTGCAAGCCCGCGAAACGCGGTCGCGGCTGATGGCCGCGCTCAGACGCCCTGAGGAAGATTTCGACATTATTCCTATCAAAACCACCGGCGATCTGGAGCGTGACCGGCCCCTCAATGAGATCGGCGGCAAGGGGCTTTTCACCAAGGAATTGGAAGACGCGCTGCTTGCTGGACGCATTGACATGGCAGTACATTCAATGAAGGACATGCCAGCCCATATGCCTGAAGGCCTCGTAGTCAGCGCTGTTTTGCCGCGAGAGGACGTACGCGATGCATTCATCAGCCTTTCGGTGCCGACACTTGCAGATTTGCCGCAGCAGGCGGTTCTCGGTTCTTCTTCCGTGCGTCGGACGGCACAGGCTTTGCGGTTGCGGCCTGATCTCCGCACGGTTCCCTTTCGGGGCAATGTGGAAACGCGCTTGCAGAAATTGCGTGACGGTGTCGCAGATGCCACGTTTCTCGCTGCCGCCGGATTGCGGCGCCTTGGACTTGCTGACCGCATTACGGCACTCATTGAAGTCGACGATATGCTTCCAGCTGTGGCACAGGGCGCAATTGGCATTCAAATCGCGCTGACGCAGCGCGACGTGGCTGACGAAACGGCCAAGATTGATCACAGCGAAAGCCGCATCGCCGTTGAGTGCGAACGTGCTTTCATGGCAACCCTCGACGGCTCATGCCGTACGCCGATTGCGGGCCACGCCATTCTGAAAGGCGGGTGGCTCTCATTCCGAGGTGAAGCTCTGACCCTTGATGGCAAACATGTTTTCACGGCGATACGCGAAGGCGCTATCAGCGACGCCATAAAGATGGGAAGGGACGCCGGCGCGGAAGTAAAAGCCAAAGGGGGAGCGTTGATCGCTTCCTGAGTGTCATGAAACTGGCCATCACCAGACCACGTGAAGATGCCCTGCCGCTGTCGCGTATCTTGGCTGCGCGCGGACATCAATCAGTTGTCGCGCCCCTCCTGGAGATCGTGCCGCGTGCAGGTGTCATATGGCCAGACAAACAATTTCAGGCCGTTTGCGTAACCAGTGCCAATGGCTTGCGCAGCCTGTCAGGGCCCATAAATCCCAAACTTCCGATTTTCGCAGTAGGGACACAATCAGCTGTTGCTGCGCGAGATCGTGGTTTTGAGCACGTCACGGCAGAAGGCGGTGACGTTCACGGGCTGGTGAAGAATATCGCCAGGACAGCGCGGCCGGCTGATGGACCTATACTTTACATATCAGGATCGGAAACATCGGGCGATCTGCAAGGGCAGTTGCAAAAATCTGGATTTTCTGTGACGCGGCTGGTTACTTATAATGCCGTGCCGCAAAAACTTGATGATGTCGCATCCGAATTGCGGACTTGTGATGGTGTTCTGTTGTATTCTCCGCGCAGCGCCAAGCTGTGGATACAAGAGATGAAACGGCTTGGCTTTGGTTCATTGCTCCAGCACATGATGCATTACTGCCTTTCACTTCAAGTAACGGGAAATCTGCCGTCACTCGTGCCAAAAAAGACCGCGGAATCACCAAATGAAGCGACGCTGCTGGCCTTGCTTGAATTCAAAGGCAAAGCAGAATAGTGGATGATGATGAGCGAGACGAAGCCCCCGGACGACATCATCGACATTGAGCCACAAGTTATTGACGAAAATAAAGCGGATCCAGGTCCTCTGTCGCGCGCTAACCTGACCCGCATCGCGGCTGTCGGCATCGGCGCACTGGTACTGGGTTTAATCGGAGGCAGTTGGGCCTATCGCGACTGGCTATCAAATTATTTCCCGTCTGATCAGATCATTGGTCTGTCAGCGCGCGTTGACGCACTGGAAACTGCAAATAAGGAAACTTACAAGCGCGCCGATGCCATTGTGGCGCTGACCGAAGAACTCAAAGCGAAACTGGGTGCTGCACAATCAGCCGCTGACAAAAGTGCCAAGGATGCTGCGGCTTCTGCGGACATCGCGCAGAGCCAGCAATCATCGCTCGCCCGGATGCAGCAGACCCTTGATGAAGCTTCCTCGGGTCTTGCCGCTCTCAAAAGCCAGCTGGCGTCTTCTCAAGGTGCTGCAACATCTGCAACCATTGATCCTGCCCTGGCGTCACGCGTGGCGCAGTTGGAGCAGGATGTTGCTTCCCTGAAGCAGAATTTGCCTGCTGCGACTTCTCAGGCGGCGCTGGATCAGGCCTTTGCTGCGCTCAAGGCCAAAATCGATACCGGTCAGGGCTTTGCTGATGAATTGGCAACGCTTGCGCGAATGGATCCTTTGCTTCCCGGGCTTGCTGCGCTTGGTTTGGACAAAGCGGGGCTTCCGAATGCGATACAACTTTCGCAGCAACTTCAGGGTTTGCTGGTGCAAATTCCAAAAATTGAAATTCCTTCCAGCAACGCACAAGGCGGAAGCTGGCTCGATGACTTAGGCCAGCTTTTCTCGGGCATCGTAACCATCAAGCCGATTGGCAATACGGATTTGCCGACACTTGTGGCGCAGGCTGTGGCCTTTGCGTCCTCCGGAGATCTTCAACAAGCAATCGATACTCTGAAGAATGTCGAGCTTCCGGCCGACCTGAAAGCCTGGCTTGATGCGGCGCAGCGCCGCCTGAGACTGGAACAGGCCTTGGCCACTGTGAGCAACAGTTTGGCAGGCTCCGTTGCCGGCAAAGGCTGACGCATGATCAAACTAGTCTGGCGTCTGCTCATTCTGATCGCCGCAGGGTTTGGTATCGTGTGGCTTGCCGATAGACCGGGCAGCGTTACAATCCAGTGGCTGGGCCGTGAAGCGCATCTTACTGTGTTCAGCGGCCTTGTGCTGCTCTTCGTCTTATTTTCGGTGCTCTACATCTTGATGCGCATTGTGCGCCGCTTGTGGCGCACGCCATACTATCTGCGCGGCCGCCGCAAGGAACGGCGGACACGCAGGGCCTATGAGGCTCTAACACGTGGAATTGTCGCTGCGGGTGCCGGTGACGCACAGGCTGCGGCACGCCATGCCGCGCACGCGCAGGATGTTCTGGGAGACATGCCTTTGGTAAAGCTGCTCGGTGCACAGGCAGCTCATTTGCGTGGTGACCGTGAAGAAGTACGTCGCGTCTTTGCCAGCATGGCGAATGGACAGGACACTGAGCTTCTCGGTCTGCGCGGTCTCTTTGCGCATTCGCGTGACGCCGGTGACTGGACTGGGGCGCGCCGGCACGCAGAGACGGCACTGGCACGCAATACACGATTGCCTTGGGCGGCCATCGCGGTGTTGCAATCGCAGCTCGCACAGCGCGACTTCGAAGGTGCTGCGCGCAATGTTGCACAACAGGGCAAGGCTGGATTGATGGCGCGGCCTGAAGCGCAGCGCAAGCAGGCGGCACTTCTCACTTCCGCTGCGTTGGCAAAAGAAACGAGTGAACCCGCCCGTGCGCTTAAGCTGGCGCAGGACGCACATGATCTTGAACCTGGTCTGGTTCCTGCAGCGGCCGTCGTTGCCCGGTTACAGACACTGCAAGGACAGCAGCGGCGCGCGCTTAAAGTTCTGCGGCAAACCTGGGTATTGTCACCGCACCGTGAACTGGCTGCTTTGGCTGCACAGCTTGAGACAGATGGCGCTGAAGGACAGTTTGAACGGGTGCGTGAATTGACGGGCAAGGAGCCCGCGAATGCCGAAGGCCGCTATGCCCTGGCGCGCGCTGCCGTGCTCGCCGGGCGTCACGAAGCTGCGCGCGAAATCCTGAAGCCAATGCTCAACGATGGCCCCCCCGCATCAGTGTGTGCTCTCATGGCAGAAATCAGCGACGCCCTCGGTGACAAGGGCGAAAGCCGTGATTGGCTTGCCCGCGCGCTGAATGCGCCGCGTGATCCGCTTTGGGTATCTGATGGGGTGGCCGCACTCCAATGGACGGCACTTTCTCCGGTCACGGGTGAAATCGTGCCAGCGGAATGGAAAGCCCCATTGGATCAGCCTAACCTGCAGATGCCACGCTTTCAGCAGCTCGCACCCGCCATTACAGCTGCTGAGATAGAAAAGAATGACAGCGGCGCCATTCTACCACGTCCGCCAGATGATCCGGGTGTCGAGCAAAGCAGTTGAAAGACACTGAAAAACCGTCTATCTCCCGGCGCGACGCCAAATTGCCGCTTTAGCTCAGTTGGTAGAGCACATCATTCGTAATGATGGGGTCAGGTGTTCGAGTCACCTAAGCGGCACCAGCAAAATCTCGCGATTCCGGGAAAAGGTGAAAACTGAATGGTCGGGGTATTTCGATGAAAGCAGATAGTTTCGTTGACAAAGTCAAGCTCCCCCGCAACGAACTTGCTGTTCACAGGCTTTGCTTTGGCCTCGCACCCCTCGGCAGCATGCCGGATACCTACGGATATGGCGTCACCGCGGAAGATGCACATGCCACCGTGCGAACCATTTTTGATGGCGGCATTGGATTTTTAGACACGTCGCGCAATTATGGCATGGGCAGAAGCGAGGAACGCATTGGAGATGTCATCCGGGAACGCGGCCGACTTCCAAAGGAAGTGGTAATCTCTACCAAGCTGGATCGTGATTTTGAAACCAACCGCTTTGACGCCGCAAGAGCCCGCCGTTCTCTGGACGAAAGCCTGAAGGCCCTCGGTGTCGACCATATACAGTTATTGCATTTGCATGACCCCGAATGGGCCGCCTCGCTTGATGAAATAAATGGGCGGAATGGAGCCATCGCTGAACTCTTCCGCATGAAGGAAGAAGGGCTTGCCGACGCTGTTGGTCTCGCCGCCGGACGGACCGACATCATGATTCCATTGCTCAAGGAGTGGGATTTCGACGCGCTCATTACGCACAACCGCTTCACCCTTGCCAATCGCCATGCAGAACCTATGATTGACCTTGCAGTGGAGCGTAAAATCGCAGTGCTGAACGCCGCGCCTTATTCTGGCGGAGTGCTTGCCAAGGGGTCTGTTCAGCAACCGCGCTATGCTTATCAGAAAGCCACCGCCGAGATGCTCAAGCCGATAGAACGGATCGAACAGGTCTGTGCAAAGCATGGGATTCCTGTTGGAGCCGCTGCGCTGCAATTCTCGATGCGCGACCCACGGATTACCTCCACCATCGTTGGGGTCAGCAAACCCGAACGCATCGCGCAGACTGTTGCCTGGGCTAATCACACCATAAGCGACGAAGCTTGGATTGAACTTCTCGCGCTTTCTTATGAAACCAGCGATCCCGAAGCAACGCGGCAATATACGCTGGGCTAACTTCAAGGTTCGTACCTAGGCGGAACCTAGTGCGCTGTTGAAGCATTGGCTCTCCAGGCAGTCCGCATATCCATTTGGGAACAAAGAAACGTGCGTTGCGTTTAACCGCATCGTTCATTTGGCTTTCACAAGCAAGGGCTATTCCATGCTCCACTGGGCTATTGTCTTCCTCATCATCTCAATTGTCGCCGGCATCTTCGGTTTTGGACGCATCTCCGAAGCGACAGCAGGCATTGCAAAAATCCTTTTTGTGATTGCGCTAGTCATCTTCATAGTGTTCCTGCTTATTGGCTATCAGATCATTCATTAGAGAATATTTCCCTGTGGCGGCGGTATTCGAAATGAACGCTTCGTTTCCTCATTGAGGAGGTCACTATGATCCGTACAACAATTTTCGCATTTGCAGCCAACGTCGCGGTACTGAGCGTTGCGCATGCCGATAAGCTTTCGGGTTCTGATGCCTTTGGTTCGTGGAAGGACGACAGACCAGGGCTTACCCGGCACATTCAGTTGCAGGATTTGCCTTCGCCAACGCCACAACAATCTGCCTCCAATTCGGCAGAGCATGTCGACATGCCGAAAGACCCACAGCTCCAGTTGCCTAGTGGCTTCAAAGCTACGATGATCGCCTCGGGCATCAACAACCCCCGTGCCATTCGTTTTGCACCCAATGGCGACCTGTTTGTTGCCGACAGCAAGAGCAATCAGATTCTGGTCTACCGCTTTGACAAGGCGTTCAGCCAAGTCACATCGAAAGCGGTTTTCGCAAAAGATTTGCATCAACCTTATGGCATCGCCTTCTACCCGCCCGGGCCAAATCCGAATTGGGTTTACATCGCCAATTCGAACAGCGTGGTGCGGTTCCCCTACAATGCCGACTCCCCGCGGGCGGAAGGCAAGGCGCAGCAGATCGTTGGAAATATTCCGTCTGCCCACCACTGGACGCGTGACATCGCTTTTTCGCCGGATGGCAAAACCATGTATGTGACAGTTGGCTCGGGATCGAATGTTGCTGAAAATATGTCATCAGAGCCGGAAGGCGGATTGAACAACTGGAAAACAGACCAGCCGCTGGGCGCTACATGGGATACCGAAGAAGGGCGTGCCAATCTCCTGACTTTCACGCCAGAAGGCAAAGACCGGCGCATCTTTGCAACCGGCCTGCGCAACTGCGCCGGGCTGACGATTGACCCACAAACGTCGGAGCCCTGGTGTGTCGTTAACGAACGCGATGGCCTTGGCGACAACCTGCCCTTTGAATATGCCACTCATGTCAAGCAAGGCGACTTTTACGGATGGCCTTGGTATTACACCGGCGATCATGAAGACAGCCGCCCCGAAAGCAAGCGGTCAGATCTGAAAGATCGGGTCACTGTCGGTGACGTGCTTATGCAGGCCCACTCTGCGCCACTCGGCATTGCATTTTATGACGGCAAGGCTTTTCCCCAAGACTATCAGGGCAGCGCTTTTGTCACGATGCACGGTTCGTGGAACCGTGGCGTGCGGACAGGATACAAAATCGTCCGCCTGATCTTCAAGGACGGCAAGCCCACGGGTGAATACCAGGATTTCGTCATCGGATTCGTAGGTGGCGACGATGGCGTGTGGGGAAGACCGGTTGGAATCGCCGTAGCCAAGGATGGATCACTGTTCTTCAGTGAAGACGGCACAGGCTCCCTCTGGCGTGTAACCTACAAGTCGGAATCGGCGTCAGCACAATAGCTGACCGCATGCCAAACGCAGGGATCAGTGAAATCCTTTTGTTCTGTTTAGGGTACCTTGTTCAAAAAAGCGGCAATCAGCAGAAAGGCGACGAGAACGCCGGCCAATCCGAAAAACAACACGTAACGGACATTATGGCCAACCACACCCTGACGCGCGCGATTGGCGTCCAGTACCGGCTTCGGTCCTTCTGGCCTGATTTCACTTTTGTCTTCGTAATCTTGTTGCATGTCATGTCCCGAAAGGGGCCACCGGACCGGGGAAGCCCAGTGGCCAGTTTAGGGAGGAAGAGCCAACGTACCATCGCAGCGATGGCACGGGTGAACAACGGTTCATCATGCGGCAGGTTCCGGTGCGTGCAGTGCTTTTCCCCATCGGAACCAATTCCTTGCAATGGCGTTATGCCCAAATGCCCCAATCGAATAAGGCGAGGAACTTGCAATGGCACGAAAACCAACTTCATCCCGGCGGCGCGATGACCGTTCGAATGGCAGACGTTCTGCCCATAGCACGTATCACGACGTGATGTCGCTGGTCGGAACCCTGTTTCAGGGGCAGCAACGCAACGGCGCCGAAAAAATCGGCATGCTGGCCGACAGCGCGCGCAAGCTGGCTTCTGACATGCAGGACCTTCCGCATGTCACAGCTTATGTGGCAATGGGCGCTGACCGTCTCGACGAGTTCGCCGACTATGTGAATGACACGCCGCTTGAGGACATGATCTCCGACGGTGCGGCATTTGCAAAGCGCAACCCCATCCCGACCATCGGCATTGCGGCCATTGCCGGATTCTGCGCGACGCGCATGATCTCGATGCCCAATGTGTCCCGCCGCGCACTATCGCACCGCCGTCCGCGTGCCAATGGCAGCGCGGTTGCGCAGACGAATGGAAACCGGAAATCGGCATCAGCCTAATCACCCATTTATAGGGGCCATCATTTGAAGGAGCAAAACATGGCGAACAGCAACTCGGTTAAAAATCTTACTTCGGCTGCCAAAAAGGTGGCGTCCAAGGTAACGACGAAATCATCATCACGTAAGCGCCGCGGCGCATCGGCACGTCGCGCGGGAGTGGCAGGCAAATCAGTCACGCGCCGCGTTTCTGCGCGTTCCCGCGCCAATGCCGCGCGTCTCAATGAAGTCGGCCTCAACATGATGGAACAGGGCAAGGCTGGCCTTCGCGACGCCTATGGCCGCCTGATCGATGCAAGTTCAAACCTCAGAAATGCGCGGATGCCCAAACTGCCCAGCCAGCGTTCGTTGCAGCAGATGGGCGAGTCACCGTTACTGATCGGCGCAGTCGGTCTTGGCATCGGCGTTCTGCTCGGTGCCGTCATTCCGGCTGTGAATCACATCCGGCATCGCTGACTGATTCATAGAAAAAGGCGCGGGAGATCCCCCGCGCCTTTTTTGTTCCTTTGTACTGTGCAAAAAAAGCCCCGGCATTACCGGGGCTTTTTTCTACGACACTGACTTACTAAATTCGTCCCATGGCAATCAGGATCACCAGGATGATCAGGATCAAGCCGAGGCCACCTGACGGCCCATAGCCCCAGCTGCGGCTGTAGCCCCAGTTGGGCAGCGCGCCGAACAGCGCAAGAATCAGAATGATGATTAGAATTGTACCCAGCATATTCATACTCCTTCTGGCCGTATGTAACTGCTCTCAAACGCAAAACTGCACTTGTTGTTCCAAGTATACATAGCAAGTGTGTACAATTGCGATGTGCGGGAAGATTCTGACAACACAGAACGTTAAATCGGCTGTGTCAGCCCACCGGGAGGTCGTATGGCAAGTCGTGCGTTTTGGAAGGGTCATCTCAGGCTTTCTCTCGTCACCGTCCCGGTGCAAATGGTTGCTGCAACCAATGCCGAAAATGAAATTCACTTTCATCAAATCCACCGCGAAACCAAGCAGCGCATCAAATATGCCAAGACTGCGCCCGGTGTTGGCGAGGTTCCGCGCGAGGATATCGTGAAGGGCTATGAATATGAGCCTGGCAACTATGTGCTTCTTGAGGACCAGGAACTGGATCAGTGAAGCTTGAGACGCGGCATACGATCGAACTTACAGAATTTGTCGATGTCTGCGCGATTGATCCTCTGTATTTTGACCGGCCCTACTATTTGCTGCCGGATGGCGAAGTGGCCGAGGAAGGTTACCGCGTCATCCGCGATGCATTGCGTGACGAGAAGAAGGCCGGCATTGGCCAACTGACTTTGCGCGGCCGTGAAAACCTCATTTCGCTCAAGAACAGCGGTGCTGGCCTGCTGCTCGAGACCCTGCGCTATGAAAGCGAGATCAAGGAAGCAGATGATGTGTTTGCCGGAATTGGAACTCCAAGCTGCGCGGCGATCTCGTGGACATGGCGCGTGAACTGATTGAGAAGAGATCGACGTCGTTCGATCCCACCAAATTCAAGAACCACTATGCGCAGGCCTTGCGCGAACTGGTGAAGTCGAAACTGAAAACGGGCACCGTGGCCATCGATGAGAGCGACGAAAAATCCGGCTCCCGTCATCGACTTCATGGAGGCACTGCGCAAGTCTGTGGGCAAGGGCGGCGGCAAAGAGTCGAAATCCAAAGCGCCAGCTGCAGCCTCCGCACAAGGCAGCGAGACCCAAGCGCGCTGCAAAGGGTTGATATATGGGCCGCGCCCCTGCCCTTTCAGAGTATTCGCGCAAGCGCAATTTCGCCGCAACCCCCGAGCCACGGCCTGAGCATGAGCCACAGGAAGGCCATCGCTTCGTCGTCCAGCGGCACTGGGCAACGCGCGAGCATTTCGACCTGCGGCTTGAACTCAATGGTGTGATGGTAAGCTGGGCAGTGACTCGCGGGCCCAGCGCCAATCCTGCGGACAAGCGCCTTGCGGTGAAGGTTGAAGACCATCCCGTTTCCTATGCTTCCTTCGAAGGTACAATCCCCAAAAAGCAATATGGCGGCGGCACGGTGATGATCTGGGACCAGGGCGAATGGACGTCGCTTGATGATGATCCCGGCAAAGGCTCTGGCCCAGGGCAAGATGAAGGTGGAGTTTCATGGCGAGCGCCTGAAGGGCGGCATATGCCCTCGTTCGCATGGCGAAGCGCGAGAAGTCGCGTGATAACTGGCTTCTGATCAAGGAGCGAGATGAATATGCCCGCAACAGCAGTGACCTGCCTGGAGACTATACAACCAGCATCACTACAGGTCGCACACGGGATCAGATCGCTGGGGGTGAAGGTCAGACCGATGCGCAACCTGACTTTATCGCGCCAATGCTGTGCAAGCTTGTCGATGCGCCGCCTGTTAGCAAGGGCTGGCTGCATGAGGAGAAATATGACGGCTACCGGCTGCAGGTAGTGAAGAAAGGCGCGCAGGTCATCGTACGCACCCGGGATGGTCTCGACTGGACCCCAAAATTCCCAGCCATCGCCGCCGCCGCCCAAAAGCTGCAGGCCAATTCGGTCATCATCGACGGTGAAGCCGTGGTCTTCAACGCGGACCACATTTCAGACTTTCCCATGTTGGTATCTTCCTTGAAGGAAGCGCCGCAACAGATTGAATATGTGGCGTTTGATGTACTTTTCCTCGACGGAAAAGACCTGCGGAAAAAGCCGTTGCTTGAGCGCAAGAATATCCTTGAAGGCATCGTCCCGAAAAAACTCGGTCACTTTGCTATCTCAACCTACACGCTTGACAATGGTGCAGCGCGATTTGCCGACAGCGCGGCACTGAAGACCGAGGGTGTGGTGTCGAAGCGTGCCGACTCGATCTATTGGTCGGGGCGCGGTGATAGCTGGCTGAAGGCCAAGCATGATACACGCGAGGATGTGTTTGTAGTAGGTTATGTGCCTTCAGAGAATGGCCGGCTGTTCGGTGCGCTAGTCACAGCTGCCGAAAGCGAAGAGACACTTGCCTATTCAGGCCGCGTCGGTTCCGGCTTTGATGCCGCCGAACAGAAAGACATTCTTGCCAAGCTGCAAAAACTGGAGCGCAAGGGCCCTACCCCGCTTCTGCGTAATGCCAGACTGGCGCTCAAGAACATCCATTGGGTTGAACCACGCATGAGGATCGAGATCGCGATGCAGGGCTGGACGAAGGACAGGCAATTGCGCCATCCTCGTTTCCTCTCCGTGCGCGGCGTCGATCCGGCCCCAATATCCGCATCGGCCGCAGTGAAGGAACCGAAATCCAAGGCCATGGCCAAGCCAGCAAAGACAGAGTCAGGTTCCAAGGTGGTGATCACGCATCCCGACCGCGTGATCTTTCCCGATGCCGGCGTGACCAAGCAGGATATTGCTGATTACTACAAAGCGGTGTCCGCATTGATGATGCCGCATCTCGAGGATCGGCCCGTCAGCTTTGTGCGGGCGCCGGAGTCGATTGCACAAGAGACATTCTTCCAGCGCCATGCCCTCAATGGCATGAAGACGGGGATCACCCGCGTGCCCGATCCTGACGGCAAGCATGACGACTTCGTGGCCATCGCCGACACATCTGGCCTGCGCGTCTGTGCGCAGTTTGGCATTGTCGAGCTGCATGGCTGGGGCGCACGCCTTCCCAAGCTCGACCGGCCTGACCGGATGGTCTTCGACCTCGATCCCGATGACAAGGTTCCCTTTGGCGATGGTGAAAGACGCGGCGCTTCGTCTTCGCGAAATGCTGGACGAAATTGATCTCATCAGCTTTCCCATGCTCAGCGGCGGCAAGGGCCTGCACGTCATTGTGCCGCTCGACGCATCACAGGATTGGGACACCATCGGAGTTTTCACCAAGGGCATTGCCCGCGGATTGACCGAGTCTGATCCCGAACATTTCATTGCCACAGCTTCCAAGGCACAGCGCAGCGGTAAGATCTATGTCGACTGGCTGCGCAACAAGATGAGTGCAACGGCCATTGTGCCTTGGTCAATCCGTGCGCGCGCCACTGCCAGTGTGGCAGCACCCATCACCTGGGATGAACTGCCGAAATTCAAATCTCCAGCCGCGTTCACTATCAGGAACTACCCCACCAAGAACCCGTGGCCGAAATTTTTCTCGATTGAGCAGAAAATACCTGCAGGCGCGATCGACTTTCTGCGCGACCGCTAGGGACAGCCGTTTTTCTCCAGCTGCGGCCAGTCATGGCTTGCAATCACCCGCGCAGGTTGGTCGACATCGCGTGTCCAGCAATAAATCGCCAGGAAAGGCACATCTCCGGTTAACGTGGCGTGAGGCTGCTGCGGCTCATTCCAGATGGCAACACCTGCTGGCAGAGTTGTGATGGCTACTCCCGGCTGGAAGCGCCAGCCATGTGGCCCAGTCAACGGCGCGTACAGTTCCGGTGCAGGGTGGTAATGATCCCGGTAAAGGATGTGCGGCGCGATGAGGAAGAGGCCGAGATCAAAATCATCGGCCTGGTAAGGTCCATATTCTCCCATCAGCGTGGCAAAGGCATGATTGCGCGGGAACATCTCGCCAATGTCCTGGCCCTCGTAAGGATAGGTGACCCAGCGCAGCAGTGGCGAGGCAGCCTTGATCGCCGCGGCCAGAGGCCTGTCCGTCATTGCAGCAAGTGCGGGACCAAGATGTGAAAGGACCGGAACTTGCTTCAGTGTGATGATGTGAACCGGCCCTTGCATCCAGTGCGCGATGCCGCTCATCACATCAGATCTTCTGGCAAAATCCAATGCACCGATGTAACGCTCGGTTTCGTGCACAAGCCGCGTGATGGGAGATACGCCATCGATCTTGCTGGCGGCGCGGTAACTTTCAAGCTCGCGCTCGGTCAGCATGCCGCGCTGGAAGAAATACATCGCCGCGCCATAACGCACCGCGCCTGACCCCTGCCCGCCTTGCGGCGTGTTCAGAAATCGTAGCTGCACTTCATCGTCTGCATTCTGAGGAATGATGGATGGCATTACTGGTTGGCCGCGATAGCCAGCTGAATGTCCCGCTCTCGCCGGCGCTCAGAGCTGGTCAACACGATAGCCGCAATGGCAACGCCGACAGCTACCACGCCGACGATGATCGAAGCCAACGCGTTGATATCCGGCGTGACCCCCAGCTTCACCTTGCTCCAGATTACCATTGGCAGCGTGTTGTAGCCGGGCCCGGTAGTGAAACTGGTGATCACCACGTCATCGAGCGAAATGGTGAAGGCGAGGAGCCAACCCGAAAGAATGGCGGGCGAAATGATCGGCAGCGTGATGTCGGTCAGGATTTGCCAGGGTCTCGAGCCCAGATCCATCGCCGCTTCCTCGACCGATGCATCCATGGACGACAGGCGCGACTGGATGATTGTGGTCACATAAGTCATCGAGAAGGTGATGTGGGCAATGAGAATGGTGGTAAAACCACGCTGCCCGGGCCAGCCGATCCACTCTGCCATCATGATGAACAGCAACAGTGATGACACGCCGGTGATCACCTCGGGCATGATCAGCGGCGCCGTGATCAGGCCGGAAAACAGCGTTCGGCCTCGGAAACGGCGGAAACGGGCCAGCGCAATCCCCGCCATGGTGCCTAGCATGGTTGAGATCGTGGCGCTGAGTAGCGCGATCTCAATGCTTAGCAGCGCCGCGTTCAGGATCTGAGAGTTATCGAGCAGCTTGCCATACCACTCCGTCGAGAAGCCGCCCCAAACGGTGGCAAGACGCGAATGGTTGAAAGAGAAGAAGATCATCGAGATGATCGGCACATAGAAAAAAGCGAACCCGAAGCACATCATGGTGATGAGAAAAGTGGAGGTGCGCCTCATTTTTCCGGCCCTGCCTGAGCACGCGCCTCGAAATGGGTATAGGCCATGAGCGGCACCACCAGGATCAGCAGCAAGGCCACGGCGATCGAGGAGGCCATCGGCCAATCATGATTGGAGCCGAATTCCTGGCTGATGACGTAACCGATCATCGGATCGGAAACGTTGCCCACAAGACTTGGAATGACAAGTTCACCGGAAGCGGGAATGAAAACCAACAGCCCGCCGGCGATGATGCCGGGAATGGAAAGCGGCAGCGTCACATCCTTGAACACCTGCCACGGCCTTGAGCCCAGATCCATCGCCGCTTCATCCAGTGTCCGGTCCAGCTTCTCAAGATTGGCGTAGAGCGGCAGGATCATGAAAGGCAGATAGGAGTAGACCATCACCAGCACCACGGCGAAGTTGGTGTTCATCATCTGAATGCCATCGATATGCCAACTCGCTGGCGTGACCAGGTTGTGTATCTCGGTGAGCAGCCGGTTGAACCAGCTGTTGCGGCCCATCAGACCCATCCAGGCGTAGACGCGCAGCAAAAACGACGTCCAGAATGGCAGGATGACAAGCATGAGCAGCAGCCGCTGCAGCGCCTTGGGCACGCGCGTGAGGCCCAGAGCCATCGGATAGCCAATGAGAAGGCTGAGCACCGTCGCCACGCCGGCATTCCAAAGCGAAATAAAGAAGGCCCGGACATAAAGTGACTTCACAAACAGGCGTGCGTAATTGCCCCAATAGGCGAAGGGCCAGTCCGGCAAAAAGGCGAAAGGTGGTGAAGCTGTCACCGATTTGGCGAGGCTCATCACCACAACGATGAGAAAGGGTAGCAGGAAAAAAGCCAGCAGCCAGGTGTAAGGCGCAGAGATGATGATGTCGCGCCAGCCGCGGCGGTTGAACCAGCCAGTGGAACTCACGATGTGCCTTCAAAGAGCATCACGGATTTGGGATCGAGCGTCAGGAACACTTCGTCTTCCCAGGTGGCGACATTTTCCTTGTCGCCGCGCCGCTCGGCATTGACGGTGTTGACGTTGATGATGGTACCGGTCGGCAGCTTTACGCGGTATAGCGAGTCCTTGCCGAAATAGCCGAAGTCCTGCACCACGCCCTTGATGACATTGGCAGCGCCATTGGGATGTTCGCGCGAGATCAAGATTTTTTCTGGCCGGAAAGCGCAGGCGATCTTGGAGCCATTCGCCCAACCCTTGCTTTCCGCCAACAGTTTCGCGCCAAGCTGCGGCACGGACACTTCGGTATGCGTACCATCGGCGCCCTGCACTTCCGCCTCAAACATGTTGGCGGAGCCGATGAAGGACGCCACGAACCGGCAGTTTGGAAACTCATAGACATCTTTCGGCGTGCCGATCTGACGAATGATACCGTGATCCATCACCGCGATGCGGGAAGCCAGCGTCATTGCCTCTTCCTGATCATGGGTGACAACCACGAAGGTGATGCCAGTCTTGTATTGGATGTTGGCGATCTCGAACTGCGTGTGCTCGCGCAGCTTCTTGTCGAGCGCACCAAGCGGTTCATCGAGCAACAACAATTTTGGTTGCTTCGCCAACGAGCGCGCCAAAGCCACGCGCTGCCTCTGGCCACCGGAAAGCTGGTGTGGCTTGCGACCCGCAAGGTGGGAGAGCTGGACCAAGTCCAGCATTTCCTTGACGCGGTCCTTGCGCTGGGCCGCCGTCATGTTTTCGTGCTTGAGGCCATAGCCGACATTTTTTTCCACTGTCATGTGCGGGAACAGCGCATAGGACTGGAACATCATGTTGACGGGGCGCTCATAGGGCGGAACCCCGGCCATGTCCTGGCCATCGATAAAAATCTGCCCCGCCGTTGGCTGTTCAAAGCCAGCCAACATGCGGAGCAGCGTGGTCTTGCCGCAGCCGGAGCCTCCCAGAAGAGCGAAGAGTTCACTCTTGCCGATGTCGAGAGAGACATCATTGACCGCAGCGAAGTCATCAAATTTCTTGGTGACGCTACGGATCGAGATGAATTGACTATTCGGCCGACTGGGGTCCGGCACGATGCTTACGAACCGGACTTGATGGTGTTGAGCGTGTCGGTCAACAGCCGGTCATCGTCCTCGGTCAAAGGCTTTGGTGTATAGAGCACCGCCATCACATCCTTGGTCGGATAAACGGCCGGATCGGTCAGTACATCCTTGTTGACGTATTTCTTGGCCGCCAGATTGGCATTGGCGTAGTTGGTGAAGTTGGTGCAATCGGCAATGACCTTCGGATCCATCATGTAGTTGAGGAAGGTCATGGCGTTTTCCTTGTGCTTGGTATCTGCAGGCACGCAGTAGAAATCGACCCAGGCTGGCGCACCCGTCTTTGGCACATAATAGCCGAGATTGATGTCGACCTTGGCATCCGCCGCGCGCGATTTTGCCGTGGCGTAATCGCCCGACCAATCATTCACCGCACAGAGTTCCTTGTTGGGAATGGCGTTCAAATAGTTGGACGAGTCAAAAGTGCGGATGTTCTTGCGGATCGGCTTGAACAGCTCAACGATCTTGTCCATATCCTCTTTTTTATAGGTGTCATGCGGCACGCCCATATATGAGAGCGTGAGCATCAGAAGGTCGGTCGGCTCGTCGAGCAGAGAGATACCGCAATCCGCCAACTTGTCGGAATTTTCCGGTTTGAAAACGGTATCGAGTGAAGCGAGGTCGGCATTGGGCAAACGCTGCTTCACCATGTCGAGATTGTAGGTCATGCCCACCGAGCCCCACATATAGGGGAAGCCATATTCATGCGTCGGGTCAAAACCTTCGGCGATGCGCAGGACCTCCGGGTCCATGTTCTTCCAGTTCGGAAGCTTGGTGAGATCAATCTTGCCATAGACACCGGCCTTCACGAAGCGCTGCAGGGTGAGGCCCGAATGGTTGACCACGTCATAGCCCGAGGAGCCAGCGAGCATCTTGGCTTCCATGTCATTGGTGGTGGTGTAGGTGTCATAGGTCACCTTGATGCCGGTCTTCTTGGTGAAGTCAGCGAGGGTATGCTCACCAATATAGTCGGTCCAGCTGTAGACGTTCAGCACCTTGTCGGCAGCTTCGGCCCGTTGAACAAAGGGCATTGCCATCACAGGCAATGCCCCAGCTAGTTTCAGTGCTTTTCGGCGTGTGATCTTCATGGTTCTCTCTCCTAGGATCTCTGATGATCGCGCATTTTCTGGTTGATTGTTGCCATGTCGCCGGCAGATGGCGGTCTTTCAAGTGTCATGACAGGGAACAGCTGGCGCAACTCGTCATGCTGCAGGCGCACGCCCCTCTCATGGTCGGACAGGTAAAACCCATCAAAGCCGGAAGACTTCATCGACTCGTTGGACCAGATCGAGAGCTGCATGTCTTCGGCAAATGTTTCACGATCGATGCGGAAGGTCAAATACCTTGCCACGCGTTCTTCACGGCTTTCGTCGGGATAGTGATAGACCATGCCGCGCACTTCGGCGCGGTCCACGCCCATAGGCAGTTCCTGGTAGAACGAGGCGCCTTCCGGCGTTAAGATAAAGACATTATTGGGGAAAATCCCGTAATAGGCCCATAATTTGTTCCGTTCTGCAGGAAGTTCCGGGCGGCCCTTCGAGAATTTCACGTAATTCCTGACACTCCAGGTCTTGCCAGCGTTGGCCTTGTAGGTGCCCTTGGACACGCGCAGACCCGGCGCATAGAAAATGTCGTGATAGGTGAAGCCATAGAGATCATGCAGCGCGGGATGCGCCATGGCGACGTGATAGCCTTCATTGTCCACATCGCGGACAGACTTCCAATTCACTGGAACATCCGATGACACGGCACCGCCCGCAGGTACCATGCGTTCCGTCTGATGCATGGCGAATTCGGCTTCATAAGGCTTGAGGAAATCCCTGACGGCGCCTTGTGGACCAGGCTTGAAGCGCAGGAAGATGAAGCCCATCCAAACTTCCATTTCGATGGGTTTCAAACCGAACTTCTGCTTGTCTAGTGCCGGATAGGAGCGCGGCTGCGCAGGCCCGCGCAGCGTGCCGTCGAGATTGTAAACCCAGCCATGGAACGGACAGACGATGGCATTCCTGCATGAGCCGCGCTCGGTCGCCACAACACGCGAGCCGCGGTGGCGGCACAGATTATGGAAAGCGCGCAAGACACCATCTTGCCCGCGGATCACCAAGGCACGCTCATGGCCCATGTCGAAGGTGATAAAGTCACCATTCTTGGACACATCAGCGATGTGTCCCACGATCTGCCAATGGTTGGTGAAAAGCTCGGCCATCTCGAGATCGAGAAATTCCTTGTTGTGATAAGTCCAACCCGGAAGGCCGCCGCGGTCCCAATCATTATCTGCGGGCGCCTTGATTTGTTCAACGCTCATGTCATGGCCTCCCTTTTCATTTCATCGCGAACCCAGTTGTGAAATCTGTAGATGTCGAATTCCTGCGGCATCAGGCGCCCGCCTGTGAAAGCGGGTGAGCGCATTCCACGCTGGTTCATCTCTGACGCCGCGCCATCCTGTTCCATCACGATCTTGGCGAAGGCGGCGACCTCTGCAGCATCAAAGCCAGGCTGATCGAGTGTGGCCTGCGGAAAATACCATTCTGCCGTCAATCGCACTGTATCTGGGCCTGTCGGCATCAGACGTACGGCGCGCACGTAATCGACATGCGCCACTACATACATGGCGGGATAAAGAGTGACGAAGTTGTAGCCGTTCTGCCGCTCGCGTTCGGTGAGGCCTTCAAACACAGGTCCGCAGGGCTTGCCCGTCAGGGTCCAGCTTTCCGCACCGGGCTTGAGATTTGAGCCCTCGTCATGCTCCGGCGCCCAGTCCGTTGCCTCGGAAGCGCTCATGATCCCTTTCTTGTAGACCGGCACCATATCGCACAACTCCGGATGAATACCCGGGCAGTGCAGGCATTCATTGTAATTGTCCCAAAAGCCTTTCCAGTTGCAGGCCAGATCCTTCACCATGCGGTGGCCGGTGATGAGATCCTCCAGCGGCCAGTTGGCCAGTGCATCGAGACCCACGTCCGGTGTGAGAGCGCGCTCATCCTTGCTCAGCTTCACCAAGATGAAACCGCGCCACAGCTTCACTTGAACAGGAAAGAGGCCGTAGTCCTGCTTGTTGAAATCATCGGTCGGCGTGGCATGTGCAAGCTGAGACGAGACGCCCGTCCGCGGCACTGTAGCTCCAGGCGTGATACGGACAGGTGATCAGCTTGCCGAGTGGCTGGCTTTCTTTGACGCAAAGTTCCGAGCCCCGATGCCGGCAGGTGTTGTGGTAGGCCTTTATCTCACCTGAGATCAGGTGGCACAGGATGATGCCTGCACCCGCAATCTCCTCGCGGCGCATCGTCACCTTTCGGCAAATCGTTGACGCGGCCCATGCACACCCAGTTGTTCATCCACACCGTGCGCTGCTCGCGGGCATACCAGTCCGAATCGAAATATGCACAAGCCGGCAAAGCCTTGGGGCAATGATCGAGAAGCGGAGACTGTGGATGCCGGACGAAGCTCATCTCTCAAAACCTTCCCGGCGGCGTGGCGCGCTTGCGCGGCGGATTGAAGAACGGCCGCGGCACCACCTTCGCCTTCACCATCAGCTTCATATATTGCAGCTCGCGTAGGGCATAGATTTCGACCCAAAGATTGCGATTCTTCTCCGCATGATAGGGCCGCTCCAGCATGGCAAGGGCGATGGACGACTTCAAGCTCGGCGACCAGATGCCGCCGGTAATGTGACCAACCTCATGCTTCCTGTCGTGATAGACCAGCGAATGCTCGCCGGAAACGTTGCCCTCAAGCTCAAGCCCCACAAGCGCCCATTTTGAAGTCTTTGGTCGCGCTCACGGAGCAGCGCGCGGCGGCCATTGAAATGGCCCTTCTCCCAATCAATCATCCAGTCGAGGCCCAGCTCGAAGGGCGAGCGCACGCGGTCCGCCCGCAGCGCCTGATCGGCGGGCGTGAAGTCGTAATTGGTGATAATGAAACCGGCTTCGAGGCGCGCCATGTTGAGCGCCGTCGAGCCAATGGCGCGGATGCCGAACAGCGCACCCGCTTCAAACAGCATGTCCCACATCGCCAAAGCCTGGTCCGGCGTCGTCCACAATTCATAACCCAGATCGCCCGTGAAGCCGGTGCGCGAAATGGTGAGTTTGGACTTGCCAACAAATTTCACCGTCATCATCTGGAATGGCTTAAGTTCGGCCGCTTTGGCAAAGCCGGCACTTTCCAGAACCGCAAACGAGCACGGCCCCTGCAGCGACAACGCGGCAATGGTGGGAGTAACGTCCTCGACGCTGACGTCGTAACCATTCGCGGCATCGCGGAACCATGGCAGATGCCTCTCTTGGCAACAGATCAGGAATTCGTCATCGCCATAGCGGAACAGCGTGCCGTCATCGAGCAGCTTGCCTTCGTCATCGCACCAAGCGGTGTAATGCACCTGGTTCACTTTCAACTTGGCAACGTTGCGGATCATCACGCGGTCGAGATAGGCCACTGCATCCTTGCCCGTGACCCGATACTTGGTCATCGGTGAAAGATCGTAGACACTGGCCTGATTGCGGACAGCTGTATACTCCATGCTCTCGTCTTCAAAGGCGAGAGCCGTGGTGTAGCCGCCCCAAGGTGCCCAGGAATTGATCTTGTTCAGCTCCGCAGTGCGCTTGTGGAACGGCGAATGCAGCAGCGGGCGCTGGAAGTGGAGGAGATCAGGCTTCATGCCGCCCTCCTTTTCAGGATGTGATTGGCCGCGTTCCAACCAGCGGCACCAGAAATTCCACCGCCGGGGTGCGAACCGGCGCTGGCGAGATAAAGACCCCTGAT
This sequence comes from uncultured Alphaproteobacteria bacterium, assembly GCA_963758815.1. Classification (GTDB taxonomy): domain Bacteria; phylum Pseudomonadota; class Alphaproteobacteria; order Rhizobiales; family Aestuariivirgaceae; genus Aestuariivirga. The sequence goes on from CAVWWQ010000006.1 coordinate 155,952, forward strand.
CGGCGTTTCATATTGCGCGGCGCCGGCAAAGGGACGCAGGAACAGCATGCGCTCCACCGCCAGTTCGCCATGATGCCAGTTGCCGCCGATAAAGCCATATTCGCGCTCGATATCTTCCGGCGTCAGCAGCTCCGTCTCCTTGACTAGCTTGCCGATGCCCGGTGCGTAAAGCTCAAGTTGCTTCATAATGGCTTTCAGAAAAGCTGGCTTGGCCGTGGCCCAGCCGCTTTCCGGCGCCGTTGGCGCAAATTGCACATTGGCGGATAACGTGTGCGGCCCTTCCTCGAAGGCCGAGGGCAGTACAATTTCCATCACCGGCTCAGGCGAGAATTCATTGTACTTGATGGGGTTGAACTGCTCTTCCACCGAACGCGCGGAGGGCGCGATGACGAGACGCGAACGCAGATTGGCGCCTCGGAAGTCCGGCAGTGTTTTCAGCTTGAGGTTCAGTTTCGCCACAGAACCGCGCATCCGCGTGGCTTCCACCTTGCGCACAAAGCCAACATCGAGCTGGCGTGCGCCCAGCAATTTCATGAAGGTGGTCTGCGGATTGATGGCCGAGATCACACGCCTTGCATCGATGCGCTCGCCGGATTTCAGCACCACGCCAACCGCCTTGTCGTTCTCGACAACCAGAGACTGGACTGCAGCATTGGTACGGGATTCAACACCCAGCGCCGCAATCGCCTTGCTCATCGCTGCCGCCACGCTGGGCACTCCGCCCTTTGGGTATTTCAGGCTGTCGCCCGCGATGCGGTTGAGCAGGAGCAGCAGGGAATTGGGAGAACGCGGCCCCATGAAAGCGCCGAGCACGGCATCATGGGCGATGAGGCCTTTCAACCGGTCATCCGTCAGCTCATCTTCCAGCACATCAAAGACATTGATCAGCAGCAGGCGCAGGAAATCCTGCAGCGCGTCCTTGCCGCGCATCCTGAGGCCCAGTCCCATCCTGGCTATGGCCATCAGATTATTGCCGGCCTTATGCTGCAGGCGCGGCGGTGTCATCTGCTTGAAGGGCTTCAGCGTGGCGGCATGGGCCAGCAGCCGTGCCCGCAACTCGGCCCAGGCCCTGGCTTCCCCTTCCGAGACGCCAGAAAGGGCCTCGCCAAAGGCGCCGCCAAAAACAAGATGGTCTCCAGTTGGAGAAAGCGCTGTCGTGCTGACATTGGCGTCGGCATAGGAAAGGCCGTGCTTTTCAAGCTGCAGTTCTTTCTCAACGCGGCTGTCCAATACATTGACCAGATGAGAAATTCCTGCACCGCCACCAAGCGTTTTACGGCTCTCCAGAAGCAACACTTTCTGGCCCGCTTTTGCAAGCCTGCCCGCGGCGGCCATGCCGTTGGTGCCGCCGCCGATGACGATGGCATCAAAGGACGGCATAGGGCTCACTCATCGGCAAAGGGATTTTGAGATCGCGCAGGATTTCCGCCGCCGCATTGCGGCCCGGAGCACCCATCACGCCGCCGCCTGGATGGGTGGAGGAGCCACACATCCACAGGTCCTTGACCGGCGAACGGTATTGCGCGGCACCCGGTACCGGGCGGTTGAACAGCAGCTGGTCAAATGTCAGCTCACCCTGGAAAATGTTGCCTTCGGTGAGGCCCACTTCCTTTTCCAGCTCGCGCGGCGTTCTCACTTCGACATGCAGCACCAGCTTCTTGAAGCCGGGCGCGTATTTCTCAATCTGGTCGAGGCAGGTCTTACCGAAGGCGTCACGGTCGGCATCGGTCCACTCGCGGCCCTCGATCTTCGGCGGCGCATACTGCACAAAGCAGCTCATGAAATGTTTGCCGGGCGGCGCCATGGTGGGATCGATGGTGGTGGGGATCATCACGTCTTGGAACGGATCGTGCGAGAAGTGCCCGGCCTTCCAGTCGTCGTAAGCGCGTTCCATGCGTTCGATAGAGTCTGTGAAATGCAAATCACCCCGAATGTTCGGCGCATCCTTGGGCAGCGCCTTGAATTTCGGAAGTCCGTCGAGCGCGATGTTGAGCTTACCCGATGAACCACGGATCTTGAAATTGCGCACCGCTTTGAGGAAGGGTTGCGGCAGTTCCTTCTCCTCGACGCATTTGAGGAAAGTGCGCTTCACATCCATGTTGGAGACGACGCGCTTGGCATGAATCTCATCACCGCCTTCGAGCACCACGCCCACGGCCCGGCCATTCTTGACCAGCACGCGTTCAATCGCCTTGCCAGTGCGAATCTCACCACTCGCCGCCTGGAAACTCGCGGCCAGTGCCTTGGTGATTGAGCCCATGCCGCCGCGGGCGTAGCCCCAAGCACCGACATTGCCATCCACATCGCCCATATAGTGATGCAGCAGCACATAGGCCGAGCCTGGCGACATCGGGCCCAGCGCCGTGCCGATAATGGCGCTTACCGCAAGATAGGCCTTGATCACCTTGCTCTCGAAATATTCATCGAGATAATCCGAGATGCTCATGGTCCAGAAGCGGAGCATCTCACAGCGCTCATGTTCGGTGAGGCCCATGAACTTCTTGCCAATGAACAGCAGCTCCTGCAGGTCGCGCGGCTTGAAGGACGCGGGGTCCGGCGGAGTGCGCATCAGCAACGGGCGGATGAAGCGGCAATGGCGCAACACATCGCGCGCGTAGCGGTCATAGGCCTCGGCATCGCGTGGTGAATGGCGCGCAAATTCGCGGCGGTTGGCGTCATGATCGCGGAACATGCCGAGATAGCCACCATCTTCTTTCAGCACCGCGCCGCCTTCATAGGGCAGGATCTGCAGCCCATGCTTCGGCAATTCGAGATCGCGCATGATCTCAGGCCGGAACAGCGATGACACATAAGAGCAGTTGGAATAGGTGAAGCCCTTGTGCAGGGAGCGTGAAACCGCCGCGCCACCCACCCATTCGTTCTTTTCAACGACAATGACTTTCAAACCTGCGCGCGCCAGATAGCAGGCGGCCACCAAACCATTGTGGCCACCGCCTGCGATAATGGCGTCGTAGGCTGTCATGCGCGCTTCTCGGTCTCCAGCTGCTCCAGCGTGAGATCAACTGCGGCTTCAACGGCGCGCAGCGTGTCTTCAAGGCAAGATTGCTCATGCGCCTCACACATGAACCACGGCTCGCGCGAATCCGGCTCGACGATGATATTCATGTCCTGCAGGTGGCGCGCCATCTTGTCGTAGAAGCTGTAGTCCGACTTCTTCCACGCGCGGTAATCCACTGGCGGCTTCGGCGCAAAGAAAAGTCCAAACATGGAGGAATGGCCGGCGAAGGAATGAACGATGCCACGCCGGTCAAGAATGTTCTTAATGCCGGACTTGAGCCTTTCGCCATAGGCTGCCAGCGTTTCAAGTGCCGGCGTTTCATCCAGAATCTGCAGGCAGCGCTCGGCTGCGGCAAGTGAAACGGAATGCGCTGTATAAGTACCGCCATGCGCGGCGCCACCATATTTGAAGGTGCGCATCACGTCTTCGCGCCCACCAATCGCAGCGATTGGATAGCCATTGGCCATGGCCTTGGCGAAAGTGGAAAGATCGGGCCGCACACCATGCAGCGACTGCACGCCTCCGCGCGCCACACGGAAACCGGTCTTCACTTCATCAATGATGAGCAGAACGCCATATTTGTCGCAGAGCGCGCGCGCCAGCTTGACGAATTCGGTGGTCGCCGAAATGGCGCAGCAATTGCCCATCATCGGCTCGATCAGCATGGCGGCAAGCTTGCCGCCGTACTGCTTGAACACGTCCTCAAGCCGCTGGGCGTCATTCATCGGCGTGAGATGGACAAGATCCTTTAGCGTGACGGGAATACCCTTGGAGTATGGCACCACCGCCGGATCCTGCCCGCTCTTCGGGTCCCAGGCATCCATGTTGGCCATCCACATGGCGGCGTCGTAGAGGCCGTGATAGCCGCCCTCGATCAGCAGATACTGGTCGCGACCCGTGAAGGCGCGCGCCACGCGCAGTGCGGCCATGGTCGCTTCCGTGCCGCTGTTGGAAAAACGCACGAGATCAACCGAAGGCACCATCTTGGCGATGCGGTCAGCGACAATGAGTTCGCGCTCGGTGGACAGCGCAAACACACCGCCCACTTCCATACCCTTCCTGGCGGCTTCATCCACTCGGTCATCAGCATAGCCCAGGATCGCCGGGCCATAGCCCAAGCGGTAATCGACATAGCAATTGTCATCGATGTCCCAAGTGCGGCCGCCCTTGCCGCGCTTTACATAGATGGTGCGGTCATCGCCCCAATAGCGGAAGGTCGAAGCCACGCCGAGCGGCAGGCGCTTCAACGCTTTTTTGAAATGCGCATTGGACTTGGAAAGGTTGCGTGTGTTGCGGATTGTCATCATCCTCTCCAGCAGTTTCTTGGGCTACAGGCTAGCCGGATTTTGACTGAACTGTCAATCAGCTGAAAATATCTCTTGTATTTCAGTGTTATATGATTTATATATTTGCCAATGTTGACTGATGCGAAGGCCGAGAGGCAAGGCGCAGCAATGCCCATTGCCCGCAAGATCAGCCGCGATGAACGCCAGATGCAGCTTATCCGCGCCACCATGCGCGTGCTGGCGCGCAAGGGATATGCGTCAACGATGATTTCAGATGTGGCCAGTGAAGCCGGTGTATCGCACGGCCTGGTAATTTTCCATTTCGAGACGAAGGAAAAGCTGCTCACCGCCACCCTGCTCCATATGGCGGAAGAGTATCGCAACAACTGGATGACGGCTTTGGCGCAATCGGGCCCGCGGCCGGATGAGCAGCTCAATGCTTTGATGGAAGCCGATTTCGACAAGAAGATCTGCACGCCGGAACATCTCGCCTGCTGGTGTGCGTTCTGGGGCGAGGCGCAGAGCCGCCCGATCTATCAGCAGGAATGCGCGCCGAATGACAAGAAATATATCCGCAATCTTGAGCAGGTCTGTGCCGCGCTGATCAAGGAAGGCGGCTATGCCCACGATGCAGTGCGCGCGGCGCGCATCATCCGGCTGGTCAGCGATGGGCTGTGGCTTGATATCCTGTCGATGAAGAGCCCCTACACCCGCACCGAGGCCCTGCGCACCATGTTTACCTGTGCCGCCGTGCTCTTTCCTAAGCACTTCACGGCGGATGGCCTGATCAAGCTTTAAGCTTTTCGCCCGCGGATATGGGTCGGCGCATGTTCTCCCGATTCTAGAACCGGAATCATGTTGCGCCAGATTTCGATGTTGTGATCGACAAAGTCGCGGCCGAGTTCGGCGACAGCCTCCGCATAAAGCGGGCCTTGCAGACGCGCTAGTTCCTCGCGCGCCCGTACGCGGTACCAGGCATTGCGGCTGTTGATTGCGATGTGATCAAAACCCGCTTCTTCAAGCGCCGCACGGTAGCGCGCCGGTGAAGCCATGCCAAAATCCAGACCTTCGGACGCAATATAGGCCTTCATCTGCGTGGATGGCTCATGGTCATGTCCGATCAGCCAATCGGACGCCACAAACCAGCCGCTGGGCTTCAGCACGCGGTGAACTTCGCGCATCAGAGTGTGCTTATCGGGAATGTGAACTATGGAATCCTTGCTGAACACCACGTCGAAAGTCTGTGGCGGAAAGGGCAAAGGCCCCGGCGCTACTTTCACAAAACCGCATTGGGCGGCAATGCCTGCTTCCTCTGCATAACGCCGCGCCGTGGCGAGTACGCCGTCTTCCACATCAATGCCGGTGACGTAAGCCGCACCATGCGTTTTGTTGAGCTCAATCTCAATGCCGCCCGCGCCGCAGCCGATATCGAGAATGGTCTTACCTTCGAGGTTCATGCCTTCAAGCAGTCGCGCCACTTCCTCCGGCCCGCCGGGCGAGAGCCAGCCCTTGCCCCAGATGCGCTCAAGAATTCCAATCATATTGGAATGATAAAGCTCGCCGCCGATCTCATGTCCCATGGGCGGCGAGCTTAAATTCAGAATGCGTTTGCGGTCAAACCGCCTCTTGCATTTTCGCATGTCCCGCAACGCTTCCAAGCGCCACGAAGGACAGAGCCGCGATCACGCCGAACACGCCTGAGATCAGGAAAGCCGGAGCATAAGTGCCCCATTCCTCGCGGATGAATCCGGCGCCGAAAGCGGCAACCGCGGCACCAAGCTGATGCCCCACCAGCACCCAGCCGAATACAATGGGCGCTTCCTGCGACCCGAAGGTGCGGTTGGCGATAGCAACCGTCGGTGGCACCGTTGCGATCCAGTCGAGGCCGTAAAATATCGCGAAGATGGCAAGGCTCACCGGGCCGAAGTCAATGAAGGGCAGCGCCATCAAGGACAGGCCGCGGAAACCGTAATAGAAGAACAGCAGCTTGCGCGGATCATATTTGTCGGTGAGCCAGCCGGAGGCTGTCGTGCCGATCAGGTCGAAGAAGCCCATGGTCGAAAGGAGACCAGCGGCGGCGACAGGCGCAATGCCGTGATCACCACAAAAGGAGATCAGATGCGTGCCGACCAGACCATTGGTGGTCAGGCCGCAGATGAAGAAGGTCCCAAACAGCAACCAGAAGGTCGGGACGCGCGAGGCGCGGACCAGAGCCGAAATCGCCAGGCCCACACCAGCAGGCCGCACAACAGGTGGCGGCGCATCCGGGCTTTCACCGAAGCGCACGGTCTTGGCCGCTTGCGGACTTTCCGGAATGAAAAAGAACACGATAGGCACGAGCACGAGGCAGGCGAGGCCGACCACGCGCACTACATTCTGCCAGTCGCCATCACGCGTGAGCCAGGCCAGGAACGGCAGGAAGATCAGCGAACCCGTCGCCGTGCTAGCGGAGAGAATGCCCATGAACAGGCCCCGGCGGACCGCAAACCAGCGATTCACCACTGCCGAGCCCAGCACCATGGCTACACAGCCGCTGCCGAGACCGGAAATCACGCCCCAACTCAATAGATACTGCCAGCTCTGCGTCATGAACTGGCTGAGGGTGATCGGAATAGCCATGAGGAATAGACCCAGCATCATGGTGCGGCGGATGCCGATGGTCAGCATCAATGCCGCCGCGAACGGCCCCACCAACCCATAGATAAAGATGCCAATGGCGGCAGTGGCCGAGACCGTGGCGCGGTCCCAGCCGAAATGATTTTGCAACGGCGTGATCAGCACGCTAGGCGCCGAGCGCACCCCGGCACCTACCAGCAGCGCGAGGAAGGTAACGGCCAGCACCACAATGGCGCGGTGACGAAGCGATTGCGTGTTCATGTCAGACCTTTGCGAGTTCGATAATGTCGGAAGAAACGGAATGCAGATTGGACAGGCGCGCCGGGCCCAGGCTCTCGGCAATTTCGGCCTCGGCCTTCTGCCAGTCGGGCTCGGCCGTGGTGAGCTTGGCAAGGCCGGATTTGGTGAGCGAAGCAAGGCGTATATGGCCTTTTTCAGCAGCAGCGATTTTCACCCAGCCGGCTTTCTCCAGCGGCGCAATGCTGCGGTATAGAGTGGTGCGGTCCATCACCATATAATCCGCAAGCTCGCTCAGATTGCGCGAGGCATGCCGTTTGATATTTCTGAGCATCGAGAACTGTGTAATCGTAACGCCGTGCTGGGAAAGATGCGTGTCATAGATTGCGGTGAGCACGCGTGATGCCTTGCGGAGAGCAATACAGGCGCAGGAAGCAGGATTGACCTCTAATTGATGCATATGCATCATGTATATGCATAAAGATAAAATGTCAACGACACTGATTGGTGCTAAACCTAGATCTCGCAATTTTCTCTTCCCCTTACGCCACCGAACACCCATATCGAACGCGACAATTACTTGAGCATTCCATGAAAAAGATCGGTTTTCTTTCCTTTGGCCATTGGTCGCCAGCCGGCTATTCGCAAACGCGGAATGCCAGCGACGCCTTATTACAATCGATTGATCTTGCCGTTGCGGCCGAGGAGTTGGGTGCGGATGGCGCTTATTTTCGTGTACACCATTTTGCACGGCAACTCGCCTCGCCTTTTCCGCTTCTCGCTGCCGTTGGGGCCCGCACCAAAAAGATTGAGATCGGAACCGCTGTCATCGACATGCGTTACGAGAACCCGCTTTATATGGCGGAGGACGCAGGTGCCGCCGACATCATTTCGGGTGGCCGGCTGCAACTGGGGATCAGCCGCGGCTCGCCGGAACAAGTAATCGATGGTTTCAAATATTTTGGCTATGCGCCGCCAGAGGGACAGAGCGCGGCAGACATGGCGCGCAGCCGTACTGAAACTTTGCTTGACGTATTGCACGGCAAAGGATTTGCGCAACCCAATCCACGCCCCATGTTTGCCAATCCGCCAGGACTGTTGCGGCTTGAGCCGCATTCGGAAGGCTTGCGCGAACGCATCTGGTGGGGTGCCAGCTCGAATGCCACCGCTATGTGGGCGGCGAAGCAGGGCATGAACCTGCAAAGCTCAACGCTGAAGGATGACGAAGGAGGCCTACCCTTCCATGTGCAGCAGGCGGAACAGATCAGGGGCTACCGCAAAGCCTGGGCTGAAGCTGAGCATAAACGCACGCCGCGTGTTTCCGTCAGCCGCAGCATATTTGCTCTCGTCAGCGATCAGGACCGCATGTATTTCGGCAGTGATCGCTCCGATACTGATAAGATCGGCATGATCGATGAGCAGACGCGCGCGATTTTCGGCAAGAGCTATGCCGGCGAGCCGGATGCACTCATCAAGGAATTGGCCAAGGACGAGGGCATCGCTGAAGCAGATACGCTTCTCCTCACAGTGCCCAATCAGCTGGGTGTCGCCTACAACGCCCATGCCATTGAAACGATCTTGAAGCACATTGCACCGGCATTGGGGTGGCGCTGACAGAATTGTCGCATTGGGCCATTGTCGTTTAACTCTTTGAATTCGCTGTTATTTTCGGCCTATTCCCAAACCTCTGCTGAAATCGGCTCAACGCGCTCCGTCAAATATTAGCACGGCCTACACTTGACACAGCACGGCCTTTTCAATAACCGACTAAATCACTCGGGTAAAATTGGGAACTTCGGCGGCCCCGCCATCGGTCCCGTTAGAAGGACTGCCGGTATGTTTATCGCCTTTCTGATCATGCTGCGTGAAGGCTTCGAGGCTTCGCTGATCGTCGGTATCCTTGCGAGTTACCTTGTCCAGACTGGCCGTTCGTCCGCTTTGCCCTCGGTCTGCACTGGTGTTGTTGCCGCCATAATCGTCAGCATCGCCGTAGGCATCGTCATCACGCTGACTGGCAGCGAGTTTCCGCAAGCCGAACAAGAGCTGTTCGAATCCGCTGTCGGACTTTTTGCCGTGTTCATGCTGATTTCGATGATTTTCTGGATGCGCAAAGTTGGCCGCACCATCAAGAAAGAGCTGCATGACAAGGTCGATGCCGCTTTGCAGAAATCCCATTCCAGCACCTGGAGCTGGGCGCTCTTTGCCACCTCATTCCTCGTGACGGGCCGTGAGGGCCTCGAAGCCGTGGTCTTCATGATTGCTATTCTGCAGCAGTCAACCGACTGGACAATCTTCGCCGGTGGTGCGCTCGGCCTGCTTGGTGCTGCCGTGCTGGGTTATCTGGTGTTCAAGGGCGGCATGAAGCTCAACATGCGCGCCTTCTTCCGCTGGACCGGCGTGTTCATCATCCTAGTCGCGGGCGGTTTGCTCTCCGGGGTACTCGTGCATCTGCACGAAGCTGGCGTGTGGAATTCGCTGCAGACAGCAGGCTTTCGATCTTTCCAATGTGCTGCCCTCGGACAGCCTGCTGGGCGTGCTGCTCGGCGGCATGTTCGGTTACCGCGATGCGCCGACCGTGGGTGAGATCGGCATCTATCTGATCTTCACCATTCCGGCCCTGATCCTGTTCCTCATGCCGCAGATCTTCGGCACCCGCACCCAAGCTTGCTTCATAATATTTCAAAATAAGGGAGACTCAACATTATGAACCGCCACCTTCTTGCTGTGTCCGCAGCCGCTTTGCTCACGGCCGCGGCGTTCGTTGCTGAAGCGCGCGCTGAAGACGCCGCCCCGGCGCAGCAGACGATCACGGTCACTGACAAAGGCTGCGAGCCGAATGACATTTCGATCAAGGCCGGCGAAGAAATTTTCACCATCGTCAATGGCAGCAAGAAGGCCATGGAGTGGGAAATCCTCGACGGCGTGAAAGTGGTGTTCGAACGCGAAAACATCCTGCCGGGCTTCAAGCTCGACTTGAAGCCAAAACTGAAAGAAGGCAAGTACGACATGACTTGCGGCTTGCTCTCGAATCCTAAGGGTAAGCTGACGGTGACTGCCGGCACCACCGCCGAAGAAACCAAGGTCGATCCGGAAATGGCCAAGGCGATTGAAGCCTACCGTGGCTATGCCAAAGGCGAAGTAGCCAAGCTGGTCAAAAACACCGAAGCCTTCGTGAAGGCGGTGAAGGCCGGCAAGCTTGAAGAAGCCCAGAAACTGTTCGGCCCTACCCGCGTGAATTATGAATCGATCGAACCGGTGGCCGAATTGTTCGGCGATCTCGACCCGGCCATTGATGCCCGTGCCGATGATTTTGAAAAGAAGGAACAGGATCCGACATGGACCGGGTTTCCACCGCATCGAATTCGGCCTGTTCTCCGAAAAGAAGACAGACGGACTTTCTGCCGTAGCTGACAAGCTGCTGGTTGATGTCAATGAGCTGAAGTCGCGCATCGATGTCGTGGATATTCCGCCAGACAAAATGGTTGGCGGTGCAGGTGAGCTGATTGAAGAAGTTTCCAACTCGAAAATCTCCGGCGAGGAGGACCGCTATTCGGGCACCGACCTTTACGACTTCCAAGCCAATGTTGACGGTTCCAAGAAGATCCTCGAATTGATCAGGCCGCAAGTCGAGAAAAAGGACAAGGCGCTACTCGCGTCCGTTGAAGGCAATTTTGCCAAAGTGGATGCGATCCTTGCCAAGTACAAGGAAGGACAGGGCTTCAAGTCTTATTCCGCGCTTACTGATGATGACCGCAATGCGCTGAAGGGCGCCATCACGCCGCTGGCCGAAGATCTTGCCAAGCTCAACGGCACGCTGGGTCTTGGCGGCTGACATGACGCCAACGGGCCCGTCACGCCGCCGCCTCCTGCAAGCTGCCACCATCAGCCTTGCGGCAGCGGCTGGTGCTGGCGTGGCCCTCGCGCAGACCGACACGTCCGATACCGGCCCCGGAGGTCTCAATGAAACCCATGGGTTCTATGGGGCTAATCAGGCAGGTATCGTCACACCGCAGCAGCCATATGGCATGGCGGTGTCCTTTGACGTACTGGCCGAAAACCGGGCCGGGCTTGAACGCCTGTTCCGGCTTCTCACCGAACGGGCCGCGGCGCTGACGGCGGGCGGCCCTATTCCTGCCGTCGACCCCAAGTTCCCGCAACCCGATTCCGGCATTCTCGGCGAAACCATTCCAGCCGACGGCCTGACCATTACGGTGGCGGTGGGGGCAAGCCTGTTCGACCAGCGCTATGGCCTGCAAGAGTCCAAGCCCAAGCAGCTCATTGCCATGGAACGTTTCCCCAATGACTCGCTCGATCATGCGCTGTGCCATGGCGATTTGATGATCCAGTTCTGCGCCAACCGGTCTGAAACCGTGATCCACGCGCTGCGCGACATCGTGAAGAACACGCCCGACCTCCTGTCGCCGCGCTGGCGGATGCAAGGCAGCATCACGCCGAAGCGCCAGCGCGCTCCCGGCGAGGATACGCCGCGCAATTTTCTCGGCTTCAAGGACGGCACTGCCAATCCCAAGATCAGCGATGAGGCGCTGATGCAGCAGTTGATCTGGACCAAGGGTGGCCAGAACAGCGAGCCTGCCTGGACGGATGGCGGCAGCTATCAGGTGGTGCGCATTATCCGCAATTTCGTCGAGCGCTGGGACCGCACGCCGCTTCAGGACCAGGAGAACTTCATCGGCCGCCACAAGATGTCGGGGGCACCGATCGGCATGACCCATGAAATGGACGAGCCCGATTTTGCGGCCGATCCGGACAAGGCCAAGACCGCGCGCGATGCTCACATCCGCCTGGCCAATCCACGCACGCCCAATGCCATGGCAACGCGCATCCTCCGCCGCGGCTATAATTATTCGCTGGGTCTTTCGAAGTCAGGCCAGATGGATATGGGTCTGCTGTTCGTCTGCTTCCAGGCTGATCTCGACGCCGGGTTCCGCGCCATTCAGCTGCGCCTCAACGGCGAAGGCCTCGAAGAGTACATCAAGCCAATTGGCGGCGGATATTTCTTTGCCCTGCCCGGTGTGCAAACGCGCGACGGCTTCCTCGGACAAACGCTGCTTCAGGCTTAGATTTCAGATTTAAATGCCCGTCGCCATCATTGCCGCGTAATGGCGGTGCAGTGTGTCACGGCTCACTTTGGGCACGGGCGGTGCAGGCATTGGTGCCGGCATGGTTGACTGATCCCAGCGCAAGACTTCCCAGCGGCCGTCAAAATGCTCCACCAGCGCCGTGCAGCTTTCGACCCAATCTCCGTCGTTGAGATAATGAATACCGTCGACTATGCGGTTATCTGGGGTGTGGATGTGACCGCAGATCACGCCATCGCATTTCTTCTCGCGGGCTTCACGCACAACGGCGGTTTCAAAGCGCGAGATGAATTCGACCGCCTTTTTCACCTTGTATTTGAGATAGGCCGACAGTGACCAATGGCCCAGGCCAAAGAGCTTGCGGAAGTAGAGGACGACCACATTGAGGTCCATCAACCGCTCATACGCCCAGTCACCGAGCTTGGCGAGCCAGGCCGCGAAATAAACGACACTGTCAAACTTGTCACCGTGCAGCACCAGATAACGCTTGCCGTTTGCGGTGGTGTGCACCGTCTCGTTCAGAATGGCAACACGACCAAAACGATGGCCGCAAAACTCACGGAAATTCTCGTCATGGTTACCCGGCAGGTAAATGACACGCGTGCCCTTGCGGGCTTTGCGCAGAAGCTTCTGGATGACGTCATTCTGCTTCTGATCCCAGTACCAGTGCTTCTTGAGTGACCAGGAATTGATGAGATCGCCCACAAGATAAAGGTATTGGCTTTCGGTATCGCGCAGGAAATCGAGGATCAGGTCGCAGCGCGCCCGCTTGGTTCCAAGATGCAGGTCGGAGATGAAAATGGCGCGGAAACGGCGTGGCGCGACGGTCTGTTCCATTGCGCTGCACTCGCTGCTTCGCATGAAGGTTTAATGACGGCGGCTGTGACCGAATCGTCACCGAGACGCAGTAGCCACGCCACCCAACCGTCACAAGAAGGGATGCCGACATGGCCGCCAGTGCCGCTACGACATTGAACACACGTCAAATGGTTGAAGAGGCCGTGGGACCGCACGCGCGCGGTTTCAAGGCCTTTCAGGACCGGCTGTTTGCGCGGCTTTTCAGTGGTCTGGTTTACGCGCAGATTTGGGAAGACCCTGAAGTGGACATGGAAGCTATGGTACTCAAGCCAGAGCATCATATCGTCACCATCGCCTCGGGCGGCTGCAATGCCCTAAGCTATCTCACGGCCCGTCCAGCGCGGATCACGGCGGTCGATCTCAACCGTGCCCATGTGGCACTGGTGAAGTTGAAAATTGCGGGTGCACAGCATTTGCCGGACTGGTCCTCGTTTTACCGGTTCTTCGGTGCGGCCGATGATCCTGACAACGTCGCGGCCTATCATGAGCATCTGGCGCGTCATCTCGATGCCGAGTCGCGCGCCTATTGGGAAAAGCGCAGCTGGGGCAAACCGCGCATCGCCGGCTTTGCCCGTAACATCTATCGCCGTGGGCTTCTCGGCAAATTCATCGGTGCCAGCCACCTTGCTGCCAAGTTATATGGCCTTGATCTGCAGGGCTTTCTGGATTGCCGCGACCTCGGCGAACAGCGCGCCTATTTCAACAGCCAGATCAGTCCGGTGTTTTCAAGGCCAGTGCTCAGCGCGTTGATCAAATCGCCGATGGCGCTGTTCGGGCTCGGCATTCCGCCGCAGCAATATGAGGCGCTGGCCGATGGCGGCAGCATGCGCGATGTGCTGCAGGAACGCCTGCGCAAGCTCACCTGCGATCATCCGCTCAGTGAAAACTATTTTGCCTGGCAGGCCTTTGGCCGTGCCTATGCGCCAGATGGTGCCGGGCCATTGCCACCCTATCTGCATCGGCATCATTTTGATCTTCTGCGCCGCGAAGCCTATCGCCTTAGCGTGCAACAGGCCAACATGACAGATGTTCTATCGGGCATGGTACCCGGCAGCATTGATCGCGTGGTGCTGCTTGATGCGCAGGACTGGATGTCGGATGCCCAGCTCAATGCGCTGTGGAATGCGATCACCACTGCTGCTTCACCGAAAGCGCGCGTGATCTTCCGGACCGCGGGCCGCGCCACAATCCTTCCGGGCCGGGTCGCTGCCGAGGTGCTGGGGCAATGGACCTATCTCGAATCCTTTTCCGCGCACCTGCATGCGAAAGACCGGTCTTCCATTTATGGTGGCTTCCATGTCTATGAACGCCAAGCCTGAGGCGGCCTCACAATTCCATGCTGAAAGCATGGACCGGATGTATCGCCTGCAGCGCCACCTCTATGACACAACGCGTGCCTATTATCTGCTTGGGCGCGATGAGATGCTCGAGGGTCTCGGTGTTCCTGATGGTTGCACGGTGCTTGAAATTGGCTGTGGCACCGGCCGCAATCTTGTCGCGGCAGCACGCCTCTATCCCAAGGCGCAGCTTTCCGGCTTCGACATTTCGCGCGAGATGCTGCACAGCGCTGAAACATCTTTGCGACGCGCGTACCTCGCGGAGGCTGTAAAACTTATGCAGGGTGATGCTGAATGCTTCAGCGCGCAATCGCTTTTTGGCATTCCGCAGTTTGACCGCGTGTATTTCTCCTACACGCTGTCGATGATTCCGGATTGGCAGAGAGCGCTCACGCAAGCCTTTGCCGCAGTGAAACCCGGAGGTTCGCTGCATGTCGTTGATTTCGGCGACTGCGCACGCCTGCCGCACTGGTTCAAGCGCGGGCTTTATGCGTGGCTCTCGCGCTTTCATGTAACACCCCGGCTTGCGCTAGAGACGGCGCTTTCTGAACTGATCGATCATGGCGGTGGCCGCGTTGAAGTGGCGCGGCCGTTCCGTTCCTATGCGCTGATCGCCAAAGTCACCAAGACCTAAGCTGTCACCGGCGCCGGTGTATCCGGCTTGGCATGGGGGCGGAAGGCCATGGCCGAAAGGAAGGCACCGAGGCCCATGCCCGCGGCACCGGCATAGAGCCAGAAATAGCTGGCAAAGTGATCATAGATCAGGCCGCCTGCCAATGGTCCCAATGCCATGCCCAAGGCCGCCTGCCATCGAGATGCCACCAATGATCGAACCCATCATTGTGATGGGGAAGTTCTCGCGGGCCAGCACTGAATAAAGTGGCATCACGCCAGCATAGGTGAAGCCGAAAAGTGCGGCGACAATATAGAAGTTCGGCAACGTGCCGACAAAAGCATAAGCCAGCGCGAGGACCGCCTGCGCCAGAAGGCCAATGGCAACAACCGGCTTGGCGCCGAAGCGGTCACCAGCGATGCCAAATACCAAACGGCCGCCCATGCCTGCGAGGCCTTCAACGGTATAAATCGATGTCGCCAGCACCAATGGAATACCGCAGCTGATCGCGTAGCTCACGGTGTGGAAGATCGGGCCCGAATGTGTGGCGCAGCAGAAGAAGTTGGTGAGCGCGAGAATGATAAAGGGTGGTGACTTCAGCGCTTGGCCCATCGACATCTGCGGTTCACCCTGTGGAATGGCTGCTCCACGCACGACCGCTTCGAGGGCGGGTGGACGGCGAATGAAGAAGGAGACGGGGATCATCGCGCAGGCCACAATGGCCGCGATGATCAGCATCGAGGTGCGCCAATCGTAGTGGGTGATCAGTTCGGCCGCGAGCGGCGACATGGTGGCCGGTGCGAGGCCCATGCCAGCTGACACCAGTGAGACGGCGAGGCTCCGCTGTGTATCAAACCAACCGGTCACGGTTGCCATCAGTGGCGCCATGATGCCCGAAGCGGCGCCTCCTACAAACAGACCGAAGAACAGTTGGAACAGTAAGAGCGATTGCGCCTGCGAGGCGATGGCCAATGCGGCGGCGAGCAGCGCCGATGCGGTCAGCACCACTTTGCGCGGACCGAACTTGTCAGACAGCGTGCCAGCCGCAAAACCACCGAATGCCATGGCGAGAAAGCCGATGGTCATGGCTGCCGAAATGCCTGTGCGGGACCAACTTGTCGTCTGGGTCATCGGCGTGATGAAGATCGGAAGTGCAAACATGGCGCCGATGGCGATGCATCCCAAAAGTCCGCCGGCAGCGACAATGACCCAGCGATAGACGTTGTTCCTCATGGTTTCCTCATATACTCGGACAATGCGGTTTCGCTTGCATCGCTTCCATTAGGTTGATATCAACATATCTTGATGGATCACGCAAGCGCGTTGTCACCGCATGATGTTCTTGAGGTTCGCGACAAATGCCTGTGCTTTGCGGCACAGCGTGCTGCGCGCCGGCTGGCGCGGCGATTTGATCTCCTCTTCCGCGATCTTGGCATCACCAATGGCCAATTCTCGATGATGACTGCGCTGAGCGCGCCGCGTGCCTGGAAGCACGCCGAGCTTGCGGATTTCCTCTCGATGGACCGGACGACGGCAACGGCTGCGATCAAGGCGCTGGAACGGCGTGATCTTGTGACTGTTGCGACTGATCCCAGAGGACAAGCGCGGTCGGCGGATTATTTTAACCTCGGAGGGACGCAAGATCGTCGGTATTGCCGTGGTGCGCTGGCGTGAAGAACACGCAGCACTTGATGACGAAGTCACTTCGCCGGTGGCCGCTGCTGCCCGTAAAGCGTTACGCGCTCTGAACCGCGACCGCGAGTAGCTAGCCCAACGTCATCAGACTGGCATTGCCGCCGGCCGCTGTGGTGTTGATCGAGGTCGACGTCTCCGTCATCAGCCAGACCGGATTGTAGGGCGCTGTCTGTGCAATGATGATCGGCCCCGGCATGTCGGCAAGATGCTTCAGAATGGCGATAAGCGCCTCCCCTTCCGCCTCGATCAAGGCTGCGGTAAAGGGCCCAGCTCCGCGCCAATCGCGCTTCACAATTTCAGCATCGGCGTTCGTGGTGACATCAAATGGAGCGCTTACCGCGGCTTGGCATTTCCTTCAGGACGGCTTTGAGCTGATCTGCCAAACCCGCGTTGGTCTTTGCGAGACACAGCACACGGCCACGCGGCGCCAACTTGTAGAGGTTGCGCTCGCCCACCGGGCCCGGCAATTCCTGCTCGCGCATTAAGGGCGAAGGCGCGGCTTCTTTTACCAAACGACGAAGGTAAAGCGGTCCGCCGGCCTTGGGGCCGGTGCCCGAGAGACCATGACCGCCGAAAGGCTGCACGCCCACCACTGCGCCGACAGTGTTTCGGTTGACGTAGATATTGCCGGCGTGAATGGCGCTCGAAACATGAGCGATGGTTTCATCGAGCCGCGTGTGCAGGCCGAAAGTGAGGCCATAGCCAGTGGCATTGATATCGCTTAGCAAACGATCCAGATCCTCACGCTGAAGCGCAGCACATGCAGCACCGGGCCGAAGACTTCGCGCTTCAGCTCAGAGATCTTGTCAATCTCGATGACGGTTGGCGGTACAAAACTACCCTGCTCTACCCCTGATGAAGGAACAAACGATGTTACCGCATGTCCCTTGGCCTTCATGGCTTTCGATGTGTTTTGCGATAATCCCTTGCGCCTCAGATGTGATGATCGGGACCGACATCAATTTGCAGTTTGACGGTGATTGCCCAAGCGCAATTCCTTCACGGCGCCTTTCAGCATGGTCACCAAACGTGGGGCCGCATCCTCCTGCACGCACAACACGCGCAGTGCCGAACAGCGCTGACCAGCGCTATCAAAAGCAGACGTTAGCACGTCGGCCACCACCTGTTCGGCCAGAGCCGATGAATCGACAATCATGGCATTCTGGCCGCCGGTTTCGGCGATGAGCGGTACAGGTTTACCTTCGGCTGAGAGACGCTTGGCCAATGTGGCATTGATCAGCCGCGCGACTTCGGTCGAGCCCGTGAACATTACTGCCGATGTCTGCGGCGATGCCACCAGTGCAGCGCCGATCGCGCCATCGCCGGGCAAAAACTGCACCACATCGCGTGGCACGCCCACCTCATGCAGAATCTTCACAGCCTCAAAGGCAATGAGCGGGGTTTCTTCGGCAGGCTTGGCCAGCACCGTATTTCCGGCGGCCAACGCAGCCGATATCTGGCCCAGAAAAATCGCCAGTGGGAAATTCCAGGGGCTGATGCAGGTGACCACGCCCAAGCCCTGGATACCATCCAGATTGGCGCGTGCTTCGCTGGCATAATAGCGCAGGAAGTCGATCGCTTCGCGCACTTCCGAATGGCGTTGGCTGCCGTCTTTCCCGCTTCGCGCATGATGAGGCCCATGAGTTCGGGCATACGCTGCTGCAGGCGGTCGGCGGCCTTCTCCACCATGCTGGCGCGATTGCTGGCTGATGTAGCTGACCACGATGCAAAAGCCTTTGCTGCGGCGTTGTTAGCCACTTTCACGTCTTGCACATCGAGTTCGATCACGTTTCCGACCTGATCATGATGATCCGCCGGATTGAACACAGGCCGCGACATGCCTTTTTTCGTCTGTGTTGCGAGCAGCGGTCTCGCTTCCCATTCGACCTTGGCGCTGGTTTCCAGCGCCTGTGTCAAAGCGGCAAGTGCTGTCTCGCTGGCAAGATCAAGCCCGTCCGAATTGCGCCGCATGCCAAGAATCTTTTGCGGCGCCGCGATCTTGTCATGCGGTGCGCCAATGACCGGCATGGCGGCTGCGGCTTCCGCCGGATCAACGACGAGATCGGTCGATCGATACATCCTCATCGGCAATGCGATTGACGAAGGAGGTGTTGGCGCCGTTCTCAAGCAGGCGGCGCACGAGATAGGCGAGCAAAGTTTCATGCGTGCCGACCGGGGCGTAAATGCGGCAAGGCCGCTTCAATCCGGCATCGCCCACCACTTGGTCGTAAAGAGGCTCGCCCATGCCATGCAGACACTGAAATTCGTAGTCACCGGGCCTATTGTCCGGTCCCGCCATGTGGAAGATCGTCGCCAGTGTCTGGGCATTGTGGGTGGCGAACTGAGGGAACACCGCGTCGCGGCTGCCGAGCAGCTTGCGGGCGCAGGCGATGTAAGACACATCGGTATAGAGTTTGCGGGTGAAGACCGGAAAATCTTCGAGGCCGTCGACCTGCGCGCGCTTGATTTCGCTGTCCCAATAAGCGCCCTTTACCAGGCGCACCATGATGCGCCGCTGCGAGCGGCGTGCCAGATCGATGATCCAGTCAAGTACGAAGGGACAACGCCGGCCATAGGCCTGTACCACGAAGCCCAGGCCATTCCAGCCTTTGAGATCCGGATCGGTTGACAGGCTTTCAAGCAGATCGAGTGACAGTTCGAGACGATCCGCCTCTTCGGCATCGATGTTGATGCCAATGTCGTAGGACTTGGCCAGCACTGCGAGCGTTTTCACGCGCGGAAGCAACTCCTCCATGACGCGAGCGGCTTGGCTGCGCGCATAGCGCGGGTGTAGCGCCGAGAGCTTGATCGAAATGCCATCGCCGGCATAAGGCCCGGCACGATCGGCGCTCTTGCCGATGGCATGGATCGCGGCTTCGTAAGAGTCATAGTAACGGCGCGCATCCTCCTCGGTGGTCGCCGCTTCGCCCAGCATGTCAAAAGAAAAGAGGTAGCCGCGCTTGTGCATCTCGGCGGCATGTTTAAGTGCTTCTTGGATGGTCTGGCCGGTTACAAATTGCTCGCCCATCAGGCGCATGGCCATATCGACACCAGCACGGATGACGGGCTCGCCCAATCTGCTGATGACTCGGGTGAGCGCTGTCGCGAGGCCCCGGTCATTGACGGTTGATGTGAGCTTGCCCGTGACAACGAGGCCCCAGGTCGCTGCGTTGACGAAAAGCGGCCGGTCGAGGCCCATATGGGCGCCCCAGTCGCCGCCGGAGATCTTGTCCCGGATCAGGGCGTCGCGTGTTGCCCTATCAGGAATGCGGAGCAATGCTTCTGCCAGGCACATCAGGGCCACGCCTTCTTGGCTGTTGAGGGCATATTCCTGCACCAGGCTCTGCACGCCGCCACGCGGCGGCATAGCGCGCAGCTTTTCGATTAAACGGCGGGCCGTGGCTTCGATGGATTGTCGCAAGTCGGCAGGCTGGCGCGCCGCAGCAATCAGGGGCGGCAGACATTCCGGCTCAGGCCTGCGGCAGGCCAACGTGATCGCCTGCCGCAGCGGCGATTGCGGGCGAATGGGTGGGGCAAATTGTGCGAAAGGATTCCGTGGGTTGGCGGGCATTGTGAATGTGTAGCATGAGTCTGCCGGGCGCTGTGCCCATCCCACCCGATTTCATCGCGCTATTCGCATTGAAATCTGTATCCACAGTGGGCAAAATGAACTGTATGATCAAGACCGGTAGTGAATTGGACCAATACGATCACAAAATCCTGAATGCGGTGACGCGTGACGGACGTATTTCCATCACCGCACTCTCCAGCAAAATCGGGCTTTCCAAAACACCCACACAGCTCCGGCTGAAACGCCTGCAAAAGGAAGGTTATATCGAAGGCTATCGCGCGGTGGTGAGTGCCGCCAAGCTCGGCCTTGAGCATGTGGCCTTTGTCGAAGTGAAGCTTTCCGACACGCGCGAGGACGCCTTGCACAAATTCAACGCCGCCGCGAAAGCCATTCCGGAAATCGAGGAATGCCACATGATCGCGGGCGACTTCGACTATCTCCTGAAGGTGCGCACCAGCGACATCAAGCGCTACCGCCAGGTGCTGGGTGAGAAAATCTCCAGCTTGCCGCATGTCGCCAACACCTCAACCTTTGTCGCCATGCAGTCGGTGAAGGAAAAATAGCGCCCGGTAAGAAGCGCAGCACCCGGCACGTCAGCCGTTCGGGCCGATAATCATCTGATCATAATCAACGAGTGAACCGGTCATCACGCCAGAATTGGGCGAGACCATGTAAGCGATGAGGTGCGCCATCTGATGTGGTTTCACCAGTTGGCCCATGGGTGCCTTGGCCTCCGCCAGCTCCAGCCAGTTGTCGGGCGCGTTGTGCCACTTCTTCTGCACCACGTCTTCGTTGGGTGTATCCATCCAGCCCGGTAGCACGGCATTGCAGCGGATGCGGTTGAAGCGGTAGGCATGGGCCACGTTTTTGGTTGCCGCCGCAAGTGCCGCCTTTGACGAGGAATACGCATTGAGGAACGGCTGGCCACCATGGCCCGACATCGACAGCACGTTGACGATGGAGCCCGGCTGCTTGGCTTCCAGCAAACCCTTCACCACGCCCTGCATCAACATCATGGGGCCGAGCACATTGGTGTGGAACAGCTGGTCGAAGAGTTCCGGTGTGGTTTCAAGCAGCGAACCGCGCGCCGAGCTTGCCGCCGCGTTGACGAGGCCATTGATGACACCAAATTTGCGCGTTGCCTGTTCGACAGCCGCGAGTGCTGCCTTGCCATCGGACACGTCGGCACTGATGAACAGCACGCTGGCACCAACCTTTTCAAGTTCGGCCACGGCCTTTGCGCCCTTTTCCTTGTCGCGGCCTATGAGGGCGAGTGATTTGCAACCTTCGGCTACGAGTTGTTGTGCAACAGCAAAGCCAATGCCTTGCGCACCGCCGGTGACGATAGCCTTGGTGTTCTTGTTCTGGTCAGACAGCATCACTTTACCTCAACAGCCTTGCCGGTCTTGGACGATTCAATGGCAGCGTCCGCCAGCGCAAGGGCCATCATACCGTCCTTGCCACTGGGCGAAGCCGGCGTCTTGGAGGAGACGGCCTTCACAAAGGCGGCGATCTCGTTGGCATAGGCTGCTGTGTACCGTGTCATGAAAAAATTATGCAGTGGCGGGCGGGTATAACCTTCTTCGTTGGCGATTTCGATATCGACTTCACGCTGGTTCTCGGCCGAGACCACACCCCTGGAACCGTGCACCTCAATGCGCTGGTCATAGCCATAAGAGGCACGGCGCGAATTCGAAATCACGGCCTGCTTGCCGGTTGCGGTGGTGAGCAGCACCGATACACTGTCCCAGTCGCCGGCTTCACCGATCTTCTTGTCGATAAGGACCGAAGCGGTGGCCTGGACCTTGACCGGATCTTCGCCCAGCAGGAAGCGCGCAATATCAAAATCATGGATGGTCATGTCGCGGAAAATGCCGCCCGAACGCTTGATATAATCCATCGGCGGAGGGCCGGGATCGCGCGATGTGATGACAACCTGCTCGACAACGCCAATCTTGCCATCGGCCACAGCCTTCTTCACCGCCATGAAATGCGGGTCGAAGCGGCGATTGAAGCCGACCATCAGCGTGGCCTTGTTCTCATCGACGACCTTGAGGCACTCTTTCACGCGCCTAAGTGAAAGATCGATCGGCTTTTCGCAGAAGATGGCCTTGCCGGCGCGCGAGAAACGCTCGATCAGATCAGCGTGCGTGTCATTGGGCGTACAGATAAGGACGGCATCAATGTCCTTGGCTTTTTCGATGGCATCGATGGTGCGCACTTCGCAGCCATAGGCATCCGCGATCGCCTTGGCGCTGTCCGGCATGGCATCGGCCACGGCAACAAGCTGCGCGTTGGGATCACTGCTCACCGCACGGGCATGGACCTTGCCGATGCGGCCTGCGCCCAGCAGGGCAAAACGTGTTTTCATTTCCTACTCCTTCGAACTTGAAATCTGACTAGGCGGCAGCGGCCGTCTGGGCCTGCTTGGCGCCGGTGATGTATTGCACGACCTCTTCCCCGCTGGTTTCGGTCTTGTTGAGATTCGCAACGATCCGGCCACGGCGGAATACAAGGATGCGGTCCACAAGATCAAAAACCTGGCGCATATTGTGCGAGATCAGGATGAGCGGTTCGCCATTGTTCTTGAGAGTCCTGATGATGTTTTCAACTTGCGCGGTTTCCGCCACGCCCAAAGCCGCCGTCGGTTCATCCATGATGATGAGCTTCGAAGCAAAGGTGGCGGTGCGGGCGATGGCCACGCACTGACGCTGGCCACCCGACATGTTGCGGATGCGGTTGGACAGGTTGGGGATTTTCACCGCGGTTCGCACCAGGGCCCTCGCAGTCTGCTCGCGCATCGCTTTGTGGTCGAGAATGGAGAAAGGTCCGAGCCTCAGCTTGAACAGCTCTCGTCCCAGAAACAGATTGGAGGGCACGTCGAGTTCATCCGCCAGGGCCAAAGTCTGGAACACGGTTTCAATGCCAGCTTCTCGCGCCTCAAGCGGTCCCTTGAAATTCACTTCCTTGCCGTAGAACAGGATCTTGCCGGAGCTGGGTTGCTCGACGCCAGTGATCTGGCGCACGAAGGTTGACTTGCCCGCGCCATTGTCGCCCATGATGGCGACGTGCTCGCCTTTCCGCAGTTCGAAGTTGGCATCAATGAGGGCATGAACACCGCCGTAGTTTTTGGAGAGCCCCTGTGTCTGGAGAACGAGATCGCTTTCTTCCGTCATGCGTCACCTCCCGCGGCTGCGCTGGCGCCAAACATCAAGTGCCGCAGCACCGACGAGGATCGGCCAGATAATAATGGGTTGGAAAAAGGCGTCGAGTTTGAGGAAGGTGAAACCTGTGATGACGACGCCTAGGATCAAGGCACCGAGCACGGAGCCGATGACCGAGCCCCGGCCACCGAGCAATGACACGCCGCCGATCACCGCCATGGTGATGGCCTGGAGTTCATAATTGGTGCCCATGGAGGCCTGGGCCGTCAGATTCTTGGAGGTGACCACCAGTGCCGCAACCGCTGCCAGCATACCGGCGATGATGTAGACGAGAATCTTATGGCCTTCGATATTAATGCCAGAGACACGCGCGGCTTCTTCATTGGAGCCAATGGCGTAGCAATGCTTGCCGTATTTGGTGTGATTAAGCACGAGTTGGAAGATGATGGCGAGCACGATGAAGATAAGGACGGGCCGCATGCCTTCCCCGATACCGATGTAGCTGTCGGTGGGAAACGACATGGGTTTGCCGCGGGTGATCGCCACCGAAACACCTCGGCCCGCCGACATCATCGCCAATGTAGCAATGAGCGGTGAAATCCGGGTGTAAGCGATGACCGCGCCATTGATGAGCCCGGCGATGGCGCCGCACGCCAATGCAATGAGAATGGGCACGATCACAGGCAGATCAAAAAGCCAGGGAATGCTGAAAGCCGCAGTCGGATTGAGGCTGCCATTGACCATAGCCTTCTGTGCAAAGGCCATGGTGATCATGGCGGTGGCACCCAAAACCGAGCCGGAGGAAATATCTATGCCACCCGAAATAATAACCTGGGTGACACCAATCGCGATGATGCCGACAATCGCCACCTGCAGGATCATGATCTGCAGGCGCAGTGAATTGAACATCAGCGAGAAAATGTTGCCGAGATAGCCCCAGGGGTCGGACACCAGCTGACTGCCGTCACCGAGGCCCGTGAAGAAATCGCCCCATGTTGCCGAAGAGTTAAACAGGAAGCTGGAGCCAATGAAGAGGCGGCCCAGAGCCTCAAAGGCTGCTATGAGTACGACCAGAGCGATGAGCACATTCATCTCTTGTGGCCAATGCTTCTTGGAGTGGTCAAAGCTGACGCCGCCAACGCCCACGCTGTTGTCTGTCACCCGTTCCTCCCAACCGCCTCGTGTTCCACCCGATGGGAACGTGAACATAACACAGGGGCGGCACCACCGCACCGCCCCTGCTCAATTGAGGCTCAGAGCCTCAGTTCTTGGCCATGAACTTGTCCATGTTCTCCGGCGTCACGAGCTGGAACGGAACATAGACCTTCTTGTCAACCTTTTCGCCCTTGGAAAGCTTGATCGCCGCATCGAGGGCGCCAGCGCCCTGACCGGCTGCATCCTGGAACACGGTGGCCGCGAGATCGCCTGCCTTCATGGCAGCGAGTGCATCCTGCGTGGCATCAACGCCGCCGACCGGCGTGTCAGACGGTTTCTTGCCTGCGGCCTTCAGGGCCTGGATGGCGCCGATTGCCGACTCGTCATTGTTGGCGATAACGGCGTCAAACTTGGTCCCGGACGAGAGCCAGTTGGTCATCAGATTCTGCGCCTGACCGCGATCCCAGTTCGAGGTCTGCTCATCGATGATCTTGATCTTCACACCGCAATCCGGGCCACCAATCACATCGTGGATGTCCTTGGTCCGCTGCACGGCGGCCTGGTTGGAAAGCTCGCCTTCGATCACATAGATCGAGGCATCTTTCAGGCCCTTTGCGGCGAGCAACTTGCAGATCTGTTTGGTTTCAAGTGTACCGGAATCAGCTTCGTTCGAAGCGACGAAAGCTTGGTTGTCAGGCAGTGTGTCGACGTTGATGGGCTGGCGGTTCACATAAACCAGCGCCACCTTGGCTGCTGCTGCTGCATCGGTCATCGCCTGAGTGGCCGAAGTGTCGACCGGGTTGACAATGATGGCGTCGACCTTGTTGGCGGCGAAATTCTTAATCTGATCAAGCTGCTTGGCGACATCGTTCTGCGCGTCTTCGACCTGCAGATCGACACCGAGATCCTTGGCCTTGGCGATCATGCCGTTGCGTAGCACAGTCAGGAAGTTGTCGTCGAACTTGGCCATCGATACGCCGATTTTTGCGCCAGCGAATGCCGTGCTGCTCATCAGGCCGACCATGGCGGCGGCGATCAAAAGTTTTTTCATGTGTGAGTCCTCCACTCGTGGGTGCCCGGATTCACCCGTTTTTCCGGCGTTCCCTCTTTTTGGAATGAACGTTCCATTTCGAGGTGATGATGGAAACAATATTGCAAAAAGGCCCGGAGTCAACGGGACTTCGGTTTTGCAATTGCAAAGCATCAGGATCGGTCAAAACCTGTTTCTTCGACGACAACGCAAACTAACTGGCCGAACTCGCAAGGTTTTTCGACTCTATTTGTGGGGTGGCACGCAGAGACGCGCACTTCCGGAAGCGCATTAAAAAGAAATAAATATTCCGGATCTCTTCACTGATGAAACGGACGAGCCGTCACAAAGACAGCGTTTGATAGAGATGAACCCTGAGCCCGCCGTGGAGAATTGGTGGACTTGGCGGCAAAAAGGGCAAGCTGGTGGATGCCGCTAACATCTTGTCATTGCTGATAATTCCGACGCGCCAGCCTGAAAAGCCGTCGCGCAGGACGCGGCCGAGTGTGGAATAAAGGGCTATGAGCTTCTTGCGGTCGCCAATGCGGCCGCCGTAGGGCGGGTTGACGATGACCAGACCGGGCGGTCCGTCCGGCCTCTGCAAGTCACTGATCGGCTGTTGTTTTAGTTCCGATGACTGACGAAACCCCTGCGCGTTCTGCATTGGCGCTGGCCGCCTTGATGGCGCCGGCATCGCGATCAAAACCGATGAATCGAAGATGTTTTGTTGTTGTTCCTGATGACCGCAACTGTTGCCAGGCATGTGCATCGAAGCTTTTCAATCGCTCAAAGGCAAAGTGGCGGGAGCGGCCCGGCTTCAGGCCGAGAGCGATCTCGGCGGCTTCCAGAATGAAGGTGCCCGAGCCGCACATCGGATCGAGAACGGGCTCGTCCCCCGTGTAGCCACATTGGCGGAGAAACAGAGCTGCCATGGTCTCGCGCATGGGCGCCTTGCCGATGGCTTCCTTGTGTCCGCGCCGGTGCAATGCCGCACCGGACGTATCGACACTGATGGTGCAGATGTCTTTTTCGATGCGGGCCATGATTTCGATCTCAGCCTCGCCGTCCACCGGAATTCCCGCATCCTTCAGAGCGTTCTCAATGCGCTGCTGCACCGCGCCGGAATGATAGATGCGTGACGCCTTGCAACTCGCCGAGACTTTTATGGACACGTCCGGGCGCAGCACCTGGCTCCACGGAAATTTCCGTGCCTTCTTGTCAAGTTCGGAAAGATGACTGGCACGGAAGGTTCCAAGCCGCGCCAACACATTGCCTGTTCCGCGCAGTTCAAGATTGGCGCGCCATACGTCTGGCCAGCCGCCCTTCAGGGTGACACCACCCGTGCTGATCGCCTGCACCGAAAAGCCGGCATCCCTTGCTTCACCGGCGAGTGCCTGTTCCAGTCCCGGCGCCGCCACCAGGAAAATTTCAAAGGGCTCTGACATGGTTCTGTTCAGTGTACCCTTTGCCCGGCCACATAGGTGGCCGCCACCGCCCGGTCGTCGCCGAGCAGTGCCAGCGCAAACAGTATATCCTCAAGTGATTGCGACAATGGGTGGCGTGCCGCCAGCACTGGCGTGGCTTCCGGGTCAAGAACAACGATGTCGGCATATTTTCCGACATCGAGAGAACCGGTTTCATGGTCGATCTTCAAGCGGCGCGCGTTGCCGAGCGTGGCCATATGAAACAGCTCGGCGGCCTTGAGCTTGAGGCCGCATAGCATCTGAACTTTGTAAGTTTCACCCAAGGTCTGCAGCATGGAATAGCTGGTGCCGCCGCCGACGTCCGTGCCGATGCCGAGTGCCACATTCTTTAGATGATTCATCGACATCAGGCCGGAACCTAAGAACGTGTTTGAAGTCGGGCAGTGCAGCACGGTGCCACCTGCGGCACTCATGCGCGTGACTTCGCTTTCGGAGAGATGGATCCCATGGGCAAATAGGCTTCGATCCGTCAACAGGCCGAAGCGCTCATATACTCCGAGATAGTCGCAGTCGTTGGGGAACAGTTCCTTCACGCGTGCGACTTCGGCAACACTTTCGGAAAGATGCGTCTGCATCAGAGCGCCCGGACATTGCTGCAGCACTTCTCCTGCGAGCTGAAGTTGGAGGCTACTTGAGGTAATGGCAAAACGCGGCGTCACGGCGTGGCGCAGGCGGCCTCGCCCATGGAAGGCCTTGTGCAGCGCCAGCGTATCAATGGCCGATTGCTCGGGATCATCCTCGACGGCAGGAATAGCGCCGCGGTCCATCATGGTCTTGCCTGTGATCAATGCCATGTTGCGCTTTTCCGCCGCCGCAAAGAGCGTTTCTGCGCAGACCTTGTGCGATGAGCAAAAGGCTAGGGCCGACGTGGTGCCGTTGTTGAACAGCCTCTGCAGAAAGATTTCTGCAGCTGCCGCCGCATAACGCCCATCGGCATAACGCGCCTCTTCCGGAAACGTATAACGCGACAGCCAATCGAGAAGATCGGCGGCAGCTGCCGCCAGCATGCGGTATTGCGGGAAATGGATGTGGGCATCGACGAAGCCGGCCATCAGCAGTTTTTGGCCGAAATCCTCACGCGACACCTGTTCAAAGGCATGCGGCACCAGAGGCTGAGGTCCGCGCCACAGGATGGTGCCGTCATCGCCGATCACCAGTGCACCCTTGACCTCATGGATGACCTGATGCGGTTCAGGCCCGAGCGCCACCAGCTGCCCGGTCAATAGCCGCATCATGACTGCACCCGGTCTTCGAGGCGGAAGCGGATAATGCGGCAGACCTGTTCCAGTGCCGTCTTGAACTCGGCTTCTTTATCGTTGCGAATGCGTGCTTCAAAGCCCACCAGGATCTGGTGCTTGGTGGCACCCTTGACCGCAAAAATGAAGGGAAAGCCGTTCCTGGCTTTATAGGCGTTGTTCAACTTCGGTGAAATGGGCGAATTCTTCGGCACTCAGCGTGTCGAGGCCGGCGCCAGTCTGCTCCTGTGTCGAGTCTGCCGTAAGTTTGGCGCGGGTGGCAAGATCAGGATGGGCTTGCAGCAAGGCCAGCTGGTCGTCCGGGTCGGCGTGATGCACAGCCATGGTGAAAGACGCTATCATCTCTTCGCGTGTGTCGAATGGAGCGTCGCGAAATGCGTGCTCTGCCACCCAGGGAGAGTGTTCGGCAATATCGGCAAAGGCGTCCGCGCCAGCGGCATTTGCTTCAGAAAGTTTCATTTCAGCGAAGCGATCCACGCGCCGAGCTGATCGCGCTCATCCTGTGTCATACCGGTCTTGTTGCCGAGCGGCATGGCGTGGTTGCGCACGGCCTGGGTCTCGATCTGCACAGCGTAGCGTTTCATATCGCCCACGCTTGAAAACATGACGCCCTTTGGGGCCTCCTTGATGGTGGGATCGGTTGGCATTGCCGAATGGCAGGCAGTGCAGCGGTTGGAAACGATGGCGAAGGCCTGATCGTCACTGACCTTGATGTTGGCGACCGGTGCATTGGAAGGCTGGGTGAGGAACATCGCGCCCGCCAAGGCTGTCGCAATTGCTGGCACGGCCCAACCGATTTCACCGATGTCATCACCCACTTCATGGCGCAGGAGAAAATAGCGGGCGAGCGCGCCAGCGGGAACCACCAGCGCCACCAGCAGCCAGGCATGGGCATTGCCGGTGACGAAGGCATAGTGGTTGCTGATCATCATGAACAACACAGGCAGCGTCAAAAAGGTATTGTGCGTCGAGCGCTGCTTGCCGATCTGCCCGAGCCTCGGGTCGGGCACTTCGCCTTTCATCAGCGCGGCAGTGATCTTGCGCTGGTTGGGAATGATCACGGCAAAGACATTGGCCGCCATCATCGTACCCATGAAAGCACCGATGTGAATGAAGGCGCCACGGCCGGAGAAAACCTGCGAGAAGCCCCAGGACGACGCGACGATCAGCCCATAAACGCAAAGTGCGAGCAAACCGTTGTTCTGGCCGATGCGCGAGCGGCACAGGCCGTCATAGATGAACCAGCCTGCGATCAGCGTCACCACACTGATGCCTGAAGCCACGAGCGGCGTCAGCTGCATTACCGAAGGATCAATGAGATAAGTGTCGGCCTGCAGATAATATTGAATGATCAGCAGCAGGAAACCGCTGATCCAGGCGAGGTAGGCCTCCCATTTGAACCAGATCAGGTGCGGCGGAAGGTTTTCGGGCGCCGAGAGGTACTTCTGCACATGGTAGAAGCCGCCGCCATGCACTTCCCAGGCTTCACCTGCGACGCCTTTTGCCAAAGGCACATCCTTGCGCAGCGAAAGATCGAGCGCCACGAAATAGAACGAAGTCCCGATCCAGCGAAATGCCAGCAACAAGGTGACCCCAGCGCACCAGGAGATTCAGCCAGTCCAGAAGGAAGGGATCGAGTTGCATGGCACGGCATTCAAAAATCTCCCTCCCCCTTGTGGGGAGGGATTAAGTGTGAGGATTTCCCGGGGTGAAAGGCAAACAGCATTCGTATGCGCTGCCCCCACCCCGGCCCTCCCCCACAAGGGGGAGGGAGAAGACCCTTACTGCGGCAGCTTGTCGTCGATGCCCTTGATGTAATAGTTCATGCCAAGGATTTCGCCGGCCGGCAGCGGCTTACCGGCTTCGCCAACAGTTGTTCCATCCTGCTTGGTGATCGGGCCGGTGAACGGCTCGAGCTTGCCGGACTTGATGTCGTCATAGGTCTTCTGGGCCAAGGCCTTCACGTCATCCGGCATGTTGGTGAACGGGGCCATGGCCACGGTGCCTTCGGCCATGCCATCCCAGTTCTGTTCGTTCGACTTGTAGGTCCCGTCGAGCATTTCCTTCACGCGGCGCACATAGTAGGGTCCCCAATTGTCAACCGCTGCGGTGAGCTGCGAATGCGGGCCGAACTTGATCTGGTCGGACGACTGGCCGAAGCCCAACTTCTTCTGCTCTTCAGCCACCGTAATAGCGGCGGCCGAGTCGGTGTGCTGGACGATGATGTCAGCACCCTGCGAGAAGAGCACCTTGGCAGCATCGCCTTCCTTGCCCGGATCGAACCAGGTGTTGACCCAGACAATCTTGACCTTGAAGTTCGGGTTCACCGACTGCGCGCCGAGCATGAACGAATTGATGCCCATCACCACTTCCGGAATAGGGAAGGACACGATGTAGCCCGCAGTGCCGGTCTTCGACATCTTGGCGGCAATCACGCCCTGGACATAGCGCGCCTGGTAGAACTTGGCGTTATAGGTCGAGACGTTCGGCGCGGTCTTGAAGCCGGTAGCGTGCTCGAACATCACCTTGGGATATTTGGCAGCGACCTGCAGGGTTGGTTCCATAAAGCCGAATGAGGTGGTGAAGATGATGTTGCAGCCATCACGGGCAAGGCGTTCGATCGGGCCGGCAGCGTCGGCTTCCTGCACGTTTTCAACGTATTTGGTTTCGACCTTGTCACCCAGTTCTTTCTGAAGGTACTTCAAGCCTTCATTGTGCTGGAAGGTGTAGCCCATATCACCAATCGCGCCGACATAGACAAAGCAGGCTTTCACCTTGTCCATGCCTGCAGCACCGGCCGTGGCGTAAGCAGAGCCGAGCATCGCTGCCGCGAGGCTCGCAGTTAACATTAGCTTTTTCATCTGTGTTCTCCCTGTTTGAACAGATATGGGTTAGCGGTCAGCCACAAAGGGCTGGCCAAGGCAAGCTGGCGTATTGGCACGCAGCAATCGCCGATTTCCGGAGATCACCACAAGTGCCACCACGGTGACAAGATAAGGTGTGCAGGACAAAAGCTGGGGCGGAATTCCCCAACCAAACGTCTGGATGGTGAAGGCAAGAATGGAAATGGTGCCGAAAAGGTAAGCGCCAAAGATCAGTCTTTTGGGCAGCCAGGTTGCAAATACGACAAGCGCCAGGGCGATCCAGCCGCGGCCGGCAGTCATGTTTTCAACCCATTGTGGCGTATCGGCAATGGAAAGGTAACCGCCCGCCAGGCCGGCACAGCCGCCACCAAAGGCAACGCAGGCATAGCGCAGACCTATGACTGGAAAGCCCATGGCGTGGGCGGAGGTGTGGTTGTCACCCACCGCCCGGATCATCAGCCCCGACCGGGTGCGGAACAGAAACCAGGAAACAAGACCCGTCAGAATGAAGGACAAGACAATCAGGATGTTGATGCCATGATAGGACGGCAGGCGCTGGATCGGCATGCCGACAAAAGCTTCGCCGATCAACGATGACAGACCGATGCCGAGCAGCGTAATGGCAAGGCCCGTGGCCACCTGATTGGCCAACAGCGTCAGGGTGAGGAACCCAAAGAGCACCGCCATCAACGCGCCGCCCACGATCGAGGCGAGAATGCCGATATAAGGGCTGCCGGTCACGAAGGCGGCGCCAAAGCCCGTGACAGCGCCCATGATCATCATGCCTTCAACGCCCAGATTGAGTACGCCGGAGCGTTCGACCACCAATTCGCCCAAGGCGGCTATCAGCAGCGGCGTCGAAGCGGCAATGATGGTGATAGCGATGGCATAAAATTGATCCATCAGGTGTCCTCGATCCTGCGGCTTTCCCATTTCACGCGGTAGAGGATCAGCGTGTCGCAGGCGAGCACGAAGAACAGCAGCACACCCTGGAACACCTTGGCAATCTTGTCGGGGATTTGCAGCGTGGTCTGCGCGGCTTCGCCACCGAGATAGGTGATGGCGAGTAGGATGCCCGAGAAGATGGCGCCGATCGGGATTGAGACGGCCGAGGAAGGCAACAATAATGGCAACGAAGCCGTAATCCGGCGTGGAATAAGGTGTCTGCAACTGGAAACCCACACCCATCACGTCACAAGCACCCGCCAAACCCGCCAATCCTCCCGAAACCGCAAAGCAGAAATAGACCGCGCGGCTGACAGAAAAGCCCGCGAACTTGCCGGCGCGTGGTGCAGCACCCAGGGTGCGGAGTTCAAAACCTTTCAGCATGCGGTACAGCAGGAAGCCCAGGCCCAGTGCGGCGATGACAGCAAAGAGCGCACCAAGGTGAATGTCACCCCAGCTTGGCAGTGTCTGCCAGCCCTGGAAATTGACCGTCTTGGGAAAATTATATCCTTGAGGATCACGCAGGCGGCCGCGTACCAGCCAGTCGAAGATCAGGCCTGCGACGTAGACAAGCATCAATGAAGTCAGAATTTCATTGGCGTTGAAGCGCACCTTGAGAAATGCGGGGATCAGACCCCACAGCATGCCACCGATGATGCCCAGCACCAGCATCACCACCATGACGTCCGGCGATTGCCATGAGGTAAAATAAACCGGGATGATGCCCGCAAAGAGCGCGCCCATGAAAAGCTGGCCGGAAGCGCCGATATTCCAGACATTGGCGCGGTAGGAAATCGCCAGGCCGGATGCCATCAGGACCAATGGAGTTGCCTTCACCACCAGCTTCTCAAGATTCCATTCATCGGTCAGCGGTTCAAGAAAATAGACGTAGAGACCGTGGATGGGATCAACACCGCGCAGGGCAAAGACGATTGCGCCAAAAACCAGAGTCAGGCCGATGGCAATGACGGGCGACAAAAGTGCCATGGTGGTAGAATGTTCGGCCCTCTTTTCCAGCCTAAGCGGCATGCTGGACCTCATGGGCACCGGCCATGGCAAGACCGATTTTTTCCAGTGTCCATTCTCTTTTCAGAGCGGCTTCCGACAGGTGGCCGCGCGAGATCACGGCGATGCGGTCAGATATTTCGAAGATTTCATCAAGATCCTGGCTGATCACCAAAACGGCGGAACCCTGACGCGCGAGATCGAGCAAAGCTTGGCGAATGGTCGCCGAAGCGCCGGCATCGACACCCCAGGTCGGCTGGTTGACCACAAGAATGCTGGGCTTGCGCATCAATTCGCGACCCACGGTGAATTTCTGCAGATTGCCGCCGGAGAGCGAACGCGCCTCCGGGTCAGGCTTTCCCTTGCGCACGTCAAAAGACTTGATCACTTTCTGCGCGATGTTCAACGCTTCAGCACGATTGATGATGCCATGGCGCGCCAGTACACCGTCCACCGCGTGGTGGGTGAGCACCGCATTGTCTGACAGAACAAAACCAGGAACGGCAGCGTGGCCGAGACGTTCTTCCGGCACAAAGGCTGCTCCACGCCTGCGGCGCTGGGTGACGGTTTCAAAGCCGCAGGCGGCGCCGTCAATCACTACAGCATCGGCAGCGTTGGCGCGCAGTTCTCCTGAAATCGCATCGAAGAGCTCGGACTGGCCGTTGCCCGCAATTCCGGCAATGGCTACCAACTCGCCTCCATGCACCTTGAGTGATACGCCTTTCAGCGATACAGCGAAACCGTCAGCCGTGGTTGAAAGATCGTTCGAGCGCCACGCGCACCGGGCCCTGCATCGTGGCTTCAGTGGCGTGGATTGATGCAACATCAGAGCCCACCATCATGCGCGCCATTGAGGCGGGCGTTTCATTCCTGGGGATGCATTCGGCAACCACCTTGCCTTGGCGCATCACCGTCGCTGCATCGCATAGACGGCGCACCTCATCGAGGCGGTGCGAGATATAGAGAATGGCGCAGCCTTCAGCGGCAAGGCGCTTCAAGGTCACAAAGAGCTGTTCGGCCTCCTGTGGCGTCAACACGCTGGTCGGCTCATCAAGAATGAGAAGTTTCGGCTTTTGCAACAGGCAGCGGATGATCTCGACGCGCTGGCGCTGGCCGACGGAGAGATCGGCAATCGTCGCCGAAGGATCCACCGGCAGGCCATATTCGCCAGAGAGCTTGCGCACCTGGTCCGACAGCGCCTTCACGTCAAACTTGCCATGCATGGCGAGTGCGATGTTTTCTGCAGCGGTCAGCGCCTCAAAAAGCGAGAAGTGCTGGAACACCATGCCGATGCCGAGGCTGCGCGCTTCTGACGGGCTGGCAATCGTTACATGCCTGCCCTGCCATTCGAAATGGCCGTGGGTGGGCTGCAACGCGCCATAGATCATTTTCACGAGCGTGGATTTGCCGGCGCCGTTTTCACCAAGCAAAGCGTGAATTTCCCCGGCCTTCAGCGAAAGTGAAACATCATCATTGGCGCGCAACGTCCCGAAAATCTTGACGATGTTCCTTGCCGCCAGAAGCTCTGTCATGGTTTTACCATATCCAAATGTTGCGGTGCGGAAAGTGAAATTTCTGCAGTTTTCAACATTTGTTGCCATTCGAGCAACTGGACGGCGACGGAAGCTGCAATCACGGCGGGAAGTTTGGATTGAATGGCCTTCGAGCCGACAGGGCAGACGAGCCGTTGCAACGCCATGTCACCATGTCCTGCCTCACGCAGACGCTTCCGGAAGCGGGCAGCCTTGGTGTTGCTGCCGATCAGGCCGACCTTGAAAAAATCTGTGTTGCGCAATGCCCCGTCGACGATTTCAAAATCCAGGGCATGGCTATGGGTCATCACCACAACCAGACCTGGCTCGCGCATGTCACCGGGATGGCCGGCGCGGCAGGTGACATTTTCAGGCACCAGTGACGGAAAAGCTTCAGCACGCTGATCCCACCAGGATGTGGCAAAAGGCAGGGGCGCCAAGGCCAATGCCAGTGCGCGCCCGACGTGACCTGCTCCCCAGATGTGTACACGCGTCAGCGCCTCGGGCTCAGCGGCCGCCGCCTGTCTCAGCTTTTCAATGTCACCTCGTCCAAAACTTTCCAGCCGCAGCGTCACCCGGCCGCCGCAGCATTGGCCGAGATCGGGACCGAGGGAACGCACAAGAGTACGGACTGATGCAGGCTTGCCCAGCATGAGCTGCGCCTCTGCCATGGCATGCCATTCCAGCGTGCCGCCGCCGATGGTTCCTGAATAGCCGCGTGGCGTTACCATCATCTGCGCGCCTTCCTCGCGAGGCGTCGAGCCCTCAGCGCGGACGATCTCGATCATCACGCAGTGGCCCTGGCGATCGACTTCTGTCAGTGCCCGGGCCCAAAGGTTCATGGCGCAACACCCATGGATTTCACCGCCTTCATGATGGCCTCTGGTGTGGCTGGCACATGAAGATCGGGGACAACGCCGGGTTTCAAACTCGCCACCGCATTCATGATGGCGCACCATACAGAAATCGGCAGCATCAATGGTGGCTCGCCCACCGCCTTGGAGCGGAAAATGGTATCGGCCTTGTTGCCTTGGCTTTCAAAGAGCGCCACCTTGAAATGCTCCGGCACATCGGAGGCGCAGGGAATCTTGTAGGTCGAAGGCGCGTGGGTGCGGAGCTTCCCTTCACTATCGTAGACCAGCTCTTCCGTGGTCAGCCAGCCCATGCCCTGCACGAAGCCCCCTTCGATCTGACCCATATCGATCGCGGGGTTGAGCGAGCGACCAACATCATGAAGAATGTCGACAGCCGTCACCTTCATTTCGCCGGTCAGCACATCGACAAGCACTTCCGAGCAGGCGGCCCCATAGGCGAAATAGAAGAACGGGGTGCCCCAGCCTTTCGGCCGGTCCCAGAAAATCTTCGGTGTGGAATAAAAGCCGGTGGAGGAGAGCGACAAGCGTGCGGCCTTGCAGGACGAGGCAAGGTCAGCGAATGACATGGTCTTTCTTCCTGCCACCACGTTGCCGTCTTCAAATCTGATTGCGGACTTCTTCGCCCTGAACATTCTTGCCGCATGTTCAAGCATGCGATCCTTGATGGCCTGCGCTGCATTGAAAGCCGCCATGCCATTGAGATCCGAGCCAGAAGAAGCCGCTGTCGGCGAGGTGTTGGGCACCTTGTCAGTGCGTGTCGCGGTGATCATCACCTGCGCGACATTGATGCCGAAGGTTTCAGCGACGACTTGAGCTACCTTTTGATAAAGCCCCTGCCCCATCTCGGTGCCGCCATGATTGATCATCACCGAACCATCCGGGTAGACATGCACCAGCGCACCTGCCTGGTTCATCATCGTCAAGGTGAATGAGATGCCGAACTTCACCGGCGTCAGTGCGATGCCCTTCTTCAGCCAGCGGCTTCCGGCGTTGAATTTGGTGATTTGCTTGCGTCGCCTGGCATAGTGCGAAGTGCGCTCCAGTGTCGAAACGATCTCGGCGAGCACATGCTCTTCGATCTTCTGGCCATAGGGCGTCACATCACGGCGCGGCGCATAGAGATTTTTCTTGCGCAGTTCGAGCGGATCAACTCCGAGAGTGATCGCCAGTTGCTCCATCATCGCTTCGGCAAAGACCATGCCCTGCGGTCCGCCAAAGCCACGGAAGGCGGTGTTGGAGACCGTGTTGGTACGCAAGCGGCGCGTGCCGATGTGAAATTCGGGATAGAAGTAAGAACTGTCGGCATGGAACATGGCGCGGTCGCAGATCGCGTCTGACAGATCAGCCGAATAACCGCAGCGGCCGTGGAGATCGACTGAAACGCCGCTGAGGCGCTGGTTCTTGTCCAGGCCCACTTCGAACTCGGCCTCGAAGTCGTGGCGTTTGCCCGTGAGTATCATATCGTCATCACGGTCGAGGCGGCATTTCACCGGCCGGTTGAGTTTTCGCGCAGCCAAGGCCGCAAGGCAGGCCCATTGTGCCGCCTGGCTTTCCTTGCCGCCGAAGCCACCGCCCATGCGCCGGCATTCGCAGGTGACCAACGCATCATCGACGCCGAGCATATGAGCCACGAGGTGCTGCACTTCGGTAGGATGCTGGGTCGAGCAATGCACCAGCATGCCGCCCTTTTCCTGCGGGATGGCGTAGGATGCCTGACCTTCGAGATAGAACTGCTCTTGCCCGCCGATGGTGAGCTTGCCCTTGTGGATATGCGCCGCGGACTTCAGTGCTTTCTTGAGATTTTTGCTCTTGAAGGCGTAAGGCGGGCTGATATCGGCCGGCAAAGCGCCAAGCGCATCGGCGACGGTGACGACGGGCTTTTCCTTTTCAATATGGACAACCGCCAACTTCGCGGCATGACGGGCAGCGTCGCGGGTTTCACCGACCACGGCGAAGATCACCTGCCCATGAAACGCGATTTCGCCTTTTGCCAGAATAGGATCGTCCCCGCGCACCGGGCTGCAATCATTGGTGTGGGGGATATCATGTTCGGTGTAAACTGCGAGCACGCCCGGCGCCTTGCGCACCGCTTCGAGATCAAGCTTGGTGATCTTGCCCCTGGCGCCATCTTTGGCGAAGCCGGGCACCACATGAACCGTGCCCTCGATTTCTGGAATATCGTCTATATACAGGGCCTTACCCGATACGTGCAGTGTGGCACTGTCATGCGGCAAGGGGCGACCGACACTGGCGAGCGGACGCGGCAGCGGCTTCATGCGACAAGCACCCGCGTTTGGGTTTTTCCCTGCAATTCCAATAGGCTTTTGGTGAGGAGGGCCTGCGCGGTTTCATGGCGATAGGCGGCGGAGGCGCGCATGTCGGAAAGCGGCTCATAATCCTCAAGCTTCACTTGCATTGCTTCAGCCAAGCTCTTGCCGCGCAAGTCATTTTCGGCGTTCAAAGCGCGCTTCGGCGTGGCCGCCATGCCGCCAAACGCAATGCGCACATCAGTGAGCTTAGTGCCGTCCAGTGTGAATAAAAACGCGCCCATTACGGCTGAAATATCCTGATCAAAACGCTTTGAAATTTTGAAAGCCTTGAAGATCTGATCGGGCCTGGTCAGTGGCACATCAATGCGCGCCACCAGTTCACCTGGTTTCCGGTCCTGCTTGCCGTAGTCGATGAAAAACTTCTCCAGCGGCATCTGGCGCTCTTCGTCGCCAAGGCGGAGCGTCAAGGTCGCACCCAGCGCAATCAGCATCGGCGGCATGTCACCGATGGGCGAGCCATTGGCGATATTGCCGCCCACCGTGCCGGAGTTGCGCACCTGCACCGCGCCGATGCGGGCCACGACCTCACCCATGTCGGGCGCCAGCCTGGCCAGCGCATCAAAGGCTTCGGCATAAGTCGCACCGGCACCGATGCTCAGAACGCCGTCATGCTTCTGCACTGTTGCAAAGTCACGGGCGCGGCCGGTGTAGATGATCTGCTTCTGTGGGCGAAGCTGCTTGGTGACCCACAGCCCGACGTCGGTTGCGCCGGACACAATACGCGCCTGCGGAAACTGTGCCGCGAGCTTGGCCAAGCTTTCGGCTGATGACGGTGCAGCAAAGAAAGTCTGGCCGTTGCCAACGAAAAGATCATCCTTCGAAATGTCGGCCAGCAACGCTACAGCCTTTGCTTCATCATCGTTGAATTTGTCTCGGAGATTGTTGCAGGCCTTGAAACCAGCATCGATGATAGGGCGGTAGCCTGTGCAGCGGCAAAGATTGCCTGCCAGAGCCAAGTTCAGATCGTCACGAGTCACAGTTTGCTGCTGATGACCCAGGGCAAAGAGCGACATCACAAAGCCCGGCGTGCAGAAGCCGCATTGCGAGGCGTGGAGATCAACCATCGCCTGCTGCACCGGATGGAGCTTGTCGCCTTCGGCGAGATCATCGACGGTGATCAGTTCCTTGCCGTGGATCTGGCCGAGAAAGAGAATGCAGGCGTTAACGGCCTTGTAGACCATGCGGCCTTCATGCGCTTCACCCAAGACCACGGTGCAGGCGCCGCAATCGCCCTCATTGCAACCTTCCTTGGTGCCGCGCGATTTTTCAATGAGACGCAGATAGTCGAGCAGCATCGTGTCTGGCGCAAACTGCTCCACGCGCACGATCTTTCCCCTGCGCAGAAACTCCAGCGCCATCACGAGCCCCGGTAAGTCGAATAGCCAAAGGGTGAGAGCAGCAGCGGCACATGATAATGCTGGCTGGCATCGGCAATGCCGAAGGCGATCGGGATCACGTCGAGAAACAGAGGTTCCCTCAGATGCGGTCCCTGCCTGCGCAGATAATCACCGGCATGAAAGCGCAGCTCATATTGCCCGATGACAAGTTCGCTGTCTTCGAGCAGCGGCTTGTCGGCGCGGCCATCGGCATTGGTGGTGATGGTCTTGACCAGTGTCCCAGCGCGCAGCACGTCAATCTTCAATCCCGCGGCAGGTTTTCCGTGCGCGGTATCCAGAACATGGGTGGTCAGTCTGCCCATTGGCATTCCCCAGAATAATTGAATCGTATCATGCGCGCCTTGTGCTCAAAAGAACAAACTTGTGCGCTTTCTGTTCACTTTTTGAGAACAGGCTGCATTTTCGGCAATTGCGCAATCACCATGTCCAAAAATGCGTCAACGGCAGGCCGGTTCTGCAATGTGCGGCGGCGGACCACGGCAAACTGGTCGCGAGCCAAAACCTTATCAGACAGGGGAATCGCCACCAATTTCCCCTGTTTCAAATCATCCTCAATGCCAATCGGCGGCTGGAAGGCAATGCACTGGTTGAGGCGTGCGAGGGTGGCCATCAGGCGCAGCGAATTGCACTCAAACACCCGTGCCCCACGCGGCATTTTTGCGCGACGACGTAATGTATGATCCAATATAGCGCGCAACGATATGTCTTCGGAAGGCCAGGCCACGGCAAATTCCAGGCACTGGCCGACCGTGAGGCTTTTGGCTTTCGCCAATGCATGTTGTGGCGACATCACCGCACAGACGCGCAGATCCGCATGGGTCACGATCTCGAGATTGCGCAACTGTTTCGGGTTAAAAGTGAAGCCCACTTCGGCGCGGTGGTCGTGCACCATCTCCGTCACCGTTTCAGAGCCCGCCACGGTCACCGTGAAACTGATGCCAGGATAGCGCTTGCGGTAGGCTTCCAGCAGTTCGAGGCAGCAGCGTGACAGAGACCGACTCCACTGATGCAATGCGCAAATGACCCTGGCGCAAGCCGTTCAGTGCGGCCAGTTGCTGTTCCAGATTTTCCTGCTGCAGGCGTGTGGCACGCAAAGAGTCGCGCAAAACTTCCCCGGCTGGCGAAAGTGAAATCTGACGCCCGTCGCGATCAAGCAATGCCGCTCCGATCTCGTCTTCCAAAAGCTTCAGTTGCCGGCTGATTGCCGAGGCCGCCACATTGAGCCGTCGCGCCGCCTCGCGCACCGAACCGGTTTCCGCCACCGCGAGAAAATAGCGAAAACCAATATTGAGAAAGGAAGCAGCCGGGGCCATGACGGTCAAAGATAGCCTTGATTTTCGCGGCTTGGCGAGTCGGGCTCATGAAACCCCGTCCGTGCTTGATTTTAATGGCTTTCCAGTCCAAAGAGGCCGGATTCGCCGCATTGAAGGATATTCATGGCAAAAGAAGAACTTTTGGAATTTGAAGGCACCGTTGCCGAGCTTCTGCCGAACGCAACCTTCCGCGTGAAGCTGGACCATAACGGCCACGAGATCATCGCCCACACTTCGGGCAAGATGCGCAAGAACCGCATCCGCGTTCTCGCCGGCGACCGTGTCATGGTCGAAATGACGCCCTATGATCTCACCAAGGGCCGCATCAACTACCGGTTCAAATAATCCATGAGTGACACGCGGGCGAAATTGGTGCTGGCCAGCGCATCGCCGCGCCGCTTGCTGTTGCTTGACCGCATCGGCCTGGCTCCTGATCTTCTCAATCCTGCCGATGTCGATGAAACACCGCAGCGCCGCGAATCACCGCGCCGGCTCGCCATCCGCCTGGCGGAAGCCAAAGCCAGCGCGGCAAGGCAAGCACCGCAGGTCAAAGACCTTGGCGAGCGCGTCTACATCATTGGCGCTGACACAGTCGTCGGCCTGGGCCGGCGCATTCTGCCAAAGGCCGTTTCACAAAACGATGCACGCGACTGTCTCACCCTGCTCTCCGGCCGCTCACACTGGGT
This sequence comes from uncultured Alphaproteobacteria bacterium, assembly GCA_963758815.1. GTDB lineage: Bacteria > Pseudomonadota > Alphaproteobacteria > Rhizobiales > Aestuariivirgaceae > Aestuariivirga. Next base: position 197,319 of record CAVWWQ010000006.1, read on the forward strand.
CTATTCCGCAGTCTGCGTCCTGTCGCCGGATGGCCGCAAGAGCACGCGCTGTTCCGAAACCAAAGTGCGCTTCAAGCGCCTGACGCGCGACGATCTCGACAGTTATCTCAAGAGCGAAGAATGGAAAGGCAAGGCCGGGGGCTACGCCATCCAGGGGCGCGCTGAAGCTTTCGTGCGCTATCTCTCTGGCTCGTACTCTGGCGTCGTCGGGCTGCCGCTCAGCGAAACCGTCGCTCTTCTGCAAGGTGCACGCTATCCGGTGCAGCAACGCTGGCTGGATGCACCACCTGCCGGGCATTAGGCCGTGGCGGAGGTTCTTTCCTTCAAGAAACGCAAACCCTGCCCGGTTTGCGGACGGCCATCGGAACTCAAGCATCATCCGTTCTGTTCCAACCGCTGCCGCGAAGTTGATCTCAACCGCTGGCTGGGCGGCCACTATTCGATTCCGGCGGCCGAACAGGACGACAGCCAGAGCGAAGAAGAGCCTGAAAAAGATGAGTGATATCGTGGCAATTCGCGGCAAGTGACAGCCGGTTGAAAGACGGTTGCCAGCTCCGTTTCGATCACTTATAGAGCGCCCACCAAGGACCGGGTGCGAGGGCCTGCCGTTGAGGTATGCACGTCCTGATCCTGATGCCCAGGTAGCTCAGTTGGTAGAGCAGCGGACTGAAAATCCGCGTGTCGGTGGTTCAATTCCGCCCCTGGGCACCATTCATCATTGTGACGGGAAGCGCCTGATGAAGAGTACACTCATTTCCATCCTGCTGACAGCCTGCATGATTGTGGCTGCCAATATCGCATCGGCTGCCGAGCCAACCCAGGTCGAGAAAGTCCAGGCTGCGCTCGATACATGGTTGGCGACGGAATCGCCTGTAGAGAAGATCAGCGGCGTCGCAGCCTATGTCAGCTTTGGCGATGCCGGACCGGCCATCGAAGCTTTTTCCGGCAAAACAGGCCGCGACCCCGACTCTGCTCCCGTCGACCAAAACACCCTCTACCAAATGGGGAGCACCTCGAAGTCGTTCACCGCTGCCGTGATCCTCAAGCTCGAAGCGGCGGGAAAGCTTTCGATTGATGACACAGTCGGCAAATGGTTGCCACAATATCCAGCGTGGAAAGACGCCACCATCCGCCAGCTCCTCGACATGACGAGCGGCATTCCGAATTATTCTGAAACGGAATGGATGTCGCGGATGTGGGTGCACGAGCCCAAGCGGGACCTCACATTCAAGGAACTTGTTGCCGCCGCATATCCCAGCGCCACCAACAAGCTGCCTGTGAAGCAAGGCTATTTCTACTCCAACACCAACTACATCCTCGCTGGCATGATCGCGGAGAAGGCCAGTGGCAAGTCCTATCGCGATCTCGTCCATGAAATGGTGATCGAACCATTTGGCCTCCATTCGACATTTTACGAGGCCGGCACATTTCCTCAGCCGGTCATCCAGCGGCTGTCTCATGGGTACTTCGAAAACCGGGCCTGTGCCAGCTACCAGCCCGACTGCAAGGAATCCTGGAACCTGCCTGCTGTCGGGCGGGACATGCGCGAGGCCAGCACCTCCTGGGCACAGGCTGCCGGCGGGGCGATATCCAGCGCCCGCGACGTGGACCGCTGGATGCGAGCTGTCTTCGGCGGAAAAGTCGTGCCGGCCAAGCAGCAAGACGAATGGATGCAACTGGTTTCCACCAAGACGGGCAAGCCCATTGCGGCTGTTTCTGCCGACGATCCAGGCGGCTTTTCCCTTGGATTAAGCAACGGCATTCTTGGCCCTCTGGGGGCGCAGTGGTTCTATCAGGGTGAGACCCTGGGCTATCGCACGCTCTATCTTTGGGTTGCCGCGGAGAACCTGATGATTACGGTGCAGACCAACAGCCAAGAGCCCGAAGGCACCAACAAACTCAATCAACTTGTCGGTGCGATCTATGATGTCGTCAAGAAGCCGAAGGCCGACTAAGCGTACGCGGCCAGCGCTCTTAAGCATATGCAAGACACTCCCGATGTGTCGATCGGGTTTTAATCCTCCCTCATCCGGGATAGGACCAATGACATGATTGTCGGTGCTTTCGCTTATGATTTCAGCTGAACGAGGTTTCCGATGCCACTAGCCGGGCTCGCAATCGCCTGACTTCCTGACGCAATGTCTTTGTCTCAACGATATTGTAGGCGCGGCCGGCATTTTCCGCGAGCGTTTGCAGCATGTCGAGTTCATCGAGTGCGATGTCATTTCCAGATTCGTGCGGACCGTAGAGCGCGATTGCAAGCGGCTGGCCCGCGCTATCGAAGACAGGAACCGCAAAGCAAGGCGCTTGCTCTCCCACCGGAAGTCCAGTTGCCCGCCAGACGTCTGGCAACAGCCGGACCGGGGCGTGCTTATTGATGCAGGCGATCGCCAGTGCATCACGGTCAGGCAGCAACTGCCGCAGCAATTTGCTGTTCCAGCCCACCGTCGGCTCCATACGCACAAGCACACCGTCGATCTCGCGGAACACCGCGGCCGAGGTCAGGTGCAACGCATGTGCAGGCTCCTCGACGAGGCCGCGATCTATATCAGCAAAACCATCGGCCTGGAGCGCCGCGGAACCGGCCTGTTTGAGGCGATGGCGCGCCACGTGATAGGAGCGGCTGAAGAACCGGTCGGCAAACTCCACGGCAAGTTCGTGCAGCTTATGCATCACCATCAGCACGATCGGGGCAACGACGAGTGGCCACAGCCATTCCGGAAGGTGCAGCGCTTCGCGTATGCCATCGATTTGTTGGTGCAGGAAGACAATCGGAACACCGATGACGAGGGTCAGCACCGTCGTCAGCGAGCCATGTCGAAGCGGGATCGCGACGCTGATCACACGCTGGCGCCGCACCGCCGTCCACACAAAATAGGCGAAAAAGCCCTGCACAAGCGACAGGAGACCGATGATGTTCTGCGATGGCGCTACACCAAAAGTATTCTGGAGGAAACCAGTGGTGCCGCAGATCTCGGCGAATAGGAAACTCGACAGACCAATGGCACAGCCTGCGATAACCCATCGCATGCGCTGCTCGTTGCGCGGATGCAAGTTACGGCGACGCAGGAGCAGAATGGCCAGAACCAGCGCGGTCACGCAGTATTCAGACATATAAGTTACGGCAGCGATCCGCTCAGTCCCAATGCCGAAAAGATTGGCACCGCCGGACAGCGTCAAGACGGCGAGTACGGTGCCGATCAAGGGTGCGAGCCATTCCCAGCGCTGCCAGCGCGGATCACTCTCCTCTCCGGGGAAGCGAAGCGCGAACAGCAGCAGCCCGCCAAACGCAGCGCCGGTCGCCAGCGCCTCGGCGAACTGGTCGGCGAGCAAGATCAGCGGCACCTGCTGCAACAAGGCGTAGTAGGTGAATGTCTGTCCGGGATTAAACCAGAAGAAATATAAAAAGAAACCCCAGGTCACCACTGTCGGACGGGTCCAAACCAAGTAGGCGGCGGCGAGAACGGTGAGAAGGCTCACCAGCGTATCCGCCAGCAACACGAGGCGGCCCCAGAAATCGAGAGGCACCTCACTGGCCCGCAAATGCACCGTGCGGGGCGGGCCGCCACCCGCGGGCTGCAGCGCGAGATCAATCTCGCGGCCAGGCTGCGTCAATTGCAAACCGCCCGATCCTCCAAGCACCGCCACGAGCGAGGCGCAGGCCGGACTGGACGGCGCGAAGCAATTCATCCGTGTCAAATCCAGACGGTCGCCAATGGCGATACCCGCCTGAACGGCAGGCGACTCCGTTTTGTTGGAAAACGGCTCCCACGTATCGATAACCACGCCGTTGTTGTCCACAGAAAAGCCGAATGAGGCGAGCGGCCAAACCATGCGGTAAAGCGATGGCGCCACCATCACAAACCCCCAAAGGACCATGACGACCAATATCAATTTGGACAATTTGGTCGATGACAACACGTTCATGATTTGAGCCGAATGGAAAACGGGTGAAGATCGCGCAGTCGAAGATGCATGCAGAGTTTAGCTGCTCCAGGACAAGATGTAAAAATTGAGTTGAATCAGTTTGAGCTGGGCCCTCGCTCTGGATTCATCGCCGGATACAGCGCTAAAGTACAGCCATGACCGTCTCTTCCAAATGGCACGATCCTCTCATCATCTCCGCTGCAATCGTCGGCAGCAGCGTGGTGATGCTGGGTGAAAGTGTCGTGACCCTGGCGCTTCCGAACATCGCCAAGACCCTGGACGTTCCTTTTTCCAACCTGCAGTGGGTTGTCGATGGCTACAATCTCACGCTTTCGGCGCTCATTCTTTTCGGTGGTTCGCTGGGCGACCTGCTTGGTCTCCGGCGCGTCTATCTGTGGAGTGCGGCGGCGTTCATCGCGCTCTCAATTCTCTGCGCGTTAGCATGGGACGGCCCTAGCCTCATCATATTCAGAGCCATATTGGGTGCGTCAGGCGCGCTGCTCACGCCTGTGAGCCTTGCGGTACTCAATGCGCAGTTGCCCAAGGAGAAACGCAGCAAGGCTGTGGGCTACTGGACGGCGGCCACGTCCATTGTCCTTGCGCTCGGGCCGCTGGTCGGCGGATATCTGGTCGACATTCTCAGCTGGCGCGCGATTTTCCTGTTCAATGTGCCGCTGGCCATCCTTGCCATTGCGCTCGCCTGTGTTGCCTTGAAGCCAGAGGCCATCAACAACCGTGTCGATATCGACTGGCTGGGTGCTGCGCTCGCGTTTTTGTTTCTCGGTGGCGTGACCTATGGATTGATCGAGGGACCAGCGCAGCAATGGCCCTGGCACACTATGGGAGCGGTGGCTGCTGGCGTCGTGTGTTTTGCGATTTTCCTGTGGTGGGAGGCACGACACAAACACCCGCTGATTGATCTCACACTGTTCCATAACCGCAATTTTGCCGCCACCAATGCGGCCACGCTTTTGCTTTATGCGGGCTTTGGCGGTTTCGGCTTTGCGTTTTCCTATTTCCTGCAAACGACAGCACATTTTTCGGCGACGGCGGCGGGCGCTGCGTTCCTGCCGGTCTCGGTGATCCTGGCTGCCGGGTCCGGCAAGATTGGTGAGTATTCTTCCAAAATAGGTCCGCGCTGGTTCATGACACTGGGTCCGGTGCTTTGCGCCGCCGGGATGCTTTCGCTTATCGGCCTGGGACCGGAGACGCGTTACCTGCCGAATGTACTTCCCGGTGTGTTGCTTTTCGGCTTTGGCCTCGTGCTGGTTGTTGCACCCTTGACGGCCACCGCGCTCAATTCTGCGCCGGAGAGTAAATCAGGCGTGGCATCCGCCATCAACAACGGTCTCGCCTCAGCTGGCCCGCTGATCGTGATTGCGCTTATCGGCGTGGCCGGCATCGACCACGCCTACGCATTGGGTGTCACACTCTGCGCCGCGTTGGCGCTTGGAGCGGGAGCCATCGCGCTTCTGTTTGTGCGCAAGGCTGGGGCGAGCAGTTAAGCTTCGGCTTTCTTGGCGGCCATGGTCGCCTTGGCCCACCAGACGAGATCGTCCAATGCGGCCTTGGCGGAAGGGAGAAGGTGCGCCTCGATGTCCTCGATCGGCTTGCGGTGACCGGCATGATGAACCGTCATGTAATCAGAACCGCCGATGTGAACGGCAGCGCGCGTCGAGACCATCTGAAGTTCAACGCCTATTGTGCGGAGATGCTCCAGCGCCCGGGCGCCACCCATGGATCCATAGGCGATGGCGGTGAAGGGCTTCCTGTTCCATTCCACATAAGCTTCATCAAGCGCGTTCTTCAGGACGCCGGTGATCGAGCGGTTGTATTCCGCGACCACGAAAATATAGCCGTCAAACTTGCCGATCGTCTGCTGCCAGCGGATGGCCTCGGGGTTCTCCGTCGGCATCCAGGCGTTGGAAGCCTTTTCATCAAAGAACGGCATTTTGAAATCGCGCAGGTCAAGCAGTTCCACCTCCATGTCGGTGCGCGCCTTGGCCTGTTTCAACATCCATTGTGCGGGGATGTCGGCAAACCGTGTCGGGCGGGTTGAACCGATGATCATTGCGATTTTTGGCTTGGCGCTCATGTTAACCTCTGAGGTTTTTCTGTATCAGAGATAATTACAGAAAACCCAAAGGGTTCCACAAGAAGGCACGCCGATGACACCTGATAACAATAAATATACCTGATGGCTTGAATACCGGTCTAGCTGCCGACGGCAAAGCGCTGCGGCATGGCGTTCCACAATGCAATGACGCGGATATCAGGAGTGCGACGGATTGTAGCCCAGGATGCTCATCGACGCCGTGCCGAGTTGGAGGTGTTGCGCCTGCTCCACCGGCAGCCTGATCCAGCGCGCAGCCAGAGAGGGCCCGAAATGACCGTGAGAGAAAAGCGCAATGTTGCCGCTCATTATGTTGAGACGCGCAATCAGACGATCAGCACGCTCCCCGACCTGGTCCGGTGTTTCGCCGTGTGGGCACCCATCGTAGAAGATGTTCCAACTGGGACGCTGCTTCTTGATATCTGAAGAGCGTATGCCTTCGTAATCGCCATAGTCCCATTCCATGAGATCAGGCTCGACTTCAGCTGCCCGTCCGAGACCGACAAGCTCGCAGGTCCGCCTTGCGCGCTGCCTGGGACTAACGAAGACATGGCTGAATTCAACCTTACTCACCCATGGCTGCAAAGCGCGGGCCTCGTCTTCGCCCTGCGCCGTCAACGGGATTTCGGTGGTGCCCGTGTGTTGGCCCGACAGCGACCATTCAGTCTGACCGTGCCGGAAAAGATAGAGGTTTAACAGCTTTTGCGGAGTGGCCGTCACGCCTTCTCCATGGCGGGCGTGTATTCGCCACGCAGCGCGGCCTTGTTGCAATCAAGGCGGTGCTTGAGCGCTTTCTGTGCCCCCTTCACATTCTCATCCTTACCCCGCCAGAGATCCATGGCTGGCTGCTGGATGGCGCGAGCGAACGAAAAGGCCAAATGCCAAGGCACTTTCGAGTCCGGCTTCTTGGCCATTACATTCATTGCATTAAGGCGAGCCGTCGCCAGTCCTGGGGACTGGCCGCCCGACAGGAAGGCAATCCCCGGAACCGCTGCCGGCACCACCTGCCGAAAGCATTCCACCGTGGCTGCCGCCACTTCTTCCACGCTGTCCTGCACCGGACAATCCAACCCCGGCAGCACCATATTGGGCTTCAGGATCATGCCCTCCAGCAACACCCCTGCAGCGGAAAGATGCTTGAAAACGCGGCGGAGCGTCTCCTCGGTGATTTCATAACAGCGATCCAGCGAGTGGCCGCCATCCATCAGGACTTCAGGCTCGACAATCGGGACGATGTCCGCCTCCTGACACAGGGCAGCATAGCGCGCCAATGCCTGCGCATTGGCCTCAATACATGCACGGGTCGGAAGGCCTTCGCCCGGCGTGATCACCGCACGCCACTTGGCAAAGCGCGCGCCCAATCCGGAATATTCCTTGAGACGCTCGCGCAGGCCATCAAGGCCTTCGGTCACTTTTTCTCCCGGGCGGAGCGCCAGATCCTTGGCGCCAGCATCGACCTTGATCCCGGGAATGACACCCGCTTCGATGAGCACCTTGGCCATGGGCATGCCATTGCCGGTTTTCTGCCGGATGGTTTCATCAACAAGAATAGCGCCGCCCAGTGCTTCGCCGATGCCGGGCGTAGTGACGATCATCTCGCGATAAGCGCGGCGCGCGTCCGCGGTCTGCGGAATGCCGACTTCGGCAAAGCGCTTGTTACAGGTGCCGGTGCTCTCGTCCATCGCGAGCAGGCCCTTGCCTGAGCCGACGAGCTCATGTGCGGTTTTGATAAGTTCGGATGCAAACATGGTCGTGCGCCACTTCTGTTATCGCTGCCTTGCAACTATGCGCGTTTTGACAGCCTTTTCAACCAAGACAGAATTGAAAATACTTTATGCGGGGAGATAAAGGATTGCGGCGTAGTCCCCTGAAATCCAGCTGGGTTTAATGACGGTGTGGCGCCATTGCGCGACACCCTTGCCGGCGTGGATGCCCTTCGTCCAATCGGCGGGAAGCTCAACTTCTGCTTTGGACCAATAGGTGTCAAATTCCGACGCGTTGCTTGCAAGAAATGAAACCAGTGCCACAACATCTGGCGCATGCACAAAGGTCGCCGTTGCGGCGCGAAACTGGGCTACGGCGGAGCGCGCGACAACGGGCCAATCCACAAAGCGCGATTTCCAGTCCGCATCCAGGAACAGGCGCGCGAGAACATTGCCCTTGACCGGATCGCCGATCACGAATGCTCCGAGCAGCGCCTCCGCCTGCTTATTGAAGCTGGCCACATTCCATACCCGGTCAATGGCATAGGCCGGATGGGGCGAGAGACTGCTGACAAGACTGACCACACTTTCAAGCGCCTTCGCGGTCCCTGCATTTGCATTATACGGCCTGGTGGCGGAAAGGTCCTGCAGGTAACGCGCTTCGGCTTCGTTCAAATGAAGCGCCTGCGCCAGTTTCCGCGACGTTTCGCGCGACATGGTCAGGCGCCGCCCCTGCTCCAGCCAAGTGTACCAGACCAGCGAAATGCCGGCTGCGTCAGCCACTTCCTCGCGACGCAGTCCCGGTGTGCGCCGTCGCCTGCCGGCATTTGCCGGCGCCAGACGTTCCCGCGCATGCCGCAGGAACAGCCCGAGCCGCTTCTGCTCATCACCACCAGTTTGGGTGTTACTGGCCGTACCAGTATCACGTGTCATCTTTTCTTTCTCCGCGACTACGTCAAATGGCTGTTCGCACATCATAAAGGAACTGTCCATGAACGCATTGAACAACATTCGTACCATCGATTACACCATCATTTTCGCCCGCAACATGAAGGCCATGAGAACATTCTACGAAAATGTCATGCGGCTGAATGTGCTGCGCGAACTTGGGCCGCAGTGGATTGAATACGCCATTGGATCGCAAACACTGGCGCTCACTGAACGCGGGATGATGTGGCAGGACAGCTCTACCCCTGACGGTCAATTGTCTTTACAGCTCGCCTTTCGCGTGAGCCCTGCCCAAGTCTATGAATGCGCGACAGAGCTGAAAGCCGCCGGCATTTCGCTTGCCCATGAAGTCACGGACCAACCCTGGGGCCACAGGACCTTGTTCTTCAGGGACCCGGACGGCAATGTGCTGGAGATTTATGCTGAAATCTGATCACCTCTGCCCGTGCGAAATACCGAGGTTTACTCGATGGAAATTGCTGCGCTATCTTTGCAATGAACTTGCTCGATATTTGCGTATTCAATGTGAGACACGGACATGGCAATCAGTGACGACGTCAAGACACTTTATCAGGATGGCATTATTGGCCTGAAAGGTGCGTTCCCCACCTCGTGGGTTGACGATATGCGCGAAGACATGATGACGGCCTTCTGGTCCGCCATCCAGCGTCCCGGCGGCGCTGTCGGGCGCGGCCCACGCCGCTGGTATGTCGAAATTCATCCGCAGGATTTTCGCGGCTTTGCCGAACTGGCCTCCCATCCGTGGGTGGTGGCGATGAGCGAAGCTGTCTGTGGACCAGAATTTGAAATCGTCGAGATCGGGTTCGACGTGCCGTTCCAGGGTGCGAAGAACCAACCGTGGCACCGCGACTTTCCTTCGCCGCCCGACACCTATGACGGAAAAGCGCATCACCTCGCTGGCTTTCAACCTTACCGGTGTGGATGTCGAGCAGGACATGGGACCGTTCGAGATCGCAACCGGGACGCAATGGGTAGGATGGCCGCCCGTGGAACCACGAGATGTTTCCGGAAAAGGAACAGTGGCCGCATTTTGCCGAGAAAGGGGTTCGCAAGTTTCCCCAGCGTGGCGACATTTCCTGCCGCTCGGCGCTGACCATTCACCGGGGAACGGCACACGCCTCGCCCATCGCGCGGCCCGTCCTGGTACTGGGTGTCGATGCGCCCGGTGCGGGACATTCGGCGCTGCACGACATGATGGTCACTCAAGACTATTTTGACGAATCTGCCCGAGATCGTGCGGCAGCATCTTGTCTGCCGCGTCGTCGAGACGCTCATCCCCATCTCCCAAAAGCACGACATCGAAGGCCTGGTGATGGGTGTGGAATAGTCACACCGCCTCTAGATAACAGCGTTCGCCCGCGTGCATTGCTCTGTCTCCCAGTAACGGAACAATTGACCTTCGCTGCCGTTGAGAGTGCAATGGGGCACTAACTTTTTCAGGGAGCTGAACCAATGGCAACCAGAGCACGCAAGTCCAAAACCGCCCGCAAGGCACGCGGCCGCTCGGCCGACGATCACCATATCTATGACGATGTGTTGTCCCTTGCGAACACCCTGCTCCGCAGCCAGCGCGCGCGGGGGGCGGAGCAAATCCGCAATCTGGCCGAGGCAGCCAAGGGCTTTGCCGAAGATATTCGCGACCTGCCGGAAATCCAGGGCTACGCCACGAATGCTTCCAAGGCGTTGCATGAGCTTTCCGACTATGTCACGGAAACCGAATTCCAGGACATGATGCGCGACGCCAAGAAGTTTGCAAAGCGCTACCCGATTGCGATTGCCGCAGGGGCGCTTGCGGTCGGCTATGGCGCGCTCCGCCACATGCCCATGCCCAAATTTGGCAAGCGCCCGCCGCCGCCCGCTTCGAAGAAAGCCGCCAAGGCTGTAACCCCGAAGCGGAAGGCCACCAAGAAAGCGCGCAAGACAAGGAAGCCAGCTGCCGAACCGGCAGCGATGCCCACAACCTCGTCATAGTGAACCATTGATCTTTGCGATGTGGTGGAAACTCCCGCAAGAGCTGCTGGCGGCTAACCTTGAAGCGCAGCGTGTCATCATGTTGCGCGTGGCAAAATTGGCAAAGGGTGATACGGCGGCCCGCAAGGAAGCTAGCGAATGGCAAACGAGAAGGTTGCCGCCTCCATCGAGGCAGGCTTGACACTTGCATCTGGCGGTTCACCCTCGAAAGTTCTGCGGCGCTACCGCACTCTCATGCGCGCCAATGCCAAACGTCTTTCCAGGAGGCGTTGATCAATTTGCCAGATATCCGCCGTCGATAGACAGGATGGTGCCGGTGACGAAGCTGGCGATGGGCGACGACAGGTAAAGCACCCCGCCCGCGATTTCTTCTGGCTTACCCCAGCGCTTGAGCGGTGTGCGCGAGAGGATGGCGGCGTTGCGTGCTTCGTCGTCGCGCAGAGGCTGGCTCAAAGGTGTGACAATCCATCCTGGCGCCACCGCATTCACTCGGATGCCATCTTCGGCGTAGGCAATAGCAAGAGATTTCGTGAGTTGTGCGATGCCGCCTTTGGATGCGGCATAGCCCGGCACGAGCCCGCCGCCGAAGAAACTGAGCATTGAAGCCGTATTCACAATCGTGCCGCTGCGTTCTTTCAACTTGCGGCGCGCGGCCGTGCACACGCGCATGGTGCCGGTGAGATTGATGTCGATTACATCTTCAAAGACTTGCAGATCATGCTCTGTGCCGCGCCTGATGACGCCGGCGCAGTTGACCAGATGATCCAGCGTGCCGAGCGTGGCGATAACAGCCTGCACCGCCGCGTTATCACGAACATCGAGTATCGCCGCCGTGATCGATGGCATCTCGGCACGGCGCATGCGCAACCTCCTCGGCGGTGGCGCCCGTGACCAGTACCGACGCGCCTTCCTCCGCGAAGGCCATGGCGATGGCTGCGCCAATGCCCGAAGTGCCGCCGGTAATCAAAATCTGCTTCCCTTTAAAACAATTTTCCGGCCAAACTCCCATCACCGTTTACCTTATGAACTGATCAACAAAGTCAGCACCCAAGCCAACCTTCTCAAAATGCGTGCGGCACATGTCGATCTTGGTGAAGACATCTTCATAGCCCAGCGCCTTCCCCCACGGGTCGACGTAATACATGATGCCATTGACCTGAAAATAGGTGATCATCTCCTCGACATCCTCGGGTACCACCAGCGTGTGTGTTTCACCCGGTGGCTCGAAGACATAGCTGCCTTCGGTCGCCACCCAGTCATGCTCAAGGTAATGCCAGCGGCCCTTGAGCACGAAGCCATGCACCGATTGCGGGTGGCGATGGCGCGACAGCACACCAGCTTTGCGCACTTTGAGCAGATTCATCCAGTAGCCCTGGCTGCGATTCAGGCAAAGCGGCCGAAACCAGACATTCTCGGCCTGCGGCACCCACAGGCGTTCATCTTGAGGCACGGCGTGCGGAATGACGATTTCCTGCAGCGCGTCCTTAGGAAATGGAAGCTGAAACGGCATTCGGGCGTGTTCGTCAGTGACAGCTGGCATGGTGTTAATTCCAAATTCGGAAAAAAATATTCAAATCGAAATCCCGCCCGATATCAATAGACTGTCGGGGATTGTGAAACAACATTGTGAAGCCCCGCCAACACAGGTGGTGGCGGGTTTTTGGTTGCGCTATGGTGGGCGAGACGAAGGAGCACAAGACGGCAATGCCATCCATTCCGTTTGCGGTTGATCTGACAGTGAAGCCTGACGTGACGGCGTTCTTCGACAAGGAGTCGGGCACGGTGTCCTATGTGGTCAAGGATCCCGCATCTCCATCTTGCGCGGTCATCGACAGCGTTCTCGACATCGACTACGCGGCAGGGCGCATCACAACCGAGTCAGCCGAAAAAATTGCGGCCCATATCCGCGAACACAAGCTGAAGCTCGAGTGGCTGATCGAAACCCACGCCCATGCCGACCACTTGTCGGCCGCACCCTATTTGCAGCAGCAACTTGGCGGCAAGATCGGCATCGGCCGGAACATCAAGGTCATCCAGGAGACCTTCGGAAAAATCTTCAATGAGGGCACCGAATTCCAGCGTGACGGCAGCCAGTTCGACAAGCTCTTCGACGATGGCGACAGCTACACGATCGGCGCGATGACGGCGCATGTGCTGCACACGCCGGGCCACACACCGGCCTGCATGACCCATGTGATCGGCGATGCCGCTTTTGTGGGCGATACGCTGTTCATGCCGGATGGCGGTTCAGCGCGCGCCGATTTTCCTGGGGGCGATGCCCGCACCCTCTATCGCTCAATCCAGCGCGTGCTCATGCTTCCGGATGCGATGCGCCTCTTTGTCTGTCATGACTACGCGCCCAATGGACGCGACGTGAAGTGGGAGACCACTGTGGCCGAGGAAAGAGCCCACAACATTCATGTCGGCCCCGGTTCCACCGAAGACGGGTTCGTCAGCCTGCGCGAGGCGCGTGACCAGACGCTGGGCATGCCGAAGCTCATCATCCCGTCATTACAGGTCAACATGCGCGCCGGGCAGATGCCGCCCAAGGACAAGGATGGCCGCGTGTTCCTGAAGGTGCCGGTGAACGGGCTCTAATCAGGCTTCCCACTCGGCGACGAGATCCTTGGCTTCAATCTGGTCGCCGGCTTTGACATGTATGGCCTTGAGAGTGCCCGCACGTTCGGCGGTGAGCACCGTCTGCATCTTCATCGCTTCCAGCTGCATGATAATGTCACCCTTGGCCAGCTTCTGACCGGGTTTGGCGACCAGCGCCACGACCAGGCCGGGCATCGGTGCCGCGACATGCGTGGCATTGGTAGCATCAACCTTGGTGCGGCTGGCGATCTTGGCCTTGGCTGAACGGTTTGGCACCGTCACTTCACGTGGCTGGCCATTGAGCTCGAAGAAGACCTTCACCTGCCCTGTATCGGACGTTGCGCCTACCGTCTGCAGCTGGATCTCGAGCCGCTTGCCGGCATCAATCTCGGCGGTGATCTGCTCGCCCGGCTTCATCCCGTAAAAGAAGATCGGCGTCGGCAGCGAACGCACCGGCCCATACATGTGATGACGTGCGTGATAATCCTTGAAGACCTTCGGATACATCAAATAGCCATTGAGGTCTTCATCATCGATGGCGTCATCTTCATTGTCTTCGTCGGTGAGCTTGAGTTCGGCCTTCAACTGCTCGCGGATGGCATCGATATCAGCTGGTGGCAGGGCCGCGCCGGGCCGCATCGTGAGCGGGGTTTCGCCCTTCAGCACTTTTTTCGAAATGCCTGCGGGCCAGCCACCCTCCGGCTGACCGAGATTGCCCTTCAGCATGTCGACAACGGATTCCGGAAATGCCACTTCGACAGTGGGATTCTCGATATCCGCCTTGCTGAAACCTTGGCTCACCATCATCAGCGCCATGTCGCCGACCACCTTGGAAGACGGTGTAACCTTCACGATGTCGCCGAAAATCATGTTGGCATCGGCATAGGCCTGCGCCACTTCGGCCCAGCGTTCTTCCAACCCGAGACCGCGTGCCTGCGCCTTCAGGTTGGTGAACTGCCCGCCCGGCATTTCGTGCAAATAGACATCGGATGCAGGTGACGCGAGGCCACTTTCAAAGGCTGCATACTGCGCACGCACGTGCTCCCAGTAGTCGGAAATTGCACGCACCGATTGAATGTCGAGCCCTGTATCGCGTTCGCCACCCTCCAGCGCTTCGACCAGCGAACCCAGACACGGCTGCGACGTGCCGCCGGAAAATGAATCCATCGCCGCATCGACGGCATCGACGCCGGCATCCACCGCCGCCAGCACGGAAGCGCCGGAAATGCCCGATGTGTCATGGGTGTGGAAGTGGATGGGCAGGCCAACTTCCTCTTTCAGCGCCTTGATCAGCACCCGCGCCGCCGCTGGCTTCAACAGACCCGCCATGTCCTTGAGGCCCAGAATGTGTGCGCCAGCTTTCTCAAGCTCGCGCGCCATCCGCACATAATATTTGAGATCGTATTTCGGGCGGGCGCTGTCGAGGATATCGCCGGTGTAACAAATGGCACCTTCACAGATGCGGTTCGCCTCATTCACCGCATCCATCGCAACCCGCATGTTCTCAACCCAGTTGAGGGAATCGAACACCCGGAACAGATCAACGCCGCTCTTCGCCGCCTGCGCCACAAAGCCCTTCACCACATTGTCCGGATAGGTAGTGTAGCCAACCCCATTGGCGCCGCGCAGCAGCATCTGGATCAGATGGTTGGGCATGGCAGCGCGCAGGTCGCGCAGGCGCTGCCACGGGCATTCCTGCAGAAAGCGGTAGGCAACATCAAAGGTGGCGCCACCCCAGCATTCCACCGAAAAAAGCTGCGGCAGGTTGCCGGCATAGGCGGGGGCCACGCGCAGCATATCGATCGAGCGCATGCGGGTGGCGAGCAGGCTCTGATGGCCGTCCCGCATGGTGGTGTCAGTCACCAGCACACGCTTCTCGCTCTTCATCCAATCGGCAACGGCCTTTGGTCCCTGCTCCAGCAGCATCTGGCGCAAGCCCTTTTGCAGCGGCTCTTTTGCGACAGGTGGTTTCGGTACGCGTGCGTGCTCAGAAGGTTTGGGACGCCCGAGAGTTTCCGGATGGCCGTTCACCGTGATGTCGGCGATATAGGTCAGAATCTTGGTGGCGCGGTCGCGCCGGGTCTTGAAGACAAAAAGTTCAGGCGTCGTATCGATGAACTTTGTGGTGCAGGTGTCGTTGAGGAAGCTTGGATGCTTCAGCAAGTTTTCGACGAAGGCGATATTGGTGGAGACGCCACGGATGCGGAATTCGCGCAGCGCGCGGTCCATGCGCGCAATCGCCTTTTGCGGCGTTGGCGCCCAGGCGATCATCTTCACCAGCAGTGAGTCATAGTGGCGAGTTACGACGGCACCGGCATAGGCCGTGCCGCCATCAAGGCGGATGCCCGGCCCGTTCGACGAGCGATAGGCGGTGATGCGGCCATAGTCGGGGATGAAATTGTTCTGCGGGTCTTCCGTGGTGATGCGGCACTGCAAAGCATGGCCGCGCATCCCGACCTGCGCCTGTGTTGCAGCACCCGTGGCTTCGGCCAACGTGGCACCTTCCGCGATCATGATCTGCGCCTGCACGATGTCGATGCCGGTGATCTCTTCCGTTACCGTGTGTTCGACCTGCACACGCGGATTAACTTCGATGAAGTAAAACTTCTGCGAGTCCATATCCATCAGGAACTCGACCGTGCCGGCACATTCGTAGTTCACCTGTGCGCAGATTCTGCGGCCCAGCTCGCAGACTTCCTGGCGCTGCGCATCAGTGAGATACGGCGCGGGCGCACGTTCCACCACTTTCTGGTTGCGGCGCTGCACGGTGCAGTCACGCTCGAACAGGTGATAGAGCCCGCCATGCTTGTCACCGAGGATCTGCACCTCGACATGGCGCGCGCGCAGGATCATCTTTTCGAGATAACCTTCGCCATTGCCGAAAGCGGCCTGAGCCTCGCGCCGGCCCTCCAGCACCTTCTCGCGTAGTTCCTCTGGCCCCATAATCGGGCGCATGCCGCGTCCGCCGCCGCCCCACGAGGCTTTCAGCATCAGTGGATAGCCCACCGCCGCCGCCTGCTTTTCGATCAGTGGGAAATCGTCGCCCAACACCTCGGTGGCCGGGATCACCGGCACCCCGGCCTTCACCGCGACTTTGCGCGCCGAAGCCTTGTCGCCCAGCGCGCGCATCGTATCGGCTGTTGGGCCGATGAAGACGATGCCCGCACCCACGCAGGCGTCGACGAAATCCGGATTCTCGGAGAGCAACCCATAACCGGGATGGATGGCATCGGCACCGCAGGCCTTTGCCACGCGGATGATCTCAGGAATGGAGAGATAGGCTTCGACGGGCTTCAGTCCCTCGCCGATGAGGTAGGCTTCGTCTGCCTTGAAACGGTGCAGCGAGAGCTTGTCCTCCTCGGCAAAAACCGCGACCGTGCGCTTGCCCAACTCGTTTGCCGCGCGCATCACCCGGATGGCGATTTCGCCGCGATTGGCAATCAGGATTTTGGAAAAGCTGTGCGTTGCGACAGAGGATTTCATCGCCTCTTTTGTAGCGGCAAAGGCAATGATGTAAACTCAAAAAGTCATCATTTTCCGGTGTGCTCGATGCACATTTTCTGATGGTTCTGCATCATTTCAGCGCAAATCCCGGCCACGGAACCTTGGAAAACTTGTCGGCCATGCGCGTCGGCTCGGGCAGGCGAAACCGCGTCAGGCAGCGCAGCGTGAGAGCGACTGCGGTCTCCATCGACACGCGGTGACCGGGCGAGACAAAGAGCGGGTTCACATGGTCGCGGCTGCGCAGCACTGTGCCGATCTGCTCGCGCCCAGCCATCAGCGGACTGGCGGCACCCTTCAATTCACCCGGCACTTCATACTTTCCGGTCAACCGCGATTTCGCCACACCGATGCTCGGATGATCAAGGATGACACCCAGATGGGCTGCAATCCCCATGCGGCGCGGATGGGCGATGCCGTGACCGTCAACCATCAACACGTCGGGAAGGTTCTGCAGCCGCGCCAGTGCTGCGAGGATCGCCGGAATTTCACGGAAAGCCAGAAGGCCCGGTATGTAGGGGAAATCCGCGGGCACAAAGGCCTGCACCTGCTCAATGGGTTTGAGATCATCCGGCGTCATGGTGACGATGGAGGCATGGGCCAAATTGCGCTGTATGTCATAGCCGACATCGACACCGGCGATCAGGTTCAGCGCCGCAAAATCATCCCCAATCCTGATCTTTTGGCGCAGTTCATTCTGAATCTCGCGCGCCTGCGCCTCTGACTGGGGCGAGGTGAATTCCGGCAATGTGAACACGGGTGATGCCTCTTCTAGCGCCAGCTTGGCCAAACCCTGAACGCAGGGGCTCGCCATTGGTTCAAACTAGGGTTACTGCCCCGCGACTAGGATTTCACAGCAATTAAAACTGCCCCGGCCGCCACCAAAACAATACCTAGCCAGTTAGGAAGAGAAGGCCGCTCCCCCAGAATAACAACGGCGAAGAGCGCAACCAAAACCACTGAAAGCTTGTCAATTGGCGCCACCTGTGCCGCATTGCCTATTTTGAGAGCCCGGAAATAGCACAGCCAAGATGCGCCGGTCGCGAGTGCTGAAAGCACGAGAAACAGAAACGTCTTGCCGGAAACAGTGGACCAAGGCTCCCATTGCTGCGTGAAGGTCAAAAACGCGCCGAGAACCGCAATGATCACCACAGTCCGGATGAACGTGGCAAAATCCGAGTTGATATTTTCGATGCCGATCTTGGCAAAGATTGCGGTGAGAGCAGCGAATGCCGCCGATAACACTGCCCAGAACTGCCAACTGTCAGCCGCAACTCTCATTGTCAACCTCCGGTGCGATGTTCCATGTGGCACATGTCAGTGAAAACGTTCTCTCACGGCCCCTTGCACACTGGCAGCGGTTGCGACGGCGCCAGCGGATGATCGGCCTCATATTGTGCAATCATCGGCCCCAGTGACTTGTTCGACCAGAACTTCGGCGCGCCGATGTCTTTGAGGCAGGTTGCATTCCAATAGGTTCCCGATTTTGCCAGCGGTTCCTTCTTCGCCACCGCCGCAATCACAGCTGCGATGTCGCTCGATTCCGGATAGATATAAAGCGTTGCCGGGTTGTCCTTCAGCATCGGGATAATCTGACGAGCATCAGAGGGCGCCCAGCTGGTGCAACCGTTGCTGCGCCCGCCGGAGTAATCCACGAGCTTTCCAAAGGGCACGAACCCGTCCTTGTCGGCATAAAGGCTCGCCGGTTTCTTGCGCACGCAAACGGCACGCAGCAAGGCCGAGGCGTGCCCGCCGATCTCGCGCTTCCTGGCATTGGCCGTGTCGCCCTCGCCGTCAAACTGGATGAAGGAGCGCTGGAACAGCACGTCCTCTTTCACCGACACGCGGTAGTAGCCCTTGAACGAGGTTTTGGTTTCGCTGGTGACATAGTTGCCACCGGTGGTGAGATTGGAGTCCATCGCGTTGCCAAAATTCTTCACACAGGCGCGGCCATTGGAAAAATTCACGACGCCCTTCAAGTCGCGTCCACCGCCATGGCCCACCGGGATGGCACGGAAGGACTGCTCGGCTTCGCAGATCACATAGAAGCGCCGTCCCAATTGGCCACCGCCGAGATCACCAGGCCGCGTTGCATCCATGGCAAAATAGCACGGGTTCCTGACCGTGCCCTCTGCCTGCTTTCTCAGATACAAGGCCCGCGCCCGCTCCAGCACGACCGGCGCGATCTGGCCATCGTTTTCGCCCACATAGGTCTGTAGCCATGCGGGAACGCCGTCATCGGCGGCGACCGCAGGCTGCATTGCAGACAGTGCTAGAAAAACGGCACAGAGGATTGCCAGACGAAGTATCTGAGATGCAATAAAATGCAATGCGATCAATCTCCTATTCCGTTTTTCATTTCAAGATTGAAGCCGCGGAAATCAAACGGCTGCTACAGCACACTCTGGTTACGCCTGATCACGATGAGCGTATCGCACAGAGGTCCCTAGATGACTCTCGCCCAAACCGCAATGCCAACCTCAAGGCCGCATCACCCCCAACAGCAAAAGCCCGCCGATTAAAGCAATTGACCACCAGACGCGCTGGCTGCATGCTGCCTTCAGGCCAAGATGCGGGTGTGTGTTGCGTATGCGTTAGAACATGAAGGCGGGCCTTAAAGTTTTGGCCCGCCCGCACTAGCGTGGGAACAACTGACTATCGATCAGCAGTCACCCGCCTGAACTGGTTTACCAGCACCACCGATGATGATGACGCCAGCCGCAATGATGATGATGGTGATGCCAACGCTTCCAGTGCGGATGGGCGAAGGATTGCGTGGGCGCGAGACTGACAGTCAAAGCGCCCGCCGTTACGACGGCCAATAACAATGCTTTCATGTATTCCTCCTCAAGCTGTCACGCTGTGTTTGGTGATTTGCTTGCAGGTGGATTTTCTCAAACGCGAATACCGCGGTCCACTGACAAAAAAGCAATGTAACCCAAGGGTCGGAATGCTTCATATACACCAATGCTTTGCGATGGTGCGACCGCGCTTAAGTAAGATAAGCTCAATGACTTGAACGAATTGCAAGTCGGGGCGTTAACAAACTGACGGTTTCAGCATGGGAGATTGGAATGGCAGGCATCAAATTTGAAGTTCATGTGCTGGAAAAAAGCGGAGCTATTGCCATTTTCGAGGCTGATACGCGCGAGGCGGCAGAAGATATCGCCGAACGGATGCAGAAGGACCGTGAGGTCAAGGTTTCCATCGTCGAGAACGCGCCGCTGGATGAGATCGGAACAGATGACATCGTTCCGCCGATGCTTTAGGGAAATGAGAAATCCCACGCTGGGTGACTGGCAGTGGATGATTTCAATGCGAACCTATCTCTGCGCCGCGATCCCGGGTTAGCAATGAATTTGCAGGGAAATTCTCCCACATTTGGGCTGACCGAGCCGAAATGAGCGCACAAGGCGCACATTTCTGGATACGCTGCAGAGCAATTCCCTGTTCCACGAGAACAGGGAATTTTCAGATGCGAGCAGCGAAAAGCAATCCGCAGACAGGCAAAAGGTGTGGCCGAGATCAGCGAAAGTACTCTTGCCCGTATCTCAAAACGAAAAAGACCCCTCATTTTCTTTAGCGCGTGAAATGTGGGGCGATCTTAACTGCCGTTAGGGTCCAAACCTTCCACGAACCCCGGCGCAGAGGAGCGCCGAGGTTGATGTCAAATATTATTCAGGCGTGTTTGGAGCCGGAGTTGGATTGTTCGATTCGTGGTCGTGGCCTGCACCGCTGGCAGTGTAACAGCTATCAGCAGGCACATTGTTCCAGTTGCCATGAGTTATGGCGCATTGTTCCTTGTAATGCTTGGCAAACGCCACCGGAGTCATGCTGACAACGAACATAGTTGCCACGGAAGCGAGAATGATCTTTTTCATGGTTAGATTCCCCTTTTTTCAGCCGCTCGATTGCGACGTTGAGGTCACCTTTTTGCCATGGTCGTTTTGAACCCGACCTGAAAACAGTGTTCATGGATTGTTAATCGCATCAATCCTTCTGACCAGCAGCAGAGAAAGTATATTATCGCCCAAGACCGGCCGGCGGAGCCATCTTTGTGAACTTAACCCACTCTACTGCGACCGCATCATCCGGCGCTGGCAGGGCTGGGTCAAAGACAATGCGCTACTGGAGGGTGGAGGTGAGAGCTTCCAAGACGTCGCAAAGCCTCGAAGTCGGATAGTTTCTTATCGATCAAAATAAGATGAGCTCATTGTGGCTGCGCATCTGCGGTAAGAGCTGTGCTTTTATCAGGTCATGTCATTTATGACTTCCCCTTATCAAGTTTATCGATCGCATCGACATTGCCGGCAGAAGAACCTTTGGGATCGAAGTCTGATGCCAGGAAGGTATCGACAATGGATTTGGCAAGTTCAGGGCCGATCACACGAGCTCCCATGGTGATGATCTGGGCATTATTGGACTTCGCCGCACGCTCTGCTGAATAAGTGTCATGCGTCTGGGCTGCTCTGATGCCCGGCACCTTGTTGGCGGAGATGGCAACCCCAATACCTGTTCCACAGCACAGAATAGCCCTGTCAAATTTGCCTGCCAGCACATCTTTTGCGACGCCGGAAGCGAGATCGGCATAAAATCCCGCTGCGCTGAGATTGGTCACTTCGTGCTTCGCGTTTGTCCTGAGATGGGCTTCAATTATATCCACCAGAGGCTTTCCTGCCCCATCGCCAGCAACCGCAATTTTCATTTCAATGACTCCATAACCGCGTTGATAATGCCAATATAGCCGGTGATATTCCATGCCGAGCGGCCAATGAACAGGCCATCAATATGTGACTGACCGGCAAGCTCGACACAGTTTTGCGGATTGACACTGCCGCCATAAAGGATGGGGAGCGCCGTGCCGGTGAGATTTTTTACCAAGGCGGCAATCCTGACGTGCTGCTCATTGGCAAACTCGGGCGTGGCCGGAATGCCGCCTTCGCCGATCGACCAGACCGGCTCATAAGCGATCACGATCTTGCCCGCTGCCTCCCTGGCTACATATTTCAGCAAGCCGCGTACCTGGCGATCGAGGGCCTCAGCTGTCTTTCCCGCGTCATATTCCGCCTTAGTGTCGCCGATGCAGACTAGCGCCGTCAAACCATGTCTCAGTGCGGCCTGAGTTTTGAGCGCCACTGTCTCATCTGTCTCGCCAAAATACGTGCGGCGCTCGGAATGACCAATTTCAACCAGAGTGGCACCACAGTCCCTGATCATCAGGGGCGAGACTTCTCCTGTCCACGCACCCTGATCCGCCCAGTGCATGTTCTGCGCACCGACCTTGACCCGGGTTCCAGCCAGGATCTCTGCCACTTCGGCAATGTAGGGAAAGGGTGGAATGACAAAAGGCTGGCACTCTTTCATCTTTGCCACCGGTGAGTCCGCGAGCGCATGCGCGAACGCGTGAGCCTCAGCCCGCACCTTGTTCATTTTCCACGATGTCCCGATCCAGGGAATTTTGTGGGTCATTGTCCTGTTCCTGTCTTCTTCTCAGAAAAGTCACTCACGCCGGCAAATCTGATGCGATGACGCGCCGAAAGCACCTCACTCAGCTTCTCCAGTTCGGAATCGCACCGGTTCCTTGACCAGCCGAGCGTCATTCCGACGACATAGGCAATGCGCTGAAGATCGCCGAGACTTAGCTTTCCACCCAGACCCAAGACAGTCCTGCGGAGGATGACATCGCCCAGAGACTGAACCATTTCATTGCGTGCGATCCACTCAAACTCACCTAGCAGATAGTCCGGAGCGTCCTGCAAGCTCTCCCCATTGCCGGGGTCATTCGCTATTTCAGTAGCCGTTGTTCCATAGCGCAACAGAAGCTTTTCCGCCCATGGCGCATTAGAGAATCTGCTCAGCCAAGTTGTGCGTTCGCTCTGAGAACGGGGAAAATCCTTGCCACCGCCAATTGCGAGGCCGGCAGTTGAAATTTTTCGCTTTGCACCGAGTCTATCCAAGACCAGATCAGACGCCTCCTCCGCGAAGCCCCGGAACGTTGTCCACTTTCCCCCTACCAGAGACAAAATCGGAAACTGACGAATGATGCTTGGCTCAAGCACTGGCGCGGAATGGTCCCGGCTGATCAGGCCTTCGGATTGAGTCTCGGACAACGGCAGGGGCCTGATGCCGCTATAGGCATAGACAATCTGGCTGCGATCAAAAGTCATTACGGGCAGAAGGCCGCGCAAGCTTTCGAGGAAATAGTCAACTTCCCAATCCTCGCATGTCACCTGATCGGGGTTATCTGCCCTTTCGTCTGTTGATCCCACCATCACACGGTTCTCATAGGGATAGACAAGAAGAATGCGGCCATCATCAGCTTCAAAATAGATCATCCGCCCATTGAGCTGCTGCAGCAATTTCGCATGATCAAGAATAATGTGCGAGCCCTTGGTGCCACCGATGAGATTTGTTGGCTCGCCCAAAATTGCATTTACGCCATCGATCCATGGGCCAGCGGCGTTAATCACAAGCCTGGGCTGGATATTGAATGCAGTGCCATTCGCACAGGACAGCTTGATATTTCCGTCCTGCCGTGCGGTTACGCCTACGTAATTCATCGCACCAGAACTCTGATTTGCCGCGAGACCATCTTGGATCAACTCCCAGACCAGCCGTTCTGGTCGGCTGATCTTGGCATCATAGTAGGTACCAGCAGCCACAATGCGCGGTGTGAGGCCGGGAATTTCCCGTAATGCGCGCGCCCTGCCCCAAAGTGAATGCCGCGGCATGACACGCTGGCGGGCGCCATAAAGATCATAAAGAAAAAGTCCTGCCTTGATGAGCAAGGCGCCGCGTGAGCGCGCCGTCGCCTTTTGTCCGAAAAGTGTTTTAACCGCTGGACCTATGCCCTTCGCCCACGAAAAAATGGGAATGACAGTTTTGAGAGGTTCAACACAATGCGGGGCATTCTTGAGCAGCAGATTGCGCTCATAGGTCGATTGCGCAACAAGCCCAAATTCTCCTGTCTCAAGATACTTCAAGCCACCATGGATCAGCCTCGACGGGGCCGCGCTGGTTCCCGAACCAAAGTCTGCCCTGTCTACAATCAGGCACGAAATACCCTGTTCGCAAAGATCCCTGAACACGCCTGCACCGTTGATGCCGGCGCCAATGATCATGACGTCTACGCTAGTTTTTTCCAATGTGCCAAGACGCTCATACTGATATTCGAGCTGGGTTTTGGCGGTGCTCATGCGCCCCCACCTTGCGACAGCGCTTCCAGTCTTGGCCAGATCGGGCCCATGGCGTCAGCAATTTCGCGAAACACCGAATAGCGGGCATCAAGATCAGCGGCACGCCCGGGATTGGCTCTATAGATTTTGCTGATCGCTGCCAGATCGCGCGGATCCGCAAAAGGCGTTGCATAGAGACCTACTGCAGACCCGCCGCAAAGTGCAGCACCCCAGGCGGCTGCCTCATCTGTGCCGGTGACCGTAACAGGCAATTGCAGGATATCGGCAAAGAGCTGGTTGAAAAGGGCGCTGCGCGAAGGGCCGCCGGTCAGCATGACCCGATCTATGGAAAATGCGGTGCGCAATGCATCAATATGAACCCGATGGTTGAAAATCACGCCTTCCAAGACGGCACGCAGCAAGATGCCGCGATCATGCCATCCATGCAAGCCAAAGAAACCTGCACTGGCATGTGGGCCAAAGGGCGATCCAAACAGATAGGGATGAAAAATCACCGAGGATGGCTTGCTGAGGGCGGAGGTAATTTCCTCGCTCAACGCATCATGAATTGATGTCCCGTTGTCTTCGGAAGCCTGGCGCTCCACCTGGCACAGTGTATCGAGAAACCAATCATAGTTTGCCGAAGAGGCCGGCGATATGGCCATGTTGTTCCACTGCTGCGGCAAAACCGCGTTGCGGCAAAGCCAACCTTCTCCGGTGACGGGGCGATCCGATACGATCTGATTTATCGAATATGTGCCAGCAACGATGGCCACTGCCCCGATTTTATGACCTCCCATCCCAAGCGCCGATGCGGTGACATCGTGGAGGCCAAAGGCGACAGGTGTGCCTTCCTTCAACCCGGTCAATGCAGCGGCCAGTACCGTGACCTGTCCCGCCAAGGCAGCACATTCATGGATTTCGGGTAACGTGCTCCGCAATTCAGAGAGACCAAACAGCCGAAGCGCCTCATCAGAGTAGGTCTGGGTCGAGACGTCGGTAAATGAAACGCTGGCTTCGGTGCGGTCGGTTCCGATTTTTCCACACAAACAGAAGCGAAGCCAGTCCTTGCACGATAAGAAGTGCTCAATCCGAGAAAACCGCTCCGGCTCATGTTTCCTGAGCCAGGCGAGGAGACACGAATAGGCCGATACCGTCGGCACCTGACCTGTCAGCGACAGTGCTTTCGCAGCAACGCCGGATTTATTCCAATGGGCCGCAACTTCGGCCGCCCGGCTATCGAGGGAAAGTATGCCATTGCCCAGCGGTTTATGATCTGCACCGAGAAGATAAAGTCCATCACCATGGGCCGTGGCAGTGACCGCCGCCACATCCGATGGCAACCGCCCGGAAGCCGCAAGCGCTTCCCTGATTGTACCCGCCGTTTCCTGCCACAGAACATTCATGTCGCGCTCGACATGATGTGGCTTCGGCATCAACTGCGGAATGCGGCGCCTTGCGACAGAAAGCTGGCTGCCGTCAACGTCGAAGACGACCGCCTTCGTGACAGTGAGTCCGCAATCAATTCCGACGAGGCAGGGCATGATGAGATGATGAAAAAATCAGGAACGCCGACTGTACTACATTCTTGAAAAAGAAAAATGGCGGACGCCTCAGGGAGCAAGACGTCCGCCACTAGTCGCCTCAATTACTGAGACAGAGTGAAGGGAGCCGTATACTTGTCGATATTGTCCTTGGTGATGAGCTGGCAATCGAACAGCTGCTTTTCTGCATCAGCGCCAGTCTTGCCGGTCTTGATAAAGGCATCCGCTTCTTCAACGGCCTTTTGGGAGAAAATCGCAACCGGCTGAAGAACCGTGTACTGCATCTCACCCGCCTTGACGGCAGCCACTGCATCAGGCGACCCGTCAAACCCGCCGACTTTCACATTGGCAAGCTTGCCGGCTTCCTTCAGAGCGGCAATCGCGCCTAGCGCCATTTCATCGTTGCCGCTGATGACACCGGTGATATCCGGATGAGCCTGGAGGAGCGACTGCATCTTGTCATGTCCCTTGGTGCGATCCCAATCAGCGACTTCCTTGCCAACCTTCTTCAGGTCCGGGTATTGCGACAGAACAGTTTCGTAGCCGTTGGAGCGCGTTGCGGCATTGTTGTCAGCCGGGTTGCCGAACAGCTCGACATAATTGGCCTTGTCGCCCACATCCTTCTGCCACTGGGTGGCACCCAGTGCTGCACCCTGCGCGTTGTTGGAAACGAGCTGGGCCTTGGCCAAGCCTTCAGTGTTGATTTCAGCGTTGACCAGGAACACCGGAATGTTGGCGGCAACGGCCTTCTTGATGGCGCCGATCGAACCATCGGCATTGGCCGGGTCAAGAATGATGGCGACCGATTTGTTTGTGATGGCGGTATCAATCATCGTGCTTTCGGCGTTGGTATCGCCTTTGTGAGCCGCAACATTGGCGGTGTATCCCATCTTCTCGGCTGTGGCCTTCGCGACATTGCCTTCCGTCAACCAATAGGGATTGGCCGGATCGGTCACAATGATCGAGATCAGGCCAGCAGCAAAGGCATGCGTGCTGAGCATCGTCGAGACGGCTGCGGTGGCGAGAAAGAGGCGTAATCCTGTCTTAGACATAGTCTTCTCCTTGGTGTTTTCAGTTGTTGCCGGCATTCCGGCTTCCTTTTCCGTTGCGAAAAAGCCGCTTGCGGCCTTTCTTGCATCGAAACCCAATGACCCGTTCAGGCCGAACGCTTTCCCCCGCGATACTGAATACTGTTGAGCAACACGGCCAAGACGATCACCGCGCCGGTGAATACGGTCTGCCAGTAGGAAGAGACACCAATGATCACCAGGCCATCCGAGAGAAAACCGATGACAAACGCGCCAAGCATGGTGCCTCGCACCGTTCCTCGCCCACCGGTCAATGCAGCGCCGCCAATGACGACGGCTGCAATCGCCGTCAGTTCGTAGGATGTACCCGCCGTCGGTCCCGCCGAAGTGAGCTGCGATGAAAGCACCAAGCCAGCAATGGCAGCGCAGACACCGGACAACATGTAGACCGTCATCTGCACACGCCGTACTGGCACACCGGACAGTTCGGCCGCACGCATGTTGCCGCCGGACGCATAGAGCCAGCGTCCAAAGGCTGTGCGGGACAGCAGGAGGCCACACAGAATGGCAATGACAGCCAGGACGATCACGCCAATCGGCACATCGAACAATCGGTTGAAACCCAGCCAGTCAAAACCCGTGTTTCCAAGCTCCGGCTTGCCGCCCAGATTGTTGAAGGTCAGGCCATTGGTGATGAGGAGCGCAATGCCACGGGCGACATACATGACACCCAATGTGGCCACGAAGGCCGGCACGCGGAAATATGCAATCAATACGCCGTTCACCGCGCCGATCAGCGCGCCAAGCACACAAGTCAGGATCGCCACAGCCCAAACGGGCTCAAACAGGATGACGCCAAGCGACTTGAGCTGAACGCCCTGCATCAGGTAACCGGCAAAAATGCCGGAAAGCCCCAATGCCGAACCGACAGAAAGATCGATGCCGCCGTTCAACACCACAAGCAGCATGCCAATGGCCAGCAACCCATAGATCGCCACATGCGAGGCCATGATCAGGAAGTTGGCGGTGGTGAAATAATTCGGAGACAGCAGCGAGAAAGCAACGATAATAACAATCAAGGCCAGGAAGGCGCGGCCCTCAAGGAACAGTTCTCCCAGATCGAACTTGCGGGGCTTTGCAGCTGCCTGTGTCTTGTTGGTCATCGACTTGCTGTCAGACATGTTTTGGACCCGGATTTCCTCTCATGCCGCCTTCGCTTCACCGGAAGCGGCCATGATCTTTTCCTTGCTGGTATCTGAACCAAACTCCGCCGAGATGCGTCCGCGCCGCAGCACCACGATGCGGTGGGCCACGCTGAGGCATTCGCCGACTTCAGATGTGGAATAGATGACAGCGAGGCCTTCCCTGGCGCCTGCCGCGAGAAGCTTGAACACTTCGGCCTTTGCGCCGACGTCGATGCCCCTGCTCGGCTCATCGAGAAGAAGCACCTTGGGATTGGTGGCCATCATTTTGCCGATGACGACTTTCTGCTGATTGCCACCCGAGAGCGAGCCGATGGCGGCACGTGCGCCGGACGTTTTGATGTGCACCTTCTGAATGGCGCCGGACACCAGATCCTGTTCGCGGCGGCTGGAGACCAGCAGGCCTTCGACAAATGCGCGGATGGAGGCGAGCGAGAGATTCTGGCCGACGCTCATGGTTTGCACCAAGCCATCACGCTGGCGGTCTTCGGGAACCAGAGCGAGGCCCTTTTCAATTCTTTCGGAAATGCGGAGATGCGAAACATCCTGGCCGTTCAGAAGAACGTGACCGCCGCTGGCCTTGAGCCTGCCAGCCACGCACTCCAGAAGCTCCGTCCGCCCCGCTCCCATGAGCCCATAGATGCAGACGATCTCACCGGCCTTGACCGAAAGAGAGAGATGATCGACGACGTTGTAGCCACCACCCACCGCGGGCACGGTGAGGTCTTCGATCGACAGAGCGGTTTCGCCCATGTTGTAGCCCGCGGGCGGGGAGCCAAGGTCAAAGTTTTCGCCCACCATGTTACGCACGATCCATTCAAGATCGATATCCTTGCGCGGCGCGTAGGCGGTCATGCTGCCATCACGCAAGACCACCGCGTAGTTGGTGATCTGCAAAGCTTCTTCGAGATGGTGCGAGATGTAGACGATGGACACACCCTTCGCGGTCAGGTCGCGCACCACCTTGAACAGCACCTCGACTTCCGTGGCACTCAGCGCCGAAGTCGGTTCGTCCATGATGAGAATGCGCGAGTTCACCGAAAGGGCGCGGGCAATCTCGACGATCTGCTGCTGACCCAGCCGCAAATCCTCGACTTTGGTCAGCGGATCGATGTTCTGCTGCAGTTCTTCGAGCAGCTTGCGGGACTGGCGCTCTTCTTCACCAAAATCTACCTGACCAGACCTGATGATCTCGCGGCCCATGAAAATGTTGTCGCGCACCGTCAAATTGGGCGCGAGGCTCAGTTCCTGGTGGATGATCGAAATGCCGTGGTTGCGCGCGTCGGTGGACGACACGAAGTTGATGGGCTTGCCATCGAGCACAATTTCGCCGCTTGTGGGCTGGATCACGCCTGAGAGAATCTTCATCAACGTTGATTTGCCGGCGCCATTTTCTCCGAACAGCGTTGTTACCTTGCCGCGATGAACGGCAAAATTGACGCCTTTCAAGGCGTGAATGCTGCCAAATGACTTGGTGACATTCCGGGCTTCCAGCACGACGTCGTTGCCGGCGCTGGCATTCATTTGCTGCTCCGCCCGGGATGCCATGCTCATTCCACCGACAACTTGGCCGGGGTGACCAGCCAGCCCTTGGGATTGATGAGCTTGAAGACACCAGTCACGTTAATTTTCTTGCCCGCCAGATTGACGGTATCGATATTGGCCAGCACCTCTTTCTTCATCTCGTTGTTGATGGCCGAGCCGGCATCCTGATATTCGATCTGGTTGGTGAACTGCCCGAACTTGATAGCGCCCGTGGCGTCGCGCAGCTCGGTTCCATTGATCGCCGGGCCAGTCTGCACTCGGATCAACGTGCCGTCCGGGAGACCATCAACTGCGACCTTGTAGATACCGGACGAAACGTCACCTGCTGTGCCCGTGAAGGTGATGGGGATGACGGGACCGGTGCTGGTGCTTACGCCATATTTCTTGCCTGCGGCAGCCGGGTCGGCCGCAATCGCTGTTCCAAGTTCCTTGGCATCAACAGCATGCGCTTCAATGTATTTCTGGATATCGGGGAATTGCGCCGCGCCATATTCGTCTTTTGAAAAGACCTTCTTGCGGACATCATCCGCCGAGCCAATGACGACCACCTTCGTGCTGACGATCATGGCAATCACGATGGCCAATACAGCCGCGCCAAGAACGATGGGCATTTTCTTCCGCGGTGTTGCGGCACTCGTGGCATTGAGTTCACTGGCGGCCATGATGATCTCCCACTGCCGAACCGAGTTCCGCAGAAGCAACCACGCAGATGACAAGATGCGATTGCCGGTGAAGGGCCATCCTGTTCGTTTCTCCTTGCTCGGTGCTCTTGCCGAATGGCACCTTGGCAGTAATTAATTTCTTGCTATGCATCAAATTTCACTCGCTGTCAATCAGCCGTTTAAAAATAAATTTCGAACATGAAATTCTATTGCAGTGCAGCGACAATTGTGGCGACGCACAAGATTGAGAAAATGAATCTGTCGTTGAAAAGTCAGCTCGACGATGGTGCTTTTTACATAACTACATATTATTACAACATTTTTGGTAAAACGATTGAGATAAGCCTCCTCCAGGGAAGGTGAAAATAGAGCCGCTCCTCAAGATAAATGTCTATTTTCCGATTGCAGCATGATGCCGATTGACAAGGCTGACTTGAGTGAAATAAAGTGCGGCAAATAGAATAAATTGCAGTGTTGCGAGGCGTTGCTCTTCCCTTGGCTGATTTCGCTAAAGGTTTCAATGCCTTGAACCACGGTGAACCGGGAGCAGCGGATGTCCAAGAACTCTCAAGTTGGCAGAGGTGACATCATCATTGGCATTGATGCCGGGACATCGGTGATTAAGGCGGTAGCCTTCGACATCAGCGGCACGCAGCTTGATTCCGCGGCCATTCCCAACCGCTACGTGACCACTGCCGATGGCGCGGTTACCCAATCACTTGCTCAAACTTGGTCAGACAGCGCCAAGGCCCTGCAAGATTTGGGTGGGAAGATTCCCAATCTTTCGCGGCGAACCATTGCGCTCGCCGTCACCGGACAAGGGGACGGCACTTGGCTGGTGGACAGCAAAAACGAACCTGTTGCGGATGCCTGGCTCTGGCTCGACGCGCGTGCCGCACCGTCGGTTGAACGGCTTGCGGCATCAGAGCGTAATCGCTCCCGCTTCGAGACCACGGGCACCGGTCTCAATACCTGCCAGCAAGGAAGCCAGCTCGCCCATATGTCAAGCATCGGCAATGCTGGCCTCGCAAAAGCTGATGCTGCCCTCCACTGCAAGGATTGGCTGTATTTGAATCTGACGGGAATCCGGGCAACAGATCCGTCAGAGGCCAGCTTCACCTTCGGCAATTTCCGGACACGGCAATATGATGATGGTGTCATCGATGCGCTCGGCCTGCAGAAATTCCGGCATTTACTTCCTGAAATTATCGATGGTTCAGAAATCACCCACCCACTCACAAGCACAGCGGCCTCTGCAACTGGCTTGAAAGCGGGAACCCCGGTGATACTTGGTTACGTCGACATGGCGATGACTGCACTGGGAGCAGGGGTGTATACCGGCGACAAGGATGTCGCTTGCTCGGTGATCGGCTCGACTGGTGTTCACATGCGCGCCGTCCCTTTCACTGAAGTTTTCCTCAACGCCGAGGGGACGGGTTACGTCATACCGCTGCCGGTCAAAGACATTGTCACCCAGGTCCAAACCAACATGGCAGCCACTCTCAATCTCGACTGGGTGCTGCGGATGGGACAGCAGGTGATGAAAGACTTCGGGCACGAGGCCACCCACAGTGCCTTCGTCAAGCGTATTGACGGATGGCTCGAAGGATCGGCGCCAGGCACGTTGCTGTACCATCCCTATATTTCGGAGGCCGGCGAACGCGGTCCATTTGTCAATGCCTCTGCGCGCGCGCAGTTCACCGGACTCTCCAGCACACACAATTATGCTGACCTGGTGCGCGCGGTCATTGAAGGCCTCGGGCTCGCGATGCGCGATTGCTACGCCATGATGGGAGACATGCCCAGGGAATTGCGTATCACCGGCGGTGCGGCGCGATCACGGCCCTTACGGAAAATTCTATCAGCTGCAGTTGAAGCGCCGGTCCGGGTTTCATCACGCGAGGAAGCGGGGGCGGCGGGGGCAGCCATGATGGCGGCCGTCGCAGTCAAGGCCTTTCCCTCAATGGAGGCCTGCATTGCGCAATGGGTGACACCGCTCCTCGGCGCGACCGAGCTAGCCGATCAGGAAAGCGCCGCACTCTATCGCAATCTGTTTGATGTCTACCGGAAGACACGCCTTAACATGGTACCGGTGTGGAAGGATCTCGCCGCCACACGCCGCCGCAGCCAGGCTCCTGCTCCATGACAAGGCGCGCCATGAAAAATTCGACGCTTGAAGATAGTCCAAAATTCTATGATCTCGTGGTCATTGGTGGCGGCATCAACGGTGCCGGCATCGCACGCGACGCCGCAGGCCGCGGATTGAAAGTTCTGCTCTGTGAAAAGGATGATTTGGCTCAAGGGACGTCATCCCGATCGGGAAAGCTCGTTCATGGCGGGCTGCGTTATCTTGAATATTATGAGTTCCGTCTTGTGCGCGAGGCATTGATCGAACGTGAAGTTCTTCTCAACGCCGCAAGCCATATCATTTGGCCCATGCGCTTTGTGCTGCCTCACAGTCCGATGGACAGACCAGCTTGGCTCGTGCGTCTCGGGCTGTTTCTCTATGATCATCTTGGCGGCCGCAAGCGCTTGCCCGGGACACGCAGCCTTGATCTGCGCCGTGCTCCCGAAGGTGCGCCCCTGCTGCCACAATACAAGCGCGGGTTCGAATATTCCGACTGCTGGGTCGACGATGCGCGCCTCGTGGTTCTCAATGCGGTTGATGCCGCCGAAAAGGGCGCCGAAATCCTGACGCACACAGCCTGCGTGAGCGCCCGGAGAGATGGAAGCCAATGGAATGTCGTCTTGAAGGGGCCGTTGGGCCAAAGGACCGTCCTGACCAAGGCTTTGGTAAATGCGGCCGGCCCTTGGGTCACCGACATCATCGGGCGCGTGGCAGGTGCCAATTCAAGCCGGAAAGTGCGGCTGGTGAAAGGAAGCCACATCATCGTTCCAAAGTTCTGGGAAGGGCAGCAGGCCTATCTGGTCCAGAACCACGACAAGCGGGTGATTTTCATCAATCCCTATGAAAACGGAAAGGCTTTGATCGGCACGACGGATATTCCCTATTCAGGTGCCGCTGAAGATGTCGCAATTGAAGAAACTGAAATCGATTATCTGATTGCGGCGGTCAATCGCTATTTCAAGCAGAAGCTGCGCCGCGACGATGTGCTCTACAGCTATTCCGGCGTTCGTCCGCTTTTCGATGATGGCAAGGGCAATCCGTCGGCGGTGACCCGCGATTATGTGTTTGATCTTGACGACAAGGGCGGAGCGCCCTTGCTCAGCGTCTTTGGCGGCAAGATCACCACTTTTCGCAAGCTGTCGGAACATGCGCTGCAAAATTTGCGCGCCTATTTCCCCACCATGGGTCCGGACTGGACTGCCACTCATACCCTGCCCGGTGGCGAGATCGAAAATGCCGACTTTGAATCTTATGTGAACACGCTGCGCGACAAATATCCATGGCTGCCGCGTGATCTGTTGATGCATTATGCGAAATGCTATGGCGCACGTGCACCGCGGCTCTTGGGCAATGCAACGTCTTTGGCTTCACTCGGGCGTCACTTTGGTGCGAACCTCTATGAGGCGGAAGTCAAATATCTCATCATCAATGAGTGGGCCCAGAGCGCAGATGACGTTCTGCTGCGCCGGACCAAACTTGGCCTTATGTTGTCTGCAGGGGAAAAGGCGGCCCTTGACCGCTGGCTGAACGCTGCCCCGATCAGCGTCAGCGCATGAGTTTGCTATGCCGCTGACGCTTTCCCTCAACACAAATCCGCTGGTCAACCGTTTTGCCGACCCGGACGATCTCATTGACACGGTGGCGCGCGACCTGCGCCTGCGCGATTTGCAGCTCACCCATGAATTCATCAATCCTTCATGGCCGGCAGCAGTCATCAGGCGTGTGACGCGCCAGATGACCAGGGCCTTGGACCGCACCGGTGTGCGTGTGACCTCGGGCATGACCGGGCCCTATGGCCGGCTCAATCATTTCGGTCACCCGGACCGTGACGTGCGCCGCTATTATGTCGACTGGTTCAAAACCTTTGCCGACATCACTGGCGATCTTGGTGGCCTCTCCGTTGGTAGCCAGTTTTCGATCATGACCTACCAAGACTATGACGATCCAATCCGCAGGGAAGAACTGATCACAATCGCCATCGATTGCTGGGGTGAAGTTGCAGAACAGGCGAAGAAGGCCGGCCTCAGGTTCATTTTCTGGGAGCCCATGAGTGTGGGACGCGAATTCGGCGAGACCATTGCTTCAAGCATGGCACTGCAGGAGCGTCTCAGTGCTGCGAAGTTTGCCGTTCCCTTCTGGATGATGGCGGATATCGACCATGGGGACGTGACCAGCGCAAACGCGGATGACTATGATCCCTATGCCTGGGCGCGCGCTGTGCCCAAGGTGTCCCCGATCATACATATCAAGCAAAGCCTCATGGACAAGGGTGGCCATCGGCCATTCACCGCAGCGTTCAATGCCAAGGGCCGCATTCAGCCCGAACGCCTGCTGCAGGCTTTTGCCGCGGGGGGTGCGAAAGACAATGAAATCTGCCTCGAGCTTTCTTTCAAGGAGCGTGAGCCCAATGACCGGGAAGTTATTCCCCAGATCGCGGAAAGTGTGGCCTTCTGGGCGCCCTATGTTGACACCGGATTGAAAAATCTGAAGATTTAGAGACTGATTTGAACGGGCTGATGCCCTGAAAGTATGCCGGCGACTGT
Source organism: uncultured Alphaproteobacteria bacterium (assembly GCA_963758815.1). Taxonomy (GTDB): domain Bacteria; phylum Pseudomonadota; class Alphaproteobacteria; order Rhizobiales; family Aestuariivirgaceae; genus Aestuariivirga. Next base: position 231,928 of record CAVWWQ010000006.1, read on the forward strand.
GTCACAAGCAAACGACGAACGTTCATTGGCCGTGCGCGCGGCATGGCTTCACTACCGGGGAGGAATGACTCAGGCTGCCGTGGCCGAGCGCCTCGGGATTACATCGGTCAAGGCCCACCGCCTGATTGGCCGGGCCCTTGCCGAAGGCAATGTGAAAATCGTGATCGAAGGCGACATCATCGAATGTGTCGAACTCGAAAACGAACTGCGCACACGATTTGCACTCGATTTCTGCATGGTGGCGCCTGATCTTGAGGAAGAAGGCCAGCCTCACCGTGCTTTGGGGCAAGCGGGCGCCAATTTTCTGCGCCGGCAAATTGAGAGCGGCAATCATCAGGTCATCGGACTTGGATATGGCAGCACCTTGGCTGCTGCAGTCCAGCAAATGCCGGGCATGCAGGTGCATGGCGTCCGCTTTGTTTCACTTCTCGGCGGTGTGACCCCCGAATATTCTGTGAATCCGCATGACGTGATGCATTCCATTGCCGCAAAAACCGGCGCGAAAGCTCACATCATGCCCGTGCCGTCTTTTGCCAATTCGGCCGAAGACCGCGAGGTGCTCCTCGCACAGCGCGGCGTGCGCGAAATCCTGGAGCTTGCCAACAGCGCCACGTTGAAATTTGTCGGGCTCGGAACCGTTGCCTCTTCAGCAACGATTGCTGAATCCCGCATGATCGAACCACGGGAGATCAGAGCCATTCAGGCTGATGGCGGCGTTGGTGAAATGCTGGGTTATTTCTTTGACCGCCATGGCCGCATTCTGCAAACTGCCCTCACTGCGCGCACCTTGTCTGTCTCATTCGGCGGCCATGGCAAAGACCAGCTCGTTGCGATTGCCGGTGGCCGGGAAAAGGTGGAAGCCATCCATGCGATCCTCCAAAGTCGAAAACTTCAAGGCCTTATAACTGATGAGAATGCAGCCCAACGCCTACTAGCCAAGTGAGCGATTGGATACGTTGATGGTAAAATACTCAGCACGCTTCTTTTCAATTCGACGGTCCCGATAGTCAGCCGAGACGCATTCAGACCTGTGCAAAATCGGAGTTCATCACGTGATTAACAATGAACGCACTGCAGCTATTGGCGATCAAGCTTGATCGAGTGCATCTTATAAGTCTTTTCTTACTTAAAGTCAGTTTTGCGAATACACGAAGTAGCCTCCTGATCTCTCAAAACGCCAGATATTAGAAGGCGCCGGCATTCTAGCGCATGATCAAATGGAGCAAAAAAGTTAGACATTGAATCTGCCGTTATTTTTTGCAGATTGACCTTTGTAACACATCAAGAAATAGTCAGAAGCTCCTCACTTCCCATGGAAAACTGGCGGAGAGGGAGTCTGCCATTCGGTGATCTGAGCAAATCCACTGCCGTCCGATTTGCAGATAGTTGCCAAGGGTTTGGCGTGAAAGTTGGGTCGGGGGCATTTCATCCCGTCCGATTACATCCCACAAAAAATGTGGTATGAAATGTGGGATGCACAACACGCGGACAAAAGGGAAACACCCTTCGAAGGCCCTCTCGCCCCTCAAAATCAAGTCGATCAAAGAGCGAGGCCGATATGCTGACGGGAATGGACTTTACCTCGTAGTTGATCCTGCGGGTTCCAAGCGCTGGGTGCTACGAACGGTTATTCATGGTCGGCGACGCGATATAGGACTGGGTGGCGTTGCCACGGTTTCCCTGGCCGAAGCCCGCACCGCGGCCCAGAAGCTGCGCCAGGAAGCACGTCAGGGGGCTGACCCTATGGCCATCCGGCGCGCTGCCCGTACGGCCATTCCTTGCTTCCGAGAGGCCGCAGTGAGGGTGCATGCCGGGCGCATGACCAGTTGGAGGAATGGAAAGCATCAGGCCCAGTGGCTGAGCAGCTTAGAAGCCCATACCTTCCCGAGCCTGGGGTCGAAACGCATAGACCAAATCCAGGCTCATGATGTGCTTGGCACAATATCCACGATTTGGGCGTCTAAGCCCGAAACCGCCCGTCGTGTCCTTCAACGGCTGCGAATGGTTTTTGACTGGGCCAAGGCCTCTGGATTTCGAAATGGCGACAACCCCGTGGATGGCTTGACCGCTGTTTTGCCGCGCCAAGCACAAAACAAAAGACATATGACGGCGATGCCGTTTGCAGATGTGCCCGGTTTTGTTCAAGAAATCGCTAGTTCGGCGGAAATTCCATCGGCAGCAGACCGTGCTCTGGAATTCCTCATTTTGACGGCAGGCCGAACAAATGAGGTTCTTGGTGCCCAGTGGCGAGAAATCGATTTTTCATCCCGAATTTGGACAATCCCCAAAGGCAGAATGAAGGCGGCTAGAGAACACCGGGTTCCTCTATCTGATAGGGCCTTAGAAATTCTCTCTGACGCCAAACTTGTTGATGCAGCGAGTGCCTATGTTTTTCCTGGTTTTCGTTCAGGGAGACCGCTCTCCAACATGGCTCTCCTGATGAGACTGCGACGCATGAAGGTGCCATTCACAGTTCATGGATTTCGCTCTGCCTTCCGAGATTGGGCATCTGAACGCACCAACTTCTCACGCGAAGTGTGCGAAATGGCTCTAGCCCATACCATCAAGAGCAAGGCGGAAGCAGCATATCGCAGGGGTGATCTTCTCGAAAAGCGACGCGAGCTGATGGAGACTTGGACGCGTTTCGTGAGCGGGCAATCCGGCGAAGTGGTCCAGCTGAGGTCAGGCTGAACACGAACAGAGCGTACAGTGGTAAAGCTGCCAGACAACACTCCGTCCCGAAAAGATCAGATCAAGTTCTTGATGGAGCGAAAATTTGGTCCGGGCGGCGAAGTTAGTGTGGGGGAAATCGCCGAAATTCGCGCTCGACAAGCTGCGGGCAAGACCCTCACTTTGGCCGACTTGACGAATTTGCCTGAGGAATTTTCGCGGTTCTTGTCGCAAAAGTCCAACGAGGACCTTCGTGGCTCTTACTACGCAGCTTTGGAGATAAAATCGCAGATCGATGATGCCGCGCTCGCTGCCGAAAAAGCTAAGCTGGATGCCGAAGTCCGACAAAGGCACGACCGGCTCCGTAATCTTCCCAGATCTAAAGCTGATCTGGATTACTGGAGCAAACAAGCGTTCTGGGAAATTGATGACGCGGTAGCTGTTTCCTTGGATCTGGATCCACGGGTGGTTTCTTGGCGAGTGGCAGAGAGGGAGTTGTATGGCTCCGCTTTGGCCCATGAATTCAGAGATCGCCAGACATTGGCAGCCCGCGCCCGCCAAATAAACCAATTGCCCTACCAAGCTTCGCCGGCGATTTGGGTGAGGTGGTTTAATGATTGCGAACTTGATATTCCCAAAGGGCTTAGTGAATTGATCCAAGGGAGGTCGCATCTTTATGGCCGACGGCCTCCAGGCTTGGACGCCGCCGGCAAAATAATTAAAGAAGCACAAAGTCGGGTCGCGGCGCTAGAGCGCCAACTTGCCGATGCCAAAAAAGACGTAAGCGGGAAAGCCAAAACGAGTCTGCTTAAGATGATCTTAGGTATGGCATTAGACGGCTACGGATACGACCCGTCAGCTGCTCGATCTGATTCGATTGGGATATTTGTAACGGCCTGGCTGACTTCGGCATCACGCTGGATGAAAATACAATCCGCACATACTTACGCCAGGCGGTCGATGAAATTGAACACGAGGCCAAAAGGCGTGATCCGTAACTGAAATCCTGCAATTTCATTTAAGCCAATGATGAAATTGGTCACAGCCCGTTTTGCACTCAGTAGGACGACACCATTCTAATCGAATGGAGTTGTCCAATGCCAAACCAAACGGAATTTCCCCACACGGGCCACGTGAGGCTGAGTGCGATTTTAGCGCCCGCCGGTCCCCTCCCCGTGTCAAAGAGCACGTGGTGGCTGGGTGTGAAGGAAGGCCGCTATCCCAAGCCTTTGAAACTCGGCCCGCGCATCACCGTTTGGCGCGCGGAGGACATTTGGCGCCTCATCGACTGCGGTGTTGCCGAGTAGAGACCAGATGTCCCGTCGATTTCCCAATCCCAACCTCGTGAAAATAAACCGTAGCTACGAGGTTTACGAGCTTGCGCGCCTTTTCAAGTCCCACCGCAACACCATCCGCGGCTGGATGAAAAAAGGCCTTAAGCCTGTCGATGAAAGCCGCCCCTATCTTCTTCACGGGACCGACGTGAGGGATTTCCTCAAAATCCAGCGCATGTCCCCTTACTCCAAATGTCAACCTCATGAGCTGTTCTGCTTGAAGTGCAAGGCACCCAAGGTGCCGCGTGACAAAGTAGTTGACTATATCCCCTACACACATTCCTCAGGCAATCTCTGCGGGTATTGCCCAGACTGCGGCCGGCGCATTTTCAAGCGGGTCAATGCAGGCCTTTTGGGTGCAATTTCAGCAGAATTGGTGGTGCGCCATACGCTAGCAGCTTTGGACATAGGCGATACGTCCAGTCCCTGTAACTCGTCACTCCAGTCCCCAAGGTGACGCCAATGTCAAAGTATAACGCTCAAAATGAACGCCTGAAGCACCGCTACTTCCAATTTCTGGAGCAAGCCAAGGGCCGCGATGATGCAACCATTGATGGTGTGGCGGCCGCTCTCAGGCGCTTTGAGGAACACACCCGCTTCAAAGACTTCAGGACCTTCCGGCCCGAGCAAGCCATCAGTTTCAAGACGCATTTGTCCAATGAGACCAATCCCCGAACTCGCCAGCCGCTCAGCAAGGCCACGCTTCACCAGACCGTCAACGCCCTCAAATCCTTCTTCCAGTGGCTTGCGGCCGAACCAGGGTATCGGTCTCGCATCACCTATAGCCACGCGGACTACTTTGGCCTCTCGGAAAAGAAACCCGCATTGCGACGGCCAAGCGTAGCCGCCCTGTGCCGAGCCTGGAACAAATCCATCACGTTCTGCATCAAATGCCCTGCTCAACTGACATCGAGAAGCGTGACCGAGCGATTTTTGCGTTCCTGATCCTGACAGGCATGCGTGACGGCGCTCTCGCAAGCATGCGGCTCGGGTTGGTTGATCTCAACGACGGCAACGTTTTTCAAGATGCGCGGGTTCTCAGAACCAAGTTCTCCAAGACGTTCACTTCATGGTTTTTTCCGGTTGGCGGGACAGTCCGCGAGATTGTAACCGACTGGGTCAATTACCTCTCTCAGGAAAAGCTCTATGGACCTGATGATCCCATGTTCCCTGCAACTCTGATCGTGCTCGATGAAAACCGGCAGTTCAGGGCGGCCGGTCTGGATCGCAAATTCTGGACAAATGCGGGCCCCATTCGCCAAATCGTGCGCGAAGCCTTCATCAGCGCAGGATTGCCATCCTATAATCCCCACAGTTTCCGCAAGACGCTGGTGCGCTTGATGATGAAGGTATGTCGGACGCACGAGCAAATTCAGGCATGGTCCCTGAATCTTGGTCATGAGAAGCCAGGCACAACCTTGCCAGCTACGGTCAGCTTGATGATCACAGTCGCAAGGACTTGTTGGCCGACATCAGTACGGGGGGTTCAGCATACGAAAGCCCGGAAATCGAGCGCCGCCGTTTGACCAAGAGGTTGTTGGAGTTGGGCTAGCCCTGGGGATTGGCGGCATTGACCAGGATGTCGGCATCTAGGCGAGAGATAGTAGCTCGCTGAAGCTTTGGACCCTTTCCCCACGGCCTTGGAGGCACGCGAACTATCCGGCATAACTGAAGACCGCGGCATTGCCGTCTGGCTGACGATGAGCGGCCAGGTATTCCAGATCATAGGTGATGCTGCCATTGGCATCATAAGTGACCGAACTGCCGCAGATCAGGTTGGGGCCAAGGGAATGAAGCAGATCATCGATGCTAAGCGAATCTTGCCTAGCTTAGGTCAGCGCATTCCAGCAGTTGCCACTCGAATTAGTCAGATATTGACTCAGGCAGTAGGCGAGCTATGAATCATTCAGGGGTTTGCGATTTCCCCTCCAGGCGACATGCTAGAGTATCGCGTCCATCTTTATCTCATTGAGGACGCCCCATGCCTGCAACAAACACAATTTCGGTTGAGAAACTGAACCGCTTGGTGGGCACACCCGCCGCACCCGCAATTATTGATGTTCGTGATGAGGAGGATTTTGAGGCCGATCCACGACCTGATCCCTGCCTCCAAATATAAGAACAACTCGAAAGTTACGGAGTGGTCCGCAGGTTTGCACGGCAAGTCAGTGGTGGTGGTCTGCCTGCGTGGGGGCAAGGTGAGTCACGGGGTTGCAGCTTTGCTCAGACACGAGGGGGTTGATGCCATCTCGTTAGAGGATGGATTTGCGAGTTGGAACAGAGCTGGCTTCGCCCTAGTGCCGACAACCAAGCTCCTCCCGTGATGCTCAGGGACGCTTGACTTGGGTGACGCGTTCGAGGCCTAAGGTCGACCGCATTGCACGTCCCATGGCTCATTCGGCGCTTCGTTGATCCACATGCCGTCTTTCTATTTGTGCCAACGTCTGAGGTGAAATCCGTTGCCGACCGCTTTGGTGCGGCCCCCTTCGACATTGAAGACACATTTTGGAGCCACCGGGGCGAGCTTTGCACATTTGACGTGATGCTTGACGAACTCGGTCTGAAGACTGAGCCGCTGCTCAAGCTAGCTAACTTGGTTCGCGGTGCCGACACCGCACGGCTTGACCTTGCACCGGAAGCCGCTGGTTTACTCGCAGCCTCTCTCGGGCTCTCGCGCATTTACTCCGATGACCTCGCACAGCTGGATGCCGGGTTGTTGCTCTATGATGCCTTCTACCGTTGGTGCCGGGATGCCACGGACAAGTAACAACTGGCCGACGAACAAAACGAAACCATGAGCGACGTTACGTTTCACCAAGCCCTCAAGGTGTGGGCCAGAATTGGACTGCTCTCCTTTGGTGGCCCAGCGGGTCAGATTGCCCTCATGCACCGTGAAATCATCGATCAGCGGCGCTGGCTTGAGGAAAAGGAATATCTCTCCGCGCTGAACTTCTGCATGTTGCTGCCAGGGCCAGAGGCGCAGCAGCTCGCCATCTATGCGGGATGGAAACTTCACGGCACAAAGGGTGGACTTGCAGCAGGTCTGCTATTTGTGCTTCCAGGCGCTCTGGTCATTCTCACCCTCTCGATGATTTATGGGGCGTTCGGCGACGTGCCGCTCGTCAGTGCCTTGTTCTTTGGAGTGAAGGCGGCGGTCCTCGCCATCGTGGTCGAGGCCCTTCTTCGTGTGGCAAAGCGTGCCCTCAAAGGTCCGGTCGATTGGGCGATTGCAGCACTCGCATTCATTGCACTGTTCTTCTTCAATCTTCCGTTCCCTCTTGTCATTCTTGCGGCTGCTTTGTTCGGTTTTTGGAGGGGTCGTAATGACAAGGATGAGCTGGTCGGAGAATTGCCTTCGCTATCGTCTCTGGCTGGCACTACCCGCGCTCTGGCTGGCTTTTTGGCTTGTGCCTCTTGCATTGCTTGTCATCTCCCTCGGGCCCGCCAATATCTTCAGTCAAATCGGCCTGTTCTTCTCAAAGCTGTCTGTGGTGACCTTCGGCGGAGCTTACGCTGTATTGAGCTATATGGCCCAAGCCTCTGTGGAACAGAAACATTGGTTGACAGGCTCCGAGATGATCGACGGGCTTGGGCTTGCCGAAACCACGCCGGGGCCTTTGATCCTGGTGACAGAATATGTGGGCTACCTCGCCGCCTTGCGCCAAACGGGAAGTGTTTGGGGCGGCATAGCTGGAGCTGTTGTCACCCTGTGGATGACCTTCGCGCCCTGCTTCTTATGGGTAATGGTCGGCGCACCCTATGTGGTTGCCATTGGCAAGAGGCCCAACTTCAGAAGGCGCTGGCCGCAATTACCGCCGCTGTGGTGGGCGTTATCTTCAATCTAACCTTATGGTTTGGTCTACATGTCCTGTTCGGGAATGTCGAACGCATGATAGGGATATTCAAACCTTGGATTTTCCTGACCTTCAATCGCTGAATGTGTGGGCATTGGCCCTCAGCATCATCGCGGCTATCTGCCTCCTGCGGCTGGATATCGGCCTCTTCAAGACGCTGCTTCTCTGTGCTGCCATGGGGCTCAGTGCAGTATCTAACCGGACTCTCTGAAGCCGAACTGGCGTACCAGCGAAGCTTAACTCTATTCCCATAGGGGGGATATGCGCGAAGTTATGAAAAAGCACCGCCACGCACCCCGATATTGCCAAACGCCTGAAACGCGCCGCCGGAATCGGCCTTTTGACTACCATCACGATATTCGCGATTGTCTGGCAGTCTTCCAGGGCGGTTCTGACACGCATGCTAGATGGCACCGAGCCATCGGTCATTGAAGAAATCCAGCATTTTGTCGGCCACGTGAAGGGAATTGAGAATGTCGATCAGGTGCAAGCGCGATGGATTGGGCATCGCCAACATGTTGATCTGGCGTTCACTCCCCCCAAGAGTGCCTCCATGAAGGAGGTCATGGCGACCATCTCCCAACTACGCGAAGAACTGTTCGACCACCTGCCAGCCCTCAACGATGCAAACATACGCCTCACGGTTCCCGAGGATGCCAGTGAGGAAGCCCACCCTGCATGGTAGGTCTCTAGGGTCGTCCAAGGTAATCTAAACAGTCTCTCAGAAGCCCTTTAAAACCGCAGCTAACTCCTCATTCGTCTCTAATGCTCTCCAATATCCTCTATTGTGGTCCAGCCCATTCTGCTAGGAACGACAGCACGCCGCGGGTAAAGTGACGTTCGCGTCGATGGTAGATGAATATATCGCAGCCCATCGGAGCAAGTACCGCAGTGACCGACATGCCAGGTACTGGGCCGATTCCGTAGGCCCACGCTATTGCGGAGCCATCCGTGGACTACCGATCAATGAGGTGGACACAGAGGCGGTTCTGAAGGTGTTGCAGCCTCTGTGGCAGAAAATACCTGAAACGGCTCTCCGCATCCGTGGTCGCATTGAAAGCATCATTGATGCCGCCAAGGTCAAAGGGCTTTACACCGGAGATAATCCGGCGCGATGGAAGGGCCACCTCAAGGCCATCCTGCCGATGCGGCAACGACATTCCCGCAAGCATTTTCCCGCGATGGCTTAGATGATCTGCCCGAATTCATCACTAAGCTCCGCGAGAAACAAGAACGGAAGCCTGCGGGTTGGGCGCTGGAACTATGCATCCTGACAGCAACACGTAGCGCTGAAACCACAAGTGCCCAATGGAACGAGTTCGACCTGAAGAAGGGCATTTGGACGATTCCAGGCGGTCGCATGAAGGCCGGGCTGGATCATCGCATCCCACTTTCGCCACGTGCTCTGGAAATCCTGCACGCCATGGAGCGGTTGCGCCTCAAGGACAACAAGTATGTGTTCGTTGGACTACGGCCGGGTAGACCCGTGCATCATATGGCCATGTGGGAACTTTTGAAGGGTATGGGCTTCAACGAAATTACCGTGCACGGGTTCAGATCTACGTTCAGTGACTGGGTCTCTGAACAGACAGTTTTTCTCATGAGACGCGGGAACAGGCCTTGGCGCATCAAATCAGTGACAAGGCAGACGCGGCATATCGCCGCGGCGACCAATTCGAGAAGCGCCGGAAGCTGATGGAAGCATGGCAGGCATTCTGCGAGAGCAAGCCTATGGCGAAAGTGCTGCCGATGAAGCGCTGAGACGGACTACTCGACCGCCTCAGAGGCCAGCGCTCCAAGGTACTGGCGATGACTAAGCGATAGGTGCAGCGAAGGTAGTGAACTTTGGTCCTCAGAAGCCTACATACCCACGAAGGTTCCAGCTTCGCACGCTTTCATGAATTGTTTGGAGGTCAGCTTGCCAGGCTTCTTCGTAGCCATGCCCATTGCGGTCATCCTGTCTAGATAGGGTTTGGCTTCCGCATCGGTCCACTTCTTGCCCTTTGCTATATGCACTTTGTCGCGGATGGCTTTGCAATCTGCCTTACTGACAGTTGTAGCTATTGTAAGAAACAGGTGGGGGTCTTATCTCCGGCGATAATGCTGTCCTGAGCCACCGCTATTGGAGTCGTGAAGGCGAAAATCGCCAGAACAGCAAACACGAATTTCATGATTTATCCTCCTCATGATTGGTGCCGAATGGCTTGTCCACAATCAACACGGATGAAGTGAATTCCGCTGCTCATCTCGCCTTACAATGAAT
>CAVWWQ010000007.1:0-178394 GCA_963758815.1 uncultured Alphaproteobacteria bacterium
TTCCGGCGGCCGGCCGGAACCTGGCGAACGCCGTCAGCGCTCCCGCGTTCTCGCCGCGTCGTGTGGTTCGCGGTGATCAGGCGGTCGCCGCGAACCGCTCCCACACTCGATGTGACCCGAGCAGCTCGATGATGTCGCCTGCGACAGCCGGGCCGTCACCGGAGATGACGCCGGTGCTCCCCTCCACGATTCCGGCCGAGGCGAGCACCGCGGCACCGTCGACACTGCCGATGGCCTTGCAATGACGCCAGGCCTCGGCAAACAGCTTGGCCACCCGCGGGTCCGAAGCACCGCCGGGACCCTCACCGGCGCCGCTCTTGGCATCGACAGTGGGAAGCGCGTCGGCCGCGGGCGGTGCGTCACCCACGGACACGAGCGCGTCGAACTCGATGGACGCCGCGTTGGCGTACGTGCGATTGACGGTCGTGCCCTCGATCTTCCCGCCGGTCGGCCCGACGACAAGCGGCACCACGCCCTCGGCGTCGAATGCCTCCTGCAGTGCGCTCACCGCTTTCTGCTGCACATCTGCGCCGACCACGATCCCGACGACGCGCCCGGCGATGGGCCAGGACTGACCGAGTTGGGTCAGCGCGGCACTCGGCTTCGGATCGGTGAGGGTGCGAGTCGGGTCGGGCGCGGTCAGTCCGAGTCCGTCGGCGACACGTCCGCACAGATCCGTGTCGATGTTGGCCAGGGCTACGAGTTGGCGCTCGCGGATGGTCTGATCCCAACACTTGGACAGCTCGAAGGTGTATGCGGCCACGACGTGGTCCTGCTCGACCGGCGCCAGCGATCGGTAGAACAGTGCCACCTGGCTGAAGTGATCGTCGAAGCTCGCCGGGTTCTCCCGCACCTTCGTCGCCGCGGCCACGACCGCCGGAACATCGATGAAGGGATGGTCGTCGCCGCCGGCCGTGAACGGGCACCCGCCGTCCATGGAGTTGGGACGATAGGGGGCGACACCGCCATGCACGGCGTCCTGGTGGAAACCGTCACGCAGCATGTCGTTGATCGGCGCGTGGGCGCGGTTGATCGGCAGCTGGTTCCAGTTCGGGCCGCCGAGGCGGGTGAGCTGCGTGTCGAGATAGGAGAACAACCGGGCCTGCAGCAACGGGTCGTTGGTGACGTCGATGCCGGGGGCCAGGTTCGACGGGTTGAACGCGACCTGTTCGGTCTCGGCGAAGTAGTTGGTCGGGTTGGCGGTGAGCGTCATCGTGCCGAGGAACTGCACCGGAGCCAGATCCTCCGGCACGATCTTGGTCGGGTCGAGCAGATCGATGCCTTCGAAGGTCTGGTCCTCGGTGTCAGGCAGCACCTGCACGCCGAAGTCCCATGCCGGGTGGGCACCGGATTCAATGGCATCGGCGAGGTCGCGGCGGTGGAAGTCGGGGTCGAATCCGTTCGCCAGCTGGGCCTCTTCCCAGGTCACCGAATGCACGCCCTGTCGGGGTTTCCAATGGAACTTCACGAGGCAGGTCTCCCCCGCCTCGTTGATCATGCGAAACGTGTGGACCCCGAAGCCCTCCATCGTCCGGTACGAGCGTGGGATTCCCCGATCGGACATGTTCCACATCGTGTGCGCCTGCGCCTCGGTGTGCAGGGACACGAAATCCCAGAAGGTGTCGTGGGCGCTCTGTGCTTGCGGGATCTCCCGGTCTGGATGCGGTTTGGCGGCGTGGATCACGTCGGGGAACTTGATTCCGTCCTGGATGAAGAAGACCGGGATGTTGTTGCCGACGAGGTCGTAGTTGCCCTCACTGGTGTAGAAGCGCGTGGCGAAGCCACGTGTGTCGCGGGCCAGATCGCCCGAACCGCGCGACCCGAGCACCGTCGAGAAGCGGACGAACACAGGGGTTTCCACACCCTCCTCGAGGAACGCGGCGCGGCAGATCCCCACCCCGGCCCCGTTGGCGACGAAGACACCGTGGGCGCCGGCGCCACGCGCGTGCACGACTCGCTCGGGGATGCGCTCGTGGTCGAAGTGGCTGACTTTCTCGCGCAAGTGATGGTCCTGCAGCAGCGTCGGGCCTCGCGCACCAGCCTTGAGCGAATGGTCGCTGTCGCTGAGTCGCAGCCCGTGCGCCGTGGTGAGATAGCTGCCCTGCTGGGCGACCGCCTCGGGCGCGACGCCGCTGTCCTCGCCGGTCGCAGTTCGGGTGTCAGGGCCGGCCTGGTCGGCCTTGGGCCCCAACGGATCATGCGCGCGGGTGGGTTCCTCGAACGGAGGGGCCTCGACGGTCGGCACGCCGGGGACGAAGGGTTCAGAATTCTTGGGCACGGAAACACTCCGGGGATGTCGGGCTGCCCCGCGCTCTCGAGTGCGCCCGTTAGAGCAGTTCCCCGGATCGTGATCGACCAAACCCGCGGCCCTTGCTCAGTACTCCGCAAGCCGGTTGGCTCTGATGCAACACCGGTCGTCCGGTCCCTGGGACTAACGCGCGCGACGCTGCTTGGCCCGCTGCGATACCGATGCCATTGCCGAATCCGCCGACTGCAACATCCGCGAACTCGTCGCGCGAGGGTCACGCTGAACGGCTGCGACCGCGAGCCGATGCACCAGAAACCGTGCCACCGGCAGCGCCAGCGAGATGAGCACCCACATCCGCAACCGCCGCGTCAAGAACACCCACATGCCCCGGCATACCCCGCAACGGCCGTACACAACCGGTTCGCCCGGCCGCTCACTCGCTCGCGGTTGGCCGGTGGCCGGTGGATCGGTGGCCGCGGAGTGCGCGTCGTCGGTGGGGAGATCCGTCCGCCGTGGTCGAGCCGGAAATGACGAGCACTTACTCGGGCGAGGCCGACGTCGCGATCGTCGTCGAGCCGTTCGACTCTGACGGGCTCGACGCCGAGCCGCTGTTCAGCGAGCCACAGCTGTTGGCCCTGCCGGCCGGGCACCCACTCGCCGAGCGAGGCCGGTTGCGGCTGGCCGACATCGAGGCCGAGCATCAGCAGGTCGGTCCCGGCTCGCACGTCTACATCCCGCGCGGGGCGCAGCGACCCCAGTTCGCGGACATGATGCAGATGCTCCGTCAGATCGAGCTCGGACGGATGCTCGCGCTGTTCCCCATCTCGCTCGCAGAGCGCAACGCGCGGCCGCAGCTCACGTGGCGCCCGGTCGACGACGCGCCGCAGGCCGCCTTCGCAGTGACGTGGCCGCAGCACTCGCAGTCGCTCGCGGTTGCCGCGCTCGTGCGGGTTGCCGCCGCGGTCTCGGCCGGCCGCAACACCGGCCGGATGGCTGACGCCGAGTAGACATCCGAGCGGAGTCCCCACACCAACCTGTGCGCAGAGAATCTCACTCCTTCGGTGCGTCTGCGGGATTTCGCTGCTGGGCGGGCAGGGCTTGCTGCATGAACTCGGCCATGATGTCGAGTCCGGCTTCGACCATGTCCTCGCCGTTCGCCGTACGGCACCCGGCCGCGCGTGCGGCCCGGATCAGCGGGGTCGTACCGTGACCGGCGATCACGTCGCCGACGAACATGGACGCGGTCAGCTGCGCAGTGTCGACCGGGAGCGGGTCGCCGTGCTCGAGTCCGAGCGGGGTGGCATTGCACACGAGGTCGTAGCCACTCGGATCCGGCGCCCCGGCGCCGACCGATGCGGGACCGAGATCCGAGAGCAGATCCAGCAGCGAGTCGACGCGTGCCTGGTTGCTGTCGTGGATGACCAGATCGCCGACCCCGGCCTCCAGCAGCGCGACGGCGATCGCGCTGCCGGCACCCCCCGCGCCGACGAGCAGGACCCGCGCTCCTTCCAGCCTGGCGCCCCGGTCGGTCTGCGCTTTGACGAAGGCGAGCCCGTCGAGCATGTCCCCGTGCCAGGTCCGGTCCGGATTGCGGCGCATGACGCTGACCACCCCGAGCGTGTCGGCCCGCTCGGAGCCGCTCGCGCAGTAGGCGAAAGCGGCGAACTTGTGTGGCATGGTCACCAAGATCCCGTCCACGTTCCGGGCGGCCGTCAGACCCGCCATCACGGCGTCAAGATCGCCGGCCGGGACCTGCATGGGAACGCAGATGCCGTCACAGCCGCGCTGCCCGAAGCTGCGGGTCAGCCCCTGCGGAGCTCTCACGTACCGAATGGGATCACCGATGATGGGAAACAATCGGGTCGCGCCGCTGAGATCACCGACCATCATCATCAGGGTCTGCCCACCCTCCGCCGGAGCGCACGGCCCGAGTCAAGCACCTCGACGGCCGAAGGATCTACCCCGGGCTGCAACCGCGCGCACGGGTCCAACCACCCACCGACGTGCGTTCGCTCGTCACCAGTCGATGTGAACATCCGATCTGTCGGTCGATCGCGTCGCGGCCAGATGCGGGCTCGGGAGCGCGCCGAATCCGCGCGTCCGGCGCCGTCGCCGTCGCCGTGTCTCCGACGGAGTACCGGCACGCTCGATTCGACCGGCCGCACCCATGCACGTGGCGGTGGACGATCACGGCGCTGACAGATGGGTTGCTATCCCTGCGACGCCATGATGGTCCGAGCCGCTACGGTCCGACTTCCGCGGTGAACTGTTTGCTGATCCCGTGCGTCACCAGGTAGATGTCGACGTCGTCGTCGGTGAGGTAGTTGTTCGGACTCATCTTGACCCGGGTGCTGCTGACTGTGGGCGTGGTCGGTTCCAGGTTCTCCTTGACGCCGCCGGACTTCCAGTTGAGCGGCAGGCTGCCCTGGGAGTTCTGCGCCTGGTACAGCAGTTGGGCGCCGATGAGCGGCCCGTGCTCGGCGAACCGCCTGATACAGCGCGGGACGTCCGGATGCGCCGGCGCTGGGAGGAGTGGTGATCGGGGCGAGTGAGCAGGTGCTGCTGCCGTTGGCGAAGTCCGCGCAGCCCTCGACCGAGAAACCCGCGGCGGCGGTGGCGCCGCTGGTGGTGAGGGCCAGTGCGGTGCCGTCGATGTTGACATTGCCGGTCGTGGCGCTCGCCTGGGTGCCGACATGGGCGGTGATCGTGCGCGTCTGGCCGCCGTTCGAGCTGACGTAATCGTAGTTGGTGGCACCCGTGGCACCGCGCCTGTTGCTCGAGGAACTGGGGGTGTTGGGGTAGGCGCCGGCCGAGGGCTGGACGCCGACGGAGTTGGAGTAGCAGTTCGGGGTGCAGGAGGCTTTTTGCTGGTACAGGTTGGTGACGAGCGCGCCGTTCTCGTCTGTGTAGTACACCGAGGCGTAGGCGGGGTCACTGGCCGGCAAGGCCGTGCCCGCCGAGATGACGACGCGTACCTGCCCCTGGTCGACGCCATTGGCCACCACCGCGGCGTCGCCGCCGTTGTTCTTCGTTGCGGTGAGGTCGATCTGCGTGATGCGAGTCATTGGCGTCGCGGGTGCCGGCAGCGAGGCAAGCGTGATTCCGGTCTTAAAGAGCGAGGGCGGCGTCGTCCCGGCTTGGACCCGGATCATGGCGTAGGTCGAACCGCGGCGCTCAGCGCGCACAGCGAGCTGAGCAGTTCTACACGCCGCGACCGGGGCGGCGCCTTAGGGTGAATCCCTAGTCTTGTCCGAGGAATCGTCGACGGTGGTCGCACTCCGCGAAGCGACGACGGCGCACCGGCGGGCTGACCTTCGGCACCGACGTCGGCTCAGGAGCCCTCGACCTGGCGAGAAACAGTCGTCTGTTGCACCGGCAGCGCGAATGGGTTCCGCAGCCGACGCAGTTCCCGCCGGCTGGTGATGCCGAGCTTCGAGTAGATCCCGCGAAGGTGATACTCGACGGCCTTCGGGCTGACGAAGAGTTCGCGGGCGACTTCCCGGTTGGTGTAGTCCTGGCTGACCAGAGCGGCGACTTCCTCCTCCCGCTCGGTCAGGGCCCGCAGGTCGGTGCTCGTGGCGCGGAGGCCGCTCGCGGCCAGGTCGAGTCGGCAGCGTTCGACAAAGGGCGTCGCACGCAGCTGGGCGAACACGTCGTGGGCAATGGTGAGATGCCGAATCGCCTCGCGCCGCCGGCCGGTTGCCTGCTCGAGTCGGCCCAGCGCTTGCTGAAGCTGGCCGTGGACGAACGGGTCCATCGTCGTGTTCGGGTCCGCGAGGTTGGCGTAGAAGTGATCGCGTGCCGCGTCGGACTCGCCGCGGGCCTGGGCCAGCAGACCCTGGAGCCAGCCGAGCCGATCCGCGTCGGTGCCGCCGGGCCAGCGCCGGAGCATGCCGGTATATCGGTCCAGCTCGCGTTCGGCGTCGGCGAGGCGCCCGACCTCGATGCAGCTGCTGATCCAGGCGGGCAGGATCCACCGGTAGGACCGGAAGGGCGCCAGCTGTTGCAGGTGGCTCTCGGACCGCAGCGGCTCCAGCAGTTCGAGGAGAGCGCGGTGGTCCGCGCGGGCGATGTGGATGGCGCTTTCGTGTTGAGCGAGGACGTCGACCACCCGGGCATAGGGGAGCTTGCTCAGCGCGGCACGGGCCTGGGCCAGATGGTCGGCTGCGATGTCCCACTGGCCGCGGTTGGCGGGTACGTCGATGGATGCGGCTCTTGCCCAGACCACGCTCCACACTTCGGCCTGGGTCGCCACTGCCCGCGCGGCGGCCGCGTCAGCCAGGGCACCGTCCCAGTCGCCGCGATGGTAGCGGGCCGCGCACCGCATCACGTAGATCCGGGACTGGTTGGTGGAAGGACGCCACAGGTGCGACATACCGATGGACCGGTCCAGTTCGGTCAGTGCCTCGGAGAGCTCGCCCATGTGCAGGTGGATCATGCCGCGCAGCGAGAGCACCTCGGCTTCCCAGGCGCTGCCCTCCGGACTGAGGGGGACGGCCTCGAGGTGGGCCAACGCACCCCGGGCGTCCCCGGTCTGCCACAGTCCCATGCCCCGCAGGACTGTCGCGTCACCGGCCAGCTCTGCATCATCGAAGTCGTCCACGGCGTCGAGCGCGGCGATGGCGAGCGCGCCTTCGGTCAGCCGAGTGTGCAGCACCGCGGCACCGAGGGCGGCCCGTTGGCCGATCGAGGCGTCCGGGGATTCCGGCGCCCGGGTCAGGGCCTCCCGCAAGTAGGTCTTGGCCTCACCGATGCGGCCGCGTTCGCGGGCGAGCAGTCCCAGCGCCAGACTGCGGACCGGGCTCGGGGTCAGCGGCTCGGCCTGCTCGGCGAGCTCATCTGCGCCGTCGAGATCTTGGGCGGACACCCGGTCGATGAGAGCCTCGACGAGCAGGGCGTCGCGCTCGGCCGGATCGGCCGAAATCGAGCGGGCACGGAGTCGATGGGTCGCGGCCAGGTCGTAGCGCCGCGACGATCGCGCCCCGTCGGCGGCGGCGATCAGCTCTGCGACCAGCGCCGGGTCCGACCGGTTGACCGCTGCGGCGCGGTGACCAAGACGACGATCGCCCGACGTCCAGTCTGCCGCGCGCGCGTGCAGCGCCTGCCGTTGGCCGGGTGGAATCGAGTCGTAGACCGCATCCCGGAGCAGGGCGTGGGCCGAGGAGATCGCACCGTGGTTGTCCACCGTCAGCAATCCGGCCCCAGCGGCGGCACCGGCCCGCGAGGCGACATCGGCGACCTCGGCGATGCCGCCGAGCGTGACGAGGTCCGCCGGTTCGGCGAGCACGGCCGCGGCTTCGACGAGGCGGCGGCTCTCGTCATCGAGCGAGCCGAGCATCCGCGCCGCCGCGGTAGCGACCGACGCCGGTACGTCGGTCCAGGTCTCGAGCTGTCCCTGGTCTAGCGCGTTGTGCAGCACACTGGAGATCAGCAACGGACTGCCGCCGGTCTGCTCGAGGACGCGGTCCGCCGTCGTGGCGGTGAGGGTCCAGCCCCGGATGCTGCCGGCGAGGTCGCGAACCGACGCGCTGTCCAGTGGCGCTCGGCCGGAGCACGGTCGTCGCCCGCGGGTCCTCGGTAGCGAACAGATCGGTGCCGGGTGAGCCGGGACGGCGGGCAACCACCACGAAGAGCGGCTCGACCCGCAGCCGCCGCAGTGCGAACCGGAACGCGCGGGCCGAGGGTCCGTCCATCCAGTGCGCATCGTCGACGGCAAGAACCGTGACCTCCTGCGCCGGGCGACCATCGCCCAGACGGGTCAGCAGGCGACGGCCGACCTCCAGCTCCGAGCAGGCCGCATCGACGGGCTCCTCGAGCAACAGCTCGGCGGCCGAGAAAGAGAGGTCCTGCTCGAACTGGTCACAACGCAGCCACGTCACGTCGGCCGTCGACGCATCGCTGTCGACGAACGCGGTCAGCAGCGCCGACTTCCCGATGCCCGCAGGCCCCTCGATGACAACGACCTGGGTCCGCCCGGAGCGGGCCGCACGCAACCCGCGGCGCAATGTGTCCAGCTCCTCGCCCCGCCCGGCGAGCACCACCGGATCCGACTTCGGTCGACCCATCTCGAACACACCGTAAATCATGTCCGATCAGGGCAAATCAAGCGGCGCCGTGGCGATGATCACTTCCGAAGCGATCCGCGCCCGCGGCAGACCGGTGGACGGGCGCCCACGGGTATCCGAGCGCCGGAGTCAGCGGGCGGTGACGGCGAAGGTGGCCAGCGCCTCGATCAACGCCTGACCGTCTTGGTCGACCTGTGCCTCGCACACCAGGACGTGTTCGCCTTGCTTGCCGACCTTCGCATGCGCGCTGAGAAGTCCGTCTCGCCCCGGTCGCAGATACGCGATCGTCAGCTGCGTCGTGGCCGTGACGTCGTCGTCATCGGTCCTGCTCCGTACGGCTGCCCCCATCGCGACGTCGACCAGGGTGGCCATGACGCCACCGTGCACTGTCCCGGCGGGGTTCAGGTGTCGTGGGTCGACGTGGAGCTCGGCCCGCGCCTCACCGTCGTGCGCCGTCACCGCAGTGATACCGATCGTGTCAGCGAATCCTGTCATCCACTACGCATACCCCCGAAGCCCCCGCAGCGGACGCGATCACGCTTGCTCGGTCGCTCTCGCTTCGGAGGCGACAGGCGCGAGTCACGGTTGGCCGGCCGGACGCAACAGGATCTCGTTGATGGCCAGGTGTCGCGGACGGCGCAGGACGAACGCGATGATCTCGGCGACGTCGCCGGCGATGACTTCTGCCTGGTCATAGAGCTGATGGACTCCGTGCTTGGTGTCGGCGTGGGTGATGTGATCCGGCAGCTCGGTCGCCACGACTCCTGGCTCGACGAGCGTCACGCGGACGTCTGGCAGCAGTTCTTGTCGTAACGACTCGGACCATCCGTTCAGGCCCCACTGTGTCGCTGCGTAGACGCCGTTCCGGCCCGGGCGGTTCGCGCGGCGACCGACGAGATGTTGATGATGTCCCCGCCGCCGTCCTTGAGCGCATCGAGGAACACCTCGGTGGTGGTGATCGCGCCGAGCAGGTTGACCTCGACCATCTGCCGGTAGTCGTCGCGCTGATCGGAGCCGAACGGGCCGAGCAGCATGACACCGGCGTTGTTGACCAGAACGTCGACGGTGCCGAGCTCGTGTCGAACGTGGGTGGCGGCCGCGACGATGCGGCCGACCCGGCGAGCCAGGAGAGCGACACGGTAGCCGTCGGCGGCGAGGGCGCGAGCGGCTGCCGCGCCGATGCCTGATGACGCGCCGGTGACGACGGCGACTCGTCCGTGGGCGTCGTTGGTTGTCATCAGGCGTCGGGGATCTCTCGGCCGAAACTGTCCAGGGTGATGGCGTCCGGATCGGGTCCGCCACGTTTGCCGGTGTCCAGTCCATCGATCGCGGTGAGCTCCGCGGAGGTCAGCTCGAAATCGAAGACGTCGAAGTTCTCCGCGATGCGGTGCGCTTTGGTCGACTTCGGGATGACCGATCGCGCCTCCTGCAGGTGCCAGCGCAGCATGACCTGCGCGGGGCTCTTGGCGTGAGCCTCGGCGATGGCGACGATCCTCGAGTCCTCGAGGGTGCTGGTGTACTCGCTGTCGCGGTAGAAGGTGATGCCACCGATGGGTGACCAGGCCTGGGTCACGATGCCGTGCGCGGCGTTCAACGCCTACACCTCGCGCTGTTGGAAATACGGGTGCAGCTCGATCTGGTTGACGGCCGGCACGACCTGCGCCTTGTCCAGCAGTGCGGTGAGGTGGTCGACCATGAAGGTGCGCACGGCTTCGCCGACCTCGCGCTCGTTGTCGTAGGCGGCGGCGGTGTCGAAGTGGCGATAGCCGGCGTCGAGCGCGGCGGCGACTGCGCTGCGCGTCTTGTCGGCCGGTGTCTGGAAGACGCCGAAGCCGATTGCCGGCATCTCGACGCCGTTGTTGAGGCCGAGGTGCGGTACTTCACGTGCCATGTCGATCTCCTTCGAGCTTGCTGCGGGTCGTTGCGCCCGCCCGGGGCACGGCGGTGAACCCGGCACGGATCAATCCGGGTGGGCCAGTGAGGTCGAGACGTCGCGATAGGCGCCGGCCTGCGCGATCAGGTCCCGTCCCTTGTTTTCGACCGTCTCGACAGCATCCGCGCCCGCCACCCATCGGGCGGGCGGCGGATCGTGGTCGGCCAGCTCGACCAGCGCGGCGGCGAGCTTCGCGGGATCGCCGCCTTGCTTGCCGTTCATGCTGTTCCAGGTGTCAACCGTCTTCGCGGTCCGTTTCGCGTAGTCCTCGATCGAGGGCTCGGCGTAGCGGGTCGACTCGGGGGTGAGCAGATCGGTGCGGAAAAAGCCGGGCTCGACGACCATCGTCCGAATGCCGAACGGCGCGACCTCCGGCGCCAACGATTCGATCCAGCCTTCGATCCCGAACTTCGAGGCCGAGTAAGCGGAGCAGAACTCCTGACCGACGATGCCGCCGGTCGAGGAGATCGCGATGACCAGACCGGAGCGCTGTCGACGCATCACGGGCAGCACGGCCCGGGTGACGTTCAGCGGGCCGAACAGGTTCGTCTCGACCTGGGCCCGGAAGTCGTCCGGGCTGATCTCTTCGAAGAAGCCGGCGATGAAGTTGCCCGCGTTGTTGACCAGGACATCGACCCGGCCGAACGTGTCGACTGCAGCCGCAACCGCAGCTTCGGCATCGCCGGGGTCGGTGATGTCGAGCCTCACGGCGAGCAGGTCGTCCTGGTCGCCGATCACGGTCATGACCCGTTCAGGGTCACGGCCCGTGGCCACGACGATGTGCCCGGCCGCCAACGCGGCTTTGGCGATATCGGTTCCCATGCCGCGGCCGGCACCGGTGATCAGCCAAACCTTCTTACTCATCGACAACTCCTCGACGGCTGTGCCCGTGTTCCTCGTAGCTGAATGTGCTCGTCCGCGTGTCAGCGGCGGCGGGCCTGTGGCGTCAGTTCGGCTGCGCCATAGCTGTTGTCGTCCGCGTTCAACGTGACGCCGGGCGCGACCAGGTCGTCGATGTGGTCGAGGACCTCGGGCGTCAGCGTGACGTCCGCCGCCGGGAGCTGCGACTCGAGTTGTTCCATGGTGCGCGGGCCGATGATCGCCGACGTGACGCCCGGGTGGTTGATCGCCCACGCCAGCGCGAGCTCGATCATCGACAGGCCGGACTTCTCGGCAAGCTGTGCGATGTCTTCGACGACATCGAGCTTGTGCTGGTTCGCCGGCATGCTCATGTCGAACCGCGCGCTCGGGCGTGCAGCGGATGTCGGAGTTCCCGCAGCGTCCTTCCGCCATCGTCCGGTGAGCCAGCCGCCGGACAGCGGGCTGTAGACGAGGGTGCCCATTCCGTAGCGCTGCGTCGTCGGGAGGATGTCTTCCTCGATGCCACGGACGAGGATCGAGTACGGGGGCTGTTCGGTGACGAATCGCTCCAGGTGCCGTTCCCGTGAGGCCCACTGCGCCTCGACGATCTGACTGGCCGAGTACGAGGAGGATCCGATGTAGCGGACCTTGCCCTGGCGCACGAGATCGGTCAACGCGCCGAGCGTCTCCTCGACATCAGTCGTCGCGCTCGGACGGTGCACCTGGTAGAGGTCGATGTAGTCCGTCCGCAGGCGGCGCAGCGAGTTCTCGACCTCGTGGATGATCCATTTCCGGGAGCCGCCGCCGTGATTCGCTCGCTCGTCCATCGGCATGAAGAACTTCGTCGCGAGCACGACGTCATCGCGACGACCTTGCAGGGCCTCGCCGACGATCTCCTCCGACCCGCCGCTCGAGTACACGTCGGCGGTGTCGACGAAGTTGATCCCTGCGTCCAGGGCGTGATGGATGACGCGGATGGCATCGGCACGGTCGTCGTTGCCCCACCGGCCGAACATCATCGTGCCCAGACACAACGGGCTGACCGATACCCCGGTCCGTCCCAGTATTCGGTAGTCCATGTCGTGCTCCTCTTCAGATGATTCAGCGGGTGGTTTCGTTGATCGCGGCGAGACCGTTCAGGGTGCGCGGATAACCGATGAACGGCACCAGCACCGTCAACACAGCGAGCAGCCGTTCGCGACTGTTGCCGACCCTGAGGTTCCCCTTCACGTGCCCGCGCACCTGGCCGTCCGCGCCGCCCAACGCGACGAGCATCGAGAACGTCAGCAGCTCGCGCACCGCCACGTCGATGCCGCCTCGACCGACGGTGTCACCGAAGCAGTTGGCGGCCAGGTAGCGCTGGAAGTGGACCTCGTCGGCCGGGGTGTTCGTCAGTCGGGCGGCCACAGCATCGTCGCCGACGACGCGGCCCTGCACCGTCTTGCCGTGCTCGAGGCGCGTCGCAGGCGTGGACGCCGACTGCCCGGGCAGGGGCAGCTCGATCCCTGCGTCGGTGAGGACGTCATTGGTTGCGAGGAGGTAGTCGAACGAGCGGGCCATACCGACGTAGGCGACGGACTGGTACACGATCTCCTTCAGCTCGACCGGGCGCACGCCGCCGTTGGCCACCGCGGCCGCGGCAAGGACGCGGAATTCCGCAAGGCCGCCGACTGCCAGGATCGCGGCCAGCTGCACCATGAGGCGGGTCGGCCGGTCAAGGGCCGCGTCCAACCGGTCGGCATCGACGTGCACCTCGTCGAACGCGAAGTTGTCGAAGTATCCGATCAGCTCGGGATCGGTTTGCGCGAGGGTGGAGACGCGGTCGCCGAACAGCTGGTCGTGGTTACGTTGTGCGGCATCGGAAATCGGCATCGGCTACACCTGCGCCGTGCGGTGCGCGGCCGAGTACTGCTCGTCGGTGACGGGTTCGAGCCACGTTGTGGCCTCACCCGAGCCGGCGGCGTCGAGGATCGCGTAGTGGCACATCATGTTCTCGGCGGTGCCGCCGTGGAAGTGCTCCTCCCCCGCCGGGGTCCACACGCTCTCCCCGGCGCGCAGCACGACGGTCTTGCCGCCGCGGGTGCCGACCAGCCCGACGCCGTCCGTGCACACGAGCAACTGGCCGTTGGCGTGCGAGTGCCAGTTGGTACGCGCGCCGGGCGTGAAACGCACGAGCCCGCAGGTGAGCCCGGAGATACCGTCGCCGCCGAACACCGGGTTCATCCACACGTCGCCGGTGAAGTTCGACGCCGGCGTCTTCATCGTGGCGGTGGTGGGGTTCTTGTCCATGTCGTTCTCTCTCCTCGACGCGGCGG
This sequence comes from uncultured Alphaproteobacteria bacterium, assembly GCA_963758815.1. Taxonomy (GTDB): domain Bacteria; phylum Pseudomonadota; class Alphaproteobacteria; order Rhizobiales; family Aestuariivirgaceae; genus Aestuariivirga. The sequence goes on from CAVWWQ010000007.1 coordinate 13,423, forward strand.
TCAGGCGGGTTCGACGCGCAGGGTCGTCGCACGGGCGATGTCGGCGGTGATCCGGGCGACGGCGCTCGACGAAGACGACGTCCCGACGGAGTCCTCCGGCTATCAGCCGGACCGTGTGTCGAGTTTGGACGCCTCGGTACCAGGCCGCGCTCGTGCCGCTGACGGAGCGGACGTAGACCGCACCCTCGTAGCGCACGATCCACACGGTGCGGGCGGTGCGCAGAGTGCCGTCGCGACGTCGAGTGGAGACGTCGACCTCGCCGGCGGCATCGATCGTGGCGAGTTCGTCGGCGGGCCACCGGTCAGCCGCGGTCATGACTGCACCCAGCACCTCGACGTTGCCTGCTGCCTCGATCAGCTGTGGTCACGAGAACCAACTCAACGCGCATCTGCTCTGCGTGGGGAGGTCCTGCTCTTACAGGTAACGGCGGTACCTCCCAGGCCCCGGCGTGGTCACCTACCGTGAAGACATGGACACCGCCGACCAGCGCACTCAGGTTCGCGAGTTCCTCGCGTCCCGTCGAGCGCGGATCACCCCTGAGCAGGCCGGGCTGCCCACCTACGGTGGCAACCGCCGGGTCAAGGGCCTACGCCGCGAAGAGGTCGCCCTGCTCGCCGGAGTCAGCATCGACTACTACATCCGGATGGAACGCGGCGACCTCGCCGGCGCGTCCGAAGCGGTCCTCGACGGTGTCGCGAATGCGCTGCACCTCGACGAAGCCGAACGCGAGCACCTGTTCGCGCTCGCACGCGCCGCCGGCCCGACATCGACGCGCCGGACTCGGCCGAGCCCGACCACGGTGCGCCCGGCCGTCCAGCAGGTCCTCGACGCCGTCACCGAAGCGCCCGCCTGGATACGCAACGCCCGCCACGACATCCTCGCCATGAACCCCCTCGCCCGCGCCCTGTACTCCCCTGTCCTCGAGTCGACCGTCGCCGGCGCCACCGCTCGACGCGCCGCCAACACGACCAGGTTCATCTACCTCGATTCGGCCGCCCGCGACTACTTCGTCGACTACGACCGGTTGGCGATGGATGCCGCCGCCATGCTCCGGCTCGAAGCGGGCCGCAACCCGCACGACAGGGACCTCATCACCCTCGTCGGCGAACTCTCCACGCAAAGTGAACTCTTCTGCCGACACTGGGCCTCACACAACGTCACATTCCACCGCAGCGGCCGCAAACGACTCCGCCACCCGGCCGTCGGCGAACTCGACCTCAACTTCGAGGCCATGGAACTCTCCTCCGAACCCGAACTGCGGCTCAACATCTACACCGCCGACCCGAACACGCCGACCGCCGACGGGCTCAAACTGCTCGCCAGCTGGGCCGCCACCCGCGCCGCGGACACCACCGAGGCGCGCGACGCTCGCTGATCATCGACCGGGTGAACGTCGATCTTCAATGAACGATCGACTGAAGCGGCTGAACCCCCCGGACTCCGGGGGGTTCAGACTTGTAGCCCCGAGCGGATTCGAACCGCCGCTACCGCCTTGAGAGGGCGGCCAGATGATCGACGGCCATTTTCGGAAATCGCTGGTACGTGCTTGCAGCTCTTATTTTCGGGGGCCCGATTCACCGAGATGAGCGGGCTGTGATGGGCTAGCGTGTGACGTTGCTGGGAATCTTGCGGACTAACTGCGGACTGACGAAGATCAACTCATTCGAATAGGTCCCGCCGCTCGTTCATCGTCGGATGTGAGCGGGTGTTGGTGCACCCAGCGGACGGGGGTCCGGGCTTCGAAGTGACCCGAGGCATCGGACCAGGCCGCCGGCCAGACCGCTGAACGCGTTGGCGCCTGCTCGGGTCCGCGAGCAAGCGAGGTGTGGGCCCAGAGCGGAAGCGGCGCGTTCACGTTGCTGACGCTGGCCGCCCCGTTCGACCGGTTCACGGCTGCGGCCGCCCCACGGCTGTCAACGCGGACCAAGTCTTCACCGACGATGCAGGCAGCCCCGTCTTCGACGATGTCGGCGGCCTCTACCAGCTGACAGCAGACCAACTGCACCCGTTGGCCCCGGCCTGCCGATCGCGATCGGCCGGACCTGGGTGCTGGCCGAGCAATGCGACGCGGACTTGCGCTCCCCGATGGTGCTCCGAGATCCGCACCGGTTCGGTGATGTGTTCACTCGGACCGCCCTCACCTATCGGCCATTGTCCAGCGGTGTCATCTGCAGACGGCCGACCGCAGCCGTGTTAGGCATCCCCAATAGCGGTCACCCCGCTGACCTGCATCTCGTTCACCTGCATACCGAAACAGATCGCAAGCCCGCGCGCGCGAATCCACAACCATCACGTCGGCCGGCAACCGCGCTGCACCGTTCAGCCAGCTTGAGAGCATCGCTTGGCTTGACTCGACGAGTCACCGGTGGCGTCGCGGACATCTCGACGCGACCGAACGAACAACGTGTACTGAGCGAGAATGCGCTCACTACCCCGCGATGTGCGCGCTCAAGAGCCGTCGATTGATGCGCCCGCCTGCCCGATAGGCTGCCGTTCAGATCGATCTGTCAAAGACGACCCGACGGAGCAGAACGGAGCAGGGCATGTCGGACCGTTGGTACAGGGAAGCGGTTGTCTACTGCATCGAGGTCGACCTGTTCCAGGACTCCGACGGTGACGGTCATGGCGATCTGCCCGGGTTGACCAGCCGGCTGGACTACCTGGCTCGGCTGGGAGTCACCTGCCTGTGGCTGAACCCGATCCACCCTTCACCGCAACGCGACAACGGCTATGACATCAGCGACTACTACGGCATCGACCCGCGGCTGGGAACGCTCGGCGACTTCACCGAGCTGGCCATCAAAGCCCGCGAACGCGGGATCCGCCTGTTGCTCGACCTCGTGGTCAACCACACTTCCGATCAACATCCGTGGTTTCAGTCCGCGCGCAGCGATCCCGACTCGCCGTTTCGGGACTGGTACGTATGGAGCGACACCGAGCCGGCCGATCGGCGCCAAGGCATCGTTTTCCCAGGCGAGCAAACTGAAACGTGGACCTTCGACCAGCAGGCCAAGCGCTGGTATTTTCACCGCTTCTACGACTTCCAGCCCGACCTGAACTGGGCTAACCCCGCCGTCCGCGCCGAGATCACCAAGGTGATGGCGTTCTGGCTGCAGCTCGGGGCGTCCGGCTTCCGTATCGACGCCGCGCCGTTCGTGCTCGAACAGGTCAGCCCGGACCAGGATCCCGGCCCCCTCGATTTCTCCATCTTGGACCAGTGGCGTCAAGACCTACAGTGGCATTCCGGCGACGCGGTGCTGCTGTGCGAGGCCAATGTTGCCCCGGATCAACTCGTGCGCTACTGCGCGGCGGCGCCGGGCGGCCCCAACGATCGCGCCCACATGCTGTTCGCCTTCGCGCTCAACTCCCAGCTGTGGCTCGCGCTCGCCCGCGGCGACGCCGAACCGATCGTAGAAGCACTCTCGGCTCTGCCCAAGCTGCCGGCGATGGCGCAGTGGGCGACCTTCCTGCGCAACCATGATGAGCTCGACCTCAGCCGGTTGACCAGTGAGCAGCGCGCCGACGCCATGACGGCGTTTGCCCCCAAACCGGCGATGCGCATCTATGGTCGCGGCATCCGGCGGCGCCTTGCGCCGATGATGCGTAACGACCGCCGTCACATCGAACTGGCTTATTCCCTGCAGTTCAGCATGCCGGGTACGCCGGTCCTGCGCTACGGGGAGGAGATCGGGATGGGCGAGAATCTCCAGCTGCCCGGACGCGAGTCGATCCGCACCCCGATGCAGTGGGATAACACGCCTGGCGCCGGATTCACCACCGCACCCTCGGACGCCATGTTACGTCCCGTGCCCGCCCGCGGACCGTACGCTCCGGCGCGGGTGAACGTGCGGCAGCAAACTCGCCAATGGGACTCGTTATTGAGCTGGGTGTGCGCATTGATCAACGTGCTGCGGGAGTGTCCCGAGATCGGCCTCGGCACGCCGCAGGTCGTGGACGTGCCCTTGCCGCGATCGGTGCTGGCCCATCGCTTCGACGCGCCAGAGGGGTCGATCCTGCTGCTGCACAACCTCGCCGACACAGCGGTGTCGCTCGACCTCTCACCCATCGACATCCCCACATCCGCGTACCAGGTGCTCGGCGACGCAAATTACGAACCAATCACCAAGAACAAGTCAGATCTCAAGCTCGGCGGCTGGGGTTACTGCTGGCTCCGACTGCGACGCGGCCCCGGTCAGCCCACCACCCACGCGACGTGAGCCGACCACGCCGGGACAATCTTCTTCGTCCGTCCTACCGGCCGCCCCGACCGCGCGGTCAAGCGAGATCTCGCCACCGTCTCTGATAACGGCGCAGACCAGTCCACTTGACTCCGCCGGAGGAGGGCACACTCCAGCGAACTTCGCATCACTGCACACCATCGGCCGGCGCGCACGCAGCGCTCCCAGCACCGTCGATCTGCGTGCCCGAGGTGGGCCACGACCGTGCGCATATGAGTCAAGGTGCTCCCAGGGGCGCCGATCCCTGGTGAAAACTACGCGGGTGGCCGTCCGCGACGTCGCATTCATTTGGCGCCCTTCGTGAGCCCGAATATGAGTCTGACGCTGGGAGCCGGAATCTTGTTGAGGGTCATTCCTTGTCGCTTCGAGCACGCGGGCCAATCTTCGTATCCCCGTCGGCTCCCCGGCCGGTCACCCAGATGCCGCGATGCGGACGAAGGTGAGGTGAGCGGTGGACGAGATCGAGGAGGAGCAACTGCACGTGGTGCGGGTGGCCGCGATCGATGTCGGCAAGGGCACGCTCGAGGTGTGTATCCGGGTGCCGAGCGAGACCAGCACCCGGCGGCGAGCGCCCGAGGTGCGCGGGTTCGGCGCGACCAAACGCCAGATTCTGTCGCTGGCTGATTGGCTGCGCAGCCACCGGGTCCGCAAGGTGGTGATGGAAGCAACGGGCGACTACTGGAAGGCGCCGTTCTTCCGGCTGGAGGCCGAAGGGTTTGACTGCGAACTGCTGGACGCCAGGCAGGTCAAAGCGTTGCCGGGCCGGCCGAAGAGCGATCGGGCCGACTTGTGTGTGGCTGGCCAAGGTCGCCGAGCGCGGCATGGTCTCGCGCTGCTTCGTCCCGGCCGCCCCGATCCGCAAGCTGCGCACCCTGACCCGATATCGCCGTCATCTGACCGAAGAGCGCTCACGGGAGAAGCAGCGGACCGAGAAGCTGCTCGAGGACGCGATGGTCAAGCTATCGGTCGTGGTCTCGGATCTGCACGGTGTGTCCTCCAGACAGATCATGGATGCGCTGATCGGCGGCTGCCGGGACCCGAAGGCCCTCGCCCAACTGGCGCACGGCACGCTGAGGCGCAAGATCTCCGCGCTCGAGGAAGCCCTGGACGGGGCGGACACCTTCACCGACCACCATGCCTTCGTGCTGGCGATGATGCTGGACAACATCGACCGGCTCACCAGCCAGATCGACAAGCTCACCGCCCAAATCGAGGAACTGATCAACCCGTACGAGCGGCAGGTCGTTCAGCTCGACGGCATCGCCGGCATCGGGCGGACCGCCGCACAAGATCTGATCGCCGAGATCGGCGTGGACATGAGCGTCTTCCCCACCGCCGCGCACCTCGTGTCCTGGGCGAAATTCTGCCCGCAGGTCAAAGCCTCCGCCGGCAAACGCATCGGTCGCAACGCCCGCGGCAAAGGCAACCGCTACGTCGCCGGAGTGCTCGGCGAGGCTTCGGTCAGCGCCGGGCGAACCAGAACCCGACTCGGGGCACGCTACCGGCGCGTCGCCAAACGCCGCGGCAAGCCCAAAGCCCAGGTCGCCCTCGGCAACACCATCCTGACCATCACCCACGCGCTGCTGTCCGACCCCACCGCCGACTACCGCGACCTCGGCGTCGACTACTACGAGACCCGCATGCACCACCGACGGCAGGTCACCAGCCACCTGCGCAGCCCGCAACGCCTCGGCTACAAGGTCAGCCTCGAGCCCGTCGACGCACAGACCCCCTGACCGCACGATCACGACAACTAAACACCGTCACCGACGCGCGGCGCTGCGCTCCGCCGACAACCAGCGCTGCCCAGCTAACAGGGTGTTTTCGGGCCAATTTGTATGGGTGCGAGTTTGCGCAGCGCCAACAATCGCCGCGCCGAACCTTTCGTTGCGCCGCTGAGGGGGAACGCCGGAGCGCTATGTGGCATCGCAGGAGGCGAAGGCTGCATTGAACGATCCGTGACCGGGGGGGCGCGGCCGAGCCGGCGTGCCTGCCAATCATTCGGTCTTAAGGCCGCGCTGGGATCCGTAGGGCGGCGCTCGACGTTCGATCTTGCAGCTGCTGCTGGCCATATTCGCTGGTGTACCGGCATGAGCGTCCCCGCAGAGGCTCATGCTGGTACACCAGCGAAAACGGACGACCGCATCGGTTCAGCAGTGTTAGCCGGGGTTTCGCGTCGAAGGCTCGGCGGGTTTGTGCTTCGGCTTGTGCGGCGATGAGGGTTTCGACGAATGTGCGGGCTTCGCACGCTTGTGCGGGTGCTTCGGCTTACGCGCTTTCGGCGCCGGGTGCTGTTTTCGCGGCGGGGGCGGCGGCGCTGCGGAGGCGCGTCCCGAGCTCGGGTCTGCGGCCCGCGTACGCGCCGGAACCGCCGCCGGTGGGCTCGCGCCCGCGTCGCGGTCGGGCGCGGCGCTCGTGATCCGGCAGCCGGCGAACGCGACGGCTCCGCTTGTGCCGATGGCTTGCTGTCCGGATGTCGCCGCGCCGCCGGCGCCGGCTTGTCTGAGCCGCTGCGGTTGCCGGTCTTGATCAAGCGTGCAGTCGGTCGCGGCGACGGTGTCGACGGCTTCCCCGCTGGCGACGCCCGGATGGCGGGACCCGCGGTGGTCGAAAGGGATCGTCGGGTCTGGGCGACGCCAGTCGCGGGTAGATGCGCGGTAACCGCGGCCAGGAGGCCGAACACGGCAACGCCTACAACTCCGCCCTGCCACAGCCAGGTAGGCCGTGCGCGCCGAGCTATTGGTCGCGATAGCTGCCGATAGTCCCGATCTACGCATCCGTCCCCCGCTGCGTAATGCATAACCTGTGGTTCAGTTACACAGCGTCACAGGCGGTGGTTTCGTTACACACAATGCTCTAACGCCCTCCGGTCCGCGCGCCGCAACCGTGCCGGGTTCGCCGACGGCGATTCCCGATCCGAGCGCTGTGGTCGAGCCGGTCGCCGACGCACAGTGAGCATCGAAAAGCGAATAGAGCGTTGCTCGTGGCGACGATCTCCTTTGCGGAGGCTAGCGCCGTCCTTCGCCGGTTCGACGTCGATAGGGCAAGTACCTCAGCCGGACATCGTTGAGCTAGCGTCGGTGGCCGGGCGGCGTCTTGATCTGCCCGGGCGGCGTCTTGGTCTGCCCGGGCGGCGTCTTGATCTGCCCGGGCGGCGTCTTGATCTGCCCGGGCGGCGTCTTGATCTGCCCGGGCGGCGTCTTCGATCTGCCGGGCGGCGTCTTGGTCTGTCCGGGCGGCGTCTTGGTCTGTCCGGGCGGCGTCTTGGTCTGTCCGGGCGGCGTCTTGGTCTGTCCAGGGTAGCGTCGTCGACCGAGCCGGCACGATCGTGACCGGCGGCTGATGGATTCGACCGGGCGCTGTCGTCGTCGGCTCGGGCGAATGTTCGTGGAGCTGCGGGCTGACGAGCTTGCAGGGCCGATGGCGTGGTCGCCGTGCGCGAGGGTACTGACACGCTAGTGCTCGTGGTCGGCGCCGGGTGCGGACCTGGATGCGACTCGACCGCTGCGGTCACGACGAGGCCGCCCACTGCGGCCGCGGCCGCGGCCGGCCGCGAGCCAGCTTGCTGCCAAGCGTCGCTGCGGTCAGGCCGCCGAGCAGGCGGCGCCGACCCGGGCTGACGGTCGGCACGCACCGTCCTCGATCAACGGTCAGCGTCGTCGAGCTTGCGAAACGGCCATCGCGGCGTCGAGCCCGGCGATTTCGTCGTCGTCGACCGGGCGACGGCGGCGGCGGCGATCACGCGCGCTACGCGGTCATCGTGGCGCGGACAAGGGATCGTCAAGCATCTGCTCGTGATCGCTGCTGCGGTCGCGTGCGCGTTGGTGAACATGTCACCCCTCAAGCGCTGCGGGCGCGGAATATGTTTCACCGCGGCACCGCCGGCGCGTCCGCGGCGGCCAGCCGTTTGCCCAGAGTCTTGAGCCCGCGGTGGGCAGCAACCCGCACTGCGGTCGCGCTCTTGCCGAGAACCTCGCCCGCGGTCGTCGAATCGAGGCCGACCACAGCACGAAGCAGGACGGCCTCGGCTTGTTCACGGGGAAGTGCGGCGATCAGCTCAAGGGCATGCCTCGTTGACATCGTGTCGAGCGCCACGATCGCGCTGTCGGTCGTCGGCGAGTCGAGCAGGGATTCGAGGTCGGTCAGCTGCGCTGGTCGCCGAGCGGCGGCCCGAAGATGGTCGAACGCCCGGTTGCGGACGATCCGAGCCGTCCAGCCGCGGAAAGCATCCAGATCGCCGACGAACCCGCGCAGGTCGCGGGCGATCTGCAGCCAGGCCTCAGCAGTCACGTCTTCGGCATCCTGACCGACCAGCGTCCAGGCGTAACGCCGCAATCGCGGTTGGACGTCGCGGTACAGCACCGCGAACGCAACGTGGTCGCCGCCGATTGCCGCGGCCAACACGTCGTCGTCGGGTACGCATCGCGGCGGCGGTGGAGGGGCTTCACGCACTGCTGTGCTCCCGCGGGCCGATCACGCCGAACTCCTGTCGTTCAGCGAGCCGGTGAATCATCTACCCGTACAGTACAGCGTCAGCGTCACCGGCCAGAGAGTGTTACTCAGCCAAGATGGCAGGTACTGCTCGGGGATGCGTGAAATGCCGCGGCGGTGGAGAAATTTGCAACAACGCTCGCAGCCGCATGTGCAGCTAACACAGCCGCCCCGGCGCTCCTACAGAGAAGGACCCATCGCGAATCGGTGCTAGTCTCTTGTCATTGCGGCGGCGCGATCCTGCGATGCGCTATCAGCGCGAATCACCAGAACAGCCACGGCTTTGTACCCGTGCAGCTGGCGTGATCTTGATGATGGTCGGCGGCGCCTTGACCAGCCGACCTGAGCCAACCACCCGATCCCATGCCGAACCACATCATGTCCTGCGACGTGGACACCCCCCAGCGAGATGAGCGCATCCATGACCGCCCTGACACTGACCCCAGAAGGCAATGCTCGACTCGTTGCGGAGGACCTTCTCGACGGTCGTTACCGGTTGACCGACTTGCTGCACCGTTCGGAGGCGGCCGATACCTGGCGCGCGCAGGATTGCCGTCTTGGGCGCGAGGTCGTCATCGAGTTGCTTTATGCGTCTGGTGAACCCGTTCAAAAATCACGCGAATGAAACAATGACGCATGAATACCTGAGTTTGGCGGTCAACATTATATCACCACGCATGAAAAAGCCGGTGGGCGAGGGCACCACCGGCCTGAATAAATTAAGTGTTGATATTAGTGGCAGCCAGCGCCAGCGCAAGCCGAGGTGCCGCCCCAGACGACAGCGGCAGCTGCTGGACAACGGCCGTATGACTTCGTATCAGCGCTGCCCCCGCTCTTCGCCTTGGCGCCACCGTGCGGTGAAGCAGCAGCGTGCGAGTCGCCTTCGAGGCCGGCGACTGAACCGCCGAAAAGACCACCAGCTCCTACAACGATGCTGGTTGAAGAGCTACCCCAGCTAACGTGGCCGTGGCCGCCAGCCTGAGCAGCGCCCGTAAAGAGAGCTGATCCAGCTACCAGCGACAGAGCGAGAATAGATGCATTGACGAGTTTCATAAAAAAACCTCCTGTACAGTTACTAACTTGATCGAGATTTGCGTCCCCGCAAACCTGCTTTACGCTAACACAACTTACATGTTAAGTCAAATAAACTATTGTTTTTATTGACTTTTTGCCCCAAGTTCATAGTCAGCTTCCGCCGGGCAATTTCGGCGCTGACACACAAGGGAGGAGACTTTTAGACAGACCAGACGGCTTCTCACACAGTTCCACCCCCATATTCATCCAGACCAGCCTTTACTTCTGCGAAGTCAAGACAGGCTTCTTTGGCCACCAATCATCACAGTCACGAAGATCTCTGTGCTGAGGCTGCGGGAATTTTCTCCAGTCGTGACCGGTGTTGCAGATCCCTGAGCCAGTCGAGTAGTTTGGCGGGACATAAGAGATACTGGCAAATGCTGAAGAACCAAGCCCCGCTATCGCAAAGCTATTTGCAGTAGTGGTCACTCCGAAAGCATTGGCCGAAGCAAACGCCCAGGCAGTTTGTTCAACCTGCATAGGCTTCTGCAAAAGTGGCAGTGCCAAGAATTGCAGAGAGTTTGCCGGTTGCAAGTGCGCCGGCGTTGGTCGTCGTACCGGTTGCCGCAAACGCACTTTTTCGAGTTGCTATAGCGACACTGAAGCTGCCGTCATCGTTCCACGCCAGGGTGTATTCCTTGCGCCTCTTATCGACCGTCCTGACATTGCCGTCCGGGACCGAAGCCGACGTCTTGATGTTTTTTCCTGAGATGGCAATCGCAATGCCCCCGAAAGGACTCGTTGCCTGTGCTGTTACTGGTCCTTCCGACCTTCGATGCAGTTGCTTCCGACCTGCTGACGGTGGCAGCGCCGACAGCGGAGCTGCCCTCCTTGGCGCCTGCAATACCGGCGGCGGTGGCTTCGCGTGAGCATTAAGACCCTTCCGGTCTCCGTGGGCCGTGGCCTTTGCTGAAGTGACCAAGGCCGATATTACTTCTTGTATGGTAACCTGATTGGCTTATTGACACGCTGCCGACGGTTCCGGCCTGGGCGTCAGCCCCATTTTTATTGGCGTGTGACTTTGCCCGGGACCAGGAGTCAAGCTGCCGCCAGCAAATCCGCCCGCGCCAGCGCCAAAAGCACCACCAACCGAGCCCGCACGGGCACCGGCGCGATGTCTTCCATCTGTCTCAGAAAAAGCAGGTGCAGCTGCACCTATGCTGACAGTTGCAGCCAAAAGGCCGGCAACAAAACGCTTAGAAACGCAAACTCCCATGACTCGACTCCTCACAAGTCGGGAGACCTCTCACCCAACTCACCTGAGCCGCATCTACAGGTAGTCCCAAGCTATTCGGGCTTTCCTCAATTGCAACACATTCTTTACCTTTGGTTAACTTAATCGCGTCGCACTTTTGTCAAAATTCTAGGCATCTTTGCGTTTTTGCACGCCGAATAACGCCGTCAAATCTTTGATCTTCATGGCTTTCTTGCTTTGAAGGCCGGCCACTTCGAATATGGTAAAATGCGGCGATGTCAGCTGTCCATCAGGCTTCGAAAGTCACAACCTGAGCGAGCCTAAAAATTTTGTAATGAGAAAAATTCGCAGCAAAAACGCATCAAAATCATTTGCATAGAAACCTTCTCGCAAATTCTGAATAGCTTTTGACGCGTGAAAAAAATCGAAGGTACGATTTCAGCCAGATATCAAAATTTCTGTGGAAAAACTGGCGCGAATGACGGGGCTCGAACCCGCGACCTTCGGCGTGACAGGCCGACGCTCTAACCAACTGAGCTACATCCGCATCAAAACCTGAAACAACAGGTCCAAAGACAGTGAGCGGTGAAATAGAGAAGGGCTCCTGCCCTGTCAAGCAATGAAGCTGGCCAGTTGCGCGCCACACTTAGACCGGCGAACCATCCTCGCGCATGTAGCCGGAGCTTGTTTCGCTTCTTTCATATTTGAGACCGATCTCGGGATACCAGGCCACTTCCTCTTTCGCACGCGTGCCTACTTCCAAATATTGTGCAGGCTTGCCACTCAGAATTCTTCAGGCAATGTGCATTGGGATTGCCGGCTCGGAATCCAGCGCACATGCCAGGCGTCAATAGATGCTCCCCGCTGTTGTCAAACAGCGTTATTTCGCCTTCGACGATATAAATGAATTCATCTTCCTTTTCGTGCCAATGGCGCTGGCTCGACCATGAACCCGGCGGTAGCAACACGAGATTCACGCCGAATTGCTTCAACCCAAACACGTCACCGAGAATGTGCTTGGTGCGCGCCATGCACGGCTCGTTATAGGGCACTGGATAGCGCGAGCCTGTGCGAACAGGCGTTTCAGTGGCTAGGATGAAGCTCGGGGGAACGGGTCTGCTGGTCATGGTGTGCCTCGATCTGGTTGATGGCATCCACTACAGCATCAAAGGTGAGCAGCGTCGAGGCATGGCGCGCCTTGAAATCGCGCACAGGCAGAAGGGCTTCAAGCTCAGCCCATTTGCCGGAGGGTGCAGGCCCCTCCTCCTTCAGCATCTTGTACATCTGCCCACGCAACGCTTTCAGTTCATCGGCATTCGAGCCCAAGACGTGGCTCGCCATCACCGAGCTCGAAGCCTGCCCGAGCGCACAGGCTTTCACATCGTGGGCAAAATCAGAAACCTTGCCGTCTTTCATGGCGAGATCCACAGTCACCTTGGAGCCGCACAGTTTGGAATGCGCCATCGCCGTCGCATCAGGATGCGACAGCCGGCCAATGCGCGGAATATTTGCGGCCAGTTCCAGGATTTTGCGGTTGTAGATTTCGTCAATCATGATTTGGGCTTCGGTCTAAACCTGATATGGGAGGCCTCTATCATAGTTTCAATTTGAAAAGGCATGCCAAATGTCAGCCCCGGATATTGAGGAAACGCTCGAACTGAAGCCCCGTTTCGATGCCGCAGGGCTTGTGAGCGCCATCGTACAGGATGCCACGGATGGCACCGTCCTGATGTTCGCCCATATGAACGCCGAGGCGCTGCAGAAGACGCGCGAAACCGGCCTCATCCACTTCTATAGCCGCTCGCGCCAGAAGCTGTGGATGAAGGGCGAAACCTCTGGCGAGACGTTCCGCGTGATCGAACTGCTCATCGACTGCGACCAGGATTGCCTGCTGATCAAGGTGAAGGCCGAAGGCAAAGGCCTTGCCTGCCACACCGGGCGGCGCAGCTGCTTCTACCGGCGCGTCACACCAAAAGGCCTTGAGAAGATTTAGGCAGTGTCTCTGCGCTGGGGGCAGTCAGCGTCACCGCGCCCGCGGGCGCGGTTCATATTTCAGATCAAAGTCATGCCCTGTTCAGCGGCCTTAAAACAGAAGTGAGCGGATTTCGCCGTCGTAAATCTTCCGGTCCGCCAGTTCTTCGCCTGTGACAGGCACATAGGCGCAGGCCTTCGAATCGTCCGGCGCCGAGCCAAACTTGCGCACTTCGATTTCAGCTTTCTTCGGATCTGCGAAATGGGCCAGAAAATGGTGAACCGCAACCTGGCCTCGTTGCGTTGGCACTTCGAGTGCAACTCTCCATCCAATACTCATGACGACCTCCCAGTCACTGATTCATCCGCCTAGCGCGAACACTCTCATGGGCTGCCTGACGCCTCACTTACATTCTAAACCGCATTTGGAACCCGCTGGATCAGGTTCCGCATCGGACACCAGGTACGGGCCCTCTGCTCTCACTAAGCACCGCCATTTTGCGCCTTTTGCGAATGATCTGTCTACTGACAAAATGCTCATTCACACTTTAATTTGGGTCAAGCATGCAGGATTACCGGCAGTAGTCCTGACCTTCTGTCAGTGTGCAAAACTGAGCGCTGTGCTCAATTTGATTTAAAGCGCTGCGATCACAGTGAAATTAATTCTCTTCTGTGGTGCGCGTGTTGAAAGCCAGCTGCGCTGCGAAGGCGCGCTTGTAGGCCGGGCGCGCTTCTGCGCGGGCGACATAGGAAGTTAGGCCCGGAAACTCCTTCAGAATGCCAGAAGGTTTCAACCGCTGCAGCACATGCACCATCATCAGGTCACCGGCACTGAAATCGCGATCGAGCCAATCCGCATCACCAAGATGATTGGCCAACTGCTTCATTCGGACGCGGATACGGTCCATCACCAGCGGCATGCGCTCGTCTGACCACGGCTTGTCACCTTCGAGAATTTTTGCGTTCTGCAATTCGAGAACAGGCGGTTCCACCGTATTCACTGCCGCAAACATCCATGACACGGCGCGCGCCCGCGCATTTTCTTCTTGCGGCAACAGGCCCGCATGATGTGTGGCCAAATGTATTATGATCGATCCCGTTTCGAACAGCGTCAAATCACCTTCCTGAAATGTAGGGATTTGGCCGAAAGGGTTCAGCGCCAAATGCGCGGGCTCTTTCAGCGCGGTAAAGGACACGCCGCGCACGTCATAAGGCAGACCGAGTTCCTCAAGCGCCCAACGCACGCGCGTGTCACGCGCCAGGCCCTTGCCGCCATCGGGCGAGTGTTCAAAAGCGGTGATGGTGATGGGCATTACGAAGACTCTCGGGAGACATCATCTTTATGGTTGCTGATCCTAGAAATTTTCGTAGCGGAAAGCTTCGCCCGATCTCAAGACTGTGCCAACGCCTGGAAAGTCGAGATGCGAGCCAGCAACATGTATATTCGGCTGCACCGCGAGTTGCAGCATTTTCATGCGGGTTGCTCGCGCTTCAACCTGATCCGCGTCAAAACCCCAAGCTATTTCCGGCCGTGCAAACTGAAGTGATGGGACATGGATGATATCGCCCCAGATCAACAGCGTTTCACTGGCGGCGGTCACTCTGTACACCATGTGTCCGATCTCGTGGCCGTGCGCTTCCATCGCTATAATATTGGAACTGACTGCGAAGCCATCGTGGATCGGCGTGCGGCGTTCATGGAAATGGCTCAACCGTTTGTTAGCGTCAAACAAAGCGACTTCCTTTTCTGGAACGAACAGACGCTTCAGATTCGGAAGGGCGTCTGATCCATCGGCCGCCACCAGGCCATGCGCATGGTCTTCATGCGTATGTGTGAGCGCAACCGTTTCGATACGACCTGGATCTACGCCTGCTTCGTCCAGCGCTTCCGGCAAAAGACCCATTGTCGGATCCCATGAATTTGCCGCACCTGTGTCGATAAGCACGTGCTGCTCGCCATCGATGACAAGATAGGCATTCACTGATAGCCGGAGCTTGCCGCCCACCAGTTCAACTTGTTTCGGCAGATGGTCTCCAAATGGGCGATTACCTTCCTGGCGCAAACGATCAGTGGGCAGATCGACATAGCCATCACGCAATGCGATTATGGCGAGTTCGCCCATTGCATAGCGAGCAAAGTTCTTGCCGCTTTCGCGTTTCCTCACGCTGTCTCCTGTTCAACTCTTGAATTGGAATATCGTGCTTTGTCAGGGCCGGCTCATGGCGGGAGCTTTACCCTCCCATCTTTCAAACGGAAAAGCGGGGCTGGCTTGAGCCAGCTCCGCTTTTCTTTTCCTGCCCTGCTCGGCACAAGGCGTCAAACCGATTTTCTCAATTGGTCCGCATCTGCGCGCTTGACACGCTCGACGAGCTACGCTGCCCCGGCAATATAGGCCTTCATGTCGGCGGCATCGCGTTCGATGGCCTCGATGCGGAACTTCACCACATCGCCAATCGAGACCATGCCGGCCAGCCGGCCATTGGTGACCACCGGCAAATGGCGGATACGGTGCTGTGTCATCAGCGACATGAGTTCCGACTCACTGTCGTCCTCGCCGCAGAACTTCACGTTACGGGTCATGATGTCGCCCACGGTGTGGGACAGAGCATCGGGGCCTTTTTCGGCAATCACGCGCACGATATCGCGCTCACTGACGATGCCCTCTACGCGGCCCTGCTCCGCCATGATGACAACGGCACCAATCTTCCGGTGCGCCAGCATCTCGGCGATCGACTTCACACTGTCTGACGGCGCCGCGGTGACCACATCACGGCCCTTTTGCTTCAAGATATGTGCAACACTCATGCGTAACCTCCATGCTTAAGCCGCGTCGGCGGCGTGCGGGAGGTTAAGGCCATCCTCTGGCCGCCTTGCAACATGACGGGAGTGTAACACATTCAATGCAGAGTGTGAACCTGCTTCCGCGGCAAAGTCGCATCAAGAATGTAAAACATGATGAATCCAACGATGAATCCACCGAGATGCGATTCCCAAGCTACGACGCGCTGCTCAATCAGCGCCTGCCCGGTGAGAAACTGAGTCGAAGCGGTGAAGAACGTCAACACAAGCCACATGATGGTAAATGTCAGCGCACGGCCATTGGTGAGAATCTGCATGGGTCGCAACGGCGTCAAACTCGGCGCCATGGCATAGGGATTTCCTGGGCGGCCGTGCATCAGCGGAATGGCGCCCGCAAGAATGCCCGATACACCGGCTGAGATTCCGACGAGAATGATGGGCTGGCCCCAATGCACGATGAGTGCGGCGATGGCGCCAGCAATAATCGAAACTGCCAGCAGCACGAGATAGCGCAGCGTGCCGAGATGCGCTTCCACGGGCTTCGAGAACACGGCCAGCCATAGGCTGTTGCTGGCGACATGCACCCAGTCGGCGTGAAGGAAGCCATAGGTGAGCATCGACCACCAGCGCGCCAGGCCATATTGCGGAAAGGGTTCGGGCCCAAAACGGGCAGGAATGAAGGCAAAATTGTAGCTCGCGAAGGCCTGCCAGGAAGGGGGGCCGAGCTGGATCAACGCTTCGATAACAAACAGGACGACAATGAGAATCCAGACCACTGCCGGAAGGTTAATGGCTGGTTGAGAACTGCCCGTACGATCCGGATTTGCTTTGAAATTCAATGGAATCTCCCAGTTAAAGGCTGGCTGGCATGGCACCTGCAACATTTCAGAGCAAGTCCAACTCTGGGACATCAACCCAGGTTCTCAAGGATAAACTATGCAGGCCGAAGACCGCAACGATAACGAGACACCTGGCGCACGGATTGTCCATCCGGGCAGCCGGCAGCTGTTTCGCTATTGGGAAAGCCGGCGCGCCGAGCGGCCCTGTCCGCTGCGCTCTGACATTTCGCTTGCGCCGATGGCCAAGCTGCTTGGTGACATGGCGGTTCTCGAACAGAATGATTTGGGGGCATGGATTTTCAGGCTTGCGGGCGGGAATGTGTGTGACCTGCTGCGTGCCAACGTCACCGGAACCGATGCGGTGATGTGCTTCGAAGGCATCACACGCGCCATGATGGCGCGCAACTTCGATTATGCCACGCGCAACATGCAGCCCGGCGTCATGAAGATGCGGGTGATCACCGACAGCCAGATCGTTCCGGCCGAAGTGATCTATCTCCCGGTGATGAATGCCGAGACGGGCCACATGCAGCTGCTGTGCGGAATCTTTGCGTTTGGTCCCGTGGCAACGGAGGAACGCGGCATTCCGGTGCTGTGCGAAGTCATTTCCTCGAAGCTGATCTGGACCGAGCATCTCAATGGCGACATGCTTCTCGACGAGGTGGGGCGCGTAACGCCGGGTTCATATCTGCGAGTCATCGAAGGCGGCCGCGCCTGATTTTGCGCACGGTCAACGGCCGGAATCGGCACCAGACATTAACGCCATCTTAAGGCAAAGCAGGGTTAATACCGCTCTGAATCCATGCCGGTTTGCCGGCAGGCCTGCAGGGTGACGATTGCTGTGACTGCTCTTCCAAATCCGATTTCGATGCCATCCACTGAGGGTGCGATACCCGGGATTATGTTCTGCCGCTACATGCTGCCGGACCAGAGCGAATTCACCTGCCAGGTCTCCGACATCACCGAAAAGGGTGCCGTGTTTCTCAGCAATGCGATCCCCTCGCCCGGCCAGAGCATCATCGCCTATCTCGAAGATCTCGGCCGCATTGAAGCCACGACCGGCGCACCGCGCCAAGGCGGCTTTGACGTTCATTTTTCCATGCGCGGCGCGCGGCTGGACCGCCTGCGCCAGCGCATCGAATGGCTGCGCAACAAGGCTGCAGGCTCCGAGGATGACCATCGCCGCCATGCCCGCTACGAGCCTGCAGAGCGGATTTCACAGATCGCCCTGCCCGATGGTCGCATCTATGCCTGCGAAGTGATCGACATCTCGGTTTCAGGCGCTGCCATCAAGACGGATGTGGTGCCGGGTGTCGGCACGCATCTCATGCTGGGCAAAATGCGCGGCCGCGTGGTGCGCTATATCGATCAGGGCATCGCCATCGAGTTTCTGAAGCAGCTCGAACAGACCAAGGTTTCGGCGCTCAATCCGATCTGATTTCTAGAGATCCTGCACGTCAACCACGCCGTGGATGGCCTTGATCGCGCCTTTCACTTGCGGGTTGATGGTGAATTTCGAGCCCAGGCCAATTTCGACTTCGCGTCCGCCTTCCATCAACATCGTCAATCGTGCCGGTGACTTGCCGCCGTTCTGCAGACGCTTTGCAATCGAGTCAATGGCTGCCGCATCGCGCACGAAAATTTGGATGCCCTGAGGTACCGCCATCGCTGCCTTGTCGAGCATTTCAAGACCTTGCAACCGCAGCCGAACTTCTTCGCCGTCAACATCGGCTTCGACCTTGGCTATGACGGCTTTTCCGGGCTCGAGCAAATCACGGATATCCATCAGCGTATCGGAGAACACCACGGTTTCAAACTGTCCCGTGGGGTCTGAAAAACCGACGAAGGCAAATTTATTGCCCTGCCGCGAGCGGCGTTCCTGCTTGTAGGTTATGGTGCCAGCGAGTTTCGCGGCAGTGGCTCCCTTTAGAGCCTTCTCACGGAAGCTGAGCCAACTTTCAACTCCCAACCTTGCCAGTGGTTTGGCATATTCATCAAGTGGATGGCCGGAGAGATAGAAACCCACGGCATCAAATTCATGCGAGAGCCGCTCCATCGGAAGCCAGGCATCACGGATCGGCATGACGATGTCGGATTGTGCCGCAGGCAAGCTGCCGAACATGTCGTTCTGTCCAGCCGCCGCTTCGTTCGCTGTCCTATTCGCCACGCCGATAATGGAGTCGATGCCATCAAGCACCTGTGCGCGGTTTGGGTTGAGCTTATCAAAGGCGCCGGCTTTTACCAGGCTTTCAAGTGCACGGCGGTTCAGCGCCCTGGCGTCCACCCGGCGCGAGAAATCCGAGAGCGATTTAAAGGCACCGCCTTCGTCACGGGCTTTCACAATCTGCTCGATGGCGGATGAGCCGACATTTTTGAGCGCGGCCATGGAGTAGATGATCGTGCCATCGCTCACGGAAAAATCCACCGTGCTGATATTGATCGAAGGTGCAACAACCTTGATCCCCAATCTCTGCGCCTCGCGGCGGAACAGCATCAACTTGTCGGTGTTACCGATGTCGAGAGTCATCGACGCTGCAAGAAACTCGACGGGGTAATTCGCCTTCAAATAGGCCGTCTGATAGCTAATGAACGCATAAGGCGCCGAGTGTGACTTGTTGAATCCGTATTCGGCGAACTTGGCGCAAGCGTCGAAGGTCGCTTTGGCGATCTCTTCGGGGATATTATTGGCAAGCGCACCCTTCATGAAATTTTCGCGCTGCGCATCCATCTCGGATTTGATCTTCTTGCCCATCGCGCGGCGCAGAAGATCGGCTTGAGCCAGGGTATAGCCGGCCATGTCGCGCGCCGCCTGCTGCACCTGCTCCTGATAAGTGATGACGCCGAACGTTTCCTTGAGGATGGGTTCGAGCATTGGATGGAGATATTCCACCGGCTCCTTGCCCAGCTTTCTGGCGCAATAAGTCGGAATATTGGCCATCGGCCCGGGTCTATAAAGCGCCACAAGCGCAATCAGATCTTCCAGGCGATCCGCATGCATGGCGCGCACCGCTTCGCGCATGCCGGCACTTTCCAGCTGAAACACGCCGACGGTCTCACCTTGAGCCAACATTTCAAAGGTCTTGGTGTCATCAAGGGGAACCCGGTTCGCATCAAACTCAGGGACGCGCTGACGTATCAGTCGCTGGGCCTTGTCAATGACCGTGAGCGTCTTGAGGCCGAGGAAGTCAAACTTCACCAGTCCGGCCTTTTCCACATATTTCATGTTGAACTGTGTCGCGGGCAGGCCTGAACGCGGATCGCGATAGAGCGGCACAAGTTCTGTGAGTGGGCGGTCGCCAATCACAATACCCGCCGCGTGAGTTGAGGCATTGCGGTAGAGCCCCTCGAGCTTCAGCGCGATATCGAACAGCGCCTTCACATTGGGATCGCGGTCCTGTTCTTCCCGGAGCCGCGGCTCCATCTCGATCGCCTGAGACAGCGAGATCGGATTGGTTGGATTGTTGGGGATCATCTTGGACAGGCGGTCCACCTGCCCATAAGGCATCTGCAAAACGCGTCCCACGTCACGTGTCACCATGCGCGACTGCAATTTGCCGAAGGTGATGATTTGCGCGACCTTGTCGGTCCCATAACGGCTTTGGACATAAGTGATCACTTCATCGCGGCGATCCTGGCAGAAATCGATGTCGAAGTCGGGCATGGACACGCGGTCCGGGTTGAGGAAACGCTCAAACAGCAGACCGAAGCGCAACGGATCAAGATCCGTTATTGTGAGTGAATAGGCGACGAGCGAACCAGCACCAGACCCGCGACCGGGGCCGACCGGAATGCCCTGCGCCTTGGCCCACTTGATGAAATCAGAGACGATGAGAAAGTAGCCCGGATATTTCATCTTGATGATGACACCGAGCTCAAAATCCAGGCGGTTGTCGTAATCTTCGCGGGTGAAGCCCGGCGCGAACCCGGTTGCCGCCAGCCGCTTCTCCAGGCCCTCCATCGCCTGCTGGCGCAGAACCTCGTCTTCATCGCCTTCCGAAAAACGTGGGAGAATAGGCTTACGGCCTTTCACCCAAAAGGCACAGCGCCTGGCGATTTCTACCGTGTTCTCGATCGCTTCAGGCAGATCAGCGAACAGTGCTGCCATCTCTTGCTGGCTTTTGAAATAGTGCTCCGGCGTGAGACGCCGGCGCTCCTGCTGCGAAATGACTTCGCCTTCGGCAATGCAAATCAACGCATCGTGGGACACATAGTCATCCGGCTTGGCGAAGTAGCATTGATTGGTGGCGACCAACGGCACATCATGTTCATAGGCGAGTTCAACTAATCCCGTTTCGGCGGCACGCTCATCCGCTGTGTCATGGCGCTGCAGTTCAAGATAAAGTCGGTCTGCAAAAATGGTCTTAAGTTTGAGAAGGTGTTCCAGCGCCTGTGGCTTCTGGCCATTGACCAGCGCTTGGTTCACTGGACCACCAGGCCCGCCCGAGAGACAGATCAACCCGCCACTCAATTCCTCCAGCCGTTCCAGGCTGACATGCGGTTCGGCGTTGTCTGCGACCTCAAGAAAGGCGGAAGACGAAAGCTTCATGAGGTTGTTGTACCCGTGCTCGTCCTTGGCAATCAGCACCAATGATGGAAAGCGGCGTAGACCTTGCTGCGGTTGGAAGCGGTTCTGCCCTCGCACTGACGGGGCCATATCAATTTTAATATCCAAACCGATCAGCGGCTGAATACCTTTTTCAGTCAGAGCTTCCGAGAATTCCAGTGCGCCAAAGAGATTGTTGGAATCGGTGATGGCGAGCGCCGGCATCTTCGCGTCCTTGGCTAGCACGGCCAATTTCTTTATGGGCAGTGCGCCCTCCGACAACGAATAAGCAGAATGAACGCGAAGGTGGATGAAAAGTGGAGCAGGCATGAACTCAATCTAGCCGCTGCGGGTGACTCGCGACAGTCAAAGCGTCAGTTTTTCCTCACAATGCACGGTGCATTGACCTTGTTCAGGTCGGCACAGGTCTCGTTGGCCGCATCGCGATTCGGCTCGCCTAACATCACATAGGTCAGGCGCCGCGTACCACGGGACAGGTTGCGTTTGTGGGCAATGAACGGGTCACGATTGGCCAATTCAGAGGGAAACCGCAACTTAAGCCTGCGGAACTGGGCCATGGCCTTGGCTTCGTTGAAATTGACGGACACGAGTGCTCCCCAAGGCGATGCTGGTGCCGATGAGATGTGCGTCTCGTCCAGCTGTTGTTTGCGCAGTGCCAGACGCAGTGCAATTCACAAGAAAGTTGGCATCGGTGCCAATGGCGGGAATGCCAAGGTCAGCTTTTGGATCTTTCCACTCGTCTGGCGCATGGCCCGTAATGAAGACCGACATAGTCCCGCGTTTCCTCGGGCAAGCCGCCCTTGCCGGCGAGCCAGTCAGACACGCGCTGTTCGCCGGCGTTGTAGGCGGACGCCGCCAGTCCGAGATTGCCGAATTGTGTCTTGAGGTCGGCCAGGTAGGCCGCTGAGGCCTTGACAGCCTCCACAGGATCAAAGGGATCTTTCAAGGCCCGGCGCTGCGCCGTGCCCGGCATGAATTGGGCGATGCCCTGCGCACCCTTGTAGGATACAACATTGGGATCGAACAGGCTCTCGCGCCAGAGAAGCCGCACGAAGAAGGAAGGATCGAGTTTTTGCGCGTGGGCTTCGGACTCCGCCAATTTACATATCGACGTGGCGAACACTTCGCGGGTTAATGAAGCCGCGCCCGCTGGCTGGGGCATCGCCACGAGCAGTAAGAAACTAGCCTTCCACCAACTGGCCATTGTTCAATCTCACCACACGGCTCATGCGGTTGGCAAATTCCACATTGTGAGTGGCGACCAGAGCGCCAAGCCCCTCTTCCCTAATCATGCGCACGAGTTCCTGGTGCACCATTTCCGCGGTCGGCGGATCAAGATTGCCGGTCGGCTCGTCAGCTAAAAGCAGAAGGGGCCGGTTAGCGATCGCTCGTCCAATAGCCACACGTTGCTGCTCACCACCCGACAGTTCCGCGGGGCGATGGTTCGGCCCGATGTGAAAGCCGCATGCGCTCAAGAAGTTCATGGCCACGCTTTTCGGCAGCTACGCGTGGTGTCCCGGCAATGAGTTGCGGTATCACCACGTTTTCCAGAGCGGAGAACTCCGGGAGCAAGTGGTGAAATTGATAGACAAAACCAATTCCGACCCGGCGCACTGCTGTCTTTGTCCTGTCATCCATAGCCACGCAATTCTGCCCTGCAATGACAACTTCGCCGTCGGTCGGTTGTTCCAGAAGGCCCGCTATGTGGAGCAACGATGATTTGCCTGCCCCTGATTGGCCGATCAGGCCCACGATTTCACCCGGACGCACGACCAGCGACAGATTCCGGAATATCTGCAATGCCGTGTGGCCCGAACCAAATACGCGGGCGATCTGGCGCAGCTCAAGGGCGGGCTTGATCGTCATTCGTAACGCAGGGCCTCGACGGGATCCAGGCGTGCCGCCTTCCACGACGGATATAGCGTGGCAAGATAAGAGATCAGCAGCGCGAAGAGCACAATCGCAAACGTCTGCGGATAGCTGATCTTGGCGGGCAATTGCGCCAGATAATAGAATTCGGGATTGAAGGGATCGACACCTGACAGCCACTGAATGCCGCGGCGGATATTGTCGGCGTTCCAGCAGATGAGCACACCTAGGATGAGGCCTGCGAATGTGCCGAGCGTGCCGATGGCAGCACCGGTAATGAAAAACACGCGCATGATGGCGCCACGCGTTGCGCCCATGGTGCGGAGGATTGCGATGTTCGAGCCCTTGTCCTTAACAAGCATGAACAGGCCGGAAATAATGTTGAGCGCGGCCACCATGACAACCAGAGACAGAACCATTGTGACGACGTTGCGTTCGACGGCCAGCGCGTTGAAGAACGCAACATTCCGGGCCTGCCAGGTCTGCACCATCATATCCGGACCCGCGGCCGCAAGCATCGCCGCGACCTGGGTTTGCACTTCGTCCGGGTCGCGCACCAACACTTCAAGGCTGGTCGCGCCATTGTCCGTCGAGAAGAAATCTTTCGCCTCGTCTATGGGCATGTAGACCACGCCTTCGTCGTAGTCGGACATGCCGACCTTGAAGATTGCCACGACTGGATAGTCCCGAATGCGCGGGGTGTTGCCGATGGGCGTATCCGGGCCGTTGGGCGCAATCAGCGAAACGCTAGAACCAAGGACAAGGCCGTGCTTGCGCGCCATACCCTCGCCCACGGCCACGCCACCAGCCTTGTTGAAACCTGTCAATGTCGGCGACGGATCCGCATTCGGCGGGTTGGTGACGGCAGTGTGTAAATCCTTGTTGTTGACATCGGGCAGCTTTGCGAGATCATCTTCGGTGATGCCGCGCACCAAAGCGCCGGTGGCATTGCGCACGGACGACACCATCGCTTGGCCTTCAGCCAATGGGAAAACATGGACGACACCGTCGACTTTGGCGATGCGTGCCGTCATCGCTTGATAGTCGGGGATCGGGTTCTGATCGTTGCGAAAAATAGCCGCGTGACCGGAGAAACCGAGGATCTTGCTGAGCAACTCCTCATGGAAACCGTTGAAGACCGACATGACGACGATGAGTGTTGCCACACCCAGCATGATGCCAAGGAATGAGAAGAGAGAGATGACGGAAATGAAGCCTTCCTTGCGACGGGCACGCAGATAGCGCAACGCAATCATCCACTCGAAACCGGCGAAGGGCCGTGTGCTGCCAAGGGGTGACGCCATTCAGTGGATCATCCTGAAAGCTTCTCGACCACCTTGTCCAACGCAACGTTTTCACGCGCTCCGGTCTTGCGGTTCTTGATCTCGGCCACGCCCTCTTTCAGGCCCCGCGGTCCGATGATCACCTGCCACGGCAGGCCTATCAGATCCATGGTGGCGAATTTTGCGCCGCCAGGCTGGGCGCGGTCGTCATAGAGAACCTCTACACCTTTGGCCTGCAGTGCTTTGTATACCTTGTCACAGATCGCATCAGCCTCGGCATCACCGGACTTGATATTGATCAGACCAACCTTGAAAGGCGCAACCGCCTCGGGCCAGATGATGCCCGCCTCGTCATGGCTGGCCTCAATGATGGCTCCGACCAGGCGTGACACACCAATGCCATACGACCCTGATTGCAATACCACTTTCTTTCCGTCCGGGCCTTGCACCTCACAGCCGAGGGGCAGCGAATACTTGTCGCCAAAGAAGAAGATGTGCCCCACCTCAATACCACGGCCGGTCATGCGACTGGCAGCTGGCACACGTTTTTCATAATCAGCGGTGTCATGCATATCGCTCGTCGCAGCGTACATGGAGGTGAACTTGTCCACCGCGCTCGATACGGCTTCGACGTCGTCGTAGTTGATCTCGAAATTCTCCCAGTCCACATCATGGAAGCCCTTGTCGAAATAGACCTCACTCTCCCCCGTGGACGCAAGAATGAGGAATTCGTGGCTGTCTTTGCCGCCGATGGGCCCGGTTTCGGCGCGCATAGGCACGGCCTGCAGGCCCATGCGGGCAAAAGTCTTCAGGTAGCTGACGAACATCTTGTTGTAGGAGTGCTGCCCAGCCTCGCGGCTGATATCGAAGGAATAGGCATCCTTCATCAGGAATTCGCGGCCGCGCATCACGCCGAAGCGGGGGCGAACCTCGTCACGGAATTTCCATTGGATATGGTAAAGGTTGCGCGGCACATCCTTGTAGCTCTGAATGCCGGACCGGAAAATGTCAGTGATCATCTCTTCGTTGGTAGGTCCATAAAGCAGATCACGGTCCTGCCGGTCCTTGATGCGCAACATTTCCTTACCATAGGCATCGTAACGGCCCGACTTACGCCAAAGATCAGCAGATTGCAGTGTCGGCATCAGCACTTCGATGGCCCCTGCCCGGTCCTGCTCCTCGCGGACAAGTTGCTCGATCTTCTTCAGCACACGGAAGCCGAGCGGCAGCCAGGAGTAGCTGCCTGCGGCTTCCTGCCTGACCATGCCGGCGCGAAGCATCAGCTTGTGTGATGCAATCTCCGCTTCCTTCGGATCATCCCTCAGGATCGGCATGAAATATTTGGAAAGACGCATGGAGAATCTCAGCTTTCGTCGCGAATGGCGGCCCTTTTAAGGATTTCGAGTGTCAAGGCAAGCCAACCCACCATTTTCCGCTTGGCAGCAGCGGTCATCTGTGTCTAATTTGCGGCCACGACCGGGGTCGAATTTGCCCAGGTTTAGGGAGGAATTGAGCTGGCGCCGTCAAGGCAGCCGCCAATCTGGTGACCGGAAGAAGCACCAGTACAATGAGGAACCCTTAATTGGCGGAGCCCTTGGGCTCCGCTTCTTTTTTGGCGAACAGCAAACGCGGGCCAAAATTACTGAACACCAATCCGCCGATGATCAGGATGGCTCCAACTATTTCGTAGGCGTCGAAGCGCTCGCCAAAGACCACTGCGCCACTCGCTATGCCAAACAAAGGCACCAGGAGCGAAAACGGCGCTACCGTGGACGCCGGATAGCGGGCGAGCAGTGCATTCCAAGTCCCGAACCCAAAGATGGTGGAAAGCACCACCAGGTAAACCAGTGAAATGACGACGATGAGCGAAGGATGGATGATCGCCTGCACGGACTGAGCATGATCTTCGAACAGAGCTGACAGCACGAACAGCGGAATGGGTGCAAAAAGGCTGGACCAGACAATGAAACTCAGGGCGTTGGCTGGTTTCGCAGCTTTGGCTATGATGTTGGCGGCTGCCCAGCCCGCGGCGGCTATCAGGCAAAGGATCAAGGGCACGGCGTCAGGACCGGCCCAGCGCTCATAGCCAATGACGCCGATGCCGAGAAACGCGATGGCGGCGCCCCACAATTGAATAGGTTTTGGAATTTCGGAGAGCACAAACCAGGCGAACAGGATTGTGTAGAACGCCTGAACCTGCATGACGATTGATGTCAGACCCGCCGGAAGGCCAAGGCGGACGGCCAGAAACAGAAATCCGAACTGTCCGACACTGAGCATGATGCCAAAACTGGCCAGTTGCACCCAGCTTTCCTTCGGTCGCTGTACGAAGAGCACTGCTGGGAACGCGGAAAACAGAAAACGCAGGCCTGTCAGCAGAAAAGGCGGAACAGCACTCACACCCAACTTGATGAAAACGAAGTTGATACCCCAGACCATTGCAATCATCACGGCCAAGAGGATGTGAACCGGCTTCATGAGCGCTTTTTGGCAGTGACTTCGATTTCGATCTTCATGGCCGCGCTGGCGAGCTTGGCTTCAAAGGCCGTTGCTGCCGGTCTGATCTCGCCGAAATATTTGCGCGTTACAGGGAAGCATTTCTCGAAATCGGAAATGTCAGGCAACAGGTAATGCACCCGAACGGTATCTGCCAGCGAAAAGCCCGCCTGCTCAAGCGCCTTGGCAATGTTCTTGAAGCACTGCTCCGCTTGCTCCAGGACATCATCAGAGATCGACATTTTGTCGTAGTTGTACCCGGTGGTGCCAGACACAAAGCACCATTCCCCATCCACGACGGCCCGCGAGTAGCCGATGTCTTTCTCAAAGGTCGAACCCGATGAAATCAGCTTTCTCATTTCTTAACCCTCCGGGGCTTTGTCATCGGAATTTCATCGCGCAGAATATGAAGCGGAACAGTCGGTGCGGCTGGTGCCTGCATGGAAATGTCCGCAGCCTTCAATGCGTCCCAGATTGCATACAGGACATTCGATCTGTAGGCATTGGCATTCTCAATGCTTTCGATCCAGAACCGGACGTTGAATTCACAGGTTGAAGCACCGAAGTTGCGCAAGAGGCACTCCGGCGCTTCCGGATAGCTGAGGACGCCTTTCACCCCTGCCACGGCCTTCTGGACAATCACAGGCACTTTGTGAAGATCAGCATCATAGGCGGTGGTGAAGGTTACTTCATAGCGCGTGCGGAAATCGCGGTGAGTCCAATTGACGACTCGCGTGGTGATGAAGGATTGGTTTGGGACCATGATATCCTTGCCGTCAAAGGTCGACAGCAGTGAGGAACGCATATTGATTTCCTTCAGCGTTCCGGTACGGCCATCCTCCAGCTCAAGAAAATCTCCTACCTGAAGCGAACGCTCCAGAAGGATGATCACACCGGACACGAAGTTGGACGCAATCTGCTGCAGGCCAAAACCCAAGCCTACGCCAACAGCGCCGGAGAAGACGGCCAAGACCGAAAGATTGATCCCCAGCAAATTGAACAGCAGAAGGCCGGCAAAGCAGATGACAAGCAGGTTGAAGCCCTTCGCCGCCAGTTCGCGCGTCTGCATGTCAACGGACTGCTGCTCGCGAATGACCCGCTGACCGGCACTAGAGGAGATACGGCCAAGCCAGAACAACGCACCGCCAAACAACACAGTCTTGATCAAAGTCAGTAGAGAGAGGCGGACGTTTCCGGCTTCAAACGCTGTCCCGTCCAGCCAATCAGACACCTGCGGCATGTAGCCGAACACCCAAATGGCCGCTGCCGGAAGGCCAATCCAGCGTGCGACCATGTTGAGGAGCGGATTCAAAATGAAGCGATTGATCACCGCATAGAGTAGCGAGATGACGGCGAGACTTTGCGCCAATCGCACTAACCATGAAGAGCCAACAAGAATATCCGAAAATGAGATGGCAACCGCCAAGATCAGCAGCACGAGCACAGGCCGAAGCAAGTTGCGCAGCGAATAGGCTGTTTGGCGCAAGCGCAGCAGCCTGCCGGACTCAACCGGGCGGCTGAACCAGGGGATGTATCTCAGGATTTGACGGGCAATAATGATGCCCAGCAGCCACGCAATGACGATTGCGCCGATTTGAGCATAGAATTGGGGCGTTTTCGCCCATTCAATGATGTGATCGCGCCATCCCGCCAGCAGGGCTTGCAGTCCGGTCAGGGCTTCGGTTGCGCTTATGCTTTGGTTGGAGTCCAGCTGTCCCCCCACTTCAATTTCTTGGCGCGCTTGTATGCGGTCTTGTCGCGGGAGGCAATTGCTCGATCCGCCAAGCGACCATGCCCGCAAAGTGCCAACTGGATGCCAATTTTGCCCGCTTTGGGCGGTGCTACGATGCGGGCATCCGGTAGTATCTGTGGGATCCGTGACACCGCAATCCAGGAATAGGCCTCATCCTCGAAGGGAACAGTGGCGCTCTTGGCATGCATGTGTTCCCGGCTGCGCGCCAGCCTGGCCTTGAAGTGACACCAATCGCCACCTCGCATCGGACAGGGCTCATCATGCGTGCATGGGCCAATCAAGAATGCCCCGGCATCGAGCAGAGCGGTCCGCGCGGCGAGAATGCGCGCGTAGCCTTGTGGTGTTCCGGGCTCAACAATGACAAGATATTTCCGCGTGGCCTGCCATAGCGCGAGAGCAGACTGAGGTGCAGCACTTTCAGGAAGTTCTGCCAACACATAGGCTGCAGTGACGAGGTCTGCTGTAGCATCTAGATTTTGCAGTAAACCTTGCGAAAATGTTGGCTGTGGAAGCGTGCCAATCGATAGTTCTTTCGACAGGTTGATGAACCGTTGGTCCCGCTCGACCAGATGGAAGGCGTTTAACTTTGGCCATGCCTTGATCGCTGCCAGACTGGCTGTGCCGGGGCCTGCCCCAACATCCAGCATTGTGGATGGCGCATCATCACCCAGGATCATTTGCACCTGCTCAAATACCGCAGACACGGCAGCATAGGTCGCAGGAAGCCGCGTGGTCAGATAGGCTGCAAGATCAATCGAACTGCTGGTCTCACCACGGCCATAATTCTCCGTCAGGCGGCTAAACTTGGAACGCAATGATCCGCTGGCGTGCTTTTCTAGCCAGTGATTCAATGCACTTCGGACTTGGGGTGGTAGATCAAATGACATGTGATTTAAGTGACAAATCTGATTTCCGCCGCAAACTAGATGTGATTTGATCTCAAATCCAACCCGGAATGTGCCTCCCGTGCATGAGCGCGTTCCCAAATAAAAATGAGAAACGCCTGATGTTTGTTTCCTTCTTTCCGCGTCCGCGCCTACTCTTCATCTCCGCTTCCATTTGGGCTTTATTCGCAGTCTTGTTCTGGTTTTTCGTGGCGCGTGATCTGAGTGGCGTGATCGGGCTTCCCGGCCCTACTCCCGATGCCCCTGCCCAAGTCGGCGTCGAAGTCTTTTGGTCTCCTTCATTTATTTGGTTCTACATCTACTACATCGTCGTGGTGCTGATTTTTGCCGGTGTCTGGCGCGTCATTGCTCCCCACCGCTGGTTCGCATGGTCCATCCTTGGTTCGGCTTTGATCGTGTTCGTTACTTACTTCCAGGTACAGGTCAGCGTCGCGATCAACAACTGGTACGGACCCTTCTATGACATGGTGCAGGCCGCCCTTTCAAAATCACGCCCAGTGACATTGGCAGAGTTCTATGCGGGCCTTGCCAGTTTTGCCGGGATTGCCTTGATTGCCGTTGTCTTCGGCGTGCTCAATCGCTTCTTCATCAGCCATTGGATCTTCCGCTGGCGCACCGCGATGAATGATTTCTACATGAGCCACTGGCAGCGTCTGCGCTCAATCGAAGGTGCCGCGCAACGCGTTCAAGAAGACACTATGCGCTTTGCATCTTCGACGGAAGACCTTGGAGTGAGTTTTGTGAGTTCGGTGATGACGTTGATCGCCTTCCTCCCCGTTCTTCATGCACTGGAAGGCACAGTCTCGGAAATTCCCGTACTGGGCGCGATCCCCTATCCCCTCGTGACCTCAGCCATCTTGTGGTCACTGCTCGGCACAGGATTTCTTGCGCTTATCGGCGTGCGGCTACCTGGTTTGCAATTCAACAATCAAAGGGTCGAAGCGGCATACCGCAAGGAACTGGTTTATGGTGAGGACCATACTGACCGAGCCCAACCACAAACCATGGGCGAGCTGTTCCAGCACGTTCGCAAAAACTATTTCCGACTTTATTTCAACTACATGTACTTCAACATCGGCCGCATCATTTATTTGCAGACAGACAACATCTTTCCTTACATCGTTCTGTCCCTGACCATCGTTGCCGGAAAAATAACGCTTGGACCGATGCAACAGATACTCAATGCCTTCGATCAGGTGCGCAGTTCTTTCCAATATCTGGTGAACAGCTGGACAGATATTGTGGAGCTGATGTCAATCTTCAAACGTCTGCGTTCTTTTGAAGCGGCGATCAGCGGCCATGCGATCTTACCAGCTGATGGTGTCCACAGCGAAAAGGTCGTTTGATCTGGGGTTGATGGTGCGGGATGAGAGACTCGAACTCCCGACATCTTCGGTGTAAACGAAGCGCTCTACCAACTGAGCTAATCCCGCGCCGGAATGTGGTGCCGATTAGCGGCTTGAGAGGCTTATTGCAAGCATGACAAGTTTCCTTCCCAGTCTTCCCGTGTTCCTTGCCTACACGGCGGCGTCGATCTTGCTGTTCATGACGCCGGGGCCGGACATGAGCCTGTTTCTTTCACGCACAATCTCCTCGGGCCGTGCTGCGGGCATTGCCTCTGCGATGGGAGCAAACACAGGCTGCGTGGTGCACACATTGCTCGCTGCCTTTGGTGTCTCGGCGTTGATCGCCGCCTCACACACCGGCTTTCTCATTTTGAAAGTGGTTGGTGCGGGTTACCTGCTGTGGCTTGCTGTCGATGCCATCCGCCACGGTTCGTCACTCAATGTCGCCATGCAGGCGCGTTCCGAGGCATCCTTGTGGCGCAGCTATGTCATGGGGCTGTTGGTCAACCTGACCAATCCGAAAGTTGTGATCTTCTTCATCACCTTCCTGCCTCAATTCATTACCGCCGGGGATCCGTTCGTGCGCGGTAAGCTGCTTTTCTTTGGGCTTTACTTTGTGCTGCTCAATATTCCGCTGAGTGTGCTGACTGTGCTCATCGCGGAACGTTTAGTCACTTGGCTCAAGGCGCGGCGACGCGTCTTGCGCGGCATTGATTTTTCCTTCGCGGGAGTCTTTGCTTTGTTCGCCCTGAAGATCGCCTTTACCGAAGGCCGAAGTTAGCTATTCGGCCGGTTGCTTATGGATTTGGGGTTCGGGCAATTTGATACCAATGCCCCTGAGAAGCACGGCCAATGAACGGCCAATTGGTGTAAACACGCTCCCCATGACAGTGTCCATCGCGTCGTCATGGTGGCCAAGGCCAAAATCAAATTTCTCACCCTTTGCCGGTACATAGAGCGTGCCGAACACCCAATCCCAGAAGGACAGGCAATAACCGAGATTGGTGTCGAAATGTTTCGGATTGACCGAATGGTGCACTTGATGATGCGCGGGTGACTGGATGATCCTGCCGAGCCAGCCAGTTGCATAGATTGGCAGTTCGGAATGTCGCAGATGCAGGATCGTGTACCAGAAGGCCATGGAAATGAGATTGGCTTTCACAGGATCAATCACCTGTGCAGCTTCGCCAAAATACCAGACCATTGGCCCCTGCACGATGCAGGCCCCGCCGCTCATGAGAATGGGAAACAGAGCAAGTTCCACCGGATGCTGACGCCATTCAGTCAGCGGAGTGCAAAACCTCGGCGGAATGGTGCACTTTGTGAAATTCCCACAGGAAGGGAAGCTTGTGCATCATGAGATGCGAGAGCCAGTAACCGAATTCCACTGCCATGAAGACAAAGAACATGGTGATCAGTGTGATTATCCAGCTCGGTCCGACGGGTGCCGGTGGCGCACCGAACATGGCATTCATGACAGTGACAGTGCCCGAGACCGAAAGGACCGTCGTTCCGCCCACGAGAAGCACTTGAAGCGCCAGGTAATACAGGCCGACGAAAAACATCTTGGCATCCAGGCGCGAAGAGTCGTGTGCAAGAAGTTTTGATGGAAGGAGCAATTCCTTCGCTTTGCGGAAACTGAGGCGCGTCTTACGGCGCAAAAAGACATAGAGCAGTATAGCCGTTAAAGCGGAGCCGAGATATGTGGGCAAAAAATACTGCGAGTCCGACTGTGTCAGATAATAAAATGGAAATAGCAGATAAGCCAAAAGCTGCGTCAGCCAGTCCATAAATGAAAAACCCCGGTGGGAAGATTCCCACCGGGGTATTCAAGCCCGTCGCGTTTAAGCGCGGGTTAATTTCATCATTAGCAGTGATGATGGTCTGTGATCAGACCAAGCACACCGCCGGCGCCAGCACCAATCGCCGTGCCGCCAGCCACATAGGCGCCGCCGTAAGCGATGCCACTTGCGATACCACCTGTCGCAGCGCCGAGAACGACGCCTAAGAGGATCGGGAAGCCATTGTCATCACAGTAATGCCGTCCATAATCGACGTTTTCATATTTGTGATGGCGATATGAATGGGCAGAAGCCGTGGTGGCTGTCGCAGCGACGGTGCTCACGACCAAAGCAGCTGCCAAGCCTGTTTTCAAAATACGGATCATATATGTACTCCTTTTAGTCTGTACTCTGTTTTCAACGTCCCGAAACGTGTGGGGTTCCACACTTTTGGCACCCTGTGCAATGCTGATTTGATTCAGTTTTTCACTGTATTTTGCCGCATTACATAGTCCGAGGAATGGCCCTGTTTCAGGGCGAAAACAAGGCCAGCAGACCTTCGAAAAACAACGGCCAGACCGTTGATTTCAAAGGGTCTGGCCGCCGTTTCAGTTAAATCAGTCTGGTGCGATTAGTAGCCCAGGCAATCGTGATAGGTTTCCCAATACACGCGCTTGGCGCGTTCATTGCCGCTGGCTCCACCAATAATGGCGCCACCCACGGCACCCAAGGCGAGGCCGGTGATAATGTTGCTGCCATGGCCGTGGCCGGTAATGCCGCCAATAATGCCACCCGTGCCTGCACCAACCGCAGCGCCAGCACCAACGCTGTTGCCAGCGGCGCGGCGCGCTTCGTGGTCGGCGACGTTGCGGCAATACTGCTTGCGGCTCATCGCGAAGCTGTCGCCGGCCGTGATTACAAGCGTGGAGGCTGCCAGAAGGCCAGCCAGAGAGATCTTCAAGATGCGGTTCATGGTCAGTCTCCTTATGATCTGTTGAACGTGATGCGGTTCTAGCCATGCCAAGCTGAACAGAAGATGAACCGGAATTAACCCGTTTTCAGGTCAACCGGGAGGGGAAACCATCGGCCCGCAGGTCAGTTTCCACCTTATCTTCCAACAGCTTAGCAATCTGTGTGGATTGTGCGTCGCCGCCATATGCAGCCTTGCCCTTTTTGAAGGTTTCAAAGGTGAGCGAGGCCAGATCCAGCGGAACGCCGAAGTCCTCGCCAAACTTCATGGCAAAACCAAGGTCTTTCAAAGCGAGATCCATGGTGAAGGCAATATCATAGCTGCCATTGAGGATCAGCTGGCCCTCGGTCTCGTGGACAAAACTCGTGCCACTTGAAGCACTTATGGCGCGCCACGCCTGCCCCAGATCCAGCCCGCCGCGCCTGGCCAGCATCAGGGCCTCGGCATCGGCGACCAGATGGATGAAGGCCAGCATGTTGGTGATGACCTTGATCACAGCCGCCGAACCGAGCGGCCCCATCAGGAACAAACGGCTCCCCATTACGCTTAAAACGGGTCTAAATTGGTCATAAAGCTGCTCAGTGCCGCCAATTAAAACTGTAATCTCGCCGCGCGCCGCCAGATGCACGCCGCCGGTGACCGGGCGCCTCCAGAACCTTCAAGGCCGTGCGGCCTCTGCCTTGCCGGCGAGTCGCAGGATTTCATCGCGGCCAAGGTGGAGTTCTCGATCCAGGTCATGCCGGGGCGGGCGGCGGCGATCACCTGGTCCAGAACCTTTTCGCAGACGACAGGCGATGGCAGGCAGGTGAAGACGTGATCCACCTGCCCCACCAGTTCGGCGATGGTGGCCGCCCGTTTGGCACCCGCCGCCACATGACGCTCCGCCAGTTTCGGGTCGAGGTCATAGACAGTGACATCGAAGCCACCTCTTGACAAGGCTCATCGCCAGAGTGGCCGCCGAGATTGCCGAGGCCGATGTAACCGTACCTCAACGCACCACCGTATTGGTCATTTCGAGGTGGAGACCCGTGCCGGTGTAAGGATGCGCCAAAGCAACTTGCTCGTTCAGATCGGAACCCAGGCCCGGGTTCGCTTGAAGGAATAATATAGCCCTGCTCCCATCTGATCGGTTTGGTGAGCAACTTGTTGTGGAAGCCGTCAAAGCGCTCGATCAATTCCAGGATCAGGAAGTTGGGCAGCGACGTTGCATAATGGATGTTGGCGAGCGCCTCAATCGGGCCCGCATACATGTGCGGCGCGATCTGCGCGTAATAGGCTTCCGCCATGCCCGCGATCTTCTTGGCTTCCATGATGCCGCCCACGCGACCCAATGCCATTTGCAGGATCGACGCGGCTCGGCATTCCAGCACGCGGGCAAATTCATATTTGGTGACGAGGCGTTCGCCTGTCGCGATGGGCACCGATGTTCCACGTGCAACGAGAGCCATCTCTTCCGGCTTTTCGGGCGGTGTCGGTTCCTCGAACCACAGCGGGTTGTAAGGTTCAAGCACATGCCTGGCAAAACGGATGGCCCCGAGGTGGTGAACTGGCCATGCGTGCCAAACAGAAGATCAGCCTTGTTGCCCACTGCTTCGCGGATCAGCTTGCAGAACTTGCGGCACAGCTCCATCAATTCCAGCGATGGCTGGCGCGGGTCGAAAGCGGAATAAGGTGCGGCCGGATCGAACTTGATGCCGGTGAAACCAAGCCCCGCGTAATAGGCAGCGCGCTCCGCTGAAGCTTCCGCGTTCCAGTAAATCGATGAGTCCTGGCCCTTGCTCGCATCAGGATAGATGTAGGTGTAGGAGCGAAGCTTCTCATGCACCTTGCCGCCGAGCAGTTCATAGACAGGCCGCCCGGTGGCCTTGCCGATGATATCCCAGAGCGCGATTTCGAGGCCGGACATCACGCCCTGCAGCGAGGCATCGGGGCGCTGCGTGTAGCCGGAGGAATAGGCCTTGCGCCACATGGCTTCGAGATCAAACGGGCTGATGCCTTCGACATAGCGCTGGAACGTGTCTTCGATCATCGCCGTCATGCGCCTTCGGGCCGAAGGTGTCACAATAGGTTTCGCCATAACCGGAAATGCCGTTGTCGGTGGTCAGCTTGACGAAGATGAAATAACGGCCACCCCAGGCATTGGGCGGCGTGCCGACGATGAAGACTTTCAGGTCTTTGATTTTCATGACCCCTCCCGTTTTGACCGACACTAGGTCAGCTGTTTCTGCAAGGGCAAACCAGTTAAGGGTAAGTTTTTTAGACCGACTGGATGCTTGCATTTGACGGGACAGTTCGGGCACATCGGCGCCATGGACGGCGATTTTGATTTCATCATCGTGGGCGCGGGCTCAGCGGGCTGCGTGCTCGCCTACAAGCTGACTGCGAGCGGCCAATACAAGGTGCTGCTGCTGGAAGCGGGCGGCAGCGACATGCGCTTCTACATCCAGATGCCGCTGGGCTATGGCAAGACGTTCTACGACCCTGCCGTCAACTGGATGTATTCCGCTGAAGCCGACCCCGGCCTTGCCGGACAGGTTGATTTCTGGCCGCGCGGCAAGGTTCTGGGTGGCTCAAGCTCGATCAATGCCATGGTCTATGTGCGTGGCGATGCCAGCGACTTCGAAGACTGGAAGCAGGCCGGCAACACGGGCTGGGGCTGGGATGAGGTTCTTTCCGCCTACAAGCTGATGGAAGACAATGAAGCTGGCGGCGACGCGTGGCGCGGCTCAGGCGGGCCGCTTTTCATCTCGGCCAACACTCACAGCCGGCACTGGACAACCAAACCCTTCGAGGACGCATCGGTTGCCGCCGGCCTGCCCGCGCAATGCCGATTTCAACGGCGCCTCACAGGAAGGTGTCGGCCATTTTCAGCTCACCACCAAAGGCGGCACGGCGCAATTCCGCGGCACGCGCTTTTCTCCACCCTGCCCTGCGCCGCAAAAATCTCGCCGTCGTGAAGCGCGCGCAGGTCACGCGTATTCTGTTTGACGGCAAGCGTGCCATGGGCGTGGAATACCGGCAGGACGGCACCACCAAGACGGCGCGCGCGGCGCGGGAGGTGATCCTCTCCGGAGGGGCGGTGAATTCGCCGCAGCTGCTGCAGCTCTCCGGCATCGGTGATCCATCACATCTGTCGCCGCTGGGCATCGAGACCGTGGTGCCGAGCTACCATGTGGGCCGCAATCTCAAGGACCATCTGGGACTCAACTATACCTACAAGCTCAACGTGCCGACGCTGAATGACATGCTGCGCCCGTGGTGGGGGAAGCTGCTGGTCGGGCATGCAATACATTCTCTTCCGCACCGGGCCGCTGTCGATCAGCATCAACCAGGGCGGCGGCTTCTTCAGATCGAACCCGGCGCGCACGCGCCCGAACATGCAGCTTTACTATCAGGCCTTCTCGACGCTGATCCCCAAGGCGCATGAGCGGCCCATTCTCTCGCCCGATCCGTTCTCAGGCATGTCGCTTGGCCTCTCGAACTGCAGGCCGACATCGGTGGGCGAGATCATGATCAAGTCGGCTGACCCGTTTGAGGCGCCGCGCATCACGCCCAATGCCTACAGCACCGACCATGACGTGCAGGAAATGCTGGAAGCGGTGAAATTCATCCGCAAGATCGCAGCGCAGAAGCCGCTGGCAGATCTGATTGTCGAAGAACTGCGGCCGGGGCCTTCGGTTCAAAGCGATGAAGACCTGATCGCCGATTTCCGCAAGCGCAGCGGCACGGTCTATCACCCTTCGTGCACGGCGCGCATGGCGCCAAGCATCAAGGATGGTGTGGTGGATGGCGAGATTACGCGTGCATGGCGTAGAGGGACTTCGCGTCATCGACGCATCGGCGTTTCCGTCCATTCTCTCAGGCAATCTCAACGCCGCCGCCATGATGATCGGCTGGCGCGGCGCGGATTTCATCCTGCAGGACGCGAAGTAATCTCTCAAACCGGTGCCCAAAATTCGTCCTCTCCCGCGAAAGCGGAGAGCTGCGTTTTGACCCAATTTGAGATTTCTTCTTCTGCACGCTCGAGTTTTCTGCTACACAGATGGCAGGAGTTGATTGCCCCGGTTGTGAGTGACCGAAAAGACGACAGCCGTACTGTGACCTAGTCCAGAAACTTCTTAATCGCTGGCATGGTCGTTCTTAAACGCTCACGACGACTAAAAAAGTCCAGCTATTTTAAGGAGTTTCATATGGAAACCATCGTTAAGCGCTGCGCGGATTCTCTGCGTGTTTTTTCTGAAAAGCGGGATGTAAAACTCAAGGCGACCCATGCACATGAGCTCGTTGCTGCTTTTTTCGGCTATAAGTCCAAAGCAGCTTTACAATCAGATAGTCTCTGCTCTGTGGAAATGCTGCCTCAAGCATCTATTTATGTTTTGACACCCACAGCCGTTTATTGAAGAACGCCGCAGGCAACTTGACTGGCCTTCAGAAGTCAACTTCGTGCTGCCCTGCTCCGTCGCGAGAACCGGATAAGCGACGGAGGGACTCGCCGCTTTCGCGGGAATGACGGCTATTTATTTCAAACAGATCACGCTCTAGCCGGTATAGAGGCAGCGCCGCATCACGCCGGTGTGCGACAGATACTGGCCGTTCTTCGGATTGAAGGACGTATACTTGCGGGCGCAATATTCATTCCATGCAGCCGAACCGGGTGTGAGACCGCCGTCCGCTTCCTTGGTTTCTTTCTTCGGCGCAGGCTTGGGTTCCGCCGCCGCCACTTCCGCGGGCTTGGCAGGCTCAGGTGCCTTGGCGGCTTCCTGCGTCTTCACGGGCGGTTTTGCCGCCGGTGGTGCGGGCGCTGGCTTGGCCGGTGCGGCTGCAACAGTCTGCGATTTTGCCGGAGAGCCCAAACAGGCATCGAGTGCGATCTGATATTTGTGCTGCCATGTGACCTTGTCCTTGGCGAGCTGGTCGGAAAAGTCGCGCGCATAGGCCTGGCAATAGGACGCCTTGTCGGCCAGAGCCGGGCTTGCGAGCGCAATCATCCCCAAACACAACACAACATACCGTTTCATTTTTTGTCCTCCCAAGACGGGCGGCACTCAATGCGCGAAATG
The DNA here is from genome assembly GCA_963758815.1 of uncultured Alphaproteobacteria bacterium. Classification (GTDB taxonomy): domain Bacteria; phylum Pseudomonadota; class Alphaproteobacteria; order Rhizobiales; family Aestuariivirgaceae; genus Aestuariivirga. The sequence goes on from CAVWWQ010000007.1 coordinate 52,059, forward strand.
TGGCGTGGATGGGGCAAGTTGCCGGGCGAGATCCTGGGCGGCGGCAACAGCCGTGGAGAAACAGGCCTGTAGAAGATATCCACCGGTGGGCGCATCCCAATCCAGCATCTCGCCCACGCAATAGGTGAGCGGCATTTTCTTCAACCGGCAATGTGAGTCGAGCTCCTGCAGAGATATTCCGCCTGCGGACGATATCGCGCGCTCGATGCCAGCGGGGCCCTTCACCTGCAGAACCAACCCCTTGATGCCGGCATGGGAGATCGCGGTCTTTGTTTCGTGCAGCAGTCCGATTGCGGCCGGCGTCAATCCCAGCGCCTTGCGCAGAAAGTTGGCCTGGCTCATGGAGCCGCGCGGTTGCGCAAGGCGTTTCGCCACCACATCACCGCTGAGGCCGGGCTTCATGTCGATAATGAGCGCCTTGCCCGGCTGTTCACGCATGACGCGCGACAACTGATAGACCGCGCCGCCTTCCAGACCCTGTTGTGAAATGACGATCTCGCCTTTCGCAATTTCATTGCCGTAGCGCAGCTGCAAATTCTTGAGGGGCTGGCCAGCAAACTTGTTGCGAAAATGCTCCGTCCACGGAACAAGGATGCGGCTGTTCGACGGCTGGAAGGGATTGACCGTAATGCCAGCGGCTTCAAATTTCGGCAGCCAGTTTGCCGTTGACCCCGTGGAGGGCCAACTCGCGCCACCCAGAGCAAGGACCGTCGGGCCGTCATCGAAGCCCGGCCACTCAACACCCGTTTTCAACGTCACGCCCAATTGCCCAAGATACCGCAACCACGCGCGCAGCAGCGGCGATGCTTTCATTGAGACAGGAAAGATCCGACCGGATGATCCGGTGAAGGTGGAAATACCGAGGCGTTCACACCACGCCGCAACCTGCTCTGGCGGAAACGCGCGGATCATCGGCTCCAGAAACCAGCGTGCAGAACCATAGCGCGTGAGAAACAGGTCAAGCGGTTCGGAATGGGTGAGATTGAGACCACCGCGCCCAGCCAGCAAAAACTTTCGTGCCGGAGCGGCCTTGTGATCGCAGATGGTGACGCTGCAGCCTGCTTCGGCCAGAACCTGCGCGCCCATGAGCCCCGCCGGACCTGCGCCCCAAATGGTGACGCTGCGCGCCATGCGCCTCAGTACGGCAAGTTGTAGTAGGTTTCGGAATCCATCGTGTAGAAATCGACGGCCTCGGTGCGGCCATGCGAAACAGGATAACCATCCTGCGAACCCGACTGCTTCATGCCGATGCGGCGCGCGAGACTGGCGGAGGCGAGATTGGGGCGCATCACCTTGCACCAGGTGCGTTCGGCTTTCAGGCGCTCGAAGGCGAGGCCCACAAGCGCGCTGCCGATTTCGGTGCCGAAGCCCACGCGCCACAGCGCCGGATGCAAGCCCCAGCCGATTTCGACGGACTTGTCCTGATGGGCGAGCAGGAAACCATCACCGATGACTTCCGAGGAATAACGCTCTTCGACCGAGAGATGAAAGCTCTGGCGTGGCTTTCGGCCTTGTGCGGCCACCTGCCTCGCCACAAAAGCGCGCACCTCATGCTCGCCATCAAGGCGATGGGCGATGAAGCGCTGGTAGCGCGGCTGGGTCATGAAGCAAGCGAGATCGCGCCCGTCCTGCTCGCGCATTTCGCGCAACACCAGGTTCTGGGTCTCGACTTCCTTCAAGAGGGACAGCGACAACATGCTGTCAACATTAGCCGCTACGCGGTATATGTGAAACAGCGAAATTGCGGCTAGGCTTAATAGCTGCTGAGAGGACGAAAAGTATCCTTATTGAAGATGCTGAACAGCTTCTTTAGAAGAATTCCAAAGGTTTTATTGCTGGAGTGAATGATGACCGAGACCACCGAAACTGCAGGCAAATGCCCGGTTGCACATGCGCCGCGCGGCGGACGACAGAACCGCGACTGGTGGCCCAATCACCTGCCCCTCAACATTCTGCATCAGGCTTCCGGCCTTTCGAGCCCGATGGGCAAGAAGTTCAATTACGCGAAGGAATTCAAGAAACTCAACTTGAAGGCGGTCAAGAAGGATCTGTTTGCCTTGATGACGGATTCGCAGCCATGGTGGCCGGCCGACTTCGGACATTATGGGCCGCTGTTCATCCGCATGGCCTGGCACAGCGCGGGCACCTACCGCACCGGCGATGGCCGTGGTGGTGCAGGCGCCGGGCAGCAGCGCTTCGCACCGCTGAACAGCTGGCCTGACAATACCAATATCGACAAGGCGCGCCGCCTGCTCTGGCCGGTCAAGAAGAAATATGGCGATGCGCTGTCATGGGCCGACCTTCTGATCCTTGCAGGCAACTGTGCGCTCGAATCCATGGGCTTCAAGACTTACGGTTTTGCAGGTGGCCGCGGCGATACATGGGAACCGCAGCAGGACATCTACTGGGGTGCGGAAGAAAAGTGGCTGGGCGACACGCGTTATTCCGGTGACCGTGAACTTCAGGCACCGCTGGCCGCCGTGCAGATGGGACTTATTTACGTTAATCCGGAAGGGCCAAATGGCAATCCTGACCCGGTCGCCTCGGCGCGCGATATCCGCGAAACCTTCGCGCGCATGGCGATGAATGACGAAGAAACCGTGGCGCTGATTGCCGGCGGCCACACCTTCGGCAAGACGCATGGTGCAGGCCCGGCCAGCCATGTCGGTATCGAACCGGAAGGCGGCAAACTGGAGGCCCAGGGCCTTGGCTGGCTCAGCGGCCATGGCACCGGCTTTGCCGGCGATGCCATCACCAGCGGCCTTGAAGTGACGTGGACTTCAACCCCCACCAAATGGGGCCAGGAGTTCTTCAGCAATCTGTTCAAGTTCGACTGGGAGCTGACCAAGAGCCCAGCTGGCGCCAACCAGTGGACGCCGAAGAACGGTGGCGGTGCCGGCACGGTGCCTGATGCACATGATCCAGCGAAAAAGCATGCGCCTGCCATGCTGACATCGGATTTGGCACTGCGCTTCGACCCGGCTTACGAAAAGATTTCGCGGCGCTTTCATGAAAATCCGAAAGCGTTCGCGGACGCCTTCGCGCGCGCGTGGTTCAAACTCACGCACCGCGACATGGGCCCGAAGGTCCGTTACCTCGGACCGGAAGTGCCGAAGGAAGATCTGCTGTGGCAGGACCCCCTGCCCGCGCAGAAAGGTGCTGTCATCAACAAGAAAGACATTGCAGCACTGAAGGCCAAGATCCTGGCTTCGGGCCTCTCAGTGTCGGAACTGGTGTCTACGGCATGGGCGTCGGCATCCACTTTCCGCGGTTCGGACAAGCGCGGCGGCGCCAATGGTGCACGTATCCGCCTCGCGCCGCAGAAGGATTGGGCCGTCAATGATCCGGCCAAGCTGGCCAAGGTTTTGGGCAAGCTCGAAAAGATACGGGAAGCGTTCAACAAGACAAGCAAGCGCAAGGTGTCGCTGGCCGATCTCATCGTTCTCGGCGGCGCTGCCGCGGTTGAGAAGGCTGCCAAGAAGGGCGGCCACGGCATCGAGGTGCCGTTCACACCGGGCCGTGTCGATGCCACGCAGGATCAGACCGATGTTGCGTCCTTCGCGGTGATGGAGCCGATTGCCGATGGTTTCCGCAACTACCAGCGCGGCAAGTCGATCCTGTCAACGGAAGAACTGCTGGTCGACAAGGCGCAACTGCTGAACCTCACGGCCCCGGAAATGACGGTGCTGGTTGGCGGCCTGCGCGTGCTTGGCGCCAATGCCAACGGATCGGAACATGGTGTCTTCACCAAGAAGCCCGGCGTGTTGACCAATGACTTCTTCGTCAACCTGACGGACATGGGTGTCATCTGGAAATCGACGTCAGCCGACGAGGACATCTTCGAAGCACGCGACCGTGCGAGCAATGAAAAGAAATGGTCGGGCACACGCGCCGATCTCGTCTTTGGCTCCAATTCGCAACTCCGCGCGCTCAGCGAAGCCTATGCGCAGGCTGATTCCGGCAAGAAGTTCGCCAAGGACTTCGTCGATGCCTGGACCAAGGTGATGGACGCAGACCGTTTCGATCTGGCGTGATCACCGCACATTTGAATGAAAAAAGGCGGCTTGGAAGCCGCCTTTCTGTTTTGTGACTACAGAAGTGCCCGATCAGCCTTCGCCTTCCAAGAGCGATTTATGAATCAGCGCACCCAGGACAGCACCAACGATTGGCGCCACCCAGAACAGCCAGAGCTGCTGGATGGCCCAGCCGCCGACGAACAGGGCCACGGCGGTTGACCGCGCCGGGTTGACCGACGTGTTGGTCACCGGAATGGAAATCAGGTGAATGAGCGTCAGGCCAAGGCCGATCGCGATCGGCGCAAACCCGGCCGGAACCCTGCCATGGGTCGAGCCGAGAATAATGAGGAGAAAGAAAGCGGTCATCACGATTTCACAAATCAGCGCTGCGAACAGTGAGTAGCCGCCCGGCGAATGTTCGCCATAGCCATTGGAGGCAAAGCCCGCCGCTGTCGAAAAGTCCGCCTTGCCGCTGGCAATGAGATAAAGCACCAATGCGCCAACAGCGCCGCCAACGACCTGGGCGATGACGTAGCCCGGTACGTCTTTCCATTCGAAGCGGCCGGCGGTGGCCAGGCCCACCGTCACAGCAGGGTTGAAATGACCGCCGGAAATTCCGCCCACGGCATAGGCCATGGTTAACACCGTCAAGCCAAATGCCAGCGCCACGCCAGCAAAGGCTATTCCCAGTTGTGGGAAGCCTGCCGCCAGGACAGCACTTCCACACCCCCCAAGCACGAGCCAGAACGTGCCAAAAAATTCTGCAAACAGCTTTTTCATCCCATTTCCCCTCTTGATGGCACCGTGATTCCCCAGGTGCATGCGGCCTTTTTAACCGCGAGTAACCATCAGGGGCAAACGCAGACCAGTTATCGCGATTTTCCCATGGCAAATCAGGCTTGGATTTGACTTTTCCCGCCTGAGATCCTATTTGCGGCGCACAAGTCGCCCGGATTTGGCGAATAATTCCCCGGGCGTTTATTGATTTTTGCTTTCGCCGGAATGGTTTTTCTAATTCGATGACATTTGCTGATCTGGGTCTGAGTCCCAAAGTGCTGGAAGCCGTCACTTCCGCTGGTTACACCACGCCGACTGCCATTCAGGCACAGGCGATCCCTCATGCGCTCCAACACAAGGACGTGATGGGCCTGGCCCAGACCGGTTCCGGCAAGACGGCCGCCTTCGTGCTGCCCATGCTTTCGATGCTGGAAAAGGGCCGTGCCCGCGCCCGCATGCCGCGCACCCTCATTCTCGAACCGACGCGCGAGCTCGCGGCGCAGGTGGAAGAATCTTTCGCCACACTCGGCAAGAACCACAAACTGACCGTGGCGCTGCTGATCGGTGGCGTGGCCTTCGACCCACAAGCTGCCAAGATTGACCGTGGGGCTGACGTGGTGATTGCGACTCCGGGCCGCCTGCTCGACCATTTCGAACGTGGCCGCCTGCTGATGACCGGCATTGAGATGCTGGTGATCGATGAAGCTGACCGCATGCTCGACATGGGCTTCATTCCCGACATCGAGCGCATCTGCAAGCTTCTGCCGTTCACGCGCCAAACCCTGTTCTTCTCAGCCACGATGCCGCCGGAAATCCAGCGGTTGACGGCGCAGTTCCTGCACAACCCCATCAAGATCGAAACCGCTGCACGCTCGTCCACAGTCGAAACCATCGAGCAGCACCTGGTTCAGGCACCGCATGATCCCAAGGCCAAGCGCGACACGCTGCGCCGCCTGATCAACACCCAGACCAACATCAAGAACGGCATCGTCTTCGCCAACCGCAAGACCACGGTGGCATTGCTCGAAAAGTCCCTGCAGAAGCATGGCTTCAATGCCGGGGCGCTGCATGGCGACATGGACCAGTCGGCGCGCACGAAAATGCTGGCGGCCTTCCGCAACAATGAAGTGACATTGCTCATCGCCTCTGACGTGGCTGCCCGTGGCCTCGATATCCCCGATGTGAGCCACGTGTTCAACTTCGATGTTCCGATCCATTCGGAAGATTACGTGCACCGCATCGGGCGCACCGGCCGCGCTGGCCGTGAGGGCCATGCCTTCATGTTGGTGACGCGAGAGGAATTCAAGCAGCTCAATGCCATCACAGCGCTGATCAAGAAAGACATTCCCTATTTCACGCTGGAAGGCGGTGTGGAAGCGGCTGCCTCCGAAGATTCCCATGAGCCGAGCCGCGGCAGAGGCCGGAAGCCACGCGGCGGCGAACGTGGGCCGCGGCGCGAACGCGAACCACGCGCTGAGCGTGCGCCGCGTCCAGAACGCGCAGAGGCCCCACAGCAAGTGGCGCAAGCCGCACCCGCCGAACATGCCCCCCCGGCTTCCCGCCCTGAGAGCCCGGAGCGGCCATCCAGACCGCCTCGCCCGCCCCGGCATGACTCGCACCGCGACGAAGCAGTGCAGGATTCGTCCGGCTTCCATTCGGGCAACATGCCGGCGTTTCTTACCCGGCGTTGACTTCACACCACCGCCGCAACTTTCGGGCGCAGGAAATCCGAAAGCCGCGTTCACTTGTGAACACAACTTGGCGCGCGCCACGCATTTTAGCCTTCGACTGGTGATGATTGTTTAGCTTGCGCTAACGCGCGGCCAGTAGTTTGGGCGGGTTGAATCTCGCAGTGACTTTCCCATGATGACTGAAAACAAGAGGCGTGCGCCGCGCCCACGTGTGTTTAAAGGCGGCAAGATTGTTGCCCTCGATCAATGGCTTTTGTCTGATTGCCAAATCCGCGATATCTCCGAAACCGGTGCCAGGATCATCTGCAAAGACCAGCTTTCGGTTCCCACAGCGTTCCGGTTGCTGATCCCCATGGACAACACCATTCAGGACGCGCGCGTTGTGTGGCGCAAAGATGATTTGATTGGCATCAGGTTCACATCCGAAAGGACGCGGGCGCCAGCGCGGAAGGTTTAGCGCTTCTTCTTTTTTGCAGGTTTAGGCGCTTCAAGATTGCTCAGCGATTTCTTGCACCACACCATCATTTCCGAAGGATCATCGAGGCAAGCTGTGGGCGCTGTCCAGTAGGGCATTGCAATCTGTTTGCCACCCTTGCTGCCGGGCGCGAATTGCTTGCCGCCCTGCTCTTTCAATTCCTCCGCGAGCTCTCCAGTGGCTTTCAGATAAAGCTCATCATCAATGATGCAGGCAAAAATTTGGGGCCCGAGATAAAGCCCCAATTCGCCGAACATTTTCCTGGTGGAGACTTTGCCAAGGCCCGTCATCAGGTCGAGAACCTGATCGGCGAAGCCTTGAGTGTAGCTCACTGGGTTGTTCTTTAATTTGCGCGGCTTTGCTCTCGCAAGTCTGCAACTTGCTCGTCCGCCGCGCCCACCGCCTTCAGCTGCACGCTTTCGCCGCAACCACAGGCCGAGATCTGGTTCGGGTTGTTGAACACAAAACCTGACTTCAGCGTGCCCGCCTGAAAATCCATTTCGGTGCCGAGGAGGAACATCACGGCCTTGGATTCAATGAGCACGCGCGTACCATCCTGCTCGATGACCTCGTCAAACTTGCCCTGCTCCCTAGCCCATTCCATGGTGTATTCCATGCCGGCGCAACCGCCATTTTTCACGCCGACGCGCAGGCCGATCCCTTCCTGGTTCTGCATCAGCTCATGCAGGCGCGAGATCGCGGCAGGCGTGATCTTCAGAACGGCGGGACGTGGACGTGCAGCTACAACCATGATTGATCCTACCACATATTCATCGCCATGCGGGCCTCTTCGCTCATGCGCGAATGGTCCCATGGCGGGTCAAACGTAATTCTTGCCTTGCAGGAGGCGACACCCGGCACTGATGAAACGGCATTTTCCACCCAGCTCGGCATGTCGCCCGCCACCGGGCAGCCTGGTGCCGTCAGCGTCATCTCGATGGCGACATTGCGGTCATCATCGATATCGACCTTATAGATCAGGCCCAGCTCATATATATCGACCGGGATTTCCGGATCGTAAACCGTCTTCAGCGCCGACACGATGTCATCCGTCATCCGCGCCAGTTCGTCAGCTGGTATGGCCGACGGGTTGGGCGCGTTTTCGCCAGCCACGCTGGTGACCTCGGGGGCCGCTATGGTCGATGCTTCGCTCACGAAAAGATCCTCTGGGCAGAGATAAGCGCTTCAGCCAGTTTATCAACCTCCTCATGGGTGTTGTACATGGCGAAGGAAGCCCGGGCCGTGGCCGTGACACCGAGACGGGTGAGCAGCGGCTGCGTGCAGTGGGTGCCGGCGCGCACGGCAATGCCCTGCCGGTCAATTACCGTTGCCACATCATGGGGATGCGCCCCTTCCATGGCGAAGGAAATGATCGGCCCCTTGTGCTTCGCGCGGCCGAAAATCTTCACTGAATTGATGTGGGAAAGCCGCTCCATGGCATGGTCATGCAGGGCCTTTTCATGGGCGGCTATGGCATCGAGGCCGATGCTCTCCATGTAATCCAGGGCCGCACCCAGACCGATGGCTTCGACGATGGCAGGCGTGCCGGCCTCGAAGCGGTGCGGCGGGTCGTTGTAGGTAATGGTGTCTAAGGTGACTTCCGAGATCATCTCGCCACCGCCTTGATAAGGCGGCATTTTCTGCAACAGGTCAGCCTTGCCATAAAGCACGCCGATGCCTGAGGGCCCATAGGTCTTGTGGCCGGTGAAGACGAGGAAATCACAATCCAGCGCCTGCACATCGATCTTGCCGTGGACAGCGCCTTGGCTGGCGTCGACCAGAACCGGAACGCCATGCTGGTGCGCGATCCGGATGACCTCGGCCACCGGCACTTCCGTGCCCAGCGCGTTGGACATCATGGTGATGGCCACCATCTTGGTGCGCTTGGTGATCAGCTTGGCGAAGTCATCGACCAGGAAATTGCCGTCATCATCGATCGGTGCCCATTTCAGCACGGCGCCGCGGCGCTCGCGGTGGAAATGCCAAGGCACGATGTTGGAATGATGCTCGAGGATCGAAATGATGATTTCATCCCCCTCGCCGATCACCATATTGCCGAAGCTTTGCGCCACGAGATTGATGCTCTCGGTGGCATTCCTCGTGAAGATGATCTGGTCTTTGGACGGCGCATTGATGAAGCGGCGCACGCTTTCACGGGCCTGCTCAAACGCATCGGTCGAGGCGTTGGAGAGAAAATGCAGGCCGCGATGGACGTTGGCATAAGTTTCGGTCATCGCCTTGGTCATCGTGTCAATCACCACCTTGGGCTTCTGCGCCGAGGCGGCGTTGTCGAGATAGACCAGCGGATTGCCATAGACCTCGCGCGCGAGGATGGGAAAGTCGGCGCGGATCTTGGCGACGTCGAAGGTCACGCCCGCACCACCCATTTTTCAGCCAACTGCCACCAAAGCCTCGCGCACATCATCCTGCGGCACCAGATCGAAAGCCTCGCCGACAAAGGCAGCGATCAGCAGCGACTTGGCTTCGGCCTCGGGAACACCGCGTGATTTGAGATAGAAGAGATGATCGTGGTTGAGGTCGCCCGCCGTGGCGCCGTGGCCACAGACGACATCATCAGCAAAAATCTCAAGCTCGGGCTTGGCATCAAATTCGGCGGATTCTGACAGCAACAGCGCATGGCTGGACTGCTTGCCGTCGGTTTTTTGCGCATCACGCGCCACGACGACCTTGCCCTGGAAAATGCCGCGGGCATTGTCATCCATCACGCATTTGAACAGTTCGCGGCTGGTGCAGTGGGGCTGGGCGTGGTTGATGACCAGCGCCGTATCGACATGCTGCTTGTCGCGCAGCAGATAGGCGCCGCTGATCTTGGCATCGCCGTTCTGGCCGTGGAAGTTGCACTTGCCGTTCTGGCGGGTGAGTGCTGCTCCCACATGCACTGTAACGTCGTTAAGGCGTGAGTCCTGATGGAGATTGAAATTGACATGCGACAGATGCGTGGCTGCAGCCGCGTCATTCTGCAGCTTCAGGCGGTCGAGTTTCGCGCCCTTGGCGAGATCAATCTCGGTGACCGCATTCATCACATAGTCGCCTTCGCCGACAAAGGTTTCGATGATCGAGGCGGTTGCGCCTTCCGTGACGCTGATGCGGTTGTGCAGGCCAATGGCCCGCGGGGCTGAATTGGTGGCCACATGGATGATCTCGGTCAGGTGATCGGCCTGTTCGCTGAATTCCAGGAGTTTGCCTGTTGCCTTCAGTGCGCGGTTAAGATCGATGAGCTCACCCTTGGCATGGGCCTCGCCGGTTGCGTCACTGATCTTTAGGCCTGCGAGTTTCGAATGCTGCTCGTCAAACACGCCATTCACAAACACCACGCGCGCCTTGGCAATCCTGGCAAAGGGTGATGAGGCAAGCAGCCTCTCGACGTCCCTGGCAGCAGCATCAACCTTCTGCGGCGCATAGGGTTTGGTGATGGAGCGGCGCAGATCGGTCCAGCGCCACTCTTCCATGCGACGGGTGGGCAGCGAGATTCCGAGCGCCTGCTCGGCCGCCGTCAACTCAAGCGCCGTGCTCACGCCGCCTTCTCCGCATAGTCGGCATAGCCGTTCTTTTCGAGCTCGAGGGCCAGCTCCTTGCCGCCGGTCTTCACAATCTTGCCGTCGGACAGCACATGCACCACGTCCGGAATGATGTGATCAAGCAGACGCTGGTAGTGGGTGATCACGATCATGGCGCGGTCGGGCGAACGCAGCGCGTTCACGCCTTCCGCCACCACCTTCAGCGCGTCGATATCGAGGCCCGAGTCCGTTTCATCGAGCACGCAGAGCGACGGCTCGAGCACGGCCATCTGCAGGATCTCGGCGCGCTTCTTCTCACCGCCGGAGAAGCCGACATTGACCGGGCGCTTCAGCATGTCCTGGCTGATATTGAGCTTGGCGGCGCGTTCCTTCACGAAACGCATGAATTCCGGAATGGAAAGTTCCTTCTCGCCGCGCGCCTTGCGCTGGGCGTTGAGCGCCACCTTCAGGAACTGCATGGTCTGCACGCCGGGGATTTCAATCGGGTACTGGAAGGCCAGGAACAGGCCTTTGGCGGCGCGGTCATTGGGATCGAGCGCCAGCAGGTCTTCGCCATTGTAGGTGACAGAACCTTCAGTCACGTCATAGCCCTCGCGGCCCGCAAGCACGTAAGACAGTGTCGACTTGCCAGAGCCATTCGGCCCCATGATGGCATGCACCTCTCCAGGTTTCACTTGGAGCGAAAGGCCTTTGAGAATTTCGCGGTTCTCGTCTGCCAGTTTGACGTGGAGGTTTTCGATCTTCAACATTTTAACCAACACTACCTTCCAAACTAATTCCAATCAGCTTCTGCGTCTCGGCCATGAATTCCATGGGCAGCTGCTGCAGCACATCGCGCACGAAGCCGTTGACGATCAGCGCCACTGCTTCTTCCTGCGACAGGCCGCGCGACATGCAGTAGAACATCTGGTCATCGCTGATCTTCGAGGTCGTCGCCTCATGCTCGAACTGCGCCGTCGAGGTCTTGGCCTCGATATAGGGCACGGTGTGTGCGCCGCATTTGTCGCCGATCAGCAGCGAGTCACACTGCGTGAAAGTTGCGGGCGTTCAGCGCCTTGCGGTGGGCGGAGACAAGGCCGCGATAGGTGTTGTCACTGCGGCCCGCTGCGATACCCTTGGAGATGATGCGGCTCGACGTGTTCTTGCCCAAGTGAATCATCTTGGTGCCGCTGTCGACCTGCTGGCGGCCATTCGAGATGGCGATGGAATAGAATTCGCCGCGCGAATGATCGCCGCGCAGGATGCAGCTCGGATATTTCCAGGTGATGGCCGAGCCGGTTTCCACCTGCGTCCAGCTGATCTTGGAGTGATGCCCACGGCAGTCGCCGCGCTTGGTCACGAAATTATAGATTCCGCCCTTGCCTTCGGCATCGCCGGGATACCAGTTCTGCACGGTGGAATATTTGATCTCGGCGCCTTCCAGCGCGATCAACTCCACCACAGCGGCATGCAGCTGGCTTTCATCGCGCGTCGGCGCGGTGCAGCCTTCGAGATAACTCACATAAGCGCCTTTGTCGGCGATGATCAGCGTGCGTTCGAACTGCCCGGTGTTCCTGGCATTCATGCGGAAATAGGTCGAAAGCTCCATCGGGCAGCGCACACCCGGCGGCACGTAGACGAACGAGCCATCAGAGAAGACGGCACTATTCAGGGCCGCAAAATAATTGTCGCCCTGCGGCACCACGCTGAAAAGATACTTTTTCACCAGATCGGGATGTTCACGAACGGCTTCCGAAATCGAGCAGAAGATGACGCCGGCCTTGGCCAACTCGTCCTTGAAGGTGGTGACGACGGAAACCGAATCGAACACGGCATCCACGGCCACGCGCGCTTCGGTAATCTCATTGCCTTCTTCGTCGAGGCGGCTCTTCTCGCCCTGCTTGCGCACGCCCGCGAGGATTTCCTGTTCCTTCAGTGGAATGCCAAGCTTGGCATAGGTCTCGAGCAGCTTCGGGATCGATCTCATCCAGCGACTTGGGCGCGGCAGAGGATTTGGGCGCGGCGTAGTAATAGAGATCCTGATAGTCGATCTTCGGATAATTCACGCGGGCCCAGGTGGGTTCGACCATCTGCTGCCAGACGCGGTAGGCTTCCAGGCGGCCATCCAGCATCCATTGCGGCTCATTCTTCTTGGCCGAGATGAAGCGGATTACGTCCTCGTTCAAACCCTTGGGCGCATAGTCGCTCTCAATATCGGTTTCGAAGCCGTATTTGTATTTGTCGACCTCGATGGTCTTGACGAGATCTATGGTTTCCTGGTCGGCCATTATGCAGCTTTTGCCTCAGTCTTTTTCTTGATCTTGTTGGTTACGGTCATGAAGTGTGCGATGTCTGCGGCGGTGCTGTTCCAGCCGAGCGATACGCGGATGGCGCTTTGCGCGAGATTCGGCGCGACGCCCATGGCTTCGAGCACATGCGAGCGCTGCAACTTTGCCTGATGAGCAGGCCGAGCCTGACGATATGGCCACGCCCTCCAAATCAAACTTCATGAGCAGGGTTTCGGCCTTGAGGCCGGGAAGTGAAAAACATATCGTGTTGGAAAGGCGCTCTGCGCCCGCGCTGAAGATATGGGCACCGTCGAGCTCGCGTTCAAGCTTGTCGCGCAACGGGTTCAAGTCGAGCAACGGCTCCGCCGCGACCGCGCCAAAGCCTGCGATGGCGGCGATATTTTCGGTGCCGGCGCGGCGGCGCAGTTCCTGGCCACCGCCATGGAGCAGCGGCTCAACGACAAGCCGTCGCGGATGACCAGCGCGCCAACGCCAGTGGGGCCGCCGACCTTGTGCGCGCCGATGGTCAGCAGGTCGCAACCCAGCAGACCGAAATTCACCGGCATCTTGCCGAAACCCTGCACCGCATCGACATGAAGAAAGTGACCGGCCTTGGCCACGCGTGGTGCGATCCCGGCGATATTCTGGATCACACCTGTTTCATTATTGGCCAGCATGATCGAGACCAGCGCCTTGGGACCGACCAAGAGTTTCTCAAGCGCCGCGATATCCACCCGGCCTTCCGCATCCACTGGAATGAGTTCAATCTTCTTGCCCGATGCCTTGGCCGCTTCGAGTACGCTCGGATGTTCGATGGACGAAACCAGCAAGCGCTCAACCGCAACGCCCCGCAACGCCATGTTGTTGGCTTCGGTGCCACCAGAGGTGAAGGCGATCATTTGCGGCAGGCAGCCGAGCCTGAAGGCGATCTGCTCGCGCGCGTCATCCATCACCTTGCGCGCCGCACGGCCTTCGGCATGGACCGACGACGCATTGCCGCCCTTGTCCATGGCCGCAAGCATCGCTGCCTTCACCGAAGGGCGAAGCGGGCTCGTGGCATTATGGTCGAGATAACTGCGCATGGCTTCTGGCTGGCGTCACTCACATCATCGGCCGCACGTGGCGGTCCTTGGTCTGCTTGATGGTGGCGGCAAGCGCCAAGTTGCGCTTCTCCACCACGTCCTCCAGCGAAACACTTTCGAGGAAATGCATCATCTGCCGGCCCAGCGACGACCACAGGTCATGGGCACAGCAGCGCTCGCCTTTGACACAGCCATTGACCGCATCACCCTCGCAACGCGTGACGCGCATCTCCTCATCCACCGCCTGAATGACATCCGACATGCGGATGTCCGCCGCGCCACGGGCCAGCACATAGCCGCCGCCGGGGCCGCGCGCCGAGGCGACAAGCCCGGACCGGCGCAGCTTGCTGAACAGCTGTTCGAGATATTCCTGGGAAATGTCCTGACGGCCCGCAATATCGGCGAGTGACACCGGCTTGCCAGCGCTGTGAACGCCGATATCGATCATGGCCATCACCGCATAGCGGCCTTTTGTGCTTAACTTCATCTTTTCAGCCTTTAAAGCTTCATGAAAAGCTTGCATTTTCCCTCCGGCCTCGTGCAAAAGCGCCTTCAGCCGATGGCGACCGGTTCTTTGGAACCGTTCTAAACAACCAATAATAAATCCGACTACGGGAGTCAACTATTCCTTTCCGTGGCGTGGTTACAAAAGGTCAGTCCTGAACATATGCCGGAAGTGATTTTCAACGGGCCTGCCGGTCGAATTGAGGCGCGTTACCACAAGGCCAAAACGGCTGGTTCTCCCATCGCCATCCTGCTCCATCCCCACCCCTCTTTCGGCGGGACCATGAACAACCCGATTGTTCATTCGCTTTATCAGCTGTTTCAGTCGCGCGGTTTTTCCGTGCTGCGCTTCAATTTCCGCGGCGTGGGCCGCAGCCAGGGCCTGTTTGACAACGGTGCGGGTGAGTTGGCTGATGCCGCCTCCGCCCTCGACTGGCTGCAAAGCTTCAACCGCGAATCCAAGATCTGCTGGATTGCCGGGATTTCGTTTGGTGCCTGGATTTCAATGCAGCTGCTGATGCGCCGTCCGGAGATTTCAGGCTTCATCTCCATCGCGCCGCTCGCCAAGCATTATGACTTCTCGTTCCTCGCTCCCTGCCCGGCCTCGGGCCTGTTTGTGAATGGGGGCAAAGACACCGTGACATCGCCAGAAGCGGTCCACACCCTGGTGTCAAAGCTCAAGACCCAGAAGGGCATCACCATCGAGCACAAGGTGATTCCCGATGCCAACCACTTCTTCCAGGACCGCATCGAAGACCTGACCAAGATCTGCGCTGATTATCTCGACAAGCGCCTTACGCTGGAAACCTAACTGCCCTGCGTAAAGCGGGTGGCTCATCGCCTGCCGCCGCTTTAATGATCCTCCAAAACGTGGAGGGAATTCATGCCTGAACAGAAAGTCGATACGCAGAGCTGGCTGTTGCTCGGTCTTCTGTCGCTGATCTGGGGCGGCTCATTCTTCTTCATTGCCGTGGCTATCAAGGAGCTGCCTGCCATTCTTGTGGTGTTCGCACGCGTGACGATTGCCGCATCACTTCTGCTGCCGGTGCATTTCTTCACGCAGGGCGCATTGCCCAGAGACCTGCGCACCTGGGTTTCCTGCGGCGGCATGGCCATTCTCAACAATGTATTGCCCTTCATCGCCATTTCATGGGGTGAAAGCCTGATCAGCAGCGGGCTTGCCGGTGTGCTCAACGCCACGTCGCCCATGTTTGCCGCACTGTTCATGGCGCTGTTCGGACTCGAGGCGCTGACGGCGCGCAAGGGCGTTGCACTGGCGCTTGGCCTGGTGGGCGTGATGGTACTCAGTGGTGCGAGTTTTGGCCAGTTGGGAGGGCAGACATTGGGCGCACTTGCCGTCACCTTTGGTTCAGCCTGTTACGGGCTTTCGGCGCCCTGGTCGAAGACGCGGCTGATGGGCGTCAATCCGATTACGACAGCAACTTGCCAGCTGTGCACGTCGACTGTGGTCATGGCTGTGTTGGCTTTTGGATTTTCGACGCCAGCACAATACTTCACGGTCAGCGCGCAATGTTGGGCTGCCCTCGTGGGCCTGGCGGCGATCTCGACCTCGCTGGCCTATCTGATCTTTTTCCGGATTCTGACCAAGAATGGGCCATCCTTCACCATTCTGGTGACCATGCTTATCCCGATTTCGGCGATCATGCTGGGTGTGCTGTTCCTCAACGAGGCTCTGTCGACTAACGAGCTGATCGGTGCACTGATTATCGGTCTCGCTCTCATCATCATTGATGGGCGTTTGTTCAAGAAACTGGGGCTGGTTCCGGCCTGACGATAATGCCACCGGTAAGCGCTTGAGGAGTTCCGGTGGTTCCGGGATATGTCAAAGGCAAGTGCCTTAGACTACGCACCGCGAGATAGGCCCAAGCTTCGGCCTCCATGGCATCACCGTTGAAGCCAAGCGAGTCTGCCATCATCACGCCCGACAGCTGCGCACGCAAGCCGCGCATGATGGCTTCATTGAGCCTGCCGCCGCCGCAGATGATCCATTGCTTTGGCGTTTCCGGCATCCAGCGCGATGCTTGGACAATGGACTCAACGGTGAAGGCGGAGAGGGTTGCCGCGCCATCTGCCAGTGAAAGCCCATCAAAATTCAGACCGGCAAAGGCATTGCGATCGAGAGATTTGGGTGGCTGCTGGCTGAAATAGGGATGAGCAAGCGCTTGCTGCAGATGCTTTCCGGAGACAGAGCCTTTCAAGGCTGTTTCTCCACCGAGGTCTATCGGAGTGCCGCTGTGCTTCAGCATCCAGTCGTTGATCAATGCATTGCCGGGGCCTGTGTCGAAGGCGAGCAGCATGCCATCGCTGCCGATGAAAGTGACATTGGCCACGCCGCCGATATTTATAAATGCGCAAGGCCGGATTGGCGCGAGTGCTGCGTGATATGCCGGCACCAGCGGTGCGCCCTGACCACCCGACGCCACGTCAGCCGCACGCATGTCATACACCACATTGATACGCGTCGCCTTGGCAAGGGCTACACCATCGCCAAGTTGCACCGTCAAATGCTCGTCCGGACGATGCAGCACCGTCTGACCATGAAAGCCGATGACATCAATCTCACGCTGATGCAGGCGGTTGGCGCGCAGAAATTTCAACACGATCTCGGCATGCCATTCGGTGAGCAGCGCTTCTGCCCTACCGAGGCTCGCCGGGCGCTCGCCGCGCTCATGCAAGGCAACCGCATCCACCAGCGCCTGGCGCAATATTTTCTGCTGATCTTCGGTATAGCTGAAGCTCGTGAAAGGGCCGCGACCCACGCGGTTTTCGCCGTCAGTCTCAAGCAGGGCAATGTCGATCCCATCGAGCGATGTTCCCGACATCAGTCCCAACGCCTTGAGCTTTTTTGACAAGATTGTGCCCTCTCGTTAAGAGGCCGACATCATGGCCGAATTCCATTCCGATTTCATTAATATACTCTCCGAACGGGGCTACATCCATCAGTGTTCAGACTTTGCCGGGCTGGATGAATTGGCCAACCGCGGACAGGCTGTAGGTTATATCGGTTTCGACTGCACGGCCCCTTCCCTGCATGTGGGTTCGCTGGTGCAGATCATGCTGCTGCACTGGCTGCAAGCCACGGGCAACAAGGCCATCACGCTGATGGGGGGCGGCACCACCCGGGTGGGTGATCCCTCGGGCCGTGACGAGAGCCGGCGGCTGCTTTCGCTGGAAGACATCGAGAACAACAAGAACGGCATCAAGCAGGTATTTTCAAAATTCCTGCGATTTGACGGCTCGCCCAACGACGCCATCATGCTCGACAATGCCGAGTGGCTGGCTCAGCTGAACTATATCGACATGCTCCGCGATGTAGGCCGGCATTTCAGTGTTAACCGCATGCTGACGATGGATTCGGTGAAGATGCGCCTTGAGCGCGAACATGAACTTTCGTTTATCGAATTCAACTATATGGTGCTGCAGTCCTACGATTTTGTGGAGCTGGCAAAGCGTTATGGTTGCAATTTGCAGATGGGAGGCTCTGACCAGTGGGGCAACATCGTCAATGGCATCGATTTGGGCCGCCGCATGGGCACGCATCAGCTCTATGCGCTGACCTCACCGCTCATTACCTTGTCGTCAGGTGCGAAGATGGGCAAAACTGCGTCGGGTGCGGTGTGGCTGAACGCTGATCTGCGCAGCCCCTACGAATACTGGCAGTTCTGGCGCAACACGGAGGACGCCGATGTTGTGCGTTTCCTCAAACTTTTCACCCTTTTGCCCATGTCGGAAATCGCGCGGCTTGAGAAACTTGGCGGCGCTGAAATCAATGAAGCCAAGAAGGTGCTGGCCAATGAAGCAACCACGCTTCTTCACGGCAAGCCTGCTGCTGATGAAGCCGCCGAAACTGCGCGCAAGACTTTTGAGGAAGGTGCCGCCGGAGACGCGCTTCCAAGCGTTTCCGTCGATCTCTACTGGTGGGCTGGGCATTCTTCAGGCTCTGGTGGCTGCTGGCCTATGTTCATCGAATGGCGATGCCAAGCGAAATATCCAGGGCGGTGCGGTCAAGGTGAACGACGTTGCCGTGAGCAATGACAAGTTCGTGCTCGATCACGCGCAGCTCAATGATGATGGTGCGATCAAGCTGTCGCTTGGCAAAAAGCGCCACGTTTTGCTGCGCCAATCCTGATCAATTGTTCACTTTGCCCACGCCCGTCGTATTCGCGGCCGCCGGTTTGGGATTGTAGTCAAAAAGGCGGCGGAGAAATCCCGGTGCCAGGGCCGAAATCGGGTTCATCTGGATCTTCGGATCAGCAAAGGTGCCACCCATAGAATATGTGATGCCGAAAATGCCTTCATTGTAGTTGCCACCGCTGAGGATGTCGCCGATCAGCGGCACACCATTCAAGGCACGGGAAAGTCCGCAGGCTGGAACAACCGTGCCAGAAATATCCAGGGCGTTATCCGCCTTGCGAACGGCGCCGTCGGCGGTGGCGCACATGGTGGGACCTCTGACGGTGCCGTCCTTGAACCGGATGAACTTGTCGTCAGAAGAAAACGGCAGATACAGCGTGCTGAAGGTACACGGCTTCGCTGCGTGGACCAGCCTTGGTGGGCTTGCCGCGCTTGTCGAGATCAGCCAGCGCCGCTTCGTTCCTGACATCAAAGTCGGTGATGGTCAGGTTGCCGTCGCGCAGCGGTGAACCCGTCTCATTTCCAATGAGTGCCGAGAATGTGAGCTGGCCGCCAGCAATCTTGGAATAGAAATTGGCGGCGCGCATGGCAGAGCCGGCATCCTTGCTCATCACCCGCATCTGGCGTCCCTGCGGAAGCGGCACAACCGTCGCCGTGACTGGTTGGCCATTCAGAAATGTTCCCTGAATGTTGGCCTCGGCAATGCGGCCCCCACGGGCGCGGAGATTTGCGGTGACGTCGTTGATGATTTCACCGCGGTTGGCAGAGACCTTGTCGAAATGGGCCTTGAGGGTGAAATCCTGGGTGGGACTTGCCTGCGGGTCACCATCATCCTGCGTCTTGGGCGGTGCAAGTACCGACTTGATGTAGGGACGCGCGTCGAAGTTTGTGCCCGTGATGGTAAGGTCCGTGGTGCCATCGCCCGGTATGGCGCGCACGCTGAAGACATTGTCTTCGTCCAGGCGGATTTCGTTCATGTTGACGGATTTGAGCTTTCCGTCTTTCGCCATTTCGGCGCCACCACGCAAGTGCAAGCCATCGCCGTCCAGCTTGAAATTCTGCAGGCTCCGGCCCTGATCAGACGCCAGAACACGGAACGTTGCGGTGGTGCCCGCCGTGGGTGGCCGCGTCCAGCCCAACGCAGTAACTTTCATCGTGGCTTTCGACAGATCGGCCTTCACGTCGAAGATCGAATTGCCAGCTTGGTCCTTGGTGAAATTGGCATCCACAGGCACCGGCCCCGTCAAATAGTCCTGCAGTTTGATGCCCAGCTTGTCGCGCGATTTTTCATCGAGCACGGCCGAGAGCTGCGCTGTAGCCGGGCCGCCATCACGAGGCTTTGACCACGCCAATTTTGCCGGCTGGCCGTTGACCTTGGCCGGACCAAAAATATCGATCTTTTGCTGGGATACGGCAATGGTGAGATTGCCGTCAGTCAAGTCGACCCCAGGCATGAAATTCGGGGCGGCCACATTGGTCAGATTGGCCTGCGTCTGGAGGACGACCTGTTCCGCTGGCGGGTCTTTCACGAATGGCAGCTGCAGGCTGAGCTTGATGCGCCCACTCCCCGTCGCCTTGGGGAAGTTCACCAGAGCATCCGGCTTTACCATCTTGATGTCGGTGTTGGTTGCAACATCAACCATGGCGCTCAACGGTGCATTCAGTTCGAAATTGAATTTGCCGATAATTTGCTCGGCCTGAAGATCGTCGACATTGAAATTACCTGACACCAATTGGATTACATCGCCGCTTGGCATGGTCGCGGCGCCCGTGTTGATATCCAGATTGAAGCTATTGTCCTGCACATGACCCTGACCCGAACCTCCAACGAGATCAGGCAACGACTTGAAATAGTGCGTGGTTATATCCTTGAGACCGAACTGGAAATCAATGGAACCATCAGGATTATGATGGGCTTCTTTGGCGTCGGCCAGCTGGTTCTCGGAGAAATTGACCTGGAATGTGCCTTCCGGAATGGAACCTTGCGATACGTTTGCAAAAATCCAGGTGCGTGAACGCGGAGCGACAAACGGTGGCCAAAGTGTGCGCAGGAGATCAACGTTCACATCGCGCAACCGCCCGGCGACATGGATGCCGGGCGAGCGTTCACCAGCCGTGATATTGCCGCGCATGCGCAAGCCGCTATTGCCTGACAGCACCACCAGATCATCAATATCCAGCCGCGCCTTCTCGACACCAGCGCGGCCCTCGAATTCGATGTGGTCAACGACGACATTCGGCGTTCCCGCGTCAGCCTTTTCGTCTTTGGCCTGCGTCTTCAATTTGATGGCAAGGGCTGTGAGTTTGCCGTTGGCATCGCGCAGTGGGGCCAGGCTGCCATCGATATCGACCTTGTGCCCGCCGACGTTCAGGCTGGAGTTGGTGAGGTTGAAGGTATCCTGTTCTGGCGCGTAACGGATTTGCAGCGTGCCTTCGTTCACCTCCATCGGCTCGGCAAAGTAATTCGGCAAGACAATCATGCCGTGGCCGGCCTGAAGCTCACCCGAAGCCGCAGACAGCTTGCCATTGGGATCAAGGATCATGTCAACATGACCTGAGAGCGGCGTGTTCACTGCCGCAAATTGCGACAATGCAAAAATCTTTTTGGCAACCGAAGCCGGCACCACGTTATCGATGGTCGAACTGATCTCGAACAGCGTCGTCTCATGATTGTAGGTTGCTGACAGCTCCGCATGCCAAGGCTGGTCACCGGTTGCGACTTCAACTTTCCCAAGGAGCACAAAGCCATAGGGTTTTTTCTGGAAGGTCAGATCAATATGAGGCGCAAACCAGGTCGCGGCATTGCCATCGTCATAGAAACGCAGCTTGGCATCGGTGACCCGGATGTCCTGGAGCGATGACAATGGATCACCGCTGTCACGGCGGTCGAGCAAGTTGAGCAAGAGCGCACCACTGGTTTGCTCAGCCTGAGCGCTGGCGGCTGCAGTCTCTGCTTCCGGCTGATCGGCTTCATCCGTCCCCGAAATGGAAGATTTGTCCGGAGCAGCAAACCCCATGGTGAAACTGCCATCAAGATTGCGCCGTGCCGAAATGGCCGGGCCAATAAGATCCAGACTGGTCGGTCGCACAGAACCAATCAGCAAGCGCCAGCCACTGAGGCCCATCGCGGCCTGAGGCGCGCTGGCAATCTGGTTGTCATGCGCATCCTTTACCGTGACATCGGAAAAGGTGATGCGGGGAGCACCAGACTTGGGATCAATTGCGAGTTGGGCCGTGCCCAGGGAAATCTTGATGTCAGGAAGTTGGGTGGCGAGAGCCTGCTGGATCCTGTCACTGACGAAACCAAGTTCAATTGGACCTCGTGTCAGGCGAATGTAAGTTGCCACAAAGAGAAGGCAAATCACCGCAAAGACCGCCACAGCGCCATAAACTAAGTATCTGATCGCCCTGGGCCTCAAACCACCAACCTATCGCTTAACCATGTTGCCGTCCCGCTGGCTGGTCGCAGAATCCGCGTCATTTTCCCATCATTGGGCCCTTATTCCAAGCCTTAAGGCCAATAAAGTTGGGCATAAGAAAGGCCGTTAGCCATATGTTCGGCTGAATTGCGTGTCACAGTGACAAGAACGGCGAAACAGCTTAAATACCTTTCCGAAATTTGAGGACTCTATGATTTTTAAACGGACGCGGCCCGGATCCGAAATTGATGAAAACGGGTCTGATGGACCACAGCTTAATCCTTCTGCCGAACCCTCATACATTGCGCGCGATGTTGTCATTGAGGGCAACATTTCGACCGAGGGCGAGATTCATATTGATGGCGAATTGCGGGGCTCAATACGGGCGGCGACCTGCCTTATTGACGTCAACGGTGTCGTAAATGGCGGCGTTTTTTCGAATTTTGTGATGATCCGCGGCCGGGTTTTCGGTCCGATCAATGCCGGACGTCTGAGCATCCAGAAAGGGGCTCATGTCGAGGGCAATGTGGTGCACGAGGGAATCAGCATCGAGCACGGCGCCTTTGTGATGGGTACCATCACGCAGAATGGCGCAATTCCCGAGGCACACACACCTGTTCCGATTAATCTGGGCGACACCGCTGGCCTGATCTCACAGAGCCCTGCCCCTCAAGACGACAACTTCAAGGAATAGGCCTCTTACCTACTCGATATCTTCGACCGAATCCGGTGCGCCGTGGATGCGCTGGGCCAGCGAAGCTTCGATAAAGTCCTCGATGTCACCATCCAGAACGGCTGCCGTGTTTGACGTCTGGTGTCCGGTGCGCAAGTCTTTCACCAGTTGATAAGGTTGCAGCACGTAAGACCGTATCTGGTGGCCCCAACCAATGTCTGTCTTCTTGGCATTGGCAGCATCAACCTTTTCCTGCTTCTTCTGCAGTTCCATTTCATAAAGGCGCGCTTTCAGCATCTTCATGGCGGTGGCGCGGTTCTTGTGCTGCGAGCGTTCGGCCTGGCAAGCCACGATAATGCCGGTGGGTATGTGCGTGATGCGCACCGCCGAGTCGGTGGTGTTGATGTGCTGGCCACCCGCGCCTGAAGCGCGGTAGGTGTCCACTTTCAAATCGCTGTCGACGACTTCAATTTCGATATCGTCATCGACCACAGGATAGGCCCAAGCGGACGCAAACGAAGTGTGCCGCCTTGCATTCGAGTCGTAAGGCGAAATGCGCACAAGGCGGTGCACACCGCTCTCGGTCTTCAGTTTGCCGTAGGCATTGTGACCCTTGATCTGCAATGTGCAAGATTTGATGCCGGCTTCTTCACCATCGTGCTGGTCCAGCACTTCGACCTTGAATTTGCTCTGGTTGGCCCAGCGCACATACATGCGCATCAGCATGGAAGCCCAATCCTGGCTTTCGGTACCGCCTGCCCCCGCATTAATCTGCAGATAGCTGTCATTGGCATCCGCCTCACCCGATAACAGTGCATCGAGTTCGACTTTGGCGATATCCGCCTTCATGGAGTTGATGGATTTCTCAGCCTCGGTGACAATCGATGCATCGCCTTCGGCCTCACCCATCTCAATGAGATCTGCATTGTCTTTCAGGGACTGCTGGATCTTGAGGATGCCATTGATGCGATTATCCAAATCCTGCCGCTTGCGCATCACCTCCTGCGCCTTCTGAGGATCGTTCCACAGTGATGGATCTTCGGCCTTGGCGTTCAGCTCGGCGAGTTCACGGACAGAATTGTCCCAGTCAAAGATGCCTCCTCAGCAGTGCAAGTGACTGCTCGATTTCGGCGATGGCCTTGGAAGTTTCAGCGCGCATTTTCAGCTTTCAAAAGATGGCAGCGCTCAATAGAGGCCGTTGCCGCCGTTCGTCAACCCGCCACCCTGTACCTGGGGCGAGGAATTACCAGACGTATCAGGCGCTATAATCTGCGAATTGGGGTCCGCTCCCTGTTGTGATCCAGCCTGATCAGGAGCGACCAACACCACGCCGTCACCCGGCTGCGTTGCGGTTGCCATATCCTGCCCAATCACAGCCGAATTTTCCGGCGGTTCATCGCCAGGCTTGAAAGCTTCAAGGATGACGCCCTTGTCACCATAGACGGCGCGCTTGCCGCTGTTCACCGCAATCGGGATAAGTTCGATGCCACGGGGCACGCGGAATGGAATGGCCGCCTTGCCCAGCAAGGCGAGACGCATGAAATCAGCGACAACAGGAGCCGCCAGCTCGCCGCCCGTGCGGCGGGCGCCCATGGGCTTGGGCGTATCAAAGCCAATATAGACACCTACAACAAGATCCGGCGTGAAACCCAGGAACCAGGCATCCTTTTCTTCGTTGGACGTCCCCGTCTTGCCGGCAACCGGCTTTCCCACGATCTGCACCTTGCGGCCCGTGCCACGCTCAACCACACCTTCCATCATTGATGTGATCTGGTAGGCAGTATAGGGGTTCATCACCTGCTCCCGGTTTTCCTGGAGATCGGGCTCAGACATTCCCGGCACATACTTATCAGCCTTGCAATCCGGGCATTCTCGCGTGTCGTGTTTCCAGACCGTGCGGCCGAAACGGTCCTGGATGCGGTCAATCAACGTGGCATCGACCTTCTTGCCGCCATTAGCGATCATCGCATAAGCCGTGGTCATGCGAAGCAATGTGGTTTCCCCTGCCCCCAGTGCCATTGAAAGCTCATGCGGCATACGGTCATAGACGCCGAGGCGCTCAGCAAGGTCAGCCACCTTGGTTATGCCCATGGCCTCAGCAAGGCGCACCGTCATGGTGTTGCGCGACTGTTCGATAGCACGGCGCAGGGTCGAAGGACCGTAGAAGTCTTTTTCGTAGTTTTTCGGCTTCCAGATATCGCCATTGGGCATCTTGATTTCCAAAGGCGCGTCGAGGACCACTGAAGCCGGCGTATAGCCGTTATCGAGAGCGGCCGCGTAGACAATGGGCTTGAAAGACGAGCCCGGCTGGCGCTCGGCCTGAACCGCGCGGTTGAACTGGCTTTGCCCGTAGGAGAAGCCGCCCACCATGGCGAGCACGCGACCGGTGTGCGGATCCATCGCCACAAGTGCTCCCTCCACTTCCGGCAGCTGCACGAGGTGGAATTCATCCTTGTTGCCCGACGGTGCAACATAAACGATGTCGCCCATATGCAGAACGTCGCCAACCTTCTTGATTTCAGGCCCCAGCTTTTCGCCGTCAACGTATTTCCGCGCCCATTGCAGCAACGGGAGGGGCACATTGCCTTGCAGGCGCTCAGTCCCGAACTTGCCGTCCTGCTGGATTTTTGGCTGAAGCCCGACAGTCGCCACCTGGTCGGTGACCTGCAATACAACGCCAATCTGCCAGGGCTGCTGGTCTGGCGGCACGCGGTACTTGGTCAAATAGCGGGCCCAATCACCACTCACATCATCAACATGTTCGACTGGTCCACGCCAGCCACGAATACGGTCGAAACCGATCAGGCCACGCGCGACTGCCTGCCTGGCGAAGATCTGCATTTTCGGATCGAGCGTGGTGCGGACCGAATAGCCGCCTCTTTCCAGTTCATCCTTGCCATATTTCTGGATCAGCTCGCGGCGCGCCTCCTCAGCGAAAGATTCAGCGGAGAACAATTGTGCACCAAAGGGACGTGGATTGACCTTCAGCGGTTTGGCGATAGCGGCCTTTTCCTCGTCTTCGGAAATGTAGCCGTTCTCGAACATCTGCTCGAGGACATAATTGCGGCGTTCAACGGCGCGGTCGTAATATTTGAATGGATTATAGTTGTTCGGGCCTTTGGGCAGCGCCGCCAGGAACCCCACTTCCTCAAGGGAGAGCTCATCCAGCGGCTTGCCGAAATAATTCAGCGATGCGGCCGCGACGCCGTATGAATTGAAGCCAAGGAAAATGTCATTGAGATAGAGCTCCATGATCTGGTCTTTACTGAAGGAGGCTTCAATGCGCTGTACGATCAGCGCTTCCTTCAACTTGCGTGACATGGTGCGTTCATTGGTCAGCAGGAAGTTCTTGGCCACCTGTTGTGTAATGGTTGAGGCGCCCAACACCTGCCCGTGACCAGTAATCTTCACTTGCGCATAGCGGAGTGCCGCCTTGGCGATGCCGTGCCAGTCCAGACCCGCGTGTGTGTAAAAGTTCTTATCTTCGGCGGAGACGTAGGCCTGGATGACGCGCTTGGGGATCAGATTGATCGGAACGAAAAGACGGCGCTCCTGCGCATATTCCGCGAGAAGTGAACCGTCAGCGGCATGCACGCGTGTCATCACGGGTGGTTCCCATGAGGCCAACTGCTTGTAATCAGGAAGATCCTTGGAGACGTCCCAAATGATGTAGATCGCCGCGGCCGAAAGCCCCAACGCTATGAAAAAGAAAGCCCCAAACAACCATCCGATAAAACGGACCATGCTACTCCACGCTTCAGTGCCCTGTCCCCGCTGCGCGAGCGCAACTTCGTTTCCTGATCAACAAAACCACATGTCTGTGGGCCAGCGGGCAACTAGCATGATTCAACAGGAGGCCAAACCAATTTGCTGGCGCCCTGATTGTACCGCGATTGTGGCAAAGGCGTGGAAAGGATTACTGGCTTGCGGCCGTCAGATCGTCACTGAAAAAGCCGACCGTGGCCCTGGTCATTGCGGCAGCCATCTGCTTGCGCCATTGGGGCGAGTTCAGCATGGACTTGTCGGTGGTGTTGGAAAGATAACCCAATTCAATCAAAACCGAAGGCACGTCGGGCGCCTTCAATACTGCGAAAGCCGCAGAGCGCATCGGCTGTGACGTCAATTCCCCCACGGGTTTGATTTCGTTCACTGTCAATTTCGCGAAATGCAGAGCTTGTGCCTTCGATTCACGCTGCAGCAGATTGATCAGCGTGCTGGTGACCTCCTGCTTCTGGTTGCCGAGGTCGATACCGACACCTGCCAGAACATCCGAACCGTTTTCTTTTTTGGCGAGCGCTTCGGCAACGTCATCCGAGGCTTTTTCCGAAACGGTATAGACAGTGGTGCCGCGCACGGACTGGTCATTCAGCATATCGGCGTGAATGGCGACAAACAGATCTGCCTTGTGGTCATGGGCAAATTTGACGCGGTCTTCGAGCTTGAGAAAAGTGTCGTCCGTGCGTGTCAATACAACGTTGAAGCGGCCGGTCGCCTCCAGCGCATCACGCATTGCCTGCGCATAGGCGAGAACGATGTCCTTTTCGCGCGTGCCATCACTGCTGACAGCGCCGGGATCGATGCCACCGTGACCCGGGTCGAGCACGATGGTGCGCCTCTGAATGCTCGGAGGCGGGAATGATGCCGGCGTGAAGGCAGCGGTTTCAATTGAGTCTGCCGATCTGGCGGCAACCGCGACATCACCCTCTGCCAAATCGATCAGCAAAGTTGCAGATTTTCCCTTTGTATCGGGAGTGATGGCGGAACGGCTGATGACCACCGGCCCGGTGGTGTTGAGAACAAGCTGGAGATTGCCGGTGGCTGCCTTTTTCACCACATACGACGCGACGAGGCCCTTTCCCCTGATTGTTTTTCCAGCGCGCAGATCAGTGCCCAATCTGGGCAATTCGATCACGATCTGGTTCTTGTCTTTCAGCGTCATGGCACTGAAGCTCAAGCCATCGGGCACAGCAATTTCAAGCTTTGTGTGGCCGTCGGCAACCGTAAAGCGGGCCGCCTTAAACCGTAAATCTGCGGCCCCTGACGCCGTGACACATGCAAGGTTCGTCAAAATGAACACTGCGGCCACACGTCGGGCGATGTGAATGATCGAATCTTGCACGAAAAGCGGCCACCAAACGGTACGCCCTGACATAGGCTGGTGCTGAAACTACCGGACCATGGTTAAGAGAGCATTGAGCTTGATGAGGGGTTCCGGAAGCTGATCCTTGCAATGAACAGGGGAAGCGCCTAATTATCATGCGTTCGTTGCGGACTCAGACTTTGAACCTCTGGTTGCAGCGACAACAGTTTCGCATCTTATAAGCCTCCGGGGTGATTACCCGCTTGTAACGACTGCGTTTTAGCCGGCCCTGTCGAGGGCCAAAGGTCTGGTTCAGCCAGACGTTTTAACCGCCCATGTCGGGCAAAGGTCAACTTCGACGTGTTCCAGGCAGCTGCACCACATTCCAGCCCCGCTCTCGCAAGAGAGGCGGAGGGCTTTGTCGCAGCATGTCAGATGCCTTCTTGGTCACGTCCTCAATCGCTCCAGGTTTCAATGATTTCCGTGTCGCTCCATTCCCGGAGGGAACGCGCATGAGAACATCTTACACCTTCGAGCCAAGGATATATGAAAATGGGCTCAAAAATGCTCATCGACGCGAGCCAGCCGGAAGAAACCCGGGTTGTGGTTGCTCGTGGAAGCAAACTGGAAGAATTTGATTTTGAGAGCGCGTCGCGCAAACCCCTCAAAGGCAATATCTATCTCGCAAAAGTAACAAGGGTCGAACCCTCGCTTCAGGCGGCGTTCGTTGAATATGGCGGCAACCGCCATGGCTTCCTGGCCTTCTCTGAAATCCATCCAGACTACTACCAGATCCCCATCGCTGACCGCATGGCGCTGATTGCCGAGCAAGAGGCAGAAGAGGCTGAAGAGGATGAGGATGATGACGAGAACGGCGGCCATGAGCAGCCTTCTCACGCCGCTTCCGCCGAAAGTGGAAGCAGCGAAAACGGCGAAACTGACGCCGATCATGAACCTGCCGAAGATTTAGACGAAGCTCCGTCTGCGGATGAGGGAGAAGGCTCTTCATCGGCACTTCCATTGGAGGCTGAAGCCGCGCCTTCCACTTCATCATATATTGTCTCTGAAGGTGAAGAAGATGGATCGTCTTCGGAGGCCCGATCCGAAGCCGCGCAGGACGATGGTGCTGCACCAGAAGCTGCGCCCTCTGGCGATGTGGTGGAAATCGAACAGGACGGTGAGACGCAAAAGGTCGATACCATTGGCGAGGAAGACGCGCTCGAGGAAGTTCCGCAGCGCCGTGAGCGCCGCAACCGTCCGCGCCGCCGGCAATACAAGATCCAGGAAGTGATCAAGCGCCGGCAGATTCTTCTGGTGCAGGTGATCAAGGAAGAACGCGGCAACAAGGGTGCCGCTCTAACTACATATCTTTCATTGGCAGGCCGTTACTGCGTGCTGATGCCGAACACCGCACGCGGTGGCGGCATTTCGCGCAAGATCACCGATGCCAGCGACCGCAAGCGCCTGAAGGAAGTGGCCAAGGACGTGGAGGTGCCGAAGGGCATGGGCGTCATCGTGCGCACCGCCGGCGCGCAGCGCACACGTCCTGAAATCAAGCGTGACTTCGACTACCTGATGCGGCTGTGGGAGAGCGTACGCGAACTCACGCTGAAATCCGAGGCGCCGTGCCTGGTTTATGAAGAAGGCAACCTGATCAAGCGCTCGATCCGCGATCTTTACACCAAGGATGTTGACGAGATCGTGGTGGATGGCGACGGCGCCTACCGTGAAGCCAAAGAATTCATGAAGATGCTGATGCCTTCACATGCCAAGAATGTGAAGCCATACAAGGACAAGAAGCCCTTGTTCCAGCGCTTTCAGGTCGAAGAGTCATCTCGATGCGCTGTTCTCGCCGACAGTCAATCTGCCCTCAGGCGGTTATCTGGTGATCAACCAGACCGAAGCGCTCGGTCTCGATCGATATCAACTCGGGCAAGGCGACCCGCGAACACAATATCGAAGACACGGCGACCAAAACCAACCTCGAAGCCTGTGACGAGATTGCACGCCAATTGCGCCTGCGTGACCTTGCCGGCCTTGTGGTCATCGACTTCATCGACATGGAGGAGAACCGCAACAACCGTGCCGTTGAGCGGCGCATGAAAGAAGCGCTGAAGAACGACCGTGCCCGCATTCAGGTGGGACGCATCTCGCATTTCGGCCTTCTGGAAATGTCGCGCCAGCGCCTGCGTCCTGGCCTGATCGAAGGCACGTTCAAGCCCTGCCCGCATTGCGAAGGCCGCGGCATCGTGCGCTCGGTCTCATCCTGTGGTCTCGGCGTGCTGCGCCAGATCGAGGATTACCTGCAAAAAGGCCGCAGCGACAGTCTCACCGTCAAGTTGGCGCGAGAGGTTGCGTTCTATCTCCTCAACGAAAAGCGCGACAGCCTGCTCGAGCTTGAGCAGCAGTATGGCATTTCGATCTTCCTCGTGCCCGGCGATGAGATGAAAGGCACACAGGCTGTGATTGAACGTGCACCCGACCGCGCGCGCATCCAGCGCCGTGTGACGGCGACGGCCACTCCTGTCCAGATGGAATCGGCTTTCACATCCGAAACAGAAATGGAATCTGATGAGACCGAAGAGGTTTCCGACGAGGAATCTGCCGATGATGCCGGCGCGGATGCTGACGGAAGCGAAGAAACGCGCGCCGACGGTCAAGACGGCCAGCAGCGCCGCGAAGGTGGACGCCGCCGCCGCCGCCGTGGCCGCCGTGGCCAACGTTGGGAAGACCGCGGTCCGCGCACTGAAACTGAACAGACTTCTGATGGTTCGGAGGTGGTCGTTGCCGCTGATGAAACCGAAGTAGACGCCGACATCCGGCAATCGGACGAAGGTCCGGTTCCCGCTGAAACGGTTGCCGCTGAAACCGCGCAAGACGGCGAAGCCTCTGGTGATGCCAGTCAGACTGAGGGCGGCGAGCGGAACAATAATGACCGGCGTGGACGCCGCAAGGGCCGTTTTGGCCGCAACCGCGAGCGTCATGGCGAAGGGAATGGCAACGGAAACGGTGAAGGCCACAGGCCAGGAGCGCGGCGAAGCCCGCAATCACGACCGGCCCCGCCGCGAAAGACCTGCACGGGAAGAAGCTCCAGTAGCCAATTCACCGCAATCTTTCGTGTTGAATATTCCTGAGAATATTCCCGATCCTGAACCCCGCAAGTGGCAGCCTCCAACGTCGACCGTTCCAGCTGAGCCGCGCGAGCGCAAGGGCGGATGGTGGAACCGCAAATGAGCCACGGAGCTGCCGCAATTGCGCGGCAGTTAGTTTCGCGGAGCATTCAATCAAAGCGGCGAAATTGAGTCGGATGGGACTTTCATTGAAGCGGTGCGTTGCGCTGGTTTTAGGTGTGGCGCTGTCTATGCAGACAGCGTTTGCCGTTCCGGACCAGAGCGACAAGCGCCTGCGCGACCGCGGACCCCAGATCATCCGTGACGCCGAGATTGAGGGGCTGCTCCGGATTTACGCAGGGCCCATCTTCAGGGCAGCGGGCATCAATGCAAAAGCCGCGCGCGTTACTGTCATTGGCGACCCGACGATCAACGCTTTTGTCGCCAACGGTCAGCGTATCTTTGTCAACAGCGGTTTGATCACGCGTTCGGAAACGCCCAACGAAGTGATTGGTGTGCTGGCACATGAGTCGGGGCATATCGCAGGTGGTCACCTGGCCAAGATGAATAGCGCCTTGGCCACGGCGAGCACTGAATCGATCATAGGTACGATTTTCGGTCTTGCTGCCATGGTGGGTGGCGCGATGGCCGGCAACGGCCAGGCATCCAATGCGGGTGTCGGCATCATGATGGGATCGCAGAACACGGCCCAGCGCAGCTTCCTGGTTTACCAGCGCTCAATGGAAGCAACCGCCGATGAATCCGGCATGCGATATCTTGAGGCCACGCATCAAAGCGCCAAGGGCATGCTGACGCTGTTCCGCATGCTGGCCAACGAATCGCTGGCTTCGACTCAAAGCGCTGATCCTTACGCCTATTCGCATCCCATGCCGTTCGACCGCTTGCGTACGCTGGAAGCGCGGGCCATGGCCTCCCCCTACTACAATCAACTCGACAGTCCGGAAATCATCTTGCGGCACAAGCTGGCGCAGGCAAAGTTGATCGGTTTTCTACAGCCGGAGCAAGTCTTTCAGCGCTATCCTTCATCGGATAATTCGCTGCCGGCGCGTTATGCGCGGGCAATCGCATTTTTCAGGCGCGGCGACCTTGCATCCGCTCTGCCACTGATCGACAGCCTGACGGCTCAGATGCCACAAGATCCTTATTTTTGGGAATTGAAAGCGCAAGCCTATCTGGAGAATGGCAAGCCAACTCAAGGATTGCCCTTCATCTTAAAGGCGCGGTCAATCCTGCCGAACAATGGCCTGTTGCAAATCCTGCATGCACAAATCCTCCTTGCTTCCGAAAATCCGGCACAAGTTGATGCGGCCATCACAATTCTTAAGGCTGCAAAAATGATTGAGCCAGATGAAGCCGGGATCTACAAATTCCTCGCCCAGGCGTATGGATTGAAAAACCAGATTCCGCAGGCTGAACTTGCCACGGCGGAATATGCCTATGCCACCGGCGACAACAAGCTCGCCGTGGAAAAAGCCACAATTGCCATGCGTTATCTCAAGAAGGGCTCCCCGGAGTGGCTCAGGGCCTCGGACATCGAGAGTTTTGCCTCAAAGAAATAACCTGATGTGGCGGGGTTGCGCCGCTTCCACGATCAGGTGCAAGTTATATCCAGTCAGGAGTTTTTCATGCGCCGTTTCATCTTTTCCGTTTTGGTCTCAGCGGTCTGTTCTGCAGGGCTGATGTCTCCTGTTCACGCTGAAAGCTTCACTGACGACCAGAAGAAGGAGATGGAGACCATCATCCACGACTATCTGATGGCGCACCCTGAAGTCTTGCGCGACATGGCTGTCGCACTTGACACCCAAGACAAGCAGGCAGCGAAAGATTCACAGAACACGACCCTCAATCAGTCTGCTGCTGAAATTTTCCGCAATGTCGCCGATGGCGTGGTTGGCAACCCAAAGGGAGATGTGACCATTGTCGAGTTCATGGATTACAATTGCGGCTGGTGCCACAAGAGCATCAAGGAAGTGCAAGCCCTGATTGCGGAAGATCCAAACGTGCGGGTGGTGATGAAGGAATTCCCAATCTTTGGCGCAGGTTCCGAATATGCTGCACGCGCCGCGCTCGCATCAGTGAAACAGAACAAGTACTGGGCCTTCCATCAGGCACTTTTCGGCACCTCAGGCCAAGTCACCGCTGAGGTGGTTGACAAAGTGGCGAAGACGGTTGGCCTCGACGTCGCCAAAATGAAAACCGATATGAAAGACCCGGCGATTGATGCCGAACTTGGCAAGACCCAAGATCTCGCCTCCGCGCTACAATTCTCCGGTACGCCGGGCTTCATTGTCGATACAGCCGTGTTCCCCGGTTACGAATCAAAGGAGAAGCTGATGGCTGCCGTTAATGATGTCCGGGCGCAAGGTGGCTGCAAAATCTGTGGAAATCCACATACGGATTAGGCCGTTTTCAAATCTCACGCACGTGGTTATAAGCCAGCAATGACCACGGTTTACATTCTGAATGGGCCCAATCTTAACCTTTTAGGCCTCCGGGAGCCCGATATTTACGGCCACGACACGCTGGCTTCGATTGAGGACCTGTGCCGGAACAAAGCCAACGGGCTGGGGCTGGAGATCGTGTTTCGCCAGACCAACATAGAAGGCGAACTTGTCAATCACATTCACGACGCACGCGAGAAGGCGCAAGGCATCATCATCAACGCAGGAGCTTACACTCATACGTCGGTGGCATTGCATGATGCGCTGAAGGCTGTTGGACTGCCGACCATCGAAGTGCATCTCAGCAATGTTTACAAGCGCGAGGCCTTCCGCCATCACAGTTTCATCTCGCCAGTTGCTCATGGCGTGATCTGCGGATTTGGCCCTCAATCCTATGAGCTTGCCCTCGAAGGGCTTGCCACTGTTCTGAAAGCAAAGGGAAAAGAATAATGCCCGCAAAGAAGAAATCCCCGTCTGCTGGCTCATCAACCGCAGAGCCAGGTGAGTTAGGTCTTATTCGCAAGCTGGCGGAGATCCTCAACGAAACGGGGCTTTCGGAAATTGAACTCGATCACAAGGGCGCACGCGTGCGTGTGTCACGCAACCTGGTTGCTGCTCCCGCGCAGCAAACCGCTTATGTGCCAGCACCACCCGTTGGTGCCGCGTCCGGCTCGCCGGTCAACTCGGTGTCAACCGCGCTTGCGGGGGCTGAAACTGCCGGGACGCCCCTCAAGTCACCCATGGTAGGCACGGCTTATCTTGCAGCTTCTCCAGAAGCACAACCGTTCGCAGCACTGGGGTCCCAGGTAAAACAGGGACAGACCCTACTCATCATCGAAGCGATGAAGACCATGAACCAGATCGCAGCGCCGAAATCCGGCAAGCTGGTCAGGGTTCTCATCGAAAACGGACAGCCCGTTGAGTTCGGTGAAGTCCTGATGGTGATTGAATAGGCAATGTTTGACAAGATTCTCATTGCCAACCGCGGCGAGATTGCCCTTCGTGTGCTGCGTGCTGCACGCGAACTGGGCATTCAAACCGTTGCCGTTCATTCCACCGCCGATGCCGAGGCCATGCATGTGAAGCTGGCTGACGAGAGCGTGTGCATCGGCCCGCCTCCTGCGAAGGATTCCTATCTCAACATTCCTGCCATTGTGTCCGCCTGCGAAATCACCGGTGCTGAGGCCGTGCACCCCGGCTATGGCTTCCTGTCGGAGAATGCCAAGTTTGCTGAAATCCTCGGCGAACATAACATCAAGTTTATCGGCCCTTCGCCCGAGAACATCCGTACCATGGGTGACAAGATTGAAGCCAAGCGCACTGCCAAGGCGCTGGGCATTCCTGTCGTGCCGGGTTCTGAAGGCGGCGTCGCTGATGTCACCAGCGCGCGTAAGGTTGCTGCAGACATCGGCTATCCTGTCATCATCAAAGCCACTGCCGGCGGCGGCGGACGAGGCATGAAGGTTGCCCGCAGCGAAACTGAACTTGAGATGGCTGTCGCCACTGCGCAGACGGAAGCCAAGGCAGCTTTCGGCAATGGCGAAGTCTATATCGAGAAGTATCTCGAAAAGCCGCGCCACATCGAAATTCAGATTCTGGGTGACGGACAAGGCCGGGCGGTGCATCTGGGTGAGCGCGACTGTTCCTTGCAACGCCGCCATCAGAAGGTTTGGGAAGAGGCACATTCCCCTGCCCTCAATGCGCAGCAGCGCGACGAGATCGGCAACCGCGTGGCGCGCGCCATGCAGGAAATGAAATATGAGGGCGTCGGCACCGTGGAGTTTCTCTACGAGAATGGTGAATTCTTTTTCATCGAAATGAATACGCGCCTGCAGGTCGAACATCCGGTGACGGAAGCGATCACCGGGCTTGATCTCGTTCAGGAACAGATCCGTGTGGCGAGCGGTGCGGCACTCGCATACGAGCAGAGTGACATCCAATTTTCGGGTCATTCCATCGAATGCCGTATCAATGCGGAAAACCCGGCGACCTTCGCGCCTTCGCCGGGCCTGGTGGAATCGGTACATTTCCCCGGTGGCCTCGGCGTTCGGCTGGATTCGGCGCTGTACTCGGGCTACCGCATCCCGCCCTATTATGACTCTCTGATCGGCAAGCTGATTGTGTTCGGAAAGACGCGCACAGAATGCATGATGCGCCTAAAGCGGGCCTTGTCGGAATTCGTGATTGATGGCGTTGAAACGACCATTCCATTGTTTCAGCAGCTTCTTGGCGAGCGGGACATCATCGATGGGCATTACGATATTCACTGGCTGGAAAAGTACCTGGCCCGTCCGCCTCTTGCCTGAGTTCTGAAATGGCCAACATCACGCCGCAGGTTTTGCTCAAAGCCTATTCTGTCGGCGTGTTCCCGATGGCCGAGAGCGCTGACGATCCAGCACTCTATTGGGTTGAGCCCGAAGAACGTGGCCTCATTCCTCTTGATGCATTCCATGTCTCACACTCATTGCGCAAGTCGGTGCGTCGCGCCGGATTTGAAATCCGCATTGATACGGCCTTTGAAGCCGTGATGCGGGGCTGCGCCGAGAAAACCAGGAACCGCAAAGAGACATGGATCAATGCGCGAATCCTGCGCCTCTACACGCAATTACATAAACTGGGCTGTTGCCATTCGATAGAATGCTGGCGTGATGGCGAGCTCGCAGGTGGACTTTATGGTGTCAGGCTCGGCGCCGCATTCTTCGGCGAAAGCATGTTCTCGCGCACCACTGATGCCTCGAAAGTGGCGCTCGTCCACCTTGTCGCAAGACTGAACTTCGGCAAATTCAAATTGCTCGATACCCAGTTTCTCAATCCGCATCTGTCACAGTTCGGCTGCCGTACGGTCAACAAAATCGATTACCGCCCGATGCTTGACGAGGCCTCGGACGCTGACGCTGATTTCTTTGCCTTCAAACAAGATGCAGACGCGGAGCTTGTCTTAAAGCTCGCTGCTGGCGAGACGCCAGCCGATTAATCAAGTGGCGGCTGATCGCCCGAATTGTTCTGGTCCTGTGGATTGTTCATGTCAGGCGGCGTTTCCACGGGTGGGGGCGGCGCATTTGGATCACGGCAACCGGTGAGCCAGACGTCGTAGAGCGGATGCTCGACGGCATTGAGGCCCGGGCTTTCCGCTAGCATCCAGCCAGTGAAGATACGTTTGCGGCTGCCATCGGTATGTTCTTCATCCACTTCCACGAAGGCGAAAGTCTGCGGGTCTTCGGTAATTGGACGCGTGTTGCAAACATCCGCCTTGACGATGAGGCTGCCGAACTTTTTCTCTTCACCAATTTTGGCTTCAAAACTGGTGGTCTGGCCCAAAATCTTGTCGAGCCCAGAGAAGATCGCAATCGGATTGGAAATGATGTCTGCCCGTCCCGGCACCACCATCAGGCACTGGAGAAGGAACGCCGCTATGGCACGCTTCATTGTTTGGGCTGTGTACTGTTGCCAGAAGAGTCAGCAGGAGCTGGTGCGGGCGCAACGCCATCGGACTTTTGATCCTGAGGCGATGCTTCGCCATCAGATTGCGCGGGTGCTTGGGAATTCGCATCCGGCTGGGTTGGCGTATTTGCATCAGGTTGAGCCGGGACTGGTGCGTTCGCATCCGGTACAGGGGCGTTGGCATCTGGCTGGGCGGGTGCCGGGGCACTTCCACCGTCCGACTTGTTGCCACCCTTGCTTGAGAACATAGCCTGGCTGATCAATGTCCAGATATCGACCGAACCTTGCGTGTAGGAAATCTCGCCTCCATTGGCGAGCTTGGTGTCGGAGCCACCTGGCTCAAGTGACACGAATTTCGAGCCAAGCAGACCTTCCGAGGTAATCTTGGCGGCGGTGTCGTCAGAAAGCTCAAACTGTGGCTGCACCAGCATGTCGATCTTGGCCTGATAAGACTTGGGATCGAGGGTCTGTCCCACAACCGTGCCAACCTTGATGCCGGCCACGCGCACATCTGTGCCAACGGCGATGCCGTCGATGTTATCGAACTGCGCCAGCACGTGGTAACCGCCCGTCGCGGTGCCATAGCCCGCAGTGCGATAGGCAAACATGAAGAACAGAACGGCCACGGCAATGACGGCCGCGCCGACGAGGGTTTCCAGTGCGCTTGATTTCATTCCGGCTGCCAGGCTTGATAGTCAGATGCGGGCTTCTTCGGCTTGCCGCCAACGGCAATCGAACCAGGCGGATGATAGGCGCCTGCGGTTCCTGTCATATTTTGCACATGTGGCTTCTGCCACTCGCGTGGTCGATATTTTTCCTGCGACGGTGCCACGTCCACGCGGTGATGCAGCCAACCATGCCAGCCGGGTGGCACCTTTGAAGCTTCAGCATAGCCGTTATAGATCACCCAGCGGCGCTCAGGGATGGAATCAGGAACGGCGGACTTGGCCTTGTAGTAGCGGTTGCCCATCTCATCTTCGCCCACGAATGTGCCTTTGCGCCATGTATAGAACCTGGTGTTCAAGGTCTGACCATTCCACCAAGTGAAAATCTGCTTCAAAAACTGCATACGGGGAGACTCTTTGTGATGCGCCGCAATATGGCGGAATGAGACTGCAAGTTCAATCAGGATTTGGGCCGCAAAATGGCCACACCCTGCCCGCTTGAGATCGAGGAAGAAAGGAGATCCACACCGGAATCCTGGGTCAATTTCTGAATGAGCTGCGACACATCTTCACCCTTCACAGGTTTGTCCGCGGGTACTGCGAAAAGTCCCAGATCGTGACGCACAGTTTCGCGTGTGATGTTGATCAGATAGACGCGCGATGCCCCGCTATCCCATTGCACTGTGGCGTTGGACTGGAAGGCACGAAGCACGAAGCGGCTGGCAGGGTTGGCGGGATCAGGTGCGGTTGCGGTAATCTTGGCACGCAACCCCTCATGAATGGCCGGGTTGGGCGAGAGCGAGGCCAGATCGGACTCAGGGCTCAGGTAGGGCATGGCATCGCGCCAGCCCCAGCGCTGCCAGATTTCGAAACCATCCTTGGACAGCACATCACGCAAGGAAGCGACTGAGCCTACCCATTGGGCCACAAAGACATCGGAAGGTTTACCAATGAGGTTGATGCGTTGGCCTGGCATACGCGTCCAACCCGTTTCAAGATAGTCAGCGAGCGAATAGGCCGTGATTTTGTCGATGGGCTGGTAACGCTCTACGCGGCGCTCGAAGTTGCCCTGAATATCGATGCCGCCCGCAACAAGAAGTACCAAAACAGATGTGAACAGCATGGCGAGCGGATGGAAGCGCCGCAAATTGAGGCTGGCAACAGCGACTGAGAACAACACAGTCAGAATGCTGGCGATGAGAATGCCACCCACCACATCGCTCAGCCAATTTACACCGAGGTAAAGCCGCGAGAACGAGATGGCGAAGACCACCATGGTGCAGCCGGAGACGATCAGCGCCTGTGTCCAGCGTTGAAGTCCGCGCGCGGTGAGCGTTGCGATGATACCAAGGACGGTGCCTGCCATCAGCGCATGGCCGGATGGGAAACGGAAATCGACATGCGGCACCGCAGAAGCCGGCACTGATACACCAAACGAGAATGCAATGAGGACAAGCCGCGCCAGCACCACGGTGAAAATCACCGCAATGGCGCCACGCCAGTTGCGCAGTACCAGCATCCATATCACCGGCACCAGCGCCATGGCATAGAGCACATAGTTGTCGCCCAGCATGGTGATGCGCACGAAGATTTCATCACCCGGAACTGAACGCAGTTCACTGAAGAAATTGAACAGCGAATGATCGAAATTGCCGACGGCCTGACGCAACAACAGACCGCTGACCAGATCGATCAGAGCAATGACGGCTACAACACCGATGGTGATTGACAGCAACAACAGCACTGAATTGGGATTTTCAGGCGCGATGGTGCGGCCAAGCCTGCGCATGTAGATATTCTGCTTGGAAAGGGCCCATGCCGAAATGCGGCCCTGCATGGCCTTGCGGTAGGGCGTTGCACCGGCAGCCAGCAATCGAACCAGCCAGCCAGCAACGGCGAGAACGCCCAGCAGAACGAGCAAGACCACAAGGAGGCGTCCCGACAGCGCGCCCGCAAGCGACAATGCGTGGCCCAGCACCACTCCCGGCAGCAGATGCCCGGCCGACCACGCAATTCCGGATAGAATATTGACGGTGAGAAAGAAGCCCTGCCCCATGCCAAACATGCCGGCAATGCCGGGCACCACGGCTTTCACGCCGGGCACAAAACGGCCAATGGCAATCGATTTGCCGCCATGCTCCTTCACATAGGCTTCACCCTTTGCAAGAAGATGGGGATAGTTCTTCAACGGCCACATCGTTCTCAGCCTGTCGCCGAAGAATCGCCCAGCCCAGAAGGAAACCTGATCTCCCACGATGCAACCCAGTGTGGTCGCAATCATGACGGGCCAGAAATCAAGTTTGCCGGCGCCGACGAGCGTGCCCGCGCCCACAAGCACGGCTGTTGATGGCACAAAGAGCCCAATGACCAGCAAGGCTTCGCCCATGGAAATCAGGAATACGATCAGGAGAGCCCAACTCGGATGCTGGGCGAAGTAATCGAGATAGGGCTGGATATGCTCCATCAGGCCTTCTGGAACTTGCAGGTTGCTACGAACAGGTTGAATAGGTAGGTGAGATTAAGTGCAATTTCCATCCCTACTTTCACATAGATATCCATGATCGACATTTGGCAAGCTTTGATCCTAGTCATCGCCGGCGCCTTGGGCGGCATGGCGAATGCCATGGCGGGAGGCGCTTCACTCTTCACCTTTCCCGCATTGCTGTCCGTTGGTCTGAATCCCATTCACGCCAACGCCACCAACAGCTTTGCCCTGTTACCGGGAAATTCTCTGGGGGCTTTTGCGGACCGCGAGAGCATGCCCGACCGCAATTCGCGATTCTGGATCACGCTTGCTGTTGCCGTTGTGGGCGGGTTGTGCGGTGCGATTCTTCTGCTTTCCACTTCGCCGAAGGTATTTGCGCTGCTGGTCCCTGGCCTCATCGGCGTCGCCACGTTGATATTTGCATTCTCAAAACAGATTCGCGCGGCGCTCAAGTCAGCCCTCGCAGGCGAAAGCAACCCCACGATCCGTATCTTCTTGATTTTCATCGCCGCCATCTATAATGGCTTCTTCGGTGCCGGCGTGGGTGTCATCTTCCTGGCCATGCTGGCAGCCACAGGCCATGAGGCGCTACGCAGCAACAATGCATTCAAGAATGCACTGTCATTCGTATCCAACATCGGCGGCGTTGCCATCTACATCTTCTCGGGCGTGATCTCATGGCCGCATGCCTTCATCATGATGGCGGGCGCCGTCATCGGTGGGTTTTCCGGCGGCTATCTGGTGAAAGTGCTCCCGCCTGAACTGGTGCGCGGCATCATCATCGTCTGCGGCTGCGTGATGACGTCGATTTACGTCTATCGCTACTGGCTGTAGGCGCGGGCGATCTCGGCAGCGACACGCGCGTTGTTTTCGACAAGTGCAATGTTAGCCTTCAATGAGCGGCCGCCGGTGACTTCCACCAGATGTTTCAGCAGGAAAGGCGTGGTGTCCTTGCCCTTGATGTTCTGGCGCTTGGCTTCGGCAATTGCCTTCTCGATCGAGGGCGTGATTTCACTGGCCTGAATTTCAGATTCAGCCGGAATGGGGTTGGCTACCACCACTCCCCCTTTGAGCTTCATCTTCCACTTGGCCTTCATCAAGGCAGCGACATCCTTTGGCGTGTCGAGGCGCATGGGCACCTTGAAGCCGGATTGGCGTGAATAGAAAGCCGGAAAATCATCGGTGCCATAACCCACAACCGGCACGCCGAGTGTTTCGAGCGTTTCGAGCGTCAGTCCAAGATCCAGGATCGCCTTGGCACCTGCAGTCACCACGGCCACATTGCTTTCCGCAAACTCGGTGAGATCGGCTGAAATATCGAAACTGGTTTCCGCGCCGCGATGCACGCCACCCATGCCGCCCGTTGCAAACACGGCAATGCCGGCCATGGCCGCGATGCGCATTGTGGAAGCGACCGTGGTTGCACCATGAATCTTGCGCGCCACCACATAGGGCAGATCGCGGACTGAGACCTTGGTGATGTTCGGTCCATCCTTGGCGAAGATTTCCAGTTCTGCCCTGGTCAAGCCCGCACGCAATTCACCATTGATGATGGCAATCGTCGCCGGCGTGGCACCACGCTCGCGAATAATGGTTTCGACCTTCTCCGCCATTTCGAAATTCTGCGGATAAGGCATGCCATGGGCGATGATAGTCGACTCAAGGGCGACAATGGGTTTGGCCTTGCTAAGGGCGCTTTTCACGGCGGTGCCGAGTTTGACTTTCATGTTCATTCCAATGTCGAAAATTCTGAAGCGATGACCTTGGCGGCAATCTCCTGGCCGAAGGCTGCTGCTCTAGCGAGCGGCATGCCCTGCATCAAGCCCGCGACCAGACCTGCCGTGGCGGCATCACCGGCACCCGTAACATCGCGAATGGATCTGGCTTGCGAAGGCACCAGTGCGAATTCCCCACCCTCTGCGACGAATGCCCCGCGAGCGCCTGCATGGACGACCACATTGGCAAGGCCCAAGGCATGAAGGTTCTTGGCTGCCGCCGCTTCGTTGCGGGTTCCGGAGAGGGCTTCAATCTGATCGAGATTTGGGGTGGCAAGAAAGACTTTATGCGATTGCAGAAGCGATTTCAGTTTTTGACACTTCGAAACAGAGACAGGCTCGATGATGAGGCGATTGCTCGCCAATTCAGCGATAGCTCTCAGTGTATCAATCGAAAGATTGCAGTCGGCAATGACGAAACGGCACTGTGAGACAAGGGCTGCATGGCGTTTCACCACATCGGGTGTGAGATGGTCGAGCGGCTCCATGTCGGAAGCCGCCGTGACCAGTTCGCCAGAGACATCCAGCACAGCGAGATAGATTCCTGTCGCAACATTCACTTTCTCAATGGGTGACACATCAACGCCGGCAGCGGCCGTTGCGGCCAGCACTGATTCACCCTGCGCGTCATTGCCGACAACACTCAGCAATGAGGTGGCCACGCCGAGTCGCGCCAGATTATGCGCAATGTTTCGGCCTACCCCACCGGGTTTCGAAAGAATCTGGGAAGGGTTGGACGTCGCAGGCACATGCGCAGCCAAGGTCTTGGCCTTGATGTCGAGATTGATGCCGCCAATGACGAGAACCCTGTCCATAGCGGCGTTCTAACTAGAAGTCGGTGGGCGCGCCACCTTCACGCTTGCGGCGCTCGACGAAATCCTTAAGCGCTTCATGCACGCCTTCATCCATCGGCGGCTTCACATATTCATTGAGCGCCTGTTTCCAGACCTGGTTGGCCTTCTGCCAGGCTTGCGGCGAACCAGCGGCGGCCC
This sequence comes from uncultured Alphaproteobacteria bacterium, assembly GCA_963758815.1. Taxonomy (GTDB): domain Bacteria; phylum Pseudomonadota; class Alphaproteobacteria; order Rhizobiales; family Aestuariivirgaceae; genus Aestuariivirga. Next base: position 94,667 of record CAVWWQ010000007.1, read on the forward strand.
ATTGCTGATTGTTCCGCCAATCAGAAATGATCGGCTTGATAGAAGGCGTTGCGTATAGCGCGCCAATGTGTGTGCTGCGCCGAAGAAGTGGCCGCCGGGGCCGACTTCACGAATGGCTTCAACGCCCAGAGCATCCTCATTGATTTCAACGGGTTGCAAGAATTCACTCACCATCTGCAAGAGGTCGACATCGAGCACGAATTTCTCGAACGAAGCCACAAGGCCACCTTCCAGCCACCCTGCCCCATGCATGACGTAGTTGCAGCCGCCCATGGTCAGGCCCCACAGCGAGAACACGCTTTCATAGGCCGCCTGTGCATCCACCATATTTGCGGCGCAGGTATTAGAAGACCGGTAAGGCACGTGATAACGCCGCGCCAACTGACCGCCCAGCAACTGTGCTTTCATATATTCCGGCGTGCCGAAGGCGGGCGCACCCGACTTCATGTCGACATTGGAAGTGAAGCCGCCATAAATCACAGGCGCACCCTTTTTCACGATCTGGGTAAAGGCGATGCCAGCCAAGGCTTCAGCATTCTGCTGCACGACGGCACCGGCCACTGTCACCGGCGCCATGGCGCCCGAAAGCGTGAATGGGGTCACACACACCATCTGCCCGCGCTTGCTCATCTCCAGAATGCCGGTCAGCATGTTGAAGTCGAGTTTCAAGGGCGAGTTGGTGTTGACGATGGTGCCGACGCTTGGCTCTTTTTCCATCTGCTCTTCGGAGATGCCGCGCGCGAGACGCGCGATCTCCAGCCCATCGAGCGTCCGCTCCGGCCCAAGCACATAAATATTGAATGGCTTGTCGGTGAGCGTGGCCTTGTCATAGAGCGCATCGAGATGGCGGATCGAGGCATGAATATCGACGGGTTCGACCGGATAGCCGCCGATGCAACCGAAAACATTGAAGTATTGGGCGAGGCGCAGAAAGTTCTGATAGTCTTCGCGCGTGCCGGTGCGGCGGCCCTTGTCCATGTCGTGGCAGGCGGGCGGCGAGCCCACGGGCGAGAACAACATGTTGTCGCCGCCGATCACATGTGTCTGCGCCGGGTTGCGGCCATAATAGGTGAACTGTGAAGGTGCTGAATCAACCAGCGTTTCGATGAGCTCCGGCTCAAAGTGAACGCGGTCGCCCTGCACGTCAGCGCCCGCATCTTTCAGCTTGGCCTTGGCCTCCTCATGCAGGAAATCCATGCCGATTTCCTTCAACACCTTCAGCGATGCGACGTGGATCAATTCCAGCTCATCGGCGGAAACGATATTGGTCGGCGGAAATCTGCGTGTGACCTCGCGCGGCGGAAGTTGCGGGATCGCAGCGGCATGGCCGGCACCGGGGTTGCCACGGGCGCCACCACGGCGGCGGCGGGGTTCAGTTTCCAGATTCATTGGTCATAGCCTCCAGAGCGGGATCTGCAACAACTTGCTTGATGAGCCACTCTTCGAAGCGGCGGACCTTGTTCTTGTGACGCGAGGTGGTGGAACAGGCGAAATACCAGCTGTGGCGATGCGGCACGCGCAGCGGAAAAGGCTGCACCAGTCGCCCGAGCTTGATCTCTTCGGCGGCGAAAGGGCCGATGGTCATGGCCACACCACGACCTTCGATGGCGGCTTCCTGCGCCAGCACATAGCTGTCGACCGTCAGACGGTTGTTGGCCTTCACACCGGTCACACCTGCGGCCTCAAGCCAGATCTGCCAGTCCTCTTCGGCTGTATAGACATCAATGAGTTTGGCCTTGGCCAGATCATCCGGTTTCGCGAGCTTCAGCTTCGGCGAGCAGACCGGAACGAGATAAGATTTGAACAGCGGCCGATAGTAATGACCCGGCAACTTGTTGCGCGCGAGCACGATGCCGACATCGACATTGCGGTCATCGAAATCCCAGTCGAAGTAGGAGGTCGAGAGCCTGACCTTCATGTCCGGAAAGCGGCGTTCGAAATCGTGGAGGCGCGGAATCAGCCATTTGAGCGCCACGGTGACATAGACCTGAATGACCAGTTCCTTGTCGGTGTTGGCCGGGCGCAGAGCACGGGTCTGCGCCTCGATCTGGTCGAAGGCGTCGCGCACGGCGGGGTAATAGCTCTGGCCAGCTGTCGTCAGCTCGGCACGGCGGGCGTCGCGGCGGAAGAGTTTGATATCAAGCCGTTGCTCCAGAAGCTTGATCTGATGGCTGACGGCAGAGCGCGTGATGCCGAGTTCGCCAGCCGCCATGCGAAACGAGCCAAGACGCGCCGCCGCTTCAAAAGCGGTCAGTGCACGCAAGGGCGGTAAGTCACGACGTGGCAACGAAATTCACCTAAGGCTAAACTCTAAGTTCTTGTTACCACAGATCGGAAACGGCTGGAGGTGTCCGGGATGGGTGAAATTGTCTCACCCCTGTTAGCTGGCACGGCCTTGGCAGTCATCAAGCCATGGCGCATCCTCATCAGCAAATATCCGGAGAGAAATCATGAGTCTGGCGGAAGACCAAACCCGTCGCCGCGGTGGCCGCGAAGCCCGAAAAGCCCTGCGCGCCCGCGTTGTTCCCATCAATGAAGGTGCCGTAAAGCCGGGCATGGTGGGTGGGCAATACAAGCCGCTGACCGAGCCTGAAATGCAGCGCATTCATGAGACGGCGCTGACACTTCTCGAAACCCTGGGCTTTGGCACCCCCATTCCATCATGCGTCGAAGCGCTGACGGCCAAGGGCGCTTTCATGAAAGGTGACCGGTTGTGTCTTCCCCGCGCATTGGTGGAAGACACGATCGCCAAGGCGGCGCGGCACTTTCCGCTTTATGCCCGCGACCCTCTGTACGATCTCGAGCCTTGGGGCAACAAGGTCTATTTCGGCACCGCCGGTGCGGCCGTGCATGTCGTTGATCTTGAAAAAAAGGAATACCGCGAATCCTATCTTGCCGATCTCTATGATGCCGCGCGCATCGTCGACACCTGCGAGCACATCCATTTCTTCCAGCGCGTGCTCACGGCGCGCGACATGATTACCGGGCACGATCTCGACATCAACACGCTCTATGGCTGCCTCGCCGGCACGACCAAGCATGTGGGCACCTCAATGGTCGATCCGGCGCATGTGGAAGAATGCCTCAAGATCCTGCATCTCGTGGCGGGCGGTGAAGACAAATGGCGCGAGCGGCCCTTCGTCTCGCAATCAAACTGTTTCGTGGTTCCACCATTGAAATTTGCCGAAGATGCCTGCCGCTGCCTCGAAGTGGCGGCGCGCGGTGGCATGCCGGTGCTGCTGCTCTCTGCGGCGCAAGCCGGTGCGACTTCGCCGGCGGCACTTGCAGGCACTGTGGTGCAGGCCGTGGCCGAATGCCTGATGGGCCTAACCTACATCAACGCCGTGGTGCCCGGCGCAAAGGCGATCTGGGGTCCGTGGCCTTTTGTTTCTGATCTGCGCACGGGCGCCATGAGCGGCGGTTCGGGCGAACAGGCTCTCATCACTTCGGCCTGCGCTCAGATGGGCCATTTCTATGACCTCACCGTGGGTTCTGCCGCCGGCATGTGTGATGCCAAGCTGCCTGACATTCAGGCCGGATATGAAAAGGGCCTCACTGCCGGGATCTCAGCCATGACGGGCATCAATCTCATGTATGAAAGTGCTGGCATGCATGCTTCGCTTCTCGGCTTCTGCCTTGAGACCCTGCTCATCGACAATGACATGCTGGGCTATATCAACCGCAATGTGCGTGGTATTGAAGTCAATGATGAAACGCTGTCGCTTGATGTGATCAGGCAGGTCTGCACGGAAGGCCCGGGCCATTTCCTCGGCAGCGAGCAGACTCTCTCCATGATGCAGACCGAATATGTCTATCCCAAGCTCGGCAACCGCATGAGCCCGAAGGAATGGAACGAGGCTGGAAAGCCCGACATCATCGAGCGTGCCATTGCCAGGAAAAAGGAAATCCTGGCGACGCATTTCCCCAACACCATTCCACGAGAAATTGATGACTTGATCCGCGCCAATCACGATATCAAGCTGCCCAGATCGTATATGCAACCAAAGGCGTAATGGAACATCCCATCCTCAACCGGATACGGCAGGAGAAGTTCACACCTCTCGGCTGGTTTGAACCGCAGGGGATGGGAGATACGCGCTTCATCATTCTGATCGGCAATGCGGGGCCTGACATGTTCCGCCGTTTCATGCGTGACGGGGGTGGCATCATGGATGAATGGACCAGGCGCGTGGTTGATCCGCTGGCGGAAGACCTCAGTGCCAGGGCGGTCTATCCATTTGAGAAACCCTACCAGCCGTTTCAGCAATGGGCTCGGGCCGCCGGTGTGGGTCACCAGTCACCGCTCGGCTTGAACATTCACAATACCTACGGACTTTGGCACGCCTTCCGCGCCGCGCTGCTCTTTCCCGTCGCCTTCGATCTGCCGCGCGTGTCAGCCGGCTCGCATCCCTGCGAGACCTGTGATGGAAAACCCTGTCTTCATGCCTGCCCCGTTTCGGCCTTCGACGGCACGCGTTATGATGTCGAAGCCTGCGCCACGCATCTCCATGGCGAGAACATCTGCATGGAAGATGGCTGCAAGGCGCGGCTGGCCTGCCCCGTCGGTACAGGTTATCGCTATGAGAAGCCACAAATTCAATTCCACATGAAAGCCTTCAAGGCTGCCCATCCTCAATGAGCTATGAATTCATCGCTGCGAAGCTGAAGGCTGGAAGGCCCGTTATTCTCGATGGCGGCACAGGAACGGATATCCAGCGCCGCGGCGCGCCGATGAGCGGCGCTACCTGGTGCGCCGACGTGAACGCCACCCACGGCGGCATCGTGCGCGAGGTTCATGCCGATTATGTCAGGGCTGGCGCCGACGTCATCGCCGCGAATACCTTCGCCACCTCCATGCTGTCTTTCGATGCCTATGGCCGTACCGACGATGTTGCCAGGCTCGACGCACTGGCCGTGGGTTATGCCAAGGAAGCCGCGCAAGGACACAAGATAGCGGTAGCAGGTTCGTTCTCGACGCAACGCCCGGTGATAGCCGGGACCGACCGCACCAATCTCAGCCGCAACTGGACGCGCGCGGAAGCCAAGGCCCTGTTCAATCGCAAGGCCGACAATCTGAAGGCACTCGGCGTTGATCTCATCATGATGGAGATGATGCGCGACACCGACTATTCCCTTTGGGCCTCAGAGGCCGCTGTGGAAACCGGCCTTCCGGTGTGGATCGGTATTTCCGTCGAGCGCGTGGATGGCACATTGGTGGGCTTTGGCCGCAATGATCAGACCCTGGCCCAAATTGCCCCTGCCCTCGCTGCCTTGAACCCGGCCGCCATGTGCATCATGCACACTTCACCCAATGATACGGCCGAAGCCTTGGATGTTCTGCGGGCAAGTTACAGCGGGCCTATGGGCGCCTATCCCGAATGCGGGTATTTCAAAGCTCCCAATTGGGTGTTTGAGGATGTAATCTCACCCGACGATCTGGTGAGTGAGATGCGGGCGTGGCAGAGCCACGGTGCGTCGATCTTTGGCGGTTGCTGCGGCATCGGGCCGGCCCATATTGCGGCACTGAGCAAGGAGTTCAAATCATGAAGACCGGTTCCTGCCTGTGTGGTGCTGTTGCCTATGAACTTAATGGGCCGCTGGATGACGTGTTGGCCTGCCACTGCACTCAATGCCGCAAGCAGACGGGTCACTACTGGGCGTCCACGCATTGTGCCGACGCCGATTTGAGATTCTCCCGGCAGGACGGGCTCAAGTGGTATCAATCCTCCGACATTGCCAAGCGCGGCTTCTGCAAGGAATGCGGCTCGACACTGTTCTGGAAAAAGCTGGATGGAAGTCCGGTCACTTCGGTCAGCGCAGGGACGATCGATGGCAAAACCGGCCTCAAGCTCGGCGGCCATATTTTCGTGAGGGACGCCGGGGACTACTACGTCATTTCCGGCGGTTCATTCCAGACTCCCTGACCGGCATTTTCCGGCGAAAACCCCCAGAAATTAATTTGTTGCCATGACTGGCAGCTTGTAGTTTCCCTTCTCGTCATGGCGATTACGAGTGCGATTCCTGCCGTTCAACCGAGATTTGCGGCGTGATTTCCGACAACATTCCCGCCAGCGCCCGCATTCCCATGCCGCCCATCCCTCGATGGATCGGGTTTTTGGCGCTTTGCCTTGGCATGGCGATGGCCATTCTCGACATTCAAGTCGTCGTCACATCGCTCAAGGTCATTTCGTCAGCCTTCCAGATCGGCGAGGACCAGATCAGCTGGGTGCAGACCTGCTACCTGATCGCCGAGGTCATCGCCATTCCACTCACCGGACTTCTCACGCGTGTCTTCACCCTGCGCTGGCTGCTGGTTGTGGCTCTCATCGGATTCACTGCAGCTTCAGTCTGCTGCGCGCTCTCTAGCGATTATACAGGGCTGCTCTTGGCGCGCATTGCGCAGGGCTTTGCGGGCGGCATTCTCATTCCGCTGGTTTTCTCCGCCATCTTCTGGCTTTTTCCACCCGGCTGGGAGCAATCCATCGCGACGACGCTGGCGGGTTTTCTCGCGGTCCTCGCACCGACCACAGGCCCGCTGGTCGGCGGTTGGCTCACCGAGCATTATTCCTGGCACTGGTTGTTCCTGATCAACGTCATTCCCGGCATCATCGCCGTTCTGATGGGCCTGGCCTCGTTGCCGCGGCAGAAGATCAAGCCCCAGGAATTGCGGCATCTCGACTATTTTTCACTGGCGTTGCTGGCTGTTGGTTTGGCTTCCCTGCTGATTGGATTGAAATATGCGCCGAAGGACGGATGGCTGGCGCCGCATGTGGTGTTCTGGTTCATCCTGTCGGCTTGTTCTCTGTGGTGGCTGTGGCGGCGGCCCAACCCCGCCATCATGTTTCATCTTCTCGAAGACCGGTCGCTCGCTTTCGGCTGCATACTGAGCTTCATCACCGGCTTTGTGCTCTATGCCAATATCTTCCTCATCCCGTTTGATCTCGGCAATGTACAGAACTACACGCCTTTGCAGATCGGCCTGTGCACGCTGGTGATGGGGCTTTCACAGCTGGTTACGGCGCCGATTGCCGTGCAGGTAGACCGGCATTTCGATGCCCGCCTGCTTTCCGCCATTGGCTTTGCAGCTTTTGGCATCGGGCTTTTCATGAATGCCAACCTCAATGTGAATTCAGGGTCTGAGGCCTATTTCTGGCCGCAGATCGTGCGAGGCGTGGCTTCGGCCTTCATCGTGCTGCCGCCGATCCGCTTTGCCATGGCGCTGATGCCGTTTGAAAAGGTTGGCGACGCGTCGGGCCTGTTCAACGTATCCCGGAATATCGGCGGCGCACTCGGCATCGCCGTGGTCGATACCCTGATCTGGCAGCGCTCGCCGATTTTCGCCGACCAGATCCGCGACTGGATGACAACGGATGTCAACAAGGCTGCTGCCGCCCTCGCCATGGCGCCTTCGGATGTTCCAGCGCCTGATGATGCCATGGGCCTGATGGGAATCGCTGACCTTCTGGGCCAGGCCGGGTTGACCATGGCAATCAATGAATGCTGGATCGTTCTGGGATTGGCCTCCCTGGTCGCCCTGCCCGTCATCCTGATTCTAGGACCGGTTCGCAGCGCGATTCCCCTCAAAAAACTCCGGCAAATGCCGCGCCATTAGACCAGCGCCGCACTGTCGCTCCGAGCCTTCTCGACAACGCCGTTTCAGACAGCGAAAGTAGCTTCAATGCCGGACGCGGCCAAGCGTCACGAAAAGAGACTTGTCATGCAAAGCGTCAATTTCAAAGCCGGCGACATCATTCTTGCCGAGGGTGAGGATGGTGAAACGGCGTTCCTGATTAAGTCAGGCCAAGTGGAGGTGAGCATCGGGCAAGGTGCTGCAGAAAAGGTGCTGGGAAATCTCGGACCGGGAGAAGTATTCGGCGAGATGGGCCTGATCGAGCCCGGGCCGCGCTCAGCGACAGTGAAAGCGCTGACGGACACGACTTGCACGGTTACGACTTACGACGAATTCATGGGTGCAGCGCAGACCGACCTCAGCAGCGCGATGACGCTGATGAAGACGCTGGTGCGGCGGCAGCGCCAGACCAGCGAACATATTGCGAGCATGAATCCGGGCATCCGCTACCGCGTCGAACAGTGCCTCACGGTGATCCTTGCGGGGCTCGACCAACACGATGGTGTTTCTGGCCAGGAGATGCAGTCGTTGCAACGTGAGCTCAAGATGCTGCTCAAGGCAGACCGCTTGCAGGTGGCGCGCGAGGAGATTGCCAAGGCCGAGGACGTACTGAGCTATATGCTCAGGCCGACGATTGAACAATGCCTCGATCTCTGGTTCGGCAAGGCCGAGGCCACCGACAAGGAAATCTGGGACCGCTTCGGGGCAGATGTGGCACTGGCCTCGCGGGGGCATTACGACCTCTGGGCGCTCAATGTCGAGTATCCACGCCTTCTCGTGGCGCTGGTGATCATGCTCGATCAGTTCCCGCGCAACATGTATCGCGACACGCCGCAGATGTACGCCGCCGATCCACGCTGCCAGTCTCTGGTGAAGCGCGGCCTCAAGGTCGGCGTGGCCGGAAAGCTGCGGCCGATTGAGCGGGTGTTCCTTTGCCTCGTCCTGACGCATTCGGAATCGCTCGAAGACCAGCAGCTCTGCATGGAGCAGTGGGAAGAATCCATGGCGCAGTTGACGCCGGATGATCCACTCAATGTGTTCCATGACATCTTCCATCGCCATGTTGCGGTCATCGCGCGGTTTGGGCGCTTTCCCCACCGGAACAAGATTCTTGAGCGTGTGAACACGGCGGCCGAGGAAACGTTCCTCGCCGACAACTCGTTCCGCTTTGACTTGCCGCTGGTGCGCAACTCCGGTGGCACTTTGTCCTTTGCAGGGACAGTTACCCGCCGGGTCAAGGTGCTTGACCACGAGTACGAAACCCAGATGCCGCATCGGGATGAGACAGCGGGACCATCCGAATACGCCTATGAGAACCCTGATTCAGTGTTCACGCGGACGCGCGAGCAGCTGACGCACCAGGGCTTTGTGCGCATTGGCGACCAGGTACCGGATTTTTCTGCCGTGACCAGCTTGGGGCCTATCCGTTTCCACGAATTCATCGATAATTCCTGGTGCGTGCTGTTTTCACATCCGTCGGATTTCACGCCGGTCTGCACGACGGAGCTCGGCGTCACGGCCCGGCTTGATGATGAGTGGAAGAAACGGGGCACCAAGGTGATCGGGCTCAGCGTCGACGGGATGGCCGAGCATGGGCGCTGGATCGACGACATCAATGCAACGCAGAATACAAAGGTGAATTTTCCGATCATCGCTGACAAGGACCGCAAGGTTTCGATGCTCTTCGGCATGCTCGACGCGACGAATTTCGGGCACGGTGCGAACCTCGGCGCGACGGTGACAGTGCGCAGCGTGTTCATCATCTCGCCAGCCAAGCGGGTAGAGCTGGTGCTGACCTACCCGGCCTTTGTGGGTCGAAACTTCGACGAGATTTTGCGGGTTATCGACGCGCTGCAGCTTTCCTCGAAATACCATGTGGCAACGCCGGCGAACTGGCTGCCGGGCGAGGATACGGTGGTGCTGCCATTCATATCTGACGCGGAGGCCGAGAGCATGTTCGGCGCAGACAGCGGCTTCCGGAGGGAAAGGTCGTATCTGCGCTATGTGCGCGATCCTTCTCTGCGACTGCTGAAGTCCGGGCCGTAGATCGAGACCAGCATCCGTCCAGGAGGAGCCCACCCTTGATTCTGGAGCCTGTGCGCAGTGCGATTCTCCTCAAAAAACTAAGGCAAATGCCGCGCCATTAGCGGTTTTCCCCGTTTCCAAACGGCTGAAACCGGAATTGCCCGGCCCGGTGAGCAACATGCCGCTGTCAAGGTCATTCTAGGGTTCCTCAACAGGCGGAAAAAGAAATGCGCATGAACGCGCTTGAGTTGTTGAGATGCCGGTCAGAATCGGTTGAATATCCCTTGACCAGCAGCCATTTAAGAGCTGCGGACACAATATCTAGTATTAACCAGTTGGTAACACACTAGCTATTGACGTAAAGGGCGTGCTGCGATACGATCTTTCTCCAAGGTCGTGCAGCAATTTTGTAGGGATGTTTGCCTGCGGAATTAAGGTCTGTGCAAAACAGTCAGCACGCGTTTGGGGCGAGAGCCATCGCCAACACAGGGTAACTTAAACACGGGGAAAATGACTACCGTGCGCAGGTGCTTGTCTGAAAGGACAGCACCAAACCGAAAGGTTGTCGCGGACGGAAACCATATATTGAGGGCACTATGCGGATTGAACGTCACTACACAAAAGCCGGCCACGACGCCTATGCGGGACTTGATTTCCGCAATGCGGTCAGTGAAATCAAGAACCCTGATGGCTCAATTGTATTTCGATTGGATGACATCGAGGTCCCCTCTTCCTGGAGCCAGGTCGCAACCGACATTCTGGCGCAGAAGTATTTCCGCAAGGCCGGCGTGCCCAAGGCGCTGAAGCGCGTCGAGGAAGAATCTGTCCCCTCATGGCTGTGGCGTTCCGTGGTCGACGAAGATTCGCTCAAGGATGTCGCCGCCAAGGACCGCCTGACCGGTGAGCGCTCTGCCAAGCAGGTGTTCAATCGCTTGGCCGGCACCTGGACCTATTGGGGCTGGAAGGGCAAGTATTTCAACACCGAAGAAGACGCGCGCGCCTTCTATGATGAAATGTGCTTCATGCTGGCGACGCAGAAGTGCGCGCCGAATTCCCCGCAGTGGTTCAACACCGGCCTGCATTGGGCTTACGGCATCGATGGTCCGTCGCAGGGTCATTATTATGTCGATTTCGAAACCGGCAAGCTCACCAAGTCGAAGTCGGCCTATGAGCATCCGCAGCCCCATGCCTGCTTCATCCAGTCGGTCGCTGATGACCTTGTCAATGAAGGCGGCATCATGGATTTGTGGGTGCGTGAAGCGCGCCTGTTCAAATATGGCTCCGGCACAGGCTCGAATTTCTCGTTCCTGCGCGGCGAAGGCGAAAAGCTTTCGGGCGGCGGACGGTCGTCCGGCCTGATGAGCTTCCTCAAGATTGGTGACCGTGCGGCCGGCGCCATCAAGTCGGGCGGCACCACGCGCCGCGCGGCCAAGATGGTGGTCGTCGATGTCGACCATCCGGATATCGAGCAATATGTCGAGTGGAAGGTGAAGGAAGAGCAGAAGGTTGCTGCCCTCGTCACCGGCTCGAAGACCGTCAAGAAGCACCTCACTGCGATCATGAAGGCCTGCGTCAACTGCGAAGGCCCGAATGGCGATTGCTATGAGATCGAAAAGAACCCAGCCCTCAAGCGCGCCGTGAAGGAAGCCCGCCGTGCGCAGGTCTCCGACAACTATATCAAGCGCGTCATCCAGTTCGCCAAGCAGGGCTATACCGAAATCGAGTTCGATACCTACGACTCGGATTGGGATGGCGAGGCTTATCGTACTGTTTCAGGCCAGAACTCCAACAACTCGGTCCGCGTGACCGACGATTTCCTGCGCGCTGTCGAACAGGATGGCGACTGGAACCTGACGGGCCGCATCACCGGCAAGGTGATGCAAGACGCTGAAGGCGCGTGACCTGTGGGACAAGATCGGCCATGCCGCCTGGGCCTCGGCTGATCCGGGCATCCAGTTCCACACCACAATCAATGACTGGCATACATGCTTGTCGGCTGGCGAAATCCGCGCGTCCAACCCCTGCTCGGAATACATGTTCCTGGACGATACGGCCTGCAACCTCGCCTCGCTGAATCTCCTGCAGTTCCGCGACCACGCGACCGGCAAGTTCAACATCGCTGCCTTCGAACATGCCACACGGCTGTGGACCATGGTGCTCGAAGTCTCGGTTCTGATGGCGCAGTTCCCATCGAAGGAAATTGCCCGTCTCTCTTATGAGTACCGCACGCTGGGCCTGGGCTTTGCCAATATCGGCGGCCTGCTGATGACCGCCGGCATTCCTTATGACAGCCATGAAGGCCGCGCGATCTGCGCCGCCATCTCGGCGATCATGACCGGCGTTGCCTATGCCACTTCGGCTGAGATGGCCAAGGAGCTTGGCGCGTTCCCGGGCTTTGCCAAGAACCGCGAGCACATGCTGCGCGTGATGCGCAACCACCGCCGTGCCGCCTATGGCGCTGCCGTGGGTTATGAAAACCTGCATGTGAACCCGGTGCCGCTCGATGAAAACGATCTGCTCGGACAAGGCCCTCGCCTTGGCGGCCCGAAAAGCATGGGACAAGGCCGTGGAACTGGGTGAAGCCCATGGCTTCCGCAATGCTCAGTCCACAGTTGTGGCCCCGACGGGCACGATCGGTCTTGTCATGGATTGCGACACGACAGGCATCGAACCGGACTTTGCCCTGGTGAAGTTCAAGAAGCTGGCCGGTGGCGGCTACTTCAAGATCATCAACCAGGCCGTGCCCGAGGCGCTGCGTACACTCGGCTATCAGGCGGAGCAGATCGAAAACATCATCAACTATGCGGTGGGCCACGGCACGCTGGCGGATTCACCCGCCATCAGCCATGCCCAGCTCAAGGCCAAGGGCTTTGGCGAAGCCGAAATCGACAAGATCGAGGCAGGCCTTGCTTCGGCCTTCGACATCAAGTTTGTCTTCAACAAGTTCGTGCTGGGCGAAGAGTTCTGCAAGAACGTGCTGAAACTCTCGGATGCTCAGCTCAATGACTTTGGCTTCGATCTTCTGGCCAGCCTCGGCTTCTCCAGGGCCGACATCGACCGCGCCAACATCCATGTCTGCGGTGCGATGACGCTGGAAAGCGCTCCGGGCCTGAAGGATGAGCATCTGCCCGTGTTCGATTGCGCCAACCCCTGTGGCCGCATCGGCAAGCGCTATCTCTCGGTGGAAAGCCACATCCGCATGATGGCCGCCTCGCAACCCTTCATCTCGGGTGCGATCTCCAAGACCATCAACATGCCGAACGAGGCCACGGTCGAAGAGTGCTCAGAAGCCTACATGCTGTCGTGGAAGCTCGCCATCAAGGCGAACGCGCTTTACCGCGATGGTTCCAAGCTCTCGCAGCCGCTGTCTTCACAGCTCCTCGCCGACAATGACGATGAGGAAACTGAAGACACTGCGGATGCCCTGATGGCCAAGTCCGTACCGGCCCGGGTTGAAACTGTGGTTGAACGCATTGTGGAGCGTGTGGTCGAACGCATCCAGGAGCGTGACAAGCTGCCTGGACGCCGCAAAGGCTATACCCAGAAGGCCATTGTTGGCGGGCACAAGGTTTATCTGCGCACTGGTGAATATGAGGACGGCAAGCTGGGCGAGATCTTCATCGACATGCACAAGGAGGGCGCTGCCCTTCGTGCCATGATGAATAATTTCGCCATCGCCATCTCCGTGGGCCTCCAATATGGCGTGCCCCTGGAAGAGTTCGTCGATGCCTTCACCTTCACCAAGTTCGAGCCTGCTGGCATGGTGCAGGGCAATGACTCGATCAAGAACGCCACATCGATCCTCGATTATGTGTTCCGTGAACTTGCCGTCTCTTATCTGGGCCGGCACGACCTCGCCCATGTCGAGCCTTCAGAGCTGCGCTTTGACTCGCTTGGCCGTGGTGAAAGCACAGAAGCACCAAAGCCAGCTTCCGCTCCGGCCCAGCGCTTCGTCTCAACAGGCTTTGTGCGCAAGCAGAACATGGCCAATGTGGTGATGATGCCGCAGGCCCATGCTTCCAGCTCTCCGGCGCATGCGTTGCAGATGCGTGCCGCTGAACATGCGGCGCCAACATCGCATGTCTCGGTCCAGGGTGCACTTGCGGAAGTGACGGCGCCCCTCGCCTATGAAACTTCCAAGCCTGTGAAGGCGATGGATGCGCGCGCCGAGGCTCGGATGAAGGGTTACGAAGGCGAAAGCTGCTCGGAATGCGGCAACTTCACCATGGTGCGCAACGGCACATGCCTGAAATGCGATACCTGCGGCTCGACGAGCGGGTGTTCGTAAGAGAATTCCAAATGAGAATGCAAAGGCCGGGTGAAATCCCGGCCTTTTGTTTTGCAGATTGCACTGATTACCGCGTCGCCGGCTCTCTGGCGTGTTTTTGAAGATCCCCACATGCATCACGAGACACGAAAAGCAGATGCATTCTCCTTTTGAATAGCATCGGAGGCAGCCGAATGAATCAAATCCATCGCTGAAGAATGCTTCAGCATCACTTCAAGAGGCCCTCGCATCGCTTCATCACCGTGTTCAAAGAGTAGAATCATCGCTGCGTTTGATGCGTGAGAGCATGTTGAAGGCATCGAATCCGACCTCTGAAGTACGATCGAAGGCCCTCAACAAAAGATATCAACAGTTTTTTCAAATAATTTTTTGCCCTCGAATTTGCCTTGCGGGATTAAAAATCGTGCCGGAATCGAAGAAATTTTCGATTCATCCGTGGGCTGATCAATCAAATTTATCCGCAAATTACGTTGACGAACTTGATTCCCGATTTTATCAGTATACTGATGATGATTTCAGGCGCCTGAATCTTTGCTTTTCGTTAACCGGCGCGGAGGCATACGCAAGATGTTGCGGACATATTGCCGAATCACACAATGAGGTTCAAAAGACGCAACAGTTACGAGGGCAAATAAATATATTTTTGTTTGAATTCGTACCACGTCAGTAGCCCGCGTTGTGGGGCACAACAACTTATACTCTTATGGAGAGAACTATGGCTGCTAAGAAAGCTGCGAAGAAGTCCGCAAAGAAGTCGGCGAAGAAGGCCAAGAAGGCCAAGAAGAAGTAACTTCTTTCAGTTTCAAAACTGAATCAAACCCCGGATGGCCCTCGCCACCGGGGTTTTTCGTTGCTCACATCACACCGTACACCATCATTCCCGCGAAAGCGGGAATCTTTGTCTTAAACAGTGACCCCCGCTTTCGCGGGGGTGACGGCACTATTGGCAGCGCTTGCTATCGTGGCACTATCAGAATTCCCGGCCCTACTGATAGACGTAGACTCTGGCGCCGACCTTCACGCGGTTATACAGGTCGATGACGTCGGCATTCATCATGCGGATGCAGCCGGAAGAGACAGCACCACCGATCGAGGCTTCATTGTTGGTGCCGTGAATGCGGTACATGCGGCCACCAAGATACATGGCGCGTGCGCCGAGCGGGTTGCCCGGTCCGCCATCCATGTGGGCAGGAATGAAGTGGCCCTTCTTGGCTTCACGCTCAATCATCACCTGCGGCGGTGTCCAGCCCGGCCATTCGGCTTTGGCGGCAACCGTTGACGAGCCACTCCACTGGAAGCCTTCCTTGCCCACGCCCACGGCATATTTCAGCGCCTGGCCATTGCCGAGCACATAATAGAGTGCGCGCTCCGGCGTACGGATGATGATGGTGCCGGGTTTATACTTGTCGTCGTTCCAGCTCACGGTCTGGCGACGCGATGCGCCGGTCAGCATCACGGTATCGCCATTCGGGCCCGGCGTGGCCATGGGCTGGGCCTGTTCGGCGCGGTGGCGGACCCCGAAGAGGCAGACCAGGAAGTTGCTGCACTTGCCGTTGGCGGCCTCTGCAGGAAGAGCCATCGTCATGGCCAAAGCCAAAGCCGCGGCGGCGGAGAACATTTTGCGCATCAAGGACCTCTAATTCAGGAAACGGTGATTTTTACGTTAGGCAGCCGTTGCTTCGCAATTGCTTAACGCCATGGCCATCCAGCCGCAGGACAGTTCTGCACAAGCTGCAATCTGCTTTCCAAGCGACACTGGCCACCCGGACCGGTGGAATCAGTCTTTGTCCGGCAGGTTCAGACGGATGTGAAGCTCGCGCAGCTGCTTCGGCGTTGGGTCGGATGGCGCGCCCATCAACAGGTCCTGGGCCTGCTGGTTCATCGGGAACAGCGTGATCTCGCGCAGGTTGGTGGCGCCCACAAGCAGCATCACCAGACGGTCGACACCGAAGGCCATGCCGCCATGCGGCGGGGCGCCAAACTGGAAAGCGCGGTACATGCCGCCGAAGCGTTCTTCGACCGTTTCCTTGGAGAGGCCGGCGATCTCGAAGGCCTTCACCATGGTTTCCGGCGAATGGTTGCGGATCGAACCCGAGGCAATCTCGTAGCCGTTGCACACCATGTCATACTGGAAGGCCTTGATGGTCAGCGGGTCCTTGCGAGTTCAGCGCTTCGAGGCCACCCTGCGGCATCGAGAAAGGGTTGTGCGAGAAGTCGACCTTCTTTTCTTCCTCGCTCCATTCATAGAACGGGAAGTCGATGATCCAGGCGAAGGCGAATTCGTTCTCGTTGACGAGGTTCAGTTCCTTGCCCACCAGCGTGCGGGCATCACCGGCGAAGCGGTAGAATTTCTCCGGACGGCCAGCGACGAAGAAGCAGGCATCACCCACATTGAGACCCATCTGCTTGCGGATCGCATCGGTGCGTTCCGGTCCGATGTTTTTGGCAATTGGACCAGCACCACCCTCCTCGCCTTCGCGCCAGAAGACATAACCGAGTCCGGGCTGGCCTTGCGTCTGCGCCCAGCCATTCATGCGGTCACAGAATGCGCGTGATCCGCCCTTCACGGCTGGTATGGCCCAAATCTCGACCTTCGGATCATTGGCGATCATGCCGGCAAAGACCTTGAAGCCCGAACCAGCGAAATGCTCTGTCACGGCCTGCATCTCGATCGGGTTGCGCAGGTCCGGCTTGTCGGTGCCGTATTTGCGGATCGAAACTTCGTGCGGGATGCGCGGCACATCCTTGCGCACGGTCTTGGCGCCCTTGAAGCTGTCGAACAGCTCCAAGAATCACCGGCTGCATGGTGGCGAAGAGATCGTCCTGCGTCACGAAGCTCATTTCGAGATCGAGCTGATAGAACTCGCCCGGCAGACGGTCGGCGCGCGGATCTTCATCGCGGAAGCAAGGGGCGATCTGGAAATACTTGTCGAAGCCCGCGACCATCATCAGCTGCTTGTACTGCTGCGGCGCCTGCGGCAGCGCGAAGAACTTGCCGGGATGGATGCGGCTCGGCACGAGAAAGTCACGCGCGCCCTCGGGCGATGAAGCCGTGAGGATCGGTGTCGTGAATTCGTTGAAGCCGATGTCGTTCATCTTGCGGCGCAGATGCGAGACCACCTTCGTGCGCGTCATGATGTTCTTGTGCAGCGTCTCACGGCGCAGATCGAGGAAGCGGTATTTGAGGCGCGTATCTTCCGGATAATCCGGCTCGCCAAAAACCGGCAGCGGCAGCTCTGCCGCCTGGCTCAGCACTTCGATCTCGGTCGCATAGACTTCGATGAGGCCGGTGGGCATGTCCTTGTTCTCGGTTCCGGCGGGGCGGATGCGCACTTTGCCGTCCACCCGGATCACCCATTCAGAACGGACTTTCTCGGCGGCCTTGAACGAAGGGCTGTCCGGATCGGCCACCACCTGGGTGATGCCGTAATGATCGCGCAAATCGATGAACAGCACGCCACCATGGTCGCGGACACGGTGCACCCAACCGGACAGGCGGGCGGTGCCGTTCGCGTCGGAATCGCGAAGCTGGCCGCAAGTGTGGCTGCGATAGGCGTGGGGCGTCATCAGGAATCCTCGAATTTGGGGCTAACCGCCACAAATGTGGCGCTTTGTCAACTCAGGCGAGCTTGAGCAGGCCCGTCCTCAGCCTTGTGAGTGCCTTTTCAATATCGGCCTCACTGGCGGCAAAAGAGAGCCGGATCGAAGCCGGTGAACCGAAGGCCGTGCCCGGCACAACCGTGACGCCATGCTGATCGAGCAGCCAATCACAAAGCTGGTCCGTGGTGTCGATCACGTGGTTGCCTGCCTTCTTGCCGAGGAAGGCCGAGACATCCGGAAACGCATAGAAGGTGCCGGGAATCTGGCCGATGGTCACGCCCGGAATGGCTTTCAGCCCCGCCATCACCATGTCGCGGCGCTTTTGATAGGCCTTGCGCATGCGCTCGACATCATCGCGCTGACCCTTGAGGGCCGCCACGGCAGCATGCTGCACAAAACTGTTTGCTCCCGCGCTCACGATTGACTGCATCCGGCCCATGGCAATGGCGATCGGCAATGGTGCCGCGGCATAGCCCAGGCGCCAGCCAGTCATCGCAAAGCCCTTGGAAAAGCCGTTGAGGGTGATGGTGCGTTCCAGCATGCCGGGCAGTGAACCAAAACTGACCATCTCGCCATCAAACAAGATGTATTCGTAGATCTCGTCGGACAGCACCATCAGCTTTGGATGTTCGCGCACGAGATCGGCCAGTGCCTCAAGCTCGGGTCTCGTCCACACGGCACCTGTCGGATTGGACGGCGAGTTCAAGAAGATCAGCTTGGTTGCGGGTGTGATGGCGGCTGCGATGCGCTCAATCGGAGGCTTGTAGTTTTCAGCCACCGTGCCCGTCACGAACACGCATTTGCCGCCGGCAAATTTCATGCTGGCTTCATAGGCCACCCAATACGGCGCAATGATCACAGCCTCATCGCCAGGACCGATGATCGAGAGCAGCGCGTTGTTGATCGCCTGCTTGGTGCCATTGGCCAGCACGATATTGGCGGCCTTGTAATCAAGCCTGTTTTCCACCCGCAATTTTTCAGCGAGGGCTTCACGCAGCTCCGGAATGCCGGCGACGGGCGCATAATGGGTGAAGCCCTGATCCATGGCTTGCTTGGCAGCATCACGGATGTTTTCCGGCGTGTCGAAATCGGGCTCACCCAGCGACAGGGCGACCACGTCCTGACCCTTGGCGCGCAATTCCCGGGTTCTCTGCGACATGCGTATAATGGCGCCTTCGTCCGCGGCATTGGCACGCGACGAAAGCAGCTCGGAAACGTCGAATTGCTTCGCTTGGGTCATGGGCTCCTCATGGCATCTTCTGCTTGCCCCGCCAAGGGTGACCCGACTAAACCCGCGTCATGACATCGAATCTCTGGCCCCTTCTTATTGTCCCAATTGTTCTTACGGCCTGCTCACGTGATCCTTCGGGAATTCGTATTGCGCACGACGGGCCGGCGATGCTCCGCCCTGTGGCACGGACTGAGCCTGTCTTTTATAATGGCAAGACCTATCAGGTCGCGATCAACCCCGTGTCGGATGGCAGTGTGGCCCTCAATATCGGGGGGATGACGGGCGCCCAGGGCAAGGATGCCAATGCGCTGGCCTCCTCGACCCTGTTTCACTTTGCCTGCAGGGACAGCCAGAAGGCACAACTGCAGGGACAGCCGGTTTTTGATGGCGCAAGCTGGAAAGCGACCGGACGCTGTGCATAACGTTTGCACCAGACGCATACCCCTCATGGTTAACGATAAGTAACCGCCGATATTGTCGCCATTCCACTCAAGTGCTTTAATTAGGTCATGCTCGTAAAATCTGTTCTCAAGAAGCTCGTCAAAAAGGGCAATCTTACTTTCACGGACTGGAAGGGACGTACGTCCCAATACGGTGACCGTACGGGTCCGAAAATCCATATCCAGATCACTTCGGCGGCTGCCGCGCGCAAGATCGCGCTTGATCCCGATCTGCAGCTTGGCGAAGCCTATATGAACGGCGAATTCAAGGTGCTCGAAGGCTCACTCTATGAGTTCATGGAGCTGGCGCTCGCCAATACGGGTGGTGGTGCGGCCAGTATGCACGCCACGAGCAAGATCCATAATTTCCTCTACAAGAGCCGCATTGCCCTCAAGCGTCTCGACCAGCGCAATTCGCTGAAGCGTTCGCGCAACAATATTCACAGCCATTACGACCTGTCCGGCGAGCTCTACGATCTCTTCCTCGACAAGGACCGGCAATATTCCTGCGCCTATTTCGAAGACGACAAGCAAACTCTCGAAGAAGCGCAGCTGGCGAAAAAGCGCCACATCGCGGCAAAGCTTGACATCAAGCCCGGCATGAAGGTTCTGGACATCGGTTCGGGCTGGGGCGGCATGGGCCTTTATCTCGCCGAAGTGTGCGGCGCTGACATCACGGGTGTCACCCTGTCTGATGAGCAATTCGTGCTTTCCAACCAGCGCGCCAAGGAACGCGGCCTGAGCAAACATGCGCGTTTCCTGCTGCAAGACTACCGCAAGCTCGACCAAAAGTTTGACCGCATCGTTTCTGTCGGCATGTTTGAACATGTTGGCGTCGGCCATTTCTCCGAATTCTTCAAGAAATGCTCGGATCTCCTGAAACCCAATGGCACCGCCCTGCTCCATTCGATCAACCGGTCTGACGGTCCAGGCGCCACCAGCGCCTGGATCAAGCGCTATATCTTCCCGGGCGGCTACATTCCGGCCTTGTCGGAAGTCATCCCACACCTTGAGCGCCACAGGCTTTATGTCACTGACATTGAAATCCTGCGCCTGCACTACGCCAAAACCATACATCACTGGCTGGACAGGTTCATGGCGAACTGGGACAGGGCCAAGGCGCTTTATGATGAACGCTTCTGCCGCATGTGGGAGTTCTATCTCGCTGGTTCCGAGCTTTCGTTCCAGCTTCTGGGCATGAACAACTTCCAGATCCAGTTTGGGCACGACCAGTATTTCTTGCCATTCACGCGTAACTACATGATCGCCGAAGAGGCGCGCTTGCGGCAGATCGAGGCGAAGTCTGAAAACTACAGCGCCAAAGCGCTCAAGGCCAATGACGAGCTGCACAAGAACGCCTCTACTCCCAAGAGCGCGCCCAAAAAGACAGCAGCGCGCAAGAGCAGCAGGAAGCTGGCCGACGCTTAGAGTGACGGTTCGGATTTCAGGTTAATTCAACTTTCTGTCGATCCAGTCGCGCGTACGGAAGTAGGCGCCGAGCAGCGGCAGGAACCAGGTGTTGCCATTGTAGAGCGGGTGAGTGGGGAACTCGTCACGGTCGAAGGCGCAGATGCGGTTGCTTTTCTTGAGGATCTTCCGGCCGGTCTGATGGCCGAGATAACTGAGCATGGCGATGCCGGAGCCGTTGCAGGCGAGCGCATAGTGCATGCCCTTCAGTTTGCCCATGTGGGACATTTCATCGAGGCCGAAAGCCACATTGCCGGTCCATGAATGGGTGATCTTGGTGCCCTTCAGCTGTGGATAACGGTCGATCATGAACTGATAAAGAAGCGGCGCTGTTTCCTGGGGGTCGGTGAAGCCAAACTTGGCGCGCCCGCCGAAGATCAGGCGCTTGCCGTCGGGTGACAGACGGTAATAGGTCAGCACGCGGCGCGTGTCGGCGAAGGAACGGTTCTTCGGCGACAGCGATTTTGCCAAATCGCCCGGCAATTCTTCCGTGGCAATAATATAAGAGCCGATGGGCACCAGGCGGCGCTTGAACTCGGGCGTGGCATTGCCGGTGTAGCCGTTGGTGCAGATGACCACATCACGGCAGCGCAAGTCGCCGCGCGATGTCTTCAGGGTCCAGCTGTCATCCGCATTCTGGCTCATGGAAACGAGCGCAGTTTTTGACGCAATGGTCACGCCCGCCTGCTGGGCGAGTTTCAGCAGGCCCTGAAAATAGAGGGCGGGATGCAGGTGGGCGGCACGTTCCACCACCATGCCACCATAATAGTAGTCGGAGCCGATGTGTTCGCGTTGCTTCTCTCGCGGCACGACATAGGAGCCCGAAATCGGCCTCGGCATTAATGAGAGCGACCTTGTGGGCCATCTTGTCGAAGTGCTTCTGGCACCAGGCGCCCTGAAAAGTGCCGCGCTTGTGCCAGCCACACTCTATATTATTGTCGGCGATCATCTTCTCCACGAAGCTGAAGGCATCAGAGGCGTCGTTTAGAAAGGGTGCCGCCACCTCGTCTGTCATCGCCTTGCTGAAATAGCGCTTGCCGACATTGACGCCACCCGACACCATGCCTCCATTGCGGGTTGAAGCACCGAAGCCTGGCTCGGCGGCATCAATGACCAAGACTTCGACACCATTGCGGGCCAGTTCGGTTG
Organism: uncultured Alphaproteobacteria bacterium; assembly: GCA_963758815.1. Classification (GTDB taxonomy): domain Bacteria; phylum Pseudomonadota; class Alphaproteobacteria; order Rhizobiales; family Aestuariivirgaceae; genus Aestuariivirga. The sequence continues at coordinate 116,497 of CAVWWQ010000007.1, forward strand.
CGGCATTCAATCCTGCATAGCCCGCGCCAATCACCACCACCGGGATATCGGCTGGCAGCGGAATCTCCGGCAGTGGCTTTGGCTCATATGCATCCCACCAATACGGCTTGAGTTTGAAATCCTTATGAAAAATAGTCATGTGTCAGACGCATCCCGCCTCAATTAGAACCGTAACTTGCCACAATCTGCCACACAGTCTATGGACAGCGAAAGTGGGCGCAAACGGAGAGAATCTCGTGACACTCAACAAGCTTTTGCTGCAAGGGGCCGCTGGCCTTGCCCTGTGGGCGGTTTCCGCCGTTCCAAGCCTCGCCATGGACGTCGATATTTATGTCGACAAGGTTTCGCAGCACATGCGTGTGTCGGTCGATGGCGTTCAGAAATATAACTGGCTGGTTTCGACCGGTGGCCAGGGCTTCGATACGCCGTCGGGCACATTCCATATTTTCCGCATGGAGAAGGATCACTTCAGCAAGGAATGGGACGATGCGCCCATGCCCTACTCGATGTTCTTCACCGGCATCGGCCACGCGATCCACGGTTCGTATCACGTGAAAGCTCTCGGCACCCGCGCCTCACATGGTTGCGTGCGTCTCGCTCCCGAAAACGCTGCCGTGCTCTGGGACCTCATCACCAAGGCCGGGTTCAAGAATAATACGGTTGTGATCAAGGGCGGCCTTTTTGACATGAGCCCACAATTGACGACTGAACAAACATTCCACATGCAGCCCAAGGATCATGTCGCCATGGGCGGCAGCAATGGTGGCGGTCTGTTCGGCAATCGCAATGCTGGCCAGCCGAAGCCGCTATTCTGGTGGCTGCGCAAGCCGGTGGCTGACAATGATGTCGCTCCGGTCAAGCCTGCCGCGCCTGTCAAAAAGAAGATCATCAAGAAGAAGGTCGTCGCGACGGCTGCCGCCAACGAGGGCTAAGCTTTCCCCGATCAGTCAAAACAAAGGGCAGGATTTCTCCTGCCCTTTTTATTTGGAATAATTGCACAGCTATTCGGCGGCGGGTGACAGCTTGATCTGGGGCTTTGGCTTGATCAGACTGCCGAGCTTTTCTTCAATATCATCCACCTTGGCGGCAAGCGAGCCGACTTCGTCATTCACACTGTCAACACGCGCATCGACTGCGGCAAGTGCCGGATCGGCAATGCGCGGTTCGTCTTTCTGGCCTACAAACCGGCCAAAGACCCAGCGGAACAGCCGCGCCAGATCGTCCATCACGATGTAGTAAGACGGCACGAAGATCAGGCTGAGGAAGGTGGAGACGATCAGGCCACCGATCACGGCCGTCGCCATCGGCGAGCGGAACGAACCGCCTTCGCCGATGCCAAGAGCTGTCGGCAACATGCCGGCACCCATGGCGATGGTGGTCATCACGATCGGGCGCGCACGCTTGAGGCCCGCGTCAATCACTGCTTCCACGCGCTCCATGCCGTGCTTCTTCCGTTCGACGGCAAAGTCGACGAGCATGATGGCGTTCTTGGCCACGATGCCGATCAGCATAAGCATGCCGATGAACACCGGCATGGAAAATGCCTGACGCGTCATCAGAAGCGCCAGCACCACACCACCCAAGGACAGGGGCAGCGAGAGAATGATCGAGAACGGCACGAAGAAATTGCCGAGCAGCAGGATCAGAATGACCAGCATCAGCAACACGCCGAAGCCACCGGCCTGCGCGAAGCCGCTCGCCACCTCTGCCTGGATTTCCGCATCACCACCGGCCTGGATATGCACCGACTTCGGGAAGTTCATGTTCTTGGCCGTGTCTTCGATGATCTTGGTGCCATCACCGAGCTCCACACCATCGGGCAAGTCAGCACCGATCGTGGCCTGGCGCTGGCGGTCGTAACGCTTGATCGAAGCCGGGCCTTCCGACATTTTCACGTCTGCCACCGAGCTCAGCGGCACGGTGGTCGGCGTTGTCGTCAGGCCGGCCTGAACCGGGATGCGCAGGTTTGCCAGCTGTGAGAACGACGAGCGTTCGCTTTCCGGAATCTGCACGCGGATCGGCACCTGGCGGCCATCAATCGAGAACTTGGCCAAAGCCGGCGCAAAGTCACCGATGGTGGCCACACGCACCGCCTGCGAGATCTGCGCCGCGGTGATGCCCAAGGCGGAAGCTTCTGCGGTCTTCGGCGTGATCTGGATCTCAGGACGGTTCAGGGCGCCCTGCGCTTCCGGCGCACGCAGCTTGGGATTCTTCCTGAGCTCGCCCACCAGATCGGCCGCCGCAGCGGAAAGCACCCCGCCATCATTCGAAAGCATGTTGAATTCCACCTCGCGGTTGCCGCGCGGATCAATCTTGGCCCATTGCACGTCGGCAATGCTCGACAGCTTGGGCAGGATTTCACTTTCCACCTTGAACTGCGGCTCGGTGCGTCCGTTCCATGCGAATTGCGGCAGATGCAGGAGACGCGTCACCGGATTGTTCCACAGATTGTGAAGCAGCTCGACGTCGCGGTGGCGCAGGTTGACATAGATCGCTGCGCGGCGTGGCTCGACCGAGCCGGTCGGCGATGACCCACCCAGCACGAAGACGTCCGCAACTTCCTTGTTCTGGCGGATGAGGTCCGTCATCTGATCTGTCGCGTTACGCGTCTGTTCCAGCGTCGCACCCGGCGGCAGTTCGACCGAGAGCACGAGGCGTGAGCTGTCGTCCTTCGGGATGAAGCCCGAAGGCAGGAAGCCGAAGCCGAAGATCGAGAGACCCACGATGGCGAAGGAGCCGATGACCGTCACATAGCTCATCAGGTTGGGGCGCCATTTGAAGATGCGCACCGGATGATTGAGGATATGCAGCAAGAAGATATAGGTGCGCATCAGGAAGCCCGGCACATGCTCCTCATGCGGGATCGGCTTCATCAGATACGCGGCCATCATCGGCGTGATCAGGCGGGCCACGATCAGCGAGAAGAAAACGGCAATCGCCACGGTCATGCCGAATTGCTTGAAATACTGGCCGGCAATGCCGCTCATGAACGACACGGGCGCGAAGATCGCAATGATCGAGAACGAGATCGCGATCACCGCGAGGCCGATTTCGTCGGCCGCTTCCATGGCGGCGCGGTACGGCGTTTTGCCCATGCGCATGTGGCGCGCGATGTTTTCAATTTCCACAATCGCATCGTCGACCAGAATACCGGTCGCCAGCGTGATGGCCAGGAAGGACACAAGATTGAGCGAGAAGCCCATCATGTGCATGATCCAGAAGGCCGGGAAAGCCGACAGCGGCAGCGAGATCGCAGAGATCAGCGTGGCGCGGATATTGCGCAGGAACAACAGCACCACGACGACGGCGAGGATGGCGCCTTCGATCAGGCCTTCCATCGCGGCCTGATAGTTGCCGTAGATGAAATACACCGTGTCATCGACCAGCGAGAAGGAGGCAGCGCCCTTGGCATTGGCCGTGATCTCGTCGATTTTGGCCTTCACGCGCGTGGCCGTGTCGGTCGAAGACGCGCCCTTGGCGCGGAAGACCGAGAAGGTCACGACGTTTTCGCCATCAACACGGGCAAACGTGGTTTGTTCGGCAGCGCTGTCGACCACGTCGCCGAGGTCTTTCAACCTCACCGACTGGCCACCTGAGAGAAGGATTTTGGTATCCTTCAGCGCATCAAGGCTGGCTGCCCCACCCAAGGTGCGGATCGCCTGTTCCTGGCCGCCAACATTGCTCTTGCCAGCGCCTGAGTCAGCATTGGTCGCCGCAATTTGGCCACTGACCTGGGCCGCCGTTACGCCGAACGAACGCAGCTTCAATGGATCGAGATTGACCCGGATTTCACGGTCAACACCGCCGTAGCGTTCGACACGGCCAACACCGGCGAGGCCCTGCAGGCCGCGCTTGACGGTGTCGTCGACAAACCACGAGAGCTGCTCAAGCGTCATGCCCGGCGCCTTCACGGCATAGGTCTGGATCGCCTGGTTTTCGACATCCACACTGGCCACGACCGGCTCATCAATGCCGGCGGGCAATTGGCTGCGGATCTTGGTCACCGCATCCTTGGTATCCTGCAACGCTTTCGCAGTTGGCACTTCGAGGCGGAATTCAACAGCGGTCAGCGATTGGCCGTCTGAAATCGGTCGAGGTGATGTGCTTCACCCCCGACACACCTGCAACCGAATCCTCGATGATCTTGGTGATCTGGGCTTCGAGTTCAGCTGGCGTCGCACCTGCTTCGGTGACGACAATCGAAATTACCGGCACGTCGATATTCGGGAACTGTTCAATGGCCATGGAGCGGAAGCTCACCAGGCCAAGGAGGAACAGCACCATGAAGCCGAGAACGGCGGGAACGGGATTCCTGATCGAGAAGGCAGAGAAATTAAACATCTGGACTGGCCTTACTGAACAAGCGGGACAGGCGTGACGGGATCGCCATCGCGCACGAACGAGCCCGCGCGGGCGACAAAGGTTTCACCTTCGGCAATGCCGTCGGTGATCTGGATCGTATTGGTGCCGACCAGGCCGGTCTTGACCTTGCGCACCACGACCTTGCCGTTTTCCACGACCTGGACGATCGGGCCATCAGCGCCAAAGGTCACAGCGGTCAGCGGCAAGGCAATGCCGTCAGCGGCGGCGAGCGCTATCTTGGCGCGGCCGAAGGCACCGATGGGCAGGCGCTGACCGCTTGTCACTTCAATGTGGGCAAGGCCAATGCGGGTTTGCTGGTTCACTTCCGGTGAGATCAGCTTGACCACGCCCGGTGATGGGCTCATTGAAACCGTTCGCGGTGATCGAGGCCTGCTGACCCAGCTTGAGGCGCGGAATATCGGCTTCCGGCACTTCGGCAACCAGCTTCACTTTTCCTTCCGCGACGATCTCATAAAGCGGATTCTTGGCTGCGGACGCGATCTGGCCGACTTGCAGCGTGCGGCTGGCGATATAGCCATCGACCGGCGCCTTGATTTCGGTGCGCGCCTTGGTGAGCTTCAACGCATCAAGTTGCGCCTGGGCCACATCATAGGCCGCCTTGAGCTGATCGATGGTGGCCTTGGTGGCTACACCTGTCTGAATGAGCTGATTGGCGCGGTCGAAATCGGCCTTCGCCTTGTCGACATTGGCCTGCTGCTGGCGGATCTGAATGTCTACGGCAGCGGAATTGAGGCGTCACCAGAACCTGGCCCTTTTTCACGTCATCGCCCTCTTCCGCCAGGAATTCGGTGATGGAGAGACCTTCGGTTTCGGGATTGACGAGAACCATCTCACCCGCAGCAAAGCTGCCGGTGACGTCGAGTTCTTCTGCAATGGCAGCTTTCTTGGCCACCAGAACCGAAATGGATGGCGGCGCCGACTGATCAGCAAAGGCAGGTGCGGCACTCGCCAAAAAAGCAGCTGCCACGGCACCCAAGATAAGTGTCTTCTTCATACGCTCAATCCTATTCCGCAGCTTTGCTTTTCGATTTCTTCAAACGCGGGCATTGTGCTTCGAGAAAATTGACCGCGGCACGCAGCACACATTCGCCATAACCCATCACGAATTTTGGGCCCTCACCCAAGGCGTTGTTGCCCTTCATGGCCCGCTTCTGCTCGATGCGGGCCAAATCCTCGCTCAGATCGGCATGCTGTTTCTCAATGACAAGGTCGACATGCTCCTGACTCAAAAAATTCTGAAACAGCATCTCGAAGAGAAATTCACTCTTGAATTTGTCGCGCGACGGGATGACGGCCAGGTTTTTGGCAAAGGGCGGCCATTCCGGCTTCGGTGATGGCATAAACCTTTTTGTCCGGGCGGCCCGATTGCTCTTCAGAGCGGACCGACAGCAGGCCTTCCGCACTCATCTGCGTGAGCGCCGGATAGATCGAGCCAAAGCTCGCGTCCACGAAGTGGCTGAATTTGCCGACTTCGAGTTCCTTCTTGATTTCGTAGCCGGACGCTTCCTTCATCGAAAGGATGCCCAGGCATAGAGTGCGAATGTTGATGGCCACGATGATATAACAATCTGATATATGACGGAATGATATATGCCAGACTGATATAAAGGCCGGATCCGGCTTGTCAAGGCCTCGCTACCCACAGCCCCGCAAATAACGAATGTTATACTTGTCATCATCTCATGGCTTCGATAAGCCTTTGGATATCTCCAGGGGAGTGGGGAAAAATTGGGGTCATTGCAGAGAAATAGGGGGACGCATTGGAGTATTTTCTCCAGCAGCTGATTAATGGGTTAACTCTAGGTTCAATTTATGGACTGATCGCCATCGGTTACACGATGGTCTACGGCATTATCGGGATGATCAATTTCGCCCATGGCGACGTTTTCATGGTCGGAACCATGGTTTCGTTCATCGTTCTCCTGATGTTCGGATTGACGGGCGGCTCCGGGCCGTTCCTGATCATTTTGGCATTGGCCCTTGTGGTGCTGATAGCCATGGTCGTGGCAGCCACTTTCAACTGGACCATTGAACGTCTTGCTTACCGGCCATTGCGCGGATCTTTCCGCTTGCCCCGCTGATTTCAGCCATCGGCATGTCGATCGTCTTACAGGAATTCGTGCGCGTGGCGCAGGAAGGCCGGCCTAAGCCGCTCCAACCTTTCTTTGGTGGCCGCTTTGAACTGATGTCCAAGGCCGTGGGCACCCAGCAGTTCGTGGTCACACTCTCTTATATGCAAGTGATGATCATTCTTTCCACCTGGTGCTGATGACCGGGTTCACCCTCCTGATCCAGCGCACGTCATTGGGCCGCGCCCAGCGCGCCTGTGAACAGGACACCAAAATGGCGTCCCTGCTCGGCATCAATGTCGACCGCACGATTTCCATCACCTTCATCCTCGGAGCGGTTCTTGCAGCATTCGCTGGCGTGTTGTTCCTTCTCTACTATAATGTCAACCGACTTCTTTGTGGGCTTCGGTGCCGGCATCAAGGCCTTCACGGCCGCCGTGCTCGGCGGCATCGGATCCATTCCCGGCGCGATGCTGGGAGGCATTCTGATCGGGCTCATCGAAGTCATGTGGTCGGCGTATTTCTCAGTTGAATACAAGGACGTTGCCGCCTTCACCATCCTGGTGATTGTGCTGATCTTCCTGCCCCAGGGCCTCCTCGGCAAACCCGAAGTAGAGAAAGTCTGATCATGTCCGCACCTATCAAGAATTCATCGGTCGCTGACACCGAAGCCAGGCCATTTAACCTGGTTGCCGTAATCCGTGACCTGATCGGTACCACGATCATCACCCTTCTGATCCTCACGCCGATTGTCGTCATCAAGACACGGGTTGATGGATGCTGCCTTGTCTGGTCCTGGCGTTTTGACACAGCGGCAGAATTGCTCATCGGCGTGCTGGCGCTTCGCCTGTTCCTGCATCTTTTCGTGTGGACGCCGATTATCAAATGGCGAAAAGACAATTCGCTGCATGCGGTCGCAAAGCCTGTCGTGAAAGGCTCCAGCCTTTCGGATCGCATCGGTCCCAGAGTGGCGCCTGCGCTTCTGATCTTTGCAGTTGCGTTGCCAATCCTGGCTCATATCGGAGCCATGACCGGCGTTGAAATTCCAAACTTCGCAGAAAAGCGCCTGATTGATCTTTCGATCTACATTCTCACCTACATCATGCTGGGCTGGGGCCTGAACGTGGTTGTAGGGCTCGCTGGTCTTCTCGACCTTGGCTATGTCGCCTTCTACGCGGTTGGCGCCTACGGTTATGCCTTGCTCTCGACAGTCTATTTCCCGATGTGGTTCGGCACCGGCGTTGTGCCATTTGCCTTCTATCTGGCGCTGCCAATTTCAGGCCTTCTGGCCGGCTGCTGGGGCATGATCCTTGGCTTTCCGGTCTTGCGCCTGCGCGGTGACTACCTTGCCATCGTGACTTTGGCCTTCGGTGAAATCATCCGCCTCGTCATCCTCAACTGGCATGAATTCACGGGCGGGCCCAACGGTATCCAAGTGCCGAAAATCACCTTCTTTGGCCTGCCCTTCAAGGATGGCGAAGGCGGCTTTGCCGCGACCTTCGGGCTGAACTTTGACCGCATCCACTCCTACATATTCCTCTATTACGTCATCCTGGTCCTGGCCCTGCTGACTTATTTCGTGACCAAGAGGTTGCGCCGCCTGCCTATCGGCCGGGCGTGGGAAGCGCTCCGCGAAGATGAAATCGCCTGCCGCTCGCTTGGCCTCAACACCACCAATGTCAAACTTTCGGCCTTTGCCATCGGCGCGACGTTCGGCGGTCTTGCCGGCGGGTTCTTCGCGGCCCGGCTCGGCTTCGTGTCACCTGAAAGCTTCGTCTACATTGAAAGCGCCCTGATCCTTGCGATCGTGGTGCTGGGCGGTCTTGGCTCGCAGATCGGCATCGTCTTCTCAGCGACAGTCATCATGGGATCCTTTGAAGTTTTCCGCGAGATGAACTTCATGAAAGTCATCCTGCCGAGTGGCACGGAGCCGATCCAGTTCCGTATGCTGGCGGTCGGCCTTGCCATGGTGCTGATGATGCGCTTCCGCCCGCGTGGCTTTGTCACGAAGCGCGAGCCCACGGTCTACCTCAAGGAAAAGAAGTCCGTCTCGGCGGACCTGGTTGCGCAGGGGCATGGCTGATATGGTGCGTCTCTGGGACAGCAATGCTGAACTTGAGGTCCAACACCTCACCATGCGCTTTGGCGGGCTCACCGCCATTGGTGATCTTTCCTTCAATGCCGCGAGAAAGCAGATCACAGCGCTGATCGGACCGAACGGCGCTGGCAAGACCACGGTGTTCAATTGCATCACGGGCTTTTACAAACCCACGGAAGGCATGCTCAAACTCACGCATGAAGACGGCAAAAGCTACCTTCTGGAACGCATGCCTGACTTCATGGTCAACCGCATGGCGCGCGTGGCCCGCACCTTCCAGAACATCCGCCTTTTTGCCGGCATGACGGTCATTGAAAACCTGATGGTGGCACAACACAACGCACTTCAGCACGCCTCGCGCTTCACCATTGGCGGCCTGCTCGGTTTCAAAGGCTACAAACGTGCCGATGCCGCCGCCATGGAGAAATCAACTTACTGGTTGAATAAAGTCGGCCTGATTGACCGTGCCGACGATCCGGCGGGTGATCTTCCTTATGGCGCCCAGCGGCGCCTGGAAATTGCTCGTGCGATGTGCACCGATCCGCGCCTGCTCTGCCTCGACGAGCCGGCTGCCGGCCTCAATCCGCGCGAGTCTGACGAGCTCAACAAGCTGCTTATTTCAATCCGCGACGAACACAACACTGCGATTCTTCTCATCGAGCATGACATGAGCGTGGTCATGGGTATTTCCGATCACGTCGTCGTTCTCGACTATGGCCGCAAGATCGCCGACGGCACGCCGGCTGAAGTCCGCGCCGACCCGGCCGTCATCCGCGCCTATCTCGGTGTCGATGACGAAGTGGAAAATCCAGCTGATGTCGCGGCCGCCAAAGCGGTGGTGAGCGAGGCCTTGGAACACAAGCCGATTCCCGAGGCAACACTCGAAGCAGCGATCGAAACACCTTCCCCTGCGAACAAACCAGCCAAGAAGGCGGCTGCTCCCGCTGCGAAAACTTCTTCAAAAGCTTCAATGCCGCCGCCTCCAAAGAAAGCTGCCAAGAAGGGAGGCCGCAAATGAGCAAGGTTCTCCTGCAGGGCAAGGGCGTTGAAACTTTCTACGGCAAGATCCAGGCGCTCAAGGGCATCGATTTCGAAGTCCATGAAGGCGAGATTGCCACCGTCATCGGCGCCAACGGCGCTGGCAAATCGACCTTGATGATGACCATCTTCGGCACACCGCGTGCGCGCCATGGCCAGATCATTTATGACGGCAGGGAGATCACCAACACGCCCACCCACCAGATCGCGCATCTGGGGATCGCCCAGTCTCCGGAAGGCCGGCGCATTTTCCCGCGCATGACGGTTCTTGAAAACCTGCAGATGGGTGCAACCGTCAACAACCTCAAAAATCTTGCCGAAGATCTGCCGAAAGTCTTCAAGCTGTTTCCGCGCCTCCAAGAGCGCACGGCGCAACGGGCGGGTACGCTTTCGGGCGGCGAGCAGCAGATGCTGGCCATCGGCCGTGCCATGATGGCGCGTCCCCGGCTTCTGCTGCTGGACGAGCCTTCGCTGGGTCTCGCGCCCATCATCGTGTCGCAGATCTTTTCAGCCATCAAGGCACTTAACAAGGACGAAGGCACCACCGTGCTTCTGGTCGAACAGAACGCCTTCCATGCCTTGAAGCTGGCGCACCGCGCCTATGTGATGGTCAATGGCAAGATCACCATGTCCGGCACAGGACAAGAGCTGCTCAAGCGACCGGAAGTCCGTGCCGCCTATCTGGAAGGAGGCCACTGATGGAATTTTTCTTTGAAGACAATCTCTCCAGTTTCCTCGTCCTGACCATGTTCCTCGGCGGCGGCGCCGCCTTTCTGGCGGGGCGTGCCAATGCCAAAAGCTGGAAATCGCCGGTCACCCTGTTCATTAACATGTTGCTCCTGAACTGCGGCCTGCGCTTCCTGCATTTCGCCCTGTTCGAGCAGGAGTTGTTGTCGGTCGAGCATTTTATCAGCCAGGGCATCATCCTGGAGGCCTTTGCCTTCCTTGGTTACCGGCTGACGATGGCCAAACAGATGGCGGCCAAGTACCCTTGGCTCTATGAACTGACCAGCCCTTTCACCTGGCGCCAGAAAGCATAATCACCAAATTGGCGAAGGGAATGACGGTTTTTCCTTTCCAATTCTACCCCTTTTGGGCAGTATCTTGGCCAAGGGGTAGCCAACCCCCGGCCTAACAGGGCCATTTCACTTAATTGGGAGACATCATCTATGAAGAAACTCGTTCTGTCTGGAATTGCGTTCAGCTTTGCTGCCGCTCTTTCAGCTTCGTCGGCACTGGCTGACATCACGATCGCAACCGCTGGCCCGATCACCGGTCCTCTGGCTGCCAATGGTGAACAAATGAAGCGTGGCGCCCAGATGGCGGTTGATGACCTCAACAAGGCCGGTGGCGTCAACGGTCAAAAGATCGCCCTTGAAATCGGTGACGATGCTTGCGATCCGAAGCAGGCTGTTGCTGTTGCCAACCAGATGGCATCCAAGGGTGTGAAGTTCGTCGCTGGCCACTTCTGCTCGTCGTCGTCGATCCCGGCTTCGAAGGTCTATGCTGAAGAAGGCATCCTGCAGATCACTCCGGCTTCGACCAACCCGAAGTTCACCGATGAAGGCGACTGGAACGTGGCCCGCACCTGCGGCCGTGACGACGCCCAGGGCGCTGTTGCTGGCGCTTATCTCGCCAAGCATTACACCGGCAAGAAGGTTGCTGTGATCGACGACAAGTCGACCTACGGCAAGGGTCTCGCTGACGAAACCCGCAAGGCCATGAACGCTGCCGGCCTCAAGGAAGTCATGAACGAAGAAATCAACCCGGGTGAAAAGGATTACTCGGCTCTGGTTTCGAAGATCAAGGACGCTGGCGTGGATGCCATCTATTTCGGTGGTTATCATCCGGAAGCCGGCCTCATCCTCAAGCAGCTCACCGATCAGGGCGGCACCGCCCAGATGATCTCGGGTAACTCGCTGGCCGACAAGGAATTCTGGTCGATCGCCGGTGAAGCCGCTGCCAAGAAGATGATCTTCACCTTTGCGCCTGAACCCCGCACCAACCCGGCCGCTGCCGCAGTTGTTGCTGAGTTCAAGGCTGCCGGTTACGATCCGGAAGGCTACACCCTGTACACCTACTCTGCCGTGCAGATGTGGGCCCAGGCTGCCACTGCCTTGAAGACCGATGATCCGAAGAAGATCTCCGAGTGGCTGCGTGCCGGCAACCCGGTTCAGACCGTGCTCGGCGAGATGAAGCTCGACAAGAAGGGTGACATCATCGGGGCAAAGTACGTCTTCGATACGTTCAAGGACGGCAACTACACCGAAGATCCTTCGATCAACTAATATTTCCAGCGCAAGCTGAAATCAGAGCCCCGCGAAGAGCGATCTTCGCGGGGTTTTGATTTGAAATGGGCAAGTATCAGATGCCGAAGATCTTGCCGATCCAGGAGCCATTGCTCGCGACCGGCGCGTGGCCATCCGTTGACACCAATTGATAGGCATCGTGATACCAGGTGGACTGTGGAAAGTTCTTGCCCAGCACGGCGGCTGCCGTCTGCGCTTCGGAGCGGATGCCGAGCGCCATGTAGCCTTCCGACAAACGATAAAGTGCCTCAGGTGTCTGCGACGTCGTCTGGTAATTGGTGATCACGTTCTTGAAGCGGTTGATGCCGGCCATCCAGTCGCCCTGTTTGAAGTAATAGCGGCCCACTTCCATTTCCTTGCCGGCAAGATGGTCGCGCGCAAGCAGCACCTTCTGATTGGCGTCTGCTGCATATTTGGAATCAGGGAAGCGGCGCGAGACTTCCTGCAGCGCATCAAGTGCAGTCTGCGTCTGTGACTGATCACGGGTGATATCGTTGATCTGCTCGTACTGCGAGAGCGCCTGCAGGTAGTAGGCATAGGCAATGTCCTGATGGCCCGGATGCAGCGTGATGAAACGTTGGCACGCGTCGATGGAATCGGAATACTTGTTGGACTGGTAGTTCGAGAAGGCCTGCATCAGGATCGCCTTCGTCGCCCATTTCGAATAGGGATGGAGGCGCTCAACATCGGCAAACTTTTTCGTCGCGGTTTTGTAGTTGCCCTTCGTCATCTGCTCGAGGCCGGCATTGTAGAGGCCCGCCACCTGCTCATCATCAGATTTGCCGAGGTCAGGAGAGAGAGCAGCGTCGTTTTTCTTCTTGCCGGTGATCCAGTCAAACATTCCGGCCTGCGACGGCACTGATGAAACCACAAAGGTCATCGCGCACAATCCGATACCGAAAGTTTTTGACAAGGATAGTCTGTTCACCGATTCACCCTTTTAAACAGGCCAAGCCCGAGCGCGGCCCATTAGCACCCCGGCCCGCAGATGCAAGTCCATCAAGCAAAAACCCGGCAGAACTGTGGCTGCCAGGTTTGCTTAAAGAATGAGGGTGTTAGCCGTTGGCCTGGCGGCGCAGGAAAGCCGGAATGGCCAGCTGGTCATCATCATAGCTGGCCTCAGGCTGCGGAGCCGGTTGTGGCTCGTGTGCTGGAGCAGCCTTCTGCTGCATGCGCGGCTCGGCGCGACGGGCAGCGGCGGCTGGTGCTGCTACCTGAGCTGCAGGTTCTGCCGTCTGGCGGCCCTTGCCGACTTCGGCCAGACGGTCAAAAAAACCCCAGCGCTTCTTCTTGGACTGGCTGGCGAGATCCTCGATGTGCTGCTGTCTGGCAGCCATCTGCTCCTGTGCGATGCGCGGGAATTTTTCAATCGATGGAATGCGGCCCAGAGGCTTCGCAGGAGCGGAAGTTTCCTCCATCATTTCTTCATCGACCGGAAATTCTTCCATGGCTTCCGGCTCAACGTGCTGCACGACGATGGGCTTTGGTGTTGGCTTCACGGGACGGGACGCCACAGTCGGCTGCGGAATGGGATAAGTCTTACGGGGTGCCGGGGCTGCTTGCACGGCAGGCGCCTCATGCTCTTCATGTACGGGCGTCTGGCCCATGCCGAGCTGATTGAGGCCCGTGGCCACGACGGAGACGCGCATGGTGCCTTCAAGTGTTTCGTCGAAGGTTGCGCCAAGGATGATGTTGGCGTTCGGATCGACTTCCTCGCGGATGCGGGTTGCAGCTTCGTCAACTTCATAAAGTGTAAGATCAGGTCCACCGCAGATCGAGATCAGCAGGCCGCGGGCGCCGCGCATCGACACGTCATCAAGCAGCGGGTTGGAAATCGCGGCTTCAGCGGCTTCGATGGCGCGCTTCTCGCCGGAAGCCTCACCGGTGCCCATCATCGCCTTGCCCATCTCGCTCATGATGGCGCGGACGTCGGCAAAGTCGAGATTGATCAGGCCTTCCTTGGTCATCAATTCGGTGATGGACGCGACGCCCGAATAGAGAACCTGGTCGGCCATCGCGAAGGCGGCCGCAAAGGTGGTCTTCTCGTTCGCGACGCGGAAAAGATTCTGGTTCGGAATGACGATCAGCGTGTCGACATATTGCGTGAGCTCTTCGATGCCTTGTTCGGCAGCGGACATGCGGCGCGCGCCTTCGAAATGGAAGGGCTTGGTGACCACGCCAACGGTCAGGATGCCCTGCTCTTTCGCGGCGCGCGCGATGACAGGTGCTGCACCTGTGCCCGTGCCACCGCCCATGCCGGCAGTGATGAAGGCCATGTGCGAGCCTGCGAGATGGTCGACGATTTCCTGCAGCGCTTCTTCAGCGGCTGCGGCACCAATCTGCGGATGCGACCCTGCGCCGAGGCCTTGCGTCAGGGCGGTGCCCATCTGGATGCGACGGGTGGCGGCGTTCTGAAGGAGAGCCTGCGCGTCGGTGTTGGCGACGACGAATTCGACCCCTTCGAGCCGGCTTTCGATCATGTTGTTGACTGCGTTACCGCCTGCACCCCCAACCCCGAAAACCGTGATTCGCGGCTTCAATTCCGAAAGATTGGGGACAGTCAGCTTAATCGTCATGGCCATTCCAATAGCGTTAGAGATGGTCCCGACTTTCTTACCCAAGTGTTTAGAATTGGTTAACAGGTGCTAACCAAATACCCGAGAAACATCAGAAAATTGATTCAGAATAACTTGCAGGAGACATTTCCCGTTAAGAATTACAGGAGGCTCTCAGAGGGCTTCCGCAAGCCACCTGCCAAAGCGGCGGGCATAACCCAAACTGGCCCGTTCCAGTGCCAGTTCGGCCTGGTGTGGGACGGCATATTGCATATCCGGCTGCACGGCGTGGATCAGGGCGCCGGCCGAGGCGGCCAAGCCACCATGGCGCTGATGCTCGGACAGGCCGTTCAGCGCACTGGTCAACCCCATGCGAACCGGGCGTTGCAGGATCTGAGCAGAAAGCTCGAGGAGACCCGGCATCTGGCTGGCGCCGCCAGTCAAAACCACGCGTGACGACGCGCCCACGCTCATCAAACCGCTCGAAAGACGGGCCGCACAAAGCTCGAGAATCTCTTCAAGCCTTGCCCGCAAGATACTGGAAAGCATGGATTTTGGCACACGCTGGACACTATCTGTGCCCTTTTCGCCGAGCAATGGCACGGCCAGCATTTCACGGTCGCCATGGCCACCGCCAAGAGCGGTGCCCCACAGTGTCTTCATGCGTTCGGCATGAGCGATGGAAGTCGAAAGGCCCTGCGCCACGTCATTGGTGAGATGGCGGCCGCCGAGGTTAAAGCTGTCGGCAGCGACGAGTTTGCCATTGCGGACAAAGGCCATGGAGGTGACGGCACCACCAAGATCGATCACCATGGTGCCGAGCTTGCTTTCGTCTGGTGTCAGCGCCGCTTTGGCCGCTGCGTAGGAACCGATGATGAAACCCGAAGGTTCGAGATGCGCGCGGTCCAACGCCGCCACAAGGTTGCGGAGATACGCTGGCTCAACCGTGGTGACGCCGATATCGGCCTGCAGTTCCGTGCCATGAAGGCCGAGCAC
The DNA here is from genome assembly GCA_963758815.1 of uncultured Alphaproteobacteria bacterium. Lineage (GTDB taxonomy): Bacteria > Pseudomonadota > Alphaproteobacteria > Rhizobiales > Aestuariivirgaceae > Aestuariivirga. The sequence goes on from CAVWWQ010000007.1 coordinate 131,945, forward strand.
GTCGGAGACGTCGCTTACGCCATCGAGGACGTAGTTCACGGGATGGAGATGGAGCACCGAGCGGTTGCGCAGCTCAACTGAAGACATCGCCTGCACGATGGCAAACTCGACGTCCGCCGGGCTCACTATGCCGGTACGGGTCTGCACGCGGCCCGCGTAGGAAGCAGACGCCGGGCGACCGCCGGAGATTGAAACCATCACCTGGGAAATGGAGGTCTGGGCCTGGCGCTCGGCGGCGTCGACGGCGATGCGGATGGCGCACTCGGCCTCATGCAGATCGACCACGGCACCGGCACGGATGCCGCGCGAGGCTGTCTGGCCCATGCCTATCACATGCAGAAGCTGGCGCGGATCGGAAATGCCCTTGCTGCGCGGCGCGCGCAATTCGGCGATCATGCAGGAAATTTTTGTGGAGCCGACATCAAGCGCGGCAATGATGCTGGACCGTGGAAGCGGGTTTGCTGACTTGTTCTGCCTGCCCGCCAAGTGAACTACACCCATAGAAACGCAACCCCACTCACTGTCGACACCAGGGAAAGACTAGTTGGTCTTTTCCTGCGGCTTTGGAACCTGCCCTGCATCTTCAGCCGCTGCGACCTGCAACGTCATCTGCCCTGGCACCCGCATGTCCACCATGCTGATACCTTTGGACAAGATGGCCTGGGACTGATCCAGTTCCCAAACCTGCTTCAAGGCTTGTTCAACTCCTTGTTCCGGAAGCGCTACCTTGATTCCGCTATCGAGATAGAGCGTCCAGCGCCGTCCACCCACCCGGGCTGCGGCACTCACATGCCTTGTTAAGCCCGCAATCGCTGACATCTGGTTAATATATTCTGCCACGGCGGTGTTGGCGCCGTCGCCAGTCACCAGCGGCAGCTTGCGGATGACCGCGACGCTGGGCTGGCCCATGGTGACACCATTATCGTCAATGAGATCATAGCTGCCGCCGTGCTGCCAGATCGCGACAGCAACGCGCTCCTTGATGTTGATCTTCAGCATGTTGGGGTATTCGCGGGCAACACCCGCCGTCTCCAGCCAAGGCAATGTCTCAAGCTTCTTGCGGGCGAGACCAGCATCAAAACCCAGCAAGGACATGCCCGGCTTCACATCGATCGTGGCCAGAACTTCCTGCGGGTCGTGCTGGGCGATGCCATTGATTTCAATTTCATCGGCGGCGAGGCCGACGACGCTGGCCACGCGTCCGGGCAATTTGCTCCACGGGTTGGAGTCATCCTGGAATGCGCCGCTGCGCGAGGCCCCATGCACAACCGTAAAGCCAACCATGGCGACGGCGCAGGCGCGCGCCGCAAGGCGTAACTGCCAGCTGTCCAATGTCGCAATGGCCACTCCGATATTCGAGATTTTGCGCTTCATCGATCCACCGAAGCGTCATTGACCATCCAGGTCACGAGGTCTTCAAAGCTGTGGCCCGCATGACGCGCCAGTTCCGGCACCAGCGATGTCCCGGTCATGCCCGGCTGCGTGTTCACTTCGAGCAGAATGAGTTCGCCCTTATTGACGCTGATGTCATCAAAGCGGAAATCCGAGCGGCTGATGCCGCGGCAGCCCAACGCCTTGTGCGCCTGCAGCGAGATCTTCTGGCACTTGCGGTAAATTTCATTGGGCACATCGGCAGGCACGATATGGTCCGAGCCGCCCTTCACATATTTAGAATCGTAGTCATAGAAATTGCCATGCGCCACGATTTCGGTGACGCCCAATGCGACATCGCCCATCACGGCGCAGGTGAGTTCACGGCCCGGAATGAACCGCTCCACCATGGCGACATCGCCGAACACGTTGCGCTCTTCGAGAATGGCAACGGCAGGCCCGTTGCTGCCACGGTCAATGATATGCACGCCGACGCTTGAGCCCTCAGCCACCGGCTTCACCACGTAGGGCAAGGCCATGGGATGACGCGAGGCTGCCTCTTCCAGCGGAATGACAATGCTTTCAGCAACGGGCAGGCCCGCTTCACGAAAGATCGCCTTCGACTTCTGCTTGTCCATGGCGATGGCCGAGGCCAGCATGCCGGAATGTGTGTAGGGAATACCCAGCGTTTCGAGCACGGCGGCAGCGGCACCATCTTCGCCCCATTTGCCGTGCAGCGCATTGAACGCGACATCGGGCTTCATGTCCTTGAGCACGTCGCAGATAGTCTCGCGCTTCACGTCGACCATGACGGCGTTGAAGCCGGCATTGCGCAGCGCACCGTGGCAGGCCTCGCCTGACGACAGCGAAACCCTGCGTTCGGCCGACCAGCCGCCCATGAGGACGGCAACCGTCGTATCACCAGGAGCGCGTTGCTTTCCCGTCACGCTGCACCTGCCGGAATGCCGATGCGCTTGATCTCCCAATCCAGCATGATGCCGGAGGTTTCCATCACGCGCTTGCGGATGGTTTCGCCCAGTTCCTCGATCTGCGCGGCGGTGGCGCCGCCTTCATTGATCAGGAAGTTGCAATGCTGTTCCGAAACCTTGGCCGGGCCGATGGCGAAACCGCGCATGCCGGCCTTGTCAATCAGCTGCCAGGATTTGTTGCCGGGCGGATTCTTGAAGGTGGAGCCGCCGGTTTTCGATTTGATCGGCTGGGTTGCCTCGCGGCTGGCGGTGATCTTGTCCATGGCGGCTAAGATCTCGTCCTTGTTGCCCGAACTGCCCTGCATCAATGCAGAGGTGAAGATCATGTCTTCAGGCGCGCCACAATGACGGTAAGTATAATTCATGTCCGCATTGGAGAGCACTTTGAAATCACCCTTCCGGTCAAAGCCGCGCGCCTCGACCAGCACGTCCTTGGTTTCACCACCATAGGCGCCGCCATTCATGCGAAGCGCGCCGCCTATCGTGCCGGGGATACCTCTCAGAAAAGTTAACGCATCGATACCATGATCGGCGGCAAAGCGGGCAACATGGACATCAAGTGCTGCCGTGCCCGCGCGGATCTGGTTATCGCCAGCAACTTCCATATTCATGAAAGCGCGGCCCATGCGAATGACCACGCCGGGCACGCCGCCGTCGCGCACCAGCAAGTTCGAACCGACACCAATCACATAGATCGGCACATCGTCAGGCGTTCCCGTGAGGAAAGCTGCGAGATCGTCCTCGTCAGCGGGAGAAAACAGAACTTCCGCGGGCCCTCCCACGCGAAACCATGTCAGGTCAGCGAGCGCGGCATTGGCCGCAATGCGGCCGCGCACCTGCGGCAGTTTCTTGAGCAGCGCATCCCCATCGATACCGGCCATGCTCAGGCCTTGTCCAAGGCCGCGAGCTGGCCCGGCAATGCGTAGGCCCATTGCGTGATGGTTCCGGCACCCAGGCAAACCACAATGTCGCCGGGCTTCACCATGCCACGCACCAAAGGTGCCAGCTGATCCGGATTGTCGATCTTCGAGACATGGCGGTGGCCGCGCGCAACGCAGACCTTCCATCAGATGATCATGGGTTGCTCCGTCAATGGGCTGCTCTCCTGCAGAATATACCGGGGCCACGATCACTTGATCCGCATTATTGAAACAAGTGCAGAACTCATTGAAAAGACTGGAAAGGCGCGTGTAGCGATGCGGCTGCATGACGGCGATCACCTGGCCCTTGGTCACGCGCCGCGCCGCTGAAAGCACGGCCGCGATTTCCACCGGGTGATGGCCATAGTCATCATAGACCGTTACGCCATTGTGTTCGCCGGTGCGGGTGAAGCGGCGTTTGACACCTTCAAAGGATGCAAGCCCTGCCCTGATGGCGGCATCATCCATGCCGAGTTCGCGGGCCACCGCGAGGGCTGCGGTTGAATTCAGCGCATTGTGATCGCCCGGCATGTTGAGCGCGAGATTGCTGATCTCATGCACGGCACCGGTGCGGCGGTTGGTGACGCGCACGGCAAAATGCGTGGCGCCATCCTTGAACTCGCCATCAATGAGGCAATAGTCGGCCTGCGGGCTGCGGCCATAGGTGACGACGCGGCGATCATTCACCTGGCCGATCGATCTCCTGCACCACCGGATGGTCAATGCACATGCACGGCAAAACCATAGAAGGGAATGTTCTCGACAAAACGCAGGAAGGCTTCCTTGGCCTTTTCGAAGGTGCCGTAGTGATCGAGATGCTCGGGATCGATGTTGGTGACGATGACCACATCGGCGGGCAACTTCACGAAGGTGCCGTCGCTCTCATCGCTCTCCACCACCATCCAGTCGCCCTTGCCGAGGCGGGCATTGGTGCCATAGGCATTGATGATGCCGCCATTGATGACGGTGGGGTCAAATTTGCCCGCATCAAGCAGCGAAGCCACGATTGAAGTTGTCGTGGTCTTGCCATGCGTGCCGCCGACAGCAACACAGGATTTAAAGCGCATCAGCTCGGCCAGCATCTCGGCACGGCGCACGATGGGCAGCGCACGGGCACGGGCTTCCACCAGTTCGGGATTGTCGTCCTTCACCGCCGACGAAACGACGACAACGGCGGCGTCCTTCAAATTTTTGGCGTCATGGCCGATGAAAATTTCAACGCCATGCTTCCGCAGGCGCGCCACATTGTAATTGTCGGTGAGGTCGGAGCCCTGTACCTTGTAGCCGAGCGTCACCATCACTTCGGCGATGCCGCTCATGCCAATGCCGCCGACTGCCAATGAAATGGATGGGGCCAACGTCGCGGGGCAGTTTCATACTCAGGTCTCTCCAGTCAGGGCCGGCTGGAAGCCAGTCCGACCACCATGTCGGCCAGCCGCTCGGCGGCATCCGGCGCACCCTGATTCAGGGCCGCTGCCGCGGCCTTCTTAAGGGTTGCACCATCCTGCATCAACCTTGACAGAAAGCCCGCAAAATCAGGCGCTTTCAGGTCGCTCTGGGGAAATACCCAGCCGGCCCCGGCGGCTTCGAAATTCTGCGCATTGCGCAACTGGTCATTGTCGATGGCATGCGGCAGCGGCACCAACGCCGCCGGACGGCCGATGACGCCCAGCTCCGCCATGGTGGAAGCGCCCGAGCGGCAGACCACGAAATGCGCGTGCGGCGAGCTTGGCGGGCATGTCGCTGAAAAAGGCGTTCAGTTCTGCATTGAGGCCGAGCTTGCGGTAGCTGCTCCTGCACGCGCGGCAGATCCTCATTGCGGCATTGCTGCACGAGGCTCACGCGCTTCACGGCACTGCCGGGTCCATCGCCGCGAAAACTTCGGGCATGAAATCGGAGAAGAACTTCGCGCCCTGGCTGCCGCCGAACACAACAAGCTGAAATGGCTTCTTGGCATCGGGCTGGGGATAAGGTGCCGCAGCCTTGGCCTGGGCGATGGCGCGCACCGGATTGCCGGTGAAGGCCGCTTTGGCCTGTGCGGCAGGCGGCAGGCCCATCACAGTGCGAAAGGATGTCGCCACCTTGTCAACGCGCGTGGCCAGAACCTTGTTGGCGCGGCCCAAGACGGCGTTCTGTTCATGCACGGCTGTGGGGATGCCAAGCGAACGCGCGGCAAACAAAGGCGGGAAATGATGGATAGCCGCCAAACCCGATCACGGCTTTCGGCTTAAGGCGCTTCATCAAGCCTTTGGCCTTGCGGTAACCGGAATAGAGCTTCAGTGCGCGGCCCGGCAGCAGATGCGGCTTGGAAAGCGACGGACTGGCCGAGGGAATGAGATGAACTTCGGCTGCGGGAAATCCCCTGCCGTAATCGCGCACGCGCTCATCGGTCATCAGATGCACAGTGAAGCCGCGCTGCACCAGCACCTCTGCCAAGGCCTGGGCCGGAAACAGATGACCGCCGGTTCCCCCGGCGGCCAGGATGATCAATCCCTTTTCACTCATGCATAGGCCAGCTTGGGCGCCCTGAGATTTTTGATGCGGCCCGCGCCGCGGCGCGCCAGCGCGAGGATGAAGCCCATCGCAAGTGCGGTGCCGAGCAGTGACGAACCACCATAAGAAATGAAAGGCAGCGTCATGCCCTTGGCGGGCAGCAGGCCGACATTGACACCCATGTTGATGCAAGCCTGGAAGCCGAACATCGCCGTCAGTCCGGTCATCGCCAGTGAGGCAAAAGCATCGTCTTCCATTTTCGCACGGCGCAGGACACGCATGATGATGAAGAAGAACAGCAGCATCAGGCCGAAGCAGGCGATGAAGCCAAATTCTTCTCCGACCACGGCATAGGCAAAGTCGGTATGCGCGTCTGGCAGCACCAGCTTGGCCGCACCACCGCCCGGTCCCGTGCCCAGCATGCCGCCATTGTTGAAGGCCGAGACGGCCGTGTCGGTCTGGAAGGTGTCGCCCTTGTCCGGGTTAAGGAAGCGGTTGATGCGCGAGGCGACATGCGGCACCAGCACATAGGAAGCCGCGGCGCCAAAACCGGCGACGCCCACAAGCCCCAAAACCCAGGACCATGAAATGCCGAACACCAGCAGCATGGCGCCGAAGGTCAGCGCCACGAGCACGGTCTGACCGAAGTCGGGTTGCATCACCAGTATCGCAATAAAGGCGAGTGCGGCGCCCATGGCGAGGATGGGGCCCGGCATGTCGGGGCGCTTGGTGTGTTCGGAGAGGAACCAGGCCGCGACAATCACAAAGCCCGGCTTGGCCAGTTCGGATGGCTGCAAATTCAGCGGGCCGAGATAGATCCAGCGATGCGCGCCCTTGATCTCCGGGCCGAATTTCAGCGCCAGCGACCATCAGCACCAGCCCGCCAATGAAAGCGAGGAAGCCGATGCGACGGACCCAGTCACGATTGAAAAACGAAACCGCCAGCAAACCGACAAAGCCCATCAGAAGAAAAACCAGCTGGCCTTTGACGAAATGGAAGGAGTCGAGGCCAATGCGTTCGGCCACCGGCGGGCTTGCGGCCATGGAGACGAGAACGCCAATCGCCATCAAAAGCAGGACCGATGACAGCAGCGCCCGGTCGATGGTGAACCACCAGCGCGCCAGTGCGCCACGGTCGCTACGGGAAATCAGACTCATGAGGGGCCTCCCTTGGTCATGGTGATGCCTGGCAATGCCGCCACAAGGTGCACAAAGGCATCGCCACGCACTTCGAAATTCTTGTACTGGTCAAACGATGCGCAAGCGGGCGACAGCAACACCACCGGATTCTTCCGGCCGTCCTGCGTTGCATCCTGTGCCGCCTGCGCCACGGCTTTGTCCAATGTTTCACTGACGACGAAATTGGCGTGGCCCGTGAGCGTCTTGGAAAATTCCCACGCCGCCGCGCCGATCAGATAGCTGCGCGCGATCTTGGGGAAATAGGAACGCAATGGTTCTATCCCGCCCGCCTTGGCGATGCCGCCGGCGATCCAATAGATATTGTCAAAAGACGAGAGTGCTTTTTCTGCCGCGTCGGCATTGGTGGCCTTGGAGTCATTGACGAAAGATACGGGGCCTAGCCTGGCAATCTCCTGCATCCGGTGCGCGAGGCCCGGAAAGTTGTGCATGGCGGCGGCGATGCGGCTCAATGGCAATCCAAAGTGGCGCGCCGTGCCAAAGGCCATGCAGGCGTTCTGCCAGTTGTGGCGGCCCTTCAGCGCCGGCATGTCGCGCAGGTCAAGGCTCTCCAGAACCTTGCCGCCCTGCTTCACCTCAAGGACGCCATTCGCGGCGGTGATGCCATCAGCGAGATCTCTCTCCACCGAAATATGCACGGCTTTGGCAGCGGGTGGAATCTTGGCGGCAATCTCAACGCCGTATTTGTCATCGACACCCACCAGGGCCGTGTCGCCTTGCGCCATTTTGGCAAACATGCGGGCCTTCACCGCCGCATAGTTTTCAATCGTGCCATGGCGGTCGAGATGATCAGGCGTGATGTTTATGAGAATGCCGACATCAGGCTTGAGGCTCGGCATCAGATCGATCTGGAACGACGAAAGCTCCAGAACATAGACACGGCCTTTTTTGGGCTGCTGCAGGTTGAACACCGCAAGGCCGATATTGCCGCCCACCTCGACATCGAGGCCTGCTTCCTTCAGCACATGTCCCGTCAAGGCTGTCGTCGTCGACTTGCCATTGGTGCCGGTGATGGCCACGATCTTCGCGCCAGCAACGGCAGCCTCGCGCGCAAAGATTTCAGTGTCGCCAATGATCGAAACGCCGGCCTGCTTTGCCTTTACCACCGTCCAGTGCGGTTCGGGATGGGTGAGCGGCACGCCGGGGCTCAGCACCAGCGCATCGAGCCCGCGGAAATCGACATTGTGCAGATTGGTGATGGCGAGGCCTTCCGCTTTGGCTTTTTCAACCGCGGGATCGCTGTCATCCCAGGCCAGCACCTCGGCACCGCCCAAACGCAATGCCGTGGCGCAGGAAATGCCGGAGCGGGCGAGACCAAAAACCGCAACCTTCTTTCCTGCAAACGTTTGGGCTGGAAACATCTAGCGCAGCTTCAGGGTTGAAAGACCAAGCAGGGCCAGCACCAGCGCGATGATCCAGAAGCGGATGACGATGGTCGGCTCCTTCCAGCCCTTCTGCTCAAAATGATGATGCAGTGGCGCCATGGCGAAGACGCGTTTGCCCGTGAGCTTGAAGGAGGCCACCTGCACGATGACCGAGACAGTCTCGAGCACGAACAGGCCGCCGATGATGATGAGGACGATCTCGTGCTTCACGGCCACCGCAATGGCGCCCAGCGCGCCACCCAGAGAGAGCGAGCCGGTATCGCCCATGAAGATCATGGCGGGCGGGGCGTTGAACCACAGGAAGCCAAGGCACGCGCCCACCAGCGCGCCGCTGATGACAGCCAGTTCGCCCGTGCCCTTCACAAATGGCACAAAAAGGTATTTGGAGAACTCGGCATTGCCGACAAGATAGGCAATAAGGCCATAGCTCGCGGCGGCGATCATCACCGGCATGATGGCCAATCCATCAAGGCCATCAGTGATGTTGACGGCATTGCCCGCGCCGACGATCACCAGCATACCGACGAAGACGAAGAGCGGGCCGAAGTAGATCAGGAATTCCTTGGTAAAGGGAACAGCCAGTGATTGCGACAGCGGCTGCGAACCGATTTCCATGAAGATGAAAACCGCGAGGCCCGCGATCAGGAATTCGGCTGCCAAACGCGCGCGTCCCGAAAAACCGCGCACCGAGGCGCGCGTCACTTTCAAATAGTCATCGTAAAAGCCGATGGCGCCATAGCCTAACGTGACGAAAAGAACGCCCCAGACATAAAGGCTCGACAGGTCGGCCCACAACAAGGTGGCGACGAAAACGCCGAACAGGATCATCAGGCCGCCCATGGTCGGCGTGCCCTGTTTTTCGACAATATGGCGTTGCGGGCCATCGGTCCGGATCGGCTGGCCCTTGCCTTGTTTCATTTTCAGCAGCGAGATGATCTTGGGGCCGACGAAGAAGATCACGAACAGTGCCGTCAGCACGGCCATGCCGGTGCGCGTGGTCAGATAGCGGAAGACGTTGAAGGCCGAGACTTCGGTGGTCAGCCTGGCCAGCAGAAAATACAACATCGTTCACGCCTCTTTTTGTCCGGCAGGAAACTGCCGGCGCAGTGCTTCGACCACCGGGCCCATCTTGCTGCCCAGTGACCCCTTGACCACCACACTGTCGCCCGGCCGCAGTTCATTGCACAACCGGTCCACCAACCCTGCCGAAGTCTCGGCGTAGTAGCCCTGGCGGAGAGCAGGAACTGCATCCCAAAGAAGGCGCATCATGGGGCCCGCGGCATATAGAAGGTTGATGCCCGCCTCGTCCAATGCTTTGGCGAGGCCCTTGTGCAGGTCCGGCGTCTGCTCGCCCAGCTCCAGCATGTCGCCCAGAACCGCGATTTTCCGGCCCTTCCGGCCTTTGGCAGCGATGGCCAGAAGGTTGAAGGCGGCGGCCATGGAGGTGGGGTTGGCGTTGTAGCTTTCATCGAGCAGCAACAGGTCGCCACCTTTCATGGGCAGCATCTCCTGCCCGCCACGGCCCTTGGCCGGTTTCGCTTGTGACAATGCCAAGGCAGCTCGCGCCAGATCAGCGCCAGCCAGCTTCACGGCCGCCAGCACACAGAGAGAGTTGAGCGCCATGTGCTCGCCGGGCACGCCGAGCTTGAAAGTGACGAGTTCGCCCATCACGTCGGCGGTGATGCAGGAGCAATGCGCATGCAGTGCGAGGTTCGTCAGGCGGACGTCCGCTTTCGGATCGCGGCCAAAGCCAACCACTGTCTTGATGCCGTTGATCCCCGCCCTGCTCTTCAGGAACTCAAAGTAGGGCGAGTCCCGGTTGAGAATGGCGGAGCCACCCGGCAGCACGCCGCTGAGGATTTCCGACTTGGCTTCGGCAATGTCATCGAGCGATTTGAAATGGCCCAGATGAACTGCGGCGATGGTGGTGATGATCGCAATATGGGGCTGCACCATGCCAACCAGCGGGGTGATCTCGCCCGCATGGTTCATGCCGATTTCATAGATGCCATAGGCCGCACTGCGCGGCAGGCGCGCCAGCGTCAGCGGCACGCCCCAGTGGTTGTTGAAGGATGAGACCGCGGCATGGGTCTCCCCGCTGGCCGCGAACGCGACACGCAGCATTTCCTTGGTCGATGTCTTGCCGACGCTGCCGGTGATGGCAACAGCCTTGCCCTTGTTCCAACTGCGGGCAGCGCGGCCCATGGCCTCGAGCCCACGCAGCGGATCTTCCGCCACCTGCAGCACAGGGCCTGCGGCCAGCATCTCCGGTGTGGTGCGCGACACGATGGCCACGCCTGCACCTGATGCCAAAGCCCTGGCCGCGAAATCATGGCCATCATGCACATCGCCCTTGATGGCGACGAAGATGTCGCGGGGCGCAATGTTCCGGGAATCGATCGAAATGCCGTTGAAGCCCGCCGTCACCTGACCGTGCAATGTGCCGCCTGTCGCGGCCAGCAGTTCCTGCAAAGTCCAGAGCGGGCGTTCAGCCATGATAGGCCTCACCGCGCAACGCTGCCTTCACGGCGTCATGATCGACAAAGGGCAAAATCTTGTCGCCAACAATCTGGCCCTCTTCATGGCCCTTGCCAGCGACCAGAAGCACATCTCCCGGCTCCAGCATCCCCACGCCGGCGCGGATGGCCTTGGCGCGGTCGCCGATTTCCTGCGCACCGGGCGCGCCGACGAGTGCCTCTTTCCGGATGGTGGCGGGATTTTCACTGCGCGGATTGTCGTCAGTCACAATCACATGATCGGCAAGCCGTGCGCAGGCGGCGGCCATCAGTGGGCGTTTGCCCTTGTCGCGGTCACCACCGCAGCCGAACACCACCACGAGCCGCTTCTGGGTGAAGGGCCGCAGCGACGTCATCGCGGTTTCGAGCGCATCGGGCGTGTGGGCATAGTCGACGAAGATGCTGCCACCATTCGGCTTGCTGCCGACAAGTTCAAGACGGCCACGCGCGCCCTTCAGGCTTTCAAGTGCATGCAAAGCGAGATGGGGTTCGCCACCGGCCGCGATGACAAGCCCTGCGGCGACCAGCGCATTGGAAACCTGGAAGTCGCCGACCAGCGGCAAATCGAGCTCGATAAGTCTCGCCGCGATAAGCGACGGTGAGCAATTGTGCGAGGCCCGCGGGCTTCACATCGACGAGCTTCAGTTCAACGCCCTTGCGGCCGACGCGGAACGGCACAAGGCCTGCCTTGGTCACATGCGCGAGAACCTCTTCGCCCTGTGGTGAGTCCATGTTGATCGACAGCGCCGCCGCCCTGCGGCAACAGGCTATCAAACAGGCGCATCTTGGCGGCGAAGTAGGCTTCGAAAGTGCCGTGATAGTCGAGATGGTCGCGCGTGAGATTGGTGAAGGCGCCTGCGGTCAGCAGCAAGTCCATCGAGACGGTTCTGTTCGAGGCCGTGGCTTGAGGCTTCGATGGCGAGATGCTTCACGCCATCATCGCGCAGCTCTGGCCGCGAGTTCGGCAAGCTGCACCGGATCAGGCGTGGTGTGGGCGAGGTACTGCGCGCCATCGGGGCCCACAACACCGATGGTGCCGAGGCTTGCGGCGCGGAAGCCCATCGCCGCCCAGATCTGTCGGACGAAAACCGAAACGGAAGTCTTGCCATTGGTGCCGGTGACAGCAACAATCGTGTCCGGCTGTCTCTCGTAAAAACGCGCGGCGAGAAGCGCCAGCAGGCGGCGCGGGTTGTCGACCGCAATGACAGGATGCTTGCCCTTGTAGGCGCCGGTCCTGGCGAGCGCCGCCACCGCACCAGCCTTGAAAGCGTTGTCGATGTAACTTGCGCCATCCACTTTCGCACCCGGCAGGGCCGCAAACAGGAAGCCCGGCTTCACCTCGCGGCTGTCGGCCGTCAGCCCATGAATGACAACATCGCCGCCTTGAGGCAGCGGCGCATCATGCTTGAGAAGGCGGCTGAGCGGAATGGTCATCGCTCATCCATTCTTTGCCGCCGTCTTGGCCTGCTTGGCAAGCTTGGCCAGATCTTCAGCAGTGAATTGCGGCTCGATGCCAAGAATGGGTGCGATGCGCTCGATGATTTTCGAGGCGGTCGGCACGGCGTTCCAGCCGGCGGTCGAGAAGCCGTGGGTACCGGGAATGGGCTGCGGCTCATCGAGCATCACGAGGATGGCATATTTCGGATGTTCCATCGGGAAGGCGCCGATGAAGCTCACCAGAACCTTGTCCTTCACATAGCGGCCATGCTCGACCTTTTCGGCCGTACCGGTCTTGCCGCCGACGCGGTAGCCGAGCACATCGGCAAATTCGCCGGTGCCCTTGAGCACGTTTTGGCGGAACAGATAGCGCATGGTGGCCGAGGTTTCAGGCTTGACGATGCGGTGCGCCAGAGCCTGCGCCTCTTCCGCGGAACGCTTCATGAAGGTGGGCGGAATGGCTATCCCGCCATTGATCAGATCGGCAATCACGGACAAGCCTTGCAGGGGCTGTACGGCAAAACCATGGCCGAAGGCGGCGGTGGCCGAGGACAGCTTGCTCCAGTTCCTCGGCAGCAAAGGTTTCGCACTTTCAGGCACTTCCGTGACCAGGCGGTCCATCAGGCCGACCTTCTTGAGGAAGCCCATATGGTTGTCGAGGCCGACCTGCAACGCCATCTTGGCGGTGCCGATGTTGGAGGAATTGGTGAAAATCTCCTCGACGCTCTGCACCGCGTGCGGGTGAAGATCGTGGATGCGGAACTTGCCGATCTGCAGGGGCGCTCCCGTATCGTAATGCGACTGCAGGGTTGCCGTGCCCATGTCGAAGCACATGGCAAAGGTGACGGCCTTGATCACCGAACCCAGCTCATAGACACCACTGGTCATCTTGTTCTGCTGGCTCGACGTCAGGTGCTTGTCGTCGGCATTGGGGTTGAAATCCGGCAGCGAGGCCAGTGCTACAATCTCGCCGGTCTCGACATTGAGAATGATGCCGCCGCCAGACAATGCGTGGAACTTTTCCACCGCCTTCGAAACTTCATCGGTCACCACCTGCTGCACATTGACGTCGATGGAGAGCTCGGCCGGCGCCGAGGTGTTGGTGGCAGGTTCGCTCAGCGAGGCGGTGTAGATGGCGCCCTGGTCGTCGAGATATTTCTCGATGCCGGCGATGCCCTTGGTGTCGACATCGACATAACCCACGGTGTGCGCTGCGAGGCGGCCGAGCGGATAGACGCGCTTTCTCTCCTCGACAAAGCCCACGCCGGGAATGCCGAGATTGTAGACGGTGTCGCGCTCCTCCGGGCCCGACCTGGCGCTTCAGCCAGACGAAGGCGCGGCCCGGCTGGGTCAACTTCTCGCGCAATGCATGCGCATCGAGGTCGGGCATGTTGGCGGTGAGCTGTTCCACCGCTTCATCCACATCAATGATCTTGCGCGGATCAGCATAGAGCGACCAGACGGTGATGTCGGTCGCCATGACATTGCCGTTGCGGTCGACGATGTCAGGACGCGGCTGGCGCGGCTCATGTTCCGCGAGCTCGGGGTTGGGCGGCGGCTGGTGATGCAGCAGCGTCAAAAGACCCAGCTGCACGGTGATGGCGGCAAAGAACAGGCAGAAGCCGATGCCGAGCAGGCGGATGCGGTTGCGGCCGCGCAACACGCCATCGGTGCCCGGTGCCGCAAACTGGCCGCGTGTATCGCTCACTGCAGCTTCTCCAGCATCTGGCCGATGGGATCAGCGTTCTGCGCTTCAAGCTTGATGGGCGGCGTCTGCGGCACGCGGCTGCCGATCTCGGCGAGCGGCACATATTGCTGGGCCTTGATGTTCTCGAGATGCAAATCCTCTTCGGCGATCTTCTGGATGCGTTCGGGGCGCGCAAGGCTGGCCCATTCGGCATTCAGCAGCTTGATACGTTCCTTCTCATCGGTGATCTGGCGGTCGATCTTCGCCATGTCGCGCTCGATCCCGCGCGTCGTGTGTTCCAGCGAATAGAGGAAGAATGCGGCGCCCAGCACGACGCAGACCAGGAAAGCGTTGAAGAGCTTGAACATCAGTGCTTCCCCCGCCGCTTGGCATCGCCGTCAATGCCCGATTTGAACGCCGGGGCCGCGGTGCGGATGGCGAAACGCAATTTGGCCGAGCGGGCGCGCGGGTTGCTGCGGGCTTCGCTTTCGCTGGCCTCGATGGCGCCACGTTCGGTCTGCGTGAAGCTCATCGGCGGCGGTGGCGCCAGCTGCGGCTGATGCCGCGAAGCCTGTGGCTGCTTGCCCGAACGCGCCGCGAAGAAGCGCTTCACGATGCGGTCTTCAAGCGAATGGAAGGTGACGACGACGAGCCTGCCGCCTTCAGCCAGAATTTCCTCCGCCGCCACCAAAGCCTGTGACAGTTCATCAAGCTCGGCATTCACATGGATGCGCAGCGCCTGAAAGGTGCGGGTGGCGGGATGGGTGCGCTCGGTGGCGCGCTGTGGCCCCGTCGCGCGCTCGATCGCCTTCACCAGTTCCAGCGTCGTCAGCAGTGGTGCTTCGGTGCGCGCCTTGACGATGGCTCTCGCAATGGCGCGGGCGCGCGGCTCCTCGCCCAGAATGAAAATGATGTCGGCCAGCTCTGCTGCGTCCAGCGTGTTCACATAGTCTTTCGCCGACGGCCCCGCCTGCGCCATCCGCATGTCGAGGGGACCATCGCGCAAAAAAGAAAAGCCGCGTTCGGCCTGGTCGATCTGCATCGACGAGACGCCGATATCCAGCACCACGCCCTGCACGTTGGTGAGGCCGAGTTCGGCGGCGATATCGCGCAGCGACGAGAACGTGCCCTGCACCAGCTTCAGCCTGCCGCCAAATTCATCGGCCATCGCCTGCCCTGCCGCAATGGCACTCGGGTCGCGGTCGATGGCCACAACCTGCGTCGCGCCCTTCGCGAGAATGGCGCGGGTATAGCCGCCTGCCCCGAATGTCCCGTCGATGAAAATGCCGCCGCGTTCCGGCGCCAGGGCAGCCAGAACCTCCGGCAGCATCACCGGCACATGACGTGCGTCATGGGGGTTCGAATGGGAGGCAAAAACGGGCATGGGAAAGCTGGCGGTGACGACTTTTTAACCAGTGCTACCTTGCCTTCCGGTTTATTAACAAATCGTTTCAAGTGCGATTCATTTCAAGGCTTTGGAAAGCCTCGAAAAAGGACGCGCCACGGGCACTGCCAAGCCGCCCTGTTCCGCCAGGAAGCCGTGCCAAGCGCCTGCAATCCCAGAGGATTTCAGGGCCCTAAAATTTCACATCAATTCATCTGGCATTGCAGGAGACGACAAGTTAAGGCAGCATGAAATTCCCTCTCCCTGATGCGTCGGCGTACACCCGCGTCCCGGCTGGGGCGCCCGGCAGTTTGTACCTAAAAGGCTATGAGCGCCGGGCGACAATGGGTAAGTTGAGGCTGTTGTGTTCACTGTCAAAGACAAGATCGAAATGACCCAGCAGCGCATCGAAAGGATGCGCCGGTTCCGGACGGCGTTCGAGAGCCGCAGCGAGCATGTTTTCCGCGACGACGAAGACATCACCGCCGACAGCATCCGCTATTGCGATGCCATGATCCACAACTGGGAAGCCGAGCTGGCCTCCCTCAAGGAACGCCTGCTTTCCTGACGCGGGGCTGGCCCTGGCGCGGCCTCAACGCAACAAACGCTTGACCGGGCCCGCGCCATGCCGCATAGCGCCGCGCCATGCTCCAGATTATCGACACCGCTCTGCACGCCGCCTGCATCACCTGGGTTGTGGTTTCTGTCGGCTATGTCATTCCCCAGCTGGTCTGGCCAAACCTCATCAGGTCGCTCCTGAAAAAGGGCTAAGGCTTCCTTGAGGCCCGGTCCCACGCCTATTTCGGCGGCGGTGGCTGGCCTTCCCATTGCGGCATCGTCTCATCGATATGCGCCCATGAAGGTGCGCTTGCCGTCCAGATCGTGGCCGAGGGACGCGCGACTTCAGGATCATCCAATGTGCCGGCCCGCACGAAAATCAGGTGTGGCCGCGCCTCCGCTTCACTGAACAGATGCGTTCCACAGGTGGGGCAGAAACGCCGGTGCATGCGGTTGCCACTGTCGGCCACGCTGATGTAATCGCGCAGCTCACCCGTGACGGACATTCCGGCTGAGGGAAAACACACGCTGACGGCGGCATTGCCCGTCGCGAAATACTGGCACACGCGGCACCAGCACAGCCGCGCCGTGATGGGCTCGGCATCGGTCTCGTAGCGCACCGCGCCACAGAGACAGCCACCTGAGATTGTCATGAGCTTTTCATCTCCACCAACTTGCATCCCGATAGACGGATAACGCTGGAACGGCTTTCTCAGTTGCCAGCATCTTGCTTTGGTCGTTGTCGTAGAGGTTCACGCTGCCGCCACAAATTCACCTGCGCGGAGGTTCGCGGCATGGCAGGCATCCACGAGCGACAAGCCTTTCGACAGACGCTGCGCCAATGTACCGACGAAACAATCACCTGCCCCGTGCGTCGACGAAACTTTTACGGGCTGCGCTTCAATCTCGACAGCCCCGCCACCAAACTCACTGACCACGAGACCCTGCCCACCCAAGGTTACGACAACTGACTTTGCAAGTTCCCGCAATGCAGGCAAGGCGGCAGCAGCAGAAGGCCGATCCTGAACGGGAATGCCGGACAACGTTTCGGCTTCCACCTTGTTGACGATCAGGATATCAACGAGTGACAATAAGTCCCGTCCGACTGACCGCGCCGGTGCTGCGTTGAAAACCACCAAAGCACCGGTTGCTTTTGCGGCCAACGCAGCGGCGACATTCGCCTCATGCGGCACTTCGTTCTGAAGAACGAGGACGCGCGCGCCGCCAAGCCTGTCCCATTCGTTGGACATTGCAGCTGGATCGATCTTGAGGTTCGAGCCCGACACAATGACGGCACCGTAATCGCCATCATCCTTCAGTATGGCAACACTCATTCCCGAGCCGGCATCGGCATCGACCGTGACTGCCGTTGAATCTACGTTATGAACATTGAGATTGTGCAGCAATGTTTCAGCAAAGCCGTCCTTGCCGACCCGGCCGATCATCGCAGTTCTGGCACCGGCACTCGCAGCTTGGACAGCCTGATTGCCCCCTTTGCCACCACAGACCTGCATCCAGGCATGCCCAGCAACTGTTTCATCAATGCGCGGCAATTGGGGTGATCGCACGACAATATCAAGGTGCAGGCTTCCGCACACGATAACGTCAAAAGTCCCCGTCTTGGCTTGCTTATCCGGCATGGTTCATTTTGATCTGGAATCGTGTTTCATCAAAAATTCAAGCTCGCTTGCCGCCATCAAAAATGGCGCTGCGCACAATGGAATTGCTGGTCACCGAGTCCTGCATTTGAATGGCCTGCGCGAGTTTCGTATTACTGCGCAAACGTGTGACCACATCGTTCATCGATTCCACCATGGCGATATTCGCGGTGCATTCGGCAACCGGATCCATGCCGGTAAAATCAGGGAACGTGTCGAAATAGATGGCGCGGTCATATCCAATGCGGTCCAGCACATAAAGCAATTCAATGGTCTGGATCGGATGGACAGTGCCCACCATCAGCCCATCATCGCGCTTGCCATAGCCATCATTGAGATGAACACCAAACAAACTCGCGCTCCGCGCCGCGAGTGCTGCCGCATAGGCCGGCATTTCATCGGCGTACAGCACATGGGCGAAATCCAGCGTCACTCCGATGTTCTTGCGGCCTGCTTGCGCGATGGCCAACAGCGTCGTGCCGATATCGGGCATCAAGCTGAAGCTGCGCGGCTCATTGGGTTTGTATTCAATGCTGATCTCGGTGGCAGGGTCATGGTCGGCAACTTCAACCATCGCTTCCAGCGTCTGGTCCCACAATTTTGCGTAGTCGGCCTGGAACGAATAATCAAACCCATCCTGCCCCATCCACAGGGTCATGAGGGATCCACCCAGTTCCCGCATGGAGTCGATGCCGCGCTTCGTCTCATCAATCGCCTTGCGCCGCAGTGCCGGGTCCGGGTTGGTGAATGCGCCGAGCTTGAATCCCGGTTCGCTATAATAGCGCATGGCAAAACCGTTCACTGAAAGTCCCAATGCTTCCAGCGTCGTTTTGAGTTCCCGGGTTGTCACACCCACGCAATGGTCTGGATAATTCAGGTCCACCGCATTGAGACCTTCGACCAATGCTGCCCGTTCCAGGAGACCCAGCACGCCGGGCCTGAAATCGGATCTGCCTGTCACCTTGGCACCCTTGAAGGAATTCAGGCGCGCGGCATAGCGGTTCTTTGTGTTACGGCGCAGATCGTTCATCGTTGCTCCTTGCTATGCCCTGATAACGCCTTTGCGGATGATGAAACATCCATAGGGCCCGGGGTCTGAGGTACGCACGATGGCGAAAGATTTTTTGGCCGCTGCATAGAAATCAAACCTGTCATAGGCGCCCATGTTGACAGGCTTCCCCTCGCAGGCATCAAGGGTCTTTTGCATTTCCGCGAAAATCGGAACCGTGCCATCCGGGTCATCGACAACGCGCATTCGCATGACCGGCTGTTCCACAAAATCATCAAGCGGCATCAGGCCGAGAATGGCTTTCGTCAGGGCTGGAATCCGGCATCCAGTCACGCTGACCAGTTTTCTATAGGTGGTCTCGCGCGCAATGGTCACCGCCGGATGGTTTACATCACACAACACAATATCATCGCCGTGGCCCATCAGCATCAGCACATGAAGCAGCTCTGCTGAAATGATGGGATCGATATTCTTCAACATGACTGTGACCTGACCAATATTTTCACCGAACGCTTTCACAGGTTATTGCACGTTTGCAGCCTTCACACACCTTCGTAACCTGAGATGGCACAACCGTTGAAAGGGCACGTCGAAGAAGGCTGCACGCAGAGTGGCTGCCTTCGTCCCGCCCACGGATAAAAATTGCCAGCTGGCCTGTAAGCCGGGTTCTGTCCACGCGTTGCCGCGCTGGATGACCATTCATCTGGAGCATGCGTCGCCGCATGCTTCGTGCAACCTACCCGGATGGCAGAGCCGGAAACGGCCCTGACGGCGAACCGTCACACCACCCCTATTCGGTCTTGCTCCAGGTGGGGTTTGCCTAGGCCAGCCCTGTTACCAGAGCCGCGGTGCGCTCTTACCGCACCTTTTCACCCTTGCCGCACTTGGCCCGGAGGCTTTGGCGCGGCGGTTTGTTTCTGTGGCACTTTCCCTGGGGTTGCCCCCGCCGGGCGTTACCCGGCACCTTTGTTTCCGTGGAGCCCGGACTTTCCTCTCCCACCTGCCTTTCGACGTTGGTGAGAGCGGCCATCCAGCCAGCTGGCGGTGTGGGGTTAGGCCGCGCCCTGCCCCGGGTCAATCCATCCGTTGAAACGTGGTGTCCCGGTTTGAAAATTGCCGCCTTTGGGATGGGTTGTCGCATCGCGCTGCAAGTTCCTGTATGGTGAGCGGAAAGCGGGGGGCGATATGTCATCAGACATGAACAAGGCGCGGAAGATTGTCTCTGAGCGCGAAAGCTGGATCGGCCCCCACGGCGCGCTGAGAGAGAATATAGCTGAAGCCATTGCCAGGGGAATTGCCCTGGGCCGCAAAGAGGGCCTTGAATTGGCCAAGTCACTGATCGCGGATGAGCTTGAGAAGCCCAATACCTGAACAGGCCCGGGGCGGGAAACGCCCTGCTGGCAAATGGGATCACTTGAATTGCGGTGGCTTGATTTGTGAAAGATTGGGGCCATCTGAAGGCCCATGCGCAAACCCCGTGCAAAAAAGGCCACGAAGGCCGACGTCCAGAAGACGATGAAGCAGCTGAAATGGATCGCAAGATTCATGGATGCCGGCTGGGGCGTGCCGTTCACCAAATTCCGCTTCGGCGCCGACGCGCTTTCAAGCGCGGTTCCGATTGCGGGCGATGTGGTGATGACATCGGCCTCGCTCTACCTCGTGTGGAAGGCCTATGAGCTGGGCGCGCCGCGCGCGCTGCTCACGCGCATGATCGGCAATGTCGCTGTCGAAGCGGGCCTCGGCGCCGTGCCAGTGGTCGGCGGCATTCTCGACATTCTCTATGCCGCCAATGTGCGCAATGTCGACATGCTGGCGGACTTCCTGCGCACGCAGGGCTTTGCGGTGGAGTAACTCTCCCTCATTCTGGGGTGCCCTGCGCTGGGGTCACTGGAGTGAAAAAAGCATCGCAGACGGTCAGACAGTAAACCGGTTTGGTTCAGCCAAATTCCGCTCGGAACACTTCGGTTGAAAGATTTACATGCTTTTCCAAATCTCCGCGTAATTCAAAACCCTTTACGGCTTTTCGGAAATCATAGAGCCGCACCAAGTTGAACTGACTTGCGTTCTTTTTGCAAAATGCCATCTCATTTCGGCTCACGTAGAAAGGAGTGCGATTGCTGCCCAGCGTCGTTTTGACTTCAACGTATTTCTTTTCCCCTCGGTCGTCGAAACTCAGAATATCATAGCCCGCGCCGTCGCCTTCTTCCTTGGAAACCCATCGCACGTTGCCCGCGAGATCACTGCGGTCAATCAGAGTCAGAAATCGCTTTTCATGGTCGAGAACAAATTGCTCACCGGCCTCGCCCAATGCGGCGTTCTTCATGTCGCGTTCCACAGGATCGAATTTGCGAACAAGCGCTTTCATATAGCTTGGCAGGTATTCATGGGGTTCCTGTAGTTTGGGCGGCGGTTCGAGCAGGAAGCTTGGTGCTTCTTGAAAACCTTCCGGGAAGGTTCCAATTTTCTGCTGGAATTGAATTGCGTCGATCACTTGAACGTAATCAGAAACCGACTGGGCTAAGAGTTCTTGATAGTTTCTAAGCGGCGCCAAGCCCGTAATCCACTCGCGGCCCATCAAATCCAAAATGGCAGAGATATTTTGAAATTTGCGTTCTATCGACTTCGATGTTCGCCCGAATTTTTCTGCCAGTTCTTTGTAGATCTTGGCTTTGACGAATGGCTCGCTTCTTAGCTCTTTGGTGAGAGTGGCGAAGTAGGCCTGAACCGATGCCTCAACTTCTTTTCTGTTCCAATTGCTGCCTCGCGATATGGGCATGTTCAATATCCGTTGAACCAGCCTTTTTGATGTGCGGACTCGAATTGTTGAACAATCAAGTCGGCTGAGCACACAGCGTTGGAATCTACTGTTTCTTCGAATTCATGAAGCTCGTGCAGAAGACGATCGTCTTCTGACCACGGTTCTGTCAGCAAAAGTTTGAGTCCCACCTTCTCAGGGACGAACCATTCGCCATTGAGAAGATATGATTCCAATTGCGACCTTTTGAGGTTTCCTTCGACAACAATTTCGCCGCAAAACTTCCAATTGCTGGCGTCTCGGTAGCAATAACTGATCCGGGTGATTGGATATTCCATGCCTCAATACCTGGCACTGTTTTTGTGTTCAGTCTAGCTGACTAAGCTTGACTACACATCTACAGGGGAGCCACCATCTTCAGCCACCCTTCGAGGCTCCGCTGTGCGGAGCGCCTCAGGGTGAGGCTTGATAAACAATTTCCTCATGCGCCGACCCCCCACCCGGCGCGCAAGAGGCGCGCCACCCTCCCCACAAGGGGGAGGGATGATTTGATGGCGATGGACATGGCCACTTGTTGCATTATGCTTTTGCCATGACTCGGATTTTCTTTCTGGCGTTCGGCTTTCTGGCCGTGATGGTTTCGGCGGCCACGGCGCAGGAACGGCAATGGACGCTCGATTCCACCGACAACCAGGTGTTCCTCGTCTTCGGCGTGCCGGAGACGGACGATGTGGGCCTCAGCTTCTGGTGCGAGATCAACAAGGGCACCGTCTCGGCCTATATGCCCGAGCCGCAGGTGAAGCTGCGCGACGGCGAGCGCACGCGCATGACCATCGTGATCGACGGCAAGGTGACCAAGCTTGCCGGCAAGGCGGAGAAGGACGCGGCCACCGGGCACTTCACCGTGGAGGCGCCGTTCAAGCTCAAGGACGCGTTGATGAAGCGGCTGCATGACGGGCAATCGATCCTGGTCTCGGTCAAGGGCCATGCCACGACCTACCCGCTGGAGGACGCCGACTTCGACGGCTTCGTGGGCGCCTGCAATGGCGTGCAGCAGCAGGACAACTGAAGCGCTTAAATGGCGCACTCGACGCCGTTATGAACCACTTATGAGGCACTTTGGAGCCATTTAGAGGCTCTCTGGAACGCTCACTCAAGCGCCCGGCAGCGTGCTCAGCAGCCGGTGCAGCGTTGTGACGGTTGATGCGTCGGCGATGCCGTCGATGCGGCCGGGGCGGAAGTGGCGCTGGAAGGCGGCCACCACCGTGCCGGTGTTGCGATCAAAAATGCCATTGGGATCAATATTATAGCCGTAAAGCTTCAGCATGGCCTGCAGGGCCATCACAGGGTCACCCTCGTCGCCCTGCTGCAGGAAACTGCCGCCGGAGATGGGCTCAGGCTCGACAAAGTGGCCAACCCCTTGATCGTGCAGGAATTTCCAGTCGAATTTTTCGCCGGGATCAATTTTCCGGTCCGGCGCCACATCGGAATGGGCCAGGACGTTGCGCGCGGGGATGGCGTGGCGGGCGATGATTTCCTTTGATAAAGCAACGACTTGCGCGGTCTGGCTTTCGCCGAAATCATGGTAGCCGAGGTTGTGGCCGCGGTTCTGGATCTCGATGCCGATCGAGATGGAATTGATGTCGTCATCGCCGCGCCAGCTCGACACGCCGGCATGCCAGGCGCGCGCGGCCTCATCCACCATCTGGACGATTCCGCCTTCTTCATCAATGAGATAGTGGCAGGAGACCTGGCTCTCCGGCGCGCACAACCAGTTGGTCGCAGTCTTCGAATCCTTCATGCCCGTGTAATGCAGCAGCAGAATCGAGACGGCTTTTCCGCCCTTGCGTTCGTTGACGTTTGGCGAAAGCCGCAGCGTGTGCGGCAGGCGCGTGCCGATCACTGCACGCCTGCCCCTTCAAGCTCGGCATAGGCCTTGTTGATGCGCGCCAAACGGTCGGTGGCGAGCTTCACCATCTCGGCCGGAACGCCAGCGGCGATCTGCTTATCCGGATGAAGTTCTTTCACTAAAGCCTTGTAACGCTTCTTGATTTCCGCTGGCTTGGCGTCGGCGCTTATTCCCAGAATTTCGAACGGATCATCCTTTAGTGCCACATGGCGCGAGCGGATGCGCAGCCAGTCATTGCCGGTGAAACCAAAAATATCCGCGACTTTTTCCAGATAGTCCAGTTCCCTCGGGTGGATGACATTGTCGGCCTTTGCGATGTGGAAGAGGCCGTCCACAACGCTTTCAAGCACATGGGATTTCTGGCCAAAAAGCTTGGCCACCTGCCCGGCATAGGTTTCGAAACCGGCAATGTCCTGCTTGGCGAGATTGAAAACGCGCTCGACGGCCGCGCGGTCTTTCTCGGGAACATGAAAAACCTGAGAAAAAGCAGCCACTTCCGCAGCTGACACAACGCCATCGGCCTTGGCCATCTTGGCTCCGAGCGCAATCATGCCAATCGTGAAAGCGACCGATTTCTCGGGCGGCTTGGAGCCACCGGAAAACCCTTCAAGCGTACCAGAAATGCTGTCGCCCACAGTTTGAGCAAAATCGGATATGCGCGACCAGATGGACATTGCTGCAACTTAGTTGAAGTCATTGCGAAGTTGAATGACTTTTCCGCAATGCCACATGGCAAGGCATTGCATCGACAGCACTTCTAACGAAGGATCTAGGCGCCCTTATGCCAATAATGTGCCGTCTTGAACACCGGCGGATCGATATCAAGCCCTTGTGCCAATCGGCGTTCGACATGCCAGGCACGACCGGCCGTCCAGAAAGTAATCATGAGAACAGGGATGGCAATGATGACCAAAAGGCCCAAAATGATCGTATCAGGCAGGCCTATCATTTTCGAAAAGGCCCAAACCGAAGCGATTGCTGCCGTTCCCAAAAGGCAAAACGTCAAAAGTGTCGCGCCAGCCGCAGCAAGAAAACAGCCCAAGGGGCTGAATGCTTGCCGCGACCCGCGCGGTGTCTTTTCGGGTGTAATTACTTCCTGATCCATAAGGCTGATATGCCGCCTTCAGGGCGACTAATCAACCCCAAGACCTACCAGCACTGATGGTGATGGCAGTGATGACCACCCCAACCGCCGCCGAAGCCAAAGCCAATAAACGGCGCTGCTACATAAGGCTGGTAGTAGGGATCATAATAGGGGTCGTAGAAGCCCGGATAGTCATTGGAGTACCACATCCAATGGTTCTGGTGCCAAACCTTGTGCCCGTGATGGTGTTTCCACCAGTTGGGAGAATGCGCTTCCGCACTTACGCCTGACATTGTCGTTGCCAGCGCAAGGAGGCCGAGACCTAACAACAGTTTCTTCATGACTTACCTCGTTCCTAAAGATTTGCCCACTCCCTCACATCTTCTGCTTATTTTTCATTGCTGACAAATAAAAACTGCATCTAAAAAATAGCATCAGACTAAATGGCCAGCTTGGCCTCGTTTGGCCCCAATCCCAACATGCGGCAAATAGCATAAACCAGATCTGATCGGTTCAAGGTGTAGAAATGAAAATCCTGCACTCCTTCCCGCTGCAATGCCTGCACTTGTTCAGAGGCTACCATGGCGGAAACGAGATTGCGGGTTTCCGGTTCCGCATCCAGCCCTGAAAAACGCCGGATCAATTCGGGTGGAATATGCGCTCCACATTTGCCGGCAAACTCCTGCGCCTTGGCAAAGTTGGTGATCGGCAAAATGCCAGGGATCAATTTGATCCTGATTCCACGCGCTGCAATGCGGTCGCGCAGCCTGAGATAAAAGGCATTGTGGAAGAAAAATTGCGTTATAGCCTGCGAAGCGCCGTGATCTGCCTTGTCCGCCAAGAATGCCAGATCTTCCTCGATTGACACCGATTCGGGATGCTTCTCGGGATAGGCCGAAACCGAAACTTCAAAATCGGCAATACCACGTATGCCCCTCACCAGATCGGCCGCATTTTGATAACCACGCGGATGCGGTTGAAATCGTGCACCAACTCCCTGTGGAGGATCACCGCGTAGAGCCAGAATATGGCGCACCCCCGCCTTGTGAAAATCGCGCACCACTTCATTCACTTCTTCCTTGGAGGCGCCAACACATGTGAGGTGGGCAGCAGGCTTGAGAGTCGTGTTTTGAACGATCCGGCTGACCGTATCCAAAGTTCGATCCCGCGTTGTTCCCCCGGCGCCATAGGTGACTGACACAAAGCGTGGTTGAACCGTCTCAAGTTTGCGCAGGCTTTTCCATAGACCTGCCTCTCCCTCGTCGTTCTTGGGCGGGAAAAATTCGAATGAAACCGAAAGTCCACTCATGAAGCCAAGCGCTTTACTGACGTTGGGCGCGTGGCCCCTTGTCCTAGTTCTGCAAGCCAAAGGGACACAGTCAAACCCGGGCCAGATTTTCTCCATGGCGGAGGCAAAACACGATGTTCACGCAGCACCAGACCACAACGAGCAAGATACCCCGCCATCTGCTCAGCAGAGACCCCAAGTCGCCGATGGGCGTGAGCGGTACGCAATTCCTCAAGCTCGTGTGGAGCAAAATCAACAATGATCATGCGGCCACCGGGTTTCAGGACGCGGCGAGCTTCCAGCAGCGCGCGTAGTGGATCATCAAGGTAGTGCAGAACCTGGTGGATGGTGATGAGATCTGCCGAACCGTTGGCGAAGGGCAAGGCATAGATATCAGCTTGGCGCACCTGCACATGTTTGAGATGGGTACGCTCGATGCGTGCGCGTGCGAGCGCGAGCATGTCACGGCTGGTATCAATGCCCCACAATTGCTCGCCGCGTTTGGCCAGCAGTTCCAGCATGCGTCCAGTTCCCGTGCCAAGATCAATAATGGCCGCGGCCCGGTTGAAACCAAGCATCGAAAGGATGGCGGCTTCAACCTCATCTTCCTGCACATGCAGAGAGCGAAGTTTTTCCCACTGTGCGGCGTTGGCAGCAAAATAGCCGGCCGCCGCATTCTGGCGTTGGTCCCGAATTTGATCGAGCCTCACAAGATCAAGTCTCAGCTGCGGGTCATGGGCTGGAAGCATCTCGGCCAAGGCGCGGCTAAGTGCTCCTCCCTTTCCTTCCTCGCGCTGGCGAAACAGTACCCAATTGCCTTCCTTGTGGCGGGTAATAAGGCCGGCTTCGGTCATGAGCTTCAGATGACGGGACACGCGTGGCTGACTTTGCCCCAGAATCTGGGTCAGTTCTGTCACATTCATTTCGCCATGGGAGAGCGCAAAGAGGATTCGCAGTCTCGTCGTTTCTGCGACCGCCCGCAAACCTGCCAGCAACTCATCCATGTAAAACCTCCGAACTACATAAACATATCCTTATGTAGTCGGCAATGCTATACGGATTTCGTGCCAAAACAGTCGCAAATAGGCAAAATTTGACAACCCTAGTTGATTTCCGCTGAATCACCTTCACATTGACATAGTCCGCAGAGAATCCTGCATTTCACTTTGGAAGCTGAGCCATGATCCTTTCCCGCCGTACTTTCCTTTCCACACTCCTCGCCACTCCCTTCGCCGGGGTGGCGACACAAAAGGCTTTTGCGGGCAGTCCTGCCGAGGATTATGTGCACCAACTGGGTATCGATGTGCTGAGATTGGCACAGGGCGGGCACCGGGGAGACAAAGGCTTGCAACGGCGCTTTGCCAGTCTTCTCAACCGCTACATCAGCATGTCGGGAATCGCCAACTTTGCGTTAGGGCAATACAAATCGAAGCTACCGGATGGCGATAGATCGATGTTTTATGGTCTCGTTTCAAACTATGCCGCGGCTCTTTTCGTGTTTTATGTCGACGATTTCCAAGGCTCGGATTTGAAAATCAATTCCTCCTCACAGCAAGGCCAGTTTACGGTAGTGGATACAACCATCGTGGGCAAGAATGAACCGCTGCGCTGGCGTGTAGGAGGTGCCCCGGGATCCTTCCGCATTGCGGATCTCAATGTGAAAGGCATCTGGCTTTCGCTTGCCATGCAGAAGATGTTCAGGGACACATTGAATTCTTCACAAGGCAATTTCGATCCACTCTATGCCAAGCTCCGCGAAGCCAATACCTGGTAGTAACCGCACCTTAACCGCGCCGGGCTGAAACAGGAGAAAGACGTTCGAATCATGATTTCACGCCGCCTGTTTCTGGGGATATTGCCCTTTGCTCTTTCTGTCCCTGCAATTGCGGACGATCATCCGTCAGTCGTCTTTATGAGAAAAGTGGGTGATGAGTTATTGCATGCCCACCGGCAAGGCACGGTTTCAGCCTTCTTGCGTGTGATCCAGCGCTACGCCGATGTTGATGAGATTGCGTCCATTTCCTTGGGCGACTACAAGGTTCCTGCTGGTGGAGAAACGCAGTACAAGCGCGGCGTCGCCACTTTCATGTCGCGCTATATGGCCGAGCAGAGCCGTAACTATCCTATCGCCAAATTCGATATCGGTGATGCCACGATCGACAAGGATAAAAATGTCCTGGTCGACTCCAAGATCTATTTGATGGCTGGCCAAGTCTACAGCGTGAAATGGAAACTGAACTGGATAGGCGGCACTTATAAGGTTGCCGATGCGAGTTTCCTCGGCTTCTCGATGATCAATCAGGAGCGGAACCTGTTCACCTCTTACATCTCGAAGCACAATGGCGATGTCACTGCGCTGATCACTGCGCTCAACAGGTAATGCTTTTTTGGCATAAGACCTTGTGCGTGGTTTTCACGGCCGCGCTTCTTGTGGCATGCAGCGCAGGTCGAAAGGCTGCAGAGTTCACTTTGGATGGCTATCAAGAGCCACCTGCCGTTTGCCCGATCAATCCGCAAAGCTTTGCACAAGCGACACCTATTCCAGACTTTGAAGAGGGCAATGGCTGCGGCATGAAGCAAGCCTATCGTGTGATGGCCGTGAACGGTGTCGGCTTCAGCCAACCCGCACAGATTACTTGCAGTGTTGCAGATACTCTCAAGGACTGGCTGGATTCGTCGGTCCAACCCGCAGCCCAGGCAGTCTATGGCCAACGCGTGGTTTCACTGCGTGTGATCGCATCCTACTCATGCCGTGCACGCGACAACATCAGGGGAGCGAGACTTTCCGAACACGGTCGTGGCAATGCGATCGATATCGCTGCATTCACGCTTGCCGACGGGCATGAGATCGTTGTCCTCACGGGGTATTATGGGAACGTACGCGACCAGCGTTTTCTGCGAACGGTTCGCGCCCAAGCCTGTGGACCATTTCACACTGTTTTGGGTCCTGGTTCTGATCCCTATCATCGCAATCATATCCATCTCGATATGCAAGTTGAACGGCGCAGCGGTGGACCTTATTGTCACTGAGAGGGTTTGTGCAGCATGACTGACACGATTTTCCTGGCGGGTGGCAGCGGGGTGGTGGGACTGAACCTCATACCCCGTCTGCGAAAAGATGGCTGGCGTGTCGTCGCGACTACTCAAAGCGAAGCCAAGTTTCAGTTTCTGGAACAAGCTGGCGCCGAGCCCTTGATCATGGACGCCTTTGACGAACAACGCGTGATGGACGCAGTTACGGCGTTGCGGCCATCCGTCATCATGAATCAGTTGACAAGCTTGCCTGACGGACTTGATCCAGAGCAAATGCCAATAGCCCGCGAACGAAATGCGAAGATCCGGGATATTGGTACCCGCAACCTTGCGGCTGCCGCCAAGGCCAGTGGCACGACTCGTCTGGTGTCTCAGAGCATTGCCTTCGCTTATGCCCAAGGTACGCCGCCCTATTCTGAAGAGGATCGGCTTGATCCATCGCAATGGGGTGTCGCCAGTCTCGAAAAGCAGACGCTCGGTGGACAGCTCACAGGTTTGGTTCTGCGCTATGGCTACTTCTACGGGCCGGGAACTGGCTTTGAATTTCGGACTCGACCGGGCTCCATTCATATCGAAGACGCTGCCGAAGCTGCTTCTATCGCGGCACGGCATGGAGATGCCGGCATCTACAACATTGCTGAAGACGACGGCATGTTTGATGTAAGCAAGGCCTCAGCACAGTTACATTTCAAGGCGCGCCTGCACGACTCCTGATACCCACCAAAGCGGCTTGCCATTTTTGCGATTCCTCCCGTAATCTGTGCAGGCAACAGAAGCTGACGGTACAGCCAGCCGGTTGGAGGAACGATGAAATATCTATTGCTGCTGATACCGTGCTTGCTTGCGGTTGCGACGCCATTCTACAATTCCATTGAACCCCAAGTCTTCGGCTTTCCGTTCTTCTACTGGTTCAATCTCGTGCTGGTGCCGATTTCGGTGCTCTTCATCTACTCGGCATCGAAGGTGGGAGGCGGCAAGTGAGCAATCTCAACGTTACCGCCACCATTGTCTTCGTACTTTTTTTTGTTCTGGTCACCGGTATGGGATTCTGGGCCGCTCGCTGGAAAGCGGGTGACCTCGCCAAGCTCGACGAATGGGGCCTTGGTGGTCGCCAATTCGGCGCGTGGGTCACATGGTTTCTGCTAGGTGGCGACCTCTACACTGCCTACACAGTTATTGCTGTGCCCGCGGTCGTATACGCCATCGGCGCATACGGCTTCTTCGCGGTGCCTTACACGGTCATCATCTATCCGCTCGTCTTCATTCTGATGCCACGCCTGTGGAATGTTTCTGCCCGGCACGGCTATGTCACGGCTGCGGACTTCACCTATGGCCGCTTCGGCAACAAGTGGCTTGAACTTGCTGTGGCCATCACCGGCATTCTTGCCACGATGCCCTATATCGCGCTGCAGCTCGTCGGCATGGAGAAAGTCATTCAGGCCTTGGGCTTTTCAGGCGAAGGCTTGATGGCGCACGCGCCGCTCACCATCGCCTTCATCATCCTGGCGCTTTACACCTATACTTCCGGGTTGCGCGCGCCTGCCCTGATCGCCTTTGTCAAAGACATCATGATCTATATTTTCGTGATCGCGGCGATTATTTTTATTCCCTATGAACTCGGCGGATTTGGCGCCATTTTCGAAGCTGCAGGCAAGGTTTTCGAGGCGAAAGTTGCTGCGGCGGCGGCGGCCGATCCTCCTGTCAAACTTGCGGCGGGCCTCACGCTTACGCCCGGACAAGTGGTGCCGTTCATGACATTGGCGCTCGGCTCGGCCATGGCACTGTTCATGTATCCGCACTCGCTCACCGGCGTTCTAGCCTCGTCCAGTCCGCGCTCCATCCGCTTCAATGCAATGACTCTTCCAGCTTATTCGCTGGTGCTAGGCCTCATCGCCCTGCTCGGCTTAATGGGCCGGGCTGCCGGACTTGATCTCAAGAACCCGCAGGACGTGGTGCCGCAACTATTCCTGAAAATGTTCCCCGACTGGTTTGCTGGTTTCACCTTTGCAGCAATAGCCATCGGTGCGCTCGTACCTGCCGCTGTCATGTCGATTGGTGCCGCCAACACTTTCACGCGCAACATCTGGCGGCCCTTCATCAATCCGAATATGTCAGGGCCCGACGAGTCCAACATGGCGAAGCTGATATCACTTATCGTCAAGGTCGGTGCGCTGGTGATCATCCTGTTCATTAACACGCAGTTCGCTCTCGACTTTCAGCTCTTGGGCGGCATTGTGATGTTGCAGATTTTCCCGGCCATGGTCTTCGGGCTTTACACGAGGCGCATACACGGAACGCCGTTGCTCATCGGCTGGGTGGTTGGCATGGCCGTCGGGATTTATCTGGCAGCGGGGCCAAAGGCCTGGATACCGACTTGGTCCACGCCATTGGGCTTTTCCGTATATATCGGCCTGTTCTCAGTGCTGGTGAACGGGCTGGTGGCCGTGGTGCTGAGCTTCATCTTGACAAATGCGGGTACGGACCAGACCACTGGGTCAGACTTTGAAGATGGATCAGCCGTCGAATTCCGATACTGCCGGCCTACAAGTAGGAGCTGAGCCCATACTTTAGTAACGGCAGCGCCTGCCGGGGGCACGCGGGACGCACCGCCCTATCAGGATGGATTGTGAGGACATCCGGCGCGAAAGCGAGCCTGAGGGCTGTTATTTGCGCCTGAGGCTTCAGTGCCTCATTTGCCAGGCGCTTATGTGCGTTGCAACATGATGTCGATATGCAAATCTGCAATTTCCTTTTGCAAATTTACCCTGTAGCGCCCATTCTTTGTTGACCACCGGGGGCAGTGAGGTGGTCATGAACAGTGTCGATTGGGCAGATTTCAAGGTTATGCTAGCCCTTTCCAAAGGCGGATCCATCGCCGGGGCTGCACGCGAACTCAATGTGGACAATTCGACCGTTAGCCGAAGATTGGCCGAACTCGAACACGATCTTGGCGCAACACTTGCGGTGCGCGGCGGGCGCGAATTCAAGTTTACACCAGAAGGTGAATTGGCTCTGGCCGCCGCACGGGAGATGTTTCAGGCTGCCAAGCGGGCGCAAAACAAAATTCAGGCCTCGCGCGTTGAACTTAGTGGACGTTTGCGGATCAGCATTCCTCCGCTGCTCTCGCAAGTCGTGCTGCCTTTCCGGGACGTGCTTGCATCAGCGCATCCCGAGTTGACACTAGAGTTTGTTGGTTCAGTGCGAATTGCAAATATTACCGCCGGCGAAGCGGATATCGCTGTACGCATGGTACCGCCAAGTGAACCTGGACTAATTGCGCGCAAGGCATTTGAGCTTGGCTGGTGCCTCTATGCCTCGGAAAACTATCTTGATCGCAATGGGCGGCCTGAGAAGCCGGATGAACTTAGCCATCACCGGCTCATTCTGTACATGCAAGACAAACTGCATCTGCCACACATGAACTGGCTTGAAACTTTCAATAGCGAAGAGTTACCCCTGCGAATCTCATGCGTCGCGGTTGCATTTCAGGTCGCGCTTGCAGGACAAGGTATTGCAGGCCTGCCAACGTTCTCATTTGTGGATGACACCGCGGGAATAGCGAGAGTTTGGCCGCGCCCTTACGCCTCGCACCAAGTCTACGTCGTTTATCACGAGTCACAACGGGACACCGCCCGCATCCGACTTGTGGTTGATGAGCTTCTGCAATTTTTTGGCGAAAGAGCGGACCAGTTCAGTGGACGCATTGTTCCGCCTATTCAGCTTTCCGCCTGACGGTGGCGTTGCGTGCGCACCACACGCAGGCAGCCACGATCAGTGCAAAGACACAGGCGCGCAATGTGATGGGTTCGCCGACAAGCAACGCCGATGCCACAAGTGTCATGAAGGTCTGAAGCAACTGTACCTGCCCTACCCTTGCGATGCCACCGAGGCTCAATCCACGATTCCAGAAAAAGAAGCCGCCGAGCTGGCTCATGAGGGCGACGTAGAGAAAGCAGGCCCACGATCCAACGCTTATTCCCGTGTGCAACTCCCTCCCGAACCACATTGCCAACGGCAGGGTTAAAGGTAGCGCTACAAGCAAGGCCCAGCAAATAACCTGCCAGCCTCCAAGAGTTTGGGACAAGCGGCCTCCTGCAGCATACCCCATGCTCGCTGCGATAACTGAGAGAAACAGAAGTCCATCAGCTTCATGAATCTCCGCACCCCCATCCCACAGGGCAAATACCACAACAGCGAGGGAACCAGCGATGCTCCAGAGCCAGAAAGCGGGTGATGGGCGCTCGCCCGCAAAGATGGTGCTCATCACCGCCGTTGCCAGCGGCAATACACCCAACACCACGCCACCGTGTGACGCGGGCGCTGTCTTCATGGCAAAGGCGGACAACAGAGGAAAACCAAAAATGACACCGGCTATCACGAAGGCAAGAATGCCCCATTCATTTCCGTGGGGACGGCGAGCCTTCGCAAAGAACAACATCGGTCCTGCCACAGCCGCGGCCATCACCGTTCTACCGACAGCAAGAAACGCAGGATTGATCTCATGGACAGCAAACCGAGTTAACGGCAAGGTCAGCGCAAAGATGGCTACTCCAACGAACCCAAGCCAAAGGCCCTTATTTTCCGCCGTCACGTGATTGTCATGTCCTTTTGATTGTCACAAATACCCGGTATAAGGGCTGCCGAAATCGCCAGAGCCAAGAAATTGATGGAACAGGCCGCGCGCCGGGTACGCTTTACCTACTCCACACTCGATCAGCCGCTGCTTCAGCGGGCTGTGATCCAGACCATCGAAAAGCTTGGCGGACAGCGAAAGCTCAAGAAGCTCTATCTGCGCCACCAAGAAAATATCAAGCGTGGCATCAATTTCTTCGACTCGGCTGTCAGCCTTCTTCGTGTCGGCGTCGACTACGACGCCGAAGCCCTCAGCGCCGTGCCCAAAACTGGCCCTGTGCTGTTCATCTCCAATCATCCCTATGGTGTTCTTGATGGCATCACGTTGACTTGGCTTGCGCTCAAGGTCAGACCTGACACGCGCGTACTTGCCAATGATGTGCTGTGTCAGGATCCGAACGCCGCAGAGCATCTTCTTCCCGTTGCCTTCGCCCCCACACGCGAAGCGCGCGAAACCAACGTGAAGTCAAGGCAACAGGCGCAAGATTTGCTCAGGTCCGGTGGCGCCGTTGGCATCTTTCCAGGCGGGGGAGTTTCGACTTCGGAACACCCGCACAAGGGCACTGCCGTCGATCTGCCATGGGCGCCGTTTACAGCGAAGCTGATCCGCATGTCGGAAGCTACTGTTGTGCCGGTGTTCTTTGTTGGCCAAAATTCGCGGCTGTTCCAAGTTGCAAGCCATCTCAGTCTCACGCTTCGGCTTTCCCTGGTGTTCCGCGAAACAGCACGGCGCATCGGCAGCGGCCTTCGAGTCCGTGTCGGTGCGCCCATCCCGTTCTCTGAAATTGCCCATCTGACGGATCGTGACGAGATGATTATGGAACTGAGGAAACGCACCTATGCCCTTGCAAAACCTCAGGATATTCGAGGTTCTCAACGTGATCTGCATCTCAGGCACGGAAGGATCAAAGGCTGGAAAGCAAACCCCGCAAATTGAGCTCAAGCCGCTGAGACTTGAAGGAATCACAGATTTGCCGCATGATTCGCCCCGGAGGGATGTTTATGCGCCGGGTGGGACTAGTCGGCTTTTTTGTGGCTGGGCTACTGTTTTTTTCCGATTCTGCTTTCTCTGATACATGTCCCGCCCAGCCGACGGTGGTCGGTGCAGCAGCGGCGTTTCAGAACGCGGCACAATCTGGTTCGGCGCGTGCCTTTTCAAATGCCGCAGGTCGCTTCACAGATGTACGTGGGCTTTCCATGTTTGCGCTCGGGCAATATCGCAGCGGCCTTCCTGCCTCCCAGGAAGGCAAGTATGTGTACTTGACCAAGGTTTTTATGGGCAAGTTCATGGCGAATAACGCCAATCAGATTCCTACATCGAATGTCACGATCTTATCGTGTTACGGCAACACGGTGACCGCACGGCTGGGAATTAGCACAAATGTCACCTTCCGCATGTCAGGCAACAGCCGTATCGCCGATGTTTCGATCATGGGGATTTCCGTTGCCGGTGCGATGCGCTCAAAGTTCACCGGAGTTCTTCGTGATAACAACGGCGACTTCAACGCGCTTTACACTTTCCTGCAACAATAGCGCCCCTCTGACTATCTCAATTCCGCCACAAGTCATGGACATTGGTGCGCCGGCTTATTGAGGGAAATCCATGAAGAAGCCTGTTCTCGCCCTGCTTGTTGCGGCGACATTCCTGTCGGCCTGCACAACTGATCCTTTCACGGGCGAACAGAAGCCATCCAACACTGTCGTGGGCGCAGGCACTGGTGCCGGCGTCGGCGCAATCACGGGTGCCATCATCGGTGCAGCAGTCAGTGCTGACGTGCGCAAAGCGGCGCTGATTGGTGCTGGTATTGGATTGCTGACGGGCGGTGGCATCGGCGCCTACATGGATCACCAGGAAGCCAAACTGCGTAGGCAGCTCGAGGGCACTGGCGTTTCTGTTTCACGTGAGGGCGACTCGATTGTGCTCGACATGCCATCCAACATCACCTTCGATACCGATCAGGCCGACATCAAACCACAATTCTACGAGACGCTGAATTCCGTGGCACTCGTGTTCAAGGAATACAAGCAAACACTGATCAACGTGGTGGGTAATACAGATTCAACTGGTGACCCCAACCACAATTTCGACCTGTCACGCCGCCGTGCCGCTTCGGTGGCGCAATATATGTCGGCGCAGCAGCTCGACCCCAACCGTTTCTCGGTTGAGGGTCATGGTGCAACGGATCCGATTGCGTCCAATGCGACACCATCCGGACGCGCACAGAACCGGCGCGTTGAAATCACCATCCTGCCTTTGACGTAACGCCTTTGACGCCAGCGCGCTTCTCTCTCACCATTGGCGGCCTCAACCATGCCGAGGCTTTCATTGTTATGGAGGAGATTGAAAGTGACATTCGCCTTGATGCGCTTGCTGTCACTATCAATGAAACAGACGAAGCATTGGGGACTTGGGAAACCTCTGCCTGGTTCGAGACACAAGACCAAGCAGCAGAAGCGCAAGAGTTTCTTGGACGTGATGGTGTCGTTGCAACCATTCCAGAACGCGACTGGGTACGGGAATCGCTTGCAGGGCTAGGTCCCGTTTCAGCGGGGCGGTTTTTTCTTCATGGCTCGCATGACCGCGCGCTGCGCCGGGCCGGAGGCATCTCGCTTGAGATTGATGCAGGCACGGCCTTCGGTACTGGGCATCATGGAACGACCTGGGGATGTCTTGTTGCGCTCGATGACATCGTGAAGCGTGAGCGCCCTGCCCGCATCCTGGACCTTGGGACTGGGACCGGCGTGTTGGCGTTGGCCGCAGCCCGTGCGCTGCGCAGGCCGGTGATGGGTACTGATATCGACCCAGAAGCGGTCCGGGTGGCGCGTCTCAATGCCTTCCGGAATGGAGTGGGTCCATTGTTCAGAAGCGCCGTGGGGGCCGGACTTCATCATTCCTCCATCCGGGAGCACGCGCCCTACAATCTGATCTTTGCTAACATATTGGCACGGCCGCTGGTGTTGCTGGCCCGCGGCCTCTGCAACCTGTTGGCACCGGGCGGCAAGATCATTCTATCAGGTCTGACGTCCGACCAGCTGCGCTGGATCAAGGCTCATTATGGCAATATGGGGCTGGTCAGCCGCCGTGTGATCCGCAATGGCAATTGGATTGCTTTGGTGATGGAACGGCCGTCGCGCCATGGCAAAGGCCGCGGAAGCGCTCCACGGCCTCATCACCATTTAACAGGCCTTGGTTACGCCAAGGATGACCTAAGCGATTGATTTAACGGCCCCAAACGCGGGAAGCGATTTCGCCGCGCGACACGCCAATGTCGGCCAAGAGGCGATCATCCAGCTGATGCAGCTGGCGGACAGCGCGCGTCCCAGCAACAAAATTCCTCATGCGCACCATCAGGCCCGGCGTGCCGCTCAGGCCCGCATTGCGCACAGTTTCACGATCTAGTCCTACCAACGTCATGTTCCAGCTCCAAAATTTCCATTTAGCCCCGAAATCCATGCGTATTTTGCATGGATATCTCCGGTCAATATAAGTGCATGTAATTGTTGATTATAGCAATTTTATGACGGGATATTCCCGGGCAATTATGTGGGTTTATCAATCTTAAATCGCTTAATATCAGGTTAATACGCCTCTTATTATGCGTATTATGCATGCTTATTCCGGGTATCTCGCCCTAAAGCGACTTTTATGTCCTTTTCCACACCGCAATGGGTGCGCTTGTGAAGCTCATAAGTGCTGTCTAAACCCGTTTAAATGACACCAAATCCTGTCCAAAAGCTCCATTCGCTCCGCCATATTTTCAAACAGCAGAAGCTTAACGGCTTCATCGTGCCGAGGCAGGATGAGTTCCAAGGCGAATATGTTGCCCCCTATGCCGAGCGGCTGCGCTGGCTGACAGGGTTCGCTGGCTCGTGGGGCACGGCCATTGTCCTCGACAAGAAGGCCGCCATCTTCGTGGACGGGCGGTACACGACACAGGTTCAGGAACAGGTGCCGGACAAGGCCATCCTGAAAAAGCATCTCGTCGACGAGCCGCCGGTGCAGTGGGTGAAGGAGGAACTCAAGAAGGGCCAAGCCCTTGGCTATGACCCCATGCTGCTGACCGTGGCCGAGGCGCGGCGTTACCGGCAGGCCTGCACCGAAGTCGGCGCTAAACTGGTGGCGGTTAAAACCAACCTCATCGATCTGATCTGGACCGACAAGCCCGCGCGTTCGCAGAAACCACTCTTTGTGCAACCGGAAAAGTTCACGGGCAAGGCGGCGAAAGACAAACTCAAGGATATTGCCACAGGGCTCAAGAAAGCGGGACACGATGCCGTGTTCCTTGCGGAGCCTTCTTCTGTCGCCTGGCTGTTCAATCTGCGCGGCAGCGATGTGGCTTATACGCCCGTCGTCCTCGCCTATGCACTGGTTCATGCCAAGGGCAAGGCCGAACTGTTCATTGAAAAAAGCCGGGTGCCGAAGGAGGTCTCCGACGCGCTGCGCGGCATTGCCGATGTCTATCCACCCGATGAGCTGGCGGCCCGCCTCAAGAAGCTGGCGCGCCGCAAGGTGATGCTGGATGAGTCTTCCGCTCCCGATTTCGTACGCGTGACGCTTGAAGCGGCCAAGGCGCAAGTCATTGCCGGCGTGGACCCGTGCACCATGCCGAAGGCCCAGAAGAACGAAGTCGAGCGGCAAGGTGCGCGCGATGCGCAGCGCCGCGATGGCGCGGCCCTTTCCGGCTTCCTGAACTGGTTTGCGAGCGAAGCCCCCAAGGGTGGCCTCGATGAAGCCGCCAGCGCAGAGAAGCTCAAGGAGTTCCGCACCGCCACCAATATGCTGGAAGACCTCTCATTTCCTTCGATCTCGGCGGCCGGTCCGCACGCTGCCATTCCACACTACTACCTTTCAGAGGCCAGCAATCTTCCGGTGAAGTTAAACGAGATTTATCTCATCGACTCCGGTGCCCAATATCGTGATGGCACAACCGATGTCACGCGAACGGTGATCGTGGGCACGCCTACACCGGAAATGAAGGACCGTTTCACCCGCGTGCTCAAAGGCATGATCGGCATTTCGCGCCTGCGTTTTCCCGAAGGCACCACGGGCGCCCATATCGATGCCATTGCGCGCGCCAGCTTGTGGTCGGCGGGCCTTGATTTCGACCACGGCACAGGCCATGGCGTGGGCTCATTCCTTTCGGTGCATGAGGGACCGGCGCGCATTTCCAAGGCGTCGCATGTGGTGCTGAAGCCGGGCATGATCCTCTCGAATGAACCGGGCTACTACAAGCCCGGCCATTATGGCATCCGCATCGAGAACCTGCTGCTGATCAAGGAACCTGAAGAAATCGCGGGCGGCGAGCGCAAGATGATGGCTTTCGAGACGCTGACCTGGGCGCCGATCGACCGCCATCTCATTGATGTCAACCTGCTGTCACCCGATGAGAAACAGTGGCTGAATGACTATCATGCGATTGTCATCGAAAAGCTTTCACCGATGATGAGCAGCGACGCGCTGGGCTGGTTGAAAGAGGCGTGCGCGCCGCTGAACTAGACGTTCAGCAATAGAAACTCGCGCTCCCACGACGATATCGTGCGGCGGAAATGCTGCATTTCGGAATACTTCACGTCGATATACGCTTCACAGAACTGTTCCCCCAAGATCTGGCGCAGCGATTTGGTATAGGACAGTTTGTCCAGAGCCTCATCGAGGCTGATCGGCAATGTGTGGGCGTAGCGGTAAGCGGAGCCCGTGACGGGATCAGACGGCTTCACCTTCTCCGTCATGCCGAGATAGCCGGCCGCCAGAGACGCCGCGAAGGCGAGATAAGGATTGGCATCCGCACCGGGCACACGGTTTTCAACACGAAGGTTGCCCGAGTCAGATGACGGCACGCGCAATGAGACGGTACGGTTGTCGATGGCCCAATGCACGTTGGTTGGCGCATCAGATTCCGGCACCAGCCTGCGGTAGCTGTTCACGTTGGGTGCCAGCATCGGAAGCGCCGCCGCCATGTAACGTTGCAAGCCGCCAATGTGATTGAGGAACAGCTTCGATGGCTTGCCATCCTTGGCAGCGAAAACATTCTTGCCGGTTTTGGTGTCCATTACCGACTGGTGAATATGCATGGATGAGCCCGGCTCATTGGCATGTGGTTTGGCCATGAACGTGGCATAGACTTCGTGCTTCAACGCTGCCTGACGCACGGTGCGCTTGAACAGGAAAACCTGATCCGCGAGTTCAAGCGGGTCACCGTGATTGAAGTTTATCTCAAGCTGCGCCGGACCACTTTCGTGGCTCAGCGTATCGACGTCCAGTTCCTGCGCCTCGCACCAGTCATAGATGTCTTCAACGATGGGATCGAAATCGTTGGCGGCGTCAATGCCATAAGCCTGCCCGCCTGCTTCCTTGCGCCCAGAACGGCCCACCGCGGGATCCAGCGGATAATCAGGATCGATGTTCTTTTTCACCAGATAGAACTCAAGTTCCGGCGCGATCACTGGCTTCCAGCCTCGATCCTTGTAAAGATCGAGCACCTTGCGCAAAACGTGACGCGGCGAAATGGTGACCGGATCATCGTTGAGGTGAAACGCATCGCAGATGACCTGCGCAGTGGGTTCCGTGTACCACGGCACCATGCGTATGGTGTCGACATCGGGCTGCATGTAGATATCAATGGCGCTGTCGCTCACGGC
Organism: uncultured Alphaproteobacteria bacterium; assembly: GCA_963758815.1. Taxonomy (GTDB): domain Bacteria; phylum Pseudomonadota; class Alphaproteobacteria; order Rhizobiales; family Aestuariivirgaceae; genus Aestuariivirga. The sequence continues at coordinate 171,889 of CAVWWQ010000007.1, forward strand.
CTCTGTATCCGACACATAGCGGCCGTTGATCGTGAGCGTGAAGACTTCCTCGGGAACGCGCAGGCCCTTGGACTTGTGGCCTTTCAGGAATTTCTTGGGCGGCAGGATCTTGCCGCGCGCCGTGCCCGACATATCGGCCACCAGACATTCCACTTCGCTGATGTTCTTTTCGGCGAGAAATTCTTCAAATTTGGCTTGGCTCATGATCCACGTGTTGTTGTTGCGGAATTGCGACTCTAGCCCGGCTTGTTGACGCAAGCAAACTGGCCCGGCTATCAGGGTTTATGTCCACTTCCGTATCGGCACTGTCCTATTATCAAGCATCGGCCAACCAGAAATTTACCTCTTCACCATTAATGGGCGACGTGGTTGCGGATGTCTGCGTGATCGGCGGTGGCTACACCGGTCTTTCGGCAGCACTCGAACTTGCCAAGGCGGGTTTCAAGACCGTGGTTCTTGAAGCCGAGACCGTAGGATCTGGCGCATCAGGCCGCAATGGTGGACAGATTTGCACCGGGTTTTCACCTGGGCAATCACGGCTTGAAGCACAATTCTCGAAAGCCGATGCGAAACGCTGCTTTGACATGGCGGAAGAATCAAAGCGCCTCATTGAAGAACGCATCACAACGCATGATATCGATTGCGATCTCACTTGGGGCTACATGCATTGCATTCCCAAGGCGCATCAGTTCGATCACTTGCGGGAGATGATCGAAGAGTATGAAGAGGTCGGCTATCAGGGCAACACGCTTCTGACCAAGGAAGACCTTGAGCAGAAGCTTGGCACAACGATTTATCATGGTGCCCTTCGTGAATCCCGCGCCGGACATTTGCACCCACTGAACTATTGTCTCGGCCTCGCCAATGCTGCCGTGCAGGCGGGTGCCGTCATTCACGAGCGCAGCGCTGTTATCGATGTCGACACGGGCGCAAAGCCCATGGCGCGCACCGCCAAGGGTTCGGTCAAGGCCAAGTTCATGGTCATCGCCGGCAATGCCTATCTCGGCCGGCTGGTGAAACCGCTTTATGGACGCATCATGCCGGTGAGCAGCTACATCATCGCCACCGAGCCACTGGGCGAAAGCGCTGCCCAAGCCCTCATCCGTGATAACGAGGCGGTGGCCAACACCAATTTCATTGTCGATTACTTCCGGCGCTCATCGGACCACCGCATGCTGTTCGGCGGGCGCGCCAGCTACTCCACGCTTGAGCCGACGAACCTCGCTGAATACATGCGGCCGCGCATGACGGCGGTGTTTCCACAGCTCAAGGACACCAGGATCGATTACGCCTGGGGCGGCTTCATCGCCATTACATCCAACCGGTTGCCCGACTGCGGACGTCTTGGTCCGAGCGTTTATTACGCGCATGGCTATTCGGGCCAGGGCGTGGCGCTGGCGGGCCTCTACGGCAAGCTGATGGCTGAGGCCATCCGCGGACAGGCTGAACGCTTTGATCTGTTCTCACGCATCAAGCACCTGCCCTTCCCCGGCGGCATGTTGCGGACGCCGCTGCTGGTGGCGGCCATGGCCTATTACCGGATCAGGGACGCGCTGAGCTGACACCAATCTTCGTCATGCCCGCGCAGGCGGGCATCTGCGTTGGGGCTGAAACAGAAATTCCCGCCTTCGCGGGAATGACAACGGAAAATCAGAGCTTGGCCAACCCGGCCATCTCGCTTTTCAATTCGCCGTAGCCAGTGAACCTGTACTCATAGGCAAGGCCCAACCTCCTGGCGGCCTCTTGGGCCTTGGCCTGCAGCCCTGCATCTTCAGTTTGCGCCAGATAGATCAACTTGGTGTAATTGCCAAAATAGTCGGTGAGGAGCTCGGGATGCCGGTCAAGGCCGAGGCCTTCCCACATCAGCTTGTCGAAGTGGCGGGCGAGATAGTCCGTCAGGAAGAAGCAGGTGAATTCTTCAGGCTCACGCGCCGCGAAAGCCTTGTTGCCCGAATAGAACGCGTAGCAGTGCGGGCCATCCATGCGCTCGACGCCTTCCTCTGCCAAGAGTGCATCGAGCTGCCCGCCGGTGCCGCAATCGCCGTAGACCACGAAAATCTTGGCGTAGCGCCCCTTCGCCTCGCGGATTTTCTCACGCAGTGCAGGCACGATGAATTGCGGGGTGTTGTGCCACTTGGCCGGCAGGCACTGGATATCAAAGTGCGTCCAGTGATTGAGATCAATGAGATCGACGATCTCGCGGGCCAATGCACCGCAAGCGAGCAACAGAACGCCAGCGCCGGTTTCCCGGCGGGCGAAGCTCTCTCCTGGTTTGAGATCGACGGCGTTCACTGCTGATTTCCTTGAAGAATATCCTAACCATATGGGAGCCTAATTCTGCCCTAACAACGCCTGTTTGGGGACTCTTGCGTCACTTAACCGTTCATCAACCACGGTTTCGTTTCGCGCTGGGGCCGCCACGACTAGGGCCAATTGTCGGGTTCTATTTTAGCCGACGTTAAGAGGTTCCGCGTAGTTTGGCTCCATGTTCAAGAGCGCAAGGCTATTGGACGGTGCTGTAAGTAACATGGAGAGTTTTGCAATGAAGAAGTTTCTCAAGGACGAATTTGGTGTGACCGCCATCGAATACGGCGTTATCGCTGCCGCTATGGGCGTTGCCCTCGTCGTTGTGATGCCGAGCCTGGCTGGTAAGATCACCACGCAGTTCTCGAACATCGGTTCGCACATCGCGTCTGGTAAGTAATGGTTTGGCGCGGGCCGCAAGGCTCGTGCATTCCTACAGCGGAAGCGCCGGTTTACCGGCGCTTTTTGCTTTTTGCACCTGATTTATGTTTTAGCCGAGCGCCGGTTTACCGGCGCTTTTTGCTTTTTGACACCTGATTTATGTTTTAGCCGAGCGCCAGTTTACCGGCGCTTTTTGCTTTTCAAAGCCAGGATTAGGATGTTTTACCGGCCAGCCGCGAGCTGGTTGTGCTTGCGGGCCATCATGGCCTTGGCTGTTTCCACTGCCACGGCAGCGTCACGGCAATAGGCGTCGGCGCCGACGGCCTTGGCAAATTCCTCGTTCAGAGGCGCCCCGCCCACCAGAACGATGTAGTCGTCACGCAGGCCCTTTTCCTTCATCGTGTCGATCACGACCTTCATGTAGGGCATGGTGGTGGTCAGCAGCGCTGACATGCCGATGATGTCCGGCTTGTGCTCGTCGAGCGCCTTGAGGTAGTTGTCGACCGGGTTGTTGATGCCAAGGTTAATGACTTCAAAACCGGCGCCTTCCATCATCATGGCCACCAGGTTCTTGCCGATGTCATGGATATCGCCCTTGACCGTGCCGATGATCATCTTGCCCACGCGGGGAGCGCCGGTTTCGGCCAGCAACGGACGCAGGATGGTCATTCCCGCCTTCATCGAGTTGGCCGCCAGAAGCACTTCCGGCACGAACAGGATGCCGTCGCGGAAATCGACGCCGACAATGCGCATGCCTTCGACCAGGGCCTTGGTCAGGATGTCATAGGGTGTCCACTTGCGTCCGAGAAAAATGTGAACGGCCGCTTCGACTTCCTCTTTCAGGCCGTCGTAAAGGTCGTCATGGACCTGCTGCACCAATTCCTCATCGCTGAGGGAATTCAGATCCAGTTCGCCTTCTTCGCTCATTGCGGCACTCCACCAATCGTTCCGGCATTGTAATCCCGGCACTGCGCGGGCCGCAGCATCCAGCGACATGGACTTGCCCGAAACCGACGATTGAGGCAAGGAGATGCCGCTGCTCAAGACAGACAATTAGGGAGACAAATTTGAACGCCACGGTGAATATCGCTGAAGTCCGCAGGCAGTTTCCGGCTCTGGGCCTTTCCGATGGCGGCAAACCCAGGGTCTATTTCGACAATCCGGCGGGAACGCAGGTGCCGCAGCAGGTGATTGACCGCATGAGCGATGTGCTGATCAGCAGGAATGCCAACCTCGGCGGCCTGTTCCGCACCACGCAGGATGCCACAGCGCTGGTGGACGAGGCGCATCAGGCGCTGGCCGATTTCTACAACGCCAGCTCGCCTGACGAGATCGTGTTCGGCCAGAACATGACCAGCCTGACGTTCCATTTCTCGCGCTGCCTGGGCAGGCGCTTCAAGGCCGGCGATGAAATCATCCTGTCGCGCATGGACCATGACGCCAATGTGGCGCCGTGGCTGCTGCTGGCCGAGGACCGTGGCCTTACCGTCAAGTGGATCGACTTCGACACCGGCACCTATGAGTTTCCCGATGACGCACTCCGCAAGGTGCTGACTGACAAGACCAGGCTTCTGGCCATGGGCATGGCATCGAACTGCACCGGCACGATCAATGATGTCGCCCGCTTTACCAAAGAGGCCAAGGCCGCCGGCGCGCTGGTCTATCTCGATGGGGTGCAATATGCGCCGCATCTGGCGATTGACGTGCAAGAGCTGGGTGCGGATGTCGTCGTGTCCTCGGCCTATAAATGGTTTGGGCCGCACCAGGGCATCCTGTGGGCGCGGAAGGCGCTGTTGCAGGAGACTTTCGCCTACAAAGTGCGCGCCGTTTCCGACAACGAGATCGGCCACAAGTTTGAAACCGGGACGCAAAGCCATGAAGGCATGGCGGGCTGTGCTGCGGCGGTCGACTATCTGGCGCAATGGGGGGAAGGCGCAACCCGCGCCCAGAAACTCAAGTCGGCCTGGGCCAGGCTCGCCACCCATGAGCAGCAGATCACGCACGCATCTGATCAAGGGCCTGCAAGGCTTCAAGAAGCTCACTATTCGCGGCGTCACTTCAGACAATGCCGTGGCGCGGCGCGTACCCACCGTATCCTTCACGGTTGAGGGTATGGCGCCCGATGACATTGCCAAGCATCTCGCCGCCGATAACATCTATGTCTGGTCGGGCCACAACTATGCGCTTGAACCTGTCCGCCGCATGGGCCTGCAGGACAAGGGCGGCGTGCTGCGCGTGGGTCTTGCGCATTACAATAACATCGAAGAAGTGGATGCCCTGCTGGCATCGCTCCACAAAAAATTGAAGTGAGGTACCATGGCGTTTAGAATTGCAATTGTTGGTCTTGGGAAAATCGCCACCGACCAACATGTGCCTTGCATCGGCAAGAACAAGAAGTTCAAACTGGTCGCCACCGTCAGCCGCCATGCGTCGCTGCCCGATGTACCACACTTCAAGTCCATTGCCGAACTGGTGAAGAGCGGCATCAAGGTGGATTGCGTGTCACTCTGCACCCCACCCTCGGTGCGCCTCGCGATGGCGCGTGAAGCACTCGATGCAGGCTTTCATGTGCTGATCGAAAAACCGCCAACGCCCACCGTTGGCGAGATGCTGGCCATGATCGACTACGCCAAGAAAAAGAAGCGCGTGCTCTACGCCACCTGGCATTCACGCTACAACGATGCGCTGGATCAGGCGAAGAAACGTCTCAAGGGCAAGACAGTCAATTTCATGCGCGTCACGTGGAAAGAAGACGTCAACAAATGGCACCCGGGACAGGAATGGATTTCACAGTCTGGTGGCTTTGGCGTTTTTGACCCTGGTATCAATGCTTTGTCCGCGGTCACAAAGATTTTGCCTGAACCCATTTTTGTGGCCAGCAGCAAGATCGAGGTGCCGGAAAACTGGGTGACTCCTATCGGCGTCGATATCACCTTCAAGCGAGGTGATGACAAGCCTGCTGATCTTTCCGCTGTTTTTGACTGGCGCCAGCGCGGCGACCAGATCTGGGAAATCGACATCGGCACCACCGATGGCCTGAAGATGAAACTCACGAATGGTGGCAGCGTGCTTTACGTCAACGGCAAATTGATACTTGAAGCCAAACTTGAAGAGTATGAGCGCATCTATGCGAAGTTCGCCAAGCTGCTGAAGACCAGGAAATCGGACACCGACACTGCCCCCTTGCAACTGGTCTGTGACGCCTTCATGCTGGCCAAGCCGGTTGTTGTAAAAAAGTTTATGTGGGGCTGAAACTTGGCAGAGGCCGGCTTCAATAAATGGTGTTGGCATGTGCGTGACTGCGGGTATGGTAAAAGGGTGATATGGTCGCCGAACCCGTTCCCGTTCTAGTGATGCAAGCCAGCCAGCGGCATATCCTTTTCGTTGTCAGCATCTTCCTCAAGGGCGTTTTTGCGGTCGCAGAACTCGTCGCAGGAATCGCGATCTACGCTTCGCCTCCCGAATTCATCAACAACTGGGTGCATGGAATGCTGCGCACGCGGCTCTTTGCGGACCCCAATGATCCCTTTGCGCAATTCGTGCTGCATCAGGCGCAGGAAGTGGCCGTCACGCGGCACACTTTCGTCAGCCTCTATCTGGTGTCACACGGGCTGGTGAAGATTTTCATCGTCGCTGCTCTTTCTGCCGGAGAGCTGTGGGCCTTTCCCTTCGGCATGTCTGCGCTCGCCCTCTTTATCGTCTACCAGATGCACAGGTGGTACTACACGCACTCGCCCTGGCTGGTGATGATCTCGATCTTCGATGCCTTTATCATCTGGCTAACCTGGCGTGAATACCAGGCCCTGAAGCGTCACGAAATC
>CAVWWQ010000008.1:0-117852 GCA_963758815.1 uncultured Alphaproteobacteria bacterium
AGGCCCCGAACAGCGCCAGCAAGCTCCATATCGCCAAGCGGATTCTGTGTTTCCTGCCCATGACAACAAGATGCGGGGTTTGGCACGGTAGTCAACCTAAGGAATTTCTATCGGCCAGAAGGACGAGATAACATTATCTCTCGAATGCGATGAACATGATTTGTACCGACAAGTGCAGTGGTTATCGAACGAATAAACTGTTAAATTTAGCAATCTATTGCGTCGAAAGGTAAGTTGAAGAAAATATGGGCGTTGTTGCTAATTCACATCCACATCTCTTCCACTACACAACCTGGGAAGGTTTAGTAGGAATAGTCGAAAGCAACACGCTGTTTGCCACACATGTTCGCTACTTGAACGATAGCGCAGAATTTTATCTGGCGGCGCAATTACTTATCCCTCGTCTAGTACCCCAAGTTTCGAAGATAGTTGAAAATCACTCTCAAAAACCAAATGTGAGAGACGGAATTGCCCGCGACGGTGGGCTAATCCGTCACACACATCAATTGGTCGAATATATCATTTCAAGTTTTTACCCCAGGGTCCGTCGGACCAGATTTTTTTTTGTCTGTTCGTTTTTCGGTACATAAAAAGATAAATACACAAAACAAAATGGGCTATTAAAGATGAATGGCGCGGATATGGACAGCTCCCCAAGGGTTTGCCATTGAATTTGATACAGAAAAACTTGAAGAAAGAACTGCACAAAGAAGAAGGTAATCATTACGACTATACCTTCGGTGGCTTTGCAGATGTTGTGTATGGTGAAGACCATTCGTTGTTTTCTCAGGACTTCCTACCGAGGTTCAGCGAACTCCAAGAGTACGTTTTGCTGAACTTGGAAAAAGAGCTAAGTGCAAGTAGCGATCCGGTTGATCCAATGAAAGATACAACCCGTTCTGTTATTGCGCTTCCATGCTGAAGCACATTGGCTTCAAAGAAGAACAAGAAGTGCGAATTGTGATGTCGCCGCTAAACATGCTTCCAAAATTCGATGAGATCGTATCTCAGCTCCCTAATAATGAGCTTCGACCAAAAACGTTGTACTCAAGAGTGCGAAATCACTCACCCATTCCGTACATTAAACTTTTTGATTTTGTTCATAGAGGTTTGCTGAATTACTAGGATCATAGTTGGACCAAGCAAAGACAAACAGGACACAGCATTCGCCGTTAAAAAATTGTTCGGTTCAAAATTTCCAATAGCAATCTGCGAAACACCGTACGTATAGCGCGTGTTTCTTCCACTTCGCCGCCGCCGTCCTTCCAGTCCTGGAATTTGCCGAGGTTGAAGACCTTGGTGTAGCCCATTTCCTGCAGCGTCTGCCCGGCCAGCGCGCCGCGTCCACCGGAGGCGCAATAGGTAATGAGTGTTTTTTCCGGTGTGATTTCCTTCACATGGCCGGGCGAGTCCGGATCGGCCTTGCCTTCGAGAAGGCCGCGCTGGACGTGAAGTGCGCCCTTCACCTTGCCGCCCTGCTGGAGTTCGGTGCCGTCACGCACGTCAAGAAACACCACATCGGGGCGGCCGAGAAGTTTCTTCGCATCCTCGACAGAGATGGATGGCACTGCGGCGCGGGCGGCGGCCAGCATGTCGGCAAATTTCTTGACCATGGGGGTTCCTCACTGACTGATGGGTTATCGAATGCGCCACTCTAGGGGTGCGGCGCGGGGTGAACAAGGGCGGGACTATGCCTGATTGGCCTGCCCGGCGAGCAGCGCCAGCACGCCTGCCCCCGCGATCAGCACCATGCCGACGAGCGTTGTCACGCGCGGCACTTCGCCAAAGAACAGGAAGCCGAAGGCGCAGGCCCAGATCATGCCGGTGTATTCAAAGGGGGTGACAATGCTCGCCGTGCCCACGCGGTAGGCATTGGTGAGGAAGGTGGAGCCGATGGCGGCAATGACACCACAGCCTGCCATCAGGCTCAAATCATGCGCGCCGGGCAAGGCCCAGGCGCGGAACAGAAAATCCAGGCTGGGGTTGCCCGGCGGTGTCAGCCCCACCAGCGTGATGACGCCGGCGAGCGCGGAGGCGAGGAAGAAGTACACCGTGTTCTGGTAGAAGGCCATGACGCTGGACGTCGACCCTGCCCCGTATTTGCGCGCCAGCACCTGCGCCAGCGCGTAGGCCACGCCGGAGATGAGCGAGAGCAGCGAGGCCCATTTGAACAACGCCGTCCCGGGTTGCACGATGACATAGACGCCGACCAGACCCGATCAGCACCGCCGCCCAGGATTGCCAGCCGACACGTTCACCCAGCAGCGGCACCGCCATCAGCGTGATGAACACCGGCGTGGTGAAATACAGTGCCACGGCCTGCGCCAGCGGCAAGGCCGGGAAGGCCATGAAATAGGCGGTATAGGAGATGAGCAGGATCACCCCGCGCAACACAAGGCGCGGCCATTGCTTGTCACGCAGTTGGGCAATGCCGCCATTAAAATAAGTGATGACGGCAAGAATGGGGATTGAGATCGCGGCGCGCAGCACGATGGCCAGCGTCACCGCGTTTTCGCCGCTGATCGCCTTGATTGCCGAATCCTGCAGCGAGAACACCAGCGAGCCGATGCACAGGCAGGCAATGCCGATCAGATTGTTGCGGGCAGAGGAAGAAGTCATGAAGGCCGTCGCCAGCAGTGATAGCGCGGTGCTTGGGCCGCTGCCATTGCCTAAAGACCGCCCATGAGGTGAAAGCGACTCAACATTCTTAAGTCTTCCGTCACCCCAGCGCGCACCCAATCCGTCATGCCAGCGAAGGCTGGCATCCAGCTCTACCGAGAGCTCGAAACTTTGCGGTTAGCTGGACCCCAGCCTGCGCTGGGGTGACGGCAATTAGGTATTTGCCGTCACTTGGGCATCACCGTGGCGCGGGCGCCGCGCTGGGCGGCCCGCAGGCACAGATATTCCATGACCAAAGCCGCCGCGGCGGACGCGGTGAGTTCGGCATGGTCATAGGGTGGTGAAACTTCAACAAGGTCCATGCCGACAAAGTTGATCGCACCCAGCCTGCGGATGATCGAGGCCGCCTGATGATAGCTGAGGCCGCCCGGAATGGGCGTGCCGGTGCCGGGCGCAGCCGACGGGTCGAGGCAGTCGATATCAAAGGTGAGATAGGCTTTGCGCTTGCCCACCTTGTCGATGATGATCTTCGCCAGTTCGTTGAATGGCTTCTCATGCGCCTCATCGGCATAGATGATGCGGAAGCCCATCTCGGTTTCGCCCACAAAGGTGGTGCGGATGCCGATCTGCACCGAGTGCGTCGGGTCGATCAGGCCTTCCTTCACGGCATAACCAAACATGGTGCCGTGGTCGATGCGGCCGCCATTGTCGATCTCGACATCGCGGTGGGCATCGAAATGCACCAGTGCCAGCGGCCCGTGCTTCTTGGCGTGGGCCTTGAGCAGCGGATAGGAAATATAGTGATCGCCGCCCAGTGAAATCAGCTCGACATTCTCGTTGAGGATTCCGGCCGCGTGCTTCTCCAGCGTGTCGGGGAACTGTTCCTTGCTGCCCCAGTCAAAGAAGCAGTCGCCATAATCGATGACGGCCAGCGTATCGAAGGGATCGAAATTCCACGGCCAGAATGGGCCCCAGGCATTTTCGGCCGAGGCGCGGCGAATGGCTTCCGGTCCCATGCGCGTGCCCGAGCGGTGCGACACCGCCTGGTCGAAGGGAATGCCGGTGACGGCGATGTCCACGCCCTTCAGGTCGCGGGTGTATTTGCGGCGCATGAAGGAGAGAGCGCCCGCATAGGTCGATTCCCAGCGCGTGCCCTTCAGGTTCTCGCGGCGGAAGGCTTCATCGCCGGGCGTGTAGCCAAGCTTGTCGAGTTCGAGCGCCATTATTCGGTCAGCACCAATGCATCGTCAGGATTGAATTGCACCCAGAGCTTTTGCCCGCGCTCGACGCCGGCACCGCCGGTGCGGCTGTCATTCTGCACGTTGACCTCAAGCTCCTTCTTGCCGACATCAAGGACAATGTGGCTGGTGTCGCCATAGTAGGCGACGTCGCGCACCGTAGCCTTGGCGGAGACCATCTTGTCACTCTTGGGTTCCTTGGTCAGGAGCTTCAGCTTTTCCGGGCGGATGGCAATGGTGGCAGAGCCGGACGCAGTCTTGTCGGTGTCGATGTTGAACTTGCCGACCGTCTCGGTATCGCAGGAAATGGTCTTGCCGCTTTGCTTCAGGATCTTGGCGTCGAGCAAATTCACCTTGCCGATGAAGTCGGCGACGAAACGGTTTTTCGGATGCTCATAGAGCTCCGCAGGTGTTGCGATCTGGGCAACGCCGCCCTTGTCCATGACGGCGATGCGGCTGGCCATCGAAAGCGCCTCATCCTGGTCGTGTGTGACGATGATGAAGGTGATGCCGACAGTTTCCTGCAGGCGGGTCAGCTCCATGCGCATGTCGTCGCGCAGTTTGGCATCGAGCGCGGACAAGCGGCTCGTCGAGCAGCAGCACTTTCGGGCGCTTCACGAGGGCGCGGGCAAGTGCCACGCGCTGGCGCTGGCCGCCCGACATCTGGTCGGGCTTTCGCGCGGCGAGATGCGAGAGCTTCACCATCTCGAGCGCTTCCGCCACGCGGCGCTTGGTTTCATCGGCGGGAACGCCGGTGACCTTCAGCCCATAGCCGACATTCTGCTGCGACCGTCATGTGCGGGAACACGGCGTAGGACTGGAACACCATGTTGGTCGGGCGCATGTTCGGCGGGGTGAAGGCCATGTCCTCGCCGCCGATCATGATCTGACCTTCGGTCGGGGTTTCAAGGCCTGAGATCATGCGCAGCAACGTGGTCTTGCCGCAGCCCGAAGGCCCGAGCAACGCAAAGAATTCGTTCTGGTCAATGTCGATGGACACATCGTCGACGGCTGTGACACCGCCGGCGAAGCGTTTGGAAACATTGCGGATGGAGATGATGGGTTCGGACATGTTACCTCAATGCCCAGTCTTGCTGGGGCTTTGGAATTTCATGGCGATCAGCGGTGGCCACCAAGGTGATGACAATGAGAACAGTGGAGGCGGCATTGATCTGCATATCCACGCCGCGCTTCACCATACCATAGATCTTCACCGGGAAGGTGGTGGTGCTCGGGCCGTTGGAGAAGAAGGTGATCACGAAGTCATCGAGCGACAGCGTGAAGGCCAGCAGCGCGCCGGCAATCAGGGCCGGCACCATGAAGGGCACGATCACATTGAAGAAGGTCTGCAGCTCCGTCGCGCCCAGATCCTTCGAGGCTTCCTCGAGCTGGCGGTTGAAGCCACGCAGGCGCGAACGCACCACCACCGCCACGAAGGGGAACGAGAAGGCAATGTGGGCGACGACGATGTTGGTGAGATTGAGCGGCCATGGCAGGTCCGCCACCGCGTCAGTCATGCCCGTGCGTGAAAAGAACACCAGCACGGCAACGCCCATGCAGATTTCCGGCACCACGATGGGCAGCGCCACGAAGCCTTCATAGGCATTCTTGACCGGGAAAGCGGAAGCGCCACAGCGTGAGCGCCGTCATGGCGCCGAGCACCGTGGAGAAGATGGTGCAGAGGATGGCGATGGTGATCGAGTTGGAGAAGCGCAGAGAAAATATCCTCGTTGTTCCAGGCCTTCACGTAATTCATGAAGGTGAAGCCGTGCCATACGCCGCGTCTTGTCGACATTGAACGAGAACACGATGAGGGAGACAATCGGCGCATAAAGGAAGACCAGCGTGAGCGCGAAGAGCACGATCATCCACGGGCGGCGGGCATAATCCAGCGGGCTCTGCCCGGGCTTCAGTCTGCGTACTCATGCATCCACCCCCGCCGAACGCTTGGCCAGCAAGGCACGGATCATCAGCGCAATGAAGGTGGCATACATCAGGATGAAGGACAGCGCCGAGCCGAAGGGCCAGTTGTTGGCCTCGAGGAACTGCTGCTCGATGGTATTGGCGATGGTGATGTCATTGGGGCCGCCGAGCCGGTCGGAAATCAGGAAGGTGCCGAGGCAGGGAATGAACACCAGGATGATGCCGGTGATCACGCCGGGCATGGTCAGCGGCAGGGTCACATTCCAGAAGGTCTTGGCCTGGGTGGCGCCCAGATCGAGACTGGCTTCGAGGAAGCTGCGGTCCAGCTTTTCAATGGTGGAATAGAGCGGCAGCACCATGAAGGGCAGATAGACATAGACGAGGCCCATGATGACGGCGCCGGCGTTGTTCATCATTTCGAAACGGCCCGAGCCCCACGAGGCCGAAGGCCTGGTTCACCACGCCGGTGGTCCGGAAGATCGAATAGATCGCATAGGTGCGGATCAGCAGGTTGATCCAGAACGGCAGGATCAGCAGCAGAAGCAGAAGCGGCCGCCAGCGTTGCGGCGCGAAACACACGGCGACTGCCAGCGGATAGGCGATGACAAGGCAGAGGAAGGTGGCGATGACGCTGGTCCAAACGGCGCGCCACAGCAGGATCAGATAATCTGTGCCAAGTGCTGCGGTATAATTGCCGATGGTGTTGAGATAGTCATATTCGGTGACGGAGGTTTCACCGTTGATCACAGCCTTGGAAGAAAAGCTGAGCACGAAGGGCAGCAGCATGGGTATGATGAAGAAGACCAAAAGCCAGAAGCTGCCTGGCGTGGCCAATGTCAAGAAAACGCGCTTGTAATCTTTCCAATCATCCAAGATGGCCTACCCCTGCCGTTGACTCTCGTGGGCGTTCTTCCCCGCCTTAAAAGACTTTAATGCAAGAACCGGATAAGGCAAGGGCGGCTGAAGAAGCCGCCCTGCCCATTATTAATGCATCAAGCCGCCTGAACAGCCGTCCAGATTTCCTCGCGGGCTGAGGATGCGTCCTCGCCCAGATAGAGGCTGGGTTCGGCCTTCTTCAATTGGTCGGCCGGCGGGAAGATGATCGGATTGTTCTTGTAGTCATCCGGCATCAGCGCCTTGGCGGCCGCGTTTGGCGTCGGATAGTTGATGGCACCCATCAATTCCGCATTCACCTTCGCATCACAAATCCAGTTGATATAGGCATAGGCGTTGTTCGGGATGCGGCGCGCCCTTGGCGATGGCCATGGTATCCTGCCACTTGTTGCCGCCTTCCTTGGGCAGTACGTAGTCCATGTCGTGGGTGTCGTCCTTCTGCATCTGGCTAAAGACGTCGCCCGAATATTCACCGCAGATGTCCACGTCACCCGAGGCCAGCAGGCTGTCGCCGTTGTCCTTGGCAAAGAGCTTGATGTGCTTCTTGGCGGAAATCAGCAGGTCCTTGGCCTTGCCCAGTTCGGTGGCATTGGTCGAGTTCCACGAGTAACCGAGATACTGCAGGGCCGAGCCCAGCGCATATTCCTGGTCGGCCTGGATCGAGATGCGGCCATCATAGTCTGGTGGAGTCGAGCAGATATTTCCACGAGTTGGGCACGCCATTCTTGGCCTTGGATTTGCGGTAGCCGATACCATAAGTGCCCCACACGTAAGCGAGCGAATGTTTGCGGCCCGGATCAAACTCCCCGTCCATGAAGTCCTTGTCGTAATTCTTGACGTTTGGAATCTTGCCATGATCAAGCTGGATCAGCATGTTCGCCTTCACCATGCGCTGGATCCAGTTGGCGGACGGAATGATCACATCATAACCGGGATTTCCGGCTTTCAACTTGGCGAAGAGCTCGTCATTGCTGCCGTAGATGTCAATCTTGGCCGTGACACCGGTGGCTTTCTTGAAATCAGCCAGGGTGTTGTCGCCGAGATAGGAATCCCAGCTGTAGAGGTTCATCTTCTTTTCTTCGGCTGCATTGGCCTTGCTGTAAGGCAGCAATGTCACACCCATGGCAAGGCCGAGGCCACCTTTCAGGGCATTACGCCGGCTTATGCGGGTTGAGGGTGAATATGATGGCATGATCCTGTCCTTCCTGTTGTTCTTGTCAGATTACACAAATGTTATGATCGGCAATGTTGGGCCCAAGTCTCAACTAAATTCTGTGTCATTTTGTACATTCAACGTTCAACTTCCGATTTCACGTCGGCATAGGTGTTATCGAGCGCCGTTCGTGCCAAACGCACAAGTTCATCTATCTCGGCCTTGGTGATGCAGAATGGCGGCGCGAGAACCATGGTGTCCCAGCAGGCGCGCATGATCAAGCCTGCATTGAAGCAATGATCGCGGCAAATGGTGCCCACACGGCCAGGCTCGTCAAAACGTGAGCGCTTTGCCTTGTTTTTGGTCAGCTCAATCGCGCCGAGCAGGCCCACGGAACGCGTTTCACCGACAACAGGATGATCGGCGAGACTGGCGAGCGCCTTGTTGAAATAGGGCCCAAGCTCGGCCACACGTTCGACGAGCTTTTCCCCCTGAATGATTTCGATGTTGCGCAATGCCACCGCTGCGGCAACGGGATGCCCGTCATAGGTCATGCCGTGATAGAACTCGCCGCCCTTGTCGAAGAACGGCTTGATCAGCTCTTCCGAAAACGCGATGGCGCCGATCGGCAAATAGCCGGAAGACAGACCCTTCGCCATGTTCACGATGTCAGGCTGGTAGCCCAATGTCTCGAAACCAAACCATTTTCCGGTACGGCCAAAGCCGCAGATCACTTCATCGGAAATCAGCAGCACGCCGTATTTCTTGCAGATGCGTGAAATCTCGGGCCAGTAGGTCGAAGGCGGGATGAGAACGCCTGCTGCGCCCTGGACCGGCTCGCCAATGAACGCGGCAACATTGTCGGGACCGAGCTCAAGGATTTTCTTTTCCAACTCTTGCGCCGCCTCGAGGCCAAATTCTTCCGGCGTCTTGTCGCCGCCGAAGTCGTACCAATAGGGTTGCTGGATGTGATGGAAGCCGGGAAGCTGCGTGCCGCCCTGCTCGTGCATGCCGATCATGCCGCCAAGATTGGCCGCCACCCAGGTGGAGCCATGATAGCCGCGGCGGCGGCCGATGATGTGCTGGCGATAGGGTTTGCCCATCACCTTCCAATAATGCCGGACGAAACGGACAATGGTGTCGTTTCCTTCCGAACCCGAGTTGGTGAAAAAGATGTGCTGGAAACGCTTGGGCAGTACGGATGAAATCTTCTCGGCAAGAGCGGTTGCCGGGAGCGTCGTCGTCTTGAAGAAGGTGTTGTAGTACGGCAGGTCAAGCATCTGCTGGTAGGCGACTTCAGCCAGTTCCTTGCGGCCATAGCCGATATTCACGCACCAGAGGCCGGACATGCCATCGAGGATTTTGTTGCCCTTGGCATCCCAGACGTAAATGCCGTCACCATGGGTGATGACACGCGGTCCGCCACTGGCGTGAAACGTCTTGTGATCCGTGAACGGATGAAAATGGTGCGCGATGTCTGCCTTCACGACAGCTTCAAGATCGATGTTTTTTTGATGGGTGTTCATGGTGCTTCCGATACGAAAATGCCGGCAAACCGGCGTTCAGTTTCAAAACGGAAAGGCGAAGCTAGGGCTTAAAACCAATGCGGGCGCAGGCAATGAGCAGTTCCCGCTTCAATGACCGTTTGCCATGAACTCTCGCGCAGCACATGCGGGCACTATGGCACAGGCGATGTACCTTCGCAAACCGTGCCTATTCCGAGCTTGAGGGGCTATGGCGTTGCAGGAGGCCAATCATGACGGCCGCGGCCAGGAGCATGGCGGCCACGGGAACGAGTTCGGTTGCGATGGCGCCTGCGTCCAGGAAGTGAAGCGGAAGGGCGACTGCCATCAACAGAAGAGGCAAGAGGAAAAGCTCAACAGCGGATGCCGCCGTGCTGCCGCGATCAATGGGCCTGAGGAAAATGTTAGCGATGAGAAGAGAAGCCACGGCCAGCAAACCGACCATCCAGTCCAGTGTCGGTTCATTCTGCCACAACCGGTCGACAGCGGCGGCGGCCACAACCGTGGCCAGCATCATCGCCACAGCCGCCAATACGGTACGCACGTTCCGGTAGGCAATGGCCATGATGACCATGACAAGGAACAGTCCGGCGGCAAGCACGCGCAGCACGCTGTTGAACAGCTGGCGTATCTCGACGCTGCGCTTGATGGCGGGATGCAACACATCAAAGCCCGCGCCCTCAAGCGTGCGGGCAAGATCAGCGCTTGAGATACCTGGGGCCGCTGTCACCTCGAGCCGGAAAGGGCCCTGCTCCTCGCCAAAAAGCCTGTGCAACTCCGGAGGCAGAGAACCCAAATTCATCGGTGGAATGCTGGCCAATTGATCAGCGCGTTCGGCAAGCCGGTTGAAACCTCCGAACAGCCGGTTTTCGAGTTGCCGGATCTGCTTGTCACCACTTGTTGCGGCCAGAAGCGCGAGACTGCGGCGGAACGAGTTTGCGGCCTGCTTCAGCTCCGGTTTGGTCGAAGCCGCTTCTGAAATGTGTCTCAGGCTCTCCTGCAGGCTATCCAGTTGATCGCGCAAGTCGGCTGGTGGCTCACTTTGCACCGGCGTGATGCGCGGAAACTGGTTTGCAAGCTGCTTGAGAATGCTGCGCTTCGTATCGGCATCATCTGGGCTGAAGGTGCCAAGCCAGCGCACGGCACTGGCTTCTGAAAAGGCGTTCAGCCGCGATATGGCGGTATCGACATCGCTCGTCTTGTTGGCAATGATGCTGACGGGCACATCGGTGACCAGCGTGGGTTGCTGATATGAGATGTCATAGAGCACCACGCCGCAGCCGATGACAGCAGCAATGGCCAGGAGACGTGACAAAAGCTGCCACTGGCCCGTTTCAAACAGAGCGCGATGGGCTGGCACAAGCCAGGTGCGTGCGCGCCATGACAGTCCGCTCGGCAAGAAGCGGAGAATGGCGATGGGCAGCGTAAACGCGAGCAGGAATCCCAGGATCACAGCGCAAAGAGAAACAAGGCAGATCGTAAAGGCAGGCTCCTGCTTGAGCGCAAGCAAAGCCAGCCATGGGCAGATCATGATGAGAGCCAGCCACATCGTCTGCGGCCCCTGCCATTGTGCTGCCAGCATCACGATATTTTCAGTCGCCGAGCGGCGCTGCGCCTGCTCCGCCTGGGCCAGCACCAGATGAAGCGCCATCAATGAGGTACACAAAAAGCCCCCCAGAACGATGGGCCAGAAAGACAGCCAGAGATCACCAGACAGAGCGAGTACGGCAGCCGTCATCATGGGGAACAGGATCACCGGCGGCAGGAAGACGAGAACGATCAGGCGGGCACGGCCAAGTGCAATCGCTGTGATCAGGCCCGCGACAACCAGCCCAATGATCGAACCCGCAGCGGTCTTCGGCACATCGATGTGGGCTGCCTTGGGTTTGAATTGCAGGCCGCTTGCCTGCGAAAGCGAGGTGCTGGTGCCTGACGCTTCACGCAGCACAGCAAGAAAGCGTGTGGTCATGGTGCGCGCCGCCACTTCCTGACCGGGTTTGGGCAACGCAAACACAGTCACAATGTCGCTCGTGCGAGCCATATCCAGATCGGCAATTTTCGCCCAATCGACCGGCCGGTCATCGCCCTCCATCAGACCTGCGACTGCAGAGGCGGAAGCATTCAAGAGATCAGTGACACCCTGCGGGTCGCGGCCATCATCAATGGAGCCCGCGATTTCGTTGACCAACGTCGCCATGCTGCGCGCAGACGGCGCCGCAGCCACGGCATTGAACAGAGGCCTGAGTGACAGTGCATAATCGACCCTGCCCTTCACCTCATCGGTTGGACGATAGAGCAAGTCATTTTGATCGTAATAATCTCCCTCGCCGGGCGCGAAAACGACGTCATAGATTTCTGACTTTTGACGCAGTGTTTGCACCAGGTCGCCGAGCTGGTCTTCCAACAAGGCGGGGTCACGGTTGCCGAGCACGATGGTCTGCAGATTTTCCAGGCCGTCGAAAACTCCTCCCGCAGGGATGCCGGCAGCCGACATCACCGGCACCTGCAGCCGGTCCTCACTTGGAATGGCGAACTGGAAATAGGTGACGGCGATGCCAACCAAAAACAGAACAGACCATATCGCGATAATGACTGGTGCGCGCCGCCAGGAAAAACGTGCAAATTTGGCAAAGAAATTGGGTTTCAACCGCTGCTGCTGGGGCGGTGGATCAAATTGGGCACGGAGTTCATCGAAAAGGGAGCGTGCCATTCAGTGCGTTCTCAGAATTGCTTGGCTCGCTTCAGACGCAGATATTGCAGGACGCCCAGAGGCAACATGACGAGGTAAAGTGCCGACAGGATTGCCAGTGTCTCCCACGGAAAAGAAATCAGGAATACGACGAAAAAGGTCAGCAGCGCCAAAAGCGGCAGGAAAAACTGTCGTGGCACGCGCGTCAGTTTTTTGCCCGAGAAGGTCGGAATTCGGCTGACCATCAGCAAAGCCACGCAGATTTCATAGGCCGCCACAAGGCGCGGGAAGGCATGGCCCTCCGTCATGATTCCCAGGAAACCGAGATAAAGCGGCGCCATGGCAAGCAGTGCTCCAGCCGGTGCCGGCATGCCGGTGAAAAAGCCGGCCGCCCAAGCCGGCTTGTTCGGATCATCGAGCGCGACGTTGAAACGTGCCAGCCGCAGCGCACAGCCGATGGCCAGCATCAGACACACGGCCCAACCGAACGTGTGCAATGAGTTGAGTGACCAGACATAGACCATGATCGCCGGGGCAACTCCGAAGTTCACAAAGTCAGCGAGCGAGTCGAGTTCAGCGCCAAATTTTGAAGTGCCCTGCAGATAGCGCGCGAGGCGGCCATCCAAAGCGTCCAGGACGATGGCGAAGATGATGCCGGAGACTGCCAATTCGTAGCGCGCCTCAACTGCAAATCGGATGGCGGTCACACCACTGCACAGCGCCAGGAGCGTCAGCAGATTGGGCAGGAGATAGCGCACGGGAATGGGCCGAAATCCGCTTCCACCCCATTGTTCAGCATTTTCCGGCTTAACCTGTGTCTCCATCATTTCGGGTGCGGGTTTGCGAGCCATGGTTCAGCCCTGCCTGAAGCCATAGGCCGTTCTGGTTCCAGCCAGTTCGGCCAGAACCGTCTCGCCGGCCACAGCGCGCTGGCCGACCCCAACGAAGGGCACGACGCCTTCCGGCAAATAGACGTCAACCCTGCTGCCAAACCGGATCAACCCGAAACGCTGGCCCGCCTGCAGACTGTCGCCCTCGCCGACAAAGCGCACGATGCGGCGCGCGATGAACCCGGCAATCTGAACGACGCCAATCACCGCTCCCTGCGTGGTTTCAACGGTGAGCGCCTGACGCTCATTGTCTTCCGAGGCCTTGTCGAGTTCGGCATTGAAGAAAGCCCCGGGCACATAAGCAAGCCGCGTAACGCGGCCGGATGCCGGGGCGCGATTGATATGGACGTCGAAGACATTCATGAAGATGGAAATGCGCAGCGTCTTTTCGCGCGGCAGATCAAGCTCCGGTGGGGGAATGACAAATTCAATCGCACTGATCCGGCCGTCCGCGGGTGCGATCACCAGATTTTGCCCGAGAGGTGTGACCCGCGCAGGGTCGCGGAAGAAATAGGCACACCACGCTGTCAGCAGAACGCCAATCAATGCCAAGGGCCATAGATGGATCAGCTCAAGCAGGACCGTGACCACGGCAAAAATGGCGATAAAACGCCATCCTTCCCTGTGGACCGGCACAAGGCCCGACCTGATACTGCCCCAAATATTCATTCCGACTCCCAAACGGCCCGTATAGGCAATTAGGTGCTAGAGCAAAAGGGTTGCATGAAGCTGAAAGGCCGGGCGCCCTGGGAGGGGACGCCCGGCCTATTCTCCGGGGTTTGCAGGGGTGTTTGACGGGCTCATGGAGAGCCGTTCCGGAAGCCTTGCCGGTCTTTGCCGGCCTTGTTGGCTTCGAAGATGCCCTCCGCGCGTAAACAAATCGCGAGTTTCAAGGCGTTGCCGCTGGAAAGTGCTTCGCTTTTCAACGTCAGACTTAACGGCGGATTCCGCGACATGATTACCGGAACCTTTCCGGCCGGTGCGTGATCAGCAAAAGTGGGTACCGGTTTTGCGCCCGATCACGCACCAATTATCGAAATCGATCACGTTCTGTCAGTTTTGAATGGTTCATTCAAAACTGACCGTGATCTAAGCGTCCTCGGCCACCTCGGCAAGCTTGCGGCGGGCCTCATCGGCCTGCTGCTGCTTGTTCCACATGGTGGCATAGAGGCCCTTTTTGCGCAGCAGCACGGAATGCGTGCCCCGTTCGACGATGCGCCCGCTTTCAAGCACGATGATCTCATCGGCATCAACCACGGTGGAAAGCCGATGCGCGATGACCAGCGTGGTGCGGTCGCGCGAGACGTCGCGCAACGCCGCCTGGATTTCGCGCTCGGTCAAACTGTCGAGCGCCGATGTCGCCTCGTCGAGAATGAGGATGGGTGGCGACTTGAGGATGGTGCGTGCGATGGAGACACGCTGCTTCTCGCCACCGGAGAATTTGAGGCCGCGCTCACCCACCATGGTCTCGTAGCCTCGTGGGCAAGGTGGTCACGAAATCATGGATCTGTGACATCTGCGCGGCGACTTCGATTTCGTCATCCGAGGCGTCGGGCCGGCCGTAGCGGATGTTGTAGCGCACGGTGTCGTTGAACAGCACCGTGTCCTGCGGGACCATGCCGATGGCGCGGCGCAAGCTTTCCTGCTGCACATCGGCGATATTCTGGCCATCGATCAGGATGCGGCCTGCCACCACATCATAAAAGCGGAACAAGAGACGCGAGATCGTCGACTTGCCCGCACCAGAGGGGCCGACGATGGCCACAGTCTTGCCGGCCGGCACATGAAAGGAAATGCCCTTGAGAATGGGGCGTTCGTGATCATAGGCAAAGACGACATTGTCGAACACGATGTCGCCTTTGCCAGCCACGAAAGGCGGTGCTCCGGGCTTGTCATCGATCTCGGCATTTTCGCGGAGGATGGAAAACATGCCTTCCACGTCAATCAGGCCCTGTTTGATTTCACGGTAGGACGAGCCAATGAAGTTGAGCGGCATGGCCAGCTGGATCATCAGGCTGTTGACGAGCACGAGATCACCAATGGTTCCACGCCCACTCAGAATGTCAAACGTCGCCATGACCATAACGGTGGTCAAGCCGATGGAGAAAATAATCGTCTGGCCGGCGTTGAGACCGGCGAGGGAAATCCAGGTCTGGACGGCTGCGCCCTCGTAACGCGCCATGGCGCCGTCATAGCGGTCAGCCTCGTGCTTTTCGTTGCCGAAATACTTCACGGTTTCGAAATTCAGCAGGCTGTCGATGGCTTTTGAACCGGCGTCATTGTCCGCCTCGTTCATGATCTTGCGGATGCCAATGCGCCGTTCGGTGGCCCAATAGGTGAACCAGATGTAGGCAACAATTGTTGCAACAATGACGAGCGAATAGTGCCAGCCCAGCGACCAGGTGATGGCGCCGCACAGAAAGGCGATTTCGATGCCCGGTTGGAAAGGTGTTGAACAGCGCAAAACGCAGAACGGAGTCCACACCATTGATGCCGCGGGAGATGATGCGTGAAAGCGCGCCCGTCTTGCGTTCGAGATGAAATTTGAGCGAGAGCTGGTGCAGGTGCCGGAAGGTGGAATAGGACAGTTCGCGCACGGCACGCTGGCCGACCTTGGCGAAAACGGCGTCGCGGATCTGCGCAAAGACCACCGAGAAGATGCGGCCGAGCCCGTAATTCATCACCATGAAAATGGGAACCGAAAGCAGCGCCACTTCGGTGCCGGAAACTTTCACCAGGGAGTCGGTTGCACCCTTGAAGGCATAAGGCGTGAGGATGGTCACAACCTTGGATGCCAAAAGCAGCAGCATGGCGATGACGACGCGCAGCTTGAGATCCGTGCGGTTCTTCGGCCACAGATAGGGGATCAACCCCTTCATGGTTTCCCACTGGCTGCCCTCGAACTTTATGCCGGTGGCACGGTTGCGCATCTATTGTTCCTTCTTGGGTGGCACGACGAGGTCTTGCCCGACCCTGATCAGATTGGGATTGCTGATGGTGGTGCGATTGGCCTCCAGAATCAGCACATAGTCCCGGCCTGCCCCATAAGCATCCCGCGCCAGTTTCCAAAGCGTGTGACCGAGCTGGACATGAATGATCTGCAGTTGAGGTTTTGGCGGCGACACTGGCCGCACAACCAGTTTTTCTGGGGGTAAATCAGGCGTAGCATCGGGTTGTGGCGGCGGCAGTACCATTGCGAGGGACTGAGGCGGCGCCACTGGTGGCATAACCGTGTTGACTGGCGGTAAATCTGGTGTGGCGCCGGGCTTTGGCGGCGGCAGGACCATTGCGACCGCCGGGGGCGGCTCTGGTGCGACGGCCGGTTCTTCCGGCAGGGCATCGCTCAGATTGCTGTCAAAAGGCGGGGGCAAAGCCGGCACAATCCCGGGCGCCGGCATTGGCGCCACTTCCACGGGCAAAGTTCTGCCAAGGTCTTCCTTCAATGCAGGCAGAACCACGGGTTCCACCGCTGAACTCCCGGCAGATTCTGTCATCTGGGGCGGAAAATGCGCAAACCAGATGACTGCGGCAGC
Organism: uncultured Alphaproteobacteria bacterium; assembly: GCA_963758815.1. Classification (GTDB taxonomy): domain Bacteria; phylum Pseudomonadota; class Alphaproteobacteria; order Rhizobiales; family Aestuariivirgaceae; genus Aestuariivirga. The sequence goes on from CAVWWQ010000008.1 coordinate 16,463, forward strand.
TGCTGCTGCGGCTGGCGCCGATGCGATTGTCAGGGTAGTTTTGTGCATAGATGAACAGGGCTGGCCAGATTCGACATTGCTTCCCATATGGGAAGCCGTCGGCGGTTGCATAAGGCCCACCGCAGAGAAAGCAAAGTCCTACATGTCTCCAGCCTCCCATATTCCCGAGCACCGCCTGTGCGTTTATTGCGGGTCCAGCCCAGGAAAAAACCCCGCCTATCTGGCTTCTGCCCGCGCCCTGGGCGCGGACATGGCGCGGGCCGGTATTGGACTGGTCTATGGCGGCGGGTCCATCGGGTTGATGGGCGAAGTCGCCCGGTCAGTCCTCAAGGCTGGCGGCCATGTCACCGGTATCATCCCGGAATTCCTGGTGCAAAAAGAACGCATGCTGGATGGGGTGAATGAACTCGTGGTGACCCGCTCGATGCATGAGCGCAAGACGCAGATGTTCGAGCGTTCCACCGGCTTCGTCGCCCTGCCCGGCGGCATCGGCACGCTGGAAGAGCTGGCGGAAATCACGACCTGGGCGCAGCTCAACCAGCACGCCAAGCCGATCATCGTCGCTGATGTCCAGGGCTATTGGAGCCATTTGCTGAAACTGCTTGACCACATGCGGGCGGAAAATTTCATCCGTGCGGAAACCGAAGTGTTTCTCGATATCGCCGAAAGCGTTGACGATGTCGTTCCGCTTTATCGGCAGCGCCTGGGTCAGACGCGGCAGAAGGTGCCGCTCGCCGCCATCAGGCAACAGCTTTAGCGCCCGCGGGCAAAGATCCGCTTTTCGAACGCTCATCGATGATCGCGAATACCGAGTAGATCCCGCAGGCCACCCAGATGATGCAGAAGGCGGCGAGCTTCCACGGCCCCACATGTTCGCCAAACACAAAAATGGCAGTGAGGAAGACGATCGACGGCGAAAGATATTGCAGGATTCCGACAGTCGAATAGCGGATCAGCTTCAGCGAGGTTGAGTAGAACAGCAGCGCACCGGATGTGAATACGGCACACCCCATCAGCATCAGCGTGTCGTAGGTGCTGGCTCCGAAATGGGCTTGGCCATGCTGCATCAGATACCACTCGACGATGGCGAGCGGGATTGACGTGAGAATGACTTCGACAACAAAACCTTCAATCGGTCCCGCCGAAATGGTTTTGCGCACGAGGCCATAGAGGCAGAAAGTGCCGGCAAGCGACAGGCCGATGTAAGGGAACACGCCGGTGCCAAGCGTCACCACGACAACAGCGACCACCGCCAATCCAATGGCCAGCATCTGTGGCTTGGTGAAACGCTCACCGAGGAAAAGATATCCTACTGCGACATTGAGCAATGGATTGATGAAATAGCCAAGGCTGGCATCGAGCGTCCGCCCCGATGTGATGCACCAGATATAGAGCGTCCAGTTGAAGGCCACCAGAAAGCTGGTGAGGCAGAAGATCGCCAACAACTTTGGCGTGGTGATGATATTCCAGATGGCGCCCAGCAGGCCAAAGCGCCAGGCAACAAAAATCCCGATGGGAATGCTCCAGATCGCGCGGTTCACTGCGATTTCAAACGGATTTACAAAACGCAGAAGGCCGATGTAGTAGGCCATCGCACCCCAGAACAAATGCGCTATGACGGCGTAAAGAACGCCCTTCTGCTCACCGTTGAGACTCTGAATCCGCGCAATCATGGGGACGCTCTATCCGAAACCGCCACACCTCTGAAAGCGCCATCCTGACATGGCTGGCCTGCAGCGGATTACGTTCAGTTCAGGCGGCAACGCCCTCATGCAAGAGCTTGAAAACAATGGCATCCAAGAGCGCCTGGAAGGAGGCTTCGACAATGTTGGGTGACACGCCCACGGTGAACCAGCGCTGGCCCTTGTCATCGCGGCTTTCGATCATGACACGGGTTGTGGCGCCCGTGCCGCCGTTGAGGATACGGACCTTGAAGTCGACCAGCTCCATGGCGTCGATGTAGCGCTGGTATTTGCCGAGGTCCTTGCGCAGCGCCACGTCCAGCGCACTGACCGGGCCATTGCCCTCGCCGGCGCTGATCAGGGTTTCGTCGCCCACCTTCACCTTGACCGAGGCTTCGGAATACATCTTGCCCTCGCGCTGGCCGACATTGACCTGAAAGCTCTGCACATCAAAATAGTGCGGCAGGCTGCCCATGATGCGGCGGGCCAGCAGTTCGAAGGAGGCGTCGGCACCGTCATAGGCATAGCCCTGTGCTTCGCGTTCCTTCACTTCGCGCAGAAGATGATCGAGCCGCGTGTCGTCTTTCTTGACGGCAAGGCCGATGCGCTCCAGCTCCGCGATGAGATTGGATTTGCCGGCCTGGTCGGAGACCAGAACGGCGCGGCGGTTGCCCACGCTTTCCGGCTTCACATGCTCATAGGTCTCCGGCTCCTTCGCCAGGGCCGAGGCATGGATGCCGGCCTTGGTGGCGAAGGCCGATTTGCCGACATAGGGCGCCTGCGCGTTGGGGGCGCGGTTCAGCAACTCGTCAAAGGCGCGGGCGATGGTGGTCAGTTCGTCAAGCCTGGCGCCGGTTTCGAAATGCTGCGCATAATGCGGCTTGAGGCCGAGCGTGCCGATGATCGAGATCAAATTGGCATTGCCACAGCGCTCGCCGATGCCGTTGAGCGTGCCCTGGATCTGGCAGGCGCCGGCTTCGATGGCCGCCAGCGAATTGGCCACCGCCTGCTCCGTGTCATTGTGCGCGTGGATGCCGAGATGGCTGCCGGGGATGGTCTTCGCCACGTCGCGCACGATCTGCCAGACTTCGGGCGGCATGGTGCCGCCATTGGTGTCACAGAGCACCACCCAGCGCGCACCGGCATCAAAGGCCGTCTTGGCGCAGGCCAGCGCATAAGTGGGATTGGCCTTGTAGCCATCGAAGAAATGTTCGCAATCAACCAGCACTTCCTTGCCGGCGTCTTTGGCAGCTTTGACGCTGTCGGTGATGGTCTCGAGGTTTTCCTCATTGGTGCAGCCCAGCGCCACACGGACGTGATAGTCCCAGCTCTTGGCCACAAAACAGATGGCCTTGGATTTGGCTTGAAGCAGCGCCTGCAATCCGGGTCATTGGCCGCCGAGCGGCCGGCCCGCTTGGTCATGCCGAAGGCGGTGAAAGCCGCCTTGGATGGGCGGTCTTCGGCGAACAGCGCGTTGTCCGTCGGGTTGCCGCCGGGATAACCGCCCTCGATGTAGTCGACGCCGAGCCGGTTCAGAAGCGCCATGACGGCAAGCTTGTCTTCGAGCGAGAAGGAGATGCCCGGAGTCTGCTGGCCATCGCGCAGCGTGGTGTCAAAGAGGCTGATCTTGCGTTTGCTCATCTCTTCACTTCCCACTTGGTCGTCAGTTCGCCGGTTACGGGGTCTTTCACATCCATGATCTGAATACCCATGGCGACGAGTTCATCGCGGATGCGGTCACTCTCGGCAAAGTTCTTGGCTTTGCGGCGCTTCGAGGCGGGCGTCAATCAAGTGCATCAACGTCGCAACTTCTGCTCGACTTCAATGACTTCGCCGCCTAGATCAGAAAGTCTAGCCATCTCAGAGACATCGAGAAACGCCGATGAGCATATTCCAACGCAATGATGCTTGATGCTGTCGAATCGATTCACTCTCCACTTTCGCAAGTTCGATGCAGCTGCGCGAAAGCATCTGGAGAATTTAGATCATCGCTACAGAGCTGCACATTAGACTCTCGGTACGATCGACTTTCATAGCTGCCGAACATGTCGACATCAGCTGATCCAGTTCTGCAACTGAGCAGAGTCGTTCGCAGCTTCCTCCAATCCGCTCACGTCCAATCGATCGGTTGGCGATAGTGGGTCGTCAGCATGTTGAAGCGCAGCGACTTCTCCGCCCCAATCTGTCCAGAACCTCATCGATCGTGAAGAAGTTGCCGAGGCTCTTCGACATCTTCTCGCCTTCGACCTGAAGGAAGCCGTTGTGCATCCAGTAATTGGCCATGACCTTGGTGCCGTGGGCGCAGCGGCTCTGGGCGATTTCGTTTTCGTGATGCGGGAAGATCAGATCGAGTCCGCCGCCGTGGATGTCGAACACCTCGCCGAGATGGGCCTCGCTCATCACCGAGCATTCGATGTGCCAGCCGGGGCGGCCGCGGCCCCACGGGCTTTCCCAGCCCGGCTCTTCGGCTGAAGACAGTTTCCACAGCACGAAATCGCCGGGATTCTTCTTGTGCGCATCGACCGCGACGCGCGCGCCGGCCAGTTGCTCATCGAGCTTGCGGCCCGACAGCGCGCCGTAATCCTGCATGGACGAGACATCGAACAGCACTTCGCCGCCCGCCTCATAGGCATGGCCGCGCTTGATCAGTGTGCTGATCATCGCGACCATGCCGGCAATATGTTCGGTGGCGCGCGGCTGCACGTCAGGGACGGCAGGCAGCCCAGCGCCGTCACATCCTTCTGGTATTGGTTGGCGGTCTGTCTCCGTCACCTTGCGGATGGCTTCGTTGAGCGGCAGGCCCGGATGGTCACGCAGCGCCCGCGCGTTGATCTTGTCATCCACATCCGTGATGTTGCGCACATAGGTCACATGCTCCGCGCCGTAGATATGGCGCAGCAGGCGGTAGAGCACATCAAAGACGATGGCCGGGCGGGCGTTGCCGATATGGGCAAAGTCGTAAACCGTGGGGCCGCAGACATACATGCGCACGTTCGCAGGATCGAGTGGGCGAAACTCTTCCTTCTTCTTCGTCAGCGTATTGTAGATGCGCAACATCGTCTTCAATCTTCCTCTTCAATTGCGCATAACCCTTGCAAGCAAGGTGATGCGCTTGCCGGGAAGCGCTTTCAGAGTGTCATGAAGTCAAGCGGCGCCCAGCCAGCGATATGTTCGCTAGATGCAAATAATAATGCCGCAGGTGTTAACGGCATATGGGCGGGCGGTTTTCATTGGGGCGGAAAATGCGCGAAAGGGCGGCAAAGGTCAAGCCGCCCCCTCGTGGATGGTTTCGAATTGCTTCTACTGGCCCGGATTGGCCCCTTGGCCGAAGAGCACCTTGCGTTCCGCATCGGTCATCGGCTTGGAATAGGACGGCGCCACACTGGCGTAGGATTTCACCACGGCGGGGCGCGCCTTGATCTGCTCGAACCAGCGCTTGAGGTGCGGAAACGCGTCGAGATCCTGCTTGTGATTCTTGTGCGGCACGATCCAGGGATAGCTCGCCATGTCGGCGATGGAATAGGCGCCGGCCACGAATTCCCGGTCCGCCAGACGCTTGTTCAGCACGCTGTAGAGGCGCGCCGTTTCCTTGGTGTAGCGCTCCATGGCATAGTGGATTTTCTCAGGTGCATAGTGGTTGAAGTGGCCGTTTTGCCCGGCCATGGGGCCAAGGCCGCCCATCTGCCAGAACAGCCACTGCATGACTTCGGTCTTGCCGCGGATGTCCTTGGGGATGAACTTGCCGGTCTTTTCGGCGAGATAGTGGAGAATGGCGCCCGACTCAAAAACGCTGATGGGCTTGCCACCGTCGGCCGGCTCGAGGTCGACAATCGCCGGCATGCGGTTGTTGGGCGCAATGGCCAGGAACTCCGGCCGGAACTGCTCGCCCTTGCCGATGTCAACCTTGTGGATGGTGTAGGGAAGCCCCGACTCCTCCAGAAAAATCGTTATTTTATGGCCATTTGGCGTGGGCCAATAGTGAAGGTCGATCATGTTTCCGCCTTTCTGTACCTAATTCTGATACAGATCAGGTTTGAACGGCCTTATTTCAAGTGCATTTTCTGCAGGGTCTCCAAGGTCTCCACGCATGCCGCGGCTGCTTCCCGGCCCTTGTTATGGCTGTCGTCCTTGCTGCGGCGCTCGGCCTGGTCGTCGTTGTAGGTGGTGATGATGCCGAAGGCGATCGGCGTTTCGGTTGCCAGCATGGCCTGCATGGTGCCGATGGTGGCGCCGAGGCTGATGAATTCGAAATGCGCGGTTTCACCCTTGATCACGCAGCCCAGACAAATGACACCCTGATAGCGGCCGGTGCGCACAAGGCTCTGTGCAAGCAGCGGCAGCTCAAACGCGCCGGGAGCATCAAAGATGTCCCTGGCATCCACCTTGATGCCATGCTCGCCGAGCAGCTTGAGCGCGCCGGCGCGCAGGCCACCGGTCACTTCTTCATTGAATCGGCTCTTGATGATGGCGATGCGCCAGTCGGATTTCTGGGCAGGAATGGCAGGCATGTTCAGTTCCATTTCGTGAGTTCGAGTTTCGACAGATCACCAGCGGGCAGCTGGTGGCCAAAGCGGGCGCGCTTGGTTTCAAGATAGAGCGCATTGGAAGGGTTGGGCGGCACGCCAAGGCTGACACCTTCCACCACTTCAATGCCGCCCTCTCTCAAAGCGGCAGACTTGGCGGGATTGTTGGTGAGGAGCTTCACCTGCTCCACACCAAAGTGATGCAGGATCTTGGTGGCCACCGCGTAGTTGCGGGCATCGGGTGCGAAGCCCAACGCCGTGTTGGCATCGAGCGTATCATAGCCTTTGTCCTGCAATGCATAGGCCGCGATCTTGTTGGCAAGACCGATGCCGCGGCCCTCATGGCCGCGCAGATAGATCACCATGCCACCTTCGCTTTCGGCAACACGGCGGATCGAGTCGTGCAATTGCGGACCACAATCGCAGCGCAGCGAGCCAAAGGCTTCGCCAGTGAGGCATTCAGAGTGAACACGGACCAGTGGCGTCTTGGGCAGAGGATGCTTGACCAGTGCAACATGCTCCACGCCGTCGAGCTTCGAGCGGAAAGCATGAATGCGCAGCGGCGTCTCGGCAAAGCTTGTCGGAAGCACCGCACTCGCCACCTCTTCCAGCCAGTTCTCTGTGGCGAGGCGATGCGCGACGATGTCGCTGATTGCCAGCGTGGGCAGCTTGTGTTTCTTGGCGAAAGCCTTCAGCTCCTCGCCCTTGGCCATGTGGCCGTCAGCACCCATGATCTCGCAGATCACGGCGGCGGGCTTCAACCCCGCCAGTTTCATGAGATCGATCGAGCCTTCGGTATGACCGTCACGCTTCAGCACGCCGCCTTCGGCGGCACGCAGCGGGAAAATATGGCCCGGCGAAACAATGTCACCCGGCTTCACATGCGGATCAGCCGCAACCTTGATCGTATGCGCGCGGTCAAACGCCGAAATACCGGTGGTGATGCCTTCGCGCGCCTCGATTGACACGGTGAAGGCGGTCGAGCGGCGCGCCTTGTTGGCCTGCACCATCGGGCCAAGGCCCAAGCGGTCAATCTGCTCACCGGTCATCGGCAGGCAGATCAGTCCACAGGCTTCCTTCGCCATGAAGGCAATGGCTTCCGGCGTGGCAAACTCTGCCGCCATGACGATGTCGCCCTCGTTCTCGCGGGACTCATCATCGGTGAGGATGATCATCCCACCTTTGCGCAATTGGTTCAGGGCTTCTGATAGGGCTGACATAGACGCTCCACATATTTTGCCATGACATCGACTTCGACGTTGAGAAGGTCGCCGGCCTTCGCTGCGTGAAGGGTGGTGTGTTCCCAGGTGTGGGGAATGATCATGAGACCGATGCGCGCCGCGCCACCCGGCAGATCTTCGAGAGAATTAATGGTGAGGCTGATGCCATCGAGAGCGATCGAGCCTTTCTCGACACAATAGCGCGCGAGGTTTGCCGGCACGTCGACGGCGAGCTTCCAGGCACCACTGGTCGCTTCCATCAGCGCGAGTTTTGCCTTGCCGTCGACATGGCCCTGCACCATGTGGCCGGAAAGCCTGGTGTTGAGGCTGACGGCGCGTTCGAGATTGACTTTTCGGCCGGTTGCCACCCGTGAAAGATTGGTACGCGCCAGCGTTTCGCTGCTGGCAAAGAATTGGGCGTCTCCGCCCGTGAACAGTTCCGCCACGGTGAGGCACACGCCATTGACCGCAACGCTTTCACCCAGTGCCAGATCGTCATAGCCGGTGGCGATGCGGCAATTCAGTGCGCCGCTGTCAAAGCGGGCGTCGGCCACACGGCCCAACCTGTCAATGATGCCTGAAAACATGTTCAACCTGATCTTCGCTGCTGGTTTGGGTGATGCGCACCTGCTCATCCCAGAAGGGAGAGGCAAGGACATGCGCGGTGAGTGCCGGGCCAGCCTCAACAAGAACTTCGAGACCGCCCGCCTTCACAATAGCGCGCAAAGCCTCTTCGAGATTATCGCTGAGCTGCACAACGAAGCCGCGCGCAGCAGCAGCATCCAGATAGGATTGCGGCACGCGGTGGCGGCGATCAAAAATGACAAGCCCGCGCTGCTTGTCGCGGAAGTCCGCAACATTGCGCACGGTGAAATGCGGATCATCGGCGAGCACGGTGCCTGAGCCGGTGACGATGGCATCGGCGCGGCGGCGCAGCTGATGCGCGAGCTTCAGGGACTCAGGTGAAGTGAAGGTCTTCTGTCCCGATGGAGGGATCATCGTGCCCTGCTGGTTGATGGCCTGCTTCACCGTCACCCATGGCAAGCCCTGCGTCACCGCCTTGCGGAACGGGCCGATCAATCTTTCGAGTTCGGGGCTTTCGACGAATTCAACATCGAGGCCCGCAGCGCGCAAACGGTCAGCGCCACCACCCGCCACGCGCGGGTTTGGATCGTGCGCACCAATCACCACGGCGCGGGCCGGTGTGGACAGAATCGCTTCGGTGCATGGCGGCGTGCGGCCATGATGGTTGCAGGGCTCAAGCGTGACCACGACGGTGTGAATGTCATCGACGCGGCCGCGTTCGCGCGCCTGCTTGATTGCCAATGCCTCGGCATGAAGCTGGCCTGCACCGTGATGCGCGGCAACGGCAATCACTGCGCCCGTTGCATCCAGCAGCGTGCAGCCCACCGGCGGATTGGGCGCCGTGGCGCCTTCGAATTCACGCGCCGCCGTGACAGCCGCGCGCATCGCTGCGATCAGCCTGGCCTGCGAAATCCGTTCCAATGTTGTGGTGTGTGCCACCTGCTTGTTCTCGCCTTTCAGCGTTCAGCAGGGCGATGAGGAAATGGCGCTTCGCGCCCTCCTACAGGCGCTGCCACTCTCTCATTTGTTCTCTTTCATCCGGACTATACCGTCGGCCCCGGATTTACACCGGGTCTGCTGACACTTGTTTTGATGGCGCGAGCCCTGATCGCAAAAGTCTGCAACTTTTGCGGGGTGCGCTCTCTAGCAAGCCGCTCGCGGGCTTTCAGCCTTTCGGCTGATTTACCGCCGGTGGGGAATTACACCCCGCCCTGAGAACGTTTATATGTAATAGTACAGGTTCCTGATTAATTCAAGAACCTGCATTTTTATTCCGCAGCCTCAATTGTTTCGTCGTCTTCCCACTTCTTCGGGTTCAGAGCCTGTTCCTTCTTCAGCTCTTCAGCCAGGAGGAAGGACAGCTCCAACGCCTGCGCCGCGTTGAGACGCGGGTCGCAGAAGGTGTGGTAGCGGTCGTTCAGGTCTTCATCACGCAGTGCACGCAGGCCGCCGGTGCATTCGGTGACATCCTTGCCCGTCATTTCGACATGGACGCCGCCAGCATGCGTGCCTTCGGCCTGATGGATGGCCATGAAGCCGCGCACTTCCTTGAGGATCGCATCGAAGGGGCGCGTCTTGTAGCCCGACGTCGACTTGATGGTGTTGCCGTGCATCGGGTCGCAGGACCAGACGACCACCCTGCCCTCGCGCTTCACGGCGCGGATCAAGTCAGGCAGATGCTTCTCCACCTTGTCGGCGCCGAAGCGTGCAATCAGCGTGAGACGGCCCGGCTCATTTTCCGGGATTGAGCAGATCGATCAGCTTGATCAACTCATCCGGCTTCAATGACGGGCCACATTTCAGCCCAATCGGATTTTTGACGCCGCGCGCGAATTCGACATGCGCGCCATCCGGCTGGCGGGTGCGATCGCCGATCCACAACATGTGGCCAGACGTCGCGTAATAGTCGCCTGATGGTTGAATCGACCCGGGTCATCGCCTGCTCAAAGCCGAGCAGCAATGCCTCATGGCTGGTGAAGAAATCCGTCTGCCGCAGCTGTGGCGCCGTTTCCGGCGTGATGCCCACAGCGCGCATGAAGCCCAGGGTTTCGGTGATCCGGTCGGCCAGCGCCTGATACTGATCAGACGCGGGCGAATCCTTCAGGTAACCCAAGCGTCCATTGATGCACATGCTCAAGGTTGGCATAGCCGCCCTGGGCAAAGGCACGCAGCAGATTGAGCGTCGCCGCCGATTGGCGGTAGGCCATGATCTGGCGTTCCGGATCGGGCACGCGGCCGGCCATGGTGGCTTCGCTGTCGTTGACGATGTCGCCGCGATAGATCGGGTATTCGACGCCGCCAATGGTTTCAGTGGGCGACGAGCGCGGCTTGGCGAACTGGCCAGCGATGCGGCCCACCTTCACCACCGGCTGGCGGCCGGCGAAAGTCAGAACCACGGCCATCTGCAGGAAGACGCGGAAGAAATCGCGAATGTTGTCGGCGGAATGTTCAGCGAAGCTCTCGGCGCAATCGCCGCCCTGCAGCAGAAAACCTTTGCCTTCGGCCACACGCGCAAGCTTGCGCTTCAGTTTGCGGGCCTCACCTGCAAAAACCAGCGGCGGAAAGCCAGCGAGGCGGCCCTCAACCGTCTTCAGCTTTTCGGCATCCGGATATTCCGGCATCTGCATCACGGGGAATTTCCGCCATGAGTCAGGTGTCCACGTCGCAGTCATCGTTCCTACTCCTGAGCCCAAGTCTGTGGCTCACCCCTGTTCAAAAAGGGCCATATAGGCCTTCATTAGACTTAATTCCAGCACGCCATCACACGCAAGCTTCGGTTAAGTCTGTCGTGACAGAAGCGTCAATAACGTCGCCAATTTGGGGCTTGTTGTTAAGGTTTTCGCCCTAGCTTGCGCCCCGGACGGTCATCTTTTTTAAATGCCGCAAGGCAGGATTAACCCATGAGCGACTTCATCACATCACTGAAATTGTGGGATATTTGGGAATTCCTCAAGTCCGGAAACCCATCATTTTTGACCCAGTTGCTGGTGTTCAACGGCACCATGCTCGTGGTCATGATATTTTCGAAGCCGGCCAAGCCGCAGGAAGGCCGCGGCTGGCGTTCAACCATTCTGCGTCAGTTTACCTTGTTTGGTTGCCTGGTGATCCTTACCGAACCACAGTGGCTGGGCAGCACGGATGACGCGTGGCGCATCGTCGGCCGCGCCTTGCACCCCATCTTGCGCACCTACTAAGAGCTGCGCTTCTCCGCCACAACCGACTCGCGCGCGGTCTTGTAGGGTTCCTGCCGCTCGACGCTCCAGTAGCGCAGATTATCAAGCCGGATGGGATCGCCACTGATTGAACAGCGCACGAATTCGCCCTCGCGCAGCACCTCAAAATCTGAATCAAGGTAACGCAGCTTGGCTTCACGCTGGGCGGGTATGGGATGGCCGTGAAAGTTCATGTGCTTTGATATAGAGGCGCGGCGCGTCATTTAAAAGAGCGAGCGTTGCGGGCTGGGCGGCTTGGCCACCACATCAAGATTGCCATCCGCCATTTCGACCTGCAGAGCGGCATTGGGCTTGACACCGGACACACCGCGCAGAGGCTGGCCATCCGCATCGCGCAACACGGCAAAGCCGCGCGCCAGCACCGACTTGTATCCAAGAGCACTGAGCAACTTGCCTTCACTCACCAGAGCATCGCGCTTGCGGGCGTAGAGAATTCTGCAGGCTGCGGTCGGCGCGGCCTTTCTGTTCGGACACACGGCGTCGGGTTTCTGCGAGCTGCAGCGTCAGCGGCTTCAGGCTGAGGCGGCCGGACTGGCGCGACAGCGAACAGTGCATGGGCCTGGAGATTGGCGCGCAGCGCTTTCGGCAGGGCCGCAGCACTGGTGTCGAGCCGCTGGCGCGCCTGCGCCAGAATATCATCGGGCCTTGGCAGGGCGCGCGAGGCGGATTGCAGACGCAACTTGCCTTCCTCGAAAATGCGGCTGCGGCCATTCCGGTGGCGGGCCTCAAGGCTTGCCAGCTTGGCGATGAGATCAAGCCGCACCGGCACGGCACGTTCCGCCGCCGCTGTCGGCGTGGGGGCGCGCCAGTCGGAGACAAAATCAATCAGCGTCGTATCGGTCTCATGGCCAATGGCGGAGACGAGCGGGATGAGGCTCGCGACCACGGCGCGGGCCACGATTTCCTCGTTGAAGGGCCAGAGATCCTCGAGCGAGCCGCCGCCACGCGCGACGATGAGAAGATCAGGCTTCTGTTCCATGGCGTTGAAGCCGGCAATCGCCGCTGCCACTTCCGCCGCCGCGGTTTCGCCCTGCACGCGCACCGGCCAGACAATGACATGGCGCGGAAACCGGTCATTGAGGCGGTGAAGAATGTCGCGGATGACAGCACCCGTCGGCGATGTGACGATGCCGATGCGCATGGGCAAAAATGGCAGCGCGCGTTTGCGCGCCTGTTCAAACAATCCTTCGGCCTGAAGCTTGCGTTTGCGCTCCTCGAGCAGCGCCATGAGCGCGCCCACACCCGCGGGCTCGATATTCTCGATGACGATCTGATAATTCGACTTGCCGGGATAGGACGTGATCTTGCCGGTGGCGACGACCTCCAGCCCCTCCTGCATCTTGGCGCGCAGGCGGCCGAAGCTGCCGCGCCAGATCACGGCATCGAGCTTGGCGCCCTCGTCCTTGATCGAGAAATAGCAGTGGCCTGAGGAATGAGGGCCCCTGTAACCCGAAATCTCGCCGCGCACGCGGACATGGCCAAACCTGTCCTCCAGCGTGCGCTTCAGCGCCTGCGACAGTTCGCTGACGCTGACCTCTGTCAGATTGGAGGCGGGCGCCTCAAGAATTTCCCCGGTGACGGGATCGAACGCAGACACTGCAGTTTCCCTTGATTCTCTTGGTTTTGTGCCAGATAGGAACCGAGCATGCAAAGCGATTCAATTGATGTTTTGTTGATCGGCTCAGGCGGGCGCGAACACGCTCTGGCCTATGCCCTGGCGAAATCCAAGCGGCTGGGCAAGCTCTATGCGGCGCCCGGAAACCCGGGAATTGCCCAGCTTGCAGAAATCGCCGCCGTCAAAATCACCGACCATCCTGCGGTCATTCGCTTCTGCAAGGATCATGACATCGGCTTTGTGGTGGTTGGCCCCGAAGCGCCGCTGGTCGCGGGCATCATCGATGACCTCAAGGCCGCAGGCATCGCGGCCTTCGGCCCTTCCAAATTTGCCGCGCAACTGGAAGGCTCGAAAGGCTTCACCAAGGATCTCTGCGCGAAATACAACATTCCCACCGCCGCCTATGAACGCTTCAAGGCCGAAGCGCCTGCCCTTGCCTATCTCAGGAAGATGGGTGCGCCCATCGTGGTGAAGGCCGATGGGCTTGCCGCCGGCAAGGGCGTCACCGTGGCGATGACGCTGGCCGAAGCCGAAGCCGCCGTGAAAGAGATTTTTGCGGGCCGCTTCGGCGAAGGCGAATGCGTGATCGAGGAATTCCTCGAAGGCGAGGAAGCCAGCTTCTTCGTGCTCACCGATGGCACGGCAGTGCTGCCGCTCACCACGGCGCAGGACCACAAGCGCGTGGGCGATGGTGACACCGGCCCCAACACCGGCGGCATGGGCGCCTATTCGCCAGCACCCTGCATGACACAGGCGCTGTGCGATGAAGCGCTGGAAAAGATCGTGAAGCCCACGGTGAAGGGCCTGGCCGAGATGGGCCATCCCTACACCGGCGTTCTCTATGCGGGGCTCATCCTCACGAAACAGGGGCCGAAGCTGATCGAATACAATGCGCGCTTTGGCGATCCTGAAACGCAGGTGCTGATGATGCGGCTGGAGAGCGACCTGCTTGGATCTGCTGATGGCCACGGCCAATGGCACGCTTGCAGGCAAACCGGTGTCATGGCGGAAAGACCCTGCCCTCACCGTGGTGCTGGCCGCCAAGGGCTATCCGGGTGATTTCAAAAAAGGGAGTCACATCAATGGGCTCTCGCAGCCGTTTGAGAACGGCGTTCAGGTCTTTCACGCGGGAACAGCGCTCGATGGCGAGGCGCTCGTCGCCAATGGCGGGCGCGTGCTCAATGTCACGGCGCTGGGATCAAGCGTGAAGGAAGCGCAGGCGAAAGCCTACCGCGCGGTGGACCAGATCGACTGGCCCGAAGGCTTCTGCCGCCGCGACATCGGCTGGCGGGCGATTTCGCTAAAAAAAATGTGCTCTTCAACATGCTCAAAAGTGCTTCGCGCCGAAAGCTTTCGGATAACGACTATCGAAATGGTTGCGCGGCTCAATCAAAAAATTTCAAATCTTGGGATGTACTGTCTGGCGTACATAGCTTCCGTAAACTTGTCATTGTTATCTCCAAAAATATTGGCTTTTATCGTGCCTCATTGAGAGTCGGAATACCGACAGTCTCAGAGTTGGTCAAAGTTTTCCTTGATGTGCCAAACCACTTGCTATTCCTAGCTGCGTGTGTACACAGGAGATTTGTTGGCGCGGTGATTTGGGCGAGATTCCACAAGCCAGATACTTCGCGCTTCATTGTCATTTGGGCTATCTTCTAATGTTCAATCACGCACATCCAAACGAAACATCTTTGATCATGGTTTCAGATGGCCCTCATACACATGCTCTTTGCAATAAAAAGCGTTGCCAGGGCTTACTGATCTGGCCATCTGCAAGTACGATGCTTATGTAAGATCGACAACGCCATATACATTCGAAGTGCCTGATCGCGAAATTCCGCGGTCATTCGATATCTGCGTCCCATTCGCTTCAGTGGAGCATTGCAAAAATTGTGAAACAACACAGCGCCAAAATGAAAACTGAAAAATGCTGTTCGGAGGAAGCTCTTTCGGTCGCGCTAGTCAACATCCAGGCGGCGGATTGAAAGGATCAGGATTTCAAAAGACCTCGAAGCCGAATGATTGTTCGACAGCTTGCAGTTCAGTGCGCGTGCCGCTTTGGCTTGCGAAAGGAGTCCGAGGAGGTGACCAGAGCGGACCCGAGATAGCAAGCTAGAAGTTTGTCTTGCAGACAAACCTTCTTAAAGGAAGATCAAAATCGAGCTTAACCTTTACCGCCGCTCCCGAAAGAAATTCAGCATCAGCGCCTGTGCCTCGCTCTCGCCGATGCCGCCATAGACTTCCGGCCGGTGGTGGCAGGTGGGCTGGGTGAAGAAGCGCGGGCCGTGTTCAATGGCGCCCATCTTCTCATCGCCGACGCCAAAATAAACACGGCGGATGCGGGCGAAGGAAATCGCGGCGGCGCACATGGCGCAGGGCTCAAGCGTGACATAGAGATCGCAATCCGTCAGGCGTTCGCTGCCCAATGCTTTTGCGGCCGTCCTGATGGCGATCAGTTCGGCATGGGCCGTGGGGTCGCGGTCGGCCAATGTCCGGTTGGAAGCACTGGCGAGAAGGTCGCCCTGCCGCGTCAGGATGACGGCGCCGACCGGCACTTCGCCCAGAAAGGCGGCGGCCCTTGCCTCTTCCAATGCGAGCATCATCGGCTCTGGCAGTTTTTGCTTCATCATGAATTTGCTTATACAGGAGCGTGTTCTGAACCGCAAAAGTCTGCAACTTTTGCGGAACACGCTTGGATACGGGACTTGGGGAAAGCATGCGCATCGTCGCGGGAAAATTCAAAGGACGGGAGATCAAGGGGCCGGCTTCGGGGGCGACGCGGCCGACCTCAGACCGCGTGCGCGAGTCGATCTTCAACATCCTGGCGCATGGCGTGGAAGGATTTGAGCTTGAGGGCGCCCGCGTGCTCGATCTCTTTGCCGGCACTGGTGCTTTGGGCCTTGAGGCGATTTCACGCGGCGCCAAGTTCTGCTGCTTTGTGGAAGACGACGCTGGCGCGCGCGGTGTCATCCGGACCAATGCCGATGCCTGCGGTGTCATCGGCCAGACGCGCATCTGGCGGCGCGACGCCACGGATCTTGGCCCCTGCGCACCACAGACGCCCTATGATCTGATCTTCGCCGACCCGCCCTATGGCAAGGGCCTGGGCGAGAAGGCATTGGCCTCGGTGCTGGGCGGCGGCTGGCTCAGCCCCGGCGGCGTGGTGGTGCTGGAGGAAGCGGCGCGCAGCATGGTGGCCGAGGTGCCGGGGCTCGCGCTGCTCGACAGGCGTGAATATGGCGACACGCAAATTCTGTTTTACCAAGGCTCCACATAACTTTTGTCATCCCGACGAAAGTCGGGACCCAGACTTTCAGAAAATTCGACTTGTTGGGTTCTGGGCCCCGGCTTTCGCCGGGGTGACTAAAACAAGAGTGACAGGCGCGAATAGGCGACACGCAAATTCTGTTTTACCAAGGCTCCACATAACTTTCGTCATCCCGACGAAAGTCGGGACCCAGACTTTCAGAAAATTCGACTCGTTGGGTTCTGGGCCCCGGCTTTCGCCGGGGTGACGAAAACAAGAGTGACAAGCACGAACATGGGGATACGCAGGTGCTGATTTATCGATTCACAGCCTGAACCCACCATTCGTCATTCCCGCGAAGGCGGGAATCTTTGTTATCGCCCCAAACACAGACCCCCGCTTTCGCGGGGGTGACGGAAATAACGGTGACAAGCGCGAATATGGGGATACTCAGGTGTTGATTTACCTGTTCACACCCTGAACCTATCACTCATTGCAACGATACCCTCATCCGCCTTCGGCACCTTCTCCCATGCCAATGGCACGGGAGAAGGCGATCAGATGAGAGATTTGAGTTCTCTGGCCCTCTCCCGTCGCAGATGGGAGAGGGTGCCGACAGGCGGGTGAGGGCATGGTGGCCGCCAGACAAAGCAGATGGCGATATGCAAATTCTGTTTTACCAAGGCTCCACATAACTTTCGTCATCCCGGCGAAAGCCGGGACCCAGACTTTCAGAAAATTCGACTCGTTGGGTTCTGGGCCCCGGCTTTCGCCGGGGTGACAAAAACAAGAGTGACAAGCGCGAACATGGGGATACTCAGGTGTTGATTTATCGATTCACACCCTGAGCCCACCATTCGTCATTCCCGCGAAGGCGGGAATCTCTGTTATCGCCCCAAACACAGACCCCCGCTTTCGCGGGGGTGACGAAATTGAGAGCGTTAGGCCCTTCCAAACAGCCGCTCGATATCCTTCATCTGCAGCGCGATGAAGGTGGGCCGGCCGTGATTGCACTGGCCGGCATTGGGCGTGCGTTCCATCTCGCGCAGCAGCGCATTCATTTCATCGACCCGCAGCTTGCGGCCGGCGCGCACCGAATAATGGCAGGCCATGGTGGCGAGGATGTGATTGACGCGCGCCTGGATGCCCTCGGACTGGTCCTGCTCCAGCGCGTCATCGGCCACGGCCTTGAGCAGCGCGGCGATATTCGCCTGTGACAGAGCAGCGGGCACTTCGCGCACCAGCACGGCATTGTCGCCAAAGCTTTCAAGCTTGAGGCCAAGGGCGGCAAGATCATCCGCCAGCGCCAGCACGCCAGCCAATGCCGCGGGATCAAGCTCAACGACCTGCGGCACCAGCAGCGGCTGGGTGATGATGCCCTGCGCGGCGCGCTCGGCCTTCAGGCGTTCATAGACGATGCGCTCATGGGCGGCGTGCTGGTCGATCAGCATGAAGCCGCCTGCGGTTTGCGAAACGATGTAGGTGTCATGGATCTGGGCGCGGGCGATGCCGAGCGGATAGTCCATCGCGGGTGCGGCCTGCGCTTCTTCGGCCAGACCTTCGACCGGCATCTGCATGGCGAAGGCCGATTGCATGGCGGCGGGAGACAGCGATGACCCATTGGCGCTGAAGGCCGAGGCGGTGGCAAAGCTCTTCGCTGTATCGGGCTTGATCTCGGTGGCGGTGAGCGCGCGCCTCATGGTCGAAACAATCATGCTGCGCACCAGTGCCGCATCGCGGAAGCGGACCTCGGTCTTGGCCGGGTGGACGTTCACGTCGACACGGTCGGGCGCACAGTCGAGGAACAGCACGACCGACGGAAAGCGCCCCGGCGGCAGCACATCGGCATAGGCACCGCGGATGGCGCCCTGGATCAGCTTGTCGCGCACCGGCCTTCCGTTCACGAAGGCGAATTGCTGGGCGGCATTGCCGCGCGCGTAGGTGGGCAGGCTGATATGGCCTTCCAGACGAATATTATGAATCTCTGGATGGCGATTTAGACTGTGATTTAGACCCTGATTAGATCCATTTTGAGCGTGACTAGACACGTTTAGAGCGTTGATGAGGAACTCATTGCCGAGAATACGGCCGATACGGTCGCGCTGGGTTTCGCCTGGCGGCGCGTTGAGCCATTGCCGCTCCTCGCTCGCAAACGTGAAGCCGATCGCCGGATGGGCCAGCGCCAAACGTCTCACCACATCAATGGCTTCCGCAGTTTCACTGCGATCCGATTTGAGGAATTTCAGGCGCGCGGGCGTGGCATAGAAAAGATCGCGAACTTCGATTTCAGTGCCTTGCGGCAGGCGCGCCGGGGCCGGTGGTGATACCTGCCCTGCTTCAGCCTGCAGGGCGAAAGCCTCAGTGTTTTCAGCGGCATGCGAGGTCATGGTGAAGCGCGAGACGGAGGCGATGGAGGGCAATGCCTCACCGCGAAAACCCAGGGTGGAGATATTGATCAGCTCATCATCGGAAAGCTTTGATGTTGCATGTCTTTCCAGTGCCAGCAGCATTTCGTCTGCCGCCATGCCGCTGCCATTGTCGGTGACGCGGATCAGGCTCTTGCCACCGCCTCTGAACACCACATCAATTTGCGTGGCGCCCGCATCTATAGCGTTTTCAACGAGTTCCTTGACGGCGCTGGCAGGCCGCTCGAGCACTTCGCCAGCGGCGATGCGGTTGATGGTGCCTTCAGGAAGTCTGCGGATTCGCATGGGCTTTCCATAGCAGCCCAAATAAAGTTCGGCTAATTGCCGCTGAAGATTGAACCAATGTTGCCAATGGTGCCATACTTCGGGTTCTGTTCCTGGCGCTTTTTCTTGATCGCCGCGCCAAGCTCTCGGTTCAGCTCAACTGGCGTTTTGAGTGTGCCGTCCGGCTTGGTTTTCGAGATGTTATACTGGGCAAAAATGTCCTGCGGCGGAGGATTGGCCGCCGCTGCTCCCGGAGATCCATAAAATCCATCAGCTGACTTAGATGCAGGTAACGATGCCATTTTTGTCGGCGCAGCCAGTGGCGGATTGACCGGCGCTACAGATCCATTGGGCTGATACGCATCAACCGCCGTGCCACTTGGCGGCTGCAGTTGAAGATCAGGAGGGATGGCGAGATTGTTGCCCACAGGCACATTGGCAGCGTGGGGGACGGCCTTCCTTGCCATTCAACAATCCGCTGCCGCCGGAACAGCCTGCAAGAAGCAGTGCGGCCACGCCAAAAGCCAATGCTGTACCAAATTGAATGCGCATTCCCTACCCTGTTGAACGCCAAATTGTCCCTAAATTGGGCAATTCCGTGGCTTCTAGGCCCCTTCCCGCTCGAGAAAGGACTCATAGACCAACAACAACACCCCGGCAACGATGGCAACGTCAGCCGGGTTAAAAACAAAGTCCAGAAAGGGCAACTTCAAGTCCCTGTAATGAAAGTAGAAAAAATCAGCGACTGCACCGTGAACCAAACGGTCAAGGGCATTGGACAGTGCGCCGCCAATCACCAACCCCAAGGATGCAGCCTTCAGCGGGCGCGCCGATTGAGCCAACCATATCCACAATAGTGTGGATATCAGTGTGCTTATTATGATCAAAAGACCCTGTAAGTGGGTCGTCATCAGGCCATAAGACACACCATAATTCCAAGCCATGGTGATATCGAAAAACGGGGTCACATTGATGACCTTGCGCTCCGGCATGTTGACGATGAACAAAAGCCAGTTCTTCACCGCCTGATCCAGACAGAAGACCAGAACGGCTATTGAAAGGCCAAGCGGCGTCAGAGCGCCCCAGAAACGGTTGGTCCTCACACTGTCTTTCCGAAGCGTTTCTGCCATTCGCGCACCGCCTCGGCATCGCGCGGGGTGATGTCGGGGAAGTCCTTGTCCTGGCCGATCTCCTTCGAGATCTTCCACGAGCGGGCGCATTTCAGGCCTTCGGCCTTGTGCGGCACCACTGCGATGCTCCTCGCCTCGTCGAGGCGGAAGGCACTGGCCGGCCCCTCGCCCGCCTTCACGGTGATCGCGGAGGTGATGCAGACTTCGGCAAAGTCGATGGACTGCACAGCCTTGAGCGCCGCGTCATCGCCCGCGATGAACACTTCCGGTGCGGCTTCGAGCGCCGAGCCGATGACCTTGTTGGCGCGCTCGATTTCCAGAGCGCCCGTCACGACTGGCGCGCACCTTGCGGATCAGCGCCCATTTCTGGTCCAGCGCCTCGTCGCGCCATTCAGCAGGCGGCTTGGCAAATTGCATCAGATGGACAGATGACCCTTCGCCCGCGTAACGGCTGAGCCAGACTTCCTCCATGGTGAACACCAGAACCGGCGCCCACCAGGTCGTCAGGCAATGGAACAGCTCATTCATCACCGTGCGCGTCGAGCAACGCTTCACCGACGACCACGGGTCGCAATAGAGCGTGTCCTTGCGGATGTCGAAATAGAAGGCCGAAAGCTCGACATTCATGAAGTTGGTGAGGAGTGCTGACACCTTCTTGTAGTCATAGACCTTGTAGGCGGCTTGCACTTCCGTGCCGACTTCGTAGAGCTTGTGCAGGATGTAGCGCTCAAGCTCCGGCATTTCAGCAGGAGCGATCTTCTCCCAGTCATGCAAGCCCTCAAGGGCGCCCAGCATGTAGCGAAAAGTGTTGCGCAGCTTGCGGTAGGTTTCGGTCGTGGTCTTGAGGATTTCAGGGCCGATGCGCTGGTCGTCGCTGTAATCCACCGTGGCGACCCAGAGGCGCAGAATGTCGGCGCCGGAATTCTTGATCACTTCCTGCGGCACCACCGTGTTGCCGAGCGACTTCGACATCTTGCGGCCGTCTTCGGCCATGGTGAAGCCATGGGTGATCAGCGCGTCATAGGGCGCGCGGCCCCGCGTGCCGCAGCTTTCGAGCAGCGAGGAATGGAACCAGCCGCGATGCTGGTCCGAGCCTTCGAGATAGACATCGGCCGGCCATTTGAGATCGGGGCGCTGTTCCAGCACGAAAGCATGGGTCGAGCCGGAATCGAACCAGACGTCGAGAATGTCCCTCACCTGCTCGTAGTCTTCGGCCTTGTATTCGTTGCCGAGGAACTTCTGGGCCGCGCCGTCTTCATACCAGGCATCGGCGCCATGTTCACAGAAGGCGTCAAAGATGCGCTGGTTGACTTTGGCATCGTTCAGGATTTCGCCGGTCTTCTTGTTGACGAAGACGGTGATGGGCACGCCCCAGGCGCGCTGGCGCGAAATCACCCAATCAGGGCGCGACTCGATCATGCCGCGCAGGCGGTTCTTGCCGGCGGGCGGGAAGAATTCGGTGTCGTTCGATGGCGGCCAGCGCCTTGTCGCGCAGGCCCTTCTTGTCCATCGAGATGAACCATTGCGGCGTGTTGCGGAAGATGATCGGCTTCTTCGAGCGCCAGGAATGCGGATATGATGGTGCGGCGGTTGTGGGCCAGCAACATGCCCGCCGTCTTTCAGCGCCTCGATCACGCGCTTGTTGGCATCGCCCCAGCGCCCTGGTGGTCGATGACGCGGCTGCCCTCAAAGCCCGGCGCATCCTTGGTGTAAAAGCCGTCTCGTCCGACGGTGTTGGGACGGCGGTGTCGATGCCGTGGTCTCGCAGCGTCTTCTGATTGGCGATCCAGACATCGTAGTCGTCCGCACCATGTGAAGGTGCGGTATGGACAAAGCCCGTACCGGCGTCGTCAGTGACGTGATCGCCATCGAGAAGCGGAACAACGAAATTATACCCAGTGACCGCCAAGCGGATGCGCACAGAAGCATTTGTTCAAATCCCAGATCACCGCATTTTGAACAGATCTCCATTCGCTGACTTTTGCTTGTCTTCATCATAGCAATCAGCGATTTGCGCAACTTGTCAGCCAGCAGCACTAGCAATTTTTCGCCTATAGATAACAGCTTCCGTCGGCAGCGGCCTGTCACCTCATAGAGCTCGTAGACTGATTTTGCGATGAATAACTGATGCGCCCGGTTCCCTGGGATCGTCCAAGGCGTGGTCGTCCAAATGACAATTTCGGCATTCGTCAATGCATGTGCTGAAGGTAGATCCACCCAAGGTCACCCTGCGGTTCAGCAACAACCGGAAACTTCACAAAGATCGTATCGACTTCAATGTCGGCATATTCAACTTCGGCTTCCGCCAGCGCGGTCTTCTCGACCACGCTCCACATCACCGGCTTTGAGCCGCGATAGAGCTGGCCGTCGCCGGCGAATTTCTGCAGCTCGCGCGAGATGATGGCCTCGGCCTTGAAGTTCATCGTCAGATAGGGATTGTCCCAGTCGCCCTCGACGCCGAGGCGCTTGAACTCCTCGCGCTGCACATTCACCCAGTGGGTGGCGAAGTCGCGGCACTCCTTGCGGAATTCATTGATCGGGATCGCGTCCTTGTTCTGGCCCTTGGCGCGGTACTGCTCCTCGATCTTCCATTCGATGGGCAGGCCGTGGCAGTCCCAGCCCGGAACATAGTTCGAGTCCTTGCCGGACATCTGCGCGCCGCGCACCACGAGGTCCTTCAGCACCTTGTTGAGCGCATGGCCGATATGGATGTTGCCGTTGGCATAGGGCGGGCCGTCATGCAGCACGAATTTTTCGCGGCCCTTGGCGTCCTCGCGCAGAAGCCGGAACAGGTCCATGTCCGCCCAGCGCTTCAGAATCTCCGGTTCCTTCTGCGGCAGGCCAGCTTTCATCGGAAAGCCAGTCTTGGGCAGGAAAACGGTCTCGCGGTAGCGGTCGGTCTTTTTCGGTTCGGCTGGGGTATCGGCGTTCTTATTGGAGTCCATGGGGGCGGCTCTTATCAGAGCCGCTTTTGCGGGGGAAGCCTTGCGGTGAGGCGGGTTTCAGGACTGGATCAGCACTCGTGGCCATGCTTCGAGGGCGGCTGCACCGTCGCTTCGACATGAGGGCTGGACAATGATTTCCTCACCCTGAGGTGCTTCGCCGGAGGCGAAGCCTCGAAGGGTGCCTTGCAATGGAATGTGCTAACCCTCGTTCATGGCTGGGGCCTGGGTCTATATTCTCGAATGCCGCGACGGCAGTTTTTATACTGGCCTGACCAAGCAGGACGATCCCGAAGGCCGCGTGTGGGAGCACAATAACCGCATCTTTCAGGATGCCTATAGGTCAACGCGCCTGCCGGTGAAGCTGGCCTATGCCGAACATTATGACCTTGTCATCGATGCCATCGCGGCCGAGCGGCGCATCAAGGGCTGGAGCCGCGCCAAGAAGCTGGCACTGATGAAAGGCGATTGGGAGAAAGTTGCCGCACTGTCGAAGAGGCGAGGCGGCAACTGAGGCTGTGGTTCATGCTTCGAGGCCGCCTGCGGCGGCACCTCAGCATGAGGGCCGAACAATGGTTCCCTCAGCATGAGGTGCGGAAGTTGCACTAGGTCTTGTCGAAACCCTCGTGGACGGCATTGGCCAGTGACACCATCGTGTCAGTCGGCTGTTCGCCCGCCACGGCATAGATCATGTCCGATTCCACCCAGTAGCAAGTGACCACGTTGCCCCGCTGCTTGACCATCATCGGTGCCTCGTTCCTGGCATCATTGGCCGCGAAAAACACACTCATGCGCTGCTTGTTGGCATCTTCATAAACCAAAAGCCCCGCCGGCTTGCCATTGTCTGCCAGGAGACGGCCACCCAACAAGGTGTAACCCTTGTCCTGCAAATCGGGCACGCTGAATTTCACGCCGATGCGCTTGGACAGCCACATCTGCAGATGATCCTTGTCGCTGGCTGCGACTTCGACCGGGTGACGGAAATCCGTGGCATAGACCTGATAGTTGTCAAGTGATGTATCCGCCAGGCTTTCACCTACGGTCTGGCCTGCAGGGTGCAGGAACCAGCCGCCCGCCCCGCCAACGAGCAATGCGACGATGCCTGCTGCGGCTGCCGCCTGAGCCATGCTCCAGCGGTTGCGTGATTGTGGCAGCGAACGCGCCACCTTCAACAGGTCAGACGGGATCGGATCGGACAGGATGCCATCATAAGTCCGGTGCAATGCCGCTTTCTGCGCAGCAATATCCGTCAGCACATGGCGCGCATCCGGGTTGTCGCGCAGGAACACTTCAACCTTCCGCTTCTCTTCGCCCTCCAGCTCGCCATCTGCAAAGGCATGAAGGGCCCAATTTTCAACCGTGTCATTCATCATTTCACCACGCGCAGAACAGAGGTTCCACGTTCTTCCAAAAGGGCCTGCAGCGTTGACCGTGCACGCGACAGGCGCGACATGATCGTTCCGATGGGCACGCCAATGATCTCGGCCGCTTCCCTGTAACTCAGCTCTTCCAGGCTCACCATCACCAGCACTTCGCGCTGCGGCGGCGGCAACTTGTCCAATGCATCCGAGATCAGCGCCACGGACAGGTTCTGCTCCTGCTGCGGGGCGATTGCCGGGGCTTCGGCACCGAGATCGTCCACATCGGCCATGGGGCCAAGCTGGCCTGACCTGCGCCAATGACTGATATGGATGTTGCGGAGGATGGCATAGAGCCAGGCCCGCAACGGGCGGCTTTGGTCGTAGAGGTGCTGCTTGCGCAGCGCCCGTTCCACGCAGTCCTGCACCAGGTCATCGGCCAGGGCGGCATCGCCCGCCAAAGCGCGCGCAAAACGCCGCAGGAAGGGGATTTCCTTCACCAGCAGGGCCGAAAAATCCTGTTGCATCATGCTCTTTCTACGCCGGAATGCCCTGCCTATTCCAGACCGTCACAATCTCTTGTGGCCAGAGCGGCGGATGCTCGCATGCGCTCGCCCGCGCGCTCTGGTTATTTTAATGGTCGCATCTTTTTGCTCACAAGTATTAACACTTGTTCGCTCGATGCTTTAACGATTAACCCACCATAAATTTGGGTGGCTTACAGGGGTGGACCAATGAACAGTTATGACATGCTGGTGATTGGCAGTGGACCAGCGGGACGGCGGGCCGCCGTCCAATCCGCCAAATTGGGCAAATCCGTGCTCGTGGTGGACAAGGGCCGCAGGCTCGGCGGGGTTTCAGTCCATACCGGCACCATCCCTTCCAAGACATTGCGCGAGACGGTTCTCAACCTTTCCGGCTGGCGCGAGCGCGGCTTCTATGGCCGGGGCTACCGCGTCAAACAGGTGATCTCCTCCGCGGATCTGGTCGAGCGGCTGCACAAAACGCTCGACCATGAAGTCGAGGTTCTGCAGCACCAGTTCATGCGCAATGGCGTCAAAAGCATCCAGGCCACGGCACATTTCTCTGGCCCCAACACGGCGCGGCTGACGACTGAAGTCGGAGATGTTTCAGAAGTCCAGTTCGAGCGGGCGCTGATTTCAGTCGGCACCAAGCCTTACCGGCCCGACAACATTCCCTTCGACAACAAACGGGTATTCGACAGTGACGCTATCCTTGACATAGAGACATTGCCGCGCACGCTAATTGTGATTGGCGGAGGCGTCATCGGCGTCGAATACGCCACAATCTTTTCTGCGCTTGATGTGCCGGTGACGCTGGTTGAGGGGCGCCCCACCATACTTGAGTTCGTCGACAAGGAACTGGTGGAAGACTTCATGCACCAGATGCGCGACCGGGGCATGTCGATCCGCCTTGGCTGCAATGTTGCCAATGTTGTTTCCAGCGACAAGGGCGTGGAAGTGACCTTGAGCGACGGACGCCTGGTGAAGGCGGACGCCCTGCTCTATGCGGCGGGCCGCTCGGGCAATGTGCCGTCCCTCGGACTTGAAGCCGTGGGGATTTCAACTGATGCGCGTGGCCGCATCGAAGTCAACCACAGCACCTTCCAGACCAGTGTGCCGCATATCTATGCCGCGGGCGACGTCATTGGTTTTCCGAGCCTCGCCTCCACCAGCATGGAACAGGGCCGCGTTGCCGCCTGTCACGCGTTCGGAGTTCATCTGCCCGCGCCGCCGGAGACTTTTCCCTACGGCATCTATGCGGTGCCGGAAATCTCGACTGTCGGGCTCTCGGAAGAAGAGGTTCGGAAAACCGGGCAGGCTTACGAATGCGGCGTGGCGCGCTTCCGGGAAACATCGCGCGGCCACATCATGGGTGTGAATAACGGCTTCCTGAAATTGATCTTCTCAATCGAAACGCGGCGCCTGCTGGGCGCGCATATTGTGGGCGAAGGCGCCACAGAGCTTATCCACATCGGCCAGGCGGTGATCAATCTCAAAGGCACCGTCGACTATTTCGTCAACAACACCTTCAATTTTCCGACGCTGGCGGAAGCCTACAAGATCGCCGGGCTTGATGCCTGGAACCGGATGGGCGCGGCTCTGACGAACGAAAACTAGGTCTAGTCGTTGCACGGGGCGATTTCGACTTCTCTAAAAAGTCAAAACGCTTAACCGCGCCACTTCTCGCGCAAGGTGACGAGTTCCTCCGATGCTGTCGGATGCACTGCCATGGTGGCGTCAAACTGCGCCTTGGTGGCGCCGCAGGTCAGCGCGATGCCCAGAAGCTGGGCCATTTCGCCAGCATCGGGTCCCGCGATGTGGCAGCCCAAAACCTTGTCGGTTTCGCCATCCACCACCAGTTTCAGCAGCATGCGTTCGTCGCGGCCTGACAACGTGTGTTTCATCGGGCGGAACGAGGTCTTGTAGATATCGATCTTGCCGTGAGTCTCGCGGGCTTTGGCCTCGGTCAGGCCAACAGTGCCAAGTTCTGGCTGCGAGAAGACGGCGCTCGGAATGAGAGAATGGTTCACTGTACGTGGCGTGTTGCCGAAGACCGTATCCGCAAAGGCATGGCCTTCGCGGATGGCTACCGGCGTCAGGTTCACGCGGTTGGTAACATCGCCCACGGCATAAATGTTATCGACAGTGCTTTGCGAGAACTCGTTCACTTCGACGGCATAATGCGGCGTGAGCTTGACGCCGGCCTGTTCCAGATTCAAATCCACGGTGTTGGGCAGGCGGCCCGTGGCAAACATGATCTGACCCGCGCCGATGGTGCGGCCACCTTCCAGTGTCACGCGCACGCCATCGCCGCTGCGTTCGATCTGGCTGACATCGGTCTTGGTGTAGAATTTCAATGCCCTTCTTCTTCATCTCGGCAGCAAGATGGTTGCGCAGGTCATCATCGAAGCCGCGCAGGATCTGCTCACCACGCGCAACGAGAATTGTTTCGACACCGAGGCCATTGAAGATTCCCGCGAACTCAACGGCAATGTAGCCGCCGCCCACAATCACGATGCGGCGCGGCAGCTGCTCCAGATGAAATGCATCATTTGAGGTGATCGCAAGTTCATGGCCAGGGAGATGTCGCGGAACAAAAGGTGCAGCCCCAGTCGCCACAAGAATGTATTTTGCTGTGACTTTACGGCCAGACGCGAGCTGGATGGTGTTGCGATCGTGCAGCGTCGCCCGCTCCATGATGAGCTCAGTGCCCGTCGCCTCAAGATTGCGGATATAGATCTTGTTGAGCCTGTCGATCTCAAGATCCTTGTTTTCGATCAGCGTGGGCCAATCAAACGACACCTTGTCCGATGTCCAGCCGAAGCCGACAGCATCTTCGAATTCCTCGGCAAACTTGGAAGCGTAAACGAGAAGCTTCTTGGGCACACAGCCACGGATGACGCAGGTGCCACCGACGCGATATTCTTCTGCCACCGCAACCTTGGCGCCATGTTTGGCAGCGACACGCGCGGCGCGCACACCGCCGGAACCTGCTCCAATCACGAAAAGATCGTAGTCGAACCCCGTCACTTGCGGGTGATCTCCTCGACGCCCTGGTCTGTTGCCATCATGACGATGGTGCAGATGTCGATGAACAGGCCAACCTCAATGACACCGGGCATGATTGTTCAAAATGCCTTCAAGACGCTCCGGATCAGTGATCTTCTCCAACGCCAGATCAATGATGGCGTTGCCCGCTTCAGTAACGAAGGGCTTGCCGTCTGGCTTTGCCCGCAACCGCATCTTGGCATTGGCATAGCCCAGCGCCTCAACGCCCGCTCGATCTTCCAGGCCGTCGGATTGACACCAAATTTTGAAACTTCCACAGGCAACGGGAACTTGCCAAGCTGTTCAACTCTCTTTGAATCGATCGCAGATGCAGATGACGAAGCGCGATGATGACGCCACGATCTTCTCGCGGTGCAAGCGCCCCGCCACCGCCCTTGATCATGCGGAACTGCGGATCAATCTCGTCAGCACCATCGACGGTGAAGTCCAGAAACGGAGCGTTCTCGATATTCTGAATGTTCAGACCCAGCTGTTGGGCAAGTTCATAAGTCGGAGCGGAGGTCGGCACGAAAATCGTGTTCAGTCTTTCGCGCCTCACCTTCTCGGCCGCAGCCTTGATGAAGAAATTGGCGGTGGTGCCCGTGCCCAGGCCAATCTTGACGTCTCTGTCGACGACTTTCAGCGCAAATTCAGCGGCGGCTTTTTTCTTCTCGTCTTGCGTCATTTACCCAAGCCACCCATCAACATGTATTTCATCTCCACATATTCATCCATGCCGTGGGAGGAACCCTCGCGGCCAATGCCGCTTTCCTTCACGCCGCCGAAGGGAACTTCCGCAGTTGAAATCAAGCCTTCATTGATACCGACCATGCCATATTCCAGCGCTTCGCCCACACGCCACACACGGCCGATGTCGCGCGTGTAGAAATAGCAAGCAAGACCGAATTCGGTGTTATTGGCCATGGCGATTGCCTCTTCTTCAGTCTTGAACTTGAAGAGCGGAGCTACAGGACCAAAGGTTTCTTCACGCGCCACCGCCATGTCGGTCGTGACGCCGGTAATGATGGTAGGTTCAAAGAAATTGCCACCGAGTGCCTTGCCGCCGAACACAACCTTGCCACCCTTGGCCTTGGCATCGGCAATATGTTCTTCGACCTTTTTCACGGCGGCAGCGTTGATCAGCGGACCTGTGGTCACGCCGTCCTCGGTGCCGTTGCCGACCTTGAGCTTGCCGACTGCAGCGGCCAGTTTCTCAGCGAATTTGTCGTAGACGCCTTCCTGCACCAGAATGCGGTTGGCGCACACGCAGGTCTGGCCATTGTTGCGGTATTTGGAGGCGATGGCACCGACAACGGCTGCGTCCAAATCTGCATCATCAAAGACGATGAAGGGCGCGTTGCCACCAAGTTCAAGACCAACCTTCTTGATCGTCGGCGCGCACTGCGCCATCAGGAGGCGCCCGATCTCGGTTGATCCGGTAAAGGTCAACGCCTTCACAATGGGATTGGAGGTCATTTCACCGCCGATCTCGGATGATTTGCCAGTGATCACGGAGAAGACGCCGGCTGGAATACCGGCACGCTCGGCAAGCTCTGCAAGCGCCAATGCCGAGAAAGGCGTTTCAGCAGCGGGCTTGCACACAAAGGCGCAACCGGCGGCGAGCGCCGGACCGGCCTTGCGGGTGATCATGGCATTGGGAAAATTCCACGGTGTGATGGCCGCCACAACGCCCACCGGCTGCTTGATGATGACGGCGCGGCTGTTAGGCCAGGGAACGGGAATGGTTTCACCGTAAACACGTTTGGCCTCCTCTGCAAAGAACTCGATGAAGCTGGAGCCATACCCGATTTCGCCACGGGATTCGGCGAGCGGTTTGCCCTGCTCTGCCGTCATGATCTGCGCCAGGTCTTCCTGGTTCTCCACCATGAGGTTGAACCACTTGCGCAGGATGTTGCTGCGTTCCTTGGCCGTTTTTTTGGCCCAGGCTTTCTGGGCCTTTTCGGCGGCTTCAATGGCGGCTCTCGCTTCGGCCTTGCCGAGCTTCGGAATTTGGCCAATCACCCTCTCGTCAACGGGGTTGGTGACGTCGATGGTTTCCTTGCCTTCCACCCACTGACCATTGATGTAGCACTTCTCCTTGAGAAGACTTTTATCCTTCAAAAGATCCTTGAGTGACCGGGATTTGGCGACGTCCATTCTAGCCTCCGATATTGCGATGGCGTCGCCTTAGCATAGTGGCTAAAGGCGCACAAACAGACCCTTCATGCTGGAATTGCAATGCATCTCGAAGCCCTGATTTTTGACCTTGACGGCACACTTGTGGACACCGCCCCAGACCTCCTGGCCGCCACCAACCATGTCCTGACGTCAGAGGGACGGCAGGCGATTTCCGAAAAGCAATTGCGCGAATTTGTAGGCCATGGCGCCATGGACCTTATTCGCCGTGGCCTCACCGCCACCGGCGGCGTTCCCGATGATGCGACGCTCAAGAGGCTGCATGGTGAGCTTCTTACCTACTACGGAAACAATATTGCCGTTCACAGCCGGGTATTCGACGGCATTCCCAGGCTGTTGGAGCGGGCCAAGGCAAGGGGCCTGAAGATGGGCATTTGCACCAACAAGGTGGAAGGCCTGTCGCGGAAACTGATCGACGGAAATTGGACTGTCAGATTATTTCGGTGCGGTGGTGGGGGGTGACAGCCTGCCCGTGATGAAGCCTGATCCCGGACCCTATCTCGAAGTTGCACGGCTTCTGAATGTGGATCCGAAAAATACGATGATGTTTGGCGACAGCGAGACCGACATCAAGACCGCACGAGCGGCCGGTGTGCCGGTTGTCGCGGTGAGCTTTGGCTACACGCCAAAACATGTTTCGCTCTTTGCGCCAGATCATGTGATTGATCATTATGACGAGGCGTACGAACTGCTATTCGGCCCGGACGCTTCTGCAGCGTGAGAGAGGAAACCCGCACCGCCATCACCTCGGTTCAAGACCTTGCAGATGCTGGACTGATTGACCGGCAGGTTGTTGCACCGCTTGATGAAGTCGAGGCGCATTATGCGACGCGGCTCACGCCGGACGTGCTCCGGCAGATCAAAGCGAAGAGCGACCCCGTCTATCTTCAATATGTGCCGCAGTTGCGTGAATTGCAGCGCCTGCCCGATGAGATGGAAGATCCGACGGGCGACAGTCCCCATCAGAAAGTGAAAGGTATTGTCCATCGCTATCCAGACCGGCTGCTGCTCATGCCGACGCATACGTGCCAAGTTTATTGCCGTTTCTGCTTCCGGCGCGAGAAGGTCGGCAACGGCGAAGGCACGTTGAGCCCGGCAGAGCTTGATGCGGCCATCGGCTATATTGCCGCGCATCCGGAAGTGTTCGAAGTCATTCTCACGGGTGGTGATCCTCTCGTGTTGTCGGACCGCAGGCTGGGTGACATTATCCAGCGAATTTCCGCCATTCCTCATGTCTCGGTCATCCGGCTGCACAGCCGCGTGCCAGTGGTGGAGCCAGAGCGCATTACGCCACAACTGGTCAAGGCGCTGAAGGCGAAGCCTGCCACCTACATGGCCATCCACGTCAACCATGCGCAGGAATTGACGGAGAATGTTTGCGCAGCGCTGGCACGACTTTCCGATGCAGGCATTCCCCTGCTCTCGCAGACCGTGCTGCTCAAAGGTATCAATGATAATGCTGAAGTGTTGATCGAACTGTTCCGCAAGCTCGTGGCCAACCGGGTGAAACCTTACTACCTCCATCACCTCGACAAGGCGCCGGGCACCAGCCATTTTCGTGTGCCACTCGCTGAAGGCCAGAAGATTGTGCGCCAGTTGCGTGGCAAGCTTTCAGGCCTCGCACAGCCCACCTACGTACTCGACATTTCCGGTGGCTACGGCAAGGTGCCGATCACGCCCGCCTGGGTGCAAGAAGTCAGCGATGGCGACTATGAAGTCACTGACCCGCAAGGCGGGGTGCATCACTACCGTGACTAAGAAAGAACGCCGTCATATCGGAAAGAGCCGGCGCTTTGCCACGAAAGGGTTTTGATAGCGCCATCACGATGCCAACGTGGGTGACGCCGTCATAGAGCTTCAACTCGGAACTTGCGCCCGCCGCGCGTAATTGCCTGTCGAGCGAAATGGAGTTGCGGGGATAACAGGTGCCATCGGCTGTTCCGTGAAGCAGTAAAAATGGCGGCACATCTTTTCTGACGAAATTGACGGGTTGGGTCGAGGCCAGATCCGGCACTTTGCCGAAAACATCTTTCGGGATCTGTCCTTCCAGTGGCAGGAAGTCGAGCGGTGCCGCCAGCAGTGCCACGCCCCTGATCGCCGTCACATCCGTGCCGAAGGCACTGAAATATTTCGGATCCAGAACCGCCAGCGCCACATTGTAGGCGCCAGCCGAATGGCCGGAGACGAAAACCCTGCGTGGGTCACCCAGATAATCCTGCGCATGGCGCGTGCTCCAGTCGATGGCGCGTGCCGTATCCTCCACAAAAGCCGGGAACGGATTTTGCGGATGCAGGCGGTAGCTGGGAAGGATGGCGATGAAGCCCTGCGCCGCCAGAGCGCGGCCCACGAACTCATAGTTGTTCTTGTTGCCGCTGCTCCACGAGCCCCCGTGGACGAAGACAACAACCGGCCAAGGACCGGTGCCTGTCGTGGGAGCGTAAATATCAAGGTGCTGCCTCGGGTCTGCCCCATAGGCCACGTTGCCCGCCAGCAGATGCGAGCCTGCGTCCTTGGGCAAAAGCGCGTTGAAGATTTCCAGGGCGGCGAAATGATAGGCAAGGCCCCCGACGATGAGAACGAAGCCGAGGGCCTGGAAAATAAACTTCAAATTTGTTGCACCGTTATTGGCCAGGCCAAAACATAACAGCCCGGTTCAAGCTTTACGCCGCCGGTCAGCGGCTGGATCACCCGCGGAATTCGGGGATGTGGTCCTCGCGCGCCAGATTTGAGAAGCGCGTGAACTTGCCTTCGAATTGGAGTTCGATCGTGCCCGTGGGGCCGTGACGCTGCTTGCCGATGATGACTTCGGCCTTGCCATGGGCGCGGTCCATCTTCTCCTGCCAGGCCTGATGTTCCGGCGTTCCCGCATGAGGCTCCAGACGCTGGAGATAATAGTCTTCGCGGAAGATGAACAGCACCACGTCGGCGTCCTGCTCGATCGAGCCTGATTCACGCAAGTCAGCCAGCTGCGGGCGTTTGTCCTCGCGGTTTTCAACCTGACGTGACAGCTGTGAGAGCGCAATGATCGGAACATCAAGCTCTTTTGCGAGTGCCTTCAGTCCCACGGTGATCTCGGTCACTTCCTGAACGCGGTTTTCCGCGGCCTTGCGCGCCGAACCCGCGAGAAGCTGCAAATAGTCCACCACGATGAGACCCAAACCACGCTGACGCTTCAGGCGGCGCGCGCGGGCCGCAACTTGGGCAATGGAGAGGCCGCCAGTATCATCGAGATAAAGCGGCAGGGCCTGCAACTCGCGGCTGATATCCACGAGGCGCTGGAACTGCTCTTCACTAATCTTGCCACGGCGGATGTCCTCCGAAGGAACGCCCGCCTGCTCTGAGACGATACGCGTTGCCAATTGCTCAGTGCTCATTTCGAGGGAGAAGAAGGCAACGACACCGCCATCATGGACCTTCACCGAACCATCGGGCTGGTATTCCGGCCGGTAATTCTTGGCAACATGATAGGCGATGTTGGAGGCAAGTGCCGATTTGCCCATGGCGGGGCGCGCTGCGAGAATGATGAGGTCAGACTTCTGCAGGCCGCCCATCTTCTCGTCGATATCGGAGAGGCCACAGGAGATGCCGGAGAGATGGCCATCGCGCTGATAGGCAGCGCTGGCCATGTCGATGGCCTTGGTGAGCGAGGCGCCGAAGCGTTCGAAGCCCTTGCCGAACTGTTCCTTCTCGGCGAGGCCATAGAGCGCCTGCTCGGTTTTCTCGATGATGTCGCGGACGCTGGTTTCAAGATCGGGCGAGAAGGATTCATTGACCACATCGGTGCCCAGTGTGATGAGCTTGCGGCGCTGCGCCAGTTCGAAAATGGTGCGGCCATATTCCTCGGCATTGATGATCGTGGTGGCGGAAGCCGCGAGTCGCGCGAGATAGGCCGGGCCGCCGATTTCCTTCAGAGACTGGTCCGTTTCAAAATGCGTTTTGAGCGTAACCGGCGAGGCCAGCTTGCCCATGCGGATCAGCGTGGTCACTGCCTCATAGATGCGCGCATGAACGGCTTCGGAAAAATGCTCGGGGCCAAGGAAGGCGGTGACACGGTCCGCCGCTTCGTTGTTGGAGAGGATAGCGCCCAGCAGTGCCTGCTCCGCCTCGAGGTTCTGCGGCGGGGTGCGGAGTGAATCGTCTGGTTGTGCCTCGACGGCGCGGAGGTTGGGCATGGACATGAGGAGTTTTTAGCCGGGGAATGATTCGCGGGCGGCCAGAATAACAGGCCGGTGAACAGTTTCAATCTCGCAGTGGATTGTCGAAAATAGGGCGTGACTGTGGCTCTTGTGCGCCGGGTGCAATTCCGGCCGCAGGTCCTTCGAGGCTTTGCTTTCGCAAAGCACCTCAGGACGATGGAGGGCGCGTAAGGAGATTTTGTCGCCCCGGGTTTAAGTTTGCCGTCGTACGACGCACCGTGCGTGCCTTGATGGCATGGCTCTTCTCGCGGCCGGCCTGCTTGGCGGCTTCCTGCAGCATATGGCGGAATTCATCGCGCTTCCCATGGATTGAAGCAATTACTGGCCCGGTCGCAATGCCCAGACCGATGAGCGATGCTTCCGAGAGCTGCAGGCTGGCCTCGATCGTCTCAGGCACTGCATCGGTCACCCCTTCGGCATAGAGATGGCTGGCGTGGGCCTCATCGGTGGCGCGCGAGATGATCTTGATGTCAGGCCTTGCGGCGCGCACATGTTCGACAATTCTGTCGATCATCGGCCTGGCGTCGATGGTGATGACGACGGCGGTCGCCGTGGCCAGACCCGCCGTTTCCAGAAGCCTGGGATCCGACGCATCGCCATAATAGACGGCGTGGCCGCGCTTCCGGTCGCGCGCAACACCGGTGGCGTCACTGTCGATGGCGATGAACTTGATCTTGTGCTCTTTGAGAAGCGCACAAACCACCTTACCCACCCGGCCATAGCCGACAACGATGGCCTGGGGCTTGTCTCCGGCGCCCTGAACCATCAACTCCGCCGGCACCGCCACCTTGGCGGGCGGAGATGGCATCAACCGGTGCGCCACAGTGGAGAGCACTGGTGTGAGGAACATGGTGACGGCGGCCACGGCGAGCGTGAAGGTGGCCACGGGCTCTGGCACCAGTTGGAATGCGGCCGCCATGCCGATGCCAACGAAGGCAAATTCTCCGGCGGGGCCAAGCAGCAAGCCCGCTTCCACCGCCGCAGGCCATGACAGGCCAAAGGCCTTGCCCAGGCCAGTAAGGATCAAGGCCTTGAATGCTATCAGGGCCACGACGGCCACCGCGAGGAGACCGGGTTCGCGGACAAATTCCGCAAAGTTGATCTTGGTGCCGACAGTGAAAAAGAATACGCCGAGCAACAGGCCTTTCAATGGATCGATGGCGGCTTCAATGGCCTTGCCGTAGGCGGTTTCGGCCAGCATGAGGGCGACGACGAAGGCCCCGAGCGCCATCGACAGCCCGGCCTGGTGGGCAATGAGGCCCGCCCCGATGATAACGAACAGGGCAGCAGCGATGAACAGTTCGGTCGAGCGCGCCTTGGTGGCCGAGTGGAACAAGGGAATCAGCAGGAACCGGCCGACCAAAACAATGACAGCGATGGCAGCCGCCGCCTTGCCCAAGGCAAGCGCGATATTCGCGATGATCGAGCCATCCGCCGCCGTCGAAAACACCGATATGAAAATCAGGATCGGAATGACAGCAAGGTCCTGCGCAAGGAGCACCGAAAAGCTGGCGCGACCGGTTGTGGTGGCAAGGCGGTTCTGCGCACTCAAGAGATCAAGGACGATGGCGGTGGAGGACAGCGAGAGGCACATGCCCACAATCGCACCCGGGACAGGCGCAAGTCCCAAAGCAATGGCAATGCCTGAAAGAAGCAATCCCGTGATGAGAAACTGCAATCCTCCAAGTCCAAACACGAGGCGGCGCATGGTGACGAGCCGCTTGAATGAAAGCTCAAGCCCGATCAGGAACAGCAGAAAGACCACACCCAGCTCGGCAAGGCCCGAGACATCGCCGAGATCGACGATGGTGAGCCAGTACAGAAACGGAAATGTCTTGATCAGCGATCCCAGACCATAAGGTCCGAGGATGGCCCCTGCCCCGAGATAGCCAAGGATGGGGTTAAGCCCCAGGCGCCGTACCAGCGGTACGACCACACCGGCCGTGCCGAGGACGACCAGAATGTCACTGTAGATCTGCGTTGTGTTGGGCTCGGCCACTAAAACCTCGGGCGTTTGAATTCAGATTCCCTCAAATCGGCGGTGAACCATCCTTAGATGACTAGGGATATTTTTGAAGCACAATTCTTCCCGCGATCTGGCGTGACTGCTTCATAAAAAAAGCCGCCCCGGAGGACGGCTTTGAAATCTCGTTGATGCGTGAAGCCTACTCAGCCTTTTCAGCGGCAGCCTTCTTGCTGCGCTTGGCCTTGCGCTCAGCCGTGGTTTCGATGCCGGGCTCGGCATCTTCCTCAGCCTGCACATCAGCCTGGGCTTCTTCAAAAAGTGCCTGGGCAGCGGCACGGGCTTCGGCCTTTTCAGAGGCAGCACCGGTCATCACTTCGCCGCGCGCCTGAGCAGCGGCTTCTTCCGGCGAACGGGCGACGTTCACCTGGATCTTCACCGTCACTTCCGGATGCGGTGCCACTTCCACCGTGTAGATGCCGATCGACTTGATCGGCGCGTTCAGGTGAACATGGGCCTTGTCGAGATGTGCACCCTGTGCCGCTGCAGCTTCGGCAATGTCGCGCGGGGTGACGGAACCATAAAGCTGGCCGCCTTCGCCAGCCTGGCGGATGAGGACAAAGCTCTTGCCATCGAGGCCCTTGGCTTCGCCTTCAGCGGCCTTGCGGGCGTCGGCGTTGCGGGCTTCGAGCACGGAACGGTCACGCTCGAACTTCGCCTTGTTGGCGTCGGTTGCGCGCAGCGCCTTGTGGTTGGGCAAAAGGAAGTTGCGGGCGTAGCCGTCCTTCACCTTGACCACATCACCCATGTGGCCGAGACGGCCGACACGTTCGAGAAGAATAACTTGCATGTTCTTTCCTCCCTTAGCTGATCACATACGGCAAGAGGCCGAGGAAGCGGGCGCGCTTGATGGCCTTGGCCAGTTCGCGCTGCTTCAGGGCGCTGACGGCTGAAATGCGGCCAGGAATGATCTTGCCGCGTTCTGACAGGTAGCGCTGCAGGAGCCGCGTGTCCTTGTAGTCGATCTTCGGGGCGTTGGCGCCGGAGAACGGGCAGGTCTTGCGGCGGCGGAAAAACGGGCGGCGGGCGCCTTGTTCGAATGCCATCAGTTTGAAATCCTCTCCACCAAAGCTGTCATCGCGGTCGCGGCGGTCATCGCGGCGGCGCATCTGGGCCGAGGGGCCTTCTTCCAGTGCCTCAACGGCAATCGTCATATGACGGATGACGTCTTCCGAAATCGACATCTGGCGTTCCATTTCGGCAACTGCCTGGTGCGGACCGTTGATGTTGAGGAAGCAGAAATAGGCCTTGCGGTTCTTCTTGACGCGGAAGGTGAGCGACTTGAGGCCCCACTGTTCCACCTTCTCGACCTTGGCGCCGCCCGCTGAGAGCACGCCCTTGTACTGCTCGATCAGCGCATCAACCTGCGCCTGGGCAGCATCCTGGCGCACCAGGAATGTGTGTTCATAAAGTGCCATTGAGTTCCTTTCCTATGGCGTTGCGATAACCGTGGAGCGCCGAGCCTCATGCGAACCTGAGAAAGGTTCGAAGCAAGTTTCGAATGAGCAGAGACACAGGAAGACGAAGTGTAACCTTCTGGGCCTTTGAGAGCCCCTTCCGTTCAGCCACCAGCTTCACGGTTTCGAATGCGCGCCTATGGCGGAAAGCGGCCAAAATGGCAAGGGGCGCGCGTGATTTGCAGCTCAGGTCATGCAAATGGTGCATTGCAATATTTATTGTGCGATGCACCAAATTCTGCTAGAGGCGA
This sequence comes from uncultured Alphaproteobacteria bacterium, assembly GCA_963758815.1. Taxonomy (GTDB): domain Bacteria; phylum Pseudomonadota; class Alphaproteobacteria; order Rhizobiales; family Aestuariivirgaceae; genus Aestuariivirga. The sequence goes on from CAVWWQ010000008.1 coordinate 54,386, forward strand.
TTTAAGTTAACAAAAAGCCTAGCGAGAGAAACAGATGTCCATTCAAGCCAACCCGACCAACTATGACCAAATAGCTGCCCTTGCCCACAAGTTCTGGGAAGATGAGGGCCGTCCTGAAGGCCGCGCCGAAGCCCACTGGCTGCGCGCCATCGAAAGCCTCACCATTCCTGCTGTCAGCGCCAAGGCTCCGGCGAAAGCCAAGGCTCCCATCAAGAAAGCCGCGAAGACGAAATAAACCCGCTTGGGTGTCCTTTTCGCATTTCAATGCCAGTCCGAAACCGGGCTGGCATTTTTTTAACCGGCCAAGCTCACAGCAGTTCATAGGTCCGCAAAATCCAGCTGATCTGGTAGAGCGTGCCAACAATCAGAAAGAACATCTGAAAGCGTTTGCCCGGCACAAACATCGCCGCAACAGCAAAGGCAATGAACAGCGTCTGGCGAACCGCATATTCTGCACCCAGTGCGGTCCAATATTCACCGCCCTTGATCCAGGTGTCTCCGATATCGGCCAGGAAGGTGAGCGCAAACAAGCCATAGAACCAGCGTTTGCGGGTTTCAAAATAATCCTCATAGCCCGTGTAGTCGCTGATCTGATCGGGAAACAGCAAGGCAGCCAGTGCCGCGTACAGCATGGCGTAGAGGATGAGAAAGAAATAGACCGGGAAGGTCCATTGCGGCACCAGCGTCAGGCGGAATTCGTACCACCAGAAGTGAATGATCGCGAGCAGCAGAAACGCCACCCAGCCGAAATGAATGGGATAGATTTTCGTGGTTCCCGGATGCTGGACAAAGCGGGTCAGGCCATTGACCAGCCGCGCGAGACTGAGGCCCAGCACCATGCCGATGATGATGCGGACATGGGCGAAGCCATCTGCACTTGAAATCGCCGTGTCCATTGCCATGAGACCAATCTAGAGGACTGGTCACGGCTTTCGCAAGCGGCCCAAGGCAGCGCACGAAACTTCCTCGCCTCGCTTTTTCGACGCCCGGGTTTTTGCTTTTTATAATGGCTGCGCTAGCATTGCGCGCATGAATGAAGAGATGACCAAAGCAAGGGGCGGATGCCTGTGCGGCGCGGTGCGTTATGAACTCATTGGAGAGCCGCTTTATGCCGGTTTCTGCTGCTGCGATGATTGCCGCAAAGCCTCGGGTGCGGGTGCAGTTCCCTACATGGGCTATGCGGCTGACAAATTCATGCTGACGGGCGAGGTCAAGCAGTCACGCAAGCTGATCCGCAACGGCCGCGTTACCGTGCGCAACTTCTGCCCCGCCTGTGGCAGCCTGCTCTTCGGCGGCGAGCATGGCATTGACAGCGATCACAATATCTATGCCGGCACGCTGGATGATCCCAATTTCTTCAAACCCACACATGCCGTGATGGTGAAAGACCGCCCTGCCTGGGCAGCCCTGCCTCATGGTCTTAAATTGCATGAAGGCCTTCCCGGATGACAGACTGGAAGCATGATGGCGTGCGCGTCATCCCCGGCAACAATCTCGATGCCAACACCGCGCAGACGCCCGGGCATGGACCGGAAGGCGGCGATCAATTTCGCCCGCGTCGGAGCGCAGAAACTCTGGGCCGGGACCGTTCACATTCATCCCAATGCCAAGACCGGCGCGCATCATCACGGGCCACTGGAAAGCGTCATCTATGTGGTGAAAGGCAAGGCGCGCATGCGCTGGGGCGATGCGCTGCAATTCGTGGCCGAGGCCGGGCCTGGCGACTTCATCTATGTGCCGCCCTTCGTGCCGCATCAGGAAATCAATGCGAGCGCGGATGAAACGCTGGAATGCGTGCTGGTTCGCTCCGATGGCGAGGCAGTTGTCGTCAATCTCGATATTGAACCGGTGGAAAAGCCGGAAACAGTTAAATGGATCGATCCGATCCATAAAGAATGACGGGGAAACAAATGGCGGAATGGACGAAGCGATTTTCACTGGAGGGCCGGCGCGCGTTGGTGACGGGTGCCACCAAAGGCATCGGGTTTGAAGCCTGCCGGGTGCTGGCGGATGCGGGCGCAGATATCGCTGCCGTGGGCCGCGACCAGAAAGGTCTCGCCGAAGTGAAGGCTGAGGTGGAGAAGCTTGGGCGCAAATGCGTGGCCATTGCGGCAGATCTTGCAACGCTCGAAGGACCGAAGGAAGCCGCGAAACAAGCTTTGGCCGCTTTCGGCACCATCGACATTCTGGTCAACAATGCCGGCGTCACCGCGGTGAAGTCCATTATCGACACAGATGACAAGGACTGGGCGTGGGTCAATGATGTCAATCTGCGTGCGCCCTTCATGCTGGCGCGGGCGCTTGCCCCCAACATGATCAAGCAGAAGCGCGGCAAGATCATCAACATCTCGTCGCAGTCCGGTGTGGTGGCGCTCACCGACCATGGCTCCTATGGCGCCTCCAAGGGCGGCCTCAATATGCTGACCAAGGTGATGACTGTGGAATGGGCGCCCCACAACATCCAGGCCAACACCGTGTGCCCCACCGTGATCCTGACGCCGATGGGCGAAATGGTGTGGGGAGATCCAGCCAAGGGTGACCCGATGAAGGCCAAGATCCCGGCGGGACGCTTCGGCCGCACCACGGAGGTGGCGGACCTCATCCTGTTCCTCGCCTCTTCCGCCTCCGACATGATCAACGGCCAGGATATCTTGCTTGATGGCGGCTTCACGGCGCAGTGATGTGTAGCGCCGGACTGCCCGCCTGTCCCGACGTCAACCGTTTCTGATCGAGAAGATGTTTTCGCCGAAGTGAACGTAGTCGCGGCCGCGATTAGCCATTGCCTTCAAGAAATTCCTTGAGCTGGCCTTGCCTGGGAACAGCCAGTCATGCAGCTCGATGACGATCAGCGGGAAGGCATCAATCCAATCTGTCTTGCCCTTGAACAAATCATCTTCGCCGCCTTCGATGTCGATCTTCACGATGAAAGGCTCGCTGCCGCTGGCCTGCGCCGCCTGTACGACCTTGGCGAGGGAGAAAACCTTGACGGATCCTTCGGGCGAGCGCCTTGTCTGGAAGCCCCATCCGCCGGTGCCCGCATCAACGAGATCCACGGTCCCTTCGGCGCTTCCGATGGCAGCCTGAAACAACTCGGCATTGAGCCCTACGCTGTTCTTTTCCAACAGCCGGAAGTTCTCCGGTTCAGGTTCAAAGGCCAATATCCTGGCCCGCGGAAAACGTGCTGCAAACCAAGCCACGCTGGCGCCAATGTTGGCACCGGCATCAATGATCAATGGTGTTTTCCCGCGCGACAGGATCGCGTCATAAAGAGCAGACATTTCCTGGGCACGCGCCAGCTTCTGCAGGTTGTAATCCTGGTGAATGAAAACCTGGCTGATGACGCCAATGTCCGAGGCGGTCCTGCGGTGATGGAAAGCCCGCAGCCTGCCGGAAGCGGACCGGTAAGGATACACCGGCAACAGGCGGCTTATTGTGGCCCCCGTCAGCACCCTTGTGGCTTTGGTCAGACGTTTAACAACTTTTGCCATCTTAACGGTCTTTCGCTTTAAAGTTCCGCTGTTTAGCGCGCCATTCCATAACCCCATGGCTGATCGCAGTTGCGATCTGAAAATGCAATTTAATCCCGGAACAGGATTAATCATCCCATCTGCCGGCCCTGACGCTGGGCACCCTCACGTTCAAGCAACTGTCACATGAGGCTTGCATGGCTGTCACCGTGACAGCTTTGCAAAGGAGTCGTGATGACCGATCTCGCCGGACGGCTTGAGGGCTTCGAGGGATTTCACCAGTTCAGCGAGGCCTCCGAGGGCGTGCGCTTTTCCTATTCCCGGCCCGAAGACTCGTGGAGCAAGCGTCTGGTCATTCGCGCGATTGAGCAGCTGACGGGCCAGCCGCGGCTGGAACGGCTCTACCGCTCATGGAGCGCCGAGAAGGACCACGAAGGCGATACCATTTTCAAGGCCGGCCTGCGCCTCATGGACATCAGGCTCGACGTCAACAAGCAGGCGCTGCTGAAGGCGCCGACGGAGGGCCCTCTCCTCATCATTGCCAACCATCCCTTCGGCGTGGTCGATGGGCTGGCGATCATGGAGTTGGCGCTGCGCATCCGGCCCGATGTGAAAATGATGGTGCACAGCCTGCTGTGCCAACCGCCGGAAGCGAAGGACTATCTGCTGCCTGTCGATTTTGGGGGCACGGCACAAGCGCGCCAGACGTCAATTGCTACGCGCCGCCGCACCATCGACTGGCTGCAGCGCGAGCATTGCGTGGTGATCTTTCCCGCGGGCGGCGTGTCCACATCGCAAAGCCCGTGGCGCGGACAGGCTGTCGATGGCACATGGCATGAATTCGTGGCAAAACTCACACGTGTACAGAACCTAAAGGTGCTGCCGGTCTATTTCCATGGCGAGAATTCGCGGCTGTTCCAGATTTTGAGCCATGTTCATTATTCGCTGCGCGTGGCCCTGCTGTTCCGCGAATCCGCCAAGCGCATTGGCTCCAGCATCAAGGCTACCGTTGGTTCAGTTATCGACACGGCACGGCGCTTCCGCATGATGAGGGCCGCAAGGCTGTGATGAAAGTCTTGCGCCGCGCGACTTACGGGCTTGCGGGCGAAGGCGGGCCGGACCCCGATGCCGAGTTCCAATGGCCCGCCCATATCAGCTGGGATTGATATCAGCTGGCAACTGATTTCGGATCGGGCTCGCCCTTGCCACTTTCGATCAGGCTTTTGAGGCTGTCGCCGACATAGAAGCCCCAGCCGCCGGAACAGGCTTCGAAGCATTGCTTGTCTTTCGTCAGGCCGACATGAGTCATGGTCACGCGTGTCAGATTCTTCACCGGTTCGATTTCGAAGATCACATCAGTGCCATCCCATTCTTCCTGATGATCGACGAAGGTGAGTTTGCTTTTAGTCACGCGCCATGCGACCCGCTTGCCGGGCACCAGCTCAGTCACCTTCTGCGTGCTCTCATGCAGGTCACCATGCTTGTAGAAGAATTCACTCCCGAGCGCGTCGCTTGCACCCTTGAGGCCCTTCGACCACCAGCCACGCACATTGTTGATGGCAGCGAAGACTTCCTGTGGGGTTTCTTCGACAGTGAATGAAACTTTCAAATCGTTACTGTTCATGGCTTATCCTCATGCGTCCGCAGGAATGCTTTTTTCATAGAATTCGTCCAAGGTACGCCAGTTGTCCCAGAAGGGCGGGCCCTTCTCACCATCGGCGACGGCCACCAGCACATCAAGATGCGCATGCCAACCCGCGCTCACACCCTTCATCATGTTGCGGCTTGGAAGCTGGCTGTGAACAAGAGTGAGCAGAACGCGCTTGCCCGCAGGCGCCAGTTCGAATGACACGCGACCGGCATCTTTCCATCTGTAGACCAGCTTTCGCGGCGGATCGTATTCTTCGACAATGCATTCCTGACTGTGTTCGCCGGACTTGCCTTCCGGCGGCGTTCCCGGCGATGTGGTGGCAAGTTCTGTGTTGCGCCAGGTCAAGATGAAAGATGAACCCGGTTCGCCCCTCATCTCGCCCGACGCGAGCCACTGCCTGCGCAGATCGCCTTTGGTCAGATAATCCCAAATGCGCTCTATGGGACCGGGCAACAGGCGCTGGATCTCCACGGTTCGCGGCGCGATGACCTTGCCGTAGCTTTTGTTGGAGACGTGAGACTCGATACTCATTTCTTTTTTCCTTCTGGTTTTGAAGTGGATTTCGATTTGGGTTTTTCGTCGTCGGCTTTGAGCAAAGCTTCCAAGCGGTCGAAGGCGCTGGTCCAGAAGCGCTCGTAGAATTCGAGCCAGCCATGGGCACTGGCGAGCGGCGCCGCATTGAGGCGGCAGATGTGGGTGCGGCCCTGCACTTCGCGCGAAATAAGCCCCGCCCCTTCCAGCGCCTTGATGTGTTTCGAGGCGGCCGCCAATGACATGGAATAAGGCTCGGCCAGTTCGCTGACGGTGCGGGAGCCGGAGGCCAGTTGTGCCAGCATCTGGCGGCGCGTGGCATCGCCCAAGGCGTGAAAGACGGTGTCGAGTTCTGCTGTGTGATATTCAACCATAAAGTTGAATATGGACTAGAGCGAAATGATTGTCAACCTTTTGGTTGAATAATTTTTGTGAAGCGCAAAAAACTAGAAGATGGGTTGTTTTTCCATCATCCCCACAAAGCGCTTGAAGAGATAATGGCTGTCCTGCGGGCCGGGTGAAGCTTCGGGGTGGTGCTGGACCGAGAAGATGGGCTTGCCTTCGACAGCGATGCCGCAGTTGGAGCCGTCGAAGAGTGAGACGTGGGTTTCGACAACGCCTTCCGGCAGGCTGTCACGGTCCACCGCGAAACCGTGATTCATCGACACTATCTCGACCTTATTGGTGGTGAAGTCCTTCACCGGATGGTTTGCGCCGTGATGGCCCTGATGCATCTTGATGGTCTTGCCGCCTAGTGCGATTGCCAGCATCTGGTGGCCGAGACAGATGCCGAAGACGGGCTTGCCGCTGTCGACCAGCTTTTTGATTTCGGGCACGGCATATTCGCCTGTCGCTGCCGGATCACCCGGGCCGTTGGACAGGAAAACGCCGTCTGGCTTCATCGCCAGAATATCGTCGGCCTTGGCATCAGCGGGCACGACAGTGACATTGCAGCCGGCGGAGACGAGGCAGCGCAGGATGTTGCGCTTGAGGCCGTAGTCCACCGCCACGACATTGAACTTGCCTTTGTGATGCTCGTAACCCCTGCTCCAATCCCACAGGCCCTCGTCCCAATTCATGCGCTGGGTGAGCGAGACATCTTTCGCCAGATCAAGCCCGACAAGGCCGCTCCAGGCTTTCGCCTTCGCATGCAGCTTCCTGACATCGAACTTGCCGCCGGCGTTGTGGGCGATGACGCCATTGGGCATGCCCTTCTCGCGGATGAGTGCGGTCAGCGCGCGCGTGTCGATGCCAGACATGCCGATGATGCCGCGCGCCTTCAGCCATTTGTCGAAATGCTTGGCGGCGCGATAATTGGCGGGCTCGGTCACCGGTGCCTTGACAATCAGGCCCTTCACCGCGGCGGAGGCGGCAAGGTTGACGGTTTCAATGTCGTCATCATTGGTGCCGACATTGCCGATATGGGGAAAGGTAAACGCCACGATCTGGCCGGCATAGGACGGATCGGTGAGGATCTCCTGATAGCCGGTCATGGCGGTGTTGAAGCAGACTTCCGCCACTGCCTCGCCCTCGGCGCCAAACCCCACGCCTTCGATCACTGTGCCATCGGCCAGCACGAGAATGCAGGTTTTCTTTTCCTGCGGCCAATCGCCGAACGCTTTGGAGACAGCCTTGGCGCGCGGTTTCGCATTCGCGGCGCGCGTCTTGGTCCTGGCCTTTTTGGGGGCTTTCTTGGCAGGCATCTCGAGTCTCCGGAATTTGCAGACGGATAGGCATATGAGCCCTCCCCGTCAAGGTTGAAGGCCAAGGCAAATGAGCCTATCTGGGCGTTTTCCCGAGGACCCCAAAGATGAGCCTGCGCGACAAGCTGACTGCTGACATGAAAGAGGCGATGAAGGCCGGTGAGAAGAAGAAGCTCGCCACCATCCGCCTGATGACCTCGGCCATCAAGGAGAAGGAAATCAATTCGCGCACAGAGGGACACGACTCGGGTTCGATCTCCGATGCCGGCATTCTCGACGTGCTGACCAAGATGGTGAAACAGCGCCAGGACTCAATCGCTGCCTTCGACCAGGGCGGCAGGCCGGAGCTGGCGCAGAACGAGCGCGACGAGATGGAGATCATCCAGTCCTACATGCCCAAGCAGATGGGCGAGGACGAAGCCAAGGCCGCTGTCGCCTCGGCGATCAAGGCGGTGGGTGCGGCCTCGATCAAGGACATGGGCAAGGTGATGGCCGAGCTCAAAGCCAAATATGCCGGCCAGATGGACATGGGCAAGGCCGGCGGGATCGTCAAAAGCCAGCTGGGCTGATGCGCACAAACATTGCCGTTTCGTCATGAAAAAGCATTGGCAACAAGAGGGTCAAGATCAAAGTTAGCTGAGTGGTTCCATGCTTTTTTCGCCGGACCAGCCATGCTGCATTGGCGCGACGGTTTATACTGCCTGCCTCCATCTCGTTTGTGTCTAACAACCAAACTCAGCGAGGTTATCATGATCAAGAAATTTGCAGCCGCAGCAGTTCTTACAGGTGGAATGCTTTTGATGGGTACAACGGCTTTTGCCGACGCGTATCTGATCACTGGCGACGACTACAAGGCTCTTGCGGACACCGCCAAGCATGGCCACTGCACCATGTTGGACGGCACCCGCATCTGCACCAACTTCAACTCCAACTGACCTGGCTTGTGACTTTTCACGGGCTGGCTTTTTGAGGCAGCCCGTGAAGTGTTTGAGACGGAGCTTTTCCTCTCCAATTTGCACACCGACAGACATGATCCGGCGGCACGACTTAATGAGAGGGATTGTTAAAGGCCGCTGACGTTCACTACTGATCACTGCTTACAATTTGAAATTCTTCGTGTTTCGGCGCGACGGAACCGCGTCCATATGCCGTCCGTATATTGAGCGAGTGGCAGTTCAACACTTACGAGACGAGGAAATGCAATGTTGAAGAAGTTCGTTGCGATCGCTGCAACCACGGCAGCGATGCTGACGGGTGCTGCGGCGATGTCCAGCAGCGCCGAAGCCCACCGGATATGGATACCCGGGCATCATGGGAACCATCACGGGAATTCATGGATGGAACCATGGCCGGTGGCACGGCGTTTCTCCCTGGTACGGCTATGGGCCGGTTTTTGGCGTCTATGGTGGGTACCCCGGTTACTATGGCGATGTGCGATGCAAAACCCATTACAAATGGCGGCATCATCACCGGGTCAAGGTCCGTGTGTGCAGGCCTATTTATTGGTAATGTTCAACTTGGGTCGGCTATCCCGACCCTTACTTTTATGGAGGACTAGATAATGTTGAAGAAGCTTTTGATTGCAGGTTTGGCCGCTGGCACCCTTAGCCTTGGCATGGTGGCAAACCAGGCTCCGGCGCAGGCTGGCGTGCATGTCAATATCGGCATTGGTGCACCTGGCTGGCATCGCTGGCATGGCAAACGCTGCAAGTGGGTGCCGGTTTGGCGCCATCACCACAAGACTTGGGTTCGCCGCTGCTGGTAACACCAGCGCAGGAATGAGAAAGGGGCGGTTTTACCGCCCCTTTTTATTGTCTCACACGAGATTGGTGGTGACTTGCACATTGCCCCTAATGGAATGGGAATAAGGGCAAACCACGTGGGCGCGGCTGGTCAATTCCTCGGCGTTGGATTTATCCACCCCAGGCAGTGAAACATTGAGGATGACTTCGATGCCAAATCCTTTTCCGTCATCGCGTGCGCCGATGCTGACTTCCGCGCTGACCGTCGCCTCAGGGGGCATGGGAAGCTTGTCACGGCCCGACACGAAACGCATGGCGCCGAGATAACAGGCAGAGTAGCCGCAGGCGAAAAGCTCTTCCGGGTTGGTGCCCTTGCCGGACCCGCCCATTTCCGCGGGCGTTGCCATGGTAAAGGTGAGCTTGCCGTTTTCGGTGCCTGACAGGCCCTGATTGCGGCCGCCACCTGATGCCTTGGCCTTTGCAGTGTAGAGAAGTTTCATATCGGTCTCCTGATTTGGGATCATAAACTTACAAAAGGCCTCGCGGTTCACAAGGCGGGCGTTGCGTTCATGTTATGTTCTGTGTTATGGGCAGACATGGCCAAATCTTCCCAAACCTATGTCTGCCAAACCTGCGGTGCCATTTCCCACAAATGGTCCGGGCATTGCGATTCGTGCGATTCATGGAACACGATCATCGAGGAAAAAGGACAGGCCCCCGCCTCCGGCGCCAAGGGTGCCAGCCTGCCCAAAGGCCGCACCGCACGGCTTGTAGACCTCAAGGGTGAAAGTGCCGCGCCACCCCGCATCACCTCCGGCCTTGCTGAACTTGACCGGGTGACAGGCGGAGGCTTCGTGCCGGGTTCTGCCGTGCTCATTGGAGGTGATCCGGGAATTGGGAAATCCACACTTTTGCTGCAGGCTTTGGCTGCGCTTGGCAAACAAGGCCAGCGGGTGGTTTATGTCACAGGCGAAGAAGCCATCGCCCAGGTTCGCCTGCGCGCGGCACGGCTTGAACTGGCAGATGCGCCGGTTTTGCTCGCCGCTGAAACCAATGTCTCTGACATCATCACCACGCTGAGCGAGGGTGAGCCGCCTGCTGTGGTGGTGATCGATTCGGTGCAGACCCTGTGGTCACCGGTTGTCGAAGCGGCACCGGGAACAGTTTCGCAATTGAAGGCCGGTTCGGAAGCACTTGTGCGTTTTGCCAAATCGAAGGGTTCCTGCGTGCTGCTGGTAGGCCATGTGACCAAAGACGGCCAAATCGCCGGACCGAAGGTGATCGAACATCTCGTTGACACCGTGCTTTATTTCGAAGGCGACCGTGGCCATCAGTTCCGCATCCTGCGAGCGGTGAAGAATCGCTTCGGGCCGACGGATGAAATTGGCGTATTTGAAATGTCGGATGCGGGACTTCGTGAAGTCACCAACCCATCGCGGCTGTTCATGGGTGACAGCGAACGTGCAGCACCCGGCACGGCTGTCTTTGCCGGTGTTGAAGGCACGCGTCCGCTGCTTGTGGAAATCCAGGCTCTGGTTTCACCTTCTCAACTGGGCACACCACGGCGCACCACAGTGGGATGGGACAGCACGCGGCTCGCCATGATCCTCGCGGTGCTCGAGGCGCGGGCTGGCGTGGTGCTCTCCAATCACGATGTGTATCTGAATGTTGCCGGTGGATTGAAATTGCGCGAGCCCGCCGCAGATCTTGCTGTGGCGGCCGCCCTGCTCTCATCACTCTCCGATACCGTCATCCCGCATGGCGCGGTGCTGTTCGGCGAAGTTGCACTTTCCGGTGCGGTGCGCGCCGTGGGCCAGACAGAATCGCGCCTCAAAGAGGCGCAGAAACTCGGGCTTGATCTGGCCGTGATCGCTGATCAAGGCGACAAGGCACCACGCACAGCAATCGAAACCAAGCAGATGTCCACTGTGGCTGACCTCGTCGCCTGGGTGGCCTCACGCGCCAAGGGTTTGCGCCGCATCGCCTGAGGCGAGCTGCAATCCTTTCAGGATTGAGTGCCTTGTTTTCCCTGTTTGATTCACATGAGTTGGTTTCCCATATGAAACCGGGCGATTTTGACTTTTCTCCGAAAAGTCAAAACGCTCTGGAAAACGCCATTTCGGGGCACGACAGTTTTGCCGCAGTGCATTAATATCCTAGAACCGTCGGCCCGATTTGAATATAGAGAGGGTTCACGGAAACAAGGGCGGTTCATGTTTTCACTCCTCGACTTCATTCTTCTCGGCATCATGCTGATTTCAGGGCTTTTAGCGCTGGCCCGGGGCTTCACCCGCGAGCTCTTGTCGCTGGTTGCCTGGGGTGCGGCGGCGGTTGCAGCGTGGTATGCCGTTAAGCAGAAGCCGCTTATTGAACTCGTAGCGCCTCATGTCGACCCAACCCGGCCGCAGATCGCGCAGGTGATTGTTGCCGCCGCCACCTTCATCATTGTACTGATCATTGTGTCGATTATCGGTGTCAAGATTTCGGACAGGGTGGTTGATTCTGCCGCCGGACCGATCGATCGCACCTTCGGCTTCATTTACGGCCTGGCGCGCGGTCTTGTTCTCGTGGCCATCTGCTACCTGTTCTATGGCTGGCTGCTGCCGGTCGACAAACAGGAAGACTGGGTACGCAATGCCGCCTCGCTGCCTGCAATACGCTGGGTATCGCAGACGATGATGGCCTATATGCCGCCCGACATTGCCGAGACGCTGTCCAATTCATCTCTCATCGGCAACGGGCCTGACGTGCAGGACAAGTCGAATACCGCTTCGAAAAAGGACGCTACGGGATATTCTTCCAGCCAGCAGCAAGGCATGGACAATCTGGTGAAAGGCCAGACACAGGGAACTGCGCAATGAAAGAGCTTGACCTCGACCTCGATGGTGACACGCTGCGTGAAGAATGCGGCGTGTTCGGCGTTTTTGGCCACCCCGATGCGGCGGCACTGACGGCCCTGGGCCTCCATGCTTTGCAACATCGCGGCCAGGAGTTGGCAGGCATCGTTTCATTCGATGGCGAGCGTTTCCATGCGGAGAAGCGGATGGGCCTGGTGGGCGATCACTTCTCGTCGGAAAAGGTCATCAACCGCCTCAAGGGCATGCAGGCTGTGGGCCATGTCCGCTACTCGACAACGGGTGGTGCCATCCTACGCAATGTGCAGCCACTGTTCGCCGAACTGGCGACCGGCGGCATCGCCGTCGCCCATAACGGCAATCTTACCAACGGCCTTTCGCTTCGCCGCAAACTGATCGAGAAGGGCGCCATCTACCAATCCACCTCAGACTCGGAAGCGATCCTCCATCTCGTCGCGCAGTCATCGAAGAAGCGCATGATGGAGCGCTATGTCGATGCGATGCGGCAACTGGAGGGTGCCTATGCTCTGGTGGCGCTCACCAACAAGAAACTGATTGGCGCGCGTGATCCCTTCGGCATTCGCCCGCTCATTCTCGGCGAGCTCAATGGCGCCTACATCCTGTGTTCGGAAACGGTGGCCCTCGACATCATCGGGGCAAAATTCGTCCGCGAAGTCGAGAATGGTGAAGTGGTGGTAATCTCGGCAGATGGCATCGAAAGCCTGCGCCCCTTCCCGAAGCAGCCCGCCCGCCCCTGCATCTTCGAATACATCTATTTCTCACGGCCCGATTCCATACTGGGCGGCCGCTCGGTCTACGACGTGCGCAAGGAAACCGGCCGCCAGCTCGCACTGGAATCCCCAGTGGAGGCGGATGTCGTCGTTCCCATCCCTGACAGCGGTGTTCCTTCGGCGCTGGGTTATGCGCACCAGCTCGGCATTCCGTTTGAACTTGGCATCATCCGCAACCATTATGTCGGCCGCACCTTCATCGAACCTACCCAGCATATTCGCTCGCTCGGCGTGAAGCTTAAGCACAACGCCAACAAGGCTGTGGTGAAGGGCAAGCGGGTGGTGCTGGTCGATGACTTAATCGTGCGCGGCACGACATCAATCAAGATCGTGCAGATGATGTATGAAGCAGGTGCCCGCGAAGTGCACATGCGGATTGCCAGCCCACCAATCAAGCATCCGGATTTCTATGGCATCGACACGCCGGAGCGGAAATCGCTGCTGGCTGCCACACACACGCTTGATGAGATGCGTGAGTTCATCGGGGTCACTTCGCTCGCTTTTGTTTCGGTGGATGGCATCTACAAAGCGTGCGGCTTCCCTGGCCGCGACAACAAACAACCGCAATTCACTGATCACGCATTTACCGGTGACTACCCCACCCCGCTCACCGATATTGGTGGCGAACACGCCAAGCAGATGCGGGCGATCCTCGCCGAAGCCGGCTAATGGCCCCATCCACCGACCAGAAGATTGCGCTGGTGACAGGCGCCTCGCGCGGACTTGGGCGTGCCATCGCGCTGGCCTTGGCCAAGGAAGGTTGCCACATCATCGCAACGGCCCGCACCCAAGGCGGACTTGAAGAGCTTGATGACGAGATCAAGAAGGCAGGCTCGAGTGCCACGCTCGTTCCCTTGGATGTGACGGATTATGCCGGTATTGACCGCTTGGGTGCTGCCATTTTCGAGCGCTGGAAGAAGCTCGACATTGTCGTCGGCAATGCCGGCGTGCTGGGCAAGCTGACTCCGGTGCCGCATCTTGATCCGAAGGTCTGGGACGACGTGATGGCGGTCAATGTCACTGCCAACTTCAGGCTGCTGCGTTCGGTTGATCCGCTGCTGCGCATGAGCGCCGCAGGCCGCGCCGTGTTCGTCACTTCAGGTTCTGCTCAAAAAGCCACGCCGTTCTGGGGCGCCTATGCTGTCTCGAAGGCGGCACTGGAAGCCATGGTGAAAACCTACGCCAATGAGATGGCAAACTCGACTGTGCGCACCAATCTGTTCAGCCCCGGCCCCACGCGCACCAAGATGCGGGCCAGCGCCATGCCGGGGGAAGACCCAATGACACTTCCCGCACCCGAGACCGTCGCAGCCCAAGCCATTGCCCTCTGCATGCCAGCTTGCACGGAAAATGGCGCAGTTTTCAGGTACGATTCCACAGGCCTTCGAAAAGTGACATAATCGGGGACATGAGCGACCGGGATATTATTGCTGCCTTCGCCGACGCGCGCCGCAATGGGCGGCCTGTCGCTTCCTTGCCAGAACCTTCGCCTCCGGATTTGAAGCGCGCCTTTACCCTGCAGAACGCCATTGCCACCGAACTTGGCTGGACGCGTATCGGTTGGAAGATCGGCTGCACCAGCATCCGCGCCCAGAAGGCGCTGAATTCACCAGGGCCGTTTCCCGGCCCGATGTTTGCCAACCGGCTTTATCGCCCAGGTGATCATGTCCCCACCGGTGCGCAGAACATGCGCTGCATCGAATCGGAAGTGGCCTTCACCATGGCACGCACCCTACCCGTCAGAGATCGTCCCTACACGCGCGAAGAGGTGATGGCGGCGGTGGCGAGTGTTCATCCCGGCATTGAGATTGTTCACGCGCGCACGCCAAAAGGCTTTGCCGACCCCATGCCATGGTTCATCGTCGACGGCGGGGTCAACCATGCGATGGTGCTGGGCGAAGCGCATAAGCCATTTGACCGCGCCACCTATGCCAGCCTCAAGGCCCGCGTTTCGTGGAATGGCCGCGAAATGGAGGGTGGCAGCGGCGCCAACGCACTGGGCGGCGCAGACCTTGCTGTCACATGGCTCGCCAACCACCTGATCGACAACGGTGCTTCGTTGCGCGAAGGCGACATCGTGACCACAGGCGTCATTACTGAGTTCTTCTACGCACAAATCGGTGACAGCGTCGAAGCCAGCTTCGAAGGCCTCGGTACCATCAGCTGCCGATTCTGAACGAAACGCCTACCGCCGCTTGTCCTCATAGGGATTCTTCGAACCCCTGAACACGAAGCGGATGGGGATTCCTTCCAGACTAAGCGTTTCACGCAGGCCGTTCATCAGGTAGCGCTGGTAGCTCAAGGGCAGCTTGTCGAGCTGGTTGCCAAAGAGTGCAAAGGTCGGTGGCCGCGCGTTGGCCTGCGTGCCATAGCGGATCTTGATGCGGCGGCCAGAAGGCGCGGGTGGCGGATTGCGCTGCACGGCATCTTCCAGCCAGCGGTTCAGCTTGCCGGTCGAGATGCGGATGTTCCATTTCTTCTCCGCTGCGAGAACGGCCTGCATGAGCTTCTCCGCGCCCCTGCCCTGTTTCGCGGACAGCGTGACAATGGGAAGGCCACGAATGTCAGGAAGGATGTCTTCCATGATTTCGTTGACCTTGCGCAAAGCGGCATTCTTGTCTTCGACCAGATCCCACTTGCTCAGCGCCAGAACGATGGCGCGGCCTTCGCGGGCAATGAGATCACACAGCGTCAGGTCCTGCTTTTCAATCGAGACCGAAGCGTCGACCAGCACAACCACGACTTCGGCAAATTTGACGGCACGCAACGCATCGGTGACCGAGAGCTTTTCCAGCTTCTCCTTCACCTTGCCCTTGCGGCGGATGCCAGCGGTATCCCAAAGCTTGATCTTACGGCCCTGCCATTCCCAATCGCTGGCAATTGAATCACGCGTAATGCCAGCCTCCGGCCCCGTCAGCATACGGTCTTCGCCAAGCAGCGCATTGACGAGTGTCGATTTGCCAGCGTTGGGTTGCCCGATGATGGCAAGACGGAGCGGTTTCAATGGTCGCTCCGGTGGTTCTACATCCGGATCGAAAGGTTCTTCCGGCTCCTCCTCGGCGGTGCCCGCATGGACCTTGCGGTCGGCCACCACGAGTGGCTTCACCACGCCGTAAATATGTTCGAGGCCTTCGCCGTGTTCGCCAGAGATCGGAAATGGTTCACCGAACCCCAGCGAATACGCCTCCGCAGCATTCTGCTGAACGGCACGGGTTTCGGCCTTGTTGGCAAGGACTGTCACCGGCTTGCCAAGCTTGCGGATGCGCTCGGCAAACATGCGGTCAACGGGGGTGACGCCGGTGCGGGCATCGATGACAAAAAACACATGATCGGCAAGGCGCGCGGCTTCGGCCGCCTGGTCACTCATCCGCGCCTCAAGGGAGCCGCGCTTGGCCTCATCGAAGCCTGCCGTGTCGAAGACGTTGAATTCGATATCGGCGATGTGCGCTGCGCCCTCGCGGCGGTCGCGGGTGACGCCGGGCTGGTCATCGACCAGCGCCAGCTTCTGACCGATCAGCCGGTTGAAAAGCGTGGATTTGCCGACATTGGGCCGCCCGAGAATGGCGACGGTGACAGTCATTGTGCGTCAGGTTGCGGCGCCGATGGCACGGGTGGTGTGCTGTCGTTCGTGGCTGGTGCAGCTGTGGCATCAGCCGGGGCAACCGGCTTCTTCTTTTTCTTCTTCTTGGCCACCGTAGCATCCGCCGTCTTGGTGGTGCCATCGGTCACTGCAGCGCCAGTGCCTGTTGCGGCCGATCCGGCTGTTGTAGCTGTAGCAGCCGTCTTGGCCGTGTTGGATTTCGCAGCGCTTGCCGTTTTTGAGGTGGTCTTGCCAGTCATGGCCGTCTTGGGCTTTTCCGGGATTACCGGTGAAGGCGGCGGAAGAGGCTCGGGCGAGGCTGTTTCAGGGCAGAGATCAACCTTCGAGTCACAGACTGGTCCACTGGCCACAGCATGGGCGGGCGGAACGTTCGGTTGGCCAGTCACCGGTGCACCGGGAGTTGCAGCGGCCGTGCCCTGATTACCCACCACGTTCGGATCACGCGCCTGCTGCTGGTCTGGCGGCAGGATTTCCTGACGCTGGCCCGGCAAGACCGTGTCATCAATCTGACCAGTGACGCGCTTGAGCGAAGTGCAGCCTGCCAGCAAAGCCAGTGACAGGCCCAGAATCAAAAATTTCTTCATTGTATCCGCCTCAAATTCCGATCACTTGGCCGGCAGGTTGGGCGCGACCAGTTGCAGCATAAGCTGCGCGCGCTGCCTTAGGCCGGGAGTTGCCTTCACGTCCGCCACGATTGCATTGAAATAGCGATCAGCCATCGCATAGTCCTTCACGCGCCAGGCAGACAGGCCAAAAATCTCACGGGCCTCGGCATGCCAAAGCGCATCATCCTTATCGTAACGCCCCAGCCTTGTCAGAAGCTGATCGGGCGATTGCGTGTCGACCAACAGATAGCCTGCTCGGATGCGGGCCATGTCGGCGAGAGCGGGATCGCTTGAAGGATCGGCCGCAAACGCATCATAGGCAGCGACAGCCTTGTCGGTCTCACCCTTCGAAGCCAGAAGTGATGCCTGCTCGAGCTTGCCGAGTTGGGTGAAGCCCGCGTGGTTGACGGCGTTGAGCTCGGCAATTGCATCGTCGGCCTTGCCATCCGTAGCCTTGCGCAGAGCCTCGTAATAGATGGTGCTTGCCTCTTCCGCTTGCTTGGTCTGGTAGTACTGCCAGCCCTGCCAGGCAGCGATGGCCGCAATGAAAATGGCCGCCAACGTGCCAAGATATGTGCCGTAACGGTCCCAGAGCTTCTTGTATTCTTCCTGGCGGACCTCATCATCCACTTCACGGAAGATGGCATCGTTGTTGTCGGTCAAACTGGCTTCTCCATGACCCGCACTTTACGAATCCGGCATGGGGTAGTCGAGGCCCACGGCCAAATCAAGGCATTTTCCCGGCGGTGGCCAGCTTACACTTCCTTCATGGTGTAAGTGTTTGCCGTCTCAGGGAACTTCCGTGTACGGACATCATCGGCATAGGCGCTGATCGCGCTATCAATGGCGGCGGCGACCTTGCCAAACTCCTTGACGAATTTGGGCACGCGCGGAGCCAAGCCCAGCATGTCTTCCATGACCAGAATCTGACCATCGCAGGCGGCCGAGGCGCCGATGCCAATCGTGGGGATATCAATGGATTTGGTGATCTTGTCGGCCAAAGGTTCAGCAATCGCTTCGATGACAACGGCAAAGGCCCCTGCATCGGCCACGGCCCGGGCATCGGCTTCAATAGCCTCCCATTGCCGCTTCTCCCGGCCCTGAGTCTTGAAGCCACCGAACACGTTGATTGACTGCGGTGTCATGCCGATGTGGGCCATGACCGGAATGCCGCGCTCGGAAAGGAACTTGATGGTCTCGGCCATGCGTGTGCCACCTTCAATCTTGATCGCCCCGCATTCGGTCTCCTTGATAACGCGGGCAGCATTGCGGAAGGCATGGGCTGGACTTTCCTCGTAGGAGCCAAAAGGCATGTCAACCACGACAAGCGCGCGCTTGGCCCCACGGGTGACAGCGCGGCCATGCATGATCATCAACTCAAGCGGCACGGGCAGCGTCGTCTCATAGCCGTGCATCACCATGCCAAGCGAGTCACCGACAAGCAGGAAGTCAACATACTTGTCGGCGATGGCCGCAGTGTGGGCGTGATAGGATGTCAGCGAGACAATGGGCGAACCACCCTTGCGGGCACGGATATCTGGCGCGGTGAGGCGTTTCACAGTGGGAAGCGTGGACATCGCTCCATTTTACCTGCAAGCAGGGACACACGCAAATTGCGGCACAGGATTGCCGGGCATAGCGTTAACGGGCTCAGACCTTGCGGAATGGCAGAGCGAGGATCTTAACATACTCGCCATAATGGGGCAGACCAGCGTCTTCGGAGACGCCCAAGGCCTTTGGCGGCACTCCGGGTTTGTAGACGAAAGTGCCAAACAGCAAATCGTAATAGGGCACGATGCCGGCATAATTCTTGGCTTCATCAACATCCACGCTGTGATGATAACGATGCAGCTCGGTGGCAACGACAAGGTAGTTCAGCCAGCCCAGGCGCACATCGACATTGAAGTGGCTGATGAGCCCCTGAAGACTGTTGATCATCACGAAGAGCGCAATGACCTCAGGATTATAGCCCATCAGGTAAACCGGGATGATCATGATAACGACGTTGTTGGTCAGAACATTGAGGGGATGGAAAACGGCGTGCATCATGACGTAGACAGTCGGCGGCAGATGGTGCGCCGCATGGACCATCCACAGGAATTGACCAAACCTGCTCTTGCCTTCATGCATCCAGCGATGGAGCGCATAATTTATGGCGTCATAGATGAGTATCATCACGGCGAGTTGCACGAAGAACGGCCAGTGTGAAGCAAAGCCATTGTAAGAGCCCGCTGCTGTGATGGCGAAATAACCCAGCACCGTGCTTATGATGGCGGTGAAGGCGCCAGTGCTGATCAGGTACTTCACGTCCGACAAGAAGGACCTGAAAGTCATCGACCACCGCGGCTCATAGGGGATGATGAACTCTGCGCCGAGATAGACGAGGATCAGAATGGCACCCAGAATGGTGGGCGTTACGCCAAGCGGGTAATAGCCCTTCTGGGCTCCCATCCAGACTGCAATGAGGATCAACCACGAGAACGGGTAAATGGTCCAGGAGACAAATTTCCTGAATCCGGTCTTCTCTTCAGTCACATCCATTCAAAAACCTTTCCGGCGCCTTGAAAAGTCAGCCTTATGTCAGAATTGGCAAAGGGGAACAATGCAAGAAACAACTGACCGGAGGCTGGCTTCTGCACGGGATTCAGACTTCAAAGAAGCCTGTTGATGAATTCTGGCGGCATTGTGAAGAGCCTGCATAATGCAAGGTTTCGGCCTGTACTTTTCGAGATTTTTCATGTTACGTATTCCGCACTGTGTGTGAGTGAGCGCAGTCAAATTGGAGAGGCAGGAATGAAACCAACATTGATTTTGGTCGGTGCTGACAAGGGCGGTGTGGGCAAGACAACGATGTCACGCAGTCTTCTTGATTACTTCGCCCGCAAGAATGTACTGACCCGTGCGTTCGATACTGAAAATCCGCGCGGCTCGCTGAAGCGCTTTTACCCAGACATCACAGAAGTCATCGATCTCGGAAACGTGGCGCACCAGATGAAAGTGCTCGACACCATCGAAAGCGCAAATGTGCCCGTCACCGTGGTTGACTTCAAGGCAGGCAATCTCACATTTGCCCTCGATCTCTTTGAACGCATTGGTGTTCTTGAGGCCTCTCGCCGGGGTGACTTCAATCTTGGGCTTGTGCACGTTGTTGGCCCCTCGATCGCCTCCCTTGATGAAATTGGGGAAATCCAGAAGTATCTGCCCAGCATGCAATATGTGCTGACGCGCAACGCAATCAACGAAACCAACTTCTTCGAATGGGATGAACCCACCACCAAGAAGTATTTCTCGGCCATTCCGAAAGCGCAGGAAATCACCATTCCGAAGCTCAACGAAATGGCTTACGAGCAAGTCGATCTCTCAGGAGTCACTTTCAAAGACTTCATCGATAATCGTGGGACTGATGGCCAGCCCGCCAAATTCTCCTTCGTGTTGCGCGGCTATGTGCGCAAATGGTGCAACGAGATCGACTCGGAATATGTGCGTGTTCCGTTGCTGCAGGAGATTCTCACTGGTGGCCGCGCCGCCGCAGCCTAAAGGCTGGGGGACGCGTGGCGGAGAAGCCGACACTTTATATCGTTGCATCTGACGCCAACCGTAACGGCAAGACGCTGCTGGCGCGTCTTATCGTTGACTACCTGCTGCTCGATGGCAAGGATCCCTTTGCCATCGACACGGACGCGCCAGATGGCCCGCTGCGCAACTTTTTCCCCGGGCGCACCTTGCTGGCTGACTTTGAAAAGACGCAAGGCCAGATGAAGGTCTTCGATACAATCATGGCCTCGCCGGGCCGTCATTACATCATCGACCTGCCGCAGCGGCACATGCATCCGTTTTTCCAATCCGCTCGAGAGCTCGGTTTCTTCCAGGCGGCGCGCGATCTTGGGTTTCGGACTGTTGTGTTCTACGTCGTCGACCGGGCGACGGCTTCGCTGCGGGCAGCACGCGAGATCTACGATACGCCGGGGCTCGATCTCTTCGTTGCGGTCAGAAACGAACACGTGGGTTCGTCATGGCCAGCCCACGAAGGGGCGCTGGTCATGCCGGTGCTGCCGCGCAATCTCGTCATCTCGATTTCAGACCGGCGCTTCTCGCTGCGGAATTTCGTGCTGGGTGACGACCAGGGTCTTCACGGCAGCGAAAAACTGATCCTGAACAGCTTTCTTGCCGACGTGCTGGGCAGCCTGAACAGCCTTGACGTCGAGTTGTCCCTCACCCGCCTGCGCGGTTGATCAAGACTCCTCAAAAACGGATACGGATTGAGCCGGGCATTTTCCCTCATCGGCACTGTTGGAAGAGAAAATCCGCGTCCATCTCTTCTTGCTCGTGGGCGCAAACAAAAAGGGCGCAGCTTCTTCAGAACCATTGAACGCCAATGCCAACCGGCTTTTTCCAGACTTCAAGCATAATCCGACAAAGCGATCTTGTGGGATTGTCCAATCCATTGCCTTGCCATCAGCGCGGAACCATGTTGCTTCGCTGCTGGTCACAAAACGGTCCTCAAGCCATCCGCCAAGAGATGTGCGCAAGTCCTTGAGGTAACTAATATATCCAATGAGCTCTTGATCCGCCTGAGACCAATTCAGCCAAGTCAGGTCATTGTCCTGCGCGTATGCATTGTTGTTGCCTTTTTGCGTGCGGCCAAACTCGTCACCGGCCGTCAGCATGATTGTACCACGCGACAGAAAGAGTGTTGCCAGCAGCGCCCGGACATTGCCGCCTGGCCAAGTCACCTCGTGGGAATTGCCGTCAAGGTTGTTTTCACCGTTCGCCTTATTCTGCTTGGCCGAATAGAGCGTGACATCTCGGAGCGTGAATCCATCATGGGCCGCAAGGAAATTTACGCTGCAGCTGGGTGTGCGGCCTACAAAAATATCGGACGAGCCACAAATCCGGGTCGCCAGTGCATTGGCAGACCAGGCATCGCCACGCCAGAAACGGCGCACACCGTCGCGATACTGGTCATTCCATTCACGCCAGCGGGACGGGAAATTGCCCAAGCGGTAACCGCCCGGACCGACATCCCAAGGTTCCGCAATCAGGATGCGCGAGCCGAGAAGCGGATCATCCGTGATGGCTTTGATGAATGGCGCATCGGCATGAAAACCTGTGTCAGTGCGCCCCAGCACAGTGCCTAGATCAAAGCGAAAGCCATCGATGCCGCACTTCAGAACGAGGAAACGCATCGCCGTGAGCGCCATGTCACTCACGGGCGGCGCATTCAGCGCCAGCGTATTGCCGCAGCCGGTGTCGTTGTAAAGAACGCCGCCAGTCTGAGCGTAATAAACGGCATTGTCGAAGCCACGAAGGCAGATGGTGGGCCCGAGCAGATCACTTTCGCCGGAATGGTTGAACACCACATCGAGCACGACCTGGATGCCATTGTCATGCAGGGTGGCCACTGTGTGGCGGAGTTCGCGCCAGCCGCCCGGGCAGAGGCGCGGATCCGGTGCCATGAACTGCACGGGATTGTAACCCCAGGCGTTGTGGAGGCCGAGTGGCGGTAAATGCCGTTCGTCAATCCAGGTGTGAAGCGGCATCAACTCGACTGTGTCGGCACCGATAGCCTTGAGATGTTTCAGGATGGAAGGATGCGCGAGCGCCGCTACCGTACCCCGCTGCTCGGGCAGGACGTCAGGATGGAGCCTGGTGAAGCTTCGTACGCCAAGTTCGTAAATGAAATTTGCATTGGTTATCTCTCGCGGCCTTAATTCGGTGAGGTCATCCTCGACAATGCCCTTGGGAACAATGGCCGCCGTATCGACACCTCGTTTGGTCAGCAATGGGTTGAAAGAGAAAGGCGCAGAGAGTCTGGTTGCGAAGGGGTCGAGCAGCAGTTTGGTCTGATCGAAGCGATAGCCCTGCTCTTCCACCCAAGGCCCGGCGACGCGGTAGCCATAGTGATCGCCAGCGACCACACCGGTAATCAAGCCCGCGAACCAGTCACCGGACTTCTGCAATGCGGTTTGTTGTTCCTTGCCATCTCGGAACAGGCAGAACCACGCTTTGGTGCCGTTTCTCGAAAAGGCCGCGACCCGTGCGCCGCCCTTTTCCAGCTGCACGCCGGGACGGAACGATGGTGCGATCAGGTGATCACCGTCGGCGCAGCTCGGCCTGTGAGTTTTTCAATATCCGAGACCCGCCGTGCATAAGTGATCAGCGAGGCAAGAGCCACCTGCGGGTCTTGATCATGCTTCTTAGCATCGGGTTGGAAATCTTCGATGTAGACGCGGATGGTTGCGCCAGACGTGCCGGTGCCGGACAGGCGGTAGATGATGCGCGCACCATTGCCGAAGATGAGGCGGATGCCCTGCCCGGAGGTATGCGAGCCGTCGACCGGATCATCATAAGCAAAGTCGTCAGCCGTCACGATATTGTCTTTGCCGATGAGCGACGAGAGCTTGGCACGCAAGCCATTCATCATGGCGTTGGCCGCATCGCTCGCCACTTCTTCATAATCATGGCGCGTATAGTAGTTGCGACCATATTCGGCCCAATGGCCCTTCACGATTTCTGCGACCGATTGTTTGCGCTTGGCGAGAATGTTGAGCCACATTAGAACTGCCCAAACACCATCTTTTTCGCGCACATGGTTGGAGCCGGTGCCGAAACTTTCCTCACCGCAGATCGTGGCCTTGCCGGCATCGAGCAAGTTGCCGAAGAACTTCCAGCCGGTGGGCGTTTCGAAGTGATTGATCTTCAGCTTGGCGGCAACCCGGTCTGCGGCGCAGGAGGTGGGCATGGAACGCGCCACGCCGGCAATGCCCTTGGCATAACCAGGCGCTGCGGTGGCGTTGGCTGCGATGATGGCGAGCGAGTCAGAGGGTGTGACGTATATGCCCTTGCCGACGATAAGGTTGCGATCACCATCGCCATCGGACGCGGCACCAAAATCCGGGCCCTTGCCGCCGATCACCAGATCGCACAGTTCCTTGGCATGGACAAGGTTTGGGTCTGGATGGTGGCCGCCGAAATCGGGCAGCGGCTTGCCATTCATCACGGTTCCTTTTGGCGCGCCGAGCAATTCCTCGAAGATGCGGGTGCCGTAAGGGCCCGTGATTGCGGACATGCCATCAAACTTCATCGAGAAGCCAGACTTCAGAAGCGCCTTGATGGCGTCGAAATCGAACAGGCTTTGCATCAGCTTGGCATAGTCGGCGACAGGGTCGATCACCTCGACGCTCATGCCTTCCACCTTCGTGCTGCCGATCTTGTGCAGGTCAATGTCTGCTGTATCGGCGGTCTTGTAGGAGCTGATCTTCTTGCTTTCGGCAAAGACGGCTTCAGTGATTTTTTCCGCTGCGGGACCGCCGTTGGAAGCGTTGTATTTGATGCCAAAGTCGCCGTCCGGCCCACCAGGATTATGGCTGGCTGACAGGATAATGCCGCCAAAAGCACCATTCTTGCGGATAACATTCGAGGCCGCCGGCGTTGAAAGCAACCCGCCCTGTCCGACGATCACACGGCCGAATCCGTTAGCGGCGGCCATGCGGATGGCGATCTGCACCACCGTGTCGTTATAGAAGCGTCCGTCACCACCGATCACCAATGTCTTGCCCTGAAAATCTTCCAGCGCGTTGAAAATCGACTGGATAAAATTCTCGGTGTAGTGCGACTGTTGAAAGACAGTGACCTTTTTACGAAGCCCAGAGGTTCCCGGCCTCTGGCCCTCAAAGGGCTTTGTCGCCACCGTCTTGATCATGCCTGTCCCCCGCTGGTGATGGTCTTGTAAAGATCTGCATATGCGGTAGCACTCCGGCGCCATGACACGTCGCTGGCCATGCCGCGCTCCTGCATTTTACGCCACACATCCTGCTGGCTGTAGACCGACTGAGCGCGTGTCAATGCATTCTGCAGGGTAAGTCCATCGACCGGGGTGAACTGGAAGCCAGTCGCAACGCCCGCCGACAGGGCAGCATCATTGGCATCAATGACGGTGTCAGCCAAACCACCAACGCGGGCAACGAGAGGCACGCAGCCATAGCGCAGACCGTAAAGCTGGGTAAGGCCGCAAGGTTCAAATCGCGATGGCACCAGCATTGTGTCTGCACCACCTTGGACAAGATGCGAAAGCTGCTCGTCATAAGCCATCATCAGGCCGATGTGGCCCTTGTGCCGCGATGCTGCGGCATGAAATGCGTGTTCGATGCCTGCTTCACCGGTGCCAACGACGGCGACTCGTGCGCCCGACGTGACAATGTGATCAAGCAGAGAAGCGAAAATATCGAGGCCCTTCTGCCAGGTCAGCCGGCTGACAATGCCGTGAATGATGCCATCGCCTTCATCAAGGCCAAGACGCTTCTCCAATTCGCGCTTGTTGGCCGTGCGCCTCTCCGGCGTTTTGGCGTCATATCTTTCCTTGAGCGCCATGTCGGTGGAGGGATTCCAGATCGCATCATCGATGCCATTGACTATGCCATGCAGCACGTCGCGCCGGGCCTGAAGCAGACCTTCAAGGCCCATGCCGTAATTTGAGGTACATATTTCCTGCGCATAGGTTGGGCTGACGGTCGAGATAGCAGTCGCCGACGTGATGCCGCCTTTCAGGAAGCTCACATTGTTGTAGTATTCGACCCCGTTGACGCCATAGGCATCATTGGGAAGATTGAGGCTCGAGAAAATATCGGGCGAAAACACGCCCTGAAATGCGATATTGTGAATGGTGAGCAGAGTCTTCGGGCCGCCACGAAAGCGCAAATAAACTGCCGCCAGTGCCGCCTGCCAGTCATGTCCGTGCAGGAGATCGGCATGATAACTGCCGAGATTGCCCTTGGCATATTCGGCGGCAATCTCCGAAAAGATCGCAAAGCGATGGGCATTGTCAGGCCAGTCCTTGTTATCAGGACCAAGGTAGGGGTTGCCCTGCCGGTTGAAAAGATGCGGCGCATCGAGCACGACCACGTCGAGACCCTTGGCCTTGCCTTCCCGCAGTGTCGCCGGTGCGCCGCCGAGATGGCCAAAAAAGTGAACCTCGTGCGCATTTTCCAAAGCCGCGAGAACGGAAGGATAGCCCGGCACGAAACTTTTTACGTGGATGCCGTGGCTCTTGAGCGCTTCAGGCAAGGCTCCTGTCACATCGGCAAGGCCGCCCGTCTTGATCAGCGGAAAGATCTCAGACGTGACAGATAGGACTTCCATGCTCAGCCCAGTTTGTCGATCATGGGCTGTGTAATCAGGCATATGCCCTTTTCTGTTCTCCGGAAACGCTTGGCATCCAGATCCGGATCCTCGCCCACAATCAATCCCTCCGGAATTTTTACGCCACGGTCGATGACCACCTTGTACAATTTCGCATTGCGGCCAATGCTCACATTTGGCAGCACAACGGCGTCTTCCAGAGATGAATAGGAGTTCACGCGGCAGCCGGTGAACAGCATGGTGCGGCGGATGATGCCGCCAGACACAATGCAACCTCCCGAGACAAGCGACGCAATCGCCGAGCCGCGACGTCCTTCAAGATCATGCACGAATTTTGCAGGTGGTGTCACTTCACTGTAGGTCCAGATCGGCCACTCATTTTCATAAAGGTCAAGCGACGGCACGGCCTCACAAAGATCGAGATTGGCTTCCCAATAGGCATCAACTGTTCCTACATCGCGCCAGTAGGCCTCCTTCTCGCTGGACAGAGCGCACACATGACTTGGCGAAGCGATGGGCCATAGCCTTACCACTCTTCACGATCCTCGGAATGATGTCCTTGCCGAAGTCGCGCGAAGAACCGGGTGTTGCCGCATCCTCCTTCAACAGCTTCGTGAGATGACTCATCTCGAAGACGTAAATTCCCATTGAGGCCAGCGCCATATCCGGATTTCCCGGGATGGCGGGAGGATCCTT
Organism: uncultured Alphaproteobacteria bacterium; assembly: GCA_963758815.1. GTDB lineage: Bacteria > Pseudomonadota > Alphaproteobacteria > Rhizobiales > Aestuariivirgaceae > Aestuariivirga. The sequence continues at coordinate 81,166 of CAVWWQ010000008.1, forward strand.
GGGCTTTTCGATGAAGTCGATGATGCGGTCTTTTTCATCAACGTGCATTACGCCGAAACCGGTGGCTTCCATGCGCGGCACTTCCAGAACGCCGATGGTGACGTCAGCACCGCTGTCGGCATGCTCCTGCAGCATCGTCTCGTAGTCCATTTTGTAGATATGGTCGCCGGCCAGGATGACGATGTATTTCGGGCCGTAGGATTCAATGATGTCGAGGTTCTGATAAACGGCGTCGGCTGTGCCGGCATACCATTGGTCTTCGGACACACGCTGTGAGGCGGGAAGAATATCAAAACTTTCATTGCGCTCGGGGCGGAAAAAGTTCCAGCCGCGCTGCATGTGACGGATGAGACTGTGGGCCTTGTATTGCGTGGCCACGCCGATACGGCGGATGCCTGAGTTCAGGGCGTTGGACAATGCGAAATCGATGATGCGCGACTTGCCGCCGAAGGGCACCGCTGGCTTGGCGCGTATATCAGTCAACTCCATCAAACGGCTGCCGCGTCCACCAGCCAGCACGTAGGCCATAGCCTCGCGGGCCAGCGGTGCATTCTTGCGCGGTTCGCTCATGATGTTCTCCCCGTAAGTTTCATTTTTTTTCTTGAACCAGAATGACGGTAGCCAAAGGCGGCAGGTTGATGCGTGCAGATGCAGGCTTGCCGCCGTGCGGTTTGCTGTCTGCTACCACCTTGCCGGCGTTGCCCTTGCCCGACCCCCAATACACATCGGCATCGGTGTTGATCGCTTCGCGCCATTCACCCGCCGTCGGCATAGGCAAGGTGTAGCCATCATGCGGCACGCTGGTGAAATTGCAAATCGCCACGCTGATCGGTCCACCTTCGCCGTCATGGCGGGCCCAGGCATAGACCGAAGCTTGGGCATCATCGGCTTGCAGCCATTCGAAGCCTTCAGGCTCGCAATCACGCGCGTGCAGCGAGGCAACCGAAGCGTATAGTTTGTTGAGATCGCGGACCAACGACTGCATGCCCTTGTGGGGCGCACCATCAAGCAGGTGCCAATCAAGGGACTGGGCAAAATTCCATTCGTTCCACTGGGCAAACTCCTGACCCATGAAGAGCAGCTTTTTTCCGGGGTAGGCCCACATGAATGCGTAGAAGGCGCGCAAGGTCGCGAATTTCTGCCAGTCATCGCCCGACATCTTGCTGAGCAGCGAGCCTTTGCCGTGCACCACTTCGTCATGTGACAGCGGCAAGACGAAATTCTCTGTGAAGGCATAAAGAAGGCCGAAGGTCAAGTCGTTGTGATGGAACCTCCGGTGAATGCCATCGCGGCCCATGTATTTCAGCGTGTCATGCATGAAACCCATGTTCCATTTGAAGCCAAAGCCAAGGCCGTTCATGTTCGTCGGCTTGGACACTCCCGGGAACGCCGTCGACTCTTCCGCAATGGTCACGCTGCCCGGATGCTGGCCATAGGTTTCATGGTTGACGCGCTGGAGGAATGCAACCGCCTCAAGATTTTCGCGCCCGCCAAATTTATTGGGCACCCACTCACCTTCCTTGCGCGAATAATCGAGGTAGAGCATCGATGCGACAGCATCCACGCGCAGACCATCGATGTGATATTGGCCAAGCCAAAACAGCGCGTTGTTGAGAAGGAAGCTCAAAACTTCGGTGCGGCCAAAATTATAGATCGCCGTATTCCAGTCGGGGTGATAGCCCTGACGCGGATCCTGGTGTTCATAGAGCGCCGTTCCGTCAAAATGACCGAGGCCGTGTTGATCGGTTGGGAAATGTGCTGGCACCCAATCGAGAATGATGCCCAAACCTGCCTCATGGGCGCGGTTCACAAAACGCGCAAAGCCGGATGGATCACCGAACCGTGCCGTAGGCGCAAAAAGTCCCGTCGGCTGGTAACCCCAGCTCGGGTCGAACGGATGTTCGGAAACGGGAAGCAATTCGATATGGGTGAAACCCATGTCCTTGGCGTATTTGACGAGACTGTCCGCCAGTTCGTCATAGCTCAGAAACTCATTGCCCTGCTTGCGCCGCCATGAGCCGAGATGGACCTCATAGATCGACATGGGCAGACGGCGTTTGTCGCCCTGCGAGCGGCCGGCCAGATAATCGCCATCCGACCACTGGAACTTGGAAATATCGTAGACGCGCGAAGCGTTCTTCGGCCGAAGCTCGGATGCAAAGGCAAAAGGATCGGCCTTGAGCGGCAAGAGCTGGCCATTTGGGTCCAGCAACTCATATTTATAGCTCTGCCCCGCCTGTGCTTCAGGCACGAAGATTTCCCACACGCCGGTGCCAGTGCGTTTACGCATGACATGGCGGCGCCCATCCCAGCCGTTGAAATCTCCCACCACTGATACACGGCTAGCGTTCGGCGCCCAAACCGCAAATTCGACGCCCTGCACACCTTCATGTGTCATCAAATGCGCGCCGAGCTTGTTATAGAGATTGAGGTGGTTGCCCTCCCCCATGAAATAGTCATCTTGGGGACCGAGAACGGGGCCTAATGAATATGCATCCGTCGTATGCCAGCGGCCACCGGCATTGACGCAGAGAAAGCGGACCGGCTGCAGGTCTTTTGTTTGAACCTCGCCTTCGAAAAATCCGGCCGTGTGTCGGCGCTCAAGCTGGCCGATTTCCTTGCCGTCGAGAGTTTCGACGAAAACCATATCGGCACCGGGCACATAGGCCCGCGCCACATAAACTTTTCCAGCCTTATGAAGACCTAGAACCTTGAATGGATCCGCGTGCCTGCCATCCACGATGGCTTGGATTTCAGGGCCGCTGGTTTTCCATTTTGCTTCGGCCATTCAACTCACTTTACCCAGTCGGCACGTTCCAAATATCCCGGGCGTATTCCCTGATTGTGCGATCAGACGAGAACCAACCCATATTGACGCTATTCCGAATTGCCATTCGCGTCCAGTCCTTTGGCCGTTGCCAAGTGGTGCTCACAGCCTCCTGCGCTGCGCAATATGCGTCAAAATCCTGGCCGACCATGAACCAGTCGCCATGGTAAATGGAATCTGCAATTGCATTGTAGAGACGAGCATCGCCAGCCGAGAAAGTTCCCCGGCTCAATTCGCGCAGGACAGCGCGCAGGCGGGGCGAACTTTCGACAACGGCGTGGCCGTCCACACCCTGCCGCCGGCGCTCCTCCACTTCCCTCGCTTCAAGGCCAAAAATGAAGAAATTCTCGGCTCCGACGTGCTCCCGCATCTCGACATTGGCGCCATCCAGAGTGCCAATGGTGAGTGCGCCATTGAGGCCGAATTTCATGTTTCCGGTGCCCGAGGCTTCCATGCCAGCTGTCGAAATCTGCTCGGAAAGATCGGTGGCTGGCACGACGGTTTCGGCCAGCGACACGTTATAGTTCGGAAGGAACACCACCTTGAACTGTCCGTTGACATCGGGATCTGTATTAACGACGTTCGCAACTTCATTGATCAGCTTGATAATCAGCTTGGCCTGGGTGTAGCTCGGAGCCGCCTTGCCAGCGAAAATCTTAACGCGCGGGACGAAGACAGCCGACGGGTTGGCCTTGATGGCGAGATAGTGATCGATGGCCTGCAAGATGTTGAGAAGCTGACGCTTGTATTCATGGATGCGCTTCACCTGCACATCGAACATGAAGCTCGGGTCAACCTTTTGGCCCACCAGAATTTCAATGTGGCGCGCAAGTTCGGCCTTGTTGTCACGCTTGATCCGGGCGAAGCGCTCGCTGAGCGCGGCGTCATCCGCAATGCGTGCCGCACGCGGCAGGAGCTCGGCATTGTCCAAGGTCTCCGGTCCGCCTACTTCGGCGAACAATTTCGAAAGTTCAGGATTGCAATTGTGCAGCCAGCGGCGCGGCGTGATGCCATTGGTCTTGTTGTTGATGCGGCCGGGAAAAAGCATGTTGAGGTCACGAAACACGCTCTCCTTCATCAGCTCGGTGTGAAGTGCTGACACGCCATTGATGCTGTGTGACCCCGCGAACGCGAGATTGCCCATGCGGATACGGCGTCCGCCGTCCTCATCAATCAGTGAGACGGAGCGGATAAATTCGGTTGTCGCGTTAAGGCGATTGTGAGCCTCCGCCAGCATGTGGTCGTTGATTGCATAAATAATCTGGAGGTGCCGCGGGAGCAGCCGTTCAAACAAATCAACTGGCCAGCTTTCCAATGCTTCGGGAAGCAATGTGTGGTTGGTGTAGGACAATGTCTTCTGGGTAATGGTCCACGCGCTGTCCCAAGGCACATTGTGAATGTCGACCAAGAGGCGCATGAGTTCGGCGACAGCGATGGCAGGATGTGTGTCATTTATTTGCACCGCAACCTTGTCGGCGAGATTGTCCATTCTGCGGTATTGCTGGTTGTGACGACGGAGAATGTCCTGCAGCGCGGCAGAGGTTGCGAAATATTCCTGACGGAGACGCAGTTCCTGACCCTGCGGTGTTGAATCTGACGGATAGAGCACGCGGGTCAAAATTTCCGCGTTGCGGCTGCCAGCAAGCGCACCGGTAAAATCGCCACTGTTGAAGGCAGCAAGCAGGATCGGATCGTAGGCCCTTGCACCCCACAGCCGCAGCGTATTTACACGCTTGCCGCGCCAGCCAACCATGGGCACATCGAATGCAGTGGCAAGGATTTGTTCATCGGCATGCCATAGTGCAGCGGGTTTGCCGGGCGTTGATTCCACATGGCCGCCGAAGGTGATCTTGTAGGCCGCTTCGCGCCTGGCGAACTCCCACGGATTGCCATCTTCCAACCAGTGTTCCGGCACTTCGAATTGCCAGCCATCCTTGATGAGCTGCTGAAAAATGCCGTGATTGTAGCGGATGCCATAGCCGTAGGCCGGGATGTCCAGGCTGGCCATGCTTTCCATGAAGCAGGCGGCGAGACGCCCGAGGCCGCCATTGCCCAAGGCTGCATCATATTCCAGCGCTTCTGTCAGGTCGAGATCAACATTGAGTTCGGCGAGTGCCTGCTTGAAGGCATCATTGAGATCGAGATTGTTGAGGGCGTCGCGCAGCAGACGCCCGATCAGAAACTCCAGCGAGATATAATATACGCGGCGATCCTGCGCTTCGTAGGACGCGCGGGTTGAATCCATCCATTGGTCAATGATGCGGTCGCGCAAGGCGAGAATGGTCGCCGCCAGCCAGTCATGCGACTTGGCCACGATCCTGTCCTTGCCTATGGAATAGGCAAGCTTAGCCAAAATGTCGGCTTTGATGGCTTCGGGGCTATTTTTCATGAAGTGGGCTTTATCCAAATGATTTCCAAGGCAATTTGACGAGTTCAATACTGCAGTGCAACAAGAAATTGAGGCACGGTCCTCAGGTTTCTATGTTTTCACCTAGATTGGTCCCATGTGGCAACGGTCCACTCCCCAAAGACAGATACAGCCTCATCATGTCGTACCAGCGAAGGTTAGAAACTAAATGGTGAAAACCTGTTCGCTGTGATCTTCTTCTGGTTGGCGCTGCCATTCGAGCAGCAAATGGATGAACAGGGCGACGAAGACCACGGCTCCGCCGATAATGGTGCGGAGCGACGGCACCTCACCGTGCACCAGCCAGACCCAGATGGGCCCGAGTGCGGGTTCGAGCGTGCCGAGCAATGCTGCAAAGGCGGCGGGGATCAGGCGCACCCCCAAGGTGAAAACGGCTAGGCCGAGTCCAAGGTTTATGGCGCCGAACAGCACCAGCCAAAAGAGATCGATCGATGACACATTGAGGCCTTGTGCATGTGGGAACGCAAAAGCTCCGGCCATGACCGTGGCAAGGCAGACGGCGGGTAGCATGCGCACCTCGTGATGATGGCGGGTGATCACAGTCGCCACGGCGAAGACCACCGCAATGACAAGCGCGAGCCCATCGCCCAGGGGCGAGATATGGCCACTGAAGGTCTCCGAGACCATGATGCCGATGCCAAGGATCACCGCAGCAATGGCAAGACGCGTCGGCACCGAGACGTATTCATGGAAAAAGAACCAAGCCATCAAAGCCGCCAGCAACGGTGTGCCTGCCTGGATTAGCAGGATGTTGGCAATGGTGGTGTAACCGGCGGCAATCACGAAGCTTGTGGAAGCAATTGCAAAGCAGAAGGCCACGGCCCAGCCAGGCCAGCCCATGCGGCGGAACATCAATCCGGTTTCACGCGGGCCTTCGGTGGTCAGCATGAACAGCAAAAGAAATAGTGCCGCAAAGAACGAACGCCACACGATGACCGCCCAGGGATCAGCCGCCGAAAGAAAGCGCGCAATGGTGCCGCCAGTGCTCCACAAGAGTGCTGAGGCCACCACCAGGGCGGTTCCCTTTTGTTTTGCCTTCACGATGCCCCTCCCCTCGTGCACTATGCAGCATTAACCAGCCTTGCGGCCACCGGGGAAACGCCATCCAAAGGCACATGAGCGGCATTTGCCCTGCACCCGTGCTTCAGGTAGCTTTGCTGCAGGGAGTCTGGGACAAAAAGAAACGTGAAAGACGTCATCGCTGAACTGGAGAAACGCCGCCATGAAGCTCGCATGGGCGGTGGCGAAGCTCGTATCAAAGCCCAGCATGCCAAGGGAAAACTGACGGCCCGCGAGCGTATCGAAGTGCTGCTCGATGAAGGCTCGTTTGAAGAATACGACATGTTCGTTACGCACCGCTCCACTGAATTTGGCATGGAGAAGCAGAAGGTGACCGGTGATGGCGTGGTGACTGGTTGGGGCACCATCAATGGCCGGATGGTATGCGTATTCTCACAGGATTTCACTGTGCTTGGTGGCTCGCTGTCTGAAACCCATGCGCAGAAAATCTGCAAGATCATGGATATGGCGATGAAAACAGGCGCACCTGTCATCGGCCTGAATGACTCGGGCGGGGCGCGCATCCAGGAAGGTGTGGCTTCGCTCGCCGGTTATGCCGACGTGTTCAAGCGCAACGTGGCGGCCTCTGGCGTGGTGCCGCAGATTTCCGTGATCATGGGTCCGTGCGCGGGAGGGGCTGTCTATTCGCCGGCCATGACCGATTTCATCTTCATGGTGCGTGACACATCCTACATGTTCGTGACCGGACCTGATGTGGTGAAGACAGTCACCAATGAAGTGGTGACCGCTGAGGAACTGGGCGGTGCTGGCACACACACCACCAAATCGTCCGTTGCAGATGGTGCGTTCGACGATGACATCGAGACGCTGGAACAGGTGCGGCGCCTGTTTGACTTTCTGCCGCTCTCAAATCGCGATGCGCCGCCCACGCGGCCGTTTCATGACGAACCGGAGCGCATGGAGTTGCGGCTCGACACGTTGATCCCTGACAGTGCCAACAAGCCCTATGACATGAAGGAACTGGTGCTGGCGCTTGCCGATGAAGCTGATTTCTTCGAGATCCAGGAAGCCTTCGCCGGCAACATCATCACTGGCTTTATCCGGATTGAAGGCCAATCGATCGGTGTGGTCGCGAACCAGCCGATGGTGCTGGCGGGCTGTCTCGACATCGACTCATCGCGCAAGGCGGCGCGTTTCGTGCGCTTTTGCGATGCCTTCAACATTCCGATTCTCACACTGGTCGATGTGCCGGGTTTCCTGCCAGGTACGGCACAGGAATATGGCGGCGTCATCAAACATGGCGCAAAATTGCTCTTTGCCTATTCGCAGGCTACAGTTCCGATGGTGACGCTGATCACGCGCAAGGCTTATGGCGGTGCCTACGACGTGATGGCCTCCAAGCATATTGGCGCTGACGTCAACTACGCCTGGCCTTCCGCCGAGATCGCGGTGATGGGCGCCAAGGGTGCAGCAGAAATTCTCTACCGTAACGAGTTGGCCGACAAAGAGAAGATCACCAAGCGCACCAATGAGTATGAGGCACGCTTTGCCAACCCGTTCGTTGCGGCTGAGCGTGGCTTTATTGATGAAGTGATCATGCCGCATGCCTCGCGCAAGCGTATTGCACGGGCTTTCGCGGCCTTGCGAAAGAAGAAAGTGGAGGTGGCGTGGAAAAAGCACGACACGATTCCACTGTGATGTTCAAAAAGATTCTCATTGCTAATCGGGGCGAGATCGCCTGCCGCGTGATCAAGACGGCGCGCCGGATGGGCATCAAGGCGGTGGCCGTTTATTCGGATGTGGACGCGCATTCATTGCACGTGCTGAAGGCCGATGAGGCTGTGCATATCGGCCCTGCTCCCTCAGCGCAGTCCTATCTCTCCATCGACAAGATTATCGACGCCGCAAAGAAGACGGGCGCCGAGGCCATCCATCCTGGCTATGGCTTCCTCTCGGAAAATGCCGAATTCGCTGCCGCGTGTGAAAAGGCCGGCATCGCTTTTATTGGGCCGCCACCCAAGGCCATTGCCGCCATGGGTGACAAGATCACCTCGAAGAAACTGGCCGCCGAAGCGGGCGTTTCGACCGTGCCCGGCTTCATGGGATTGATCTCAGACGAAGCCCATGCAGCGAAGATCGCCAGGGAGATTGGCTATCCCGTGATGATCAAGGCCTCGGCAGGCGGCGGCGGCAAGGGCATGCGCATTGCGCACAATGATGTCGAAGCCCGCGAAGGCTTTTCGGTATCGCGCTCGGAAGCAAAATCCTCCTTCGGCGATGACCGCATCTTCATTGAAAAATTCATCGAGCAACCGCGCCACATCGAAATCCAGGTGCTGGGCGACAAGCATGGCACGGTGCTTTACCTCAATGAGCGCGAATGCTCGATCCAACGGCGCAACCAGAAGGTCATCGAGGAGGCGCCCTCGCCTTTCCTCGATGCGGCGACGCGCCAGGCCATGGGCGAGCAGGCAGTCACACTGGCAAAAGCGGTAGGCTACACTTCTGCCGGCACGGTAGAGTTCATCGCCGACAGCAAACGCAACTTCTATTTTCTGGAAATGAACACCCGGTTGCAGGTTGAGCACCCTGTCACCGAACTTATCACCGGGCTTGATCTTGTCGAGCAGATGATCCGCGTTTCTGCTGGAGAGGAACTCGGGTTCAAGCAAAGCGATATCAAAATCAATGGCTGGGCCGTGGAAGCCCGGCTTTATGCCGAAGATCCATTCCGCAACTTCCTGCCCTCCACTGGCCGCCTGACGCGCTACCGCCCGCCGCGCGAAGGTGAGCAGCGCGATAAGACTGTCATCCGGAATGATACCGGCGTCTACGAGGGTGGCGAAATCTCAATGTATTATGATCCAATGGTCGCCAAGCTTTGTGCTTGGGCGCCGGAGCGGTTGGGCGCCATCAATGCCATGCGGCAGGCCTTGGATGACTTCGAAGTGGAAGGCATCGGCCACAATATCCCCTTTCTTTCGGCCGTGATGGGCAATACCCGTTTCCGGAAGGGCGACATCACCACAGGCTTTATCGCCGAAGAATTTCCCGAAGGTTTCAAGGGAACTGCACCTTCACCGGAAGAGCTGACAGATCTCGCCAGTGTTGCTGTCTTCATCCATGTGAAAAACGAACTGCGGGCCAGTGAAATCAGCGGCACCGTGCCGAACCACAAACGCAAGCTGCCACAAAGCTGGAGTGTCAGAATTGGAACACGGGAGTTTGCGGCCAAGGTAATGTTGGAAACGGTAGGTCAGCAAGTCACGATTGACCAAGGCAAGCCGCAGCTGATTTCGTCGGCCTGGTATCCGGGTGAGCCGCATGGTCACTTCCGGATGAACGGCAGCGAATATAGCGTGAAGGTTTCAACGTCGGCTCGCGGCATCAGGCTGCGGCGGCGTGGTGTGGATGTTGTCGCCCAAGTGCGCGGCCTTCGCGTGGCCGAGTTGGCCAAACTCATGCCGCAAAAGAAACTTAAGGACATTTCGAAGCTCCTGCTCTGCCCGATGCCTGGGCTGGTGCGGCAGATTTCAGTTGCTGCGGGCGATATGGTCGAACCCGGACAGCCGGTAGCTGTTATCGAAGCCATGAAGATGGAAAACGTTATGCGCGCCGAACGCCACGGCAAGGTGAAGAAGGTGGCGGCCAAAGTCGGCGATAGCCTCTCTGTCGATCAGTTGATCATGGAATTTGAATGATGAAAAAGCCGGCGTCCGTCAAGGATTTAGGTAGGTTTGGAAGTGTTCGCCTATCCAAGACTTTCTTCATGAGAGATTTTCTTTTTTCAGAAATTTCGCAAATTACCGGAATATCCAATGTTCCCGACAACCCGGATTTAGCCATTACAGTCGGCAAGCGCTTGTGTTGCGATCTTCTTGAGCCGCTTCAGGATCGATTTGGCCGTATCGCGATAAGATCGGCTTATCGCACTGCTGAAGTCAATGACTACGGCAATAAGAACAAGCTGGGCTGCGCAAGTAACAAAAAAAACAATGGCCGGCACATCTGGGATCAGCTCGACTCCAATGGGTGGATGGGCGCCACCGCATGCGTTGTTGTCCCATGGTTTGCCGAACAATATGAAAAAGGCGCAGACTGGAGAGGTATGGCATGGTGGATCCATGACCATCTGCCCTACTCAAGTCTCTATTTTTTTCCCAGGCGTGCAGCATTCAATATCCGTTGGTGTGAAATTCCCGATCGTCGCATCGATTCTTACGTGATGCCTAAAGGTAAGCTGACTGAGAGGGGCATGCCGAATTGGAAGGGCAATCACGAAGCCGAATATGCTTGGTTTGGAGATGGCGGATACTGATGTCTTCAAAAGGCGGCAAGGACGGGCTTGAGGTCAAGCCCCTCTACACAGCGGATGACCTGAGATCGGTTTCACATCTCGGCACGAAGCCGGGTGAAGCTCCATTTGTGCGTGGGCCTTATGCCACAATGTATGCCGGGCGGCCATGGACAATCCGGCAATATGCGGGCTTTTCGACCGCAGAGGAATCCAACGCCTTTTATCGCAAAGGCCTCGCCGCCGGTCAGAAAGGGCTTTCTGTTGCCTTCGATCTTCCCACGCATCGTGGCTATGACTCCGATCATCCGCGCGTTACGGGTGATGTCGGCAAGGCAGGTGTTGCGATCGACAGCGTCGAGGATATGAAAATCCTGTTCAATGGCATTCCGCTTAAGGACATGTCGGTCTCGATGACGATGAATGGTGCGGTGCTGCCAATCCTCGCCATGTTCATTGTGGCGGGCGAGGAACAGGGCGCCAAGCGCAGTGAACTTTCCGGCACCATCCAGAATGACATTCTGAAAGAGTTCATGGTGCGCAACACCTATATCTATCCGCCTGAAGCCTCGATGCGGATCGTAGCGGACATCATCGCCTTCACGGCGAAGGAGATGCCCAAATTCAATTCGATCTCGATTTCCGGCTATCACATGCAGGAAGCGGGTGCGACGCTGGTGCAGGAGCTCGCCTTCACTCTGGCTGACGGCCGCGAATATGTTCGTGCGGCGCTGGCTCGCGGCCTCGATATCGATGATTTTGCGGGACGGTTATCTTTCTTCTTTGCCATTGGAATGAATTTCTTTGCCGAAGCAGCGAAGCTGCGGGCTGCGCGTCTGCTGTGGCACCGTGTCATGATCAGGCTTTGCGCCAAAGAAAAAAGAAAGCCTGATGCTACGAACCCATTGCCAAACATCTGGCGTCAGCCTGCAGGAACAGGACCCATACAATAATATTATCCGGACCGCCTATGAGGCGCTGGCGGCAACGCTTGGCGGCACACAATCATTGCATACAAACAGCTTCGATGAAGCCATTGCCCTACCCACCGAATTTTCTGCGCGTATCGCACGCAACACGCAGCTGATCCTGCAACACGAGACTGGAATCACCGATGTCGCCGACCCGCTGGCTGGTTCCTATTATGTCGAAAGCCTCACCCAGCAGTTGGCCGACAAGGCCTGGGCCTTGATGGAAGAGATTGAAGCCCGAGGCGGCATGACCGAAGCTGTAACGGCTGGTTTGCCCAAGCGGATGATCGAAGAAGCGGCCACGGCGAAACAGGCCGCAGTTGACAAGGGCGAGACTGTGATCATCGGCGTCAACAAATACCGGCTCGAACAGGAAGACAGGCTTGACACGCGAGTGATCGACAACGCTGCAGTACGCGATGCGCAGGTGAAGCGGCTGACGCAGGTCAAGCGCTCACGTGATCCTGAGCGCGTGAGGGGCGCTCTGGAGTCCTTGGCGAAGGCAGCGCGAAATCCTTTTTCCAATCTTCTCGCTCCGACGATAGAGGCGGCGCGAGTTCGGGCGACGGTGGGCGAAATTTCGGATTGCCTGCGTGAAGCATTCGGCGACCATGCAGCTCTGCCGCAGGCTGTGAAGGGCGTTCATGGCGCAGCCTATAAGGACGATCCTGAATACCTCTTGTTGAAGGAACGCTTTTCTGACGTGGTGAAGGCTACAGGCAAAGCGCCGCGCTTTCTGGTTGCCAAATTGGGGCAGGACGGACATGACCGGGGTGCCAACGTCATCGCTGCCGCCTTTGGCGATCTCGGATTTGACGTGGTGACTGGCCCCCTCTTCCAGACACCGTTGGAGGCGGCTTCGCTGGCCATTGCCAAAAACGTTCGGGTGATCGGTATTTCGACACTTGCCGCCGGGCATCGCACTCTTGTTCCAGAGCTCATCGAAGCACTGAAGACTAAAGGGCGTGGTGACATTCTCGTCGTGGTCGGCGGAGTTATTCCCCGCTCCGACTATGATTTTCTCAGGGAAAAGGGGGTGGCTGAAATATTTGGACCAGGCACCAATGTGCTCGATGCCGCGCGGAGCATTCTCGATCTCATCGAAGGCAAGCGCCGCAACGCCTGATCAGTTGGAAAGGACGATGGTGGCCGCTGACCGGATGCCATCGGGCACCGGCACGCTCGTCGCGCCGTAGTTTGTGTTCATCACCAGAGTCGGCAAATTCGCAACACGCACGCGCTCCGCCACAATCGCTGTGTAGGCTGACTGCGCGCCGACCGTGACGTTAGTAATGGGATCGATGCGAATATTGCCTTTTGGAAGATATATGGTACCGGTGAGCTCCTGCACTGTCGGACTATTGATGCGGTGCTCAAGGCCGTCCGACTGGTTGCGGTCAGCGTAAACCAGAAGGCCTGCCATATCTCCACTCTCAGCGCCGCTGAGCGCAATCACCGACGTGCCAGTGAGGTTCAATGCAGCATTGGTGCCCGTCAGATAAAAGCCAACATTTTTTCCGGTTACAATTGCAGCGCCTCCAATCTTCAATGGCCCGTCCTTGATCACATAGGTACCTGGCTTGAAATTGACGATGGAAACTCCAGAAATTTCCAATCCACCGCAATACACACCCGGATAAAGCGTGGCGATACCCAACGTGACTTTGGCACTGTTTTGCGTGCAACTGCCGACCACGGGCGGCGCGCGCGTGGCCAACGGATCAGCCATGACTGGACAATCCGTCTGTGGATCGACACTGGTTTGCGATTTGTTTGCCGAAATGCCGCCCGCCGTGCAAATCACCTGCGCGGTGATAGATGACAGACCTTGCAAGTCCATGCCCTTAGGATCGACCGAATTCGAATAGACACCGCAGCTCGGAGCTTGAACATGGGCCAGTTCAGACGTTTGATAAGTCTGACTCTCGCTGGGATTCAGCGCCAGAATGCAAAGGCGTGTTTCACCCTGAAGGACAGCGGTAGCGCTGGTGATGACGGGAGTGATTGAGCCGTCGACAAAGTGGGCGAAAAATGGTGTCCAGTTTTCGGTCACCTGCACTTCGACCTTGCTGTTGGTGCGATCCACCTTGGCAGCGCCGGTGGCGTTTGCATCATCGCCATCAAGCTCGCTCTTCAAATAATTCTGAACCGTGGCTGCGACAGCCGCGTCGGTGGACGACGCAAGCGACAACTGCTTGGCGCCTGCCACTGCAGCCGCGTCCGCGGCGGCTTGTAAAGTGGAGCGCTTCAGATTCAGTGTTGCAAAATCAACGCCCAAGCCAATGCAGCCCAGCAGAACAGGCAGGGCCAACGCAAGAATGACGGCCATGCTGCCTCGTTCAGCTGACCAAAAAGCATTGAAGACGCAGAAAGCGCGTTTCATTAGTTCACCTATTGGCAGTCCGAACCCCAGCGGTACCCAAAATAGCTAACAGTTATTGATAGGCTATTGAAATTATCCGACAATTTGTAAACATGCATTAACCCGCCGTTGAGCATGGGGTGGCGACCATTCACCTTTCCCGTTCAGTGAAGCTTAAGTCGCGCGCGTTAAGGCAGGTGTCGGGAGGATGCCTTGAAAGCCAAAGATCGCAGCATCGCACGCCGGATCCAGATACTGGTGACCGGGACAGTCATTCTGGCGATGACGGTTTTTGCCGCGATCATTGCCGAATTTCAGATTCATGATGCATTGACCGAGCGCAAGAAAGCTCTGGAATCGACCGGTTATGTGTTTGCTTCGGCAGTCGCCGAAAGCCTGGCCAATAGAGATGCTGATGGCATCCGCCGCGTATTCCGCTCGGTGGGACGCCTTCAGGACATAACCGGCGTTTATGCGGTCGATCCTGCCAATAAGGTAGTGGCAAGTGCCGGCGACCTGGTCATGCTAAGCAGTGACATGATCAAGGGTGAAGCCAGCATGATCAAGATGCTGACACGTGGTTTGATGCCAGTCAGCGTCGATGTTGTACGTGGCGGCATGCCAGCTGGAAAACTCATTCTGGTAGGTGACATCCGCGGCATCCGAACGCAGCTCCTGCACATCCTGATCGTGCTGTTTCTGGCTTCGGCTTCGGCCATGGTCGCTTCCATGATTCTGGCATCCGGGCTGCAACGGCGCATCACAATACCCATCCGCAAACTGACTGATGCCATGTTGGCACTGACGGCAAACCAGCGCTACACACAGACACAGATTGAAGGCGCTGAAGGTGAAACGCTGACGCTGGTCAATTCCTTCAATAAAATGGTCGGCGAAATTCATGACCGCGACAAAGCCCTTCAACAACTGGCCTATTTTGATCCGTTGACGGGATTGCACAACCAAGCGCATTTCATCAAGGAACTCGCTGACGAGACACACATCGGATCGCGAAACGCCGTTTTCCTGATCGAAATTGAGCGCTTCAAGACGATCGCGAACGTTCTTGGCCGCGTTGCCGGTGATTCCGTGCTCGTTGAAATCGCAGGGCGGCTGACCGAAGCAGGTGGCAAGCTTGCCTATGTTGCGCGTATCAGGCCCACTGTGTTTGCTGTGCTGTTCCGTCATTGCGATTCACTCGCCCGCGCACAGGAATGTCTCGCGCCCTTCGTGGCCAGCTTCTATCGGCCAGTCATCATCAATGGGCATCGGCTCGATGTAGCGCCCCGTATCGGCTACGCGTTCGCTTCGGTGTACGCCGAAGACGGCGAAGAACTTTTCCGCCGCGCCAGTCTGGCGCTCGCTGAATCCAAGCGGCAGGCGTTTGCGCAACCGGTGCCCTATGCGCCCGCCATCGGTGACAAAGCGACCGAAAACAGCGGGATCGAGAGTGATCTTCGCCAGGCCATCGCAAGAGGTGAGTTGGAAGTTCACTATCAGCCCATCGTCAATCTGGCATTGCGACGCGTCGAAGGCTTTGAAGCGTTGCTGCGCTGGCGCCACAAAAGCGGCTATATTCCGCCCTCGAAATTCATTCCCATTGCGGAAGAAACCGGCATCATCGCGCAATTGGGAGAATGGGTGCTGAAGAAGGCATGCCAGGACGCCATGGTGCTTTCAGCCGGGGGAAGGCTTGCCCGTTTCATGTCGGTCAACGTGTCACCAAGCCAGATCATGATCTCGGGGTTCGTTGACAAGATTCATGACGCACTGAACGCGAGCAAACTTCCTCCCAATCTCCTGTGCATGGAGATTACCGAAAGCCTGTTTGCAGGCAATTCCATACACTCCATTCGTGATCTCATGAACGAGTTGAAGGCAATGGGTGTTGCCGTGGCGCTTGACGACTTCGGCACTGGCTACTCGTCGCTGTCTTATCTTGAGCACTTGCCTTTCGACAAATTGAAGATTGATCGCGCCTTTGTGCATGGCAGCCGCGTAGAAAAGGCGGGTGCATCGCTTCTGGCCGGCATCATCGACCTTGCCCACCGGCTGGGAATGACGGTGGTGGCTGAAGGTGCCGAGGACGTTTCCGAGATGAAGGCTCTTGCACATCTCAAATGCGAATTTGTCCAAGGATATTACTTCGCCAGGCCCATGCCTCTGACTGACGCCTTAGCGGCGGCCGAAAAAATCGACGGTCATCGGGGCGATTGGTGGAGCAGGCAGTCTGACGAGAGCGCATCTCCACCAGAAAATTTCAGGCTTGGCGCGGTTGTCTCTCAACACAGCAGTTAAATGATGCCGGTCAAACTGCTCCCCAGCGCCTGTTACCAATGAACACGGCGTGAACAGCACTCTCATTCGATGTTCAACGGCGGGATGGCACATGAGTTACGAACCTCGCGGTCAGCTGTTCCGCCCACGATCATGAATAGCAGCTACGGTCAAAAAATCTGGAGACACGCAGATGCTGGTATTGGCTTTGGGAATCATGGTGCTTGGATTTGGACTTATGTCTTGGGGCAAGACTGCGCCATAAGTTCAGACGCGATAATTTCAGACAGCATCAGTGGCCTGACGGCCAAGGGCATTCAACGCCTCTCCAATTTTCCGCAGGATTGCGATCAATAGGCAGATAGCTTGGGGTTCTGACAACCCCATCAAGCTCCAATATTCGATGCACGACGCCGTCGTGGCAAGACCGCCGTCTGGACCCGAAAAATGCAAACATAGACAATACGTCCATAAGCCCTGAAACTCGGTCTCTCATGCGGTCTCGGCACCAGACCATTTATGGAATAGCGGCATATTCGCCGGGAATTCGCCGGTACTACGCGTCCGTCATAAAATTGTACAAAATCCCGAAACTGGTTGGTGGTGGACGCAGTCATACGCGAACTCGTCTCAGGTCAAATTTCCCTGTTCAATGGGAAAATGCAGGGAATTTTTGAAAAATCACGGCGAACCGGCATTCTTGAATTAGATTTCAGCCGGGATTTACCTGGTTTTCTGAGGACAATTCCCTACTTTTTGAGCAGGGAATTTTTTGTTGCCTTGCAGGGAAATGCCGCAACGAGCAGGCTTCGAAAATTGTTGCGCAGCATCACCCTTTCAAGCCGCAAAGATGAACGAAATCGCAGCCAATGGAGTGGGTGAGCTGGAGTGCGATATACACAACACAGTGCTACTGCAACAAGTGCAACAATTGCCGGAACACCCTCGGCGCAAACATGGATTTTTCGCCACTTGAGATTGATAAAGGCTTGCCTGCGCATCACTCGCTCCATAGGATTACAGCGACAATATAGGATTATATAGTTAACATGGCTGTCGATGTCGAATCTAAGTTTGTGATCCCTTCCACGTGTTCACAAGTGGACTGTGTTTTTCGTGGATAGCTCACAGACTCTGCGTTGCAACTGGAGCACAGCCAGCGCAGCTTTAAGTTTCTGTAAGGCGAATACCCCTGCGAAAGCCCCGGTCCCGAAACCCCACCAGCACCCAAGCGGGACCGGGCAACATTTCCTTCTTGGAAAAGACGATGGTGGATACTCTCACCCGCGACCAAATTGTGGCTGTTTCGACTCGATGGTCATTTGTCGAACGAGGTGCGTGTCGCAGTCCCAATCGCCACCTCCCTCAAGAAGATTCGAACCATCGCAGACGAGAAAACGGAGCTCGTCAAAGAAGTAATTCGTAGCTGCGAATTGACAAAAAGCGGCTTACAGTATCCAGCAATTTTTCAAAAAAGAGCGTCGAAGTAGACTGTGGAGAAAATAAATTTGACACCAGCGAAAGGCGAGGTCCGCCGATTGGTCGGTCCATTCACTTTTCCCGCCCATGTTCCTCACTCGAGGAGCCAAACGCTGTGCGTCTGCAACCCTGGGTCAATTCCCATCCGCACGAACGAAGAAGCGTGTGATACGCGGTTCTGCGGAACGCAAGCGCGTGAGAATATCGTCGTTGGTGTCGGCAATGGCACGGCCCGACATTCCATCTTTGTATTCTAGTGTCACGGCCAACAATATTTGGTTCGGGCCGACATACATGCTGAGAATTTCCCGCACCTCGTGCACGCGCGGCTCTGCGATCAGAATTTCCCGCATACCAGCCAGCAAGGCTGGCGACACGCCTTCTCCAGTCAGAAGGCTCTTGCTTTCCGCAAGAACAACACCCGCAAGAGCAATAAGCAGGACACCAATTGCGATGGCGGACGCACCGTCGGCCCATACCCAACCGAAAACGGCGGAGCCTAGAATGCCGGCAGTGGCAAGGAAAAGGCCGATAAGTGACGCAATCCCTTCGGCCAAAACTTCAAAAATACCGGGATCGGGACTGAGATGAATAAACATTGCCAGAGTCACCCGGTGGTAGCGCGGGCGCACGAGCTTCGGCAAAGCCCTGCGCGACTCCCGCCAGCTCACGATGAAAGAGAGAATGTCGACAAGGAAGCAGGCCGCTAGAACGCTTAGGTTCAAAGTGAGATGATCGACTTGGGTAGGATGCCGAAACTTCTCGATGCCTTCATAGATTGAGGCTAAGCCACCGGCTGAAAAAATCAGCATGCCGACCACAAAGGTCCAGAAAAATGAATCCATCCCATAACCAAAAGGATGCTTTTCATCGGCAGGCCGCGCGCTCAAATGTGTCCCAAGGAGCAGTAAGACCTGGTTCAAGGTGTCGATAATCGAATGGAAGCCTTCGACCAACATTGCCGCGCTGCCGCTGAAGGCGAAGGCGGCCAATTTAACAGCTGCGACCGCCACATTGCCGGCCAAGGCGGCATAAATCGAGACATTCGATGCGCTGTTTGAGGACCGTGTGTCAGGTGAACTCATTTACACTGTTATCCTTGGTAATCGCCTGGATGGCGATCCAGTGCACAAGAATGCAGGTGGAACAAAATGCGGAGATTCACGTTTCTGCCATAATCACTGGATTTCAAATACAGGCCCGTATCCTGGTGCGTTGCGACTTGGGTCGAACCAGACATAGAAGGAAGACAACATGTCAATCGGGCTTATTCTCGTAATAATCCTCATCATTTATCTGATCGGTGGCTTCAGCGGGCGTTTTGGCGGGTATGGCTATGGAATGGGCCACACCGGCATAGGAATTGGCGGTGTTATTCTTATCATCGTGGTTTTGCTACTTTTAACGGGTCGTATTTAAGCCGGGCGAACGAACAACGTGCCGGTGGGTCAAAGCACGATAAAGTCAAACAACCTGAACGTCCCAAGCTTATTGAGATCATGGGACCTGGCCTCATTACAGGTGCCTCGGACGTTGACCCAACTGGCATTGCGACGTACTCCCAGGTAGGTGCTCAGTTCGGCTATGGCCTGTGCTGGACGCTCATCGTCACCTACCCCTTGATGGCAGCTATTCAGGTGATTAGCGCGCGCACTGGACGCGTGACGGGCGCGGCATCGCTGGAAACCTCAGGAAGTTCTATCCGCCGTGGATCCTATATAGCATCGTCGGCCTGATCCTAGTGGCCAACGTCATCAATATTGGTGCCGACATCGGAGCAATGGGAGCAGCCTTGAAGCTTCTGATCGGCGCTTACCATGCTGAACAAATTTCTCTTCCGGAACGTTTTATCCGCGGCTCCGTCGTCTGCTTGGTGCCGGTCTCTTCACGAGATGGAATGGATACATTGATGAGAGCAGAACTCAGCAAAGGTTCAATGGACAATGGCGAGAGCATGCTACTGCGGAATGTGGGGGCGGTTCTGGGCCATTTCCGAAGCATAAGCCCCACGATGAGCCTGCAGGCTGCCCAAACACTCTTACTGGTCGCCGCCAACCCAGGCGCATCGGTGAGCGAACTTGCGGAGGCTGCAGATTGCAAACTGCCCCAGATGTCACGCAACCTTTCCGATATGGGGTCGCACAACCGCAAGGGAGAACCGGGGCTGGGATTAGTGGAAACTATTGTCGATGAGCAGGAACATCGCAGGAAGCATGCACTCCTCACGGCACAAGGTCAGGAAGTCGTGAAGAGACTTGTGGGCCTCCTAAATGGGCAAGAAGCAACCACGCCCAGAGGCTAAGACGCTCCTCACAATACTCTGGGAAGCTTGATGGCAGTCTTCGGTCCGATCAGCTCCAGTCCCGCCAAAAGACCCTTTTGCCAGACCAAACGGGCATTCTGACGGACTTGTTCGGAAACAAAGATAAATTCAAAGCGATCTGGCAGCACCGCTTCATGGATCAGCTGGATTTTTACCCCGCTGTCACTGACATCGCGAATAACGGCATCAAGCGTGAGCTTGGGTGACGTGAGAAGCAGCTTGGCGGTCTTGAGGACACGGTGGCGCTGTGCCTTGCGCCTCTCGGGCTTCGATTGCATACGGACCGGATATCCACTCCGATGGGAGTTGCCCATGCCACTCTTCGCATAGCTCCGCGCGTAGGACGCAAGGGTTGATTGCTGTCAATGTTCGGGCTTCTACCCCAGTTGCAGGATTAGGCGTTGCTCACTTCTTATCCCACTGAGCGTTGCCGCCGGCCGCAACTACGGTCTCGAAGATGTGTTCGCTGAGTTCTTGAAGATTGATTTGAGGGTATTGCGCCTGCAGCCGTCTAGCAAGCTCTGAGACATCAACCATGCGTTTATTGGTAATGTCGTCATGCAGATGCATGTGGATAGCTTCTTTGAGGTCAGACAGCGACATTCTGCGAGGTTGCGCCAAGCGTAGGACAGTTGCGAGTCTTTTCGGGGAGAGTATTAAGCCCCCATTGCGCCGTTTTTGGGTTTAGGCGCAGCCTGCATTTCACTTCTCCTGCAGCGTGGCAGCATTCCAGCTACATGTTAAGGTAGCCGGCCCGCATGACCCAAGGTGTTGGCCGGGTAATATATTTGATATGAGAAGTGCCAAGGTTTCCAGGATAGAGGAGACGTTGCTGTTTGAGCCTGCCACGCAGGTCAAATCACCGCTATTTGCTGAGGTCCGGCACATCTTCTCCCAATGCAGTTGCCAGATCAATTAGATGGTCCTGCTCATCAAGCAATATCTCGCGGATGTGCTCGCCGATAGCGAATTCGCCCAGAGCCTCGCATTGACGTACCCTCTCCCGATAATTCTTGATGGTGTCTACTTCGTTCTGAAGGTCGGCCCGCAGCATTTCCTTTGCATCCTCAGAAACCTTGACGGGCTTAGGAACAACTGCAGGCATCGCACCCAGGTAATCGATTTGCCTTGAAAGAATGAGCGCATGCTTCAGCTCATCACCCGCATGGGTCTGAAGTTGGTCCGCGATGTTCATGTATTGCGGTCCCTTGAGAACCTGAGAATAGACAACGTAGGCGATAATGGCCTGATATTCGCGCGCCAAATCCTCATTGAGCAAGTTAGCCAGTTGCTTGCGCGTAATGCTGTGTTCGTCCTTTGCCATGTTTCCTCCAGTGGTTCTGCTTTTTCTTAAACGTCATAAGACGCCAAATCGCCAAATCAAACCAGTTCTATTCTGCCGGAGAGCTATTTTCCCGTAGCCCCTTTCTCGATACCAATCTCAAGAAGTGTTTTGGCGTGATTTGGCCCGTGCCATGCAATGGGTTTGAAGGTCTTACCTGACAAGAGGTCGAAATTCACAAAGAACGCCTCAATATGGGACTTCAGCATTGGAGGTAATTCAGCAACGCTCGAAAACATGGACTCGGCATCATCGTCTTCGTCTACCAGACAGCCGAGAAAGCGGTCATTGCGGATCGGTTTCGTTTCACCCTTTTCAATCTGCTCTGCTTCCATCACGCCGGTAAGGGCGACTAACCCCACGACCCCTATTCCGAGTGCATTTTCCGACAAAACCAGAATATCGAGTGGGTCGCCATCTTCTCCCAGAGTGCCAGGGATGAAGCCAAAGTTGAAGGGAAAGTGCATACCCTGCGGCAAGCTCTTCTTGACCTTGAAAATCTTCCGTTTTGGATCGTAGTCATATTTAAAGTTGCTGAATTTCGGAGTCTCAATCACAACATTAAGACAACCTTTTCTGCTGTAAGTCTCTGGGACACGTATAGTGATACTCCACTGCCGAACAAGTTTGGTTTGGACTAACAGTGTGCCCACCTAAAGAGTTCCGACCTAGCCATTAGTGTCGCAACCCGAAAAGGGAAGCGTCGTGGTCGGAAATCCCTTGAAGTTCAAGACCGAGAATTTGAGCGGCGAGCATGCTGAAGGTGATGCCATTGCCACCAAAGCAAAGCACTGTGTAACACCGCGACAGGCCTGGAATCCTTTGGATGGCCGGCAGGCCATGGGGGCTCTCTCCGAAACATCCCGTCCAGGAAAACTCAGGTGTAAAATCCGCTTCTGGAATAAGGGCCTTTGCCTTGCGGGCGATGGTCTTGATTTTGGCCGGGGTAAGCTTGTTCCGCTTCTCCTCGTCCTCAAATTCCTCGTCCTCGCCCCCTGCGATGATGCGTCCATCGGCAGTGCTGCGAAGATACAAATATGGATCGGCAGATTCCCAAATCAGGCTTTTTGACTTCCAGATTTTGCCAGGCTGCTTTTTCGTGGCCAACACCCACGTGGAGTGGATTTTATAACCGCGCGGCTTTAATTCTTCCGGAATCTCATAGCCAGTGCAGAAAATTACGTGCTTTGCGTAGAGTGGTCGGCCTTCCTTCAACGTCAGGCGCACGCGGAACAAACTTTGATCCACCTCTACAACCTCTGTGCCGTCTTGGAGGTATCCTCCATGTTCAACGAATTTCTTCCAGAGGCCGGCAACCAACTTAACCGGATCGACTTCCGCATTCCCACTGGT
Source organism: uncultured Alphaproteobacteria bacterium (assembly GCA_963758815.1). GTDB lineage: Bacteria > Pseudomonadota > Alphaproteobacteria > Rhizobiales > Aestuariivirgaceae > Aestuariivirga. The sequence goes on from CAVWWQ010000008.1 coordinate 103,842, forward strand.
AATGACGGCGCCTGCTTTATGAAGACCAGCGAACTGCGCTAGGGCTGGGCGCCCGATGTACCTGGCCCTCAGGCCCACCTTCTCTCGGGCCCGAGCCTCTTCTTTCAGCGCATCATTGTCGAGGATGTTGCCCGGCAAGTAGATTGTCTGACGCGGAATAAGGTCACAAGAAATCTTAAGGTCTTGTATTCGATTTTGTAAGCTGCGCACCGCGTCTGCCGCCCTGAGCCAAGCCCGCGCGGCATCAGATTTACCCAAGCTCCGGCGCAGATGGAGAAGTGGGACATCAAGTTCTGATTGAAGCAGCGCTGTGCTTGCGGGTGTTGAACCGGACATGATCTTTCGCCGGTCCATGGCCATTACTTTGAAGCCTGCCCTCTGCAGCGCGTCTGACACGAGAGCACCCGAAATACCTGTGCCCACGACGATGACGTCAGGATGAAACCCTGCTGTAGGAGCCGATAGTTGAATGCGCGGCTCGGAAGTCAGCCAGATAGGCAATCCGTCTCTCAAATCTCGCTTATCTGTAAGACGCATCTCCACCCGCCCACTGAATGTACCGGGTGATCAACAGGTTCCACCGAGTTTAGTTCCTGGGGAAACCGCGCATCCAATTGAGGTACTTGAGACAATTTTGCATTTGACCGATGATTTCTGCATTATCAGCCCCGCAAGGAACCATAGTGTATCGTTGGCGTTGAGCTGCGCCAGAGGAGCGCACCATGTCCAGCAAGTCCCCTTCGAAGTCATCAAACATCGACGAAACTTCAGGTAGCGGAGGCGAGCTTCAGCAGCACAAAGGTGACGGTGTGCTGACTGATAATTTTGGTCATCCCATCAGCGACAACCAGAACAGCCTCAAGAGCGGCGCTCGCGGTGCAACTCTTCTTGAAGATTTTATACTCAGGGAAAAGATTTTTCATTTCGATCACGAGCGCATCCCGGAGCGGATTGTGCATGCGCGTGGAAGTGGGGCGCACGGCGTTTTCGAATGCACCGAAGCTATTCCTGAACTAACCCGGGCCCACATCTTTCAGAAGAAGGGCACAAAATGTCCTGTGTTCGTTCGCTTCTCTACCGTAGCAGGCGGTGCTGGTTCGGTGGATACGCCACGCGACGTGCGCGGTTTCGCTACCAAATTTTACACTGAAGAAGGCAACTGGGATCTGGTCGGAAATAACATCCCGGTCTTTTTTATCCAGGACGCCATCAAGTTTCCTGACCTCGTTCACTCGGTAAAAATGGAGGCTGACAAGGGCTTTCCTCAAGCCGCCAGTGCCCATGACACCTTTTGGGATTTCATATCCCTCATGCCCGAAAGTATGCACATGATCATGTGGGCGATGTCTGATCGGGCTATCCCCCGCAGTTATCGGATGATGGAAGGATTCGGCGTGCACACCTTCCGCTTTGTGGATGCCGAAGGTGATGGCACATTCGTCAAATTCCATTGGCGGCCACGGTTGGGCTTGCAGTCTTTGGTGTGGGATGAAGCAGTTAAGATTGCTGGCGCAGACCCAGACTATCATCGCCGTGACCTCCACGATGCAATTGCATCCGGCGGCTTCCCGGAATGGGATCTGGGCGTACAGACCTTTGACGATGCCTTTGCTGCTAAGCTGCCCTATGACGTATTGGATGCCACCAAGCTCATTCCAGAAGAGCTGCTGCCGCTGCGCATTATTGGCAAGATGACGCTCAATCGTAACCCGGACAACTTCTTTGCTGAAACCGAACAGGTGGCCTTTATGCCCACCAATGTCCCGCCGGGAATTGACTTCTCCAACGACCCCCTGCTCCAGGGGCGCCTATTCAGTTACCTCGATACCCAGAAATCACGTCTCGGCACGACCAACTTCCATCAGCTCCCTATCAACGCACCCAAGTGCCCATTTGCCAATTTCCAGCGCGACGGGATGATGCAAACGATGGTGCCGAAGGGCCGTGCCAACTACGAGCCAAATTCACTCAATAAGAATGACGAAGCAACTGGTCCGCGGGCATCGGAACAAGGCTTTGTAAGTTACCCAGACAAAGCGAGCCAAAATAACCCGGAAAAGAAAGTTAGGGTTAGGTCGCCGTCATTTGCTGATCATTTCAGCCAGGCCCGCATGTTCTTTGAGTCACAGACTCCCATTGAACAAGCTCACATAGCTTCCGCAATTGTGTTCGAGCTTTCAAAAGTCACTCTTGCCCATGTGCAGGAACGTGTAGTTGGGCAGATCCGTAATCTCGATGAAGAATTGGCTGCGCGAGTGGCAAAGGGTCTTGGCATTTTCCTGCCCAATGTCATTCCGCCTGCACAGGAGCCAATCGAGTTGAAGCCTTCGGATGCACTTTCCATCGTCAAGAAGAGCAAGGGCGTCGCGAAGGGACGAAAGCTCGGAATATTATTTTCGGAAGGATCGGATAAGGCTCAAATCACTGAACTCAAGGCTCAGGCAGAGAAAGCTGGACTGTCAGTGGTTTTGATTGCGCCGCACCTCAAAGGGGTCAAGGTCAAAGGCGGCACATTGGATGCTGACGGACAACTAGCAGGAACGCCGTCATGCGTTCTTGACGCCGTTGCGTTGGTTCTCACTGAAAAAGCTGCCATTGAGCTCAGCAAAGATGGCGCAGCTGTTCAGTTTGTGATGGACGCGTTCGCGCATCTCAAAGCTATCGCCCATTCGGCAGAAGCCCGGCCCTTGCTGGATAAGGCGGGTGTATCACCGGACGAAGGTGTGGTTGAGCTTGGAGCCGCAATCGTCAAGCTTGTCGGCACACGCTTTTACGAACGCGAACCTAAGGTGCGTAAACTTGCTTGATCTCATACATCAATGAGAATCTAGTCATCGCAGGTGTCAAACACGGTGTGGCGTCAAAAATTGACCATGGTTGAAGTTCACAGTCATCCAATGGGCGTTGAACAGGTCAGGCATTTAGAAGAGATTCGCCGCCGGGAAGCACTTGGGCGATTTTATCGGTTTCAAGGGAATGAAGCGGCTGGAATGCATGACCATTGGACCGAAGTTTTCAGGCAGTGGGCCAAACCGCAGCACCCTGATGAGCCGGATGAAGAGTATGAGCAGCGGAAATCCATCCTGACCATTGAGGAGGCGCTGATGGGCCTCAGACAGGCATGCAGGATTAAAGGTTGAGGCGGGCGCTTCATCATTGGCGGCACATTTTGGAAAAGTGGCCTCTAAAGCGGTCGAGGTAGCTAGCCGACGATAATGCAAAAAAGAAGCCCAGCTCATGAACCTTGTTGTGGAGGATCAATGATGCCGGGCGACGCGCTCCCAAATAATTAGAAAGCGATTTTAAGCTTCTAGCACCGACGCAGCATCATCGTATTCATGCAGCTATAACGGGGTTAAGGAACCCTTGTACGCAGGAGTGAACACAGAGGCACGTTTTCGCGTATCCAACGCTAATCCGAAATGGCGAAATGAATCACCAGCACAATGATGAGAGCTCCGACTGCCCCGGCAATCGCATCGCCGGCCAACCCATAAATCTCTACGTCAAACAGTCCGGTTAAAAGTGGAATGTATGCGGCGCAAGCAGCACCGCAAGCCCCGCCCAATACATCGCCGACAGTTCCCAGCCCACCGCGTTTGATAACGCCACCGGTGAGCCAGCCTGTGAAAGCTCCGGCCAATAGAACAACAAGGAGGTCCATAGCATCTCCTTAGCAAATGCGCATTTAGCGATTACGCGGCTAAACCCACACGTTTCCAGGATTGACTATTTGCCGGAAGCGATATGGCTGCCGATGCTGGAAAACTGAGTCTTTATCTTGCCTGCCAAACTGGGCATGACCACAACCAATGCAACACCCATTGCAGCAGCGATGACGCCGTACTCAATAGCTGTCACGCCCGAAACATCATTCAGAAATTTGCGCATTTTGATCTCCATTCGCATGAAGTCTCTGTAACGAGGTTCTCTTAAGCGCCAATGAATTTCATTTGCTGCCAGATATGTGCACTAGTGAGCGCAAGGGAATGTGAGACAGTATCGCCGGTTCTTCATCACCAGCAAATTGGAGCACGAGCCTTGGATAAACTCCAGGACGCTAACTTGGCTGTGTGAGACCAGTCAGACTGCCAATTCTCTTAGTGCATGGTGCATTTCTTGTGGAACCAGTGCAGACAATGTCGGTGCTGTACATGTCCGCCGTGAGCCTGCGCGGCATTCGTAGTAACCACAAAAAATGCCGCAAGAAGTGTCGCTAGAACAATCTTGGCCATGTTGGTCTCCCCTTCACTCGGAGATGAGGCTGACAGATCACATTGTTTCGGACAATAAGCGCTTGTCACTATTACCGATGTTTAACCTCTAGTGGTTGAGACCCTCAGTTTTACTACCTTCGGCGATTTAACGCTTTGTCATTGCCCCCCATAGGAGAGTTGGCCTCTGGAGACGGTCGAGGCGCTGCGCTACTCAACGCCTCGCCTACTAATGGAACTGCGAGCTGCTCACGGATGTTCTTGTACTATTCCAGGAGTGCACCCGATGGCCAATAAGCAAGACGAACTTGAACAACGTCGCCAAGAGCTAGCAGGTCTTGAAGAAGACCTGCGCGGGGTGCAGGAAGGTGCTGAACCTCCTATCCGAGACTTGGGCGACGACCGCGTTGAGCGGGAAACAGGATTCGATACAAGAATTGAAGATGAAAATCGAACAATTGAAAGCGCAAGTTTCGCGTTTGGAAAGCTCGGTTGCGGATCGCGCTTCCCCATAAAGCGTGAAAATAGCGACCTACAATGTAAACGGGATCAACGGCCGACTGCCCGTTTTGCTGCGATGGCTGGAAGAGGCGAAACCTGACATCGTGTGCCTCCAGGAGCTCAAGTCACCTCTAGAGAAAATTCCCAAGGCAGCTATCGAGAACGCGGGCTACGGCTCCATCTGGCACGGGCAGAAGAGCTGGAATGGCGTTGCCATTCTCTCACGTGGTTCCGAACCCGTTGAAACCCGGCGTGGACTGCCTGGCGACCCGGATGACCTGCATAGCCGCTACATCGAAGCTGCAGTCAAAGGTTTAATTGTTGCCTGCCTCTATCTGCCCAATGGCAATCCCGCACCAGGACTCAAATTCGACTACAAACTCGCATGGTTTGCCCGGCTACATGAACATGCGAAAACGCTTCTGAAATCCAAAGCTCCGGTCGTTTTGGCCGGCGACTACAACGTCATGCCAACAGACATGGACGTCTACAAACCGGAGCGTTGGGTCAATGATGCCCTGTTTCGACCGGAAGTCCGCAAAGCTTACGCAGACTTGCTGAAACAGGGTTGGACTGACGCATTGCGAACGCTGCACCCCAACGAGCGCATCTATACGTTTTGGGATTACTTCCGGAACGCCTACGCCCGCAATGCGGGCCTGCGGATAGACCATCTGCTTCTCACGACCGACCTTGCCAAGCGGTTGAAGCAGGCGTCTGTAGACAAAGAAGTTCGAGGCTGGGACAAAAGCAGCGACCATGCCCCAGTGTGGATCGAGTTGAACAAGTGACCAAGTCGATCGCGTGGCCTCAAGCACGGCGCGTTGTCAAAAATTGACCATGGTTGAAGTTTACAGTCAACGAATGGGCGCTGAGCAAGTGGGGCGTTTTAAAGAGATTCGCTGTTGGCAAGCACTTGAACGATTTCATCGGTTTCAAGGGAATGAAGCGGCTGGCATGCATGACCATTGGAGTGACGTTTTCAGGCAGTGGGCCAAACCGCAGCACCCTGATGAACCGGATGAAGAGTATGAGAACCGAAAATCAATCCTGACCATTGAAGAGGCGCTCATCGGGCTTAGACAGACATGCAAGATTGAAAGGTTAAGGTGAGCGTTCCGTGATCGCCACCCCTTTGGACCGATAGCCCCTTTTAGCGGTCGAGGTTGTCAGCTCACCATTGGCCACTTTGGTATGTGCTCTAAGCATGGAAATTGACCGTGAGATCCTCACCTCGGATTTTTCACGACCCCATCATCGCGTCAGCCTGCACAAATTTAGCAGGTCGCAGCCGATGGAATGGGTAAGTTCGAGAGCGATCACGCCACATAGCGCAACTGCCACAAGCTGCCAAAATCGCCGGAATGCCCTCGGCACTGACTTTAACCTTCCGCCATTTGAGAGTGATAAAGGCCTGCCTACGCATCACGGACTCCATGGGACTAAAAACCAATATAGGAATATATAGGTATATACGGAATGACTGTCGAGTCTTATTTCTCCGGCCCACTGCGATGTGTGCACAACTGGACTGTGATTTACGTGGATAGCTGTGGAGTAGTGTTGCAGCCCGCAGGAAGCCGGAGCAGCTTCAAATCACTCAAACGCGAGACCCCTGCGAGAAGCCCGGTCCTGAGGACCCCACCCAGCACCTAAGCGGGACCGGGCAACATTTCCTCGATTTTGGCTAGCCCTTAATAGCGATAGTGTGCGCGCATGCGGAGACCAAGCTGACCCCCATCCGATTCCAGGCTGATGGGCGTTCGCCAAGAACCACGAATGGGTGCAATCTTGTCTGCGTTTTTCATCTAGCCTCATAAGTGCGCCGCGAGTGAAGTGTACCGAGTGCTCCACTTTTCGAGCTATTCGCTTGAATGCGCGAAAGATGGAAAGCACGGTGCTCTCAATCGCGGCGCACCGGCAGATCGGGGGCAATGCGAGCGCCTGGTTCGGGTTCACTGCCCCCATTCACCTGAACCGGGCGAAGCCGTGCTCATTGACCTCTCGCTGACGTGGGCGCAGGTTCGCTGGATGGCCGAACCCACCGACTTCCAATCCGGGCTGATCCGGTTCTTTGTGAGCGCCGTGTTCTCGCGCATGAAAGATGGAACAATGCAGCCTGACGATGCATCAAGCATCATCCGCGAGGCGTTGACATTGTTCAGCGCTAGTAAAGCAGAGCAAGCAGCCCATTACATGCGCGAAATCATCGCAGGAGCCGGCCATTGAAAAAACCGGAAGCGAAAAATCGGTACGATTGGCGGTGGGGAGTAATAGCGACGGCAAAAAGCGCTTCATGGTCCGTTTATTCCTGATTGTGCTAATTCTCACTGCCATCTTCATCGATTGGCCTTGGCCGAGGTTTGGATGGGATCCGCACCACCTCATGTATAACCGCCACCGCAGCTATATAGCAGTGCTCACAGCTTGCGTAACCCTAAGCACAGTCTTGGTTGCAAGTCTCCCTGTGGCGCACGCACAACAAGGTCCGCCAGGCATCACGCAGCCCACAAGCTTTGCAGCATTCAATCCAAGTGCGCCCGCATGTAGCAAGCCACCCGGCCTCAACAAAACGCTCGCCTACGTGCAAGAGAACGAACGCGCCTTCCTGGAGGGCGTCAATCACGGATTGGAAATGGCCGCAAAGGAACGTGGCTTGGAGTACCGCAGGGTTGTTGTCGAAAACGATGTGCCGAAGGCAGTAGAACAGATCAGGGCTTTCGGAGCTGAAAAGGTTGGCGCTCTGGTGGCAACATCCTCCAACCCTGCCGCAGTAAGTTCCAGCCTTCAGCAAGTGCTTTGGTCTGGAGCCTATGTCGGAACCATCGTGCCACCTCCAGCCACTTTGCTCCTCAATGCGCCACAATACCAAACCGGCAAGGTACTGGCAGATGCAGCCATTTCCTACATCAATGACAAGCTCGGGGGTAAAGCCAACGTCGTATTATTGACCCAGGATTCCATGCAATATTTGTCACCACGCTTCAAGGCGATGCGTGATGAACTATCGGCTTTGCCCGGCGTGGACATTATCGCCGACATCACACCGCAGCCCGTTACGGAAGACGGTGGCGCAGCGACAATGAACAGTGTCCTGTTGGCCAACCCGGATGTTGATGTGGTGCTGGGTGGTGATGCCGTGGTTCTGGGTGCTCTTAAAGCTCTCCGCACTGCGAATAAAGACCGTCCCGATCAGTTCCTTGGTGGCATCGATGGGGAGCCTGAAGCTGTTGCGGAACTCAAAAAGGCGGATAGCCCCTACAAGGCAAGCGTGGCGCTCTCATCTCCCGTCTTTGGATATGCCATGGGTGACTATGGCGCTGATTGGCTGGAAGGCAAAAGCATTCCGCAGGCAATGGATATCATCCCGACTGCACTCACGAAAGACAACATTCACCAATATGAAGCCGACCTCGCAGATCCTGCTGCGGTGTTTGCTGATGCCAATCGTCGTTCAGTTTATCTCAAGATGTATGGCAACATCTGCTACGACACACGTGACCAGTACGTGAACTTCCCTTGGTCGTCAGAGCACGAATGATCGGTGAGATTGGAACACTGAGGTTTAGATAGCCTGCCCGTTATCCTGATTGACTCACAAATCGTGCCTGTGGCCTGGTGCGCCCATGCCAAAGATGCGGTGCTTGGGAGCACGGAGCGCAAAGATGGGAAGCCTGGACAAAGACTAGATGTTGGTCATACGCCAGTTTGTTGATGCGATGCTGGCGCGGGTTACGGCCCTAAAAATTATGGAAGCGGATGCTCGAACAGCGATTCTCAATGTCATATCGAGCCTTGCCGATGGAACGCATCCGACCGCCTTACGCTACTTGCTGGCGATGGTAGCTGGCGACGCCAAGCACTAAAGCCGTCGATATGGCCAGGAGAAAAGATATCCTCGGTTTCGACCTTGGAAGCAAGGATGTCCAGCTTTACCTGTTTGGCGATACTATTACAGCTCGCGCCAAAGATGAGGCTGAATTAAAAGAGCAAATTGCAATTGCGAAGGCCGACTTGCACGCCGCCGGCAAACGGGCCAAGGCAGCTTTGAAGAAATATCACAAAACCTCCAAACGTTGACTCCGGACCTTTGCTGGTCGCAAACTGCCTCCAAGGCCAAGATGCGGATGTGTGTTGCGTATGATTGGAGTACATCATGCCGGAGCTTACCCAAGGCGAGATGTTCGTAATCCGCAGGTCGCTTCATTCCGTGTTCAAGCGAATGGAAACCAGAAAGCTGAAACTGGATGCGGCCATGATTGAGCTGGCATTTGCTGTTTCAAAATTTGAACCACGCGCACAAACTACGGCATTGCACTATATGCGCTCGGGTGTCGATGAATGGATGATCGAAAGGTCGAAGAAGCAGCGAGCGAGCTAAATCTGCTAGCGGATTGGCGATCAGCCATTCTCCCGTTCGTTTGCAGTTCTACCGAATGCTGGTTGCCTTATGTGGTTCAAACTTTTGGAGTCCTATTATGTTTGCGCCTAACACGAAACAACTTCGCGCCTTGACCTTCATTTTTTTGCTTGTACCCGCGACCAAGACCGTCGCCTTTGATCAAAAAGCCGTCGAACAGCTAAAGTCGCAAACAGCGTGCAAAGATTGTGATCTGTCGGGACTCATTCTAACAGATGCCTACCTTCCGGGCGCCGTTCTCAAAGGTGCCAATCTCGCAAGTGCCAATTTGTCTGGAGCGAACTTGAGCTTCGCTGATTTGAGCCACGCCACGCTTGCGGCGGCAGACTTGTCGAACGACAAGCTCACAAACGTCAATTTGTCGGGAAGTGACCTCACAAACGCCAACCTCTCAAAAGCAAGTCTGCATGGCTCAGATCTTTCCGGGGCAAACCTAACGGGAACAAACTTCAGAGAAGCGATAGTTGGCTATGTCAAATTCCAAGGCGCAAACTTGCAGGGCGCAAATTTGACCGGGGTTTTGGAGTTGGATGGGAGCCAACTGAAAGATGCCAGGCTGTGCAAGACCACAATGCAAGATGGATCAACAGACAACAGCGGCTGCTAGTAGTGCGGACGGAAGCTGGGCGAGTGGAGTGGAACAAAATGCACATATGCACGTTTTTGCCATAATCACTGATTTCAAAAGATTGGTGGCCCGTAGCCTGGTGCTTTGCGACTTGGGCCGAGCCACACATAGAAGGAACACAACATGTCAATCGGGCTTATTCTCGTAATAATCCTCATCATCTATCTGATTGGCGGCTTTAGCGGGCGTTTTGGCGGCTATGGCTATGGCATGGGTCATACCGGCATCGGCATTGGCGGCATTATTCTTCTTATTGTGGTCGTACTGTTGGTGACGGGTAGGCTCTAAACTGCAATTCGTTACACGAGGCGCTTTCTACCTCACAGATGTGAAGTGAGGGTGGTAACGGACATCGCCACTTTATCTGTTTTATCAGGCGGCCATGGTAGGCAGGGAACAAGTTATCGTTCGAACTGTTTAAGACACACGACACGCGCCAAAATCCCTTCCCCGGCGGCGTCGTGAGCGACAATTCCGGTCCCCTCCGAATTGTCTGAAGACTGGCCTCCTTGTAGCAAGCTAGGAGGCCTTTTTCGTGTCTTGGAGGCATTCAGCTGTCCTCGGCGTTGCGTCAACCCATCTTAAAAAAAATATGGCCGAGACCGTTTACGGATTGAGGACCGCTCAGAAGTCGAGCAGGCCATAATCTTGGGCGAAGGAGGCATTTGGCATAATTGCCTCACAGAACCTGATGTTCGGCAGCGCATCGACAAGCTCTGCACTGAGGCCCGCCAGACCGGTTGACCGCCGTCCACGTGCGCAGCATGCAGGATGTTGGGAAATGAACCTAGTGCGGGCCTTGGGCGTTAAATTAACAGACTGCAATAATGCCCACCGTATGGGTCGGAAACAGGAGATGGCATCATGCGCGTATTAGTCCTTGTGAAGGAGACGGAGGAAAGCGAGAAAGGTTTTCAACGCACCCCGGAAATGATGAGATTGCTCAAGGAGATGGACAAGTACAACGACGAGCTGCGTAAGGCCGGCATTCTCGTCACCGCTGACGGCCTGAAGCCTTCGTCGGATGGTAAGCGCATCCAGTTCGACGGAGCAAGCCGCACGGTGGTCAACGGCCCGTTCTCTAACGTCACAGACTTGGTGGCAGGTTTTTGGATTTGGGATGTTAAGGACATGGATGAGGCGGTGTCTTGGGTGAAGCGGTGCCCTAACCCGATGCCTGGACCGAGTGCGATTGAAATTCGTCCATTCGACAATTTGTCCGACACGCCAAACTAGCGGAGGGTTTTGCCTTAGCGTGAAAAGCGCCGCAAAACGACGGAACTCGTTTCGTTGTGCTGATCGCGCGCGGACCACTCCTCGACCCTAACCCGCAATCTGACCAAGTTCTCCTGAAGGCGCTCTGGGTTGCTTATGTGCGAGCGGGAATCCAGTGAAGCCGGTTCATGCAGCACGACAGCTGCATCTGCCGCCATCTGGTCAACGCCTTGTCGCAGCAAGAACGGCGCCAGCTCAATATCCGACATCGGCTTTCCATAAAGAAACCCCTGGAACTGGTCACAAGCAAGACCGACAAGGACCTCTGCCTGGCGCTCAGTTTCAATTCCTTCGGCCGTCACCGTCATACCCAGCTTGTGGGCGAGTGTGACAATGGTATCGAGGATTTCGCGCGCCTTGTTTTCTTCGACGTCTAGCGCAGTGATGAACGAACGATCAATCTTAAGTTTGTCAAAGCCGAACTGCCATAGGTACCCCAGACTGGAATAGCCGGTGCCAAAGTCGTCCATGGCAATGGATACCCCCAGCTGCTTGAGAGCGGACAACTGCCGGGCCACGGCTTCGGTGTTCTCCATCAAAAGGGATTCGGTGACTTCGAGTTCGAGCCGGCCGGGATCCAAGCCAGATTCCTCCAATGCGGCCTCTACAATTCCTAAAAGGTCTTCGGCACCGAACTGCCGCACTGATAAATTGACGGAAACGAACATCGGATTCGGCCAAAGTGCGGCCGTACTTGTGGCTTCATCAATCACCCATTTTCCAATTTTGGTGATCAGGCCAATTGATTCTGCTACCGGAATGAAAGCGGCGGGCGGTATGTAGGTGCCATCACGTCCCTTAAGTCGCAGCAGAGCTTCAAATCCCACACACGTCTTGGTCTTGCCATGGAGCAGGGGCTGATAGTGGACCTCAAATAACTCTGCGTCCACAGCTTCGCGGACTAAGACCTCGACTTCACGGCGTGACCGCATGCGCACTTCCATTTCTTGCGAGAAACGGCGCACTGCATTCTTACCATCTATCTTGGCTTGATACATCGCGAGGTCGGCGTGATGGATGGCGTCTTCCACACTGTCCGCAATGCCATTTATCAGATGAATGCCGGCACTCACACGCCCTGCGATGCGCCGGCCTCGCCAGGTAATTTGTTCGCGCGCAAGGGCCAAAACAGCATCCACGGCAGACAGAATATCCCGCTCCGACGGGCGCATGAGAGCGAACAAAAATTCGTCGCCACCAACACGCGCAACGATGTCCTTCTGTCCACAATGCGATGCCGATGCAGCGCGCCAAATGTTTAAGAAAATCATCTCCAGCCTCATGGCCGAAATTGTCATTGATTACTTTAAAATCATCGACATCGAGAAACACGACCGCAAGGCGGTGGTCGCCTCGTTTTCAACTATGCGCGAGCAACTCAGCAAAACTGGTACGATTGAGGAGGTTGGTCAGCGGATCGTGACTGGCCATGAACTCGACTTTATGTTTCACCTCACGTGCCTGCTTGGTACGGATAAGATAGGCAAGGGTTGGAATGCCGAACGCCAGAGCCGTGCCTAGTCCCAGGGCGACAGCCAAGGCTTCGAATGTGGCCTTGAAGAAAGCGGCCGTTTTGGTTTGGTCAACATATGTCTCGACAATGGCGCGCAACTCGCCATCGCTTTAAACACAGGAACATACGCTTCGGCATAAATGGACGGCATATTGCGCTCCTTGGTGCCGTCATTCAGGGAGATGATACTGTGCTTGTCTTCAATGACATCGGTCACTTCGTCATCGATATGGTCTGCATCCGCCGATTTTTCGAATTTCTCCGGATCAGATTCAAGAACTGTGTCACCTTTCGGATCATAGAGCTTGAAACGGAACACATTGCCGACCTTCGCAGCTGTCCCGATAACTGTGGTCTGTTGGTCATCGAGTTTCCCGCGTGCCAGGAGCCTATCGAGGTCTGGCATGGTGTCGATGAAGTATTTGGCCCAGTCCTCTGCCTTGGTCCTGGCGTCCATTGACACGGCGTGGTCCACGGCAACATTAACACCGAAGAACACAGCTCCTGCCAAAAGGCCCATGCCGACCCCAATCGCCGCAATGAACTTGGTCAGGCGAAAGCGCGAACGGTCAAAAGACATAGATTTGGATCCTGTGCACGAGCCAGCATCCATGAACCCAAATGGGTTTTCCCTATTTTAACCGTGGGCCATAAGGCTCGGCCAATTTGGTCAACGCGGTTAATTTTGGATTGAATGCGTCGGCATCCTCGTCAAAGTGTGCATAAGGATTGGGTCCGGCTTCGAGATGGTTCACCGCTTCGCCATCGCCAGTACGTTAGAGCGTTGGCAAGTTCTTCAGTACAGCGTGCATCTCTTGTGAAAATAGTGCAGACAATGATGGTGGCGTCGCCCATGCCCGCCCCTTGCCTGCGCGCTATTCGTAGCTACCACGCACGATGCCGCAAGAAGTAGAGATAGAACAATCTTGGCCATGTTGGTCTCCCCATCACTCTGAGGTCAGGCTGACAGATCACATTGTCTCGGACAATAAGCACTCGTCACTATTTCCGATGTTTAACATCTTGCCGTGGTGACGTTCTGTTTGACCCCGCTCGACACATGTACCGCGTTGCCATCTCAACTACCTTGAGCACTGGCCGCAACACTGACGGTTCTACCCCGGTGATATCCTGTTCAGGGAGCGTATAGTTGCAGACAAAGTCAGTAACGAAAAGAAGATTCAACGGTTGAGAGAAATGCGGCTATTAAGGGATCCATCGCAGCGCTCAGATACCGAAGAGCTTATCACAAGCAAAAACGTAAAACGGTTCGCAGGAACCCGAGTTGGAAACGGCTGGCTCTTCCGCATTGTATGGAACAAATCTGCCGGTTGGGTCTTTTCTCACTGTCCGCATTTCGAGTGGCCCTCTTAGGCGGAACCGAGTGAAGAGTTCGGTTATCGATGAACGCCTAGCAGAGCGCTACCTCATTGATGAAATCCTTGAGAATGATCTGGATC
>CAVWWQ010000009.1:0-7500 GCA_963758815.1 uncultured Alphaproteobacteria bacterium
GAGAGGGAGGGATTCGAACCCCCGGTACCCTTGCGAGTACTTCGCATTTCGAGTGCGACGCGATCGACCACTCTGCCACCTCTCCGCAGGGCCTGGCTTAAACAAGCAAGGTTGGTCGTGAGGCGGTGAATAGCCAAGGCCAAGGCCCATGCCAAGCCCTTTCCGCGCCTGGTTGACACCCCACCGCAAGCTGCTAGAAGCGCGCTCCGTGAGCGTGTATTTGACCAAAACACCAGAATTTGCGGCTGCAATTGCGGCCTGCGCTGTACTGCCCACAAAAACCAAAAAGACGATCTGAGCCCCTCCCCGGTCATCACTCCCGCGGGGTGGATGGCCAAGGTTTAAGCCCGATGGCAGGCCGCAAGGTCTTGGGAGCGGGAATAGAGAGAGGTTAAAACTCCATGGGTTATAAAGTTGCTGTCGTCGGCGCCACAGGCAATGTGGGCCGCGAGATGCTTTCCATTCTGGATGAGCGCGAGTTTCCGATTGACGAGATCCATGCCATCGCCTCGCGCCGCTCGCTTGGCGTCGAGGTCAGCTTTGGCGACAGGACGCTGAAGTGCAAGGACCTCGAACAGTTCGACTTCTCCAAGATGGACATCGTGTTGATGTCGGCAGGTTCTGAAGTCTCCAAAGTGTGGTCGCCAAAGATCGGCGCCATGGGTGTGCTCGTTATCGATAATTCGTCGTGCTGGCGCTACGACCCGGAAGTGCCGCTGGTGGTGCCGGAAGTGAACGCGCATGTGCTCGATGAATACATGAAGCGCAACACGCGCAAGAACATCATTGCCAATCCGAACTGCTCCACCGCACAGCTCGTCGTGGCGCTGAAGCCGCTGCATGATGTGGCCCGGATCAAGCGCGTAGTGGTGGCCACCTACCAGTCCGTGTCCGGTGCAGGCAAGGAAGGCATGGATGAGCTGTGGAACCAGACCAAGGGCATTTTCGTCACCGATCCCCCGACGCCCAAGAAGTTTCCGAAGCAGATCGCCTTCAACGTCATCCCGCACATCGATGTGTTCCTCGATGATGGCTACACCAAGGAAGAGTGGAAGATGGTGGTCGAGACCAAGAAAATTCTCGATCCCAAGATCAAGCTCACCGCCACCTGTGTGCGCGTGCCTGTGTTTGTGGGGCATTCCGAGGCTGTGAATGTCGAGTTCGAGAACTCCGATTACCGCCGACGAGGCCCGAGACATCCTGCGTGAGGCGCCGGGCTGCATGGTCGTCGATAAGCGCGAACCAGGTGGCTACATCACGCCGGTGGAGTGTGCCGGTGATTTCGCCACCTACATCAGCCGCATCCGCGAAGATGCGACGGTGGAGAATGGCTTGGCCCTGTGGGTGGTCTCAGACAATCTGCGCAAAGGTGCGGCGCTCAACGCCACGCAGATCGCAGAGGCGCTGATCAATCGCGGTCTGATCAAGCAGGTGGCCTGAAAAGCTTAGAGTGAACCAACAGAGGTATTCATACGTTAGAGGGGTATGAGCATCTCTTCCATTTTGGCCCTGCTTGGATTTCTGATCCTGTGCCTCGGAGTTGGAGGGTTCTCTGGCTACTTCACGGCGACAGGGGTGAAGACTTGGTATCCAAACCTCGAAAAGCCATCCTTCAACCCACCGAACTCGATTTTTGGTCCGGTCTGGACGCTGCTTTACATCATGATGGCTGTCGCAGCGTGGCGGGTGTGGAGCGCTGGCAGCGATACAACCTTTGCAATGGTCTTGTTTGCTGTGCAGTTGGCACTGAACTTCGCGTGGAGCTTTATTTTCTTCAACGCACATAGGCTCGGCATGGCGCTTGCGGACATTGTTTTGCTGTGGCTCGCCATCGCGGCGACGATTGCAGCCTTTGCTTTTATCGACAGTTTGGCTGCTTGGCTGCTAGCGCCGTACATCGCATGGGTGAGCTTCGCTACGCTGCTCAATGCAAGCATCTGGCGGTTGAATTCTGGACCAAATTAAAACTATTCAGACTCAACCAACCTCAACGCCTGAACCGTGTTCAGTTTGTATTTGCCCATCTAACGTTGAATTGCATCGCAACCGTGATGTTTTCAACCGTGAGGTCGTTCCATGAAAACCGAATCCAAGAAGCTTGAACTCAACCTGGTCAAGGCTGACGCACGCAGCGCCGGCATCGCTGCCCAGGGCCTGAACTACCGCAATTCATAAGCGGCGCGGCCGGCAGTTTGAACTGCCGGCCATATTATCATGCGCGTGCGGGCGGCCAAGACGCTGGTGACATTCCCGCAAGGGCCTCATGTCACGATCTACAATTACCTTACCAAAGATGCGGTGACCTGCGCATCACCGGACATTCACTGGCTACTCGCCGCAGATGAATGGATGACGGCCGAAGAGTTCTCCGCCCAACAAACGCAATATGATCCGCAATCGGTGACTGACCAGATCATGCAGTTGGTGGCGTGTGGCATCTATGTCGCGGAAGGTTCGCGACTGGCCGCGCAGGAAGAGAACTATCTGAAGTGCTGGGAGCTTGGTCCTGCGGCAGGGCTGTTTCACTTCTCAGTGCTCGACAACATTCATGGCGATCAGGAGACAGGTGTCGCACAGCAGAATGCGCGCGCTGTCACTGATCCATCGCCGCCTCTGTTCTGGCGACATGGCGATGATGCCGTCGTCCTGCAACGCCCATCCTGCGACGATGTTTCGGTACTTTCCGTCATGGCGCGCCGCCGCACGCGCCGCGAGGTAACCGACGAAGCGATTTCGATCGAGGATATGAGTAGAGCGCTTTACGCAGGCCTGGGTCTTACCGGTTTCATTGATGGCCAAGCTGGAATTCTTCCATTGAAGATGACACCATCCGGTGGAGCACGGAACCCCTATGAAGCCTTTGTGTGGGCTCAGAATGTCGAAGGCCTCCAATCCGGTCTTTATCATTACGCTGCCGCTGACCACAGCCTGATGCCCGTTGCTCCTGCCCCGGATTTTCCAAAATCAAAGATGGTGCACAATCAGGATTGGGCCGATCTGATGCCTGCAATGATACTACTTGTTGCGATTCTCGAACGCACCACTTGGAAATATCACGATCCCAATGCCTACCGTGTCGTTCTGATCGAGGCGGGTCATATTGCGCAGAATATCATGTTGGCCTGCACAGAGCGCGGATTAACTGCATGCCCAACGGCGGCGTTGTGCCACTCAGTCATTTCAAGCGCTTTTGGCTTGAAGCAACTAACACACTTTCCCGTATACGCTTTGACGTTGGGGCACCCGGCACCGAGCGCGGACATCACCTACAGCGTAGAAGAAGGCTTGGCGCGGCAAGGCCAATGCCCGCGAAAATTCTAAAGCCCATGCTTGTGAAACACGGCCGCCAGCTTGTTGCCGTCCGGATCACGTACATAGGCCACATAGAACCATGGCTCGTAATAGGGGCGTGTGCCCGGAGCGCCTTCATCGGCACCGCCGTATGTAAGTGCGGCTGCATGAAATGCCTGAACCTGCTTTTCATTTGCGGCAGTGAGGGCGACCATGTTGCCGTTGCCCGGAGAGGGAACTGACTTGTTGAACGGCGCACAGAGCCAGATGGAGGTGCCATTGTCATAAGAACTACCCCAGCCTGCCCAGCCTTCCGTCCAGTCTGGCGCACGGGCGACACCAAGTGCGGCCATCACCGGATCATAGAAGCGGATGGAGCGGGTGAGATCGCGGGTTCCGAGTGTCACATAGAGGAGCATGAAAGCCTCATTGAATTCCGTTCGGCTTGGCACCGTAGAACTTCGGCTTGGCAATCGGCGTGATCGCGATACGTTTGCCCGTATGCAGTGCCTCAATGCCGGCGGCGGCCACGAGCGTTGAACAATAGCCGTCCCAGGCAGATGCCCCTATATTAGATTTGCCGGTTTCAAGTGACTTCACCCAGGCCATGTTCTGGCGCCGATACGCCTCTGCAAAGCGCGGGCGCCAATCTTTTGGATAGTCTGTCGATTGCTTGAGACCGAGATTCGATTCGGTCGGCTGCGGGCCGCGCAAAAAAACAGTGCCTTTTTCGCCGACCAGTTCGCCGCGCACATCATAACCATAGCCGGCATTGATATTGACTTCGATATTGACGAGCTGGCCTGCTGCCGTTTCGAGGATCATCATTACTGGCACTGTCTTTGGCGCTGACACTCCGCCAGGGCGGAACACACTGATGGCAGTGAACTCGGTGTCCAAAACCCAGCGGGCAACATCGAATTCATGCGGCGCGGAGTTTGAGATCGCCATTTCAGGTTCAAAGCTGTAGGCGGCCGACACATTGCGGTGGAAGCAATGAAACAGGAGGGCCTTGCCGAGGCTGCCGCTCTTCAGAATCGATTTCATCTCCGCGTAAGACGGATCGAAGCGGCGCATGAAGCCGACCTGCACCAGGTGCTTGCCGCGCTTTTCCTCAGCAACCAAAACCGAAAGACATTCGCCGATGTCCTGCGACAACGGCTTCTCGCACAACACCGGCTTTCCGGCGGAGATACAAGCCAGTGTGAGTGAGGCATGGAATTGATCCGGTGCCGCAATCACCACGGCATCGATCGCCTTGTCTGCGATCACCGCATCAGCGTTCTTGCTGACATGAGCAATACCGAATTCATCTGCTGCCTTGCGTGCCCGCGTTTCATCTGCATCAACAAGTGCCGCCACTTTCACACCGGGCACTTCAGTTGCAAAGATGCGGGCATGGTCTGAGCCCATGATGCCAGCGCCGATGATGGCGATATTGATGGTCACGCGAATTCTCCTTCAGATCCGGCGCAATCCACCATCGCCGTCCTATGCGAGCAAGAACATTCTCGCGCAAAACACAAAACCCGCCGTCCATTTCTGGAGCGGCGGGTTTCGTATTTGAGATCTGAATGAAGTTTTTATTCTGTCTTTTGCAGGCCTGGCAGCGACCTACTCTTCCACGTCTTAAGACGAAGTACCATTGGCGCTGGGGTGATTTACGGCCGAGTTCGGGATGGGATCGGGTATGGACGCCCCGCCAAAGCCACCAGGCCGGCGAAAGACAGAATTGGAGCACAAATTATCGAGTTTTTCCTGATTGGTGCGCTTGAAACACCATTCCCGATGAACAGGAATAATGAGAATAATCAAGCCGTTCGAACTATTAGTACCAGTAAGCTGCAAGCATTGCTGCTCTTCCACACCTGGCCTATCAACGAGGTCGTCTTCCTCGGTTCTCAAGGGAATTCTTGTTTTGAGGTGGGTTTCCCGCTTAGATGCCTTCAGCGGTTATCCCGTCCACACATAGCTACCCTGCACTGCGACTGGCGTCACAACAGGTCCACCGGAGGTGTGTTCAACCCGGTCCTCTCGTACTAAGGTCAAATCCTCTCAAAATTCCTACAATCACGGCAGATAGGGACCAAACTGTCTCACGACGTTTTGAACCCAGCTCACGTACCACTTTAATCGGCGAACAGCCGAACCCTTGGGACCTTCTCCAGCCCCAGGATGTGATGAGCCGACATCGAGGTGCCAAACGATTCCGTCGATATGGACTCTTGGGAATCATCAGCCTGTTATCCCCGGCGTACCTTTTATCCGTTGAGCGATGGCCCTCCTCACGTGGGACCACCGGATCACTATGACCGTCTTTCGACTCTGCTCGACTTGTCAGTCTCGCAGTCAGGCAAGCTTATGCCATTGCACTCAAGGGCTGATTTCCGACCAGCCTGAGCTTACCATCGCGCGCCTCCGTTACTCTTTGGGAGGCGACCGCCCCAGTCAAACTACCCACCATACACTGTCCCGGGCCTCGATTCAGAAACCGCGGTTAGACATCCATGTCAACAAGGCTGGTATTTCACATTTCGGCTCCATCGCGGCTAGCGCCACGACTTCAATGCCTACCAGCTATGCTACACATGCCAGCACGAATGCCAGTGTAAAGCTATAGTAAAGGTGCACGGGGTCTTTCCGTCTGACCGCAATAACCCCGCATCTTCACGGGGAGTTCAATTTCACTGAGTCTATGCTGGAGACAGTGGGGAAGTCGTTACGCCATTCGTGCAGGTCGGAACTTACCCGACAAGGAATTTCGCTACCTTAGGACCGTTATAGTTACGGCCGCCGTTTACCGGGGCTTCGGTTCAAAGCTTGCACCTCTCTCCTTAACCTTCCGGCACCGGGCAGGCGTCAGGCCCTATACGTCATCTTTGGATTTCGCAGAGCCCTGTGTTTTTGCTAAACAGTCGCTACCCCCTGGCTTGTGCCCCCCGCCAATGGTTGCCCATCAACGGGGCCCTCTTATCCCGAAGTTACGAGGGTAATTTGCCGAGTTCCTTCAGCATAGTTCTCTCAAGCGCCTTGGTATACTCTACCTGACCACCTGTGTCGGTTTCGGGTACGGATTATGTGGAGGCTATTTCCTGGAACCGCTTGGCTGCCCGCTCAATCCAATAAGAGCGAACAACGTCTACGATCCGTCACTCATCCACTAGCCCAGGAATATTAACCTGGTTGCCATCGGTTACGCCTTTCGGCCTCACCTTAGGATCCGGCTCACCCTGCTCAGATTAACTTTAAGCAGGAACCCTTGGTCTTTCGGCGACAGTGTCTCTCACACTGTTTATCGTTACTCATGTCAGCATTCGCACTTCCGATACCTCCAGCTGCCCTCACGGGTCAACCTTCACAGGCTTACGGAACGTTCCGCTACCGCGTGATCCTTGCGGATCACACTCCGAGCTTCGGTACACATCTTAACTCCCGATACATTTTCGGCGCAGAAACCCTTATTTAGACCAGTGAGCTGTTACGCTTTCTTTAAAGGATGGCTGCTTCTAAGCCAACCTCCTGGTTGTTTTGGGATCTCCACATCCTTCCTGACTTAGATGTGATTTGGGGACCTTAGCTGCGGATCAGGGTTGTTTCCCTCTTCACAATGGACGTTAGCACCCACTGTGTGACTGCCGAGTATTACTTCCAGGTATTCGGAGTTTGGTTGGGTTTGGTAATACTACACGTACCCCTAGCCCATCCAGTGCTCTACCCCCCGGAGTATTCGCTCGACGCGATACCTAAATATCTTTCGCGGAAAACCAGCTATCTCCAGCCTTGATTAGCCTTTCACCCCTAGCCACAAGTCATCAGAAACCTTTTCCACGGTTACCTGTTCGGCCCTCCAGTGCATGTTACTGCACCTTCAGCCTGCTCATGGCTAGATCGACTGGTTTCGGGTCTATATCGACATACTGAATCGCCCTATTCAGACTCGCTTTCGCTGCGCCTCCGCCTATCGGCTTAAGCTTGCATGTCAATCATAAGTCGCTGACCCATAATACAAAAGGTACGTAGTCAGCCTTGCGGCCTCCTACTGTTTGTAAGCATTCGGTTTCAGGTACTATTTCACTCCCCTAGTCGGGGTGCTTTTCACCTTTCCCTCACGGTACTTGTTCGCTATCGGTCACTGAGTAGTACTTAGGCTTGGAGGGTGGTCCCCCCATGTTCAGACAGGATTTCACGTGTCCCGCCTTACTCGAATTC
>CAVWWQ010000009.1:12500-154249 GCA_963758815.1 uncultured Alphaproteobacteria bacterium
ATAACGGAGAGAAGCATGAAAAAGATCATCCTGGCGACCACAATTCTGGCGCTGAGCGCCACCGCATCCCTTGCTGCCGATGTCAATGTGTTTGCAGCCGCCAGCATGAAAGGGGCGCTTGATGAAATCGGCGCCGCCTTCAAGGCGAAGACCGGCACCGGCATTGTTGCGACCTATGCTGCATCAGGCCCGCTGGCCAAGCAGATTGAAGCCGCGGCACCTGCCGATGTCTTCATCTCCGCCGATGAAAAATGGATGGATGAACTTGCGGGCAAGAACCTCATCAAAGCCGACACGCGCAAAGACATCATCGGCAATTCCCTTGTTGTCGTAAAACAGAAGGATGCCAAAATTGATGTTGATCCGGCCAAGCTTGCTGCAGCACTTGGCGACGACAAGCTGGTGATCGGCGATCCGAAATCCGTTCCCGCAGGCAATTATGCCCAATCTGCGCTCACCAAACTTGGTGAATGGGATGGCCTGCAAAAGAATATCGTGATGCAAGACAACGTGCGTTCGGCACTTGCCCTGGTTTCAAGAGGAGAGGCGAAACTCGGCATCGTTTATGGCAGTGATGTGCTTTCTGATCCCAAGACCGAAGTCGCCGCGAGCTTCCCGGAAGACAGCCATGCCCCAGTGCGTTATCCTGCGGCCATTGTCGCTGCCTCGCAGAATGATTCCGCCAAGGCCTTCGTTGACTTTTTGCAAAGCGATGACGCTGCCGCTATCTTCAAGAAGGATGGCTTTGCAACACTTCATTGACAGCCTGAATGAGCCCTGAAGAACTCACAGCGCTGTTTCTCAGTCTCAAGGTGGCCCTTGTCGCCACCTTGTTTTCTTTGCCGGTTGCGATTGCACTGGCTTTCGTGCTGGCGCGCAAGAATTTCTGGGGCAAGTCCCTGCTTCATGCCGCCATTCACCTGCCGCTGATCCTGCCACCTGTGGTGACCGGCTATCTCCTGTTGGTGGCCTTCGGCAAAAAAGGCTTTATCGGATCATTTCTTTGGGAGTGGTTCGGCTTTACCGTTGCCTTTCGCTGGACGGGTGCGGCACTCGCCGCCGGGTTAATGGCGCTGCCACTTTTTGTGCAGACCATTCGCGTCGTGATGGAAGCGGGCGACCAACGTTTGGAGGGCGCCGCAGCGACACTTGGCGCCTCGCCGATCCGGTGCTTCTTCACCATCACACTTCCCCTGGCGTTTCCGGGAATTCTGGCAGGTGCCTTGCTTTGCTTTGTGAAAGCATTGGGTGAATTCGGCGCAACCATCACGTTTGTTTCCAACATTCCCGGTGAAACGCAGACGCTCGCCCTTGCCATCTATTCCTTCCTGCAGACACCCAACGGCGATGCCGCAGCTTTCCGTCTCATCGGACTTTCGATCGCCCTGGCTTTCTCAGCACTGCTCGCTGCCGATTATGTGAACCGCACGCTGCAAAAGCGGCTGAAGGGCTGAGCCATGCTGCGCTTTGACCTCAGCAAGACCCTTGGCAGCAAACATTTTCATTTCACCGGTGAAACAGGGCCGGGTGTCACCGCGATTGTTGGCCCGTCGGGCGCAGGCAAGACGACCCTGCTCAATCTCATTTCGGGTCTGATCAGGCCCGACGGCACAAGCCTCGATCTTGATGGCAAGGATCTGCTGCAGCTGCCGCCGCACCAGCGCGGCATTGGCTATGTGTTTCAGGACCAGTTGCTGTTTCCGCACATGAACGTGGAAAAAAATCTGCGTTATGGAGAGCGCGAGGGGCATATCCGGTTTGATGACCTTTTGCATTTCCTGAACGTCACGCCACTGCTGGCGCAGAGGCCCACCACGCTTTCAGGTGGGGAAAAGCAGCGGGTGGCGCTTGGCCGTGCGCTTCTCACGCAACCGCATTTGCTGCTGCTCGACGAACCACTCGCCAATCTCGACCAGGCGCGCAAGGACGAAATCCTGCCCTATCTCGAAAACCTGCAGCCGCGTTTCGGCATTCCGACGCTGTTTGTATCGCACAATGCGGAAGAGGTGCGGCGCCTCGCCGATCGCATTCTGACTGTTGAAAACGGGGCATTCAGTTCAGGCCGCTGAAACTTTCATTCGTCTCGACGGCCAGTTTCTTTTCCAGCTTGCGATAGGCCGTCACAACCTTCTTGCCGAAATCGGTGACTTTGGCGCCGCCGCCGCCGGCACCTCCGGCGGACGTCTCGACGCAGGCCGAAGAAAACATGGTGTTGAGCTCATCAATGAGCAACCAGGCGCGGCGGTATGACATTTCCATTTTCTTCGCCGCCTTAGAGATGGAACCCGTCTCGGCAATGTTTTCCAGCAATTCCATCTTGCCGGGGCCGATGCGGTGACCGTTGAAATCAATGCGGAGTATGGGAGTGGGCATGTTCATCACCCTATATTACTTTGCCAAATTTTAATGCAGCAACACAGACTTACACAAGCTTTGAAGCAGATTCTTTTCCCTCAGACAGCGCAAGGGCATTCTCTGATGGAAACTCACATTCAAGACATTCAAAGCCAGTATATCCATGGCAAGGCCCCCATCGTGAGAGGATTCTTCGAACAGAAGGATATGGGCTCGCTCTGGTCAGAACTTTATGCCCGTGTCACCGCCGACGCCAGCGATGCCGCCGCCTTCCTCGACCTTTCGGTCATGCTGCAGACCATGGGCGATCATTTGAACGCCGGACTTTGCCGCAAGGCTGCCCTTGAAACGTCCCGGACCTACAAGATCAGAAACGGCGATGGTTCCGGCCCGACGGTTCTCGTGTTCGTGGCATCCGGGGACTTCATGGCCAACACGCCCATAGAGTTCCTTCTCGAACACAGCGGCATCAACATCATTCTCCACCATGTTGATGCTGACACGCCTGATCTCATTGACCTGCCGGCGCATGACGTTGCCTTCGTGGCCATCAGTCAATCCGCCGATAACCAGCCCATCCTCGACAATCTTGAGCATCTGCTTCTGGACTGGCGTGGCCCAGTGATGAACGCCGCGATCTGGGGTATCACGCAGCTGACCCGCAATGGAATTTCGAACCTGTTCAGGAGCGAAACGAGAATCCTCTCGCCACAGACTGCGCGTGTGTCACGAGAAGATGTCGAGCAACTGGCGCACGGGCAGACTGGTGTTTCCTCCCTGCTCAAGGGAGGCTCATTTCCCATCATCATCCGACCGCTCGATACTCACGCCGGCAAGGGACTGGAAAAAATCCCGGTGCGGGAAGACCTGATCGCCTATCTTGCGGCAAACGATGATTCCGATTTCTACATCGCACCTTTCATTGACTATCGCGGCGCCGACGGAAAATTCCGCAAGCAGCGCGTCGCGATCATTGATGGCAGTGCGTATGCCAGCCACATGGCCGTTTCAGAGAACTGGATGGTGCATTACCTCAATGCCGACATGACCCGGCATGAAAGCCGGCGCCAGGAAGAGGCGCTCTGGATGCAGAATTTCGACGAAGACTTTGCCGTGCGTCACCAGAAGGCCTTTGCAATCCTGCATCAGAAAATCGGTCTCGATTATTTTGCGATAGACTGTGCTGAAATGCCGGACGGGCGATTGCTTCTGTTCGAAGCCGACAATGGCATGATTGTTCATGACATGGACCCTGCCGGCATGTTCGCCTACAAAAAGAAGACCATGACCAAGCTCTTTGCCGCGTTCAAAGCAGCACTTGTGGCACGGGCAAAAGACGGACCGGTGCTCCTCAGCACGCAAGCATTCTCATCCGCCGCGGAAAAAGCGCGCGGCATTGAATTGCTGGATTCCTGAGCGTTCCGTCTTGAAAGGTTGAGGCGCCTGACGCGAGCCAAGCGCCTCAATTGTTCAGTGGACAGTCTTTGGGGCGGCAGCCTTCGGCGCCGTTGACGCCGGGGTTTTGCCATTGAAGGTGATGGCGCCGTTCTTGACATCCACCTTCACCTTGTCACCATCCTTGACATCGCCAGCCAGGATTTCTTCGGCGAGCGGATCCTGCACCAGCTTCTGGATCACACGCTTCAAGGGGCGCGCGCCGTAAGCGGGGTCATAGCCCTTTTCGGCGAGTTCGTGCCGGGCCGCATCCGACAGCTCGATCTCGATCTTGCGGTCGATGAGCAGCTTCTTGAGCCGCGCGATCTGGATATCGACAATGGCGCTCATGTTCGACCGCTTGAGGCGGTGGAACAGGATGATGTCGTCGAGGCGGTTCAGGAATTCGGGCCGGAATGCTGAACGCACCACGCCCATCACCTGATCACGCACTTCATCGACATCCTGGTTTTCACCCAGGTTGACGAGGAATTCCGATCCCAGATTCGAGGTCATGATGATCAGCGTGTTCTTGAAATCCACGGTGCGGCCCTGACCGTCGGTCAGGCGGCCGTCGTCGAGAACCTGCAGCAGCACATTGAACACATCGGGATGCGCTTTCTCGACTTCATCGAAGAGCACGACCTGATAGGGCCGGCGGCGCACCGCTTCGGTGAGCGCGCCACCTTCATCATAGCCGACATAGCCCGGAGGCGCGCCGATCAGACGCGAGACCGAGTGCTTCTCCATGTATTCCGACATGTCGAGGCGGACCATGGCGTGCTCATCGTCAAACAGATAGGACGCAAGCGCCTTGGTCAGTTCGGTCTTGCCCACACCGGTGGGGCCGAGGAACAGGAAGGAACCGATCGGGCGGTTCGGATCCTGCAGGCCTGCACGGGCACGGCGCACGGCGGTGGAGACCGCTTCGACGGCTTCCGTCTGGCCTACCACGCGGCGGCCCAGCTCGGCTTCCATCTGCAGCAGGCGGTCACGTTCGCCCGCCAGCATCTTGTCGACCGGAATGCCGGTCCAGCGCGAGACGACCTGGGCGATATGGCTTTCGGTGACGGCCTCTTCCATCATCTTGTTGGAGGTTTCGGCTTCGGCCACCTTCAACTTCTTCTCGAGATCGGGAATGGTTGAATAGGCCAGCTCGCCCGCCTTGGCAAAGTCGCCCTTGCGCTGGGCGATTTCCAGGTCGCGCTTGAAATTGTCGATCTGCTCTTTCAGCTTCGAAGCAGAGGCGAGCTTATCCTTCTCAGCCTGCCAGTTGCGGGTCAGGGTCGCGGACTTTTCCTCGTCCTCGGCCAATTCCTTCACCAGCTTTTCGAGGCGGTCTTTCGACGCAGCATCGTTTTCCTTCTTCAGGGCCTCGCGCTCGATCTGCAGCTGCATGATGCGGCGGTCGAGCTCGTCCAATTCTTCCGGCTTCGAATCCACCTGCATGCGCAGGCGCGAACCGGCCTCATCCATCAGGTCGATGGCCTTGTCGGGCAGGAAGCGGTCGGCGATGTAGCGGTTGGAGAGCTGGGCGGCGGCAACGATCGCGGCATCGGTAATGCGCACGCCGTGATGCAGTTCATACTTTTCCTTGATGCCGCGCAGAATGGAGATGGTGTCTTCCACCGTAGGCTCTTCCACGAAGATGGGCTGGAACCGGCGAGCGAGGGCTGCATCCTTTTCCACATGCTTGCGATATTCATCCAGCGTGGTGGCGCCGACGCAATGCAGCTCACCGCGCGCCAGCGCGGGCTTCAGCAGGTTGGACGCGTCCATCGCGCCATCCGCCTTGCCGGCACCGACGAGGGTGTGCATTTCATCGATGAACAAAATGATGCCGCCGGCCGCCGCCGTCACTTCCGACAGCACGGCCTTCAGGCGCTCTTCAAATTCACCGCGGAATTTCGCACCGGCAATCAATGCGCCCATGTCGAGGGCCAGAAGGCGCTTGTCCTTCAGGCTTTCCGGCACGTCGCCCTTGACGATGCGCAACGCGAGGCCTTCGGCGATGGCCGTCTTGCCCACGCCGGGTTCACCGATCAGTACCGGGTTGTTCTTGGTGCGCCGCGCAAGAATCTGGATGGTACGGCGGATTTCATCGTCGCGGCCAATCACCGGATCAAGCTTGCCCTGTTGGGCAACCTCGGTGAGATCGCGGGCATATTTCTTCAGGGCGTCATAGCCCGACTCGGCGGATGCCGAGTCGGCCGTGCGGCCCTTGCGGATGTCGTTGATGGCGTTGTTGATGCCCAGCGCGGTGACATTGGCGCTCTTGAGAATCTTCTGTGCCTCAGAAGGTTCAATTGCCAATTCCTGCAGCAACCGTTCAGCAGTGACATAACTGTCGCCAGATTTTCCGGCGAGCTTCTCGGCGCCGTCAAACACGCGCGCCATTTCGGGCGCGAGATAGACCTGACCCGCACCGCCACCTGACACCTTCGGCATCTTGGCGAGAGCGGCTTCGGTCTGCGCAAGCGCCTGGCGCGAGTCGCCGCCCGCGGCTTTGATAAGACCCGATGCGAGGCCTTCCTCGTCATCGAGCAAAACTTTCAAAAGGTGTTCAGGGGTGAAGCGCTGATGGCCTTCCCGCAACGCAAGCTGCTGCGCCGACTGGATGAAGCCTTGGCTCCGCTCCGTATATTTCTGAAGATCCATGTAAAACTCCTTCCGGCCCAAGCGCCGACCCCCGAAGGCTGAAGGCGCTCATCCCCGCCTGAATTAGGAAGGAAGTTTATGAATTCAAGCGCTATTCAGTGATTTTGGCGCCATCGTCAGCAGCTTCAGGTGACCCATCACGCTCGCGGCGCGGGCGACGTGGACGTTGAACCGGGGCATCCTCACCTTCAGCAGCACTGACCGCCGGCGTGGGTTGCCGCAGAAAACTTGGTGCTTCCCACTGGCCTGAAGCTTCAGACTCGCTAGCGGCATGTGGTTCGGCACCTGCCGGATTGGCCGCCTGTTCCGGATTGCCGTCCTGGTTAAAGCGTTCCCGGTTGCGCTGCCACCGCGGGCGGAAACGCTCACGATTGTTGCCGCGCTGGTTATTATTGTTATAGGGGCGCTGGTGCTGCTGGCCTTCGTTGTTGCCGCCTGATGCGGCTACAGGCTGCTCTTGACCTTCGGCGGCTTCGCCATTGACCGGGGCTTCGGCAGAATGGGCTTCCGGGCCTTCATCCTCACCGGTCTCTTCGGCCGCATCCTCTTCAAATTCGTCTTCGCCAAGTTTGCGCGTCATCTGCAACGAAGCGCCTTGCGGCTGGTTGGCTGCCCAGATGCGATAGTAGTGTTCGGCGTGCTGGTAATAGCTTTCGGCGGCTACGGTGTCGCCCGAGCTTTGCGCATCGCGGCCAAGCTGCATATATTTCTCAGCCACTGTCTGAGACGTGCCACGCACCTTCACATCAGGTCCGTTCGAATCGTAAACCCTGTTGGCCGGATTGCCACCGCCGCCACCACCGCCTCCTCCGCCACCACTGCGATGACGGTTGCGATTGCCACGGTTCCGCTGCCGGTTACCCTGGCCCTGCCTCATGAAATTGTTGTTCACTGAAAGTTTGTCCTTAAGCAAAGAGGCCCGTCCCAACCGCGTCGGGATCCGGAGCAAGAATTAAAGTTCGCAGAAAATCTGCTGCAAATAACACCCAGTTGAAAATCCCGGCAGGCGCATATTCGCCTGAACCCGTTCCATCAGCCTTGACTCGCGGTAAACAGGTGCGATCGGTCCAGAGCTATTGGGGATGGCCTCTATGTAGCGTAGCCCGCTCATGATTCCAATGGCTATCTTGGAATTTGGTTCACAAAGTCCGGAATGCCAAAGCCCGGGTATTGCCTGACAGATCCTTCGCCATATCGAATAACTCAAATCCAGTATCCTTAAAAATGCCGCCCACAGATTCGTGCTGGGTTGAGCCAATCTCCACGATCACTATACCTTTGGTTGTGAGTTGGGTGAGGCTTTGGCCGGAAATGACCCTATAAGAACCCAAACCATCTTCCTCCGCAAAAAGCGCAATCTGGGGATCAAAATTACAGACCTCAGGCGGAAGATTTTCCCCGGTGCCAATATAAGGTGGATTGGAGATAATAAGGTCGAAGGTGCCGGAGACTGTCTCCAGCCAGTTGCCCTGATGAAAAGCCAGGCGCTCCGCGACACCTGCTGATTGTGCATTTGCCTTTGCAACGTCCAATGCTGCCTGAGAAATATCCGTTGCCCACCCTGAGAGGTTCGGATTTTCGGCGCAAAGGGTAATCGCAATGGCACCGCTTCCGGTCCCCAGATCAACGAACCTGCCTGACGGCAGATGTTTCAACGCAAGCTCAACCACCACTTCGGTATCAGGTCGCGGATCGAGTACGTCAGGCGTCACTTTAAACTTGCGGCCATAGAATTCTCGCTCGCCCAGAATGCGAGAGACAGGTTCATGCGCCAGGCGGCGCCCGATGTATTCCTGAAATTTCACCGCAGCGCGTGGCTCAACCCATCCGTCAGGTGTGGCGATCAAATCTTCATGGGTAAAGTCAGTCGCCGCCTGCAACAGAAGCCGGGCATCGAGTGCCGCAGTTTCAATACCCGCATCGGAAAACTGCCTGCGCGCGAGGGCCAAAAGGCCACCTAGTGTTTCAGCTTTCATTGTCCATCTCGGCCAGCAGAGTGGCCTGATGGTCGGTGATCAATGGCTGAACCACGTCCTCCAGCGCCGGACCTTCCATGATGTCAGGCAGCTTGTAGAGCGTCAGATTGATGCGATGATCGGTCAGACGCCCTTGGGGAAAATTATAGGTACGGATACGTTCAGAGCGATCACCTGAACCCACCTGGCCCTTGCGTGAGGCAGCACGCTCCTGATCAATGCGGTTGCGTTCCATCTCGTAAAGCCTCGACCGCAACAGCTTCATTGCGGCGTTCTTGTTCTTGAGCTGGGATTTTTCTGTCTGCTGTGCCACAGCGAGACCTGTCGGGATATGCGTGATGCGCACCGCTGAATCTGTCGTGTTCACCGACTGGCCGCCGGGACCAGACGAACGGTAAACGTCGATGCGCAGATCCTTGTCCTCAATCTTGATGTCGACTTCCTCTGCTTCTGGCAGCACGGCGACAGTTGCCGCCGAGGTGTGAATGCGGCCCTGCGTTTCCGTGGCCGGCACACGTTGCACGCGGTGAACACCGCTTTCAAACTTCATGTGGGCGAAGGCGCCCTGGCCATAGATGTTGGCGATGATTTCCTTGTAGCCGCCATGTTCTCCGTCGCTCGCCGAAATCACTTCCACCTTCCAGCCCTTGAAGGCGGCATAGCGCTGGTACATGCGGAAAAGATCACCGGCAAAAATGGCAGCTTCGTCACCGCCCGTTCCAGCACGGACTTCCAGGATGACGTTGCGCTCGTCTGCCGCATCCTTGGGGAGGAGCAATAAGCGCATGTCATGCTCAAGCTTTTCGATCCTGGCATCGAGCACGGGCTTTTCGGATTCCGCCATCTGCGCCAGCTCGCCGCCGCCCGCGAGCATCTCGGCCAGGCCAGAACGTTCGGAGTAGGCTGCCTTCAACGACTGGGCGCCCTTGGCCATTGGCGCCAGCTCGGAATATTCCTTGGAGTTCCTGACGAAGGCCTCGCCAGTTGCGCCGCTCGAAAGCGCGTGTTCCACGCCCGCGAAACGTTCAATGATACGGTCAAGTTTTTGAGTGTTAATGGCAGTCATGCAAAGGATTCAGATTTGCATGGTGCTTAGAAGAAAGCAGTCAGCTCCTCAATAGCCGGAAATGACCTTGCAGATCGGACTGGTTTTGACCGAGGCGCAGGCGGGTGCTTGGTGTGGATTGCGGATGCCAACGGAGGAATGATTTTGCATTCCCCCGCCCATTTTAGGTGCCGCATCGGCCCGGCCAATCACACCCACCGCTCCAATGGCGGCCAGAAGAAAAAAGACCATGAATTTTTTCATCGGCAGTCGTCCCGTCCAGTCTCGTGGACAAAATGCCTAGCAATCAAATTGGTTCCCAGCATGATGCCAATATGGCAGAGCGAACATCCGCTGCCTTACCGATTAACAACTTCGTAAGAAATCTTTCCAATGCCCATGGCGGTGAGCCCGATCACCTGCGCTGCACCAAGGCTCAAATCCAGGACACGGCTGCGAACAAAGGGCC
Source organism: uncultured Alphaproteobacteria bacterium (assembly GCA_963758815.1). Classification (GTDB taxonomy): domain Bacteria; phylum Pseudomonadota; class Alphaproteobacteria; order Rhizobiales; family Aestuariivirgaceae; genus Aestuariivirga. Next base: position 22,438 of record CAVWWQ010000009.1, read on the forward strand.
CGCGGTCATTGACGCGGACGACGACCGAGCGGCCGGTCTTGACGTTGGTCACTTTCAGTTTGGTTCCAAAGGGAAGATTGCGATGGGCACAGGTGAGGCCCATGGGGGAAAAACGTTCGCCATTCGCAGTGCGGCGGCCCATCTTATAATAAGAGGCATAGCCAGAGGCAGCCTCGGCGGTGGAAGAAAACATCAGAACCGCCAACGCGGCAGTGGCCACATATTTCATTATCAAATCCCACTTGTGAACATCGACTCCCAAACAAAAGGGACCGGCTTTTGGTTCCGGTCCCTGTTCAGAAGGTGGGCAAAATAAGGGTCAATGTGGCCAAAGATTGGCGCACCAACCCTTTGAATTTTAATGAAATTTTGTTCTAAACTGCCGCTTCGACCATAATTTCGACATCCAGACCAGGCGCCGCGAGTTTGGATTCCACTGTCGCGCGAGCGGGTGTGTTGCCCTTAGAGACCCAGGCATCCCAGGCCTCGTTCATCTGGCCGAAGGTTTTGATGTCAGTCAGCCAGATGTTGGCCTTGAGCAGCTTTGACTTGTCGGTGCCGCATTCCTTCAGAGTTTCATCGATCTGGGCGAGGATCTCCTGGGTCTGCTCCTTCACTGATTTGCCGGCTGCCTTTTCTGCGACGAAGCCCGCCAAGCGGGCCACTCCGCCATAAATCACGGCCTCGCTCATGCGAGGACCTGCACCGATGCGCTTGATTGTCATTTTTCTCTCCTGGTTGTTGCCGGTTTGGCGATGATTTGTTGTTGATCTTAACCGCGGCCAACATGCTTTGCGATGTGCGGACCATGCAAAGCGAGGTCGGCCGGACCGAGGCGTGAGCTCACTGAATTGAACTGATGCCAATAAGGATAGATCAAGGGTGGCTGGCTGACCTCGTCGAGCTTCTTTCGCTCGTCCGCCGAGAGCTTGAGGTCGGCAGAGGCAAGTGAGTCCTTGAGTTGGGCCTCATTGCGGGCGCCCAGAATGATGGAGGCCACACCTGGGCGGCCCGCCAGCCAGGCCAATGCCACCTGGGCACCTGAAACGCCATGGGCGTCACCCACCTCCACCAGCGTGTCGATGATGCGCCACAGCCGTTCCTGGTCGCGAACCGGGGGCTCGGTCCAGCCGGAAACGTGACGCGACTGTTCTGGTGACTTGTCGCGGCGGAACTTGCCGGAAAGCAGGCCACCGGCAATCGGACTCCAAACCTGGATGGCCACGCCCTGATCGATGGCGACCGGCATCAGTTCATATTCCGCGTCACGAGATTCGAGCGTGTAGTGGATCTGCTGGCAGACAAACTTCTGGAAATGATGGCGTTCGGCGGCCAGCATCGACTTCATGATGTGCCAGCCCGAGAAGTTGGAACAGCCGATGTAGCGGATCTTGCCGTGCTGGATCAGCGTATTCAGCGCCTCCATGGTTTCTTCAATGGGCGTGAGCCCGTCCCATTCATGCAGGAAATAAATATCGATGTGATCGCGCTGCAGACGCTTCAGGCTGGCTTCGCATTCGTGAATGATGTGGAAACGCGAAAGCCCCTGCTCATTGGGGCCATCGCCCATGCCGAAGCGGACCTTGGTTCCCACCATCAGCTGGTCCGAGCGGCCCTTGAGCAACTCGCCCACAGCGGATTCCGACTTGCCCCGGGTGTAGGCGTTTGAGGTGTCCAGCAGATTGACGCCGTGATCGACGGCAATGTCCACGAAGCGGGCGGCCTGCTTTCGGTCGACGCTGCCCGGCATGGTGAAGAAGCCTTCGCCATCAAAGTTCATCGTGCCCAGCGTATGCAACGAGACCTTGAGGCCGGAATGGCCCAGCGTCCGATATTCCATCATTTTCCCCCTTTTACTGTTTTTGTATGGATGACCGAAGCGTCAACCCGCCGGCTTTTTCAAGACCTGCGGATGGTTGGTCTTCAACCGTTCGACCAGCGGCTTCATGGCATTGCTGGTGTCGAGATGGGCCACCAGAATGGCATCGGATGTCACAGTGACGACAATGTCCTTCACACCCTCGACGACGACAAGCGAGCCGTTTCCAATCACGAGCGAGTTGGTGCTGCGGGTGAATTGCGCCTTGCCGACCGCGGCATTGCCATCGGCGTCCTGATCGAGGATGCCGTGGATCGATTTCCATGTGCCCAGATCCGACCAGATAAAGTTGGAGGGCAAAACCACGGCCTTGCTGGTTTTTTCCAAAACAGCAAAGTCGATCGACAACGTCTTGGCCTGTGCGAATAGCGTCTCGTCGAGGTAATAGAAATCATCGCCTTTGCGCATGGCCTTTGCGGCCTTCACAGCTGGCGTGGCAATTTCGGGAGCCATCAGCTGTGCTTCCTGCAGCAGGAGCGATGGGTTGCAAATGAAATTTCCCGAATTCCAGAGATAGCCCTTGGCAATATAAATCTCTGCGACTGAAGCGGACGGTTTTTCAGCGAATTTGCTGACCAGATGAACGGGTGCAACACTGCGGATTTCGGCACCGGGCGAGATATAACCATAGTCGGTCGACGGCTCCTTGGGCTGAATGCCAAAGAGCACAATGTTTTCGCGCGCTGCCTTGAGCGAGAGTTCAATGTGATCATGGAATGCCGACACGTCCGGGATGGCGTGGTCAGACGCTACAACCATGCAGAGCCCGGACCGCTTCTGCTCCTGGCAGAAGGCCGCGGCAGCAAGAATTGCGGCAGCGCTGTCGCGGCGCATCGGCTCCAGCATGATGTCGGCCTCGACGCCAATTTCGCGCAGCTGCTCGGCAACCAGAAAACGATGATCGGCGGAAGTGGCAATCACGGGGCGCTCAAAAGTGAATTTTCCCGCGCGTCCACCCTGCATGCGCTTTACGGCGCTCTGAAAGAGCGTCAGTTGCGGACCGAACCTGATAAACTGCTTGGGAAGGTCTTCACGCGAAAGCGGCCAAAGCCGTGACCCAAATCCTCCACAGAGAATGATGGGGGTTACCTTGATCGCTTGCGGCATGCACTTCTACTCAAAGACGCAGGACTACCCTGCGGCGGGGCTCCTGATAGCATGGCCCGCCTTGCGCCGTCGAATCCGGCACTTTCAAATCCGGATCCGGGCTCCCGCCTGTTTCGAGGAAGCCAATGAGGCCTCCACCACCTTCTGGATTTCATAAGCCTCGCGGAAGTCCGGGCCCGCGGCCTTGCCGCTGGCGATGCCTCCCAGGAATTCGGCCATTTCGATGGTTTTCAGATCGTTAAAACCGAGCTGGTGGCCTTGTGCGATGATGAAACCGCCATAGGGCGCATGCTGCGGCCCTGCCTCAATGGTGGCAAAGCCGGCATAGCGCGGATCGTCACTGGCGCGGAAGAACTGCAATTCGTTCAGGCGTTCCTGGGTGAAGGCCAGCGAACCCTTGGTGCCATGGACTTCGAAGGCAAGCTGCATCTTGCGGCCGGTCTTGACCCAGTTGGCTTCCAGCGAACCACCAAATCCGCCCTCAAAGCGCACCAGCATGCGTGCGATATCATCGACAAGCACCGGCACACGCTCCTTGCTGCCCGGTGCCTTGGGACGCGACTTCACCACGGTTTCAATGTCGGCGTTCACCTCGGTGATACTGCCCAAAAGAAAACGCGCGATGCAGATGATGTGGCTGCCAAGATCTGCGACCACGCCGGGGCCGCCGGCCGGATCGAGACGCCATGTGTAAATCGCTTCGGGGTCACGCATATAGTCTTCGGCATGAATGCCGCGAAAACCGGTGATCTCGCCTAATTCGCCGGATGCAATCATATCGCGCGCGGTCTTGAGCATCGGATTCTTGATGTAGTTGAAGCCCACCTGCGTGACACGGCCAGCGGCCTCAGCGGCCTTCATCATCGCGCCCGAGTCTGCGAGCGTTGGTGAGAGCGGCTTCTCGCAATGGACGTGCTTGCCCGCCGCGAGCGCCGCCAGAACCATTTCCTTGTGAAAGGTATTTGGCGTGGTGATCGACACCACATCGATGTCAGGATTGGCGATCAGCTCGCGCCAGTCTCCGGTCGATGCCGCAAAGCCATATTGCTGGGCGGCTTTGGCTGCTCCTTCGGCATTGACATCTGCGACCATACTCAATTCGGGTGTTGGAATATCGGGGAAAGCAGCGAGCGCTGAACGATAGGCAAAAGCATGCGCCTTGCCCATGAAGCCTGTACCGATCAGGCCGATCCCCAACTTCTTTTTAGACATCAGGGAAGCCCTGGGTCTCAACCGTGTAGCCCGCAGCCGTCATCACGCGCATCAGCTCCTTGTGGCCAACCTGCGCCATTTTCAGAGGTGGATTCTTTTTCGGATCCTGCTCGGCTTCAACGACGAACCAGCCTTCATAGCCATGGCCGGCGAACTTGTTGACGATATGCCCGAAGTCGAGCGAGCCATCGCCCGGCACAGTGAAGGCGCCAAGCGCCACGGCATCCAAGAAGCTTTGCGTGTGCCAATCGAGGAAGCCCAGAACTGCATCGCGCACGTCTTTGACATGAACATGCGTGATACGCTTGTGGTGCCTGTCGATGGCGCGCATCACATCGCCCTTGGCAAATGCCAGATGGCCGGTATCAAATAACAATGGAATTCCAGTGCCGGAGTGGTTCATGAAAGAGTCAAGCTCCTGCTCGCTTTGCACCACGGCACCCATGTGATGATGATAGGAAAGCGGCATGCCCTGCTCGGCGCACCATTCGCCAAATTCTGTCATGCGGCGGCCGTAGGCCTTCATCTGATCGCCATCCAGCACCGGCTTCTGTGCCAGCGGCTTTTTGCGATCACCCTGGATGGAAAGCCCCACTTCGCCATAGACGATGCAAGGGGCGTTGACGGCTTTGAACAGCTCGATCATTGGCCAGATGCGATCCTTGTTCTTGGCCATGTCTTCATTGACGATGGTGCCGGAGTACCAGCCGCCACAGAGGGTGACGTCCGCCTTCTTCAAGACGGGCAGCATCAGTTTCGGATCTTCCGGGAAGCGGCGGCCTTTTTCCATGCCGGTAAATCCCGCGCTGCGTGACTGGCGCAGACATTCTTCAAGCGAAACGTCATCGCTCAGTTCTGCGAGATCATCATTCCACCAGGCGATGGGCGACATGCCGAGTTTGGCTTTCATGATCTGAACTCCGATCGTTTTTTCAATTTGTGCATCTTTTCTCTCGCAAGTCTGCAACTTGCTCGTTCGATGCGCTAGACGCCGACGCGCTGTTTCTTGCGCAGATTGGCCTGATATTCCGCCGCTTCGTTGACCTGCTTGCGTTTGGAGACCTGCGGCACGCCCACGTCCCACATGGCATCGCCCGGCGTCCAGGTGAAGGCATCAAGCTCGATGCAGATGACGGTGGTGCGGTCGGTGGTCTTGGCCCAATCCATGGCCTGGCCCAGTTCGGCAATGCTCTTCACGCCGCGCGCCAAGGCACCCATCGATTCCGCGTGCTTGACGAAGTCCACAGCGAAGGGCTTCTTGACGTTACAGTCCTTGATCAGGTTGTTGTAGGACTCACCGCCCTTGTAGTTCTGCAGGCGGTTGATGATCGCATAGCCACCATTGTCGCAAACCACGACGATCATCTTGTGGCCGGTCAAAACTGACGAGTAAATGTCGGAATTCATGATGAGATAAGAACCATCGCCCACCATCACGATGGTTTCGCGGGTTGGATCGGCCATCGCTGCGCCCCAGCCACCTGCCACCTCATAGCCCATGCACGAGAAGCCATATTCGACATCAAAGGAGTTGGCGGATTTCACGCGCCAGACCTTGTTCAATTCGCCCGGCAAACCACCGGCCGCACCCACGACATAGTCGCGCTCGCCCGCCTTGTCGTTGACCATGCCGACGATCTGGCCATATGTCGGAAGCGGCTGGTTGGTCGGCGCCTTGTAGCCATCGACCGCCTTGTTCCAGATGGTCATTTCATCCCGGCCCTGCTTGGTCCAGGCAGTATCCACCTTCCAGCCTTTCATGCCGGCGGCGAGATCTTCCATGGACACTTGCGCGTCACCAACGACCGCGACAGCGCGATGCTTCACGGCGTCATAGCGCGCGGCATTGATCGAGATGAATTGTGCGTCCGGCGAGAAGCAGGTCCAGGAGCCAGTGGTGAAGTCCTGCAGGCGTGTACCGACTGCCAGAACGACATCGGCCTTTTCGGCAATGTTGTTGGCCGAGGTTGAGCCCGTGACGCCAATCGGGCCGATGTGATTGGGATGCGAATGAACGAGGCTGCCCTTGCCCGCCATGGTCTCGGCAATCGGAATGCCATATTCAGTGGAAAATCTGGCGACGATATCCTCGGCGCCGGAATAGCGGACGCCGCCACCGGCGATGATCATGGGACGCTTGGCTTTCTTAAGCGCTTCGATGGCGCGCGCGACTTGACGGACATCCGGGCGCAGGCGCGCAATCTCATGAGTTGTTGGCGTGAAGAACGCTTCGGGATAGTCCCAGGCCATTTCCTGCACATCCTGTGGCAGGCCAATGAAAGCCGGTCCGCAATCGCCGGGATCAAGCATCGTCGCCACCGCCTGCGGCAGTGACGAAATGATTTGTTCAGGATGGGTGATGCGGTCCCAATAGCGCGTCACGGACTTGAAGGCGTCGTTCACGCTGATCGACGGCATGCTGTAGTGCTCGACCTGCTGGAGGACTGGATCAGGACGGCGGTTCACAAACGTGTCGCCGGACAGGATAAGGAGCGGGAGGCGGTTGGAATGCGCTACGGCAGCGGCTGTCACCATGTTGGTGGCGCCCGGACCAATTGAAGAAGTCGCGATCATGATCTGGCGGCGCAGCTTGGCTTTATTATAGCCAATGGCGGCAAGCGCCATGGATTGCTCGTTCTGGCCGCGCCAGACCGGCAGCCTGTCCTTCACTTCTACGAGCGCTTCCGAAAGGCAGGTTACATTGCCATGGCCGAAGATGCCAAAACAGCCCGGAAACAAGGGCTCTTTCTTGCCATCAATGATGATGAACTGGTTGACCAGATATTTCACCAGAGCTTGGGCCATGGTGAGACGGACGGTGGACATTTGCGCTCCTCCAGAGACGGTCTGAAAGCTAGGACAGCCATCAAATTTTGCCAAGCTCAAAGCAGAAAAAATGTTTCATTGAAAGGAAAAAGAGAATAGTTGTTCCAAATCTTGCAAAATGCCGCAGCGGGTATGTGAGGATTTATGTACGAGAAATTCGGCCTGTTTATCGATGGCGCGTGGACGCACAGCACCGCTGCGATGATGTCAGTCATTGATCCTGCCACGGGCGAGCAGATTGGGGAAGCGCCTTCCGCGAATGCCTCCGATACTGAAGCTGCAATTGCTGCTGCTGAAAAAGGTTTAAAGCATTGGCGTGCGTTGCCCGCCTGGTCGCGTGCGGATGTGTTGCACAAATGTGCGGATGTAATGACGGCGCGCACCGAAGAGGGAGCCAAGCGCATTACGCTGGAAGCTGGCAAGCCCTTGGCGCAATCGCGACGGGAGTGGCAACTCTCGATTGATCAATTCCGCTGGCATGCGGAAGAGGCGCGCCGGATTTATGGGCGCATCGTGGAAAGCCGTGCGCCGGGCGGGCGCATTGAAGTTTCGCATGAACCCATTGGCATTGCTGCGGCTTTTACGGCGTGGAATTTTCCGGCGGTTCTCATCGCGCGCAAGGTGGCCCCTGCTCTTGCTGCTGGATGCTCCATCATCGTCAGGCCGTCACGCGAGACGCCCGGCGTGGCCATGGTGCTGGTGGATTGCCTGCGTGAGGCAGGCGTGCCTGCCGGTGTGATCGGACTCGTAACAGGCCCAACAACAACGACTTACGGTCCGATCATGGCGTCCAACAAGGTGCGCAAAGTTTCGCTGACGGGTTCGACGGCGGTTGGCCAGCAGATGATCCGCGATGCGGCGGCGACACTCAAACGCTGCACGATGGAGCTTGGCGGCAACGCGCCAGTCATCGTGTTTGATGATGTAGACATTGATTCTGTTCTGGATATTTGCGTGCCGGTGAAATTCGCCAATGCCGGGCAAGTGTGTGTGACTGGAGATCGCTTTTACATTCAACAGGATAAATACCAGAAGTTTGTCGATGGATTTGCCGCGCGGGCCAAGGCCTTGAAACTGGGGCATGGTCTGGACGATGCCACGCAGATGGGGCCGCTGATCAACCAGAAACGCGTCGATGCCATTGAAGCGATCATTGCCGATGCCAAGGCCAAGGGCGGCACGATCAATGCGGGTGGGAGCAGGCCCAAGGGCCTGAACAAAGGCTTCTTTTTCGAGCCGACGGTGATTTCAGACATTCCTGATGATGCCAAAGCTTTGGCCGAAGAAAATTTCGGTCCCATCGCCGCCATTACGCCGTTCAAATCGTCCAGTGACGTCTATATGCGCTCAAATTCAACTGAAATGGGTCTATCGGCCTATGTCTTCACGCGCGATGCCAAGCGCATGCGTGAGGCGAGTGCGGCGATCGAGGCGGGCATGGTGGGGATCAACTCCTTTGCGCTGGCCGCGGCGGAAGCGCCCTTCGGTGGCACCAAGTCCTCGGGCATGGGGCGCGAAGGCGGCACCGAAGCCATCCACGACTATCTCAATGTGAAGCTGACGCAGGTGGTGGTGTAACCATGCCACATGTTGTCGTTGCCGGGAAAATCCATGAAGCCGGCCTTGCGCTGCTGAAATCGGCTCCGGGTTTCACCTTCGATCTTGTGAATGAAGTGTCCAGCGCATCCTACGCGCCCTTCATGCCAAAGGCCGATGCTTTGCTGATCCGCACGCAGCCCTTGCACTGCCGAAGTGATTGCCACATCGAACGCGCTCAGAATCGTATCCCGTCACGGCGTGGGCTATGACGCCATCGACGTGGCAGCACTCAACGCGCGCAAGATCCCGCTCACGATTGTGGGCGATGTCAATTCGCGGGCGGTGGCCGAACACACACTGGCGCTGATGCTGGCCGTGGGCCGCCGCATCGTGGCGCACAATGATGCGTCAAAGACCGGCAACTGGAATGAACGCAACAAGTTTGATGCGGTGGAGCTTGATGGCAAGACGCTGCTGGTCATTGGCTATGGCCGCATTGGCAGGCGGGTGGGCGAGCTGGCGCGCGCCTTTGGCGCGGAGGTCATGGCCTATGATCCCTTCGTTACCGATGGCAGCACTGTGCCGGACCTCAAGGCGGCGCTGGCGAACGCGGATTATGTTTCTCTGCATATGCCGGGCGCAAAGGGTGCGGTGATCGGCGCAGGATGAACTGAAGCTCATGAAGCCGTCCGCCATCATCATCAATGCGGCACGAGGCGGGCTGGTGGATGAAGCTGGCGCTCGATGAGGCATTGCGTGAGCGCAGGATCTATGGCGCAGGCCTCGATGTGCTGGTGGAGGAGCCACCGAAGCCGGATCATCCGCTGCTGACCAATCCCTACCTCACGCTCAGTCCGCACAATGCGGGGCTGACGCAGGAGTGTGCCAAGCGCATGGCGATTGCGGCGGCGCAGAACATCATCGATTACTTCAATGGCAAATTGAACCAGGCGCTGGTGGTGAACGCCGAAGAGATCGCTCCTTAGTGTACGTCACCCCTGCGAAGGCGGGGAGCTGCCTCATTGCATGTGAAGAAGCTTCTCCCGCCTTCGACGGGAATGATGAGAAAACGCCGGAATGACTTGCAGTTCTGCCGCCGTCGCGCCGGCCACTCATGCGCATCGCGATCGGCGGGTCAAGCCTGCCGATGGAGAGGCGGGAGGATCACGGTCTTCCACACCGCCGGGTCTTGCCCTTTTCGAAAGTGTAGAACGTATCGGCGCTCACATCCTGCCAGTCGCCCTTGCGTGCCGTCCGGCCAGATGACGCGGGCTTGCGTCTTGTCGAGAGTGCCCAAGACCGAAGTGAATGAAGCCAGCCTTGCCGGAGACGTGCCCGCCGCCGACGAAGTTTTCGTGGCTCATGGTCTTGCCATCGGGGCCCTTCACTTCGACCCAGGCGCCAACGGCATCATGATTGCCGCCGTCTTCCACCAGCTTCACTTCGAGGAAATGGCCAAGATCGGTTGAGACATTGCGCCAGACTCCGACATTCTCGCGGCGCGCCACGTCGACGATGTCAAGCTTGCCATCCATGTTGAGATCGACAACTTCAGCGCCGCGATGATTCGGAAGCTCAGGATGCCGGCCTTGTCGCCCGCTCTCCATGAAGTTGCCGTCCGCTTTCTGCAGCAGCAGGTTGTTCGGATCCTTCTGGGCGAAGTCCGGCATCTTGTCGACATTGCCCTTGGCGATGAACAGGTCATAGCGGCCGTCATTGTTCACGTCTTCGAATTGGGTGTGCCAGCCGGTCGAGGGACGCGTGTCGCCGCCGGTGTAGGGCATGTGCGCGGTGGTGCCCATCTGGAACTGCGATTCGTTGTAGGTCGGCTTGTCGGCGACCATTGGCCAGCAGCTGCATGCGCTGGTCGGCCATCGACGACAGGAAGTAGGACGGATAGCCGCTGTTGTTGATGTCGCCGGTGGCGATGCCCATGCCCCAGAGGCGGACATATTCCAGCCTTCGGCCGCGGTGTAGAGGCTGGCGCTTGCGCCCGGCAGCACGTGCCACATCTGCTCCTGCCCGCCCATGTAATATTCGCGGTCATTGGAGACGCGCAGCGACGGCGTGCCGGAGCGGTTCCAGTCGGTGAACAGCATGGACAGCGCGCAGTAAGACGGCGTCAGCGCGATGCGCGGGCCATAGCCCTTGCCGTTGTCCTTGGGGCGCAGCAGCCAGTTGTCGGTGCAATGGCCCCACGGGATCGTCTTCAAATTTGCGGTCGATGTAGGTGCCGAAGGCCAAGCGTGGGCAGCTGGTTGCCCTTCTCCCATGTGGCGGAGAAGGCGGTGGCCCAGGCGTCGCCGCCATCGATATTCCATTTCTTGTTCATGTCGGCGAACTTGCAGTTGCCGAGGCCCTTCATCACCTTGCTCTCGCCGACGCGCAGAACGACGAGATCCATGATGCCGTCGCCGTCAATGTCGATGGGATAGGCGCCGGTCACATGATCGAATTCAAGGCCGGTAGCCTTGGCTTCCTGAAATTTCAGCGCGCCGCCCTTTGCGGATTTGTTGAGGAAGAGCTTGGCCTTGTTCTCGCCGCCGGCGATGAACAGTTCCGGGAAACCATCGCCGTTGCAATCGAAGGCGGCGACACCGCCGCCGACCATATATTGCCAGTCACCCTTGTAGACCGAATGGATGCCGGATGTATTCGTCTCATCGGCAAATTTCGGGATCACTGGATCGTCGGCTGCGCGCGCTGCGGTTGCCGCCAGCAGCGATGCCGCAATCAGAAATGCGCACTTCACTGGAACGTCACCAGCTTGACGACATATTGGCCAATGCACTGGCCCTGCTGCAGGCCGTTATCAATCGCAGCGCGGAAGTGGATGCCGCCATACATGCGCGAAATGCCGGCTTCACGGGCCGCCTCCCAGAAGCTGTTGAAATGGCGCACGCCCAAGCCGTCGCGTTCATGGGTGTGATCGTCAAATGCGAATTTGTCGCCGAAAACGGCTGTCAGTGCCTCTGCGGCCGCACCTGTCTGCGAAGAATGGCCTGACGGATATTCCGGGAAGGGCGGCGTGATCAGAATCGGCTCGAACTTCGGATCGATATGCTTCTTGATGTAAGTGATCGGTCGAATGGTGTCGTACTTGTATTTGTCTGACCAGCAGCCAATGAAGCCATCATTGATGGCGATGCCCACACGCGCCAGCGCATCGACGGCCTTAGCGACAGTCAGCTTTTTTTGATCCATGATGCCGAGGACGATGCCGACCCAATGGCCCGGAGGCGTCCAGGACAGGCCCGGATCATCAGACCAGAAGCGGGCGATGATGGTTTGCTCGGGCGTCAGGCCCTTCCATGTGTCGTAGACTTCCATGGCCTGCTTGTAGAAATCGGAAGACGGATCGGTGCTGTAGGCCGGTTGCGGCTCGAGACCGCAGGTCGTCGATTCCGGCATGGCCAGCGGATGGTTCTTGCCCCACAACGGCAGCAGCGGGTGTTGCTGCAGCTGCAGCATGTTGGTGGGCACCCAATGGCCCGGTTCCTTGCTCACTTCATAGATGGGCGGGAAGCCCAAATTGACGACGACCGCGCCGCCATCCAGCTTTGACCATGCGAGAATGGCCTTTTCCAACTTGCGGCCATAGGCGTCGCTGCGGGCGGCTACATCTTTCGCAATGCCCTTCGCCACTTCAACCTTCATCTTGCCGGCGTGAACACTCATCGCCTGCTGGCCGGATGGGCCTGTGTTTGCGAAGAAATCATGGATCGCAGCATCCATCGCCGCATTCAGCACCACCCCTTCATCATAGGTCTTGCCCTTTTCGCGCTGGGGCAGCGATTTCAGATCGCGCAACTGGCCAGCAAAGGATTTCAGATGCGGATTGCCTGAGGCGGTGGCCTCGTAGGCCGTGATGCCAAGATAGGCGAAGGCTCGGGCGGCGACGGGAGGGGAATAGGTTGCTGTGTGGCGCACCAGGTTGAGGAGAAGATAATACCAGCCGGTGAGCACGTCTTCCGGTGCGGCAGCGCGCACAGGCGTTGCCAACAGCATGGCGAGCAGCATGACTGCAGCTGCAATCTTTCTTATCATTCTCCCCCTCCCAACAGCGTGCTGTTTGGCTACGCGGCTTCCTTCATGGCGCCCGGCCCCGGGATCGCACCCTTCGGGCATTTGCCCGCGATGATCATGCCCAGCACTTCATCCTGTGTCACATCCTGCACACGCGCCGAGCCCACCACCTTGCCGTTTTTCATCACCGTCAGGCGGTCCGCGAGATCGAACACGTCATGCAGGTCATGGCTGATCAGAAAGATGCCGATGCCTTCGGCCTTGAGCTGCTTGATGAGCTCACCCACCTGCGCCGTTTCCTGCGGGCCAAGGGCTGCCGTCGGCTCATCCATGATCAGGATGCGGGCATTGAAGTGGATGGCGCGCGCAATGGCCACCGACTGGCGCTGACCGCCCGAGAGTTTCGACACCGGCTCCTTGAAGCGGCGGAAATTCGGGTTGAGGCGGTGCATGACCTTGCGGGTGGCATCCTCCATCGCGGTATCGTCGAGCGAGCCGAAGCGCGTCTTCAGTTCGCGGCCGAGATAGAGATTGGCGGCGGCGTCGACATTGTCGGCCAAGGCCAGCGTCTGGTAGATGGTCTCGATGCCATGCGCCTTGGCATCACGCGGGTTATTGATGGCGATTTCCTTGCCATCGACCAGGATCTGGCCGTCGTCGCGTTTGTAGGCGCCCGAAAGGATCTTGATCAGCGTCGATTTTCCGGCGCCGTTGTGGCCGAGCAGGCCCACGACTTCGCCCGGATAGAGATCGATCGACGCATGATCGACGGCCTTGATGCCGCCGAAGGCAATCGAGATGTCCTTCATCTCCACCAGTGGCGTGCCCCGCGTGGAGGACTTGAAGGGTTCTGCGCCTTTTACAGCGCGTGGTGTCTCATGGGTTTCCAGCACCTTGACGGTCTTGGCCCGGGATTTTCTGGCCGGCGCTCTTGGATTTTTTTGCTGCTTTTGCCATATCGCGCCTCCCCTACTTCAGCCTGCGGCGGTAGACCTGGTCGACGAAGACGGCGGCGACAAGCACGACGCCGACGACGATGTCGCGATAGGCGGATTCAAAATTCAGAAGCGTCATGCCCGATTGCAGCGATTGCATCAGCAGCGCGCCCAGCATGGCGCCATAGATCGTGCCGATGCCGCCCGGCAGCGAGGTGCCGCCGATCACCACGGCGGCGATGACGTAGAGTTCGTTCGACTGTCCGAGCGAGTTGGTGGCGGCATTGAGCCGGGCAGAGGTCACGATGGACGACAGGCCGACGAGGAAGCCCATCAGCATGAAGACCTTCACGGTCAGCCATTTGGTGTTGATGCCGGAGAGCTCGGCGGCTTCCGGATTGCCGCCCGTGGCATAAACGTGGCGGCCGAAGCTGGTGCGGCTTGCCACATAAGTCATGGTCAGGCCGACCGCGAAGGCAATGAGGAAGGGGATGGAGTAGCCGGTGTAAAAAATCAGGCCCTTGGCGCAATGCACGACCTGGTCTCCGGCCATGCAGAGCGCGTTGCCATCACCATCTTCCACGCCGGCGGGAATGGTGAGGTTGTGATCCCTGGCCCAGTTTTCGATGACGCGCGGAGGCCAGGGATAGGAGGTGACAACCCCGGTCATGCAACAGCACCGCAACCGATGCGAGGCCGCCCAGGAACCATTCGGCCCACACGGGACGCAGTGGAAAATTGAAGCGCTGGCGCTGCCGGCGGCCGTTGAGAATGCCATAGGTAATGCCGGCGATGGCGATGGCGGCCACGACCCAGCTCCAGAATGTGCCCAGCGAATATTGCGGCACGTTGCCGCCGATCAGTTCGAAGGTTGGGTCCATGGGCGCCACGGTCTCGCCCTTGATGATGGACCAGGCCAGGCCACCGTAGGCGATCAGGCCGCCCAGGGTGACGATGAAGGCCGGGATGTGGGCATAGGCGGTCAGCATGCCGTTGAACCAGCCGATGAAGGTGCCGAGTGCGAGTGCGGAGACGACGGCGATGATCCAGATCAGGGGATTGCCCAAGCCAAGGGCGGGGCCCAAATGGAAGACCTGCAACACACCCACTGCCACGGCAATGGTCGACAGCATCGAGCCAACCGACAGATCAATCTGACGCATCACGATGAGCAGCACCATGCCGGTGGACATGATGGCGATCGATGCCGTCTGGACCAGCAGGTTCCAGAGATTGCGCGGGGTGATGAATGAGCCGCCGAAGATCAGGCCATCCGGTCAAAGCCAATGGCTGAATACAGCCGCGAGTAAATGTCAAAGCCAGCCCAGATGACGAACATGGCGACAACCATGCCCAAGAGGCGCGTATCGAATTCGGTGGCGCGGAGGAACCGCGTAAAGAGCCCTTCGTTTTCCAAGGCCGGATCCCGGCTTGAACCAGATGTGTTGGACACCATTGCCTCCCCAATTCCCTGCGGCCGTTGTCCGGCTCTTGCATTGTCTATCAGTTGATAAAAACTGCGCCACCCCTTTGGCAAGAGTGGCGCAGCAATTTTGTCAGGTCAGCAAGATCTTACTTGCAGGCCGGAACGTCGCGCCTTGGCGCCGGCGCAGGCTTCTTCCTTGGTGATCTGGCCGGCCTTGATGACGTCATCGAGGTTGTCCTTGGTGATCGGATCCGGAGCGAGCAGGATGGCGTTCATCTCAACGTCCTTCTTGCCGCTGTTGAACTTGCGCGACGCCGGCGAACTTGTCCATGGCGGTGCCGTCGGCGAGAGCAACGGCGGCTTCGGCGGCAGCCTTGCCGAGGTCGCGCGCGTTCTTCCAGATCGACACGGTCTGCGTGCCGAGCGCAACGCGGTTCATGGCGGCCTTGTCGCCGTCCTGGCCGGACACCGGCAACCTGGCCAGCCAGCCCTGGGCCTCGAGAGCGGCCACAACACCCGAGGCCATGCCGTCATTCTCAGAGAGAACAGCATCAACCTTGTTCTTGGTCGAGGTCAGGCACTGTTCCATGTTCTTCTGGGCATTGTCCGGCTTCCAGCCGTCGGTGAAGGTTTCGCAGACATTCTTGATCTTGCCGGCCGTCGATGGCGTCCTTGAGCACTTCCATCTGACCCTGGAACAGGAAGGTCGCGTTCGGGTCGCCCTTGTCGCCCTTGATGAAGGCGTAGTTGCCCTTCGGCTTAACCTTCAGGAGCTTCCTGGGCCATGATGCGGCCGACGCCGACGTTGTCGAAGGTGATGTAGAGCGCGTTCGGATCTTCGAACTGCACGTCATAGGCGATCGACTTGATGCCGGCGTCGTTGATCGTCTTGATCGAGGGCAGGATGGCGTCGGAGTCAAAGGCGACGACGAGGATCACGTCCGGCTTCTGCGCGATCAGGCTTTCGATGTCGGCGGCCTGCTTCTGGGCCGAGCCCTGCGCATCGGTCGAGATGTACTTGTCGCCGGCGGCTTCGACGACGGCCTTGATGGCCGCTTCGTCGGTCTTCCAGCGCTCTTCCTGGAAGGTCTTCCAGGACACGGCGATGGTCTTGCCGGCGGCATGAGCCACGCCGCCCATGGCGGTGGCGACGAGCGCGCCAGCCATGACAGCTTTCACGAGTTTCTTCATTTGGATTTTTTCCTCCTGTTTTAGTCCAAATCTGACTTACGCCCGCGTGGTGCAGGGTAACTCCCTTGTCTTGATCTGCTGCTTTGACAACAAACGGACAATTCCAGATCGAAGCAAATCGCCTCCCTATTTGTCAGACAATTTATTTCGACACTCAAAATAATCTTGCATGGCAGACCAGAGTGAGTCAACGTGAATTTGGGAGTGGCCTCAAAAACATGACGAACAAGGCCGACAGCGACCTCGTCCGGCGGCAAAACCGGCACATCGTTCTGGAAGCCTTGCGCTTTGCCGGACGGGCGCCACGCATTGAACTAGGCCGGCGCACCGGCCTGTCATTGGCGACCATCACCTCAATCACTACGCAGCTGATCAGGGAAGGCCTGCTCCTTGAGGTCGGCGGCACGGAAACGCAGGCGGTGCGGCGCGGACGCCCCAGCGTCGATCTTATGCTCAACCCCGAGGCGGCCCATGTGCTGGCCATCAAGATTTCCATCGACCGCTTTGAGTTTGTACTGGCCGACTATGCGGGCACGCGGCTCGGCCACCAGATCAGGCCGGTTGCCACCTTCAACATGGCGCGCGACCAGGTTGCTAAAACCACCGCACAGCTGATGCTTGAATTTCTCGCAGTTCAGCGCTTCCCCCCGCACCGTGTGCGCGTGGCGGGCATTGCAGTCCAGGGCGCGACTGAAACGAGTTCAGGCCATCTGATATGGAGCCCGGCCTTCAAGGCCGTCAAGATTCCGCTCACTGAACCAATCACGGAGCTCACGGGCATTCCCTGTTTGCTAGCCAACGACGCCAACATGATCGCCGAAGGATTGATGGCGCGCGAACATTATCAGTATCGCGGCACAGCGGCGGTGATGTTCATGGGTTATGGCGTCGGAATGGGGCTGGTCATTGACGGCAAGCCCTATCATGGGGCCACTGGTGCAGCGGCCGAATTCGGGCACATGAACCACATTCCGCATGGAGCACTCTGCCGATGCGGAACGGCAGGTTGCCTTGAGGCCTACGCGTCCGATTACGGCATCCTGCGGCAGGCCGAAGGATTACCGGAACACACGCCGCCGCCCTCTTCCGCGGTTGAGCCCGAGGTGATGCAGGCGCTGGAAACCGCAGCGCGCAACGGCGATGCCGCAGCACTTGGGGCTTATGCCAAGGCCGGTGAGGCACTCGGTTTCGGCCTTGCGCGGTTGATGGCACTGCTTAATCCCGACCGCATTGTGGTGAGCGGGCCGGGCATCAAGGCTTTCGATCTCATTGAACCTGCGGTGACAAAGGCGCTGCAAGAAGGAGTCGTCCTGGCGCTGCGTGAAAACGTCAAGATCGAAACACTGCCGATGGACCATGACATGATCATCAGCGGCACACTCGACAAACTGCTCCACGATCTCGACCGCGAAGTCTTTGCCCGCTCTGAACAGGCAGCCTGATCAACCGGGCAGGAAGTCGGGCCTCGCTTTTCGGACAGCCTCGGCAACATGGTCATAGACGGCGGCCACGCGCGCTGTGCGATGCGTATCGGGATGGCTCATCAGCCAATAGGTGCGGGTGAAGCGCGTTTGTGGCAACAGGCGCACAAGTTCCGGAAATTGAACGGCTGCGTAGTCATGAATAATAGCCAAGCCGTGGCCGGCGCGCACCGCCTCCATCTGCGCCACGACGCTACCGCATTCATAATGCCGCTTCATGCGCTGACTGAGTTCAGCCGTGTAGTCGAGTGCGCGGCTATAAACGAGCTCCTCGACATTGGTGATGAGCAGGCGGCCATCCAGATCATCAAGATGCTTCACCGTACCATGCGCCTTGAGATGGGATTTGGCCGCGTAGATGCTGAGTGAATAGTCGGTGAGTTTTTTTAGAATCAGGCGGCCTTGCTTGGGCCGGTCCAAGGTCACCACAATATCAGCCTCACGCCGCGACAGCGAAAAAGTGCGCGGCAGGGGCACCAGCTGAATGGTGAGATCCGGATGCGCATTGGCCAAAGCGCCGAGCTGGCGCGCGAGAAAATAATTGCCCAGGCCATCGGGTGCGCCGATGCGCACAATGCCAGAAATGGCGGCGCGCGCGCCGGAAATTTCCGAGCCGACGCGCAGCACTTCCGACTCCATCCGCTCAGCGGATTCGAGCAATTCCTCTCCGGCGGGTGTCAGCGTGCAGCCTTGAGTCTGGCGCTCCACCAGCTTGGCGCCGAGATCTTCCTCCAGAGCTGTCAGCTGACGGCCCACCGTGGCGTGGTTCAGGCCGAGCTGCTGTGCCGCGCCCAGAATCTGGCCACTGCGGGCCACGGCGAGAAAGATGCGGATGCGATCCCAATCCATGCTCATTTGCCGTTTCGTCCCCCTCAAAAGCCGAGAATTCAGTGACTTTAATTTTTGCACATCAAAAATGCAATTCTTCTCGTTGCTGTGCAAACCACGAAAGCGCATAGAAGCGTCAATCGGAGGAACACATGGTCAAGACAATCCAGCATTACATCGATGGCAAGTTCGTGGACGGCAAGTCAGGCCGCAAGACGCCAGTCTTCAATCCCGCCACGGGGGAACAGTCGGGCGAGCTCAATCTCGCCAACAGTGCGCAGGTGGGCGAGGCCGTTGCCGCTGCCAAGAAGGCTTCTCATGACTGGGCCAACACCACGCCGCTGCGCCGCGCGCGCATCCTCAATAAGTTTCTGCGCATCCTCGAAGAGCGCACCACTGAGCTCGCCACCGTGATTTCCGAGGAACATGGCAAGGTGGTCAGCGATGCCGTGGGCGAAGTGCAGCGCGGCATGGAGGTGGTAGAGTTCGCAACCGGCGCGCCACAACTGCTCAAGAGCGAATACACCGAAAATGTCGGTACCCGCGTTGACTCTTATGCGATGCGCCAGCCGCTGGGCGTTGTCGCCGGGATCACCCCGTTCAATTTCCCGGCCATGGTGCCAATGTGGATGTTCCCGATTGCACTTGCTGCCGGCAACACCTTCATCCTGAAGCCTTCGGAGCGTGACCCATCCGCTTCGCTGCTTCTTGCAAAGTGGCTGGAAGAAGCGGGCCTGCCCAAGGGCGTGTTCAATGTCGTCCATGGCGACAAGGAAGCCGTTGATGCCATCCTGCTGCATCCGGACATTGCTGCCGTCTCCTTCGTCGGCTCAACGCCGATTGCCCGCTATATCTATGAAACCGGCACCCGCGCCGGCAAGCGCGTGCAGGCGCTGGGTGGTGCGAAGAACCACATGATCGTCATGCCTGACGCCGACATGGACCAGGCGGTCGATGCCCTGATGGGTGCCGCCTATGGTTCAGCCGGCGAGCGCTGCATGGCGATCTCGGTTGCCGTTCCCGTCGGCAAGAAGACCGCCGACACGCTGATCTGCGAAGCTTGAGCCCAAGATCCGCGCGCTGAAGGTTGGCCCCGGCAGCGACAAGGAAGCCGAGATGGGCCCGCTGGTCACCAAGCAGCATTTCGACAAGGTGACGGGCTATATCAATGAGGGCGAGAAGGAAGGCGCCAAGCTCGTCGTCGATGGCCGCGGCCTCAAGCTGCAGGGCTATGAAGGCGGCTACTTCGTCGGCGGCACACTGTTCGACAACGTGACCACCGACATGAAGATCTACAAGGAAGAGATTTTCGGCCCGGTGCTCTCGGTGGTGCGCGTCGAAGACTACAAGCACCGCCGCCAAGATGATCAACGAACATGAATTCGGCAACGGCACGGCGATCTTCACCCGCGACGGTGATGCGGCCCGCGAATTCGCCCATCAGATCCAGGTCGGCATGGTGGGCATCAATGTGCCTATCCCTGTGCCGATGGCCTTCCACTCCTTCGGCGGCTGGAAATCATCGCTGTTCGGTGATCATCACATGCACGGGCCGGAAGGCCTGCGCTTCTACACCAAGCTCAAGACCGTGACTTCGCGGTGGCCGACCGGCATCCGCGCGGGTGCCGAGTTCGTCATGCCGGTGATGAAGTAAGACGACGCTCTATATGGTCACCCGGCGAAAGCCGGGGTCCAGTTCCCACGCACGGAGTTGATGAAAGCCGGCGGTTCCTCCCCTGCCGGATTTTTTCATGGCACGAATGGCATGAAGTGCTTTGAAAGCTTGAGGCCCTGCTTCTGGTAGTTGGAGCCGAGACCGCCGCCGTAAACGACATCGGGTGCCTGGGTCAGCGGTTCATAAATGAGCCGACCGATGATCTGGCCGTCTTCGAGGATGAACGGCACTTCATGGCTTCGCACTTCGAGAACAGCGCGCGCACCCTCGCCCTGGCCCGACGAATGGCCGAAGCCCGGATCGAAGAAGCCGGCGTAATGCACGCGGAATTCGCCGACGAGCGGATTGTAGGGCACCATTTCCGCCGCATGGGTGGGCGGGATGCGCACCGCCTCGCGCGACGCGAGGATATAGAACTGGTCAGGATCAAGAATGAGCGAGCCTTTCTGCCAGATGGGCTCCCAATAATCGAGAACCTCCAGCGCGCCCTTCTTGTCGACATCAACCAGCGCCGAGTGCCGCTTGGCGCGGAAGCCGATGGGCTCGCCCTTCTTGATGCCGGAGAGATCAACGCTGAGTGCGAGCCCGCCATCAATGTTGACTTCGCCCTCGGTGATCAGCGGCTCTTTGGCATGAAGTGCGCGGATCAGATCATCGCTCGCCAGCGAAGCGCCGGCACGGAAACGGATTTGCGACAGGCGCGAGCCCTGGCGCGCAAGAACCGGAAAAGTGCGCGGGCTGATTTCGGCATAGAGCGGGCCCTCGTAACCTTCCGGCACCTTGTCGAATTCCTGCGCGCCATCGGTGATCACGCGGGTGAAAATGTCGAGGCGGCCGGTCGAGCTCTTGGGATTGGCGGCCGCAAAGATGCCCTTCGGCAGCGCCAGGCTTTCAAGAAGTGGCACAATGTACACACATCCCGTTTCCAGCACGGCGCTTTCGCGCAGATCCATCTCGTGCAGTGCCAAAGTTTTCAGACGGTCTGCCACTTTTTGTTTCGGGCCGGGCAAAAACGAGGCACGCACGCGGTACGCTTTCGGCCCCAGGCGCAGATCGAGGCTCGCCGGCTGGATCTGATCGGCGTCGAGCGGACGCTCGAGCACGACGACACGCTCATCACAAAGGCGTGAGATTTGGCGCGCGGGCAAGATGCCAGCCTTCAAAAGAATTTCATTCATGTCGTTCTTTTGGCGGAATGCGGCCCTCACGTGCAAGACCGGGCCTGTGGGGTGGATAACTTTTTTCACGAATGCGAATTATTTATGACATAACAAAAAAGCTCTGATAGCGTCCTCGCATTCAGACGAAGAGCTGAAAACAAGATCAGGGGGTAGGCCAGGCGATGCATCCCGTATTGCGGACAGTTCTGCAAAGACTCGGTTTGGGGTTGATCACCCTGTTTGCAGTCTCGATCATCATATTTTCCTCACTCCAGATGCTTCCGGGCGGCTACGCCCAGAACATCCTCGGCCAGGGCGCCACGCCGGAAACAGTGGCCAACTTCAACCATGAGATCGGCCTCGACCGGCCTGCCTATGTGCGCTACGCCGAATGGATCAGCCATGCGGTGCGCGGCGACTTTGGCAACAGCTATTCCGGCACCGGCGGTTCGCTCAAGCGCAGTGTCTCGGAAATCATCGCACCGCGTCTCTATAATACATTCTTCCTCGCCAGCATGGCGGCCGTAATCGCCGTGCCACTCGCCCTGGTTCTCGGCATTCTGGCGGCGCTCTACCGCAACAGCTGGTACGACAGGGCAGTCAATGCCATCACCCTGACAACCATTGCCACACCGGAATTCTTCATTGCCTACCTGCTGGTGTTCGTCTTCGCGCTGAAGTTGCGGTGGTTTCCCACCCTTTCAACCGTGAGCTCGAACACCCCGTTTCTGGAGCATGTTCAGCGCGCGGCCCTGCCCGCCATCACCATGACGCTGGTGATCATCGCCCACATGATGCGCATGACGCGCGCCGCGATCATCAACCTTCTGGCCAGCCCCTATATTGAAATGGCGCGGCTCAAGGGCGTCTCCAAGATGAACGTGATCCTGCGCCACGCATTGCCGAATGCCTGGGCGCCGATTGCCACCGTCATCGCCTTCAACCTCGCCTATCTCGTGGTCGGCGTGGTGGTGGTTGAAGTGGTGTTCGTTTATCCGGGCATCGGGCAGATGATGGTGGACAGCGTGTCCAGCCGCGACATGCCCGTCGTCCAGGCCTGTGCGCTGATCTTCGCCGGCACCTACATTCTGCTCAACCTGTTGGCTGACGTCGTCGCCATCATCACCAATCCCAGATTGTTGCACCCGAAATGACAAGCACAGCCACAACGCCAACGCCCCTGCGCGAGATCAAGGCCCGCCGCACTTTCCTGCAGAACCTGATCAGGACGCTGAAAACGGCGCCGATCTCGGCCTGGTTCGGCATGATTGTCATCCTCATCTATGCGCTCGCTGCCATCTTTGCGCCACTGATTGCCCCGCATGGCGAAGCCGAGATCATCGGCCGGGCCTATCTGCCGTCCAGCGAAACAAGCTTGCTGGGCACGGACCAGATCGGCCGTGATATCTTCTCGCGCCTGATCTTCGGCGCCCGCAACACCATCGGCATCGCGCTCATCACCACGCTGTTCTCGTTTGCCATCGGCGGTTCACTGGGCGTGCTGGCGGCGCTGAAGCGCGGCTGGCTGGACCAGGGTGTATCGCGCGTGGTCGATGCGTTTCTGGCCATTCCGGTGCTGATCTTCGCGTTGATGCTGCTGGCCGTCGTGGGCAAGAGCGTCATCAACCTCATCCTGATCCTGGCGCTGCTTGATGCGACGCGCGTGTTCCGCCTGGCGCGCGCCGTCGCGCTCAACTCCGCGGTGATGGATTATGTGGAAAGCGCCCGGCTGCGCGGTGAACGCACGCCGTGGATCGTGTTCCGCGAAATCGTGCCCAATATTCTGCCGCCGCTGGTCACTGAGTTTGGTCTGCGGTTCTGCTTCGTGTTTCTGACCATTGCCGCCCTCTCGTTCCTCGGTGTCGGCGTCCAGCCGCCTACGGCTGACTGGGGCTCGATGGTGGCCGAGAACAAGACACTCATCAATTTTCCTGCCCAATCCTTCCCCTACATTCGCACACCTTTCTATCCGGCCGGCGCCATTGCGCTGCTGACGGTTGCGGTGAACTTCGTGGTGGACTGGGTGCTGCACAAAACGTCGGGGCTTCGTGATGGCTGACAAGATCGAAAAAAAACGCGTCAAAGGTGATGTTCTTCTCGAAATGAAGGGCATCAAGATCGAAGGCAAGAGCGATGATGTGTGGAACCCCATCGTCAAGGGTGTGGATCTCAGCCTGAAGCGCGGCGAAGTATTGGGCCTGATCGGTGAATCAGGTGCCGGCAAATCCACTCTCGGTCTTGCGGCCATGGGATTTGCCCGGCCGGGCTGCCGCATCAGTGACGGTTCGATCATTTTCGACGGCATTGATCTACGTACCGCACCGGACGAGCAGAAGCGCGGTCTCTGGGGTTCGCGCATCGCCTATGTGGCGCAGAGTGCTGCGGCATCGTTCAATCCCGCACACCATCTGATTGACCAGACGATCGAAACGGCGCTGGCGCATGATGTGATGCCGCGTGACAAGGCTGAAGCCGACGCACGGGATCTCTACAAGCGTCTTCAGCTTCCCAATCCGGACACCATTGGCCTGCGCTATCCGCACCAGGTTTCCGGCGGACAGCTGCAGCGCGCGATGACAGCCATGGCCATGTCGTGCCGGCCTGATCTCATCATCTTTGACGAACCGACCACGGCTCTCGACGTAACCACACAGGTCGAAGTGCTGGCGGCGATGCGCAACATCGTTGAACAGTTCAACACGGCCGCCATCTACATCACCCATGATCTTGCCGTGGTGGCCCAGATGGCGCACCGCATCATGGTGCTGCGCTATGGCAACCTGGTGGAGGAGTCAGAGACCCGGAAAATGCTGAAGAGTCCGACGGAGGACTATACCAAGTCACTCTGGGCGGTGCGCAGCCTGGAAAAAAAGGAATCCCCCAGCGAAGACATCGTGATTGAACTCAGGAATGTCGATGCCTCCTATGGTGGCGGACACAAGGTTCTCGATGACGTCTCGATCAAGATTCCGCGCGGGCGCACGGTCGCCGTGGTGGGTGAATCGGGGTCGGGCAAATCGACCACGGCGCGCGCCATCACCGGCCTTTTGCCCCCCACCAGCGGCCAGATCCTGTTCAATGGCAAGCCGCTGCCGCCGGCGCTCAACGACCGTGACCGTGACACGCTGCGCCGCATCCAGATGATCTATCAATCAGCCGACACGGCGCTTAATCCGCGCCAGCGGGTGCGTGACATCATCGGCCGTCCGGTCGAGTTCTATCTGGGCCTCAAAGGGGCGGCACGCGACCGCCGGGTCGTCGAGCTTCTGGATTCCATCGAACTCGATGAGAGCTATATCGACCGCTTCCCCAGTGAAATGTCGGGTGGCCAGAAGCAGCGCGTCTCCATTGCGCGCGCGCTGGCAGCCGAGCCCGAAGTCATCATCTGTGATGAAGTGACCTCAGCTCTTGACCAGATCGTACAGGAAGGCATTCTTCGGCTGCTGATGAAGCTGCAGAAGGACACCAATGTCACCTACATGTTCATCACCCATGACATCGCGACCGTGCGCGCCATCTCCGATGAAATCGTAGTGATGAACAAGGGCAAGGTGGTGCAACAGGGCATGAAGTCGGAAGTCCTGAACCCGCCCTATCCGGCCTATACCGAGCTTCTGCTGTCATCCGTGCCGCAGATGGACCCGGATTGGCTGACAGGACTTCTCCAGCGGCGCCAGAAGGCGAACGCCTAGAGCGTTTCGATTTTGATAGAAAGTCAAAGTCGCCCTTAGTCTATTTGGCGATCAACTTTTCTGAACGTTGACGATTCCGTCAAAGTTCAGGTTGATCTCGAGCACTTTCGGTAGCGCTGACGCCAAAAGGTCTAGCTGTTCATTTGTGCCCGCGCTGATGCGGATGCAGCGATTGAGGGGTGCTACACCGGGCATGCGGATGAAGATGCCATGCTTGAGGAGCCCTTCCACAACCGATCTGGCGTAAGCGCCATCACGGCCACAATCCACAGCGACAAAGTTTGTTGCCGAGGGGATAGCCTTCAATCCGTTGGCCCCGGCCATGGCATAGATGCGTTCGCGGGCAGCATTCACTTCAGAGACCACATGCTGTAGCCAGGCTTGGTCTTTCAACGCCGCGATGGCCGCCACCTGCGAAAGGCGCGGCATGCCGAAGTGATTCCTGATCTTGTCGAAGGCCTTAATGATATCGGCGTGGCCGATGACATAGCCCACGCGCATGCCGGCGAGCCCATAGGCTTTCGAGAAGGTGCGGAAGCGCAGGACGTTCTTCCGTGATACATCCAGCGGCGGCCGTGTGTGGCCGGGTGCGAATTCCGTATAGGCCTCATCGAGCATGAGCAATGTGTCCTCGGGCATGGCATCGATCAGATTTTCGATGTCCTGCGCAGGCCAGACGGTGCCCATGGGATTGTCGGGATTTGAAAGGTAGATGACCCGCGCCTTTTCTGTTTTCGCGAGCTTGAGCAAACTGGCGGGATCTTCGCGGTCATCCACATAGGACGTTGTCACCAGGCGTCCGCCAAAACCCGCGACATGAAAATTGAAGGTGGGATAGGCGCCCAGCGAGGTTGCCACGGTGATGCCCGGCTCCACAAACAGCCTCACGGCATAGCCAAAAAGCCCATCAATACCTTCACCTACGGCGATATTCTCCGGCGCCACGCCAAGATGCGCGGCCAAAGCCTGCTTCAAGATCATGATTTTCTGGATCGCCATACTTCCAGGCGCCGGCGGCGTGCTCCTGCATCGCCTGAATGACCGAAGGTGCCGGACCAAACACATTCTCATTGGCGCCGATGCGCGCCTTAATCACGGCGCCACTCCGCCGTTCCAGAGCTTCGGGGCCAATAAAGGGAACCGATGAAGGCAGGCTGGCAACCAGCGGCGTGAAGGGTGGCATTGCCTGATGTCCCGCAAATTCCCGCCAACCGCAATGCCAAAAATTATCTGTTCACCAAAACACCTTTTGTGCAGCGAGCTTGCGTTCCAGTTTGGAAAGATGTTGCTGGTCGCCATTCAATTTCATCGAGCGCCAAGTGGCGAGCCGTTGCGAAAAATCCGAGGCAACGGATTGAGAACCCTGCCGGGCCAAGGCGGTGCGCACGGCCTCGATATCCTGGGTGCTCGCCACAGCATCATTCACAGCGCCGTATGCGGACTGAAGCCGGGCAACCCTTTTGATATAGCGCTCAATGTCCTTCTCATCGAAGAGCCGACCAAAGGCATCCGTGAGATAGCGCAATTTCTTGAATGAAAGGCGGCGATGGTGAAAGGCCTTGGTTTCCGGCGGCGGAATTTGTGCATGCCCCTTGCGCAGCCGCGTGTTCAGTTCCGCCAGGCGTCCCGACACGAATTCCTTCAGGTCCCGCGGGCCGGCGCTCAGATTCTGTTCGATGTCGAGGTACAGCTTGCGTAAGACATATTCGAGTTTGAGCATATTCTGCGTGTGCTCTGGAGATTTCAGGTAGCGTGTCAGCTCCCGCCGTTCGTTGGCGGCTCCCTCTTCTGTTTGCGCAATGGCCCTTTTTTGAAGCTCCTTGTCCTGTGATGCCATGATCGCCTGCGGCAAGACACTCTCCTTGAACACGTCCATTGACCTAGCGCGCGCCAAGTGCCGGTTCATGGCTTTCAGCTGGTTGCCCAGCTCCTTTTCATGCTCGTGCGCGCATAGCGGCCTGAAAGCCCAGAGGATCGCCCATAGCCGGCGCAGCGCGACCCGCATCTGATGAACCATTTCCGGCTCGGGCGTTGTTCCAGCAGCGGAATAGTTCTCAAAGTAGTGCGCAAAGGATTCTTCACCCAAGAGATGGAAGGCTTCAGCCGGACTCATCCTGCTCTTCAACTTGACTGATCTTGCGCCGCGCCCACTCGCAGGTTTTTGATTGCGGGCCAGCCGCGCACCGCGTTCCGACTTCGTTTCCGCAGTCAAGATGAGAGGGGCGCGCTGGCACAGTTCCATGGCGAGCGACAACACATCGCTTACCAAACCTGATTTCAACTCCAATTCAATTTCACTGATGGGAGATTGCTGTGAGCCTGCTGTAACGACTCCACGATCGAGGGCCACTTCAATCGTGCTTTTACCTTGCTGAATGGTCCAGGTGACACGTGTATATTTTGTTGCGAAAACAGGGTTCAGCTTTTGCTCGCCGATTCTGCGGCGTAGGTGCTTTGGCAATTGCCGCATTTCCGCGGCAGACAGGTGCGGCGTTGTTCTGGAAACCTGGCGTTCAAACTCCTGGCGCGTACGCTTGTCTGGGTGACGCTCCGAGGGGATCTTCAGGGTTTGCAGGACCTGCTCGCCACCTTGCCTGATCCGTAGCGAACAGCCAGCATCCGACAGGGCAAAATCTTCGGTATCAAAATAGGTATTGGTGAGATCGATCGACTTCGCTGGGCCATTTGCCGCCAAAAGTGAAAGCCTATTGAAAGAACCGGCCGCCGTGCTGTCGATATCGAAGCGCAGTTCGTATTCAAGGGAGCCACTCCCTTTGCTTTTCTTTTTGTTTGGTGGCTTACCCATGAAAGTAGACCTTTGACGCATACTCGCGGTTCCTGCGGAGCCGCGGCCGCAGAAACAAGCCGGAGAAGCTCGCTCTTAATTCGCCCGACGTCAACAGAGGCCAATTTGATGTGCGCCCCTCATTTTCCTTGTGCGCTGCCAGCTTTTCCGTTATTCGGCGCCAACGAATTCCCAAAATCAGGAGAGGACAATGGCCCGCATCACCCTTCGCCAGCTGCTTGATCATGCCGCAGAGCATGACTATGGCGTTCCGGCATTCAACATCAACAACATGGAACAGGCGCTGGCGATCATGGCGGCGGCCGACAAATGTGATGCCCCGGTAATCATCCAGGCGTCCCGTGGGGCGCGCTCCTATGCCAATGACATCATGCTGAAGCACATGATGGACGCCGTCACCGAAATCTATCCACACATTCCGGTTTGCGTTCACCTTGACCACGGCAATGAGCCGGCGACCTGCGTCACCGCCATTCAGTCGGGCTTCACTTCGGTGATGATGGACGGCTCGCTCAAGGCCGATGGGAAGACGCCGGGCGACTGGGGCTACAATGTCGGCGTCACCCGCGATGTCGTGCACATGGCGCATGCAGGCGGCGTCTCCGTGGAAGGCGAGCTCGGCGTATTGGGTTCGCTTGAAACCGGCATGGGCGACAAGGAAGACGGGCATGGCGCCGAGGGCAAGCTCAGCCACGACCAGCTGCTCACCAACCCCGACGAGGCGGCGAAGTTCGTGGCCGAAACCGATGTCGACGCCCTTGCGATTGCCATGGGCACCTCACATGGCGCCTACAAGTTTTCAAAGAAGCCGGACGGCAAGGTGCTGGCGATGAATGTGATCGAAGAAATTCACAAGAAGCTGCCCAATACGCATCTGGTGATGCACGGTTCTTCCTCCGTGCCAGAGGATCTGCAAGAGATCATCAACAAGTTCGGCGGAAAGATGAAGCCGACCTGGGGCGTCCCCGTGGAAGAAATCCAGCGCGGCATCAAGCATGGTGTGCGCAAGGTCAATATCGACACCGACAACCGCATGGCCTTGACCGGTGCCATCCGCAAGGTGTTTGCGGAAGATCCATCCGAATTCGATCCGCGGAAGTATCTGAAGCCCGCGATGGAGGCAATTACCAAGCTGTGTGCGCAGCGCTTCCAGGAATTCGGCACCGCAGGCCAGGCCAGCAAGATCAAGAAGGTGATGCCGCTTTCGGAAATGGCCAAGCTCTACAAGGACGGCAAGCTGAAGCAGAAGATCGCATAAGGGGCAATTATGCGCGACAACAGTGATCGGCTTCCGGAGATTTTGAAAATCTCGCAAGAGGGCGATCACTTTTTTTGTCACCTTCGATTACGATCAATGGAAGGTTTCCAAGATTTTCGGATTGGAATATCGCAAAAAGGCCGCGACGCTCTGGCCAAGGTTCTTCAATTCAAGCCTTTTGATGCCAATCCCGGATTGAAATATAATTATTTCTATGTCCCGAGCGCCAGAAGGCTCGACGCTGACACAATCGAAGTGGCAATTCGAATTGAATTAGCGGGACATGGCAAGAATTTTGAATTCATATTTCCGCGCGAATTGGCAGCCAACCTGCTTTGGCTCTATGAAACTCAAGGAATGGAACGAGGCGGAATATCTTTTTTGGTCGGAAAGTCACCCAACTTAGACTGAACGCGACAGTTCCTTGATATTGCCGCGCGACTTGCCAGACATTTCCGCAATCCTGCGATCCTGATTCATGATTTCGGTGCGCGCGAAGGGATCGATCTCTTCCTTGGAGAGACCGGCCGCATTGATCTTGCGGCGGGAACTCTTGCTGCCATCTTCATAAGTGACGTCAAACATGACGAACACGTCTTCCTGCTTTTTGGGTTTCTTGGCCATATCAGATATCCTTTTTGGCCTCGGCCGGCTGGGATTGCGTGTCCTGCTGCTCGCGCTTGCGCTGGGCCGACGCTTCTTCGCGCTTTTCCTGCTTTTCGCGGGTCTTGCGCTGTTTGGCTGCCTCGCGGCTGCGGCGTTCCTGACTGTAGTTTGGTGGAAATGGCATGACTTGATCCTTTCTGACGCCGATACATTCAGGCAATGGCCCAGTGTGACCACTGAAGCAGTTTCTCAACCTGCGCGGCGAGGTGGATAGAATGGACCGGGTCTAGACTTCCGCCGTTTGGAAGTCCAGCCCGTCACGCAATGTCTAAAGCTTCACCCACCTGGAATTGGCCTTGGAGGATTTCACGCAAGCTTCAATGAAGGCCATGCCTGCGACACCATCTTCGATGCCAGGGAACATGACATCCTTGGGTGGCTTGCCTCCGTTGCGCGCGGCCTTGATGGCCTGCGCCACTTCCGAATAGATGTTGGCGAAACCTTCAAGATAGCCTTCGGGATGGCCGGGCGGCACGCGCGTCACACGCGCGGCTTCAGGCCCTGCGCCCGCGCCCCCGCGCGTGATCAGGCGCTTCTCGCCGCCAAAGGGCGTGAACCAGAGATAATTCGGATCGGCCTGCGTCCATTCCAGGCCGCCCTTGGTGCCGTAAACACGAAGTTTGAGACCATTCTCATTGCCGGGCGCTACCTGACTTGCCCAGATTGCACCCCTTGCACCACCCTTGAAGCGCAGCATGGCCTGAACATTGTCATCCAGCACGCGGCCCTTCACGAAACTGGTGAGATCGCAGGCCAACTCCTCAAGTGCGAGGCCGGATACGAATGTGGCAAGCTGATACGTGTGAGTGCCAATGTCACCCACGCAGCCGCCAGCCCCAGAGCGCTTCGGATCGGTGCGCCAGTCGGCCTGCTTCTGTCCGGTCTTTTCGATGGGCTCAGTCAGCCAGTCCTGCGGATATTCACCCTGCACGAGGCGTATCTCACCGAGGTCGCCACGCTTCACCATGGCGCGGGCGTGGCGGACCATCGGATAGCCCGAGTAGTTGTGGGTGAGAGCGAAAATGACCTTGGGATGTTTGTTCAGCAGCGCTTCAAGCTGTTTTGCTTCCTTGAGACTCAAGGACAAAGGCTTGTCGCAGATGACATGGATGCCGCGCTCGATGAAAGCTTTGGCCGCAGGCACGTGCATGTGATTGGGTGTCACGATTGAGACGGCCTCGATGCCGTCGGGCCGTTTTGATTCCGCCTTGGCCATCTGCTCGAAGTTCGCATAGATACGGTCGCCCGAGAGACCAAGTTCCTTGCCAGAAGCCACGGCCTTCTCCGCGTTTGCAGAGAGCGCACCGGCAACAAATTCGTAACGATCATCCATGCGCGCAGCAAGGCGATGCACGGCACCGATGAAAGCGCCCTGCCCGCCTCCCACCATGCCATAGCGGATGCGGCCGGTCGCCTTCTCGGATGTGCCGGTGATTGCCATGAACTTCCTCCCTGATTTCGCTTTTTAAAAAGCTTTCCAGCCCTTGGACCGCAACACAGCAATTCCAAAGCGCGAAAGCAAGGCGCTCGGCAATGGCTCGACGGCCACATATTGCTGCGATGCGCGCGGAAGCGGAGGCAGTTCCACAACACCGAGACCACGCATCGCCATGCGCGCGACACCAAAACCGGTCAAGTCGGCAGAGGCTGCAACACTCACCCTGCGGCTCAGGGCATTGGCCAGGAATTGGCCAAAGTATGGATTCCTGGAAAGACCGCCGTCAATGGAAAGGCTAATGCCGCGCGCGCCATGCCGGCTCATGGCGTCCATCACTTCGGTGGCGCGCAAGGCCACACCTTCCAGAACCGACTGCATCATGTCCTGGCGCGTTGTATCAAGCCCCATTCCAATCCAGAGGCCTGCGGCGTTACGGTCCCAATGCGGACAGGCGAGGCCCGAAAGAGCTGGGACGAACACAAGCCCGCGCGACAGAGCCGAAGCCTTTTCAAAGCTGTTGATTTCTTCAAATTCCTTGAACAGGCCAAGGCCTCTGGCCCAGTTGACGGCCGAGGCTGCATTGTAGACACCACCATCAACGGCATATTCCGCCGGCGAAGACCCAATCTTCCAGGCGACGGTGGGCAATAATCCCGTGTCATCCGACTTCGGCCTCGTTGCGCCTACCAGCGCCAAAGCAAAGGCGCCTGTGCCGAAGGTGATCTTGGCATCGCCCGTACGCGTGCAGCCATGACCGAAGAGCGCGGCCTGCTGATCAACCATGGATGCGGCCACATCGCCAAAAGGGCCGGTGGTTGGTTTGATCTCCGGCAGACATTCGACCGGCACACCAAAAAGCGAACACAGTTCCTGGTCCCATTGCAATGTATCAAGCGACATGAGCGAAGTGCGGGATGCTGTTGTCACGTCAGTGGCGAACTGTCCGCTCAAACGCTCCAGAAAATAAGCATCCGTCGTACCCAGACGCAGATGACCTTGCGCGGCCAATTCCTTCGCCTCCGGCACATTGTCGAGAATCCAGCGGAATTTTGATGCCGAAAAATACGGATCGAGCGGCAGGCCGGCGATGTTCTTGGTTGTGACCTCTGCGCCTTGCGCCTTCAACTCGGCACAGAAATCCTTGGTGCGATCATCCTGCCAGACAATGGCATTGTAGAGCGGACGGCCGGAACGCTTGTCCCAGGCCAGGAGTGTTTCGCCCTGATTGGCGAGACCGATGGCGTCGACCTTGCCAGCCTTGACGATCGCGGCCTCAACATGGGACATGAGCTCCAAGCCGTCATGCTCCACCCATCCGGGCTTTGGCAGATGCTGGGTGACTTCAGCGCTGAAGACGGTGGTGAACAGGCCAGTCTCGTCATAGGTGAAGGCCTTGGTTCCCGTCGTGCCCTGGTCAATCGCCAGAACCTTCATGCCAGCAGTCCTCCAAGTTCGCGGCCCTGCGCCATGCAACGGCCAGCTGTTTCCAGATGACCCAGAACATTGCCGACCGCAAAAACGTTTGACCGGGAAGTCCGGAATTTCTCAGTCACCTTGGGCGCTTCTCCTTCCCGCTCAAGATAACCCTGCGCATACAAGGCCGATTTCACTGCGGAAGTGGCCCGACACGATGACGCCATCGCAGGCAATGGTGCGGTTCTTGCCACCATAATCGATTTCCACACTCTCCACACGGTCCCTGCCCACGATGTTCAGCAGTTTTGCCTTGCGCCAAACGGGTACACCGAAGCCCAACCTCGCGCCAAAGGCAAAATAGCCTGGCGCTGCAGCAGCACTTTCCTCCGCCAACATTGCAACCGGCCTGATGTTCTTATGCTTGCACGTCATGAGTGCGGAATAGGACACCCACTCGCTGCCGACAATAACAGGCTTCTCAAAAGGTTTATTGCCTTCGAGGTAGACCCGCTGCTGCAACTCCCCGGTATTCATCACGCCCCTGATCTTGGCGCCGCCAATGAGCCGTGCTGCCCTTGAGGATTCGCGGGTTCCCGTCGCCAACACGATCTTGCCGGCACTCATTTCGCTCACACCGGACTTATCGTGAATGCGCAGGTGATCGCGCAGGGTGAATTCCAGCACCGTCGCACCGGTGCGCACATCGAGTCTTTCCACCTCCTTGCGGAGCCGGTTTGCCAATGCCGGGCCTGTCATCCAGCCGAAATTCCTGTAGGGCGCAAAACCACGATGGCCGCAATGACGCGGAATCCCACCGGCCTGCGCTTCACGCTCCAGCACCACCACATCCCTGATGCCACGGCGTGACAGTTCGAGCGCTGTCGCAAGCCCCGAAGGCCCGCCACCAATGATCACCACGTCATGGTGTTCCATGCTTTGCCTTTTCGAATGCGGCGTTGACATGGGCGGCGCAGTAGAAGCCTTGGCAGCGGCCCATGGCGGCGCGCGTTCGGCGCTTGAGGCCACCGAGATCACCTGCGGGCAGTGGCCCCTCCATCGCGGCCTCGATTTCGCCGCGTGTGACCCACTCACAATGACAGATGATGTCTCCGCCCTTCATGTAGGGACGGATGCGATGCTCGGCCAGATTGGGAACGGGCGTCCAGACCGGTTCTTTGGGGTTGCGCGGCAGTTTGCCAAAATACTTGGCATAAAGCCTGGAGACATGCTGCGCGATTCCGAGTGCCGACGTGAGCCCGGTGGAGCGGATGCCGGCCACAGTAATCCAATTTTCGTTTTCGTGAGCCTTGATCACATAATCCTGTTCAGCCGTGGCGGGGCGCAGGCCTGCATAGACCGCGGTCACGCTGACGTCTTCCAGCGCAGGGATCATCGCAACGGCGCGCGCCTTCAACATTTCGAGCGTTGCTGTGTCGGTTGTGGCCTGA
Organism: uncultured Alphaproteobacteria bacterium; assembly: GCA_963758815.1. Lineage (GTDB taxonomy): Bacteria > Pseudomonadota > Alphaproteobacteria > Rhizobiales > Aestuariivirgaceae > Aestuariivirga. The sequence continues at coordinate 56,447 of CAVWWQ010000009.1, forward strand.
TCGCGTTCCTCGACCTCTTCCGCTGTCGGCCCGATGGCAAGATTGCCAAAGATGGTGCGGAAAAGAACGACGCCCTTGGTGCGGGCAGTTGGCACCGGAAGCAGGATGGCACGCAACAGTTTAGCGGCAGGCTTGTCAAAGACAACGAACTGGCCTTTGCGCGGCTTGATGGCAAAACCCGGCTTGCGCGCCAGTGTTTCAACGTGGTCTCCGTAAAGTCCGGCGGCATTGATGACAATTCCCGCTTCGACATCGCCTGATGCGGTTTGCAAAATCCATCCTTCACCGGATTTCCTTGCGCCCTTCACTTCTGCATTACGCAGAATGACCGCGCCGTGCGCCAAGGCCTGATGGGCGTATGCCAAAGGCGTTGACCAAGGATCAATGACATGCTCACCGGGTACGAGCAAACCACCCTTGGCTTCGCGCGACAGCTGCGGTTCGCGGATGCGCAGTTCAGTCGCCGTCAGTGGCTTTATGTCATCGACGCCGTTCTGGCGGGCCTTGTTTCCGATGGCTTCAAGCTTCAGCAATTCCTCGTCGGACCAGGCCGCGACGATGGCTGAGGTTTCCAAAATGGGCAGATCAAGTTTTTCTGCGATTTCCAAATATTCCGCGCGCCCAGCCTGCATGCATTGCCATTCAAGGCTTTTGGGCGGCGCATCGAACGCAGTGTGCAGAAGCGCACTGTTGCCCTTGGACGCACCGGAGAGGATATCGGCGCCCTTCTCCAAAGCCACGCATTTCAAACCTGCCAAGGCAAAGCGGCGCAGGATCGCCAGCCCGACGACGCCGCACCCGATAATTGCAATGTCGAATCTCTCAGGCATCAGAAGAGCATTAAGGCCAAACGCGCAACCTACCAAATTCACCGGTGGATGGGAGCACGGCTGGTCTCAACGCGCCAGCATGGCATGCTGCAGGAGAATAATGGTCTTAGCATCGCGAATCTTGCCTGCAGCAATCATGCCGTAGGCTTCTTTCAGAGGCAGTTCGAGCACCTCGATGTCTTCATGTTCGCGGGCCAGACCGCCGCCGCTGCTAATGCGATCGTCGAGCGAATAGCGTGCCATGAACAGACTGACTTTTTCGGCCAATGCCCCGGGGCTCGGATAGCAATCAGTCACGTGGCTGATGTCCGAAATCCGTGTCCCCAGCTCCTCCAGTGCCTCGCGGGCGACACATCCTGGCGGGTCATCCTCATCGAGAAGGCCGGCACAGGCTTCGATAAGAAAAGGATCTTCGCCGGAATAGGCCACGCCGGCGCGCCACTGCCGGACAAGAAGAACCGTCTGGCGTTCGGGGTCGACCGGCAAGACAGCCGCGCCGTCACCATGATAGGCCACTTCGCGCAACAGCGTGAGCTTCTCGCCATCGGCGGCGGCGGCTTCGACCTTCATGCGGGAGAGCGAAGACCAGCCCTTGGCCATGATCTCGCGATCGAGAATGCGATAGGTGTATTTGGCCATGGGCTCCAACTGCGTGATGAATGCCGCACCTGATAAACGCCCACACGGATTGACACAATCTTAACTTAAATTGCCCAAGTTCCGGCGGTCCCGGCCATGATGAAAACTCCGTCAAGTCGCACCTCACGATTGGTACCCGCGCTGGCTGCACTGGTGAGTCTCGCGCTCGCCGGTGGCGGCGGCTATATGCTGCTCAAAGAACATCGGAGCGCCGATGTTGTGGACGCTGGCACAATGACTGGCTCGATCATGCCGGCGGGACAATTGGGACCATCAGGCCTGCCTTTGCCACGCTTTGTTTCGCTCAAGGCCGAAAAGGTGAATGTGCGCAAAGGGCCTTCCAGCGACCACTCCGTTGCCTGGGTCTATCAAGCCAAGGGGCTTCCGGTTGAAATTACCGCCGAGTTTGAAACCTGGCGGCGTGTGCGTGATGCGGAGGGTTCCGAGGGCTGGATTCTCCATAACATGCTCTCTGGGAAGCGTACCGCCGAGATTGCGCCTTCGCGCAAGGGCAGTTTCATCAACCTGATGTCGGAGCCTTCGATTGAATCAGCTCCCCTGGCGAAGCTTGCCTCCGGGGTTTTGGGTGAAATCAAATCCTGCGATGGCAACTGGTGCCGCATCATTGCGAACGGCTACGATGGCTACATCGACCAGAACCTGCTCTGGGGCGCCTATCCGGGCGAGGTCATCAACTAATTGCCGCCTGCTCAGGCCTTGCGCACTCGGACGATCACGTCGATCCGGTCGATCATCTTGCCTTTGGGCAAGGCAGGCAGGCCCGAAATCTTCAGCTGGCCGGGATCAATGTCGGTCAACGCCCCATCTTCTTCATTGAAGAAGTGGAAGTGGTTTGAGGTGTTGGTGTCGTACCAGGTACGATCACCCTCGATGGCGAGTTCACGCAGCAGTCCGGCATTCTTGAACTGGTGGAGCGCATTATAAACTGTCGCCAAAGAGACCTTGAGCCCGGCCTGTCCGACCTGGACATGAAGATCCTCGGCGCTGATGTGCTTGTCACCGCCATCGAAAAGCACGCGGGCGAGTGCCAGGCGCTGGGCGGTGGGGCGAAGGCCAGCTTCCTTGAGACGGTGGGCCAAGTCTTGAATCTGCTGCATTGCACCCCTATAGCAAACGCAGCAGGCCTTTTTCAATGTTCCATCTTGGGGTTAGATTTGGCTTTGCCACGGGCGGCGTGATATTTCCGATCCATTCAAGCAGGATGCGATGGTGCAGCAGAAATCGAGCTATCTCTTTGATGATCTCATTGCTTGTGGCCGGGGGTTGCTGTTCGGGCCCGGGAATGCCCAACTTCCCCTGCCGCCGATGCTGATGTTTGACCGGATCAGCCATATTGAGGAGAAGGGCGGTGCCCACCAGCTCGGCAAGGTTGTGGCCGAGTTTGATATCAAGCCTGACCTCTGGTTTTTTGCCTGCCATTTTCAAGGTGACCCGGTGATGCCAGGCTGCCTTGGGCTTGACGCCTTGTGGCAACTTACAGGCTTTTTCCTCGGGTGGCTGGGCGAATCCGGCAGGGGCCGTGCGCTGGGCGTCGGCGAAGTGAAGTTTAGCGGCATGGTGACGCCGAAGGTCAAAAAGGTCACTTATGAAGTTGATGTGAAGCGCCTGATCTTGCGCCGCCTCAAGCTTGCCGTCGCCGACGGTGTCATGAAAGCCGATGGCCAGACGATCTATGAAGTCACCGACATGAAGGTTGGCCTGTTCCAGCCGGAAGCCGCTTAGCTTCAACACGAGGAGATCTGACATGCGTCGCGTTGTTGTAACCGGCATGGGTATCGTTTCGAGCATTGGCAACAATGTTCAGGAAGTCACCGCATCGCTGCACGATGCCAAGAGCGGCATCGTGCGTGCCGACAAATATGCGGAGCTGGGGTTCCGCTGCCAGGTGCATGGTGCGCCAAGTTATGACCTCGAAACGGTGGACCGCCGCGTGCGCCGCTTCATGGGCGATGGAGCGGCGTGGAACTTTGTCGCCATGCAGCAGGCCATTGCCAACTCAGGGCTTGAAGAAAAAGATGTCAAGAATGACCGTACGGGCCTGATCATGGGTTCGGGCGGACCATCGACCCATGCGATCGTGCAGGCAGCCGACACGACACGCGAGAAAGGCCCAAAGCGCGTCGGTCCCTTTGTTGTTCCTGCCGCCATGTCCTCGACCAATTCGGCAACGCTTGCCACGCCCTTCGGCATCCGCGGCGTCAATTATTCCATCTCGTCGGCCTGCGCCACTTCGGCGCATTGCATCGGCAACGCCACCGAGATGATCCAGTGGGGCAAGCAGGATGTGATGTTTGCCGGCGGGGGCGAAGAACTGGACTGGACGCTTTCGGTGCTGTTCGATGCAATGGGTGCGATGTCATCCAAGTTCAATGACCGTCCTGCCGTGGCTTCACGCGCCTATGACAAGAACCGCGATGGCTTCGTGATTGCAGGCGGTGCGGGCACGGTGGTGCTGGAAGAGCTTGAACATGCCAAGGCGCGCGGCGCCAAGATCTATGGCGAGATCGTGGGCTACGGCGCCACGTCCGACGGCTATGACATGGTCGCAGCCTTCGGGCGAAGGTGCGGCGCGCTGCATGAAACAGGCCTTGGCCACCGTGCATGAAAAGATCGACTATATCAACCCGCACGGCACTTCGACGCCCATTGGGGACAAGAAAGAAATCGAGGCGATCAAGCGAGGTGTTCGGCTCTGACATTCCGCCGATCTCTTCGACCAAATCCCTGACGGGCCATTCGCTGGGTGCCACCGGTGTGCAGGAAGCGATCTATTGCCTGCTGATGATGAAGAACGGCTTTCTGGCCGAAAGCGCCCATATCGACGAACTCGATCCGGATTTTGAGGGCATTCCCATCCTGCGCAAGCGCGTGGACAACGCCAAGGTCGATACGGTGATGTCAAACTCATTCGGCTTCGGTGGCACCAATGCCACGCTCGTGATGCAACGTTACAACGGATAAGAAAAAAATGTCGGACTTAATGAAGGGGAAGCGCGGCCTGGTGATGGGGGTTGCGAATGATCATTCGATTGCCTGGGGGATTGCGCAAGCATTGGCGGCACAGGGCGCGCAACTGGCATTCACCTATCAGGGCGAAGCCTTTGGTAAGCGTGTTGAGCCTCTGGCCAAATCAGTGAAGTCGGATGTGCTGCTCCCCTGTGATGTCGAGGATATCAGCACAGTCGATGCCGTGTTCGAAGCGCTTAAGCAGAAATGGGGTACGATCGACTTTCTTGTTCATGCCATTGCCTTTTCCGACAAGAATGAACTCAAGGGCAAATTTGCCGACACCACGCGTGACAATTTCGTGAAGACCATGGTCATCTCGGCTTTTTCCTTCGTTGAAATCACCAAGCGGGCCGCCGCATTGATGCCGAATGGCGGAGCGGTGCTGACGCTGACTTATGGCGGCTCAGTGCGTGTCATGCCCAATTATAACGTCATGGGCGTGGCCAAAGCAGCGCTCGAAGCCTCGGTGCGCTATCTTGCGGCCGATTACGGGCCGCAGGGCATTCGCGTCAATGCGATCTCAGCCGGACCGATGCGCACGCTGGCGGGCGCTGGCATTGGCGATGCCCGCGCCATGTTCAATTATCAGCATAGTCATTCACCGTTGCGCCGGACGATCACCCTGGAGGAAGTGGGCGGTGCGGGCCTTTATCTGCTCTCCCCGCTTGCTGGCGGCGTGACGGGTGAAGTGCACTATGTCGACTCGGGTTACAACATCATCTCCATGCCGCGCCCGGAAGACCTGGCCAAGGCTTGAGCTTTTCATTTTTCTCAACATTCAACCGGCATCCGGCTTTGGCATGACACCCATGCCCAAGAAGGATTGCCGCATTGCCCAGCCGCACAGTAAGTGAAAGCCATGACAAACCAGACCCACGACCAGCTTCTCGACAAATATGCCGAACTCACCGTCAAATCCGGCCTCAATGTGCGCAAGGGACAACAGGTCCTCATTACGGCGCCCATCGAGGCCGTTGATCTCGTCCGGCGCATCACCCATCACGCCTACAAGGTGGGCGCTTCGCTGGTGACCACGCTTTACAATGACGAACAATCCGCCTTGATGCGCTTCACGGATGGCGACAATGATGCGTTCGATGCGGCACCCGGTTGGCTTTTTGGCGGCATGGCAGAGGCCTTTCGCGATGGGAACTGTGCGCGCCTCGGTATCATCGGTGAGAATCCGGCACTTTTGTCTGGCCAGGATCCCGACAAAGTGGCCCGCGCCAACCGTGCCCGCTCCACTGCTTACAAGCCCGTGGTCGAACAGATCACCGGATTTGCCACCAACTGGTGCGTGATTTCCGCAGCCACAACCTCTCACGCCAAAAATGTTTTCCCCGGCGTGTCAGCAGAAGACGCTTTGGACAAGTTGTGGTCCGCGATTTTCAAATGCACGCGCGCCGATCAGCCTGACCCGGTCGGTGCGTGGGAGCTTCACACCAAGGCGCTGCATGCGCGCACCGCCAAGCTCAATGCCAAGCATTATGCGGCGCTGGCCTACAAGGGACCGGGCACCAATTTCACGCTGGGCCTTGCCGATGACCACATCTGGATGGGCGGTGCTTCCGTCGCCAAGAATGGCATCCTGTGCAATCCCAACATTCCCTCGGAAGAAGTGTTCTCGATGCCGCACCGGGACCGTGTCGATGGCGTGGTGCGCTCCACCAAGCCTCTCTCCTATGCTGGCACCTTCATCGATGGCATCGAAGTGACCTTTGAGAAGGGCCGCATCGTCAAGGGCACGGCTGCCAAGGGTGCTGAAGTTTTCAAGAAGATGATCGAAACAGACGAAGGCGCGTCCCGGCTTGGCGAAGTGGCCTTGGTGCCACATTCCTCACCGATCTCCGCGTCCGGCATCGTGTTCAATGAAACGCTTTATGACGAGAACGCCGCTTCGCATATCGCCGTTGGTCAGGCCTATTCCCAGAACATCCAGAATGCCGCAGGGTTGTCGCCCGCGGAGCGATTGGAGAAAGGCATGAACACGTCACTCATCCATGTCGACTGGATGATCGGATCGGCGGAACTTGATGTCGATGGGATTTTTCCGGATGGCAAGCGCGAGCCACTGATGCGCGCTGGCGAATGGGTCGATTGATGTCACTGTTGTTTTCTCCCTTCAAACTTCGTGATGTGACACTGCGCAACCGCGTGACGGTGGCGCCCATGTGCCAGTATTCGGCAAAGCATGGTGTGCCCAATGACTGGCATCTGGTGCATCTGGGACGTTTTGCGCTCGGCGGATTCGGCCAGGTGATGGTGGAAGCGACGGCCGTTTCACCCGAAGGCCGGATTTCCTATGCCGACACCGGAATCTGGAATGACGAGCAGGCCCAGGCCTTTTCCCGGATTGCAGCATTCCTCAAATCGCAAGGCGCAGTGCCGGCTATCCAGATCGCCCATGCCGGGCGCAAGGCTTCAACTCCCGTTCCGTGGCGTGGCGGAATTACGGAAGCCGAAAAATCGAAGCTCGGCTTTGAACACTGGAAGCCGGTGGCACCTTCGGCCATTTCGCACTCCTCTTCGCCCGACTTCCAGGTGCCCATCGCGCTCGACGCTGCGGGGATCAAAAAGGTCATCGATGATTTTGCCGCTGCCTTCGGGCGCGCTGACAAGGCGGGCTTTGAAGTGGCCGAAATCCATGCGGCCCATGGCTATCTCATCAACCAGTTTCTTTCGACTGGTTTCCAACCAGCGCACGGATAATTATGGCGGTTCGCGACAGAACCGCATGCGGTTGCTGCTGGAGATTGCCGAGGCGGCGCGTTCCGTGTGGCCGGCACACAAGCCACTATGGACGCGGATATCGGTTGTCGATGGCAAGGATGGCTGGACGCGTGGAAGACAGTCTGGCACTGGTTCCGGAACTCAAGGCACGCGGCGTCGATCTCATTGATTGCACAACCGGCGGCTTTGATGGCACCTCGGTAAAGCCCGGTGCCCATTATCAGGTGCCGATGTCGGCGGCGCTGCGCAAGGCAGGACTTCCCACCGCAGCCGTTGGTCTGATTCAGGATCCGTTGGCGGCCGAGGCCATATTGGAAATGGGCGGGGCCGATCTCATTGCCATGGCGCGGGGCGCTCTGGAGGACCCAAACTGGCCGTTGCATGCCCAGCATGTGCTGACCAAGAACGAAGAGGCCTACAGGCTCTGGCCCATCCAGGCTTCGGCGCGCGTTCGCGACAAGGACCGCACGCTCGGCCTCCGCAGTTTCGAAAAGACCTGAATTCCATATTAGTTGACTTTGTCAACTAATTCCCTGATCCTGCCCTGATGGACAGGACGTCGACCATTGCCGCACTCCGGCATTTCAACCGCTTCTACACGCGCGAAATCGGGCTTCTGAACGAGAAGGAGCTGTTTGATGGGCTTTCGCTGGCCGAAGGCCGCGTGCTGTTTGAACTGGCGCAGAAATCGCCACAGTCGGCCAAGGTCATCGCTGAAAATCTGCATCTTGATGCAGGCTATCTCAGCCGGATGCTGCGCAGCTTTGAAAAGCACAAATTGATCTCACGGAAGGAAGATAAAGAAGACCGCCGCCGCGTGTCACTGGCGTTGACAGAGTCTGGAAGAAATGAAATTCACCAAGCTCAACCGGATTTCTCAAGACGCCGCTGGAAAGATGATCGCGGAATTGCCGGATTCCGGGCGCAAGACACTGGTCAATGCCATGCGGAAGATCGAGCAGATACTCGCTCCCTCGGGAGCAGCTTCGAAGTCACCATTCGCGATGAGCGCATCGGCGACATGGGTATTGTGACTGCACGGCAAGGACAGCTTTATGCGCGCGAATTTGGCTGGGACGAAACCTACGAAGCCCTGGTCGCAAAGATCCTGTCAGAATACCGTCTGCGCAGAGACAAGGTAAAAGAGCGCGGGTGGATCGCAGAATTGGATGGTGAGGTTGTCGGCAGCGTCTATGTGATGAAGGAGGATGGAGTCACGGCACGGTTGCGTCTGCTCTATGTTGACGATGCCGGGCGCGGCACTGGCCTCGGCCGCAGGCTGGTGCAGCGCTGCACGGAATTCGCAAGGTCGGCGGGTTATGTCCGGATGGTGCTATGGACGCAGAGCATGCTTGTGCCAGCGCGCAAAATCTATGCAGCGGAAGGTTACAGGCTGATCAAATCCGAACCGCACCACAGTTTCGGCCATGATCTTGTGGGCGAAACGTGGGAGCTGGTGCTGTGATCAAAGAATAAATTTGCTGAGGTCGACGTTCTTGGCCAACGCGCCGACATGCTGGTTCACATAGGCGGCATCGATCTTCACAGTCTCGCCGCCATGATCGGTTGCCGTGAAGCTGACTTCGTCCAGCACACGCTCCATGATGGTTTGCAGCCGGCGTGCCCCGATGTTTTCGATCGAGGCATTGATTTCGGCGGCGAGCTTGGCAATCGCTACCACACCATCGTCGGTAAATTCGAGGTTTACGTTCTCAGTTTCAAGCAGAGCCTTGTATTGGCGAACGAGACTGGTTTCGGGTTCAGTCAGGATGCGGCGGAATTCGTCCTCTCCCAAAGCCTTCAATTCCACGCGAATGGGAAGACGGCCCTGCAATTCGGGAAGCAAATCGGAAGGCTTGGCCACATGGAAAGCACCAGAGGCGATGAAGAGGATATGATCGGTCTTCACCGGCCCGTGCTTGGTTGAAACGGTTGTGCCTTCAATGAGCGGCAGGAGGTCACGCTGCACGCCCTCGCGGCTGACGTCGGCCCCGCCACGGTCAGCGCGGGATGCGATCTTGTCCACTTCATCGAGAAACACGATGCCGTTGTTTTCCACGACGTCAATGGCTTCAGCGACAATCTTCTCCTGATCCAGCAGCTTTTCGCCCTCTTCATTCAGAAAGATTTTCTGCGCCTGTTCCACCGGCACTTTGCGCGGCTTGGTGCGTCCGCCGAAAGCCTTGCCCATCATTTCCGAGATATTGACGATCGAAGCCTGTCCGCCTGGCAGGCCGGGAATGTCAAAGGACGGGAGACCCGAATCCTGCACCTGGATTTCAACTTCCCTGGTGGCGAGTTCGCCGCCACGCAATTTCTTGCGGAAGCTTTCAAGCGTCGATTCGGAGGCAGTCTTCCCGACGAGCGCTTCGAGCACGCGTGTCTCAGCATTGAGTTCGGCTTGCGCTTCCACATCCTTGCGGCGCTGCGCTTTGATCATGCCGATGCCGGCTTCGAGCAAATCGCGCACGATCTGGTCAACGTCGCGGCCCACATAACCCACTTCGGTGAATTTTGTCGCTTCGACCTTGATGAAAGGTGCGTTGGCAAGTTTCGCCAACCGGCGCGCAATTTCAGTCTTGCCCACACCGGTGGGCCCAATCATCAGGATGTTCTTCGGCACCACGTCTTCACGCATCTGGCCTTTAAGCTGCTGCCGACGCCAGCGGTTGCGCAAGGCAATGGCCACGGCGCGCTTGGCGTCATGCTGTCCGATGATGAAGCGATCAAGCTCGGAGACGATTTCACGGGGAGAAAAATTGGTCATTCATGCACTCAAGTCTTGGGGATAGAAGTTCCATCAGCAGGTCTGTGCCTTCCGGGTGGAGATGTTCGGCATAGGGCCGGAAACCCGCCTTGCGGTAGGCGGCGATAGCGAGGTGGTTGGTGATATCGGGATCGATGACGACGCGAGTGGAACCCTGCTCCAACAGGCGCCGCGCAAAGTTCTTGATGATGTGCGAACCCAAGCCGCGGTTCAGGTTTTTTTCATCGCCGATGGCGATGTCAATGCCGCGCGTATCCCGGCCCATGCCATGTTGCCAGGGAAGATCGGGATGCTGTGATGGCCACCAAGCCTGGATATAGGCAACGAGTTCACCCTCCACACAGGCGAGATAGGGTTCGTGCTCTCCCTTGCCGTCATAGATGAGGGCAAGTTCGTCTTCGACCTCACCCCACCATTCGCGCGCATGCGGCTGGGACAGCCAATGCCGCAACAAACGCGATGTGCTTCGGTGACTGGCACGAAACTCACTTGACCTGCGGTCATGCTGAAAGGGGAACGAGATCGCGCACGCCGTAAGGTAGGCTCGGGACAATCGCGCGGCGTAGAGGCTTCCACGCGACTGACAGAAGGAGAACAACGCTCCCCACCGCGAGCACGGAAATGCCTGCTGTCTCGGTGCCAAAAGCCTGCCTGCCAATGATGGTGGACAACGCGTAACCGAGGTAAATAAGCGAAGACACCAGGAGCGCACGGCGGTCGACGACAAGCGCCACGACTGCGAGGATTACAAACAAGCCTATAACCAGCGCAGCACCGCCGGCGGTCATGTCGCTCACCTGCGCCATGTTCCACACCAAAGGATGCACGATCATGGGTGCTGCCAGCAAATGCAGCCAGAAGGCACGGTCGGAAAGTTGCGTGCGGCGGGCGCGGTCCTTGCTATCGAAATACATGGCGACCGCAAAGACAATCAGGCCCAAAGGCAAGAAGATCAAGCCGCTGGTCCTTTCAAGAATATCGGGAATAGCTGTGTCCAACGCAGAAACGAGAACGCCAATCAGTGCGGCAATGCCTGCGGCAAAGGTAATAGGTACGTGAAAGCGCAACCAATGAAGTGCTGCTGCGCCTGCAGCAACGACGGTAGCTGCGAGCACAGCGGTTGACGAGAGATTTCCAAACCAGGCCGTTCCCCAGTCGGTGGAGTTTTCCATCAAATGAGCCACAAGGCTAAAAGCCGAAATCACAAAAACCAGCAGCAAAACGATGGACGGCAGGGCCATACGCATGCGGCGCGTGAACACTTCGGCGAGAAGCCATGCCGCGATCGGGAATGATGAAAAGCGAAAGACCACGGAACACAAAGGTGATGGCGCCGAGAAACAAGCGCCAGACCAATGACAACGAAGATATCATTGAAGCCCGTAATCAGCCGGAGGTTTTCATCATCCGAATCCAAAGCCACCGATCCGCGCGCGACGAAGTCGACCAGCCGGGTGGCAGTCGGGCTCATCGAGAACGCCTGCACGAACGGCAGCATTCAGATCGGTATTGCGAATGATCAGTGAAGGATCATTACGGTTCATGCATCGAGGCTTTCGACCGTGAGATTGCCGTTGGTGTAAACACATATCTCAGCGGCGATGGCCATGGCCTTGCGGGCGATGGCTTCAGCAGACATGTCACTGTCTGCCAGAGCACGGGCCGCTGCCAAGGCGTAGTTGCCGCCCGAGCCAATGGCGGTAACACCAAATTCAGGCTCCAGAACATCACCGGTTCCTGTCAGCACCAAGGTCACGCTTTTATCGGCCACGATCATCATGGCTTCCAGGCGGCGCAGATAACGATCTGTGCGCCAGTCCTTGGCCATGTCGACTGCCGCACGCGTCAGCTGGCCGGGGAATTTCTCGAGCTTGGCTTCCAAGCGCTCAAACAGGGTCATGGCGTCAGCGGTGGCACCGGCAAAGCCGGCAATGACCGAACCATCCCCCAGGGGGCGCACTTTGCGGGCATTACCCTTTATAACCGTCTGGCCCAGGCTCACCTGGCCATCACCTGCCACCACAACCTTCCCGCCCTTGCGGACGGACAGAATGGTGGTGCCATGCCAGGATGGAATTTCGCTCATATCCTTCTCCGTTCCGCCCATGTAGGGCAGCATTAGGCAAATTCAAAGGCAAACTAGCGCTCTTATATTGCATCTGCTAAGAGGCGCGGCCTTAGGAAAAGACGCCATGCGCAAAGCCGACATTGCCCGCAAAACCACGGAAACCAGCATTTCCGTGGCTGTTAACCTTGATGGCTCTGGCGCTTATCAGGTGAAGACTGGCGTTGGCTTCTTCGATCACATGATGGAGCAGCTGGCCCGGCATTCACTGATCGACATCACTCTCGAAACCGAGGGCGACCTGCATATTGACGACCACCACACGGTGGAGGACTCTGGCATCGCCTTGGGTCAGGCTGTCGCCAAAGCCCTGGGGGACCGCAAGGGTATCCGCCGCTACGGATCTGGTGATTTGCCGATGGATGAGACACTGTCACGCTGCGCGGTCGACGTGTCGGGACGTCCGTTCCTGGTGTTCAAGGTCAATTTTCCGACCGCCAAGATCGGGACGTTCGACACCGAACTGGTGCGTGAATGGTTTCAGGCCTTTGCCATGAATGCGGGCATCACGCTGCATATCGAAAATGCCTATGGTCTGAATTCGCACCACATTGCCGAAAGCTGCTTCAAGGCACTGGCGCGTGCGCTACGAATGGCGCTCGAGATTGATCCGCGGCAGGCGAACCGCATTCCTTCGACCAAGGGCACGTTGGGCTGACGTGGGTAAAACCGTCATCATCGACTACGGTTCGGGCAACCTGCACTCGGCGCACAAGGCGTTTGAACGCGCTGCATCTGAAGCGAAGTTGAAGGAGACCATCAAGGTCAGCAATAAGCCGGAAGACGTGACCGATGCAGACCGTATCGTGCTGCCTGGCGTCGGCGCCTTCAAGGATTGCCGCAACGGCCTGCTCGCTGTGCCGGGCATGGAAGAGGCATTACGGCAGCAAGTGATTGGCCGAGGCCGGCCATTTCTCGGCATCTGTGTTGGCATGCAGCTGATGGCCACGCGCGGTCTTGAACATGATGTAACATCGGGACTCGGCTGGATTGCTGGTGATGTGAAAGCAATCACGCCTTCTGATCCCAATCTTAAAATTCCGCACATGGGCTGGAACACGATCCGTCCAAAAGTGCAGCACGCCATACTCGACGGAATCCGCACCGGCGATGATGGCCTTCATGCTTATTTTGTCCATTCCTATCACATGGAGTGCACTCTGCCAGAGGATGTGGTGGCGACAGCAGACTATGGCGGCCCTGTCACAGCGATCGTTGGTTATGAAAACATGGTGGGAACCCAGTTTCATCCTGAAAAGAGCCAGGCGCTGGGTCTGGCGCTCATTTCCAATTTTCTGCGATGGAAACCGTGAAGCATGTCTCCTGAAACCTGGGAATTTTTCTTTCTCGGAGAACTCGGCGCGGCCGCCGCATTCGGCGGCCTGTTGTTTGTTTCACTCTCAATCAATATCGAGCGCATCATCAAGTCTGGAGGGCTGCCGGAGCGGGGGTTGGAAGCTTTGGTGCTTCTGATGGCGATCGTAATTGTAGGCTCGCTGATGCTGATGCCGCATCAGGGCATGGTCACCCAAGGTTGGGAGGCACTCGCTGCCGGTGCGATCGCATGGGCGATTGGCACGCGGGTCTGCCTGATTGGCTCGAAAAGAACTTCAGCTGATTTCCGCCGTCAGGCCAGACAGAATTTTATCACCTTTCAGATTGCATCCCTTCCCTATTTCATTTCCGGTAGCCTCCTCATTGCAGGCCATGAAAGTGGCTATTATTGGCTGGGCGCCACCATGCTTCTGGGTTTTGCCAAAGCTGTTCTGGAAGCCTGGGTACTTTTGGTGGAGATCCACCGGTGATCCTGTTCCCTGCCATCGATCTCAAGGACGGCAAATGCGTGCGCCTCAAACTTGGCGATATGGCGCAGGCCACTGTCTACAATGAGGACCCGGGAGCGCAGGCCCTAGCCTTCGAGCAACAAGGCTTTCAGTGGCTGCATGTCGTCGATCTGAATGGTGCGTTTGAGGGCCAATCGGTCAATGGTGCGGCGGTGGAAGCCATTCTTCGAGTGACCAAAAACCCGGTCCAATTGGGTGGTGGCATTCGCACCTTGGCCCATATCGAAAGCTGGCTTTCGAAGGGCTTGGCGCGCGTAATTCTTGGGACCGCAGCAGTCAGAAATCCTGATCTTGTGAAAAATGCGTGCAAATCGTTTCCAGGAAAAATCGCCGTTGGAATTGACGCCAAGGGTGGCAAGGTGGCTGTGGAAGGATGGGCGGAGGCCTCATCGCTGGGCGCGGTTGAACTTGCCAAGAAATTTGAAGGCGCAGGCGTGGCTGCGATCATTTATACCGATATCGACCGCGACGGGATTCTGACTGGCATCAATTGGACCGCGACGCTTGCGCTCGCTGATGCGGTTTCGATTCCCGTGATTGCGTCGGGCGGATTGGCCTCGCTTGATGACATCCGCCGCATGATGCTACCCGATGCCCGCAAACTGGCAGGCGCCATCACAGGACGCGCTCTTTATGATGGCCGCATCAACGCCTCTGAAGCGCTTTCGATTTTGAGGGCGGCATGAACAAGGTTCTTCTCATCACGGGCGGTCGCGTGGCATTGGCGCTGCCACCGCACGTCTCGCCGATGCGCAAGGTTATGCCGTGGCTATCAATTATCAGTCCGACAAAGCCGCTGCTGAGGCAACGGCAAATGGTCTCAAGAACACTTTCATCGTTCAAGGCGACGTCTCGAAGCCAGATGATGTGGTTCGGATATTTGACGAGACCGAGCGCCGGCTGGGCAAAATCACCCATGTGTTCAACAGTGCGGGCATCACCGGGAAATCCTCGCGGCTTGTCGATGCACCACTCGATGTGATCAGGCAGACGCTCGACATCAATCTTCTTGGCGCCATTCTGGTATCGCAGGAAGCCGTAAGGCGCATGTCCACGAGGCTTGGTGGCAAGGGTGGCGTGATCGTGCATGTGTCGTCCGCAGCCGTCGTCATCGGTAGCCCAGGGGAATATGTCTGGTATGCCGCATCAAAAGGCGGCGTTGAAAGCCTGACATTTGGGTTGGCTAAAGAAGTCGTTGATGAAGGCATCCGGGTGAACGCCGTGGTGCCGGGCATGGTGGAGACTGAAATTCATGCGCGTTCCAGCGGAGATGCGGCACGCGTCGAACGCATCCGGCCGACCATTCCGATGAAGCGGATCGGCAAGCCGGAAGAGATTGCAGCCGCAGTGATGTTCCTGCTCAGCGAACAGTCTTCCTATATGACGGGCGCCACGATACGCGTATCGGGTGGCCGCTGATGCTGAAGATGCGCGTCATTCCCTGCCTTGATGTGAAAGATGGACGCGTGGTCAAAGGCATTAATTTCGTCGACCTGCGCGATGCTGGCGATCCGGTGGAAGCCGCGAAAGCCTATGATAAAGCAGGCGCCGACGAGTTGTGTTTCCTGGATATAACGGCAACCCATGAAAACCGTGGCGTGATGTTGGATGTGGTGCGGCGCACGGCCGAGGCTTGCTTCATGCCGTTGACGGTGGGCGGCGGCGTGCGCACCCTCGATGACATCCGCAATCTGCTGCTCTCGGGTGCAGACAAAGTGTCGATCAATTCAGCTGCCGTGACAAACCGTCAGTTCGTGAAAAACGCTGCGGAAAAATTTGGAAGCCAGTGCGTCGTGGTTGCTATCGATGCCAAGGAAACTTCACCCGGAAAATTTGAAATCTTTACCCATGGCGGGCGCAAGGAAACCGGCATCGACGCCGTCGCGTTTGCCAAAGAGGTAACGGCACTGGGTGCTGGTGAAATCCTGCTCACCTCAATGGACCGGGACGGCACAGGCAAAGGTTTCAACATCGCACTCACGCGCGCGGTGGCCGATGCGGTGACCATTCCGGTCATTGCATCGGGCGGCGTTGGTACGCTCGATCATCTGGTGGAAGGCATCAGGGAGGGACATGCGACAGCGGTATTAGCCGCCTCAATCTTTCACTTCGGCACATTTACAATCGGCCAGGCCAAGGAACACATGGCCCGGGCTGGGATTCCCATGAGAATGGCGACATGACCACCATTGAAAAACTCGCTGCCACAATTGCTGCGCGCGCGTCGGCATCGGCTGATTCTTCCTATACTGCAAAACTTTTGAACGCGGGCATTGAGAAATGCGCCAAGAAGTTTGGCGAAGAAGCCGTGGAATTGGCCTTGGCAGCGGTCTCCAAGGATAAAACACATACCGCCAATGAGGCAGCTGATGTGATCTATCATCTGCTGGTGTTGTTGCAGTCGGCTGGCGTTTCACTCGCAGAGGTGGAGGCGGTTCTGGCTTCGCGCGAGAACATGAGCGGGCTTGAGGAAAAGGCACGCCGCGATGGCTGAGGGCGACGAGGATTTTGCCCGGTCGGTTTCCCCGTTCCGACGTTTTACACGCGAAGAATGGGCTGCACTGCGTGCTGACACGCCGATGACGCTGACGGCTGCCGACCTCGATGAGGTGCGTAGCCTCAACGACAAGATCGATCTCACTGAGGTCGAGATGATCTATCTGCCCCTGTCGCGTCTGCTCAATCTCTATGTGCGCGCGAGCCTGGGCTTGTTTAATGCGTCAAGTCAGTTTTTGCATCGCACCGACCACAAGGTTCCCTATGTGGTGGGGGTTGCCGGCAGCGTCGCCAGCGGCAAGAGTACCACGGCGCGCATCCTGCGACGCCTCCTGTCACGCTGGACATCGCATGTAAAAGTTGATCTCGTCACCACGGATGGGTTCCTGCTGCCAAACGCGAAGCTCGACCGCGAAGGCCTGATGACGCGCAAGGGCTTTCCCGAGTCCTATGATTTGCAGAACATCCTGCGCTTCATGTCGGCCATCAAGGCGGGCGAGCGCCATGTTGAAGCGCCGCTCTATTCCCATCTCACCTATGATGTGCTGCCCGACAAGACGCAAGTCATCGACCAGCCCGACGTATTGATCGTCGAAGGAATTAACGTGCTGCAGACCGGCCGCCCGCCTCGGGACGGCCGTGGCATTCCCAATGTGTCCGACTTTTTTGATTTCTCAATCTTCATTGATGCCGAGGAGCCCGATTTACGCAGCTGGTACGTGGACCGCTTTCTCGCTCTGCGCAGCGGCGCGTTCCGCGACCCGCAATCGTATTTTCATCGCTATTCCAAAATCTCCGCTGTTGAGGCAGCTGCCACGGCCGAACGCATCTGGGAGACGATCAATCTGGTCAATCTGCGCGAAAACATTCTGCCCACGCGTCCGCGCGCGGATCTTGTGCTGCGCAAGGGCATCGACCACAAAGTGCGCACTGTTTTCCTCAGGAGAATCTGAAGGGCGGTCGCGCTCGGCAGGTTTCGGAAGATTAGTCACCAAACCGCGTTTTGATGCGCTTCACCAGATCATCACGCACTTCACGATAAGAATCGAGAATCTGTTCGCGGCTGCCTGAGGTGGTGGATGGATCAGCGATACCCCAGCTTTCCACCACAATCGCGTTGGTGCGCGCCATATCGCGCGCTTTCACTTCGGCTTCGGGTGACAGTGTCACCAGCAGATCGAATGCGGAGTCTTCCAAATCGGCAAAACTGTGGGGACGATGGGTTTTCAGATCGATGCCGATTTCATCCATCACGATGGCCACGAAGGGATCAGGATCTCCCGCCGCAATGCCACAGGACGCCACATAGATTTTAGAACCGGAGAAGTGATGCAAAATCGCCGCTGCCATGGGTGAGCGGATGGCATTGAGCGTACAAGCGAAAAGCACAGCGCGGGGCTTGGTCACATTCATCGCAGGCCTCCGGACATCAACGCACAGACAAGCGTGAACAGGCGCCGGGCGGTATCGAAATCCATTTCCGCCTTGTCCTTCAGGCGTTCACGCAGAATTTCGCTGCCTTCATTGTGAATGGCGCGGCGCGCCATATCAATGGCTTCGATGGATTGCGGATTGGACGCCTTCACCGCCAGCACGTAGCTGTCGCAGATCTGGGCATAATCCTTCACCACGCGGCGGAAAGGCGTCAATGACAGACCAAAGGTGTGAAGCGGCTGCCCCGCCTCGGAGCTGAAAGCCAGAACGAGGCGCTGATCCTGGCTGGTGACATGCAAGCTGTAAGGGCCATGTTTGCCATTGGTCAGCTTGAAGTCATTGCCCTCAAGCAGGTCATGGATCGCAAGGGCCCTATCCTGCTCCGCCTCGGCTGAGACGTTTCCGGCCAAGGCTCCGTCCAGAGATACCGCATTCAGCCGGTTCGGATTACTCGGCATGTCTCAAGTTTCGTGCGTTGGCGTGTGTGTTGTATTCCAAGTCCCACCCAGATCAACCAACGTGGCATTGATGCAGGCTACATGCAACCTGATCTGAAGGCCCACGGAGAACGTCAAGGTCACCGCGCCTGCCAGATCACCGCTCTTGGCAAAGGAGATCGCCAGCAAAGACATGATGGCATCGGATGGCAAGCGTGACACGCCGATGGTCTCGACCTTCTCCACATCATCGAAATGAAGACCAGAACGGCGGCGTTGCTGTTCCGGCATGGCATCCCAGGCAAAGCGGTTGGTCACCATGGCAAAGCGGTGGCGGTTCCGGTCAAAACGCATGTCTTCGCGCCGCAGGAGCGCATCCTGCATCTGCGCCGAAATGACTGCCAAATCGGCTTCGTCCGTCGCCGTCAGACGAAGCATCTAGCCTCCGGAGGAAATGCGCTCGACTTCTGCGCCGACGCCGGAGAGCTTGCCTTCGAGATCTTCAAAGCCGCGATCAAGGTGATAAACCCGGTGCAGCATGGTGTCGCCCTCGGCCGCAAGTGCCGCAATGACGAGCGAGACCGAAGCGCGAAGATCGGTTGCCATCACGTCGGCGCCGGTGAGCTTGGGAACGCCGCGCACTTCCGCCATGTCGCCATGAAGATGAATGTCGGCACCGAGGCGGGCCAGCTCCTGCACATGCATGAAGCGGTTTTCGAAAATAGTTTCGCGGATGTGGCTCTTGCCCTTGGCCATGGTCATCAGGCCCATGAACTGGGCTTGAAGATCGGTGGGGAAGCCGGGATAGGGATCGGTGGTCACGTCTACCGGCATGATGCCTGAACCATTGCGCTTGATGCGCATGCCTTCATTGTTGGTGGTGATATCAAGACCAGAGCGCTTGCAAGCGTGAGGATCACATCTTCCAGCGTATCGGCACGGGCACCGCGCAAGGTCACATCGCCACCCGCCATGCCAGCCACCATGGCATAGGTGCCGGTTTCAATACGGTCCGCAATCACTGTGTGTTCAGCGCCCTTCAGCGACGTGACGCCGGTGATGTTCAGCGTGCGAGTGCCGATGCCTTCGATCTTGGCGCCCATCTTGACGAGGCATTCGGCAACGTCGGTGATTTCAGGTTCGCAAGCGGCATTCTCAATGGTGGTGTCGCCATGGGCGAGAACAGCAGCCATCAGTGCAGCGTGAGTGGCGCCGACCGATACTTTCGAGAAGCTGATATGGCCGCCCTTGAGACCCTTCTTGGCCTTGGCGATGACATAGCCCTGCTCGATCACGGTTTCCGCACCAAGTTTGTCCATGGCAAGGAGATGCATGTCGACGGGGCGTGTACCGATGGCGCAGCCGCCAGGCAGTGACACCTTGGCTTCGCCCATGCGCGCAATCAGAGGGCCCAGCACCCAGAAAGAAGCCCGCATCTTCGACACGAGTTCGTAAGGTGCTGTGGTGTCGACAATGTTCTTGGCTGAAATCTTGAGTGTCTCGCCGGCAGCACTCTCCTGCCCGGCGCGCTTTCCGGCAGTCGTGATATCTACGCCATGATTCTGCAGAATGCGCTGCAGGCGCTGGGTATCGACCAAGCGCGGGACATTATGAAGGGTGACGGTTTCCGGCGTGAGCAGCGGAATAATCATCAACGGAAGAGCGGCATTCTTGGCGCCCGAAATATTGATGACGCCATTCAACTTCTTGCCACCGCGAATGCGGATCCGATCCATGTGAAGTTCCCTTCATCCCAAAGCTGCTACTTAGTCGCTCGCAAGTCCAAATCAATCGCCATTTTTGGTCAGCAGCCATGGCGGAAAAGAGGCAGAGCCTCTTAACCTTTCAGGCGGCGGGCGATCTTGGCGCGGTAGGGACTGGCAGGGTAAACGCCCAAGACTTTCACATGCGAGGTGAAAAAATCCAATTCTTCCAAGGCCAACTGCACGGGCCGATCATCTGGATGGCCTTCAATGTCGGAAAAAAACTGCGTGGCACTGAATTGACCCTCAAGCTGATAGGATTCGAGCTTGGTCATGTTGACGCCATTGGTGGCAAAACCGCCCATCGCCTTGTAAAGCGCCGCCGGAACGTTGCGTACCCGAAACACGAAGCTGGTCATCACCGGACCATTGTTTGCTTTCGCATCTTGGCGCTTCTTCGAGAGAATCACGAATCGGGTGGTGTTGTGTTCCTCATCCTCAATATTTTTCTCGGCGACTTTCAAACCATAGATTTCTCCTGCCAGTTTGGTCGCGATGGCAGCGCGTGTCTTGTCTTTCAGTTCCGCAATTTCACGCGCCGCACCTGCGGTGTCGACCGCCACGACCGGCTGCAGCTTGTGCTTCTTGATCGCCTTGCGGCATTGGCCCAAGGCATGGACATGACTGTAAACTGTCTTCAGGTCGCCGATCTTGGCACCCGGCAAGACCAGCAACTGGAATTCAATACGCAGGAAATGCTCGCCCACGATCCAGAGACCTGAATCCGGCAGGAGATGATGAACGTCCGCAACACGGCCAGCTGTGGTGTTTTCAATTGCGATCATGGCCAGCTCGGCCTGGCCAGATTTCACTGCCTGAAATGCATCCTCAAATGTCCGGCATGGCAATGGTTCATAGTCGGGGCGTGCTTCCACACAGGCAATGTGTGAATTGGCCCCCGGCTCGCCCTGATAGGCAATCTTGGGTCTGGACATGGTTCAGGCTTTCATCAACTGGCGGAAAACTGACAAATTTTCTGCCGTATCAACGCTCAAGGGCAGGCTGTCAACCTTGACCGCCACACAGCGTAACCCGCCTGCCAAGGCCCGCAGAAGCTCCAGCCCGGGCTCCTGCTCCTGCGGCAAAGGCGGACGGGCGGCAAAACGCTCCAGGGCACCGCGCGTCCAAGCATAGACAGGTATGAGTTGCAGACCACCCTTGCCGCCGTCCGAGCGGGTAACACTGCGCAGATAGGCGGCTTCGCGCTCCGGCGTGATGGGAGCAATGGCGGTCATCCGACCGGGCGGAATATCGGGTACCTCAACGACGATGGTTGCTGCATCCACACCCGGGTTGAGCAGCCCCGCCAGACAGCGTCGCAAAGAAAGGTGTTCGATGGACGCCAAAGTGCATGGCATGACCACGACATGTGTCACCAACCGGGCGCGGTCACGCATGGCCAGCACCGCAGCAGCCTGGGCGGACTGCGCCGTTGAAGGAAGGCAAACCAGAGCGTCACCACCCCCCGCCCGCACCGCATCCGCCACTCTCAGATCTGGCGTTGCCACCAGCACCTTGCCCATTTTGGCCAGCTCGGCTGCATGCACGGCATGGAGCACCAGAGGCTTGCCATTGACGTCGAGCATGGGGGTTCCGGGCAAGGATTTCCCGGACATGGCAGCAGTGATGACAACAAGCGTGTTGTCAAATTCAATCATGTGTGAGACTTCTTTCGGAGCCCGGGGCGCGGCAAATTGGCTTGGTGCTTTATATTGGGGGAATGGCTAAGAGGATGCCACTGAAATTGCCACCAATTCACAGACATTAAGAGGCATGTCCGGATTATGGATAGTTTTGAATGGAATAAGATTTTCGGCGCAGTGCTCGGCACATGCCTGCTGGTTTTTGGCCTGAAAATCGTTGGCGGTATCTTGTTTCAGGGTGAGGCTCCGGAAAAGCCCGGATTTGCCATTGCGGCGGCAGAAGCCCCTGCCGATAACGCTGCTCCTGCCGGTCCGGCGGTTTCCATCGGCACGCTGCTTGCGAAAGCGGACAAGGATAAGGGTGCGAACATCGCGAAAGCTTGCGCTGCCTGCCATGATTTCACAAAGGGCGGCCCGAACAAGGTCGGTCCTGAGCTTTATGGCGTGGTGGGCCGTCCCATGGGTACGGAAGCTGGCTTTACCTATTCGGATGGCTTCAAGGCCATGGGTGGCAAGAACTGGGATTATGACTCTCTCAACGAGTGGCTGAAAAAGCCGTCGGGCTTCATCCACGGCACCAAGATGGCCTTTGCCGGCATTGGCAACGACCAGAATCGCGCCGATGTGATCGCCTATCTCTCGACGCTTTCAGATTCTCCTGTTCCATTCCCGGCACCGTGACGGGATTACCTTGAATTCACCCGCCGGCCTTAAAAGGGCCGGTGTTTTTTTGTGGGTTCCAATGGGTTAGGCTCCACACGAATCGAGACGGGAAGATCATGATCAACCGCCGTTTTTTCCTCGCCTTGGCCGGCGCAATGCCGTTCATGAGGTTTGGTGTTGCGCGCGCAGATGATCTGACGTTTTCACACGCCGTGTCGCTGTTCAATGACATCAAGTATCCGCCCGGATTCAAAAACTATGACTATGTGAGCGCCGATGCGCCGAAGGGTGGGAAAATCAGGCTTCCGGCTTACGGCACATTCGACAGTCTCAACCCGTACACCATCAATGGCGACCCCGTTGCGATTACTGTTCTTGACACCTTGATGGTGCGCAGCCTTGACGAGCCGTCAACGATGTACGGCTTGATTGCAGAGAGCATCGCCTACCCCGACGACAAGTCGCAAGTTGTGTTCCGCCTCAATGCCAATGCACGTTTCCATGATGGACATCCGATCACGCCGGAAGATGTCATCTTCAGTCTCGAAACGCTGAAGGCCAATCTCGCTACGCAGGCCGCCTATTACCAGAACGTGCAAAAGGTAGAGCAGACGGGAGACAGGGAAGTCACCTTCGTCTTCAACCAGAAGGGCAACCGCGAGCTTCCGTCCATCGTGGCTGAACTTCCCATCCTTCCCAAGCACTGGTGGATGGCCAAGGACGCGAATGGCAATGCGCGCGATCCCAATGCCGCTTCGCTGGAGGCACCGCTCGGCTCGGGCGCCTATAAATTCGGCGCAGTCAATGCTGGCTCGTCTTTCACGCTGGAACGCGTTGCGGATTATTGGGCCAAGGATCTGCCGGTCAATGCGGGGCAGAATAATTTCGACCAGATCACCTATCTCTATTTCCAGAATGTGCAGGTGGCCTTTGAAGGTTTCAAAGGCGATCAGTTCGACTACAATTTCGAGACCAGTTCCAAGCAGTGGGCGACTGGCTATAATTTCCCTGCGCTGGTTCAGGGCAAGGTCGTGAAGTCGGTGGTGCCGCTGAAGCAGGTGCAGGGCATGCAGGCCTATGTGATGAACCTGCGGCGGCCCAAGTTCCAGGACATCCGTGTACGGCAAGCGCTCAACTATGCATTCGACTTTGAATGGTCGAACACCAACTTGTTCTTCGGGCAGTACAAGCGTTCACGGTCTTTCTTCAACAATTCCGATATGGAGGCGATAGGCCTGCCATCACCGGAAGAATTGGCGCTACTCGAGCCTTTCAAGGATAAACTGCCGGCCGAAGTCTTCACCAAGGAATATCAGAATCCCGTCAACGCTGATGCTTCTGCGCGGCGGAAGAACCTGCAAGCTGCATCGAAACTTTTGGCCGATGCTGGCTGGAACGCGGTTGCTGAAGGCGGGAAAAGTGTTCTCAAGAATGGCAAGGGCGAAACGCTTGCCATCGAATTCAGCCTCGACAGCCCGCTCTTCGAGCGCATCACACTGCCTTACAAGCAACAGCTTGAACTGCTGGGCATCGTGGTGAGCGTGCGGACACTTGATGATGCTCAGATCACCAAGCTGGAGCAGACTTTCGATTACGACATCATCGTCAGCAAATTTGCGCAATCGCTCTCGCCCGGAAATGAGCAGCGCTTTTTCTGGGGCAGTTCCGAGGCCGACAAGAACGGTTCGCGCAACTATGCCGGTATCAAGAACGAAGCGATTGATGCCCTCATCGAAAAGCTGATCTTTGTGAAGGACCGCGCTGAACTCGTGACTGCGTGCCGCGCACTGGACCGGGCATTGATCTGGAACACCTACATGATCCCGCAATGGTTTTCTCCCGATGACCATATTGCCTATTGGGACCGTTTTGGCCGGCCGGAAAAAGCGCCTGACTATGAACTCGGCATACCCACCACCTGGTGGTGGGATGGCGACAAGGCCAAGAAGATCGCCGGTTAATGGGCATCTACATCATCAAGCGCCTGTTGCTGATGATCCCCACATTGCTGGGCGCGTTGGCCATTACCTTTCTGGTGACACAGTTTGTGCCTGGGGGCCCGATTGAGCAGCTCATCGCCAAGCTGGAAAAGACCGATCAAGGCGATGCCAAGCTTAACGGCGGCAATGAAAATATTGGCGCCGGCGCTGACACCGGCAATTCAACCTATCGTGGTGCGCGCGGGATCGACCCTGCGGTCATCAAGAAATGGGAGAAGCAATTTGGCTTCGACAAGCCTGCACCCGAGCGCTTCGCCGAAATGGTGTGGAACTATGCGCGCTTTGATTTTGGCGACAGCTACTTCCAATCGAAATCCGTGGGGCGGCTGATTGCGGAGAAATTGCCGGTTTCAATCTCGCTTGGGCTTTGGCTGCTGATCATTTCCTACACGGTTTCCATTCCGCTTGGCATAGCCAAGGCCGTGCGTGAAGGCTCGCGCTTCGATATCTGGACGTCGGCTGTCATCAGCTTCGGCTATGCCATTCCCAATTTCGTCTTCGCGATTTTTCTCATCATCCTGTTTGCGGGCGGCAGTTACTGGAATTTCTTTCCACTGCGCGGTTTGACCTCCGATAATTTCGGTGACCTCAGCATCTGGGC
The DNA here is from genome assembly GCA_963758815.1 of uncultured Alphaproteobacteria bacterium. Taxonomy (GTDB): domain Bacteria; phylum Pseudomonadota; class Alphaproteobacteria; order Rhizobiales; family Aestuariivirgaceae; genus Aestuariivirga. Next base: position 81,449 of record CAVWWQ010000009.1, read on the forward strand.
GAAGATCAGGGACTATGCCTGGCATCTGGTGCTGCCGCTCGCGGCTTTGGGTGTGAGCGGTTTTGCGACGACGACGCTGCTCACCAAGAATTCCTTCCTCGATGAAATCCGCAAGCAATACGTGATCACGGCGCGCGCCAAGGGACTTACGGAACGGCGTGTGCTTTATGGCCATGTGTTCCGCAACGCCATGCTGCTGGTGATTTCCGGATTTCCGGGCGCATTCATCGGTGCATTCTTCACCGGCTCTCTTCTCATCGAACAGGTGTTCTCGCTTGATGGGCTTGGCTATCTCACCTACCGCTCCACGGTGAACCGTGACTATGCCGTGGTCTTTGCCTCACTGTGGGTGTTCACGCTTATTGGGCTTTTCATCGCGCTGCTGTCGGACCTGATCTACACATGGATCGACCCGCGTATCGACTTTGAATCGCGCGAGGTTTGAGCTTGCGTCTCACCCCTCTTAACCAGCGCCGGCTGGCCCTCTTCCGCAAAAACCGGCGCGGACATTGGTCTTTCTGGATTTTCACGGTTCTGTTTGCGATTTCGATGCTGGCGCCGTTGATCGCCAATGACCGGCCGATGCTGGTTTCTTACAAGGGTGAGCTGCTGTTCCCGCTGCTCAAGGATTATCCGGAATCAAAATTCGGAGGGTTTCTCGCGATCACCAATTACCGCGACCCGGCCAATGTCGACGAGATCAACGCCAATGGCTGGATGATCTGGCCTCCCATCCACTATTCCTATAATACGGTGAACCAGGAAATCCCTTTCCCCGCCCCTGCCAAGCCAGCCTTTGCCATGTCGCGCGACGAGGCCTGTTTCAAATACCCATTGCAGGGTAAGGATCCCGCCTGCAGCTTCGGCAATATGAACTGGCTGGGCACCGACGATCAGGGGCGTGATGTTGTGGCACGGCTGATTTACGGTTTCCGCATTTCAGTGGCCTTTGGCCTGCTTCTCGCCGCCGTTTCATCCATCGTGGGCATCGCCGCCGGTGCCGTGCAGGGCTATTTTGGTGGCTGGACCGATCTTCTGATGCAGCGTTTCATCGATATCTGGTCATCGGTTCCGGCGCTTTATTTGTTGATCATATTATCGGCTTTCATCGCACCGAATTTCTGGCTGCTGCTTTTCATCCTTACGCTTTTTTCATGGACGCAGCTGGTGCATCTGATCCGTGCCGAGTTCCTGCGCGCGCGAAATTTCGAGTATGTGCGCGCCGCACGGGCGCTTGGGCTTTCGGACATGCGCATCATGGTCAAGCACGTACTTCCCAATGCCATGGTTTCCGCTGTCACGTTCATGCCCTTCATCGTGGCGGGTTCTGTCGCTACCCTCACCTCCCTGGACTATCTGGGCTTTGGTCTGCCGCCGGGCTCGCCGTCGCTTGGCGAACTGGTGCAGCAGGGCAAGAACAACATTCAGGCGCCGTGGCTTGGCATCAGCATCTTCTTCGTCAGCTCTCTGATGCTGACCTTGCTCATCTTTATTGGCGAGGCGGCTCGCGATGCGCTCGACCCGCGGAAGACCTTTGCATGACTGGTCAACCATTGCTCGATGTCCAAGACCTGAGTGTCGCGTTCGGCGACACCACGGTTGTTGACCATATCAGTTTCACACTCAACAAGGGCGAGACGCTGGCGCTCGTGGGCGAAAGCGGTTCCGGCAAATCGGTATCCGCGCTCTCCATCCTGAAATTGCTGTCCTACCCACCAGCGTCTCACCCTTCCGGCCGCATTCTCTTCAATGGCAAGGATCTCCTGCACGCATCGGAACGCGAACTCAGGGCGGTGCGCGGCGAAGATATCAGCATGATCTTCCAGGAGCCCATGACTAGCCTCAACCCGCTGCATTCGGTGGGCAAGCAAATCGGCGAAATCCTGGAACTGCATACGGATTTGCGTGGGGCTGCCATCAAAACCCGGATCATCGAGTTGCTCGACAAGGTTGGAATTCGCGATGCCGCCTCGCGCCTTTCCGATTTTCCGCATCAGCTTTCGGGTGGGCAACGCCAGCGCGTGATGATCGCCATGGCGCTCGCCAATAATCCCGACATGCTGATTGCCGATGAGCCTACGACTGCTCTCGACGTCACCGTCCAGGCGCAAATTCTGAAATTGCTCAAGGATTTGCAGGCGGAATTTGGCATGGCGCTTTTACTGATCACCCATGATCTTGGAATCGTCGAACGCATGGCGGACCGTGTCTGCGTCATGCAGAAGGGACGCATCGTCGAACAAAGAGATTCCAAGACTCTGTTTGCCCACCCACAGCATCCCTATACCAAGATGCTGATTGCCGCGGAGCCATCAGGCAAAGCGCCGGCTCTGCGAAAAGATGCAACGCCAATTGTCAGCGCGAAGAACCTCAAGGTCTGGTATCCGATCAAGCGCGGTTTTTTCAAACGCACTGTCGGGTATGTCAAAGCGGTGGATGGCCTTGATCTCACGCTGCGCCAGGGCCAGACACTTGGCATTGTCGGAGAAAGCGGTTCCGGAAAGACCACAACTGGGCTCGCACTGCTGCGTCTGATTGCATCGCAAGGCGAGATCACCTTTGAGAACAAACGCATTGACGGTTTGCGCAGTGCTGCGATGCGGCCATTGCGCAAGGACATGCAGGTTGTTTTTCAAGATCCGTACGGCTCGCTCAGTCCGCGCATGAGCATTCTGCAAATCGTCGAGGAAGGGCTTGTCATCCAAAATCCTGCCCTGACATCGGCGCAACGGCGCGAGCGCGTGGCGGAAGCGCTCAAGGAAGTGGGACTCGAGCCTGCTTTCATGGACCGCTATCCGCATGAATTTTCGGGTGGGCAGCGGCAACGCATCGCCATTGCGCGTGCACTGGCCCTGCAGCCCAGATTCATCATGCTCGATGAGCCGACATCGGCTCTCGACCGCAGCGTGCAGGCGCAGGTTGTCGATCTTCTTCGCTCGCTGCAGGTCAAACACAATCTCAGCTATTTGTTTATCAGCCACGACCTCAAGGTGGTGAGGGCGCTGGCCAGCGAGGTGATCGTGATGCGGAACGGACATGTCGAGGAAACGGGACCGGCAGAAGAAATCTTTGCCCATCCCAAGTCGGACTATACCAAGGCACTTTTGGCAGCCGCACTGAACCTCAAGGCTGATGAAAGGTTGGCCAAGCAATGAGTGCACTGATTTTCGTCACGCCAACCTGGGATGCCGAACCGTGGGTTGAAACCATGCGCAAAGCTGCACCACTGCTCGACGTGCGCGCCTGGCCCGACATCGGCAATCCGCCTGACATCACTTATGCCGCGGCGTGGCTGCCGCCTCCGAATGTGCTCAGAAGCTTTACCAATCTTAAAGTGATTTTTTCGCTGGGGGCTGGGGTGGATGCCATTCTATCGGACCCCACCTTGCCGCAACATCTTCCCGTGGTGCGTGTCAATGATGCCGATCTTACAAACCGCATGAGCGAATATATCGTGATGCATGTGCTGATGCATCATCGCCAGCAGCGCCGGCTTGATGCGGCGCAAAATGAGAGCCGCTGGGTATCCTTCACACAGCATGCGGCAGGAGCGATGACGGTCGGCATCATGGGGCTTGGCGTACTTGGGTTGGATGCTGCCCAAAAGCTCAGGATGATGGGTTTTCAGGTACGCGGCTGGAGCCGCACCAAGAAGAATGTTCCCGGCATTAACAGCTTTGATGCACGTGAGTTGGATGCATTCCTGTCAGATACAGACATCCTCGTATCACTGTTGCCTGCTACCCCCGATACGGATGGCATCATCAATCGCACTTTGCTGTCCAAACTTTCACGCAAGGGGCCGTTTGGCGCACCAGTCCTGATCAATGCCGGCCGTGGGCGGCAGCAGAACGAGGATGACATTCTGGCCTGTCTCAATGACGGCACGCTTCATGCCGCCACACTAGATGTGTTCAGGAAAGAGCCGCTTGCCACATCAAGCCCGCTTTGGAAGCATCCCAAAGTTACTCTCACGCCGCACGATGCTGCCGATTCTGAACCTTCGACCATCTGCGCCTACGTGGCGTCACAGATTTCGCGTCATCAACAGGGCCTGGCGCTGCAGAATCTGGTCAACCTCACCCGCGGCTACTGACGTTTCGCTGTCATAATCTTCATGTCCAAGAATATTGGCGCGGCCCATACAATGGGTTAATCTTGCCATGCGCGGTCAACAGGCTTCGCTGAACAATGAGGGGGTTTCATGTGGAATGAATTCAAAAATTTCGCGTTCAAAGGTAACGCGTTTGATCTCGCCATCGGTGTGATCATCGGTGCGGCGTTCGGAAAAATCGTCGACTCGATCGTCAGCGACCTGATCATGCCGATCATTGGCGCCGTCACCGGTGGCGTGGATTTCAGCAGTCACTTCACGGCGCTGTCGGGTGCTGTCACGGCCACGAACTATCCCGATGCCGCCAAGCAGGGTGCGGTTCTCGGCTGGGGCAATTTCCTCACCGTGGTCGTCAACTTCCTCATCATCGCCTTCATCCTGTTCCAGCTGGTGAAGATTTCAAACCGGATGAAGAAGGAACAACCGGCAACGCCGCCAGCGCCGTCATCGACCGACAAGCTGCTCATCCAGATCCGCGATGCCCTGACCGATTCATCGGTCGCCAAAAAGAAATAGCGGTTTCATTGCGTTTCGAAGCCCGGCCCAGTGCCGGGCTTTTTTTCATGCGTGAATAAGAAGCGTCACGCCATCGATGACGAACTGCACCGCCAATGCTGCAAGTATGATGCCGAGCAAGCGGCTTACAACAGCGCGGCCAGTGATTCCGAGCAGCATGGAGATGCGTTCGGCCAAACGGAAAGCGACATAGCAGGCAAACATCACGAGACCCGCCAAGATGTAAAGCGCGGTGAGCTTGGAAATATCCCCTTCAGCGCGCCCCGCCAGCAGGATCATCGCCGTGATGGCGCCCGGCCCTGCGAGCAATGGAATGGCCAAGGGGAAGGCTGCAATGTTGCGCACCTGATCGACAGTGATGGCCGTGGTGGCAATCTCCTGCTGGCGCTGGGAGCGGCGGTCAAAGACCATTTCAGCCGCCGACGACAGAAGCAGCAGGCCACCGGCGATGCGGAAGGCAGAGAGCGAGATGCCAACCAGCGACAACAGCTTGGCACCGCCGAGCCCAGCTCCAACCAGGATAAAAAAGGCGATGATGGTGCCACGCCGCGCCACCTCGGCACGCTGCGCTTTGTCGAGATTGTAGGTGAGACCGAGAAACAGGGCGCTCAGCAAAATGGGATCGGCGATGACAAGAAGCGTTGCCAGCGCTGATGATACATAATCCAGCACCGCGTCAGCTCACCGTTTCCGGGAGTTCGTATGTGCCCGATATTTTGGAATTTCTCTCAGACATGAAATTTACACCCGCTACCGCGGTGTATCAGGTCCGTATTGAGGAGCAAGCACCCGCCTCATAAAGCTCATGTTGCAATGCACCAAAATTGGGAAATTTTTCTTGAATCGTCGTTGACGGCTACAGCAGCCCCGAGTCATCATGCGAGACTCAGGGGACCATGGCGGGGGAGGGCGATACGCCCAAAGCCAGGGGGAAGTGCAACACCATGTGGCCGTTTGCCCTGTAACGCGCCCGGGAGAGCCATAATGGCTAATACACATATGACAGAGGACGAAAAAGTCCTCCATGGGATGGGCTATGCGCAAGAACTATCGCGGCGCATGGGTGGGTTCCAGAACTTTGCGATTTCGTTCTCGATTATCTGCGTTCTTGCAGGCGGCATTACCTCTTTCCCTCTGGCCATGGCCACGGGTGGCGGCTTTGAAGCCACCATTGGCTGGCTCGTCGGCGGTTTCTTCGCGCTGGTGGTCGCGGCCTCATTGGGTCAGATCGCTTCAGCCTATCCGACAGCGGGCGGCCTCTATCACTGGTCATCGATCCTCGGTGGGCGCGGCTGGGGTTGGGCCACTGCCTGGATCAACATGCTGGGCTTGGTCTTCGTCGTGGCTTCGGTGGACGTTGGCGTGTGGCTGCTGTTCCGCGACCTGGTCCTTGGGGGCGTGTTTGGCGTTGACGTCACGTCGTTGACGGCACTCGCCACCGATCCGCTGCCGCAAGGCATGACGATGGATCAGGTGGTTGCCAATAACTGGCATGCCTATTGGATGCAGGTCATTGCGGTGGGCCTCATCCTGGTTGCCCAAGGTGTGTTCAATCACTTCGGCATCAAGCTCACCACAATGCTGACCGACTTCTCAGGCTATCTCATCTTCGTCGTGGCGGTGATCTTGACCCTGACCTTCCTGATCTGGGGCGCCACCCATGACTTCTCCCGCTTGTTCACCTTCGTGAACAATACGGGTGATGCCGGCGGTGGCTACGTGCCAGCACCGCGGACGGCGCTGGTGGCCTTCCTGATCGGTTTGCTCTATCCGCTCTACACCATCACGGGCTTTGATGCTTCCGCGCATACCTCGGAAGAAACATCTAATGCCCGTGTCTCGGTTCCGCGCGGCATGCTGCATTCGGTGTTCTGGTCACTGGTGTTCGGCTTCGTGATGGCCGTTTCCTTCGTCCTGGCATCATCCGACCTTGCCACTACGGCCAAGGACGGCGGCGCCGGCTGGTTCAACCTGTTCAACAACCTGCCAGCTCCGGTGGCGCTCAAGGCATTCCTGGCCATCGCCATCGTGCTGTCCAACTTCCTGTGCGCGCTGGCTGGACTTACCTCCATCTCGCGCATGCTTTACGCCTTTGCCCGTGATGGCGGCTTGCCGTCCTTCCTGGCTGGTGTGAATCCAACCTACCGTACTCCGGTGGCGGCGATCTGGGCTGGCGCCATCCTGTCACTGCTTGCCACGCTCTACTCGCCGGCCTTCGCAGCCCTTGCTGCCGGTTGTGCCCTGTTCCTCTATGTCTCCTATGCCATGCCGGTTGCTGCCGGCCTTCTGGCTGAAGGCAAGACCTGGACGGAATTTGGTCCCTTCCGTCTCGGCGTGTGGTCAAAACCGCTTGGCATTATCACGGTGCTGGGCGTGCTGGTCCTCATGTATGCCGGCATCCAGCCTCCTTTCGACATTCTGATCAACTATGCGATTGGTTTGATTGTTCTGATGCTGGTGCTGTGGTTCGGCGTTGAGAGTCGCCGCTTCAAGGGCCCACCCGTTGGTGATGAAATCGCCAAGCGCCAGGCAGCTATTGCCGCCCAGGAAAGGGCTCTAGCAAAGGGTTAACTTTCTTCCACACTCACGTTACGAAAGGCGGCCTTGGGGCCGCCTTTCTTCTTTTGAAAGCACCCTGTCTAACTCACTGTCTAAAGTAAGTTTTCGTTAAGAAAAAATATTGCTCCGCGCCAAAATAATTCTTGAAAATGACACACGACTCCCTCATATGCGCGCTTGCCTAAGTCGCACGTGCCGCAAGGTCTCCCCAAAGCAACGACGGTGATGGTTTTTTGGTCTTCGTCTGGTGTCCAAAGCCGGGAACTCTGAGAGACAACACTTTCCTGCCCCACGCGCGATTGGGTTATCCCGATCAAGAGAAGGCGAACAGTCAGTCTGCAAGCACTGAACGTGTTTCCATCGCACGCCAGCCGCTCGCGGAAAGACTCCACATCACTTCTACCGGGAGTTACGACCATGGCCGCCACCCAGCGCATCAAAGATTTCCTCCGAAGCGAAAAGCCGGAAGGCCCCTGCCTCATCGTCGACCTCAAGGTCGTCGAAGACAATTTCCGCGCGTTCGACCGGGCCATGCCTGGCACGCGCATTTTTTATGCCGTGAAGGCCAACCCAGCGCCTGAGATCCTTAGCCTCCTGAACAATCTGGGCTCGTGCTTCGACACAGCCTCGGTCGAGGAGATCAAGATGGCTCTGGCCGCTGGCGCAACGCCGGACCGGATCTCTTTCGGCAACACCATCAAGAAGCAGCGCGACATTGCCACAGCGCACATGCTGGGCATTTCGCTCTTTGCCGTCGATTCGGTGGAAGAAGTTGAAAAGATTGCCTTGGCTGCGCCGGGTGCAAAGGTGTTCTGCCGCATCCTCACCGATGGCGCCGGCGCCGAATGGCCGCTGTCGCGGAAGTTTGGCTGCGATCCGGAAATGGCTTCGGATGTGCTTTTGCACGCCCATAAGCTCGGCCTCGTCTCCTATGGTGTTTCTTTCCATGTCGGCTCGCAGCAGACGCGCCTCGGCGCCTGGGATACTGCCTTAGGTGAAGCCAAGGCGATCTTCGACGAAATGTCGAAGCACGGCATCACGCTGCAAATGGTGAACCTCGGCGGTGGCTTTCCGACCAAGTATCTCAAGGCCGTTCCGGGCACCAAGTCCTATGCCAATGCCATTCACGAGGGCCTCGCCAAGCATTTTGGCAATGCCATTCCCGAAACCATCATCGAGCCGGGCCGCGGCATGGTGGGCAATGCCGGTGTCATCAAGTCGGAAGTCGTGCTGATTTCGAAGAAGCATGCCAACGACAATGTGCGCTGGGTCTATCTCGACATCGGCAAGTTCGGTGGTCTCGCCGAGACCATGGATGAAGCCATCCGCTATCCGTTGGTGACCGATAAGGATGCGGACGAGAAAGGCCTGTGCGTTATTGCCGGTCCAACCTGCGATTCCGCCGACGTGCTCTACGAGAAGGTGCCGTATCCGCTGCCGCTGACCCTGTCAGTCGGTGACGAGGTGCTGATCGAAGCAACGGGTGCCTATACTACCACCTATTCGGCGGTGGCGTTCAACGGTTTCCCGCCGCTCAAGGCCTACATCATCTAGTTCATCCCGCAACTTTCCCTGGTTTGATTGGAGACTTTCATGGTCACCTTTCGTGCTGAAATTTTGTCTGACGTTCCTGCCCGCGAGGCTTTGCTTAATAGAGCTTTCGGTGCCGCCAAGCGCTTGCGCAAAACGTCGGAAAAACTGCGCCGCGGCCGCCTGCCGTCGGATGGCCTTGCCTTCTCGGCTGTCGATGCCGGGGGGAAGCTTGTTGGTACCGTGCGCTTGTGGGACATCATTGCTGGTTCCGCTGGCCCCGCCCTGCTGCTTGGCCCGCTCGCCGTCGACGACAAAGCCCGCAACCACGGTGTGGGTGGAGCGCTGATGCGCCATGCTGTCGCCGAAGCGCAGCGCCTTGGCCATGAAGCGGTGTTGCTTGTGGGCGATGCGCCTTATTATGGCCGTTTCGGTTTTTCGACCGCGCCCACCCAAGGCCTGCATCTGCCGGGGCCAGTGGAGCGTACGCGCTTCCTCGGCCTTGAGCTGACGCCCGGTGCCCTCGATGGTGCAGAAGGCCTCGTTGCTGCTTCAGGCCGGATGGCCGAAGCTGCTCGGCAAGCCGCTTGAACGCTTAAGGATGGCGCGGTTTCGCGCCTTCCCATTGTCCCAAATTTCACTATAAGGGCGGCACATTCGAGAAGCCGAGACGCCTGCCGAGATCCCCATGTCTGATGCCGACATTTCCGAAACTGCCCGCATCCTTTCCGAGGCGCTGCCCTTCCTGCAGCTTTATGACGATCAGGTGATCGTGGTGAAGTTCGGCGGCCATGCCATGGTCGACGAAAAACTCGCGCAGCAGTTCGCCCGCGACATGGTGATGCTCAAGGTGTGCGGCCTCAATCCGGTCGTCGTCCATGGCGGCGGCCCGCAGATCAACAAAATGCTCGACAAACTGGCGGTGAAGGCCGAGTTCCGCGACGGGCTGCGCGTCACCGACAAGGAAACCATGTCGGTGGTGGAAATGGTGCTCTCCGGCTCGATCAACAAAGCCATCGTCGCCTCGATCCAGCAGGCTGGCGGCCGCGCCGTCGGCATTTCCGGCAAGGATGGCAACCTCATGGTGGCCGAGCGGTATGTGAAGGAAAAGAAAGACCCGGTGACGGGCGAGATCACCCGTATTGACTTCGGCCAGGTGGGCGAGCCGGCGCGCATCAACACCGAGATCATCCAGACGATCATGAAGAGCGATGCCATTCCGGTGATCGCGCCCGTGGGCGTGGGCTGGGACGGCGATACCTACAACGTCAATGCCGATACCGCAGCTGGCGCCATTGCCACGGCGCTGCAGGCCAAGCGCCTTCTCATGCTGACGGATGTCGCAGGGGTTCTCGACAAGAACAAGCAGCTGATCCGTGAGCTTCCGCTTGCGGATGTTCAAGGACTGATTGACGATGGAACGATCACCGCGGGCATGATCCCCAAGATTGAAAGTGCCGCTGATGTGGTCAAATCCGGTGTCGAAGGCGTCATCATTCTCGATGGCCGCGTGTCACATTCCGTGCTGCTCGAACTTTTGACTCCCCATGGTGTCGGCACCCGTGTCTCGCGCGATGGTGCATGAACAAGCTCGCCCACATCGACACCTGGATCTTTGATCTCGACAATACGCTCTATCCCGCCTCCTGCCGTCTGTTCGACCAGATCGCCGAGCGGATGACGGACTTCATCGTTGCCAAATTGAAGCTCAACCGCGACGAAGCCGCCAAACTGCGTCACCGCTACTTCAAGACCTACGGCACGACTCTGCGCGGGCTGATGCTGGAACATGGCATCGAGCCCCATGATTATCTCGATTACGTCCATGCCATTGATTACAGCGCTGTGGAGCATCATTCGGTGCTCGGCGAGGCGCTGCGCAAGCTTCCCGGCCGCAAGCTGATTTTTACCGCCGGCACACGCCCGCATGCACGCAACGTGCTCGATAATCTGGGCTGCGCCGACGTCTTCGAAGACATCTTCGACATCACCGATTGCCATTTCATTCCCAAGCCGGATTCAAGGCCCTACGAGATCTTCCTCAAGCGCCATGGCGTTTCGCCCACGCAAGCCATTTTCTTTGAAGACATTCCCGAAAACCTGATCGTGCCACGGGCGCTGGGCATGACCACCGTGCTTGTGGGGCCGCAGGATGCGGCTTTGTTGCCTGCCCATGTCGACTATGTTACGCCCGACCTCGCGCAATTCCTCACGGAGCTCTTGTATGAAGAACGCCCAAGCCATCATTGAAAATGCCTGGGAGGGCCGTGACAAGGTCACGCTCAAGACCAAGGGCGAAATCCGCAAGGCCGTGAACTTTGCCCTCGGCCAACTCGACTCCGGCAAGCTGCGCGTGGCCAGCAAGGACAGCAGCGGCTGGGTGGTGCATCAGTGGCTGAAGAAGGCCGTGCTGCTCTCTTTTCGCCTCAACGATATGGAACTGATCAAGGGCGGGCCGGGCAAGAGCGTCTGGTGGGACAAGGTGCCGTCCAAGTTCGATGGCTGGACCGCGAAGGAATTCAAGGCCGCCGGTTTCCGCGCCGTGCCTAACTGCGTGGTGCGGCGCTCGGCCTATGTGGCGCCGGGTGCAATCCTCATGCCGTCCTTCGTGAACCTGGGTGCTTATGTCGACACGGGCACGATGGTTGATACATGGGTGACGGTGGGCTCCTGCGCGCAGATCGGCAAGAATGTTCATCTGTCTGGCGGCGTTGGCATCGGCGGCGTGCTTGAGCCGATGCAGGCCGGGCCTACCATCATTGAAGACAATTGCTTCATCGGCGCGCGTTCGGAAGTGGTTGAAGGTGTGGTGATTGGCGAAGGATCCGTCATCTCGATGGGTGTGTTCATTGGCCAGTCGACCAAAATCATCGACCGGACGACGGGTGAAGTTCACATCGGTAAAGTTCCGCCCTATTCCGTAGTGGTCTCAGGCTCATTGCCGCAGAAGCCCCTGCCCGATGGCTCACCCTCGCCTTCGCTCTATTGTGCCGTGATCGTGAAGCGCGTCGACGAGAAGACGCGGAGCAAGACCAGCATCAACGAACTGCTCCGCGACTAAGCAGACGCAACGGCGGCGGTGCATGGAATTCTTCAATCACCTGTTCTTCGATTTCAAAGGACGCATCGGGCGCAAGGCCTTCTGGCTGGGTAGCCTCTGCATTGTGCTGGCACAAACTTTTGTTATCCTGGCGTTGGCACAAGTTTTCGGCATTGCTATCGCCGATATGGTCGGTCCCGATCTCAATACAGACCAGATCAATGATCTTGCAGATAAGCTTGATGTCCTGGGGGCATTGACTGCACTGATCTTCCTGTGGCCGTCACTCGCCATCTACGCCAAGCGCTGGCATGACCGCGACAAGTCGGCCTGGTGGACGCTGATCGCTTTCATTCCGATTGTCGGCCAGATCTGGGCCATCATTGAACTTGGGTTCTTCCGGGGCAGCAAAGGCCCCAACCGTTTTGGGATTGATCCCATCGCCAAAGGTTAACCCTCTGTCATTTTCCACTGGCTTACCTATAGTTCCGCCTGGGGCAACGACTCACGGGAGTGAACCATGGACTGGAAGAATATTTTTCTGAGTTTTGAAGGCCGCATCAGCCGCAAGCCTTTCTGGCTTGCCATTGTCGTGATGATCATTGTGACTTGGGTGCTCGAGTTCATCCTGTTTGGCATCTTCGGCGTGAGCCTGACGCCTGATCCCACCTTGGCGCCGGATGCTCAGGCCGCTGCAATGGCCGCCAATATCGGACGCATGTGGCCGGCGCTGGGCCTGCTTACGCTCATCACCTTATGGCCCAACCTGGCCATCTATGCCAAACGCTGGCACGACCGCGACAAGTCCGGCTGGTGGACACTCATCATCCTTGTTCCTCTGATCGGCGCGCTGTGGGCGCTGATCGAGTGTGGTTTCCTGTCAGGAACGCGCGGCCCCAATCGCTTTGGCCCTGATCCGCTGGATCACGCCTAGACAAATTCGACAGTGGAAGCAGAGAGTGGCGGGGAGCGGAATGCGCCAAAGCCTAAGCACTTTGGCGAAGCAATTCCGCTCCAATTTGTGACTGTCGATCAGCATGACTTTTGACGAAAACGTCAAAAGTCATGTTATCTGCCAAAGCCCGCTATACTCATTTCATGAAGGCTGCCGACCCCGTCACCATCCTGCAAGAACTCATCCGCTGCCGCTCGGTGACACCGGACGAAGGTGGCGCGCTGAACTATCTAGAGACACTGTTGGCCGGGTCTGGTTTCCAGTGCCAGCGTCTGACGTTCAAGGATCAGGACACGCCCGATATCGACAATCTTTTTGCGCGCTGGGGCACGGGTTCTCCTCACCTCTGTTTTGCCGGACACACCGATGTGGTCCCGCCCGGAGATGAAATCACTGTGGACGCATCCGCCTTTTGCAGCCGATACAGCCGATGGAAAAATCTATGGCCGTGGTGCGACCGACATGAAGGGCTCGGTCGCGGCCTTTGCAGCAGCGTCACTCGATTTTGTGAATGCAGGTGAGACGGCCACAGGAAGCTTGTCTTTCCTCATTACCGGTGATGAAGAAGGTCCTGCCATCAATGGCACCGCGAAGGTGCTGCAATGGATGAAGGACAACGGCCATGTGCCTGATCACTGTTTGGTCGGCGAGCCGTCCTGTGTCGACAAGCTCGGTGATACGATCAAGATCGGACGCCGTGGTTCATTGAATTTTACTGTTACGGTCGATGGCAAGCATGCCCATGCCGCTTATCCGCACAAGGGTGATAACCCGATCCCAAAGCTGGCACGTTTCGTCGATCGCATTTCCTTGCTCAAATTCGACAATGGGAATGTGCATTTCGATCCCTCGACGCTGGCCGTCACCAGCTTTGATGTCGGCAATCCGGCCACCAATGTCATTCCTTCCCGCGCGGTTGCGCAGTTTAACATCAGGTTTTCGACCGAGCATTCAGCCGACAGCCTGAAGACATTGATCCAGAAAGAAGTTGACACTGTAAAGACCGAACTTGGCGGACAATGGCAGGTGAAGGCCACGGAAGGTGCTGGTGCCTTCATCACCCAGCCGGGTGCTTTTGTTGGACTGGTCCAGGACGCCATTGCCGACGTAACAGGTGTCATGCCTGCGCTATCAACATCCGGCGGCACGTCTGATGCCCGGTTCATCAAGGATTATTGCCCGGTTCTGGAATTCGGGCCGACCAATGCCACAATTCACCAGACCGACGAAAACATTGCTATTGATGAGTTAAAGGCGACGACGCGCATTTATGCGCGGATCATCGAAAAATACCTGAGCAGCTAGAGCTAGATGGCAGAAGCGCTTGAAGAAATGGTGAGCCGGACGGCCCTGGGAGACCGTCAGGCTTTTGCGCGCCTTTATCAGACATCTTCCCCGAAACTTTTTGGCGTTTGCCTTCGTCTTCTTCGTGACAGAGCTGAAGCCGAGGATATCTTGCAGGAGGTGTATATCAAAGTATGGCACAATGCGGGGCGCTACCAGGCCACGGGGCATAGTCCCATGGGATGGCTTGTTGCCATTTCACGCAATGCCTGCATTGACCGTATCCGTGCCCGGCGCGCTCCCGCGATTGAGCTCGACGAGGCCCATGAAGTTCAGGATGACAGCCCCGGGCCGGAAGCGCAGTTGATGGCCGTTGGCGAAGGACGACGCATCGACCTCTGCCTTGACAAGCTGCCTGTAGAAAGAGCGCAGGCGGTACGCGCGGCCTATGTCGAAGGCTATAGTTACCAGGAGCTTGCCGACCGTTTCAGCCTTCCCATCAATACGCTGCGCACGTGGTTGAGACGCAGCCTCATCAGCCTGCGGGAGTGCCTCGAACAATGACGCATCTCCCGCCTGAAGATCCGGACAAGGCGCTCGCGGCCGAATATGTACTCGGCACGCTTGATGGTGAAGAGCGGGCGCGCTTTGCTGCGCGTCTGACCTCAGAACCCGCCTTGCAACAAGAGGTTTGGCTTTGGGAACGTCACTTCGCCAGCTTGGCCGATGAAATTGCACCCCTGGCGCCCCCGCTCGCGCTTCAGCAAAAGATGGAAACCCGGCTTTTTGGCACAGCACCCAAGGCAGGCCTGTGGCATCGTCTGGAGTTCTGGCGCGGGCTCAGCATTGCCACACTGGCAGCCCTGGTGCTCGTTGTTGCAGTTCCAAGATTTATATCACCGCCGCCGCAGCCCACGTCGGTTGCCGAGTTGGCAGCGACTGATTCACCTGTAAAAATGGCCGCCGTTTTCGATCCGGCCCACAACGTCATCCGGTACAACCGGGTCTCTGGCACACCTGCCGAAGGGCGCGACTATGAACTCTGGGCTATCATCGGCACCGATGCACCCGTATCGCTTGGAGTCGTGCCCCAGAGTGAAACGGGTGTCATCCAGGTGTCAGCGCAACTGGCGGCTCGCATGACAGCTGCCACATTGGCGATCAGCGATGAGCCCAAGGGCGGCTCGCCCACCGGCAAGGCCACAGGCGCGGTGCTGGCCGTCGGCAAACTCACACCCATTTAATTTTTCTTGAATTCGTGATGCGGGCCTGAAACTCTTTTCGCAGAGGCCTCGTCTCTCCTGACGTACCCATGAGGGGACAAAGGAAAACAGGAGAGAACCATGAACCTCAAGACATTTGCTATCACTGCCATCGCCACCGCGAGCATCTCGGCGGCAGCTTTCGCCAACCCGATGGTCGGCGGCAGCGCCATGTATCCCACCAAGAACATCATCCAGAACGCCCTCAAGTCGAAGGACCACACTACGCTGGTTGCCGCCGTTAAAGCCGCTGGCCTCGTTGACACGCTGGAAGGCAAGGGCCCGTTCACCGTTTTGGCGCCTACCAATGAAGCCTTTGCCGCGCTTCCTGCCGGCACTGTCGACAATCTGCTCAAGCCGGAAAACAAGGCTCAGCTGGTCAAGATCCTCACCTGTCACGTGATCGCGGCTGATGCCATGTCATCCACCATCGTGAAAATGGTCAAGGATGATGGCGGCACACACGAAGTGACAACTGTCGGCGGCTGCAAGCTTTGGTTCTCCACTATGGACGGCAAGGTCAACATCAAGGATGAAAGTGGCGGCACAGCGCAAGTGACGATTGCTGACGTCAAGCAGTCGAATGGCGTGATCCATGTGATCAATCACGTTCTCCTGCCCAAAATGTAAGTTCCGAACCGGAGTACTAGTTCTCCGATTTACGGCAGCGCCATCCTCCCGGCGCTGCCGTTTTTAATTCAGTACAAAACCTCGACCAGATACAGCCCGTCTGGCGGGCAGACGAGGCCACAACGGGCGCGGTCCCTGGCTTCGAGCGCACGGCGCATTTCCAATGGATGCCATTTGCCAGTGCCGACGTGCGTCAGGCTTCCCACCATCGAACGCACCTGATGATGCAGGAATGAGCGTGCTTCGGCGCGTATTTCCACCATTTCATCGAAACGCATCACATCAAGGCGATCGAGCGTTTTTATCGGACTCTTGGCCTGACAATCGGAAGCGCGGAATGTGGTGAAGTCGTGTTTGCCAACAAGATGCTGCGCGCCTTCATGCATTGCATCGACGTCAAGCTGCGCCGGTACGTGCCAGACGCGGTGCTTGTCGATTGTTGGCGGTGCACGCCGGTTCATGATGCGGTAGAGATAGCGGCGGCCGGTTGCGGAAAAGCGAGCTTCAAAACTATCTGGCACCTCTTCTGCAGCAACAACACTTACCGCGTGCGGCCTCACATTGCCGTTGATTGCGTTGCAAAGAACAAAAGGATCCCAAGACTTCGGCGCATCGAAATGCGCAACCTGCGCCAGAGCATGGACACCCGTATCGGTGCGGCCCGCGCCATGTACGGTGATGTGCTGGCCATGCAGTTTTCCGACCGCCGTCTCGAGCACATCCTGCACGGTTCTCGCATTGGCCTGAGATTGCCATCCGAGAAACCCACTGCCATCATATTCGATGGTGATCTTATAGCGCGGCATTATTCGGCCCTGGTGCCTGCGGGAACGGAAAAGCCGCGCAGAAACGTTTCTGCATCCATCGGCCCCTTGCCCTCACGCTGCAATTTCTTGACGCGGATTGCATCAGTCGTGCAAGCAAAAGTCAATTTGTCATCGAGAGCCGTTCCGGGTTCTCCCTTTCCGGGCACCACCTTGACCTCTAGCAGCTTCAACCGCGCACCATCCACGATGCACCACGCACCGGGAAAGGGCGACAGTCCGTGAATATGGTTGCGGACCAATGCTGCGGGAAGGCGAAAACTGATGTGCGCTTCGGCCTTGTCAATTTTCCTTGCATAGGTGATGCCGTGACTGGATTGCGGAGAACCGGGAGTCGACGGCTTTTCCAGAACCTGCACCATCAATTTTGCGCCAAGTATGGCGAGTTCATCATGAAGACTGCCGGCCGTTGTGTGTGCGTTGATGCGCACCGGCACCATGCTCATCACCGGGCCGGTATCGAGCCCCTCACCCATTCGCATAATGGCCACACCTGTTTCGCCGTCACCCTCCATAATGGCTCGCTGAATGGGGGCCGCCCCGCGCCAGCGCGGCAATTGCGAAGCATGGACATTGAAGCAGCCATATTTCGGCGCTTCCAGAATAGGTCTTGGCAAAAGAAGTCCATAGGCGACAACCACCGCTGCATCGGCGTGGAGGGCAATAAAAGCCTGTTGTTCGTCTTCATTGCGCAGACTTTTGGGAGTGCGTACCTCCATGCCCTGTGATTGCGCAAATTCGTGAACGGGGGATGGCTTCAACGCCATGCCGCGGCCCGCCGGTTTGGGCGGCTGCGAATAAACGCAAAGGATGTCGTGGCCGGCCGAGATGAGCGCTCTCAGCGTGGTGACCGCGAAGTCTGGAGTCCCCATGAAAATCAGGCGCAATGGATGGCCCTCAAAGCTTTCCCAGCTTGTCAGCTTTCTGAAACTTCTTCAGCACGCGGTCGCGCTTCAGCTTGGAAATATAGTCGATGAACAGCACGCCGTTGAGATGGTCGATCTCATGCTGCAAACAGGTGGCGAGCACGCCTTGGGCGTGGATCTCATGCGGGTCGCCTTGACGGTCGAGATAACGCACCTTCACCTCGGATGGGCGCTCAACCATCTCGAAAAATTCGGGAATGGAGAGACAGCCTTCCTCGTAGTCGCTGATAGCCTCGGACGACCAGATAATCTCGGGATTGGCCAGAAACAGGGGCTTCTTGTCCTCGCCATCCCTTGAGAGATCGATCACGACCTGGCGCATCGGCACGCCCACCTGTATGGCGGCAAGGCCAATGCCTGGGGCGTGGTACATGGTTTCCAGCATGTCGTCGAAAAGGCCACGCGCTGAGGCATCCACCGCCTTCAAGGGCTTGGATTTCTGACGCAAAATCTTCTCGTCGGGCAAAGTTATGATGGGTTTCAAAGCCATGCCGCTGAGATAGTCGCGGTTTTCCGAAGGGTCAACCGGTGGGCCTTGCCTTCGGCACCCTTCTCGCCCATATAGCCCAGCGGAAGGTTGGCCTGCGGACGTGACGCTCGCCAACCGGGTCAGGGCCGGAAGGCAGCAGCCCCAACGAGCCTGTTATGGGTTGCTCGTCCAGCCTTCCACTTTTCCAGCCCTTCACCTTTTCATTCGCCCCGCGCCCGCGATGGGCTATCTTTTCCGCAATGACTGACTCTTCCGCCAGCACCTCGCCCTACCGCGTCCTCGCGCGCAAATACCGGCCGAAGGACTTCTCCGATCTGATCGGCCAGGAGGCGATGGTGCGCACCCTGAGCAATGCCTTTGCCACGGGGCGCGTCGCCCAGGCCTATATGCTGACGGGGCTGCGCGGCATCGGCAAGACAACGACGGCTCGCCTTATCGCCCGCGCCCTGAATTACCCCTCCGGGCCCTCGATGGAGATGCCGGAACTGACGTCGCAATGCGAGGCGATCCTTGAGTCACGCCATATGGATGTCATCGAGATGGACGCGGCCTCCAATACCGGCGTCGACAATATGCGCGAGATCATCGACTCGGTGCGCTATGCACCTGTGCAGGCGCGCACCAAGATCTACATCATCGACGAAGTGCACATGCTGTCAAAGAGCGCGTTCAATGCGCTGCTCAAGACGCTGGAAGAACCGCCGCCGCATGTGAAATTCATTTTTGCGACAACCGAGATTCGCAAGGTGCCGGTGACCATCCTGTCGCGCTGCCAGCGCTTTGATCTCAGGCGCATGGATGCTGCCACGTTGATGGCGCATTACGGCAAGATCGCCAAGCTGGAGGATGTCGAGGCTGAAGATGAAGCACTCCGCCTGATCGCGCGTGCCGCCGAAGGTTCAGTGCGCGACGGTCTCTCGCTTCTTGATCAAGCCATTGCCTATGGCGACGGCAAGGTGAAGACAAACGATGTGATGACCATGCTGGGCCTGATGGACCGTGGCCAGGTCATCGATCTGTTTGCCGCCGTGATGGCGGGTGATATGGCGGGTGCTCTGGCCGAAACATCGCACGGCAATATCAGGCCGGCGGTGATCCCGAAACCATTCTCACCGATCTCGCCGACTTTGTGCATTGGGTGACACGGTTGAAGATCGTGCCCAATTCCGCCGGCGCCGATGCCTCCCGCACTGAGGATGAGAAGATGCGCGGCGCCTATTTTGCCAAGCGGCTGTCAATGGCGCATCTGACGCGCGCCTGGCAGATGCTGCTGAAAGGTGTTTCTGAAACAAGCTTGGCTTCGCAGCCTGACAAGGCCGCAGAGATGGTCATCATCCGGCTCGCTCATGCAGCCAACCTGCCATCCGGCGATGAACTGATGAAGCAGGTGCAGGACGCCAAGCCACAAATCGCGCCAAGGCCGTTACCAAACCTGCAGCCGCAATCGCCCACGCAACAGCCCGTTGCGGAAATACGCAGCACGGTGCAAGCGATGCCGCGGCGCGCGGATAAAGATGTTGAATCCGCAGCTATGCCTCAGACTGTCATGCGGAGCTATAACAGCTTTTCGGATATCGTTGGTCTCGCTGCGGAAAAGCGCGACATTAAGTTCAAGTCCGATCTCGAACGTTACATTCGACCGATCAGTGTCGGCGATGGCAAGATCGATCTGGCCCTTGAGCAAGGTGCGGAACCAGGCCTTGCCAATGAACTGTCACGCAAACTGGAACAGTGGACCGGACGGCGCTGGATCGTGGCGGTGGCGCGTAGCGGCGGCGACGCCACACTGGCCCAGCAACGCAAAGAAGCGAAGGACACAGCCTTCAAGGCAGCGCGCGAGCACAAGGATGTGCAGGCGGTGCTGAAGGCTTTTCCCGGTGCTGAAATTCTCAATGTAACCGACGTCGAAACTCCCAACCCAACGGAAGAGGCTGATGAAGAATCTCGCTGACATCATGAAATCCGCAGGCCAGATGCAGGCCAAGATGGCCGACATGCAGGCCAAACTCGAACAGACGATGGTGGAAGGCCAGTCCGGCGGCGGCCTGGTCAAGGTGACGATGTCGGCAAAATTCGCTGTCAGCGCGCTTGAGATCGACCCGTCGCTGATCAAGCCGGAGGAAAAGGAAATCCTCGAAGATCTTGTTATGGCTGCACTTAATGACGCCAAGTCCAAGGCTGAAACAACTGCGGCCGAGCAAATGAAAACCCTGACTGCCGGTCTGCCATTGCCGCCGGGCTTCAAACTTCCGTTCTAAATGAAGCGCCAGGCCGGGCCGGAAATCGAACGTCTGATCCAGCTCCTGGCCAAAGTGCCGGGGCTTGGGCCGCGCTCGGGCCGGCGCGCCGTTCTGCATCTCATTAAAAACAAAGACAAACTTCTCGCACCCCTGGCTTCGGCCTTGCGCGATGCCCATGACAAGGTGTCGACCTGTTCGGTCTGCGGCAATGTCGATACCATCGATCCCTGTTCCATTTGCAGCGACATTAGGCGAGATAAATCAACGCTTTGCGTGGTCGAAGAGGTGGGCGACCTGTGGGCGCTGGAGCGCGCAGGGGCATGGAACGGGCAGTATCACGTGCTCGGCGGCACGCTGTCGGCGCTGGGCGGAATCCGGCCGGAAGACCTTGATATTGATCAACTTATCAGCCGATGTGCGGAAGGCCACATCAAGGAAGTGGTGCTCGCCAACAATGCCACCGTCGAGGGCCAGACGACAGCGCATTACATCACCGAACGCCTGAAAAAGCTTGCTGTTTCAACATCAAGGCTCGCCCATGGTGTGCCGGTCGGTGGCGAACTCGACTATCTTGATGAAGGCACTCTGACCCAGGCCATGCGCGCCAGAAGGCCGTTCTAAACGGTTCCAAACCGCTCCAAATCGCGTTCCATTCTGCTTATAATCACGTCTATCACGGTCTATATCGGCCCTATGCAAGCGCCATCGATTTCACAGCACTATGCCGACCTGCCGCCTCTGCTGCACACACAGGTGCAGCCGCTTCCGGTCGAGGCGCCGGCGCTGGTTGTCGCCAATGACAAGCTCGCCGACACGCTTGGCATTTCGCGCGACTGGCTGCACAGCGACCAAGCCCTGAAGCTGCTCTCCGGCAATGAGGCAGCGCTTCATGGCAAGCCTCTCGCCATGGCCTATGCCGGGCACCAGTTCGGCGGCTTTGCGCCCAGCCTGGGCGATGGCCGCGCCATGCTGCTCGGCGATGTGACGGGGCTCGATGGCCAAACCTATGAGCTCCACCTCAAGGGCACGGGCCGCACGGTCTATTCACGCGGTGCTGATGGCCGCGCCACGCTCTCGGCGATGCTGCGTGAATATATTGTCAGCGAGGCGATGGCCGCGCTTGGTGTTCCGACCACGCGGTCGCTCGCCGTGGTGGCAACCGGCGAGCGCGTGTGGCGGCAAAGGCCGGAAACGGGAGCGGTTCTCACGCGCGTGGCCAAAAGCCATGTGCGCGTCGGCACGTTCCAATATCTGGCGGCGCGGCAGGACACGGCAGCCATCGAAGCCCTGATGGCGCATGAGATGGCGCGGCACATGCCGGGTGTTTCGGGCGCGCGCGCATTTCTCGCCGAAGTGATCCGCCGCCAGGCCAGCCTCATCGCGCAATGGATGAGCTTCGGATTCATCCATGGCGTGATGAACACCGACAACATGCAGATTGCCGGCGAGACCATCGACTATGGCCCCTGCGCCTTCATGGACGGGTTCGATCCGCAAAAGGTGTTTTCATCGATCGATGAAAATGGGCGCTATGCCTATGACAAGCAGCCGATGATCGCGCTGTGGAACCTCACGCGTCTCGCCGAATGCCTGTTGCCGCTGCTTGATCCCGACCGCGATGCGGCGGTCAAGATCGCGGAAGACGAACTGCGCAAGTTCCTGCCGCAGTTCGAAGCGGTTTTTGAACAGCGCTTCCTGGCCAAGCTTGGCATTGCTGATGCCACACAGGTTGCCTTCATCACCAGGACGCTGCAGCAGATGGCCAATGCGCGCGCCGATTTCACGCGCTTCTTCACGGCGCTGACGCGCCACGTCGAACACGTCATTCCCGCGAAGGCGGGAATCCCTGTTGCGGCCCAGAGCGACAGATGCCCGCCTGTGCGGGCATGACGAGTGGGGTGGAACTTTTTCACATTCAACTGTTGTTCTCGATGAGTGGAAGGCAGAATGGGACGGCTTGCGCGCGCCCGATGCGCTGGCGCTGATGCAAGCCCATAATCCCGTCTACATCGCGCGCAACCACCGTGTGGAAGAAGCACTCGCTGCCGCCAGCGAAGGTGATCTTGCGCCTCTACACCGCTTGCTCTCGGCGGTTCAGCAGCCGTTCCGTGCGCGCAACGATATGGCCGATTTCGAAAACGCCCCTGCCCCGCAGGAAGAGGTGTTGCAGACTTTTTGCGGCACTTGATGAAAGACAGCGGCGCTGCGCCTTTTCCTCGCGCGCCAAGGGCCTGCATAAGCTTATCGGAAATTAAGTCCTGAGATGGCTTTTGCTCCGGTTATCTGGTTTTTCCCGGATAGTAGCCTGTGGCAATCGTGCCAAAGGGCAGCCTTTCTTCGGGCGCCGAAAGGAATTCCGCGACAACCGGCTCTATCTTCTCAGGCCGTTCATAGAGCAAAAAATGGGTCGCATCCGGGATAACGGCAAGTTCTGAATTTGGAAGGGTTCGAAATGCATAAATGGCGTGTTCGAGACTGATAAAATCATTGTCACCGACCGCCACAAGAATCCGTGGCTTGATGGCGGCAAGTTCTTCCCTAGTGAAACTATAGGGGACAAGTTCCATGAGCTTCTTCCAGATCACCGGCCAATGGCCAGGGTCGGGAGCCACACGCATAAAATGCTCGTAGGCGAAGCGGTGCGAGTCGCCATCCGGCTTGTGCTCAACAGGAGGACCAAACATTTCTGACCTGATCGCTTCCGGGGGCGGACCATAAAGTGCCCCGTAAGTCACCACACGCCTCACGCGTCAGGATATCGCATGGCGATCAATGTGGAGACGAGTCCGCCATAGCTCCAGCCAAAAAAATCAGCACGTCCAATTTTTAGATGATCCATAAGCCCCAGAATGTCGCTGACATGCTGGTCAAAGCTTAGCGGACCCTCGCGGTCTGCGGTCCGGCCATGACCCTGCACATCCACCTGAATCACGCGCCATCGTTTGGTGAGTTCGGGAAACTCGATCATCCCCGAGAAAGCAAATGCGGCGGGAATATAGATAAGGGGCGGGCCCTGTCCGGTTATTTCATAGTGCAGATTGAGCCCGTTCACGGGTGCATATCCGCTCTTCTTTGGAAAGCGGGCGATAGGCGACGTGTCCATCAGATGAATCCTTGGATTACTGTTGCGACGTCCTGGTGTCTCGGACGGAGGATTTGCTGAAACGGTCGAGAATGGAGTTCCAACCACGTTCGTGCGCAGCCGCCATTTCCGTATTGGGCAGGCCTGAATGGACAATTTTCATCAATGTTCCATCTTTCCATTCCTCAAATGTGACAGTTACGATGGATTCCTTGCCAAGCGTGTTGGGTGACATCCATGAATGCTGGATGCGGGCGGGGCGGGCGAATTCCAAGAAGCGACCGAAATGAGGCGTTCCCCCCATCGACCGCCAATACCACAGGCCGTCGACCTTGAGATCAACGATCAGTTGCTCGTTTTCATTCCCAAAAGCACCCGGCACGGACGGATCAAGCCAAGCATCAAACACATCCATTGGCGTTCCCCGGATGCTTCGCTCGATGGTTACCTGCTTGAGTTTTGCTGCAGATGTCACTTCCGGGGCCTATCTTTTTGTTTGTTCGCAAAATGTTTTTCGAATTTGTCGAGGCGCTCGTTCCAGAAACGCTCGTATTTATTGGCCCAGTTGACCACCTCACGCAGAGGATCCCCGCGCAGCGAAATGAAAACTTCGCGGCCTTGCTTCCGGCGCTCAATCAGACTTGCCCTCTCCAGCAGCTTCAAGTGCTTCGTCACCGCGTTCAGGGCGGTATCATAAGGCAGTGCCAAGTCAGAAAATCTGGCGGGCCCGTTGGCCAGCTGACCGATTATGGCTCGGCGGGTGGGGTGCGAAACGGCTGTAAAAATATCACTCAAATGATCCACGCTTTCATTACACCATAAGGTGTAATGAATTGCAAGATCATTTTTCCGTTCATCACCAGGACGCTGCAGCAGATGGCCAATGCGCGCGCCGATTTCACCCGCTTCTTCACGGCGCTCACGCGCTACGTCGAACACGTCATTCCCGCGAAGGCGGGAATCCCTGTTGCGGCCCAAAACACAGATGCCCGCCTGCGCGGGCATGACGAGGTGGGGCTGGAGACCTATTTCACGTCTCAACCTGTCTTTGCAGACTGGAAGGCGGAGTGGGATCGGTTACGGGCGCCCGATGCACTGGCACTGATGCGTAAGCATAATCCCGTCTACATCGCGCGCAACCACCGTGTGGAAGAAGCTCTCGCTGCCGCCAGCGAAGGTGATCTTGCGCCCCTACACCGCTTGCTCTCGGCGGTTCAGCAGCCGTTCCGTACGCGCAACGATCTGGCCGATTTCGAAAACGCCCCTGCCCCGCAGGAAGAGGTGTTGCAGACGTTTTGCGGGACTTAGCCCCTCATGGAAATTTCTCTCTAAACTGTCGATCAACCATCGCCTGGCGTCCGCCTTCCGGCGTTGCGACTTTGACCATCGCAGTCGCGTTCACTTCAGTAGCCGATTTACCTTGTAATCTGCCGCATAAGCGCCCATATGCGCGAGATCGAGTTTCGGCCGGTTGGCTTGGCTCCGTGCTTCCTAGATGTTAGCGCCTTAGCCTTTTTGATTTCCCAGACATCGATAGATCAGAAACGCATTCGGTGCGCGCATGCGCATGCATCATCTTGAAGGGAATTAACGTGGCCACTGGTACTGTAAAATGGTTCAATTCACAAAAGGGCTTCGGTTTTATCAGCCCTGATGGCGGCGGGCAGGACGTGTTTGTTCATGTCAGCGCCGTTGAACGGGCGGGCATGGCAGGCCTTAACGACAATCAAAAGGTATCCTTTGATGTCGAGAAGGACCAGAAGACAGGCAAGTCTGCCGCAGGCAATCTGAAAGCGATTTGAATTTGACATTTGCGCGCGCTGACCACGGATGTACTGGCGGCGCTCCTGAATGATCATGAGAGGTCGGGCTTTTGTCCGGCCTTTTTTCTTTGCCCAATTCAGAAATCCGTTTCTCCGGGCAACAAACAACCATACGAAGGGAATTCCCATGCAGGTCGTCGTACGAGATAATAACATCGAACAGGCCTTGCGCGTGCTGAAGAAAAAGATGCAGCGCGAGGGGATTTTCCGGCAACTCAAAATGGGCGCCGCGTTTGAAAAGCCCTCTGAAAGGCGGGTGCGGGAAAAGGCGGAAGCCGTGCGCCGCAAGCGCAAATTTGACCGCAAGAAGCTGCAGCGCGAAGGTCTTTTACCCATGCCGAAGAAGGTTCTGGACAAACGAAAAATGGATCGCCCGTCCTCAACGACCAGTATCTTATCATCTCCCGGCGCTTCTCGCTGAGCGAGCCCGTGCGCGGGGAATGTCTTGATCTTTCAAAAATCCAGAGGGACATGATGAACCAAAAGAATATCAATCTCGCAAACAGCGTGTTCATAAAACCCAACGCAGTGGAGAGTGGGAACCTGGCAAAAGATCTGATCGCTGAGGAGCGATCGAATGTGACGACCAAAACGGACAGGTTAAGAGCTCTCCGCCTTGATCGGGAAGCCTCAAAGAACGCTCGCACCGACTAAATCCACAGCCCCGAAATTGAAAGATTTGCTTCCTCCTCAATTTCGAACCAAATGTATTGACTGGCGTTGGTTAGCATCTCTTGTAACGCAAGACTGACATCGCCACTTAGAAGACCAGAAAATATCGCCATGACGGTTTATGACCACCGCGATGGGCATGAATGCGCGTTTTCCGCGCTCCGACCGGACATCCACGATGCCTGGAATGCCTGATGGAGGTTGCTCCAATGATCTATCATTTCCTGAAATTCTTGCCGACTAACGCGCCGCCTGTGCCGAGGGCACCAAAGCCCGCTCGCGAGCTGAAGAAGGTGAAGGGAAAGCCCGATCCGACACCCACTGCGCGAAATGTTTGGTTTGACTAGCGGCCTCATGAAAGAATTGCCCATGCGAACAAAACGAACTGCAGTCACCTTTCGACATCCATTTGAACTCAACGGGTTTGACTATGCATTGCCGGCCGGGACATATGAACTTTCCATCGAAGAGGAAGAAACCGACACCGTGCTGACCCAGGGATGGCGGCGGGTTTCAACCCTGCTTTGCACGCCGTCCATCGAGCGTTCGGGCGGCTCCCAACAATGGACAAGCATACGCTCGGCCGACTTGGAGGCTGCCTTGGTGGGCGACGAAGCGAGCTCTGCTTTGAACAAGCGCTAGTGGCGACCAGCGATGGTGATTTGCACCATCACACGGATGCGTTCTGCGGCTCAGCAACTTTTTATTTCACACTGCCGATCTGGCCGATTTCGAAAACGCGCCAGCCCGCAGGAAGAAGTGCTGCAGACGTTTTGCGGGACGTATGGTCCCCTCACCCGCCTGTCGGCACCCTCTCCCATCTTCGACGGGAGAGGGCCCTGTTGGTGTGACTACTTGCAGACCTTGAGATTGGCCATGGCTTTCTGGGCATTGGCTTCGCTGTCATACATCTTGGTGCCGACATCCATCGCCATCTTGCCATCGGGCTTGGCGTTGACCACCGCGCATTTCTTGGTCTTGGCATCCTCGCTGACATAGAAGCCGGCTGGTGCGGCCATGGCCGATGACGCGCAGACCTTCAGCTTGTCCATCGCCTTCTTGGCATTGGCTTCGCTGTCATAGGCCTTGGTGCCGACATCCATCGCCATCTTGCCGTCGGGCTTGGTGCTGGTGACCGCGCACGCGTGGGTTTTCGCGTCCTGGGCGACGTAGAAATCCGTGGTTGCCGCCGTGGCGATGCCCGCCGAAGCCGTTACGCCCGCCAAAAGTGCCGCCATAATGATGTGCCTTGTCATGTCTCAATCCTCTCCTCTGTTTGAGTGACACGGCTTGTTAATGCGCGGCGCACGGGATTGATTCTAACATCTCGTTTAATTGCGGAAATTTAAGAAAGCGGGCGTGGGCGCTATTGAATGAGCCGCGGTTTGCTGACTGGCGCCACGGCCTGAACCTCATCCAGTTCCAGGCTTTCGATGCGGCTGGCGCGCTTGATGACCTTGTCTGTCGACGTCGAGAGCTGGTCGAGATCGCTTGAAGTCTGGGTGAAGTGCGTGCGCAGCTTGGTGACGCGCTCGTTCATGCGGGTGACGTCCTCGAGCAGTTTCACAACCTCGGCCTGGATGACACCGGCCTGCTCGCGCATCGCCGCATCGCGGACGATGGCCTGCATGGTCTGGATCAGCAGCATCAGCACATTGGGCGAGGCCAGTATGATGCGAGAGCGATGGGCGCGCTGCACGACATCCTCGAAACGCTCATTGAGTTCGACATAGATCGATTCCGAGGGTACGAACATGATGCCGGTTTCGTGGGTCTCGCCGTTGATCAGGTATTTCTCGGAAATGTCCTTCACATGTTTCATCACGTCGGAACGCAGGCGCGATTCCGCTTCCACGCGCGATGCGTCATCGACAGCTTCACGCATATCATTGTAAGCTTCGAGCGGAAACTTGGCGTCGATCACCAGCTTCAATCTGGAATCCGGCAGGGTGATGAGACAGTCGGGCCGCGTGCCGTTGGACAGCGTGGCCTGGAATTCGAAAGCCCGTGCGTGCAGCCCATCGCTGATGATGGCTTCCATGCGGCCCTGGCCGAAGGCGCCGCGCGTCTGCTTGTTGGACAAGATGTCTTTCAGGCTGAGCATCTCGTTGGAGAGCGAGACGAGATTGTTCTGTGCCACGTCAATGACCGCAAGGCGTTCATGCAGCTGGCCCAGAGATTCAGCGGTGCGCTGCGACTGGTCGGCGAGGCCCTGTCCGACACGGTGGCTGACCGCATCGAGACGCTCATCAAGCGCCCGGTGAAGATGGGCCTGATTGTTCTGCGCCTGCACCGCGAACTGGTTGAGCGCGCCGGACACTTCCGCGAGCTTGTATTCGAGATCGGCGGTGCGCGCTTCCGCAAGCTCGCGCTCGCGCCTGCGGCCGCTTTGCCCGCGCCATGCCAGAACCAGCGTCACCACCAGCAACAGCAGAAGAAGTGCGAAGGCAAATTCGATGATGTCGATCAGGCCAAAATTGTGCGACCCGATCTGCAGGACGGTGGGATTGAACAACATTGCCGGAGACTAACAGATTCGCGATTTTGGCGAAAAGGGGCGGGGCCCGGCCACCAACTGGATGACGCGGGCCCCTGATCCACGCCAGCTCGGGACGGCGACAGGAGCTGACTAGGACCGTTGATGGCAGTCAGTTCCGAAGATGATGTTGGGAAACATCCACCCTTCTCCGTCCGCCGCACAATGGGTTTAGAATGACGGTTAATCGCGGCGCGAACTTAGCCCGCTGCGGGCTGGATCAAGGTGATTTCGCGGCGGGATTGTGGCTAAACCCTGACAGACGTCTGACACAACTGATCAGCTTGTCGCTGCGGGCCACCACATCGGCCAATGGCTCGGACACAACCTTCATGAAAAATCCTGTGGCATGAAGGAGTTGCGAGGCACTCTGCATGATGCCGACATGGCCGGGCCAGAAAACAAGGTCGCCGCGCTGCCTGACATCATCCTGCACAATCTGGCCCAGATTGTGCTGCTGCATGTCCGAATCACGCGGCGCTGCGACGCCTGCTGCTGCGAGTGAGACCTGCACGAGGCCGGAGCAGTCGAGGCCCTGGGCGGTCTTGCCACCCCAATAATAGGGCACATGCAGAAATGTCTCGGCGACGCTGACAAAGTCCGCCGCCTGTCGTGACAGGGGTGCGGCATGGGCTGCGAAGACATATTCACCACTGGCAAGATGCAGGAATTTTTCTGTGCTCTCGACCACAGCAAGTGCGGCGTTCATCGGCAAGAACTGCGCGGGCTGCGATTTGATATCGGCCTCTGGATAGAGCAGGGTCGAGGTTGCCGTGACACGGTGCGTGGGTGTGCCCGCCGGCGCGCGCAAGGCATCGCTTGCGACATAGCCGACATAGCCATCGTTCTGCATCTGCACCCAGGCAAAGCCGCTCTTCTCTTCGAAGACCATGCCGGCTTCGCCCCACAGCGCCTGAGAGATTTGCGGCGATGATGGGTCAGGGCGCTTGAGGATGGAGGCGACAGGCTGCGCGACTTCACGCAGAAGACCTTTGACGAAATGTGCTGGCCTCAAGACGGCCGCGCAACGCTTCATCGGCGAGATCAGGCCGGTAAGCGTGAAGGCGCGGGTCCAGAGCGGCGGATGCTCGCATCCGCTCGCCCGCGCGCTCTGGTTCTTTGAATGGTCGCATCTTTTCGCTCACAGGTGATTCCGCCTGTTCGCTCGATGCTCCAAGGCTGTCATGTCAAATTTCCTTCGACGTCAGACTCACCAGATCACCCAGGCGCTCGAGAAACAGCGCGCCCTTGACGGTGCGCTGAATCAGGACATTGCGCTTGTCCTTGTCATCGCGCCGCCTGGTGACAAGATCAAGCTTGCCCATGGCATCAAGCGCCCGCGTGATGACGGGCTTCGATACTTTGAGTTTTGCGGCCAGCGCCCGCACTGTGTGTGGCGGAGGCTGGAGATAGATCGTCAATAGAATCGTCATTTGCCGCACCGAAAGATCAGGCGCCTCATCCCTGACCTGAGCGAGGCCTACGTCGTGCCAGAGACGCAGGGCCTGTGCAGTGGACAGAGGGGTATACATTGGGGCTCCAATTGTTTCGGAACCGTTTCAGTCTTCACTCTGGCCGCTGAAATAGCAAGCTATTTTGCATAGCGCTGGGCGATGGTCGCGAAAAGGGCGCGCATGCCCTGGGCCTCGCCACCCTTGGGGCGGCCGGGCTTGGCATTTGGCGTCCAGCCGAAGACGTCGAGATGGGCGTAAGCCCTGGCCTTCTCGACAAAGCGGAACAGAAAAAGGGCAGCCGTGATCGAGCCGGCAAAGCCACCCTGCCCGGCATTGTTGAGGTCCGCGACCGGGGTTTCAATCATGGAATAATAGGGACGCCAGACGGGCATACGCCAGAGTGGATCATTCTCGGCCCTGGCGTGCTGTGCGAGCTGGCCCGCCAGTTCGTCATTGTCGGTGTAAAAGGGAGGAAGATCGGGGCCGAGGGCCACGCGGGCGGCACCGGTCAGTGTCGCCATATCTATGAGGAGGTCGGGCGCCTCTTCGTCAGCGAGCGCCAGCGCTTCACAGAGAACGAGACGGCCTTCGGCATCAGTGTTGCCGATCTCGACGGTGAGTCCTTTCCGCGTCTTGAAAATATCACCGGGCCGGAAGGCATCGCCAGCGATGGAATTTTCGACAGCGGGAATCAGCACACGCAGGCGCACAGGAAGGTTGGCCTCCATGATCAGGCGCGCGAGGCCCAGAACATTGGCGGCTCCGCCCATGTCCTTCTTCATGAGGATCATGGACGACGAAGGCTTGATGTCGAGGCCGCCGGTGTCGAAGCAAACGCCCTTGCCGACCAGCGTCACCTTCGGATCTTTCGCATTGCCCCAGGTGAAATCAATCAGACGGGGCGCGCGTGGCGACGCCACGCCGACGATGTGGATCAAAGGAAATTCTTTGGCCAGTTTCGCGCCCGAAACGACGTTGAATTTCGCTTTATGTGTCTTGGCCAAAGCGCGGGCGGCATCTTCCAGTTCCTGCGGGCCGAGAAGATTGGCAGGAATGTTGATCAGATCACGCACCATGATGCTGGCATCGGCCTCACGCCGCACACGCGCCGCATCAACCGCGTCGGGCAAGACGAGCTTCACCTGTTTGGCGTCAGCCTTGCGGTAGGGATCGTAGCGGTAGAGTTCGAGGATCCAGCCGAGCGCCACCAGATGAATATCGCGCGGTGCTGTCTCAAAGGCATAGGTTCCTGCTGGCAGTTTCGATGAAATGGCGCCCAGTGCAAAGGGATCGGCATCGGCGGCGGGCGTTCCCACCCAGTATTCACCCAGCTCGCCATTGTCCCTGAACACGGGCATCAGCGACAAGGGTGCGGCCTCAAAGCCGAAACTCGCAGCCTGACGGCGGCGTTCGGGGCTGGCCTTTGCCAGTTCCTCCTTGTTCAAGACCTTGAGGATGACTGCGTCCTTGCCGCCCTTCTCCAGAAGGATTTCCTTTGCTTCAACCATCGTGGGCTTCCTCGATTCTGCGAAGGCGTATGGTTAATAGTTTGTCGCGGACAATGTCCATGGTGCACGTCCTAGTTCATGAAACTCTGCAATTTCAGATGTCTGGAAGCCGAAGAGAATCGGCAAAGACGTGGCGAACACCGCGGATGTTGAAGTGAAGTCCGCTGTAAAAGGATACCATGTCAAGTCGACGGGCCTCTGAAGCCGTGACCGCGAAGCGCGCGAACGCAACTGTGGCAATATCAAAGTCGTCCGTTTTCAAAAAAATTCCGCGGGGGTAACTTAGCGACAGAAAGTGCCATTTGGGTGCGTCAACCCGTCGGCGTTTTCATCATTGGATTGCGCTGAGTATGCCTACGCCTGTGCAAAGCGGATTGGGAACAGCGATCTCATTGCCTGCATCTACTTGATGACCAAGCCGTTCGTCGCCCATCAACCTTCAATCCGGAATTTGATCAATTGGTTCCGTCATTGACACAGTCACACTGAAGGCAACAATACATTTACCGCTTGAGAACCCTAGCTCGTGCGGCATGCCTACGGAAGCAGGTTCAAGTTTAAAACTGAGTGACGCGTTTCCATTGTCTGGTCCCAGAGCACGCGCCTCTTGAAGAGCATTTTTGAATAGTTCTTGACGCATTTCCAAGGGTAACCTGACATTTGCTTGAAGTGATGCCAATGTGCTCTTGACCCCACGATGAGCAGGCTCGCCAAATACGATTGCTTCAATGGCATCGTGTGGTGAAAAAGCCGTGCAGCGTTATCATGTTCAATCACTCGTTCGATAATCTTCGGGCGAATGGGTTGAGGGTGCAAACCCAATTTTATTCCCATATCGAGCAAATCTGTATCAAAGCCCACAGCATAACCGCGCAAAACCTCGTCGTAGCCGCCCAGCGAGAAGAAATGCTTTGCACTAATGACCTGAAAACCGCGGAGTTGGTTTCTTCCCAACCCTTCCCCTCTGGCCTTGGGATCGTTGCTTTCCTTAGTTGCAAAGGTTCCAATAGCGTTTGAGCCCAAATTGTTTGAAAGCCAGTTAGTCGCAAATGGAGCTAGAACGGTGTCAGCATCGCAGAATATCAATTGCTCCCCAGTGGCTCTCTCGGCCCCCCGGTTCCTTGCTTCGCCATTGTAGAAATAATTCTTGTTCTGAACTTCAACAACTTTGACTGCGCGATAGTGCTGACGCACATAGGCTGCGGTGCCATCCGGACAAGAAAAATCTACAACGATGACCTCTGCGTTTTTCTGCGTCAGCATCGCAGGCAGGGTTTGTTTCAAATGATCTAGCCTGCCTTTGCAGGTAGTAATAATGCTGAACCGGGGCTTTGACATTGATCAAACAAGTTTAATGAAGCTGAACCAGCAGAACAAGGTGCAGAATTATAGGCCCGCGGTTCGTGTCGAATGTTAGTTCTGGCGGCGTGTTCGCACGCGCCACACAGCAGGGTTTTCAGAGCCAGCCGGTCACTGCGGATTTTGAAAACCGGCAATACATCATCGACGAGAACATCGCCTCGTGCTCGCATACACGCGCAAGAAAACTCTTCAAGGTTCCGGGCCCTTCACGGTGCCGGCGCCCACCAATGAAACCTTTGCCACCCTGCTGGCCGGCGCTGTCGAAACCCTGCTCGAGCCGGAACACAAGGTAAAACCAGGCAAAAATCTGACCTGTCCTGCTCATTGGCGACTTCTATTCGGTGGGCGTCGGATACAAACCAGAAAACAAAGGGGAACAGGCCGTGTCCTTGCCGCCCTTCTCCAGAAGGATTTCCTTTGCTTCAACCATCGTGGGCTTCCTCGATTCTGCGAAGGCGTATGGTTAATAGTTTGTTGAGGAAAAGCCAGCATGCTCAAATGCATGCCTGCGCCTCATTTTTCCTCCGCTTCAATGATTTCCGTGCCGCTCCTGTGTCTTGCCCTGGCGGCAGGGGGATGCGCCAGCAAGACAGCGCAACTGGGCGACGGGCTGACTACGGGCAGCACGGCGCCGGCCGCCGGTGCCGGCACAAACGACCCCGGCTCCTACATGAAGACCCGCAACCTGTCGCAGGAATGGGCCACGCATCAGGGTGATGAAAAGATCGGCTTTGCCTATGCCGAAAGCCTCGGCAAGCTGGGACAGCAGGATGCCCAGATCGATGTGCTGAAGGCCATTTCGGTGGCACATCCGAGCGATGTCGGCGTGCAATCGCGCATCGGCAAAGCGCTGTTGACGGTTAACCGTCCGGGTGAAGCGGCCGCCGTGCTGGAACGCGCTGTCGCCACCAACCAGGCCGACTGGAAAACCTACTCGGCTTTGGGCTCAGCTTATGACCAGCAGGGGCAATATGATTTGGCACGGGCGCAATATGCCAAGGCGCTACAGATGCAGCCCGGCGCGCTTTCGGTGCAGAACAATCTCGGCATGTCCTATGCGCTGCAAGGCAACCTGCCACAGTCAGAGAAGATCTTGCGCACGGCATTGGCGCAGCCCAATTCCGCAACCGAGCCTCATATCCGGCAGAACCTCGCTCTCGTGGTTGGTTTGCAGGGCCGATTTGATGAAGCCCGGCAGATCGCTTCGGCCGACCTGCCGCCTGACCAGGTCGAAACCAATCTTGCATACCTGCAGCAGATGCTGGCCAAGAAGAACACCTGGGCGCAGCTCTCCAACCAGCAGGCCGCCAACTAGGCTTCAGGCTGTACGCCCTTATTTTCTACCTGAAGGTCAAATTGACGCGCACCGCCCCACCCGGAAAGCGTTCTGATTTGTTCGGGCAAATTTGCAGACTGGGTTTGCAGTAATCCATGTTGCATTGCAACATAATACCTAATACGGGGTGGCCCTCGGGAGCGCTGGTATGCTCTCTACCCCGGCAGAGGGGGGAAGGCTCTCGGACAGTTATTCGGGGGCCTTCCTTTTTCAGCGAGGCGGCGAAGGCTTTTGGGCCAACGGGTTCGGGAACTCCAACGTCAGCCCGCAACCGATGCGCAGTTGAGGGCGCGTTGCGCTAGGGCTTTTTCTCCACCCATTCCAGAAATGCCGCCAGCCATTTGGCGAGGTGCTGCCGCGTCTCGTCATCTGTGAGATTGCCCTCGGCGTCGAATTTCTGGTGGTTGTGCATGACGTAGACTTCAGGCTTGGACATGACCGTGGCGTCGAGGCCGAACAGGCACTGGCGCAATGCCAGTTGCGATGCCGTGGTGCCGAGCATGCCTCCGGCACCGATCACCCCCACCGGCTTGCGGTGAAACGGCGAGCCGCCGCGTGACATCCAGTCGGTGGCGTTCTTGAGCACGCCCGGAATCGAGCGGTTATATTCCGGCGTTGCAATGATGACAGCATCCGCCGCCTTGACTTTCCCGGCGAGTGCGACGGCGGCTTCCGGCTTGCCGTGCGCCTTTTCCTCATCGCCATTGTAAAGCGGAATGCCGTGCAGCGTGGCGACTTCAAATTCGACATGGGCTGGCATCAAATCCTGCAGGGCGCGCAACAAGCCGGTGTTGGTGGAGGCTTTGCGCAGCGCGCCGGAAATGCCGATCAGCTTGGTCATGCGTTATCTTTCCTCATATCCTTGTAGCGTTGCAAAGCCCGTGCACGCGCGCCTTCATGCTCGACAATGGGCGCAGGATAGTCTTGCGGCGGTTGTTCCATCTTCCACGGTGTATGAATGAAGTCCGGCGGGCAATCTGCGAGTTCGTTCACCCAGCGCTTCACGTAAATGCCTTCGGGATCGAACTTCTCGCCCTGCAAAACCGGATTGAAAATGCGGTAGTAGGGGGACGCGTCCGCACCCGAGCCTGCCACCCATTGCCAGTTGGCGGAGTTATTGGCGAGATCAGCATCGACCAGCGTGTCCCAGAACCACGCTTCGCCGTCCTGCCAGCGCTGCAAGAGATGTTTCGTTAGAAAGGAAGCCACGATCATGCGCACGCGGTTGTGCATGACACCCGTCGTCCAAAGTTCGCGCATGCCGGCGTCAACGATGGGATAGCCGGTCAAGCCCTTCTGCCAGGCGTGCAGCGCATTTGCGTCATCGCGCCATTTGAAGCCTTCAAACTCTGCACGGAAAGGCTTGTCGGGAAAATCCGGCCAGTGATGCAGCAGATGATAACAGAATTCACGCCACAGGATTTCGCGGAGGAATTTTTCGCCATTGGTGTCGAGCTTGCCATGCGATGACGCCATCGCGCTGCGCACCGCGTACCAGACCTGATGGGGTGAGATTTCGCCCCAATGCAGATGTGGCGAAAGATGCGAGGTCAATTGCTGGTCGGGACGGTCACGGCCTTCCGCGTAATTCGCCAGGGCATCGTCGATAAAAGTTTTCAGGCATTTGCGCGCGCCTTCTTCTCCGGGTTGCCAGGCTTCCTCGAAGCCTTTGGCCCAGTTGGGTTTGGTGGGCAGCAGATGCCAGCTCGCGAGATCATCACCCCTGAGCTGGTGTTTGGCGAATTCGATCTTGGCTTTTGCTTTTGGCGCGCGTGGTTCGCCTTGTGCGAAACAAGCGCGGGAGAACGGCGTGTAGACCTGATAGGGCTTGTCCTGTCCGGTGCGGATGTCCTCCGGTTCGTGGAGCAGAAAGCCCGCATGGCGATGGCAGGCGACGCCAAGATCATCACAGATCGCCTTGATGCGCTGTTCAAGCTTGCCGGACCATGGCGCGTAGCCGCGGGTGAAATGCAAGGCTGCGGGTTCCGCTTCTTTCAGAATCTGTTTCAGCACGTCATCGGCGCGGCCATGACGCAGCACCAGCGGCACTGATTGCTGCAACGACATGAGAGAGCGATGCAGCCACCAGCGCGAGGCACCGCCCCAGCGCCATTTGTCCGGCGTTTCGTCGTCGAGAATGAAGATGGGAATGACCGGGCCCTGGGC
This sequence comes from uncultured Alphaproteobacteria bacterium, assembly GCA_963758815.1. Taxonomy (GTDB): domain Bacteria; phylum Pseudomonadota; class Alphaproteobacteria; order Rhizobiales; family Aestuariivirgaceae; genus Aestuariivirga. Next base: position 117,758 of record CAVWWQ010000009.1, read on the forward strand.
GGCCGCGGCCGACAAGGCCGGATGATCGGCCACACGGAGATCCTGCCGGAACCAGACAACAATTGGTTTCATCAGTTCACGTTACGTCGATTGCGGCCAGATGGTTCATCCGAAATGCAAACAGCCCCGCTGAACGGGGCTGTGCATCGTCTTGGTCAGTAAAGCTATTTCACCGCAAGCTTGGCTGCAATCTGGGTCAGATAAGCGCCCTGCCAATGCGCGGCCTCGAGCTCCTGCGTCGAGGGCATGCGCGAGCCGTCGCCACCGGTGGTGGTTGAGGCACCATAGGGCGAACCACCCCTGATGATGTCGTGGCCCATCTGACCCTTATAGGTATAGGGCAAGCCGACAATGATCATGCCATGGTGCATGAGGGCGGTATGGAATGACAGAATGGCGGACTCCTGGCCGCCATGCTGATTGCCGGTGCCCACCATCACCGCTGCTGGCTTGCCGACAAGGCCGCCCTTGGTCCAGACGCCGCCCGTCTGGTCGAGGAAGTTCTTCATCTGCGAGGCCATCATGCCGTAACGTGTCGGGGTGGCGAAAATGATGCCATCATAGTCGGCCACTTCATGCGGATCGGCGATGGGAGCTTTTTGATCAAGCTTGTAATGAAATTGTTTGGCGACACTTTCGGGCACAAGTTCCGGCACGCGCTTCAATGTGACGTCGGCACCGGCTGACTTGGCGCCCTCCGCCGCGGCTTGCGCCATGGCTTCCATGTGTCCCCATGACGAATAATACAGAACAAGAATCTTGGTCATTTTCTCTCTTTCAGGTCAGATTGTGGCTTGTTTCAAAAGATCGCGAAGATCGAGGCGCAGCGTCACCATCTTGAGCTTGCCGTGTTCGTCATGCGGCCATTGGTCTTTCGGCTTGTCCCAATACAGCTCGACGCCGTTCTGATCGGGGTCGCGCAGATAGAGCGCTTCGGACACACCGTGATCGGATGCGCCATCAAGCGAAATGCCTGCCGCCATCACGCGCTTCAGCGCGTTGGCGAGATCGGCGCGCGTCGGATAGAGGATTGCGGTGTGGAAAAGGCCGGTGGTGCCGGGTGGTGGCGGTGAACCGCCTTTGCTCTCCCAGGTGTTGAGGCCGATGTGGTGATGATAGCCGCCGGCAGAAATAAAAGCGGCCTGATCGCCGTAGAGCTGTTGAAGCTCAAAACCCAGCACACCGGAATAGAACCCCAAAGCGCGTTGCAGGTCCGCGACCTTGAGATGGACATGGCCGATGAAGGTGCCGGCCGGGACAATGTAATTCTGATCTGTCATATGTAACTCTTAAAGTTACTATTTAATCCAAAATGGGAGTTGATGCAAGAGCTTAGTGAAAAAAGTGGACAGTCTTTTGTGCCGGGTGGGCAAGAGCGCTTAATGGCGGCATTATGCCGTCATGGCTTTCAAATCCCCGCCCAATTTCACCATCGTCAAGCACCCTCTGGTGTTGCACAAGCTCACATTGATGCGCGACAAGAACACGCCCACCGCCGTGTTCCGTGCGCTGCTGCGCGAAATCAGCCTGCTTCTGGCTTACGAAGTCTGCCGCGACCTGCCAATGACCACGACGCGCATCGAAACGCCGCTCGCCGTGATGGAAGCGCCGGTGCTCAAAGGCAAGAAGCTGGTAATCGTCTCGGTGCTGCGCGCCGGCAATGGATTGCTGGAAGGCATGCTTGATCTTCTTCCTTCAGCGCGTGTCGGCCACATCGGGCTCTACCGCGATCCCAAGACGCTGCAGCCGGTGCAGTATTACATGAAGGTTCCGGAAGACATCCATGAACGCATGACGATTGTGGTCGATCCGATGCTGGCCACCGGTAATTCCGTCGCTGCCGCTGTCAGCCGCCTCAAGGAAAAAGGTGCAAAGGACATTCGCCTGGTGACGCTCCTCGCCGCACCAGAAGGCATCACACGTTTTCATCAGGCGCATCCTGATGTGCCGGTGTTCACGGCAGCGCTCGATGAGAAGCTCAATGATCATGGCTATATCGTGCCGGGGCTCGGCGACGCCGGTGACCGCATGTTCGGAACCAAATAACCAGCCGTTAATCATCCCCGTCAATCAAACGGATTGTTAAGCACTTGGGCAAGGATTGCCCGACTAGTGTGAGGCGCAATGACTGCCGCCTCTTCACGTTCCACCTTGATCTTTCCACGTCCTGACGGCAGTCCGCGCCGCGTGCTTTATGCCGAGGACCAGGTGACATCGCGCGTGGTGACGAAGGCGATGCTGGAACGCATGGGTTTTCAAGTCGATGCGGTCGAGGATGGCGAACTCGCGCTGCATTTCGCGCGCAACGACAATTACGATGTGATCCTGCTCGATATCGAGATGCCGGTCATGGACGGCGTCACAGCGGCGCGCACCATCCGGGCCGAGCTTGAACACACGGCTGACACGCCGATCCTCGCTCTTTCCGCCTTTCTCGCCGATTCCACCGAAAATTCTGACTGGCGCGATGCCTTTGACAGCGCCTTGCCCAAGCCCGCCAATGGCAATGAGCTGTTCAAGGCCCTGCATTCAGCGGTGCAAATCAAGGATGCGCGAGCGCAACGCATTCTCCCTGCCAAGCCCAGCAAGGATGATCTGGTTCGCGCCTTGAAAGAGAACCTGCCTTCGGGTGTATGGAAAAGAATTTCAGTTGCTGCCGCCGATGAGATGTTTCATCTCGTCAATGTGCTGGCTGCGGCGCGCGATGCCAGCGACCAGGCAGCTTCGCAGCTTGTCGCCCACAAGCTCATCCAGATTGCCGGCAGCTTTGGAGCGATCGCAGTGGCAGAACTGACCTTGTCCGGCGATGCCGGCGCCTTGCGCCGTGCGGTCAACAACTGGGTCAGCGCCTAGCGCACATGTTTTGTTGTTGATCTCAGCAACATTTTTGATGCCAAGTTGACTTTTTAACAGACGACGGGTGCGTCAGGCCTTCTTGGCGTCGCGGTTTTCGAGAGAACGCAGAACCTTGAGCTCATCCGCCACATCGGGGCTCATGGCGGTCGATTGACGAAGCTGCCGGTATTGGCTGGTGTTGGTTTGACGTTTCATTTCAGATTGTCCCCTGGTGTTTTCCATTTACGTCTCAGAACCTAAAAAATTCTAACCTTCAGCAACCATATGCTTCGGCGCGTGAATGACGGGGGAACCGGATTTTCATTTGGCGTTCATGTGGCGGGTTTGCGGCTGCCGGATTAAATCGCCGGCGCAGCGTTAATGAGACGGGAATAAAACACGGCTTCCCAATGTAACGGATTTGGTGGCAGTATGTTTTCAAACAGGAGAAACCGTCATGTTTTCAAGACTGCAATTCGGAATGATGGCCGGAGTTCTGGCGCTTTCAGTGGGCACCGGTGTGGCGTTCGCGGCCATGAGCGCCGATGACGCGATCAAGGCACGTCAGGCCTGCATGAAGGAAGGCCATGGCGGCGTCATGAAAATTGCGGTTCCGATGGTGAAGGGCGAGCAGCCTTTCGATGCCGCGGCCCTCAAGGCCGCCTATGACAATGAAGATGCCAAGTGCAAGGACTGGTCGATGTGGTGGGGTGACGACACCCAAAAGGGGTCGGTGAAAACCTACGCCTTGCCCACGGTCTGGACCGACAAGGCCGGTTTCGAAGCCGCCGGCAAGGCTTGGTATGATGCGGACGTGAAGCTGCGGGCTGCCACTGATGAAGCCAGCTTCAAGGCGGCTTTCCCGGCTGTGGGCAAGGCCTGCGGTGATTGCCACAAGAAATTCCGGGCACCTCTCGAATAAAACTGCCCCGAGACGAATAGTTCACGTATGAAACGTGCTCTTCAAGCCCTGGTCGTCCTCGTACTGCTGGGGCTTGGTGTTTTCTGGTTTGCCAGTGCACCACATCCGATTGCGGCATCCGACATTCCCGAGCACACGGCCAATCTTGACAATGGAAAGCTTCTGTTCCACGCGGGCGGCTGCATCTCCTGCCATGCGCCCTCTCCCGATCTCAAGGATGTGGCGGCGGATGTGCCTGCCGGCGGCAAACCGATCAAGACGCCACTCGGCCCGCTCTTTCCCCCCAACCTCACACCGGACAAGGACACCGGCATCGGCAACTGGAGTGACGCCGACTTCGTCAATGCCATGCAGCGCGGCCTTTCACCCGGCAACGCACATCTGATTCCGGCCTTTCCCTATACGTCCTACACCCACATGAAGATCGAGGATGTGCTCGACATCAAGGCCTATCTCGCCTCGCTGCCTGCGGTGAAAAATGAAGTGCCCGCAGAACCGATGCCGGCCTTGGCCTTGATGCGCCGTGGCATCGGCTTATGGAAATGGGTGGGCTTCAATGATGCGAAGTGGACGCCGGACCCGGCACAAAGCGAAAACTGGAACCGCGGTTCCTATCTGGTGAACGGCCCCGGCCACTGCCAGGAATGCCACACGCCGCGCAACCTGTTCATGGCGCTCGATTCATCGCGTGCCTTCATGGGCGGGCCGCATCCGGAAGGCACGGGCAAGGTGCCGTCGCTGCGCGGTCTCATCGAACGAGGCAAATACAAGGATGCCGATGATCTGGTCAGCGCATTCCAGAATGGCGAGGCGCTGGGCTACGAGCATATGAGCTCAGGCGGCATGGGTGATGTACAGAGCAATCTGGCGCAGTTGCCCGATGCCGATCTCAAGGCGATTGCGGATTATCTGATCAGCCTGAAATAGAGAGAAATCCGGCAACGGCGTGAGCTGTCTCGGCTGGATATTCGAGGGTGGGGAAATGGCCGCAATCGGCAACCACCACAATCTGTCCATGCTGCACGGACGCGGCAATCTTGTGGGCTGTCTCATGCGGCGAATACTGATCGTGGTCGCCCCACAGGCACAGAACCGGACAGGCGATTTCCTTCATGCGCGGCCAGAGATCTTCGCGGCAGGCCATGGCATCAGACTGCTGGGCAAATTTTTCCGCGCCCATCTCGCGGCCCATCATGCGGAAAGCCTGCATGGTTTCATTGCCGCGCGGTCCCGGAAGATGCGAGACGATGTCGCCCATTTCCTTGAGCACCAATTCAAGCTCGCCCCTGCGCACACGCTCTGAGCGGCGCTGGCCACTGGCATGATCGGCCACGGGGCCCGGCCCCGCCCCAATGATGATCAAGGCCTTCACGCGCTTTGGTGCCGCCAAGGTGGTTTCAATCGCGGCGCGGCCACCGAAAGATGTGCCGATCAGGAAGAATTCCTTCGGTGCTTCAGTGAGGATGTGTTCTACGCAACCATCAAAGCGATCAGCCACAGGCACGATGCATTGCGTCTTGCGGCCAACCTGCGCATTGAACGGCGCATAGAGACGCTGATCACAACCGAGAGCCGGGATCTCGACGAGCGTGGTCATCCGTTCACAAACTCCTCAAACTTTTGCCGCCCTGACGGTGTCACATGTAAAACGCGGCTCTCTTTGTCACGGCGCAACCATTTCAATTCTTCCATTCTTGCCAGCATGGCGCGGCCCAGACTTCCCGCAAGGTGATAACGCCGCGCGCTCCAGTCGAGACAGGTCCGGCACAGAGGCCGGCCGGGATGTTCCAAAGATGCCACCTCAATGCCAAAACGACGATGAAGTTCCGCCCGGAGGGCGTCAACTGTACATCATGGGCGGCGAGCTTCAGGAACTTGCGGCGCAGCATGCTGTCATAGAGGGCAACACCCATTTCACCGGCCAGATGGTTGTAGCACACGCGGGCTTGGCGCAGCGCTGGCTCGCGCGGACCAGTGCGCACCCGGACATGGCCCAAGATGATCAGCGAGGCTCATCAGGTTCTCGAGCAGATGGCCGACCTGTTCATTGGCGAGCGAATAGTAACGGTGCCGGCCCTGTTTCAGGTTGGTGACAAGGCCAGCCTCTTCCAGCTTTGAAAGATGCGCACTCGCTGTTGACGCACCGACACCCGCCGCAGCCGCCAGTTCACTGGCGGTCAAGGCACGGCCATCCATCAGCGCTTCGAGAATGTTGGAACGCGCCGGATCACCCATCAGGCTCGCCAGGCGGGCAATGTCAGGACCCATTTTCATGCTTCGATGATGAACGAACTATCAAAATGGGGCAAGCGCCATGGTGGGTCTAAGGAGAATGGCCATGATCACCTGCTTCATCCGCTATGAAATCGATCCGTTCAAGAAAGACGCGTTCGCGCATTATGCGCGCAATTGGGGCCAGGCCATTCCGCGCTGTGGTGCTGATCTCATGGGCTATTTCGGTCCGCATGAAGGTTCAGCCACAACGGCCTATGCAGTCTACAATATTGAATCGCTCGCGGCCTATGAAGCCTACCGGGCGCGGCTTGCCGCCGATCCGCTGGGAAAAGAGAACTACGCGTTTGCCAAGGCAGAAAAATTCATCCAGCGCGAAGACCGGATCTTCCTGAAAAATGTCTCCCTGCCCCACGTCAAACTCATACGGCACGACTAAGAAGATCGAGGAACCGCATGAAACCGGAACGTGCTGAATGCGTTATCTCTTTGTCTTAAAGGAGACGTGTCATGCCCAACAAATACTCCCAGGGTGCCGAGACCAAGATCCACAAGGTGATGCATGAGTTCAAGGAAGGCGATCTCAAGGGCGGCAAGGGAAGCCATCCCAAGGTGAAGAGCCGCAAGCAGGCCGTCGCCATCGCGCTGTCGGAAGCGCGTGCTGCTGGCAAGAAGGTACCGCCGAAGAAGTCTTCGGGCAAAAGCAGCGCTCACTAGGGCTCAAGCCGGCTTTACAAAGCAGCCTGCGGATTTCCTGAAGGATTCGAAGGTCTCGGGACTGCCTCGAAAGACATTGAGGTCAACGGGCGTGTCGATGCCTGGTCGTTGACCCTTGTCGTCATATTGCCAGTAAATCCAGCGCTCGCTGCGAAAACTGGGTGGCAGCACCAGGCTTCTGATCCAGAACTTTTCGTCGCGGAATTTTCCCTGCAGGTAGCTCGAGTCAAAATCCCAGTCGGTATAAATGATGGGCCGGCAGCCGGTTTCGTTTTCCACCTTGTCGAGAAAAGCCTGGATTTCCTTAGGGATGTCGAACTGCGCGGGTGCATTCTTGTCCTTGCAAGGATCGGTCACCTCGGCGTCGAGCACAGGCAGGAGCTGGTCGCGGTCAGCCGGTAGATGAGCAAGGAAATTCCTGGCCTGCTCTTCGCCAGACTTGCATTGGTTGAAGAAATGATAAGCACCAACCGCAAGGCCTTCATCGCGCGCCGCCTTCCAGTTGCCGGAAAATTCGGGATCAAGATAGGTGCCGCCTTCGGTGGCCTTGATGTAGGCGAAGGAAACATCGCTTTTCTTCAACCCGGTCCAGTCAATCTTGCCCTGATGATGCGAAACGTCGATGCCCTTGGTGCCATGCCAGAGATGCAGCATGTCGCGGTAGGGAAAGAGCGCGAAAATGAGCGCAATGCCGATCAGCATCAGCACAAAGCGGATGGGGACACTGATACGTGGGAATCGGAGGCGACGGCGCGGCATGTCGGTTTGTTAGCAGCTTCTGAAAACAAAAACGCGGCGCCTTTGGGGCACCGCGTTTTCAATTTTCGGTTTCGTCACCCCCGCGAAAGCGGGGGTCTGTGTTTAAACAGAGATTCCCGCTTGCGCGGGAATGACGAATTTCCTGTTAAGCGTCGCTCTCGGCGTTGGCTTCCGCCGGTTCACCTGAGGTTGGCTTCTTGGTGAGATCCTCGCCCGTGGCTTGATCGACGGCCTTCATCGAAAGCTTGATCTTGCCGCGGTTATCGAAGCCCATCAGCTTCACTTTCACGACATCACCTTCCTTCACAACGTCAGATACCTTGTTGACGCGGTGCGAGGCGAGTTCGGAGACGTGGATGAGACCGTCCTTGGCGCCGAAGAAGTTCACGAAAGCGCCGAAGTCCATGATCTTGACGACCTTGCCTTCGTAGATTTCGCCGACTTCCGGCTCAGAGACGATGCCCTTGATCCACTTGAGAGCGGCGGTGATCGAAGCGCCCGAGGATGAAGCCACCTTGACGGTGCCGTCATCCTGGATGTCGACCTTGGCGCCGGTCTTCTCCACGATTTCGCGGATGACCTTGCCACCGGTGCCGATCACTTCACGGATCTTGTCGGTCGGGATCTTGATGGTTTCGATGCGCGGGGCATGCTCGCCCAGACCCGGACGGGCCTTTTCGAGGGCTTCCGACATCTTGGTCAGGATGTGCAGACGGCCATCCTTGGCCTGCCACAACGCGACCTTCATGATCTCTTCGGTGATGCCGGTGATCTTGATGTCCATCTGCAGCGAGGTGATGCCGTTCGACGTGCCCGCCACCTTGAAGTCCATGTCGCCCAGGTGATCTTCATCACCCAGGATGTCGGAGAGAACCGCAAAGCGCTCGCCTTCCTTGATCAGGCCCATGGCGATGCCCGCCACCGGAGCCTTGAGCGGAACGCCAGCGTCCATCAATGCGAGGGAAGCACCGCAGACCGAAGCCATCGACGAAGAGCCGTTGCTTTCGGTGATCTCGGAGACCACGCGGATGGTGTAGGGGAACTCGTCCGCCTTTGGCAGCATCGGGTGGATGGCACGCCAGGCGAGCTTGCCATGGCCGATTTCGCGGCGGCCTGTCGCACCCATGCGGCCCACTTCACCCACCGAGTAGGGAGGGAAGTTGTAGTGCAGCATGAAGGTTTCCTTGTACATGCCGTCCAGGCTGTCGACGTACTGCTCGTCTTCGCCGGTGCCAAGCGTGGTCACCACCAGCGCCTGGGTTTCACCACGGGTGAACAGGGCCGAACCATGGGTGCGCGGCAGAACCGAAGCTTCGGCAATGATCTGGCGCACCGTCTTGGTGTCGCGGCCATCAATGCGAAGGCCGGTATCAAGAATGCTGTTGCGGACGATGTCCTTTTCCAGATGCTTGAAGGCTTCGCCCACCTTCTGCTCGGTTGGAGCAGTCGCGTCGTCCTTCTTCACGAGGGCGGCCTTCACGGCATCCTTCGCCTTGGCGACGGCGTCCTGGCGGTCTTCCTTCTTGGCGATGGCGTAAGCGGCGCGGAGATCCTTCTCGGCGTTCTTCTTCACGGCCTTGAAGAGAGTATCCTCATCAGCAGGCTTGAAGTCGCGCGGTTCGCGGGCTGAACGTTCAGCCAAACGGATAATCGCGTCGATCACCGGCTGGAAGCCGGCATGGCCGAACATCACGGCGCCGAGCATCTTCTCTTCCGAGAGTTCCTTGGCTTCGGATTCGACCATCAGCACGGCATCCTGCGTGCCAGCGACCACGAGATCGAGTTCAGACTCTTTCATCTGCTCGGTTGTCGGGTTCAGCACGTATTCGCCGCCGATCAAGCCAACGCGCGCTGCGCCCACCGGGCCCATGAAAGGAATGCCGGAGAGCGTCAATGCCGCCGACGAAGCCACGAGGGCCACGATGTCGCTGTCATTTTCCAGATCGTAGGAAATGGTGGTGGCGATCACCTGGGTCTCAACGCGGAAACCTTCCGGAAAGAGCGGGCGGATCGGACGGTCGATCAGGCGGGAAACCAGGGTTTCCTTTTCGGTCGGGCGGCCTTCACGCTTGAAATAGCCGCCGGGAATCTTGCCTGCAGCGTAGGTCTTTTCCTGGTAGTTCACGGTCAGGGGGAAAAAGTCGATGCCGGGCTTTTCAGCGCGGGCCGCCACGGCGGTGGCAAGAACGGTGGTTTCACCGTAGGTGGCCAATACTGCGCCATCAGCCTGGCGGGCCATGCGGCCGGTTTCGAGGCGCAGCGTTCTGCCGCCCCATTGGATTTCTTCAACGTCAATGTTGAACATGTGTTTCTTTCCTTTGTCCTGCGCTGCCGCTTCGTCACCGAGCCTTTGGGCAGCATCCCCTTTGGACGGATGGCTGCAGCCCTATTGCTGCAACCGGTGCCGGGGACGCGGGCAGCAATCCGGTGTCTGCCCGCTCGTATCTATGAAGAACCCTCACCCGCCCTTCGGGCACCCTCTCCCATGCGATCGCACGGGCGAGGGCGACTTGGTTTGGCCCTTCTCCCGTCCGAAGGATGGGAGAAGGTGGCCGACAGGCCGGATGAGGGCCTGGGTTGCGCTTACCTGCGGATGTCGAGACGCTTGATCAGGGTCTGATAGCGCGCTTCATCCTTGCCCTTGACGTAATCAAGAAGCGAACGGCGGGCGGCGACCATCTTGAGGAGGCCGCGGCGCGAGTGGTTGTCCTTCTTGTGCATCTTGAAATGCTCGGTCAGGTAGTTGATGCGTTCGGTGAGGATCGCGACCTGAACTTCGGGCGAGCCGGTGTCACCGGCCTTGGTTGCATATTCTTTGACAAGCGCAACTTTGCGCTCTGCAGTCATCGTCATTACGTCTTCTCCGGACATCGGTTAAAGATTGAAAAGTCTTTTGATTTTGAGAGTGCCCTGGGAGACTTCGCCAATGCCGACGAGATCAGTGCCGGAGCGCACCAAAACCGCCGCCTCGCTCACGGGAGCATTCGCTCCACGCAACAGGACTTTTTGGCCCTGTCTCAGTCTGGCGGCATCAAGGCCCATAACGGCCAGTGCCGGGATGCCGTCCAGCACGGTCTCAATAGGCGACAAGGCGCTTTGCAGCGCCTCGTTGCCGCCCCTATGACTCATTTCCTCCAGCTTTTCCAGTGAAATCATCTGGTTCTCCGCAAGGGTGCCGACCTGCACGCGGCGCAGGCTGGCGACATGGCCGAAACACCCCAGAGCGCGGCCCATGTCGCGGGCGAGGCTGCGGATATAGGTGCCCTTGCCACATACCACTGAAAAGTCTGCAAAATCAGTGCTTTCGGGGGGAAGGAGCCGTAATTCTTCAATGAAAACCGGGCGCTCAGCCATTTCAGGCGCTTCACCGGCGCGGGCGAGATCATAGGCCCGTTCACCATCAATCTTGATGGCCGAAAAGGCGGGCGGGGCCTGCATGATCTCGCCAGTGAAACGGTGGCAGAAAGCCGCGATTTCGGCTGTTCGATGGGACGGTTGTTGAGGATCGCGACGTCGCCTCGCCTTCGAGGTCATCGGTGCTGGTCTCAGCGCCCCAGGCGACGCGGACATGATAGACCTTCCGGCCATCCATGGCCCAGTTCACAGTCTTGGTCGCCTCGCCCAGCGCGATCGGCAGCAGGCCCGTGGCGAGCGGATCAAGCGTGCCGCCATGACCGGCCTTTTCGGCGTTGAACAGCCAGCGCACCTTGCCCAGCGCCTGGGTTGAGGACATGCCGTAGGGCTTGTCGAGGGCGATCCAGCCGTTGATCTTGTCACGAAGTTTTTTCACGCCGTGCGTGATAGCCGCAAGTGCTGCACCTTGCCATCGTTTCCGACGGCAAGGTGTGGGAGTTTCAATCAGGCCTTTTCGAGGCTCGGAAGACCTGCGACGTAGCCGACCTGTGCCGCATAGCGATCCGCGAAGTTGGCATTGATCAGCGGCTCGAGCGTGTCCTTGACCTTGTCATGCAGGCCCTTTTCCCAGTCACCGGGATGCTGGAAGTTGGACATGATGTAGGTCCAGCCATTGATGCTGTCGACCGACTGCAGGCCCGTGGATTCGGCACCCGAAGGCGTGGAGAGCACGCGCGCCAGCGCGCCGGTGTCGACATTGTAGGCCCAGAGGAAATTGTTGACATGCATGCCGCTGTCTTCGCCGATGAACAGCGTGCGCATGTCTTCCGAGAATTTGATGTTGTCCGGATTGGCGACCTTGTCCGGGTTGGCCTTGTTGCCCAGAGCATCGGCTTCCTTGAGGTCTTCGCCGGTGACACCCGGAATGCCGGCCATGTGGATGGGCATCCATTCCGAATTGATCGCAGCACCGGTGTCGTCCTTCGACGCCGCCGGCGAGATCGAGCTGGTAGACGGAACCCGAGGCCGGGCCTTCGACCTTGATGTCGGTCGAGCCGTCGGTCATCGTCTTGTAGATGTAGCTCATCGCCACATAGCCGTTCTTGTCCTTGGCGTTGACCATGGTGCCTTCCATCTTGGTGAAGGCCAGCGTGGCGCCCTTCAGCGCGGCGTAGCGGTGGGTTTCGAGGAAGGCGGCGGCCTTTTCCATGCCCGGCTTGAGCTTCACCCATTCGGTCTTGCCGTTGTAGGGGATCTTGGTGAAGCTCGCATCGTTCGGATCTTCGGTCACGCACGTCCATGATGTCGGTGGCCTTCAGCGTGTTGGCGAGCTTTTCGATTTCGGCGCTGGTGGCATGGCCGAGATGGATCCAGGTCAGGTCGGCCGCACCGGGCCCTTGCCGATCGGTCTGGTGCCACTTGCCGGCATAGAGAGTGCCGGCCGACAGATCGGCTTCCTTGTCGGCGACGAAAATGAAGGCGCCGCCATTGGTGGCGTCGTCGCCCATCAGCACGGTGCGCTGGTCGGGCAGACCTGCACCAGCTCGTGCGAGATGCGGCCGAGGCAGTAATGCTTGTTCACCGTGCCGGTGCCGTCGGCATTCACTGTCACTTCCGGGATGTGGTTGTAGAGATAGGGATTGGCCTTGGCCGGATCTTGGGCGGCTTCGTCGCCATGGAGATTGGCGCTGTAGGCCACGAACTGCTTGTCCTTGTCCCATTCAAACGCGTTGGTCGGATATTCTTCCGACGACAGATGCGTGTTCCACGGCGAGCGCCAGGCGCCGCAGGTGATCCACAGGCCATGCGAGGGCGTGGTGTCGACGTTCTGGTAGCGCACCAGCTTGAGCTGGCCGGTGGCCGGGTCCTGGTCGAGCGTCATCACCGCGATGGGCGACGGCAGGCGGCCGTACATGTCTTCCTTGGCGAGATTGCGCGAGGTGTATTCGAACTGCACCACGGCGAACACCGGATTGCCCTTGACGCCGAGTGCGGCCTTGTCGACGCCTTCGATGGGCTGCAGCAGCGACATGCCATCCGGGCAATCGGAGAACAACTGGCGTTCCTTGCCCGGCGTGGAATTGTCGATGATCGGCTTGCCGTTGATGTCGAAATAGCCGCCGGCAACGACTTCGCCATTCTTCGACGGCACCTTGTCGCCGGTCTTGAAGAAAGCCTGGTAGGAGAGATCAGATGATTTCGCGGCGCCATCGGCACCCTTCAGCGAAATCTTCGAACCGACCGAAACCTGCGCCATGGCAGCAGGATCACTGAGGCTGGGGGCACCCATGCCGGTGAACGAGATCGTGCCTGGCATGCCGGCTGCCACGGCATGCGAAATGCCAGCACCGCCGATGCGGGCGATCGGCAAGGCAATGGCGGCGCCGCCGAACAGTTTCAAAGCGGTGCGACGGGAAAGATTGGTCGTGGTGTTCATGGGAGGATTCCTCTGCTGCATCATGGAAAGTTGGCCTCGTTCAAGCAGGTCCGCTTGCTGCCGTAAAATCCGCATATGTCAGCGGCATGACGAGCAGCTTCAAAAAAAGGGATTTGAACGTTGCACCGTTTTCCCGCGATGATAGTTACACCCCATGCGCCTTGCCATTGTGTCCGACATCCACGGCAACCTGCCTGCTCTTGAAGCGGTGGTTGCCAATATCACCGCCGCCAGGCCCGATCTGGTGATCAATCTGGGGGACTGCGTTTCCGGCCCGCTTTGGCCGAAGGAGACGCTGCAGCTTTTGCAAAGCCTGAACTGGCCGACGATCCGCGGCAATTGCGACCGTGAAGTGGGCAAGACGCCGGACGCAAAGCTCGGCGCTTCCGACCGTTACGCCCACGACCGATTGTCCGAGACCGAGCGCAAGTGGCTGGCCGATCTCCCGAAGACGTCCCAGATTTCAGATCGGGTTTTCGCCTGCCATGGTACGCCGGATGACGACGACACCTATCTGCTCGATCAGGTCGAAGGAAAATATCTGGTGATGGCAGCGCGCGAAACCATTCTGGAAAAACTGGGCCCCGTCACCACGCCACTGGTTCTGTGCGGGCACAGCCACATCCCGCATTTCGTGCAGGTGGCAGAAGGCCGCTTCGTGCTCAATCCCGGCAGCGTGGGCCTGCCCGCGCATGATGCCAAGGACGATGCGGGTAACATCTACTACTCCGAGTCGCACAGCCCGCATGCGAAGTATGCCATTGTTACAGTGCGGGAGGCTGGCTTCAATGTGCAGCTGCGCAACGTTGATTATGACTGGCGCACAGCAGCAGCGAAAGCCGCAGAGGCGCAACGGAAAGATTGGGTTCAGGGCCTCACATCGGGTTCGATGAGCTGAACTGCCCTATTCACCACACGCAAATGGAATTTCATTGTTCCATTTGCGCTGGCCCGCCGTGATCACGATCTTCAAATGGCGGCACGTCACATCGCGCAGCATAAAGGCCTTGCTGGCATCTTCTTCACCGACGAAGGTGAGAGGGAAATTCTTCAGCGCCAGAATTTGTTTGCCGTCCTTGTCGGTGACCAGAATTGAAGGGAGGTCCGGCTTCTTCGCCTGCAGCGCTGTCTTGAAATGGGCGACGAGCAGAACATCATCAGAGCGGCCACCCGAGCCGCCTTCGCCAATCACCGTGTTCCACAGCACCGGCTGGGTGGAAATCAAATCGCCGGAAAGCTTGCCGTCGCTGCTGTGGATGAGAAACGCCTCCAGCCGGTCGAGAATAACCGTTTCCGCTTTCGCGCCACTCGTGGCCAGCGCTATTGCACATACGGCCATCACCAGGCGCAGCACGATCAGTCCTTCTTCAGGTCGCGCTGCACATCCGGGCGGTGCAGGATGTCATCGATCTTGTTGGCGTAGTCGAGCGACGTATCAATCTTGAAGCGGATCTCGGGCATGAACTTCATGTCGAGCTTGGGCGCCAGAAGGCCGCGGATAAATTTACGGTGCTTGTTGAGTACTTCGAGCGCCTGCTTTTCCTTGCCCACGATGAGGCTGCGCACAAAGGCGGTTGCGATCTTCAGATCCGGCGAAACCTGCACCTCGGAAATGGTGGGGGCGAGCCGGTCGATATCCGGATCACCCACATCGCCGCGCTGGATCACCTCTGCCAAGGCATGGCGGATCAGCTCTCCGGCGCGGAGCATGCGTTGCGATGGGCCGTTGCCCGAGGCCGGTTTTGACATGGCTTTGACATAGTGAATGCGGGGGGTTTCTGCAACTGGCTCGGCCCGACGGCGTAGTGGGACAGCCTGCCTTTTCATAGGCGGATATTCGCGACCAGCCTATTGGTCCGCATTGCATTCATTCGCAGACTGCTACTCCCGTCATCTCATTGGCTGCGATGGGCCAAGAGTAGACTAAACAAGAACCGCGTGAAGACGATCAATTTCCGCAGCCAACTCAGCCGAGATCGGCGCAAGTGGTAAGCGGCATTCCGGCGAGGCGATCAAACCTTGGCGCCAAAGACAATACTTGACCGGGACCGGATTGGCCTCCTGGAACAATTTTGGAATAAACTGTCGCAACGGCTGCCAGATAGCACGCGCACCCAAATGATCGTTTGCGGCGACACGCTGCGCGACATTGATGAACCGGTCAGTTGCAAGATGGGCTGACGCCAAGATTCCCCCATCGGCGCCGTTGCACAACATGGGATAGAACAACGCATCTTCACCCGTCAAAACCGAGAAGCCCTGGGGCCGGGCCGCGAGCAAATCAAGCGATTGCGCAATGCTGCCCGAGCTGTCCTTGACGCCAACAATGTTCGGCAGTTCTGCCAAGCGTAGCATCGTGTCATTGGTGAGGTTAACTGAAGTCCGGTATGGGATGTTGTAGATCAGGATTTGACGATCAGTTGCTTCGGATATTGCGGTGAAGTGCTCGCGCATGCCGGCTTGCGTGGGTCGATTGTAATAGGGGCATACAGAAACAATGCCTTGAAACTCGAGGTGCGCGAAACGTTTGATCGATTTGATAACTTTGGCCGTGGCGTTGCCTCCAATGCCAACGAAGACGGGAACCCGCCCCGCAACAATCTCTAAGGTTTCTGCAACGATCAGGTCTTCTTCACGGTCGTCAAGGGTCGGTGCCTCGCCTGTTGTGCCAAGCGGAAAGAGACCTGCAACACCCTTGGCGATGTAGTGCTCGATTAATCTGCGATAGCTGGCAAAATCGACCATGCCGTCCTTGAATGGCGTGACGAGCGGTATCCAAACTCCTGCGATCATGAGCATCTCCCAGAACGGCGTTGACTTGGCAGATGGCTAGCGCTTCTAATAAAATTAGAATATCTAAAGCTTGTAATCGATTGCTTTACGAATGCTAATAGATGGTCTTGTCCATGATCCGTAATCTGGATGTCGCTGTCGCCCGCGCTTTCCTCGCAGTTGTCGAGACAGGAAGTGTCACACTTGCTTCACGCCAGCTTAATCTGACGCAAGGCGCCATAAGTCAGCAAATCCACCGCCTTGAGGAGTTGTCGGCGGGCCGCCTGTTTGTGCGCGCCGGTCGTCGGCTAACTTTAACCTCCGAGGGCCAGCGGCTGGTCCCAAATGTAAAGCAGTTCCTTGCTGCCAATGACCTGTTGCTCGCCGCACTCCGCCAACCAGAATTCGAAGGTGAGGTTCGGTTCGGCGCGCCCTACGACATCATCGGCAGTTACGCACCGCCGGTTTTGCGGCGCTTCAGCACGGCATTTCCGGGCATCCGTGTCACTTTGATTTGCCAGGACACAATCGTGCTGCTCCGCGAACTGCGGGCTGGCAGGATCGACCTCGTGTTGACGACAGAACTGGGTTGTGGGCAAGGCGGCGAGACACTGCGCAGTGATCGATTGGTCTGGACAGGTGCACGTGGCGGCGTTGCCCACACGCAGGAACCGCTGCCTGTTTCGCTGGGTGCCAATACATGCGTGTTTCGGCCGGTAGCCATTGCTGCCCTCAAGAAGGCGCGGCGAAACTGGCGGGCGATTTGCGAGGTGAGCAATATGGAACCAGTGCGCGCAACGCTCGAAGCGGATCTCGCGGTGGCGCCGCTGCTGAGCCACTCAGTTCCTGAGAGCCTGGAGATCATCAAAATTGACCGGCGATTGCCAAAGCTGCCGATGTTTCGGCTCAATCTCTACCAGTCAGAACTGTTGAGCCCCGTGGTCCAAGAGTTCGCCGAAAATGTTCGTCGAAGCATTGCGGCTGGGTGATCCAAGTGTCCGCCTTGGGTCAATTGTGTTGGTATAGGCTTGCGGCATAAATTCTGGCGAACTCTCCAAGCAGTAATTTAAACTCACCCAATGCCGACCCAACCTCACTAGGGTGACGAGATGAGATGAAGTGATGGGCCAAACCTTGACAGGCCTGCCACTTGAATTAGCGTTGGCCAACCCGCCACCGCCAAGGACCCCCCATGCTCAATCTTGATGCCCGCTACTATGTCTCACCCGATACGCTGCTGAAGGAACGGCACGCGATTTTCGCCCGCTCGTGGCGCGCAACTGCTGGAAGATGGCACCGGCAGCTGCAACGGCGTGCGCGCTGCACAGGCGGGATTGAGTTTTGAGGACATGCTGGTGCAGGACGCTGATAGTGTTCCGCTCAAAAAATATGCGCAGCCGGAGGAACGGACGTCGCCATGAAGGCCTGCTGCCGCCATTTTCCGATCACATGACGGGCCTCAACATCCTTCACGACGGCAGATTTACCAAGGCCTGCTAAAGTGTCCGCAGCGCCAAACCGGGCATCGAGCAGCGTTTGAAAATCCATTTAAACCATTGAATTTGATGTTTTTTTTATATTTTCATTGCCAGTTATAATGTGTGCTGTTACCTTCACTTTATGTTCTTCGTAGATTTGCGTAAAATGCCTCGGGTCACTTTCCGGAAGCTCGGTCGCCACAAGGCTACGGGCATGGCGCATATTCCCATGGACCGGCGGCTGAACAGCCATATTGAAATTGATAGCCGTCTCAAGGGCCGGGAAAAATTCGAAACCTATCTCCATGAAGCACTTCACCTCGCACTTCCGCATCTGTCGGAGGAGGACGTCCTGAAGGCATCAAGGTTTCAAGCCTTGGTGACGTGGTCGGAAGGATACCGGCACCGCGAGAAATCTGCTTCTTCAGCCCAATAAGCCTATCATCGCACCACGATTAGGGCGTGCATTACTTCCAGCAAAGAGAGTGCAGCGTTAGGCATCAGCGGTTGAATCCGAAAGGAGCACTATTCATGGATTGGCTTTGGATCGCCTCATATTTTTTCGCAGGCGCCTTCGGAGGAAATTCCGTTCCCCATTTTGTTTCGGGTGTTATGGGAAAGCCGTTCCAAACCCCATTCGCCAAACCACCTGGCAAGGGACTGTCCTCCGCCAAGGTGAATGTGGCGTGGGGTTTCGCCAACATGGTGGCCGCCTATTATCTCCTCATCGAAGTGGGAGCCTTCGACTGGCGCGTGCCCGGTCATGCCTTGGCCTTTGGGCTGGGACTGCTGCTTTCAGCATTGGTCGCCGCACATCAGTTCGGAAAGTTTCATGGCGGCAACACGCAGGGCAGCTGAGGTGAACGGCCATCTTCGTATTTCGTCATGCCAGCGCAGGACAGCGCTATCGGGGTGCGCCAAAAATAAAAGGCAGCCCGGAGGCTGCCTTTTGGAACTGGTATGACGCGGATTACTCCAGCGTCCTTGCGACCTTCTCGACGCGGAAGCATTCGATGATGTCGCCGGCGCGCATGTCCTGATAGTTGGCGAAAGCCATGCCGCATTCCTGGCCGACCGGCACTTCGCGCACTTCATCCTTGAAGCGCTTCAGGGTCGAGAGTTCGCCTTCATGCACCACCACGTTGTCGCGGATCAGGCGCACTTTATTGCCACGCTGCACCGAACCTTCGGTGACCATGCAGCCGGCAACCTTGCCGACCTTGGTGATGTTGAAGACTTCCAGAATCCTGGCGTTGCCGATGAAGGTTTCGCGCAATTCCGGCGCGAGCTTGCCGGCCATCGCCGCCTTGATGTCATCCACCAGGTCGTAAATGATGTTGTAGTAACGGATCTCGATGCCCTGCTGCTGGGCCGCATCACGCGCCTGCGAATTGGCGCGCACATTGAAGCCCAGAACCACGGCGCCAGAGGCTGCCGCCAGCGAGATATCGCTTTCGGTGACACCGCCCACGGCATAATGCACGACGCGGGCCTTGATCTCGTCATTGCCGATCTTTTCCAGCGCCTGCACGATGGCTTCGGCGGAACCCTGCACGTCAGCCTTGACCAGGATCGGAAATTCCTTGCGGCCCGATGCGCTGATCTGGCTCATCATCTGCTCAAGCGACGAGCGCGAAGACGTGCCGCGCTTTTCGCGCTTCTGGCGTTCGCGGAATTCGGTGATTTCGCGGGCGCGGGCCTCGTTCGGCACCACGTCAAAGCGGTCACCGGCTTCCGGCGCTGAGTTGAGACCCAGGACTTCCACCGGGAATGAGGGTGGTGCTTCCTTGACCTGCTGGCCCTTGTCGTCCTGCAGCGCACGGACACGGCCCCAGGCCGCGCCAGCGACAAAAATGTCGCCATGCTTGAGCGTGCCACGCTGCACGAGAACGGTGGCCACAGGGCCACGGCCCTTGTCGAGCTGGGCTTCGACCACAAGGCCCGACGCCTCGCGGTTAGGATTTGCGCGCAAATTGAGCACTTCGGCCTGCAAGAGAATGGTGTCGAGCAGCTTGTCAAGATTGGTGCCCTTCAGCGCCGAGACTTCGACATCGAGCGTGTCGCCACCCATGCTTTCGACAACGATATCATGCTGCAACAGATCGGTGCGGACGCGCACCGGGTTGGCGCCGGGCTTGTCGACCTTGTTGATGGCCACAATAATCGGCACACCTGCAGCCTTGGCGTGATTGATCGATTCCACCGTCTGCGGCATCACGCCGTCATCGGCAGCAACCACCAGAATGGCAATGTCGGTCGCTTGTGCGCCACGGGCACGCATCGAGGTGAAGGCCTCATGGCCCGGCGTGTCGATGAAGGTGACGAGGCCGTTTGGCGTCTTCACCTGATAGGCGCCGATATGCTGGGTGATGCCACCGGCTTCGCCAGAGACCACATTTGTCTTGCGGATGGCATCGAGCAGCGAGGTCTTGCCGTGGTCGACGTGACCCATGATGGTCACGACCGGCGGACGCTGGACCAGCGTTTCCTCGGCATCAACACCGGTGTCGAGACTGTCGAGCACAGCGGTTTCCGACACGCGCTTGACCTTGTGGCCCATTTCCTCGGCGATGATCTGGGCGGTGTCAGCATCAATCACATCATTGATCGTATGCATCTGGCCCTGCTTCATCAGCAGCTTGATGATGTCGACGGCGCGTTCGGCCATGCGGTTGGACAGTTCCTGAATGGTGATGGTTTCAGGAATGACAATTTCGCGGGTCGCCTTTTCCGTGGGCATCTGGAAGCCCTGGGCCTGCTTCTTCAGACGCTCGGTGCGGCGGCGGAAGGCGGCAACGGAATGGCCACGATCGTTTTCGTCCTCGTTAAGTGCATTTTCAACGGTGAGACGGCCACGGCGCTTGTCAGCATCGGCCTTGGTGCGTGGAGGTGCTGGTGCCGTGATGATACGCTTGACGGTGCCACCTGGCCGCACAGTGCCCAAGCGGGCGCGCGGCCTCTCATCACTCTCTTCCGCCATGTTGCGGTCGGCAGGAGCAGCAGTCTTGGGGGCGAGTTTCTTGGCGGCTTCTTCGGCCTTCCGGCGGCCTTCCTCCTCGGCGCGGTGACGGGCATCATCGTCGGCCTTGCGGCGGGCGGCAGCTTCGCGTTCACGGCGGTCATGATCTTCCTGGATCTTGCGGCGCGCGGCATCTTCTTCCTGGCGCTTGCGGTCTTCGGCTTCACGCACACGCGAACCGGCCAAGGCGCGTTCACGCGCCTCGCGCTCGTCGGCTGAAAGCGTGCGCAGAACCACGCCCGGACGCGGCGGAGCCGGCGGCTGTGGTGCCGCCGTTTTGGTGGCGGCGGCCGGCTGTTCGGCCACACGAGGCTGCGGCTGGAAACGCGGCTTTTCCTCAGCGGCGGGACGATCATCGCCGAAGCGCTTGCGCTTGGTCTCCACGACCACCGTCTTGGTGCGGCCATGGGCAAAATTCTGCTTCACCCGCGATTGCTCGACCGCCGGGCGCTTCAGGCTCAGCGTGTGGCCACCAGCACGGTTGCCAGTCTTTTCGTCGGGGTTATTGGTGTCGCTCATGCGTAACTAATTCAAACCTTCAATCGTCAAATTTTCGTACTGTGCCAAGCCCTGCGCCAAATCAAGCAGCTTCCGGGTCTGTCCACCTTCGCTCAGCGCGGCATGTACCACATTTTCGCGGCCAAATGCCAAGGCCAATTCACCGGGCGAAAATAAATGCAGAATTGCGACATTCCCGCCAGCGCGGCGGTTCAGTTTCTCCGTGCCGTCTGCGGCAGCACCTGCTGCGTGGATCAGAGCCCTGATGTGGCCCTTCGCCAGCGCTTCTTCAACCTTCATGAAGCCTGAAACCGAAAGACCGGCTTTCCGGCACAGGGCAAGCGCCTGAAGCAGTTCTTCGCGCAGGAGTTTTCCCACCAAATCCGCAAGCCCCGGAAGCGGCTTGACGTCTTCGCCCAAGGCGCGGGCAAATGCTCCACGCCTTTCGGCTTCATCAACCTTAACGCGGCTTTTCGACACCCAGCAGCCCCGGCCAGGCAGCTTGCGGCGCAGGTCTGGAACCACAGTTCCATCCGGCGCCGCGACAAAGCGTATCAGCTCGCCTTCAGCCTTGGCTTCGCGGCTGACGATGCAGGTGCGTTCACTTTCAGACTTGGCGGCTGCGCTCAGTGCGTGGCCTCCGCGGCTTCCGGCGCCGCCTCCGGTTCTGGTGCGGTGATCCAGCCCAGTTGCAGGCGGGCCTTCATGATCAGGTCCTGCGCTTCGGCCAATGAAATCTCATGGCCGCTCAGGGCACCCTGATGCTTCACGGTCTCGCCATTCTTGCGTTCATTCCAGCCGGTGAGATCATCGGTGGCGCAATCGGCAAAGTCTTCCAGCGTCTTGACGTTGTGCTCGCCCAGGGCCACCAGCATGGCGGGCGTCAGACCTTCGAAATTCTTCAGGTCATCGGTGACACCGAGAGCGACGCGCTTGTCTTCCAGTTCCTTCGCCTCACGGTCCATATAGGCCTTGGCGCGGTTCTGCAGTTCTTCGGCAGTGGCTTCATCGAGACCATCGATCGAAGAGATTTCGTGGGGGTCAACCAAGGCAATTTCCTCAACTTTGTCGAAGCCTTCAGAGGCCAGGAGCTGGGCCAGGGTTTCATCGACGTCCAGCGCACCCACAAAGCGGGCGGTACGGGCGGCGAATTCCTTCTGGCGGCGTTCAGATTCTTCAGCCTCGGTCATGATGTCGATATCCCAGCCGGTGAGCTGCGAGGCGAGGCGCACATTCTGGCCGCGGCGGCCAATGGCAAGCGAAAGCTGCTCATCCGGCACCACGACTTCGATACGCTCGGCTTCTTCATCAAGCACGACCTTGGAGACTTCTGCCGGAGCCAAAGCGTTGACAACGAAAGTGGCCACGTCTGGCGACCACTGGATAATATCGATCTTTTCGCCCTGCAGCTCGTTCACCACGGCCTGCACACGAGACCCACGCATACCCACGCAGGCGCCGACGGGATCGATCGAACTATCCTTGGAGCGCACGGCAATCTTGGCGCGCGATGATGGATCACGCGCGACCGAGACGACATCCACCACGCCGTCATAAATTTCCGGCACTTCCTGGCCGAAGAGCTTGGCCATGAATTGCGGATGGGTGCGGCTCAGGAAAATCTGGGGCCCGCGCTGTTCGCGGCGCACGTCATAAACGTAAGCGCGCATACGGTCACCCTGGCGCGGCGTTTCGCGCGGCAGGGTTTCATCGCGGCGGACGATGCCTTCGCCACGGCCGAGATCGATGATCACGTTGCCATATTCGACGCGCTTGATCACGCCGGAGATGATGTCGCCGATGCGGTCCTTGTATTCCTCGTACATGCGCTCGCGCTCGGCATCGCGCACCTTCTGCACGATGGTCTGCTTGGCGCTCTGCGCAGCGATGCGGCCGAATTCGATGGGCGGCAGGGCCTCGGCAATGTAATCGCCAACCTGAGCGGCCGGATTCTTCTTTGATGCTTCGACCAGCGTAATCTGCTTGGCGTCGTCTTCGACGGTCTCGACCACCTGCAGCAGGCGGTTCAGCCGGGTTTCGCCGGAGCGCGGATCGATCTCGGCGCGGATCTCGTTTTCCTGGCCATAACGGGCCTTGGCGGCCTTGGTGATGGCCTCTTCCATCGCTTCCAGCACGATCGACTTGTCGATCGACTTTTCGCGGGCCACCGCGTCGGCGATCTGCAAGAGCTCGAGGCGGTTGGCTGAAACGGCTGTGTTAGCCATGGTCTTCTTCCTTTTCGGGTTGAATTTGGTCTTCGTCGATTTCGGCGCCATCGCCATAACCCTTTTGGGGCAGGCGCGACTTGGCGTCTTCGATCAATTGGTCGGTCAAGACGAGAGTGGCCTCGCCGATATCGGTGAAGGGCACGCCGACGAGCAGCTTCTCGCCGCCCGCCGGATTGTCGATGAACAGGCGCACTTCGCCATCATGATAGCCTTCGAGATCGCCACGGAAACGCTTGCGGCCGGCCTGGGGCACAGCCATTTCGATCTTCACCACATGGCCGGCCCAGTTTTCAAAATCAGCAGGGCGCACCAGCGGCCGGTCAATGCCGGGTGACGAAATTTCCAGATGATATTTGGATGAAATGATGTCGGCCACATCCAACACAGGCGAAAAACTGCGCGAGAAATTCTCGCAGTCATCAATGGAGAACGTGCCATCAGGGCGCTCGGCCATGATCTGCACGGTGGAACCAAACATCTTGATGCGCACCAGCCTGAAGCCCATGTCGGCCAGCACAGGCTCAGCCAAAGCGGCCACGCGTGCGGCGGGGCCCTGCTCTCGTGCCAGTCTCGGTTCGGTTGCGTCCAAAGCTCTCTTTTCCAAACAAAAAAAGCGGGCCCCTCGCGGGACCCACCCCATCAGATCTACGATGTGAGTGAATATGACGGTTACATAGGCTGGTTGGGGCTGGAATGCAAGGGCGTTGCGCGCTGTGGCCAGGAAGATGCCAGGATGGCCACGATGATCAGCGCGCCACCGATGAAGGCGGCGGGCGAAGGGATTTCAGTGAAAACCAGCCAGGCGAGCAGCGGCTGAACCGGCACTTCGAGATTGCTCATCAAGGCCGTCTCGCCCGCGGGCAGGAATTTCGAGCCTTCGGCCAGCAGGATTGATGCAGCGGAAAACACCGCGCCGAAAACGGCGAGGATGGCAATCTCGTGCAGCGGAACATGTCCGGGATCACCGAAGATGAAGCTTGGCACCAATGCTATCACCGAAGCCATGATGGCGCTCGCGGCAGCCGGTGTGTTCGGATATTTGCGGAACATGCTGAAACTGATGGCGACCGTGATCGTCATCCACAAAGCCAGCGTGTCACCCAATAAGTGGCCTGCCCCCAACGCAGCGGCTCCGATCACAGCCACGCCGATGAAGGCTAGGATGCTTGCCGCCAGCACCACCTTGCGCGGCGGTTCGCCAAACCAGGCCCAGGCAAGAAGTGCCGCAAGGATCGGCGCCAGGCCATAGATCAGCGACACCTCAGCAATGGTGGTCAGCTTGTAGGCCTGCAGATAAGCGATGGCGCCGGTGGACCAGAGCAAGGCGTTGATCCAGCCGGTCCAGCCGAAGCGGGAGAACTGTTCGCGCAGCTTCCCGCGCCAGAGAAGATAGAGACTGGTGAAGATGATGCCGAAGACACCACGCCAGAAAATCACATCCCAGCCCGAAGCCGAGACACCGCGCGTGAACAGGCCAGGTGTCGAGAAGAGCAAGGCCGAGATGGCGACGAGGGTCAGGCCTCTGGTGTGGTTGGGGTTCATGGCGGAGAAGCTCTACACCAATCCCCCGTCAGAAAGTGTCACTGGAGATGTAAGAGAAAGTCACCAGTGAGCATTGGCGCAGAAGTTTAAACGGCATCAGGCATACTGATGCCGTTTCGCGTTGGTGTTATGGCTTGCGGACAGTCACGCGCAGGAACGCCGCTGGAATCGAAGTCGTGCCATTGGTCTTGGCCTGGTTCTGGCGGTTGAACAGAAGATCCAGTTCCTTCTGCAGTTCTTCAGCCTTGCCGTTCTTGGACGCGGCATCGAAAGCGTTCATGGTCGGGCCATAGAAATTGCGGAACTGTTCCAGAAACTTGGTGGCCGAGGCTGGATAGTTGAACACGTAGGTGTCCTTCTCGCAGCTGATGTTCGCCGCAGGAATGCCGGCAGCCTCGAAGCGCTCCTTGACATTGGCTTCCACGCCCCATGTCACCGGACTGACAAAACCTTCCGGCGGCGGCGGCGAATAGGCCGCGCTGATCTTGAGGATCTGCGCCACCAAAGTCGGATCGCCGGGAATCCAGTTGCCCATCACGATGCGACCACCGGATTTGGTGACCCGCACCATTTCCTTGGCGACATCAAAGGGCTTGGGCGCGAACATGGCGCCGAAGATGCTGACAACCAGATCGAAGCTCTTGTCCTTGAGGTTGACGAGATTGCTGGCGTCGCCCTCTTCGAAGTGAATGTTGGCAAGCTGCAGCGCCTTGGCGCGGGCATTGCCAGCAGCCACCAGGTTGCGGGCAATGTCGACGCCCAGAACTTCCG
Organism: uncultured Alphaproteobacteria bacterium; assembly: GCA_963758815.1. Classification (GTDB taxonomy): domain Bacteria; phylum Pseudomonadota; class Alphaproteobacteria; order Rhizobiales; family Aestuariivirgaceae; genus Aestuariivirga. The sequence goes on from CAVWWQ010000009.1 coordinate 143,322, forward strand.
CGCCAGCTTGAGCCTCGGGGATGGCGGTGGTGCCGTCGCCGCAGCCGAGATCGAGCACCTTCAAGCCCTTCTTGACGCCGAGCGATTTGACCAGCGCCTCACCACTCTCGCGCATCGACGCAGCGAGGCGGGTGAAGTCACCTTTTTCCCAGAGCGCCTTGTTGGCGTTGGGAATGGGGGTCGGGTTGGTATCCATATACGGTCTCCTTCATGTTTGAACGAAACCTCAAAACCACCTGCCCGCTGCTGCGGATAGTGCACAAAATGGAGCAGGCCGATACAGATTGTGAAGCGGCTAGGCCGCGGCCTGCTCCATATCGTTTTCGGCAAAAAGACTGCGCACCAGCCATTTGTCGATCGTGGCAATCAGCTTCCTGTCACCGATTAACACAATTTTCTCGGCATTGATTTCTGAACGCAAGCTGGTGCGGCCGATCCAGGACGATGTCATGGCCTTCAGATCAGCCCTCACAAAAAGATCAACGTCTTGGCCGGGATCAATCATGCAGAGATCGACGGGCTGGCCCGGCCGCGTCACCAGCCAATAGTTGCGCTCTTCCTCGGTCAATTCCGGGAAGGTGAACTGAATGACCGTAGTCTTGCCGCGCGGGAACGCATTGGCATCAATCTTGCGGCGCATGTTCCACATCAGCAGGCGGGCGTCGAGCTTTTCGAATGAGACGTCAGTGTCAACATTGCGGTGGGCCCATTTGCCCAGAGCGATAATCGCAGGCTGCAATTCATCCGCCATGGATGTTGTGGCGTAGCCCAGTTCACCGCCACCGATCTCGACACGGCGGACCAAGCCATTGTGTTCCATTTCCTTGAGACGCTTCGACAGCAGCGTTGGTGAAATGCCCGGCAGGCCGCGGCGAATTTCGTTGAAGCGCATATAGCCGTGCCACAATTCGCACAGGATCAGCATCGTCCAGCGCGGTTCAAGAACATCGCAGGCCTTGGCAATCGGGCAGAAGGTATCATAGCACTCATTGGACATGACTTTTCTCCAAAGAATATTCTCTGACGTGCGTGTGGAAGACCGTCTAGTCCATAAAGTGTAGCGCCACCAGAGGTCGTAAAAGTAACCCCTAGACCGGAGGCACGGGAGCCGCCGGGCGCGGCCAGGACGATGTCACGATGGCGATCAGGATCAGCGCCCCGCCCATGAAGGCTACCTGCGAGGGCAGTTCGGCAAAAACCAGCCAGGCGAGAAGCGGCTGCACCGGAACTTCGAGATTGCTGATCAAAGCCGCTTCACTGGCAGGAAGAATTTTCGAGCCTTCGTTCAGCAGCACTGCGGCCACGGCAAAGACGAGTCCGAACACGGCCAGAATGGCGATTTCATTGAACGGTGTGGAAAATGGATCGCCCCAGATCAGACAGGGCGGCAGGACCAACAGAGATGAGAGGACCGTCACACCGGCTGTCGGCGTATCCGGATATTTGCGGAAGATCGAAAGGCCGATGGCTACGGTGCAGGTCATCCACAAGGCCAGAAGATCGCCGGCCAGATGCACGGTGCCGAATGAGCCCGAACCGATGACGACCACACCCATCAAGGCCAGAGCGCTTGCGGCCAAAACAATGGTTCGTGGTTTTTCGCGAAACCAGACCCAGGCCACCAAAGCCGTCAGCATCGGAGCGGAACCATAGATCAGTGACACGTTGGCAATGGTGGTGAGCTTGTAAGACTGGATGAAGGCAATCGTGCCGCTGGCCCAGATGATGGCGTTGATCCAACCCGGCTTTCCGAGCTTGAAAATCTGCCCATGCAAGGCGCCACGCCAAGCCAGAAAAATGACCATGAAAATAATACCAAAGAGGCCACGCCAGAAGATCACGTCCCAGCCCGAGGCCGAAACACCGCGCGTGAAGAGGCCCGGCGTTGAAAAGAGCAACGCGGAGATCGAGATCAGGATCAGACCTCTGGTGTGGGACGACATGCAGGACCTATCTCTGGGCGAGTCTCCCTGTCAAAACACGTCAGTACATAACGGGAGGTTAAGCGAAAGCGGCTTCGATAATGGCCTTGAGGCCATCCTCGTCCACCAGCTTTGCCGCTTTTGCCGCTTCGAACCACTTGCGCTGGCGCTCGCTCTTCTCCGGCCACTTGCCGAGCAGTTTCTTGACTTCCATGGGATAGACCACGACCTCGCAGTCCAGATCACCGGATTTGCGGCGCTTCACATAGTGATAGAGGCCAATGGTCTTGTGGCCGACGTCGCCCTTGATGCCTGCTTCCTCGAAAGCCTCGGTGGCGGCAGAATTCCAGTCCTTCTTGCCCTTCATCGGCCAGCCCTTGGGAATGACCCAGCGCCTGGTTTCCCTTGAGGTGATGAGAAGGATCTGCAGGCCTTTGCCACGGCGGCGGTATGGCAGGGCAGCGACCTGCTGTTCGAAACCGTTGTTCGCCATCACGTCCGTGCGCAAAAGCCCAAGAAAGGTGGAAGAAAGACCGTCAAGCGCAACTTCAGTGATTCCCTCTATTCTGTCAGGCTAAATCTACGGCGGAACCTAATTATGACAGTTATGTGACAATGAATATAGGGCCATGAATTCTGCGCCGTCCACAACGGCTAAAGCTTTATGAACCGCAAATAATGCGAGCCGCGGCCGGCTTTCCTGGCCTTGGCCTCGTAGCGGGTCTCGACCCAGTCTTCGAACGGATCAGCGGAATCGCCTTCTTCGGCGAAGAGTTTTGATGTCGTCACCATCTCGCGTGTCCATTCGACATAGTCATCAATGTCGGAGGCAAACCAGAACTGGCCCCCCGGCTGCAGCACGCGGGCGAAATGCGCGAGGTTCGACGCATTGACGAAACGGCGCTTCTTCTGCCGTTCCTTGGGCCAGGGGTCGGGATAGAGAAGATAGATGCGCGCGAAGCTTTCGGCGGGCAGCACTTCAAGAAGCGGGCGGGCATCGCCATAATGCACCCGAATATTTTTCAGACCGCGCTCCTCAATGCCCGACAGAAGTTTTGCCACGCCGTTCAGGAAGGGTTCGGCGCCGAGATAACTTACATCTGGATTGAGTGCCGCCTGATGGGCCAGATGTTCACCGCCGCCAAAGCCGATTTCCAGCATGCGCGGCGCGTCCGTGCCATGAAGTGGCTGATCGAGATCGACCCTCAGCTGCGGCAGCAGGTTTTCCATCAGCCCGGCATGCAAACGGCGCAAGGGCTTGCCCTTGCGCCGTCCGTAAAACTGGAACTTTGGACGTTCAGACGTCACAAATTCACTTCACCGCTTTCTTGAGCTTCGAGACGAGATCGGTCTTTTCCCAGGAGAAGCCGCCATCAGAGTCGGGCTTGCGGCCGAAATGGCCATAGGCGGTGGTGCGGGCATAGATCGGCTTGTTGAGATCGAGATGGGTGCGGATGCCGCGCGGCGACAGATCCATCACCTTGCGCAGGGCCTTTTCAATCTTGGCGTCGGAAACCTTGCCGGTGCCATGGGTGTCGACATAGACCGACAGTGGCTGGGCCACGCCAATCGCATAAGACAGCTGGATGGTGCAGCGCCTGGCGAGTTTTGCCGCCACGACATTCTTGGCGAGATAGCGCGCCGCATAGGCAGCGGAACGGTCGACCTTGGTCGGGTCCTTGCCGGAGAAGGCGCCACCGCCATGGGGTGCCGCACCACCGTAAGTGTCGACAATGATCTTGCGGCCGGTGAGGCCAGCATCGCCATCCGGACCGCCGATATAGAACTTGCCTGTGGGGTTGACGTGCCAGACCGTGTCCTTCTTGATCCAGCCCTTGGGCAAGGGCCTTCTTCACGTAAGGCTCGATCAGCTTCCTCACATCCGCCGAGGTCATGTCCTCGTCGAGATGCTGGTGCGAGACGACGATCTGGGTGGCGGCAACGGGCTTGCCCTTTTCATACTGCACGGTGACCTGGCTCTTGGAATCCGGGCCCAGACGCTTCTCGCCATTGTGGCGGGCTTCGGCCAAAAGCTGCAGGATGCGCTGCGAATAATAAAGTGGCGCCGGCATCAGGTCCGGGGTTTCATCGCAGGCATAGCCAAACATGATGCCCTGGTCGCCAGCACCCTCTTCCTTGTGGGCGCCGTCATCGACACCCTGAGCAATGTCGGCTGACTGGTTGTGCAGCAGGATTTCGACCTTGGCCTTGTCCCAATGGAAACCGGATTGTTCATACCCAATGGCCTTGATGGCCTTGCGCGCCACGTCTTCAATCTTGTCGGGGGTGATTGACTGCGGACCACGCACTTCGCCGGCAATCACGATGCGGTTGGTCGTCGCCATGGTTTCGCAGGCGACGCGCACGCGCCACGGGTCCATCTTCTCGGCCAGTGCTTCACGGTAGAACAGATCCACCACCTCATCAGAGATGCGGTCGCACACCTTGTCCGGGTGACCTTCCGACACGGACTCACTGGTGAACTGGTAGGAACTGCGGGCCATGATGTTTTCCTGAAATGTGGTTTTAGATTATATAAAGATATCTTTATGCGCTTGGGCCGCTCTCATACAGCGAATTACGCGAGATTCAAGAGGCTCACAGGCAGTTGTGCACAGGCCAGCTGCAGCCTGCAAAGGCTGTTGCTCCTTGGTTAACCGGTCAAAGATTCAGATAGCGGTGTCGACGATGGCGCGCGCGCTACTGGCGATCAACTTGCGTTTGTAGGGTGTGTCGGCTTCCCTGAAGGTCTTGACGAGCTGCATGCCTTCCGGCGTCATCATGAGTGCATTGAGACTGTTGGAGGTGTCGTCCTCGCGCATGCCTTCGCCCTGGTCGACACCGGGCAGGCCGTCATAGAAAAACTGCACCGAAACACCCAGCGTCTTGGCGGCGTAGAAAAGTCTCGAGGCGCTGATGCGGTTCGAGCCCTTTTCATATTTCTGTACCTGCTGGAACGTGATTCCAAGCAGCTCGCCCAAACGCTCCTGACTCATATTGATCAACTGCCTGCGCATGCGAATACGCGCGCCAACATGCACATCAATAAAATTCGGGTCTCTACGTGTCATTTCTACCTCAGACTGTTGCCCCCAGTCTGTTGAGATCACGTGCTTTCGTTGAACCGTCCTAAGCAGGCAATCCGATTGCACCGCAACAATATACAATCAATGCACGAATCAGCCAAGGGCCTATCGCGCCAAACGTTCATAAAAATAGGCGATAATTGTCGCACCAAGCAGCAACAGGAAGAGAGCCAGATCACCGAAGCGTCCGTAAAGTGTTGATGGCGCTGCCTTTGGCAGCAACATGTCAAAGGCACCGGCCGTCTCCAGCGGTGAGGTGAAAGTCTCGCGGCCATAGGCATCGATGATCGCCGATATGCCGGTATTGGCATCGCGCGCGGCAGGCAGGCCAAGCTCAATGGTGCGCAAGCGCAACTGCGCAAGGTGCTGATAAGGCCCGGTGGATTTCCCGAACCAGCCATCATTGGTGACATTGACCAGCCAGTCGGCGCGCGGTTCGGAAGCGGTGATGGCGCCGGGAAAGATCGCCTCGTAGCAGATCGACATGCCGGCAAGGCCGATATTGGGCACCATGAGATTGGCAGGTCCAGGTCCGGCGCGAAAACTTTCCGGCAGATCAACAACCTTGCGCAGGCCCAAGGGCTCGAGCAACCAGGCCAGCGGCAGGAATTCACCGCCCGGCACCAGATGCCACTTGTCATAGTGATCCTGCACCTCGGCCTTGTCATTGAGGATCAGGATCGAGGTGAAATAATCGGCCTGATCATTGGGCGCGGAGCGGCGCACGGCACCGGCAATCAATGTCTGGCCCGGCTGCAGCGCATTGGCCAGTTCGGCCCTGCCTTCGGCACTTTCATCAATCAGAAATGGCACGGAGGATTCAGGCCAGATGATGTGGGTGACAGGCTGGCCCGTGCTCGAAGGCGCCCTGGTCAGCGCCAGCAGCTGATTGTAGATGTTGCGGGCATTGCCCTGCCGCCATTTGTCATTCTGGCTGATATTGGGCTGCACGAGGCGCAGCATGATGCCGTCGCGGTATTGGGTGGGATGCGACGCGAGACGCCATTGGCCCCAGGCGAACGCGATGGGCAGTGTTGCGAGAATGATGGCGGCAATTGCACGGCGCCTTTCAGTGATGAGCGCATAGAAAGTTCCGGCCCACAACCACACCATCAGTGTGAGGCCGGTCATGCCGATCAGCGAGGCGAGCTGGTCAACGCCGCCCATGCCATCGGTCATCTGGCCGAAGACGGCCCAGGGAAAACCGGTAAACAAATGGCCGCGCAGCCATTCCACGATCCCAAATGCAATGGGGATTGTAAGCCAGATGGGATAGCGGCGCGCCAATAAGCTTCCGGCCAAAATCGCCACCGCCCAGAAGGCAGACATGATCGCCGCGAGCCCGCCCAGCGCAATCGGCATCATCCACAGGTCACGCGATGGATCGACGAGAAAGGCAAAGCCGATCCAGTGCAAGGCCACGACAAAATAGCCGAGACCGAAAATCCAGCCATGCCAGAGGATGCGCAGCCAGGAATCGTCCTTGCCCTGCGCCAGCACAGCGAAGGCCAGCGGCACAATCACGATAAGCAGCCACGCGGCATCCAGCGGCGGCAGGCCCAGTGCAGCGAGCGCACCCAGCACAAAAAGTTTCAGCGCCTGGTGCCTCGCACCAAAGCGCTGAAGAAAATTCCTCACCCTCTCAAGCATCAGCGCTTCCTGGCGACGGCCTCCGCCATGTGACAGAGAATTTCGAACATCATCACCGCACCGGCATAAGCGGTGAGGCCCGAAGGATCGAAAGGCGGCGAGACTTCCACCACGTCGGCGCCGACAATGTTGAGGCCGCGCATTTCGCGCAGCATGGCTTGTGCCTCGCGCGTGGTGAAGCCGCCGATTTCCGGCGTGCCGGTGCCCGGCGCATAAACCGGATCAAGCATGTCGATATCGAAGGAGACATAAACATCCGAGTCGCCGACGATCTTGCGGGCTTCCGCCATCACGGCCTTCGGGCCTTTCTCCACCGCTTCCTCGATGCGCACGATACGGATGCCCATCTTCTCGGCGTAGTCGAAATCGTCATTGTCATACATCGAGCCGCGCAGGCCGATCTGGATGACTTTCTTGGGATCGATCAGGTTTTCTTCAATGGCGCGGCGGAACGGCGTGCCATGGGTATATTTGAAGCCGCCGAAATAGCTGTCGTACAAATCGGTGTGGGCATCGAAATGAATCATCGCCACTGGCTTCTTTTCACCGACGGCCCGCAGCACCGGCAGTGACGACAGATGATCGCCACCCGCCGACAAGGGACGGATGCCCTTGCCCACCAGTTTCTTGAAATAGGTTTCGACGCGCTTCAACGCATCATCGACATTGGCAGGATTGACCGGGCAATCACCGAGATCGGCCACATTGGCGAGTTCATAGGGCACCACGCGCGTCACCTGATGCATGCGGCGCACCATCGAAGATTGGTCGCGGATCTGGCGCGGCGCCATGGCGCGGGCCTGGCCTATTCGTTGTGCCACCATCCCAAGGAATGCCAACGATGCCGATGTCGATATTCTTCGCTTCCTCAAGTGGCACATGCGGCAGGCGCCCCCAGGTGGCAAGGCCGCCAAAGCGCGGTGTGACAAGGCCGGACATCGGTTGATTGAATTCAGTCATGATCTCTTCCATGTGGTGTTGAAATTCTGGCCCCACATTAACCCGAAACAGAGCATGGACAAGCAGCCACCGAAGTTGCTTTCTTGGCCCCATGAATGACTTTGACTTTCTGGTGGTGGGTGCGGGCATTGCCGGCGCATCTGTTGCGGCCCATCTCGCTGAAAAAGCGCGCGTTGCGCTGCTCGAGATGGAAGACCGGCCCGGTTATCACACCACGGGGCGATCGGCATCGAGCTATGAGCCCAATTACGGGCCCGAGCCCATTCAAATTCTCACGCGCGTGGCCGGGTCATTTTTCATGAATCCGCCGGAAGGCTTTACCGATGGCCCGCTCTACAACCGCCGCGGTTCGCTTTTTCTCGAAGGTCCGGGACAGGAAGCGGAGGCGGAAGCCTATCTCAAGACGGCCAAGGGCATCATTGAACTCAAAGGCCCGGAACTGATCAAGCTGCATCCTGCCCTCAAGCCTGGTTATGCCAAGCGTGGTTTCTATGATGAAGTGACAGGCGATCTTGATGTCGATCTTTTGCACCGCGGCTATCTGCGCCTGTTCAAATCGCGCGGCGGTGAACTCTTCGTCAACGCCGGCGTCAATGAATTCACCTTCCACGATGGCAAATGGGAAGCGGCTACCGCGCAGGGCACGTTTCACGGCCCCGGTCATCATCAATGCGGCGGGCGCCTGGGGCGATGAGGTGGCGGCAAAGATGGCGGGTGTCGATCCCATCGGCCTGACACCGAAGCGCCGTTCCATCGGCGTCGATGCCGATGCAAGGCTATGAGGATTTCATGCACTGGCCTTTTGCCTGCGACATTGGCGAAACCTGGTATGCCAAGCCGCAAAGCGGCAAGCTGATCGTCTCCTCCGCCGACCAGACGCCGGTTGAACCGCATGACGCCTATGCCGATGATGAAGCGGTGGCGACCGGCATTGCCAACATGATGGACGCGATGACCATCGAGGTGGTGCGCATCGAACACAAATGGGGCGGGCTGCGCACCTTCTCGAAAGACAAGGTGCCGGTTGCAGGCTACGACACGAAGCGGCCCGGCTTCTTCTGGCTGGTGGGCCAGGGCGGCTATGGCATCCAGTCTTCCCCCGCACTTTCGCGGCTTGCGGCAGCGCTCGCCTTGCATGAGCCGGTGCCTGCCGATATTGCAGCGGCAGGCTTCAAACTCGACAGCATTCTTCCGGACAGGTTTCAATCATGAGCACACGCGCAGAACTTTCCATCGGCGAGGCTCTGGTCGGGCTTCTGGAAGCTTACGGTGTCGAACACGATCTTCGGCATTCCGGGCGTGCACAACATCGAGATGTACCGGGCTTTGCCGCGCTCCAAGATCAAGCACATCCTGCCGCGGCACGAACAGGGCGCGGGCTTCATGGCCGATGGCTATGCGCGCGCCACCGGAAAGCCCGGTGTGTGCTTCACCATTTCAGGCCCCGGTGTCACCAACATCCTCACGCCGATGGGACAGGCGTGGAGCGATTCCTCGAATGTGCTGGTGGTTTCAACAGCCCTTGATGTGGTTTCCGCCGCGCAGGGGCGTGGACGGCTGCATGAAATGATCAGCCAGCTCGACAGCGCCAAGTCGATCACCGCTTTCGCGCGCCGGGCCTATACGGCACAGGACGTGCAGAATGCTTTGGCAGAGAGCTTCGCGCGTTTTGCGAGTGCGCGGCCGCGTCCAGCCTATGTCGAAATTCCGCTTGATGTGCTGGGCCATCCCGCCGGCGCAACCGGATGGTTCGCAGCGGGGCTGCCATCACGCCCACAAGCGGGCGAGGCGCAGGTAAAAGCAGCGATTGCCAAGCTCAATGGCGCGAAGAATCCCTGCATCGTCCTTGGCGGCGGCGCGCAGGGTGCAGGGCGCTGCGGCGCTCAGGATTGCCGAAACCATCAATGCGCCCATCATCACCACGGTGGCGGGCAAGGGTGTCGGTGCCTTCGTCGCATCCGCTGGTCTGGGGTGCGAAGCTCGGGCTTGAGGCGACACAGAAGTTTCTGAAGGAAAGCGATTGCATTCTCGCTGCCGGCACCGAACTTTCCGAAACCGATATCTGGGTGCTGGATTTTGCCATCGAGAAAAATCTTATCCGCATCGATATCGACCCGGCTTCGCTGGGCCGGCCGCATGCGGCGGAGATTGCCATTATCGGTGATGCCGGCCCGACGCTGGCGCGGATCGCGGAAGGCATGAAGCCGCGCAAAGCCACTGCGCCGGCCTCGCCGCCGACGACAGGACACGCCGCTGCGCCAGCAGATGACGACGATGCTGGATGTGATCCGCGAAAACCTGCCGCAGAAACAGTGGTGGTTTCCGACATGACGCAGATTGCCTATGCGGGGAATGAAGTCTTCCCGATGTATGACCCGCGCACCTGGCTGCATCCCTCGGGCTTTGGCACGCTGGGCTTTGCGCTGCCCACTGCCATTGGCGCGAAATTCGGCGTGGGTGACAAACCCGTGGTCGCGCTGGCCGGCGATTATGGCTTGCAATACACGATCAATGAGCTGGGCACTGCGGTGGAGCACAAGCAGCCGCTGCCGATTTTGTTATGGAATAATGATGCGCTCGGGCAGATCAGGGACAATATGGTCGATGCCGGCATCCAGCCCAATGCGGTAACTTTGATTGAACCCGGACTTTCAGATGCTGGCGCGCGCCTATGGCTTGGCCGAGCTGCAACGGACGGCAAAGGTCGCGCGTGAGAGCCGTCGTGCAGCGCGTGTCCGCGGCCAACGTCGAGGTCGCCGGCGAGGTCGTCGGCGCCATCGAGGCACGGCCTGCTGGTGTACCGGGCGTGGGCAAGGCCGACGACGTGCGCGCGATGAAGGAGTGGGTTATGCTCGACAAGAACGCTGGGCCTGCGCATCTTCACCAACGAGGCGGGCAAGATGGATTTGCGCGCTTGGCTCGACGTGGGCGGCGCCCTGCTGGTGGTCAGCCAGTTCACGCTCTATGGCGACGTGCGGGCGCGGTCGACGGCCCAGCTTCGACGAGGCCATGGCCCCCGAAGAGGCGGAGCGCGCCTACGAAGCGTTCGTCGCCGATGCGCGAGCGCAGGGCATTCCCGTCGGCGACCGGGCAGTTTCCGGGCAGACATGAAGGTGCACGAGCTTGAACGACGGGCCCGTCACGATCTGGATCGACAGCTCGAACGAGCGAAGAGGTCAATGAGCAGCCTGCGCGACCAGAAGGAGAACGAGACGGCGGCCGGCGACGAGACGGCAGCGGCCCGCGACGAGTCGGCGGGCCTTGCCCCCCCTGAGGCGGAGGCGGCCGCTGCGGGCGATCCGGAGCTGAC
>CAVWWQ010000010.1:0-73372 GCA_963758815.1 uncultured Alphaproteobacteria bacterium
GATCACGGATGAAAAGGCGGCGCGGTTGATCCTCGCCCGATGATATTCCGCCCAGCTTCGCCTTTGGCAAATGCAGATGGATATCAACGAATATTGATTTGAAAGATCATCCCCCCGATGGTTTCATGCGCCGTCCAAACAGCACCCGGACATGATCCATTATGTTTGGCACGAGGACCGAGCAGATCAGAAGAACGCCGATCACTGCCGTTTGCCGATGCCCATCGATATTAACCAGTGACATGCCATTGCGGAGGTTGAGAACAATCAAGATTGAAAGGAGCACACCCAGCATTGATCCCCTGCCGCCAAAGATCGATACACCGCCGAGCAGGACCATGGTGATGATATCAAGCTCGAAGCCAAAGGCCGCATCGCCGCGCACCGAAGACAAACGCGCGGCGTAGAGCAGTCCCGCTGCGGCAGAAATAACGCCAGACATGATGAAGATCGTGGTTTTTACCCGCGCCGTGCGCACACCGGAATAGCGCGACATTTCAGCATTATTGCCGATCACAAATATCTTGCGACCGAAGCTGGTGAAATGCAGCACATAGCCAAGGACCACCAGCAAGATGATGAACAGCACGAGAGAGAAGGGCATCGGTCCAAGGAAAGGGTCCCGCGCCAGCCCGTTGAACCAATCGGGGAAACCATTAATGCCGCGGTCTTCCAGGAGCACGCGGGCAAAACCACGAAAGCCGATCAGCATGGCCAGTGTCGCCACTAAAGAAGGAATGCCGACATAGGTGATCCAGAAGGCGTTGAAAGCGCCGGCAGCGGCACCCACGGCAAGACAGATGGCAATCGCCAGAACCGGATTCCAGCCGCCCGCGACCAGCGTACCGAAGACGCAGGCCGCCAGGCCCATCACCGAAGCCACCGAAAGATCGATCTCGGCGCTGATGATGACATAAGCCATGATCAAAGCGGCGATGGCCTTCTCGATCGAAAGCGAGAACAGATTGACCTGGTTTTGAACCGTCAGGAATTCGGGAACCATGAGAGAGTTGGCGATCACCGTGACACACAGGATGATGAGCAGCAGGCCTTCCCAGGTTTTGAAGAAGCCCTTCATCTCACACATCCTTCTTGGCGCGCAGGCGCGTAAATGACCGCGTCATGAAGGTATCGGCAGCGACCGCGAGGATGATCAGCATCCCGAGCAGCGCATCGCGCCAAAATTCGCTGATCACCTGCCAGCGCAGCAGGCTGTTTTCCAGTGTGTCGACAAGAACCGTTCCAAGCACCACACCGAGTATTGAACCCGAGCCACCAAAAATATTGACGCCGCCAACCACGATTTCGCTCACCGATTTGAATTCGAAACCCAAGCCCGCGCCTACCGTGATATTGCCGAAGCGTACCAAGAACATGAAGCCTCCCAAGCCCGCCATCGCGCCGCTCAGCACGAAGGCCCAGAAGACGACACGCTGGCTGTTGATGCCCGCCATCACTGCCGCGTCGGGATTGGAGCCCACGGCATAGAGTTTTCGCGCAGACCTCAACCGCGATAATGCAATACCGAAAACCAGCGCCGCCGCCAAAGCAAGCGCGACTGTCAGGCGCATGTCGAAGCTTCCCAGCGTGAAAAGGCTCAGCTGAGGAAAGTCGGCCACCCATTTGGGCATACTGTCAGTCGTGATTGTGCGTGAGCCGGAATACTCGATCAGCAACGCGCGGAAGATCGCGAGCGTGCCAAGTGTCACGATGATCGAAGGCACCCTTCCGTAAGACACCAGTGTTCCATTGATGGCACCGAAGCAGCCCCCAAGGATCATGAAGGCCACGACGGTCAGCACGGGGCCCAGGTCATAGTGACCCAACATGTCGCCCATGAAGAAGGCCAGGAAGCCCACCAAGGAGCCTACAGAAAGATCGACGTTGCGTGTGATCACTACCAAGGCCTGACCAATCGCAATGGGCAAAAACAGAGCCGCACTGGTGGCGATGCGGTTCAGCATGCGCGGACTGAGATAGTTGTCGATCTGCGTCGAGAAGAATAGAATGAGCAAAACCAGCACGATCGCCAGCGCGATCAGGCGCAGATTCTGCGGATGCACTTTTTGAAGCAGAGACATCATGACGCCAAGGCCACCTTTTCGTGCTCGGCCGTGGCGATGGCCATGATCTTTTCCTGGTTAGCTTCGGCAATATTAAAGATTGCCTTTTGCCGGCCTTCACGCATCACCAAAACGCGGTCAGCTAGCGCAAGCACTTCCGGCAGATCAGACGAGATGACGATAATAGCGACTCCCTGTGATGCCAACTCCCGGATGATGTTATGAACTTCGGTCTTGGCGCCAACGTCGATGCCACGCGTGGGTTCGTCAAATATCAGGATGCGTGGCTTGGTCTCCAGCCATTTGGCCAGCATGACTTTTTGCTGGTTGCCACCGGAAAGCTTGCCGACATCGATCTCGACATCGGGTGAACGGATGGAAAGCTGTTTGCGATAACCTTCAGCCATCACCTCCTCTGCCTTGCGGTCGATGAAACCGAGTCGGCGGGTGAATTTCTGCAAGGATGCGAGTGAAGTGTTGATGACAATGGGCATCAGCATGGCAAGCCCCAGCTTGCGCCGGTCTTCCGAGACATAGGCCACGCCTTGGGCCATGCTGTCTTGCGGTGTCTTTATGGTACAAACTTTGCCATCAATCTCAATCTCGCCTTCGTCCGCAGGTTCGACTCCAAAGATCGCCAGGCCGATATCTGTGCGCCGCGAGCCGATGAGACCTGCGAAACACAAAACCTCACCGCGGTGCAAATCGAAGGAAATATCCTTGAAAATGCTCATCCGCCCCAGGCCTTTGACGGAAAGCACCTTGCTGCCCACGGGGTTGGCAGCTTTCTTAACCGCGAAGTCATTGACGGCGCGGCCGACCATATCGCGGACCATGCCTGACTGGGTTACTTCGGTGACGGGCTTCGTTGAAATATGCTTACCATCGCGTATCACTGTCACGCGGTCAGCAACCACAAATATTTCTTCCAGCCGGTGGCTGATATAGATCACTGCCACCCCTCGCTGCTTCAAAGCCTTGACGATGGCGTGCAGCCTTTCAACCTCATGCGCGGAAAGCGAGGCTGTGGGCTCGTCCATGATCAGGACTTTGACATTGAGAGAAAGCGCACGCGCAATCTCTACCGTCTGTTGCTCGGCCAAGGTCAGGCCCGATGCAGCGCGTTTGACTTCCAGTGAAACGCCGAGCCGTTGGACGATCTCGTCGGCATTCGCGTAGAGCTGACGCCAGTTCATCATCGTCGATTGGCGGCTGTGACTGATGAAAATGTTTTCCGCCACATCAAGATCAGGAAAAACCATCGGCTCCTGAAAAATCGCGGCGACGCCTATTGCTTGAGCATCCTTCGTGTTGCGCAAGGTAACCGGTTTACCATCAGACAGAAGCTCGCCGCTATCCGGCTGATACACGCCCGTCATGATCTTGATCAGTGTCGATTTTCCGGCACCGTTCTCGCCCACTATGGCGTGAACTTCGCCGGGAAAAATTTCAAGCGTCATGTCAGACAGCGCCGCAGTCATCGCGAAGCTTTTGGAAATATGCCGGAGTTCGAAGATGGGGTCGCCCATGGAATATTCGCCGCTTAAAATGGCCGCCACTTCGCAAGTGGCGGCCACATCGTTCAAACGTTGAATAATATTACGGCTTTTCCACGTTATCCTTGTTGTAGACGGTGAACGGTCCCATAAGGATGCGCTTGGCGCCCTTGCGGCCCGGATCGTCCTCAATCTTGAACTTGCCCATGCGGCCAGCATTGAACTCATCGCCCACGTCGCCCTTCATGGCGCCGGTGGCAAGCAGATAGCTGGTATAGTAGGTCAGATAACCAAGATCGACGAAGCTCCACAGGGCGAATTCAGGAGCGCAGCCTGCCTTGGTGTAGGTCACCATGTCAGACGGCAATCCGAGGCCCGAGACCTTGGTCTTGTCGCACAGCTTTTCGTCAGTCATCGCTTTGGCGGCAGCCACAATGCCAACTGTGGTTGGCGACATGATGAGTTTCAGATCCTTGTGCTTGTCGACGAGTGCCAGAGCGGCGTTATAGGACTTTTCAGACTGGTCATCACCGTAGACGACGTCAACCAGCTTGATGCCCTTGTACTTATCGCCCTTCAGCGCTTCCTTCATGGCAGCGATCCACGCATTCTGGTTCGCTGCATCCGGGGTGGCCGAGAGAACGGCGAAATCGCCGCTGCCACCCATGATGTCATTGGCCATGTCGGCCATCACGACGCCGATTGAGCCAAAATCAACCTGGGCCACGAAAACCGATTCACCCTTGCCCGAAGGAATAGGCGAGTCCCAGGTGACGACCTTGGTGCCGGCTTTTTGGGCGGCTTCGGCGGCGGGCGCCAGCTGATCGCCAGCATTGTTCGAGAGCATGACGACGTTCTGCTTCTGTGTCGTTGCATTGGTCATCATTTCGATCTGGCCCGCGACCGAGTCCGTCGGAGGCGGAGCTTCGTAAACGAGCTTACCGGTGTTGCCCAATTCCTTGGCGGCTTCCTCAGCGCCCTGATGGGCCTGATCGAACACCGAATTGCCCGAGAACTTTGGCAGCAGCACCATGTTGATCGCAGCACCCGGCTTGGCGGTGACCGGATCGGCAAATGCCACACCGGCCATCATGGCCGAAGCGAAGGCGGCGATGACGCCGGCCTTGATGACAGTCTTTACTTTCAGCATTGGTTTCCTCCCTAATTGCTGTTTTTATGTCCGCTGCTTATGCAACAGACAGTTTCGTTGCGGTTATTGCCACAGTTTCTCCCTGCGCAATAACAACCTCCACACCTTGATCGCGGATATGCTTGAGAAAATCAGCAGGCGCGTCCTCATCCGTAATCAGCGTATGAACCCTGGAAAACTTGCACACCACCATGCTGCCTCGCGGCTCGAATTTCGAGGAGTCAGCCACGATGATGAGCTTGTCGGCGCGTGACAGCAGTTTCGATTCCGAGCGTGCTACGAGAGGATCGCCCTCGATGACGCCCATGGCTGTAATTGAAGAGCAGCTCATGAACATCTTGGACGCGGTGAACTGCTGGATGGCATCTTCATCGAAGGGGGAAAGAATGATGCCCTGTTCGCGGTAAACCTCGCCACCGGCCAACACGATGCGATTGTTGCTGGTGGCGATCATTTCCTGGGCGATCGGAAAGGAATTGGTGAGGATCTGCAGCTGCTTTTGGCGCAGGAATTCTGCCATGTACCACATGGTAGAGCCAGCGTTGAGAATGATGGACTCGCCGTCATTGCACATTTGCGCGGCGGCAGCGGCGACGGCGCGCTTCTTGCCGACATTGATATTCTGGCTGACACCAAAAGCGCGGGTGGCAAGATGCGGTTGTTCGGCGAGCTGGCGCATCTCAATGCCGCCATGGATGCGGTTGACCTGCCCCATTTCCATCAGCTTGGTGAGATCGCGCCTTATGGTGGCGGAAGAAGCGCCGGTGGCCTTGACCAGATCGCGCACACGCGTGACGCCACGCTGGCGCACTTGGCCCAGGATCAGCTGCCATCTTTCGCGTTCATGCATGTGCGGATAAAGTGTTACTTTGTTGACCTAGTCAATCCACTTTCGCTCATATTGCATCGCAAATCGTCATTGCGCTGCAAAAAATTGCTGAAAATGGTTTGATCTTGATCGCTTTTGGTGCAAACTTACGCATAACATTGCATGATGTGATGACCAACCCGCTCACAGAAGCGAAGTCCATCAGAGACTAAAGGCCTTCAAATCACTTCATAGGCCTTCATAATCCGGCATTGCATCATGCCATTGGCCCCATTAGGCCTCTTGATGCTGGAGGAACGTGAGATGCAAACGAAATTCGCTGGAAAGCGCAACAAGCGTGGCGACTGGCGGCCGGAAAAGCCGCTGGAGCCGGTGCGTGTCTTCTGGCCTTTCGATCCCACCGGTGTCGCCAAGTGGTTTGCCGGCTATCCCAGCTATCTCTTCCCCTGGGGTATCTTCTATATGGCGATCCCCATTTTCACCTGGCTCTACCTGACTCCTGCGCTCGAAACGATGCAGACCTTTGCGGTTGGCTGGATTGCCTTCATCCTGGTGCGGAACCTGGTGATGATCCTCGCCTATGCCGGCATCTGGCATTACTGGCTCTATGTGAAACGCGCGCAAGGCACGGATTACAAATACACCGACAAGTGGCTGGCGCGTGACAATCCGATTTTCATGTTTCGCAACCAGTTCCTCGACAATACATTCTGGACGGTGATCAGCGCCGTCCCGATCTGGACGGCGTGGGAAGTGGTGACGTGGTGGCTCTTCGCCAACCACTACATCTACTATGTCGATGCCTCAGCCCATCCCATCTATTTCGTGGTCATGATGCTGCTCATCCCGATTGTCCGTGAAGTGCATTTCTACTGGATCCACCGGCT
Organism: uncultured Alphaproteobacteria bacterium; assembly: GCA_963758815.1. Taxonomy (GTDB): domain Bacteria; phylum Pseudomonadota; class Alphaproteobacteria; order Rhizobiales; family Aestuariivirgaceae; genus Aestuariivirga. The sequence continues at coordinate 6,426 of CAVWWQ010000010.1, forward strand.
CATCCATTGGGGGCCGCTCTACAAGTGGGTGCATTATCTGCATCACAACAATGTCAATATCGGCCCCTTTGCCGGTCTTTCCATGCATCCCGTGGAACACCTGATCTATTTCTCGGGTGTGATCATGCACTGGATCATCCCGTCACATCCGATCCATGCCATGTTTCACCTGCAACATGCGGCCTTCACACCCATTCAAAGCCATTCCGGCTTCAGCAAGGTGGTCATGCATGAAGGCGTGGAGGTGGATACCGGTGATTTCTTTCATTATCTCCATCACCGGCACTTCGAGTGCAACTATGGCGGTGACGGCCCGGTGATGCTCGACAAGGTGTTTGGCACCTTCCATGACGGCACGGATGCCGCAACCGAAGCAATGAATGAGCGCTTCTACGCCCGCGCGCAGCAAAAAGAGGATGCCCTGCGCTAGGCCATTCTCGCTTGTGCTGCGAGCCAGGTGACAGCCGCTTCCAGAAGCGGCTGTGCCTGTGCCGGATCAAATTTTCGCGGATCGGGACCGAACACGCCGTATACTGGGTGTTTGGGATTGTGGCGGCCTTCCTCCCAATCATCTTTGGTGAGCGGCACGTCCTTCACCGAAGGCAGCCGTTCGATATGCACCAGATCCGGATGCAGCGCATAAAGCAGCGTTGTTTCGAACACGCCGGCATGATCGGGTGCGATGGAAAGTCCGGGAATTCTATTCACCGCCGTGGCAAAAACCGACATTCCCGCATCGCCATGTTTTGCAGCAAGCCTGTCAATCATGTCCAATTGCTCCGGCGGGAAATGACCTGAGAACAGCACAACCCTCTTGAAGCCAAACGAGTTGAGCCTGGTCAGCGTGAACCCAAGGATCGCCTCGATGTGACCGGGCTGCGGCAGCATGGCGGTGAAAGGATAATGCCCGTGACCACCGCCAGTGCCGTAATAAAGAGCGGGGAACACGACACCGCCCGTACGTTCTGCTGCCGCCAGACACAGCCCATGCGCCGTCAAACTGTCGAGGCCGACCGGCAAATGCTCGCTGTGCCACTCGTAAGTTCCCATGGGCAAATAGGCGATGGGTGCATGAGCGATGGCCGCTCGCAGCTGGCTCGGTGACATCAGCTCAAATCGAAGATGGGCAAACCTGCTCATTGATAATAGTTCCTGATCCACATGTGAGCGGGGAGTTGTCCAGCGAGTTCAGCGGGAAAAACCTTGCCATCGCTATAGGCGATATTCATGTCGACCTGCGCACGGTTCAGCATGCCGGGGATCAAGGTGGAGAGCTGCGGTGCCGCAAGAACATAGCGCATCGCTGCCTCGGCCAAGGTGGGATAATAGGGCGCGCACAAGGTCTTGAGCTTTTCAACGCGCGCGAGTGTCTCGGCGAAGCGCTCACCCCGGAACATGCTGTGAGGCTGCGAGCCAGGCTCGAACCCCGCATAGCTATCCTTGGTCCAATGGCCGACCAATGATCCGGAATCCAGCGGCACCCGGGCAATGAAGGCTGTGTTGGTGCGCGCGCCTTCATGAAAGAGATCCCCCGCCGGGCGCTGCTCAAACATATTGAAGACCACCTGCTGGCTATCCACCAGGCCGGCCTTGGCAAGCTCCACACCTTCCCGTGGGCGGAAATCGCGCAGGCTGACACCGATACGGTCCACCTTGCCCTCACGCCTGAGCTTGATCAGCGTTTCCAGCCAGTCAAGTTCGACCATCGCCGATGGCATGAAGGAATGGAGTTGAAAGAGGTCGATGCGCTCAACGCCGAGACGCCTTAAAGACTTTTCGACGTTATCGCGCACATACCATTCCGGGAAGCGGCCACGCATTTGCGGGCTGTCATCCTGCGGAGACGGCCAGATGATCGGCCGCACCTTGGTGGCGACATAGATCTTGCCGCCCTTCCATTGCCTGAGCGCCTGGCCGACAACCTCTTCGCTATGGCCATTTCCGTAAAGCTCTGCGGTATCAATGAAGTTGATGCCCTTGTCGAAGGCGTAAAGCAGCGTGGCGATGGAGGCCTTGTCGTCGACCTTGCCCCAGTCACCGCCAATCTGCCAGGCGCCAAAGCCGATTTCGCTGATCTGCCAGCCGGACCGGCCAAAATTCCGATATTTCACGTTTTTAACTCCAACAGCCTTGCATCTCTTAAACCAGGAGCGGCGCCACCAAAATTGTAAAAACAATAACTTATGGGATTTCGGGCTGGAACTGCCAAGTCTGCAAGGCGTTATTTGAGTGGACATATAGGTTACAGGTCACGGCATGACCCAAGTTACAGCAGACGAAGTGATTGTTTCTGATACCGGCACCGCAGTGCTCGTGCCGGAGCGCTCGCAAAGCGGAATTCCGTTTTATCTGTCAAGTTTCCTGTTCGCCACGCCCGTTGTGTGTTTCGCCGGCGGCCTGATTGCGGATCTCGCCTATGTGAATGACCCTGATATTGCCTGGTCGAATTTCTCCTCGTGGCTTCTGGCTTTTGGCGAATTCTTCATCGCACTGGTTATCTTCTTCGGAGCCATCGGCTTTCTGATCAACCTCAGAAAGACACGCAGCGCCTCAAACTGGCTCTATGCTGTTTTTGTGATCGCCGCTGCCGTGGCCGGGCTATTCGACAATTTCATTCACAGTCACGACGGCTGGACCTCGGTTTGGTCCACTGGCCTGATACTTTCAGCAGTTACCGTCGCTTTTCTTCTTATCGCCATGCTGCTGAAGCTGGCAACGCTGTCCAAAACTTATGTGGTAGACGCAAGATGATCACCCGCAGGCTCACCCTTTCTGTTGCATTCTTAGCCCTATTGGCTGCGGCGTCACTTGCCGCTGAAGTGCAGGTCTTTGACCGCGCCACGCAAATGGGCCCGAACCCTGTTTTGCCTGAACCGAATTCGTATTTGATCCCACCGATGCGGATCGCCAAGCCCGTTGGCTGGCAGAACGGCGAGACGCCGAAGGTGCCGGACGGCTTCAAGATCGAGGCGCTTGCGTCGGGACTGGCCCATCCACGGCAGCCTTATGTCCTCCCCAATGGCGATGTTCTGGTCGTGGAAGCCGATGGACCGGGGCTGGAAAAAGTGAAACGGCCAAAATCCTTAATCATGGCCTTGCTGATGGGTGCAGCCGGTGCCGAAGGAAAGACCGAAAATCGCATCAGCATCATCCATGACGGCAAGGCCTCGGTGTTTCTCGATGGCCTCTATTCTCCTTTTGGCGTGGTGCTGGTCGGCAATGATCTCTATGTCGCCAACACGGACGCCATCATGCGCTATCCGTACAAGGATGGTGACCTGAAGATCACTGAACCGGGGCAAAAATTCATCGATCTGCCCGGAGGCCCCATTGATCATCACTGGACCAAAAGCCTGACCGCGAGCGCTGATGGCAGCAAGCTCTATGTCGGCATCGGTTCCAACAGCAATGTGATGGAAAATGGCGAGCAGGCCGAACTGGACCGTGCACAGATTTGGGAAGTCGACCGCACGACAGGAGCGCACCGCCCCTATGCCACTGGCCTTCGCAATCCCAATGGGCTGAACTTCTATCCGGGCTCGCAAACTCTCTGGACCGTGGTCAACGAGCGTGACGAGCTTGGCCCAAATCTGGTGCCAGACTACATGACGTCAGTGAAAGATGGTGCGTTTTATGGCTGGCCCTACAGCTATTATGGCCAGCATCTCGATCCACGCGTCAATCCACAGAAGCCCGATCTTGTGGCCAGAGCCATTCCGCCCGATTTCGCGCTGAGTTCACATGTGGCGCCCCTGGGCCTGGCCTTCAATTCCGGCAACAGTTTTCCCGACAAGTATAAAGGCGGCGCCTTTGTCGGCGAACATGGCAGCTGGGACCGTGATGAATTCAATGGCTACCAGGTCGGTTTCATCGCCTTCAACGATGGCAAGCCGTCAGGCACGGTTGAGCCATTTGTGACCGGCTTTCTCAATGACAGGGAAGAAGCCCGTGGCCGGCCTGTCGGCGTTGCCTTCGACACGTCAGGTGCATTGATCATTGCTGATGATCTCGGAAATACCGTCTGGCGCGTGAGTGCAGACAGGTAGCGAGGTCGCAAGGATTTGCACATACACACGAACCAAGGCGGAAGTGGCTTGAGTGCTTCACACATCCAGGCATGTGCGGTAGAGACAAGAAAAAGAAAGACAGAAGCCGCCAATGCATACTCCCAATCCGCACCGCTATGATGACATCCCATACCGTGCCTCAGGCACGTCCGGCCTGAAACTTCCGCCAATCTCACTTGGGCTTTGGCAGAACTTCGGTGGTGCGGATGTCTTCGAAACCGGGCGTGCTGTGATCCGCCGTGCTTTTGACCGCGGTGTCACGCATTTCGACCTCGCCAACAATTATGGCCCGCCCTATGGTTCGGCGGAAGAAAACTTCGGCAAGATCTTCGCCGCCGACTTCCGCGGCTACCGCGACGAGATGATCATTTCGACCAAGGCGGGCTGGGACATGTGGGCCGGACCTTACGGCATTGGCGGCTCGCGCAAGCATGTGCTGGCCTCGCTGGACCAGAGCCTGCAGCGCATGAAACTCAACTATGTCGATATCTTCTACTCACACCGCCCGACGCCGGACGTGCCGCTTGAGGAAACCATGGGCGCATTGGCGCAAATCGTGCGCCAGGGCAAAGCGCTCTATGTCGGCATCTCATCCTACGGGCCAGAGCGCGCGCGGAAAGCCCACGAGCTTTTGAAGAAGGAAGGCATCCCCCTGGTTATTCACCAGCCATCCTATTCGATGTTCAACCGCTGGATCGAGGAGCAACTTCTCGATACCTTGTCCGAGCTCGGCGTGGGGTGCATTGCATTTTCACCGCTGGCGCAAGGCCTGCTCACATCCAAATATCTGAACGGTGTCCCGCAAGACGCGCGCATTACCCATTCGGGCTCGTTCAAAAAGGAAATGATCAGCCCCGAGACCATCGCAAAGGTGCGCGGCCTGAATGACATTGCCAAGGCGCGCGGCCAGACCCTGGCGCAAATGGCGATCGCCTGGACGTTGCGCAGCCCGCGTGTGACATCGGCGCTGATCGGGGCACGCAATGTCGACCAGCTCAATGACTCGCTTGACGCCCTGAAGAATCTTTCGTTTTCGGAAACGGAACTCAAAAAGATTGATGTTCACGCGACCGAAAGCGGAATCGACCTGTGGCGTTCGCAGTCACAGGTCGCTTAAGTGCTCGTTACTGCGACAGCTTGGCCTCGGACACCAAGATGGGGTCATCGCGGTAGAGTTTGGGGAAGATCTTCTTCAGGTTCTTGACCTTGGGAATATCGTTGAAGGCGATATAGGGCTGGTTGGGGTGGAGCGTCAGGTAATCCTGATGATAGCCCTCGGCCGGATAGAAGGTCTTGCCCGGCTCGACCGTGGTGACAATCTTATCCTCAAACGTCTTGGCGTCATTGAGCTGCTTGATATAGGCCTTGGCCACATCCGCCTGCGCCTGGCTCATGGGGAAGATGGTGCCACGGTATTGCGTGCCTTCGTCCGGGCCTTGGAAGTTCAGCTCGGTCGGATCCGTCGCCACCGAGAAATAGATGTGCAGCAACTGACCATAGGTGATCTTGCTTGGGTCGAAGGTGATCTGGACAGACTCGGCATGGCCGGTGCTGCCGGTGCCCACGGTTTCATACTCCGCCGTGTTCTTTTCACCGCCGGTGTAACCAGAGACGGCATTGAGCACGCCATCGACGTGCTGAAAAACGCCCTGCACGCCCCAGAAGCAGCCACCGGCCAAAACCGCCACCTCTGTCTTTGCCGTGCTGGCGGGTTCATCCTGTGCAGGTGCTGCAATCGCAATGCCCTCCTGGTGCGCGAAGGCGGCAGGGATATGAGAGAAGGACAGTCCCCCAAGAAGGCCGATCCCGAGCGCCAGCGAGAGCCCGTTCTTTCTGACAATTGAATTGATCATGCTGCTACTCCATTAGGCGGAAAATCCGGCCCTCATTGGCTCATGCCAAACAGCGCCATTCCGATATCCGACAAACGTAAGAGATTAAATACGGATTTTCCATGCTCAATTGCACACCTCACCGCCTTTTGATGAGGTGGAATGCAGGCTTCAAAATCGCGTGATCTGTGCTGGAATGATTTGCCTCATTCCAAAATAGAAAGGCCAGAGGATGGAGGAATCCTCTGGCCGTTCTTTCAATGTTAGTTGCCCATCATCTGCTTGGCGTTATCGGCCGTGATGGCCGTGGTGTCGACGGTTACCGTTGTCGGCACAGATTCAGCGCAGTCAATGAGGATCGACTTTGCCATGTCGATGGCTTCCTTGGCGCCCGTTGGATACGTGAAAGTTGCCGACCAGTCACCCTTGGCGACAGCTTCGATACCACCTGCCGGGCCCGGCAGACCATCCGTACCAATGATCTTCACCGTCTTGCCTGCACCCTTGGCGGCGAGCAGTGCACCAGCCGCCATCATGTCATTGCTGGCATAGACCATCTTGATGTCGGGATGGGCCTGCAGCATGGCGGCGAAGGCGGTCTGCGCCTTGTCAGGCAGCCAGTCAGCGGCCTGTTCGGCAACAATCTTGATCTTGTCATTGGCTTTGACGCCATCCTTGAAGCCGTTCAGGCGTTCAACGGCTGGCGTAGAGCTTGGCAAGCCTTCGAGAACTGCCACTTCACCGCCATCGGGCAGCAAGGTTTTGGCGGTGTAACCACCGGCTGCCTGGGCGATCTTGAAGTTGTCGCCACCGATGAAGGCGGTATAGTCCTTGCCCGGATCGCCATTGGTCTTGCGGTCAAGCTCGATCACAGGAATGCCCGCATCCATGGCGCGCTTCACAGCGGGAGTCAGCGGAGCGGCTTCAAATGGCGAGATCAGCAGCACATCGACCTTCTGGGTGATGAAGTTATCGACCTGTGATGTCTGTGTGTTGGCATTGCCAGCACCGTCGGCAATCTGCAGCTCAAAATTCGGCACGCCCTTGGCAGCAGCCGTCAGTTCGTCATTGACGTGCTGGCGGTAGGGTTCGGCATTGTTGGCCTGCGAAAAGCCAATGACGAATTTTCCGTCTTTGGAACATTCCTTGACCAAGGGTGCAGCCATCGCGGATGTCGCCAGGGCGGCACAAGAGCCAGCCAGAAGCGCTGTTGTCAGAATACGGGTAATCATTTTCGTCTCCTCTTGAATGAGGCCTTAAAAGCCTCTTGTTGTGGTTAGTGCGGTGTCGCCAAGGCTAACGGCTCAATCCCTCGCGGCGACGGACGAGAGACTGAAGGACGGCTGCCAGCACGATGATTGCCGCTGTCGCGAGCAATTGCATGGCAGGTGTGATGTTGTTGAGCTGAAGGATGTTGGCGAGTGCGCCCAGCATGATGGTACCTGCCACAGTGCCGACCATGGAACCCGAGCCACCGAACAGGCTGGTGCCGCCTATGACCACGGCAGCAATGGCGGTGAGTTCATAGCCGGTGCCGTCATTGGCGCTGCCAAAATTGAATTGGCCCGCATGCACGATGCCGGCGAGACCCGAGGCAAAGCCGGTCAATGCATAAACCGATATCTTGATGGCGGAAACCGGAATGCCAGAAATGCGCGCGGCGCGTTCATTGCCGCCGACTGCAAAAACATAACGCCCATAGCGGGTGGTATTGAGTACGAGTGTCGCCAATATGGCAAAGACGATGAAGACAATGGTGGCGACCGGGACGGTGTTGTTAAACAGGCGCTGGCCAAGAACGGCAAAGACAGGCGGCGCCAAACCGGGGCCCTCGCCATAGGAAATATTGATGTACTGATTGCCTGACACGATCAGCGCCAGGCCACGCGCCGCCTGTAGTCCTGCCAAAGTGACAATGAAGGGTTCGAGCCGGAAGCGGCTGGAAATGGCACCCTGGATCAAGCCGAAGACCGTGCCCATGATGAGCACGGCGAGCACCGTGGAAATGAGTCCAAAACCGCCAGAGATCATCATCGTGGCGGTGACAACGCTGGACAGGCTGAGCACCGCACCCACCGAAAGGTCAATGCCAGCCGTGATGATGACGAAGGTCATCCCGATGGCGATGATGCCGGTTTCAGAAACGGCGCGAACAATATTGGCAATGTTGTCGGGCGCCAGAAAAAGAATGGCACCATGCCGCCGCGGTGAGAAGATGATGCCGCCGATCACCACCAGTACCAAGCCGATCAGGCTTTGGAAGCGCACAATGAGGGCAAGCGGATCACGATGCTTGATAGGGGCGGGCGCTGCGGTTGTGGTTTTCTTGGAATCCTCAGTCATCAAGCCTCTCTGCTGTTTGCGGCTTCGAGCACCAGATGCTCGTCCACACCACCTTTGAATTCGGCCACACTTCGCCCACCTTGCAAAACCACGATGCGGTCACACAAGCCGATGAGTTCCGGCATCTCACTTGATGCGAGCAAAATGCCAAGGCCTTGCGAGGCCAGCTGACGCAGGCGCGCATAGATTTCGCCCTTGGCACCAACGTCAACGCCACGCGTCGGCTCATCAAGCAGCAGCAGGCGCGGATTGCCGAGCACTTCCTTGGCAAGAACCACTTTCTGCTGGTTGCCTCCTGACAAAGCGCCCACCGCGATGGCCGGATTGCGTGGCCGTACATCGAATTGTTCCAGCGATTGCCTGATCGGCTTCTTCTTCCCTGCGGGACCGAGATAATCCAGTTCGGCGAGATGCGGCGGATCACCGACATGACAAGATTGAGGCCCACCGACATGCGGAGCATGAGACCGCTTCCGCGCCTGTCATCCGTGACAAAGGAAATGCCCGCTTTGCGCGCATTGGCCACCGATTTGAGTTTGGCAGGCTTTCCATCGACGGTGATATCGCCCACCCAATGGCCCGGCACGCCGGTGCCATAGAGTGCGCTCAGCAATTCGGTACGGCCCGCGCCCATGATGCCGGCAAGACCCACGATCTCGCCCTCGCGTACATCGAGCGTGATATTTTCCGGCGTTTGCCAACCAGCGGCATTGCCGCTTGGCCGGAAACTCGCTCCCTTCAAATGCAAGAGAGTCTTGCCAGTCTCCTTTGCGCGCTGGGGATAGAGATCTTCCAGCGGCCGCCCCACCAGCAGCCGTACCAGTTCCGCCTGTGGTGCATCGGGCCTTGTCACGCCGGCCACGCGCGCGTCCCGCATGACAGTAACGCGGTCGGCTATGCGCGGAACCTCTTCAAGCCGGTGCGAGATGTAGATGATGCCCACACCGCTTGCCGCGAGCTTGCGCATGATTCCAAACAGCCGATCGACCTCGCCAACCGTCAAGGCAGCCGTCGGCTCATCCATGATCAGTACCTTGGTGGCATAGGAAAGCGCCTTGACGATGGCGACAACCTGGCGCTGGCCAACGGAAAGTTCCGAAACCCGGCGGGCAGGATCAATGCCGAGATCGATGGCCTCCAGCCGCTTCTGCGCTTCGCGCAGCATGGACGCATTGTCAACCAGCGTGCCCACATGCATGAGCTCGTGGCCCAGAAACAGATTGGCCGCCACATCAAGGCCGGGCACCAAATCAAGCTCCTGGAAAATTGTGGCGATGCCAGCCGCCTGCGCGTCGCGCGGGCTGGCAAAGCGCACGGGTTTGCCAGCCAGCCGGATAGTACCTTCATCTGGCACGTAAACGCCGGATAGAAGATTCATCAGCGTCGATTTGCCGGCGCCATTTTCGCCCAACAAGGCATGGATTTCTCCTGCCTTGACATCAAAATCAACGCCACGCAACGCCTGCACGCCACCGAAACGTTTTACCGCGCCCGCGACTGAAAGAATGGCTTCAGTCATGATGGAGCCCTGCATGAAGCGCGTATTTTAAGGTTGGGATCAAGGCGCAGCGTCTGCCTTGCGCCCTCCGGGTCAGCAATACGCTCGACAAGAAGGTTGGCCGCCTGTTGACCGATGTCATTGCACGGCTGGGCCACCAACGTGAGACGCGGCTCGAAATAGTCCGCCCATTCAAAATCATCGATTCCCAGAATACTTATGTCGCGCGGCACGTGAAGATTCCTCTCCCGCGTCGCCCGCATGATTCCGATCATCGTCAAGTTGTTGTTGGCAATAATCGCCGTGGGCGGCGTCGCCAGGGAAAGCATCTTGTGCGCCGAGACCGCGGCCTCTCCTGTATTGCCGTTGCTGCGGCTCACATATCCTTCCGGCACATCTAGCCCATGTGCGGCCATGGCCCTGCGGAAGGCATACGCGCGCTCCCTTGTCGTGGTGAATCCCGGCTGGCCCGTGATGAAGCCGACTCGTCCGTGGCCCATGCCCACGACATGATCGACCAGTGAGGAAATCGCTTCCTGGTTGTTGACGCCGACCTGATCGAAGCGCGGATCGGCAAAGCGATCGACGAGCACGCAAGGTACACGCTTTTGAATAAGGTAATCGAGGGTCTTCTCTGGCGATGGTGATGGCGCAAGGATAATCCCATCGACACGGCGCTGATGCAGCTGATGGATGACAGCAAGCTCGCGTTCGGGCTCGTCCTGGGTATCGCAGAGGAACACGGTGAGATCACGCCGCGAACACTCGGCCTCAACGGCGCAAATAATGTCACTGAAATAAGGATTTGAAATTGCAGAAATCGCCAATCCAACGGTACTGCTCGAAGAAAGCTTCAGAGAACGTGCAATCGTGTTGGGAATGTAGCCGACCTCGGCAATTACCTGGGATACGCGATCTGCCTTTTCAGGCGACACATATCGCGTCTTGTTCAGGACATGCGACACGGTCGAAACTGAAACGCCCGCGATCTTTGCCACTTCGGCAATCGTCGTCACGGTTCTGACATGCAAATCAGCCGGCGCGCTGGCTCGCGTGTGCTCAAATGCTCCTCCCAAATTCGGCTTTTTTGGACTCAAGGCCCACCGTGGAGCACGAAACTAGCGTCATCGATACGTTTGCGCAAACGTTTTCTTATGGGAATAGTTTGGATTGAGAAAATATGCAAAGGCTCCCGGCTAGGAAATATCCCTGCCCATTAAGGTCAAATCCCGGCGCGATGGACGGCACCTCATGCTTGCGTTAATCGCCTAAACAAAGTCCGCAAACCGTGCAGTTTGCGTGACACGTAGGGAATGGAATGACGTTCAGTGGCCGGGACAGAGTTGTGCTTATCTGCAGCACCTGTCTGTTTATCATTCTTCTGGCGATGTGCCTGTGCGTGGCTCGGAACTCGCTCAAAGAATTTTTCTTTACATTGATTTCATCTGCCTTGCTCCTCGGGCTCCTGCTGTCGATCAGCAATCGCTTCCTGAGGACCGTTTTGGTCGATGTCTTTTTCATGTTTTCAGCGGCGTCGTTCTTTGCGCGCGAAGTCTACACATACGTCAGCAAGGACATGATTCTGGCCACTGTGGGCGTGGACTGGCATGTGTCCATCGGACTTGTTCAGACCATCGATCAAAAATATGTGGTTGCGTTTTTTGGCTTCATGCTCCTGGTATCCGCGCTCGCGTACCATTCCCATGTATTCATTCCCGGCAGGCTGAAGTTCCTGTTACTCCCGCTGCCGCTGCTGGTATCCCTCATGGAACCCGTCCGGCTGACCTGGCTGAGCCAGGGTCCGCGCAACTTTGTCATCAACAATGTCTATTCGCCGGCCTTCATGGCGCAGGATTATCTGGACATCTATCGCATTTTCTGGGGCGACGCCGTCGCGGCAGTGTTGATCGGCGTCGAGCAGTTTGCCGACCGGATGAAATACTTCCGGATCCCTCATCCCACATTTCCCAATTATGTGACCAAGGTGGCGGATGGCGATGACAAGGTCATTTTTGTCATCGGCGAAGCATCCAATGTCAAAAGATACAGTGCCTATGGCTATGACGTACCGACGACGCCAAACCTTGATGCCATGCTGAAGAATGGCAACATCTGCATCGTTCAAAAGGTGCATTCGTCAACACCGACGACGCGGACTTCTGTTCCCATGTATGTCTCTTTTGCGACGCCACAAAACCGCGATTTCCTGTTTGCCTATAAAAACATCCTCGAGATGGCATCCCTCAACGGCTACCGTACCTACTGGATCGGTTCACAGACGCTCGACACCTTATGGGACAAGACCTATGGCTTCGTTGCGAAATACGCCGATGTGCTGGCCACACCTTCCGCCAACACCACAAAATTCGTCGTCAATTCGACCAAGGATGACGACCTTATCGCGCCGATCCATTTCTACTTCCGCAACGCCGCTAAGAAATCGTTCTTCATTATCCATCTTTCCGGAAATCATCTGTCATATGACCGGAATCTCGATCCCGAAGACAAGGCAGCCCTGCCGGATGCAGATGACTATGACAAATCAGTCCATCATGTGGACCGCACCCTGCGCGACATCATGGAAGAAGCCGACAGGGACTTTCATGACTACCAGCTTGTGTATTTGCCCGATCACGGTGAGGCCGTGAATTACGGCCATGGCTTCAGCACGAAATTCAACGAGATGTATCTGATCCCGCTGCTTGCCAACAGCCGCGGTTCCTGTGATGAAGTGGAACGCATGCGTGGTGTGGATGGCTATGTGCCCGGCCAGGCGGTCAAATATCTCATCCTCAAATTGCTGGGTTATCAGATCGATGACAGTGCCATACGTGACACCCAAAGGCATTCCTTTGAAGTGCTGACCGGCGATGAACAGATCATCGACTTCCGGAACCTCGCGGCCTGCCAGTCAAAGGATTGCCCGGACTGACCCGTCTTTCCGAAACAAAAGAAACTGGCCTTAAAAAAAGCGGGAAGAACCGTTTCCGGTTCTTCCCCATTTCTCAGAAAATCTATCTGACGATGTGGAATCAGTGGCGTGCGCAATAATGGCGCAACGTCGAATCCACTGGACCTCCGGCGCCCATGATCTTGATGCACAGCTTCTTGATGTCTGCGTCAGACAGGGAAGCTACATCGTTGTTATTGTTAGGGCCAGGAGGATGCGGCACTGGGCGTGGGTTTGGGCCAGGTGTCGGGACGATAGTTGCCACACCGCAGCCAGAGCCCACCGACACGCAGAGGTTGAGGAGCTTGAGCTTGGGCAGCAACGCAATTTTGCCGTTGAGCACATTGATCAGCGTTTTTCTGTCATTGGTGCTGCAGCCGGAACCTCCGCCCGCCGACACGCAAAGTTTGACCAACTTGTTCTTGGGCAAGGCGTCAACATTTGCTACGATCGTGTTCAACGATACCTTGCTCGCGGCGTTGGCAAGAGAACCATCGCCAAGCGTTGTGCCGAGCACGCTGCCAAGGGCATTGGTGGTTTGATTTACAGTTGTGCCCAGGCCGGTGGTGTTGTTGGATGACAGCAGGCCTGTACCGAGCACGCCACCTGTGCTTCCGATGCCAAGAGCACCACCGGTGCTGGTGGAACTGCTTCCACTCCCAGTAGAGGGAGCTGGAGGTGCTGCTTCCGCCGCCGCCAAGTCCCAGGCCACCGCCTCCAAGCCCCAGCGCCGCCGCCTCCACCCAGGAGGCCGGCGGATGCAGGGCCTTGGGCCAAGGCAATCATTGTCGTTGCAATAAGTACCAGTTTCACACTCTTATTCATCATTTACTCCCTTACATTGGCAAAGAAGCGAGGATGGCTTCGTTGCGTTCTTCAATTTGCCGGCACCGTGCACGGTTCATTGAATTCTTTTGCGATGCGCGCTTCATTGCACCAGCACCGCTGAGGCACAGTCCGTGCCGTTGATCCAGACATCCGCCTGACCGACCTTGACGCCCGCGAGCGCGAGCGTGTTGTAGATCACCTGATCGATGGTGGGCGTGAGTGGCGTGAGTGTGCCCTTGAGAGCGGCCGTCACGCTGCCCGCATTCAGCGAAAGGCCCATGGCGTTCACAGTGAGATTGAGATTGCCCAGCAGCGAATTCGTGAGCGAGCTGGTAAAATTGCTGGTGGAAACCGTTTTTACGGCATGGCTGGTGATGTCACTTGTGGAGAAAGTCACATCCGTCGGACTCTGATTGCCGATGGCGACATAAGAACTGCCCGTGACACGCAACAATGACGCGTTGATCAGCGTCGCCGGGTTCACCACCACATCGCTTGAGAGGTCGTTCATCGCTGCTGTGCTGACATCGCCGATCCAAAGCCCGGCAATGCCAGGCTGAACGCCGAGTTGAACGGAATCAGCCGATGCTCCAGTGTTCGAGCACTGGACGGATTCGAGTTGCGCCTGGGCGCGGGCCACATCGAGATAGACGGGCAGACGGATCATGAGGCCCGACAGCAACCCCGTGCCACCTACTTGCGCCACAAGGCTCATGCGGGTCTGCGCCGTGTATACCATGGTGCCAGCTTCACCCATGGTGAGCCATCCGGAGTTTTGTGCCGGTTCGCCGATGGAGAGGTTGAAAGATGTCTGGGCCAAGCCCGGAATGCTTGCGCCCAGATTGACTTGCACCTGGTGCTGACCGCCGAGAAGCGCGCCTGCGTTCAGCATGTCCAGCACACTGGCCGACAACTGCACCGCGTTGTGAGGCTGGCCTACCAGTAGGTTTCCAACATCCCCGAGATCAAAGAGCTGAGACAAAGGCACTTTGACATTGGAACTCGCAGTCTGGCCGGCAATACTATTCAGGATGCCCGACGTGGACGTGGGCAGGCTGTTGACCGCAGACAACTGGCGGGCAAGATCTGAATAGCTGATGGAATTGGCGAGCAGGGAATCATAGGTTCCAGCAGTAACGCCCAATTTGACGCCAATTGCATCAAGGAGAGGCAGCACGTCGACCCGCGCCGACAGCAGCGCGTTGTAATCCATCACATTCAGCGAGATGTTTGTGCCTAGAACGCCTGAGAGAATTTGATTGAGAATCCCGCCATTGAGGCTGGCCAGGCGCGAGCCCACGGAAAATGAAGCCAGGGCCTCCTTGCGGGCGACAGCAGACACCTGAACGACAGGTGGAGTTGCAAAAAATGACGCAAAGAACAGCCGGCTGGTCTTCTGAACCGTGACGCGTGCCGCATTTGAATTGCTGGCACCGCTCTTGAAGCGCTGGTCGGTGGTGACTGCCGGGTCTGGCGAATAGCGCCCCGTTTCCACCACCACCTGAGGTGTCGCGGTATCGATGTAGGAATCGGATCCGCTCCCGGGAGTAGAGGAAGGCGGAGGCAGGACATTATTGTCCTGCAGCGACATATTCGCGGCGACCTGGGCCTTGGCCAGATTGTTGGCTGCGACGATCGCGGCGACATCGGCATTGCCCTGCAATGTCCGTTTGTCAAAATAGACTGATGCCTCGTCGACGCCAAAAGCCGTGAACATGAAAATCACGGTTGCCATAAGGGCCGACATCACGGCGACGTTGCCCCGGTCCTCACCGAAGGATCGCAACCTAGATGCCCACTTCAGCACCAGCTCGTTTGGCCGCATGTCAGACGCCGCCTATACGAATGCTCACCCGCCGGGTGATGTGCGGATCAGGCAAAAGATAAGTGGGCAGCAGCGTCCAGATCGGCAGACTGGTGGAATCATAGGAAACGGAAACCGCCAGCTGGTTGGCGTCGGCGGGTGCGGCCCCCACGGTGAAGGTCAACTTCTGGGGATCGACAAAAATGTAGCCGCTGCCATTGTTGGTGATGTAGCTGGTCACAAGCTGCTTGCGCTCGGTGTCATTGATTCCGGCAACCGCAACACGGGCGGCATCGGCCGCGAGCTCCTGGACTGAGTGCGCCGCACCAAAGAAGACGGCATAGGCAATCATGCCAAAGACCAGCAGCACGAAGACCGGGGCCACCAGGGCAAATTCAATGGCAGCTGCGCCGGATTCATTGGGAACGAGCGCGCGGGGAACGAGCGCGCGCGCCTGGCTGCTGGCACCGCCGCGACACATCTGAATTCTGCCGCCGAATAGAAACGCTGGAAAAAAGACGTCCCGCGCCTGCATCACCAACCATCCTTACTTACGCAACACACGCGGCTCAGGGTGATGTACGCGAGTTAATGTCCTCTTCTTAAATCATTGAAATTACACGATAAATATCTTATTTGTTGAATGCGCCAATTATGCTTCGCAAAATGTCTTGCCCATAACGCCCGTTATTCCCCCATGCAAAATTGATTGTCTCTGTGGCAATCGTGGTCTGGATCGTGGCAACAATGCCGATGGTGCCGCATGAGGTTTTTCACTCCGTCTGCCGGGTCTGATCTCTCGATCTCCGAGACTGGTCTGACTTCCAGAAAATCAGAATATTCCCAAGACTGTTGAGCAGCTTGTCGTTTGGTTCTGAGGTTCATCCGCATACGGAGGTTTCCATCCCACCGGTGATTCGCCTCTTCCTGCAAACGCACACCCGAGAATCACTTTTCCGACATTGCCGTGATGCGCGCTTTGCTTATCTGCTGGTCCTGCTGCATCGCACCAAGAACAGAGTCAAAATTCCAGTTTCTGAAATCGTGCCTCGACTCTTTGAATTTCCTCAGAAATTACAATTTCACATTGTTGCTCCTGCTTCTGAATTGCGGGACGGCTTGCGCTCAGCGAAATTCGGTATCGTCAAATAGAATTTATTCTGTTCGTAAAAAGCAATATCTTGTTCAAGTTTTCGCGTGCACAATAACCAATTATCCGGTCTCGGCAGGTCGAAAGACCGATCGGATTAGGCAGGGCCCGAGACAGTCGGCCAAGCGGCTAGCTTTTTCCCGGGTCATTAAAACTGGGGAACTGACAATGACGACCGTCCAAAATGACGATGTTGGCAATCGCTACACTATTCAGTCTGTGGATGTGGCACTTCATGTGCTGCAGAAAATGGCTGACCATGGCAAACCACTGACGCTCAGCGAACTCAGTGAAATCAGCCATGAGCCTGCCAGCAAACTGCACCGCTATCTTTCAACATTCAGCCTGATGGACTTCGTGGTCCAAAACCAGAAGCATGGAACCTATGCCCTGGGCCGTGGCTGCATCCAGCTCGGCCTCGCCGCCATGCGGCAGGTCGACCTGTTCTCGCGCGTGGATTCGGGATTGCAGATGCTGGCAGAAGACACCTCGTGCCACAGCTTCATTGCGATCTGGACCATGGCGGGGCCTATCATCGTACGCTGGGTCTATTCGCAAGATTCAACTGTCGTGAACATCGTTCCGGGGCACATGTTGCCAGTGACGCGCTCGTCGGCTGGCAGAGTCTTTGCAGCCTTTCTCTCCCACGCCCAAACCGAGCCCTTCATCAAACGCGAGCTGACGCCCTTTGGCGAAGACCCCGACTATGAAAAGCTCATCCGCAAACGCATCGCCGATGTGCTCAACGACCGCCACGCCATTTCGCGCGGCGAGTTTGAATCACATCTGAAATCGATCTCGGTGCCGATCCTCGACTGGCACGACAGTTCGATTGTGGTGGCGGGCTGCATGATGTCGGTCGACGCCGATGAAAACCGCACACATGCGGTTCTTAGCATCCTGAAGAAATTCGCGGATGAGCGCTCGCTGCGCCCGGCGCTCAATTTCTTCGCCGCGGGAAGCGCATGAAACAAGAGGCTAGGCTGGCTCTGCCACCTTTGCGGGTTGCAGGCCGCCCTGCTTCTCGATGAAGGCCACAATGTCATCGACGCCCTTCAGGCGAAGAAGGTCGCTGAAGACAAAAGGCCGCGCACCGCGCTGGGCCTTGGCGTCATGCGCCATGATGTCGAGATCGGCCATGACGTGGGGGGCCAGATCGGCCTTGTTGATGATCAGCAGGTCAGAGCGGGTGATGGCCGGGCCGCCCTTGCGCGGGATCTTTTCGCCCTGGCAGACCGAGATCACATAGAGCGTGATGTCGGCCAGTTCCGGCGAGAACGTCGCAGACAGATTGTCGCCACCGCTTTCGATGAAGATCACATCAAGACCGGGATGGCGTTTCACCATGTCATCAATGGCGGCGAGATTGATCGAGGCGTCTTCGCGGATGGCGGTATGCGGGCAGCCGCCGGTTTCCACGCCCATGATGCGGTCCTCGGGCAGCGCCTGCAGGCGGTTGAGGATCAGCGCGTCTTCCTTGGTGTAGATGTCATTGGTGATGGCGGCGACCGAATAGGTATCCCGCATCGCCTTGCAGAGTTTTTCGGTGAGCGTGGTCTTGCCGGAGCCGACCGGGCCGCCAATGCCGACGCGCAGGGGACCATTTCTCATGTGCGGAATATCCGTGGGCTCAAGAATTCATGCTGCATCGAGGCGATATCGGCGCCCATGGTGGCGCTGGCAAGATCTTCAAGTTTTGCCTTGGAGGCGCGTTCCGCCATGCGTTCGATGACTGGGGCAAGATTGCGCATGATCTCAAGCCCCTTGGTCTGGCCCAGCGGCACGAGGCGGACAGCCACAGAAACCTGCGCTGCGCAAAAGCTTTGCAGGAAGGCGAGCAATGCTTCCTGGCAGGCAATGCCTGCCGCCTGGCACGCCGTGCCGGCGGCCACCGGATAGGCGAGGCCTTCCTTGGGCATGAAGGCCTGCAGCCAGACACTGGCGGCATTACAGAAATTGAGGCCGAGCTGCATGCTTTCCTGATAGCGTTCCGCCGTGCCCGCCAGGGCCTTGGCGAACTCATTGAGATGTGCCGTGTTTTCATGCCAACAGCGGGCAAAGAGCACGGCATCATTCCAGGCCGAGCCCCATTCCAGCATGTCGGTGATCCAGCCTTCGACATCGGTGGCCGAGCGCAGCTTGCCGCCCGCAATCGCCTGCTCCATGCCACTGGAATAGGCAAAACTGCCGATCGGAAAGGTGGGCGACATCCAGTTGAACAGCATCAGCAGCTTGGATGCGTCAGTGAGCATGGGCATAGGCTCCATGCTCGGGCGAAAACTTCTCATGCACGGATGTAACGCTGGCGCCCTGCCCTTCGAGCATTCTGGCGATGACATGATCAGGGCGGATCAGGATGCGGGTGCGTTCGATCTGCGCTTCGAGATGGCGGTTGCCGATGTGCCAGGCCAGGCGCGCCAGATGGGTTTCATCCTGCCCCCGCACTTCCAACAGATGTTCGGGCAGGGCCGTTATCTGCAACAGGCGGCCATCCTCAAGAACGAGGCAGTCACCATCTTCGAGCTTGGCGGGCTTTTCGAGATCGACCAGCACTTCGGTTCCGTCTTTCAAGGTCAGCAATTTACGCCGGAGATGACGTTCCTGCGCCTCCAAATCAATACGCGCAAACGGCTTTTCCATGACAAAGCCGGCGCGGGCGAAAGTGCGTGGCGCGAAGAGTGGACATCACACTTCCCGTTTCGTCATGCCCGCGCAGGCGGGCATCTGTGTTTGAGGACTTAAACAGAGATTCCCGCTTTCGCGGGAATGACAAGGCGATTGGATTTTGCACGCGACCCAATCCATCAGAACAGGAAATACCTTTGCGCCAGCGGCAGCGAGGTGGCCGGCTCGCAGGTCAGCAGCTCGCCATCGGCGCGCACTTCATAGGTTTCGGGATTGACCTCGATCTTCGGCGTCAGGTTGTTCAGCACCATGTCCTTCTTGCCGATGCCGCCGCGGGTGTTTTTCACCGCGACCATTTTCTTCGCCGTGCCCAGCTTCTGTTGCAGGCCGCCAGCGAGAGCGGCTTGAGACACGAATGTGACGGACGAGTTGGTGCGCAGCTTGCCGAAGCTGGCGAACATCGGCCGGTAATGCACCGGCTGCGGCGTGGGGATCGAGGCGTTGGGATCGCCCATCGGCGCCGCCGCAATCGAGCCGCCGAGCAGAACCATTTCCGGCTTCACGCCGAAGAAGGCCGGGTTCCACACCACCAAGTCAGCCCGCTTGCCGACTTCGATGGAGCCCACTTCATGCGAAAGACCGTGTGCTATGGCCGGATTGATGGTGTATTTCGCCACATAGCGGCGGGCGCGGAGATTGTCGTTGCCCTTGTCTTCGGCGAGTGCGCCGCGCTGGTCGCGCATCTTATGCGCGGTCTGCCACACACGCATAATGACTTCACCGACGCGGCCCATGGCCTGGCTGTCGGATGAGAACATCGAGAAGACGCCCATGTCATGCAGGATGTCTTCGGCGGCAATGGTCTCCTTGCGGATGCGGCTTTCGGCGAAGGCGATGTCTTCAGCGATGCGCGGGCTGAGATGGTGACAGACCATCAGCATGTCCAGATGCTCGGCCACGGTGTTGATGGTGTAGGGACGCGTTGGGTTGGTGGAGGACGGCAGCACATTGGGCAGCGACGCCACCTTGATGATGTCCGGCGCGTGGCCACCGCCCGCACCTTCGGTGTGGAAGGTGTGGATGGTGCGGCCCTTGAAGGCGGCGACCGTGGCTTCGACGAAGCCCGAATTCATTCAGCGTGTCGGTGTGGATCGCCACCTGCACGTCATGCGCATCGGCGACCGCCAGGCAATTGTCGATGGCGGCGGGCGTGGTGCCCCAGTCTTCATGCAGCTTGAGGCCGCACGCGCCAGCGAGCACCATTTCTTCCAAAGGTGCGGGCAGCGAAGCATTGCCCTTGCCCATAAGGCCGAAATTCATCGGGAAGGCATCGGCGGCTTCGATCATGCGTTCGATATGCCAGGCGCCGGTGCAGGTGGTGGCCAGCGTGCCGTGTGCGGGGCCGGTGCCGCCGCCCAGCATGGTGGTCACGCCGGAATAGAGCGCTTCCTCGATCTGCTGCGGGGCGATGAAATGGATATGGCTGTCAATGCCGCCCGGCGGTGATGATCTTGCCTTCGCCGGCGATGATTTCGGTCGAGGGGCCAATGATGATGGTGACGGCATTCTGCGTATCGGGATTGCCGGCCTTGCCGATGGCGGCAATGCGGCCTTCCTTCAGGCCAATGTCAGCCTTGTAGATGCCGGTGTGATCGAGGATCAATGCATTGGTGATGACGGTGTCCATGGCGCCTTGGGCGCGCGTGGCCTGCGATTGACCCATGCCATCGCGGATCACCTTGCCGCCGCCGAATTTCACTTCCTCGCCGTAAAGGGTCATATCCTTTTCGACCTCGATGATGAGATCGGTATCGGCGAGGCGCACCTTGTCGCCCACCGTGGGGCCATACATCTGCGCATAGGTTTGACGAGAGATGCGCGCCATTACAGGGCCCCCATGATTTTCTGCTGGAAGCCGTAAACCTTGCGCGCGCCGCCCAGCGGCACGAGCGTCACTTCACGCTTCTGGCCCGGCTCGAAGCGCACGGCGGTTCCCGCCGCGATATTGAGGCGCATGCCACGGGCCTTCTCGCGGTCAAACTTCAGGCCTTCATTGGTTTCGTAGAAATGATAGTGGCTGCCGACCTGGATGGGGCGGTCGCCGCTATTTGCGACTTCGATGGTCACCGTCTTGGCGCCGACATTGAGTTCAATGTCGCCGGGTTTGGTGATGATTTCGCCTGGGATCATGTTCGCGCTCTATCGAATAGGGTGATGCACGGTGACGAGCTTGGTGCCGTCCGGGAAGGTGGCTTCGACCTGCACGTCGTGGATCATGTCGGCGATGCCGTCCATGCAATCCTCGCGCTTCACCACGTAAGCGGCCTTCTCCATCAGATCGGCCACCGACTTTCCATCGCGCGCCCCTTCAACCACATATTCGGTGATCAGCGCGATCGCTTCCGGGTGGTTGAGCTTGACGCCACGTTCCTTGCGGCTGCGCGCCACAATGGCGGCCATCGCCACCAGCAATTTATCTTTCTCGCGCGGCGTCAGCTGCATCAAATCCCCTCACAATGCCCAAACTGAAGGCACAGACATGCCGCCCGAGAGAGCAGCGATTGCCCGCACCAGGCTTTTCTTCAATGAGAAAGCCATCGTCTTCCAGAAGCCTAGCAACAAGCTTGCCATTCCAACAAGAAACGCCGCCATTGGGCCCAATCGCCTGCCTTACAAATTCGACGTGCCGGTCAGCGTGTGACGAAACCAATACCAGCGTGGCCATGGCACGGGCCGATGACAAAGACGCCTGCCCACGCGGCAGGGCTGGACCGAAGCGTAGCCGTTCGGCATGGCACAGCACACCGCCCCGAGAAATGTTCCAGCTGTCCTGCACAGCGCAGTTCGTGAGGACTTCACCCATGGCGGTGCGCCCGAGCACGAGGCTTTCAAGACAGAGGAGTTCGGCATCATCCGCCATTTCCGCGTTCAGCGTGCGGCTGAGGCTGGAGCCTTCAAAGAGAATCGTCTCCTGGGGCAGCCAGCACAGACGCGCCTGCGGCCCAACCTTCAGTGAAACGTGCAGTTCGGCCGCTGGCCCGAGGCTGCGGTAGACACGCTCGGCGGCCTGGGTGGTGACGGTGAGGTTTGCCTCAGATACGCCAATGTCGATGACATGCCGGTCGCCACCGGCCAACCCGCCACTGGTGTTGATCAGGATGGCTTCGGTCGAGCCTTGCGGCAGGCGCAGCTTGGCGGCACCGGCCTCGCGGAAGTGCTCGACGCCGCGCGGGCCAAAGCCGAGTTTCACTTCGCCACGGCTGCGCTGGGCGTGGAAGCGGTCAAACTGCCGGGCAATATCCATTGCGCGGAACCGTAACGCGATGAACTCGACGCAAGCAAGCGTTACGACAGCGCAGGGACGAGCACATGGTTTGAAGGAAATGGAGGCCCCGCCTGGACTCGAACCAAGATATGCGAGTTTGCACCCCGCCGCGTAACTTCCGCCACAGGGCCTCAGAGCCGAAACCATATCATGTTGCCGAGGCAGCAACCACATGGCATTGGTGGGACGGGTGGGAAACAGGCAACAGGGTTAAAACTTTCCGACATGGCTGGCGGCTCCAATCTGCGCGCGATCATCTACATGATGGTCAGCGGCGCGACTTTCGTGTTCAACGACAGCCTGATGAAGCTGACGATGCGCGATCTGCCGCCCTACCAGACACTGGTGATGCGCGGCTGTTTCGGTCTGATCTTCGCGCTGATGCTGCTCAAATATAATGGCGAGTTCAGTTTCCGCCGCAGCATGATCTCGCGGCCGCTGATCTTGCGCGGGCTGTTCGAATGCTTCGCCATTCTCACCTACATCATCGCGCTGGCCTATGCGCCCATCGGCGATGTGACCGCGATCTTCCAGACGACACCGCTGCTGGTGATCCTCGGGCTCATCCTCATCTACCGGGAAAAGACTTCTCTGCGGCGGTTGGCGCTCATTATCCTGGGCTTCATCGGTGCGCTTCTGGTGGCGCAGCCAGGCCAAGGCACGATTTCGCCGCTGGTGATGATCACCTTCGCCTCGGCGGGCTTTGCCGCCATCCGCGACCTGGCGGCGCGGCAGATTCCTTCCGCCGTGCCGGCGATGATTTCAACCACCGTGCTGATCATTATTGTGCTTTCCGGCGCAGCACTATGTGGATTGCTGTTCGAGCACTGGCTGATGCCTTCTCCCCGGAATATTGCCTTGGCCATCGGCTCGGGCCTGTTCGTGATGCTGGGCCATCATTTCACACTTCTGGCCTATCGCAGCGCTCCGGCGCAGGTCGTGGCGCCGTTCTATTATTCCTTCATGGTGTTTGCGGTAATCGCCGGGTTGGCGATCTTCGGTGACGTGCCCAACCTCCTCAGTCTCGCGGGGATGGCCGTCATCGTGGCCAGTGGCCTTGCCATTCTGACCTTGGAAAAGCGGCCACTTCCCGCTTCAACTCTCGAATAGATTTTTCGTAACGTCGGAATTGTCCTGCCTCTTGCCGGGGCAGGCCATGCCCTCTGCCTGAAACTGCGGCGTGATGCGTCAAATCTTTTGAGGAACTCCCATGTCCGACGTGGCCCAGCTGCTTGCCCAGCGCCAATCCGCCCTTGAGCTCACCAGGAACGGCCCGCCGCAACGCACGGCCAACAACTTCTTCGGTGTGGGCCCGATCACCGATGCGGTGAAGGACGAGGTGGAAGGCCGCCAGCAGCGTTATGATTTCGAGCACTGGCTGGAAAAGACTTATCGCAAGCTCGATGACAAGGGCCGCGATCTTGGCCCCTTCACGGTTGCCGAAATGAGCCGCTCGATGCATCGCGGCTATCCCGCCGACAAGGTGATCCTCGACATGATGCGCGAGATCCACCGCTATTTCGGCTTCCCCAAGGAGAACCGCATGGCGGTGGGCCTGGGCGGAGGGCATTCGGGCTTCACGGTGTGCGCGCTGCATCTGATCACCGCCTCGGACGACAAGCAGCAGATCTTCGTCGACACGCCGGCGCCAGAATCGGATGCGGGCAAGGCCGGGGGCTTCTTCCGCCAGAGCTGGGGCGCGCAGGTCACCGAGATGATGCGCTATGGCAAGGGCGGCAACGAGGCCCGCCTGCATTTCACCGGGGCGGAAGGCAGCATTCCTTCGGCTGATGAACTGAAAAAGCTGGGGATCAAACTGTTCTTCGGCGTGGGCCATGAGACGACGGGGGCCACGACCTATAACGAGCAGGACATCAGGAACCTGCTGGCCTGGATCGATGCCGATCCGGCCCACAACCATGCCGTGCTGGATGCCACCTCGCTCCTCGGCTCCATGCCGTGGGCAACCGATCTCGTGGCGCAGGTGATGAAGAAGTGCTGCTTCTTCATGCCGTTCCAGAAGGCGATCGGCGGCATTTCCGGCTATTTCGTCACCAGCTTCACGCCCGCCGCCCTGGCGCTGATCGAGAAGAACCAGCAGAGTCCCAGCTTTGCCATTCCGCGCCAGTTGAAGCTGGCGGCCCCAGTTGACGCCAAGCTGCCGCTCTCCGGCAAACGTACTGTTGATATCGGCCCGTTCTATGACCCTGCGGCCGACAAGATGATCGGTGGCGTCATCAACACCTATTCGATCCTAGCCTTTGCCGAGACGACCTTCGGCCTGCTGCGCATGGAAAAGCGCGTGGGCGATGTGGCCAACCTCAACAAGCGCTCGATCGCCAACCGCGACGCGATCAATGCCTGGATCGCCAAGAGCGATATTCTCGAGCTCGGCGTCACCGATGCCTCGCGCCGGGGTGCCGCGGTCACGCTGCTCAAGGTGAAGGACAAGGACATTACCGATGCGAGCGTGCATGCCCGCATCATCGCCAAGTCCAAAGGGCTTCTCGCCTATGATGGCATCAACCATGTCGATGGCTGCCACGAACGAGGGCCTCGATGTGGCGCGCTATGTCAACGCCTTCCCCGGCACGCCGGGCGACTACCGCGCCTGGATCGGCGGCATCCGCGATGTGACCGACATCCCTGCACTGCTGGAGAATGTGCGCTACGCTTATCTGCGCGCCAAAATTGCCGTGCTGGAAGAGGAACTGCAGAAAGCCGGGCATAATCTCGGCCCCGTGGCCGCCTCGGGTTCAGGCGAAACACGCGTCGATGATCCAAAACGCGTCTACAAGGTGCTGGTCTGCGATCTCATTGGCCTGAAATTCGGCAAAGACGGCAAGCCCGATCCGTCCGACATCAAGGCCTATGTCGAAAGCAAGGGCGGCTCATTCCATCTGGGTGACCAAGCGGAGCACCAAGCGCTGAAGCCGGGCATCCATTTCTTCTACCTGCCCGATCTTTCCACCGAAGCGGAAATCCTGCCGCTCACTTCGAAGGGCCAGTATGACGCGGTGATCGCCGCGGCAACGTTCCTGCCGAAGGACAGCGTGTTCAAGCTCGGTGGGGTACGCATTGGTGCCGGCACCGGCAATATGGGATCCGCCTCGTGGGGCGGCGGCAATGGCGCGGGCGGCGAAGCGCCGCTGATGAACACGCCCAGCTTCAACAGCCGCGCCACGGCGCAGATGACGATGAAGGCGCTCCTCCATTTCATGCCCGACCTGCCGATGGGCAAGCTGCACAAGATGAGCGTGGCCGGCGAATTCGACACCGGCAAGCATTTGCGTGATTTCCCCACCGAGAAGCTGGAAGGCAAGACCATGGCCGTCATTGGCTATGGCAATATCGGCCGCGAGGTGGCGCATCACGCCTTGGCCTTTGGCATGAAGGTGAAGATCCATGCCCGCTCGAAGCACAGGATGTGGATCGAGTCGGAAGGCTTCACCTATGCGCCGACGGTGGAAGAAGCCGCTGCGGGTGCGGATGTGATCAGCATTCACACAGGCCTTGGCGCCAAGGATGCGCATACCGGCCGTTTCGAAAACGCCAGCCTGATCAATGATGCCATCCTCGACCAGCTTAATGATGGCGCGGTAGTGCTGAACTATGACCGCGGCGAATGCGTGGAAGCGGCGGCCCTCGACAAGGCCATGGCGACGGCCAAGGTGCGCGCGGCGGCGATCGATGCCGACATCTTCAAATCGGCCGATGGCAAACTGACGGGACCGCTGGCTCCGTTCCTGCCGCTCGCCGAGAAATATGGCGACCGCATTCTATTGTTGCCGCATGCCGCTGCCGATACCGATCACGGTTCGCGCGTGGCGGGTGCCAAGCAGGCCGTCGATCAGATTTTCGATGTGATCCGGTTCCGCAAGGTGGCCAATGTGAAGGGCGATATTCCGGACGGCTATCACAGCGCCGGGCCCCAGACCGTGGCCGGCGTGGGCAAGGTGACCAATGGCGTGCTGACCGGTGTCGTTGCCGACAAGACGACCGTCAGCGCGTTGCGCAAGGAAGCCGAGGAAATGGCGGCGCTGTGGGCGGCGCTCGATTCTTCGAGCCCGGCGCGCGCTGCCGAACAGATCAAGACACATGGTGCCGCGCTGACGGCGGCGATCAACCGCTATCAGGCGCTGACGCGGAAGCTCGGCCTGTGGGGGCCGTATGAAAGCTGATATTTTCTAGTCATCCCGACGGATGTCGGGACCCAGGCTTTCAAAAAGCGCGGAGGGTGTGAGCTAGGGCCCCGGCTTTCGCCGGGGTGACTAAGTTTGAATCAAGAGCTTCCAATCACTATTCCGGTGAGGAAGACCAGGAAACCACCCACGGCAATCTGCAGGGCCGCCTTGAAGAACGGCGTGTCCATATATTTGTAGCGCACCCAGGAAATGGCGGCGAGCTCGACCAGCACCACCACCACCGCGAGCGTGAAGGCCGTGTGGAACTGTGGAATGAGGAAGGGCAGTGTGTGGCCAAGGCCACCCACCGCCGTCATCACGCCACAGGCAAGACCACGGATCAGAGGCTGGCCACGGCCGGTGAGCTTGCCGTCATCCGACAGGCCTTCAGCCAAACCCATCGAGATGCCGGCACCGACAGAAGCAGCGAGACCGACAAGAAAAGTGGCCCAGGTGTTGCCCGTCGCGAAAGCAGCCGCAAAGAGCGGCGCCAGGGTCGAGACCGAGCCATCCATCAACCCCACAAGGCCCGGCTGCACGACCTGCAGCAGGAACAGGCGCTTGGCGGCTTCACCTTCATCGACCTTTGCTTCGGCGGTGACGTGATTCAGTTGTAACTTATCGGCCAGCGAACTCATGGCCCTTCTCCGCTTCGGCCAGATCCTCAAGCAACGTCTTGATGGCCGGATCCTTGGCCCGGGCGGCTGCCTGCTTATAGAAGCGGTAGTTTTCGGCCTCGATCACCTCGGCGCGCTGGCGCATTGAGTTGATGCCGAATTTCAGGATCGAAATGATCGGCTTGTGGCGGACGAAGCCATGCACATCGGCGCGGCGAATGAGCGGAATGAAGTCGCCGAACTTGGCCCGGTAAGCCGTAGTGAGGCGGTCGCGGTGTTCGAATTCCTCGGCCGACATGTCGAAGAAAACCTTGGCGCTGGCCGGATAGGTTTTGACCAGCTCATTGCCGAACATGGCATAGGCACGCGCATCGTCTTCTTCCGAAGAGATGGCCAAAGCGAGGATTTCAAGTTCGGTGAGATCGGAGAAGGATTTCATGGAAGCAGTATTTAGAATAATTCTAAATTATGTCCAGTGCCTTGCCCGTTGCAGGAATCAATTCTCGTCCATCTTGAGGGCGGCGATGAAGGCTTCCTGCGGGATTTCGACCTTGCCGAACTGCCGCATCTTCTTCTTGCCTTCCTTCTGCTTGTCGAGAAGCTTGCGCTTGCGGCTGATGTCGCCGCCATAGCACTTCGACGTCACGTCCTTGCGCAAGGCCGAGATGGTTTCGCGCGCCACGATCTTGCCGCCGATCGCCGCCTGGATCGGGATTTGGAACATCTGGCGCGGGATCAGATCTTTCAGCTTTTCGCACATGACACGGCCACGCTGTTCGGCGCGCGTCCGGTGGACGATCATCGAGAGCGCATCGACGGCTTCGGTGTTGACCAGAATTGAGAGCTTCACCAGATCGGCTTCTTCATAGTCGATCATCTTGTAATCGAAGGACGCATAGCCCGAGCTCACAGACTTCAGACGGTCATAGAAATCGAAGACCACTTCGTTGAGCGGCAGGTCATAGATCACCATGGCGCGGGCGCCTGCGTAGGTGAGCTGCTTCTGGCGGCCGCGGCGGTCTTCGCAGAGCTTCAAAACAGAGCCGAGATATTCATCGGGCACCAGAACCTGCGCCTCGATCCACGGCTCTTCCATGCTTTCGATCAAGGTCACATCCGGCATGTCGGCCGGATTGTGCATCATGATCTTGGTGCCATCGCGCATGTTGAGCTTGTAGATGACGGAGGGCGCCGTGGTGATGATCTCGACATTGAATTCGCGCTCGATGCGCTCACGGATGATTTCGAGATGAAGAAGCCCGAGGAAGCCGCAGCGGAAACCGAAGCCCAAGGCGGCGGAGGTTTCCATTTCATAAGAGAAGCTCGCATCGTTCAGGCGCAAGCGGCCCATGGCTTCGCGCAGGTCTTCGAAATCGGCGGCATCGACCGGGAAAAAGCCGGCAAAGACCACGCTCTGGGCTTCGCGAAAACCGGGGAGCGCTTCTGCCGTCGGGTTGCCCTCCTCGGTGATGGTATCGCCGACGCGCGTATCGGCCACCTGCTTGATCTGGCCGGTGAAGAAGCCAATCTCGCCGGGGCCGAGGCTCTCGACGATTTCCTTCTTGGGGCGCGAGACGCCGACACGGTCGAGCACATATTTGCCGCCGGTGCCCATCAGCGTTACCTTCTGGCCCTTGCGCAGCTCGCCATCGATGACGCGGGCGAGAACCACGACGCCGAGATAGGGATCGTACCAGGAATCCACCAGCAACGCTTTCAGCGGCTTGTTGCGGTCGCCCTTCGGGGCGGGCAGCTTGTGCACGATGGCTTCGAGCACATCGGGCACGCCAAGGCCGGTCTTGGCAGAAATCGGGAATGGCACCGGAGGCATCAATGCCGATCACGTCCTCGATCTGCTGGCGGATGCGTTCCGGCTCGGCGGCGGGCAGATCGACCTTGTTGAGCACCGGCACGATTTCGAGATTGTTGTTGATGGCCTGATAGACGTTGGCGAGGGTCTGGGCTTCGACACCCTGGCTGGCGTCGACCACCAGCAGAGCGCCCTCGCAGGCGGCCAGCGAGCGCGAGACTTCGTAGGCGAAGTCCACGTGTCCGGGCGTGTCGATCAGGTTCAGCACATAGGATTTGCCGTCCTTGGCCTTGTAGTCGAGGCGCACGGTGTTGGCCTTGATGGTGATGCCGCGTTCGCGCTCAAGATCCATCGAATCCAGAATCTGATCCTGCATATCGCGGTCGGACACCGCACCCGTGAGCTGGATGAGACGGTCGGCGAGCGTCGACTTGCCGTGGTCAATATGAGCGATGATGGAAAAATTGCGGATCAGCGAAATATCAGTCATTTGCGGCGGTGTTTGGCAGTGCAGCGCAGCAAGGTCAAGGCGGACGTCCGCGCGCTAATTCCGCGCTAGCGCAGGCTCTTGAGATGTTTCAGCAGGCCGATGGTCGAGCTGTCGAGGCCCGGCACATCCTTGCCTTCGACCGCGGGCTGCAGGCCGGTGGCCAGCTCCTTGCCCAGCTCCACACCCCACTGGTCGAAGGAATTGATGCCCCAGATGGTGCCTTCGACGAAGACGCGGTGCTCATAAAGCGCGATGAGACGGCCGAGCGTGTAGGGATCAAGCTTCCGGTAGGCCAACGTCAGCGACGGGCGGTTGCCGGTAAAGACCTTGTGCGGGGCCAAGCGCCGCCGCTTCCTTCTTCGACTTGCCAGCGGCGATGAGTTGCGCCTCAGCCTCCTTCAGCGTGCGGCCTTTCATCAAGGCCTGGCTCTGCGCCAGCACATTGGAAATGAGCAGCGTGTGATGAACGGGAATGCCGATTTCATGCGCTTCGGCGGCAATCAGGAATTCCACCGGAATGACGCTGGTGCCCTGGTGGATGAGCTGGAAGAAGGCATGCTGGCCATTGGTGCCGGGTTCGCCCCAGACCACCGGTCCTGAATCATAACGCACCGGCTTGCCGTCCTTGCCGACACGCTTGCCATTCGATTCCATGTCGAGCTGCTGCAGATAGGCGGGAAAGCGCGACAGGCGCTGGTCATAGGGAATGATGGCGCGCGTGGCATAGCCCGACACATTGCGGTGCCAGATGCCAAGCAGGCCCATGATCAGCGGCAGGTTCTCCTGCAGCGGCGCCTTCGAAAAATGCACATCCATGGCATGACCGCCGCGCAGGAAATCCATGAAATTGCGCGGGCCAACGGCAATCATCACTGGCAAGCCAATGGCGGACCAGATGGAATAGCGGCCGCCGACCCAGTCCCAGAAGCCGAAGGTGCGCTTTTCGGAAATGCCGAAAGCCTTCACCTTGTCGAGTGCGGTCGACACCGCGACGAAGTGATCGCCCACCGCTGCTTCACCCAGCTTTTCCACCAGCCAGGCGCGCGCGGTTCTGGCATTGGTCATGGTCTCGATGGTGGTGAAGGTTTTCGAGGCGATGATGAAGAGCGTGGTTTCCGCCTTCAGCTCTTTCAGCGTGTCGGCGATATGCGCGCCATCGACATTGGAGACATAATGCGCGCGCGGGCCATCATGATAGGGCGACAGCGCCAGCGTGGCCATGGCAGGCCCAAGATCGGAGCCGCCGATGCCGATGTTGACGACATCGGTGATGTTGCTGCTGCGGATTTCGTCGGCAAAGCGCGCCATGGCCTCGAGCACGTCATGGACGTCATGCACGACGTTGTGGCCATCGAGAAGCACCATTTCGGATTTCGGACGGCGCAGAGCGGTGTGCAGCACGGCGCGGTGTTCGGTGGTGTTGATGATGTCGCCGCGCATCATGGCATCGCGCGCCTGCTTCCACCCGGCGGCGCGGGCCAGCGAAAACAGCAGCTGCATGGTCTTGGCCGAAACCAGGCATTTGGAATAGTCGAGCAGCAGGTCATCGGCCTTGGCCGAGAAATTGGCAAAGCGCTTGGGGTCCTTGTCGAAGACCTTGCGCATGTCCAGCTTCTGCGACTTGGCGTGGGCCTTGAGTTTCTGCAGTGCTGCCGCCGCTGCTGGATGTCATGACTAACCTCTGAGTGTTGCGCCTACCGCCTTTTGGGCCGTTGCCACGATCTTAGCCGAAATGGCCTCAATGTCAGCATCGGTGAAGGTCTTTTCTTTCGGCTGCAAGCGTGACCTCCACGGCGAGCGACTTCCTGCCGCCGTCGAGCTTGTAGACGTCAAACACCGAAGCGTCGGCAATCAGCACCTTGTCGACGCCCTTGACAGCCTTGATCAGCTCGGCGGCCTGCACCCTGTCTTCGACAACAAAGGCAAAGTCACGCCACACGGGCAGGAGATCGGAAATCGCCAGCGCTGCGCGCGAGGCCGTTTTCTGGCGCGACGGCGGCAGGGCATTGAGGATCACTTCGAAAGCGACCAGCGGCCCCTTCACATCCATGGCCTGCAATACGCGCGGATGCACTTCGCCGAAGAAGGCGAGCTTGTTCTGCGGGCCCATCTGGATGGTGCCGGAACGGCCGGGGTGGAACCAGGCCGGTGCGCCCTGCACCACCTGCAAGGTGCCTGCTGCAAGGCCACAAGCCTCGATCACCGCCAGCGCGTCGGCCTTGGCATCGAAGGCATCAACATTGCGCGCGCCACCCTGCACATTGCGGGTGACATAGGCGCCGCGGCGCACGCCACCGGCGCGCAGGGTTTCGCCCTCCGGGCGGTCACTGGCATAGGCATGGCCGACTTCAGCGAGCGCCACATCACTAAGCCCACGCGCGGCATTGCGGCCCGCGGCGGCAATGAGATTGGGCAAGAGCGAGGGCCGCATGTCGGAGAGTTCAGAAGAAATCGGGTTGGCCAATTTCAGCGACGGCTCGCCGCCGCCGAAGAGTTTCGCGTGGGTCTCGGGCAGGAAGGCCCAGGTGGCACATTCATTGAAGCCGCGGGTGGCGAGCAGGCGGCGTGCCGCCAGCATGCGCTTCTGCAGCGGGTTAAGCACGGGTTTGGCGATGTCGTTGGGCCGGCTCATGGCAGTGACCGGCACATTGTCGAGACCATGGATGCGGCAGATTTCTTCCACCAGATCAGCTTCACCCTGAATATCCGGGCGCCAGCTTGGCACCTTGGCCAGGCCATCATCAGACACGGCGAAGCCGAGATCGCGCAGGATGCGCAATTGCTCCGTCCACGGAATATCGACACCGCCCAGCGATTTCACACGGGTCTTGCGCAGTGTGAAACTGCGCGCCGTGTCAGGCACCGCACCGGCGATCACCAGCTCCGATGCCTCGCCGCCGCAGAGATCGAGGATCATGCGGGTGGCGATCTCGGCGCCCGACTTGCGTGAATGCCGGATCGACACCGCGCTCGAAACGATAGCGCGCATCGGAATGAATGCCGAGCTTGCGGCCTGCCGCCGCGGTCATGCGCGGATCAAAATAGGCGGCTTCGAGGAAAACGTTGGTTGTCGTCTCAGTGCAGCTTGAGGCCTCGCCACCCATGATGCCGGCAATGCCCTCGGCATTTTTGTCATCGGCAATGACGGTGATGCTCGGGTCCAGCGTATAGGTGCTGTTGTTGAGGGCCAGCAGCTGTTCGCCCTCCTTGGCGAGGCGCGCGGTGATGTTGCCATGGACCTTGCCGGCATCGAAGACATGGAGCGGGCGGCCATAGGCGAAGGTCATGACATTGGTGATGTCGACCAGAAGCGAAATCGGCCTGAGACCAATGGCGGTCAAACGCTGCTGCAGCCATTTCGGCGAGGGACCGTTCTTGACGCCCCTGAAATAGCGCCCAACAAACAGCTGGCAGCTGTTGCCATCCCTGGCGATCGACACGCTGATGGGGGACTTGAAAGTGCCCGGCACCGGCTCGGCCTTGACCGGTTTCAGCTTGCCCAGGCCCTTGGCGGCAAGATCGCGCGCGAGACCATGCACACCCAGCGCATCGGGGCGGTTGGCGGTGACCTTGATGTAGATCATCGGATCATTGAGGCCCAAGGCGACGGCAGCAGGCGTTCCCACTGGCCAATCACCCTGCACATCAATGATGCCATTGTGTTCATCGGAGAGCAGCAACTCACGCTCCGAGCACAGCATGGCCTGGCTTTCCTGGCCGCGAATGACACCTTTCTCCAGCGTGATCTTGGTGCCTGGAATGAAAGCGCCGGGCAACGCCACGATGGCCTTCATGCCGGTGCGGGCATTGGGCGCGCCGCAGACCACCTGTTTCACGCCCTCATCGGTTTCCACCTTACAGAGCTTGAGCTTGTCGGCATTGGGATGCTTTCTCGGCTTCCTTGACATAGGCGACCTTGAAGGCGGCCAGGTCCTTGGCAGCGTCGTGGACTTCTTCCACTTCAAGGCCCACACCGACGAGACCGTCCAGGATCTCATCGAGAGAGGCCGTAGTGTCGAGATGCTCCTTCAGCCAGGAGAGGGTGAATTTCATGAAAAAACTCCATTCGTCCTCGCCCGCTTGCGGGAGAGGACAGGGGCCCGAGCTGCAGCGCAGCTTGGGAAAGGTGAGGGGCTGAACCCTGTCATTTGCGGAGCTCCTCCGAAATGAGTGTCAGCAACTGATCCATCCCTTGCGTTGCTTCGATATTCCCAAAGCGGATCACGCGGTAGCCCTCAGATTTCAGATATTCCGTACGCTGTGCGTCACTGGTGATTTCTTCAGGTGTGGAATGTGTCCAGCCGTCGAGTTCGATAACCAGCTTTTTCTCACGGCACAGGAAGTCAGCGATATAGGGCCCGACGGTTGCTTGTCGAAGGAACTTGTAGCCTTCAAATTGGCGGTTACGCAGTTGCCCCCAGAGTTTCGATTCAGCGGGTGTACCAAGTTTGCGGAGAGTTCTGGCCTGGTTCAGTTTTCGCTTGGCGCGCATTCCCTCACCTATCCCATTGCAAAGCGCAAGGGGCCCCTTCCTCTCCCGCTGCGCGGGCGAGGACATACATCACGACAAGCCTCCCGCCAGCGTCGGCACCTGCAGCGCGCGGAAGCCGTAGTGGCGGAGCCAGCGCAGGTCACTTTCGAAGAAGGCGCGGAGATCGGGGATGCCGTATTTCAGCATGGCGATGCGGTCGAGGCCCATGCCGAAGGCAAAGCCCTGCACCTTGTCGGGAT
Organism: uncultured Alphaproteobacteria bacterium; assembly: GCA_963758815.1. Classification (GTDB taxonomy): domain Bacteria; phylum Pseudomonadota; class Alphaproteobacteria; order Rhizobiales; family Aestuariivirgaceae; genus Aestuariivirga. The sequence continues at coordinate 40,680 of CAVWWQ010000010.1, forward strand.
CAAGCCCGCCGGCGCGGATGACATTGGGATGCACCATGCCGCTGCCCAAAATTTCCAGCCACTTGTCGCCGGTGCCGATCTTCAATTGCCCGCCTTCGCGGCGCATATTGAATATCCACTTCCATCGACGGCTCGGTGAAAGGGAAATGCGAGGCGCGGAAGCGCATCTTCACTTCATCGACCTCGAAGAAGGCCTTGCAGAATTCCTCGAGCGTCCATTTGAGATGGCCGAGATGGGTGTGCTCGTCGAGCACAAGGCCTTCGATCTGGTTGAACATCGGCGTGTGCGTCATGTCCGAGTCAGAACGGAAGGTGCGGCCCGGCGCGATGATGCGGATCGGCGGCGCCTGCTTCAGCATGGTGCGGATCTGTACGGGTGATGTGTGGGTACGCAGCACCATGCGCGTGCCGTCTGGCTTCTCGTTGAAGTAAAACGTGTCGTGCTCCTGACGCGCCGGATGATCGGGCGGCATGTTGAGCGCATCGAAATTGTGGAAGTCATCCTCGATATGCGGGCCTTCGGCAACCGAGAAGCCAAGATCGCCAAAGATCTGCACCACTTCTTCCCAGACCTGCGAGACGGGATGGATGGTGCCTTGCGGTTGCGGACGCACCGGCAAGGTCATGTCGAGGGTTTCGGTGGCGAGGCGCGCTTCGAGTGCGGCTTCGGCGAGGATGGCCTTGCGTTCGGCGAGCGCCGCAGTGACTTTTTCCTTCAAGACATTGAGGGCGGCACCGGCCGTCTTGCGCTCGTCCGGCGCCATCTTGCCCAAGGTCGCCATGCGCTCGGAGATCGCGCCCTTTTTTCCAAGTGCCGAGACGCGCACCGCTTCAATTGCAGCTTCATCGGTGGCACCCGCCACCTGCGCGAGGATTTCGGATTCAAGGGTTGTCAGTTCGGACATTGCGTCTCTTTTGAATGCTGAGTTTCCGCTTTCGCGGGAATGAGGGGAGTAGTCAAAATAAAACCGGGCCCATGGCGGTTTAAACGCCATAAAGACCCGGTCAAGACTCGGTTGTGTGTTTGGAAGGATCAGGCTGCCTGGGCAGCCTTGGCCTTTTCCACGAGGGCAGCGAAGGCTGCCTTGTCGGTCACAGCAAGATCGGCAAGGACCTTGCGGTCCACCACGATCCCGGCCTTGTCCAGGCCGTAGATAAATCGGCCATAGGTCAGGCCGAGTTCACGGGTTGCCGCGTTGATGCGCTGGATCCAGAGGGCGCGGAAATTGCGCTTCCTGCGGCGGCGGTCACGATAAGCATACTGGCCGGCCTTTTCCACGGCCTGCACGGCAACGCGGAAAATGTTCTTGCGGCGGCTGAAATAGCCCTTCGCGGCCTTGATAACTTTCTTGTGGGAGCGGCGGGCAACGACGCCGCCTTTTGAACGTGGCATGTGTCAGCCTCCCTCAGCGCGCGTAGGGCATGTGGATCTTGACCAGGCGTTCGTCACCTGCAGCCAAAATCATCGTGCCACGCTGATTGCGGATCTGTTTCTTGGTGCGCTTGATCATGCCGTGGCGCTTGCCAGCGGCAGCGGCGCGGACCTTGCCGGACGCCGTCATCTTGAACCGCTTCTTGGCGGCAGACTTGGTCTTCATTTTGGGCATTTTGCTGTTCCTTTAAGCCATTAAAACCAGCCGCCATGGCATGCCCTTACACAGGCCAGGCGGCATTCAACTTCTCCATGGGGTGAAGTGCGCTGCGATAAAGCAGAAATGGCCTTTAAAGGCAAGAGCGGCGCAAATCAGGGCCGATGGAACCCTGATTTGCTTCGACTATCGCGTCATAGAGCGGATTATGGAGCGTACTGGAGCGCTTTGGAGGCGTCTCAAGCGCATTATGAGGTGCAGGCCGCGACAGTCGTTGTCGCCGGCTTGGTGGCTGGCTGGGCTTTTGGCTCCTCCACAAGCACCTGATCCCACTCGCAATTGCGCTGTTCAAGCTCCCAGGTCAGATCGCGGCCCAAGGGCAGTTCAATGAGCTGCACCAGATCATAACGCGACAGGCCAATATCCCGCAGCTGATAATCGCTGAGTTTCAGCAACGTCTTCAAATCGTTACGCGCGCGCCATTGCCATACACGGCGCACAAGGCCGGTGAAGCGGCCAAAGGCGTTCCGCATTTCGGCTTCATGTCTCATGTACTCGCGCATTGTCATCTCCATTGTATCTATTGTATCCAGCCAAAATCCCTTGATTTGGGCTTCGTACTAATACAATATGCGGATCGCTCGAACAATTGAAACATTGTACCCATGACAATTTGGATTCCCAGTCTCGACCGTTCCAAGCCGCTCTATCTTGCCATTGCCGATGCCATGGCAAACGACGTGGGCAACGGGTTGCTGCCGCGCGGTGCACGCCTGCCGCCGCAACGTGACCTCGCCTGGAAACTCGGTGTTACCCTTGGCACGGTGACGCGCGCTTACCGCGAGGCCGAATCCCGTGGCTTGCTCTCAGGCGAGGTGGGCCGCGGCAGTTTCATCCGTTCGGGCTCGCAAGTCCCGCCTCTCAATGGCCTGCCGGCAGACCAGAGCGATGTCGTAGACCTCAGCCATGCCATTCCACCGCCCGTCATCACATCGCAGGATTTCGATCAGGCGCTGGCGACGATCATGCGCGATCCGAAGAAGCTCGGACTTCTTGACTATGCGCCTCATGAAGGCTTCACGCCGCACCGGGCCATGGCGGTACAGTGGCTGAAGCGCAGCGGCATTGAAACCCAGGAACGCGATGTCTTCGTGACTTCGGGCGCGCAGCTTGGCCTTCTGGTGACCTTGCAGGCACTCGCGGATCCGGGCGAAAAGATCATGGCGGAAACCATCAACTATGCACTGTTGCGATCAACCTTCAAATCGGCACACCTGCAACCTCTGTGCTTGGAACAGGATACAGAAGGATTGTGCCCTGACGATTTCGAGCGCGCGGCGGCGGCAAAGCTTTCGCGTTTTCTCTATCTGGTGCCATCGCTGCAAAATCCCACCACCCGCACCATGAGCCGCAGGCGGCGCGACGAAATCGTCGCCATTGCCCGCAAGCATGACATCACCATCATCGAGGATGACATTTTCCGCCTGCTCGACGAGCGTGTGCAGCCGCCAACATTTTATTCACTGGCACCAGAACGCGTCGTTCACATCACAAGCCTGTCCAAGACTCTGGCACCGGGCTTGCGCCTGGGCTTCGTGGTGACACCCGCCGGGCAGGACAAGCTGTTGCGCAATCATCTGCGCTCGATGAGCCCACGCAGCGTCGGCATTACTGGCGAAATGGCACGTTACTGGATTTCCTCCGGCAAAGCGGATGACATTCTGGGCCGCATCCGGATCGAGCTGCAGCGGCGGCGCGCAGTGTTCCTCGATGTGTTCAAGGATCAGAAGGTGACATGCGAGCCGGGCGCGCCCTTTGCCTGGCTTGAACTTCCAGAAGACTGGACCGGCAACCGCTTTGCGGCGGCATTGCGCGCGCATCGCATCTATATCACGCCCGGCTCGGCTTTCGATCTTTCCGGCACGCAGCGCGCATCGCAACATGTGCGTATCTGCTTTGGCAGCCCGCAGGCGCAGTGGCGGCCGATGCCGAGCTTCGAGATGATCCGCAGCATTCTGGACGCTGGTGAGGATGAAAGTTTCACACCAGTGGCATGAAACTGTTCAATCGCCATTTATATCCTTGGCAATTTCCGGTCGAAGATCCATCAACATGGCATCAGCCAAGGAGGCATGACCTTCGGCAGACGGATGCATGGCGCCTGTTGTTTCGGTAAAATCGCGCGCCGAAGCTTTTTCATCGATGTAGCCGGAGCGATCGACAATTTTCTGATTGATGATCATGTAGGCATCATTGACGGTGCGCACCCAGCGCTGGCGCAACGCATAGGGATAGTTCTGGGTGGCCGGGTCATAGGGCCGCCACGCGGTCGACTTGCTTAATACAACGGATTGGCAGGTTTGCGTGGGACGAGATGCGTTGCCAAAACAGGGAATAATCAGGGCTTCTGCGGGATCATCCAGCCTGTCCTGGCGCTGCGCACAAAAGCCATGGCCCTTGAAGGGTTTGTCAGTATGGGCACGGCCGGCGAAGGTCCAGCCATTGGCATCGGCCAGTTCCTTCATACGCTGATAAAGCGTTTCAAGCTGACCATGCGCGGCATCAACTTTGCTCTGGGTTACAACCAGCCAGCGGTTGAAGCGGTCCATTGACTGATTGGCGGGATAGGCATCTTCGGGCTTGCTATCATCCGAAACACCTTTGCAGGTTTCGCCCGATTCATCGGCAAGAATGTCGGGATAAGCCGTCAGCACGATGCGTGAGGGATCATAAGGCATGGCGTCATGGGCCAACGGCATGGCCTTTTCCATCTGCCGTGCCAGGCGCTGATAGGCCTTGGGCAGAATGTTCTGCATGTTGGCAGCGAACTGATTGGGCGAGACGGTGGCGCCGAGCCAGCTTGCTATGTCAGTGATGGGTCCAGAGCGCAAGGTCGCCCAGCTCACCAGATTTGCAAAGCCGATGTCATTGCCACCGATGGACAGGAACACATAGTCGACATTGCGCCGGAATTGATTGCCCGGACAGGTCCAAAGACCCTGATCGCGCACCGGCTTGACCTTGCACAAATCGCGCAGGAACCAGGCCATCTCGCCATCATTGCCACCGCCGGAAATCGGCGTGACGTTGGATTGATCCTTCGACGCATCGTCGCTTTTGTATTCGACATAAGCTTGTGGACCGATAATGCCTTTGTCGACAGTGGCGCCAGAGCAGGCGTAACCAAGATAGGTGACGGCGCTATGTGGATTCTCAAGACCGATCTGCAATGCTGCGCGTATCTGATAGGAATACAGCGAGCGATGGCAGAGCTTGTCGAGCCATTGCGCAGAGCCTGATCTGTCAGGAATGGCGCGCGCGGGATAGAGATTGGCCACCCGCTTGTTCTCATCCAAGATCACCGGCACATCAGGATTGCCTTCGCCGGAGGCAAAGCTGTCGCCCATGCCGACAATCAGAAGATCCTTCACCTTGGCATCGATGCTGATCGGTCTTTCACCTTCAACATTGACTGAAATCGTGGCGCCATCCGGATACGGGATTGTAGAGCGAATGGCCTGATCACAGGGCGCAACGATTTCGGGCGCGTCACCGACTTGCCAATGACAATTATACTCGGAGATGAGATTGTCGCGATCAAGTTGCTTCAGGCTGATTTCGATCTCATGACCAGCGGGAGTGACATAGGCATCAAGGCCGCCGCATGCGGAATAGGCGCGCTTGTCGCTGTCATAGCATGTGCCATCCAATGCCTTCGCGGCCCAGCCGCGCCAGTCAAATTTGGTACGCAGAATGTGGGTAAAAGGAATGCGCCTGTCGTTCAGTACATGTTCAGTGCCGAGCACGGAGCTGTTGTAGTAAAACATGTCATTGTCTTCTTCCGAGGCATCGCGGGTGGCGACGTGCTGGCCATATTGCCGCCACGCATTTTCCTGTTCCTGGAAAAGAGAGGGATCATGAAAGAACCGGAAGCGGTTTGTGACCTTCCAGACAATCTGAACGTTGCTGCTGGTCAGAACTTCCGCCGAAGCCTGTGTTGCCTGGAGCACCACAAAGGAAATCAGGACAAGAAAAAGCCGCCGCACCATCATGCCCCTCTCTCCCTGATGGAGATGATGGGAATATGGCAAAGCGGCGGCCTTGAAAATAAAGTGCTACTTATTGACCTTAGGGGCAAGGATCATGATGATCTGGCGGCCTTCGAAGCGCGGCTCCAGCTCAACCTTGGCAATATCGACTGTGTCAGCCTTCACCTTGGTCAACAACTGGTGACCCAGTTCCTGGTGATCCATTTCACGGCCACGGAAACGCAATGTGACCTTGACCTTGTCACCCTCATCGAAGAAGCGCTTCGCAGCCTTCATCTTCACATCATAATCATGATCATCGATCATCGGCCGGAGCTTGATCTCTTTCAACTCCACCACGCGCTGTTTCTTGCGCGCTTCGGCGAGACGCTTCTGCTCCTGAAATTTGAATTTTCCGTAGTCCAGAATCTTGGCCACAGGCGGCTTGGCATCGGGCGAGATTTCCACGAGGTCGAGGCCGGCTTCGTCCGCCATGATCAAGGCAGCCCGGGTTTGCACCACGCCGACATTGTTTCCGTCAGCGTCAATGAGGCGCACTTCGCGGGCCTCGATGCGGTTGTTGATCTTGTGGGCTTCTTCTTTGGCCGGCGCTTCCATTGCGGCGCGGCGGGGCGGCGCGGGCCGCTTGGGTGGCATGGGTCTGGGGGGTAAGCTCAAGTAGTTCTATTCTCCTGAATTTGGGCACGAATTCAGTTTGCGAATCCGGCGGCCCTTGTCTAGCGGATGGGTTTAGACAGCCAAATTGGGGCTGCCGTCAAGCTGCAATGACCGAAATCGCGAAAGGATTGAAGCAATGACACAAATGCTCATCGACCGGCGTCTTGGCGGCCTGGAACTCGCCTATATGGTTGATGGCGGGAAGGACGAGATTGGCCGGTGTGGCTTTATGTTTCTGGGCGGCTTCAAATCTGACATGACGGGCAAAAAGGCCGAAGCCCTAGCTGACCTCGCTCGCAGCACCCGGCGCCGCGGCTTGCGGTTTGACTATTCCGGACATGGGCAATCATCCGGAGAATTTAGGGACCGGACGGTCAGCGATTGGCTGGAAGAGAGCCTGCACATGTTCCTCGCCCATACCCGCTCCAAAATGGTGATTGTTGGTTCCTCCATGGGCGGGTGGCTGGCCCTGCTCCTGGCACGTCGTCTCAAGGAAGAGGATCCAGCTGCCTTCCGGCGGGTGGCAGGCCTGGTTCTGATCGCTCCGGCCGCAGACATGACCCAAGACCTGATGTGGAAGACCTTCGGTGAACCAATCCGCAACGAACTGCGGATGACTGGCATGTATCTGCAACCTTCGCAATATGGCGAGCCCTACGAGATTACCAGCAAGCTCCTGAGCGATGGCCTCAAGCACCAGATCCTCGAAGCAACACTCAACCTGCCTTTCCCTGTCCGCATCCTTCAAGGCACGCATGACGTTGAGGTGCCGCCCGCACACGCCGTCAAAACCATGGATGCTTTGACCGGCCCCGATATCACGCTGACCCTGATCAAGGGCGGCGATCACCGCCTTTCGACTTCCATCCAGCTCAAATTCATTTGTGAAACGGTAATCAGCCTTGCGGAAAGGGCCGATGGAGCTGGGTTTTGAAGATGGCTTCCAAACCTACAATGTAATTCGGATAGAGCAGGCGATATCCCAATTCCTGCTTGATGCGGGCATTCGAGACACGCTTTGACTCGTCATAAAAACTGCGCGCCATCGGAGACAGCAGAGCCTGGTCATAGGGAATTTCAGGCGGGGGCTCGCGGCCCAAAAGCTCTGCTGCATAAGCCACCACATCCTGTGGCGGACAAGGTTCATCATCGGCAATGTTGTAGACGCAGCCCGGACTGGGTTGCAGCATGGAAGCCTTCAGAACGCCGGCAATGTCCTCGACATGGACGCGGCAGAACACGTGACCCGGTTTCACAACCCGCTTTGCAGTTCCATCCCGAACGGTATCCAATTGGCTTCGTCCCGGCCCATAGATTCCAGGCAAGCGGAAGATGTGCGCCTGAACACGCGACCATAGTTCTTCAGCCAGGGCCCGTTTGTGTGCGCGTGAGGATTGCGGGGTGACAGGTGTGCTCTCATCAACCCATCTGCCCTGATGATCGCCATAGACACCCGTCGTGGACAGATAGCCGATCCAGCGCCCCGGCTTTGCAATGCTTGAAGCAAATTTGCGCAAGACCGGATCGCCCTCTTCGTCAGGTGGAACTGACGACAGAAGATGCGTGACGTCATCCGGAACAGTGGGAAGTTCATCGAATAGGAAAGGATGAAAGCCGTTTGCTTCCATCACTTTTTTCGATTCTTCAGAGCGACAGGTGCCACTGATACGCCACTGCGACACATCCAGTTGCGTGGCCAAGACCTGCGCGGTGTAGCCGAACCCAAAGCAGAAAAGATGTTTCATGCAGAAAGCTCGGTCAGTGCCCAGTGCGCGGTTTCGCGCAGAACCGCATCATCATCACGGGTATAGTTTTCGACCACGACCGCAAGGTCAGCATCGCCGCTGTTGCCAGCCGCAATCAGGCAATTGCGCATGAGGCGGGCGTGACCGATGCGCTTCACGGGTGAGCCCGAAAACAGCTTGCGAAATCCCGCATCGTCCAGGACCAGAAGCGATTTCAGAGACGGTTCAACCAACTCCGAGCGCGCGGCAAATTTCACTTCGCGCGCGGCGCCAGCAAACTTGTTCCACGGGCAAATGGCAAGACAATCATCGCAGCCATAGATACGGTTGCCCATGGCCTTGCGGAATGCAATCGGGATTTCGCCCTTATGTTCGATCGTGAGATAGGAAATGCAACGCCGTGCGTCGATCTGGTGCGGTGCTATAAAGGCTTGTGTCGGGCAGATATCGAGGCAGGCCTGGCAGCTGCCACAGTGATCTGTTTCTGGTTCATCATGCGAGAGCAGCACATCGGTGAGAATGACGCCCAAGAAAAACCATGAGCCCAATTCACGTGATACGAGATTGGTGTGCTTGCCCTGCCAGCCAAGACCCGCCCGCGCTGCAAGGGGCTTTTCCATCAATGGCGCGGTGTCGACGAAAACCTTGACTTCGGCGCCCGCCGCCTTGGCAAACCACGCAGCCATGGATTTCAGCCTGCCCTTGATCACATCATGATAGTCGCGGTTCAGCGCATAAGTTGAAATCACGCCGGCTGATTTTTTCTGCAACCTTGCAAACGCATCAAGACCCTGATGGTAATTCACCGCCAGCACGATGGCACTCTTGGCTTCGCCCCACATAGAATCCGGTGAAGCGCGCCGTTTCAGAGTTTCATCGATCCACTCCATCGTGCCGTGATGGCCGAGCGCGACAAAGGCTCTGAGATTTTCAGCGATTTCCTCCGGCAGATGCGCGCCGGTGAAGCCAATGGCATCAAATCCCTCCGCCAACGCGCGGGCTTTCAGTTCTGCTGCGAGATCAGAAATCGAGATCGGCATAGCTGGCCGAGGGCGGCATGGCCGCGACAGCATCCGTCAGCAGAACGCGGAACGAAGGCCTTGACTTGATGCGTTGATACCAGCTCTTAGCCACTTGGTTTTCCTGCCAGTTCACATCGCCGAGATAGTCGATGGCGGAAATATGTGCAGCTGCCGCAAGATCGGCAAGCGATAGCTCTTCACCAGCGAGCCAAGAGCGCTCTTCCGCAAGCCACGCAATATAATCGAGATGCGGGCGCAACTTCTGCAATGCGTTGCGCACACGAGTTATGTCGGGTGAGGTTGAGCCGGGTGTAAAACGGCGGATGACTTTTTCGGTCAGAAGCGGCTCTGACACTTCGGTGTAAAATTTGACATCGAACCACGCAACGAGCCTGCGGATTTCGGCTCGCTGATAAGCATTTCCGGGCAGTAACGTCGGGCTGGTGTTTTTCTCCTCCAGAAATTCACCCACGGCTTCAACACCGCAAATCGCCTGGCCTCCCTCTTCAATCAATACCGGCAGCAAACATGAGGGATTGAGTTCGGCCAACTTTTGGCTTGGTGCCCAGGGCTTCTCGTCGGCAAGCGTGACAGATATTGCCTTCTCAGCCAGCGTGAGCCTGACGCGGCGGCTGTAAGGATCAAGAACAAAGTGGTGCAGCTTGGGCATGTTGCGGATCAACTTAACAAAATTTGAGAACCAGCCGCCATTGCTTCAAGAACGCCCCGCATATAAAGGCTTCGCCCACATGCGGCAAGCGATTCTGCTGCCTGAAATGGGAGCCTTTTTCTTGATGTCGCAGTTGCAGATTCTCGTTTTGGCGCTGATTCAGGGGATCACGGAATACCTGCCCATTTCATCTTCCGGTCATTCCATTCTGGTACCTGCATTCACGGGCTGGCCTGACCAGGGCGTGCTGACTGACGCCATCACGAATCTCGGAACCGTGGCAGCGACCATCATCTATTTCTACCGCGAAGTCTTGATGATACTGCAGGGGCTGGTCGACTTTGTCATGCGCCGCGCCAGCGTCAGCGCCAACCTGTTCAAGCGGGTGGTGATCGGAAGCATACCCATCGTTCTGATTGGGCTGATCTATGACCACTTCAAGCTCGACGAGACATTCCGCATGCCGCTGCTGATCGCGGTCAACTCGATCCTGTTCGGTATCGTGCTTTATGTCGCAGATATCTGGAGCCCTTCGGTGAAGCGCGCAGGCGATCTGAACACGCGTGACTCTTTCATCATTGGCCTGTTCCAGTGCCTGGCCCTCAATCCCGGCACCAGCCGCTCCGGCATCACCATGACGGGCGGACGCTTTCTCGGCTACAACCGCAGCGATGCCGCGAAGCTTGCCTTTCTCATCGGCATTGCCGCCAATCTCGGCGGCTCAGCAAAAAAACTGGGCGATGCTTTCATTCACCGCGAGCATATCGGCTTTGACCAGATCGAGGCTGGGGTGCTTACCTTCTTCATCGGTCTAGGCACGGTGGCCTTTCTCATGCGCTATATCCGTACACATGATTTCCTGCCTTTCGTGGTGTACCGCGTGGTGCTGGGTGCAGCTTTATTGGGACTAATCTATTCAGGTGCCCTGAATGCCTGGCACGTGTGATACTTCTCAGGCCTGAGCCGCGGTGAACTGCCCGGCCTTGCGATAGCGGTAAAGATAGTCTGGGGCCACAGCCTCCAACGCGCGCGGCGCAATGCCCAAGCCTTGCAGCGTGCGGCTTTCAGCTTCGGCTGCCGCCGAGACTACATTGTCATGCTTCAGAAGCTCGACCTGATCCGATGTCAGCGGCGCATTTGGCAGAAGGCCCGTCAACGCGCTAAGCATGGTGGCGGCGGGAAACGGAATGGGCAGAAGAATGCGGCGGCGCACCGTTACCTTAAGCACGTAGCGGATCAGCTCGGCGAACGTCCTGACCTCGGGACCGCCCAATTCCAGGGCGCGGCCATCGCCCATGCCACGGTCCACCAGCACGGCAATGGCCTCGGCTACGTCACCCACGAACACAGGCTGAAATCTTGTCTCTGCACCAATGACCGGGATCACCGGCGAAAACCGTGCCATGAAGGCAAACTTATTGAAAAAATTATCTTCCGGGCCAAAGACGATCGACGGACGGAGGATGGAGAGTGTGGGATAGGCGGCTTTGGCTGCCGCTTCACCGGCGGCCTTGCTGCGGGCATAATCGCTGCGGCTGTCAGCATTGGCGCCGAGTGCCGACATGTGCACGAAGATTCGAGTCTTGGCGGCACGCGCGGCCTTGGCCACAGCTTCGGCACCAAAGACATGAATGCCGTCGAAGCCTTGCGGATTGCCATCAAGCAGTACGCCCACAAGGTTGATCACCGCATAGGCACCATCGCAAGCGGCAGCGAGCGAGGCCGGGTAGCGCACGTTGGCCTGCACCGGCACGATTTGGCCCGGAACGCCGAAGGGCACAACATGGCCCGCCAGGTCAGGCCTGCGGCAGGCGACTCTGATGCGGTAGCCACGTTTTGCCAGATTGCGCACCACGTGACGGCCAATGAAGCCGGAGCCACCGACAATGGTGATGAGTTTTTCAGAGTTGGATGATTGCACGAAAACCTGCCTGAACAGTTGCTGTCCGCCCTTTTAAAGCTCCGAGCCGATTTTGCAAATGGAGCATGATTGACAAGAACCCAAACGCACGCCTAGAAGCGCCCATTCCTGAATGCCCTGATGGCGGAATTGGTAGACGCACTAGTTTCAGGTACTAGCGGGTAACACCGTGGAGGTTCGAGTCCTCTTCAGGGCACCATTCTTGTTTTTCCTCAAGGCTGTGCCCATGTGAGCTCCTCGGCTGCTGCACTTGCCGAGTTGAGGCTCGGCAGCTAAAGCCATGAACAGAGGTTGTAGAAATCATGGCCATTAAACTTCACCGCGGCGACCTGCCATCCGATTTCAAGCCGGGACCGGTCGTTGCCATCGACACCGAAACGCTGGGATTGAAGCCGGCGCGTGACAAGCTGTGCCTGGTGCAGATCTCATCGGGCGACGGCGATGCCCATCTTGTGCAGGTTGACCGTTCGACCTATGCGGCACCGCAACTGAAAACATTGCTCGGCGATGCCAATGTCAAAAAGATCTTTCATTATGCCCGCTTCGATGTCGCTGTGTTGAAGCAATATCTCGGCGTCGAGACCCAAAATATTTATTGCACCAAGATCGCCTCGCGGCTGGTGCGCACCTATACGGACCGGCACGGTCTTAAGGACCTGGTCAAGGAACTTCTGGGCATCGAACTCGACAAGCAGCAGCAGAGTTCTGATTGGGGCGCGCATATTCTCTCCGACCAGCAGAAAAAATACGCGGCACAGGATGTGATTTATCTCCACGAACTTAAATCGCGGCTCGACCAGATGCTGGCGCGCGAGGGACGTGCTGCCTTGGCCCAGGCCTGTTTTGATTTCCTTCCGGTACGGGCTGACCTTGATCTTCAGGGTTGGGCAGAAGAAGATGTCTTCGCCCACGCCTGACAGCTTTGTCCTGAAGGGCCGAACAGGCCCGGCGCAGGGCCGCGCGTTCGCGCTTCCTCATGAAAGCGGCGGCTGCGGCTGCGGCCATTGTTGTTGTTGTGTTCGTGGTCCAGGGCTTTCTACTGGCTCCCAAGGTCCAAGCGCCAGAACCGGTGCCGCTGGAAAAGCCAAAACAGGTTTCGGGAAGTGTGTCGAACTTTTCCGGTATTGACTTGAACGGCAAGCCTTTTTCGGTCCAGGCTCAGCAGGGTATTCAAGACGAGCACGATGAAACCCTCATGCACCTCAAGACAATGGCTGGGAGCTTCATACGCCGCGAAGGTGGCGAGGTTCTGGTCACGGCTGACACGGCCGACTATGAAATCAAGACCAAGGATCTGAAAGTGACGGGTAACGTCCGCTTTCGGGAACCGGGGCGCTATGTGGCCAATTTGTCATCGGCACAGGTCAATCTTGAGCGTCAGAAGATTGTGACCCATGAGCCTGTCCGTGTTACCACCGAGGGTGCCACGGTTTCGGCAGACAGCATGGAAACATCCGAGGATGGAAAAATTGTCACCTTGCGCGGCAATGTGAAGGCACAATTTCAAACAGATGTCGGACAATAGGGAGAGCGTAATGGCACATACAAAATACATGACGGTACTGGCGCTTGCGGGATGTCTGACATTGCCCGCACTCGGCCATGCGGCGCACGCGGCTGATAACAATACTGTCAATGTCGAAGCCGATGAGATGGAAATCATCGACGCCGATCATAAAACCATTTTCCGCGGAAATGTGGTGGCAAAGCGCCCGACCGATACGATCAAGGCCGATGAAATGACGGTGACTTCAAGCGAGGAGAAGCAACCCGATGGCACCATGAAAACCGTGACCGACGGGGTTGATGCCAAGGGCAATGTCACGATCAATACAAAGAATGCCGTCGTCACCGGTGACTGGGCCAAGTTTGATGTGCCGCATAACCAATTGGTGGTGGGAGGTCAGGTACAGCTGACCCAGGGCGGTGCTGTCCTGAAAGGTGGCAGGGCCAATATTGATCTGAAAACCAATCACGTCCAGATGTCGGGCGGGCGGGTCAACGGCAGCTTCGTGCCGCAATGATTGTTAAGCATGTCACTGACTGCGCATCTCAGATTTCACGCAATTTTAAGTAAAGCTGACCTTTAATGAGCACGCTGAAAGAAAACCGGCTTTTTCAGGCTGCCCCAAAGGCTCCGCGTGGTGTCAACCGCGGATCTGGCGGGACACTGCAAAAGCAGGTTTCAGGCGGACTCGCTGCGCATTCGCTCTCCAAGAGCTATAAGCAACGGCCAGTCGTGAGAGGGGTTTCTCTCTTCGTTCAGCGCGGTGAAGCCGTGGGACTGCTGGGTCCCAATGGCGCTGGCAAGACGACCCTGTTCTACATGATCACGGGCCTTATTGCCGCCGACAAGGGCACCATCACTCTCGACGGTGCCGATATCACCAACCTGCCCATGTATCAGCGGGCGCGGTTGGGCATCGGTTATCTGCCCCAGGAAAGCAGTGTTTTCCGGGGAATGACGGTAGAAGAGAATTTGCGTGCGGTCCTGGAACTCCATGAGTCCGACCGGGACGTGCGCGAAAGTAAGTTGCGTGAGTTGTATGATGAGTTCTCAATCGCCCATATCCGGCATTCGCCGTCTGTGGCACTTTCTGGGGGTGAGCGCCGCAGGGTTGAAATCGCCCGCGCCCTTGCCGCCGATCCCGAATTCATTCTCCTCGACGAGCCGTTCGCGGGGATTGATCCCATTGCGATCGGTGATATTCGCAAGCTGGTGCGACAGCTCACCTCTCGGGGACTCGGGGTGCTTATTACGGATCACAACGTCCGCGAAACCCTTGAGATCATCGACCGTGCCCTCATCCTCCATGAAGGCCACGTTCTGACCGAAGGCAGTCCCGGGGAAATTGTCAACAATGCTGAAGTGCGGCGTTATTATCTGGGCGAGAATTTCCATATTTGACTTGGTTTGGCGCCGTGCAGTTGCTTTTTGCACCCGAGAGCCGATTAGCCTTTGCACCTTTATCCGGTTCCTGCCCGCATGATTTTGCGCTAGGCCACCCCTCATGGCACTCTTCCAAAAGCTCGCCCTGAAACAGGGCCAGTCCCTGGTGATGACCCCGCAGCTGCAGCAGGCCATCAAGCTGCTGACAATGAGCAATGTTGAAATCCAGACGTTCGTCGACCAAGAGGTCGAGCGCAATCCACTGCTGGAACGTGGCGAAGCGCCAGATGACGGAAGCGCCAAAACTACACCTTCCGAACGCAGTGATGCGCCGGATGCGCCGTTTTCAGCCGAAGATGCCCGTGGTGATGAAGGCGATGGCGCGCTCTCGCCTTCAGATGGCGTTCAAGTTCAGCGGCTGACACAAGCCCAGGGACCGCCGGATTCGCCTTGGCAGTCAACACGTGGATCAGGCGCGGTTTCGATTGAAGGCGATGCCCAGGATTATGCTGCATCGGTCACGCGCACCGAAACCCTGTCCGAGCATCTGACCGCTCAGCTCAATATGCATTTCCGGGACGCCAAAGATCTGCTGATCGGCCAGCACATCATCGGCATGGTCAATGATCAGGGCTATTTGACAGTTGATGTGCTCAGCATGGCTACCTCGCTGGGCGCATCCCCGGTAGACGTTCAACGTGTGCTACAAGTGCTCAAGACCTTCGATCCTGCTGGAGTCGTTGCAACTGATTTGCAGGAATGCCTGGCACTGCAGCTGCGCGAACGAAACCGCTTCGACCCTGCCATGGCGAAACTCGTTGAAAATCTTCCCCTCGTTGCCAAACGCGATTTTGCCGCGTTGAAAACCCTGTGCGCCGTGTCGCTGGATGATCTTCATGACATGATCGCGGAGTTGCGCCAGCTCAATCCCAAGCCTGGCCACGCCTTTGGTGCCGAACCTGTTGTTCCTGTCACGCCGGATGTGCTCGTGCGCGCCGCGCCGGATGGTAGCTGGTTTGTTGAGCTCAATAATGAAACCCTGCCCCGGGTTCTGATCAACAACCATTATGCGGCGAAGGTTTCGGGCCGTGTTTCAAAGGCAGAGGACAAGCAGTTTCTTTCCACGTGTCATGCGCAAGCCTCGTGGCTGGTGAAAAGCCTAGACCAGCGCGCGCGGACAATCCTGAAAGTTTCACAAGAAATCGTGAAACAGCAGGATGCTTTCCTGGTTTTGGGTGTTGCACATCTGCGGCCCATCACCTTGCGCATGGTGGCCGATGCGGTTGAGATGCATGAATCGACGGTGAGCCGCGTCACTTCCAACAAATATATGGCAACCCCGCGCGGTACATTTGAGATGAAGTATTTCTTCACCAATGCCATCGCGTCGGCAAGCCCGCTGGGTGTGCAGCACTCATCCGAATCTGTGCGGCACCGCATCAAGGAATTGATTGCGGCAGAGACCGTGGAGAAGATTCTTTCTGATGACGACCTGGTCGAGATGCTGCGTGCCGAAAGCATTGAAATCGCCCGGCGAACCGTTGCCAAGTACCGGGAATCGCTCAGTATTCTTTCCTCCGTTCAACGTCGCCGGGAAGCTCGCGTGCGCCGCTAATTGCGGTTGACTTGCGTCCGGCTCACCCCTATGTGTCGCGCCCGAATAAGAGGTGCCGGTGCAACGGCACCATTTCTTGTAACTTCCAGTTTTGAAAAAATAATAATTGTGGCCGTTGACGAAGCAGCCGCGTGGGACCATTTTTGAATGTATCCGGACGTCAGCAAGGACTTCAAAACCATGCAGATCAAGATCACCGGCAAGCACATCGATATCGGCGACCCGCTCCGCCAGCATATCGAGGAACGCCTGCAAAGTTTCCGGGACAGGTTCTTCGAAGGTTCAGTACACGGGCAGGTCACGCTGGAAAAACAGCGTGGGCGTTTTTGGAGCGATTGTTCGCTGCATCTCGCAACCGGGCTACACCTTCAGGCCCATTCCGAGCATGCAGATCCGATGGCTTGCGTCGATGCTTCTCTGGCGCATCTTGAAAAGCAGCTCAAAAAATACAAGACACGCCTGAAGGACCATCACCGTCAACCGCGCGACCCCCGCGGCACTGTTCCTGCAACAGACTATGTGCTGCAATTTGACGATGCGGATGATGATGAGCATGCGGGCCTTAATCCGCCCGTCATTGCCGAAACAGCTGCTGTCATTCCCGAACTTTCGGTGGGCGAGGCTGTGATGCAGCTTGATATTTCGACGACGTCCTTTGTGCTGTTTCGCAATGCCAAGGAAGGACGCCTGAACGTGGTTTACCGCAGGCCTGATGGCAACATCGGCTGGCTGGACCCTCAACAGGCCGCGCGCAGTTAGGACCCTTACATCACATGAAAATTTCTGACTTTCTGGATGCGCGTGCCGTGCTGCCGCATGTCAAAGCCGGTTCGAAAAAGCAGTTGCTGCACGACATGGCACAACATCTTGCAGGTCTGATCGCCGTCGATCAGCGGATCATTTTTGAAACCCTGCTGACACGCGAGAAGCTGGGGTCGACAGGGCTTGGCCAGGCCATAGCCTTGCCGCATGGGCGCATCCCAGGCCTCAAACGGGTGACTGGGCTTTTTGCCAAGTTGGCTTCGCCGATTGATTATGATGCTGTTGATGGCAATCCGGTTGATCTGGTGTTTGTGCTGCTATCGCCAGATCATGCAGGTGCAGACCATCTGACGGCCTTGGCCAAGGTTTCGCGCATCATGCGCTCGGCACAGGCTATTTCACGGCTGCGCGCCACCAATACGGCTGAAGGCCTGTATGCGGTTCTCACCGAGCCGCTGGCTTCGGCACCGGCCAGCGCCGCCTGACCATCCAAAGAAACGTGCTTTACTGACTGGCCCAGATGATGCGAGCCATCCAGTCCACGTCCTTCATGTCGAAAACCTTTGTCTCGTGCGCCACATTGAATGAAGCAAGCTCGAGTGTACGCGCTGTCTGGCGCTGCATAACCTTGGCCATGACCTGGCCGTCAGTGGTTCGCACCACGACGCGGTCACCCTTGCGGATGGTGGCGGAAGGCGAGACCACAATAATGTCGCCCTCGCGGTAAACCGGCATCATCGAATCGCCGGTGATTTCCAGCGAATAAGCGGCGGGATCGGTGACGCCCGGCACTTCGATTTCCTCCCAACCGCTGCCGGACGGAAAGCCGGAATCGTCAAAGAAACCCCCTTTACCCGCCTTGGCGAAACCCAAAAGCGGAAGCTGCTTGAGGCGTGGAGGCGCTCCCTTGCGGCCGGTGAGCAAGTCCATGAATTCCTCCACCGAGGCTCCAGAAGCCGTCAACACGCGCGAGACCGATTCCATGGTTGGCCAGCGCGGACGGCCATCAGGCCCGTTGCGCTTTGAGGGATTGAAAGAGGTAGGATCAAGTCCGGCTTTCTTGGCAAGACCCGATGCCGAAAAGCCATAACGGTCGGCGATGGTGTCGATTGCGCCCCAAACCTGCTTATGTGTAAACATCAGAAAAGTCCCTGTATTTAGCAAAAATGGCTTGTGATAGGAAGTTTTACCTTGAAAGGGCCATTTTAACAAGGACGTTTCGTGAATGAGCTGAATTTTCTTCGGGAAGTTATGGTGCCGAATATTTTCAAGATCTTGGATGTGGATGCTTATCGTGTTGCCACCGCCGCTGGAGCGTTTCAAGGCGCTGCGATCGATGTCCGAGACGGATTCATCCATCTTTCCACGGCTGAGCAAGTACGCGACACCGCGCGGCTATATTTTTCAGGACGCACCAATTTGATGCTTCTTGCTGTGGCTGCCGAGCCCTTGGGATCCGCATTGAAGTGGGAGTTGTCACGTGGCGGGCAGTCGTTTCCCCATCTTTATGCGCCGCTCGCCATGAAGGATGTCGTCTGGGCAAAGCCATTGCCCTGGACAAGGCGACGACTCATGAATTTCCGCCGGAGACTTTTGCGTGAGTCTTGCCTTTACCCTGGCAAAGCCCGTGCTCCATATGCTTGGGGCTGAACAGGCTCACCGGTTGACCATTGCTGGGCTTAAATATGGTCCGCAGACTTGGCAGTGGACCCGTCACTTCGCCACTTCTGCGGCGCAAGGTGTTTGGGCTTGAATTTGCCAATCCCGTCGGCCTTGCGCCGGGTTTCGACAAGAATGCGGAGGTGCCGGATGCGATGCTGGCGCATGGGATTTGGTTTTGTGGAGGTGGGCACAGTAACGCCGTTGCCGCAGGCGCGGCAATCCGAGGCCGCGCCTTTTCCGGCTGAGTTCAGGACCAGGCTGTCATCAACCGCATGGGCTTCAACAATGAAGGCCATGCTGCGGTCCTGCAGCGCTTGATTGCACGGCGGGGCGCAAGGCGGGATTGTGGGCGTGAATATCGGCGCCAACAAGGATTCGCCTGATCGCATCGCCGATTATGTGGCCGGCATTGCGGCCTTCGAAGACGTCGCGAGCTATATCACCATCAACATCTCATCACCCAATACGCCCGGGCTACGCAACCTGCAGAGCAAGGCCGAGCTGCAGCGATTGCTTGAACGGGTGAACGATGCGCGGCGCAGTTCAAAGCCGATCCTGCTCAAGATCGCACCCGACCTTGCGTCCGATGATCTCGCAGACGTTGCGCTGGTATGCCGTGGTGGCGGCGTGGATGGTGTCATCATTTCCAATACCACCCTGTCACGGCCGGCACTGAAATCACCTCACGCAGATGAAGCGGGTGGCCTTTCGGGCGTCCCGCTGTTTGATCTTTCGACGCGCTGCCTTGAGTCATTTCATAAGATGACAGATGGCAAAATTCCTCTCATCGGCGTGGGCGGGATCAGCGATGCCGACACAGCTGTGGCCAAGCTGAAAGCCGGTGCCAGCCTCATCCAGCTCTATTCGGCATTGACTTACCGCGGCCCAGATCTGATCCGCGACATCTGCTCCGGCGTCGAGCGCGACACTCAGAAGGGGCTGGAAGGCAGATAGGTCGCAAAGATCCGCGCGCTTGCACCCTTTTCCTGCAGACGGTCGAGAGCGTAATCAAGCGCGTCCCTGAGGCCACCATCCTCAGCACGCACCAGCATCACCAGGCCGTGGGTGAAGGTGGTGCGGTCCATAAAGGCTTGGCCGAACGGCACACAGCAATTCTCTGAGCCGCTGCCGCGCAACCAGAAGGCCGCGTGCATGGAATCAGCGAAAGCCAGATCCAGTCCCCCCTTGCGCAGGGATTCAAACATCGATTCTTCGCTTCCGAAGGGCACCAAATTCGAGCGCTCGAAATTCTTTTTCACGAACAATTCTTGCTGGGTTCCTTTCACATAACCCAAACGCCGGCCCGCCAGAGACTTAACGTCCACTCCGGCAAAATTGGCGCCGCTGCGTGCGACAAACTGCGAGAAAGAAAAATAGAAGGGACGTGTGGTTTGAAACGCGTCTCCTGGAAACTGCGGGCCACCCACGATCATGTCGCCCTGTTTCAACTTCAGGGCCTGCAAAAGTTCATCGTAGGGCAAAGCTTTCACCTGACATTTGACGTGAAGCTCGGCGCAGACCGCTTGGCCCAAGTCCACGGCAACGCCTTGCAACTTTCCATCGGACGAGGTGAAACTGAAGGGCGGAAAATCCGCATCCGCGAGCAAGGTGAGAGTCTGAGGCAATATTGCTTGCGGCACAGGTGCGTTACGGTCGACGTGGCGGAACTGGGGAAATTGCAACGCTTCGGCGGCAAACAGCAGCGATGGCGTTGCCACAATCAAAAGTAGCAAAGCAATCTTCAAATACACGCTACGCATCGTGGCAACCCTGCCGGGCAGTGCGCTTAACTTTCAACTTATGGCGCGACAGAGGCGGTCGCGGGGGCGGTAAATGGGCGTTCAATTTGTACACCGTACATTGAGTCCGGCGCATGGGGCTATGCCGGGTCATGAGGATATAGCGGCTACCCCCCAATCTGTCTTGCCCGAAGTGCCGGATGAGACCATCGCGTGGGCCTTCCGGCACATGGACCCCGACGAATTTCAGCTCGCTTTGCAGCGAAAACTGGTGCCGGTGGCGTGGTATCCGCAGGCGACCCTTTATGCCGACGCCTCAGATCCTCGCTGTCCCATTGCGCGGCCGCTACAAATGCGAATCGTGGGTCGCATCAGCCCTGACAGGTTCGCCGCCGTGGTGCGGCAGCATCTGAGCCGCCGGTTGGCCAACGCAGCCTGTGAACACCTCAAGACTGCAGCGCCGATTTTTTCAGCCAGCAAAAGATTTTCCATACATCAGCTTTTGCTTGGAGCTCTCATGATGACGATAGGCGCAGGCCTCATCATGGTGGGTGCTGGCACCATCGCATATCATGCATTCTTTCTCATTATGTCGACCATCTTTACCTGCATGGTAGGCCTGCGGCTCATGGCAATGTTTCACCGGTCACCACGACAGGCGGTGCCACTGAAGCTTAGCGATGCTCAACTGCCGGAATACAGCGTTCTGGTACCTGTGTTCCGTGAAGAGAAGATTCTGCCACAACTGATCCGGGCCCTGAGCGAAATCAGCTATCCGGCGGGCAAGCTCGATATCAAACTCATTCTCGAGGAAAAAGACATGAAGACCCGGCGGGCGCTCGCCAGGATGATCCTCCCGCCCACCATCGAAGTGATTGTGGTGCCTCCCGGACCGCTGCAGACCAAACCGCGCGCGCTCAACTATGCACTCAACTTTGCACGCGGCTCCCTGCTTACCATCTATGATGCCGAAGACATTCCGGACCCGATGCAGTTGCGGACAGCGGCAGAATATTTTGTGCATCTTCCCGATGATGTTGCCTGCCTGCAATCGGAACTTGCCTTCTTCAATTCTGAAGACAATTGGCTGACACGCCAGTTTGCAGTGGAGTATGCCACGCTGTTTGGGCTGACGTTGCCAATGCTGGCGAGATACCGCCTGCCCATTCCGCTGGGGGGCACCTCCAATCATTTCCGGACCCGTGTCCTGCGGCGTCTTGCGGGTTGGGACCCATTCAATGTCACCGAAGATGCTGATCTCGGGTTCCGCATGGTCCGGCTGGGCTATCGCACCGGAATGCTTCCGAGCTCGACAATGGAAGAAGCCGCAAAATATCCACGCAACTGGATCAATCAGCGCGCGCGATGGTTGAAGGGCTTCATGCAAACCTGGCTGGTGCACATGCGGCACCCACGCCATGTGATCCGCGAAACGGGATGGGATGGATTCATCATTTTGCAGGCCACACAGTTGGGTGTTTTCCTATCGGCGCTGCTGCATCCGATCCTCGCCGCTTTGTTACTGTGGCCCGTTGTTTCGGGCGGACAACAGATGTCCAACGCGGGTTCGCCTGACTTTCTCGACAGCTTTTACGTCGGCATGCTGATCATGACCTATGCTATCCTGATGTTCAGTGGCGCGGTCGCACTGGCGCGCAAAGGGCAAAGGATCTGGTGGGGTACAATCCTGACCATGCCGGCCTATTGGTTTCTCACCGGCATCGCCGGCTGGCTGGCGGTCTGGCAATTTTTTTGGCGCCCGTTCCACTGGAACAAGACGCATCACGGGATAACGCAGTTCCGCCGTTGAGTTCTGCTAATGCTTGACCTGCATCACCATCAGGACAGACGGTCCGAGGATGACGACGAAGATGACGGGCAAGAAGAACAAGATCATGGGCACGGTCAGCTTGGGCGGCAGGGCAGCTGCCTTGCGTTCAGCCTCCGACATGCGGTCCTTGCGGTTTTCCTCGGCGAGAACACGCAACGCCGATCCCAAAGGTGTGCCGTAACGTTCTGACTGGATGAGAGCCGTCACTACCGACTTCACGGTTTCAAGCTTGGTGCGCTTGGCCAAATTTTCGAACGCCTTGCGGCGCTCAGGCAAATACGCCAATTCAGCGACTGTCAGCTGCAACTCTTCTGCCAAAGCCACGGACTGGCTGCCAATTTCCTTGGCAACGCGCTGCATTCCAGGTTCCAGCGCCATGCCGGATTCCACGCAGATGAGCAGCAGATCCAAGGCGTCCGACCAGGCTTTTTTAATCGAAGCCTTGCGCTTGTTGCCCAGATTGCGGACGACAACGCCGGGAATGTACGAGCCGATCACCATGCCGACAAACGAAGCGGCAACCCGCATGCCGGCATTCATAGAATTTGACATGTGGATGGTGGTGTAAGCAAAAACCCCTGCACCCACAAACAACGGCACAATCACACGGAAAGCCAAAAACATGGTCAGGTGACGTTCGCGGCGAAAACCGGCGCTGCGCAACATGTCCTGGGTGGCTTCTGCTTCAAAAACCTTTCTCAGGTTGAGCATTTCCACCAAGCGTGAATAGACACCTGAGGTCTTGCGGTCGCGCAAACGGCCCGACCCATTGGCTTCAAGTGCCGCCTTTTGCTGAGCACGCAAACGATCGCGTTCCGATGTCACCAATTTGGTACGCGCCTGCAGCTTGTCGTTTTCGAAGAACGGCGCCGCAATCGTGAGGACGGTGGCAAAGGCGGCAAGTGCGGCGAAAAGGGCAATGGCGCCTTCAACCTGCATCACACTGTCGAGAAGCTGCATCATGACGCGGTCTTTCTCAAATCTGGAAATTGATGATCTTGCGCATGATCAGGATACCGATGCACATCCAGATGCCACTGCCGATCAGCATGATATGGCCTGGGTGCGTGGTGAAGAGCAGCGAAACGTATTTCGGATTGAAAAAAGCCAGCGCCCCGCAAATGCAGAAAGGCAGCGAACCAATAATGGCCGCGGAAGACTTCGCCTCCTGCGACACGGCGCGAACCTTCTGTTTCATCTTCTTGCGGTCGCGCAGAACCTTGGACAGGTTGCCGAGGGCTTCCGACAGATTGCCGCCAGTCTTGGACTGGATGGTCATGACAATGGCAAGGAAGTTGACCTCGGGCAGCGGCACGCGGTCCACCATGCGTTCGATGCCCTGATCCAGCGGAATGCCGATGCGCTGGCCTTCCACCACTTCCAGGAATTCTGGACCCACCGGAGGGCCTTGTTCAGTTGAAATGATTTTCATGGCTTCCGAAACCGGAAGACCCGATTTCAGGCCGCGGACCAGCACGTCGATGGCGTCGGCAAAATCGTTGAGAAATTTGTTTTGGCGGCGCTTCTGCAGAAAGCCCACGATCCAGCGCGGCAGACCCAGGCCACCGGCAAAGGCCGCCAGCCCAACAGCCCACAGCGGCCCGCCAAAGGCAAACGCAATGCCGCCAAACACGGAGCCGAGAATGACGGAGAACACATAGAACATGCGTGGTGTGGTTTCGAGCCCTGCTTGTTGCAGCCGCATCCGCAATGGCACCCGCTTCTTCTTGTGTTTTTGCTCAATTTGCGTGAGAGATTCCTGGATCTGCTTGCGGCGATTATCCTTGCTGTCCTCGGCCATGCGCGCGCGCAGCGATCCTGTTCCATCGCGCCTCGTCGAGGCAATTGCCTTCATACGGCCTTCTGAAGCAGGCCGGTTGAGCAATGGATAGATGATTGCGAAAATCAGGCCGCCCGCGGCCAGCGCCACCATGACAATGAAGGCGGTACCAACAAGATCGTCACCGAAGAACATCACACACCCTCACGACTATTCCTCGGTCCTGTTGCGATCCTCAGCCTGTTCCAAAGCATCCGCGAGGCGGCGTTCCTCGTTGTAGTAACGTGCACGATCCCAGAAATGCGGACGTGCAATGCCGGTCGAACGATGACCGCCAATGATCTTGCCGTTGGCGTCTTCACCCGTGATGTCGTAGAGGAAAAGATCCTGGGTGATGATCACATCGCCTTCCATGCCGACCACCTCGGTCACATGGGTGATCTTGCGCGAACCGTCACGCAGGCGCGCGGCCTGGACGATGACGTCGATCGAGCCGACAATCATTTCCTTGATGGTCTTTGAAGGCAGCGCAAAGCCGCCCATGGTGATCATCGATTCAAGACGTGACAGGGCTTCACGCGGGCTGTTGGCGTGAAGAGTGCCCATTGAGCCGTCGTGGCCCGTGTTCATGGCCTGCAGAAGATCGAATGCTTCGGGTCCGCGAACTTCGCCGACGATGATGCGTTCGGGACGCATACGCAGGCAGTTCTTGACGAGGTCGCGCATGCTGATGGAACCTTCGCCTTCAAGGTTCGGCGGGCGGGTTTCAAGACGCACCACATGCGGCTGCTGCAGCTGAAGTTCGGCGGCGTCTTCGCAGGTGATGATGCGCTCATCGTGATCGATGCAGCCGGTGAGGCAGTTCAGCAAGGTGGTCTTGCCAGAGCCCGTGCCGCCGGAGATCAACGTGTTGCAACGAACGCGGCCGATGATCTCGAGTATGGTCGAGCCTTCGGGAGTGATCGACTTGTATTTCACCAGATCGTGAAGCTTGAGACGATCCTTCTTGAACTTACGAATGGTAAGGGCGCAGCCATCGATGGCGAGCGGCGGTGCGATAACGTTGACACGCGAACCGTCGGGCAAACGCGCGTCGCAAATCGGGCTTGCTTCGTCGACGCGGCGGCCGACCTGGGAGACGATGCGCTGACAGATGTTCAGAAGCTGGGAATTGTCGCGGAAGCGCACGCCCGTCTTCTGCATCTTGCCGTTGACTTCGATGAACACCGTGTTGGCGCCGTTCACCATGATGTCGGCAATGTCATCGCGGGCGAGCAATGGCTCGAGCGGACCATAGCCCAGAACGTCGTTACAGATGTCCTCGAGCAGTTCTTCCTGCTCGGCAATCGACATCACCACATCCTTGAGGGATATGATTTCGTTGACGATGTCGCGGATTTCGTCGCGGGCTGCTTCGCGGTCGAGCTGGCCGAGCTGCGTCAGGTCGATGGCATCGATCAGCGCATTGAAGATCGTGCTTTTGATATCGTAGTAAGAGTCAGACTTGTGCCGCGCTTCGACAGGGGCTGCCTGAGATGCAGAGGGCTGCGATGCGGCACCGGGCTTGATGTCCGGGATCGATGCCCCAGCAACAGGCGTGTGATGCGGTGTATCTTTAGCGGCACCTTGCGGCGGTGAACCTGCCGCGCCTTGTCCGCCTTCGGATTTTCTTCCGAACATATCAGCCTTCCTTCTTCTTCATCAGAGGAAGTTTTCCCATGAAGCCCGAAAGGGCGAACTTCGACGAGGCCTTTGCAACCGGCTTGTTCATTCCAGCCAACCGTTCCGCAAGACTGCCAATAACTTCAACGGCCTTGGATTTCGGCGCAATTTCGAACAGCATCTGGCCGTTGCCCTGAGCTAGGCCAAAACTCTGTGGATCGTAGGGTATGATGGCAGCAGGCTCGATTCCGAGCGCCTTCGCAAAGTCGGCCGCGGGGATTTCAGGGCGCTTGGGAACGCCCACCTGATTAAGAACCAGCATGGGCTGGCTGTCATTGGGCCGACCGGCCTTCAGCAGATCGATGATATTCTTCGCATTGCGCAGGCTTGGAAGTTCCAGCGTGGCGGTGATGACGATTTCATCGGCATTCATCAGCGTGTGCTTGACCCAGGGCGCCCAGGCGTTGGGAACATCCACGACAATGACCGGGGCGGCCTGACGCACAACATTCATGACCGATTCGACAGCATGGGCCTCGATGGACATATCGCGGTCAACCGATCCTGGCCCGTTGAGCAGGCTCAGCTTTTTGCCCAGACGGGACATGAGCCTTTCAAGCAGTGTCGAGTCGACACGGTCGGGAGCGGAGAGGGCTTCATAGAATGTGCCGCCACCATCCTGGTTGAAGTTGAGGGCGGCGGTGCCAAAGCTCAGATCAAGATCAGTGAGGATGGTTTCGAGATCGTATTTGGCGGAGGTCGCGTAAGCGACATTGTGCGCAATGGTCGATGACCCAACACCACCCTTGGCTCCCACGAAGGCAAGCACACGGCCGAGCGGCGGCGCCTTGGGATCATTGTAAAGGGTCGCAATCGAATCGATGATCTGCAGCGACGTGAATGGACCCACGAGGTAATCGCTGACGTGGTTCTTCATCAGCTCGCGGAAAAGAATGATGTCATTGACATGGCCGAGAACCACAACCTTGGTTGCTGGCCCGCAAACTTCCGCCAGTTGGCCGAGTTCGGTCATGATCTGCGTGCGGTCGCCGCGTGATTCAACCATCACCACATTCGGTGTCGGTTCTTGCGAATACATCTGTGTGGCGGCCGGAATGCCACCCATCTGGACGGTGACATGGGCACGGGCCATGCGGCGGTCGGTTGCAGCAAGCTCCATTACCTGGGCTGTCTGCGGGCTGTCGCAGAAGATCCCGATGTTCACACGTGGAACAAGGATCGACGCAACAGGATTGATCGGGGCTGAAGCGGTGGCGGTGCTCATGGAAACCTTCCGGCTCGTCCTTGTTAGTTTGAATAGCTGTAGTTGTTGGGCAGGATTACGGTGTTGACGGCGGCGTTTTCACGCTGCACGGCATACACATCGGTGTTGGACTGCTTGATCGTCGAGGCTGTCGGCGTTTCAATCGTGCTTGGCTTGTCGATCATCGCAGCGATGTTGTTCTGTACTGCGCAGCCGAGATTGGGATAGCTGGCATTGTCACTCGTATCCATCATCAGATCTTTTGACCAATCACCGCAGGGCGGAACACTGGCATAAGTCGCCGAGAAGCCTGCGCGCACCGGAGCGCCGGCGGGGCCCGAATAGGAAGCGAGCATCAGACGCCTGCGCGGTACGCCCTGTTCGATGAAAGTTGTGGCCATTTCTTCGGCTACTGCAGATGACTTGCCGCCACCCGAAGGTTTGGCAATCGTCACGGTGCCCGTTCTTGCCAAGACAGCCTGATGCGCGAAGCCTTGCACTTCGGCCACCTGGTCTGGTGTCAGATGGCCCGCGGCGGAGGAGATCTCCATCGTTTGCGGTCCTCTCTGGACCGTGATCGGATAGCGATCCGAACCGTGAACCGGAACTGGTGGTCCGGGCTCATTGAAAGCTTCGTCGGAGACGCAACCTGCAAGTGCCAGGGCCGATAGGCCCAAAAGCCCGGTCAGCAGAGTTTTGGAAAAGTTATTGCTGTTGTTGCCCATGATCCTCACTCCACTCACTCGACGATGTAGCCAACCTGGCCGCCGTATTTGCCGTTCGGGGTCTGGGCGGTCGAGCCATAGACCTTGTTCAGGCGGCCCATCAGCAGGTACTGACGGTCGGTGGCCTCGCTCAGGTTCTTGTCCGGCACTTCAAGCGCCTTCTGGGCTACGCTGCGCACGATATGCGGGGTGACGAGCACCACGAGCTCAGTCTGATTGTTGATGAATTCACGGCTGCGGAACAGGGCGCCGAAAATCGGCAGCTGACTAAGTCCAGGCGTGCCATTGATGTTCTGTGCGGGTGCTTTCACGGATCAGGCCTGCGAGCATCATCGAGCCGCCATCAGGGATTTCGAGAACCGTATCGGCCGCGCGCGTTTACGAGAGCCGGGAACGCCACCAGCGGGATACACTCGATCCGGTCTGTGGCTGCGACAACTCGCTGACCGCCGTATGGATCTTGAGGTTGATGCGGCCTTCAGTCAAAACTGTCGGCGTGAAATCGAGACCTACGCCATATTCCTTGAATGCGATCGTGCACGGACGCTGGTTCGCAGAAATCTGGCAGGTCTGGTAGGGGAATTCACCACCGGCCTTAAACGATGCCGATTGTCCCGATACAGCCGTCAGGTTCGGCTCGGCGAGCGTGTGCAGAACGCCGTCGGCTTCCATGGCACGGATGATGCTGGTGAAACTGTTGCCGCTGCCATCAGCGAAAGCCGCGCCATAGCCCTGTGACGGCGAAGCATCAACGTTGAAGAAGGGATTGACATTCGAGAGGTTGAAGGCGAACGAGCCGGCATTCAGCGCCGCACCAAAATTCACACCCCACTGTTTCAAGATGTCGCGCTGGATCTCGACGACCTTCACCTGCAACATCACCTGGTCTTCGCCGGCGATCTTGATGGTGTTGACGATCAGGCCACCGCCCGTGGTCACGGTGCTGGTCGAAGTCACGACCGTCGTCGCCTGCGCGATGTATTCGTTGGCAAGATCGACGGCAGTCTTGGCTTCCTGCGCGTTCATGGCGATGCCACCCAGAACCACATTGGCGCCGAGAACGTCGACCGTGATGTGGGTGCCCGGCAAGGTGCGCCGGATCAGATTCTGCAGCGCCACTGTGTCGACCGCCACTTCAAGATCCAAAGCCATGATCTGCTGGCCATTGGCATCGAAGAAGAAGATGTTGGTTGAACCGGTCTTGCGGGCGAAGAGGTAAGCCGTGCTTTTGTTCTTGACGATCACATCGACAATTTCGTTGTTGCCGACCACCACATCCTTGGCATCGGCGGGCAGTGTCACCACGGCCGACTTGTTCAGGGCGAGACGGAAGAATTTCGAGTTGGCGCCGCTGGCCGTCACCGGAACCATATCGGTGGCTTGTGCCGCAGGCACTGCAACCGGCAGAGGAACGGGCGCCAGCAGGATGCAAGATGCAATCGCAACCCGGCCCCAGGCCGTAGCCTGTTCCAAACCAAGCTTGAGGAAAGAGGATTTTGTGCTGTTCATGACTTTACTCACTGCGCCACCGCATAAGATTCCACGCCGGCACGCATGAAGAGCGGATCGCCACCAGAGGCGGTCTTCTTCACAACCCTGCCAAGATATTTGTCTGAGAGCTGCGGCAGGATCTGGTCGGCCGGCTTGCCGTCATTCTCCGCAATCGAACGCAGCGCCAGAGAGAGCTCGCCCGTCGATTCCACCTGGGCGATGATTTCTGATTCCTGCTGCGTCATTTCCAACGTTGCGGTTTCGCCACGTTCCACCGTCACCGGATCGTTTTCACCGGCCTGCTTGTAAACCTGGTTGACCGCGAGAACACGGACATTGCTTATGACGGTTTCACTCTGCACGATGGGCTGGGACGATTTTCCGTCATTGTATTTGCGCGTCAGGATGACGTCGACACGGTCGTTCGGCAGAATGAAGCCGCCCGCCGAAGAACGCGACGAGATCGCCACCGAAATACCGCGCATGCCCTTGGGGATAATGGCAGCCATGAAGCCGCCAGCCCCGGGGAGCACAAGTTTCTTTTCGGCAATGGGCTCATCCTTGAACATCGGGATACGGGCGCGGGCACCCATCAGTTCCTTGAGTGCATCCGGCTTTGCGTCACGGGTAATCATCGCCGCAAGGACATTGTCCTTGGGCCAGGACCGCCAGCTCAAGCCGCTGTCAAGAGAGTCACCCATCTGCAGGTCCTTCGAGGCGACGAGTACGTCGACCGTCTGGACGGTGTTGATGATTTCCTGCTTCACTTCCTGCTTGCGATGGAGGACGTTCTTCGCCATCAGCCCGGCGACGACGGCACAAACCACCGCGCCCGCAAGTGCCACTGTACGCATCTGACTCATTCAATTCCCTCACACGACGCAATTCTTGGCCGGCTCAAATCGAAACTTTGGCTGGCAAAGGTCAAATTAAGGTTAATGGTTGAAAAACTTCTCATTTCAGCCCAGCCCATTCACCCACCAGGTGTCCTTGAAGGCGAGAATGCCGCCGAGCGCGAAGGCAAAACCGTAAGGGACATTGGGACCAAGAGCGCGCAGTTTGCGGCCCATTTCAGCGAACGGCCATTTGTCCTCGTCGATTTCCCATGAGACCATGAAAGCCGACCAGAACGCGACACACAGCGCCAAAATGCCACCGGCAAAAGCAGTCATGAACAGAAACGGAAGAACCTTCGCGGTTCCGAACCAAAGCCCTGCTGCGGCCATCAGCTTTGCATCGCCACCACCAAAGATGCCGAGCTGGAAGAAAGCAAAGCCAACAAAGAAGAGTACCGCTCCAGCCACGACATGCGAGCCAAACTCAAGCCAAGGCATGTGGCCAGCGAGCGCCATGGGGAAAAAAAGGATGGCAATGAGCAGAGTCAACCAATTGGGAATCCGAAGTGACATGACGTCACTGACAGCCGCTGCAATCAACAACGTCGGCAGAATGAACAGGGAAAGATCTTGCAGCATGGGTACTCCGCAACTGAATTTACTGAGACCCCACAATCCCACGCCATTGTAAACGCTGAGTTAACCTTCACGAATTACTTTGCTACGTCAGTGAAGCTGCGTGCGGAGCTCTTTGGGCCTTGCATGCACAGAGTGCGAAGTGGCGGCCATGAGCCTGCCGGTAAAGGAGTTGCGAGATGAAGTTTGGCATTTGCGCTGGGGTTGCGGCAGCCTCTATTTCCCTGGTTATTGGAACATCGTCCGCCTCGGCGGGAACGCCACTCACAGTGCAGCTGGATCAAACCCAGCTGATGATGCTCAATAGCGATCCAGGTACCATCATCGTGGGCAATCCGTCCATTGCGGATGTTTCTCTCAATGGCCGCCAGCTTTTCATCCATGGCCATGCATTCGGTGAAACCAACTTGGTTGTGTTCGACGGCAGCGGCAACAAGATCGCAGATCTTGAACTTACGGTCAGCCACGACACGGCCAATAGCCTGGCGTTCTATAGGGCAACGCCACCAACGGCGTGGCGCGCTACACCTATTCCTGTGCACCCAATTGCGAATTCAACATGATGGTGGGCGACGATTCAGCCGCGTTTGAAAAGCTGGTCGGCGACAACCGGGCCAAGACGGATTACGCCACGGGTGTTAAGTCCTCGGATCTTGGACCCAAGAATGTCTCTGTGGCTACCGGCCAATAATTCAATAGTTTCAATTTTTTGGACTCCATTATCTCAATTTTTACCAGCCCTTTTTAGGACTGGGAAATAACCTGGTGTTAGGCTTGTCATCCTGATCAGATGAAAAGGCCCACAGAGATGGCTATGTTCAAACGGCTCATCGGCCGCCTGCGTACGAGGATCCAGCGCTTCGAAAAATCCGAGCGTGGTGTCGCCGCCATTGAATTTGCGCTGCTTGCCCCGCCGTTCTTCCTCATTCTCGGCGTCATCATGGAAACCGGCCTGATGCTGTTTTCCGAATACACAATCCAGGAATCGGTGCAGGAAGCTGCGCGACTGGTCAGAACCGGACAGGTCCAGGCCGCATCAATGACCGCGACCGATTTCAAGAACAAAATCTGCAATACGGTGAGCGAGATCGTCAATTGCACCACCGGAGTTACCGTTTATGTGCGCTCCGATTCCAGTTTCCAGTCGCTGGCATCGAACCTGCCGATTCTCTTGTCGATCGGACCCGCCATCGACACCAATCCTTCCGCTGCAACATGCTATAATCCCGGGTTGGCATCGCGACCCGCGGCGGTCGTTGCCACCTATGACTGGTACTTCAACATGCTTGGCATGTCCTATATGGGCAACATCGCCAACAAGTCGGCGCGCCGTCTGGTGGGACTTGCCATTTTCCAGAACGAACCTTTCCCGACTGCCGGCACAACCTCCTGCTGATGAGACCTGTCAACGCCATGAAGAAACTTTTCAAACCCGGCTACCTGCGTTCTGAGCGCGGCGCCGCTGCCATCGAGGCCGTACTGATTTTTCCGTTCCTGTTCATGGTCTATTTTGGCCTGCAGGACCTGATGTCGCTGATCAACTTCAACCGGCGCATCACATCAACATCCTCGACGATCAGCGACACCATCGCACAGTACAAGACGACGGTCGCCCGCTCCAACATCACCGATCTTTTCTATTCGGTCGGCCTCATCATGCAACCGACGCCCTCAAGCAATGTGCGTGTGAATGTCTATGGCTATTATCTCAACAACAACACACCAACGATCCGCTGGCAGGTCAACAACGGCACGACACTGACCTGTACTGCGCCCGATACCACGAATTTCAAAACGCTGATGAACACCGGCAATGACCTCATTGTCGCAGTAACCTGCATGACCTATACACCGTGGGTGGCGCAGTTCATGGGCACCAATGTCCTGAGTTCGACATCCTTCCTGCTCAACCAGACGATCACGACGCGCCCGCGTGCCTCTGCGACGCTCACCTGCGTCACGGTCGCCGGCGGCTCGACGCCCTGCACCACCTGATCCGGCACAAGCACTTTACCTTTTTCATTTTTTCGACAAGCGCTTGAACAGGCCATCATAATCGGCTAGGCGCAGCTTTCCGCGGAAAGATGGCCGAGTGGTTTAAGGCGCACGCCTGGAACGCGTGTTTACGTGAAAGCGTAACGTGGGTT
>CAVWWQ010000011.1:0-93793 GCA_963758815.1 uncultured Alphaproteobacteria bacterium
TTCTCGCTAGCCAATGATTTGAGGGACCATGACGGGCCACAGCCAGTTTGCGCTTTTCCGCACCCGCCGCTTTCTGCCTCTGTTCATCGCGCAGGCGATCGGCGCCTTCAATGACAATGCCTTTCGCGGCTCGCTCGCCATTCTCTTCATCTATGGCGCGGCGCGCGAAGGCCTGAGCAATCCGGAAGGCACCAATTCGCTGGCGGCGGCGCTGCTGGTGCTGCCGTTCTTCCTGTTTTCGGCCTTTGCCGGGCAACTGGCCGACAAGTTCGACAAGATCGGTGATGGCGCGGCGCATCAAGCTGGTTGAAATCGGCCTGATCGCGCTGGCCAGCTATTCGCTGTTCAATGGGCCATGTCTGGCTGCAGCTTCTGTGCATTTTCCTGGCGGGTACGCAGTCTGCGTTTTTCGGCCCGATCAAATATGCGGTGCTGCCGCAATATCTGACCAAGACAGAACTGCTCGGCGGCAATGGCATGGTGGAAATGGGGACGTTCCTCGCCGTGCTGGCGGGCACGATCTTCGGCAGCCTGTTCATTCTGGGTGGCACCGGCCCGCATGTCGTCTCCGCCATGATGATCGGGCTCGCGGTCATCGCCTATGGTGCGGCCTGGTTCATGCCGCCCGCGCCTTCGGCGCAGCCCGACCTCAGGATCAATCCCAACATTGCCGCCGAAACCTCAACGTGCTGCGGCAGGCTGCCTCCAAGCGCGAGGTGTTCCTCGCCATCATCGGCATTTCGTGGTTCTGGTTCCTCGGCGTTGTCGTGCTCACGCAGGTCGTGACTTTCGCGCATAATGACCTGCATGCCGATGAAAAGACCGCCACCACCATCATGGCGGTGTTCAGCGTCGCGACGGGCATCGGCTCGGCAGCCTGCAACCGGCTGCTGGGCGGGCGCATCACGCTGCGCTTCGTGCCGCTGGCAGCATTGCTGATGAGCCTGTTCCTGTTCGATCTCTATTCAGGCCGCTGAACTTTGGCGCGCTTGCCACGGCTGAGATTGCCAGCCGCCGTCCCAGCTGTTCACCACCTTCGCAGGCCTGCATCTGATGTTCGACCTGTTCATGGTGGCGTTCTGCTCGGGCCTCTTCGTGGTGCCGCTGTTTGCCTTCATGCAGGCGCGGACACCGTTCTACCGCCGGGCCCGCATCGTCGGCGCCAACAACATCATGAATGCGGTGTTATGGTGGTGGCGACCTTGCTGTGCGGCGTGCTGCTCAAGGCCGGCTTCACGGTGAAGGGGCTTTATGCGCTTTCGGGCTGGGCCAATCTCGTGGTGGTGGGTTTTCTCACCGTGGCGCTGCCGCAAACCCTGTTTGCGTCCGTGGCCCGCTTCCTGATGCGGCTCTGTTCTACCGCGTCGAAGTGCAAGGGCATGGAACATTATGAGGCCGCCGGCCACAAGCGCGCTCATCGTGCCGAACCACACATCGTTCCTGGATGGGCCGCTGCTCTCCTGCTTCCTGCCGGAGCGCGCGGCCTTTGCCATCGACACGCACATGGCGAAGGCCTGGTGGGTGAAGCCCGCCTTCTTTCTCTACGACATGGTGCCGATTGATCCGCTCAATCCGCTGTCGCTGCGCGAGCTGGTCAACCGGCTGAAGCGCCACCAGAAGGTGGTGATCTTCCCGGAAGGCCGGCTCACCACCACCGGCGGCCTGATGAAAATCTATGAAGGCCCGGCGGCCATTGCCAATCTCGCCGGCGCCAAGGTGCTGCCGCTGCGCATTGATGGCGCGCTCTATTCGCCGTTCTCGAAAATGCGCGGCAAGCTGCGCCTGCGCTGTTTCCCGAAGATCACGCTGACCTTCCAGCCCGCCGGTCAACTTCAGCAATCCGCTCAAGTCTGGCGGGCGCGCCGCTGCGCGAATGGCAGGGCGAGCAGCTTTACGACGTGATGGCGGGGATGATGTTCCGCACATCGAACATCAACCGCACGCTGTGGCATGCGCTGCTCGATGCCGCGCACACGCATGGCAAGGGGCGCACCGATCATCGAGGACATCCAGCGCCAGCCCCTCGCCTATGGCCGCGTGATCATGGGCAGCATGGTGCTGGGGCGGAAACTGGCGCAGCTGACGGCCAGCGAAAAGCATGTCGGCGTGCTGCTGCCCAATGCCAATGCCGTGGCGCTGACGCTGTTCGGCCTGATGTCGCATGGCAAGGTGCCGGCGATGCTCAATTTCTCGACGGGTGCTGTCAACATGGCGGCGGCCTGCGTGGCCGCACAGGTGCGCACCATCGTCACCTCGCGGCGCTTCATCGAGGCAGGCGAGATGCAGAAGGAGATCGAGCTGCTCGGCGCCCACAGCAAGATCATCTATCTGGAAGACGTGCGCGCCGCGATCGGACGCAGCGACAAGATCTTCGGCCTGAAATCGAAATTCTTTCCGCATCTCCTGTCAAAGCGCGCCGGCGCCAGAGCCAATCCCAACGACCCGGCGGTGATCCTGTTCACCTCGGGTTCGGAAGGTGTTCCCAAAGGTGTGGTGCTGTCGCACCGCAATCTCACCGCCAACTGGCAACAGGCGGCAGCGCGCATTGCCTTCGCGCCCGATGATGTGATCTTCAATGCCCTGCCGGTGTTCCATGCCTTCGGCCTGCTCGGCGGCTTGCTGCTGCCACTGCTTTCGGGCGTGCGCACCTTCCTCTATCCCTCGCCGCTGCATTACAAGATCATTCCCGAACTGGTGTACGACACCAATGCCACGGCGGTTTTCGGCACCGATACGTTCCTCACCGGCTATGCCAAGAATGCGCATCCTTACGATTTCTACAGCGTGCGGCTGGTGGTGGCGGGGGCCGAGCGCGTGCGCCCGAAACCCGGTCGATCTGGATGGAGAAATTTGGCCTGCGCATTCTCGAAGGCTATGGCGTCACTGAATGTTCGCCGGTTCTTTCGGTCAACACGCCGCTGCATTTCCGCTCCGGCACGGTGGGCCAGCTTCTGGATGCCATCCAGTACCGCATCGAGCCGGTGGCCGGCATCGACAAGGGCGGGCGGCTTCATGTCAAGGGCCCGAACATCATGCTGGGCTATCTGCGCGCCGACACGCCGGGGGTGATCGAAGCGCCCAGGGATGGCTGGTATGACACCGGCGATATTGTCGAAGTGGACCCGCTGAAGTTCGTCACCATCCTGGGCCGCGCCAAGCGCTTCTCGAAAATCGCCGGCGAAATGGTCTCGCTCAGCGCCATTGAAATGAAGCTGCACAAGATCTGGCCCGAGGCGCCGCAGGCGGTGTCGCCGCACCCGACAAGAAGAAGGGCGAGCAGCTGGTGCTGTTCACCACCGCTCAAAGATCTCGACCGCAAGACCTTGGCCGATGCCTTGAAGGCCGAAGGTGCCACCGAACTGATGATCCCCAGGACCATCATCTATCTTGAAAGCCTGCCGCTGCTCGGCTCGGGCAAGACGGATTATGTCACTCTGAACCGCATGGCGTTGGACCATGTTTCATGGCTGAGCAAGCAGTGCCAGCCTGACATCTGCAATTTCCTCATGCTGGCCTCGATTTGCCGCATTTCTGGGCAGGTTCTTTTCTGCACCTCCCTGTGTATAAGGCCCGGCGAAAATTGAGAGTTGACCATGCGACTTGCCAAAATCGCTGACCGGGTTTCGGGCCTGGGTTCAGACAAATGGGCCGTTCATTTTGAAGGCAAGCAGCGTCGTGCCGCGGGCGAGCAGCTGATCTTCCTGTCGATCGGCGAGCCCGACCTGCCGCCCCGCACCTGCCATTCTCGACGTGGCGGCAAAGCAGATGAAGGCCGGGCGCACGAAATATTCCGGCGGCTCGGGCGAACAGGACATGCTCGACACGCTGGCTGCGTTTTACACCCGGCAGACAGGCCGCAAGATCAATGCCGACCAGTTCATTTTCGTGCCCGGCACGCAGACAGCACTTGCCATTGCCTGCCTCTCCGTGATCGACCCGGGCGATGAGGTGATCCTGTTTGATCCCTATTACGCAACCTATGAAGCGGTGGTGCGCGCACCCGGCGGCATTGTGGTTCCGGTGAAGCTCGATCCGGACCGTGGCTTCCATCCTGACATTGCCGTGCTGGAAAAAGCCATCACCAAAAAGACGCGCGCCATCCTGCTCAATTCGCCGAGCAACCCCACGGGTGCCGTGTTCACCGAGGCCGAGATTGCGGCCATCGGCGCGCTGGCGGTGAAGCATGATCTGTGGATCGTGTCGGACGAGGTCTATGCCACGCAGATTCATGGCGACCGCGCCTTCTATTCGCCGTTCTTCGACAAGGCGCTGGAAGAGCGGGTCATTGTCTGTTCGTCGATTTCGAAATCGCATGCCCTGCCCGGCTTCCGCTGCGGCTGGATTGCGGGTTCGGCGCATTTCTGCAAGCAGATCGAAACCGTGGCGGAGACGATGCTGTTCGGCTCGCAACCGTTTCTGCAGGATGCGGTGGCGTTCGCACTCAGCCATGAATTCGAAGAGACAACAAAGATGCGCGCAGCTTTATGTGGCGCGGGCGAAGGCGCTGATCGAGGGTCTGCGCGGCTCGAACAAGGTTTCCGCCCACATGCCGGAAGGCGGCATGTTCGTGATGGTCGATGTGCGCAAGACGGGGCTTTCCGGCGAGGATTTTGCCTTCCGGCTGCTGCGCGAGAAAGGTGTCGTCACCATGCCCGGCGAAAGCTTCGGCGCCGGCGGTGCCGGGCATCTGCGCGTGGCGCTGACGGTTGAAGAAGCCGAAATCAGCGAAGCCGGAAAACGGATCGCGGCGTTGGCCGGCGAGATTCCATAGTCATCCCGGCGAACGCCGGGACCCAGACTTTCACAAGGCCCGGTGCGTGGGAACTGGGCCCCGGCTTTCGCCGGGGTGACAGAGTGAGAGGACGTGCGGTTCAGCGCACTGCGTCTACGATACCGCCATCGCACTTGCCGTTGAGGAAGCCAAGATCGGCAAAGCGCATTGCTGCACTGGTCTTTCCCACTAGTTAGCTACTCTTGTTGTCGTCATCCCGGCGAACGCCGGGACCCAGACTTTCATAAGATTCAGTGCCCGGGAACTGGGCCCCGGCTTTCGCCGGGGTGACAAATGAAATAGATTTCCAAAATGCGCGATGGCTTTCAGCCTGCTGTCTACATTCTTGCCAGCAAGCGCAATGGTACGCTTTACATTGGCGTCACCAGCAATCTCTGCAATCGCATTGCCGAACACAAGCATGGTGCGATTCCCGGCTTCACAAGAAAGTACAATGTGAAAATGCTGGTGTGGTTTTCCTATTTCGACAGCATGGAACTGGCCATCGCTGAAGAGAAACGCCTCAAGGAATGGAAGCGCTTGTGGAAGCTGGAACTAATTGAAAATTCCAATCCCGAATGGCGCGACCTGTTCGCGGAAACGTGCGAGGGTTAGCACCTTCCGCCGTGTCATCCCGGCGAAAGCCGGGACCCAGACTTTCACAAGGCCCGGTGCGTGGGAACTGGGCCCCGGCTTTCGCCGGGGTGACAAAGTAAGAGGAGTTGCGGTTCAGTTCAGCGCACCGCGTCCACCAAGCCGCTGTCACACTTGCCGTGGAGGAAGCCAAGATCGGCAAAGCGGATCGCGGCACTCGCCTCCGAACTCGGTTAGACCCGCTCGCTCACCGCGGCCATCTTTTCGCGAAGGTCCGGTGGCGCGCCGGGGCCTGCCACGACGCGGTAGTCTTTCAGCAGCATCTCATGTCCGGTGTTCCGGTCGATCAAGACAGGCACGGCTTTCTTCCTGGTTTTCTTGTTCCTGAGCTGGATCAGGTCGCCCTCCGGCGCAAAATGCTTGTTGCCCCATTCGGCCAGGGCCCACATCACCTTGTAAAAATCCTGCCCGCAGGCCGTGAGCACATATTCAAAGCGCTCGGGCCGCTCGCTGTAACGGCGGCGCTCCAGAATACCTTTCTCGACCAAATCCTTCAGGCGGCGCGTGAGCATGTTGGGGGCGATGCCTTCGACACCCTTCTGGAATTCATCGAATTTGGTGGCGCCGTTGAAGGCTTCGCGCAGGATGAGGATGCTCCACCATTCGCCGACATGCTCGAGGCTGCGCGCCACCGGACAGGCCACTGCGCTCAAATCCTTATGTTTCATGGCAAACTCCTACCTACTTGCATAATGCAAGTAAGCTTCCTACTTCCATTATGCAAGTCACAAGGCTTGCACACAACCGTCATCTCGAAATGAGGATTTGTCATGGAACTCCAAGGGAAAACTATTCTCGTCACCGGCGCTAACCGGGGCATTGGTGCGGCTCTCGTCCGCGCCTTCCTGAAACACGATGTCGCCAAGGTCTATGCGGCCACGCGCAATCCCGCAGCACTGCCCAAGTTCAACGACCCGCGCGTCGTGCCTCTCAAGCTCGATATCACCAAGCCGGCCGATGTAGCCGCGGCGGTGAAGGCAACCGGGGACGTCGACCTGCTCGTCAACAATGCCGGTGTAGCCAATGGCGGCGATATCATCGCCACAACGCCCGAAGGTCTGGCCGGAGATATGGACGTGAATTATTTCGGCACTGTTCGGATGATGCAGGCCTTTGCGCCGGTTCTGGAGAAGCGCCGCGGCACCATTGCCAATGTGATCAGCGTGGTGGGGCTGGCGTCCGCACCGATGCTTGGCGGCTATTCGGCCACCAAGGCGGCCTTGTTCTCGGCCACCCAGGCCGCGCGCAGCTCGCTGAAGGCAAAAAACATCAGCGTGATCGGCGTTTATCCCGGTCCGATCGATACTGAACTGGCCAAAGACCTGACCATGGACAAGGCTTCACCGGAATCCACCGCGGAAGATATCGTGGCTTCGATCCAAAGCGGACAAGAGGACATCTATCCTGACCCGACTTCGAAACAACTCTCCGCGCTGTGGGCCTCCAACCCCAAGGGGCTGGAGCAGTTTTTCGCGGGAATGTAACTCAGTTCACGGCGTCGACGAGGCCCGCGTCACACTTGCCGCGGGCTTCATCGGCGGCGGCGAGCAGCGTCTTCAAATCAGCGCCGCCGGGAATGTCACCCTTGAGGTTGAGCACGACTTCGGAGATGCGGCCGCCGCGGTCACAGCTCACTTCGACCTTGCTGCCGGCGCCAGCGCCAAAGGCCTCGTCGAATTTGGCGCGGAGATCATCGGCTGAAACCTGCTTGCCGATGTTCGCAGCCATGAAGGCCTGAACCGGTGAAGCATTCACCTCCGCGGCGAGACGCAGCTCATCCTTGAAATATTGCTCGGCCGTGCCTGCCGGATAGCAGGTGCCGTGCTTGATCCATTCATGGCGCTCGAGCACCGACTGGGTGCCGGGCATGGCCTTGTCGAGGGCGGCCCTGGTGTCGGGGCTCAGCTCGGGCTCGGGCAATTTCTCCCACTGATGCTGGTCATCAAGTGCGGAAAGTTTGGGATCAACGCCGCAGAACTGGTTGCGGCGCGGCTGCGGCCACAGGCCATGCAGCGTGAAGTGGGTGGCTTCAAAGCTCGTGGGGGTTTCGGCCTTGCATTCGGCCTTGTCGCGCATGGTCTCGCAGAAGGCCGGCTCCCATGAAAGCGCCAGCACATAATAAGGCTCGCGGCCGCCAAAGCCGCGCGATGGCGCCTTGGCCTTCACCGTGCCTTGCGATGTGTTGACCGGCTTCGGGCTGGGCTGCGGGGCTGACGTCACCTGCGATCCATCGGTCGCGCCGCAATCGATGGCGACCCAGCGCTGGGCCGGCTGGGCGCCGGGCACGTCGATCCAGTAATGGGTGGCCTCATCCTTGTTCTTGCCGAGCAGGCGATACGACTTGCCCGCTTCAACGGCGGCGTTGTCCGGGTTGGTGCCCTTCTTGATCGAGACCACGGCATCGCAGGCCTTGGCGGCCACAAACTGGCCGTCCATCTTGACCTGGGCCAGGGCGGCAGAGGCGCAAAGGCCGGACAATAAAGCGGCAAGCAAATAACGAGTCATATTGAACCCCACTCAGTCAATTTAGACGGCGATATGGACCGATTAACCCGATTTAAGCGCACTCACATGCGATTTGTGATGACTTATTCGCAATAGGATTTTGACTTGAGGACACCGAAGTGATAGGGAAAATCCTATCATGAGCATGACAGCAACCGCATTCCTCGGCGAAATCGAGCAATTTCTGGCCAAATCGGCCACCGATCCTAGCACCTTGGGCAAAAATGCCCTTGGCGATCCTAATTTCGTGTTTGACCTGCGCAATGGGCGTTCGCCCTCGACCCGCACCATCGACAAGGTCCGTGGCTGGATTTCGACCCAGGCGCCCAAGCCCACCGTGCCCGGTCTTGATGCTAACCGCTTGACTCACCTGCAAAAACTGGAAGCGGAGTCGATCCACATCATCCGCGAAGTGGCGGCGGAATGCGAAAAGCCGGTGATGCTCTATTCGATCGGCAAGGATTCGGCGGTGATGCTGCATCTGGCCCTGAAGGCGTTTTATCCGTCGAAGCCGCCCTTCCCGCTCTTACATGTTGATACGAGATGGAAATTTCGCGACATGATCGCGATGCGCGATGAAACGGCGCGCAGGCTGGGGCTTGATCTTCTGGTCCACATCAATCCCGATGGTGTGGCGAAGAACGTCAATCCGTTCGACCACGGTTCGGCGCTTCATACGCAGATCATGAAGACCGATGGGCTCAAGCAGGCGCTTGATAAATACGGCTTCGATGCGGCTTTTGGTGGCGCGCGGCGCGACGAGGAAAAATCCCGCGCCAAGGAACGCATTTTCTCGTTTCGCGACACCAAGCATCGCTGGGATCCGAAGAACCAGCGGCCGGAATTGTGGAACCTCTACAATGCGCGCAAGAACAAGGGCGAGAGCATCCGCGTGTTCCCGCTCTCGAACTGGACCGAGCTCGACATCTGGCAATATATCGCGCGCGAAAACATCCCTATTGTGCCTTTGTATTTTGCTGCCGAGCGTCCGGTAGTCGAGCGCGACGGGCAGTTGATCATGGTCGATGATGACCGCATGCGGCTGCATCCCGGCGAGAAGCCGCAAATGAAGAAGATCCGTTTCCGCACGCTGGGCTGCTATCCGCTCACGGGTGCAATTGAATCGGAAGCCGCTTCACTCAATGACATCATCGAGGAAATGCTGGTCGCCACCTCCTCCGAGCGCCAGGGCCGCGTCATCGACAAGGATGCTGCGCAGTCGATGGAGAAGAAGAAGCAGGAGGGCTATTTCTGATGAAGCGCTATATCGAATTCGAAGGCGGCGATGTTGATGCCTTTCTCGCCGCGCAGGAGCAAAAAGATCTTCTGCGCTTCATCACCTGTGGCTCGGTTGACGACGGCAAATCGACACTGATCGGCCGCCTGCTCTATGAATCGAAGATGCTGTTCGAAGACCAGCTGGCAGCTCTTGAGGCAGACTCGAAGAAGCTGGGCACGCAGGGCGGCAATCTCGATTTTGCGCTTCTTGTTGACGGCCTTGCCGCCGAGCGCGAGCAGGGCATCACCATCGATGTCGCCTACCGCGCCTTCACCACGGCGCGGCGCAAATTCATCGTCGCCGATACACCGGGCCATGAACAATATACCCGCAACATGGCGACCGGTGCTTCCACGGCCGAGCTTGCCATCATCTTGATCGATGCGCGCAAGGGTGTGCTCACCCAGACGCGCCGCCACAGCTTCATCTGCAAATTGTTAGGCATTCGCCATCTCGTGCTGTGCATCAACAAGATGGATCTGGTGAACTTTTCACGCGAGACGTTTGAGAAGATCGAGGCCGATTACCGCAACTTTGCCGCCGAGTTGGGAATTACGTCGAAGATCACGGTGATCCCGGTCTCAGCGCTGATGGGCGACAATATCATCGAGCGTTCGTCGCACATGCAGTGGTACCAGGGCCCGACACTCATGGGCCATCTCGAAACCGTGCCGGTGGGCGATGATGCCAAGGACAAGCC
Organism: uncultured Alphaproteobacteria bacterium; assembly: GCA_963758815.1. GTDB lineage: Bacteria > Pseudomonadota > Alphaproteobacteria > Rhizobiales > Aestuariivirgaceae > Aestuariivirga. Next base: position 9,910 of record CAVWWQ010000011.1, read on the forward strand.
GTTCCGCATGCCGGTGCAGTGGGTGTCGCGGCCGGACCAGAATTTCCGTGGCTTTGCGGGCACGATCGCATCCGGAACGGTGAAGCCGGGTGATACGGTGAAGGTTCTGCCCTCGGGCCGGCAATCCACCGTGACGCGCATCGTCACCTATGATGGCGATCTCGCAAAAGGCGAAGCCGAACAGGCGGTGACGCTGACACTCGCCGATGAAGTCGATGCCAGCCGCGGCGATGTCATTGCGATAGCGCAAAATCCGGTTGAAGTTTCCGACCAGTTTGAGGTGCAGGTGCTGTGGATGGGCGATGAGCCCATGCTGCCGGGCCGGGCCTATGTCATCAAGTCGGCGACCAAGAGCCTGCCGGGCACGCTCGACAAGCTGAAATACAAGATCAACGTCAACACGCTGGAACACACGGCAACGGAGACACTGGCGCTGAATGAAATCGGCGTATGCAATCTTGAGCTTCAGGGCCCGCTGGCCTTCGAGACTTATGCCACCAACAAGACGCTCGGCTCCTTCATTATCATCGACCGCTTCACCAACAACACGGTGGGTTTCGGGCTGATCAATTTTGCGCTGCGCCGCGCCGCCAATATCCATTGGCAGGCGACCGATGTGAACAAGCAGTCACGCGCCGAACTGCTGCGCCAGAAAGCCGACCGTGCTGTGGTTCACGGGCTTGTCGGGTGCTGGCAAATCGACCATCGCCAATCTCGTCGAAAAGAAGCTGCATGCGCGTGGCAAACTCACCTATCTGCTCGATGGTGACAATGTCCGCCACGGGCTCAACCGCGACCTCGGTTTCACCGACCAGGACCGTGTGGAAAACATCCGGCGCGTGGCCGAAGTGGCCAAGCTGATGACCGATGCCGGCCTGATCACGCTGGTTTCCTTCATTTCGCCCTTCCAGGCCGAGCGCCAGATGGCGCGCGAGCTGGTGGGTGAGGGCGAATTCATGGAAATCTTCGTCGATACGTCACTGGCCGAGGCCGAAAAACGCGACGTAAAGGGGCTTTATGCCAAGGCGCGGCGCGGCGAGCTCAAGAACTTTACCGGCATTTCTTCGCCCTATGAAAAGCCGGAGAATGCTGAATTGCGGCTCGATACCGGGCTGATCGATCCCGAGGTCGCGGCCGACAAGGTTGTCGATTTGCTGGTGGCGCAGCGGCCGAATTTGAACGCGTTGAACAGTCAGCACTTCAAGTGCTGATGCATGACGTGATCGGCGAGGTTTTGATGTGCGCCCCTCATTTTCTACTTTAACTGTAACAAAACTGCGCTATAAGGCCGCCAAACTTTTATCGACACCCTGAAGGAGCGCCCCATGGCAAAGAAGACCCGCGTCGCAATCAATGGCTTTGGCCGCATCGGCCGCAACATTGTACGCGCCATCTATGAATCCGGCCGTCAGGACATCGACGTCGTGGCCATCAACGATCTGGGCCCGGTTGAAACCAATGCGCACCTGCTGCGCTTTGACTCGGTGCATGGCAGGTTTCCGCATCAGGTGAGGGTCGAGGGCGATTACATCAATATCGGCACCGAGAAGTTCAAAGTCACCGCGATCAAGGATCCGGCCACCCTGCCGTGGAAAGAACTCGACATCGATATTGCGATGGAATGCACCGGCATCTTCACTTCGAAGGACAAGGCTTCGGCGCATCTCACCGCTGGTGCCAAGCGCGTCATTGTCTCGGCCCCGGCTGACGGCGCTGACAAGACCATCGTCTATGGCGTCAATCACAATTCGCTAACCAAGGAAGACCGTGTCATTTCCAACGCTTCATGCACCACCAACTGCCTCGTTCCGGTGGTGAAGGTGCTGCACGATGCCATCGGCGTTGAAAAAGGCATGATGACGACGATCCACTCCTACACCAACGACCAGCCATCACTCGACCAGATGCACAAGGATCTGTACCGCGCCCGCGCGGCGGCCTTGTCGATGATCCCGACCTCGACAGGTGCGGCCAAGGCCGTGGGCCTGGTCATGCCGGAACTCAAGGGCAAGCTCGACGGCATTTCGGTGCGCGTGCCGACGCCGAATGTTTCGGTTGTTGATCTCAAGTTCATCGCCAAGCGCGCGACCACAGTTGAGGAAATCAACAATGCCATCAAGGCTGCCGCCGCCAGCGGCCCGCTCAAGGGCATCCTCGGCTTCACCGACAAGCCCAATGTCTCGGTCGACTTCAACCACGACCCGCATTCCTCGATCTTCCATCTCGACCAGACCAAGGTGATGGATGGCAACTTCGTGTCGATCCTGTCCTGGTATGACAATGAGTGGGGCTTCTCGAACCGCATGAGCGACACCGCGGTGCATTTCGCCTCGCTGATCTAACTGCAGTTCCACGATTCACTTCGAGGCCCGCCACCCTGCGGGCCTCTTTGCTTTTGGGCAGACGCTCGCTTAAGAAGACGCCATGACCCGCCCGCTGATCATTGCTCCTTCGATTCTGGCCGCTGATTTTTCAAAGCTTGGCGCGGAGGTGGATTCAATTTTAAAGGCGGGCGCCGACTGGGTTCATATCGACGTGATGGACGGGCATTTCGTGCCCAATATTTCCTTTGGTGCGTCCGTGATGCAGAGCCTTCGTTCGCACACCAAGGCGCCTTTTGACACGCATCTGATGATCTCGCCTGCCGATCCCTATCTGGCGCAGTTCGCGATCTCGGGTTCCGACAGCATCACCGTTCATGCCGAGGCGGGACCGCATCTCGACCGTTCGCTGCAGGCCATCAAGGCGCTTGGAAAACGCGCGGGCGTGGCGATCAATCCGGCGACGCCTGTCTCTGCCATTGAGCATGTCATCGAGCGGATCGACCTCATCCTGGTGATGACGGTCAATCCCGGTTTCGGTGGACAGGGTTTCATCAAGGCCATGCTGCCCAAGATCACGCAGGCCAAGGCGCTGGTCGGCGGGCGGCCCATTGATATTCAGGTTGATGGCGGCATCGATCCCTCGACCGCGGGTGCGGCTGTGAAAGCTGGCGCCAATGTATTGGTGGCGGGAACTTCCCTGTTCAAGGGCGATCATGCCATCAATGTCAAAGCATTGCGGATGGCGGCCACCACCATTTCGGCATGAGCAAATATCCGCAACTTAAAGACCCGGGCATTGTTGCGTTTCTGGAAGAAGGCGAAAAGCTTTATCCGGAAAATGCCGTCAACTTCTCGATGGCGGAGCAGCGCGCGTTTTATAACCAGTACTGCAAGCATTTCGCCGGGCGATGGCCGAAGGATGTAGCAACACGCGATTTCACCGTGGGGCATGTGCCCTGCCGTCGCTACATGCCGCGCCGCGCCAACGGCACGTTGCTTTATCTGCATGGCGGCGGCTTTGTGGTCGGCGGCATTGAAAGCCATGACTCCATCTGCGCCGATCTTGCCGATCAGGCGCAGGTGGAAGTGGTGGCGGTGGAATACCGGCTGGCGCCTGAGCACAAATTTCCTGCCGCCTTTGATGATTGCTGGGCCGTGCTGCAAACCCTTGGGCCATGCGTCGTGGCAGGTGACAGTGCAGGCGGCAATCTCGCAGCGGCGCTCAGCATTCATGCCCGCGACGAGGGACGGAAACAGATCAAGAGCGCAGGTGCTGATCTATCCGGGGCTCGGCGGTGACATGACCAGGGGTTCATATCTCACGCAGGCCCAAGCACCGGGCCTGACCACGCAGGATGTAATCTACTATCACGAGACTTATGGCGGGCATGACGACAAGCTCGCTTCACCGCTGCTTGAAACCAACTATAAGGGGCTGCCGCCCGCCTTTCTGGTGGCCTGCGCACATGATCCATTGCATGACGATGCTTATCATTATGCCGCACGGCTAAAGGCGGCGGGTGTGCCAACGGAAGTGCGCGAGGAACCGGATCTGGTTCACGCCTTTTTGCGCGCCCGGGCCATGAGCCGCCCTGCTGCCGAAAGCTTCCGGGCCATTGCTGCTGCCATCAAGAGTTTTGCTGCATCGGCCTTCTGAGGCGCAGTGGAAATGCCCAAAGCTTTCCTCTAAGGAAGCGGCATGGCTCCCAAGATCGTCACCAGATTTCCTTACAAAACCAAAGAAATAAAGAACTTCTGGATCCCGCTTTCAGACGGCACCAAGCTTGCCGCGCGGATGTTCCTTCCCGTCGATGCCGAGAAGAAACCGGTTCCGGCGTTGCTTGAATATCTGCCTTACCGCAAGACCGATGGCACGCATGTGCGCGATGCACTGACGCATCCCTATTTGGCAGGCCATGGCTATGCCGCGATCCGCGTCGACATGCGCGGCAATGGCGACAGTGACGGCATCATGCTGGATGAATATACCAAGCAGGAACAGGATGACGCACTTGAAGTCATCGCCTGGATCGCGAGCCAGAAATGGTGCTCGGGCAAGGTCGGCATGTTCGGCATTTCCTGGGGCGGCTTCAATGCGCTGCAAGTGGCGGCGCGCCAGCCGCCAGCACTCAAGGCCATCATCTCCCTCTGCTCCACCGATGACCGCTATGAAGACGATATCCACTACAAGGGCGGCACATTGCTCAACGAAAACCTTGGCTGGGCCGCGACCATGCTGGCCTATTCGTCGCGCCCGCCTGATCCCGAGGTCGTCGGCCCGAAGTGGCGCAAGATGTGGATGGAGCGGCTGAAGAAGGAGCCTTTCCTGCTGACCACCTGGCTCAAACATCCGCACCGTGACGATTACTGGAAGCACGGTTCAGTGGGTGAAAATTTCGGCCAGATCACCGCTGCCACATTGGTGGTGGGTGGCTGGAATGATGCCTATTCCAATGCCGCTCCGCGCCTGATGAAGGGCCTGCGCTGCCCGCGCAAATGCATCATCGGGCCATGGGCGCATAAATACCCGCATTTTGCCGTGCCCAACCCGAAGATCGGTTTCCTGCAGGAAATGCTGCGCTGGTGGGACTTCTATCTCAAGGACATCAACACGGGTGTGACGCAGGACCCCGATTACCGCGTCTATGTCATGGAGCCGTGGAAGCCCGGTAGTTTTCCTGACAAGATCGAGGGCCGCTGGATCGGCGATGCCTATTGGGGCGTCGGCAATACCGAGACCAAGGTCTGGTACCTCACTGACAAGGGCATTTCCGGCACCAAGGGCGAAGAAAAGGCCATCGAAATCACGTCGAAGCAGAACTGCGGCTTCGATGGCGGTGAATATTGCATCATCTGGCTGGGCCCTGAATTCCCGGGTGATCAGGCCAAGGACGACAGCCAGTCAATCACCTTCGACAGCCCGCCTCTCAGCGAAGACATCGACATCGTCGGCCAGACCAACGTTGAGCTTGAATTCAGTGTCGACAAGCCCGTCGCGCATATCGCCCTCCGCCTCAATGACGTGTGGCCCACGGGCGAGGTTTCGCGCATTACCTATCACTTGCAGAATTTGACGCAGCGCGTGTCGCGCGGGCAGCCCACGGCCCTTGAGCCCGGCCGCCGTTACCGCATGAAAATCAAGCTCGATGACATTGCCTACAAGCTGCCCAAGGGCCACCGCCTGCGGGTTTCGATTTCCACATCCTATTTCCCGATGATGTGGCCGGCACCGGAGCCTGTAAAATTGACGGTCTATGCCGGTTCCTCGGAATTGCAGTTGCCGGTGCGCAAGAAATATATCGCGTCGCAGCCATTGGTCACCTTCGGTGAACCGGAAGGTGCAAAGCCTGTGGCGCTGAAGCACATCAAGCCATCATCGAACAAACGTGACGTGACGGTTGATCCCAAGACCGGCGAGACGCGGCTTGAGATCGTCGATGAATTCGGCACGCAGGAAATCATGCCGCTCAAGCTGACGATCTGGGGCACTGGCCGTGAAAACTATTCGATCATGCCCGATGATCCGCTTTCGGCGAAAATGGAAACGCATTGGACCGAAGGCCGCAAGCGCGGCAAATGGCAGGTACACACCGAGACATATGGACGTCTGACGGCGACCAAAACGCACTGGATCGTGTGGGGCAAGATCGAAGCCTTCGAAGGCAAGAAGCGCGTCTTCGTCAAGGAGTTCAACGAAGAGATCGAACGCCAGCTGCAATAGCATGTACCAACCGCCGCATTTCAAAGAGGAAAGACTGGATGTTCAGCACGCGCTGATCACGGCGCATTCCTTTGGTCTTTTGATTTCGGTGGGCACGCACGGACCGGAGGCCAATGGCGTTCCCTTCACGCTGGACAAAGATGCAGCACCACTCGGCGTTCTGCGCTGTCATGTGGCGCGCGCCAATGGCCAATGGCGCATGCTTGATGGACAGAAGGTTCTTGCCGTGTTTCAGGGGCCGCAGGCCTATATCAGCCCGTCGCTCTATGAGACCAAGCGCGAAACCGGAAAGGTCGTGCCGACCTGGAACTATGCGATGGTGCAAGCACACGGCGTGGCACGCGTGCATGAGGAACCTGAATGGCTGCACACGCAGGTGAATGCGCTCACCCATGGCCATGAAGCACAGCGACCAGCACCGTGGCATGTGAGCGATGCGCCGGAAAGCTATATCCAAAGCCAGCTCAAGGGCATTGTCGGCATCGAAATCGTCGTCGAAGCCATCGAAGGCAAATGGAAAATGAGCCAGAACAGGCCCGAAGCTGACCGTCGTGGTGTAGCTGCTGGCCTTCCCCCAGAGCAGGCCGATGTCGTGGCGCTGGTCCGCGACTACGGCAAAATCTGAAGTAATTTCAAAGCTTTTTGCTTATTTCCTGAGCTGAACGGCAGATAAATGCCGGTATCAGACTGGGTTCAGTGCTGCTCTCGTAAACCGGCACCATAAGAATTCGAGGGAAGCCAAACATGAAAACCATTCTCAAACTGGCCGCTGCCGCTTCGCTGGCGCTTGGCCTTGCTACTTCTGCCCAGGCGCAAGACGTCCAGGCTTTTGCAGGCGTCGTTATCGTTCCGGCGTCAGCGTCACCTGATGAAGCACAGGCACCTGCGCCATCGCAAAAACCGGAGTTCAAGCGCGCCACGGTTGTCACCTACGCCACCGAAAGGAAGCCCGGCTCGATCATTGTCGATACCCGCGTCAACAAGCTCTATTATGTCCTCGGCATGGACCGGGCCGCGATGTATCCGATTGCTTCCGCCAAACCCGGCTTCGAATGGAACGGCGTCAACAAGGTTTCAGCCAAGACACAATGGCCCGACTGGCGCCCGCCAGCGCAGATGCGTGTGCGCCGTCCCGAGCTTCCCGCTTACATGGCTGGCGGCCCAGGCAATCCGCTGGGCGCGCGCGCCATTTATCTCGGCAGCACGATCTACCGCATCCATGGCACCAATGAACCGAAGTCCATTGGCAAAGACGCGTCTTCAGGCTGCATCCGCATGCTCAATGCCGATGTGAGCGAGCTCTATCAGTTCGTGAAGATCGGCACTGAAGTGACGGTGCTGTAAGTTCCTCAGAGCACTTCCACCTGTCCTGCGTGAACAATCTCGACCTTCGTTGATTTCACAAAAGGCCGCCGCACTTCACGCCATTGGGCCAGATGCGGCGCTTTGAAATGTGCGGCTAACGCCTCGCGCGAAGACCAGCGCTCAATCACCATCACTGTGTCAGGCTTTTCCGTGTCCTGAACATAGTCGTAGGAGATGCAGCCCTCCTCACGGCGCGTTGCGTCGATGCAGTGACGCGCGCCCGCAATCAGTTCGGCCGCCTTGCCTGGCACTGAGGCAATCGTGGCGATCACATAGATCATGGCCGCGCAAAAAAAGATGATCGGCGGATAGCGCCCGCCGATCGAGTTTCAGGAGGAGACAACACCGTTACGCAGACTTACGCATCCGGGCTTGTGGCGGCTGATAGGCAATGCGTGCGTGATATTCGCAATAAGGCGAGCCTTCGCGCGGGCCATGACCGCAGAAACAGAAATCATCATGGGTCGGATCACCGATCGGCCATTTGCAGGTCTTGTCTGACAAATGAAGAATGGTGATGCGGCCATCCTTGGCGTTGTCGACCAGGCGCAAGGGCTTCGGCTCTGGCAATGGCATGGGGCGCGGCGTTGGCGCCGCGAAAGGCTTGAGGGCCGTGGCGCCAGCTGTTGGCATGGTCGGGGCGCGGCCGGGAATGGAAGGTTCGCGCGTCTTGCGCGCCGTGCGCGGCACGGAATTGCGCGGTTGCGTGGCGCGACCTGCGAGATTCAGACGATGAACCTTGCCGATCACCGCGTTGCGGGTGACACCCAGCCCCAAGCGGGCAGCGATCTGGCTCGCGCTCAGCCCGTCAGCCCAAAGCTGCTTCAGGGTGCTGACACGATCTTCCGTCCACATGGCCTTTTCTGGTGCAGCCGCAACATCATTCATTTCAGAATCCTTCTCGCTTCGCGGACATGGCCCCATGCCCGCGCCGTTCACTCTACGCTTCACTGAAAGCGGCCCTACATCTCGTGGGCCTACGCCATTTTTCTACTATGGCTGCTGGACTGAACCAACAAATTCAGCCCGTGGCACTGCTCTTTTCCCCAGTTTTGTACCCAGCCCATAGGGTTAACAAAAACTTAAGCAACGAATGACTCAGCGGACCATGCGATATTTTGACTCACCTGTTTATAAGGTGGCATTGACCCCCACGCTACACTTGACTAAATGCGCTTTTTCCCGAGCGTGTCCCGCAAAAGTTGACCGACTTTTGCGGCAAGGACACGCTCTAAATCTTTGAATTGCGCATATCCTTTTCGGCTATGCAGCCGGGATATGCGCGGCGCTGGTCATCCTGATCGGCGCTTTTGGTTTTTGGAGACGAGCCATGATCACGCCGGTTCTGCCCACCTACAATCGCGCACCTGTTGCCTTTGTGCGTGGTTCGGGTGCCCGCGTGTACACCGAGGATGGCACCGAGTATCTCGATTTCGGCGCGGGCGTTGCCGTGAACTCGCTTGGACACGCGCATCCGCATCTTGTTGCAGCACTTACCGAGCAAGCCAACAAGATCTGGCATACGTCGAACCTTTATCAAATGCCGGGCCAGGACAAGCTCGCCAAGCGCCTGATCGACAGGACCTTTGCCGATACGGTTTTCTTTTGCAATTCGGGTGCAGAAGCCAACGAGCTTTCAATCAAGATGGCGCGCAAGTATCACGCCGCGCAGGGCCATCCGGACAAATTCCACATCATCACCTTTGATGGCGCGTTTCATGGCCGCACGCTTGCAACGCTCGCAGCCGGCGGCCAGCAGAAATATCTCGAAGGCTTTGGGCCCAAGGCGCAAGGTTTTGATCAGGTGAAGCTCGGTGATCACAAGGCGCTTGAAGAGCTGATCGGACCACAGACGGCTGCTCTGCTGATCGAACCCATTCAAGGTGAAGGCGGCATCACGCCGGTTCCATCCGAAGAATTGCGCTATCTGCGCAAGCTGTGCGACACGCATGGACTTCTTTTGATATTCGATGAAATCCAGACGGGCGTGGGCCGCACGGGCAAATTCTTCGCGCACGAATGGGCTGGCGTAACGCCAGACATCATGGCGATTGCCAAGGGCATTGGCGGCGGCTTCCCTTTGGGTGCTGTATTGGCGACCGAAAAGGCGGCCGCCGGCATGATTGCAGGCACACATGGCTCGACCTTTGGCGGCAATCCTTTGGCGACGGCTGTTGGCAACGCCGTCCTTGATGTCGTGCTCGACGACGATTTTCTGGCCAATGTGCAGAAGCAAGCCTTGAAGCTGAAGCAGAGCCTCGAGCGCCTGAAAGATACACATCCAGATGTCATCGCCGAGATCCGGGGCTCTGGCCTGATGATGGGGATCAAGACCAAGGTCCTCAACACCGATTTCATCAAGGCCGCGCTGGACCAGAAGTTGCTGGTGATCGGCGCCGGCGATAATGTCGTGCGCCTGCTGCCGCCGCTCATCGTCAATGAAGCAGATGTCAGCGAGGCAATTGCCAAGCTGGAAAAGGCTTGCGCGAGCTTTGAAAAGAAACACTGACCATGCCGCATTTTCTGGATATCAAGGATTTCTCCAAGTCGAAACTCAGGTCCATTCTCGATGAAGCGCTGAAGCGCAAGAAGGCGCGCGCCAAAATGTTCAAGGGCGACCTCGACAAGGATCAGCCGCTCAAGGGCAAGGCCATTGCATTGGTGTTCGAGCGCCCGTCCACACGCACGCGCTTCTCGTTTGAAATGGGCATCCGCCAGCTTGGCGGTGAAGTGTTCACCGTGTCTGGTGCCGAGATGCAGCTCGGCCGCGGCGAGACTGTGGCCGACACGGCCCGCGTTGTGTCGCGCTATGTCGACGCGGTGATGATCCGCGCCAAGAGCCACCACATGCTGATGGAATTTGCCGGCGCTGCGACCATTCCGGTGGTCAATGGCCTGACCAATTCCACACATCCCTGCCAGGTGATTGCCGATGTGCTCACACTCGAAGAGCGCAAGGGCCATGTCGACAAGACGCACAGCGCCTGGGTCGGCGACGGCAACAATGTCTGCGCCTCGTGGATTGAAGCCATCGGCGTACTCGGCGGTTCACTGCGTATTGCCACACCGCCGGAACTGCGGCCCAATGTCGAATTCCTCAACTGGGCGCGGCAGAAGCAGGCCGATGTTGCCGTCATGGATTCACCGCAGCAGGCCGTGGCCGATGTCGATTGCGTGATCACCGACGCCTGGCTCTCGATGCATGATCCGGAAGAGGAAACGGCGCGCCGCCACCGGCTGCTTTATCCTTATCAGGTCAATGACGCTTTGATGCAGCAGGCCAAGCCCGATGCGCTGTTCATGCATTGCCTGCCGGCACACCGCAATGAAGAGGTCACGGATTCGGTTTTTGACGGCCCGCATTCGGTGGTGTTCGATGAGGCGGAAAACCGGGTTCATGCGCAGAAGGCCATTCTGTTAAGCTGCTTCGGGAAGTAGCTGTTTTCCCTGCGCTTCGGGAGGCTGGGGTTGATTGGCGTGCGGGAAGTCTTATCTATCAGCAAAATCCCTTATCCCTTTGAATCGGCGGGCGTAGCCCGCCGATGGAGTTTTCAGACAGTGACAACCGAAATTCTCGATCAAGTGATCCCCTTTGCGATCAAGCCGCTGGGCGTGCGCGGCCGGCTGGTGCGGCTCGGCCCGGTCATCGATGACATTCTTTCGCGCCATGACTATCCGGCTCCCGTTTCCAGCCTGGTGGCGGAGGCGGTGGCGCTGACAGCGATGCTGGGCACCGCCCTCAAGTTCAATGGCAAGTTCATCCTGCAGACCAGGACGGATGGTCCGGTCTCCATGCTGGTGGCGGATTATTTCACGCCGGGCCAAGTGCGGGGCATGGCGAAATTCGACAATGCGCGGCTCGCGGCGCTGACATCACCAACGCAGAAAGACCTGCTCGGCGAAGGGATTCTCGCCATGACTGTGGACCAGGGGCCGGACATGGAACGCTACCAGGGCATTGTGCCTCTGGGCACAACAACGCTGGCAGATGCTGCACACAACTACTTCCTTCAGTCGGAACAGATTCCAACGCGTTTGCGCGTGGCAGCGGGACCGCTGCTCACGCGCGGTGAAAAGGCAGCACATTGGCGCGCCGGTGCCATCCTGGTGCAACATCTGCCGAGCGAAGGCGGATCATCGCCCATCCCTGAGCAATCGGGCGACGCGCCGGAAGGTGCGGTTTCCGAAGTCGTCGAGGACGATAACTGGGTGAAGGCGCGGTTGCTGCTCGACACGGTCGAGGATCATGAACTGCTCGACCCCAACCTGACATCAGAACAGTTGCTGTACCGGCTCTATCACGAAGATGGCGTTACGGTTTATCCGGCCATTCCGGTGGCGCGGCACTGCACCTGTTCACATGGCGCGGTCGAAACCATGTTGAAGAATTTCACTCCTGAAGAACGTGCCGACATGGTCAAGGACGGCGCGATCGAAGTGGTGTGCGAGTTCTGCTCGACGCCTTACCGCTTCACGCCCGCTGATTTCGCGCAGAGCCCGGCATCAGGTTGATCTCATCAATCCTGACCACGGTCTTGCCGACGGGGAAGAGCGAGGCGATGGCAAGCTTCACATGGGCCCAGGCGAAGGGAATGCCGATAATGGTGCAGGCAAGCCCGATCGCCAGCGAAATATGGCTGAGCGCCAGCCACCAGCCGGCAAAGACAAACCAGAGCACATTGCCGATGGTGCCGAGCAAGCCCGTGCCGATGTCCTCGCGGCCATAATAACGGTCACGCGAGACGATGTCATAGCCATAGGGCCAGAAGGAATAGCGCGCGATCATGAAGCAGGAACGCGCCCAGGGCAGGCCCACGATGGTGACCGCCATGATGCAGCCAGCCAGAATCCACAAAAGACCCGCGAGCCAACCACCCAGGATGAACCACAGGAGATTCAGAATGAAAATCATGGCAGCGCCCTCCAATCGGCCAAGTAGTTGGTGAGAGAACACGGTTATTTCAAGACAGTCGGGCGAATGTTTCAGGCCGCTGCGTCTGCTGTTTGGATAAGATCGGCTGCCTTTTCGGCCAGCATATAGGTGGCGGCCACGGTGTTGGCCGAGACAATCAGGGGCATGACCGAGGCGTCGACGACACGCAGACCTTCGAGACCACGCACCCGCATGTTTCTCGGATCAACAACGGCCAGTTCATCGGTCCCCATTTTGCAAGTGCCGACGGGATGAAACAGCGTGCCGACACGCTGGCGGATGAAAGCTTCGATCGCGCCATCACTGGCAACATCGGGGCCTGGATCGACTTCCGCTTCAAGATGCGGCGCAAAGGCGGGCTGATCGATGATGCGGCGGGCGAGTTTTATGCCTTCGCGCAGGGAATCCATGGTGCTATCGCCGCGGAAGAAATTGTAGAGGATGGACGGCTTCTGGGTGGGATCAGCGGACAACGCCGTCACCCTGCCCATGCTGCCGGGCCTGAGTTGGCAGGCATGCATGAGGAAGCCGTGGCCGGTGAAGCCGCTTGCGTTCTGCGTGTTGGCCACTCCGGCGCAGAAAAAGAGTTGAATGTCGGGCCGCTTCTCCGTGGGTGAAGCCACGACAAAGGCGCCGCCTTCTGCGGTGGTGGATGCAAAGAGGCCGCGCTTGCGCAGAAACCAGTCGGCGACATGAAGGGCATTGCGGGGGAGGGCGCGCCAGCTGATGCCATAGGGTGCTGCCGTTTTCGCCTTGTATTCGATGGTGACGTCGAGATGGTCCTGCAGATTGCGGCCGACGCCGGGCAAATGATGCAGGGATGCGATGCCAATCTTCTTCAGCTCGGCTGCATCACCAACGCCTGAGAGCTGCAACAAATGCGGCGATACAAAGGAGCCGGTCGAGAGGATCACTTCTCGCGCCTGAAGCGTCTCTTCGCCCTGCGGTCCACGGACCACAATGCCAGTCGCCTTCTTGCCATCAAAAACAATGCGGGTGACGCGGCGGTCAGGCAGGATGACCAGATTGGGCCGTGTGCGGATGGGCGCAAGATAGGCGGCTTCTGCCGTGACGCGCTGGCCGTTGCGCTGCGTAAACATGTAAAGCCCGGCACCCGCTTGCGACGCGCCGTTGAAATCCGCTGTAAGCGAAAGACCTGCCTGTTCCGCTGCCTTCAGGAACACATGCGACATGGGATTGAGGCTGCGCGGCGGCGCCACATTCAGCGGGCCATCGGTGCCGTGATAGGCCGGGGCAACGTTTCGCAAGGCCTTCGGCAAGCGGCGCGCTGATGCCGGCTCGGCGAGCAATTCAAACCGCTCCAGCTTTTTGAAATAAGGCAACACATCGTCGTAACCCCAACCGGGGCAGCCGGCGGCGGCCCAGGCATCGTAATCCTCGCGCTGACCACGAATGAAGATCTGGCCGTTGACATTGGTCGAGCCTCCGGTGCCGATGCCGCGCGGGAGTGCCATGCGCCGGCCCTGCAAGCCGGGCTCCGGTTCGGTTTCGAACCAGTCCATGAATTTCGGGCCGCCCATAAAGGCAAGGGCGGGCGCCATGAAAGTCACCATGGCGAGCGGCATGCGGACGATGGCGCGCTTGTGGTTTTTCTCGGGGCCAGCCTCAACCAGACCGACACGCAATTTCGGATTGGCCGAAAGACGGTTGGCCAGCACGCTGCCCGCGGGACCTGCCCCCACAATCAGATAATCAAATGTGTCCATGCGGCCTCCCATGGAGAGCGCCGAGCTTACAGGCCCAGCATCTTCTTCACGAGGGCCTTGCTTGAGCCATCGCCCGCGGCGAAGTCGTCAAAGGCCTTGCCGGTGGTCTGGATGATGTGCCTGGCGATGAAGGGGGCACCTTCAGCTGCTCCCTGATCGGAAGACTTCAAGCAGCATTCCCATTCGAGAACCGCCCAGCTGTCATAATTGTATTGCGATAGTTTCGAGAAAATCGCGCCGAAATCAACCTGACCATCGCCGAGCGAACGGAAACGGCCGGCACGGTTCACCCAGTTCTGGAAACCGGAATATACGCCCTGGCGGCCCGTGGGATTGAACTCGGCGTCCTTGACGTGGAAGGCACAGATGCGCTCGTGATAGATGTCGATGAATTCAAGATAGTCGAGCTGTTGCAGTACGAAATGCGATGGATCGTAATTGATTTGGCAGCGCTTGTGGTTGCCGGTCTTTTCGAGAAACATCTCGAAGCTCGCGCCATCCATGGCGTCTTCGCCGGGATGAAGTTCAAAGCCAACATCAACGCCCGCTTCGTCAAACGCATCGAGCAGCGGCTTCCAGGTTTTGCCGAGTTCGGTGAAGCCTTCCTCGATCAATCCCGGCGGACGCGGCGGCCAGGAATAGATATAGGGCCAAACGAGCGAGCCTGAGAATGTCACATGGCTCGTGAGACCCATGTTCTTCGAGGCAGCGGCGCCCCACTTCACCTGCTGGCGGGCCCAATCGCGGCGGGCTGTGGGGTTGCCATGCACTTCCTTGGGCGCAAAGGCATCGAGCACGTCACTGAAGGCCGGATTGGCAACAACGAGATGACCCTGGAGGTGCGTTGAAAGTTCGGTGACCTCAAGGCCATGCTTCTTGGCCGTGCCCTTCACCTCATCGCAATAAGTCTTGCTTTCCGCCGCCTTCTTCAGATCGAACATGCGGCCATCCCAGGTGGGAATCTGCACGCCCTTGTATCCCAGTGAGGCCGCCCATTTGCAGATCGCGTCGAAGGAATTGAACGGAGCTGCATCGCCGGCAAACTGGGCGAGAAAAATGGCAGGTCCCTTGATCGTGGTCGGCATGAGGTTCTCCCGGTTCAGTCTTTTTGATTTTGTGTGAGGCTAGACGTTGTTCAGCAGGCCTTCCAGATATTCCTGCCGGCCTGACTTGGGCTGCGGCTCAATCTTGTCCTTGTGGACGCGTGCGGCAATGGCTTCGAGGGTTGCACCCTTTTCGAGCATGGCCTTGTTCTCGGGCTTGTCCCATCCGGCATAGCGCTTCTTGATTTCTGCATCGAGCGTGCCGGTCTCGATGATCTTCGCCGCATTGATGAGCCCGCGCGCGCAGGCATCCATGGAATTGACATGGGCGTGCAGAAGATCATCAGGATCGAGCGACTGGCGCCTGATCTTGGCATCGAAATTCATGCCACCGGTCGTAAAGCCTCCGGCGCGGATCACCTCGAGCATCATCAGTGTCAGTTCCGGCACGTTCATGGCGAACTGGTCCGTGTCCCACCCCACCTGATAACCGCCGCGATTGAGATCAAGTGAACCGAAGACACCGAGCGCGGCAGCCAGCGCAATCTCATGCTCGAAGGTGTGGCCGGCAAGAATGGCGTGATTCTGTTCAATGTTCATCTTCACATCATTCTCAAGGCCGTAGCTCTTGATCATGCCCCAGATGGTGGCAACGTCGTAGTCATACTGATGCGTCGACGGCTCCTTGGGCTTGGGCTCGATCAGGATCGGACCCTTGAAGCCGATCTTGTGCTTGTAATCGACGACGAGCGACAGGAAGCGCCCCGCCTGATGCAGTTCGTGGCCAATCTTAGTGTTGATCAGGGTTTCATAGCCTTCACGGCCGCCCCACATCACGTAGTTTTCACCGCCCAAATCTTTCGTCACATCGAGGCAGTGCTTCACCTGCGCGGCGCAATAGGCGAACACATCCGGATCAGGATTGGTCGCGGCACCTGCCATGAAGCGGCGGTTGGAGAACATGTTGGCCGTGCCCCACAAGAGTTTCTTGTTGTGCTTGGCCATCAGCTTCTTGAGGATGTCGGCAACCTTGGAAACGTTGGTGTTGAACTCCTGCAGGTTCTTGCCTTCGGGCGCGATGTCGAGATCGTGGAAGGTGAAGAAATCGATGTCGAGGAGACGCAGCGTCTCGAACATCAGTTCGGCCTTCACTTCCGCTGCCTTCATCGGATCGGACATGTGATGCCATTCGCGCATGAAGGTTTCGCCGCCGAAGGGATCGCCGCCCGGCCAGCCCAAGGTGTGCCAGTAGCACACGGCAAAGCGCAGATGATCGCGCATCGTCTTGCCCAGGACTTTCTGGGACGGGTTGTACCATTTGAAGGCCAACGCATTCTTGCTGTCCGGGCCTTCGTACTTGATGGCGTCCTTGATCGAATAGAAGTTCATTTGATGTCCTTGATGCTGGGGTAAATGTGAACGTAACGCTGGTAGGCAGCGTCATAGGCGGCCTTGGCCTTGGTGTCGGGCTCTATCGTGCGGGCGATTTTTGGCTTGGTGCAAACCTCTTCGAAGGATTTGCCCGTTGCGGCCATCAGGCCCATGCGCGCACCGCCAAAGGCGCCGCCGACTTCACCGGCTGCGGGTAGGTCAAGCGGAATCCCCAGCACCGTGGCGATGATCCTAAGCCAGATCTCCGACTTGGTGCCGCCGCCCACACAGGTGAGGCGGTTCACGGTCGCGCCACCCTGGCGCAGGGCTTCGAGGGAGTCACGGAAACAGAAGGCCACGCCATCAAGCACGGCATGGGTCAAATCTTTTGCGGTTGAATCAGCACCGAGGCCCAGAAAGGCCGCGCGGATCTGCGCATCAGCCACAGGCGTGCGTTCACCTGAGAAGTATGGCAGCAGCAGCACCGGCGATGGACCATCAACCTTCTTGCCGAGTGCGGCAGTGAGCTTTGGCGCCGGTGTCCTGAGCAATGCGGCCAGCCATTCAATCGAAGCCGTCGCAGAGAGAATGACACCCATCTGATGCCAGGTGCCGGGCACGGCGTGACAAAACGCATGGACAGCGCGCGCCGTGTTCGGGCTGAATTTGGCATTGGAGACAAACATCACGCCCGAGGTGCCGAGAGACAGAACCGCGTCACCATCATGCACTGCGCCGATCCCCACCGCGGCCGAGGCATTGTCACCACCGCCGCCCGCAACCACGGGCTTCAACGGCATGCCCCAATCCTTGGCCAACTTGTCGGTGATGCGGCCCGTGGCGTCGGTGCCTTCAAAAAGGTCCGGCATCTGGTCACGGCGCATGTGCGTGGCTTTCAGCACCGTCTCAGACCAGTCGCGCTTGGCGACATCGAGCCAATAGGTGCCGGCGCTGTCGCTCATGTCGGAACCATAGGTGCCGGTCATGCGGTAGCGGATGTAGTCCTTCGGCAAGAGAACCTTGGCGACTTGTTCAAAAACCTTGGGTTCATGCTTTCGCACCCACAGGAGCTTCGGCGCGGTGAACCCGGCAAGCGGAATGTTGCCCGTGATCGCTTTGGCTTCCGGGCAATCGCGCAAAATGTCCTGACATTCCTCGAAGCTGCGCGCGTCATTCCACAGGATACAAGGGCGCAGAACTTTGCCGTTCTTGTCGAGCAGCGTCGCCCCATGCTGCTGACCTGACATGCCGATGCCCTTGACAGCGGCCACGGCCTTGGGTTTCGCCTTGCGCAGGGCCTTGACCACGGCATTGGCGGCCTTCCACCAGTCTTCAGGGTTCTGTTCCGACCAGCCGGGATGGGGGCGCGAAACTTTCAGAGCGCTTGAAGCGGTGGCGATCAGCTTCTGCCTGTCGTCGATGATCACGCCCTTGACCGAGGACGTGCCAAAATCCAACCCGAGATACATGCTGGCCTCTCCGTCGCTTTTTTATGATTTTCGCGGAGATTAAAACCCTTTCATCAGGCTTGGCAACATTATTTTGGTAGGTAAAATAATTATTGCAGCGCAGCAGAAATCACGTGATGAGCAATGGCCCAGGGATTGGAAGCCGTGAGTTTTTCCGGGTGTTTTTGCTCCAGCATCAGACGCACTTCATCGCGGGTGAACCAGCGGGCATTCTCCAGTTCCTTCTGGTCGAGAATGATCTCCTGATGCTCGGCTTCGGCGATGCAACCGATCATCAAGGTTGATGGAAACGGCCAAGGCTGGCTTGCCGCATAATGCACTTGGCCAACCACCACACCGGTTTCCTCGCGCACTTCGCGGGCTACCGCCTGCTCGATGGTTTCACCCGGTTCCATGAAGCCGGCAATGGCCGAATACATGCCCGGCGCCCACGCTGCCTGGCGGCCAAGCAGAATGTTGTCACCGCTTCTCACCGCCATGATGACCACCGGATCGGTGCGTGGAAAGTGATCGGTCTTGCACGACGGGCAATGACGCCTGTAGCCGCCATCGGACATTTCGGTCTTATGTCCGCAGTTGCTGCAAAAACCGTGGCGCTCATGCCAGTGCACGAGACTACGCGCCTGGGCCAGCATCGACAGACGCTCGGGTGGCAACACATGGTTGAGCATCAGCGGCCGCAGCGGCGACATGTCGCCCTCGCTTTTGCGGCTGAAGGCGAACCATGGCTTCTGGACTTCGTCATGGCCCAGAAACACAAACTCTTCGATGCCATCGGGCCGGCTGGTCACCAGCTCATTGTCCCTCATCCGCACGCCATCGCCGAAAACCTGGATAAAGCTCGTCTCGGGCCTGGCCATTTCAGCCTTGAGCCACTCAGGTTCGTCGCGGTGGTTGGCCAGCCGGTCGATGGGAGATTGGATGAAAGCCATGGAAGACATGCAAAGTTTCCCGAAACTGAAGAATCAATAACCGCTAATGCGCTGCTTTAACGTAAAATTTACCTAAAACGTTAACTTTCCAAGGATTGAGGACGGGTGCCCAAAGTGATTTGCCCTGTCAGGCCGTTGGAGTGATTTTTAGATGAAGCCTGGAGTTCCGTGGAGCGTAAAAGGGGTCGAACCCGAGCTCAGGGAAGTTGCCAAATCCGCGGCCCGCCGTTCCGGCATGACGCTGGGCGAATGGCTGAATTCGGCCATCAATGAACAAGCTGAGGGTGCACCCGCTACCGACACGCCGGAAGGCGAAGCCGCATCGAAGCGCATGTCGCGCGCGAGCCTGATCTCGAACCATCCCATCGAACGCGCCGCCAGCAAGCTTGAAAACATTGCCGAGCAACTGTCGCGCCTCACCCTGCGCGAAAGCGACAGTTCGTACAGGCCGGAACGTTCTTCCGACGACCATGTCAATGCCGCCAAGGTTCTGAACCGGGTGGAAAGCAACGAGCGCCAGACCGTCGAAGCCTTCTCGGCGGTCAATGAGCGCCTGGCCGCCTTAAGCCGGCAGGTGACCCGCACCCAGGCCCAGGCGCCCACTGGCAAACTTGAGGAAAATCCAGGTTTTCAGGCGCTGGAAAAAGCGGTGCGCAACATCGTCGAGCATCTCGAAGTTGCCGACAAGCGCACCCGCGACAATCTCAAGGTTCTGCAGGAGCGGATCACCGACATGGGTTCCCGGTCGCCGGGACAGGATCCAGAACTCGTCCTGCGCCAGGCCCCCGCCTTTGCGCAGCTGGAAAGCCGGATCAGCGAACTTGCCGAGAGGCTTGATGCCCACCATCAGCAGGCGCCAGTCGCGGAACTTACCGATCAGTTGCGTTCCGATGTCGAACACCTCGCCCACCGCATCGAGTCAGTGCGTGACTCCTCGGAACAGCTCGCCAACCGGGCGCAGACGCAAGCGGTACAGGCGGCGCAAGAAGAATTGCGCGCCATTGAAACTCGCATCATCGGGCTTCTGAACGAAGCCAAGCAGTCGATCGTCGGCAATCACGTCGGTCCGCATGAGTTCAATCATTTCCGCCATGAAATCGATGCCCTGAATGCCCGCATCGATGATGCCACGCAACAGGCCGCGAGCGGACATGAGGTCAATGCCCTGAAGGATGTGGTCGACGAGCTTGCGACCCGCATCAACCAGGGTGGTGACTCCAGGCCGCTGGCCGACCTCGACCGCAAGGTCATTGAGATTGCCCAGAAACTGGAGCGCACCGAAGCCGCCACGCGCAGCCTGCCCCAGGTGCAGGATCTCAACCGGCGCATGAGCGAGCTTGACCAGCGGCTCAACGATTTTATGCAGAACCCGGCACAGAGCGGCGGCGAGGAAGCCTTCGTTTCAAAGCTCAAAGACGTCGATGAGCGTCTGGCCTCGACAGAAAGCCAGCTTTCGCATCTTGATACCATCGAGCGCGCCATCAGCCAGCTTTACGATGCCATCGAACAAGACCGTCAGCGCGGCCATGATGTGACGCATGATGTGGCCACACGTGCCGCCATGCAGGCCGTTGAACAAGACCGGCAGCGCGGTGAAGATGCGGCGCATCAGGCCGCCACGCGCGCTGCCATGCAGGTGATCGAGCAGCACCAGACGAAGCCCACGGCATTGACCGGCTCGCCGGAAATCATGGCGCTCGAGCAAGGTCTTCATGCGGTGCGCCAGGCTGCCGCGGCGGCCGACCATCGCAATCAAGAAACGCTCGAGGCTGTCCACGAGACGCTGGAACAGATCGTCAGCAAACTCGCCGAACTCGAAACCATGACCGTGGGCCAGCGCATCGGCCAGGCCATCGGCGCACTTCCGATGCCCGATGAGGAGCCGGCGCAAGACCACTCTCCTGCTTCGCCCTATCAGGAAGAGCCGGCGCGGCCGAGCCCGTTTCCTTCGCATGCCTACCGACAGGAGCCGGCGCAACAGAGCCCATTCTCTTCGCACGCCTTTTCTCAACCGGAGCCGGAAGCTGGGCCCGAACATGATGCCGAAATGGACTCGCCCATTTCCGGCTTCAACAATTTCATGGAGCCAACGTTCAGCGAAGGCCACATCCGCTTTGAAGACGACAAGCCCTTCGAGGCCGAACAGGCGTTTGAAGATCCACAGGGCCTGGAGCCGGCTGAAACGGAAGAAGCCACACCAGCTAGCGAAGATCAGGAGACCGCTGCGCCCCAGGATGATCCCGGCATCGGCGATATCATTGCGGCCGCGCGCCGCGTGCAGCAGATCAACAGCGGGGCACTTTCCAATGTCGTGCCCGGCAAAGCCAAGAAGGCGCGGACCCGCTCGTCCTTCAGCCTGCCCTTCCTCAAGCGCAGCACTTCGAAATCGACAGCCGCGGATACGGTCAAACCCGTTGCTTCCGCCGCTGCCGCATCACCATCCCCGAAGGCCGCCAATCAGAACAACAAGCGCCGCCTGATTGTGATGGGTGTTGCCCTGCTCGCAATCGCAGGTCTGGTGTTCTTCGGCACCAATACGCTAGGCCGCATCTATCAAAGCAAGTCTCCGGCCGTCGAACAGATGTCTCCGCAAGCTTCGGCGCCGGCTCAGGGTAGCGATGCCACGCCTGGCCTTCCGACGCCGGATGCGACTCCTGAAGTCAAGACCGGCCAGCAGGGTGATGCCAGCAATGCACTTCAGCCCGTCGATCCGATCCTGACCGGCACGCTTCCACAAGCACAATCGCCTTCCGACCCCTCAAAAATCATTTCGGATGCCAGCAATGATGCAGCGGCACCCGGCGAAGTCGCGATGGATATGGCTGTCGGACCTGTCAAGATGCGCCAGGCGGCACAAGCCGGGGACAGCACTGCCCAGTTCCTGATTGCCAGCCACTATCTCAATGGCGATACGGTTTCAGCCGATCCGAACAAGGCTGCCTACTGGTACAGCAAGGCCTCTGCCTCTGGCCTGGCACCGGCGCAATATCGCCTCGCCACGCTCTACGAGCGCGGCATGGGTGTAGCCAAGAACGCCAAACTCGCTCTGTTCTGGTATGAACGTGCTGCCACACAGGGCAATGTGAAATCGATGCACAATGCGGCGGTGCTGGCGGCCAGCAGCGACATCGGCACACCCGACTACAACAAATCCTTCAAGTGGTTCTCGCTTGCGGCGGCCCATGGCCTGAAGGACAGCCAGTACAATCTTGCCGTACTTCTAGAACGCGGCCTGGGCACCAAGGCCGATGTGAACGAGGCTTTGTTCTGGTACATGGCGGCAGCGGCACAGGACGATAATGAAGCCAAGCAGCGCGTCAGCGAGCTTTCCAAGGGCCTGAGCCAAGCCAGCGTCGATGCAATTTCCGCACGCTTCAAGCAGTGGGCACCCGACAAGGCGCCGGATGTGGCCAATCTCGTACCCAACAACGACGGCAAATGGAATCCGCCACAATCGGCCTCTGGTGATGATGGCGATGCCACTCTTGCCGCGAAATCACTGCTGCAAAAGCTCGGCTATCATGTCGGTCCACAGGATGGCCTTCATGACGGCCGCGTCAGCAACGCCGTGCGTCTGTTCCAGATCCGCTACGGCATGAAAGCGACCGGCAAGGTGACGCCGGAGCTCGTCTCGGCCATGCAGTCGAAAGTCATCTGAGCTAGGCCAGACGCGTAAACGGGAACCTGTAAATGCGGTCGCGGCCGAGCAGCCATGTGCCGGCCGCGTCATGGTCAAACAACCCCGCAAAAGGTTTTGTCAGAACTGACAATGCCCCGGTGTAGGCGCCGAAAGCTGGCATGATCAGCCGGCGCGCGTCGGCGGCAAAACATTTTCCGGAGACGCGGCGCCCACGCTGTGCAATGGCGCAGCCGGGATGGAGATGGCCGGAAATCTCGAATTCGTCCTCACCCAACTTTCTGGGTTCGTGGCGCAGCAGCAATGGACCAAGATAGATGTGATCGGCGGCATGGCCCGCGAGACGCTGTGGCGGATGCGGGTCATGATTGCCCGAGATCCAGAAGCAATCATGAGCCTTGGTGATGGCCGACAATCTTTCCCAGATATCCGGCTCCAGACTGGCCTCGCCTTCGGTATCATGAAAACTGTCGCCCAGAAAAATCAGGCGTTCCGGCCGATGTAGGCCAATCACTTCTTCCAACAGCAACAAGGTCAGATGGGTGTCATAGGGTGGCACGCGAATGCCACGACGCGCGAGTGCGGTTCCCTGCTCCAGATGCAGGTCAGAAATAATCAGCGCCGAAAGTTCAGGTACATGCAGCGCACCCGAAAGATGCGGCAACAGCACCACGCCGCCGAGTTCGATGCGGTGCATGCGCATCCAGCTCTCAGGCAAGGCGGCTTGCCTCCTGTTCGAGTTCTCTCTCGGCTTCGGCGAGAAGGGCATCATCGGCCTCCCCATGAATCGATTCGCGGCTGATGTCGAGCAGGATGGGCACGGCCAGCGGCGAGACGCGGTCCAAAGACTTATGGAGGATCTGCCCGCGGATGCGCTTGAGCATGGCGCCGAGGCGCTGGATGTTGATGAGGCCGTCGGCGGCATCGTCCCATGCCGCGCGCAACAGGATGTGATCAGGCTGGTGCGAGCGCAGGGCATCGAAAATGAGATTGGTATTTACCGTCACCTGTCTGGCCGTCTTTTCCTTGCCGGGATAATTGCGCTCCACCAGCCCGGAAATGATGGCGCAATTGCGGAAGGCCGAGCGCATCATGTTGCTCTCGGCCAGCCAGGCTTCAAGGTCATCACCCAGCATGTCTTCGGCAAAGAGCTTGTCGAGCGAGATTCGTCCTGTCTTGATCATCAGGGAAAGGTCACTGACCATCCAGATGACTAAAGCGTATTCCGACGCAATGAAACCCAAGGGCCTTGCGCCCCAGCGTTCCAGCCGTCTTGTCAGCAACATGCCGAGTGTCTGCTGCGCGAGGCGGCCCTCAAAAGGATAACACACCATGTAATGCTGATCAGAGCGCGGAAAGGTTTCCACCAGCATCTGCCCGGATTTTGGAAGGGTGGACACCCAGCTTTGCAGGGACAGCCAGTCGCGGATTTGCGGCGGCAACAATTGCCACTGTGACTTGTCGGCAAGAATGTCGCGCACACGGTCAGCCAGATAGGTCGAGAGTGGAAACTTGCCGCCATTATAGGACGGCACCTTTGCATCCTTGTTGGGAGAACGGGTCGCAAGTGCTCCAAATTCATCCATGCCTTCAAAGCGCAGGATTTCACCGGCAAAGGCAAAGGTATCGCCCACGGCAAGCTGGCTGAGGAAATATTCTTCCACCTCGCCCAGCACCCGGCCACCGCGCAGGGTGCGCTTGCCCAGCCGCCGGTTCACCGAAGCCAGCCTGATCTTCATCATCTCGCTGCCGACAATGGTGCCCATGTTCATTTTGTAACGCAGCACAAATTGTGGATGGGCAATAACGTAACGGCCCTCAGCATCGACTTTCAGCTTGGCGTAGCGTTCATAGGATTTGAGCGCGTAGCCGCCGGTCGCCACATAATCCAGAACCTGGTCGAAGCGTTCGCGCTTCAGATTGCGATAGGTGAAAGCGGATTTCACTTCGGCAAAAAGCGCATCGGCGAAAAAAGGCCCCGCACAGGCGCAGGCCAGCACATGCTGGGCCAGCACATCAAGCTTCTTCGTCATCGGATATTCCGAATCCTGCGCGCCTTCGATGGCAGCACCACGCGCCGCGACACATTCCAGAACCTCGAAGCGGTTGGAGGGCACAAGCAATGCCTGGCTTGATTCATCAAGCCGGTGGTTGGCGCGGCCAATGCGCTGCAAAAGACGGCTGGAGCCCTTGGGTGCCCCCACCTGCACGACGAGATCGACATCGCCCCAGTCAATGCCGAGATCGAGCGTCGAGGTGCAGACGACGGCTTTCAACTTGCCTGCCGCCATGGCCGCCTCCACCTTGCGTCGCTGTGCTACATCGAGCGAGCCGTGATGCAAGGCGATCGGCAGCGTGTCCTCATTCACATTCCACAATTCCTGAAACAGCAATTCCGCCTGGCTGCGGGTATTGACGAAGAGCAGCGTCATCTTCGATTTCTTGATGTCTTCGTAGATTTCCGGAATGGCATAGACCGAGGAATGTCCGGCCCAAGGCACGTCCTCGACCGAATCCAGAATGCTGATGCGTGGTGGCGCACCGGCGCGGCCCAGAACCAGGCTTGCAGGCGCCGTGCCAGCGGGCACCAGCCAGGCGCGCAGCGCGTCTGGATCAGCCACAGTGGCGGAAAGGCCCGTAAAGCGCGCCTGTGGCGCATGCTGGCGCACCCGCGCCAGCGCCAGAGACAACAACACGCCACGCTTCTGCGACACGATGGAATGAAGCTCGTCGATGATCACGCAACGCAAATTGCGCAGCAGATGCCCTGCCGCCGGGTCCGCGATCAGCAGTGTCATTTGTTCCGGCGTGGTGATCAGGATGTCAGGCGGCTTCTGGCGCTGGCGCTGGCGCTTGGCATGGGACGTGTCCCCGGTGCGGGTTTCCACCGTGATCGGCAGTTTCATATCGGCAATGGGACCGTCAAGATTGCGGGCGATGTCGACGGCGAGAGCCTTCAGCGGCGAAACATAAAGCGTGTGGATGCCCAGCGTCTCGTGCGGCTCCATGAGCTCGACCAGCGAGGCCAGAAAGCCAGCGAGCGTCTTGCCACCACCTGTCGGTGAAATCAGCAGCGCGCTTTCTCCGCCAAGGCCACGCTCCATCATCTCGAGCTGGTGCGGGCGCGGGTTCCAGCCTTTGGACGCGAACCACTCGGCAAAACGGGAGGGCAGACCTGTCATGCGGCCTCAGAGCTTGACGAATACAGGGCGCTTGCGCAACTCAACCCATGGCGACGACACTTGAGAACCCTTTGACGCACCGCACTATTTTGAAGATTGCGGTGCCGATCATGCTCTCCAATGTGACGGAGCCGCTGATCGGCGTGGTCAATACCAGCGTGGTCGGGCAATTGCCCAATCCGGCCCTGATCGGCGGCGTTGCCGTCGGCGCCATGATTTTTTCGTTCCTGTTCTGGGGCTTTGGCTTTTTGCGGCTGTCCACCAGCGGACTTTCGGCGCAAGCGACGGGTGCTGGCGATCCTCAGGCTCTGGCATTTGTAATCGGACGCAGCTTCCTTCTGGGCCTCCTCATTGGCGCCATTTTGCTGGCCTTGTCCCCGGTGATCGGACCGTTGGCGATCGGTCTCATCGGCGGTTCGCCCGATGTGCAAAATGCCGCATCCACCTATTTCGGCTGGCGCATTTTTGCGGCCCCGGCCGCGCTCGCCAATTTCGCCATTCTGGGCTGGTTCATCGGCCAGGGCCGCAGCCTCGAGGCCTTCTTCATCCAGGTGCTGCTCAACCTGTGCAACATGGTGCTGAGTTCCATTTTCGTGCTCAGCCACCATGACGGCATTGCGGGTGTTGGCATGGCGGCGCTGATTTCTGAATATGCCGGTCTCTTTTTTGGCATGTTCATGGTGGTGCGGCGGTTGCACCTGATGGACCAGCGCATTCCTCTCCATGGCCTGTTCGAACTTGCCACGCTGCGGCCGCTCCTTGCCGCCAATGCCGATATCATGGTGCGCACACTGTGCCTGCTTTTCGCCTTTGCCTGGTTCACGGCACATGGCGCGCGCAGCGGCACGATCATTGTCGCCGCAAATGCGCTGCTGATGAATTTCTTCGAAGTCTCGGCCTATCTCATTGACGGATTTGCCTATGCCGCCGAAGCACTGGCGGGCCAAGCCATTGGTGCCAGGAACCGCCCGCGCTTCATTGCCGCCGTGCGGCTCAGCACGGTCTGGGCCATCGGCTTCGGCATCCTGGCCGCGGCCCTGATGCTGATGGCCGGGCCGGCCTTCATCGATCTCATGAGCATCGATCCGGATGTCCGCATCACGGCGCGGGTTTATCTCGGCTGGGCGGCTTTGACGCCCATCCTGGGTGCTGCCTGTTTCCTGTTCGACGGCATCTTCACCGGTGCGCTTGCCACGCGCGACATGCGCAACATGATGGTCACTGCGCTCATCATCTATCTGCCCAGTTCGGTCATCCTTGAGAAAAACTTTGGCAATCATGGCTTATGGATCGCGATGTGCATATTCTTCGCGTCGCGCAGCCTGCTCTTTGGCTGGAAACTGAAATCCATCATCCGTCACGCTTTTGCAGCACATCCGCAAAAATCTGCAGCGCTGTCCTGATCTGCGGCCCCCATTCGGGATGCGAGGCAATGCTCTCTGCTGTTACCTGTTGCTTGATGAGCGGCAGAGCGAGCGCGGCTTCATCCATATGAACGCCCGACATGGTTTCGAGCACCAGACGCAGGGATTTCTGCGCTTCAAAAGCGCGTGGAGAGCCATTCCATTGCACAAAGGGTTTGGTGATGAAGGTTTCGCCGCCCACCAGCCAATCCAGCGCGTTCTTGAATGAGCCGGGAAGGCCGCGGGCATATTCCGGGCATGCAATGAGCAGTCCATCGGCCCTGCCCACGAGATCGCGGAACTCCTGCACCACGGGAGGTACCGCTGTCTCAAGATCGGGCGTGAAATGCGGTAGACTGTCTTGATTGCTCCACATGACAATCTTCATATCTCCTGGCGCAAGCAACTTTGCTGCTTGAAGCAAGGCTGTATTGGTCGAGCCGGTGCGCAGGCTGCCGCTCAGCGCCAAAACGAAAAGATCCCTCATTCAGTGGGTTCTCGCGGGCCGCAATTGCGCAATGCGCTCAATGGCATCAACGAGGCCGAGCCGTTCCACCAGAACGCCGGGCGGAAAGGCCGTTGTGAAGCGTGTGGCCAGGCGTGGATCGAGGATGACAAAGGCGCCGCTGTCGCCCTCATGGCGTATCAGGCGTCCGAAGGCCTGGCGCAGGCGCAGGCGCACCACCATGTCCTTGTAGACATTGCCTCCGAAAGCCTCGGCGCGGGCGCGCTCGAGAATGGTGGGCGTGCCCCAGGGCACGCGGTCCATGACGATGAGACGCAGGCTGTTGCCCGGCACATCGACGCCGTCACGCATGGCGTCGGTGCCGAGCAGGCAGGAGTCACGCTCGGCGCGGAACATGTCAACCAGCGTGCCATTGTCCATCGGATCGACATGCTGGGCGTAAAGTGGCAGGCCGCGCTTGGCGAGCGCCGGGGCAAGGCGCTTGTGAACGGCACGCAGGCGGCTGATGGCGGTGAAAAGCCCGAGCGCGCCACCACCGGCTGAAAAGAACAATTCGCGGTAGGCGGCGGCAATTTGGTCCATGTCCTCGCGGTTGACATCAGTCACCACCACGACGCGCGCCTTGTTGGCGTAGTCGAAAGGCGATTCAAAACTTTCGCGTTTCACCGGATAGGGCAGATGGATGACGCCGGTGCGCGCTTCGGCATTGCTCCAGTCATCGGGCACATCAGGCGGGCGGTCCTTCAAGGTGGCGGAGGTGATGATGATGCCGTCGGCCTGGCGCAGCACGGCATTGGCCATGGGCACGGACGGGTCGATCCAGTGCGAATGGAAGCCCACATCATGTTCGCGGCCAAAGGCCTGATCGACCGAGAACCAATCAACAAAGAGCGGATTGATGTCGCCCTGCAGCTGCTTGAGCATCGAGATCCAGCCACCCACCATGAGCTCGCCGCGGCGACGCAGGCCGCGCGCCAGAGCCTCGATGCGGCCACGCTCGGCGCTCTGCAGATCAGAAGCTTCGTCATCGAGTTTCTTGAGCAGCAGCCTCGCCAGGGCAATCATCGGCCGCTGCAACTCACCGAGTGCAGAGACAAGATCGTCAATCGCGGACCGCATGCCTTCGACGAGCGGCAGGCAATCGGTTTCGAGCGCGTTGGTGGAGGCGGCTTCGGCGCGCGCCAGCACCTGCTGACGCACCAAGGCCAGGAATTCCTCGGTTGAACCTTCGGGATGGCCAGACTGGATGCGCCGCGTCCAACCGGGACCCGGCAGGGCCGAGGCCGCGCGCAGCACCTGCTGCAAGGTCTTCTCGGAGGTCTCTTCATTCCGCAAGAGATCACCAATACGTTCGGCAAGGCCACGGCCACGGCGGCGCTCGGCCTCAGGCCCGCGCAACCAACGGCGCAATTCCGCTGCTTCGAGCGCGGTCAGGTGGCCACTGAAGGCAGCATCGGCAGCATCGAACAAATGATGGCCTTCATCGAACACGATGCGGCGCAGGCCGCCGGGTGCGGCCTCTTCCTCTTCGGTCTTGGCGACACCGAGCGCATGGTCGATGGCCGCCTGATGCAGAACCAGCGCGTGATTGGCGATCACCACATCGGCCTTCCGGCCTGCACGCACTGATCTTTCGATGAAGCAGCGCTTGAAATGCGGGCAGGCGGCGTAGATGCATTCGCCGCGCCGATCCGTAAGGCCCAGGCTCGATGGCGTGGGCGCGCGGATTTCGCCTTCCACACCGGTCTCAGAAAACAGAGGCATCAGCCAGCTGGGAAAATCGCCGCCGAGAATGTCACCGTCGCGCGAAAAGCGTGCCCAGCGCGCAATCAGGGTGGCGAGCAGCGCCGAGCGTGGACTGGCTGCCGAGAGACGCCCGAATGCTTCCTGCATGTTGAGCAGGCAGGCATAATTCTCGCGGCCCTTCCTGATGACGATCTTGCCGCGGCGTTCTGCCGGATCGGGCACGATGCGGGCACTTTCCTGATCGAGCTGGCGCTGCAGGTTCTTGGTGAAGGTGGAAATCCACACCGGCGCATTGTTCTTCCTGGCCCAGAGATAGGAAGGCGAGAGATAGCCCAGTGTCTTGCCCAAGCCCGTGCCCGCTTCGGCGAGCACGATCGCATTCACCTCCTGCCGGTCGCGCGGAACAAAGGCCTGCGTGGCGGCGGCGGCATAGGCCTGCTGGTTCTGCCGTGGCGGTATTTCGCTTCCGAGAACCTGGCCAAGGAATTCGGTGGCCTCTTCGGCAGTGACCGGAAACTGCGTGCCTTGCGGCCGCTGGCCCTCGTCCTCCCATTCCTCAAGCCTGTCCCAGACGTTGAGTCCGGTGGCAAAGCTTGCCACTTCAAGGCGCGGGTCGGCGCGCAGGATGGCGGCGAGTACGGGCCGTGCCCAAGGCCAATTGGCACGCGCCAAGAAATGGGCGTTTTCGGCTGCTTCGCGCAAAAAGGGATAGGTGCGGCTTCCGATGCGGCCGAGAAGGTCAGCGGCGACTTCGGTCAAAAGGCCGCTGGCATCTTCCTTCTCCCACTCCAATCCCAATGCGCGGGCAAAGCCTTGCGGGGTGGGTGTCGCTGCCCGGGCCGGCACCACAAAGGCAAAAAGCTCCGCGACATCAAGATGTTTCTGTTCGCGCGCGGCGCGACTCAGGGAGCGCGGTGAATTGGCTTGCTGTGCCAAGCGCTCGAGGAAAAAACCAGCATGGCAGATGAGATGCGGCAAGGCCGATAGCCGGGCCAGCGCTGCCGCGGCACCCAATAACTCCCCTTCCACCACAGCACCCTGCGCCGTGGGCACAGCCGCAGGCGGCAGCAGCAAGGTATTTTCGATGAGGGCCATGCGCCGTTGTAGCGAGAACATTTCGAAAACGAAAGTGAACCTTTCAGCCCGTCATCCGTTTGCCTGAATTGCTGCCAAGAGTGCTTGAGATCAACCTGACCTTTGATGGAATCGTCAAAGGTCAGAAAAATTGATTTCCAATTGAGACTGAGGGCGATTTTGACTTTTCCATAAAAAGTCAAAATGCTCCAGTGAACGGAGGCCCGGCATGGACCAGAAATATATTTCGCTGTTTGACACCTACACCCATGGCGGGATGAATCGCCGCGATTTTCTCGACAGGCTCAAGGCGCTGGCCGGTGCTGCGGGGGTGGCACCCCTGCTGTTCCAGCTCGAAAACAATTATGCCTATGCCGACACGGTCGCTGCGGATGATCCACGCCTTGTCACCAAGGAAATCCAGATCCTGCCCGACATCAATGGCCTTCTGGCCCACCCCAAGGATGCCAAGGGGCCGCTTGGTGGTGTGATGGTCATTCACGAGAACCGTGGCCTCAACCCGCATATCAAGGACATCGTGCGGCGCATCGCGCTGGAAGGGTTTGTGGCGTTCGGCACGGATTATCTCAGCCTTGTGGGCGGCACGCCCGCCGATGAAGACAAGGCGCGTGACATGATCGGCAAGCTCAAGCCCGAAGATGTGAATGCCACATCGCTCGATGTGCGCGATGCGCTGTCACAATACAAGGGTGTGAATGGCAAGGTCGGCGCCGTGGGCTTCTGCTGGGGTGGCGGCTTTGTGAATTCTCTGGCCGTGGCCGATCCCAAGCTCAATGCCGGGGTTGCCTATTACGGCCTGCAGCCGCCCGCCGCAGATGTGCCGAAGATCAAGGCGCCGCTGCTTCTGCACTATGCCGGACTTGATGACCGGGTGAATGCCGGGATCAAGGATTTCGAGGCGGCGCTGAAAGCTAACAAGAAGACCTACGAGCTTTATGTCTATGACGGCGTCAACCACGCCTTCAACAACGACACCAATCCGGCGCGCTATGACAAGAAGGCCGCCGACCTCGCCTGGGGCCGCACCATCGGCTGGTTCAAGAAGTATCTGGTCTAGTACCGCGCGGCCCTTCTTACTTTTGTCACCCCGGCGAAAGCCGGGGTCCAGTGCGCCACGCTCCCAGTATTGTGAAAGCTGGGTCCCGACTTTCGTCGGGATGACCTAGCGGGTGGGAAAGTTGACCTCTAACATGCGTCTCTCTAAAGAGGCGCGTGGCCATTTTGGCCTGATTTTCACCCTTCAGGATCGTTCGATGCCCGTTTCTCCCGCTCTTCGCGAAGCTGCCCTTGCCAGCAAGGCCTGGCCTTTTGAGGAAGCGCGCAAGATCCTGAAACGGGTGGAAAAGACCGGGCAGAAATCGGTGCTGTTCGAGACTGGCTATGGCCCAAGCGGTTTGCCGCATATCGGCACCTTCGGCGAAGTGGCGCGCACCACCATGGTGCGCAAGGCCTTCTCGCTGATGAGCGAGCTGCCCACGCGCCTGCTGTGTTTTTCCGATGACATGGACGGCATGCGCAAGATTCCCGACAATGTGCCGGACAAGAATTTCCTCGCCCCGCATCTGCACAAGCCGCTGACCGTGGTGCCCAATCCCTTCGGCGGCGGTTATGAAAGCTTCGGCGATCACAACAATGCGATGCTGCGGCGCTTCCTCGACACGTTCGGCTTTGACTACGAGTTCGCGTCGCGCCACCGACTATTACAAGTCAGGCAAGTTCGATGCGATGCTCATTCACGTCCTGGAAAAATATGATGACATCATGGACGTGATGCTGCCGACGCTGGGCGAAGAGCGCCAGGCGACTTACTCGCCGGTGCTGCCGATCTCGCCAACCTCGGGACGTGTGCTCTATGTGCCGATGAAGAAGGTGGACGCGAAGGCCGGCACGGTGACGTTTGCCGATGAAGACGGCTCTGACGTGACGCTCGATGTGCGCGGCGGGCGCACCAAGCTGCAATGGAAGCCTGATTTCGGCATGCGCTGGGCGGCGCTGCATGTGGATTTTGAAATGTTCGGCAAGGACCACCAGACCAATGCGCCGATCTATGACCGCATCTGTGAAATCCTCGGTGTGCCGGCGCCGGAACATTATGTCTACGAGCTGTTTCTCGACGATAAAGGCCAGAAAATTTCCAAGTCAAAGGGCAACGGCCTGACCATCGATGAATGGCTGACCTATGCCGATCCGGATTCGCTGGCGCTGTACATGTACCAAAAGCCGCGCGAGGCGAAGCGCTTGTTCTTCGACGTGATCCCGCGCGCCGTGGACGAATATGATGCCTTCCTGAATGCCTACCAGAAGCAGGCGGAGAAGCCCGCCGACCAGCTGATGAATCCGGTGTGGCACATCCATGGCGGCAACCCGCCGAAACCGGAAGGTGCGGGCCTTTCCTTCTCGCTGCTGCTGAATCTGGCGACGGTGGCCAATACCGAAGACAAGGCGGTGATGTGGGCGTTCATCAAGCGCTACAAGCCGGAGCTGGACCCGAAGACTCATCCGCGCCTCGATTCAGCTTGTCGGCTACGCCATCCGCTACTTCCAGGATTTCGTAAAGCCGCAGAAACAATACCGTGCAGCAACGGAAGAGGAAGCGGCGGCCCTGCGCGATCTTGCCACCGTGCTCGGCACGCTGCCGGAAGGCTCTGCTGCAGAAGATATCCAGCTTAAGGTCTATGATATCGGCCGGCGCGAGCCCTACACCACCACACAGAAGGATGGCTCCATCGGCGTGGCCCAGGGCTGGTTCAACATGCTCTATCAGGTGCTGCTCGGCGAAGAAAAAGGCCCACGCTTTGGCTCCTTCGCGGCACTCTATGGCATCGGCAACACGGTGAAGCTGATCGAAAAAGCGCTTGCCGGTTCCCTGGCCCGTTCTCCCTGAAATGAAAACGGCAGATGGATGGACCATCTGCCGTCATGTTTCGTTTCTTGCCGCAAATTAATGCAGCAGCGTCGGCACGAGCTCGTGTTCCATGGCGCTGCCCAGCGCACCTTCCATCGACTGCGAAATCGAGATCGGCGCACCGTTGGCGTTGAAGAGGCCGTAGAGATGCTCACCCGGGGCAACTTTTACTTCCTGGCCTAAAAGCCTGGAGGCATCTTGTGCATCCATGGGCTTCACGTAAGCCAGAAAGCCGGCGCCAATGGCCTGCAATTGCTCGGGGCTGACGGTGATATGAGATTTGTTTTCCATGAGACTCAGATGGGCAAAACGTTGTCATTTTCAAGGGGGCTGAGAAATGCAACCCGCTTGCATAAAAATGGAATTTAGCGTTGATTGTTCCGAGGCTTGATCAGCCGGTCAAATTTCAGGGAGAACGACATATGATCAAAACACTGCTTTCGGCAGCTGCCCTTTCCGCTTTGATGGCCTCGGCGGCCTTGGCGGATAGCACTGGTCCGGCCATCGTGTTCGACATCGGCGGCAAGTTCGACAAATCCTTCAATGAATCGATGTTCAACGGCGCCGAAAAGTTCAAGAAGGACACCGGCACCGCCTATGGCGAGTTCGAAATCGCCAACGAAGCCCAGCGTGAACAGGCGATCCGCAATTTCGCCGACAAGGGCTATTCACCGATCATCGCCGCAGGCTTCGCCCAGGCTGAGGCCGTGGGCAAGGTGTCCAAGGACTATCCCGATCTGAAGTTCGCGATCATCGATGCCGTGGTTGATGGCCCGAATGTCGAATCGATCGTGTTCAAGGAACATGAAGGTTCCTATCTCGTTGGTGTGCTGGCTGCCGAAGCTTCGAAGACCGGCAAGGTCGGATTCGTGGGCGGCATGGATATTCCGCTCATTCACAAGTTCGCCTGCGGCTATGTACAGGGTGTCAAGGCCGACAAGAAGGACGCCACCGTCTTCCAGAACATGACGGGTGACACGGGTGCGGCCTGGAACGATCCAGTCAAGGGTGGCGAAATCACCAAGGGCCAGATCGCCAAGGGCGCTGATGTGGTCTATGCGGCGGCAGGTGCTACCGGCATCGGCGTGCTGCAGGCGGCGACTGACGCCGGCAAGCTTTCGATCGGTGTTGACGCCAACCAGAACTATCTGCATCCCGGCAAGGTACTGACTTCGATGGTCAAGCATGTGGATGTTGCCGTCTACAACATCATGAAGGACGGCGACAAAGGCTTCCAGCCCGGCGTTCATGCCCTGGGCCTCAAGGAAGGTGGTGTTGACTATGCCATGGATGACAACAACAAGCCGCTGGTCAGCGATGCCATGAAGGCCAAGGTGGAAGCTGCCAAGGCTGACATCATCTCCGGCAAGACCCAGATCCATGACTACATGGACGACAACAAGTGCCCGGCTGAATAACCGGTGATCTGCGAACGCCCCACTTTCCGCATTCTGCTTTCCGGATGCGATTGAGTGGGGCGTTTTTCTATCCAAAAGCCCGAAGGCCGCTTTTGACATGACACCTGCGATTGAACTCATCGGCATCGACAAGCGCTTTGGCGCCGTGCACGCCAACAAGGACGTGTCGCTGTCGATCGCGCAAGGCTCGATCCACGGCATCATCGGCGAAAATGGCGCCGGCAAATCGACACTGATGTCGATCCTGTTTGGCTTCTACCACGCCGACAAAGGCGAAATCCGGGTGCGTGGGCAGCCGGTCAAGATCAAGAGTTCAACTGACGCGATCAGCCACGGCATCGGCATGGTGCACCAGCATTTCATGCTGGTTGATCCGTTCACAGTTCTGGAAAATGTCATCCTTGGCGCCGAAGGTGGCCACCTGATCGGCCCGGCGCTGGACAAGGCGCGCAAGGATCTCACGCATCTTGCCGAAGAATACGAACTTGATGTCGATCCCGATGCCATTGTCGGCGAGCTTCCGGTTGGGCCTGCAGCAGCGCGTCGAAATTCTCAAAGCGCTCTACAAGGGGCCGATGTTCTGATTCTCGACGAACCGACGGGTGTGCTGACACCCGCCGAGGCCGACCATCTGTTCCGCATCTTGGGGCAACTGCGCTCGCAGGGCAAAACCGTCATCCTGATCACGCACAAGCTGCGCGAGATCATGGCGATCACCGATCAGGTGTCGGTCATGCGGCGCGGCGAAGTGGTGGCCAATTTCGCCACCAAGGACACCAATGTCGGCGAGCTGGCCGAAGCCATGGTCGGACGCCGCGTGCTGCTCCGCGTTGAAAAAACACCCGCCAATCCTGGCGAGGTGGTACTCGAGGTCAAGAACCTGACCTGGCGTGACAGCAAGCAGGTGGCGCGCGTCGATGATGTCTCGCTCACCGTGCGCAAGGGCGAAATTGTCGGCATCGCCGGTGTCTCCGGCAACGGCCAATCGGAACTCCTTGATGTCATCACCGGCATCACCAAAGCCACATCGGGCCAGGTGATCTTTGAAGGCGAAGACATCACCGCTTTGCATGACCCGCGTATCCTGCGCGAGCGCGGCATGGCGCATGTGCCGGAAGACCGGCATCACCGCGGCCTCATCACCTCCTTCAGCGCCGCCGAAAGCGCCATTCTCGGCTGGCAGAACAATCCGGCCTTGGGCAAGGGTTTCCGGCTCGACCATAAGGCCGTCATCAACCAGACGCGCAAGCAGATGGAAGAGTTTGACGTGCGCCCCGCAGATCCCATGCTTAAGAGCGCCAAATTCTCCGGCGGCAACCAGCAGAAAATCATCCTGGCGCGCGAAATCGGCTCCAATCCCGATCTGTTGATCGTCGGCCAGCCGACACGCGGTGTCGACATCGGCGCCATCGAGTTCATTCACCGCCGCCTCATCCAATTGCGCGATCAGGGCAAGGCGATCCTGCTTGTGTCCGTTGAGCTCGACGAAATCCGCTCACTCTCTGACCGCATCCTGGTCATGTTTGCCGGGCGCATCATGGGCGAGCGCGGCCCGGATGTGGATGAGCGCGAGTGCGGGTTGCTGATGGCCGGCGTGCAGGAGGCGGCATGAGCGCGCGCGGCGAGCTTCCCACCTGGGTCGATATTGGCCTCATTCCGCTGCTCAATCTCGCCATTGCCTTCATCGTCGCCGGACTTGTGGTGGTCGTTATTGGCGAAAATCCGTTTCGTGCTTTGGTGATCATGCTGGATGGCGCGCTGGGCTCGCTCAAGGGCTGGTCCTACATGTTTTATTACGCCACCAATTTCATCTTCACGGGCTTATGCGTGGCGGTGGCGTTTCATGCCGGGCTTTTCAACATCGGCGGCGAAGGCCAGGCCTATGCCGCAGGCCTTGGCGCGGCAACACCGGGGCTTCTTATTGGTGGCCTGCTCGCTTCCGTGTTGCCTTCCACCATTTCACAGCCGATCACACTGCTGATCTGTTTGGTGTGCAGTTCTGCCGTGGGTGCCCTGTGGGGCTGGTTTCCCGGCTATCTGCAGGCCAAGCGCGGCAGCCACATCGTCATCACCACCATCATGCTCAATTACATCACCTCGAGCCTGATGGTTTACCTGATCAACATGGTGTTCCGCCCGATCGGCAAGATGGCGGTGGAAAGCCGCGGCATTGATGATGCCTATATCCTCAACTTCCGCGAGATGGGCCGCAACCTTGGCCTCAAAATCCCAGCGACACCTCTAGGGCCCACGATCATCCTCGCGCTGCTGGTCGCGTGGGGTGTGTGGTATCTCCTGTGGCGCACGCGAGCTGGGCTATGAGATCCGTGCCGTCGGCGCCAATATGGAAGCCTCGGTCTATGCCGGCATCAAGCCTGCCCGCATCATCATGATCACCATGGCGATTTCTGGCGGCCTTGCCGGGCTGATGGCATTTCACGAAATTCTCGGCGTGCAGCACCGTCTGGTTCTCGAATATGTGCAGGGTGCTGGCTTTGTCGGCATTGCCGTCGCACTGATGGGGCGCTCACACCCCGTCGGCATCGTGCTCGCCGCTCTTCTTTTTGGCCTGCTCTATCAAGGCGGCACCGAACTTTCCTTTGCCATTCCGACGATCTCGCGTGACATGGTGGTGGTGATCCAGGGCCTCGTCATCCTGTTCATGGGGGCGCTGGAGCAAACCTTCCGGCCCTATCTCAACGCCGTTTTTGCACGGGTGGATTGAGCCATGGATTTATCCATCCTTCCGGAAATCCTATCCTCCACCATCCGCATGTCGGTGCCGCTGATCCTCGCCTGCATCGCCGGCCTGTGGAGCGAACGCTCCGGCATTGTCGATATCGGCCTTGAAGGCAAGATGCTGGCAGCGGCTTTCATGGCGGCTTCGGTGTCCGCCTTCACCGGCTCGGCCTGGGTCGGGCTTGCAGC
Source organism: uncultured Alphaproteobacteria bacterium (assembly GCA_963758815.1). Classification (GTDB taxonomy): domain Bacteria; phylum Pseudomonadota; class Alphaproteobacteria; order Rhizobiales; family Aestuariivirgaceae; genus Aestuariivirga. The sequence continues at coordinate 47,575 of CAVWWQ010000011.1, forward strand.
GGGCATCGCCATTTCTGTCGCCTTCTCGCTGGTGCATGGCTATGCCTCGATCAACCAGCGCGGCAACCAGGTGATATCCGGGCTGGGCATCAACTTCATCGCGGCAGGACTTGCGGTGGTGATCGGCAATTCCTGGTTCAAGCAGGGCGGGCGCACGCCACAACTTGAAGGGGCCGCACGCTTTTCCTCGATCGATTTTCCGGGCCGCGATGCGCTGTTCGCGATGGATGGCATCGGGCCTTATTTCCGCATTCTCTTCGATCATACGATCCTCACCTATGTGGCGCTGGCCGTGGTGCCGCTTTCCGCCTGGACACTGTCACGCACGCGCTTCGGCTTGCGGCTGCGCGCGGTGGGTGAAAACCCGCAAGCGGTGGACACGGCGGGCATTTCGGTGGCGAAGCTGCGCTATCAGGCCGTGATCATCGCTGGCGTGCTGTGCGGGATAGCAGGCGCCTATCTGTCGACCGGATTGCAGACCAGCTTCGTGCGCGACATGACAGGCGGCCGCGGCTATCTCGCTTTGACGGCTCTCATCTTCGCCAACTGGCGCGCCTGGCCCGCACTCTTTGTCTGCCTGCTCTTCGGTTTCCTGCAGGCGATTGCCAATTTCATACAGGGCGCCACACTCTTCGGCATCGAGATCCCGGTGCAGGTGTTCAACGCCATGCCCTACATTCTCACCATCGTGCTGCTGGCCGGGTTCATCGGCAAATCAACGCCGCCACGGGCCTCCGGCATTCCTTATACGAAGGATCGTTAGCATGTTCCGGAAAAGTGCTTTGCGGTTTTCCGGCAAGAACATGCGGGAGAAAAAACTATGAAAGACCTGATCGACGCCGCCAAAGCGGCGCGCAAGCATGCGCATGTGCCCTATTCCAAGTTCTATGTCGGCGCGGCAATGCGTGATGAAAAAGGCCGCGTCCATGCAGGCGCCAATATCGAGAACGCCGCTTATCCGCAGGGCTGGTGCGCGGAATGCACGGCGATCGGCCACCTGATCATGGCGGGCGGCACGAAGATCACCGAAGTCGCCGTGATGGGCAATGGCGATGCGCTGTGCACGCCCTGCGGCGGCTGCCGCCAGAAGATCCGCGAATTTGCGGCGGGCGATGTGAAAATCCACTGCTGCACTGAAGAAGGCAAGCTGATCCGTAGCTTCACGCTGGAAGAATTGCTGCCCGCCAGTTTTGGGCCAGAGAATTTGGCATGAGCGACCTCAAGTCCAGGCTTGGCGCCCATCGGCCCAAGGTTGCCATCATTCTGGGTTCTGCCCTGGGCAGCGTCGTGGAGGCGGTGCAGGAGGCGATGGATATTCCGTATACTGAGCTTTCTGGCTTTCCGGTGCCGAAGATTTCCGGGCATGCCGGAAAGGTGGTATTGGGCAAGATCGGCGGCAAGGAAGTCGCCGTGCTGGCGGGCCGCGCCCATCCTTACGAAAATGGCAATGCCGCCGTGATGCGGCCAGCGCTGGAACAGCTGAAGGATGCGGGCATCGAGACGCTGATCCTGACCAATGCTGCAGGCTCTCTGAAAGTATCGATGAAGCCCGGCTCGCTGATGCTGATTACAGATCACATCAACTATTCCGGCATGAACCCGCTGATCGGCCAGCATGGCGATGAAAATTTCGTGCCGATGACCAATGCGTATGACCCTGCCCTGCGCAAAGCCTTCCTCGCCGCAGCCAAGAAGGAAAAGATCGCCCTGAAGCAGGGCGTCTACTGCTGGTATTCCGGGCCTTCGTTTGAAACGCCTGCTGAAATCCGCATGTTCCAGATCATCGGCGGCACGGCGGTGGGCATGTCGACGGCGCCGGAAACCATCATTGCACGCCGGCTGGGCCTGAAGGTCGCGGCGATTTCGACGATCACCAATCTCGCGGCAGGCATCAAGGGCGCTTCGCCGTCCCACGAAGAAACCAAGCGCGAAGGCATGAAGGCCGCGGCCCACATGCAGAAGCTGCTCACCCGCTTTTTCAAGGACATGAAGTAAATGCTGCCGCAGGAAGTCATCCGCGCCAAGCGCGATGGCAAGGCGCTCACCACCGCGCAGGTGAAGGCGTTCATCGAAGGCCTCACCAGCGGTTCGGTCACCGAAGGCCAGGTCGCGGCTTTTGCCATGGCGGTGTTCTTCAAAGGCATGAGTGCTGAGGAAGCCGTGGGCCTGACGCTGGCGATGCGTGACTCAGGCACGGTGCTCCTGTGGGATCTGCCGGGACCTGTGGTCGACAAGCATTCCTCGGGCGGCATTGGCGATAATATCTCGCTGATGCTGGCGCCGATGCTCGCCGCCTGCGGCTGCTACGTGCCGATGATTTCGGGCCGCGGTCTGGGCCATACCGGCGGCACGCTGGACAAACTTGATTCCATCGCGGGTTACAACACCTCGCCGGGCAATGAACTGTTCGCCTGGGTAACGAAGGAAGTGGGCTGCGCGATCATTGGGCAGACCACCGACCTCGCGCCCGCCGACAAGCGGCTCTATGGCATCCGCGATGTGACGGCGACGGTGGAAAGCGTGCCGCTGATCACCGCGTCCATTCTCTCCAAGAAACTGGCCGCTGGCCTGCAGCATCTGGTGATGGATGTGAAGACCGGTTCCGGCGCCTTCATGGCAAAGCGTGAAGACGCGCAAAGATTAGCAAAATCGCTGGTTTCCGTCGCCAATGGCGCGGGCCTCAAGACGACAGCCTTGATCACCGACATGGATGAGCCACTGGCGAAAGTCGCAGGCAATGCGCTGGAGGTTCTGCACGCGGTGCGCTTCCTCAAGAATGAACTGGAGGATGAGCGCGTGCATGAAGTCACGGTGCGGCTCGGCATGGAAATCCTGCTGAGCACCGGTCTGGTCAAGAGCGAGACGGAAGCCCGCAGCAAACTCGAGACAGAGCCTGACATCCGGACAGTGCGGCAGAGATCTTTGCCCAGATGGTGGCCGCACTCGGTGGCCCGAAGGATTTCATGGAGCAGCCGACGGAAACAATGCGCGCCGCGACCATCGTGAAGCCCGTCTATGCGGACACAGTCCGGCCATGTGGCTGGCATTGCGCACGCGCGATCTCGGCCTTGCCGTCATCGAACTCGGTGGTGGCCGCCGCCGCGCCGATGATGTAATTGATCATTCCGTCGGCCTCGATCAACTTCTGGGCAAGGGCGCTGCTGTCGATGCCAAGACACCGCTTGCGATGATCCATGCCGCCGATGAGGCTGGCTTTGCACGCGCGGCGGAGATGGTGAAAGCGGCCTATGTGATCGGCGCTGCGCCAAAATCTTACGATCCCATTCTGGAGCGTGTAGCGCCGTGAGCCGCGCCTTCCTGTTCATCATGGATGGCTTTGGCCTCGGCCACGCGCCGGATGCGAAAGCCTTTGGTGACGAAGGTTCCGAACACGTTCGGGCATGTCTATGCGCAGGCCACGCCCAACATTCCGACACTTGCGTCTCTCGGCCTGGGTGCTGCTGCTGAAATCGCAGGCGGCAGCAATCCCCTGCCCGGCGTGAAGATCATTGCGCGCCATGGCGCAGCGACCGAAGTGTCCAAGGGCAAGGACACGATCACCGGGCACTGGGAAATCGCCGGCGTGCCTCTGGCGAAGGACTGGGGTTATTTCCCCCTCACCATTCCCGCCTTTCCAAAAGACTTCATCGATGAACTGACCGCGCGCGCGAAAGTGCCGGGGTTTCTGTGTCTCGCGCATGCGTCAGGCACACAAGTGATCGAGGATTTTGGCGAGGAGCACATCCGCACCGGCAGGCCGATTATGTATACGAGCGCTGACAGCGTCATCCAGATCGCCGCGCATGAAGAGCATTTCGGCTTGCAGCGGCTCTATGATGTCTGCGCCATCGCGCGCGAAATGTCTTACGCACTCAATATTGGCCGCGTCATCGCACGGCCCTTTGTGGGCGAGACGCCAGAGACCTTCACCCGCACCGGCCACCGCAAGGACTATTCGGTACTGCCGCCGCAGCCGACACTTCTCGACGTTCTGTCAAAGGCGGGCCGCGATGTCTGCACCATCGGCAAGATTGGCGACATCTATGCCCATTCCGGCACCGGCCGCGAGATCAAGGTCGCGGGCATGGACCTGCTGATGGCCACCACCGAAAGGGAAATGCCGAAGCTCGCTGACGGCGGCTTCCTGATGGTCAATTTCGTCAATTTCGACACCGATTTCGGCCACCGCCGCGATGTGGCGGGCTATGCCGGATTGCTGGAAACCTTCGATCGCTGGCTGCTCAAGGCGCTGATCACTGATCGGGCCCGACGATCATCTCGTCATCACTGCCGACCACGGCAATGATCCGAGCTTCAAGGGCACCGACCACACGCGCGAGCGTGTACCCGTGCTGTGGTTCAATCCGCGGCAAAAACCGGGCAACATCGGCCTGCGCCATACGTTCTCCGACATCGGCCAGAGTATCGCATCATTGCTCAATGTCGGCCCGCTCAACGCCGGCCAGAGCTTCGTCTAGCTCTCGCGCTTCAATACCGCGCGCAGCACATCGCGCACGCCAATGGCGCCGGCAAAAGTATTGTCTTCATTGAACAGGGCGACAGGCGCGGTTTCCGACTTGTGCATGGCGAGCATCACCGTTTTCAGACGATGTGCCGGGTGTTGCCCAGAACACCGGATGTTCAGCAGATGCGATCTCGCGGTCAGCCTCGGCACAAGGCACCCACTGCGCCAGTGCGCCATCACGCTCCACCACGGTCACGCGGTTGTGCTTGTCCAGCTGGAAACGCGTGGTCTTGCGCCGGTCAAGCCAGGTCCAGCCGCCGCCGCCCTTTTTGTCCGTGTCCTTTTCCAATTCATGTGTAGCGCGCATCACATTCCAGGCGGTGAGCACTGACAGCGGGTTCACATTGGCGATGAAGTCGCGGACATAGGCATTGGCCGGCCGGAGCACGATATCCTCTGGCCGTCCCGACTGCACGATGCGTCCGCCTTCCATGATGGTGATGGTGTTGCCGATCTTGAGGGCTTCCTCGAGATCGTGACTGACAAAGACAATGGTCTTTTTCAGCGTCTTCTGCAGCTGCAGAAGCTCATCCTGCAGCTTGGTGCGGATCAGGGGATCGAGCGCCGAGAAGGGCTCATCCATCAGCAGGATGGGTGCTTCAGTGGCGAAGGCGCGGGCGAGACCCACACGCTGCTGCATGCCGCCCGATAGTTCGTGGGCATATTTGCCGGCCCATTGATCAAGGCCCACCAGCTTCAGCTGCCGGTCGACCTTGGTCTTGCGCTCATCGTCTGGCACGCCAGCGAGTTCCAGGCCAAAGCCCACGTTCTCTGCCACGGTGCGCCACGGCAGAAGACCGAACTGCTGGAAGACCATGGCCACGTTCTTCTGACGGATGCGGCGCAAGGTGGCTTCATCGCAGGTGACGACATCGATCATTCTGGCGCCATCGAAGACTTCGATGGCGCCGCGCGTCACCTTGTTCAGACCGTTCACGCCACGCAGCAGTGTGGATTTTCCAGAACCCGAAAGGCCCATCAGCACGCTGATCTCGCCCTCCCTCACCTCCAGCGAGGCACCGGCGCAGCCAAGCACCGTGCCGGTCTTCTCGAGGATTTCGGAGCGCGTGGCACCGGCGTCGAGCATGGCCTGGGCTTCGGGGATGTGATCGCCGAAAAGAATATCGACGTTTTTAAAAGCGACTGCCGTGCTCATTTTGTCGCTCCCCGCTGAAGTCTGGTCACGCGGTCAAGGATGATGGCGAGAATGACGATGCAGGTGCCCGCTTCAACACCGAGTGGAATATTCATCTGATTGAGGCCGCGCACCACCTGGCTGCCGAGACCGGCAGCGCCGATCAGGCCCGCGATCACCACCATCGAGAGTGAAAGCATGATGCATTGGGTGACGCCCGCCATGATGGTGGGCAGGGCCGCCGGCAATTCCACCTTCCACAGCAGCTGGCTCTTGGTGGCGCCAAACGCCTGGCCCGCCTCAATCAGCGAACGCGGAATGGACGTAAGGCCAAGATAAGTAAGTCGCAGCGGCGCCGGGGCTGCAAAAATGATGGTGACCAGCATGCCCGACGGCATGCCCAGTCCAAACAGGATCAAGGCCGGAATGAGATAGACATAGGTCGGCATGGTCTGCATCAGGTCGAGCACCGGGTTCATCACACGCCAGACCTTGGGGCTATGTGCCGCCCAGATGCCGAGCGGAATGCCAATCGCCATCGACACCAGGGTCGAAGCGCAAACCAGAACGAGGGTCTGGATGGTTTCCTTCCAGAGGCCCTGATTCAACATCAGGAGAAAACCCAGCAACACACCCAAGGACAGCTTCCATGAACGTTGCAACAAATAGGCGATGCCGCAAAATACAATGATGAGAATGACCGGCGGGACATCCAGCAACCATTCAACCAAATGATCCAGCACTTCACCGATGGCCCAGGCCAGGCCGCGGAAGATGAAATCAAAATGAAAGGTGAACCAGCCGAAAATGAGCTTGCCATAAGGCCCCAAGGGAATCTTTGGCAAAAAAGACAGATTGAAGATGCTTTCCATTGACCCCGTCCCCAAAATGAAAAGGCGGACGCGATGTTCTCGCGCCCGCCTTTGAGATTGTCACCAAAGTGACTTAGAGGCCAAGGCCTTTTTTCACGGCGTCAAGAGCGGGGCCCTTGCCGTCAAAGGTGGTCACGCCATCAAGCCACGGACCAAGCACATCCGGATGCGCCTTGACCCAGGTTACGGCAGCCACCTTGGGATCGACGCTCTTGTCGAGGATCTGGCCCATGATCTCGTTTTCCATGCCGACTTCGAATTTCAGCTGTTTCACCAGCTTGCCGACATTCGGGCATTCAGCGAGATAGCCCTTGCGCACGTTGGTGTTGACCACGGCAGCGCCCATGTTGGGTCCGAACAGGTCATCACCACCGGTCAGGTACTTCATCTTGAAGTTGGCATTCATCGGATGAGGTGCCCAGCCGAGCCAGACAATGTCTTCCTTGTTCTGGGTGGCCTTGGCCACTTCCGAGAGCATGCCGGCTTCCGAGCTTTCCACCAGTTCGAAGCCGTCGAGCTTGAACTTCGGATCCTTGATCATGTCGAGGATGTGGCGGTTGCCGTCATTGCCCGGCTCAATGCCGTAGAACTTGCCATGCAGGCTGTCCTTGAATTTGGAAATGTCGGTAAAGTCATGCAGGCCCTTGTCATAGGTGTAATCCGGCACGGCGAGCGTGTAGAACGCGCCAGTCGGCAGGTTGGCGCCGATGGTTTCAACCGAGCCATCGGCCGTGTAGGCCTTGATGTCTTCCACCATGGAAGGCATCCAGTTGCCCAGGAACACGTCGATGTCCTTGTTCTTCATCGAAGCATAGGTGACGGGCACGGCGAGCTGCTTGATGTCGCCCTTGTAGCCCATGGCATCGAGCATGGCGCCGGTCAGCGCGGTGACGGCGGTGACGTCGGTCCAGCCGATGTCCGACATTTTCACCGTCTGGCACGAGGCCGGGTCGGCCGCCTGGGCCGTGGCCGAAAGGCCGAACAGGCTGCCGGCAAGGGCCAGTGCGCCCACTGTTTTTGCAATCGTTGACTTCATGACTTGTCTCTCCCTGGTGTCATGCCGTTGATAAAACGCCTTTGTCCGGCACTCGTCAAGTTACGCACCAGTCACTTCTTGGCTCAAAACCGGCATGGGCAATTTGGATTGTGCGGCAATCCGGGCTAGGTTTCGTCCACCTAAAATAAGCGAGGACGTTATGAAGCCTGTGAAATGGGGAATTATCTCCACCGCCGACATCGGGGTGGCAAAGGTCATTCCGGGGATGCTCAAAAGCAAGGAGCTGGAGGTGGTGGCAATTTCATCACGCAAGCTCAAGACGGCGCAGGAATGGGCCGCCAAGTTGGGCATTCCCAAGGCCTATGGCTCCTATGAGGAGATGCTGGCCGATCCCGAGATCGAAGCGGTCTACAATCCCCTGCCCAACCATCTCCATGTGCCGCTGACGCTGCTCGCCGCCAAACATGGCAAGCATGTGCTGTGCGAAAAGCCCATCGCCATCACCGCGAAAGAAGCAACAAAGCTCAAGAAGGCGCCGCGCAACGTCAACATTGCCGAGGCCTTCATGGTGCGTCACGCCCTGCAGTGGCTCGACGCCAAGAAGCGCGTCAAGGCCGGCGAAATCGGCGATGTGCGGGCCATCCAGGTGCTGTTCACCTATTTCAACAACGACCCCAAGAACGTCCGCAACAAAGCCGATATCGGCGGCGGCGGCCTGCTCGACATCGGCTGCTATCCGATCACCATTGCGCGTTTCATCTTTGAAGGTGAGCCTTCGCGCGTGACCGGCACGATCGACCGCGATCCCAAGTTCAAGACCGACCGGCTGATGGGCGGCCTTGCCGAATTCAGCAAGGGCCGGCATCTCAACTTTACGGTGTCCACGCAATTGGCACCCTTCCAGCGCGTCAACATCGTCGGCACCAAAGGCCGCATCGAAATTGAAATTCCCTTCAATGCCCCTCCCGACCAGCCGAACCGGCTCTTTGTGCAGGGCATGGAGATGAATGAAGGCAGCTGGCATCAATATCCGGTCTCTGACCAGTACATGCTGGAAGCAGAAGCCTTCGGCCGCGACATCCGCAACAAGAAAAAACCCGTCTGGGGTGTGGATGATGCCATCCAGAACATGAAGATCATCGATGCCTTCTTCCGCTCGGAAAAAAGCCGGAAGTGGGAGAAGGTGTAAGGAAAGGCTGAGTGCGCACCTCGCAGGTCATCCATGTTGTCAGCTGCCATGCGGAAGGCGAAGTTGGTGATGTGATCGTGGGCGGTGTTGCACCGCCGCCCGGAGACACAATCTGGGACCAGGCGCAGTTCATCGCCCGTGACCAAAGCTTGCGCAACTTCGTGCTCAATGAGCCGCGCGGCGGCGTGTTCCGCCATGTGAACCTTCTGGTTCCGCCGAAGAATCCCAAGGCTCATACCGGCTGGATCATCATGGAGCCGGCGGATACGCCGCCGATGTCGGGCTCGAATTCGATGTGCGTCGCCACGGTTTTGCTGGAGACCGGTATCGTGCCGATGCAGGAACCTGAAACCACACTCTATCTCGAGCCACCGGGCGGGCTCGTCGAAGTGAAGGCGCGCTGCCACAATGGCAAAGTCGAGCGCGTCAGCGTGCGCAATGTGCCGTCCTTTGCCGACAAGCTCGATGCGGCGCTGGAAATCAAGGGTCATGGCACGATCAGCGTTGATACGGCCTTTGGCGGCGACAGCTTTGTCATTGTCGATGCCCACAAGCTCGGCTTTGCCATCCGGCCTGACGAAGCGCGCGATATCGCCATGCTGGGCGTCCAGATCACGAAGGCTGCGGATGAGCAACTGGGTTCCATCATCCCGAGAAAGACTGGAACCATTTCTCCTTTTGCCAGATGGCCGCACCCCTCGAGATCAAGGATGGCGTTTTGACCGGCGCCAATGCAGTGGCGATCCGCCCCGGCAAGATCGATCGCTCTCCCACTGGCACCGGCTGCTCGGCCCGCATGGCGGTTCTGCATGCCAAGGGCCAGATGAAAGTCGGCGACAAATACGCCGCAACCTCCATCATCGGCACGCGCTTTGATTGCGAGATTGCCGAGGAAGCGCAGGTGGGTGACAAGCGCGGCATCATCCCCATCGTTTCAGGCACCGCCTGGATCACCGGCACGCATCAGCACATGCTCGATCCGTCCGATCCCTTTCCGCAGGGATACAGACTGGCTGACACCTGGCCCTCAGCCTAGTCCCACAACCGCGCAGCCCCGCGCACGCCACTGTTGCCGCCATGTTTGGCGCGCAGCACTTTTGGCCTGGCACGGCCTGAGAAAGTGAAGGGCGCGATGCGGGCGGGCAATTCCTCGACAAATTCGGGGAGGCTCGACATGCCGCCACCCATCACAAAAACATCGGGATCGACAATGTTGATGAGATTGGCGCAGACGCGGGCAAAGCGCGTCTGCATTCTCTTGATCGCCGCCTGACACGGGGCATCGCCGGCGCGCGCTGCGGCAATGATGTCGGGACCTGCCATCCTGCGGCCTGTCACGCGCAGAAAATCACCTGCAAGTCCCGTTCCTGAAACATACATCTCCGTGCAGCCCGCCTTGCCGCAGAAGCACGGCACCGGCGGCCAATCTTCCGGCGTCATCCAGGGTAGACCGGTGTGGCCGAATTCGGCGGCTTCGGCATGGGCACCGCGGATGATCTCGCCGTTGATGACAAGGCCGCCGCCGAGGCCAGTGCCGATGGTGAAGAAGGCGACGATCTTGAACCCGGCGCCAGCGCCATCCCTCGCTTCAGACAGTGCAAAGCAATTGGCATCATTTTCCAGACGCACGGCGCGGCCGGTGGCGGCTTCCGAGATCGCTTTGCATGGGCTTGCCATTGGCGGGCTGGTAATTGGCATTGCGCCAGATGCCGGTTTCTGGGTCAGCGGAACCTGGTGCGCCCATGCCGACCGTGCCTTCGCCCGCGTTCTTGACCAGCGCTGCGACAGCCTTGACCATGTCGCCGTAATCTTTCGGCGTATCGACGCGTTTTTCGAAAATGATCTGGTCGTTGCTGTCCATGACAATGGCGTCAATCTTGCTGCCGCCGAGATCGATACCAATACGGCGCGCCATGGCCGTATCAGGTGCGTGCATAAATGTCGTCGTAGCGGGTGATGTCGTCCTCGCCGAGATAATCGCCGAACTGCACCTCGATCACGGTCACTTCGCCCTTGTCCAGATTTTCCAGGCGGTGCTTGGCGCCGAGGGGGATGTCGACCGACTGGCCACGCGTCAGTTTCAAGACTTTGGCATCCACCGTCACCGTGGCCGTGCCCTCGACAACGGTCCAATGTTCGGAGCGGTGCTTGTGGCTCTGCAGCGACAGGCGGCCGCCTTCACTCACCACAATGCGCTTCACCTTGAAGCCGGGCTTTTCTTCGATGACATGGAATGAGCCCCAGGGCCGGTTTTCGCTGTATAGGCTCATAATAACTCCATGATTGGCAGTACTAACGGCTATTGGAGCCATTTAGAGCGGTTTAGAGTGCTTGTTTGAAGCTTTAAACGGCGGTTGACGGCCCACATTGGCCTTACTATAAGCCCGCCATTCTAAAGCTGTGAAGGGTTTCGAGGTTGTCTGAAGCTGCTTCGGCCCAGATCTCATTGTTAAACCCTTAGAAATCAAGGTTCATCAGGAACAAACATGGCCAATACGTCATCTGCCAAGAAAGCCACCCGCGTCGCCGCCCGCCGTGCCGTGGTCAACAAAAACCGCATCAGCAAGGTGCGCGGCTCCGTGCGCAAGGTTGAAGAAGCCATCACCGGCGGCAAGAAGACCGATGCTGAAGCCGCTCTCAAGGCTGCGACCACCGAAGTGATGCGCGGCGCCAATAAAGGCGTCATGCACAAGAATGCCGCCTCGCGCAAAGTCTCGCGTTTGACGCACCGCGTGCGCGCGATGAAGGGCTAGACCTTCCGCGTTCACCATCAAGTCAGGTGGAGAAATTCCACATTAAAGGCCGCAGAATAGCTTCTGCGGCCTTTTTCTTTGTCCGGACACGGAGAGTTTAGGTCACCAAAAGCGCTATTTTTTCAGAGCTTTAGCAATAGAGAGGAAAAATCCCGAACATCACGTTAGCAAATTGTTAAGATTTGTGCGGCCGCAACATCGCCCGCGCCTCCGCTTTGTAACCCAAGCACTTGTTCCGACTCTCATTTTATCTCCCTTAGATTCAATGTTTTGAGTGCTGCAACTTACCGTTGCCAGATCCGAATCGGAAAAACCCGCTTCTTCCGTGTACGGAGAAAATGCGAATCCTGTTGCGACCTGTCCTTCCCGTTGACTAGCGTTTTTTCCAGAGGCGGGTTCAAGACGCCTGAGTTCAACGAGATCTACCGGCATGTATCGGTAGATCCAAACGGGGCACTGCGAGGCAACGGCAGTGTAGGGTGTGTTGTGGATTATCTAGACTAGTTCAGTCTGTCTTCATTTTTTGCGTTGGGGACAAACCCCATTCCTGAAATCGAAAACTTCACCAGCAACCGGCTTTTGGCCGGAGGCGCGAGAGAATTTGGGCTGAACAGAATGAAAATTATGGCGGCGGACCTGACAGCAACGGCAACAAACACGAAGGAGGAGCTGAAGACCAAGTGGATGAGAGTGGCTACGCGACTAAGGGCTGAATTGGGCGATGACCTGTTCAACAGCTGGTTCGCGCGGATGGATGCTGAAGACCTGTCGCAGAACAATCTGACGGTTTCGGTTCCAACTCGTTTTCTCAAGAGCTGGATTGAAAACCATTACACCACCAAGCTGCGCAAAATCGCGGAAAGCGAACTCGGTCCCCTGCAGGGCATCACTGTGCGCGTGCGCCAGCAAGGTGAGGCAGTCCGTCTCGCCCAAGCCGATGCGGCACGCCCGCAGGCCACGGAGCGCAGCAACGCGACTGTGGCCCAAATCCAATCCTTCCTGGCGCCAGAGCGCAGCGCCATGGGTGAAGAAAGCCAGACCTTTGACAATTTCGTCATGGGCAGTTCCAACCAGTTGGCGCATGCGGCGACGATGCGCGTGGCCCAAGCCAATCAGGGCCAAGCGCTAAGCTTCAATCCGCTTTATATCCATTCCGCAGCGGGCTTGGGCAAGACGCATCTTTTGCAGGCATTGGCCAATCACATCAGGCAGAACCAGCCGCAGCGGCGCGCGCTGCTGCTTACGGCTGAACGCTTCATGTATGGCTTCATCCACGCCATCCGCAGCCGCGATACATTGGCGTTCAAGGACCAGTTCCAGAATGTCGATGTGTTGCTGATTGATGACTTCCAGTTCCTGCAGGGCAAGAGCATGCAGCAGGAGTTCTGTCATGCCTTCAACTCGCTGGTGGATTCCAAGCGCCAGGTGGTGATTGCTGCTGACGTGCCGCCGGCCCAGCTCGACACCATCGATCAGCGCATGCGCTCACGTCTCATGGGTGGCCTTGTCATCGACATTGAAACGCCGGACTTGCAGCAGCGCCGCCGCATTCTCGACCTGCGCCATCTGATCATGCTGAAGAAGGATGCATCGGCGGTCATCGCGCCAGAAATTCTCGATCTCATTGCCGAACGCATCACCGGCGGTGGCCGTGAGCTGGAAGGTGCGCTCAACAAGCTTATTGCCTATCAGCAGTTCAACAAGGCACCCATCACGCCGGATCTTGCAGCCATGGTGCTGCGTGATGCCGCAGGGGCAGCCGAACAGGGCCGCATCCGCATTGAGGACATCCTCAAAGTGGTGAGCCGGCACTATAATGTCGGCCGCAATGACCTCCTTTCGGCCCGGCGTGCGCGCGAGGTGGTCATGCCGCGCCAGATCGGCATGTATCTCGCCAAAAAGCTCACGGCACGCTCACTGCCGGAGATTGGGCGGCGCTTCGGTGGCCGTGACCATTCCACCGTACTCCATGCGGTCCGCAAGATCGACGAACAGGTCAAGGGTGATGAAAAATTGGCCCGTGAACTGGCTCTGTTGATAAGGCTGGTTGAACAGCAATAAGCTTGAATTTTTTGAGGGTTTTCGCCATTGTCGGCTCCCCGGCACGCTTTCTGGCCATGCGGTAGTGTGGCTGAAAAAGCGTGCCAGGTTCTAATGTGACGCATGTTTTTCCGCAAAGCCAGTCGGCTTTGCGAAACATGCGTAAGGGGTCGTCCTGTGCATGCGCGTTACACTTGAAAAATCTGCTTTCCTGAAAGCGCTCAACCACGTCCAGAGCGTGGTCGAGCGTCGCAATACCATCCCCATCCTGTCCAACGTCATGGTGCAGGCCAAGGGCCAGGAAGTGAAGCTTACGGCAACTGACCTCGATATTGAAATTGTCGAGTCGGTGCCTGCCGATGTCGCGCAGGCAGGGGCCGCGACGGTTCCTGCACACATGCTTTACGACATCGTGCGCAAACTTCCCGATGGCGCGCAGCTGGAGCTTACACAGACGGGCGAAAAGGGCCGGATTTCCATCGCCTCGGGCCGCTCGCGCTTTGCCCTGCAGGCGCTGCCGCCGGAAGATTTTCCCGATCTCTCCAGCGGAGATTTTGGCAACACCTTCGGCCTCGCTGCATCTGAACTGCGCTTTCTGATCGAGCGCACGCGCTTTGCCATTTCGACTGAAGAGACACGTTATTATCTCAATGGCATCTATTTCCATGAAGTAAGCGCGACCGATCAGCTGCGCGCGGTCGCAACCGATGGGCATCGTCTGGCGCAGAGCCAGACCGGCCTGCCCACCGGCGCCAAAGGCATGCCCGGCATCATCGTGCCGCGCAAGACTGTGCTAGAGCTGGTGAAGCTTCTGGAAGGCGAGGACAGCGAGGTTGAAATCGCGATCTCTGCCTCCAAGATCCGCTTCACCTTCGGCCGCCTGATCCTGACCTCGAAGCTCATCGATGGCACCTTCCCGGATTATGAGCGTGTCATTCCGCGCGCCAATGACAAGATCCTCGAAGCCGATACCAAGCAGTTCGCCGAAGCGGTCGACCGCGTGTCCACCATTTCCTTCGAGAAAAGCCGTGCGGTGAAGCTGAGCCTGGCCCAAGGGAAACTTGGCATGGTGGTCAACAATCCGGATTCGGGTTCGGCCGAGGAAGAGATCGTGGTATCGTATGACAGGGACCCGCTCGATATCGGCTTCAACTCGCGCTACCTTCTCGATGTTGCCGCCCAGATCAAGGCCGAGACCATGCGCTTCGAATTCAATGACGCAGGCTCACCCACCGTGATCCGCGATCCCAAGGACGAGAAGTCGCTTTACGTCCTGATGCCGATGCGTGTCTGATCCTTGGACGGCACGGAACGCTATTACCTTTCCCGTCTGACGCTGACCGAGTTCCGCAACCATGCGAGCCTCAGGCTTGAACCCAAAGGGGCGCTGGTCTGTCTGTTCGGCCCGAATGGAGCGGGCAAGACCAATATTCTTGAAGCGATCTCGCTTCTGGTGCCGGGCCGCGGCCTGCGCGGACAGAATTTCAACTTGCTGGCGCGGATTGAAGGTCCGGGTAATTGGGCCGTGGCCGCCGATGTGGTGACTCCAGCAGAAGATGTGCGGCTCGGGACCAGCTATGATCCTTCGATGGCGCAAGCTGAAGTGCCGACCCGGCGCGTGGCCGTCGACGGTGTGCTGCAGCGTTCTTCCGGAGCATTGGCGGAGCATCTGCGCATGATGTGGCTGACACCTGCCATGGACCGGCTGTTCCAAGGCCCCGGCTCCGAACGGCGGCGGTTTCTTGACCGCGCTGTGGCCAATGTGAACCCAGCCCATGCGGGGCATGTCTCAGCCTTCGAAAAGCTGATGCGCGAACGCAATGCCCTGCTGCAGCAGCCAGGCGCCGAGCGGGCCTGGCTTTTGGCACTGGAAGTCCAGATGGCGGAACAGGCGGTCGCCATCGCTGCCGCCCGGAATGAGGCCGTGGCCCGGCTGGCGGGACACTTTGCGGCAGGCCCGGCACAGGGGCCTTTTCCATGGGGTGTGTTGCAGATTCATGGCGAAATTGAAGAGCTTGTGGCGCACAGACCAGCCGTGCAAGCCGAGGAAGAATATGCTAGGATTCTGCACGATTCGAGGGGGGCTGACCGCTCTCAGCAGAGGACGCTAAGTGGCCCGCACCGCACGGATTTTTCCGTTCTGCATGGGCCCAAATCCACACCTGCTGAGCTGTGTTCAACGGGCGAGCAAAAAGCGCTGCTGATCGGGCTCATTCTGGCCCAGTCGCGCGCCGCGCGCGAAGTTTTGGGAGCAGCTCCCGTGCTGCTTCTGGATGAAGTTGCGGCCCATCTCGACCGCGACAGGCGGCGTGGCCTGTTCCAAGCGCTGGAGCGGCTCGGACCGCAGGCGTGGATGACGGGGACGGACGAAAATCTATTCGCGGAGGCTGGTTCTCAAGCCTGCCGCTTTGAAGTGAAAGACGGAACGGTAAAGGCCCACTGATGGCGGACGACAACAAGAACAACGGCCAATATGGCGAAGAGTCGATCAAGATCCTCAAAGGTCTCGATGCGGTGCGCAAGCGCCCCGGCATGTATATCGGTGACACCGATGACGGTTCGGGCCTGCATCACATGGTCTATGAAGTTGTCGACAATGCCATCGACGAGGCATTGGCCGGTCACGCCACGCTCGTCACCGTGACACTCAATGCCGATGGATCATGCACGGTCACCGACAATGGCCGCGGCATCCCGACCGGCATCAAGCAGGATGATGATCACGAGCCCAAGCGTTCAGCTGCCGAAATCGTGATGACCGAACTTCACGCCGGCGGCAAGTTCGACCAGAACTCCTACAAGGTGTCCGGAGGCCTGCATGGCGTGGGTGTCTCGGTCGTCAATGCGCTGTCCACCTGGCTCAAGCTGGTGGTGCACCGCGATGGCAAGAGCCATTTCATTTCCTTTACCGATGGCGTTGCCGATGCGCCGCTTGTTGTGACAGGCGATGCGGAAGGCAAACAGGGAACGGAGGTCAGTTTCCTGCCCTCGCCTCAAACTTTCACCAAGACCGAATTTGATTTTGCCACGCTGGAGCACCGCCTGCGCGAGCTCGCCTTCCTGAATTCCGGCGTGCGCATCACCATCACCGACAAGCGCGGCGTGGAACCACATGTGGTGGAGCTGTTCTACGAGGGCGGCATTGTGGCCTTCGTGCGCTACCTTGACCGCACCAAGCAGGGCTTGATCAAGGAACCGATCTTCATTTCGGGCGAAAAAGACGGCATCAACATTGAATGCGCGTTGTGGTGGAATGACAGCTACCATGAGAGCGTCTTCTGCTTCACCAACAACATTCCGCAGCGCGATGGCGGCACGCATCTCGCGGGTTTCCGCGGCGGCCTGACGCGCATCGTCAACACCTATGCTGCCGAAAGCGGCATCGCCAAGAAGGAAAAGGTGGCGATCACCGGGGATGACGCGCGCGAGGGTCTGACCTGCGTACTCTCGGTCAAGGTGCCCGACCCCAAGTTCTCATCGCAGACAAAGGACAAGCTGGTGTCCTCGGAAGTGCGGCCCGTGGTCGAAGGCATTGTCAACGAGCAGCTCGGTGCATGGTTCGAGGAACATCCGACGGAGGCCAAGCAGATCGTGGGCAAGGTGGCTGAAGCGGCAGCGGCCCGCGAGGCCGCGCGCAAGGCACGCGAACTGACACGGCGCAAGGGTGCGCTTGATATTTCATCTCTCCCCGGCAAGCTGGCTGACTGCCAGGAACGCGATGCCTCGCTGTGCGAAATATTCATCGTTGAGGGCGATTCCGCTGGAGGCTCGGCCAAGCAGGCGCGCAACCGCGCGAACCAGGCGGTTCTTCCCTTGCGCGGCAAGATCCTCAATGTCGAGCGTGCGCGCTTCGACAAGATGCTGTCCTCGGCTGAAATCGGCACGCTGATCACAGCTCTCGGCACCGGCATCGGGCGCGAGGAATTCAATGCCGACAAGTTGCGCTACCACAAGATCGTCATCATGACGGATGCCGACGTCGACGGCGCGCATATCCGCACATTGCTGCTGACCTTCTTCTATCGTCAGATGCGCGAAATCGTGGAGCGCGGCCATCTCTTCATTGCCCAGCCGCCACTTTACAAGATCAAGCGTGGTGCCTCCGAACAGTATCTGAAAGACAACAAGGCATTGGAATCGAACCTCATTGATGTGGGCCTTGAGGGCGTAACATTGCAGCTCGCCGACGGATCAGAACGCGGTGGGACTGACCTGCGCACGATCGTGGAGGACGCGATCAATGTGCGTTCGGCAATCGAAGGCCTGCATTCTCGCTATCCTGTTGCCATCATCGAACAGGCGGCCATTGCCGGAGCGCTCAACCCGGAGGTAATTTCAACACCGGAAAATGCCAATCAGGCAGCCGTCTATATTGCGCGCCGCCTCAACGCCATCGCCGATGAAACCGACCGCGGCTGGGTCGGCGAGACGGCTTCCGATGGCGGCCTGATCTTCGAGCGCACCCTGCGCGGTGTGAAAGAGAGTTGGCATATCGATCACAAGCTCATTGCTTCACAGGAAGCGATCCGGCTTGACCGCAAGACTGCCCATCTGCAGGAAATCTATGCGCGCTCTTCAAAACTCAAGCGCAAGGATTCGGAAATACCCATTCATGGCCCGCTGTCGCTGCTCGATGCGATCTTTGCATCGGGACGCAAGGGGGTTTCGATGCAGCGCTACAAAGGTCTCGGTGAAATGAACCCACAGCAGCTGTGGGAGACTACGCTTGATCCCAATGCGCGTACGCTCTTGCGCGTAAGGGTGGCTGAGGTTGATGAGGCCGATGATATCTTCACCAAGCTTATGGGTGATACGGTGGAGCCGCGCCGCGACTTCATCCGTGATAACGCGCTCAACGTTGCCAATCTTGACGTCTAACAGGCGCAGCAAAGCGCAGGGCTGACAGGGGAATGTCCACTTTCCTCTTTGCCCTTGTGCTGTTTGCCGCGTTCCTGCACGCGTCGTGGAACCTGGTCGTCAAGATCACCGATGACCGGGTTCTTGCGATGTATGTGCTGCAAGTGCTGATGGGTGCGATGGGTCTCGTCATGCTGCTGGTGTTTCCGTTCCCGTTATCCGTGTCCTGGCCTTTTGCCGTGACTTCTGGCCTGCTCCACACTGGCTATAATTTCTTTTTGGCGCGTAGTTACCGGCACGGCGACCTGGGCCTGGTCTATCCGGTGGCGCGCGGGACAGCGCCACTGCTGACCCTCATTGCCACGCATATTTTCACGACCGACTTGATTTCGCCGCTGGCCACCATCGGCGTCATCGCGCTCATTCTCGGTATCTGGCTCATCGCGCTCAGCAGCGATGTCTGGAAAACAGACCGCGCCACCTTTGGTTTTGCCCTCATCACGTCATGCTTCATCGGCGCCTATACGGTGGTCGACGGTTTGGGCGGCCGTGCCTCCGGCGATGCTTCCGGCTACACGGGACTGGTCTTTATCCTCGACTCGCTCGGGATGATTGCCGCAGGGGCTTATCTGCGCGGCTGGGCGATCTTTCCGGCCGCTGCCAAGATCTGGAAACGCGGCATCGCCGGAGCGCTCATGTCGGGCACGGCCTACTGGATCGTGATCTGGGCCATGGCGCAGGCACCGATTGCCGCAGTCGCGGCCCTGCGCGAAACCAGCATACTCTTTGCACTACTGTTCTCGGCCCGCATTCTGAAGGAAGCCACCGGCTGGCGGCGGCTGGCAGGTGTCGCCTGCGTGGTGGCGGGGGCCATGGCGCTGCGCGCATAGCCGCAACGCGGGCATGGCCTTCATTTTTGCCCACGGATATCCTATTTGTCATACATATAAGTGAGGAGTTGAACATGGCCTTGAAACAGAATTTCATTGCGGGCGCCTGGGTCGATGGAACCGGTGTCACCCAAAACATCAACCCGTCCGATGTGTCGGACGTGGTGGGCGACTACACGCAGGCCAGCAAGGCGCAGACTGAAGAGGCGATCGCCGCGGCCAAGGTGGCCGCGCCAGCCTGGGGGCTTGCCACGCCGCAGCAGCGGGCCGACGCGCTCGATATGATCGGAACTGAAATCCTCGCCCGGAAGCAGGAAATCGGCACGCTGCTGTCGCGCGAAGAAGGCAAGACACTGCCCAACGGCATTGGCGAAGTCACGCGCGCCGGACAAATCTTCAAATTCTTCGCACAGGAAGCGCTGCGCATCGAGGGTACCTATCTCAATTCGCTGCGGCCGGGCCTTGATGTCACGATTACGCGCGAACCCATGGGCGTTGTTGGCCTGATCACGCCGTGGAATTTCCCGGCGGCCATTCCCGCCTGGAAAATCGCACCGGCTCTGGCTTTCGGCAATGCTGTCGTTTTCAAGCCGGCTGATCTGGTGCCGGGCACCGCCTGGGCCATCGCGGAAATTATTTCGCGCTCGGGGATTCCCAAGGGGGTTTTCAACCTGGTGATGGGCCGGGGTTCCGTTGTCGGGCAGACGATGCTGGACAGCCGCGATGTCAACGCGCTTTCTTTTACCGGCTCGGTGCAAACCGGTGCCAAGGTTGCCATGGCTGTCGCCGCACGCGGCGGCAAGTTCCAGCTCGAAATGGGTGGCAAGAATCCACTCGTGGTCATGGACGATGCCAATCTGGATGCTGCCGTCGCTGGCGCCGTCGATGGCGCCTTCTTCCAGCAGGGCCAGCGCTGCACGGCATCGTCGCGCCTGATTGTACATTCCAAGGTTCATGATGCCTTCGTCGACAAGACGGTGGCGGCGATCAAGGCATTGAAGGTCGATCATGCCCTGAAGGAAGGTTCGCAGATCGGGCCGGTGGTCGACGAAACACAGATGAAGCAGGATGAAGACTATATCCGCATCGCGCGCGATGAAGGCGCTGAGCTGGTATGGGGCGGCGAACGGCTCAACCGCGACACCAAGGGCTTCTATCTCTCGCCTGCCCTGTTCACCAAGACGACCAATGACATGCGCATCAACCGTGAAGAGGTGTTTGGGCCGGTGGCTTCGGTCATCAAGGTCGACAGCTATGATGAAGCGTTGAGTGTCGCCAATGACACGCCTTTCGGCCTTTCTTCCGGCATCTATACAACCTCACTCAAACTGGCGAAGGACTACCAGCGCAAGGCCCAGGCCGGCATGGTGATGGTCAACGCCGCAACGGCAGGCGTCGACTATCATGTGCCATTTGGCGGCCGCAAAGGTTCCAGCGTCGGATCGCGCGAACAGGGTCGCTATGCTGCCGAGTTCTACACCACCGTCAAAACGGCTTACGTGAACGCTGGATAGATCAACCTCGACTCTGGCAGATGGGGCGATTTTGACTTTTCAATAAAAAGTCAAAACGCTTAGTCGGCGACAATCGTCGCTGCAACGGCTGCGCTACCCGTCACGCGCTCGCGGTGCCAGACATAGATGCCGCTGGCGATGATGACGGCGGCGCCGATGAGGCTTACATGGTCCGGCCAATCGCCGAAGAGCAGGATGCCGGAGAGCGTCATCCACAGGAGCTGCGTGTAGGCAAACGGGGCAAGCAGTGATGCGGGTGCCAGTTGCAGGCCGCGCGCCATCACCACATGGGCGCCCAGCCCGCTGACGCCCATGAGAAGTGCCACAGCCCACAGCCAGTTTGGCGGTGGTCCTGAAAAGCCTTCGCCGGTGACGGCAACGCCTGCCACCAAGGTGCCGACTGCAAAAACCCAAAGCAGGCCCGCCTCCGGATGCACGGTGAAGCCGGCCTTGCGTGTATAGAGCTGGTAGAGCGACATCATCAGTGCATTGAACAGCGATGCGAACATGGCGGGATGAAAGCTGTCGGCACCGGGGCGGATCACGATCAGCATGCCGATAAAACCGACACAGACTGCAGCCCAGCGCCGCGGACCGACATGTTCGCCGAGAATGAAGGGTGCCAAGGCGCAAGAAATCAGCGGTGCTCCAAAATTGATGCTCACCGTCAAGGCGAGCGGCAATTTCGAAACGGCGTAAAAATTTGAAAACGTGGATGCTGTGAGCAGCAGCCCCCGGAACAGGTTGAGGCCGAAATTGCGGCGTGGATCCGGCCAGTCGCCCCGCCAGGCGAAGAGGCTGAGCAGCAGGATCAGCGCAATCACGTAACGCAGAAAGACTACGGTCGAGACCGCCGCCCCATGAAATTGCAACAGCTTCGCCGGAGCATCGACCATGGTGCCGAGAAGAAAGTTGGAGCTGAAAAGCAGAATGCCCTTGGTCGTCTGGTTCAAGACAGTTTGATGCCGCGTTCGGCAAAGCTCCTTTTGGTGGCAATCGCCGTGCCGCCGAGATCGATGGCGCGGGTGGCAGCCTCGATCACTTCGACATTGAAGCCGAGGGCCTGAGCATCTTCGGCCGAGTAGCGCACGCAATAGTCAAAGGCGAGGCCCACAATCACAACCGAATTGAATCCGCGCTCCCGCAGATAGCCGCCGAGGCCTGTCGGTGTCTGGTGGTCATTCTCAAAGAAAGCGGAATAACTGTCGATGGCGCGGCGGAAGCCCTTGCGGATGATGAGTTCAGCATGCGGGATCATCAGATCCCGGTGAAATGCCGCACCTTCCGAGCCGATGATGCAGTGGTCGGGCCAGATGGTTTGCGGGCCGTAGGGCATCTGCACCTGTGTGAACGGCCCATGGTTGCGGTGCTGCGAGGCAAAGGACGAATGATCCACGGGATGCCAGTCCTGGGTGAGCACGACATGTTCATAGCCGTCAGCCAGGCTGTTGATCAGTGGCACAACCTTGTTGCCGCCAGCCACAGCCAGCGCGCCACCGGGGCAAAAATCATTTTGCACATCAACTATCAGCAGAACTGTATTTTTCATTTGGCATTCAGTGCCGCAGCACAACCCTTGAAGGCAGGAAAAGGATCAGTGATCACATAAAGCGGGATGTGCTTCATGACTTCGGAGAGCCGGCCCTTGTCCTCGAAGACGGCACGGTAGGATGGCGCTTTCAGCTGTTCGGCCAATGAAGGGACAATGCCGCCCGCGAGATAAACGCCACCGCGCGCCTGCAAGGCCATGGCCATATCACCCGCCAGGCGCACGAGAAATGTCATGAAATGGTGCAGGGTTTTCACCGCCGCCTTGTCACTGCCATTGAGGCCCGCCTTCATCACCTGTTCGGGCGTCTGCTGCAGCGGCTTTTCGGCGATGACCTGATAAAGTGCCAGCATTCCGGGGCCGGTCAGCACGTCTTCAACCTCGGCAAATTTATTGGGCCCACGCAGCTTGTCTTTCAGGGCCATTTCCTCATCGGTGACAACCGGCAAGGTGACATGGCCCATCTCGCCCGGTATCGGCAGCCAGCCGCCGCCTGATGTGGGAAAAAGGCCTGCACCACCAAGCCCCGTGCCAGGGCCCAGCACCACTTTCATCATCGGCTCACTCGCAGCTTCGCCGCCAAGCTGCACGAGATCGGTCTTGTCGATATGCGGCAGACTCCAGGCCAAGGCCTCAAAATCGTTGAGCAGGCGGAAACGCCGCGCATGGGAGGCCTTGCGCAAGGACTCTGCCGAAAAGGTCCAGGCGCGGTTGGTGAGCGTGATGGATTCCCGGTCCACTGGGGCTGCAACGTCAACAGCAGCAGCCGCCAACTCGCTGATTCCGCGCTTTTCCACATAGTGGGAGAGCGCATCCTCAAGACCATTAAAATTGTCGTTTTTGAGGACCTCGACATCCTCGACAGCCATGCTGCCGAGCTTTATCAGGCCGAAGCGCGAATTGGTGCCACCGATGTCGCCCACAAGCGCCAGATTGGTCATGCCCCCATGTGCCACAGCTCGTTTGCCCTCGCAATGCCTACGCTTTACGCCGCGAAACAGCTTGGCTAAGTGATGCACCGACATGTCTGACATCGCATCCGAAGCCAAGCGCCGGCGCACCTTCGCCATCATTTCGCACCCTGACGCCGGCAAGACCACCTTGACCGAAAAACTGCTGTTGTTCGGTGGTGCGATCCAGCTTGCGGGCCAAGTGCGGGCCAAGGGTGACCGTCGGCGCACACGTTCCGACTGGATGGCAATTGAACGCGCGCGCGGCATCTCTGTCGTCACTTCGGTGATGACGTTTGAATACAACAATGTCGTCTTCAACCTGCTTGACACGCCCGGCCATGAAGACTTCTCGGAAGATACCTACCGCACGCTGACGGCTGTCGATGCCGCCGTCATGGTAATCGATGCGGCCAAAGGCATTGAAGACCGCACCCGGAAACTCTTTGAGATCTGCCGCCTGCGCGATATTCCGATCGTCACCTTCATCAACAAATTTGACCGCGAGGCGCAGGAGCCGCTGGCCTTGCTTGACGAAATCGAAAAGGGACTGGCGCTTACGGTGGTGCCGATGGTCTGGCCGCTTGGGCAACGGCAAAACCTTTGCCGGCACATACGACTTTGCCCACAAGCGCATCCGCCGCATCGACGAAGACCCGGCAGGCCAGCAGGTCTCTGGCCCCCAAGATAAGCTTATCGACACACTTCTGCCGGTCGGTGCCGCGCATTTCCGCGAGGAACTCGAACTGCAGGCGATGGCCGGTCATGCCTTTGACACCCAGGCCTTTCTCGAAGGCCACCTGTCGCCGGTCTATTTCGGCTCGGCCCTCAAGAATTTCGGGGTGCGTGACCTGCTTGACGCGCTCATTGCCTATGCGCCATCGCCACGCGACCAGAAGGCGCGGCAGCGCATTGTTCATGCCAATGAACCCAAGCTCACAGGCGTGGTCTTCAAGATCCAGGCCAATATGGACCCGAACCACCGCGACCGCATTGCCTTCATGCGCGTCTGTTCGGGCAAGCTTTCGCGGGGCATGAAGGTCAAGATTGTACGCACCGAAAAGCAATTGGCGCTCAATGCACCGCAGTTTTTCTTTGCCCAGGATCGTTCGCTTGCCGAAGAGGCCTTTGCTGGCGATGTCGTCGGCATTCCCAACCACGGTGTGTTGCGCATCGGCGACACGCTGACCGAGGGCGAGGATCTGGTTTTCACCGGTGTTCCTTCGTTTGCGCCGGAAATTCTGCGGCGTGTCAAACTCGGCGATCCGATGAAGGCCAAGAAGCTCAAGTCCGCACTCGAGGAACTCGCCGAGGAAGGTGTGGTGCAGCTATTTACCCCCATCGACGGGTCCGGTGCCATTGTCGGCGTAGTGGGTGCGCTGCAACTCGACGTTTTGGCGGACAGGCTGGAACACGAATATGGCGTGCCCGCCTCGTTCGAAACCACGCGCTTTGAAATCCTGCGCTGGATTTCGGGCAGCGATGCCAAGACGCTCGATGGCTTTGTGGAACAGAACCGTTCCTCGATTGCCCATGATCTTGACGGCGCACCTGTCTTCATGGCCTCATCGGCGTTCAACCTCAACTATGCCCTCGAACGCACACCCGGCATCTCGGCCCAGACGATCAAGGAAATTCACGCATGAGTTTCGGCGAGCTCCCCTATGATTTTGATGCGCAGCATCTGGGAGCGGTTGGTCTGGTGTTTCTGATGTGGTGGCTCTATTCGCCGATGATGAGCATTCTCGGCCGGGGCACGCTCAATTCGCAGCTTCACGTCGTGCGGCTCAAATGGATGCTGATGATGATCCAGGCGCGGCGCGAAAATCGCGTCTTTGACGCGATCATGCTGGGTCAAATTTCCAGCTCGATGTCCTATTTCGGTTCAGCGACGCTGATCGTTCTGGCCGGACTTGTCGGAACACTGGCGTCAATCAACCGGGTTCATGCCTCTGTCACGCAGATGGCTTTCTTTCCGCCGATGAGCCTTGGCCTGTTCACCCTCAATTTCTCGGCAGTCACACTGATCATGTTCGTGTGCTTCTTCTCCTTCACCTATGGCCTACGCAAGATGGCCTATGCGCTGGCCATGATGGGCGGGCTCGATGATGCACCAGCAGCGACCCCGCAGGCCCAGGTGATGATCGCGCAGACGGCGACTGTCATCACTGAGGCCGTATCCAGCATGAACAATGGCATCCGCGGCTTTTATTTCGCCATGGCCGCCCTTTTCCTGTTTGCCGGACCGACAACCTCCATCGTCGCGACACTGGGGCTGAGTTTCATGTTGTATTACCGGCAGGGCCTCTCGAAGGAAGCGCTGGCCGTCGAGCGCTACGTCAAGGCGCTGCGCGAAGAGCAGAAAGAACAGAAGCGCTAGGCGCTATTTCTTGCTGCGGAGATTTGCCGCTTCACGGGCGAGCTTTTCGATCTCGTCCCACTTGCCTTCGTTGACCATCGCCTTGGGCGCCATCCACGAACCACCGAGCGTGATGACGTTGGAAAGCTTGAGATAGCCAGGCGCCAGTGCCGGTGTGATTCCGCCTGTCGGGCAGAAGCGGATCTGCGGCAACGGCGAGGCAAGGCTTGAAAGATAGGCAGCACCACCGGACGCCTCCGCCGGGAAGAATTTCTGCAGGGCATAGCCATGTTCGAGAAGATGCATGGCTTCAGATGGTGAAGCCGAGGCTGGCAGCAGCGAAATCTTTTGGTCTTTTGCAGCCTTCAGGATTTTAGGGGTGCAGCCGGGCGAAACCGCAAAGACACAGCCTGCCTTTTCTGATTGCTTGAGCTGCTGGGCATCGAGCACGGTGCCGGAGCCGACAATGGCGCCTTCCACCTCACCCACAATGGCCCTGATGCAATCGAGGGCCGCGCCTGTCCGTAGCGTGATCTCCAGAACCGGCAAGCCGCCTTTCACCAGCGCGCGCGCCAGGGGAACCGCATGCTTTACATCGTCGATCACCAACACCGGGACGATGGGTGCCTTGAGAAGCGCTTTTTCCAGGCCTTTTTGCGGTTGTCTCGACATCACTGCACTCCGAAAATTGTTGCGCCCTGATCGGCAGCCCCGACGAGGCGACGGAAAGACTGGAAGAGTTCTCTGCCTACCCCATGCTCGTTCGCGGCAAGATCGGCCTCGGCCAGCGGACGCGGAAAGGAATTCCTTGTGGTCGACGAGCACCTTGATGACACCCTTGTCGGCATCGAGGCGGATGATGTCGCCATCGCGCAGACGCGCAATCGGCCCGCCATCGGCAGCTTCCGGTGTCACATGGATGGCAGCCGGTACCTTTCCGGAAGCGCCAGACATGCGGCCATCGGTGACGAGCGCGACGCGGAAACCCAGATCCTGGAGCACCGCCAGCGGCGGCGTCATGCGGTGCAGTTCCGGCATGCCATTGGCCTTGGGGCCCTGAAAGCGCACCACTGCAATCACATCCTGATGCAGTTCACCGCGCTTGAAGGCAGCAATCAAATCTTCCTGAGAATGAAATACACGGCAGGGCGCTTCGATGACGTGGCGGTCTGCCGGAATGGCCGATGACTTGATGACGGCCCGGCCCAATGGACCTTCCAGCACGTTGAGGCCGCCAGTTTCCTGGAATGGATCGTTCACGCCGCGGAGCACAGTCGTATCGCCTGAAACATGCGCCGCCTCATGCCACTTCAGCGTGCCATCCTTGTCAAGGCCCGGCTCCTGCAGATAGCTCGAAAGCCCTTCTCCCATGATGGTGGTGACATCCTCGTGAAGCAGGCCCGCCAACAGAAGTTCCCTGATCAGAAGACCCATGCCACCAGCCGCCTGGAAATGGTTCACGTCGGCCTTGCCATTGGGGTAGATGCGGCTGAGCAACGGAATGACGGCGGAAAGATCGGCAATATCATCCCAGGTGAGCGTGATGCCGGCTGCTGCCGCCATGGCAATCAAATGCATGGTGTGGTTGGTCGAGCCGCCAGTGGCGAGCAAGCCTACAACACCGTTCACCACAGCCTTCTCATCATAGATCTTGCCGATAGGTGTATAGGCATTGCCGAGGGATGAAATGGAAAGCGCCTGCCGTGCTGAGGCGCGCGTGATGGCATCGCGCAGATCAGTGCCGGGATTGACGAAGGTGGTGCCCGGTAAATGCAGGCCCATGATTTCCATCAGCATCTGGTTGGAATTGGCGGTGCCATAGAAAGTGCAGGTGCCGGGGCCGTGGTAGGATTGCGCCTCTGCTTCGAGCAGTTCGGCGCGGCTGACCTTGCCCTGCGCATAAAGCTGGCGGATCTTGCCCTTGTCTTCATTGGGCATTCCCGAAGTCATCGGGCCCGCGGGAATGAAAACCGCCGGAAGATGACCAAAGCTGAGCGCGCCAATCACCAGACCCGGCACGATCTTGTCGCAGACGCCGAGATAAACGGCAGCATCAAACATCTGGTGCGAAAGGCCACGGCGGTCGAAAGCGCAATGACGTCGCGTGAGAACAGGGACAATTCCATGCCCGTCTCGCCCTGGGTCACACCATCGCACATCGCGGGAACACCGCCTGCAACCTGTGCCGTGCCGCCAGCAGCACGCGCCGTTTCCCGGATCATTTCGGGATAATATTCAAAAGGCTGATGGGCCGACAGCATGTCGTTATAGCTGGTGACAATCGCGAGGTTCGGGCCCGAGCCATTGCGCAGCATTTCCTTGTCATGTGCGTTACAGGCGGCAAAGCCATGGGCAATGTTGGCGCAGCCCAGTGACTTGCGCTTGGGCTGGTTGTCATGAGCCTTGGCGATCTTGTCGAGATAGCGGCCGCGCGCATTGGCACTGCGGTGGATGATTGCATCGGTGACAGTGGCAACAGTTTTATGAACGGACATGTTGGTCTCTCAGCGGGCTCACGGGCACCAATAGAGTTCAATGGGCTTGTCGCTGCGCAGGACGGCGCGGATGGGCATATCCATGACATCGCCAGTGCCAAGGGCTTTTTCCAGCGTTTCCATTTTATCGTGCCCCTGGATATGCAGGCAGAGCTTGCCGGCGTTGAGCAGACGTTGCAGCGAAAAAGTGACGCGCGGTTCGCCCGAGCCTGGCGCGTTGATGTCGATGAGTGGCGGCGCATCCGGCGCAAGCGCTTCGGCAAGATTGTCGCCGCCGGGAAAGAAGGAGGCCGTGTGGCCATCGTCACCCATGCCCAGTATGGCGACATCAAAGGTCGGCAGGCTCGCCGCCGCAGGATTCTGGTAGAGCGGCACGAATTCGGCCTTGGCCGCCTCATTCTGCATGAGACTTGCTTTCACCAGCTTGGCGTTGGAGCGCGGTGAAGTATCATCAACCTGGCGTTCATCGACAAGGGTGACCAGGACGCGGCTCCAGCCGAGCTTTTCGCATGACAGGGCCTCAAAGAATTTCTGCGGCGTGGTGCCACCTGAGACGGCGATCACGGCTCTTTCCTTGTCAGGAAGCGACGTTACGAATTTGTGACGCCACATCGGCTGCAAGATGCTGCGCCACTTCTTCCGGCGTGTTGAAGATGTGCCGCGCGCTGATCATTCGTGAGGCGCCTCATACCAGGTACGGCCATCGCGCTCGATCAGCGAAATTGCAGCGGTCGGGCCCCAAGTGCCGGATTGATAGGGCTTGGGCGTTTCGCTGGAATCCTTCCATGCATCAAGGATCGGATCAATAAACTTCCATGCCGCGGCCACTTCATCGCGGCGCATGAACAGCGTCTGGTTGCCGCGCACCACATCCATGAGCAGGCGCTCATAAGCTTCAGGCTGTCTTGTGGTGAAGGCTTCAGCAAAATTCATGTCGAGCGGCACATGCCGCAAACGAAGCCCGCCGGGACCCGGCTCCTTCACCGAAAGCCAGAGTTTCACACCTTCATCAGGCTGCAAACGGATGACGAGGCGGTTTGATTGCATCGGCCCGGCGGTACGCAGGAAAATGTCATGCGGCACCGGCTTGAACTCAACCGTGATTTCAGAGACGCGCTGCGGCAGGCGCTTTCCGGTGCGCAGATAAAACGGGACATTGGCCCAGCGCCAATTGCTGATCTCGGCCTTGAGTGCCACAAAGGTTTCGGTCTTCGATGCCGGATCGCCCAGCTCTTCGAGATAGCCCGCGAGGTTACCATTGCTGGAAGGCCCAGAGCGGTATTGCCCGCGCACCACATGGCTTTCCATGTGGGCGGGACTCATCGGCTTCAGCGATTTCAACACTTTCAGTTTTTCATCGCGCACCGGATCGGCCTCCATTGAGGCCGGGGGCTCCATGGCGACAAGGCAGAGAAGCTGAAGGATATGATTCTGCACCATGTCGCGCAGCGCGCCCGAGGTATCGTAGTATCCGGCGCGGCCTTCGACACCGAGTGTCTCCGCCACAGTGATCTGCACATGGTCGACATGGCTGTTGTTCCAGACCGGCTCGAACAGCGCATTGGCAAAGCGCAGGGCCATGAGGTTCTGCACTGTCTCTTTGCCGAGATAGTGATCGATGCGGTAGATCGACGGTTCGGGAAAGACACTGCCAATGGAGTCGTTGAGCGCATCGGCTGACGCGCCATTCTTTCCGAGCGGCTTCTCGACCACCACGCGCGAGGCTGGGGTGACCAGCTTGTGGTTGCCGAGGCGTTCGCTGATCGGGCCGAAGAGATCGGGGCCAACGGCGAGATAGAAAACCCGGATGCGGTCGGGATAGGGCGACAGAGCCTGCTCCAGCTTCAGCCAGCCATCTTCCTTGGAGGCTTCGGCGGCCACATAAGTCAGGCGCTCCAGAAAGCGCTTCACATTTTCCGCTGTACGCAATGGCGCTTCAACAAACTTTTCGATCGCGGCCAAGGCGAAGGCGCGGAAGGCGTCATCGCTCAACGGACGGCGCGACGTGCCGATGATGCGCGAGCCCGGTGACAGTTGCCCTGCCTCGTCACGGTGGAACAAGGCCGGGATCAGCTTTCTTTGCGACAAGTCACCCGTGGCACCGAAAATAACCAGATCAAATATGTCGACGGGGATGGTGCGCGAGGTCACTGCGGCTCCTTGAAAAGAGGTGCGTACATCAAAATTCTGTTGGCGGACATCTACACCCGCATTATGACCGTTGCAATAAATCAGATGCTTGCGCTCCTGGCTAAAATCTGGGCACAAAGCATTGAGAGGGTGAGGAACATGATCCTGTGTTGCGGCGAGGCGCTGATTGATTTTCTGCCGCGGAAACTGGGCAATGGCGCTGATGGTTTCCAGCCGGTTAATGGCGGCTCGCTTTACAACACGGCGATAGCAATCGGGCGGCTTGAAGTGCCGGTTGGGCTTTTTACCGGGATATCCAAAGACTTTTTCGGTGACGGCCTGCGCGAGGGCCTCAAGGCGTCCAATGTCTCGTCTAAATTCCTGCGCGCCAAGGACCTGCATACCACGCTGGCATTGGTCAAGCTGACAGATGGCCATGCGCGCTATTCCTTCATCGACGACAATTCCGCCGGGCGCATGCTGACCAGGAAAGACCTGCCGAAATTGCCGAAGACGGTAACGGCGCTGCATTTCGGCTCGATCAGCCTGATCCCGGAGCCTTGCGGGACAACCCATGAAACATTGCTCAAGCAGATGGCCAAGACACGCGTCATTTCGCTTGACCCCAACATCCGTCCGACCGTCATCAAGAACAAGCCGCAGCACATGCAGCGCCTGGCCCGTCTCATCGCGCTTGCCGACATCCTCAAGATTTCGGATGAAGACGTAAAGTGGATGACGGGCTCAAGCGACCTCGACAAGGCGGGCAAGGCTTGGCTCAAAAAGGGTGCCAAGGTCGTGGCCATCACCAAGGGCGGTGAAGGTTGCGCCATATTCACAACGCGCAATACGCTGTGGCTTGACGCACCGCAGGTGAAAGTTGCCGACACGGTGGGCGCAGGCGATACGTTCACCGCGGGCTTCCTTGCGCAGCTGGAACGTGCCGGACTTCTCACCAAGAAGGCGCTGGCGACCATCGGTGCTGAAGATCTCACGGCGGCGGCCGATTATGCCATGCGCGCGGCTGCCATCACCGTGTCGCGGCCGGGTGCTGATCCGCCCTGGCTCAAAGAAATGGCATGAATTTTCCGGTTGATGATGTCATTCCCGACCTGAAGGCCGCGCTTATCTCGCGGCCTTCGGCCATTCTGGTGGCTGAGCCAGGTGCAGGCAAGACGACGCGCGTGCCCCTGGCTTTGATGAGCGAGCCATGGGTCAAGGGCCGCAAGATCGTGATGCTGGAGCCGCGCCGGCTGGCG
Source organism: uncultured Alphaproteobacteria bacterium (assembly GCA_963758815.1). Taxonomy (GTDB): domain Bacteria; phylum Pseudomonadota; class Alphaproteobacteria; order Rhizobiales; family Aestuariivirgaceae; genus Aestuariivirga. The sequence goes on from CAVWWQ010000011.1 coordinate 79,089, forward strand.
GCGCGGGCGGCCGCCACCCGCATGGCGCAGACACTGGGAGAAGAAGTCGGTGCGCGCGTGGGTTACGCGGTACGCATGGAGCGCAAGGTTTCGAAGGCAACACGAATCGAAGTCGTCACGGAAGGATTGCTGACGCGGCGCCTGCAGGCCGATCCGGAAATCGCTGACACCGCTTTGGTCATCTTCGACGAATTCCACGAGCGTTCGCTGGATGGTGATCTCGCGCTGGCGCTGTGCCTTGATGTGCAGCAGAACCTGCGGCCTGATTTGAAAATCCTGGTCATGTCGGCGACACTCGATGTCGAGGCGCTGCGTGCACAACTCGGCGATGCGCCGGAGATCAGGGCCCGGGGCCGGATGTTTCCGGTAGAGACGCGCTATCTCGACAAGGCCACGCGGCAGACGATCATTGCCGATGCAACCAAGGCCACGTTGCGCGCGGCGCGCGAAGTGAAGGGCTCGATCCTGCTCTTCCTGCCGGGCGAAGGCGAAATCCGCCGTGTGGCCGCCGAGCTTGAAAATGCGGCATTGCCGAACACCGCCATCCGCCCGCTTTACGGCGCCATGCCGCTGGCTGAGCAGGACGCGGCGATCAGGCCCTCGCCTGCCGGCACGCGCAAGATCGTGCTCGCCACCACCATTGCCGAAACCTCGCTCACCATCGATGGCATCGAGGCTGTGGTCGACACCGGCCTCAAGCGCGCGCCGCGCTTTGACCCGGCTTCCGGCATGACAGGACTTGAGACGGTGCGCGTCTCCCAAGCATCTGCGGAGCAGCGCCGGGGCCGCGCTGGTCGTCTGGCGCCCGGTGTGGCCTACCGTCTCTGGCCGGAAGAAGAGACGCGCGCGCTGGCGCCACATGATGATCCGGAAATCCGCATCGCCGATCTGTCTGGTCTTGTGCTGGAGCTTGCGGCGTGGGGCGTTTCCACCCGCGAAGGCCTGCCGTGGATCGAATTGCCTCCGGCTGGTGCTTTCGCGCAGGCGCAGGAATTGCTGCGCGAGTTGGCGGCGCTTGATGCCGATAACCGCATCACGTCCCATGGCAGGGAGATGGCGCGATTGCCGCTGCATCCGCGCCTCAGCCACATGGTCATCACCGCCAGGAAGCTGGGTGCTGGCGCCAAGGCGGCCGAAATTGCGGCCTTGCTGTCGGAACGTGACGGGCTGCCACGCGATGCGCCACGCGACGCCGAGCAGCGGCTGCTTTATCTGCGCGGCGCCGCGAAAGACCGTATCCGGCAGAGCATGAAGCAGATCATGTCGCTGGCTTCACTGGGTGAGGATACTGGCGATGTGGGCGCGGGCGTTTTGCTCGGGCTCGCTTACCCCGACCGCCTCGCTCAGCGGCGCGGCTCTTATGGGCGCTTCCGCATGGCGTCTGGTGCAGGCGCTGTCATGGCCGAGCATGATGCGCTGGCCAAGAACGATTTCATCGCCATTGCCCTGCTCGACGGGAGCGGCGCTGATGCGCGCGTGCAAATGGCAGGCGAGATCAGTGAGGCCGAGATCGAAGAACATTTCGGCCATCTGGTTGAGACGAAAGCCGATGTGTTCTGGAATGCGAAGGCGCAGGCGGTTTCCGCTGCGCAGGTGAAGAAGCTCGGCGCGCTGGTGCTGGAAGAAAAGCCGCTCAGCGATGTGCCGCCGGAAAAAATCGCGGAGGCGATGCTGCAGGGTGTCGCGCAGATGGGGCTCGGTGCATTGCCTTGGAGCGATGCTGCGCATATGTTCCGTGCACGGATTAGTTTTCTGGCGCGCGTGATGCCGGAATTGGGTTTTCCCAGTTTTTCGGACGAAGCTTTGAAAGCCTCGCTCGGTGAATGGCTACTGCCCTATCTTTCGGGCATGAGCCGCAAGAGCCATCTTGAGCGGCTGGACATGCTGAACATCCTGCGGAGCATGGTTCCGCATGAGCTTTTGTCGCGCCTCGAGAAGCTCGCGCCGTCGCGCATGGAGGTGCCGGGCGGGGGCATTACCAGATCGACTATACGGTTGAGGGCGATCCCACCTTACGCGTGCGCCTGCAGGAGATGTTCGGCCTGCACTCTGCGCCGCAGGTGGCTGATGGCCGTGCCAAGCTCAAGATCGAACTGTTATCACCGGCCGGGCGACCCGTTGCTGTCACACAATCGCTGGAGACTTTTTGGGTGAATGCCTACGCGGACGTACGCAAGGATCTGCGCGGCCGCTATCCCAAGCATTTCTGGCCGGAGGATCCACTCACCGCGCAAGCGGTGGCGCCACGAAAGCTGCGGTAGAACCCTTCACCCTCACTCCGACGGAGAAGTAGAATATTCTTCTTGACTTAATTCCTATAATAGGATATGTAGTGATTTGTCTCCTTCCGCCGGGGTCCGGTTCATGACGGTGAACCTGATGGAAGGCAGTCTGAAGCTCTCACGGGCTGAAAGACTGGGCGCCATTCCTTCGGAATGCGCTTGGATGACAGGTCCTGCGGGCGGTAAAACGTACACCGTCATCGGGTGTGCAAGCTGGAGCTTCGGTCACTACGGGCCGAGCCGAGAATTCGGAGCGTTTACGGTGGGTTTATTGGTTCGCCCATGGAGTCTCACGACGGTCCACCGCCGCTAACTATAGCCCTTCTGGTCCCTTAAGGTGGGATGTGGGGCTGGCGGTCAAAACAACGCGCTATCCAGCCAGCAGCTATTGAAAACCTGTTCACGCGTGGGGCAACCCAACGCAACAGTCTTCGCGGCTCTACACCTAGCCGCACCGCGTGAAGTTACCCCACGCGTCTCCCTTCTTTCTTCCCGGTTTCGAACGCCACGAAACCAACAAGCGGAGAGTCATGTGCAGATTCCAAATTCACCATTTTGTTCCGTCGCTCTTGCGCAGGCAGGGGCCCAGCTTCGGCAACCGAAGCCCTGGACCTGGATTCCCGCCTTCGCGGGAATGACAAAAATATTTGGATTACCGGCGCGTGCCGCTCAGCACTCCACCACATTGACGGCCAAGCCGCCCTGCGAGGTTTCCTTGTAGCGGTCACTCATGTCGACGCCGGTCTGGCGCATGGTTTCGACGCAGCTGTCGAGCGGCACGATATGCTTGCCATCACCGCGGAGCGCCAGCGAGGCCGCGGCCACGGCCTTCACTGCGCCAAAGGCGTTGCGCTCGATGCAGGGCACCTGCACCAGACCGCCCACCGGATCACAAGTCATGCCGAGATGGTGTTCCAGCGCAATTTCCGCCGCGTTCTCGATCTGCTCATTGCTCCCGCCCAAAGCCGCGCAGAGACCCGCCGCCGCCATGGCCGAAGCCGAGCCCACCTCGCCCTGGCAACCGACTTCGGCGCCCGAAATCGATGCGTTGTGCTTGATGATGCCGCCGATCGCTGCAGCAGTGAGCAGGAAAATGCGGATGCCTTGCTGATCGGCTCCAGCGCAATGATCGAGATAATAGCGGATCACCGCCGGGACCACGCCCGCCGCGCCATTGGTGGGTGCGGTCACGATTTTGCCTCCGGCGGCATTCTCCTCATTGACCGCCATGGCATAGACCGACAGATAGTCCATCACCTGATGCGGTTGCACGGCATTGGAGCCATGTTCGCCCTTCAGTTTTTCAAACACGTCGGCGGCGCGGCGCCTGACCTTCAGACCGCCGGGCAATTGCCCGTGCAGCTTGAGGCCGCGATTGATGCAGGCCTGCATCACGCCCCACATCCGGTCAAGCCTCGCATCAAGTTCGGCAGTACTCTGTGTTTCTGTTTCATTGCTGCGCTTCATGTCAGCAACGGAAAGACCCGAGGCCTGGCCCATCTGCAGCATGCTTTCGGCATTGGCGAAGGGATAAGGCACGTCGCGCGCCTCTGGCTTGTCCTGCAGCGATGCGACACGCTCGGCCTCAGTCTGCACGAAACCTCCGCCGATCGAATAATAGGTTTCCTGGGTGATGATCTCGCCCTGCCCATTCCACAGGCGCATCACCATGCCGTTGGAATGATGCTTGAGGGCGGGGCCAAAATCAAAAATCACATCGTTCGCGGCAGTGAAGGGAATGGTCCTGCTGCCGAGATCGATTGTGGTGGCGGAGGCCAGAATGGGCTCGACATCATCGGGGTTCAGGGTTTCGGGCGTCTGGCCTGCAAGGCCAAGCACCACGGCCTTATCGGTGCCGTGGCCCTTGCCGGTAAAGGCGAGCGAGCCATGCAGCGTGGTGGTGAGGCGCTGGGCTGCAGCCTGCTGTTCCGGCTTCAAGCCCAACAGAAAGCGATGCGCGGCCACCATCGGCCCCATGGTGTGCGAGGAGGACGGGCCAATGCCGATCTTGAAGATTTCAAAGACGGAGAGAAACATGCTGGCATTCTATGTAACACAACGCGCTGGACTTGTCGTTTCCAGTCCGGTGGCTGGCAAATTCCGTCATCATTTCAATTTCCCCCTGCTAAACAGCCGATATGGCTTTGCTGCTGGGACTGTTCGCCGCCCTGTGCTGGGGCGTGCACGATGTTGCCGCGCGTGTTTTCACGCAGCGCATGGGCGCGTTCCGGCTCGGCATGCGGACAGAGCTGGCGGGCCTTATCTTGCTGCTGCCGGTTGTTGTCATGGCGCGCAGCGCCCATGTGGAAGACTGGCTGCTCGTCGGGCTTCTCGGCATCATCTACGGGCTGGCCATTGCCGGCTTGTTCAAAAGCTTCGCCATGGCGCCACTTTCGGTGGTTGGCCCGTTCTCTGCCGGCTATCCCGCGCTCATCGTTGTGTGGGGCATGTTCTTCGGACTCAAACCCAACTTTCTGCAATATCTCGGCATCGCCGGCATTCTTCTTGGCGCAGTGATGGTGGGGCGGTTCAGTCCTGAAGAAGGCGGCATGAAATCCATGAGCCGTCGCCATGTCTGGGAACTGGCCTTCTGGATCGTTCTTTCAGACGTGTGCTTTGCAGTGGCCATCGTGCTGGGCCAAAAGCTGGCCGGAAGCTTTGGCGATGCGACAACCGCAGGATTGCTGCGCGTGCCTGCCATGCTGGTGCTTGGTCTGTTCGCCACACGAGAACAGGCACCTGATGTGAAGCTCACCTGGACAGTGGCGCTGGCCTGCCTTGTGATGGGTGGGCTGGATATCGCGGCACTCACCGGAATCAATGCCATGGGAACGATGGCCTACAAGGAAATTGGCGCCATGGGCATTTCAGCTTACGGTGCGATTGCTGCCCTGCTTGCCATGATCTGGCTCAAGGAAAAAGTCTCCATCGGCCAATGGTTCGGCATCGGGCTTACAGTGGCGGGTGTGGCTGCGCTGGGCGTGCAGTTCGAATAGCTAGTGGGCTTCGTCCCAGTTCTGCGCGAAATGAGCATCGACCTGCAGTGGCACAGCCAGTTTTATGACCGGTTCGGGTGCCCCCGCCATCACCGTCTTCACCACTTCGCAGGTGACAGCGGCCTCGCTTTCGGGGCATTCGAAGATCAATTCGTCATGGACTTGCAACAGCATCCTGGCCTTGAGGCCTGCTTCATCAAGCGCCGGCTGCATGCGGACCATGGCGCGGCGGATGATGTCCGCAGCTGAACCCTGAATGGGCGCGTTGATCGAGGCGCGTTCGAGGAAAGCCTTTTCCGACGGGTTCGGCGAATTGATGCGCGGGAAGTGCATGCGCCGACCGAAGATGGTTTCGACATAGCCATTGGCGCGCGCCTTCGCCTTGGTGGCATCCATGTAATCGCGGATGCCAGGAAAGCGCTTGAAATAAGTGCGGATATATTCGCCGGCTTCTTCGCGGCTGATCGACAGCTGGTTGGAGAGGCCAAAGGCCGAAATGCCATAGATGATGCCAAAATTGATCGCCTTGGCGCGGCGGCGCACTGCACTTTCCATGCCTTCGATGGGCACGTTGAACATCTCGCTTGCCGTCATGGCGTGAATGTCGAGCCCCTCTTCAAAGGCTTTTTTGAGCTGCGGAATATCTGCGATATGTGCCAGCACGCGCAGTTCAATCTGCGAATAGTCGGCGCTGATCAACGTGTTGCCCGGTGTGGCAATAAAGGCCGTACGGATACGGCGGCCATCTTCGGTGCGCACCGGAATGTTCTGCAAATTCGGATCGGTCGATGACAGACGGCCAGTAGAGGTCGACGCCATGGCGTAAGAAGTGTGCACACGATTGGTTTTCGGGTTGATATATTCAGGTAGCGCCTCAGTATAGGTGGAGCGCAGTTTGGCCAATTGGCGCCAATCCAGAATGCGCTTGGCGAGATCTACACCTTCATTGGCGAGATCATCCAGCGTGGAGGCGTCGGTACTCCAGGCACCAGTTGCGGTCTTCTTGCCGCCGGGCAGACCCATCTTGCCGAAGAGAATATCGCCGAGCTGTTTGGGCGAACCTATATTGAAGGGCTGGCCGGCAAGCTTGTAGATCTCCTCTTCCATCACTTGCTGCTTGCCGGCAAATTCGCCGGAAAGCTTGGCAAGCACCGCACGGTCCACCGTGATGCCGGCATTTTCCATGCCGAGCAAAACAGGAATAAGCGGCCGTTCCAGCACCTCATAAACGCTGGTTTTTCCCATCTTCACCAGCTTGTGTTTAAATAACAGCCAAAGGCGCAGTGTGATATCGGCATCTTCCGCGGCATAGGCCGTAGCCCGGTCAATCGGCACCTTGTCGAAGGTGACGCCGGACTTGCCGCTGCCTGCCACATCCTTGAACGCGATGGGCTTGTGGCCGAGATGGCGCTGAGACAATTCATCCATGCCGTGACCCACATCACCGGACTCGATCACGTAGGACAGTAGCATCGTGTCATCGATGGGTGCCACGCCAATGCCGATCTGCTTTAGCGCCAGCATGTCATATTTCAAATTTTGGCCGATCTTCAGAATCTGCGATGCTTCGAAGAGCGGCTTCAGCCGTGCGAAAGCTTCAGTATGCTTGATCTGGCCTTCAACGAGATCGCCACCGAACAAACCCTCGCCTGCTCCCTTGTGGCCAAGCGGAATGTAACAGGCCTTGCCGGGTGCAATCGCCAGCGACACGCCCACGATATTGGCCTGCATGGCATCAAGTGAATCTGTTTCGGTATCGACGCAGACATAAGGCTGATTGAAGGCCGCCGCGATCCAATTGTCGAGCGCCTCAAGCGTGGTGACCGTCTCATAGTCCGCATGATTGACCGGCACCTTGCGCAGGGCCTCCGCCACATCTTCCTCACCGGCTCCCGTCTGCAACTGACGCGCGGCTGCGAACATGTCTGGCATTTGCGATTTCGGCTGGGTTACAGCTTCTTCCGGTGCGCCGGGCGCGCCACCTTCCGGCGGCCAGAATTCGAAAGTCACAGGCACAGGCTCGATTGCCGCCATGTCACAATCCAATGCGGCAGCGATCTTGCGGGTGAAGGTGCTGAATTCGAGTGCCTTCAGGAATCCGATCAATTCGGAGGCGCGCGGATCGTCGACCGCGAAAGTGTGAAGCCCGTGCTCCACCGGCACATTCTGGTCGAGCGTGACGAGACGCTTGGAAATTCGCGCCTGATCGGCAAAGTTGATCAGGTTCTCGCGGCGCTTTTGCTGCTTGATTTCTGGTGGCGCGTTCCAGCAACGCTTCCAGCGAGCCGTAAGTGTTGATGAGTTCGGCGCCCGTCTTAACGCCAATGCCAGGCACACCGGGCACATTGTCGACGCTGTCACCCGCCAGGGCCTGCACATCGATCACCTTGTCAGGTGTTACGCCGAATTTTTCCATGACCTCGGCAGGGCCGATGGCTTTGTCTTTCATCGTGTCGAGCAGCTCGACGCCGGGCTGGATCAGCTGCATCAGATCCTTGTCTGACGTGACAATACGAACCGTGGCTCCAGCTTCCACGGCTTGGCGCGTGTAAGTGGCAATCAGATCATCGGCCTCATAATTCCGCAGCTCGATGCAGGGCACGTTGAAGGCACGCGTCGCATGTCGGATCAGGCCGAATTGCGGGCGCAAATCTGCCGGTGGGTCGGGCCGGTGTGCCTTGTAGTCGGGATAAAAGGAATTACGAAAGGATTCGGCTGAATGATCGAAAATCACCGCAAGATGGGTAGGCCGATTTTCACCCTTGGTCTCCTCCAAGAGCTTCCACAACATATTGCAAAATCCCTGGACGGCACCCACGGGCAGGCCGTCGCTCTTGCGGGTAAGTGGCGGCAAGGCATGATAGGCGCGGAAAATATAGCCTGATCCATCAATGAGATAGAGATGATCGCCTTTTTTGATGCTGGAGGCAGGCGGACGCGTTTCTGACATGGTTTTCTATATGGCATTGCGCGGGGTTTTCCGCCAGTTGCGCGCATTGGCCGCCGTTTCTGAGGTTTGCGCGGGGTTTGGGCTTCCGCTATAGCCAGACGCGAAGCACCCGTAGCTCAGCTGGATCAGAGCGCTGCCCTCCGAAGGCAGAGGTCAGGGGTTCGAATCCCTTCGGGTGCGCCAATCTATTTCAATGAGCTTACATCATTTTCATTGCTTTCGACTTTTGAGAAAGTAAGCACATAGTAAGCACGTTGCATTCTCCCCATTCGACCCGTTCGATGAATGCTTGCCCCTTGTCGATAGCGTTATCCCTTGATCAAGGGCCCACCGAGCTCTTGAATTTTACAACTAAACGCTGTCTTAAATTATTGAAGGTTGGCGTAAGACCGATATCGAGAGTGCCAAGAAGGGGTCGGGGCAGGCATCTTGGACGAAGCAGAAGACTTCAATAAGATACTCGTTGCGGAGATTTTCGAAACGGCTTTGCAGACGGGCATTTCTCCGAAAGAGGCTTTTTTAAAAATCGATCGGCCAGTCGCCTCGAGGCCGAAGGAGAAATAATTACGGCCGATTACGTTGGTTTCGAGGGCAGTTACTCTGGCAAGAACCTTCGCATAGACGGCATTGGCGGTAATCCGCGCGACGCGGATGGCATTCTCAGTGTCATGGTGTGCAATTTCCAAGACAGCGGGAATGCAGGGTCGATCAATGCCGGCGATACAAAGAAACATTTCACGCATCTGATCAATTTTGTTGCGGCCGCCCGGCGCTCGGAATTCCGACAAACACTTTCAACTGAAAAGCCGATCTCCGGACTGGCGGAAATGCTGTCCGATTCCTGGTCAACTGTGACGAAGATCAAGCTCATCCTGATCACGAATTCACGCTATAGTGCCAGAACAGATGCTGTCCTTGCCGGGAAAATAGACGGCATACCGGTAACCTACAGATCTGGGACTTGGGGAGATTTCATCGCTTCGAGGAAGCCGGACAGAGTCGGGAAAAGATTCTTCTGTCAACTTCAGCGAGGAGTTTGGAGAAGCGGTACCTGCGCTGGCTGCCTACAATGACGGTGCCGAATTTGACTCCTACCTGATGGTGATGAAGGGTTCGCAACTCGCCAAAATATATGACAAATGGGGCGTGCGCCTTCTCGAGTCCAACGTGCGGAGCTTTCTGCAGGCACGAGGGTCGGTCAATCGCGGAATTCGCGACACCATCAAAGACAAGCCCAGCATGTTTTTCAGCTACAACAACGGTCTTTCCGCGACGGCGGATGCCATCGAGACAGGTGCTGCTTCGGACGGAATGAGGGTAATATCTGCAACGAACTTGCAAATTGTGAATGGTGGCCAGACAACCGCCTCATTGCACGCAGCCCTTAAATTGCGCCTGAGAACCTGGATCGTGTTTACGTGCAGCTCAAGCTCACGGTGGTGCCTCCCGCGAGCTCGGAAGAGGTCGTTCCCAACATCTCGAAATTCGCCAATAGCCAGAACAAGGTCAGCGCGGCTGATTTCTTTTCAAATCATCCTTTCCATATGCGGATGGAGGACTTTTCGTGTCGCATCCTTGCTCCGGCCGCCGAGGGGACCAACAAGGAGACGAAGTGGTTCTACGAGCGCGCGCGGGGCCAATATCTGGTCGAACGTGCAAAGCGGTCCCAAGCGGAAAGGCGGCGGTTCGATGCCGAGTACCCGAAGGCGCAGTATTTCACAAAAACGGATCTCGCAAAGGTCGAGTTTTCCTTCATGTTGCGTCCCGATATTGTGAGCAAAGGCGCACAGAAGAATTTCGCTTCCTTCGCAGGTGAGATCGGCGAGGAATGGAGACGCAGCGACACAAAATTCGATGAGACCTGGTATCGCAGGCTTATCGGCAAGCTCATTGTTTTCAGAGAACTGGAAAAAGCAATTCCCAAGCAGAGCTGGTATCCTGGCGGATATCGCGCATATATCGTGACTTACGCGATCGCCAAGCTGGTGGACGATGCCGGGAAAAAGAGCGTCTTATCGACCTTGACGATGTGTGGAAAAGGCAGGCCGTTTCTGCCGATCTCATGGATTCCCTGCGCCTGGTTTGGCCGAAGCAGCTGCACATGTAATTGTTCATCCTGAATCGACAATAAAGAACGTGACGGAATGGGCCAAAAAGCAGGGCTGCTGGGGAGCCTTGCGTCGTGAAGTGGTAGATTACGACGACGGTTTTTCAGATATTACAGTAGAACCACACATGCGAAGCCGACACCGTCACCCGTGAAGGGCGCAGGACGCAGCCCTCACCAACGGAATTGAAGCCCAAGCAAGGGTTGTCGAGCTGGGCGGAAAATTCTGGGCCAGGTTGACCGCATGGGGCCTGCAGAATCGGCAGATCGGCTTGCGGAGGAAGGTATCTTGACAGCCTGCAGCGGCCTTTCAACGAGGATACCTTCTGAAAAGCAGTGTTTGGTCGCCCTCGAGCTGCTGGAAAAAGCACGCATGGCTGGCTACACATACGGTGACGAGACCTTGAGAATAAAGCTCTCGAACTGGAACAGGGCGCACTGACTAGTGAACCCTCCTCCACCCAAAGCTTTATCCTGACAGGGCCTTCGGTGTCTGACGTTTCAGGCTTCTGCTTGGGTTTGATTAAATATTTCGTACACATCCCGGCCGGATGTACGGAATCTCTGAAGGTATCCCCCTCCTTCGCACCAACATCCCTGAGGTACCCGGTCATGTGGGTAATCCGGTATTCGTTCCGCGCGCCAGCGGGGGCGTGCAGCTTGTTGTTATAGTAGATGTATCGGAATTTCAGCTGATGCCCGTCTTCCGATCTGCAGTTGATCCATGCGGACGGGTTCATTTGCTTGGCGTCCAGCCGGGGCAGGAACGCCAGCAGCTCGCCCGCCCCTCCCCCTTGGGAATAAGGATTCCTCCCATGTGACCACCGGCTGCGCCTACATCATTCGCGCTGAGAGTCTTGCTGAAAGCGGTTTTTGTCATAGCTTCTCCGGCGATATCTGCAGTGCGCGCTTAAGATCTGTCGAGTCGCGTGTCGATACCGGTACCGCCTCGTTCGCGAGTTCGCTTTTCCATAGAGAACGTTCGATCATGATCTCTTCGACAGTCGTACTGTAATAAAGCCTGTAGATAGTAACAGGTTGGGTTTGACCCCGACGATGTGCCCGCGCGCTTGCCTGGGCCTCGAGGGCCGGGTTCCAGACGGGCGTGAAGTGAATGACTACAGTGGCGGCCGTGATGTTGAGCCCCGCGCCGGCGGCCTTGGGATTGAGTATGAGACAGGCAGGGCCCGAATGGTCGGTGAACTCGTCGATAATCGTCTGGCGGTCCTCCTGAAGCGTTGAGCCGTTGATGGCACCCCAGTATGTATTGGGAAAGTCCTTGCAGGCCTCGCGGATGAGGTCGCCGATTCTGTTGAACAGGGCGAAGATGATGACCTTGCGGCCGTTGTGAAAGGCTTCGCGCAGCAGCGCGACAGTCCTCTCCATCTTCGGTGTCACAAGGGATGATATGGAACCGCGTTCGATAAGTGCGTCGTCCGGTTCGCTGTTCGACCCCTCCTGACGCAGCCAGGGGTGGGCGCAGAAAAGCTGCAGCTGCAAAGTTGCGACAAGGGAGCCGGCAACCGGGTATTTCGCTATCGTGGAGTCCCTGACGTGGCGATATTGTTCAACGAGCCCGTCATCAAGCTCGATCGGCATATCGATGTCGATCCGCGCCGGGAGATCGCCTGCAACGTCAGCAACGCGCCTGAGAATGATCGGGTCCGTGAGAGGCCCAAGGGCTTTGGCCGATTCTCTGGTGTCAGGAAATTCCATACTGAAGTGGCGAGGTCGCCCAGAAGGCCGGGTATCGCGAAATCAGTTAGCGACCAGAGATCTACCAAGGTATTCTCGACCGGCGTCCCGGTCATGGGAATGGTGCGCTTTCTTGGAATTGTCGCGACAGCTTTGCGCCGGTTTGATTGCGGGTTCTTAATTGCCTGGGCCTCGTCACAAATCAGCCAGGACCACTCCAGCGAGGAAAACACCGATATGTCGTTCACCATCGTGTCGTAGGTGGTGATCACTAAACTGGACCGTTGCAGGTCTCGAACGATTCCGGCGCGATCGCTCCCGCGATGGACGATCACACTGAGGGCGGGTGCAAAATGCCGCATCTCGCACCCAGTTCGCGATAAGGCTGGTCGGGCAGATGATGAGTGCCGGAGACGAATGGACAGGCGGGTCAAGCAAAAGAAGCGCAATGATCTGGATCGTCTTTCCCAGCCCCATTTCGTCAGCCAGAATGATGCCGCCAGTCCTCACCCAGCCGTTATATCCACCGTACACCCCTTGCCCTAGTAAGGGAACAGCTCGGCCCGGAGACCAGTGATCTTGAGTTCGCCAGCTTGTGTCTCCGCTGCGGACTGGCCGGACTGCAGAAGCGTGGGCCCTGGCAATGTCCCGATCGCCTCGGGTGGAAAGCGGAGCAGCCGGATAGCGTCGCTGAAGCTCAGATTTTCCGGGTTTATGTCCTTAAGAACAGGGCCAAGAATCGCTGAAATATCCCGTGGCAGGGGGCGGAGAATCGTTCCGTCGGAGACCCACGCATGACGATTGCTGGGCGCCGGAAATACCGATCGTTCACCCTTAACGAGCCGCGTACCCGCCAGCCGGGCACGGATATTGTCACCGTCGCGCTCGATGAGAATTACCGGATCAAGCACACGCTCCGAAAGAGTGTATCCGCCAGGAACGAGCGACCGGACTTTTTCAAAGACTTCAGGAAGTGAAGCCAGATCAGCCACGGACTTTTTCCCTCAAGGTGCGGAGTTCTTCGACTGACAGCGGAAGAGGCTTCCAGTGTGAACAGCACGGTGGCAATTAGGGCACAGCGGAAGCAGGTCCTTCGCCGGATCATATGGGCGCGGCTCCTTGAGTTGCGAAAGCGGTTCCAGATGATGGACCTCAATTATGCCGCCTGCTGCGCCGTAGACCGACACCGGTTCGATCTGGCAAACCGCGCATTTTTCACCGTGAAGCCGGATACAGAGAAGGCGGTTGCGTGGGTTTCTCTCGCGTCTGTTCACTAGGTATTGCTCGACGGCACCTTCATACGCAGGCAACTCTTCCTTCTGTTCGTCTTGGAGGACGTCGTAACCGATAAGTTCGGCCATGGCCGCCATCATAGGCACAATGACGTCCCGGCATGTCTTCACGATTGAAGCATCGTCAGGCTGGGTTTCATATCGCACAATCGCCGACATCCTGAAATTTCCGGAATTTACGAGCCAGTCCTCGCCGCCTGTCCGTGATAATCAAGCTTCACCTCCGGGAAATGGACGCGATGAGGGCTCTCGCCAAATCTACGTCTTCTTTTTCAGCCGACCTGATCTGCTTGAGTACTTCGCCGAAAAATTGCCAAGGGCCAGGTCTACTCGATGCGAATAGAGTCCGACTCCACGGAACTCGGCGACAGGCCCGTGACGCTGATCCAGATCGGAGAACCATATCCGCATGCTGGACGTGATCCCTTTGGCTCCCACAGTCACCCCGATCTGGTACTGTTTCCCATTTCCAGCTCGCGCTGGATTAGAGCCTGCCTTGCGCCAATCATTTAGACTTCTTCTTCAGGGTTGAGTTCCGATGGTTCGGGGTCCGGAAGATTTCTCAGAAGCTTTCGCAGGTTATTGGATATTTCCGTCCGGATGTCCTCGAAAATGGGTTCGAGTTCCTGGTTTGTATTGTTCTGCTCCGCCATGGCGAAGGCCCACAGAAGCAGATCTATCTCTTCGATGGCATAACCGTTGGCCGCCGCTCGCTGGGTAAATTCCGGTAAAAGTCATGGTGTTTGTTCAGGAGGACAGAGGGAACATGCCCTGTCTGGGTGCTGCTCCGGAACGCCGGCTGCCAGAGCTCCCCTGATGTGATGCTCTCAACCGCCTCGACGTGGATGGAATCGGGGCTGACGTTGCTCTGGACAGGCGCCTTGATGCGTATTTTCTGTCCCATATTGTTGACACTTCGGCCGTCTGGCTGGCCGGATCGACTGACTTGACCTCCGGTTTCTGCGCATTTGAAGTGCTCGCGATATTTTTGTTCGCGCTTGCGTGGTTCACCGTTTGTGTTGAGTTTGCCTGCTCCCGGCTCTGGCGACGGTACCGGTTTCCCGCCTCGCGATACACGGGCTGCAACAGCTCAAGGAGTCCGTCTTCGAGGTCCGGATGGAAAAGGATGCGCGATTTTTTTACATCGATACGGAATGCGTCATCCAGCTCGTGGCCGAAATCAAACTCGACTCTCAGCAAGGAGGTGTGGGGTTCGGGAGCACCGAAGACATCCATCCATCCACCGTCTTGGATCAGTCGTCCCTCCCGGGAAACATAAAAAGCCTTGGGCCCGGTTTGAAATCCGGGCGTACTGGGCTTCCTCGTCTTTCGTCATGTCCCGCCTGTGAGGGAGAATCCAGGCACGGATTGTGGCAACTTCTT